>NZ_CP178858.1:4800000-7265469 GCF_052056005.1 Massilia sp. GER05 | reverse complement strand
TTAAGAAAACCCCGTCGAGTGATCTCGACGGGGTTTTTCGTTTTGGAAAAACGAAGCCCGCTCGCCCGGATTGGCACTGCCAATCCTCGCACTGAGCGGGCTTTTTGCTTTTCTACGACAAAAATGCCGAGGATTAAGCGCATGTCCTGCTCGACCCTGCTGGTACGTCCGTACAAACTGGCGAGCGGGGACATGCAGGTGGAAGCGAGCATCGGCGTGGCCCTGCAGTGGCCGTATGAACTGCAGGACCCTGTCCACCTGCCGGCACGCGCGGACCAGGGCCGCGTCGCGCCGGTGGCGGAAGCGCTGGAACGGGAAGCGTCCCGATTGGACGGGGTCAGACGCCCCAGAGCACGTCGGTCTGCTGGTCGCGCGAGGCGCGCAGCATTTCCAGCAGCGGGAACGCGCGGGTCGAGAACGTCACGGTCTCGATCGGCTGGTGTTCCGCGTCCTCTTCGCCTTGATGGGCCTTGACGTCCTGTTCCATCTCGTCGGTGGCCTGGTGCTTCCGGCTTTCTTCGATCTCGTTTTCCAGCAGTCTGACGGCTTGCGTCGCTTCTTCGGCGGTGATGACACCGCGTTCACTGTCCTTGTGCAGGAGGTCCAGGATCCGCTTGGCGTGGTCCTGGTACATCATGACGTTCGGGTAAGCCTTGGATTTAAAGGTGATTAACATAGTTGTCTCATTCTATTGTGAGTAGCCCAACGATATCACGAGTCGGGCCTGGAGGTCAGTGGGCTACCTCTCACACCGGGCGCCGCCGCATTGCGCGGGCCAGCAGCAGCACGAGCAGCCCCGCCGCCAGCACCGCCGCCGCGGCCGGCAGCATCCAGGCCGGTCCGTCCGCCGCCAGCGCGACGAGGAGCCAGCCGAGCCCGCCCCAGCACAGGCTGCTGACCAGTTCCAGCATCGTGCACAGGAAATTTTCCTTGCCGCGCGTCTTGAAATCGCTGCGGGGAGCGGGGCGACCCGTCCACTGCACGATCAGGCCGGCGCTCAGCACGGCCGCGCTGACCGGGAACGCGACGAGCAGGCCCGTCCGCGGCGTGCGCACGACGAGCCATAGCAGCGGCAGCGCGACGAGCAGCAGGGCCGGCATCGTCGCCGCCGCCAGCTTGGCCAGTTGCAGCGTGCGGCGCGGCGCCGGAGCCGACAGCAGCAGGTCGGGCGCATCTTCGGCCGAGATCACGATCCACGCCAGGCTACCCGTCAACGAACTGCACAGCAGCGTGAGGCCGGCGCCCAGCGCGGGGCCGGCCGAGTCGCCGCGCAGGATCAGGAACAGCAGCGGCACGAGGTAGACCAGCTGCAGCAGCACCTGCGCGATCAGGTGCGGGTCGCGCGCGATCAGGCGCCATTCCTTGATGACGACCGTGTCGAACAGGCTGGCGCGGAAACCGAAGCGCAGCGCGCCGGCCGGGCGGGCGCGGACGCGGCCCATGCCGGCGGCCTGCTGCAGGCCATGGACGAAGAAGCGGTGCGTGCGGACCAGGGTCAGCATGAACGCGAGTCCCGCCAGCAGGACGGCGCCCAGCAGCGGCAGCGGCGCACCGAGGACGGCGTGGCCGGGCAGCCACAACACGCTGTCCGGCCCGAACAGCGACTGGTGCGTCATCATCTCCATGATGCGCGGCCCCACGGTCCCGTCATGGCGCGTGAAGTTATATGCCTGCGACAGCAGGAAGATCAGCGCGCCCGCGATGGCGCCCAGCACCTGCGCCACCACGCGCGTGCGGCGCGCGCCCAGCACGCGCACGAGGCCCAGCGTCAGCAGCATGCCCGCGCAGGCCGTCAGCGTCGCGCAGGCGGCGATCGTCACGTACAGGCCGAGCCAGCCGGGATGGCCCAGCACCAGCGCGACGTTGGCGAACGGGCCGGCCAGGTACACGTAGGGCAGGGCGGTGGCGGCCGCGATGCCGAGCAGGCGCACCGCGAAGACGCTGCGCGAGGGCAGGGGCGACGACAGCAGCAGATCGAGGTCGCCGCGCTCGAACAGCGCCAGCACGCAGGCCCGCAGGCTGCTCGACAGCATGAAGGTCGAGCACACGACCACCAGCAGGCTGACAGGGATCGCGAGCAGCGCGTCGCCCATGCCGTCGCGGCCCAGTGCGCGCAGCAGCGCGAACGCGATCAGGTGCAATCCGATGAACCCGATCACGAACACGGCGATGGCGGGCCAGCCCGGACGCCGCCTGCCGCCCTTGTTGATGGTCGCGCCATACCAGGCCAGGCGCAGCTCGTGGCCCAGCAGCCAGCGGATGCTTCCGGGCGCGGCACTCACCCTGGCTGTCCTTCGGTCAGGTGCAGGAATACGTCTTCCAGGCTGCCGCCCTGCGTGCGCTCGCGCAGTTCGGCGAGCGTGCCCTCGGCGATCAGGCGGCCCTGGCGGATGATGCCGATGCGCTGCGCGAGACGTTCCGCCACCTCGAGGATGTGCGTCGTCAGGATCACGGTGCCGCCCTGCTCGACGTGCGACGCGAGCAGGTCCTTCACCTGGCGCGCGGCGGCCGCATCGAGGCCGGTCAGCGGTTCGTCCAGGATCAGGAGCTCGGGCTCGTGGATCAGCGCCCCGGCCAGCGCCAGCTTCTGCTTCATCCCCCGCGAAAACCCTTCCGTCAGCTCGTGCGCGTGCTTCGTGAGGTCGAGCCAGTCGAGCAGGCGGCGCGCGCGCGGTTCGGCGTCCTGCGCGCGGATGCCCCACAGGCCGGCGACGAATTCCAGGTATTCCGTCGGCCGCAGTTTCCCGTACAGCAGCGGGTCGTCCGGAAGATAGGCCATGCCGCGCTTCGCGCCCGCGGGATCGCGCGCGAGGTCGATGCCGAGCACTTGTACGTCGCCGGCATCCGGGGCCAGCAGGCCGGTGACCATGCGCAAGGTCGTCGTCTTGCCGGCGCCGTTGGGGCCCAGCAGCGCGTACAGTTCGCCGCGCCGCACGGTCAGGTCGAGGCCGTCGACGGCGGGCCGGCCGAAGGATTTGCGCAGGCCGGACAGGCGCAGGGCAGGGGACTCGCTGTTCATCTCAGGGCAGTTTGAAAGACGTAATGAATTGTTCGACCTGTTCGGCGGGCAGCGCATCCTTCTTGCCGATCGCGATCACCTGGTAGAAGCGCTTGCCGCGCGCCTCGAAGTGGCCGACGAGGTGCATGGTCTCGCCGTTGCGGATGCCGCTGGCGTCGACGTCGCGCGTGGCGCGGTCCGTGTCCGCGGTCGCCTTCTGGCTGGTGACGGTGGCGCCGATGTTGCGCACCAGCGCGAGTTGCATCGCTTCCAGCGCGGCCTGGGCACGCGCCGCGTCCGGCGCTTCGGCCGCGCCGACGGCGAACGTCGCGCCATCGACCTCGGCCGCCGTCATCGTCATCGCGACCTGCATGCCGTCGAGGTCGATGGTGCGCGTGAACGTCGCCGGTTTCGCCGGGAACATGACGCGGTAGGGCGCGTCCGGACTTGCATAGTCGCGCCAGTTGTACTTGGGGGAACAGGCCGCCAGAAGCAGGCCGAGCGCGGCCACGAGGGCCGCGAAGCGTCGTCTTGTCATGACGACATGGTAACAGGGCCGGACGGTTCAGGCGACCGGGATCGGGTTCTCCGCGATGTGGGCGTTGAACTCGTGGACCAGCTTGTGCTCGTCCGGCCCGGCGTTGTTGCGCAGCGGGACGGCGATGTCGACCAGCGCTTCTTCGCGGTCCGTGGCCAGGGCCTGCATGGTCTGGGCGATGAAGGCGTCCAGCGGCATGGCGCGCGGGTCGTCGCCTTTGTGGATCAGGTCGGTGTTGACCCACGGCGGCGCGATTTCCTGCACCGTCACGCCGGTAGCGCGCAGCATGAAGCGCAGCGACAGCGTGTACGAGTGCAGCGCGGCCTTGGTGGCCGAATACACCGCGTTCGTGGCGATCGGCACGTAGGCCAGTACCGACGTGTTGTTGATGATCGTCGCGCGCGGCTGCTTCTTGAGGTGGCCGACGAGGGCGGACGTCATGCGGACCGGACCGAGCAGATTCGTCTCGATGGTGGACACGGCCGTGGCGTCGTCGATCGTGCCGGACGGATCGTCGAACGGCATGATGCCGGCGTTGTTGATCAGGACGTTCAGCGCGGGATACTCGGCGATCAGGGCCGCGGCGGCGCGTTCGATGCTGGCCGGATCCGCGATGTCCAGCTCGACGGCGCGCATGCCCGGGTTGGCGCGCGTCACCTCGTCGAGCAGGGCCTTGCGGCGGCCGCCGATGATGACCTGGTTGCCCAGTTCATGAAACGCTTCCGCCAGCCCGCGGCCGATGCCCGAGGTACCGCCGGTGATGAAGATGGTATTGTTCGTGAGTTGCATGGTGATTCTCCGTTCTGGTTATCAGGGGTGTGGAAGATGTTGTCTTCTGGGATCAATGTTGGCGCAAACATGTCTGCCCTGAATGACAAAGAACCCTCGAATCAGGACAAAGTGTGCGTATGCACATATATCCGGAAGCCTATCTACTTTGTCAGTTGTTTTTGGTTGGACCGGAGCGGTTGTCGTATGATTACCATCATGCACTGCAGCAGACGCTGTGGCGCCGGACTCTCCGGCGAACCTGATCATCACTGAGGACAACATGAAACGCAGAATCGGACTCTTGCTGCCACCCGGCTTCCAGGTCCTGGATCTCATGGCGACAACGGTCTACGAACTGGCCAATACCTTGCTGGAAGAATCCATGTACGAGGTCACGATGCTGTCGGAGCACGGCGGCGCGATGACCAGTTCCTCGGGCATCAGCGTGCTCACGGAAGCCGTCACGCGCTACGACTACGACACCTTGCTCGTGGCGGGGCAGATGGCGCCGCGGCGTCCGTCGTCGCCGGGCTTCGTCGAGATCCTGCGCCAGGCCGGCGTGCAGTCGCGCCGCGTGGGCAGCATCTGCACGGGCGCCTTCCTGCTGGCCGAGGCGGGCCTGCTGGACGGCAAGCGCGCCACCACCCACTGGTCGCTGGCGCGCGACCTGCAGCGCATGTACCCGAAGGTGCGCGTCGAGGAAGACCGCATCTTCATCAACGAGGGCAAGGTGTGGTCGTCGGCCGGCATGACGGCTTGCGTCGACCTGTGCCTGGCCCTCGTCGAGAGCGACCACGGCATCGAGCTGTCGCGCAACATCGCCCGCAAGCTCGTCGTCTACCACCGCCGCAGCGGCGGCCAGTCGCAGTTCTCCGCGCTGCTGGAACTGGAGCCGAAGTCCGACCGCATCCAGCAGGCGCTGTCGTACGCCAAGCGCCACCTGCGCAAGCCGCTGTCCGTGGACGAGCTGGCCGAGGCGGCCAACCTGAGCACGCGCCAGTTCAGCCGCACGTTCCGCATCGAGACGGGCCAGTCGCCGGCCCGCGCGATCGAGGTGCTGCGCGTGGAAGCGGCGCGCGCCATGATCGAGGGCAGCAACCACTCGATCGACGTCGTCGCGCGCGAGACCGGTTTTTCCGATCCCGAGCGCATGCGCCGCGCCTTCCTGCGCGCCTTCGGCCAGCCGCCCCAGGCCATCAAGCGCGCGGCCCGCGAACAGCAGACCACGGGCCTCGCCTGATCCTTCGATAGGGATCCGATGGCCTGAATCGAGGGTTATTGGACCCACGCTTCGTCCTCCGTTCTGAAAAGATGCCTGCATCAGGCAACCAGAACGGAGTCGACGATGTCCACCGAACCCACCTCCCTGCCCAGAGGCCTTCTCTTCACGCTGGCGCTGGGCACCTTCGCCATCGGCACCGACAGCTTCATGATCGCGGGCCTGCTTTCGCCGCCGTGGCACTAGCGATCGGCCTGCCGAAGTCGCTCGGTGCCGGCGCGCCGCCCGTCAGCCTGAAGGCGAGACTCGACGCCGCCGTCGGCCTGGCCGTGGGCGGACGCGCGACGGACCGTTTCGGATCCTTCAACGTCGTCGTGCCCGCGCTGCTGTTGCTGGCCGCGTCGTTCTACTACCTCGCCGCGATGGCCGGCTTCGGTCACTGGCCGCTCGGCCTGCTGTTGCCGGGTGTCGTGCTGTGGGGCCTCGCCACGTGGGGCTTTTATCCGGCCCAGCAGAACAGCCTCGTCAACCGCGGCGGCGTGGCGCTGGCGCCCGTCGTGCTGTCGCTGAACGCATCGTTCCAGTACGCCGGCTTCTCGCTGGGCGTGCTGGCGGGCGGGTTCACGGTGGCGCATGCGTCGCCCGGTGTCGTGGGCTGGGTCGGCGGCAGTTTCGAGGTGCTGGCCCTGGTGCTCGTGCTCGTCATCGAGCGGCGCCGGCAGGCGCGTGGATTAGTGGTCGCCGCTTAATGGTCACATAAGCCGCGCCGGTACTGGATCGCCTCGGCCACGTGCTGGGCGTTGACCGTATCGACGCCGGCGAGATCGGCGATCGTGCGCGCCACCTTCAGCACGCGGTGATAGGCGCGCGCCGACCAGTGCAGGTGCTGCATGGCGTCGCCCAGCAGGCGCGCGGCGGCGGTGTCCAGGTGGCAGTGGTGGTCGATCTCGCGCGTCGTCAGCTTCCGGTTGGCCTTGCCCTGGCGAGACAACTGGCGCGCGTGCGCCTGCGTGACGCGCGCGGCGATGGCGGCGCTGGGCTCGCCGTCGGCCAGTTGCGCCATCGTGTCCGGCGTCATGGCCGCCACGGGCACCTGGATGTCGATGCGGTCGAGCAGGGGGCCGGAGATGCGGTCCTGGTAGCGCTGCACGGCGTCCGTGGTGCAGCGGCACTTGCTCGACGGGTGGCCGAGCCAGCCGCACGGACATGGATTCATCGCCGCGATCAACTGGAAACTGGCGGGGAAGTCGGCCTGGCGCGCGGCGCGCGAGATCGTGATGGCGCCCGTTTCCAGCGGCTCGCGCAAGACTTCCAGCACTTTGCGGTCGAACTCCGGCAACTCGTCGAGGAACAGCACGCCGTGGTGGGCGAGCGAAATTTCTCCGGGACGCGGCACTTGTCCGCCGCCGACGAGCGCCACGCCGGAACTCGTGTGGTGCGGACTGCGGAACGGCCGCTTTCTCCACCGTTCGATGGCGAAGCTGCCCGCGAGCGACTGGAGCGCGGCCGTCTCCAGCGCTTCCTCCTCGCGCAGCGGCGGCAGCAGGCCGGGGAAGCGCGACGCGAGCATGCTCTTGCCGGCGCCCGGCGGTCCGATCAGCAGCACGGAGTGCAGGCCCGCGGCCGCTACCTCGAGCGCGCGCTTGACCTGCTGCTGGCCCTTGACGTCGGCGAAGTCCGGGTACACGGGCGGATCGGCCGATGGCACGGGGCGGTAGCGCGCGAGCCGCGCCTCGTCCGACTTCGCGGCGAAGTGCGTGCACACGTCCAGCAGCGAGCGGGCAGGGTAGATGACGGCGTCCGTCACGAGGGCCGCCTCGTCCGCGTTCGCCCACGGCAGCACGAAGGCGCGCGCGGACGTGTCCTCGTCGGCGTGCTGGCGCAGCATGGCAAAGCTCATCGCCAGCGCACCGCGCACGGGGCGCAATTCTCCCGACAGCGACAGCTCGCCGGCGAATTCGTAGCCGTCCAGCGCGCCGGATGGGATCTGGTCGGACGCCGCGAGGATGCCCAGCGCGATCGGCAGGTCGAACCGTCCGGATTCTTTTGGCAGCTCGGCCGGCGCAAGATTGATGGTGATGCGCCGGCTGGGAACCTCGAAGCCCGAGTTCTGCAGCGCGGCGCGCACGCGGTCTTTCGATTCGCGCACCTCGGCGTCCGCCAACCCCACGATGTTCATCGCCGGCAGGCCGTTCGCCAGGTGAACTTCGACGCTGACAGCCGGTGCTTCCATGCCGGCCAGGGCGCGGCTTCTGAGGACGGCGAGGCTCATCGGACTCCTTCGACGGTGGGCGAGGCCTCATCTTAGGCAAGCGGAGACGATGCCTGTTGAGAGGGGACAGGCCTGTATGCCGAACTTTTTTCGCGTCGGGTCTGCGAGGTGTCTGGTAATGTAGCGGGCTCCGCCTTCTCCTGTCCACGCATGCCCCGACTGATCCTGACCCTGCTCGCCCTCGCGGTGCTGTTCTGCCTGCTGTGCGGACCCGTCACGTGGGTTGCGCTGCGCCTGTGGAAGCGCGGGGATCTCGACGCGTTCCGGCCGCTGCGGGCCGTGTGGATCGCGCAGGTGGCGCTGGCGTCCGCGCTCGTCTTCGGCGCGGACAGTCTCGGGCTGACCAATCCGATGGGCTGGATGGTGGCGATCGTGTTTGCGGTCAGCCTGGGCGGGGCGGCCTTGTTCGCGCTGTGGCGGATGATGGCACGGGCGAAGGTGCGGATGAGGGTGCGCGGCCGCCCGTAGGCGTCAAGCCTTGGCGTCGGTGGCGGCCAGCTTCGCTTCCAGTTCCGCCACGCGCAGTTCCAGCGCCTCCAGCTTGGCGCGCGTCTTGGCCAGCACCTGGGCCTGGATGTCGAACTCTTCGCGCGTCACCAGGTCCAGCTTCGAAAAGCCCTGGGTCATCATCGCCTTGACGTTGCGCTCGATGTCCTTGGCGGGCGAGTTTTCGATCGCCTGATTGATCTTGCCCTGCAAATCATTGAAAAAATTGTTCATTTCACACTAGTCCTTGAGTCGGCATGCTGCACCAAGAAGGTGCGTACATACCTGATTTGGTGCGTGCACCGCGACGGCGCACGCGTCCTGGTCCCGTTTGTATTTTGAAAGTAAAAAACTGGGGGCGGAAGGGGTGAAAAACAAGCGGGAACCCGCCCGGCATGGGGGTGGCACGCATCCTGCTAATCAACCATTAACCATAAGAGGTCGCAATCCCGGATTGTAAACCGCAACCCAAGAACATGTTCAACTAAAGGGAGTGTCGTATGAAGCGTCGTAACAGCAACTGGTCCCACGCCGCAGTACTCGCAGCAAGCCTGTGGAGCCTTCACATCGGGCTGGCCGGCGCCGAAGAGCAAAAGCCGGACAATGAAGTGAGTTTCAACGCGGCGGTCACGAGCGATTATCGCTACCGCGGCATTTCCCAGTCCCGTCTCGACCCCGCACTGCAGGGCGGCGCCGACTACACGCACAACCCGACCGGCCTGTACGCGGGCACCTGGCTGTCCACCATCAAGTGGACCAAGGACCTGGGCGGCAGCGGCGACGTCGAGTGGGATCTGTACGGCGGCAAGCGCGGCAACCTCACGGGCGACATCACCTATGACGTCGGCGGCCTGTACTACTTCTACCCGAGCAATGGCCTGCATCCGAATGCCAACACGTTCGAACTGTACGGCCAGCTCGGTTTCGGCCCGGCGTACGTCAAGTACTCGCATTCGCTGACGAACCTGTTCGGCACGGCCGACAGCAAGGGCAGCGGCTACCTGGACATCGGCGCCAACGTCGACGTCGGCAGCGGCTTCACGCTGAACCTGCACGCCGGCCGCCAGAACGTGCGCCACAACGGTTCGTTCTCGTACACCGACTACAAGCTCGGCGTCACCAAGGACCTGGGCATCTGCTCCGTGGCCCTGTCCTGGATCAAGGCCGACACCAGCGCGTACGTGAGCCCGTCCGCGGAAAACCTGGGCAAGTCCGCGGCCCTGCTCACGGTTTCAAAAACTTTCTGAAGAGGCAATCACATGAAAATGATCACCGCCATCATCAAACCCTTCAAGCTCGACGAGGTGCGTGAAGCCCTCTCGGAAATCAACGTCCAGGGTATCACCGTGACGGAAGTGAAGGGTTTCGGTCGCCAGAAGGGCCATACCGAGCTCTACCGTGGCGCGGAATACGTCGTCGATTTCCTGCCGAAGACCAAGATCGAGGCAGCGGTCGACGATGCCATCGTCGACCAGGTGATCGACACCATCCAGAGCGCCGCGCGCACCGGCAAGATCGGCGACGGCAAAATTTTCGTCTCCAACCTGGAGCAGGTAGTCCGTATCCGTACCGGCGAGACCGGCAACGAAGCGCTGTAAGGGGAATCCGATGATCCACACCATTACAAAACTGATCGCAGGCGTATCCGTCGCCGTGGCGCTGGCTGCAGCCGCCCCGGCCATGGCCCAGGATGCCGCCAAACCGGCAGCCGCTGCGGAAGCTGCAGCACCCGCGGCCGCACCGGCCGCCAGCGCACCGGTCGCCGCCGCACCGGCCGCCCCGGCAGCCGCCGCTGCCGCCGCACCGGAAGCGGCCGCTGCGCCGGCTGCCGCACCGACCCCGCAGAAGGGCGACACCGCCTGGATGATGGTCGCCACGCTGCTGGTGATCATGATGACGATCCCGGGCCTGGCCCTGTTCTACGGCGGCCTGGTCCGTTCCAAGAACATGCTGTCCGTGCTGCTGCAGGTGTTCATGATCTTCGCGGTCATCATCGTCCTGTGGTGCATCTACGGCTACTCGCTGGCGTTCACCGAGAAGACCGCGTTCATCGGCGGCTTCGACCGCCTGTTCCTGAACGGGATCTGGGATCCGGTCAAGGGAGCGTTCTCGACCGCGGCCACGTTCAGCAAGGGCGTCGTCATCCCCGAGTTCATCTACGTGGCGTTCCAGGGCACGTTCGCGGCCATCACCTGCGGCCTGATCGTCGGCGCGTTCGCCGAGCGCGTCCGCTTCTCCGCCGTGCTGCTGTTCGTCGTGCTGTGGTTCACGTTCGGTTACCTGCCGGTCGCGCACATGGTCTGGTTCTGGACCGGTCCGGATGCGTTCACCGCCGCGACCATCGATGCCGAGACCGCCAAGGCCGGCTGGCTGTGGCAGAAGGGCGCCCTCGACTTCGCGGGCGGCACCGTGGTGCACATCAATGCCGCTATCGCCGGCCTCGTCGGTGCGATCCTGATCGGCAAGCGCGTCGGCTACGGCCGTGAATCGATGGCCCCGCACTCGCTGACCATGACCATGATCGGCGCCTCGCTGCTGTGGGTGGGCTGGTTCGGCTTCAACGCCGGTTCGGCCCTGGAAGCGGGCGACGTCGCCGCGCTGGCCTTCGTCAACACCCTGCTGGCCACCGCCGCCGCAACCGTGTCGTGGGTCTTCGGCGAGTGGATCACCAAGGGCAAGCCGTCGATGCTGGGTGGCGCCTCGGGTGCCGTCGCCGGCCTCGTCGCCATCACCCCGGCCTGCGGCTTCGTCGGTCCGATGGGCGGCCTGGTCATCGGTCTCGTCGCCGGCATCGTCTGCCTGTGGGGCGTGAACGGCCTGAAGCGCATGATCGGCGCCGACGACTCGCTGGACGTGTTCGGCGTCCACGGCGTGGGCGGTATCCTGGGCGCGCTGCTGACCGGCGTGTTCGCGGCACCGCAACTGGGCGGCCAGGGCATCTTCGACTACGTCACCAACAAGATGTCCGCCGACCCGTACTCGATCGGCCACCAGGTCCTCGTGCAGGCGGAAGCCGTCGGCACCACCATCCTGTGGTCGGCCATCGTCTCGTTCATCGCCTACAAGATCGTCGACGTCGTCGTCGGCCTGCGTGTCCCGGAGGAAGAAGAGCGCGAAGGCCTGGACATCACGAGCCACGGCGAGCAGGCTTATCACTCCTGATTGCCAGGTTGCTAATACGCTAAAGCGCCCTCCGGGGCGCTTTTTTATTTCCTAATTGAATATAGGTCTTTAAAAAACGTTCGAACACCCCAATCTCGGCTTACCATATCGCCAAGAAGCCCGAAGGACGTCATTTTTATGGTTCCCCACCTTGCCACCGCCGTGACCGGTCCCCTGCTGGACCTGGAAAAGAAGATCCTCGAAGCCACGCCCGCCATCGAACGCTGGTTCCGCCTCGAGTGGCAGGAGCACACGCCGCCGTTCTACTGCTCGGTGGACCTGCGCAATGCCGGCTACAAGCTGGCGCCGGTGGATACGAACCTGTTCCCGGGCGGCTTCAACAACCTGTCGACCGAGATGCTGCCGCTGACGGTGCAGGCCGCCATGGCCGCGATCGACAAATACTGCCCGGACGCCCGCAACCTGCTGCTGATCCCGGAAAGCCATACGCGCAACCCGTACTATCTGCAGAACGTGCAGCGCCTGATGCAGATCTTCCGCCAGACGGGCCTGCACGTGCGCCTGGGCTCGCTGTCGCCCGAGGTGACGGAGCCGACGCCGCTCGCGCTCCCGGACGGGAACATGCTGGTCGTGGAACCGCTCGTGCGCTCGCCCAACGGCCGCCGCGTGGGCCTGGCCGACTTCGACCCGTGCACGATCCTGCTGAACAACGACCTGTCCGCCGGCATCCCGAGCATCCTCGAAAACGTCCACGAGCAGTCGCTGCTGCCGCCGCTGCACGCCGGCTGGGCCGTGCGCCGCAAGAGCAATCACTTCAAGGCGTTCGACGAGGTCGCCAAGAAGTTCGGCAAGCTGATCGACATCGACCCGTGGCTCGTGAACCCGCTGCACAGCAAATGCGGCGAGGTCGATTTCCAGGAAGACGTGGGCATGGAATGCCTGGCCGATAACGTGTCGGCGCTGCTGTCGAAGATCAAGAAGAAGTACAAGGAATACGGGATGAAGGACCAGAAACCCTTCGTCATCGTCAAGCCGGATGCCGGCACGTACGGCATGGGCATCATGACCGTCAAGGATGCGAGCGAGGTCAAGGACCTGAACCGCAAGCAGCGCAACAAGATGTCGGTCATCAAGGATGGCGTCACCGTCACCGACGTGATGATCCAGGAAGGCGTGCCCACGTTCGAGTCGATCAACGACGCGGTGGCGGAGCCGGTCGTGTACATGATCGACCGCTACGTCGTCGGCGGCTTCTACCGCGTGCATGCCGAGCGCGGCGTTGATCAGAACCTGAACGCGCCGGGCTCGCAATACGTGCCGCTCGCGTTCGCGCAGCAGCACGCCGTGCCGGACCTGAAGGCCAAGCCGGGCACCGCCGCGCCGAACCGGTTCTATGTGTACGGCGTGGTGGCGCGTCTTGCGTTGCTGGCGGCGTCGCTGGAGCTGGAGCGGACCGATCCGGATCCCGAAATCTATTAATGTCATTGGCTGCGGCTGGAGCGTGACGCCAACATATCGCAAACATCCGCGTGGGCTCGGGGAGCCCACTCTACGGCTGGAGCGTACGGATCCGGAAATCTATTGATTCACACGATACGGTCCGTCTCCGGCTTGCGCGCCATGTAGATGAAGTGGGAGCGCAGCGGCGGCAGCACCGTCGCCAGCGCTTCCGGAATCAGCCAGGGCAGGGCGGCCAGGGGGCGGCCCAGCGCCGGAGCAAGCACCAGTGTGCGGTAGTGGCGGCTGGCGGCGGGCCAGAAGCGCAGCAGTTCGACGTCCGTCACCTTGCGCACGTGGGCGTTGCGCGCGCTGCCGTAGCGACAATCGAAGATCATCGTCCAGCCGCCCGGACGCAGCACGCGCCACATCTCGGCGGCCAGGCCGCGCCGCAGGTCTTCGTCCAGGAGCGCCGAAAACACCGAGTGCGCGCTCACGAGGTCCATGCTCGCGTCGGGAAAGATGTCGAGCTGGCCCAGGTGCCAGCGCACGCCGGGTGCCGTGCGGGCCCGGGCCTGCTCCAGGCGGTCGGGTTGCAGCTCCGTGCCGGCGAGGTGGGACGGCGTGGCGCCCCAGTCGATCAGCTGGCGCAGGAAGCCGCCGCCGCCGCAGCCGACGTCCAGCGCGCGCACGGCGGACAGGTCGCGGCCCACCGTCAGCGGCAGCAGGTCGGCCAGCACGCGCGCCCGCGCCGCGGCCTGGCGGACGATGTCGGGCCGGTGCCAGGCGTGTTTCGCCAACGCGGCGCCGCCAGTCCATTGGCGATAGACCTGGTTGATGCGTTCCTGCTCGGCTTGGTCGCTCATAGTGCCCTCCTGCGTCGCATCTTCCCAACTGGTCCGACGGCACGTTTGACGGTTCGCAAATGCAGATTGAATAGATGACGTTTTGCCAACAGGAAGATGCCCCGATAACTCGTCCGCCGGACGCGGCCGCCTTTCCGCGTACATCCGCGTTTCCGGCTAAAATCGTGGCATTGCCTTCATTGGGACCATCATGAAAATCGCTTTTCTCGCCGATCCGCTGTCCGGCTTCAAAATCTACAAGGACTCGACGTTCGCGATGATGCGCGAAGCGGCGCGGCGCGGCCATCGGATCTATGCCTTCGAACAGCGCCACCTGGTGCTGGAAGAGGGCGTCGTGACGGCCGAGGCCACCGAGATCCAGCTGACCGGCGACCCGGACGACTGGTACCGCGAAGGCGACACCGATACCGTGCCCCTGTCCGCGTTCGACGCCGTCATCGAGCGCAAGGACCCGCCGTTCGACATGGAATACGTGTACGGCACGTATCTGCTGGAACTGGCCGAGCGCCAGGGCGCGCGCGTGTTCAACAAACCCTCGGCGATCCGCGACCACAACGAAAAGCTGACCATCGCCCAGTTCAGCCAGTTCACGTCGCCCACGCTCGTGTCGTCGTCCGGCACGCGCCTGCGCGCCTTCCACGCCGAACACGGCGACGTGATCTTCAAGCCGCTGGACGGCATGGGCGGCGCCGGCATCTTCCGCGTCAAGGACGATGGCCTGAACCTCGGCTCCATCATCGAGACGCTGACGGAAAACGGCGCGCGCACGATCATGGCGCAGAAATACATTCCCGCCATCGTCAAGGGCGACAAGCGCGTGCTCGTCATCGACGGCAAGCCGGTCCCGTTCTCGCTGGCGCGCATCCCGCAGGCCGGAGAAGTGCGCGGCAACCTGGCGGCCGGCGGCACCGGCGTCGCGCAGCCGCTGACCGAGCGCGACCGCGAGATCGCCGAAAGTCTGGGCCCGATTCTGGCGGCCCGTGGCCTGTTGCTGGTAGGATTGGACGTGATCGGCGATTTCCTGACCGAGGTGAATGTCACCAGCCCCACGTGTTTCCAGGAGATCACCGACCAGACCGGTTTCGACGTTGCGGCGATGTTCATCGACGCCGTCGAGAAACGGGTAACAGGAAATTAAAGACATGGTAGGCATCCTGCTGATGACCCACGCTCCGCTGGGCCAGGCATTCATCGCCGCGGTCGCGCACGTGTTCCGCGGCCCCACCGAGCGCTTCGAAGCGATCGACGTGACGGCGGACCAGGACACGAACGAGATCCATGCACTGGCCAAGAGTGCGATCCAGCGCCTGGACGAAGGCGATGGCGTGCTGGTCATCACCGACATCAAGGGCGGCACGCCGTCGAACTGCTGCAACACGCTGGCCGAGGCCGGGCGCGTGGAAGTCATCGCGGGCATCAGCCTGCCGATGCTGCTGCGCGCGATCACGTACCGGCGCGACACGCTGGACGTCGTGGTCGAGATGGCCCTGGCCGGCGCGCAGAACGGCGCCGTCCGGGTCGACAACCGCATCCGGGTCGGCACCTGACCGGACAGATGAACGAGAGAAACGACAATTAAAATATGATTCAACAGGAACTCGAGATCATCAACAAGCTGGGCCTTCACGCCCGCGCATCCGCCAAATTCACCCAGCTGGCCGCCAAGTTCCAGAGCGACGTCTGGCTCACCCGCAACGGTCGCCGCATCAACGCCAAGTCGATCATGGGCGTCATGATGCTGGCCGCCGGCAAGGGCGCCAAGGTGACGCTGGAAGCGGACGGCCCCGACGAACAGGACTGCATCGCCGCGCTCACCGGCCTCATCAACGATAAATTCGGCGAAGGCGAGTAATGCCGGATAGCCGAGGCCGTCATCTGGGAATTTCCATGGCATCGTTCACACTGCACGGCATTCCGGTCTCGCGCGGGATCTCGATCGGGCGTGCGCACCTGCTCACGCCGGCCGCGCTCGACGTCAAGCACTACCTCGTGCCGGAAGAGCAGGTCGAGGCGGAAGTGAAGCGCCTGCAGGATGCGATCGCCGAAGTGCACCGCAACCTGCAGGAGCTGTGGACCGAGCTGCCGAAGGAAGCGCCGACGGAACTGGGCGCGTTCATCGACGTGCACGTGCTGATCCTGTCCGACCCGATGATCTCGGAGGCGCCCCTCGACATCATCCGTTCGCGCCACTACAACGCGGAATGGGCGCTCGTCACGCAGATCGACGAGCTGTCCGCGCAGTTCGACGAGATCGAGGACGAGTACCTGCGCGAGCGCAAGCAGGACATCCAGCAGGTGGCCGAGCGCGTGCTGAAGGTGCTGATGGGGACCGCGCTGCCGGCCCCGCCGCCGGTCGGCGAAGACCACTTCCAGCCGCAGATGATCGTCGTCGCGCACGACATCTCGCCGGCCGACATGCTCGCGTTCCGCGACCGCTCGTTCGTCGGCTTCGTCACGGACGTGGGCGGCCAGAACTCGCACACGGCGATCGTCGCGCGCAGCCTCGACATCCCGGCCGCCGTCGGCATGAGCCAGGCGTCGCGCCTGATCGAGCAGGACGACTGGGTGATCGTCGACGGCGATGCCGGCGTCGTGATCTGCAATCCGAGCGCGCTCGTGATGGAGCAGTACCGCGCGCGCCAGGCCAATTTGATGAAGGCGAGAAAACGCCTCCTCAAGCTCAAGAAGACGCCGGCCGTGACGAAGGACGGCACGCCGATCACGCTGCTCGCCAACATCGAGCTGCCGGACGATTGCGGCCCGGCGCTGGAGGCGGGCGCCGTCGGCGTGGGCCTGTTCCGTTCCGAATTCCTGTTCATGGGCCGCGGCGCGCAGGGTTTGAAAGTGCCGGGCGAGGACGAGCAGTTCGAGCAGTACCGCAAGGCCGTGCTGGCGATGAAGGGCCGTCCGGTCACGATCCGCACGCTCGACGTGGGCGCGGACAAGCCGCTCGACCAGACCGAACACACGGCGCTGAACCCTGCACTGGGCCTGCGCGCGATCCGCTACTGCCTCGCCGAGCCGCAGATGTTCCTCACGCAGCTGCGCGCGATCCTGCGCGCGTCGGCATTCGGCAAGGTGCGCATCCTGATCCCGATGCTGGCGCACGCGTTCGAGATCGACCAGACGCTCGGCATGATCGAGCAGGCCAAGGCCCAGCTGCGCGAGCAGAACATCAAGTACGACGAGGCGGTGGAAGTCGGCGCGATGATCGAAATCCCGGCCGCCGCGCTGGCGCTGCCGATGTTCGTCAAGCGTTTGGACTTCCTGTCCATCGGCACCAACGACCTGATTCAATACACGCTGGCGATCGACCGCGTCGACTACGAGGTGGCGCACCTGTACAATCCGCTGCACCCGGCGGTATTGAACCTGATCGCGATGACGATCGAGGCCGGGCACAAGGCCGGCATCGACGTCGCCGTGTGCGGGGAGATGGCGGGCGACGTCAAGCTCACGCGCCTGCTGCTGGGCATGGGCCTGCGCGAGTTCTCGATGCATCCGGCCCAGCTCCTGGCCGTCAAGCAGGAAATCCTGTCCAGCGACCTGGCGCGGCTCGTGCCGCGCACCAAGCGCATCCTGCGCGCGATGGAACCGGCGGCCATCGCCGAAGCGGTGGAGCAGCTGCAGTCCGTCTAGTTACAACTTAAGAGTCTTCATGGGATCGATCGGAATTGTCTCCCCCCAGGCGATGCACTTCGCCGAACCGTTGCGCCTGCAAAGCGGCGCGGCGATCGGCGACTACACGCTGATGTATGAAACGTACGGCACGCTGAATGCCGACAAATCGAACGCGGTGCTGATCTGCCACGCGCTGAACGCGTCGCACCACGTCGCCGGCCACTACGCCGACCAGCCGAAGAGCGCGGGCTGGTGGGACAACATGGTGGGGCCGGGCAAGCCGGTCGACACCGACCGCTTCTTCGTCATCGGCGTCAACAACCTCGGCTCCTGCTTCGGGTCCACGGGCCCGATGCACACGAATCCGGCCACGGGAAAACCGTACGGCGCGACGTTCCCCGTCGTGACGGTGGAAGACTGGGTCGCTGCGCAGGCGCTGCTGGCCGACCGTCTCGGCATCCGGCAATTCGCGGCCGTGATGGGCGGTTCGCTGGGCGGCATGCAGGCCCTCGCGTGGAGCATCATGTTCCCCGAGCGCCTGCGCCACTGCATCGTGATCGCGTCCACGCCGAAACTCTCGGCGCAGAACATCGCGTTCAACGACGTGGCGCGCCAGGCGATCCTCACCGACCCGGACTACCGCGGCGGCGATTTTTATGAACACGGCGTCGTGCCGAAGAACGGCCTGAAGGTGGCGCGCATGGTCGGCCACATCACGTACCTGTCGAACGACGACATGGCGGAAAAATTCGGCCGCAAGCTGCGCAACGCGGCCGAGAGGAACGACTACAAATTCGACTTCGGCATCGACTTCGAGATCGAATCGTACCTGCGCTACCAGGGCGACAAGTTCTCGGAATACTTCGACGCCAACACGTACCTCCTGATCACCAAGGCGCTCGACTATTTCGATCCGGCGCGCGAGCATGGCGGCAGCCTCGCCAAGGCGCTGGAAAACACGCAGGCTCAATATCTCGTCGCGTCGTTCTCGACGGACTGGCGCTTCTCGCCGGAGCGCAGCCGCGAGATCGTGGAAGCGCTGCTGGCCAACCGCCGCAAGGTGACCTATGCCGAGATCGACGCGCCGCACGGCCACGACGCCTTCCTGCTCGAAGACGTGCGCTACATGAATATCGTCCGTGCCTACTTCGAGCGCATCGCCGGCGAGCAGAAGGAGGCGGCATGAAATACGAAGACCTGACCCTGCGGTCCGACCTCGCGTTCATTGCCCACTGGGTGGGCGACGGCGCGCACGTGCTGGACGTCGGCTGCGGCGACGGCACCATGCTGCGCTACCTGGAGCAGGCCAAGCGCTGCACCGGCTATGGCGTCGAGATCGCCGACGACAAGGTCCTGGAAAGCACGCAGCGCGGCATCAGCGTGATCCAGCACGACATGGAGCAGGGCCTCGACCTGTTCGCGGACGACGCGTTCGACATGGTCCTGTGCCTGTCGTCGCTGCAGATGATGCAGCACGTGGAGGCGCGCCTGCGCGACATCGTCCGCGTGGGCAAGGAAGCGATCGTGTCGTTCCCGAACTTCGCGTACTGGCCGCACCGCGTGGCGCTGCTGAAAGGACGCATGCCGGTGTCGCGCACCCTGCCTTACCAGTGGTTCGATACGCCGAACCTGCGCTGCGCGACGATCTACGATTTCAAGGAACTGGCCGAGAAATGCGGCCTCGAAGTGCTGGAATACGTCGCGCTGGCCGAGGGCAAGCCGGTGTCGTTCCTGCCGAACCTGCGCGGCAGCCTGGCGGTGTTCCGCCTGCGCAAGCGCGATCTCGTGAGCAAGGCCTGACAAGTCGCTGCCCGCTTATGCGTATCGTGTTGTACTTACGAACGCGGCGCGGGCATCATGTGTCCAGAACCCAGCAGGAGAACACCATGAATCGACTCTACAAGCATGGCGCGGCCGTATTGCTTGCCCTCTCCGCCGCCACGCACGGCGCGGTCGCCACGGCTGCCCAGGACGACCGCCCGAACCAGGACCAGGTCGTGCAGGACGGCATCGCCGTCAAGCCACTGAAACGCAATTCGATCGGCGGCGTGTGGCGCGACATCGCGGCGCCCGAGGAAGCCATCAACCAGCAGTCGGCCCAGCAATACCTGGCGCTGATGAGCAAGGCGAAGCAGGAAGGCGCGCTCGTGCCGGAATCCGACCCGCGCGTGCAGCGCCTGCGCGCCATCGCGAAACGCATCATCCCGAACACGGCGCGCTGGAACCCGGATGCGCAGCAGTGGAAGTGGCAGGTCAACCTGCTGCAGTCCGGCGAGGTGAACGCGTTCTGCATGCCGGGCGGGCGCATCGCGTTCTACACGGGCATCATCGACAAGCTGCGCCTCACGGACGACGAGATCGCGGCCGTGATGGGCCACGAGATCGCGGCCGTGATGGGCCACGAGATCGCGCACGCGCTGCGCGAGCACGGGCGCGACCGCCAGAGCAAGGCGGCGGCGACGGGCCTCGCGAGCCAGCTGGGCGGCGCCGCGCTGTCGGCCTGGCTCGGCGTGGACGTGCGCGGCGCGACCAACGCGGCCGGCCAGCTCCTCGTGCTGAAATTCTCGCGCGACGAGGAACGCGAGGCCGACCTCGTGGGCCTGGACATCGCCGCGCGCTCCGGCTACGACCCGCGCGCCGGCATCGCGCTGTGGAACAAGATGGCGGCGCTGAACCAGAGCGGCGCGCCGATCGAGCTGCTGTCCACGCACCCGGGCGGCAGCGAGCGCATCGAGCAGATCGACAGCCACATGAACGTGCTGCTGCCGCTGTATGCGCGCAGCAAGGGCGTGTCGGTCAACCGGTTGCCGCCTTACCGCAGCAACGTCGCGCAGCGTTAAGAGGCGGGATGGCACGATTCGTCAGGAAGGGCCACCAGGCCGCGGCCAACGCCGTCGTGCCGCTGCCGGTGCGGGACGGCGTGGCGCCCAGCTATCTGTGGATCACGGAAACCCGGACCGGCGGCATGCTGGCCTTCCTCGAGGCGCGTTTTCCCGCCATCGCCGGCCCGTCCTGGGCCGAGCGCCTCGTCCGCGGCGACGTCGTCGACGCGCAGGGCACGCCGCTGCAGGCGGAAAGCCACGTACGCCAGGGCATGCGCATCTGGTATTACCGCGAGCTGGAACACGAGACGCCGATTCCGTTCGAGGAAAGCGTGATCTTCCAGGACGAGCACCTGCTCGTCGTCGACAAGCCGCACTTCCTGCCGATGATCCCGACGGGGCGCTTCCTGCGCGAGACCCTGCTCGTGCGGCTGAAACAGAAGTTCGACCTGCCGCACCTGACGCCGATCCACCGCCTCGACCGCGAGACGGCCGGCGTCGTCATCTTCTCGCACAACCTGGCCACGCGCGGCACGTACCAGTCGATGTTCCAGAAGCGCAGCATCCGCAAGGTGTACGAGGCGCTGGCACCGGTGCTGCACGGGCGCGACTTCCCGTTCACCTACCGGAGCCGCATGGTCGACGGCGACAAGTTCTTCGTGATGCGGGAAGAAGAGGGCGAGGCGAATTCCGAGACGTTCGTCGAGCTGCTGGAAACGCGCGGCGACGTCGCGCGCTACCGCCTGCATCCGCACACGGGCCGCAAGCACCAGCTGCGCCTGCACATGGCGTCGCTGGGCGTGCCGATCCTGAACGACGCCTTCTATCCCGTCGCGCTGCCGTGCAAGGGCGACGATTTCTCCGCGCCGCTGCAACTGCTGGCGCGGTCCATCGCGTTCGACGATCCTCTCACGGGAGCAGCACGCAGCTTCGCAAGCGGCCGCGCGCTGGAGTGGCCGGCTTGAAACCGTCGCCCCGGCGAAGGCCGGGGCCCAAGTTCGTCAAGCTGCGGCGACGCAAGCAAGACTTGGGGGGATGACGCAGAGCGGCATCCCGCCTTCGCGGGAACGGCGTAGGGTCGAGACGTCAGGCCGTCAGTCCGACGTCGAAGGTGGAGTTGCCGATGATGGCGACGTTCCCCGCCACGTCCTCGATCGCGCTGCCGTTCACCGTGAGGTGGTAGACGCCGTGCAGCGTGCCCAGGTTGAGTTCCAGCGTGTTCCCGTGCGCGATGTCCCAGTTGGTCAACACGTCCCACGCGTGGTGCGAGCGCCCGTGATTGCCGCTGTCGAGCACGTCGACCGTGCCGTTCTGCGCGAACACGATCTTTTCGCTGAACGTCAGGCTGTGCCAGTTCGCCCCCGCCTTGCTGGTCGACTGGGTCAATGCCACCGTCGGTGCCGTCGTGTCGATCGTGACCGACAACGGCGCGGATGCGGCGCCCTGGTTGCCGGCCGCATCTTCCTGGACCACGGTGAACGTGTGCACGCCGTCCGTGAGCGGCCCGCCGCCGCCGAGCGTGACCGTCCAGCTCCGGTTATTGCCGACGTCGGCCCCGCCCACGAGGGACGCGCCGTCGTAGACCAGGATCCGGCCGCCGCTTTCGGCAGCAAGGCCGGTCAGCGTGGGCATCGTGTCGTTCGTGATGCCGTCGGAGGACGAGACGCCCGTGTCGCTCGCCGCCGCCAGTACCGGCTGGCCCGGGGCGTCCGGTTCGATGGCGTCGACCGTGAACGTGAACGGGACCGACAGGTCGCGCGGCGTCACGTTGCCCCCGGTATCCTGCAGTTCCAGCGTGATCGTGTGCTGGCCGTTCGCGAGGTCCCACAGGGGCGAGAACTGCCATACGCCGTTGTCGCCGGCGGTGGTGGAACCCAGGATCTTGTCGCCGTCCCACACTGTCACCTCGGTGCCGGCGGCCACGGTGCCCGTCAGTCCCGGCGCGGCGAAGCTCGTGATGGTGTCGCTGGAGGACAGGCCGTTGTCGGAGCCCGGCGCGAACGTCGCACCCGCGGCGGTCGAGCCGGCGACGGTGATCGTCAGCGGCTGCGACGGCGCGCTCGCATTGTGCGCGGCGTCGTACTGGACGGCCTTGACCGTGTAGGTGCCGTTGGTGCCCAGCAGGACGTCGTCGATGCTCCAGTGGCCGTTGCCGTCGGCCCAGCCGCTGCCGACCAGGCGGTCGCCCACGTACAGTTCGATCTGGGCCCAGCCATCGGCGCCGCTGCCCGTGAAGGTGGGCGCCACGACGCTCGTGACGTTGTCGCCGGCGGTGCCGGTATCGGATGCGGCGGCGAGCGTCGGCGCGGGCAGGGCGTCCGGGGCGTGCGTGTCGATCCGGATCGTGCCGCCGTAGCCGTCGGAGTCGCCGAGGGAGCCGTACGTGATGTGCGCGAGGTCGAGCACGTTGCCGGCGCCGTCCGCGAAATGGTCCGCCAGGTTGTCCTTCGTGACGAAGTTCAGACCGCCCACGTCGTTGTCGCCGGCCGCCACCGTGTACTCGAACAGCGCGCTGCGGTGGTCGTCGCTCATGCCGCGGAACCGGGCCACGGCGCCGTTGTTGAGTTCGAGGCCGGGGTCGCCGCGCACGTCGACCGGTTCGCTGAACGTCACGCGGATCCCGATGGTTGCGCCGACGCCGTAGTCGCCTCCGCTCACGTCGGCCCGGAGGTTCATCGCCCGCGGCGCCGTCACGTCGACGTAGGTGCCGGCCGTGTGGAAGACGATACTGTGCTCCGCCACCTGGTTGCCGGCCAGGTCGGTCAGCGCGTAGGGCAGGTAGAGGGAATAGTCGTTGCCCGAGCCGAGGTGCAGCTCGTCCGCAGCGAGCGTGAGGGTCTTGTGGTCGCTCGAGAAGTTCGCTTCCGTCAGGCCGATGTAGATGCTGGCGCCGTCGTGGTCGTACAGTTGCACGCCGTCGGAGCTGCTCTCTCCGTTCGTCCAGTACACGGGCTTGTCGAACGTGAGGACGAGGTCGCCCGCGATGTCGAACGCCGTGCTGCCGTCGGGCGAACTGGTCACGTTCGGCGCCGTCAGGTCGATCGTGAACTGCTTCGACACCGTGGCGCTGGCATGGCCGGCGGCGTCGACGATGCTCGCGGTGTACGTGTGCACGCCCGGGGACAGGCGGGCATCGGTCTGGTTATACCAGTACGTCAGACTGCCCTCCGGTGAGTTCACAACCACCTCGACGTCCTGTCCGTCGAGCGTGACCTTCACGTGCTGGGTGCCGGTCAGCGAGCCGATGAAATAGCCAGCAACGGAATCGCCGTCGCTGTTCGTGATGCCGTCGTCCTCGTACGGTCCCTGGTCGCTGATGTAGATCCCGGAGATATAGGCCGCCACCGTCGTGTCGTACGTGTAGTTGCCGGAGCTGGCCGTGCCGCTGCCCGCGTTGCCGAGCGTGTCGTGCACTTTCGTCAGATCGACGCCGACGGTATTGGTGTTGTCGACGATGCCCGCGTCGGCCGCGGACAGGGTCGCATACCACGTCCGGTAGTCGTCCGAGTGGTGCAGGTTCGTGAGCGCGGCGTGCGGCGTGTCGAGGGCCGCGGCGTCGAGCGCCGTCACCGCCGCCGAGAAGCGCACCGTGAGACCGACGCTGCCGCCGCTGACCAGCGCGCCGCCGTCCAGCGCGACGGTGGCGGTGAGCGCATCCGTGTTCACGCTGTAGTGCGACAGCGACGCCGCGCTGCCGCTGCCCGCGTTGCCGGCCGCGTCATGCACCTGGGTCAGGTCCACGCGCAGCTGGTTGCCCGTGCTGCTCTCGGCGCCGGCCTCGGCGTTCAGGGTGCCGGTCCACGTCCTGCCGTCGTCCGCCATCGCCAGGCCGCTCACGGTCGCGTGCGGGGCCTGCAGCGCGGCGGCCGTGAGGCCGCTCACGCTTTCCGAGAACGAGATCGAAAAGCCGATGCCGTGCGACGGGCCGATCGTCGTGTCGTCGAACAGGATGTCCGCCACCACGGGCGCCTTGCTGTCGATCGCGTACGCGGCCGTGCTGGCCACGGAGCCGCCGCCCCGGTTGCCGTGGGCGTCGACGACCTGGGCCAGGTCGAGCACGACGTGCAGGCCGCCCGTCTCCACGCCGGGTTGGGCCGTCAACGTCGCCATCCACGTCTTGCCGTCGTCGGCCGCGTGCACGTTGCTCACGGTGGCACCGGGCGCGCTGATCGCGGTTGCCGGCAGCGTGCCCACGCTCTCGGCGAACGCGAAGGTCACGTCCATCGTGCCGCCCGCGTTCAGCATGCCGGCGGCAAGCAGGATCGTCGCGCCGGCGGGGCCGATCGTGTCGACCGCGTATGGGGCGCTCCACGCGCTGCCGGTGCCGGCATGGCCGTTCGCGTCCAGCACCTTGCTCATGTCCACGCCGACGACGTTGCCGGTCCAGTCGCCGCTGCCGTTGGCCGACAGCGTCGCGGTCCAGGTCTTGCCGTCTGCGCTGCCCACCAGGTTCGAGACGCTCGCATGCGGCGCCGAGATCGCGGCCAGGGGCAGGTTCGGCACGGCCTGCGTAAACGTGAACGTGGCCTGGATCGTGTGGGCCGCGTCGAGGCTCGTCCCGTCGAGGGCGATGGCGAGCGTGTTGGCGATGCCCGCGACCGCATAGCCCTCCGACTGGGCGCTGCCGCTGCCCGCGTTGCCGGCCAGGTCGTGCACCCTGGTCAGGTCGACGGACAGCACGTTGCCGCTGCTGGGCGCCAGGTCGTTGCTGGCCAGCGTGCCGGTCCACGTCAGGCCGCCGTCCGCCATGTGCAGGCCGCTGACGGCCGCGTGCGGCGCGCTGATGGCGTCCGTGTCCAGGCCGGCCACGGCTTCGCTGAAGCGGATGGTCAGCGTGGCGCCGTGGGTGGCGTCCAGGTTCGTGTTGTCGAGATCGATGCGGGTCACGGTCGGCGCCACGGTGTCGACCTTGTAGGCGGTCGAGATGGCGCTGTCGCGGCCGGCGTTGCCGAGCGCATCGTGCACCTTCGTGAGGTCGAGCTTGACCGCATTGTCCGCCTCGGTCACGCCGCCCTGCGGGGTGAGCGTGGCCGTCCACGTCAATCCGTCGCTCGAATGCTTCAGGTTCGTGAGCGTTGCGTTGGGTGTTTGCAGCGCGCCCGCCGTCAGGTCCGTCACGGCTTCGCTGAACCGGATCGTCAGGGTGGCGCCGCCGCCGCTGTGCAGCACGGTGCTGTCCAGCGCCAGCGTAGCGGTCGGGCCCTGCGTGTCGACGGCGTAGTTGTCGGAGGTCGCCTTGGCGCTGCCCGCGTTGCCGAGCGCGTCGTGCACCTTCGCGAGGTCGAGGGTCACGGTATTCACCGCATTCTCGATGCCGCTCGCCGGCGTCAGCGTGGCCGTCCACGTCAGCCCGTCGCCCGAATGCTGCAGGTTCGTGAGCGTCGCGTTCGGGGCCTGCAGCGCGGCCGCGGTCAGGTCCGTCACCGCTTCGCTGAACCGGATCGTCAGCGTGGCGCTGCTCCCGCCGTGCAGGGTCGTGCTGTCCAGCGCCAGTGTGGCGGTCGGGCCTTCCGTGTCGACGGCGTAGGCCGCGCCGGTGAAGGTGCCGCTGCCCGCGTTGCCGGCCAGGTCCTTCACCTGCGTCAGGTCGACGGAGACGGCATTGCCGGCCCAGGTGCCGCTGCCGTCCGCGGTCAGGGTCGCGGTCCAGGTCTTGCCGCCGTCGGCCTTCGCGAGGCCGGCCACGTGCGCGTGCGGCGCGCCGATCGCGGCGAGCGGCAGGTCCTGCACGGCTTCGTCGAACGTGAACGTGGCGTGGATGCTCTTGCCGCCGGCAAGTGTGGCGCCGTCCAGCGCGATGGCGACGGCGCCGGGGCCGTGCGTGTCGATGGCGTAGTTTCCGGAGGCCGTGCCGCCGCTGCCGGCATTGCCCGCGGCGTCGTGCACCTTCGCGAGATCGAGGATGACGGCATTGGTCGCGTCGGTGACGCCGCCCTGCGGGGTGAGCGTGGCCGTCCACGTCAGGTAGTCGCCGGAGTGCTGCAGGTTGGCGAGCGCCGCATTGGGCGCCTGCAGCGCGGCCGCCGTCAGGTCTTTCACGGCCTCGCTGAAATGCAGCGTCAGGCCCAGGGTGCCGCCCGTGTGCACGGCCGTTCCGTCCAGTGCCAAGGTGGCGGTCGGCCCCTGCGTGTCGACGGCGTAGGCGCTGCTTGCGATCGTGCCGCTGCCCGCGTTGCCGGCCAGGTCGGCCACCTTGGCCAGGTCGACGCTGACGGCGTTGCCGGTCCAGGTGCCGGTGCCGTCCGCGGTAAGCGTCGCGGTCCAGGTCTTGCCGCCGTCGCTGCTGGCGAGATCGGACACCGTCGCATGCGGTGCCGTGATCGCCTCCGGCGCCAGGTTCTGCACGCGTTCCGCGAACGTGAACGTGGCATGGACGGGCTTGCCGGCAGCGAGCGTGGCGCCGTCGAGGGCGATGGCGACGGCGTTCGGTCCCTGCGTATCGACCGTGTAGGCCGCCGACACCGCGCTGCCGCTGCCCGCGTTGCCGGCCAGGTCCTTCACCTGGCCCAGGTCGACGGCGAGGACGTTGCCGCCCGCGCTGGTGGCCGCGGTGCCGCTCAGCGTGGCGGTCCAGGTCGTGCCGCCGTCCGTCGTGTGCAGGTTCGAGACGGTCGCGTGGCCGGCGTTCAGCGCGGCGGACGTGAGGCCCGTGACGGCTTCGGAAAACGTGATGGTCGCGACGGCATCGTGGCCGCCGCCGAGCAGCGCGTTGTCCAGCGTGACGGTGGCCGTGGGGGCCTGCGTGTCGACCGTGTAGCTGGCGAGGTTGCTCGTGCCGCTGCCGTGGTTGCCGGCCGCGTCGAGCACCTTGGCCATGTCCAGGCTCAGGACGTTGCCGGGCGCCGTGGTGGCGTCTTTCGGCGCGGTCAGAAGCACTGTCCACGTGAGGCCACCGTCGCTCCTGGCCAGGCTGGTGATCTCCGCGTGCTGCGCGCTCAACGCATCCGCCGGCAGGTCGTCGACGGCTTCGGAGAACGTCAACGTGACGACGATGCTGCCCCCCGCTTTCAGGACGCTGCCGTCGGTGCCGATCTTGAGTAACTGCGGGCCGAGCGTGTCCGGCGCGTCCGGCGTGATGATCGGCACTTGCGAAGTCGAGCGTACGCCGCCGAATGCCACATGGGCTATCGACTGCAGCGCATCCGCGCCCATGACCAGGCTGTAGGTGTGATCGGGCAGCAGCCCGGCCACGTCGAGCTTGACCTGGGTGCCCGTGATGTCCAGGCTGGATGCCGATATCGTGTGCGTGTCGGTCGCGCCGACCACCCGCAGCGTGGGCTCGCCCGTGACGCGGTCGATCACGGTCTGTATGGCACCGTCCGTGATGATGACCGACCCGCTCCCAGCCGCCATGTCGGTGCTGAAATCCAGGGTAATACTCATGTGGCCCGGCGTGAAGATTGGCGTAGGGGGCGCCAGTAACGTCGGCACGAAGGAAAGAGGGGTCTGGGTGGGCATGATCGTTCGCGGACAGTGTTTGACGTCGTGGAAAAAGATTCCACAAGGAAAACTTAGTAAACGATCATATCAACAAACCCACCTTGGAAGTGGGTAAGTTGATGTTTTTACGACATATCTGGCTGGATTCCCCCTTGCCGGGGGGAATTATCAGAGGTGGTAATCGATGATCAGCGGCGCATGGTCCGAAAACCGTTCGTCCTTGTAGATCGAGACGGCGTGCGCCTTGGCGGCGATGCCCGGGGTGGCGACGTGGTAATCGATGCGCCACCCGACGTTCTTCGCCCACGCCTGGCCGCGGTTGCTCCACCACGTATATTGCTCGGGGCGCTGGTCGATGCCGCGGTGCACGTCCACGAGGCCCAGTTCGTCGAAGATCCGGGTCATCCAGGCGCGTTCTTCCGGCAGGAAGCCGGAATTCTTCTGGTTGCCCTTCCAGTTCTTGAGGTCGATTTCCTTGTGCGCGATGTTCCAGTCGCCGCAGATCACGATCTCGCGGCCCTCGGCCTTGAGCTCCTGCAGGTGCGGCAGGAACACTTCCATGAAGCGGAACTTGGCTTCCTGGCGCTCCGGCGACGAGGATCCGGACGGGCAGTAGACGGAAATGACGGTCAGGTTGCCCACGTCGGCGCGGGTGTACCGGCCTTCGTTGTCGAATTCGAGGCAGCCGAAGCCCGTCCTGACGGCATCCGGCTTCGTGCGGCTGTAGACGCCCGTGCCCGAGTAACCCTTTTTCTCGGCATAGTGGAAATGGCCGTGGTAGCCGTGCGGCGCGAGGAATTCCTCGGTCATGTCGGCCTGCTGGGCTTTCAGCTCCTGGACGCAGATGAAATCGGCGTCCTGGCTGGCCATCCAGTTGAAGAAACCCTTCTTGTGGGCGGAACGGATGCCGTTCAGGTTGGCGGAGATAATTCGTGGCATGGATCTGGACAAAAGTGCGGTGGGCCAAGGGCGATAGTGTAGCTCGTTTTGACTTCCATCAACACATCCATGGCGGTTAAACAAACGTTAAACGCCCGGTCCGGTATGTTAAACTGGTCCATTGTGCCCGGGGGCCGGGCGCTTTTACCCCGCACAAGGAGTTGACGTGCTGATCAGATCGGATGATCTGCTGTCGGGGAAATACGGCAGGAGTGGACATTTCGTACGGTTCTACGACGAGGGCGACGTCATGCTGGACGAAGTCGCGACGTTCCTCGCGCAGGCCGTGCATATGGGCGGCAAGGGCATCGTCATCGCCACGCCGGACCACATCGACGTGCTGCGCCGGCGCCTCGGTCCGGCGGCGGCCGTGCGGGTCGCGTGGATGGACGCCGACGCCGTGCTCGCGCAGTTCATGGTCGACGGCTGGCCCGAGCCGGCGCGTTTCGAGACCGCGGTGGGCAGCGCGGTGGCCGCGGCCTGCGCCGGCGGCACCGCCGTCCATGCGTTCGGCGAAATGGTGGCGCTCCTGTGCGCGCGCGGCTGCCACGATGCGGCGCTGCGGCTCGAGGAACTCTGGAACGACCTGGCGCGGCGCCACGTGTTTTCGCTGTTCTGCGCCTATCCCTGGGATGCGTTCCCCACGCCCGAGCTGGCGCAGGCGTTCCGCCGCGTGTGCGCCGAACACGATCATGCCTGCGCCGACACGGCGCTGGCCCTGCCGGCCGAGGGCGACGCCGACATCGGCCGCATCCGGCTCGAGCAGGAGGTCCGGGCGCTGCGCGCGGAGGTGCGCAGGTACAAGGACAATGAACAGGTGCTGCGCCGCAGCGAGCGCGAACTCGCGGACTTCGTCGAGAACGCGGTCGAAGGCCTGCACCGCGTCGGCGCCGACGGCACCATCCTGTGGGCCAACCGCGCGGAGCTGCAGATGCTCGGCTACGGCTGGGAGGAATACGTCGGCCACAACATCGCCGAGTTCCACGTCGACCGCCCGGTCATCGACGACATCGTCACCCGCCTCGCGTGCGGCGACACGCTGTACGACTATCCGGCCCGGCTGCGCTGCAAGGACGGCTCGATCCGGCATGTGCTGATCCACTCGAACGGCAGCTTCGAAGACGGCCAGTTGCGCTACACGCGCTGCTTCACGCGCGACGCGACCGAGAGGCGCGAGCGCGACATCGCGCTCAAGCAGCGCGACCGCATGCTGCTCGACGCCCCGGTGGCGGCGGCCCTGTTGATGGGGCCGGACTTCGTGTTCCGCCTGGCCAACCGCTGCTACCGCGAACTGGTGGGCCGCGACGGCATCGAAGGGCAGCCGCTGCTGCGTGCCTTTCCCGAACTGCGCGGCGGCGAGATCCACCATCTGCTCGAACACGTCCACGCCACCGGCCGCGCGGCCCGCGTGGAAGAGTTGCACGTGCATGGGCGCTATCTCAAGTTCAGCGTCGAACCGCTGGCGGTCGAAGAGGGCGAGGAACGCGGCATGATCGTGGTGGCCGTCGACGTCACCGAGCACGTGCGCACCCGCCAGGAGATCGAGCACGCCCACGCCGAGCGCGCCGAACTGCTGGCCGAACTGACGGCCGCCAGCCGGGCCAAGGACGAATTCCTCGCCATGCTCGGCCACGAGCTGCGCAATCCGCTGTCGCCGATCGTCAGCGCGCTGAAACTGATCCGCATGCGCGGCGAGACCGGCTTCGCGCGCGAACGCGAGATCATCGAACGCCAGGTGCAGCACCTGGTGCGGCTGGTGGACGACCTGCTGGACATCTCGCGCGTCACCCGCGGCAAGGTGGAGCTGCAGTGCGAACGGGTTGACCTCGCGCAGCCCCTGGGCAAGGCCATCGAGATGGCCCGGCCGCTGCTGGAACAGCGCCGCCACCGGCTCGACGTCGACATCGAACCCGACCTGGCCTGGGAGGGCGATCCGATGCGCCTGGCCCAGGTGGTGTCGAACCTGCTGACGAACGCGGCGCGCTACACGCCGCCCGGCGGCCGCGTCGTGCTGCGCGCGCATGGCGTGGACGGCGAACGGGTGCGCCTCGCGGTCAGCGACACCGGCATCGGCATGAGTCCGGAACTGCGCGCCCAGGTATTCGACCTGTTCTTCCAGGGAAAGCGCGCCATCGACCGCGCCGAGGGCGGCCTGGGCATTGGACTCGCGCTCGTCAGGAACATCGTCGGCCAGCATGGCGGCCACGTGGAAGCGCATAGCGCCGGGCCGGGCATGGGGAGCGAATTCGTCGTGCTGCTCCCCCGGCGTACCCCGGCCGCCTGCGCCATGCCGGACGTGGCGCCGCCTGCGAACGCGCCGGCGGCCGTCCGGCGGCGGATCATGGTCGTGGACGACAACGTCGACGGCGCCGACACGCTCGCGCGCCTGCTGGCCGCGCACGGCCATGACGTGCGGGTCTTCCACGAACCGGTGGCCGCCCTGGCCGCCGCGCCGGACTTCCTGCCCGACCTGGCCGTGCTGGACATCGGGCTGCCGGTGCTCGACGGCTACGAGGTGGCGCGCCGCCTGCGCGCGCTGCTGGACGGCCACCCGTGCCGGCTCGTCGCCCTGACCGGCTACGGCCTGCCCGCCGACCGCGAGCACAGCGCCCGGGCCGGTTTCGATACGCATCTCGTCAAACCGGTCAATCCCGATCTCGTCGTGCGGTTGGCTGCGGGCACCGACTAAACGTCTGACGTTTTGATTTATGTCAATACAACTGTGACATGAACAGCCGCCGCCGTCTTGATCGCGCTTGATGTGGATAGAATTACATCTTTCATCCATTAGAAACCCCCATGCTGATCAAGACCGACGACCTGTTGTCCGGCAAACACGGCAAGACGGGGCATTTCGTGCGCTTTTACGACGACAGCGACACGCTGCTCGACGAGGTTGCGTTCTTCATCGAGCGGGCATTGCGGACGCGGGGACGGGCCATCGTCATCGCCACCGGCGCGCACACCGATGCGCTGCGCCGGCGCCTGGACGAGCTGGCGCGCGCGGAAGGGCGTTCCGCCCCGCCGTCGCGCGACGTCGCGTGGTTCGACGCCGAGACGACGCTGGCGCGCCTGATGGTCGACGGCTGGCCCGACCGCGCCCGTTTCGAGTACGAGGTGGGTCGCGTGGTGGCCGAAGCCTGCGCCGGCGGCGCGCCCGTCCACGCGTTCGGCGAGATGGTGGCGCTGCTGTGCGCGCGCGGCCGCTACGACGCGGCCCTGCACCTGGAGCGGCTGTGGAACGAGCTGGCGCGCAAGCTCGACTTCTCGCTGTTCTGCGCTTATCCCTGGACCCTGTTTCCCGCGTCCGACGCGGCGCACGTGTTCCGCCAGGTCTGCGCGGGGCACGACCACGCCTGCGCCGACGTGGCGGCGCCGCTGCCGTCCGGGCAACCCGTCGACATCAACCTGGTCCGGCTCGAGCAGAAAGTGCATGCGCTGCACGCGGAGGCGGCGCGGCGGCGCCGGGCGGAGCGCGACCTGCTGCGGCGCGAACGCGAGTTCGCCGACATGGTCGAGAACGCGGCCGAAGGACTGCACCAGGTCGGCACCGACGGCACGATCCTGTGGGCCAACAAGGCCGAGCTGCAGATGCTCGGCTACCGCTGGGAAGAATACGTCGGGCACCATGCCGCCCGGTTCCACGCCGATCCGGCCGTCGCCGCCGACATGCTGGCGCGGCTGGCGGCCGGCGAAACGGTGGTGGACCAGCCGGCGCGCCTGCGCTGCAAGGACGGTTCGATCCGGCACGTGGTCATCCGCGCGAACGCCTGTTTCGAGGACGGCCGCCTGCGCTACACCCGCTGCTTCGTGCGCGACACGACCGAACACGTGCGCATGCAGGCCGAACTGGACGGCGTCCGCCGCGCCGAGGACGCATTCCTCGCCATGGTCGGCCGGGCGCTGCGGGCGCCGCGCACGGAACGGCGCCTGCACCGTCTCACGCGGGTGGTGGAACACCGGCTTCGCGGGCGGGGGCGGGGCGGATTACAATACCGGTTTTCACAGTTCGAGGGTCGTGTCGTGGACAATCTGCGCCAACAGTTCATTGCGTTTTCAGTCGAAGCCGAAGTCTTGAAGTTCGGCCAGTTCATCACCAAGGCGGGCCGCCAGTCGCCGTACTTCTTCAACGCGGGCCTGTTCCACGACGGCGCCACGCTCGGCAAGCTGGCCGATTTCTACGCCCAGACCCTGCTCGATTCCGGCCTCGAATTCGACATGCTGTTCGGCCCGGCCTATAAAGGCATCACGCTCGCCTCCGCGACCGCCGTGGCGCTGGCCGCGAAAGGCCGCAACACGTCGTTCGCCTACAACCGCAAGGAAGCCAAGGACCACGGCGAAGGCGGCACCATCGTCGGCGCCAAACTGGCGGGCAAGGTCGTCATCATCGACGACGTGATCTCGGCCGGCACCTCGGTGCGCGAATCGGTGGCGATGATCCGCGCCGCCGGCGCCGAACCGGCCGCCGTGCTGATCGCGCTCGACCGCATGGAACGGGGCGGCAAGGACGGCGTGCTGTCGCCGCTGTCGGCCGTGCAGGAAGTCAGCCAGACCTACGGCATCCCCGTGATCTCGATCGCCAGCCTGGCCGACCTGTTCGGCTACCTCGAGGCCGATCCGTCGCTGGCCCAGCACAAGGATGCCGTCGCGGCGTACCGCGAGCAATACGGCGTGGCCTGAGCCGGCGGAATGTGATGTAATGGCGGCAACTATTTGGGAGCTGCCATGAACAACGTCGCGCGCGGGTTTCTGACTGCCATTCTCTCGTTGGCGCTCGCGGGCTTCGGCCTGTGCGGCGCCGTCGGCACTTTCAGCGGGCTGGCCGGCCTGTCCTCGCCCGGGCCCGAGAACTTCTCGTCGGTCGCGCTCGTTTTCGGCCTGATCGGGCTCGGCATCGCCTTCGTGTGCGGCTGGATTGTCATCAGGTTGTGGCGCAAGCGTCCGCCCGGCGGCGCATGAAGGGTCCCGTCCTGTCCGCTGCGACCGCGCAGTGGGTTCACCTCGTATTCGAATGGCTGGCCCTCGCCGGCGGCGTGCAGCTGTACCGCTGGCAGCGCCGGCGCGCCCGTCAACCCGCGCTGCTGCAGCCGGGCTCCTTCGCCGTCGTCGTCGGCTGCATCCTCGGTGCCGCCATCGGCAACAAGCTCGTGTTCTGGATCGAGATGCCGCACCTGTGGCAGGGCATGGTGCCGGACTGGCGCCTGATCGCGTCGGGCCAGTCGATCGTCGGCGGACTGCTGGGCGGCCTCATCGGCGTGGAGATCGCCAAGAAGCTCACGGGTATCCGCCGCTCGACGGGCGACCAGTTCATCCTGCCCCTCGTCGCCGGCACGGTCGTCGGCCGCATCGGCTGCTTCCTCGCGGGCCTGCATGACGGGACGTACGGCGTACCGACCGCGCTGCCGTGGGGCGTCGATTTCGGCGACGGCATCGCGCGCCATCCCACGCAGGTCTACGACATGCTGTTCGTGCTGGGTGTGGGCAGCTTGCTGTGGCGCTGGCGCGCGCCGCTCGCGCGCAGTCCGGGGCTCGCGTTCAAGCTGTATCTCGCGTCCTACCTGGCCTGGCGGCTCGTCGTCGATGGCATCAAGCCGGTGCCGTATGCGTATGCGTTCGGGCTGTCGGGCATCCAGTGGGTGTGCATCGTGGCGCTGGCGTGCTACCTGCCGCTCGTCTTCGCACAATTACGCAGGGAGGTCGCATGACCCGCAAATCCCGCCCCTACCTGTTCTACGACACGACGACCTCCGTCTGCTCGACCTGCCTGCACCCGGTCGAAGCGAAGATCGTGTTCAAGGACGATAAGGTCTACATGGACAAATGGTGCGGCGCGCACGGCACCGAGCGCGTGCTCGTCAGCGACGACGTCGCGTACTACCGCCTGTGCCGCGAAGTCTTCGTCAAGCACCCGGAGATGCCGCAGCGGTTCAACACGAAGATGGAGTACGGCTGCCCGTACGACTGCGGCCTGTGCCCGGACCACATGCAGCACTCCTGCCTGTCCGTCGTCGAGATCACGGACAACTGCAACCTGAACTGCCCCGTGTGCTATGCGGAGAGCGGCACGCACCGCGAGCGGCATCGTCCGTTGGTGGAAGTGATCCGCATGCTCGACGCCGTCGTCGCCAACGAAGGCGAGGCGGACGTGATGCAGCTGTCCGGCGGCGAGCCCACCCTGCATCCGGAGTTCTGGGACATCCTCGACGCCGCGAAAGCGCGCCCCATCAAGCACGTGATGATCAACACGAACGGCATCGTGCTCGCGCGGGACAAGGGCTTCGTGCAGCGCCTCGCCGGCTACGCGCCCGGCGTCGAGGTCTACCTGCAGTTCGATTCGCTGCGCGCGGAGGTGCATCGCGAATTGCGCGGCGCCGACCTCACGCGCATCCGCCGCCAAGCGCTCGACAACCTCAATGAAGCCGGCCTGTCGACGACGCTCGTCGTCACGCTCAAGAAAGGCCTGAACGACGGCGAGATCGGCGCGATCATCGACTTCGCGCTGCAGCAGCCCTGCGTGCGCGGCGTGACCTTGCAGCCGATCCAGGATGCCGGCCGCGTCGAAGACTACGATCCGCGCCTGCACCGTTTGACGGTGTCGGAGATCCGGCGCCGCATCGCCGAGCAAAGCGGCTTGTTCACGCTGGAGGACGTGGTGCCCGTGCCGTGCAATCCGGACACGCTGGCGATGGCGTACGCGATCAAGACGGAAGAGGGCACCGTGCCGCTGACGCGCTGGCTGGATCCGCAGACGCTCGTCGAAGGCAGCGGCAACACGATCGTGTTCGAACGCGACCCCGCGCTGCACGGCGCCGTGAAGAACCGCATCTTTGAACTGTTCTCGACGAACCACTCGCCGGAATCGCAGGCCAATTGCCTGTCGGAGCTGATGTGCTGCCTGCCGCTCGTCAGCGCGCCGTCCGCGCTTCGCTACGACAACGTGTTCCGCGTATTGATCGTGCAGTTCATGGATGCGTATTCGCTGGACGTGCGCGCGCTGAAGAAATCGTGCATCCACTTCGCGCTGCCGGACGGCCGCCTCGTTCCGTTCGAAAGCTACAACCTGCTGTACCGCGACGGCCGCCGGCTCGAAGCGATCCGCGCCGGCATCGCGTCGGACTTCGCGCGCCGGCGCGGGCCGGCCACGATACCGCTGGTACCCGCGACCGACTGAATCAGGCGACCGCGGGCGCGACCACGTACTGCGCCACCTGCGCGGCCAGCGCCTTGCGGTAGGCGGGGCGCGCCGTGCAGCGGTCGCGCCAGGCCGCGAGGCGGGCGAAGCGTTCGACGTAGCCCATGCCGTCGAGCAGGCGCACGACGGTCGTCATGAGGATGTCGGCCGCGCCGAACTCGCCGGCGAGGAAATCACGGCCTTCCAGCCAGTCGTCCACCTGGCCCAGGCGCTTCAGCGCGATCTCCTCGAGCGCGGGACGCTGCGCCTCGGCCCACGGCTGGTCCATGGAAAACGCGACGAGGTTGGCGAGGTTGCCCACGTAGGGCTCGACCGAATTCAGCGCGGCGAACATCCACATCGTCGCCTGCGCACGCGCGGCCGGATCGCGCGGCAGCAGGACGGGATGGCGCTCGCCCAGGTGCAGCAGGATCGCGCCGGTTTCGAACAGTGCCAGGTCGCCGTCGTGCAGCACGGGCACCTGGGCGAACGGCTGCTCGCGGCGGTAGGCGGGCGCTTCCTTCTCCTCGAAGCCGATCAGGCGCAGGTCGTAGGACTGGCCCGCTTCCTCGAGGGCCCAGCGCACGCGCAGGTCGCGCACGTGGCCCACGGCAAACGAGGGAACCGAACGGAAGGTGGTCAGCGTGTACATGTGTCGTCTCCTTGTGGTGAATGGAAACCAGAATACGCGGCCACATAATATGTTCAAGAACATAATGTGAATACGCGCATAATGCCGTTCTCGAAAGGAGACGCGAATGCCCTACAGTAGCGAACACAAGGCCCAGACCCGCGAACGCATCGTGCATGCGGCGCGCCGGCTGTTCAACCGCCATGGCTTCGAACAGGTGTCGATCGACCGCGTGATGTCCGAGGCCGGCCTCACGCGCGGCGGCTTTTATCACCACTTCGACAGCAAGGACGATCTGTACGCGGCGGCCGTCGCCAGCTTCAGCACGTGCAATCCGTTCAAGCCCGATTTCAAGGACTCGCCGCCGCCCGCGCCGCGCGAACTGGCGCGCATGCTGGTCGACATCTACCTGAGCGACGAGGTGTTCGACAACATCGAGGCGCATTGTCCGTTGTACGCATTGCCGGGCGACGTGGCGCGCGCGGGGCTGTCGCCGCAGAAGGCGTACACGCAGCTGATCCGCAATCTCGTGCACGTGTACGCGGGCGCGCTCAAGCACGAAACCGACGGCGAGCAGCGCGCGCAGGCCATCGTCGCGCTGTGCGTGGGCGGGATGGTGCTGGCGCGGACCACGGACGATGCGGCGCTGCGCCGCTCGCTACGGGCGGCGGCAAGGACGCAGGCGCTGGCGTTGCTGGAAGCGATGTAAACGCCGCGTATAAATTCGGGCGTGCCCCCGGTGTCATGACAATTGGTGAGTTTTTCGCGGCGTAAACACCCTAGACTGCTTGGCACCGGGTAGCAGGTGCTACCCGATCACAATAATCAGGGAGTCAACACATGGCCACGCAGCCGCTCTTCGACATCGGAAACGTCATCCTCGCGCCTTCGCCCACCTTCGCACGGCTGAAGGACAAGCCTCGCCCCTTCATCCCCCTGCTCGTCCTGATCCTGCTGACGCTGGCCGTGAGCTGCTGGTACGTCTCGTCGCTCGATTTCGCCTGGTTCCGCGAGCACATGCTGGCGGCGCAGGGCCCCATGAAACCGGAAGCGCGCGCCGCGATGGCGCAGTTCATGACGCCGAAGACGATGATGTGGAGCTCCGGCATCGGTGCCGTGGTGGGCACGCCGCTCATCTGCGCCGTCGTGGCGCTGTACTACCTGTTGGCGGGCAAGGCGATGGGCACCGGCATCGGCTACGGCAAGTGGTTCGGCTTCGCCGTCTGGACCAGTATCCCGCGCCTGCTGACGGTACCCCTGTCGGTGCTGCAGATCCTGACGTCGGGCGGCCGCCTGGCGCCGGAAGACATGAACATGGTGTCGCTCAACTACCTGCTGCTGCACGTGCCCATGTCCAGTCCCTGGTTCGGCTTCGCCACCAATCTCGACCTGACGTCGGTGTGGTCCATCGCGCTGGCCGTGCTCGGCCTGAAGGCCTGGACGGGACGCTCGACCGCCGCCTGCGTGACGGTCGCCGTGCTGCCGTACGCGGTCGTCTACGGCATCTGGGCCGCGAAGATCGCCTTCCTCGGATAAGCGCATGAAGAAGAAACTGATAGGCGCGGCCGTCGTCGCGGCGTTCTTCATCGTCCCCGTGGCGGTGAAGTTCGCGGGCAAGCAGACGCGCCGCGAGGCCGAGCTGGCGACCGTGCAAAAGCTGGCCATCCACCCGGCCATCCTCGCGACCGGCAACCTCGTGTTCCGCCAGGAGGTGCAGCTGTCGGCGGAGGTCATCGGCAAGGTGGCCGGCGTGCTCGTGAAGGAAGGCGACCAGGTGACCCGCGGCGATATCCTGCTGCGGCTCGATCCGACCGTGTACCTGGCCGAGGTGGCGCAGCAGGAAGCGAACCGCCGCAACGCCGCCATCGCGATCGAACGCGCCCAGATCAACCTCGCGAACCAGCAGCGCAACCTGGACCGCACGGGCCAGCTGTACAAGGCGAAGTACATCGACATCTCCAAGTACGACGACGCCGTGCACCAGGTCGATCTCGCCAAGGTCGAGCTGCGCGCCAGCCGCGAGACGCTCGAGCAGGCCAGCGCGCTGCTGTCGCAGGCGCGCGAGCACCTGGCCAAGACGGAAGTGCGCGCGCCCATCGACGGCACCGTGACGGCCGTGCCGATCAAGATCGGCGAGACGGCTGTCGCCAGCGCCACCGGCATCGCGGGATCGTCGCTGATGACGATCGCCGACGTCGGCTCCATCATGGCCGAGGTGAACGTGGACGAAGCGGACATCGCGCGCGTGGGCGTCGGCCAGCAGGCGAAGGTGTTCCCGGCCGCGTTCCCCGACCAGCCCGTGACGGGCCGCGTGGAAAGCGTGGCGATGGCGCCGAAGACCGTCCTCGGCGCGCAGACGCAGGGCCGCAGCTACGTCGTCAAGCTGCGCCTCGACGACGCGAAACTGGCGCTGCGCTCGGGGATGACGTGCCGTGTCGAGATCGTCGTCGGCAATGGTGCCGCGCGCGCCGCGGTGCCGATCCAGGCCGTGCTGAGCGAGGAAATCCCGGGCGCGAAGGACAAGGTGAAGAACACCAGCTACGTGTTCGTCGTGCAGGACGGGAAAGTGAAAAAGACGACGGTGGAACTGGGCCTGTCGGACGACGCCAACCAGGAAGTGACGAAGGGCGTGGCGGCCGGCCAGACGATCGCCGTGGGCCCCGCGCGCCTGCTGCGCGAGCTGCACGACGGCGATGCCGTGGTCGCGAAGAAGGCCGACGTGAAGGTCGCGGAAGGAGCGCATCCGTGATCCGGCTGGAAGGCGTGACGCGGCAGTACACGATGGGCGACCAGACCGTACATGCGCTGCAGGGCGTCGACCTGCACATCCGGGCCAATGAATTCGTCGCGTTCATCGGCGCGTCCGGCTCCGGCAAGTCGACCATGATGAACATCGTCGGGTGCCTCGATCGGCCCAGCAGCGGCGCGTACTGGCTCAACGGCCGCGAGGTCGCGACGATGTCCGGCGACGAGCTGGCGCGCGTGCGCAACCAGGAGATCGGCTTCATCTTCCAGAGCTTTCACCTGCTGCCGCGCGCGAGTGCGCTCGACAACGTGGCGCAGCCGCTGATCTACCGCGGCATCCCCTTGAAGGAACGTCTCGCGCTGGCGGAACAGGCCTTGCAGCGCGTGGGCCTCGGCGGACGGCTGCATCACCGGCCCAACGAACTGTCGGGCGGCCAGCGGCAGCGCGTCGCGATCGCCCGTGCGCTCGTGGGCAAGCCGTCGATCCTGCTGGCCGACGAACCGACGGGGAACCTCGATTCGGCCACCAGCGAAGAGATCCTGGCGCTGATCCGCGAACTGCATGCGGGCGGGCAGACGGTCGTCATGGTGACGCATGAGCCCGAGATCGCGGCGCAGTGCCGGCGCGTCGTGCGGTTGCGCGACGGGCGGATCGTGTCGGACACGAGGAATGATGCGGAGAACGCGGCATGAACCTGTTTCTCGAAAGCCTGCGCTCGGCACTGGCATCGATCCGCGCGCACCGGCTGCGCAGCTTCCTCACGTCGCTCGGCATCATCATCGGGGTGGCGTCGGTGATCACCGTGATCTCGCTGATCCAGGGCCTGTCGAAAAGCGTCACCGACCAGTTCGAGGGGCTGGGCGGCAACGGACTGACGGTGCGGCCGCACAACGAGTTCAAGGAGGTCATGCGCGGCAAGGTGAACTACCTGCGCTTCGACGACGTGGAGCAGCTGCGCCTGCGCGTGGACGGCATCCGCAACCTCAGTCCCGTGTTCACGCCCGGCTTTTCCGAGGTGCGTTTCACGGGCATGTCGGCGACGGCGCAGGTGTTCGCCACGACGGCCAGCTACCAGGAAGTGAACGGCCGCTATGCGCGGCTGGGGCGGTTCCTCAGCGCGTCCGACGACGCCGGCGCGCGCCGCGTGGCCGTCATCGGCGAGAAGCTGATCGAGGACCTGCACCTGCCGCCGAACCCGGTCGGGCAATTCGTCCTGTACGCGAACGAGTGGTTCAAGATCGTCGGCGTGATGGAAAAGCGGGGCGAGATCTTCGGTATGTCGCAGGACAACTACATGATCATCCCGTTCAAGACGGGGCAGAGCATCATCGGCAACAACACGCGCCCGCAGCTGCAGATCACCGTGGCCGTGCGCGACCTGGGCCGGCTGGACGCGACCCGCAGCCACATCCGCATGGTCATGCGCCAGGCGCACCGCCTGAAGCCCGACGACACGGACGATTTCGAGATCGAATCGGCCGACCAGATCGCGAAATCGTTCGAGAAGCTGAGCGGTACCGTCACGCTCGTGATGAGCGGCGTGGTCGGCATCGCGCTGCTGGTGGGCGGCATCGGCATCATGAACATCATGCTGGTGTCGGTGAAGGAGCGCACGCGCGAGATCGGCATCTGCAAGGCGATCGGCGCGCGCAGCCGCGACATCCTGCTGCAGTTCCTGATCGAGGCCGTCACCCTGTCGCTGCTGGGCGGGCTGCTGGGCCTCGTGATCGGCTACGCGCTGGGCGTCGGCATTGCCGCGATGATCCCGGACTTCCCGCCGGCCGTCGTGCCGTGGTGGGCGGTGGCGCTGTCCGTGCTGTTCTCGGGCGGCGTGGGCGTCGTGTTCGGCGTCGTCCCGGCCAGCCAGGCGGCGCGGCTCGATCCGATCGACGCGCTTCGCTACGAATAAAACCGGGGTCAGAGCCCTTTTTTTGGCAATTTCCCGGCAAACTTTGCCCAAAACCGGGCTCTGACCCCGGTTCTAGGCAATTGGAGGGCGAAAAAAAACCGGAGCGTGCTCCGGTTTTTCGTTGGGGGAAAAGGATCAGGCCGCCAGCTTCTTCTTCAGCAGCTCGGTCACCTGCGCCGGGTTCGCTTTGCCCTTCGACGCCTTCATGCACTGGCCGATCAGCGCGTTGATCGCGGCTTCCTTGCCGGCCTTGTACTGCTCGACCGACTTCGCGTTGTTGGCCAGCACTTCGTCGACGATCGCTTCCAGCGCGCCCGTGTCCGAGATCTGCTTCAGGCCTTCGCGCTCGATGATCGTATCGGCCAGGTTTTCGTCACCCGACTGCGCTTCCCACATCAGGCTGAAGACCTTCTTGCCCGCGTTGTTCGAGATCGTGCCGTCGGCGATGCGCTTCAGCAGCAGGGCCAGTTGCGATGCTTCGACCGGCGAGTTCTCGATCGCGACGTCGGCGCGGTTCAGCGCGGACGACACGTCGCCCATCAGCCAGTTCGCGGCCGCCTTGGCGCTTTCCTTGCCGGCCTTGGCGACGACGGCTTCGTAATACGTGGCCATCGCCTGCGACGAGGTCAGGATCAGCGCGTCGTATTCCGGCAGGCCGTAGTCGCCGATGAAGCGCTCGCGCATCGCGGCCGGCAGTTCCGGCATGCCGGCTTTCACGCGGTCGATCCAGTCCTGCGAGATCGCGAGCGGCGGCAGGTCGGGGTCCGGGAAGTAGCGGTAATCCTGCGCGTCTTCCTTGGTGCGCATCTCGCGCGTTTCCTTGCGGTCCGGGTCCCACAGGCGCGTGGCCTGCACGACCTTGCCGCCGTCCTCGATCAACTCGATCTGGCGGCGTACTTCGTAGTGGATCGCTTCTTCCATGAAGCGGAACGAGTTCAGGTTCTTGATCTCGCAGCGGGTGCCGAATTCCTGCTGGCCAACGGGGCGCACGGACACGTTGACGTCGCAGCGGAACGAACCTTCCTGCATGTTGCCGTCGCAGACGCCCAGCCACATCACGAGGCCGTGCAGCGCCTTCGCATAGGCGACGGCTTCGGCGGCGCTGCGGATTTCCGGCTCGGAGACGATCTCCAGCAGCGGCGTGCCGGCGCGGTTCAGGTCGATGCCGCTCATGCCGTGGTAGTCCTCGTGCAGCGACTTGCCGGCGTCTTCCTCGAGGTGGGCGCGGGTCAGGTTGACGGTCTTCGTCTCCAGCTTGCCGTCCTTCTCGAACGCGAACGTGAGGCTGCCGCCTTGCACGACCGGGTCTTCGAACTGGCTGATCTGGTAACCCTTCGGCAGGTCGGGATAAAAATAGTTCTTGCGCGCGAAGACGGATTGCGGCGCGATCTTCGCGCCGACCGCGAGGCCGAAGCAGATGGCGCGTTCGACGGCGCCCTTGTTCATCACGGGCAGCACGCCCGGCAGCGCCAGGTCGACGGGGCTCGCCTGCGTGTTCGGCTCGGCGCCGAACTTGATCGAGCTGCCGCTGAAGATTTTGGAGTTGGTCGTGAGCTGGACGTGGTTCTCAAGACCGATGACGACTTCCCATTGCATAGTGTTCTCTCTTGTCGTTCGTTCGTGCGTCACGCGTGGGCTCGGGGAGCCCACCCTACGATGTTGTCGCCTGCCGTAGGGTGGGCACTCTGTGCCCACGCGTATGCATCACACACCTTCCGGTGCGCGGTTGTGCCAATCGGTCGCCTGCTGGTACTGGTGCGCGATGTTCAGCAGCTTCGCCTCGGCGAAATAATTGCCGATGATTTGCAGGCCCACCGGGCGTTTTGCATGCTTCTCGCCCTGGCCGAAACCGACCGGGATCGACATGCCGGGCAGGCCGGCAAGGCTCGTCGACAAGGTGAAGATGTCGGCCAGGTAGTTCGCCACCGGGTCGTTCGCCTTGGAACCCAGGTCCCACGCGACGCTCGGGGCCACCGGGCCCATGATCACGTCGCACTTGTCGCGGAACGCGGCCTGGAAATCGTCGGCGATCAGGCGGCGGATCTTCTGCGCCTGCACGTAATAGGCGTCGTAGTAGCCGTGGCACAGCACGTACGTGCCGACCATGATGCGGCGCTGGACTTCCTTGCCGAAGCCTTGCGCACGCGTCTTCTTGTACATGTCCTGCAGGTCGGTGTATTCCGGGGCGCGGTAGCCGTAGCGTACGCCGTCGAAGCGCGACAGGTTCGACGACGCTTCCGCCGGCGCGATGATGTAGTACACGGGAATCGACAGCGACGTCTTCGGCAGCGAGATCTCGACCAGCGTCGCGCCCAGCTTCACGAATTCGTCCAGCGCGGCGCGCACGGCCTGCTCGACGTCCGCGGCCAGGCCTTCACCGAAGTATTCCTTCGGCACGCCGATGCGCAGGCCGGTCAGGGGCTGGTTCAGGTCGCGCGTAAAGTCTTCGCGCGCGTTGCCCTGTTCCGGCGTGAGGCTCGTCGAATCGCGCTCGTCGAAACCGACCATCTCGTTCAGCAGCAGGGCGCAATCTTCCGCCGTGCGGGCCATCGGGCCGCCCTGGTCGAGCGACGAGGCGAACGCGATCATGCCGAAGCGCGACACGCGGCCGTACGTCGGCTTGATGCCGGTGATGCCGCAGAACGCGGCCGGCTGGCGGATCGAGCCGCCGGTGTCGGTGCCGGTCGCGGCCGGCGCGAGGCGCGCGGCGATGGCGGCGGCCGAGCCGCCCGACGAACCGCCCGGCACGGCCAGCGCGTCCCACGGGTTTTTCACGGCGCCGAACGCGGAGTTCTCGTTCGACGAGCCCATCGCGAATTCGTCGCAGTTGAGTTTGCCCAGCGTGACCATGCCGGCGTCCGCGAATTTCGTGACGACGGTCGCGTCGAACGGACTGACGTAGTTGCCCAGCATCTTCGAGGCGGCAGTCGAGCGCCAGCCTTGCGTGACGAAGATATCCTTGTGGGCGATGGGAATGCCGGTCAGCGGGCCGGCGTTGCCTGCCGCGATGCGGGCGTCGGCGGCCTGCGCCTGCGCGAGCGACAGGTCCGGATTCACGTCCAGGAACGCGTTATGCTGGCTGGCGGCGATGCGGTCGAGGTAGTGCCGGGTCAGCTCCGTCGCCGAGACTTGTTTCGAGTGCAGGAGCGTGGACAGCTCCTTGATGGTTTTTTGATGCATCATGATGGTCGACGTTCGCTGCGGGTTATTCGGTGGCGATGACTTTCGGCACCAGGTACAGGCCGTCCTGGGTCTTCGGGGCCGGGGCCTGGTAATCGTCGCGGTGGTTGTCTTCCGTCACCACGTCCTCGCGCAGGCGCAGGGGCAGGGCGAGCACGCTGGCCAGCGGTTGCGACAACGGCGCAACACCCGTGGTGTCGACAGCCTGCAACTGGTCGGCCAGGGCGAAGATCCCGTTCAGCTCGTTCAAGGCGATTTCGGCATGGGCCTCGTCCATATCGAGCTGGGCCAGGTTGGCGATCCGTTTTACGTCTGAAAGTGTCAGGGACATGGCAAAAGGCGCGGCTCGGCACCGCGTTAAAAGATGAGTGTGTAGATAATGAAATTTGGACAACGGCGCGCTAAAGCTGATAAAAGCTTTCTAATACCGTCGATCTCACAGGCTGATATGGGCACGAAACCACCCGTTTTTCAGCGTTTAATCGGTAAATTATAAGGTAGAATGGCGGGCTAATGCGTTCTCCGGGCGAAACCAGCCCCGCTTCCACGCATGAAAAGCCCGCGAGGCGGATTCGGCAGTCGCGGCGAGGATTCCCCGATTAATGTTAGGCGCACCCTATTGCGCATATCAGGACACACATGTTTGGTTTTTTACGTAGCTATTTCTCGAACGACCTGGCCATCGACCTGGGTACCGCCAACACGCTGATCTACGTGCGCGGCCTGGGCATCGTGCTGGATGAGCCTTCGGTCGTCGCGATCCGCCAGGAAGGCGGTCCGAACGGCAAAAAGACGATCCAGGCGGTCGGCAAGGAAGCCAAGCAAATGCTCGGCAAGGTTCCCGGCAACATCGAAGCGATCCGTCCGATGAAGGATGGCGTGATCGCCGACTTCACCGTCACCGAGCAGATGCTCAAGCAGTTCATCCGCATGGTGCACGACTCGAAGTTCTTCCGTCCGTCGCCGCGCATCATCATCTGCGTGCCGTGCGGTTCGACCCAGGTCGAGCGCCGCGCGATCCGCGAATCGGCGCTGGGCGCCGGTGCGTCGCAGGTCTACCTGATCGAAGAACCGATGGCGGCCGCGATCGGCGCGGGCCTGCCGGTGTCCGAGGCGACCGGCTCGATGGTCGTCGACATCGGCGGCGGCACGACGGAAGTCGGCATCATCTCGCTGGGCGGCATGGTCTATAAAGGCTCCGTGCGCGTGGGCGGCGACAAGTTCGACGAAGCCATCGTCAACTACATCCGCCGCAACTACGGCATGCTGATCGGCGAACAGACCGCCGAGTCGATCAAGAAGGCAATAGGTTCGGCCTTCCCGGGCTCCGAAGTCAAGGAGATGGAGGTCAAGGGCCGCAACCTGTCGGAAGGCATCCCGCGTTCCTTCACCATCTCGAGCAACGAGATCCTGGAAGCGCTGACCGACCCGCTGAACAACATCGTCTCGGCCGTCAAGAACGCCCTCGAGCAGACCCCGCCGGAACTGGGCGCGGACATCGCCGAGAAGGGCATGATGCTGACCGGCGGCGGCGCACTGCTGCGCGACCTGGACCGCCTGCTGATGGAAGAGACCGGCCTGCCGGTGCTGGTGGCCGAGGATCCGCTGACGTGCGTCGTGCGCGGTTCGGGCATGGCGCTCGAGCGCATGGACAAGCTGGGCTCGATCTTCTCGTACGAGTAACCCGGCCGTGGCTGCGCGGACAGGGCGTGTGACCGTTCCGGCGATCCCGGGATGGCACGCGCCGTCCGCGTTTGGTGTCGCCCGTTTGTCGCCATCCCGCTGCGGGCGTCTGGATTGACGCGGGCGCCACAGGCCCCGCATTATTGGAAGTCATGGAATACAGTCCTCCGCCGCTGTTCAAGCAAGGCGCCCCCGCAAGGGTCAAGGTGACCGTGTTCGCTCTCCTGTCGATCGCGCTGCTCGTGGTCGACGCCCGCCTGCACGCGCTCACCGCCGTGCGCCAGGTGGCGGCAACGGTCCTGTACCCGTTCCAGATGGCCGCACTGGCCCCGCGCGACGCGCTGGCCAACATGGGCACGTATTTTTCCTCGATCTCCGCGCTGCAGAAGGAAGTGCGCGACCTGAAGAGCCAGCAGGTCGCGATGGCCCAGGTCATGCAGCAGGCGCAGCTCCAGATGGCCGAGAACGCGCAACTGCGCCGCCTGATGGACGCGCGCGAGCACCTGCCCGTACGCTCCCAGATGAGCGAGATCCTGTACGACGCGCGCGACCCGTCCACGCGCCGCGTGGTGCTCGACCGCGGCACCCGCAGCGGCGTCAAGCTCGGCCTGCCCGTGATCGACAACGCCGGCGTCGTCGGCCAGGTCACGCGCGTGTTCCCGTTCACGTCCGAAGTCACGCTCCTCACCGACAAGGAGCAGGCGATCCCCGTGCAGGTGCTGCGCAACGGCCTGCGCAGCGTCGCGTACGGCCGCGGCCAGTCGGGCCTTCTCGACCTGCGCTTCGTCGCGCCGAATGCCGACATCCAGGTCGGCGACGTGCTCGTGACGTCCGGCCTGGACGGCATCTACCCGGCCGGCCTCGCGGTCGCGAAAGTCATCCAGGTCGAGAACCTGGCGCAGGGCGCCTTTGGCCGCGTCGTGTGCCAGCCGCTGGCCGGCATCGACCGCCACCGTCAGTTGCTGATCGTGATGTCCGACCAGCCGCTGCCGCCGCGCCCGGCCGCGGAAGCGCCGAAGGCCAACGCCAACACCACGTCCCGCAAGAATCTGCCGCGCATGGAACCCGTGCCGCCGCTGCCGCTGCCGCCGCAACCGCTGGCGCCTGCCGTCGCGCCGCCCGCGGCCGCCGGTGCGCGTCCGGCCACGGCGCCTGCGAACCAGAACCCGGCCGCGCCCGCGCGTGCGAACCCCGCTGCTGCTGCATCCGCGACGCGCAGCCCGGCTGCGACCGCACCGGCCGCCACGCGGGCGCCGGCCACCGCCGCGCCGGCCGCAGCCGCACCGGCCGCCACGCGGGCGCCGGCCACCGCCGCGCCGGCCGCAGCCGCGCCGGCCGCCACGCGGGCGCCGGCCACCGCCGCACCGGCCACCGCCGCACAGGCCGCCACGCGGGCGCCGGCCACCGCCGCGCCGACCCAGGCCGCGCCTGTGCCGGCCGCCGGAGCGCCGGCCGCAGCCAACACCGCAGCCCGGCCGAAGGAGGGCACCTGATGCCGACGACGAACCGTCCGCACTACATCCTGCTGCCGGTCAGCCCGCTGTTCATCGCGTTCAGCCTGGTCTGCGCGTTCATGCTCAACCTGCTGCCGTGGGGCCGCTGGGTCGGCGCGCCGGACTTCGTCGCGCTGGTGCTCGTGTTCTGGGGCATCCACCAGCCGCGCAAGGTCGGCATCGGCATCGCGTTCTGCATGGGCCTCCTGATGGACGTGCACGACGCCACGCTGCTGGGCGAGAACGCCCTCGCGTACACGCTGCTGTCGTACCTGGCGATCATGATCCACCGCCGCGTGCTGTGGTTCCCGCTCGTCACGCAGGCGATGCACGTGTTCCCGCTGCTGCTGCTCACGCAGGCGATCCAGGTGATGGTGCGCTTCTTCGTCACGGGCCGATTCCCCGGCGCGCTCGTGTTCATCGAAAGCGTGATCGCCGTCGCCCTGTGGCCCGTCATCACGTGGCTGCTGCTGGCGCCGCAGCGCCGCGCGGTCGACAAGGACCATACGCGTCCGATCTGAAGCATTTATTCATCGCCTCCCCGAATGACCGAGATTAAAGACAGCGATCGCGAGATCCACCTGTTCCGGATGCGCCTGACGGCGATGGTGCTGTTCGTCTTCATCTGCTTCGGCCTGCTCGTCGCGCGCTTCGTCTGGCTGCAGGTCGTCAAGCACGACCAGTACATGGCGCAGGCCGAGGACAACCGCATCGCGCTGGTTCCCATCGTGCCGAACCGCGGCCTGATCGTCGACCGCAACGGCGTCGTCCTGGCCAGCAACTACTCCGCCTACACGCTCGAGATCACGCCGTCCAAGCTGGAAGCGAACCTCGATTCCGTCATCGACGAACTCGCGAAGCTCGTCACGATCGAACCGAAAGACCGCAAACGCTTCAAGCGCCTGATGGAAGAGTCGAGGAATTTTTCCAGCGTCCCGATCCGCACCCGCCTGACCGACGACGAGGTGGCGCGCTTCACCGCGCAGCGCTTCCGCTTCCCCGGCGTCGAAGTGCAGGCGCGCCTGTTCCGCCAGTATCCGCTGGGCGAAGTCGCTTCGCATGTGCTGGGCTACATCGGCCGCATCAACCAGGCCGAGGCCAAGGTCATCGACGCCAGCGACGATGCCGCCAACTACAACGGCACGGACCATATCGGCAAGGAAGGCCTGGAAAAGAGCTACGAGCGCCAGCTGCACGGCCAGACGGGCTACGAGGAAGTGGAGCGTTCGGCCGGCGGCCGCGCGATCCGCACCCTGTCGCGCACGCCGCCGACGCCGGGCAACAACCTGATCCTGTCGATCGACATCGAGCTGCAGAAAGTCGTCGAGCAGGCGTTCGGCGATTACCGCGGCGCGCTGGTCGCCATCGAGCCGGCGACGGGCGACGTGCTCGCGTACGTGTCGCGGCCCGGCTTCGACCCGAACCTGTTCGTCGACGGCATCGACACCCAGAGCTGGACGGAGCTGAACACGTCGCTCGACAAGCCGCTGATGAACCGTCCGCTGTCGGGCACGTACCCGCCCGGCTCCACGTTCAAGCCGTACATGGCGCTGGCCGCGCTGGAGCTGGGCCTGCGCCGCCCCGAGTACGGCATCAACGACCCCGGCTTCTTCATGCTGGGCGGGCACCGCTTCAACGACGACAAGCGCGGCGGCCACGGCTACATCGACATGTACCGGTCGATCGTGATGTCGTGCGACACCTACTACTACCAGCTCGGCAACGAGATGGGCATCGACCGCCTGCACGACTTCATGCAGCCGTTCGGCTTCGGCGAAAAGACCGGCATCGACCTCGAACACGAGAAGACGGGCGTGCTGCCGTCGCAGCAATGGAAGCGCGAGCGCTTCAAGCGTAACCGCGCGGCGCAGAAGTGGGTCGGCGGCGACACGATCTCGATCTCGATCGGCAACGGCTTCAACAGCTATACGCCGCTGCAGATGGCGCACGCGGTGGCGACGCTCGCCAACGACGGCGTCATCATGCGGCCGCACCTCGTCAAGCTGCTCGAGGACGGCGGCAACCATGCACGCACGCCGACGGTGGCGAAGCAATCCGGCCGCATCCCGCTCAAGCAGGAGAACATCGACGTCGTCAAGCGCGCCATGGTCGGCGTGACGGCCGACCAGAGCGGCACCGCCTTCATCCCGTTCCGCAACGTGCAGTACACCGTGGCCGGCAAGACGGGTACCGCGCAGGTCGTGGGCCTGAAGGGCCAGAAGTACAATGCCGCCGCGACCCCGGAACGCCTGCGCGACAACGCGCTGTTCATCGCTTACGCGCCGGCCGACCATCCGCGCATCGCGCTCGCGCTGGTCGTGGAGAACGCCGGCTTCGGCGCGGCGGTGGCGGCACCGATCGCACGCAAGGCGCTCGATTACTACCTGCTCGGCAAGCGTCCGGGCGACGCGGACAAGCCGGCGCCGAAACCCGTCGACCCGGTCCCGGCCGACGAAGACCAGGTGGCGCCCACGGCCGGCGCCGATTTCAGGCCGGGCGGCGAGACCCCCGGCAACAAGGACTGAACCATGGCGCATTTTCCCGAACGCCGCTCGCTCAGCCGGCGCCTCAAACCGTATTTCACCGTCTTCGATCCGGCCCTGTCGCTGATCCTGTTCCTGCTGCTGTGCACGGGCCTCGTCACGCTGTCCTCGGCCGGCCACGACTTCCCCGGCCGCCTGGAAGGCCAGATCCGCAACATCATCGCGGCCTTCGTGTTCATGTGGGCCGCCGCGATCGTCCCCCCGCAGACCCTGCTGCGCCTCGCCGTGCCGGTCTATACGTTCGGCGTCGCGCTGCTGCTCGCGGTGGCGACCGTCGGCATCATCAAGAAGGGCGCGCGGCGCTGGCTGCACGTGGGCGTGGACATCCAGCCGTCCGAGATCATGAAGATCGCCACGCCGCTGATGCTGGCCTGGTATTTCCAGACCCGGGCGGGCATCCTCAACTGGAAGTCGTTCGCGGTGGCGGCCTTGCTGCTCCTGATACCATTCGGCCTCATCGCCAAGCAGCCCGACCTCGGCACGGCGCTGCTCGTGGGCGGCTCCGGCTTCTTCGTGATCTTCCTGGCCGGCCTGTCGTGGAAGGCGCTCGGCGCGCTGTTCGCGGCCGGCTGCGCGGGCCTGCCGGTGGCGTGGTCGATGATGCACGACTACCAGCGCGAACGCGTGATGACGCTGATCGATCCCACGTCCGATCCGCTCGGCAAGGGTTTCCACATCATCCAGTCGACCATCGCGATCGGCTCGGGCGGCTTGACCGGCAAAGGCTATATGAAGGGGACGCAAGCGTATCTGGAATTCATTCCGGAACGTACCACCGACTTCATTTTTTCGGTATATTCCGAAGAGTTTGGTCTGGTCGGCAATCTCGTGTTGCTGTTCCTGTACCTGCTGCTGATCGGGCGCGCGATGATGATCGCGGCCAATGCACCGAACCTGTTCACGCGCCTGCTGGGCGGATCGGTCGCGATGATGTTTTTTGTGTATGCCTTTGTCAACATGGGCATGGTCAGCGGCATCCTGCCCGTGGTCGGAGTTCCGCTTCCTTTCATGAGCTATGGCGGAACCGCGCTGATTACTTTGGGCCTCTGCAGTGGTATATTGATGAGTATTCAACGACACCGCAAACTGGTGCAGACCTGATATGCAAGAGAACGCGAAGGCCGTTCCGAGGTCGCTCCCAGCGGTCATTGCGATGTTGGCAATGATGGCGGGGTGCAGTACCACGGACCAGAACGGCGAACACAAAAGCCTGATCCCCCTGCCGTGGAAGCACAAGGTCACCCGCGTGGATCCGAAGCTTCCGAACCTGCCGCCGGCCGGTTCCGGCCGCGGCGGCTACTACCAGGACGACGGCCCCGGCGCGAATCCGCCGCCGGGCCTGCTGGACACCCCCGACGCCGTCGTCAAGTACGAGCCCTACGCCAAGTTCGCCAACAAGCCGTACTCCGTGTTCGGCCAGACCTACACCCCGCTCATCAACGACGAACCGTTCACCCAGCGCGGCGTGGCCAGCTGGTATGGCGTCAAGTTCCACGGCCAGCGCACGTCGTCGGGCGAAGCCTACGACATGTACAAGATGACGGCCGCGCACCCGACCCTGCCGATTCCCTCGTACGCGCGCGTCACGAGCCTGGAGAGCGGCAAGTCCGTCGTCGTGCGCATCAACGACCGCGGACCGTTCCACTCCGACCGCGTGATCGACGTCTCGTACACGGCCGCCCTCAAGCTGGGGCTGCTGGGGAAGGGCAGCCACCAGGTCCAGGTCGAGCGTCTGTTCCCGGGCGACGTGATGCAGCTCGCGTCCGCGCGCCGCGCCGCCGCATCCGAGGCGCAGGCCGTGCCGGCACCGCCCGCCATCGCCGCCCTCATGCTGGAAGACCGTGTCGACATGGACAGCGCCGCCGTCGCGCGCGCACAGGCGCCTGCCGCCTCGACAGCGGCTTCGGCCTCGACAGCGGCTTCGGCCTCGGCCGACAAGGCTGCGTTGGCGCCAGGTTTCTATCTGCAACTGGGCGCTTACGGACGCTACGGCAAGGCCGAGGAAATGGGTGAAAAGCTCAAGCAGGCCGGCGTCGACCTGGCGGTCGAAGTCGTCCGTTCGGGCAGCGTCAACCGCCTGTACGGCGGCCCCTTCGAATCCCGCGCCCTCGCGCAGGAAGCGGCGCGTGCGCTGCCGGCTGGACTCGGCCTGAAACCCATCGTCGTACGGCGCTGAGCGGCAGGGTAGGCCGCGCGCGTCTACTGCCCAGCTTCCATAGACATCAAACGTCTGATCAATGTCCATGGCAGTTCTTCCCGTAATCCCGACAATTTCTCATGTCACATGCTGTATTTTTGTGCGGGAATGGCCTAAAGCAATGCTTTCTGCATGTTTTATCATCAGATGTCAGACATCTACAACGTTCTTGGTTTTGCTATGCGCTACCATTTTTTGCGCACGCAATTCGTGATCTTCCCAAACATAAAAAGGCAATTTATCGAAAACTGCCTGATAAATGCAAAGTTCCTGCCGATGTTTGCGCATAACATTTATGTTTGCGGGATTGACACCGTTAACATTGTGCTCCTACACTGATTTTGCCAGCCATAAAGACGGCCCGTCGGGACGTCCCAGGCATAGAAAAACACAGGAGACAGCAATGATCGAGAAGTCCGTACAACGGCGCCGCCAGCGCCGGCAAGTCGTGCTTGGCCTGAGCGTGCTCGCAGGCCTTATCCAGCAAGCATATGCGCAAGATACCGCGGCGCCGGCCCAGGCCGCGCCGGCCGTCCAGGCCGATACCGCCGTCGTCAAGGTGACCGGCTACCGCGCCAGTCTGCTTTCGTCGGCGAAGGATAAAAAGGAGTCCGTTGGTTTCCAGGACACCATCAGCGCCGAAGACATCGGTAAATTCCCCGACAAGAATATCGCTGAATCGCTGAGCCGCGTGCCGGGTGTGCAAATCGCCCGCGACGTGACGGGCGAGGGCATGAACATCCAGATCCGCGGCCTGGGGTCGAGCTTCACCAAGATCCTGCTGAACAATGCGCAGATCGCCGTGGCGTCGTCCGGCCCGATCGACGGCGCGAGCACCAACCGCGAAGTCGACCTCGACCTGCTGCCGACCGACCTGTTCACCAAGCTGACCGTCAGCAAGAGCCCGACGGCCGGCCTGATCGAAGGCGGCGCCGCCGGCGTCGTCAACATGCGCAGCGCGCGCCCGTTCGACAACCCGGGCACCCACGTTTCGTACAGCGGCACGGCGCAGAAGCAGCAAATCGCCGACGGCGTCGGCGGCCGCGGCTCCATCGTGGCCAGCAAGACCTGGGGCGACAAGTTCGGTATCCTGGCCGGCATCGCCGTCAACCGCCAGAAGTCGCGCACGACCGGTTACGAGACCGTCGGCCTGACGAACCCGAACCTGACGGCAGCCCAGAGCTCCTCGCCGACCCGCAACAGCACCGGCGGCGGCAACTGGACGATCCCGGCCACCGTTCCGGCCGGCGCCGGTGCCGGCCTCGTGGCGGGCACGCCGATCGACCAGGCGTTCCTGCTGGCGCACAACCCGGGCCTGACGATCGACCAGATCGACAACGCCCTCGTGCCGCGCCTGGGCCGCTTCATGGATTACTTCGGCACGCGCGACAAGGGCTCGGCCATCCTCAGCGCCGAATGGCGTCCGCTGGAAAACCTGCACTTCTACGTCGACACGCTGTACAGCAAGAAGGACGACGACATGCAGCGCATCGCCTACACCTGGGCGGTCCGCAACAATGCAGCGATCCCGCTGAACATGCAGGTCGACAAGAGCGACTGCACCACGGGTTGCACGGTCACGTCGGGCACGTACGCCAACTCGACCTACTTCATCGAATTCGGCCCGCGCCGCGACCGTACCGACCTGAAGGGCATCAACCCGGGCATGGAGTGGAAGATCACCCCGACCCTGAAACTGGAAGCCCAGGCCAACGCCACCAAGTCGACGTTCTCGCACGAAGCACCGACCATCATGCCGATCACGGCAGCCGGCAGCGGCCTCGTCACCACGTTCCAGAACAACGGCGGCGTGCCGAGCATTTCGTTCAACAAGGACGTCAACGACCCGGCGAACTTCGTCTGGGCCGGCGGCCGCGTCAACATCCAGAACGAGCTGCGCGAAACGAGCACGAAGGGCTTCCACACCGACCTGACGTGGGGCGATTCGAAGCTGAGCGTCAAGGCCGGTCTCGCCTACGACGACATCGACCGCCGCATCCGTGGCCAGGACAACTCGGCCGCGTGGCAGGCCGCCGTCTGCGGCAACAACCCGAGCGTCTTCATCCAGGGACCGAACGGCGCGCCGCCGTGCGACGGCGCCAGCACGCCGGGCGCCAGCGCCGCCGCGCTGTACCCGGGCTACGGCACCGGCTACACGGCCGGCCAGACGGCACCGCTTACTTACCAGGGTTCGCTGATCCCGCTGAACAAGCTGGCCTCCTACCTGGTGCAGGGCCCGCACGACCGCCTCGTCGTCGACTGGGACCGCTTCCGCAAGGATTCGAACTACGACGCATACAACTCGAGCGCGCCGGATTCCACGAGCTCGTCGACGGGCGCCAGCTCGGGTTATGTGCGCGAGCGCTCCACCGGCTTCTACACCGAGCTCAACGGCGAAACCAAGCTGTTCAGCTTCCCGGTCCGCTACAACGCCGGCGTACGCTATGTCCGCACCAAGCAGGAAGTGGGCTCCCTGAACTCGTTCAGCGACCCGCGCAACGCCAACCTGACGCTGAACGGTTCGAAGTACCCGAACCAGACCGAGTGGGTCTATCAGGACACGACCTACAACAACACGCTGCCGTCGGCCACCGCGGCCATCACGCTGCGCAGCGACATCGTGGCCCGCATCGCGGCGTCGAAGACGATGACCCGTGCGAATCCGAACTCGCTGCGTCCGGGCATCAACTTCAGCGGCACGTCGGCCGACGTCGGCACGATCGGCAGCCCGGAACTGAAGCCCTACCTGTCGAACAACATCGACCTGGGCATCGACTGGTACACCGGCCGCGAAGGCTATGTGAGCCTGACCGTGTTCCAGAAAAAGGTGAAGGGCTTCACCGTCATCGACAACCTGACGATGCCGTTCTCCGCCCTGGCCGCCTACGGCATCACGTACAACAACCTGATCCCGACGCAGCAGGTGGCGATCAACTCGCGCGGCGGTCCGGACGTGGCCACCGTCGTGATGAGCCAGGAACGCAACGCCGGCGGCATCCTGACCGTGCGCGGCCTCGAGATCGGCTGGGTCCAGCCGCTCGACAAGCTGCTGCCGATCAAGGGCTTCGGCTTCAGCGAGACCGCGACCCTGATCAACCAGAGCGCGAGCGGCGAGGGCACCAACGGCTTCGTGGCGCTGAACGTGCCGAAGAAGAGCAACAACTTCGGCTTCTACTACGAGAACCACGGCTACATGGCGCGCATCTCGCACCAGTACCAGCAGGGGAGCCAGAGCGCCAACGCGAACCAGAGCGGCGTGACGCTGGCGGCACTGTACGGCCGCTCGTACAAGCAGGCCGACTTCTCGTCCAGCGTGGACCTGGAAGAAGTGCTGAACCGCGACAACTGGCCGACGATCACGTTCGACATCGTCAACCTGAACAAGGCCAAGCGCGAAGGCTACTTCCAGTTCCCGAACGCACAGTTCACGTCGTTCGATCCGGGCCGCACCTTCCAGCTGGGCATCCGCGGCAAGTTCTGACCGCGCGGCAGTACCTTCTACGTCCCCTGTCCCCGCTTTCGACCGGCATGCAACGCGCCGGTTGCAAGCGGGGCTTTTTCTTTTGCGGTAGCTCACACCGCTTCCGTTTTCCCCCTAGGGTCCGGAACTGCCGGCCTGGCGTCCCTGTCGAACCGCATATCGACGCAACGACGCGACAGGAGGCAGGGGATGGGGGCACGACTCGTGGAGCTGGTCACGCGCTTCGGCGGCCGGCTGGAAGGCGACCCGGACATCGAAGTGGCGCGCATCGCCCCGCTGGACCGCGCGGGCGCCACGGACATCAGCTTTCTCAGTAACAGCCGGCTGCGCGCCGTGGCCGCGCACAGCCGCGCGGCGGCGCTGATCCTGGCGCCGCTCGACGAGCCGGCGGTTGCGGCCACGTACGCCGGCGCGCGCATCGTCACGAACAACCCGTACGCGTATTTCGCGCGCACGGCGCAATACCTGTGCGCGCCCGGACATACGCCCGTGCCGGGCATCCACCCGACAGCCGCCGTGCACCCGGGCGCGCGCGTGGACCCGACTGCCTTTCTCGGTCCGCACGTCACGGTGGAGGAGGGCGCGGCCATCGGGCCCGGCGCCGTGATCGACGCGGGCTGCTACATCGGCCGCGACGCCAGCGTGGGCGAGGGCACGCATTTCTTCGCCAACGTGACCTTCCACGCGCGCTGCGTCATCGGCGCGCGCGGCATCGTCCACTCCGGCGCCGTGATCGGGGGCGACGGCTTCGGCTTCGCGGTGGACGGCGGCGTCTACATCAAGATTCCGCAGACGGGCCGCGTCGTCATCGGCGACGACGTCGACATCGGCTCGAACACGGCGGTCGACCGCGGCGCGCTGGACGACACGGTGATCGAAGACGGCGTAAAACTCGACAACCTGATCCAGATCGGCCACAACTGCCGCATCGGCGCGCACACGGCGATGGCCGGCTGCGTGGGCGTCGCGGGCAGCGCCAACATCGGCCGGCACTGCACGTTCGGCGGCGCCGCGATGATCAACGGCCACATCGACATCGTCGACAACGTCCACGTCACGGCCGGCACGCTGGTGCCGAACTCGATCACGGCACCGGGGCGCTACACGGGGTTTTATCCGATGGCGCCGAATGCGGAATGGGAACGCAACGCGGCGCTGCTGCGCAACCTGTCGGCAATGCGGGAAAAGATCAAGACGCTCGAGCGGGCGGTGAAGGTGCTGGGGGGCGAGCAGGCGGGACAGTCATCCCGCGATGCGTCCGCGCTTACCCGCAGCTCTTGACGTCCGCTCCGTCATAACGCTCGGCATAGCCTTCGATGCGCTTGCGGGTCGCGGCATCGAGGCTGCGTACGCGGTAGACGTAGTGAGTCGTTTGCGGCCCGCGCGGTGCGATGCGCGCCGAGTGCACGCCCTGCTTGCCCAGTTGCGCGAGCATCGCCTGGGCGCCGCTCTCGGTCTTGAACACGCCCAGCGAGATCGCGTATTTCAAGGGCGAGTCGCCCTGCAAGACGTAGAAATTGGTCACGCCCAGGTTGCGTAGTTCGGCGGCCTTGCGGTCGGCCGATTCCTTGCTGCCTTGCGTCGGGATGTGCACGAGCCAGCTGCTGACGTCCTGGGCCTGGATGGTCTGGCGCGACTGGCGGTCGCCGAGGTCCAGCGCGGCCAGGCGCGTTTCGAAGCGGCGGGCGTCGGTGGAATTGAACGGACCGATTTCCGTGCACGCGAAGGCCGGGGCCGGCGGCGCGCCGGCAGGTGCGGGCGCGCTTGCCGCAGCGCTTGCCGACGGCGTGACGTCCGCCGCATCGCCACCGGCCGGCGGCGCCGCAGCCTTCGCGGCGGCCTCGGCCTGGTCGCGCGTCAGCAGGGTCATCTTGGCCGTGTTGAACTGGCGCTTCAGGCGCGTCGGTTCGTGCTCGTTGCTCCTGGCCGTGCCGAGCAGGCCTTGGGCATACGCGAACAGGGCGGCGTTCAGGAACAGCAGGGACCAGAAGGCGAGTCGTAGCACGAGCATGTCCTCAAGCGGGAGCGGAGTCGGTAGCAAGGAAGGGTGCGGCCGCATGCAGGCCCACCAACACAATATTATCCAGCATCCAGTGCGGGACGGACAGGAGCGGGGCCACGCTGGCCGCCGCGCCGCCGGAGACGATGCACAGGTCGGCCGGCAGCGCCGCGCAGGCGCGTTCGATCGCGCCGGCCTGCGCGGCCAGGCAGCCGGACAGGATGGCGTCGCTCGTGTGGTCCGCGAAGGTCGGCGGAGAGGCACCCGGCGCGACCTGCGGCAGCTGGGCCGTGCCGCGTGCCAGCGCGCCCAGCATCAGGCCCAGGCCCGGCAGGATCATCCCGCCGAGGAAGTCGCCGGCGGCGCTGACGGCGTCCACCGTCGTCGCCGTGCCGCACGTGGCCACGACGAGGTTCTTGCCGGGGGCGACGCAGCGTGCGCCGAGGGCGGCGGCGAAGCGGTCGCTGCCCAGCTGCGTGGCATTGCGGTAGCGGTTGCGCATGCCTTTCAGTTCAGCCCGCGACGTGAACCATGTGGGCGGCGCGGGCAGCAGCGGGGCGAGCAGGGCCGTCAGCTGGGCGGCCATCGCGTGCCCCGCCACGTTCGAGACGATCGCGCGCGCAAGACCCTGGCCCGCCCACGCGGCCTGCAGGCGCTCCAGTTCCGCATGCGGCACGGCGCCATGCGCGGTCCAGTCGCCCGGCGCGGCGTCAGGGGCCGCGATGGCCCATTTGATCCTCGTGTTTCCAGCATCGACGAGCAGCAGCATTTGACCTCCCGGACATCAATCCTTCGTGCGCAGCGACACGTCGCCCGCCACGATCGTCACCCGGCCGGCCGCGGTGTCGAGCAGCAGCCGCCCCGTGTCGTCCACGCCGGCGGCAAGGCCCTCGTGCCGCACCTCGCCACGGTCGAGCAGGACGACCGGCCGGCCCTGCCACGCGTGCAGCGTATTCCAGCGCGCGACGAAGGCGGCGAACCCGGCGTGCGCGAACAGCGCCAGCGCCTCGGCCAGGCCGTCGAGCAGCATGGCCATCAGCTCGTCGCGGTCCATGCGCGCGAGCCACGGCATCGCGGCGGCGCTGCGGCCGATCCTGTCTTCGAGTGCGTCCGGCATCACGAGGTTCACGCCGATGCCGACGATGGTCCACGCGGCGCCGTCCGCCGCCACCTGCGTCTCGACGAGGATCCCGGCCAGCTTGTCGCCGTCCTTGAGCACGTCGTTCGGCCATTTCAGCTGCACGCTCTGGCCGAGTTGGCCGAGCGTTTCCGCCAGCGCGACACCGATCGCGAGCGGCAGGCCGGCCAGGCCGCGCAGCCCCCCGGCGAAGCGCCACGCGAGCGAGAACGTCAGCGAGTGACCCGGTTCGGACAGCCAGCTGCGGCCCGCGCGGCCGCGTCCCGCCGTTTGGTGTTCGGCGACGAGCAGCACGGGTGCCGTCAGCCGCGGCGCGCGCGCCAGCAGGTCGGCATTCGTCGATCCCGTTTCCGCCACCACCTCGACGGCGACGCCGGCGCGCGACAGCGCCATGATGCGGTCGGCGTTCATGGCGCCGCCTTGCCGGACTTGGTCGGCGCGTGCGCGAACAGCGCGTCGAACAGGACGTTGGGCAGCAGGCGCAGGACCTTGGCGACGACGCCCATCGGCCACGGGATCACGCGGTAGCTCGTGCCGGCGTCGATGGCGCGGGCGGCCGCGGCCGCGAAGCGGTCCACGGGCATCAGGAAGGGCATGGGAAAACGGTTCTGGCGGGTCATCGGTGTGTCGATGTAGCCGGGCGCGATGGTCACGACCCGGATACCGTGGGGTTGCAATTCGAGGCGGAGCGATTCCGCATAGGTGTGCACGGCGGACTTCGACGCGCAGTACGCGCCGGCCCCTTTCATGCCGCGGATGCCGGCCACGCTGCCGATGGCGACGAGGCGGCGCGGGCCGCGGTCCTTGGCTTCCCTGCGTTTCATCGTCTCGACGAACGGCGCGAACGTGGCGACGGTGGCCGTCACGTTGATGGCGAAGATGCGGGCGAACTGGGACAGGTCGTCGGGCCGTTCCGTCAGCGTCCCGGCCGAGACCCCGGCGCTGGCGATGACGATGTCGGCGCCGCCTTCACGCGCGATGAAATCAAAGGCGGCCGCAGCCAGTGCCGCATGGTCCGTCACGTCGACGGTGTAGATGTGGTGACCGGCGGAGAAGGGCAGCGCGTGCAGGGCATCCGCGCGGCGGCCCAGCAGGCCGAGGACGGCGCCGCGCGCCGCGTACTCGCGCGCCAGGGCGGCACCGATGCCGCTGGACGCGCCCGTGATGAATACGCGCAGCCGGCGGCTCCGCGCCGCGGTCATTTCCTGTCCGCTTTCGCTTTCGCGACGAGGAAGTCCATCACCTGCAGGGCCGCCTGCTGTTGCTGGGCTTCCGTCGTGCCCTCGGGCGCGCCCGCGCCCGCGTGCGACGGCGACGTGACGAAGCGGCCGTCGACGACGACGAGCGGCCAGCGGTCCACGCCATACGAATCCATCATCGCGCCAGCGCGGCGCAGCTTCGCCTGGATGCCAAACGAGCGGTACGTGTCGACGAACTTCGCGCGGTCGATGCCATTTTGCGCCACCCAGTCGAACACCTGCTCGTCGCTGGACAGGCGCAGGTGCTGCTGGTGCATGGCGTCGAACACCTTCTGGTGGTACTGGTTCAGCAGGCCCATCGCATCCAGCGTGTAGAACAGGCGCTGCTGCGGCAGCACGCTGGCGCCGCCCTGGATGTGGACGCGCTTGAACACGATGTTGTCGCCCTGCTTCCTGACCCACGCTTCGAGCGCGGGTTCGAACGCGTAGCAGTGCGGGCAGTAGTAGGCGAAGAACTCGATGACTTCGACTCTTGCGCCGGTATCGGTCGGCTGCACGGAAGGCAGCACGAGGTATTGCGACCCTGCCTGCGGCTCGGCGGCCGATGCCGACAGCGTGGCGGATCCGGCCGCGAGGCCGAGGAGGGCGGTGCAGAACAGACGGCGCGTCAGAGACATCGCGACCCCTTATCGTTGGTTACGCACGATGGCGACGTCGACGCCGCTGTCGAGCAGCTTGGCACGCGCCTTGTTCATGGCTTCGACCTGGTTGTACGGGCCGAGGCGCACGCGGTGCAGCACGCCGCTGTCGCTCGTGCGGTCGCTGATCGCCGCTTCGAAGCCGAGCAGCGCGAGCCTGGCGCGGGTCGCTTCCGCATCCGACAGGTCGCGGAACGCGCCCGCCTGCAGATAGTAGATGTACTCGCCGGCGGCGGCGGCGGCAGGGGCGGCTGCCGGTGCCGCGGGGGCCGCCGATGCGACGCGCGTCTCCGGCTTCGGCTCGACCCTGGCCGGTGCCGGCTCTTTCATCGCGGCGATCGCCTGGCCCAGCGGATCGACGTCGGCCGGCTTGGCGCTCGGTGCCGGTGCGGCATCGGTGCCGCCGGAACGCGCGGCCGCCTTTTCCGTGATCTCCTTGTTCGCCACGCGCGCGGCGTCGCGGTTGGCGTACATCGGCTTGTTCGGGTCCTGGGCCTGGCCTGGCGCCGGATCGGCCGGGCGGCCCGCCTTGACCGTCTTGTCGGTGAACGGCGAGGCGCCCTTGGTGATCGTCAGCGCGACCGCGACCGCGATGCCCAGACCGACGATCAGGCCGATGATGAGGCCAGTGAGCGTACTGCCCCGCTGGCGCGTGAAGGAGGATTGCGAGCGATTACGGAAAGCGGTCATGTAGTACGGTATGGTTAAAACGCTTACATTTTCTCCGGCGCCGAGACGCCGATCAGGGCCAGGCCGTTGCGCAGCACCTGGCGGATGGCGGCCGCCAGCGCGAGGCGCGCGAGCTTGGTCGGCTCGTCGTCGTCGAGCAGCCACTTGTGCGCGAAGTAATAGCTGTGCAGTTCGCCGGCCAGTTCGCGCAGGTAGAACGCGACCTGGTGCGGGCCCAGCTCGACGAGCGCGCGCTGCAGCATCTCCGGGTACGACGACAGCTTGGCCAGCAGGCCGGATTCGTGCGCATTCGTCAGCGGGGAGAGATCGACGTTGGCCAGTTGCGCCACGTCGCCGCCCCAGTTCGCGAGGGCCGAGCAGATGCGCGCGTGGGCGTACTGCACGTAGTAGACGGGGTTCTCGTCGTTGGTGGCGAGGGCGACGTCGACGTCGAACACGAATTCCGTGTCGGCCTTGCGCGAGATGAGGAAGAAGCGCACGGCGTCGCGGCCGCGGGTCACGTCGCCGTTGCCCGACCATTCGATCAGGTCGCGCACCGTCACGTACGAACCGGCGCGCTTGGAGATCTTGACCTCCTCGCCGTTCTTCATGACGGTGACCATCTTGTGCAGCACGTAGTCGGGATAGCCCTGCGGGATGCCGATGTTCACGGCCTGCAGGCCGGCGCGCACGCGGGCGATGGTGCCGTGGTGGTCGCTGCCCTGGATGTTGATGGCCTGGTCGAAGCCGCGCTTGAATTTCTGGATGTGGTACGCCACGTCCGGCACGAAGTACGTGTAGGTGCCGTCGGACTTGCGCATCACGCGGTCCTTGTCGTCGCCGTAGTCCGTCGTCTTGAGCCACAGCGCGCCGTCCTGCTCGTACGTCACGCCGGCGTCGACCAGGGCCTGCACGGCCGCCTCGACCTTGCCGTCCGTGTACAGCGAGGACTCGAGATAATAGTTGTCGAACCTGACCCCGAACGCTTGTAAATCCTGGTCCTGCTCGTTGCGCAGGTAGGTGACGGCGAAGCGGCGGATCGATTCGATGTCGTTCGTGTCGCCGCTGGCGGTGGCGGGCTGGCCGTCGCTGGCCGACACGGTCTTCTTCGCGAGGAAATCGTCGGCGATGTCCTGGATGTAATCGCCGTTGTAGGCCGATTCCGGCCATTCGATATCGCCCGGACGGAAACCGCGCGCACGGGCCTGGACCGAGTTGGCCAGGGTCAGGATCTGCACGCCGGCGTCGTTGTAATAGAACTCGCGCGTGACCTGGTGGCCCTGCGATTCGAACAGCGACGACAGCGCGTCGCCCAGTGCCGCCTGGCGGCCGTGGCCCACGTGCAGGGGGCCGGTCGGGTTGGCGGACACGAATTCGATGATCACGTGGTGGTCATGGCCCGAGTCGCCGCGGCCGAAGGCGTCGCCCTGCTGCAGGACGGTCTTCACGACCGACTGCTTGGCGCTGGCTGCCACGCGCAGGTTGATGAAGCCCGGGCCGGCCACGTCGGCCGATTCCACGAGACCCGCCGCCTTCGGATCGGCCAGCAGCGCGGCGACCAGGCGGGTGGCCAGGTCGCGCGGGTTCGTTTTCAGCGGCTTGGCCAGCTGCATGGCGATGTTGCAGGCGATGTCGCCGTGCGACGGATCGCGCGGGCGCTCCAGGACGACGTTAGGGCTGAGGTCGCTGCCGGCGACAATGGGGGCCAATGCGGCCTGGAACAGGGCAACGATCTCTTGTTTTTGTTGGGCGAGCATGAACTGTGGTCGAAAAAATAATGGTCGGTGCGGCGTGGTCGGTGCGGCGCGGTGGCGGTGCCACCGGCAGGCTAAGCGATCATTATACTGGTTTGCCGCAACGCGCAAACCATCCGGGGACACGGGCACAAGCCTCGCTTAAGCCTGCGCAACGCGTAACCGTTACAATGAGCGTCTTTATGCATTGATCGATTTGCCATGACCGAAAAGCGCCCGACGCTCACTCTCAAACCCAAGGCCGGCGGCCGCAACGGCGGCAAAAAGGCCGGCCCGGCCCGGCCGGGTGGCGCACCTGGCAAGGGGCAGACCGCCCCGCGCGGCCCCGGCGGCACGCCGCCGCGCGGCCCGCAACAGGTCGAGCCGGCCCCGCGCGACGCTGGCTACGCGTCGTCCCGTCCCAAGGACGAGGGCGCGCGCCTGCGTCACAGCCACGAGGTCAAGGCCCACGTCCAGCTCGATTACAGTCCCGACCTGCGCACCGATTCCCTCGCGTTCGCCCTGCTGGGCGCGGCGAGCAGCCTTGCGCGCGTGCGTGCCGGCACCGCGCTCCCCCACGCGCTGGCCGAGGTGTTCCAGGCGTATGACGCCCCGCCGCAGGCACGCGGCGCCATCCAGGACATCGCCTACCGCGCCATGCGCCAGCTGGGGCGCAACGAGATCCTGCTGAGCCTGATGACGAGCAAGGCGCCCGAGCCCGCCATGTTGGCCGGCCTGCTGGAATGCGCGTTGGCGCTGCTCGACCCGCCCGAAGGCAGCGAGCCGCCTTATGAAGCCTTCACGGTCGTCGACCAGGCCGTCTTCGCCAGCTCCGCCCATCCGGATTTCGCGCACGCGAGGGCGATGGTGAACGCCGTGCTGCGCCGCTTCCTGCGCGAGCGCGAGCAACTGGTCGGCGCCGCGCTGCGCGACCAGGTCGCCCAGTGGAATTACCCGCAATGGTGGATCGACTCGGTGCGTACGGCGTACCCGGACGACTGGCAGGCGATCCTCCAGGCGGGCAACCGCCAGCCGCCGCTGACCCTGCGCGTCAACCGCCGCAAGACGGACGTCGACACCTATCTGAAGACGCTGCTTGCTGCCGGCATGCGCGCGGAGCAGGTGGGGCCAAGCGCCGTGCGCCTGGCGCAGGCCGTGAACGTGGCGCAGGTCCCCGGCTTTGCCGACGGCCTCGTGTCCGTGCAGGATGCCGGTGCCCAGCTGGCCGCGCCGCTGCTCGACCTCCACGACGGCATGCGCGTGCTGGATGCGTGCGCGGCGCCGGGCGGCAAGAGCGGACACATCCTGGAGACGGCCGACGTCGACCTGACGGCGCTGGATGCCGACGCGCGCCGCCTCGTGCGCGTGGACCAGAACCTGCAGCGCCTGGGGCTGTCCGCGACCGTCAAGGCGGGGGCGGCGGAAGCGACGGATTGGTGGGATGGCCGTCAATACGATCGTATCCTCGCCGACGTGCCGTGCACGGCGTCCGGCATCGTCCGCCGTCACCCGGATATCCGCTGGTTACGACGCAAGAGTGACACCCACCAACTTGCAACACTTTCCGGCAAAATACTCGACAATCTTTGGCAGATGCTGCGGCCCGATGGTAAATTGCTGTTCGTGACATGTTCGCTCTGGCCGCAGGAATCGGAAGCGCAGGCCGCCGCCTTCGCGGCGCGCCACGGTGCGGTCCGTCTCGACGCGCCGGGCCAACTGCTTCCTCGAAGTGGCGCCGGGCAGGATCATGACGGTCTGTTCTACGCCTTGTTCCAGAAGGCCGGAGCGTGAGCAATCCCGACAACGCTTTTTAAGGCTCTGGCCCTAGTGACTGTACGATTTTTCCGCCTCATCGCCTGCCAGCTCTTGCTGGCATTCGCATGCGCAACGGCGCAGGCGGCCGACGGGATCGAAATCACCTTTGCCAGCATCGAAGCCTCCGACGACGGCTATCGCCTGAAGGCCGCTTATTCGTTCGACCTGACGCCCGGCCTCGAGCAGGCCATCCAGCACGGCGTGCCGCTGTCGTTCACCACCGAGATCGAACTGACCCGGCCGCGCTGGTGGTGGACCGACGACCACGCCGTCTCCTCGCGCCGCACGGTCAAGCTGAACTACGACCCGCTGTTCCGGGTCTATCACTTGTCCGCCCTCGGCAGCATCCAACAGAATTTCGACACGCTCGACGAGGCGTTGCTCGCGATCCGCCGGCCGACCCGCTGGCTGATCGCCAAGCCGGGGGCGCTGAAGCCGGGCGAGACCTATAACGTTACCGTGCGCATGTTCATGGACCGCGAATACCTGTTGAAACCGCTTCAGGTCGATGCCCTGAATAATTCCGACTGGCGCCTGGCCTCGCACAAGAAGACCTTCACCTACCGTGCGGAGTAAGCCGTGATCCGGGCCCTGCGCTATGCCCTCGTGATCGGCAGCGCGATCGCGTCGATCCTCGTTTTTCTTCTCGCCTCCGCATCCAGCAACACGGGCTTCTTCGCCCGCAATTTCGCCTGGCTGTTCGGCCTGATCGTCGTCGTCGCCGGCGCGCTGTTCGTGCTCGTGCTGGTCGCGTTCTGGCGCCTTTATTCGCGCTATAGGGCCGGCAAGTTCGGCTCGCGGCTGATGGTGCGATTGATGGTGCTGTTCGGGGGGATCGGCATCCTGCCCGGGGTCGTCGTGTTCATGGTGTCGGTGCAGTTCGTTTCGCACTCGATCGAATCGTGGTTCGACGTCAAGATCGAGGCCGCGCTCGACTCCGGCCTGAACCTGTCCCGCGCCGCCCTCGACGAGGCGCTGGCCGACCTGAACGCCAACGCGGGCACCGTTGCCGCCACGCTGGCGGGGCAGGGCGAACAGGAGGCCCAGACGATCCTCATGCGTGCGCTCGACGACAGCGACGGCATGCAGAGCGCGCTGCTGTTGAATGCGGCCGGCAAGCCGGTCGCCAGCGCCACCGAGGACCGCCGTGCCGTCGAGACCGCCGACCTGCCCACGCCGCAGATGCTCAAGCAGGCCGCGATGCCGGGCGGTTACGCGCGTCCGGAAGGCGGTATCGACGACGACTTCCGTGACGCGCACGACGAGTCGCCCAACGCCCTCGATGCGGCCACCGACCTGCGCTTGCGCGTCGTGGTGGCCGTGCCGGAGCCGCCCGGCATGGAACCGCGCTACCTGCAATTGACGCAGTCGGTGCCCGTCAACCTGGCGTCCAATTCCACCGTGCTGCGCACCGCCTACCGCGAATACCAGGAGCGCTTCGCGGCGCGCCGCGGCCTGAACAAGATGTATGTCGGCGAGCTCACCCTGACCCTGCTGCTCGCGATCTTTTCCGCCATCGGCGCGTCGTTCCTCATCGCCGGCAACCTCGCGCAGCCGCTGCTCGTGCTGGCCGAGGGCACGCGCGCCGTCGCGGAAGGCGACCTGTCGCCGCGCCCGATCGTCGAGACGAACGACGAACTGGGCACGCTCACGCAATCGTTCAATGCGATGACGGGCCAGCTGTTCGAAGCGCGCTCCGCCGTCGAACGCAACCGCGCCGCGCTGGAAAGCGCCAAGGCCCACCTGGAATCCGTGCTGGCCAACATGTCGGCGGGCGTGATCGTGATGGATGCCGATGGCGTCGTCGTCAACTCGAACGATGCCGCGCACCGCATCCTGCCGGTCGACGTCGCGTCGCTGGCCGGCCGTCCGCTCGACGCCATCGAGGGGCTGGAAGTGTTCGCGGGCGCCGTCACGCGCGCCTTCTCGGCGCAGAGCGCGCAATCGGCCGCGGGCCGCGGGCGCGGACGGGCGCACTGGCAGCAGCAGATCGAGATCCCGCGCCGCCCCGGCACCGACGACGACCACGACCTCACCCTGCTCGCGCGCGGCTCGCGCCTGCCGGTGGGGGCGGGCAGCGGCTTCATCGTCGTGTTCGACGACATCTCCGACGTGATCTCGGCCCAGCGTTCGGTCGCCTGGGGCGAGGTCGCGCGCCGCCTCGCGCACGAGATCAAGAACCCGCTCACGCCGATCCAGCTGTCGGCCGAACGCCTGCAGATGAAGCTGGCCGACCGCGTCGACCCGGATGCGGCGGCACTCCTCAACAAGGCCACCGACACCATCGTGAGCCAGGTGGCCGCGATGAAGCGCATGGTCGACGACTTCCGCGACTACGCGCGGACGCCGCCGGCCGTGCTGCACCCGCTGGACCTGAACGACCTGATCGACGAGATCCTGAACCTGTACCTGTCCGAGGATGGCTCCGACGTGATCCACCCGTCGCTCGCCCCCGGCCTGCCGCGCGTGATGGGCGACGCGACCCAGCTGCGCCAGGTGATCCACAACCTGCTGCAGAACGCGCAGGACGCGCTGGCCGACCGTCCGGGGCGGGACGACCCGCCCCGTATCGACATCGTGACGGAAGCCATCCACTATGTCGGCGCCGACGGCGGCACGGGCACCGCGGTGCGCCTGGCGATCGTCGACAACGGGCCCGGTTTCGCGTCGAAGATCCTGTCGCGGGCTTTCGAACCGTACGTCACGTCGAAGGCGCGCGGCACCGGCCTGGGCCTGCCGATGGTCAAGAAGATCGTCGACGAACATGGCGGCCGGATCGACGTCGCCAACCGCGCCGACGGAAGTGGCGCTTCGGTATCGATTTTGCTGTTAAAGTTAGCGCCAGAGGCGAACTTGGCCGAAGCGTGAATCGCGCATAAAATCTTGGCTGGAACGGGCGCCTCGAAAAACCGTCGCGAGCGGCCGCAATGCGGTTCGAGAAGCGCAGCTGTACGAAAGTACAGCGAGCATCGCAGGACCGCAGTGCAACGCGCAGTAGGTTTTTCGACGTGCACGGAGAGAGTCAGATCATAAAAGGCATAACAAGATGGCGAACATACTCGTAGTTGACGATGAAATGGGCATCCGCGAGCTGCTCTCGGAAATCCTTGGCGACGAGGGACACGCGGTCCAGCTGGCGGAAAACGCGCAGCAGGCCCGCCAGGCGCGCCAGCAGGGCACCCCCGACCTGGTGCTGCTCGACATCTGGATGCCCGATACCGACGGCGTCACCCTCCTCAAGGAGTGGCAGCGCGACGGCCTGTTGACGATGCCGGTCATCATGATGTCCGGCCACGCCACCATCGACACCGCCGTGGAAGCGACCCGCATCGGCGCCCTCAATTTCCTGGAAAAACCGATCGCCCTGCAAAAACTGTTGAAAGCGGTGCAGCAGGGCCTGCAGCGCGGCCAGGAAGTGGCGCGCGCCCCGGCGATCGCGCCGCGTCCGATGGCGACCGTCGCCTCCGTCTCCGCGCCCGTGCCGGAGCCGAGCGCCGTCGCGCAGCCGATGTATGCACCGCAGCCGCAGGGCGGGGCGATGGGGGCGTCGATGGGCATGGCCCGTCCGGTCAGCAACGGCGAGGCGCATGCGCACGGCTACACGCTGTCGTTCGACCTGCCGCTGCGCGAGGCGCGCGACGCCTTCGAGCGTATGTACTTCGAACACCACCTGGGCCGCGAAGGCGGGTCCATGACGCGCGTGGCCGAAAAGACGGGCCTGGAACGGACCCACCTGTATCGCAAGCTCAAGCAGCTCGGCGTCGAACCGGGCAAGCTGGGCAAGAAGAGTGCACAGTAATCCCGGCGACCAGGACGATGCACGCACCGTCCTGACGCTCGTCACCGGTCCCGGCGCCGCCGCGCGCGAAGCGGCCATCGCCGCCCACCTTTCCGATCTGCATGAAGACCGGGTGCATCCCATCTCGCAGGCCATCGTCCTTGAAGGCCTCGCGTCCGGCAGTTCCCCCCTCGACGACCTTCCTCCCGGGCAGACGCTTGCGCGGATCGCGCCCGGTTGCCTGTGCTGCACCGGCAATCTCGTTTTGCGTGTAACATTGAATCGACTGCTGCGCCAACGACCCCGCCGTATCTTCATCGGTGTCGCGGACAGCGGGCATCTTGATCAGTTGCGATCGTGGTTGCAGTCCGAGCCATACGATCAGCTGTTACGGCTGACTTCCGACCTGAAGGCCTGAATCTTCCGCAGCGTGTTGATGGCATTCGTAACAAGTTGTAGAGGTTCTTGAATTCGGTTCGTCGTGGCCCCACCTCGTAGTTGAAGTGGAACGAAAGTGGAAAGGCCAGCAAAGAGCCGTCCGCCGCCGGGCGGCCCTTGCACCCATCTGATCGAGTGAAGGAGTCATCATGAACATGATCTATAACAGCGAACAGTACAGCGTTGTCGAATTTGGCGTCGATCACAACCTCGAGGCCCTGCGCTTCGGCGGCTACGAGATCGTCGACAAGTCCGGCCGGCGCGAGGCGTTCATCGGCGGCAAACTGGCGCAAGCGTTCCGGCGAGATGTCAACAACCTGATCGCGAGCGAGCCGACCATGGAGGAAATCGACGATTTCCTGGGTTCGTACGATACCCTCATGAGCCAGCCCGTCGTCCTGCACTGAGTCTCCCCCCGGGCCGGACAGGACGTCCGGCCACTGCTCTGCCGCACCTGCGTTACGCAGCCTTGTTCGGGCCGGCGACGCAGGGCACCATCCGCATTCCAATCACATTCTCCCCATACCGGCTTTGTGTTCGCGCATGGTAAGCTTGACCCATGTGTCAGCTACTCGCCATGAATTGCAATGTCCCGACGGACATCGTGTTTAGTTTCACCGGCTTCGCCCATCGGGGCGGACGCACGGACACGCACCACGACGGCTGGGGCATTGCGTTCTTCGAGGGATCCGGCGTGCGCCATTTCGTCGATCACCAGGCCGCCATCGCGTCGCCGATCGCGGAACTGATCAAGCATTACCCGATCAAGTCGCTGAACGTCATCGCCCACATCCGCAAGGCCACGCAGGGCCAGGTGGCGCTGGAAAACTGCCATCCGTTCGTGCGCGAGATGTGGGGCCGCTACTGGGTGTTCGCCCACAACGGCGACCTCAAGGGGTTCGAGCCCGTCCTCGACGGGCCGTACCGCCCGGTCGGCAATACCGACAGCGAGCGGGCCTTCTGCTTCCTGCTGCAGCAATTGCGCGAGCGCTTCGGCGCCACGCCCCCCGCCATGCCCGTGCTGCGCGCCGCCATCGCCGACCTCGTCGCCATCATTGCCCGCCACGGCACGTTCAACATGATGCTGTCCGACGGCACGGCGCTGTTCGCGCACTGCTCGACGAAGCTGTGCTACGTCGTGCGCAAGTATCCGTTCACGGCCGCCTGCCTCGCCGACGAAGACCTGTCCGTCGATTTTTCCCAGGTGACGACGCCGAATGACCGCGTGGCCATCATCGTCACGACGCCGCTCACGACCAACGAAACGTGGACGGAATTCGCGCCGGGTGAACTGAAGGTTTTCGTGGACGGCCTGCCGCAATCCTGACAAAGTTTTTTACAGGAAATCATTTTCACATAGTCACCGGGCGGCGGAATGCGTTAAAGTAGCTACGTTCCCCTGCTACAAGAGTCCATGATGACCGATACCGCCGCGAGCCTGGACCACGCGAACTATCCCCTGCGCGTGCGTGACTTCTACCTGGGGCGCCAGCCCGTTCTCGACCGCAACCAGGCCCTGTACGGCTACGAGCTGCTGTTCCGAGGCGCGGGCACCAGCGCGCGCCAGGGCGAGGCCGACGAGACCGGCCTGTCCGCGACGGCCGCCGTGATCGCCCATGCGGCGCAACTGGGCCTCGCGCGCGCGATCGGCGACGCCACCTGCTTCCTGAACGTGGATGCCGAAGTCCTCGCGAGCGACATCTTCGCCTTCCTGCCGCGCGACCGGACGATCCTCGAGATCGTGTCCGACGTCGTGCCGGACGACGACCTGCTGGCGCGCATGCGCGCGCTCGAGGGCCACGGCTTCCGCTTCGCGCTGGACGGCGTCGACGGCGACAGCCTGCGCCTGCAACGCCTGCTGCCGCTGGCCGCCTTCGTCAAGCTGGACCTGCGCAGCGTGCCGCCCGCGCAGCTGCCGAACCTCGTGCGCCGCCTGCACGGCATGGAAAAGACCGTGGTCGCGGAAAAGGTCGAGACGCGCGACACCTACCAGGCCGCGATGAACCTCGGCTTCGACTACTTCCAGGGCTATTATTTCGCGCGTCCGTCCGTGCTGGGCGGCCGCAAGCTGTCGCCGTCGCAGCTGGCCGTCGTCGACCTGATGAACCTCGTGATGTCGGACGCGGACAATGCCGCCATCGAAAAGGCCGTCAAGCGCGACGTGACGCTCGCGCTGAACCTGCTGCGCCTCGTGAACACGCCGGCCGTGGGCGCGACGCAGCGCATCGATTCCGTCAGCCAGGCCCTGCTCGTGCTGGGCCGGCGCCAGCTGCAGCGCTGGCTGCAGATCATGTTGTATGCGGAGCCGGCCACGCGCGGCCACAACCAGACGCCGTTGCTGATGCTGGCCACGACGCGCGGCCGCCTGATGGAGCTGCTGGCCCAGCGCCTGCGTCCCGGCCAGCGGGCCGTCGCGGACATCGCGTTCACGGTCGGCATCATGTCGCTGATGGACGTCCTGTTTGGCATCCCGATGACCGAGATCGTCGAACAAATCCCCGTCAGCGACGAAGTGCGGCAAGCCCTCGTGGGCCGCGCCGGTTTCTTCGGCGAGCTGCTCAAGCTCTCCGAGAGCATCGAGCAGGCCGACGAAAACACGGAACTCGTGCTGCCCACCTTGAAGGAACTGCAGATCTCGGGCGACGACATGATCGAGTTGGAGATGTCGGCATTCCAGTGGAGTGATTCCGTGGTTCGTTACGCCATCTGAACCAGCTTGATGTAGCCGCACCGTCGCGGCCTCGTCGCGGCTGAATACGCGTGGGCTCGGGGAGCCCACTCTACGCATCGGGCCACGGCAGGGTGGGGGGGGGGGCCCCACCCGTGCCCACGCGCAGTTCGATCAGAGATTCGGCGCGAGATAGCGTTCCAACTCGTCCTTGGCGATGCCGCGGCGTTTGGCCATGTCCTCGAGCTGATCCTGCCCGATCTTGCCGACCACGAAATACTTCGATTCCGGATGCGAGAAGTAGAAGCCCGACACGGCGGCTCCCGGATACATCGCGAACGATTCCGTCAGCTGCATCCCGATCTCGTCGGCCTGCAGGGTCTTGAACAGGTCCGCCTTGACGGTGTGCTCAGGGCATGCCGGATAGCCCGGCGCCGGACGGATGCCCACGTATTCTTCCTTGATCAGGGCCTCGTTCGACAGCTTCTCGTCCGCGACATAACCCCACAGGTCCGTGCGGACGCGCTCGTGCATGTATTCGGCGAAGGCTTCGGCCAGGCGGTCGGCCAGGGCCTTGACCATGATCGACGAGTAGTCGTCGCCCTCGGCCTCGAAGCGCTTCTCGATCTTCTCGGCACCGATGCCCGCGGTCACGGCGAACATGCCGATGTAGTCGGCGATGCCGGACGATTTCGGCGCGATGAAGTCGGCCAGGCACTGGTTCGGACGCTGCACGCCGTCGACGACGGGCTTGACGCCCTGCTGGCGCAGGCCGTAGTAGGTGAAGGCGACTTCGCTGCGGGTGTCGTCCGTGTAGATCTCGATGTCGTCGTCGCCCACGGTGTTCGCCGGGAGCAGCGCGATGGCGCCGTTCGCGGTGAGCCAGCGGCCGTCGATGATCTTCTTCAGCATCGCCTGGCCTTCCTCGAACACCTTCGCCGCCGCTTCGCCCACCACCTCGTCCGTCAGGATCGCGGGGTACGGGCCGGCCAGGTCCCAGGTCTGGAAGAACGGGCCCCAGTCGATGTAGCGTGCGAGGGTACCCAGGTCGACGTTCTTGAAGACGCGGCGGCCGACGAACTTCGGCTTCACGGGCGAAAACGCGAGCTGCGCCTTGTTGGCGCGCGCCTGCTCCAGGCTCACCATCGGCAGCGCCTTCTTGTTCGCGTGCTGTTCGCGGATGCGCTGGTAGTCCTCGGCGATCTCGGCGACGTAGCCGTCGCGCGTATCCACGGTCACGAGCGACTGGCCGACGGAGACGGAGCGCGATGCGTCCGGCACGTACACGACCGGGCCTTCGTAGTGCGGCGCGATCTTGACGGCGGTGTGCGCGCGGCTCGTCGTCGCGCCGCCGATCAGCAGCGGAATGCGGCGGTCGCGGAACCACGGGTCGCGCTGCATCTCGCGCGCGACGTGGGCCATCTCTTCGAGCGACGGCGTGATCAGGCCGGACAGGCCGATGATGTCCGCGTTCTCCGCCTTCGCTTTCGCGAGGATCTCGGACGCGGGCACCATGACGCCCATGTTGACGATCTCGAAGTTATTACATTGCAGGACCACGGAGACGATGTTCTTGCCGATGTCGTGCACGTCGCCTTTCACCGTGGCGATCACCATCTTGCCCTTCGGTTTCGCGACGATGCCAGTGCGCGCTTCTTCCGCCGCCTTTTCTTCCTCGATGAACGGGATCAGGTGGGCCACGGCCTGCTTCATCACGCGCGCCGATTTCACGACCTGCGGCAGGAACATCTTGCCCTGGCCGAACAGGTCGCCGACGACGTTCATGCCGTCCATCAGCGGGCCTTCGATCACCTGGATCGGACGGCCGCCTTCCGCGGCGATCTGCTGGCGCGCTTCTTCCGTGTCCTCGACGATCCACTGCGTGATGCCGTGCACGAGCGCGTGCGACAGGCGCTTGCCGACGGGCGCGTTGCGCCACTCGAGGTTCTGTTCCTGCTTCGCGCCGCCGGCCTTCAGGGTGCCGGCGAATTCGATCATGCGCTCGGTGGCATCTGGACGGCGGTTCAGCACCACGTCTTCCACGCGCTCGCGGAGTATCGGATCGAGATCGTCGTACACGCCGACCATGCCCGCGTTGACGATACCCATCGTCATGCCGGCCTTGATGGCGTGGTACAGGAACACGGTGTGGATCGCTTCACGGGCCGGGTCGTTGCCGCGGAACGAGAACGACACGTTGGAGACCCCGCCCGACACCTTCGCGTACGGCAGGTGCTCGCGGATCCAGCGCGTGGCGTTGATGAAGTCGACGGCGTAGTTGTCGTGCTCCTCGATGCCGGTGGCGATCGCGAAGATGTTCGGGTCGAAGATGATGTCTTCCGGCGGGAAGCCCACTCGCTCTGTCAATACCTTGTACGCGCGCGCGCAGATCTCGATCTTGCGCTCGAACGTGTCGGCCTGGCCCTTCTCGTCGAAGGCCATCACGATGACGGCGGCGCCGTAGCGGCGGCACAGCGAGGCCTGGCGCAGGAATTCTTCTTCGCCTTCCTTCATCGAGATGGAGTTCACGATGGCCTTGCCCTGCACGCATTTCAGGCCGGCCTCGATCACGCTCCATTTGGAGGAGTCGATCATGATCGGCACGCGCGAGATGTCGGGTTCCGATGCGATCAGGTTCAGGAAGCGCGTCATCGCGGCCTGCGAATCGAGCATCGCCTCGTCCATGTTGATGTCGATGACCTGGGCGCCGTTCTCGACCTGCTGGCGCGCGACGGACAGCGCCTCGTCGAACTGCTCGTTCAGGATCATGCGCGCGAACGCCTTCGAGCCCGTGACGTTGGTGCGCTCGCCGACGTTGACGAACAGCGAGGTGTCGTCGACGACGAACGGCTCCAGGCCGGACAGGCGCAGCGCGACGGGGATCTCGGGCACGGTGCGCGGCGGGCAGTCCTTCAGCAGCTCGCCGATGGCCTGGATGTGTTCCGGCGTCGTGCCGCAGCAGCCGCCGGCGATGTTGACGAAGCCGGCGTCGGCGAATTCGCGCAGCAGGGCCGAGGTGTCGGACGGCAGTTCGTCGAAGCCCGTGTCGCTCATCGGGTTGGGCAGGCCGGCGTTCGGATAGATGCAGACGAACGTATCGGCGATCTGGGAGAGTTCTTCGGCGTACGGGCGCATCAGGGCGGCGCCCAGCGCGCAGTTCAGGCCGATCGTCAGCGGCTTCGCGTGGCGCACGGAATTCCAGAACGCGGACACGGTCTGGCCGGACAGGATGCGGCCCGACGCGTCGGTGACGGTGCCGGAGATCATCAGCGGCACGCGCGGCGTTTCCGGATGCTCGGTGAAGTACTGGTCGATGGCGAACAGCGCGGCCTTGCAGTTCAGCGTGTCGAAGATGGTCTCGACGAGCAGCAGGTCGACGCCGCCCTCGACGAGCGCATCGACCTGTTCGTAATACGCCGTCACGAGCTGGTCGAACGTCACGTTGCGCGCGGCCGGGTCGTTCACGTCCGGCGAAATGGAGGCCGTCTTCGGCGTCGGGCCGAGGGCGCCGGCGGCGTAGCGGGGCTTGTCCGGCGTCGAGTATTTCACGCAGGCGGCACGGGCGAGCTTCGCGGCTGCCACGTTCATCTCGCGCACGAGGTGGGCCATGTGGTAGTCGTCCTGGGCGACGCTGGTGGCGCCGAACGTGTTCGTCTCGATGATGTCGGCGCCGGCGGCCAGGTAGCGTTCGTGGATTTCCTGGATGATCTGCGGCTGCGTCAGGTTCAGCAATTCGTTATTGCCCTTGACGAACAGCTCGCGTGCTCCACTGTCGGCCGGTGCGGCGAAATCGATGAAGCGGCCCGTCGGGCCACCGCGGTAGGCTTGTTCGTCGAGCTTGTATTGCTGGATGATCGTGCCCATCGCGCCGTCCAGGATCATGATGCGTTGGGCGAGGGCTTCGCGCAGCTGGGCTTCGACGGGGGACATGGCGTGGGCGGCGGTGTTCATCGTAGGGCTTTCCTGAGAGCGGCTGGATAAATATGAGGCTGGTCTGTGATTATACCGTTACTGGCCGAGTTTGTTCCTGGTGCGGCCCAAGGGCTACGGTTCGCTCGAAATCGGACGCGAATGTAAAGACGCTTGTAACGTATTGTTTCAACCGTCGTATTGTTACATTGGGATACAAATTGTCCCATATTAGCAATTTCCCGGATACATACAGAGGTGACAATAAATCCCATTGAGACCGCCGCTGGCGCGGTTTCATTGATCTGTATCAGTCCAATCAACGGAAAGTGCGGACCGTCGCTCCGCCGCCAAAATGGGAAGAATTGCAAATGAATAAAGAATATGAGCCTGAGTGGGACCAGTCGGCAGTCCGCAACGAAGACAACACCCCGGCCAAGACCCACGCTGTCGCCGGCGTGAAACAAATCGTCACCATCCGCCTGGATGTGGACATGCTGGAATGGTTCAAGTCGGCTGGCCCCGGCTACCAGACCCGCATCAACCAGGTCCTGCGTGAATACATGGAAGCGAATCGCGTGCGTGCTCAGGGCGAGCAGCACTGATTCCTCTCATGTCCTGATGGTCGGGGCACAGCGCTCCGCTCATTTGCAGACCTGATTTGCAGACCTGATGCCGGAACGGCATGCCATCCGACAGAAAGCAAAAAGGGCATCACCCGGCGCGAACCGGTTGATGCCCTTCTTCATTATTGCTGCAGGTTGTTACGCGAACGCGAGCCCGTCGAACGAAAAGCCTTTCAGGAACTCGCCCGCCGCCAGGCGCTTGCCGCCCGGCTTTTGCAACTCGGCCAGGCGCAACGCACCGGTACCGCACGCGACGACGATGCCCTGCGCATCCGCCTGCAGCACCTGGCCCGGCTGGCCGTGACCGTCCGCCGGTTGGGCGTTCCAGATCTTGATCGTGGTCGCGCCCGCCTGGCCATGCGCGCCCGGGAACGGGTTGAACGCACGCACCTTGCGCGCCAGCTCGACGGCGGGCAGCGTCCAGTCCAGCTTCGCTTCTTCCTTGCCGATCTTGGCCGCATAGGTCACGCCGTCTTGCGGCTGGGGGACGGCTTCCAGTTGCCCCTGCGCCATTTTCTGCAGAGCTTCGACGATCATGCGGCCACCGAGCGCGGCCAGCTTGTCGTGCAGGCTGCCGGTCGTGTCGGTAGCGCCGATGGCGATGCGCTCGATCAGCAGCATCGGGCCCGTGTCCAGGCCTTCTTCCATCTCCATGATCGTGACGCCCGTCTCGGCATCGCCCGCTTCGATCGCGCGGTGGATCGGGGCGGCGCCGCGCCAGCGGGGCAGGATGGAGCCGTGGATATTGATACACGGCTTGATGTCCAGCGTGGAGCGGGGCAGGATCAGGCCGTAGGCCGCGACGACCATCACGTCGTACTCCGTGGCCAGCAGGCGCTCGTGCGCGGCCTTCGCTTCGGCCGCGCGTTGCGGATCCTTCGCATCCATGCGCAGCGACAGCGGCTGCAAGACGTCGATACCGTGCGCGACGGCGACCTGCTTCACGGCGGACGCCTGCAACTGCATGCCGCGGCCGGCCGGGCGGTCCGGCTGGGTCAGCACGAGCGGGACATTGAATCCCGCGTCGAGCAGGGCGCGCAGGGCGACGGCGGCGAATTCCGGCGTGCCGGCGAAGACGACCCGCATTTTCTCCCTGCTCATGCGCGGCGGGCGGACGAGCGCTGCATGTCGCGTTCTTCCTTCTGCAGCTTCGTCTTGATGCGGTTGCGCTTCAGCGGCGACAGGTATTCCACGAAGACCTTGCCCATCAAGTGGTCCAGTTCGTGCTGGATGCACACGGCCAGCAGGCCGTCGGCCTCGAGCTCGAACGGCTTGTTGAACTGGTCGACGGCGCGCACTTTTACGCGCGACGGACGCTCGACGCCGTCATAGATGCCCGGCACGGACAGGCAGCCTTCGTCATAGACCTGCTTGTCCGGGCTGGACCAGACGATTTCCGGGTTGACGAAGACCAGCAGGTTGTCCTTGGTCTCGGTCACGTCGATGACGACGACGCGCTCGTGCACGTCGACCTGCGTGGCGGCCAGGCCCACGCCCGGGGCGTCGTACATGGTCTCGGCCATGTCCGCCACCAGCGTGTGGAGGCGGTCGCCGAATTCGGTGACCGGCTTGGCAACCTTGTGCAGGCGCGGGTCGGGGTAGCGGAGAATGTTCAGTAAGGCCATGGCTGTGTATTCGAAATCAATCAGTAATCGGTATATTGGGCCGCGCGGGCATAAACGCAACACGCCGCCCCCGCTGCCGGGTGCGGTTTGTCTTGCTAGTTCAGGGATTTCTCGGCAGAATTTGATTCAGTAAGGCAACTATTGCGACCCTTCATGATCCGCTGCGCGGTCGAAGAGTCGTCTGGTTCCTGCGTTGTTGCCGGCCGAGGTGGCGTAGCACCCGTGTCGATACGGCACTTTACGGACTCTCCAATGAAAAATTTTAGCACAGGCGTTGCCCGGTCGCTCGCGATCCGCGCCGCCGCCGCGGCCCTTTTCGTCTCCAGCGCCGCCGGTTCCGCGCAGGCCGCCACGAATTGCGCGTTCCGCCCGAATGCCCCTGACCAGCACGTCGTCGTCAAGGGCGATACCCTGTGGGACATTTCCGGCGCCTTCCTCGAGCACCCGTGGTGCTGGCCCCAGGTGTGGGGCATGAACCGCGACGAGATCCGCAATCCGCACTGGATCTATCCGGGCCAGGTCGTCTATTTCGACCGCGCCCGCGGCCGCCTGACCCTGAACAAGCCGGGCAGCGACACGGATGCCGGCCAGCCGCCCCTCGTGCGTCTCTCACCGCAATTGCGCACGGAAAACCTTGGCCAGGACAATGCCGTGCCCGCGATTCCCGCCGGCGCGATCGAACCGTTCCTGACCCAGCCGCTCGTCGTCGAGGCGCAGGCACTGGCGAATGCCGCGCGCATTGTCGCCGCGCAGGAAGACCGGCTGTACCTGGGCGAGGGCGACCGCGTCTATGTGCGCGGCGCGCTCGACGGCGCCACCAGTTTCCAGGTCTTCCGGCCGGGCAAGGAACTGGTCGATCCGGAGTCCGGCAAGGTCGTTGCCCACGAAGCGGCGTATGTCGGCACGGCCCGCCTCGTGAAGGAAGCGGGGCCGGGCACGGACGTCCACACGTTCGCCGTCACCCGCTCCGTGAAGGAAATGGGCGTCGGCGATCGTCTGTTGCCGACGCCGCCCACGCCGGTGCGCAACTATGTCCCGCACGCGCCCGCGCGGCCGGTGGCGGCGCGCGTGATGGCGCTCGCGTCCGAATCGAATTACGCGTCGCAGAACCAGGTGGTGACTGTCAACCGGGGCACGTTTGACGGACTCGATGTCGGCGCCGTGCTGCAGCTTTATCATCTCGGGCAGACCGTGACGGACCCGGAAAGCAAAGGTTTCCTTGGGTTCGGCAAGGCGAAACTGAGGCTCCCGGACGAGCAATACGGCGACCTGTTCATCTTCCGGGTTTTCGACCACGTCTCTTACGGACTGGTCATGCAGGTGACGCAGCCGGTGCAGGTCGGCGACGTCGCACGATCACCGGAGTGAATCCACCGTGCAGGACACGGACCTTTCCGCAGCGCCTGCACGATCCTCTTCCCTGGCAGCCTGGCTCCGCCTGGAGCGCACCGCCGGCATCGGCCCGCGCACGGCCGCCGTGCTGCTGGACGCGTTCGGCAGCCCGGACGCGGTGTTCGCCGCCGACTATTCGGCACTGGCCGCCCACGTGAACGCGGCCCAGGCGCACGCGCTGCTGCAACCGCCGTCCGATGCCACCCGCAAACTGCTCGATGCCACGCTGGACTGGCTTGCGCTGCCCGGCCACCACGCCGTCGCGCTGGGCGAGCCCGGCTATCCCGACCTGCTGGCCCGGATCCCCGATCCGCCTTTGCTTCTTTATATTAGAGGGCTGCCCCAGGTGCTGGATGGACCGTGCCTGGCGATCGTCGGCAGCCGCAATGCCAGCGCGCAGGGCAGGGCGAATGCGCTGGCGTTCGCGGAAGCGTTGTCCGGTGCCGGCCTGTGCATCGTGTCCGGCCTCGCGCTCGGCATCGACGCGGCCGCGCACGAGGGCGCGCTGCGCCGCTGCGGCGGGACGGTCGCCGTCGTCGGCACCGGGGCGGACATTGCCTATCCCGCCCGCAACCGCGACCTGTGCGAGCGCATCGCGCACGAAGGCTGCATCGTCAGCGAGTATCCTGTCGGCACGCCGCCCCTGCCGGGCAATTTCCCGAAACGGAACAGGATCATCAGCGGCCTCGCGGCCGGCGTGCTCGTTGTCGAGGCGGCGGTACAGTCCGGCTCGCTGATCACGGCACGCCAGGCGGCCGAGCAGGGGCGCGACGTGTTCGCGATTCCCGGCTCGATCCACGCCGCGCTGGCCAAGGGCTGCCACATGCTGATCCGCGAAGGCGCGAAGCTCGTCGACACGGCGCGGGACGTACTGGAAGCGCTCGCGCTGTCGCCGCTGGTGGCCCGGCAAGCGGCCCGGCTACCCCCGCCAGATATGTCGTTAACAGATACCAAGATCGATAACAGTGCCGCCGGGCATCCCAGCGCACCGGCGGACGCCGCGCTGCTGGACGCCCTCGGCCACGACCCCGTCGAACCCGACATATTGCTGGCGCGCCTCGGCTGTAGCCCGGGAGAACTGGCCGCGCGCCTGCTCGTGCTGGAGTTGTCGGGGCGACTCGAACGGCTGCCGGGAGGCCTCATCCAGACGATAATGCACGGAACACGGCTGGCAAAGCCGATAAGGCCGATAAACAACGATGATGATTCCGGGTGGAAGTGGAGTTCGTGACGCACTTGTGCCGCACGGAGCTTAGCTGCTACAGTAGCGTCACCATGTTCGACATCCTAGTCTATCTTTACGAGACGTATTATCGTCCCGATGCCTGCCCTGAGCCGGCTGCCCTGGCACGCAAGCTGTCTGCCGTCGGTTTCGACGATGTCGAAATTTCCGAGGCACTGGACTGGCTGAATGGCCTGACAGAAATGGCCGGGACCACCAACCCCGCCCTCGAATCGAGCGGTACCCGCTTTTATATTGCCCAGGAAGTCGATGCGCTCGGCAGTGCCGCCGTCGGCTTTATCCAGTTCCTGGAGCTGGCCGGCCTGTTGACCGCGTCGCAGCGCGAGATCGTCATCGAACGCGCGCTGGCGCTGGACGAATCGCCTGTCACGCTGGGCAAGCTGAAGATCATCGTCCTGATGCTCCTGTGGAGCCAGGGCAAGGAGCCGGACGCGCTGATGTTCGACGACCTGTTCGGGTCGGACGAGGAAGATGCGGCGCCGCGCCTGCTGCATTGACGGTGCTATCATCTACATAGTGAAACGGGGCTGCGGCCCCGTTTTTTCTTGCGGCAAAGCAAGATCAAGCGTATTTTTCAAGGCGGCATGACCGGGTTGCATCAAGGCGCACGCAGGCAGAGTCTACTTGCGGATTGCGCGGCAACCCGCTTATCATTGGCCGCTATCTGCCAGTTGTTACTAATAAGCTATCAAACGGCCGGCTTACATTGCCGCCCGACTTAGGAACCCTATGACCAAAGCCCTCATCATTGCCGAAAAGCCCTCCGTGGCGAACGACATCGCCAAGGCGCTCGGCGGCTTTACCAAGCACGATGAGTATTTCGAATCCGACGAATACGTCCTGTCGTCCGCCGTCGGCCACCTGCTGGAAATCGCGGTGCCCGAGGAATACGACGTCAAGCGCGGCAAATGGAGTTTTACGCACCTGCCGATGATTCCGCCGTACTTCGCGCTGAATCCCATCGCGAAGACCGAGTCGCGCCTCAAAGTGCTGAACAAGCTGATCAAGCGCAAGGATGTCGATACCCTGATCAACGCATGCGACGCGGGCCGCGAAGGTGAACTGATCTTCCGCCTGATCGCCCAGAACGCCAAGGCCAAGCAGACCGTCAAGCGCCTGTGGCTGCAGTCGATGACGCCGACCGCGATCCGCGACGGCTTCGCGCACCTGCGCAGCGACAAGGAAATGCTGCCGCTCGCCGATGCCGCACGTTGCCGCTCGGAAGCTGACTGGCTGATCGGCATCAACGGCACCCGCGCGATGACCGCGTTCAACTCGAAGGAAGGCGGCTTCTACCTGACGACCGTGGGCCGCGTGCAGACGCCGACCCTGTCGATCGTCGTCGAGCGCGAAGAGAAGATCAAGAAATTCATCCCGCGCGATTACTGGGAAGTGCGCGCGGAATTCCGCGCCGGGGCCGGCATGTACGAAGGCCGCTGGCTCGACACGAAGTTCAAGAAGGACGACGCCGATCCGGAAAAACGCGCCGAGCGCCTGTGGTCGAAGGTCGACGCGGAAGCGATCGTCGCCGCTTGCATGGGCAAGCAGGGTAATGTCACCGAGGAATCGAAACCGACCACGTCGATGGCGCCGGCGCTGTTCGACCTGACGTCGCTGCAGCGCGAGGCCAACGGCCGCTTCGGCTTCTCGGCCAAGAACACGCTGGGCCTGGCCCAGGCGCTGTACGAAAAGCACAAGGTGCTGACCTATCCCCGTACCGATGCGCGCGCGCTGCCGGAAGACTACCTGGACACCGTCAAGTCGACCCTGGAAGTGTTGAAAGGCAATTCGAACTACCACCAGTTCGCCAAGCAGATCCTGGACAAGGGCTGGGTCAAGCCGAACAAGCGCATCTTCGACAACAGCAAGATCTCGGACCACTTCGCGATCATCCCGACCGGCGTCGTGCCGAAGAACCTGTCCGAGCCGGAACAGAAGCTGTACGACCTCGTCACCCGCCGCTTCATGGCCGTGTTCTTCCCGGCCGCGGAATTCCTCGTCACGACCCGCTACACGGAAGTGGAAGGCCACCAGTTCAAGACCGAGGGCAAGGTCATGACGAACCCCGGCTGGCTGGCCGTGTACGGCAAGGACACGACGGGCGACGACAAGGACGGCGCCAGCCTCGTGCCGGTGGCGAAGGGCGAGAAGGTGCTCACCGAAAAGGTCAACGCGAACGGCCTCGTCACCAAGCCGCCTGCACGCTACAACGAAGCGACGCTGCTGTCGGCGATGGAAGGTGCCGGCAAGCTGGTCGATTCCGACGAGCTGCGCGACGCGATGGCCGGCAAGGGCCTCGGCACGCCGGCCACGCGCGCGGCGATCATCGAAGGTCTGTTGACGGAAAAATACCTGCTGCGTGAAGGGCGCGAGCTGATCCCGACCGCCAAGGCGTTCCAGCTGATGACCCTGCTGCGCGGCCTCGGCGTCAACGAACTCACGGCGCCGGAACTGACGGGCGAGTGGGAATACAAGCTGTCGCAGATGGAAAAGGGCCAGATTTCGCGCGAAGAATTCATGCGCGAGATCGCCGAGATGACCGAGATCATCGTCAAGCGCGCCAAGGAGTACAACAACGACACGATCCCGGGCGAGTACGCGACGTTGCGCACGCCGTGCCCGAACTGCGGCGGCGTCGTCAAGGAAAACTACCGCCGCTTCGCGTGCACCAAGTGCGATTTCTCGATGAGCAAGGTGCCGGGCGGACGCCAGTTCGAGATCGAGGAAGTCGAGGAACTGCTGGCCAACCGCACGATCGGCCCGCTGCAGGGCTTCCGCTCGAAGATGGGCCGGCCGTTCGCCGCGATCCTGCGCATCGTGCGCGACGAGGACATCCACAACTACAAGCTGGAATTCGACTTCGGCCAGGACCAGGACGAGGGCGAGGACGGCGAGGGCGTCGACTTCACCGGCCAGACGCCGCTCGGCCCGTGCCCGAAATGCACCGGCAACGTCTACGAGATGGGCCTCGCGTACGTCTGCGAGCACACGGTGGCCAAGCCGAAGACCTGCGATTTCCGCAGCAGCCGCATCATCCTGCAGCAGGAAATCCTGCCGGAGCAGATGGCCAAGCTGCTGAACGACGGCAAGACCGATCTGCTGCCGGGCTTCGTGTCGCAGCGCACCCGCCGGTCGTTCAAGGCCTTCCTCGTGCGTGGCAAGGACGGCAAGATCAGCTTCGAGTTCGAGGAGCGCAAGGCCAAGCCGGGCGCGAAGGCGAAGGACGAGGGTGACGGTGCCGACAGCGGCGCGGAGACGGCGGCCGCCAAACCGGCCGCGCGCAAGGCTGCGGCAAAGCCGGCGGCCAAGGCTGCTGCGACCAAAGCCCCGGCCAAGACGGCCGCGGCCCGCAAGGCACCGGCGAAGCGCGCGACGGCGTCCAAGAAGGCGGTCGCCGGCGAATAGACCTCACGTCGACCCCGCGAAAGCGGGGACCCATGCTGACGTACAGAATTCGAAGCATCTGCTTTATTGCGAATGCATCGAGTTCCGGAACTCAGTATGGTTTCCCGCTTGCGCGGGAATGACGACGTAAAAAAACCGCGACCCATCCGGCATCGCGGTTTTTTTACATCCAGCGCCAGTGTTACTCGCGCCAGTCGTCCTGCAGCGCGCGGATGGCCGCCTCGCCGTTGCGGATCGCCTTCACGCGGCGCACGATCTCGTTGCGCCACGCTTCGTCGGCATCCTGGTCGCCGTCGTCGCTGCCCACCATTAGCAGACGCAACAGCTCGTGCCTGTCCTGCGCGGACAGTTGCTGGATCTGGGCGGCCAGTTCGGCGACGATAGGCATGAAGGTCTCCTAGCAGGATATTGTGACCAGATCATAACGTGAAGTTCAGTGCATGTCGACAGGCTGCATGTTGTCTGTCGGTTTCCTGTCAATCAGCTTGTTGTCGGGGTCGATACCGGCCCGTGCGGGCCGGCCGGCGACCACCAGGACGACCCGCTGGTCGGCCTGCGTCACGAGCCTGCGCTCGCGCGCGAGCGGGTTGCCCGCCTCGTCGTCGACGCCGAATTCGATGTAGTCGCGCAGCTGTTGCGGCTGTTCCTGGCCTTGGTCGCCGGCGCGCACCTTGCCGGCCGTGGCGCGGATCTCGACCTCGTATTTGCCGTCCTGGCGGCGGCGCGCCGTCGCGCCGTCGACGTGGTTTTCGTACAGGACGATGGACTCGAACAGGTCGTCGATCAGGTAGGCCTTGTCCGGCGGCGTGATGCCGCGCAGGCGCTCGACGAGCGTCGTCACGGTCGGATACGGCGGCCCCTTGTACGCATACTCCAGCAGCAGGCCGTGCAGCACGCCGTTGACGGCATCCTCGCCGACCAGGTCCTGCAGCAGATACATCGCGAGGCTGCCCTTGTGGTAGTGGATGTAGCTCTGGTTCTCGTTCTGCGCGAGCGGCAGCTCCTTCTTGTTCTCGCGCGCGCGGCCCATCAGGTATTCCTCGAGGTCGTAGCGCAGGAAGCGCCGCATCTTGCTGGAGCCCAGCGTGTTCTTCATCGACATCAGCGCCGTGTATTCGGCCAGGCTTTCCGACAGCACGGTCGCGCCGCGCATGTCGGCGCCGACGATCTGGTGCGCCCACCACTGGTGGCCCACCTCGTGCGCGCTCACGTAATACGGGTAATCGATGTCCTTGCGCGAGTCCGGATCGACCTTGGCGATGAAGCCGACGCTTTCCGAGAACGGGATCGTGCCCGGCGCCGCCTGCGCGTACGACGCGTAGCGGGGGAATTCCGCGATGCGCAGCTCGCGATTCTGGTAGGGGCTGAAGTGCTTCGTGCCGTATTCCAGCGCCGCCTTGGCGCCGCGGATCATGCGGTCGACATTGAATTCGTGGCCGGGGTGGTAGTAGACGTCGATCGTCACGTCCTGCCAGCGGTCGTGGCGCACTTCGTAGCGGGCCGACTGGAACGTATAAAAATTCAGGACGGGTTTGTCGGCCTTGTAATGGAACCAGCGCCGGCCGCCGCTCATCCATTCCTGTTCCAGCATGCCCGGCGCGACCACGGTCTGGTCCGGGCTCGTGCTGACGACGGCGTCGAAGCGGATCCAGTCCGCGTCGTTGGCGACGTAGCTGTTCGCGCGCGCCGCTTCGTTCTCGTGCGCGGCCATGCGCTCGCGCGGCGCGAGGCCGTGGCGCTTGCGGTCGCGGTCGTCTTCCAGCTCGACCGTGCGCTGGTAGCCCACGTGCGGCAGCACCTCATTGCTGAAGAAGGTGCCGTTGCCGACGACAGCCGTGTCGCGGCCCAGGCCCAGCACGCCGCCCGGCGCGTCCAGCAGGTCGAATTCCAGCGCCGTGCGCGCGCCCGGCAGCAGGGGAGACGCCAGCAGGTAGTGATAGAAGCCGTGCTGCGGATCGGCGCGCAGCAGCCGCGCCGCCTGCGCGAAGCGCGGACGGAAGTCGGGGCCAGGCTTCTGGTACAGGACGATGTCGCGGATCGGAGAAGCCGTCCGGTTTTCCAGTTGATAGAAGCCGTGCACCTTCAGCGTGCGCGTGTCGGGATGGATGTCGACCTGCAGGCCGACGTCGGTGATGCGCGGCTGCGGCAGTTTGGCGAATCGTTTGTAGCGCAGCTCGTAGTCGGCGCGCACCTGTTCCTTGTGCCATGCGGTCTGGTAGGTGCCGAGGTGGACGAGGCTGTACCACAGCAGGCCGCCGCTGGCCGCGAACACGAGGATGCCGGCCGCGAAGCCGGCGAGCACGCCCGGCGTCAGGCGCTGGCGGGCGAGCTGCAGGCGTTCGGCGAAGCTGTCGCTGACGCCGCGCGGCCACAGCACGAGCGCGATGGTGAACAGGACGATCGCCGCGCCGCCCCAGTAGATTTGCAGGGTGCGCTGCAGCGGCAGGGAGTGGCCGAAGCCGTTCATTGCGGAATACGTGATGTCCGGCAGCGCGCCGTACACGAGCATCGGGTGGTCGAAGCCGAAGCCGCCGAGGAACAGCGTGACGACGTAATAGGTGACCAGCGCGAAGTACGCGAGGTATTTATGGTTCAGGATGGCCTGGGCGGCAATCGCCAGCACGGCTAGCAGCACGTAGCGGGGCAGCAGGATGCCGAACAGCGTCGTCAGGTACAGGCCCGGTTCCAGCGTCAGGTAGCCGTGCGCCAGCTGGATGCCCATGCCGCACACCATCGCGGCCAGCAGCAGCAGGGCCTGCAGGCCGACGAGGGCGATGGTCTTGGCGGCCAGCGGCAGCCAGCTCGGGACGGGCAGCGCATCCATCATCTGCGCCATGCGCGCCTCGCGCTCGCGCCACACCATCTCTCCCGCATAGAACGTCGTCACGATGAGGACGAACAGCGCGAACACGTCGCGTATGAGTTCCAGCACCATGTAGGTGACGGGATAGGTCCTGGTGCCGTAGATCGCGCCCAGGTCCAGCGAGCTGACGACGAGGGTCAGCATGCCGGCCAGGACGATCACGGCGAAGTAGACGTTCTTGACCGCCTCGCGCAGATTCATCCAGCTCGACCTGGCCAGCAGCACGGCGAGGTTGCGCGCGGCGAAGTCGGGCGGCTCGTGCATGCCGGCCATGCCGGCCGGCGTTTGCGGCGCGCTTTCCGGTTCGGGCCGCGCCTGGCCGCGCCTGCCGGCCGGCGTGGACACGAAGCTGAAACGCCAGTAGCCGAGCAGCAGGACGACGAGCGAAAACAGCGACCAGATGGCGCGATTGATCAGATAGACGCCTGCGAACGGGACCTGCAGCGTGTTGCGTTCGGTGAGGTTCCAGTACTCGGTGAGGCGGATCAGCGCCGTCGTGCCGAACGGGTCGATCAGCGCGGCGAGCGTCTTGTAATCGAGGTCGCGCGCCAGCGACGGGGCGACGATGTACCCGATCAGCATGACGACGCTGGCGACGTAGACAGGCAGCATGCGCCGCGTGAGCGCCGCGAGCACGAAGAAGATGGCGCCGAAGATGAACAGGTTCGGCAGCAGGGTGAGGAAGTAGGGCAGCAGGTAGCCCGCGACGGAATACGGCCCGAGGCGATCGGGATCGATGCCGGGCAGCGCGGCCCCCAGCAGGGTGCCGAACAGGATGGCCGAGAACACGACGGCGAGCGTCGCCAGCGCGCCGAGGAAGCGTCCGAACACGTACGCGTACTTCGGGATCGGGGCGCTGAAGAAGAAGTGGTGCATCTCGTATTCGAAGTCCTGCTGCACCGAGCGGCCCATCATCGCGGCGACGACGATGACGCCGAGGGAGCCGAGGAACGCGGCGCTCAGCGCGATCTGGCGCGGCGCGTTGATCAGCACGCGGCCGCCGAACGAGACGAAGGCTTCCTTGAACACGCCGCCCGCGGCGGCCATCCACAGCAGGGCCAGCGCGAAGAAGGCAAGGAAATACACCCAGGTCGACAGCAGCTTCAGGCGCTGCCGGGCCTCGAAGCCGGCGATGGCGAGGAGCGCGCCCATGAATCAGCAGTTCCCGGCCATGTCGTTGTGGCGGCCGGCGATGGTGGCGAAATAGACGTCTTCCAGGGTCGGGTGGATCGGCTCGAAGTCGTCGCCGGGATAGCGGTCGGCGTACACGTGGATCAGCGTGCGGCCGGACAGGAGGCGCGTGGAGATGACGGTGTGGCGCTTCTGGAACGCGGGCAGGTCCGCCTTGCTGACGACCCGCGCCCAGATCTTGCCCTCGATGCCTTCGATGAGGCGCACCGGCTCGCCGCACAGCAGCACGTGGCCCTTGTTGATGATCGCCATGTTGGCGCACAGGTCGGCCACGTCGGACACGATGTGCGTGGACAGGATCACGGTCTTGTCCTCGCCGATGTCGGACAGCAGGTTGTGGAAGCGGACGCGCTCCTGCGGGTCGAGGCCGGCCGTCGGCTCGTCGACGATGATCAGCTGCGGGTCGCCGAGCAGCGCCTGGGCGATGCCGAAGCGCTGGCGCATGCCGCCGGAGAAGGTGCCCATCTTCTGGTTGCGCACCTCGAACAGGTTGGTCTGCTGCAGCAGCGCGTCGACGACTTCGCGCCGGCGGTGGCGCTGCGACAGGCCTTTCAGTTGCGCGAAATGGTCGAGCAGTTCGTACGCGCTCACTTTCGGGTACACGCCGAAGTCCTGCGGCAGATAGCCCAGCAGGCGGCGCACGTCATCCTTTTCGTCGAGCACGTCGATGTCGTCCAGGAACACGGAGCCGCTGTCGCATTCCTGCAGCGTGGCGAGGATCCGCATCAGGGTCGACTTGCCGGCGCCGTTGGGACCGAGCAGGCCGAACATCCCGGGCGGGATGCTCAGCGAGACCCTGTCCAGCGCGACCACGCCATTGGCATAGGTCTTGGACAAGTTGCGGATTTGTAATTCCATGGAGACTCCATTGCTCGTGACAATGCACGTATTTCATGACTGTTGCATTGTATTAAAAAGGAGCCGACCCGGCAGCAGCGGTGCGACACACGGCGTTTTCACAAGTCCAGAGTGCAGAAAAGCGGGAGCAGGATGCAGGCCAGCATACAACGTGGAATGACTCATGTCTATTCTGGCAACATTGCCGGTGATATCCCGGCCGGGCAAGAACATGCATAATGGCTTTATGGATACTCTCATCAACAAGGACAACATCCTGGCCGTGACGCGCCAGGGCCGCACCCGGGCCGAGTCGACGGACTGGTTCCGCGTCGCCGTCGGCCTGTACTACCTGGCCAACCTGATGACGAAGGAAACCATCGATTTCAAGACCGTGGACCGCGAGTTCAACCGGTTCATCTACCACACGATCGGCGGCGGACACACGATCACGAGCGTCCTGCAATTCATGAGCGGCAAGGATGTGTTGCCGGTCGTGCAATCCGAGCGCTTCATGACCGCGTTCAGGACGACGTGCACCGACGTGCCGCCGGATTCGATCCCGTTCCTGCTGGAACTGAACCTGGGCGTCGCGAAGAACATCTCGAAGCTGGAGGTGGACGGGCCCGTGCACGACTGGCTGGAGGCGCGGAAGCGTACGGGCGAGGGCATATAATTCGGGTTATCGAACAACAAGCTGGAAGAAGGTCCCTCATGACAACCCGCACCATCAACCCTCTTGACCACCTGATCGTCGGCTTCGACAAGGCCTTGCGCGTCGTGGGCGGCGTGGCGAAGGCCGCGCGGCCGAATCCGGGCGTCTCTGCCCCGGACTGCGAATTGAATACCCAGGAACAGCGCCACAGCGCTGGCCTGATGCGCGTGAACCACGTGGGCGAAGTGTGCGCCCAGGCGCTGTACGACGCGCAGGGCCGCCGCGCGTCGACGCAGGCCATGCGCGCGCAGTTCGCCAAATCCGGACGCGAGGAAGAAGACCACCTGGCCTGGACGGCCGAACGCCTGGCCGAACTGGGTTCGCAGCCGAGCCTCCTCAATCCGCTGTGGTATGCCGGCGCCTATGCGCTGGGGACAGTTGCATCGCGCCTGGGCGACGCCGTCAGCCTCGGCTTCGTCGTGGAGACGGAGCGCCAGGTCGAGGCGCACCTGAACAGCCACCTTGACGAGCTGCCGCCGCAAGACGCGAAGTCGCGCGCGATCGTCACGCAGATGCGCGACGACGAGATCGAACATGGTGCGAAGGCGCAGGAAATGGGCGCGGCCGAGATGCCGTTGCCGGTCAAGGCCGCGATGCGCGCCATGGCCAAGGTGATGACCACGACGGCGTACTACATTTAATGTTTCGATATGCATGGTGGGCGGAGGCCGCCCACCCTACGGCAATTTCGTAGGGTGGGCACCCCGTGCCCACCATGCGTCGCCGCGAAATCAGCCCTCTACGATTTCGAAGGAATGCGTGATCTCGGCCGTCTTGGCCAGCATGATCGACGCCGAGCAGTATTTGTCGTGCGACAGGTTGACCGCGCGTTCGACGGTCGCCTCCTTGAGGTTGCGGCCCGTGACGGTGAAGTGGAAGTGGATCTTCGTGAACACCTTCGGATCCGTCTCGGCGCGCTCGGCCTTCAGCGTGACGTCGCAGCCGCGCACGTCTTCCCGGCTGCGCTTGAGGATCAGCACGACGTCGTAGGCGGTGCAGCCGCCGGTACCCAGCAGCACCATTTCCATCGGGCGCGGTGCCAGGTTGTGGCCGCCGCCCTCGGGGGCGCCATCCATGTTCACCAGGTGGCCGGAGCCGGTTTCGGCCCGGAAGCTCATCCCGGCGGGTCCGTTCCAGCTGACTTTGACTTCCATCGATTTCTCCGCTTCGTTTGACAGGTAAAGACGACCATTCTAAGCCAGCGCGGCGGTCCGTGCTGACGCGGCTTCAGACGGCCAGCACGTAACGCTCGCTCTTCATGCGCCACGCGGCGAATGCGACGGCCGCCCACGCCGCGAGCGCGGAGCACAGGAACGTCAGCACGAACGGCAGCAGGCCGATGTCGCCGCCCTTCGCCGTCTCGCGGAGCAGGGTCTGGTTCGACAGCATCGGCACGAGGTACATCCAGGACGCCGTTTTGAGCTCCAGCATCGACACGGCGAGCCCCGGCAGCATCGGCACCAGCATCACGATCGACAGCACGCTCTGGGCCTCCTTGAACGAGCGCGCGTTCATCGCCACCGCGATCTGCATGGCCGCCGCGAACAGCGACAGCGGCACGGAGGCGAGGCAGACGAGCAGCAGCCGTCCCCAGCCCACGCGCCAGCTCATGCCGATTTCTTCCAGCGGCATCCACGACAGGATCGCATGCGCCAGCATCAGCTCCAGCGTGATGCCGATGACGGCCAGCGCGGCGGCGGCGAGCCACTTGCCGGCGACGAGCTCCCACGTGCGCACGGGTTGCGCCATCAGCACTTCGAGCGAGCGCCGTTCGCGTTCGCCCGCCGTGGAATCCACGGCGGCGGACAGGCCGCAGATGAACGCGGGGAAGAACAGGAAGCCGAGGATGCCGCCGATGACGCCGGCCGAACGCGCGGCCGTCGTGCCCGTGTCGTAGCGCTGCACCTGCACGGGCGACAGCGCGGCCGGCGACACGCCGTGCGCCAGCAGGCGCGCGCTGGCGATGTTGGCGCCGTAGGCGTTCAGCACGTCCTCGACGTCGCGCCGGCCATCCTGCTCGGTCGACGAGTCGAACCACAGCTCGATGCGCGCGGGCCGCATCGCCGCGTAGTCGCTCGCGTACTTGCCGGGCAGGCGCAGCACGGCGGCGGCCTTGTGGGCGCGCAGCAGGTCGCCGATCGCGGCTTCGTCCATGGGCGGCGTGTCGCGCACGGTGACGTTGTTCTGCTTCAGCTGGGCCATCAATGTGGGCGCCTGCGCGCCGCCGATCACGGCCAGCACGATGCCTTCGCGCTCGGGTTTCGTCGCGCGGTCGATCCACTGGTGCAGCAGGACGCCCAGCAGCACCGGGTACATCAGCGTGAACAGGGCGAGGAGGCCGAGCGAGCGCTTGTCGCGCAGCGATTCGCGGAATTCCTTCTTGAAGACGACCAGGAATTTGAGTTTTTGATGCGGGCGGTTCATGAGACGATCCCCTCGTCGGTGCCGACCAGGCGGACGAACGCGTCTTCCAGGTTGGCGATGCCGGTGCGGCGGCACAGGTCGTCCGGCGTGCCCTGGGCCACCGTATGGCCCCTGGCGATGACGATCACGTCGTCGCAGAGGTGACTCACCTCTTGCATCACGTGCGTGGCCATCACGACGCAGCATCCTTCCTTGCGCAGCGTGGACAGCGCATGGCGCACGGCGCGCGTGCTCATCACGTCCAGGCCGCGCGTGGGCTCGTCCAGCAGCAGGTGGCGCGGACGGTGCAGCAGCGCGCGCGCGAGGGCCACCTTGATGCGCTGGCCCTGCGAAAATCCTTTGCTGCGGCGTTCCAGGATGTCGTCCATCGCGAGCATTTCCGCGACCTCGTCGATGCGCGCGGCGAGCGCGCGTTCGTCCATGCCGTTCAATTCGCCGAAATAGGTGAGGTATTCGCGCGTGGACAGGCGCTCGTACAGTCCGAACTGGTCGGTCAGGAAGCCGATGTTGGCGCGCACGGCGAGCGGGTCGCGTTCGGGGTCGATGCCGTCGATGGCAATCGTTCCGTGGTCGCGCCTGAGCATCCCAACGAGGGTGCGCAGCAGGGTCGTCTTGCCGGCGCCGTTGGGACCCAGCAGCGCGGTGATCTGGCCGTCGCGCGCCGTGAAGCTGACGCCTCCCAGCGCCTGCACGGCGCCGAAGTGCTTGCGGACTTCTTGTGCTTCGATCATAAGGAGAGGCCTGTGTTCAGGGTTGTGGTCCGGCGCTGCCGAGCTGGAAGGTCGGGGCCGGGATCTCGTTCAGGCAGGCGCCGTCGACTTTCGCGTCGGGCCGGTCGAGGAAGGTGCGCAACAGGCGCGGGGCGCAGCCCAGTTGCGACACGCCGTGGCCGACGTTCGGCGCCGTCAGCAGCTGCGCATGGTCCATGAAACGGGCGGCGTCCTGGGCGCGGCGCGGCGGCGTGACCGGGTCCAGTGCGCCGGACAGCAGCAGCACGGGCGCGGCGATGCGCGTGGGGGGCGTCTCCGGCACCGCCGGCACGTTCATGGCGCGGCACAGGCCGCGCAGGCGGTCGGCCAGGGTGCGCGTCAGCGGACTCGCATCGCTCGCGGCCAGCGCGGGCGTAAAGCGCGGCATGTCTTCGGCGCAGACGACGGCCAGGTGCAGCAGCGTGGCCGGCGAGCCGTCGGGGGAAAAGTCGGCGGCCAGGTTGCGGCGCGCGACGAACGGCTGCCAGCGGCCCGCGCTGGCGCTGTGCACGAGGAACGGCAGGCGGCGCGCGTCGGCCGGCGCATAGAGCATGTTGCGCACGGTGTCGAGCAGGCGCGCGCTCGTCATCGTGACGTCGATCTGGCGCGCCGTGCGCGGGTCGGGCAGGTTGAGTGTCAACGGCGCGGCATTGAGCTTGCCGACGAGGGCATCGAATTCGCCGCGCAGGTTCGGATAGGCGCGGGCGCAGGCGGCATCCCTGGCGCACTGGGCGAACAGCTGGTCGAGCGCGGCCTGGCTGTCGCGGCCCCCGGCCGGGATCACCTGGTCGGGCGCGGCAACGGCGTCGAGCAGCAGGGCGCGCGTGCCCGCTGGGTAGGCGCGCGCATACGCCTGCGCGAGGCGGGTGCCGTACGAGCCGCCCCACAGGTTGATCCTGTCATAGCCCAGCGCGCGGCGCACGGATTCGATGTCGCGCGCGGCGGCGGCCGTCGTGTACGCGGCGAACGGCGCCTTGCTGGCCGCGATGCAGCGGCGCAGGGCGGCGTCGGCGTCGGCATCGCTCAGCTGCGCATCCGCGTCGGCGTCGGATGGGCATTCCAGCTTGCCGGACAACCCCGTGCCGCGCTGGTCGACGAACACGATGTCGCGCGTGGCGCGCACGCGCTTGAAGGCGGTGGACAACAGGGGGAGCACGTCGCTGCCCGCTTCGCCGGGACCGCCGGCCAGCACGAACAGCGGATCCGGCCGCGCACCCTGGCGCAGGGCGGGGGCGATCGTCACGTGCAGGTTCAGGGTGGCGGGTTTGCCGGGTTCGAGCGGGACGGGCAGGGTCAGGCAGCGCAGGGCTTCCTCGACGCCGGGCAGGTGGCAGCTGCGCGTTGGTGCCGGCGTGGCGGGCGTCGCCGCGGCCGGGATCGTGGCCGCCAGCCATGCGCCCAGGAGCAGGATCGATTTCAACAAGTAGTCTCCTCTTCGATGCGGGTCATACTAATTTGACATCGATTTCGTGGTCAAATATTTCTTGCAAATAAGAGTTGCAAAATTGCATGATTCAGCGCGGAGGTCTTTGCGTTGGCTCGAGCCTGGTGCGGCTTGACTGTCGGGTGAGGAATCGGCTATAGTCGTGGGCTTTCCATTTGCTCGGGAAAAGACAATAAGGCAGAGTCCGCGATGTAGCATCGCCCGCGGAACCACCATTCGAGCATTAATTCCCTATACATAGGAAGTCAACATGAAAACTTTTTCCGCTAAGGGCCATGAAGTCCAGCGCGATTGGTACGTGATTGACGCGACGGACAAAGTCCTCGGACGTGTTGCCAGCGAAGTGGCACTCCGACTGCGCGGCAAGCACAAGCCGGAATTTACTCCGCACGTCGATACCGGTGATTTCATCGTCGTCGTCAACGCAGGCAAACTGCGCGTGACCGGCACCAAAGCCAACGACAAGAAGTACTACCGTCACTCGGGCTACCCGGGCGGTATCTACGAAACCAACTTCCTGAAAATGCAACAGCGTTTCCCGGGCCGCGCCCTGGAAAAAGCCGTCAAAGGCATGCTGCCGAAGGGCCCGCTGGGCTACGCAATGATCAAGAAGCTGAAAGTGTATGCGGAAGCTACGCACCCGCACGCTGCCCAGCAACCCAAAGCACTCGAAATCTAAGTAAGGAACTGACATGATCGGTAACTACAACTACGGCACCGGCCGTCGCAAGAGTGCAGTGGCCCGTGTGTTCATCAAGGCTGGCACCGGCCAGATCATCGTGAACGGCAAACCGGCCGCCGAATACTTCTCGCGCGAAACCGGCCTGATGGTCATCCGTCAACCGCTGGAACTGACCGGCAACGTCGAGCGTTTCGACATCAAGGTCAACGTGCATGGCGGCGGCGAGTCCGGCCAGGCAGGTGCAGTGCGCCACGGCATCACCCGTGCACTGATCGACTACGACGCAGGCCTGAAGGGCGACCTGGCACGTGCCGGTTTCGTCACCCGTGACGCCCGTGAAGTCGAGCGTAAGAAAGTTGGTCTGCGCAAAGCACGTCGCGCAAAGCAATTCTCGAAGCGTTAATCGGATCTGCAGCGCTTTTGCGCTGCTGCCGAAACGAAAAGCCGCCCGCTGCAAAGCCGGCGGCTTTTTTGTTTCCCAAATTCGGGGTCAGAGCACATTTTTTCGCTGTGTTGGATCGAGGTCTCTGCGCCTCGGCGGATGTCGTCACCCGATCGTTTCTCCTCTGCGGGAGAAAAATTCATTATCCCTGATGCAATTGTCAGGAAATGTGCTCTGACCCCGAATCTTTAAAATAATGTGCTCTGACCCCGAATGTAGACTTTAGCCATGCGGCAATGCAGCACATGCGAGGACAGCCTGCTAAAATTGCGGGCTCGTACGGAACGTATCCATTTATCAAGGGGAAACAGACATGATCAAAGTTGGCATCGTTGGCGGCACCGGCTACACGGGCGTAGAATTGCTGCGCCTGCTTGCTGCCCACCCCGAGGCGCAGCTGACCGCCATCACTTCGCGCAAGGAAGACGGCCTGCCCGTCGCCGACATGTTTCCCTCGCTGCGCGGCCACGTCGACATCGCGTTCTCGAGCCCGGACAAGGCCGACCTGAAGCAGTGCGACGTCGTGTTCTTCGCGACCCCGCACGGCGTCGCCATGGCCCAGGCGCCCGAGTTGATCGCCGCCGGCGTGAAGGTGATCGACCTCGCCGCCGACTTCCGCCTGAAGGACCAGGCCACGTTCGAGAAGTGGTACAAGATCCCGCACAGCGCGCCAGACCTGCTGGAAGAGGCCGTGTATGGCCTGCCGGAACTGAATCGCGAAGATATCAGCAAGGCGCGCCTGATCGCCAATCCGGGCTGCTATCCGACCACGATGCAGCTGGGCTTTTATCCGCTGCTGAAGGCGGGCATCATCGACGCAGGCAACCTGATCGCCGACGCCAAGTCGGGCGTGTCCGGCGCCGGCCGCAAGGCCGAGATCGGCACGTTGTTCTCGGAAGCGAGCGACAACTTCAAGGCCTATGGCGTGCATGGCCACCGCCACACGCCGGAGACGTCGGCCCAGCTGCAGCGCTACACGGACCAGAAGGTCGGCCTGATCTTCACGCCGCACCTCGTGCCGATGATCCGCGGCATGCATTCGACGCTGTACGCGCGCCTCACGCAGGACATCACGAACGAAGCCCTGCAAGCCCTGTTCGAAGAGCAGTACAAGGATGCGGAATTCGTCGACGTCATGCCGTTCGGCTCGCACCCGGAAACCCGCTCGACGCGCGGTTCGAACATGCTGCGCATCGCGCTGCACCGTCCGGACAACGGCAACACGGTCGTCATCCTCGTCGTGCAGGACAACCTGGTGAAGGGCGCGTCCGGCCAGGCCGTGCAGTGCATGAACCTGATGTTCGGCCTGCCGGAAAGCACCGGCCTGAAGCAGATCGCGCTGCTGCCGTAAACACGTCCTCTCGCAAGGCTTGGTCACAAGACACAGATCAAGGCGACCTGTGTTGGCAACGGTACATTGACCGTTGGACAGTACCAACGCCAAGCACAGGGGACAATCATGTTCGGTCGTAACGCAAAAAGCGAAATCGATAGCCTGATCGGCATTTCCGCACGCATCGAAGGGGATCTCGTATTCACCGGCGGGCTGCGCATCGACGGCGAGGTGCACGGCAACGTGATGGCCGCGGACGGCAACGACAGCGTGCTGATCGTTTCCGAACACGCGCGCATCGAAGGCGAGGTGCGCTGTTCCAACCTCGTCGTCAACGGGTATATCGCGGGCACGGTGTATTCGTCCGAACTCCTTGAATTGCAGCCGAAAGGCCGCATACATGGGGATGTCCATTACCGCCTGCTGGAAATGCACGGCGGTGCCCTCGTCACCGGCAAGTTGACCCATCACGCCGAGCCGGTGGCGGCCGCCGAACCCGTCTTCCACCTCGGCGTGGCGGCCGAAGGGGCTTCAGCATGACTGGCGCCAACGGTCTATAATGGACGAAATCCGAATCCAATCAGGAGTTTATCCATGAATGCAGTCGCCGAAGTGCAAAACGCACAAGACACGATCCCCACGCCCATCAATTTCACCGACAGCGCTGCCCAGAAGGTTGCTCAACTGATCGAGGAAGAAGGCAATCCCGACCTGAAACTGCGCGTGTTCGTGCAGGGCGGCGGTTGCTCGGGCTTCCAGTACGGCTTCACCTTCGACGAAATCGTGAACGAAGACGACACGACGATGGAAAAGAACGGCGTTCAGCTGTTGATCGATTCGATGAGCTACCAGTACCTGGTCGGCGCCGAAATCGACTACAAGGACGACCTCGAAGGCGCCCAGTTCGTCATCAAGAACCCGAACGCCCAGTCGACCTGCGGTTGCGGTTCGTCGTTCTCGATGTAAGCGATACCAGCCTCGACATCGAAAGCCGCCTCGGCATTGCCGGGGCGGTTTTTTTTTGTCCGTACGAAGTGTTGGATGCCGCCGTAATGACAATCCATTAACATTGCTAACAGTCACGCGCGTAGTACACTGACCACGCTCCACGAACGTGGCGGCAAGGAGACACATAACCCCTGTAACGAGAGAAAAACAATGTCGAGGGCACCAACTTTACGCTGCCGTGTTACCGCTATCATCCTCGCCTGGGCCGGTGCCGCCCAAGCGCAAGCACCATCCACCGACAAAGCCGCCACCACCATGGCAGCGACCGACGACGGCACCGGCGCCTACCGCACGCAGCGCTACCGCAACCTGTTCGCCGAACGCCTGGGGCGCAGCCCGCAGGAGACGCACGCGAAGATCGAGCAAGCCTTCCAGCGGCTGTTCCACGGCGACGGCCAGGAGGAGCGCGTCTACTTCGAGACGGGCGCCAACGCCAACGGCACGCTCGCGTACATCACGGACTGGGCCAACAACGACGCCCGCACGGAGGGCATGAGCTACGGCATGATGATCGCCGTCCAGCTCGGCAAGAAGCGCGAATTCGACGCGCTGTGGAACTGGTCGAAGACATACATGCTCACGACCGATCCCGCCAACCCGTCGCGCGGCTATTTCGCGTGGTCGATGGGCACGGACGGCACGCCGCGCGCCACCGGGGCCGCGCCGGACGGCGAGGAATACTATGCGATGGCGCTGTACTTCGCGGCGCGGCGCTGGGGTAACGGGAAGGGCATCTACGACTACCAGAAAGAAGCGGATACCATCCTGCGCGGCATGCGCCACCACCCCGTCGTGACCGCCACGCCGCCGTTCCGCATCCACCCCGGCGATCAGCCGTTCGTCGAGCCGGCCACGCCCTGGCCCAGCCCCAACAACCGCCGCGAACAGGAACAGGCGCAGAAAGCGGGCAAGCCGTGGCCGCCGCAGCGTCCGCACCGCGCGCCGCGCGCCGTCACCGTCGGGACTATGGTCGACGAGGCCCACGCGATGGTCCGCTTCGTGCCGGAGACGTTCATCCCCGGCACCGACCCGTCCTACCACCTGCCCGCGTTCTACGAGCTGTGGGCACGCTGGGGCCCGCGCGAGGACCGCGCGTTCTGGGCGCGCGCGGCGAGCGTCAGCCGCGACTTCTTCGTGAAGACGGCCGACCCCGCGACGGGCCTCGGCCCCGACCGCGCCGACTTCGACGGCACGCCGCTGAAGAACTGGGACGGCAGCCCGGGGTCGTTCGGCTACGACAGCTGGCGCACGATCAGCAACTGGTCCGTCGACCGCAGCTGGTGGAACAAGGATCCGCGCCAGCAGGCGCTTTCCGACCGCGTCCAGACGTTCCTCGCGGGCCAGGGAATCGACCGTTTCGCCGACCGCTACACGCTGGACGGCAAGCCGCTGTCCGACCGCCACTCGACCGGCATGCTGGCGGCAGCGGCCGTCGGCAGCCTGGCGGCCACGCCGGGGCAGGCATCCGACGACTTCCTGCGCGCGTTGTGGGCCACGCCCGTGCCCAGCGGCGAGCAGCGCTACTTCGACGGCATGCTGTACCTGATGAGCATGATGCATCTCGGCGGCGAATTCCGCGTGATCGATGCGCCCCACAAATAACAAGGAGACAAGCATGATGAAACAGAGGAAACAAACTGCGGTCGCGGTCCTTCTCGCCTGCGCGGCGATGGGCGCGCAGGCGCAGGACCGCGCGTGGTTCGACAAATCGAAATCCGCCGACGAACGCGCCCGCGCCGCCGTCGCCGCGATGACGCTCGACGAAAAACTGCTGCTGATCGTCAGCTACACGGACAAGAAAGACCTGGCGAAGCAGCCGGACGATATCGTGCCGCCGGCAATCAAGGCCGACGTCGCGGCACACCACATCGAGGGCTCGGCCGGCTACGTGCCGGGCATCCCGCGCCTGGGCATCCCGGCGCAGTGGCAGACCGACGCGTCGATCGGCGTGCGCGTGGGCGGCATGGAGCGCACGGCGCTGCCGTCTTCGCTGGCGACGGCGGCCAGCTTCGACCCGGCCGTCTCCGAAGCGGGCGGCCGCATGATCGCGGACGAGGCGCGCGCCTCCGGCTTCAACACGTTCCTGGCCGGCGGCGCGAACCTGGCGCGCGAGCCGCGCAATGGCCGCAACTTCGAATACGTGGGCGAGGACCCGTTGCTGGCCGGCCGCATGGCGGCAGGTCTCATCAACGGCATCCAGGCGCGCCACGTGGTGTCGACGATGAAGCACTTCGCCGTCAACGACCACGAAAGCCAGCGCACGACGGTCGACGTCACGATTTCGCCGGAAGCGATGCGCCAGTCGGACCTGCTCGCGTTCGAGATCGTCAATGACCTGTCGAAACCGGGCTCCGTCATGTGCTCGTACAACCTCGTGAACGGCCGCTGGGCATGCGAGAACGAATACCTGCTGAACAAGACGCTGAAGCAGGACTGGAAGTTCAAGGGCTATGTGATGGCCGACTGGGGCGCCGTCCACTCGACGGCGGACGCCGCCAACTATGGGCTCGACCAGTTCACGGGCTACCCGTGCTGCAACCACCACGGCCCGTTCTACTCCGCCAAGAATTTCAAGGAGGCGATGAACAAGGGCGACGTCTCGATGCGCCGCCTCGACGACATGGCGCAGCGCATCCTGTGGCCGCTGTTCCAGACCGGCGTGTTCGACGATCCGCCGAAAGTCGGCAAGATCGATTTCGCAGCAAACGCCGCCGTCGCGCAGCGCGCCGCCGAGGAATCGCTCGTGCTGCTGAAGAACGAGGGCAATTTGCTGCCGCTGGCGAACGTGAAGTCGGTGGCCGTCATCGGCGGCCATGCGGACAAGGGCGTGCTGGCGGGCGGCGGTTCGTCCGGCGTGACGCCCGTCGGCGGCAATGCCGTGCCGAACCTGGAGCCGACGAAGTGGCCCGGCCCCGTGATCTACATGCCGTCGGCGCCGCTGGCGGCGTTGAAAGCCGAACTGCCGAAGGCGAAGGTTGCGTACGCGAGCGGCAAGGACATCGACGCGGCCGTCGCGCTGGCGAAGCAATCGGAGGTCGCCGTCGTGTTCGTGACGCAGTGGATGGGCGAGGGCTTCGACGGCAAGCTGGAACTGGACGGCAACCAGGATGCGCTGGTCGCCGCCGTCGCGCGCGCCAATCCGAAGACAATCGTCGTCGTGGAATCGGGCGGTGCGATCCTGATGCCGTGGCTGCCGCAGGTGCCGGCCGTGCTGGAGGCGTTCTATCCGGGCATCCGCGGCGGCCAGGCGATCGCGCGCATCCTGACCGGTAAAGTGAATCCGTCCGGGCACCTGCCGATCAGCTTCCCCGCATCGAATCTACAACTTGCCCATGCGCAGATTCCGGGCTTCGGCAAGCCGGACGGCATCCCCGTCCACATCACGTATCACGAAGGCGCGGCGATCGGCTACAAGTGGTACGACGCGAAAGGGTATAAACCGTTATTCGCGTTCGGCCACGGCCTCAGTTACACGAGCTTCGCGGTCGCCGATCCGAAGGCCAGCGTCGCCAATGGCGCGCTGACGGTCGGTGCCGCGCTGCGCAACACGGGCAAGCTCGCGGGCAAGGGTGTCGTGCAGGTGTATGTGGCGCCGGCGGATGTGAATGCGTCGGGCTGGGAAGCACCGAAGCGTCTCGTCGCGTTCCACAAGCTCGATCTGAAGTCCGGTGGCGCGAACACGTTCACGCAGGCCGTCGATCCGCGCCTGCTGGCGACGTACGAGGTCGCGGACAACAGCTGGCGCGTCCGCGCGGGCACGTACCGCGTGCTGTTCGGGCAGGCGGCGGACGACCTGCCGGTCTCGGTGGACGTGACATTGCCGGAGATGACCTGGAGCGCCGTCCACAAAGACTGAGGCATTATTTCGAGTCGGGTGGGGCACCACGTGCCCATGCGGACGCCGGCATCATGCGTACGTCACGCGTGGGCGGAGGGCCGCCCACCCTACCGAGGCTTTGTTTCGCGTCGGGTGGGGCACCACGTGCCCATGCGGACGCCGGCATCATGCGTACGTCACGCGTGGGCGGAGGGCCGCCCACCCTACCGGGCATTATTTCGCGTAGGGTGGGCACCACGTGCCCACGCGGACATATGCGTTATCTGGCCCAGTAATCCAGCACCAGCGATTTGGCGAGAGAAGGCTTGAGCATCTCGACAAAGCGCTGGTGCGCCGGATGCACGAGATAGGCGTCGCGGTCTTCGGCTTGAGCGAACGTCAACGTGAAGCAGTGCGTGAAGCCGTCGTTCAGGCCTTCCGGGCTCACGTTCGTGCCCCATTCGTAGGCCGTGATGCCGGGGATGGCCGCAGGCAGGGCGGCGAAGCCGGTCACGATGGCGTCGACGTCGTCGTACGAGGCGTCGTCCTTGAACGCGAACAGGACGACGTGGCGGAGCAGTTGGCTGGACATGGGGTGGTCGGATAAGTTGACGAGGCGTCATCTTACATCAGGGCGCGAGGGCGATCACATCGTCGCCCGGCAGCGGCTCGCAGCCCGGCCCCAGTGGTTCCCAGCCGCGGTGCACGACGATGTGGCGCTCGTCGTGGCACAGTTCCACGCGGCGCGTATGCGGGGACTCCCGCCGTACGAAATCCTCGATCGCCGTCGGCACGCTGATGTGCAGCGCGAGCGCGTGGATGTCGTCGAGCGGATGGTCGCCCACGTGCACGAGGGGCACGAACTGGCCGGCGAACATCAGCCAGTGCGACGGGATGCGGACGGGCGTGTCCGCATAGCCTTGCGCGCGCAGCCACGCCTGTGCGCGCGCGCGCGCGGGATCGGCCGGATCGAGGCGGCCCCACGCGAATGCGATCAGCTCCGCCACCCACTGGTTGCAGTTCTGGTAGCGCGTGCCGAACGCATACGCGTTGGCGCTGTAGCGCGTGCCCAGCAGCGCGAGGGCCAGCGGCTTGTCGAGCGCGGCCTGCTCCAGCAGCGCGCTGTCCTGCTCGGGCGGGAACAGCAGGGCGACGTGGCCATGCGTGGGCGCGTCGGCGCCGAGCACGAAGCCGGACATGCCCTGGTCGAACAGGCGCGGACGCGATTCGTCGCACGCGTAATACAGCTGGCGCACGGCCCACGGTCCGCCGGGATTGTTTTTCAGCGCGATGCCCGCGTGCGAATACAGCAGGCCGAAGCGGGAGAGGTCCAGCCCCGCGCGCGCGACGAGGGCGAGACTGCTGCCGGAACGCGCCAATTCGTCCTTCACCGCGGCGGCGAAGCGCAGCACGCGGTCCTGGTCCGCGGCCGTGACCTTGCCGGTGCGGTCGCAGAAGGTCGGGATGCCGGCCGATGCCCCCGCGCTCGCGCACAGCAGCAGCGCGGCCGCGAGGAACCGCCGGAACATCAGATCGTCACTTTGCGCGACGCGAGGTCGCGGTACCAGTCGTCCTGCAGCGCGAGGAAGAACGGCTGCTTCGTGTCGCCGTACGCGAATTCGTAGCCGTACACGCGCTCGTTCACTTGCACGACTTCATCCTTGGCGACGCGGCGCTCGGCCAGCGCGCGGTCGGGTACGTCGACCCAGAACTGGGTGGCGGCATCGCCCGCGACGGCGCGCAGCGTGATACGCGTTCTTGCTTCCTTGCCCGCCTTGGCCGGTGCCACGGCGACGTCGATCACGCGGTACGGGCCGGTCTCCGCGCGCTTGTTGTCGCCGCTCGAGCTGTTGCTGGAGCCGCCGATCGAATCGGAGATGCTGCCCGACGATGCGGAACCCGCGCTGGACGCGGACGACGCGAAGCTGTCGGCTTGAGCGGGTACGGACACCACGGCGGCGGCGGCCAGCGCCAGGGCGAGCGCACGGGTGAAATTCGTGTAGGTCATTGCGAAATCTTTCTTAAGCACATTGGATAACGCAATGGTACAAGTGCCGTGTGCCGCTGAGAAGGCGAACGTGGTTTTGTTACAAACGACCTGCCGCCGCGGGATCAGTCGATTTCGGTGACGAACTGGTCGAGCGGGCGGCGCACCTTCGGCAGGTTGACCAGCCAGTCCTGCTCGGCCTTGCGGTAGCCCAGCGGCAGCATGACGACGCTGCGCAGGTGTTGCTCGCGCAGCTTCAGGATGGCGTCGACGGCGGCCGGGTCGAAGCCTTCCATCGGCGTCGCGTCGACTTCCTCGAACGCCGCCGCGATGACGGCCGCGCCGAAGCCGATGTAGGCCTGGCGTGCGGCATGCTCGAAGTTCACCTGCGCGCCGCGGCCCGGATAGGTCGACAGCAGTTGCTGGCGGTACGCTTCCCAGCCTTCGTTGCGGAAGCCGCGCACTTCGTTGGTCAGGTCGAACATGTGGTTGATGCGTTCCGGCGTGTAGTCGTCCCAGGCGGCGAACACCAGCAGGTGCGACGCATCCGTGACCTGTGCCTGGTTCCACGCCACTTCACGGATCTGCGCGCGCAGTGCCGGATTCTTGATGACCAGGATCTCGTAGGGCTGCAGGCCGGACGACGTCGGCGCCAGGCGGGCGGCCTCGATGATGCGGTCGATCTTGTCCTGGGCGACCGGACGGGTCGGATCCATTGCCTTGGTGGCGTAGCGCCATTGCAATTTATTCAGTAATTCCATGAGTGACCTTATGAGTGGTGAGTGGTGACATTGTATTTTCTCCTCGCGGTGCAATAAACTAGGCGATCAGCAAATGATTTGTTCGCGAAAGGTGAAGATGGCCCGCAAGTTCGATCACTTGTCGGATGTGGAGGTGTTGCTCAGCGTGATCGAACACGGGTCATTCAGCGCCGCGGCCGTGGTGCTGTCGACCACGGCGTCGGTACTGAGCCGCGCCATCTCGCGGCTGGAAACCCGCCTGGGCGCACAGTTGCTGCGGCGTAGCACGCGCAGCCTGAGCCTGACCGATGCCGGCCGCCGCTACGCCGAGGAGGTGCGCGGCGCGTTCGCGCAGATCGAGCAGGCGGAACGCACGATCCGCAGCACGACGGTGCAACTGAGCGGCAAGGTGCGCATGAGCGTGCCCACCAGCTACGGCAGGCAACGCCTGCCCGCGCTGCTCGCCGCCTATGCGCGCGCCTATCCGCTGGTCGAACTGGAGGTCGACATCAGCAACCGCAACGTCGACCTGGTGGCGGAAGGGTTCGACCTGGCCATCCGTTCCGGTCCGCTCCCCAGCAGCAGCATGGTGGCGCGTCCGCTCGAAGTGTCGCCGCTGTGCCTGGTCGCCGCGCCGGACTACCTGGAGGCGGCGGGACCGTTGTGCGGCCTCGCCGACCTGGCGCGCCAGCGTTGCATCGCCTTCATCCGTCCCAGCACCGGACGCGTGATCCCGTGGCATTTGCGCGACGACGGGCGCGACATCGACTGGATGCCGCCGGCCGCCGTCACGGTGGCCACGGACGTCATGGGCGTCGTGTGGTTCGCGGAGCAGGGGATGGGCATCGCGCTGTGCCCGCGCATCTTTGCCGAGGATAGCCTGGCCGCAGGCCGCCTGACCGAGGTGTTGCCCGGCCTGGGCGGGCGCACGCGGACATTCTCTCTGATCTATCCGGCCCACCGCAGCCTGTCGGCCGCCTCGCGCGCGCTGATCGACATGCTGGCGGCGGGCCACGCAGGAATTTCTTGAGGGATCAGGCCGGATACAGCGCGCCGAGGATGCGCGGCCCGGCGGCGCCCGTCACGGCCGGCAGGTTGCCCGGCTGGCGGCGCAGGAAGCGGTAGCCGAGCCACGCGAACGCGAGGGCTTCCACGCGGTTCGGCGCGACGCCCAGCGTCGCCGTCGACGCGACCGGGATAGTACCGCCGAGCGCGTCGGCGAGGTCGCGCAGCAGCACGCCGTTATAGGCGCCGCCGCCGCACACGTAGACGGCTTGCGCGTCGGCCTCCGCCTGGATGGCGCGGGCGATCGTCACGGCCGTCAGGCGCGTCAGGGTGGCCTGCACGTCGGCGGGTGAGGCTCCCGGCCGCTGCGCCAGCTTCGCATCGAGCCACGCCGCGTGGAACAGGTCGCGGCCCGTGCTCTTGGGCGGCGGCTGGCGGAAATAAGGTTCGTCGAGCAGCAGGTCGAGCAGGGGCGCGTCGACGGTGCCCGTCGCGGCCCAGGCGCCGTCCTGGTCGTAGGCCTTGCCCTGGTGGCGTGCGATCCACAAGTCCATCAGCACGTTGCCGGGGCCGGTGTCGTAGCCGCTCACGCGGCCGTCGCCGTGCAACACGCTGATGTTGCCGATGCCGCCGATGTTGACGACGGCGCGCACCTGGTCGCGCTTGCCGAACCGGGCTTCGTGGAACGCGGGGACGAGCGGGGCGCCCTGGCCGCCGGCGGCGACGTCGCGGCTGCGGAAGTCGGCGATGACGTCGATGCCGGTGAGCTCGGCCAGCAGCGCCGGATTATTGGTCTGGCGGGTAAAACCCAGTTCGGGGCGGTGGCGGATCGTCTGGCCGTGCACGGCGACAGCGCGGACCGGGCCCGGCGCCGCGGCGGCCAGCGTCTTGACGCACTCGGCGTAGCAACGGGCCAGCGCGTTGGCGGCGAGCGCTTCACGCTCCAGTTCGTTGGCGCTGGCGGCCTGCAAGGCCATCAGTTCGGCGCGCAGGTCGGCCGGGAAGGGCGTGAAGGCAGCGTCCAGCGTGCGGATGCCGCGGCCGTTGAAATCGGCCAGCACGCCGTCGACGCCGTCCAGGCTGGTGCCGGACATCAGCCCGATGTAGAGAGTGGATGCCATTATCGACTCCTGAAAGCAAAACGCCTTGCACGCATGTCGACGTGCAAGGCGTTCGTTGAACGACGCTGAAGGATCAGCGCGCAGCCATCGCGTTACCGGCCGGCGACAGCAGCGAGAAGCGGTGCGACATCTCGGCCGCGGCCATCTTGAAGCGGGTCATTTCGCCCGGCGTCAGCGGCTGCTGCTGCAGGTTCTTCATTGCCATCGGGTCGGTGGCGCGGCCGCCGATGCGGAATTCGTAGTGCAGGTGCGGGCCCGTTGCCCAGCCCGTCGTGCCCACGTAGCCGATCACGTCGCCCTGCGACACTTTCTGGCCGCGGTGCAGGCCGCTGGCGAAGCGGCTCATGTGGCCGTACGCGGTACTGTAGTTGGACCAGTGCTTGAGCACGACAAAGTTGCCGTAGCCGTTCTGGGTGCCGACGAATTCGACGACGCCGTCGCCCGATGCCTTGATCGGGGTACCCATCGGTGCGGCCATGTCGACGCCTTCGTGCTTCTTCCAGGTGCCGAACACCGGGTGCACGCGCATCGAGAAGCCCGACGAGATGCGGTTGAACGCCACCGGCGACTTCAGGAATGCCTTCTTCAGCGACTTGCCGTCCAGGCTGTAGTAACCGCCCTGGTGGGTGACGGGGTCTTCGTACCAGACGGACTGGTAGGCGACGCCGCGGTTGACGAATTCGCCGGCCAGGATGCGGCCCGTGCGCACCATCTCGCCATCCAGCCAGAAGGTTTCGTAGACGACGTTGAAACGGTCGCCGCGCTTCAGGTCCGAGCGGAAGTCGATGCTCGTCGAGAACATCTCGATGATCTGGTTGACGACGGAATCGGGGATCTGGCTGCCGTCGACGGCATCGTCGGTGGCGGCGTACAGCGAGCTGTTGATGTTGCGCGAACGCATCTCAACGCGGCGCTCGAGCTGTGCAGGCGCGGAATTCGATACGAATTTGTCGCCCTTGCGCGTGATGGTGACGGTCTTGAACTGGTCCTTGTCGGCGATCGTCGCGTGCAGGGTCAGCAGCAGGCCGTTCTCGTCGGTCTCGGCCTGGATGCGCTTGCCGGTCTTGAGCGAGAGGATGGAGCGGGCGGTCTTGTCGCTGCGGACGAAGGCCTGGGCTTGCTGGTCTTCGATGCCGAGGCGGTTGAACACGGTGCCGAGCGAGTCGCCGGCACGGATGCGTTCTTCGTGGATGAATTGCTGCTGGTCTTGCTGGAGGGCGGCGATCTGGTCTGCCAGGTTCGGCAGTTGCAGGTCTTGCGCGACTGATTTGACCGGCATGTCCGACGCGTCCGGAGCGATCGGGGCGACTGCGGTGGCGCCGAAGGCGCACAGTGCCAGGGCTGCGGCACCCCCGGCTACGATGCGGGTTTTGCGGCTCGTTTCAGCCAGACCAAACCAGCGCTTGCCGGCGATTTTCTGTAATGGGTTCATGCAATCAGTTAAAATTTACCGCTTGAACAGCCCAAGACACCGTGATTTTTTTGTCGTTATTATTAGTGTTGTCGTTGAAACTTTTCGTGCGGCAAGATTGACGGGATCGCGAATTATATCAAAATACCGGGTCTTACAACCGCTTTAGTCCTTTTCCTACAAATTTTTTATGACTTCTCCAGAAATTTCTGGTAATGCAAAAATTGCAACGCCAGCAGCCGGTCCGGCTCCTCTGCCCCTGAGCGACGCCGTCCAGGAAGCCCTCGCCATCACCAAGCGCGGTGTGGACGAGCTGCTGATCGAGAGCGAATTTGCCCAGAAACTGGCCCGTTCGGAACAGAGCGGCACCCCGCTGCGCATCAAGCTGGGCCTGGACCCGACGGCGCCCGACCTGCACCTGGGCCACACGGTGGTGCTGAACAAGCTGCGCCAGCTGCAGGACCTGGGCCACCAGGTGATCTTCCTGATCGGCGATTTCACGTCGATGATCGGCGACCCGTCGGGCCGCAACGCGACCCGTCCGCCGCTGACCCGCGAGCAGATCGAAGCGAACGCCACCACCTATTTCAAGCAGGCATCGCTCGTGCTCGACCCGGCGCGCACGGAAATCCGCTACAACTCCGAATGGTGCGACGCCCTCGGCGCGCGCGGCATGATCCAGCTCGCCTCGCGCTACACCGTGGCCCGCATGATGGAGCGCGACGACTTTACCAAGCGCTACAAGAGTGGGACTCCGATCTCGGTCCATGAGTTCCTCTATCCTTTGATGCAGGGCTATGATTCCGTCGCTTTGAAAGCGGATCTTGAGCTGGGTGGAACGGACCAGAAATTTAATCTGCTGGTCGGCCGTGAGCTGCAGAAAGATTACGGCCAGGAACCTCAGTGCATCCTGACGATGCCGCTGCTGGAAGGCCTGGACGGCGTCGAGAAGATGTCCAAGTCCAAGAACAACTACATCGGCATCACGGAACCGGCCAACACGATGTTCGGCAAGCTGATGAGCATCTCGGACGTGATGATGTGGAAGTACTACGAGCTGCTGTCGTTCCGTTCGATCCAGGACCTGGCCGCGTTGAAGGCCGAAGTCGAGGGCGGCCGCAACCCGCGCGATGCGAAGGTGGCGCTGGCCCAGGAAATCGTGGCCCGCTTCCACTCGCAGCAGGCGGCCGAGGATGCGCTGGCCGACTTCGTCAACCGCTCCAAGGGCGGCATTCCGGACGACGTGCCGGAAGTGGCCGTCTCGGGCGCACCGCTGGGCCTGCCGCAACTGCTGCGCCAGACGGCCTTGTGCGCCTCCAGCTCGGAAGCGATGCGCATGATCGACCAGGGCGGCGTGCGCATCGACGGCACGGTCGTCTCCGACAAGGCGCTGCAGGTGCAGGCCGGCACGTTCGTGCTGCAGGTCGGCAAGCGCAAGTTCGCCCGCGTGACGTTGAGCGCATGATCGGCCTGCTGCAACGGGTCGGCGAGGCCAGCGTCACGGTCGACGGCGAGGTCACGGGTGCGATCGGGCGCGGCCTGATGGTGCTCGTGTGCGCGGAAAAGGGCGACACCGAGCGGGAAGCCGACGCGCTGCTCGCGAAACTGCTGACCTACCGCGTGTTTGCCGACGACGCCGGCAAGATGAACCGCAGCGTGACGGACGTGGCGGGCGGCCTGCTGCTCGTGCCGCAGTTCACGCTGGCGGCGGACACCCGCTCCGGCACCCGCCCGTCGTTTTCGCCCGCCGCCGCGCCCGAGGACGGACGCCGGCTGTTCGACCATGTCGTGCGCCAGGCGCGCGAGCGTCACGGTATCGTCGAAACCGGCCGTTTCGGCGCCGACATGAAGGTGGCGCTGATCAATGACGGACCGGTGACGTTCTGGCTGCGCATTGATCCACCCCGTGTCGCGCACTGAAACCGGAAACCGCGCGCCGCGGCGAGAGTCTGAGGCTAAGGATGCAGGGAGAAAGAACATGAAGATCTGGAGCGATTCCTTTACCGAGGGCGACATGATTCCGCCCAGATGTGCGTTCGCCGAGATGGACCCCGGCAACCACATCAAGCTGTCGACCAACCGCAGCCCGCACATCGCTTGGGACGACGTGCCGGCCGGTACGCAGTCGCTGGTCCTGCTCGTGCACGACATCGACGTGCCGACGGACGGCACGGACGTGAACAAGGAGGGCCGGAGCGTGCCCGATGCGCTGCCGCGCACGGACTTCTATCACTGGTCCCTCGTCGACATTCCCGTGTGCCTGAAATCCTTCGCCGAGGGCAAGTTCTCGGACATGGTCACGCCGGGCGGCAAGAGCGGGCCGCTGGTGCCGTTCACGATCAAGAACGGCACGGAACACCAGCTGCGCCACGGCGTCAACGATTACACGGGCTGGTTCGCGAACGATCCCGACATGGCGGGCGAATACTATGGCTACGACGGCCCGTGCCCCCCATGGAACGACGAACGCGTGCACACCTATGTCTTTACGCTGTACGCCCTCGACATCCCGCGCCTGCCGCTGGCAGGCCGCTTCACGGGCAAGGAAGTGCGCCTGGCCATCACGGGGCACATCCTGGACGAGGCGAAGATCTTCGGCGTGTACTCGCTGAACCCGGACGTGACGGGCAACCTGATCGGCCAGCCTTCCTGATTTTTTTGACAAGCTACGCTTGAATGATCGCTCCGCGGTGCGGAGCGGCGCATCCGCATGACGACAACGAACGCATCCGCAGCACCCACCGACATCCTCCTGATCCGTCACGGCGAAACGGCCTGGAACGCCGAACGCCGCCTGCAAGGCCACCTGGACATTCCACTGAACGACGAAGGCGAGCGCCAGGCCGCACTGCTGGCGGGCGCGCTCGCGGGCGAGCCTCTCGACCTCATCGTCGCGAGCGACTTGCGCCGGGCCCACCAGACCGCCCAGGCCGTGGCCGACCGCCGCGGACTGACGGTGGCCATCGACCCGGCGCTGCGCGAGCGCGGCTATGGCGGCTTCGAAGGCTTGCTGTACAGCGAGATCGAAGAACGTTTCCCACGTGAATTCGCCGCCTGGCAGGCGCGCGACGTCGATGCGCAACTGCCGCCGGGCCGCAACGTGGGCGAGAGCTTCCGGTCGTTCTTCGACCGCGCGACCGGCGCCATCCTCGCGCTGGCGGCGGACCATCCCGGCAAGACGATCGCGCTCGTCGCGCATGGCGGCGTGCTGGAATGTGCCTACCGCCTGGCGCGCGGGCTGCCGCTGGAGACGCCGCGCGACTTCAAGGTCTACAACGCCAGCATCAACCGTTTCCGCTTCGACCCGGCCGATCGCAGCCTCGTCCTGGGCAGCTGGGGCGAGGTCGATCACCTGCGTCCGGCCGTGCTCGACGAGCTTCCCTAAAAGGCATGCTGGTGGGCTTGGCAAGCGTTTTCTGGCGCGTGCGCAACAATCCCATAAAAAAATGTGCTGATAAATTGAGCAGCGCTTCGGGTAAAATAGCGAGTTCCCGTCGCTTCCCGTGAATTTTCTGCCGTGCAAATTGGTCCTTATACGCTGCGTAACAATGTCTTCGTCGCCCCGATGGCCGGGGTGACCGATCGTCCGTTCCGCCAGCTGTGCAAGACGCTCGGCGCGGGCTATGCGGTGTCCGAGATGGCCGCGTCGAATCCGCGCCTGTGGGCCAGCGAGAAATCGTCGCGGCGCACGGACCACGCGGGCGAGATGGAGCCGAAGGCCGTGCAAATCGCCGGTGCCGACCCGCACGACCTGGCCGAATGCGCCAGGTTCAACGTCGAGCGCGGCGCCCAGATCATCGACATCAATATGGGGTGCCCGGTCAAGAAGGTGTGCAATAACTGGTGCGGTTCGGCGCTGCTGCAGCACGAAGACCTCGTGCAGCGCATCCTGGACGCCGTCGTGAACGCCGTCGACGTGCCCGTCACCCTGAAATTCCGCACCGGCTGGGATCGCCAAAACAAGAACGCGCTGACGATCGCCCTCATGGCCGAGGAGGCCGGCATCGCGATGCTGACCCTGCACGGCCGCACCCGCGCCGACGGCTACAAGGGCGATGCGGAGTACGACACCATCGCCGCCGTCAAGGCCGCCGTGAAGATACCCGTCGTGGCCAACGGCGACATCACGACGCCGGACAAGGCGAAGTTCGTGCTGGATTACACCGGCGCCGATGCGGTGATGATCGGCCGCGCCGCCCAGGGCCGTCCCTGGATCTGTCGCGAAATCGATTACTTCCTGCGCACGGGGGCGTACCTGCCGCCGCCGCTGGTCGAAGAGGTGCGCGAGCTGATGCACGAACACCTGCCGGCCCACTACGCCTTTTACGGCGAATACTTGGGCGTGCGCACGGCGCGCAAGCACATCGGCTGGTATGTCGAAGACCTGCCCGGCGGCGAAGAATTCCGCCAGCGCATGAACCGTTTGGAATCGACCGCTGAACAATTATCCGCCGTCGATGAGTTTTTTAAATCGCAACACCGGTATGGCGACCGGTTACAATACCGGCCCGCGCATCCTGACGATGACGCGATTGCCGCCTAAAAGGAGGCCCGTAAACCTGCTGCGCGTTGCAATTTGGTCCTGCGATGCTCGCTGTACTGGCGTACAGCTGTGCTTCTCGAACAAAATTACTGCCGCTCGCGACGGTTTCCGAGACTCCTTTAAACAACAATTAGAAGAACGTCGGAGACAAACGCTGCCAAAAGCAGCATTTAACCAGGATGAAGCTGTAAACCATGAGCAAAGAAAGTATCCAGGAAGTCGTTCAAAAAAGCCTCGAAGACTATTTCAACGACCTGGGCGAGCAGAAACCGACGAACATCTACGACATGATGCTCCTGACCGTCGAAAAACCGATCCTGCAAGTGGTGATGACGCGGGCGGAGGGCAATCAGTCGCATGCCGCCCAGATGCTGGGCATTAATCGCAATACATTACGCAAGAAGTTGCAGGAGCACGGGCTGCTGTAAGCGCCGGCGGAGGGGCCGGGGCGTGCAGGCGTGCGTCGGGCCCTTTGTCCGGCGTGCGCGAGCCCGTCCAGATTTTTTTCAACAGGCCACTCCCATGATCAAACAAGCACTCATCTCCGTTTCCGACAAAACCGGCGTCCTCGATTTCGCGCGTGCGCTGTCCGCCCTCGGCGTGAACATCCTGTCCACTGGCGGTACCGCTAAACTGCTGCAGGACAATGGCGTGCCGGTCACCGAAGTCGCAGACTACACTGGCTTCCCGGAAATGCTCGATGGCCGCGTGAAGACGCTGCATCCGAAGGTCCACGGCGGCATCCTGGCCCGCCGCGACTTCCCGGAACACGTTGCCAAGCTGGAAGAGCACGGCATCCCGCAGATCGACATGGTGGTGGTCAACCTGTACCCGTTCCAGGCCACCGTCGCCAAGGAGCAATGCTCGCTGGAAGACGCGATCGAGAACATCGATATCGGCGGCCCGACCATGCTGCGCTCGGCGGCCAAGAACCACCGCGACGTCGTCGTCATCGTCGACCCGGCCGACTACGGTCCGGTGCTGGCCGAGATGAAAGGTACCGGCGAAGCGGCCGGCAGCGTCGGCTACGAGACGAAATTCCGCCTGGCCAAGAAAGTGTTCGCGCACACGGCGCAATACGACGCCGCCATCACGAACTACCTGACGAGCCTTGGCCCGGACAAGGACCACACGAACCGCGCCGCCTACCCGCAGACGCTGAACCTGCACTTCGAAAAAGTCCAGGACATGCGCTACGGCGAAAACCCGCACCAGACGGCCGCGTTCTACCGCGACCTCGTGCCGGCCGCCGGCAGCCTGGCCAACTACCGCCAGCTGCAGGGCAAGGAACTGTCGTACAACAATATCGCCGACGCGGACGCGGCCTGGGAATGCGTCAAGTCGCTGGGCGGCTTCAACATGCCGGCCGGCTGCGTGATCATCAAGCACGCGAACCCGTGCGGCGTCGCGATCGGCGCCGACGCGCTGGACGCCTACCAGCGCGCCCTCAAGACCGACCCGACGTCGGCCTTCGGCGGCATCATCGCCTTCAACGTGCCGGTCGACGGCCCGGCGGCGGAAGCCATCGCCAAGCTGTTCGTGGAAGTCCTGATCGCCCCGGCGTTCACGGCCGAAGCGCTGCAGATCATGTCGGCCAAGCAGAACGTGCGCCTGCTGGAAATCGCCCTGGGCGACGGCCAGAACGTGTACGACGTCAAGCGCGTGGGTGGCGGCCTGCTCGTGCAGTCGCCGGACGCGAAGAACGTCGGCATGGGCGACCTGCGCGTCGTGTCGAAAAAGCAGCCGACTCCGCAGCAGATGCAGGACCTGATGTTCGCGTGGCGCGTGGCCAAGTACGTGAAATCGAACGCGATCGTGTTCTGCGCCGGCGGCATGACCCTCGGCGTGGGCGCCGGCCAGATGAGCCGCATCGACTCCGCGCGCATCGCCTCGATCAAGGCGCAGAACGCCGGGCTGTCGCTGGTGGGCTCGGCCGTGGCGTCGGATGCGTTCTTCCCGTTCCGCGACGGCCTGGACGTCGTCGTTGACGCGGGCGCGACCTGCGTCATCCACCCGGGCGGCTCGATGCGCGACCAGGAAGTGATCGACGCGGCGGATGAACGTGGCGTGGTCATGCTCTATACTGGTACGCGTCACTTCCGCCACTGATTTGCCGACGTTGGCATTGCGTTGACGTTCGCGTGGGCTCGGGGAGCCCACCCTACGCCGGTGGGTGATCGTAGGGTGGGCACCCTGTGCCCACGCGATGGTTTTGCCATCGACCTGTGTTTTTGCACAGTATTTTTCCCACGAAACACCCGCGCCGGTATAACATTCGATAATGATTATTCTCGGCATCGACCCGGGCCTGCGTACGACAGGGTTCGGCGTCATTGAAAAGCAAGGCAACCGGTTGCGCTACATCGCGTCCGGTACCATCAAGACGGGCACCGAGGGCGCGCTGCCGCCGCGGCTGAAAGTCATCCTGACCGGCGTCAGCGAAATCGTCGCCACCTACCAGCCGGCCTGCGCGGCCATCGAAAAAGTCTTCGTCAACGTCAATCCGCAGTCGACCCTGCTGCTCGGCCAGGCGCGCGGCGCCGCGATCACGGCCCTCGTCGGCGCCGACCTCGACGTGGCGGAGTACACGCCCACGCAGGTCAAGCAAGCTGTTGTCGGCACGGGCAAGGCCGTCAAGGCGCAGGTGCAGGACATGGTCGCGCGCCTGCTCAAGCTGCCGGGCCTGCCGGGCGCGGATGCGGCCGACGCGCTCGGCATTGCCATCTGCCATGCCAACAGCCAGGATGCGCTGGCACTGATCGGCACGCTCGCACCTGGCAATCCGAAAAAGCCGACGCTGCACATGAAGCGCGGCCGCCTCGTCTAATTATTGAAAGGTCACCATGATCGGTCGTCTCTCCGGAGTCCTGCTGGAAAAGAACCCGCCGCAAGTGCTCGTCGATTGCCAGGGCGTCGGCTATGAAGTCGACGTACCGATGAGCACGTTCTACAACCTGCCGCACACGGGCGAGAAGGTCACCCTGTTCACGCACTACGTCGTGCGCGAGGATGCGCACCTGCTGTTCGGCTTCGGGTCGGCGAACGAGCGCGCCGTGTTCCGCCAGCTGATCAAGATCACCGGCGTCGGGGCGCGCACGGCGCTGTCCATCCTGTCCGGCATGACTGTGAACGATCTCGCCCAGGCCGTGACGTTGCAGGAAGCAGGGCGCCTGGTCAAGGTGCCGGGCATCGGCAAGAAGACGGCCGAGCGCCTGCTGCTGGAACTGAAGGGCAAGCTGGGCGCCGACATCGGCGTCGCGGCCGGCACGCCGCACGACGATGCGCAGGCAGACGTGCTCAATGCGCTGCTGGCTTTGGGGTATTCTGACAAGGAAGCCCTCATCGCCATCAAGAACATGCCGGCCGGGACCAGCGTGTCCGACGGCATCAAGCTGGCGTTGAAGGCGTTGTCCAAGGCGTAATTTGGCAGGGGGCACCACGTGCCCACGCGGACGTCCGCGGTCCGCAAACGTAACGCGTGGGCGGAGGCCGCCCACCCTACGTGACACCGGCACCATTTAAGATAATGTAATGAGCATCCAGACCGACAATTTCACCGAGCAGCGCATCATCGACGCCGCGCCGGCCTCGCCCAACGAGGAGGCGATCGAGCGCGCGTTGCGTCCCAAGCATCTGGACGAATACGTCGGCCAGGAAAAGATCCGCGACCAGCTCGAAATCTTCATCCACGCGGCCAGGAAGCGCCGCGAGGCGCTCGACCACACGCTGCTGTTCGGCCCGCCGGGCCTCGGCAAGACGACGCTGGCGCACATCATCGCGCGCGAGATGGGCGTCAACCTGCGTCAGACGTCCGGCCCCGTGCTGGAGCGCCCCGGCGACCTGGCCGCGCTGCTGACGAACCTGGAAGCGAACGACGTCCTGTTCATCGACGAGATTCACCGCCTGTCGCCCGTGGTCGAGGAGATCCTGTACCCGGCGCTGGAAGACTACCAGATCGACATCATGATCGGCGAAGGCCCGGCCGCGCGTTCCGTGAAGCTCGACCTGCAGCCGTTCACGCTCGTCGGCGCCACGACGCGCGCGGGCATGCTGACGAATCCGCTGCGCGACCGCTTCGGCATCGTCGCCCGGCTGGAATTCTACAACGTCGAGGAATTGACGAAGATCGTCGCCCGCAGCGCCGCGCTGCTGGAGGCGCCGACCGACGAAGAGGGCGCGCGCGAAGTCGCCAAGCGCGCCCGCGGCACGCCCCGCATCGCCAACCGCCTGCTGCGCCGCGTGCGCGATTATGCGGAAGTGAAGGGCAATGGCGAGATCACGCGCGAGATGGCCGACCGCGCGCTGCGCATGCTCGACGTGGATACGGTCGGCTTCGACGTGATGGACCGGAAGCTGCTGGAAGCGGTGCTGTTCAAGTTCGCCGGCGGCCCGGTGGGCATCGGCAACCTGGCGGCCGCCATCGGCGAAGCGGCGGATACCATCGAGGACGTGCTGGAACCGTTCCTGATCCAGCAGGGTTATCTGCAGCGCACGCCGCGCGGGCGCATCGCCACGCCGCTGGCCTACCGGCATTTCGGCGTCGCCGCGCCGCGCATCAGCCCGACCGGCGACCTGTGGGACAACCTCCCGCCTGCCTAGTTCACGTCAGGGCAGCGCCGGCTCCTGCCGGTCGCGCTTGCGCATGGGGCGCTGGCTTTCAGGGAAGCCCGGGAAGACGAAGCTGATGAACATCAGCACCGCGGCCGCGAGCAGCGCGCCGCCGGCCAACAGCATCTCTTCCTGGGTACGCGTCAGGAGGACGGCAATGCTGGCGGCCATCGGCAGCAGCAGCAGCAGGCCACCCAGGATGCGCAGGATGATGGACCGGCGCATGCGCGACCCCAGCAGGGCGATGTACAGGAAGCTGCCGGAAACGAGGCTCATGCCGAACAGGCCGCCCAGCACGGGCCAGCCGGGCATGCCGCGGGTGCTGACATCGGAGAGCACGAGGGGCAGCGCCATCGGGATGACAATGCCGATCAGGAACGACAGGAGCCGCAGGAAGATCATGTGAATGCCAATTGGTTGAATGAAACATTCATCAGATTAGCATAGCGGCACTGGACGTGGCGCGCACGACACGTCCTGTTGTATTTACGAATGTCGTTATTCCTGGCGCAGCCAGACCTGCGACCGCCCGAACATCGGCACGCCCACATAGCCCCGCACTTCGAGCTTCTTGCCGCCTTCGTGGACGCTCAGCTTGCTCTTGTAGACCTTGCCGTTCTTCGGGTCGAGGATCTCGCCGCCCGTGTACTCGTCGCCGTTCTTGCGCAGGCCCGACACGATGGTCATGCCGACGATCGGCTGGTCCTTGCGTGCGCCCTGGCACAGCGTGCATTTCGGGTTCTGGTCCTCTTCCGGCGTGCGGAACAGTTTTTCGATCTTCCCCTGCAGTTCGCCCTGGTTGTCCGTGATACGGATCAGGGCGGTCGGCTTGCCGGAGGCATCGTCGATGGTCTTCCACAGTCCGACGGGAGAAGCGTCCTGGGCCCAGGCGAGCGGGGCGGCGAGAGCGGCGGCAAACGTAAGGATGGCGGCGTGGGCGAGATGGCGCATTGTGTCTCCTGTTGGAATATGGTTGCGTGCTCTGCCAGTGTAGCAAACTGCACGGTCGTTCGGTAAACGACAGCGTGGCCTCAGGAGCCGTTTTGCTGGGCTTTCAGGCCGGCGATCGTCGAGGTGGCTTCGGGCGGCAGTGTCGCGCCGAGGCGGTGCAGGACGAACGGCGTCTTGTCCGGGCCCGTGCACGTGAAGGAGGGCGCGGACGCGTCGTAGTGGCAGGTCATCGCGACGTCCGTCGCCGGCGCGCCTTTCGGCAGGTAGGGCCGCAGCAGCAGCGTGTCGCCGTCCAGCGCCGCGCGGACCGGGAAGCCAATGATGGGGCGCGCGTTGCCTGCCTCCGTGGCCGGCGGTGCGGAGCCGGCCATCAGGCCATCGCCGTCGGCCTGCAGGTACATGACGGTTTGCGCCGCGCCCCAGCTGCCGGCGACGTGGGCAGGCAGGGGATCGGCCGCGTGGGCGGACACATGCCATGCAAAGGCGAACAACAGCGGGATCCGGCGTTTCATGCGTCCTCTCGATGGATGAAGTCCGGACGAGTATAGCGAAGCGCGTGCGCTGTATTGACTCACATTGTCACATCGGGCGGCAACCGCAGCCGGACGGTTCCGTAAGGACGCTTGTAAATCGATATGCGAAGTGTCGTTTTTTTCGTTTTACAAAAAAATTTCCGTGCGGCACCAAAAAAATTGCGCTAATGTTCCGATTCTCGTCGTTTCTGCAAAGCAGGAAACTGGCATCAGGCTACACATGCGCAGCGGGTTTTCCATCGCGCGCTTCACTACATAGTAATGCGAGGAGTCTCCATGAAACACCCTCTCGACCGAGTGCCGGGCACGGAAACCCGGGCGATACTCGCCCTCGCGGACGGCAGCATCTTTCGCGGACATGGCATCGGCGCAACCGGTCACACCACTGGCGAGGTCGTCTTCAACACCGCGATGACTGGCTACCAGGAAATCTTGACCGATCCCAGCTACATGCGCCAGATCGTCACGCTGACCTATCCGCACATCGGCAACACCGGCGTCAATCCGGAAGACGGTGAATCGTCCAATGGTCCCGCAGCGCGGGTCCACGCCGCGGGCCTGGTCATCAAGGATCTGCCGCTGCTGGCATCGAACTTTCGCTCGACCCAGGCACTCTCGGATTACCTGAAGGCCCAGGGCGTGGTCGCCATCGCCGGCATCGACACCCGCAAGCTCACGCGCATCCTGCGCAGCAAGGGGGCGCAGAACGGCGCCATCGCCGTCGGCTTGTCCGCCGAGGAAACGGTCGCGCTGGCCCGCGGCTTCGAAGGCCTGGGGGGCATGGACCTGGCCAGGGTCGCCAGTGTCCGTGAGCGCTACGAGTGGCGCGAAACGGAATGGCGCCTTGGCGCAGGTCATGGTGTCCAGGATGCGCCGCGCTTCCACGTGGTGGCGTACGACTTCGGCATCAAGGCCAACATCCTGCGCATGCTGGCCCAACGCGGCTGCCGCGTGACCGTGGTGCCGGCGCAAACCGGTGCCGCGGAGGTATTGGCGCTCGATCCGGACGGCGTGTTCCTGTCGAACGGCCCCGGCGATCCGGCCCCGTGCGACTATGCGATCGCCGCGTCGCGCGACATCATCGAGCGGGGCGTGCCGACCTTCGGCATCTGCCTCGGCCACCAGATCATGGCGCTCGCTTCGGGCGCGCAGACCGTCAAGATGAAGTTCGGCCACCACGGCGCCAATCACCCCGTGCAGGACCTGGCCAGCGGCCGGGTCATGATCACCTCCCAGAACCACGGTTTCGCGGTCGACGCGGCCACGCTGCCGCCCAATTGCCGGGTAACCCACGTGTCGCTGTTCGACGGTTCGTTGCAAGGCTTCGAGCGTACCGACAGGCCGGCCTTCTGTTTCCAGGGCCACCCCGAGGCCTCCCCCGGTCCGCACGACCTGGGCACCCTTTTCGACCGTTTCATCTCGCTGATGGAGGCAGGCCATGCCCAAGCGCACTGATATCAACAGCATCCTGATCATCGGCGCCGGTCCGATCGTGATCGGCCAGGCGTGCGAATTCGACTACTCGGGCGCCCAGGCCTGCAAGGCCTTGCGCGAGGAGGGTTACAAGGTCATCCTGGTCAACAGCAATCCCGCCACGATCATGACCGACCCGGACATGGCCGACGTCACGTACATCGAGCCGATCCAGTGGGAAGTCGTGGCGCGCATCATCGCCACCGAAAGACCGGACGCCGTCCTGCCCACGATGGGCGGCCAGACGGCGCTCAACTGCGCGCTCGACCTGCATCGCCACGGCGTGCTGGCCGAGCATGGCGTGGAACTGATCGGCGCGACGCCGGACGCCATCGACAAGGCCGAGGATCGCTCCCGGTTCAAGGAGGCGATGACGAAGATCGGCCTGGGCTCGGCCCGTTCGGGCGTGGCCCACGACATGGCCGAGGCCTGGGCCGAGCAGGCCAAGCTGGGCTTCCCCGTCATCATCCGCCCGTCGTTCACGATGGGAGGAAGCGGCGGCGGCATCGCGCACGACGCGCGTGAATTCAACGCCATCTGCGCGCGCGGCCTGGAACTGTCGCCCACCTCCGAACTGCTGATCGAGGAATCGCTCGTCGGCTGGAAGGAATACGAGATGGAGGTCGTCCGCGACAAGAAGGACAACTGCATCATCGTTTGCTCGATCGAGAACCTGGACCCGATGGGCGTGCACACGGGCGACTCGATCACCGTCGCGCCGGCGCAGACGCTGACGGACAAGGAATACCAGATCATGCGCAACGCGTCGCTCGCCGTGCTGCGCGAGATCGGCGTCGACACGGGCGGCTCGAACGTGCAGTTCGCGGTCAACCCGGCCGATGGCCGCATGATCGTCATCGAGATGAATCCGCGCGTGTCGCGTTCGTCGGCGCTCGCTTCCAAGGCCACCGGCTTTCCGATCGCCCGCGTGGCGGCCAAGCTGGCCGTCGGCTTCACGCTCGACGAACTGCGCAACGAGATCACCGGCGGCGCGACCCCGGCCTCGTTCGAGCCGGCTATCGATTACGTCGTCACCAAGATTCCGCGCTTCGCTTTCGAAAAATTCCCCGGTGCCGACACAGGCCTGACCACGCAGATGAAATCCGTGGGCGAAGTGATGGCGATGGGCCGCACCTTCCAGGAGTCGTTCCAGAAAGCGTTGCGCGGCCTGGACATCGGCGTCGATGGGCTGCGGCGCAGGAAATCGTACACCGAGGTGATCGATGCGGAACTCGCGGCGCCCGGTCCGGAGCGAATCTGGTTCGTGGGCGACGCGTTCGCCCAGGGATATTCGCTGGACGACGTGCATCGTCTGTCGGGCATCGATCCGTGGTTCCTGGCGCAGATCCAGGACCTGGTCGAGGTCGAACTGTGGCTGGAGACCCAGCGCCTCGGCGCCCTGAACGAACCCATCCTGCGCAGGCTGAAGCAACAGGGTTTCTCGGATCGCCGCCTGGCGGCGCTGCTGAAGACCCACGAAGACGAGGTCCGGGCGCGCCGCCACCAGCTGGGCGTGCGCCCCGTGTACAAGCGCGTCGACACCTGCGCCGCCGAATTCGCCACGCGCACCGCGTACCTGTATTCGACCTACGACGACGAGTGCGAAGCCGAACCCACCGACAAGCGCAAGATCATGGTGCTGGGCGGCGGCCCGAACCGCATCGGCCAAGGCATCGAATTCGACTACTGCTGCGTCCATGCCGCCATGGCGCTGCGCGAAGACGGTTACGAGACCATCATGGTCAACTGCAATCCGGAGACCGTCTCGACCGACTACGATACGTCGGACCGCCTGTACTTCGAATCGCTCACCCTGGAAGACGTGCTGGAAATCGTCGCCCTGGAAAAGCCGGAAGGCGTGATCGTCCAGTACGGCGGGCAGACGCCGCTGAAGCTGGCACTGGCGCTGGAGGCCAACGGGGTGCCGATCATCGGCACGTCGCCCGACATGATCGACGCGGCCGAAGACCGCGAGCGCTTCCAGCAGCTGCTGAACAGGCTGGAACTGCGCCAGCCGCTGAACCGCACCGCGCGTACCGAGCTTGACGCCGTGCGCATGGCGGAGGAAATCGGCTATCCGCTGGTGGTGCGCCCATCGTACGTGCTGGGCGGGCGCGCGATGGAGATCGTGCATGAACAGGCCGACCTCGAACGCTACATGCGCGAAGCCGTCAAGGTGTCGCATGATTCGCCGGTGTTGCTGGACCGCTTCCTGAACGACGCCATCGAGTGCGACGTCGACTGCGTCGCGGACGGCACTGACGTCGTGATCGGCGGCGTGATGGAACATATCGAGCAGGCGGGCATCCATTCGGGCGACTCGGCCTGTTCGCTGCCGCCGTATTCGCTGGCGCCGGAGACGATCGCGGAACTCAAGCGCCAGACCTCCCGGATGGCGCGCGGCCTGAACGTCGTCGGCCTGATGAACGTGCAGTTCGCGATCCAGCAGGTCAAGGTGGACGGCAGGCTGCGCGACCATGTCTACGTCCTGGAAGTGAACCCGCGCGCCTCGCGCACGGTGCCGTTCGTGTCGAAGGCCACGGGACTGCAACTGGCCAAGATCGCGGCGCGCTGCATGGCGGGGCAGTCGCTGGCGAGCCAGGGCGTGACGGCAGAAGCTGTCCCGTCCCGCTTCTGCGTCAAGGAATCCGTGTTCCCGTTCGCGAAATTCCCCGGCGTCGATACCATCCTCGGCCCGGAAATGAAATCGACCGGCGAAGTGATGGGCGTGGGAGCCACGTTCGGTGAAGCGTTCCACAAGGCGCAACTGGCGGCCAACGTACGCCTGCCGCGCGCAGGCCGGGTCTTCATGCGCGTCAAGCGCGGCGACCAGGCGCGCGCCGTGGCGCTGGCCCGTCAGTTGCACGCGGCCGGTTTCACGCTGTGCGCCAGCCACGTCACCGCGACCGTGATCGCGGCGGCCGACATTCCCGTCGCGACTGTGGACGACGCCGAGGTGCTCGATCTGATGCGCGCTCGCGAGATCGCCCTGGTCGTGTTGACCGTGGACGAGAAGCGCGCCGCCATCTACGCGTCGAGCGCGCTGCGCGTGGCCGCGCTGGCATGCGGTGCGCCGTGCTACACCACCATCGCCGGCGCCGAAGCGGCGCTGGAGGGAATCCGCCACATCGACAACTATGGCCTGTATTCCTTGCGTACGCTGCACGGCGAGACCCCCGCGACGCCGTCCGCGCGCGGCCGCCTGGCGCCGACCGAGGCCGACCTGACGGCGGCCGCGGCCACGATTCCCGAGCGCCGCCGGCACGAGCGCAAGCGCGCGGCGGGTGCCGAGCCGCTGAAGGTGTTCATCCGCCAGCCGTTCACCGAATCGGACGCGCGGCAGCAGCGCGTGATCAGCGACATCATGCACCTGATCGACAGCGCCAACGGGGCACCGCATGCGTTCGATTACCTGACCGGCACGCAGGCCGAAAGCGCCCTCACGTTCAAGCACTCCTTCGAACGCGAGCAGCACATGCCGTTCACGCCCCGGAACTTCCGCAATCACCGCCTGGGATTGCTGGACCACGCGGACGTGATGGTCAACATCCGCGTCGGCATGAGCGAAAGCAGTGCCTTCGAACTGAGTTACCACATCTTCAAGGGACGGCGCACCCCGGTGCTGTTCCTTGTGTGGAAAGGCGCACCGATCAAGACGACCCTGATCCGCGAACTCGAGGACCTGGTCGACGTGACGTACGTCGAATTCGACGAGGTGGAGGAGCTGCGCGCGTCCATCCACCAGTTTTTCAACAGCCGCCGCTTCGATGGCGTATCGAGCCGCGCGCTAAACGATTAAGAACGCCGAGGAATGAAAATGTTAAACAATATGAAGATTAAGACGCTCGTCGTGACGGCATTGAGCTTGCTCGTCGCGATGATGCTGGTGATTGGTGTCATGGGCTTGTACGGCGCGGACCGGTCGGTCGGACTGATCCGCCACGTGATCCTGGCGGACCAGAAAAGCGCGTACGACCAAAAGTCGATCCGCCTCGACATGGAACTGGCGCGCAGCCAGATCCTCCAGGCCTTGCAGCATAACCCGACGCTGTCCTGGTCGCAGCTGCATGACCACCCGCTGACCGTGCATTTCACCCAGATCGACGCCCTGGCGAACGCCACGAACGAGAAGTGGACGAAGTACAGCGGGTCGATCAGCAATGCCGCGGAAAAGCGCCTGGCCGACGAATGGTTCGCCAAGAGCGATAATCTGGGCGTGGCGCATATCAAGGCGGCGTCCGACGCGATCCGGGCGGGTGACTGGGACGGTGCGGAAACAATCCTGATCAAGAAGATCAATCCGTCGTACCGGGTCGGTGACGAAGCCATGGCGGCGCTCACGCACGCGTCCGAGGCGCGCGCGGCCACCAACGAGGCGGACGTCGCCGACAGCCTGCGCCACACCGCGTATTTTGCGGGGGGCGTGCTGTTGCTGGCCGCGCTGGTCGGCGTCGCCGTGGGCGCGGCGATGATCCGCGGGATCTCGGCGCCGCTTGGCGAAGCGACCGCCATCGCGTCCCGCGTTGCCGCGGGCGACCTGACCGGACGGATCGAGGTGCGCGGCAACAACGAAATCGGCACCTTGCTGGCGGCGCTATCCCAGATGAAAGCCAACCTGGCCGGTATCGTGGCGGAAGTGCGCACCAGTACCCACACCATTTCCAGCGCCTCCTCCCAGATCGCGGCCGGCAACATGGACCTGTCGGAACGTACTTGTGGCCAGGCCAGTTCGCTGGAACAGACCGCCGCGTCGATGGAAGAGCTGACCGGCACGGTACGCCAGAACGCCGACAACGCGCGCCAGGCCAATCAGTTGGCGGTATCGGCGTCGGAAGTGGCGGTGCGCGGCGGCGGCCTCGTGGCGCAAGTGGTCGACACGATGGGTTCGATCAACGAGTCCTCGCGCAAGATCGTGGACATCATCGGCGTCATCGACGGGATCGCGTTCCAGACCAATATCCTCGCGCTGAACGCGGCGGTGGAGGCGGCCCGGGCCGGCGAGCAGGGCCGTGGCTTCGCCGTCGTCGCGTCCGAGGTGCGCAACCTGGCCCAGCGCTCGGCCGGCGCCGCGAAGGAAATCAAACAACTGATCGGCGATTCCGTCAGCAAGGTGGACAGCGGCGCGCGCCTGGTCGACGAGGCCGGTGTCACCATGAAAGAGATCGTCAGCGGCATCCAGCGCGTGACGGACATCATGGGCGAAATCACCCAGGCGAGCCAGGAACAGACTTCCGGGCTCGACCAGATCAACGAGGCGATCGGCCAGATGGATTCGATCACGCAGCAGAACGTGGCCCTGGTCGAGGAAGCCACTGCCGCCGCCACTTCGCTGCTGGACCAGGTCGGTGCGCTGAGCGGAGTCGTGGACGTGTTCGTGCTGGACGAGGTGCCGGGCCAGCGGGATCTTCATCGTGCGTCCGCCACGCGTCCGGGAACGAAGCCGGACGCCCCGGTGCGCGCACTGTCCGCGCCCGCGCGGCGCGCGACCGGCGCGGGTGCGCCGTCCGCCGTGAAGCGGACGACCGCGGTGGAGGACGAGGCGTGGGAAACGTTCTGATGGCGTAGGTGCGCGCAGGTTATGCGGCGAGCATCAATATGCCGCCGCAGCGCATTCTTGCACTGCTTGCGTGGACGGCCGTCGGCCGTCGCACGTTCGATTTTCCCGGGACTGGCCGGACTGCCGCCGCGTAAGCGCCATCCGCGTCAAGCCACGTCCGGCAACAGCAGGAGGATGTCCGTCGGACCGACGTCGATGCCCATCTGCGAGAACAGCGTCGTGGCCTGGCCCCGGTGATGCGTCTGGTGGTTGAACACGTGCAGCAGGACGTCGCCCAGCCGCTTCGTGCTCGCGATGCCCTTCATCGACGTCCACGTGAACGCGCCATCCAGGTGGGCGGGCGTCACTTCGGCGCTGAACGCGAGGATGGCGGCGTCCAGTTGCCTGCGCAACGCGTCCAGTTCGGGCAAGGTCGCGCATAGGCGCGCGTCCAGCGACGCCGGCCGGGGCAGCTCCTCCAGGCACTGCAGCGATGCCAGGCCCGGCACGCCGGCCGCGATGCGCTTGAACCAGATGAGGTCCGCGATCACGAGGTGGTTCAGCGTCCCGAAGACCGACCCGAAGAACGCGCCCCGGTCCTCATGCAGGCGCTCCGCCGGCAGCGCGGCGGCCGCGGCGTACAGCTTCCGGTTCATCCATTCGTTGTAGGTGGCCAGTTGTGCGAAGTGGGAAATCGTCATGAGCGTGATCCGATAAAAAAAACGCGCCGGTGTCGAGCCGGCGCGTCGTTCATGGAAGAGCGTGCGACATCATGCCGGCGGCAGCTTGGCGAACTGCTCGTTCAGCTTGGCCAGGGTGGCACTGAAGTTGTCCAGGCGCTCGCGTTCCTGCGCGACGACGGCTGCCGGTGCGCGGGCGACGAAGCTTTCGCTGGACAGCTTGCCATTCGCCTTGGCGATCTCGCCTTCGATGCGCGCGATCTCCTTTTTCAGGCGCTCGCGCTCGGCGGCGACGTCGATCTCCACCTTCAGCATCAGCTTGGTCGTGCCGACGATGGCGACGGCGGCCGGCGAATCCGGCAGCGCGTCGACGATCTGCACTTCCGACAGCTTGGCCAGCAGCGCGACGTACGGCGCGAAGCCTTGTGCGGCCGCGCGGTCGGCATCGTTCGCCGGTTCGACGATCAGCGGCACGCGCACGGACGGCGACAGCTTCATTTCACCGCGCAGGTTGCGGGTCGCGTCGGTGACCTTCTTGAACTGCTCCATCCAGCTTTCCGCATCCGCGTCGATCAGCGACTCGTCGGCGATCGGGTACGGCTGCAGCATGATGGTGTCGCGATTGTCGCCCGATCCTTTGCCGGCCAGCGGCGCGACGGCCTGCCACAGCGCTTCGGTGACGAACGGGATGATCGGATGCGCGAGGCGCAGCACGACTTCCAGCACGCGCAGCAAGGTGTGGCGGGTGGCGCGCTGCTGCGCTTCCGTGCCCTGCTGGACCTGCACCTTCGCCAGTTCCAGGTACCAGTCGCAGTACTCGTCCCAGACGAAGCTGTAGATGCTGTTCGCGATGTTGTCGAAGCGGTAGTCCTCGAAGCCCTTCGCGACGTCCAGCTCGACGCGGTTCAGGCGCGAGATGATCCAGCGGTCGGCCTGCGAGTAGTCGGCGGCATCCGGCTTGCCGCAGTCCTTTCCTTCCGTGTTCATCAGCACGAAGCGGGTCGCGTTCCACAGCTTGTTGCAGAAGTTGCGGTAGCCTTCGCAGCGGCCCAGGTCGAAGTTGATGTTGCGGCCGAGGGACGCGTAGCTCGCCATCGTGAAGCGCACGGCGTCCGTGCCGAAGGCCGGGATCCCGTCCGGGAATTCCTTGCGCGTCGCCTTGGCGATCTTCTCGGCGGCCTTCGGGTTCATCAGGCCCGTCGTGCGCTTGGCGACGAGCGATTCCACGTCGATGCCGTCGATCAGGTCGATCGGGTCGAGCGTGTTGCCTTTCGATTTCGACATCTTCTGGCCCGACGAATCGCGCACGAGGCCGTGCACGTACACGGTCTTGAACGGGACCTTGCCGGTGAAGTGCGCCGTCATCATGACCATGCGCGCGACCCAGAAGAAGATGATGTCGAAGCCGGTGACGAGCACGGAGGAGGGCAGGAACATCTCCATGTCCTTCGTCTGTTCCGGCCAGCCGACCGTCGAGAACGGCACGAGCGCGGACGAGAACCACGTGTCCAGCACGTCGTCGTCGCGTTTCAGTTCACCCTGGACGCCGGCGGCAAGCGCCTTCTGCTGCGCCTCTTCCTCGTTGCGGGCGACGACGACTTCGCCGTTCGGGCCGTACCAGGCCGGGATGCGGTGGCCCCACCACAGCTGGCGCGAGATGCACCAGTCCTGGATGTTGTTCAGCCACTGGTTGTACGTGGTCGTCCAGTTCTCCGGGACGAACCTGATCTCGCCGCTCGCGACCTTTTCCAGCGCCACGTCGGTGATCGACTTGCCCGGGTTGTGCGTGCCTTCCGGCGCCGGCTTGCTCATCGCGACGAACCACTGGTCCGTCAGCATCGGCTCGATCACGACGCCCGTGCGGTCGCCGCGCGGCACCTGCAGCTTGTGCGGTTTGACCTGTTCCAGCAGGCCTTGCGCTTCGAGGTCGGCGACGATCTTCTTGCGCGCTTCGAAGCGGTCCAGGCCGCGGTAGGCTGCCGGCGCGTCGTCCGTGATCTTCGCCTCGAGCGTCATGATCGACGGCATCGGCAGGTTATGGCGCTGGCCGACGGCGTAGTCGTTGAAGTCGTGCGCCGGCGTGATCTTCACGCAGCCGGTGCCGAACGCTTTATCCACGTAGGAATCGGCGATGACGGGGATCTCGCGGCCGACGAGCGGCAGCTTGAGCATCTTGCCGTGCAGGTGCGTGTAGCGTTCGTCGGTCGGGTCGACGGCGACGGCGACGTCGCCCAGCATCGTTTCCGGACGCGTCGTCGCGACCGTCAGGTGGCCGCTGCCGTCCGCCAGCGGGTATTGGATGTACCACATCGAGCCGTCTTCTTCTTCCGACACCACTTCGAGGTCGGAGACGGCCGTGCCCAGTACCGGGTCCCAGTTGACGAGGCGCTTGCCGCGGTAGATCAGGCCTTGCTCGAACAGGCGCACGAACACTTCGGTGACGGTCTTCGAGCGCGGCTCGTCCATCGTGAAGTATTCGCGGTTCCAGTCGGCCGAGGCGCCCAGGCGGCGCATCTGGCCCGTGATGGTGCTGCCCGATTTTTCCTTCCACTCCCAGACCTTCTCGACGAAGGCTTCGCGGCCGAGATCGTGGCGCGAGATCTTCTGCGCGTCGAGCTGGCGCTCCACGACGATCTGGGTGGCGATGCCGGCGTGGTCGGTACCCGGGATCCACGCGGTGTTGAAGCCACGCATGCGGTAGTAGCGGGTCAGGCCATCCATGACGGTCTGGTTGAAGGCGTGGCCCATGTGCAGGGTGCCCGTCACGTTCGGCGGCGGCAGCTGGATGCTGAACGACGGCTTGCCGTCGTCCATTGACGCGGCGAAGTAACCGCGCTGTTCCCATTCCGTGCGCCAGAATTGTTCGATGTCGACTGGCTCGAAAGACTTGGCTAATTCCATGATGTGGCTGTAGTGGCTGTATGGGCTGAAAATGCGAAAACGACCATTATAGATGACGGCGAACGGCCTGCGCCGGCAGAGCCGGCGAGAATTTGTAGGGTGGGCGGCCCGCCGCCCACGCGGACGCTCGCATCTTGCATAGCTGAGCGTGGGCTCGGTGAGCCCACCCTACGGCAAACGAGACGCGAATGATGGGCTATTTACCGCAGCCCAGCGCCTTGATGCGATCGTACGCCGCCTTGGCCTGCACGAGACCGTAGCCGTACTTCGTGTCGCGGCCGGCCGTGCCCAGGTCGAGCGCGCTGTTGTCCAGCGACGTACGGATCTGGGCGCCCGTGCAGGTCGGGAAGTAGCTCCACACCAGTGCGGCGACGGCCGACACGTGCGGCGTGGCCATCGAGGTGCCGTCGAAGTAGGCGTAGTTCGATGCCTTCACGGCCACCGTCGCGCTCTGGCCCAGCTGAGCCTTCATCGCGGCGCCGTCCGTGTCGGAGGCGGTCAGCGACGGGATCGTCGTGACGGTCGTGCCCAGCGTGCCGCCGAATGCGCCCGCCACGTTGTTGTAGACGATCGCGCCCACGCCGCCGCTGTTCTGGCAGTTGGCGACCTTGGTCGCGAAGTCGACGGTGCCGCGCTGGATCAGGCAGACCTTGCCGGAGACGGACGAGTTGACGGTGTCGCCGATGCCGAAGTCGGCCAGCGGCGCCGTCGCGGTCTTGACGGGCGAGCCTTCCATCGCCGACGAGGCGTAGTTCGTCGAGCCGACCGTCAGCGCGGTGTCGACGCCGGTGCCCATCGGGACGGTCGACAGCACGGCCACACCGGGACCGGCGATCTCGACATCCTTGTTGTATTGCGAGAACGAGGCGACGACCTTGTTCTCGTCCACGGCCGCCACCGACATCACGCTCGTGTAGCCGGCCGGGTACGACGTCGTCGAATTGCCGTCGTTGCCCGCCGCCGCGATCGAGAGGACGCCCTTGGTCTGCAGGTTGTCGAAGGCACGCTGCTCGGTGATGCTCCTGGCACCGCCGCCCAGCGACATCGTGATGACGTTCGCGCCCGCCGCGCCGCACTTGTTGGCGGCATTGGCCAGGGTCGACGAATACGTCCACGCGCCATCCTTGCCGAACACTTTCACGATGTGCAGCTTGAGCTGCTTGTTCGGGTTCACGCCGACGACACCCAGGCCGTTGTTCACGCCCGCGATGGTGCCGAACACGTGGGTGCCGTGGTGGGTTTCGTCCGTGTACCACCAGCCCGTGCCGGAATCGTATTCGCCGGTGACGTTGGCGCCGTTGTCCTTCAGGTCTTCATGGCTGAAATCGACACCGGAGTCGATGATGCAGATCTTGCGGTTGCTCGTGTTCGCATCGGACAGCTGGTCGGCCTGCACCTGCTTGATGCCGTACGGCACCAGCTGGCCGGACGTGTACGGTACGCCGGTCGACGGTGTCATCAGCGCGAACGGTTTGCGGATCACGTCTTCCTCGACGTACTCGACGTTCGGATTGTGCTGCAGGCCCTGCAGCGCGGCCGTCGGCACTTCGATGGCCATCGCGTTCATGTTGAAGATGTCCTGCTTGACCGTGCCCCGGGCGGCCGCGACGGCGGACTTGATGTTGGCAGCCGCGCCGGGTTTGAAGGCGACGATCACGCGGGTCGTGTCGGGCGCGGCCGACACACTGCCCGAGAACGCGACGGCCAGGGCCGCCACGCACAGCCCGAGGACCGGGACCATCTTCGATGCGCGAGTGTATTTCTGATTCATCGGTGTTTTCTCCGTCTAAGAAAATATGTATTGCAGCTGGCCTTGTGGACCGCATGCTTTTTGGTTGTCCGCTACCCGTATTGGGCAGCGAAAATCAGTTTATTTTGAGAAGTTATGCATATGCAATCGGATTTCAATCGTGCGCAACAGTTGTTGCGTAAGCGCAGAGATTGTGAATTTCTTTGACGAGACGGCTTGTCAACGTGCTATATTTTTGGCGCGCCGCAGGCGCCCATGCGACCGCGCGCCGCAACGGTCGCGTGCAACCTCTCGCTGCGAGAACCATAACAATGAGCGCGTACCTGCCTCCCCGCCGGCTGATCCTGCTGGTCGACGACGATCCCCTCCTGCTCGATTACCTGAAAACCGTACTGGACCATTCCGGTTACGAGACGATGACGGCCGAATCGGCCGTCGAAGCGCTGCAGCGCGTGGCCGAGCGCGAAGCCGACATCGCGCTGGCCCTGCTCGACATCAGCATGCCCGGCATGTCCGGCCTCGACCTGGCGCTCCGCCTCAGGGAGCACACGTCGGTCGCGTTCATGTTCCTGTCGTCGGTCGACGATGCCGAGACGGCGCGCCAGGCCGCCAGCCACGGGGCCGTCGGCTTCGTCGTGAAGCCGGTCGATGCCGCGCGCCTGATTCCCGCGTTCGAATCCGCGCTGGCCCGCGCCGACGAGATCCGCCAGTTGCGCCGCACCGAAGCGAACCTGAACGCCGCGCTGGCGGCGGGTCGCGAGACGAGCCTGGCGGTGGGGCTGCTGATGGCGCGCTACCAGACGGACCGCAACACGGCGTTCGAGGTGCTGCGCGACCATGCGCGCTCGAGCCGGCGCAAGGTCAACGAAGTGGCGGAGCAGCTCGTGGCGGCGGAGGAATTACTTAACGGCCTGCACGGGGCGTTCGCGGGACGGTTGAAGGGAAAGTAGGTTTTGTGCCGGCTTGGTATCATGCCGAACATTCTTTCATCATCTTCCAGGGACCGTAAACATGAAAACCAGGGCCGCGATTGCATGGCAGGCAGGGAAACCGCTGACGATCGAAGAGGTCGAACTCGAGGGCCCGAAGGCGGGCGAGGTGCTCGTCGAAGTCAAGGCGACGGGCATCTGCCATACCGACTACTACACACTGTCCGGCGCCGACCCGGAAGGCATCTTCCCGGCCATCCTGGGCCATGAGGGCGCGGGCGTCGTCGTCGACGTCGGCCCGGGCGTGACGAGCCTCCGTAAAGACGACCACGTCATCCCGCTGTACACGCCGGAATGCCGCCAGTGCAAATTCTGCCTGTCGCAAAAGACGAACCTGTGCCAGGCCATCCGCTCGACGCAGGGCCGCGGCCTGATGCCGGATGCGACGTCGCGCTTCTCGCTGGACGGCAAGCCGATCTACCACTACATGGGCACGTCCACCTTCTCGAACTACATCGTGGTGCCGGAAATCGCGCTGGCGAAAGTCCGTTCGGACGCCCCGTTCGACAAGATCTGCTACATCGGCTGCGGCGTCACGACGGGCATCGGCGCCGTGATCTTCACGGCGAAGGTCGAGGCGGGCGCGAACGTCGTCGTGTTCGGCCTGGGCGGCATCGGCCTGAACGTGATCCAGGCGGCGAAGATGGTCGGCGCCGATAAAATCATCGGCGTGGACCTCAACCCGGGCCGCGAAGAGATGGCCCGTAAATTCGGCATGACGCACTTCGTCAATCCGAAGGAAGTCGAGAATGTCGTCGACACCATCGTCCAGCTGACGGACGGCGGCGCGGACTACTCGTTCGAATGCATCGGCAACGTCACGACGATGCGCCAGGCGCTGGAGTGCTGCCACAAGGGCTGGGGCCAATCGATCATCATCGGCGTGGCGGAAGCGGGCAAGGAAATCGCGACGCGTCCGTTCCAGCTCGTTACGGGCCGCGTGTGGAAAGGCTCCGCGTTCGGCGGCGCGCGCGGTCGTACGGACGTGCCGAAGATCGTCGACTGGTACATGGAAAACAAGATCAATATCGATGATCTCATCACCCATCACCTGACGCTCGACCAGATCAACGATGGCTTCGACCTGATGAAGAAGGGCGAGTCGATCCGGTCGGTCGTGGTGTTCTGATCCCGCCAACGTCCGCGTGGGCGGCAGCGCCCACGTTTCTTCCGTCTGTTCCGCGTTTCGTGCGGCCGGTATGTCGTGCGGGATCCCGCCGTGCTGGCGCAGCCGGCGCCGCAAGTGCAATCGATCAGCGCAGCGGCGCGACGAGGCAGCCGTGGGCATCCAGGCTGCCGGCGTCCTGGTCCCAGCCGCGGGCGTACAGCGGCACGCCCATGCCGTCCGGCAGGGCGGCCGTCGTCGACGCCAGGTTCGCATAGACGCCAATGCGCTCGCCGTCCAGGCTGCGCACCATGCCGATCACGCCGTCCGGCAAGTCGTCGATGAAGTCGGTCGCGCCGCGGCGCAGGGCAGGGTGGCGCCGGCGCAGCTTGATCAGGGCGCTGAAGTGGGCGAATGCGGCGTGGTCGAACTTCGACCAGTCGAGGCGCCAGTCTTCGAATAACACGGTCCAGTCGCGCCAGCCGCTGTCTCCGAATTCCTGGCCCATCAGGATGTGCGGCACGCCGTCCATCGTCAGCAGCACGCTTGCCGCGGCCAGGTGCGCGTCGTGGCCGAACACGGCGCCGGCGCGCGGCTGTTCCTTGTCTTCCAGCCAGCGCAGGCGCAGCGCGCCGCGCGGAAAGCCATACGTCGATTCGTTCCAGTACTGCGCGAACTCGCGCGCGCCCGCTTCCCCGTGCGCCACGCGGCGCAGCATCTCGCGCGTGCCGCCTTCGTAGGTGAGGTCGCAGGCCGCAAGGTGGTGGAATTCGTCGTAGGCCTGCGAGATCAGGGCGATGTCGGGCCGCACCGCGGCCAGCGCGGCGCGGATCTCGTCCAGGAAATCCGTCGGCGTGATGTCGGAATCGTCGAAGCGCATGCCGTCCAGGCCGAAGCGTTCGACCCAGCGGCACATCGTATCGACCAGGTAGCGGCGCAGGTCGGGATTGCTGAAATCGAAGCCGGCAAAATACTCGCGGTGCGGCACGGCATACATCACCTTGCCTGCGCGGTCGCGCTGGAACCAGCCGGGGTGAGTCACCGTCAGCGGATGGTCGGCGCTGCTGCGGTTCAGCGTCCAGTCGAATAACGATGCGCATGCCGCGCGCGTGGAGCGCGTCCACCAGCCACCGCAGGCCGCCTTCGTCGCCGAGCGCCGGGTCGATGGCCTCGAAGTCGCGCACCGCGTACGGGTCACCCAGGGTGCCGCGCCGGCCGGCCACGCCGATCGGGTGGATCGGCATCATCCAGATCGTGTTCACGCCCAGGTCGGCAAGGTGGCCGAGGCGCGCACGCACGCCGTCGAAGTCGCCGCCGAACGCGCGTACCGACAGCTGGTAGACCACGGCGTCGGGCAGCCACGCGAGGCTCGTCAACGCTTGATGATTCCGGTACAGCGCGCCCGGCGCTTCCGCACGCAGGCCGCGCCGGCGCAGGAACACGGTGCCGTCCAGGCAGACGGTGACGCAGGAATTGCCCTGCCCATCTTCGGACATCCACGGGTTGGCGGGATCGGCGATCCAGTGCGTATCGTCCAGCACGAATTTGTACAGGTGGCGGCCGGGCGGCAGCGGCAGGGTGCAGGTCCAGCGGGTCGGCGTCACGCGTTCGAGCATGCGGGCATCGCCCACCCAGCTGTTGAAGGTGCCGGCCAGCGCGACGGCGCGCAAGTCTGCCGGGCCATCGAAGACGAAGCGCACGCCGCCGGCGGCGAGAGCGGGGAGCAGGGCGGGATCGGCGTCGCGGGCGATGTGCATCGGGCATTCTTGGTGTTGTTCTTGTTATTGAACTACATAATTAATGCTTAGTAAACAGTAGCAATACTACATTTTCATTTCCTGTAAATATTCTGGAACTTTTCCCTCGCCCCGTTCAAATAAAAGAAAAGAACGAACGAACCCGACGTGAACGAGACCGACGACTTACAACTGCTGCGCGCGATCCGACAGGGCGACGAGGCCGCATTCCAGACCCTGTACCGGCGCCACCGCAGCGGCTTGTACAGTTTCGCGCTGCTGCACAGCGGCGCGCCGGACGTGGCGGCGGACGTCGTACAGGACGTGTTCATGGGCCTCCTGAACGACATTTATGGCTTCGATCCGTTGAAAGGCATGCTCGCCAATTTCCTGTACGGCGTGGCCCGCAACCTCGTGCTGAGCCATGCGCGCCAGAACAGCCGTTGGGTGCAGGCCGCGGGCGACGGCGACGAGGACGACGGCTGGGAGGTGGCCGATCCGGCGGCGGGGCCGCTGGGCAAGCTGCTCGACGACGAAGCGGTCGAGCAGCTGCGGCGCGGACTGGCCGTGCTGGCGCCGCATTACCGCGACGTGGTGATCTTGTTCGAGCTGCACGAAAAGTCGTACCAGGAAATTGCCCAGATCTGCCAGCTGGAGATCGGCACCGTGAGATCGCGCCTGGCGCGCGGCCGTGCCGCGCTGGCGCAGGCGCTCGCGCCGTACCGGGCCATCGCAAAGGACATCGCATGAACAGGTTGGAATTCGAAGACGGGAATGGCAAGGCTCCGGCGCCGGCATGGCGGGACGCGCGCCGCGTGCTCGCGCAGGCGGCGCCGCCGGACCGTGTGGAACAGGCGCTGCTGCGCGCTTTCAGGCAACGCCACGCGCCGCTGCCGTGGTATCGCCGGTGGAGCGCCGATGCGGTCGCGTCCTGGGCCGGCATCGGCGCGGCGGCGTGTGCGCTGGCCATTGCCGGCATGAGTTTGCTGCCCACGGCAGCGCCATCGCCCCGCGTGGTGCGCGTGCTGGCGGCGGCCGACGTCGGGTTCGTGCCGCTCGTGCCGCCGGAGCGCATGGCGGCCGCGCCGAATCCGCAATTGAAGCAGGCGAACCTGCCGCGCGCGGCCCTCGTGCAGATGGGGATTCCGATCGTGGCGGACGCACCGCAGGAACTGGTCCACGCGGAACTGCTGGTGGCGGGGACGGGCGAACCGCTGGCGATACGGCTGGCCGTGAACTGAAGTTTTTTCCAAGGAGGAGTGATGAAACGGACTTTCCTGTCCGCCGGCCTCGCTTTGCTTGCGCTGGCGCCGCTGGCCCATGCGCAGCAGGGCGGGGCGGCGAATGAAGCGCTGGAATTGATGCTGCTGCAGACCAGCGCGTCGACCCGCTGTACCGACGATTGCACGGTGCGCAGCCTGCCGTATTCCGCCGAGCGCGTGACGGAAACGGTCAAGGTGCTGGCCGACGGCAACCGCATCGTCCGGCGCAACACGGAGAAGCTGTACCGCGACAGCGATGGACGCACCCGGGTCGAATCGGAATGGAATGGCAAGCCGCTCGTGCAGATCCAGGATCCGGTCGGGGGCATGAGCTACCGCCTGTATCCGGACACGAAGACGGGCTACCGGATGGCCATCGCGGCGCCCGCCGGTCCGGCGGCATCCGTGCCCGGTGCCGCGAAGGTGGCCGAGCAACTGGCGCCGGCGCTGAACGTCGACGCGGCGGGCACGGTAGCCCAGTCGCGTTCGCTCGGCACGAAGCAGATCGAGGGATTGACGGCCACCGGCACCCACACGACCGTGACCGTGCCGGCGGGGGCGAGCGGCAACGTCAAGCCGATGATCAGCACGACGGAAGTGTGGATCGCGCGCGACCTGTGGATTCCCCTCGAGATGAGGATGTCCAACCCGTTCATGGGGGACAGCGTGATGCGCGTGCGGAACCTCTACCGCCTCGAACCGCCGACGGCCCTGTTTGCCGTGCCGGCCGACTATACGGTGCGCGAAATCGTGCGCCGCTGATTGCTTACCAACGAAAGGGAAGACCATGAAAGTTTCCGCAATCCTGTTCAGCCTGCTGGTCGCGTGCCAGATCCTGCCCGCCGCTGCCCAGACTGGCGACATGACGCGGCCCGACGTCACCGGCATCATGCAGGCGCATCATGCCGATCAATTCAGCCCCCAACGCCTCCGCGTCGAGTACAACGCTGCCGTCGCCAGGCTCAGGATCCTTGCCGGCGCCGGCAAGCCGCTGGCGTACACCTACGATTACGTGACGGACACGAGCATCGCGCTCGCCGGCGGCAATGCGCAAAAGTCGCAAACGAAGACGTCGTATGCTTACGACAAGGATGGCCGCTCGCGTACGGTGTCGTCGTCGTTCGGGCTGGAGCGCATCGTCATCGCCGATCCGACGCAACATGCGGTCTACCTCGTCTGCCCGGAGCGCAAGGAAGTCCTGCGCCTGCAGGGGGCCGCGCTGGACGAAGCGGCGCCCGTACAGCCGCCCGTCGCGCCGGGCGCGACGACCGACCTGGGCGAGAAGGTGATCGCCGGCGTCAAGGCGAACGGCAGCCGTTCGGAATTCACCGTGCCCGCCGGCGCCCAGGGCAACGAGAAGCCCCTGGTGCACAAGGTCGAAACGTGGTTTTCGACCGATCTGGCGACCGTCGTGTACCTCCAGTTGAACATGCCGGAGTTTGGCGACATCGTCTCGCATGTCGACAACCTCAAGTTCGGCGACGTCCCGGCGTCCACGTTCGCCTTGCCGGAGGGTTACGCGATCCGCGATATCGCATTGCATGAATGATCACAGCATGGCAGCATGAGGGGTCATTCTTACCAGGAATATTCATGCGCTTGTCCCTTCGTCTTGCCGTCTGTGCCGTCCTGGCCGGATGCGCCTCCATCGCCACCGCCCAGACGCCGGCCGAGCGTCCCGCCACGTCGTTCCCGTACACGCCGGGCCTGGACGTGAACTCGATGGACCGCAGCGCCGACCCCTGCGTCGATTTTTACCAGTACGCGTGCGGCGGCTGGATCAGGAACAATCCGATCCCCGCCGACCAGGCGCGCTGGTCCGTGTACGGCAAGCTGGCGCTGGACAACCGCCGCTACCTGTGGGGCATCCTCGAAGACCTCGCGCAGCGCCAGGATGGCCGTAACGCGAACCAGCAAAAGATCGGCGATTACTTCGGCGCCTGCATGGACGAGAAGGCGATCGAAGCGCGCGGCGCCGCGCCGCTGACGCCGTATTTCGACGAGATCGCGACCATCCAGTCGAACCGCGACCTGCCGCGCGTGCTCGCGCGCCTGCAACTGGCGCTCGCGGATCCGGGCCTGTTCTTCGGTTTCTCGTCGAGCCAGGATTTCGCGGACTCCTCGCGCGTGATCGCGTTCGCCGTCGCGGGCGGCCTGGGCCTGCCGGACCGCGACTCTTACCTCAAGACCGACGCCAAGTCGAAGGAAATCCGCGCCAAATATGTCGCGCACATCGCGAACACGTTCAAGCTGCTGGGCGATACGCCCGCGGTGGCGCAGCGCAACGCGGCACGCGTGATGCGGATGGAGACGACGCTGGCGAAGGCATCGCTGTCGGCCGTCGACAAGCGCGACCCGCATAAACTGTTCCACAAGGTCGACGCGCAAGGCCTGCAGGCATTGACGCCGGGCTTCGACTGGCACGCCTACCTCGACGAGCTGGGCGAGGGCAGCCTGGGCAGGTTCAACGTCACCGAACCCGCGTTCTTCAAGGCGCTCGGCAAGATGTGGACGACGAACGGCGCGGACGCCACCCGCACCTACCTGCGCTGGCACGTGGCGCGCAACATGTCGCCGGTGCTGGCGTCGAACTTCGACAACGAGCACTTCGATTTCTTCAGCAGGACGCTGCGCGGCGTGCAGCAGCAGCAACCGCGCTGGAAGCGCTGCGTGGCGCTCGTCGACCACCAGCTGGGCGAGGCGCTGGGCCAGGAATTCGTCGGCCGCGCATTCGCGCCCGAGCTGAAGGACAAGGCGCTGCACATGACGCGCCAGATCGAAGACGCGATGAAGAAGGACATCGACGAACTCGACTGGATGAGCGCGGAGACGAAACGGCAGGCGCAGAATAAACTGGCCGCGATCGTCAACAAGATCGGCTACCCGGACAAGTGGCGCGACTACAGCGCCTACGTCGTGAAGGCGGGCGATTTCGCCGGCAACGTCGAGCGTGGCAACCGGTTCGAGGCACGGCGCGAGCTGGCCAAGATCGGCAAGCCGCTCGACCGTTCGGAGTGGGGCATGACGCCGCCGACGGTGAACGCGTACTTCGATCCGCAGATGAACGACATCAACTTCCCGGCCGGCGTGCTGCAGCCGCCGCTGTTCGATCCGAAGATGGACGACGCACCGAACTACGGCAACACGGGCGGCACCATCGGCCATGAACTGACGCACGCCTTCGACGACGAAGGCCGCCAGTTCGACGCCGACGGCAACCTGAAGGACTGGTGGACGAAGAAGGATGCCAAGGCGTTCGAGGAGCGCGCCCAGTGCATCGTCGACCAGTACGCGCAGTACACGGTCGTCGACGACATCAAGATCAACAGCAAGCTCACGCTGGGCGAGGATGTCGCCGACCTGGGCGGGCTGATCCTCGGCTGGATGGCGTGGCAAACGGAGATGGCGGCGATGCCGCAGAAGGCGCAACCGCAGCCGTTGCGCGACGGCCTCACGCCGGAGCAGCGCTTCTTTGTCGGCTACGCGCAATGGGCTTGCGAAAACAATCGTCCGGAAAACCTGCGCGTGAGCGCGATGACGGACCCGCACTCGCCGGGGCGTTACCGCGTCAACGGGCTGATGGTGAACATGCCGCAGTTCCAGCAGGCGTTCCAGTGCAAGGCGGGGCAGCCGATGGTGAAGGAAAAGCGCTGCAGGGTTTGGTAAATATTGTTGGCTTAAGCACGTCGTCCCCGCGCAGGCGGGGACCCAAGTACTGAGCGGGCTTGCACATAAATTAGGCCCCCGCCTTCGCGGGGGCGACGACGCTAGCGCCGCGAGGCCTGATCGCTCAGCTGCGCCTGCATATGCACGAGATTGGCCTCGAAGGCCTGCATCTCCAGCCCGATCGACGTCAGGTCGAGCGCGGCCTGCTTGAGTTCGGGGAACAGCTGTTCTTCTTCCTGGCGGATATGGCTCAGGACGGCATCGATGAGTTCGCGTACCAGCGGCTCGGTGCGGGCTTCGTCCAGCGACATGCCCTGGAGCGTGGCCAGCAGGTCGTCGACGGCGAGGTGGTCTTCCTCGAAGCGGGCGATCAGGTTCGGGTCCACCCGGCGCACGCCGGGATAGAACACGCCTTCCTCGAGGCGCGAGTGCATGTGGATCGCCTGGATCAGCTGGGTCGCCGCCTGCTTCCGGACGTCGGCGCTTTGCGTGTTCCGGTACGCGTCAGCGAGCTTGCGTACCAGGTCGTGGTCGCGCAGCAGGGCCTGAACGGGATTGTCGACGGGGAACGCGTCCTGCGTCCTCGACCGTACGGGGTCGTCTGTCGTTGCCATGGGTTTCTCCTCAACGGTTGCCCGGCATATTCCGATATGCCGTCAGGGTTTCATCCTACTCCCCGGTCGCCCATGTACCGTGTTAGGTAACGCACCGTCGGTCGTGTCCGCAACGTCCGCCTGCCAAAAAAAAGCGCCGCCCGGCGGGCGGCGCTCATGAGAGGCGTCGTGCTCAGTGCTGCGCGATGCTGCCGCGCCATGCGCCCGTTTCCTTGCCGCGCTTCTCGAGCAGGTCCTTGAACTTCTGCAGGTTGCCGCGGGCTTCCAGGCGGACGGCGCCGAGGGCGTCGCCGATCTTCTCGATCGGACCTTCCGGCTCATAATCCATCTGCAGGGTGATGCGTGTGGCGTCGTCGGACAGCTTGTGGAAGGTCACCACGCCGCCGTTCGGCACGCCGCTCGTGCTGCGCCAGGCGATGCGCTTGTCCGGGATCTGTTCCGTGATCTCGGCATCCCATTCCTTTTCCTCGCCGGCCACGTTGGCCTTCCAGTGCAGCCGCTTGTCGTCCAGCTGGCGGATCTCGTGGACGCTGCCCATGAACTGCGGGAAGTCCTCGAACTGGGTCCACTGGTTGTAGGCGGTACGCACGGGGACGTTGACCTCGATGGTTTCGATGATCGACGAGCCCATGCCCGATTTATTGCCTTTGAGTTTTTTGGACAGCATCATGCCGCCGACGGCCAGCGCGGCGACCGTCACTACACGGTTCAGCATTTGTTACCTCCTTATGCCATAGCGTTCGCTTGCGTTACACAAAACCGGTCCATGCCCGCATCCGGAGCTGGACCGCATCTGTCGTCAAAAGTACGTCAAAAGTGATGAACACGGCGCTCGCGAGCCTTGCGGAAACAGTGACACTGTATATATCATCAGTAAAAATCCTGCCGCGGCGATGCCGAGGGCGTCCCGACGTTTTATAATGTCCGCATGAATCTCCTCGACAATCTGAACCCCGAACAACTGGCGGCCGTTACGCTGCCGTCCCAGAGCGCCCTCATTCTCGCGGGCGCCGGGTCCGGCAAGACGCGGGTGTTGACCACCCGCATCGCCTGGCTGATCCAGACCGGGCAGGTGTCCCCGGCCGGCATCATGGCCGTGACCTTCACGAACAAGGCCGCCAAGGAGATGCTCACGCGCCTCTCGGCGATGCTGCCGGTGAATACGCGCGGCATGTGGATCGGCACGTTCCACGGCCTGTGCAACCGCCTGCTGCGCACGCACCACCGCGACGCCGCGCTGCCGCAGACGTTCCAGATCCTCGATTCGCAAGACCAGCTGTCGATGATCAAGCGCATGCTGAAGGCGCTGAACGTGGACGACGAGAAGTACCCGGCCAAGGACCTGATGTACTTCATCAACAACGCCAAGGACCGGGGCCAGCGCGCGCACGAGGTCGAGGCATACGACCACGTGCAGAAGCGCATGGCCGAGCTGTACGACTTGTACGACCAGCAATGCCAGCGCGAAGGCGTCGTCGACTTCGCCGAGCTGCTGCTGCGCGCTTATGAGCTGCTGCAGCGCAATCACCCGCTGCGCCAGCATTACCAGATGCGCTTCCGCCACATCCTCGTCGACGAGTTCCAGGATACCAACGACCTGCAATACAACCTGTTGAAGCTGCTGGCGGGCCACGGCGAGCAGCGCGGCGGCGCCCTGTTCGCCGTCGGCGACGACGACCAGAGCATCTACGCGTTCCGCGGTGCGAACGTGGGCAACATGCAGGCGTTCGAACGCGACTTCGAGGTGAAGAACCTGATCAAGCTGGAGCAGAACTACCGCTCGCACGGCAATATCCTCGACAGCGCCAACCACCTCATCTCGAACAACGCGAAACGCCTCGGCAAGAACCTGCGCACGGACGCGGGGCTGGGCGAGCCGGTGCGCATCTACGAAGCGTCGTCCGACCTGGAAGAGGCGCAGTGGATCATCGACGAAGCCAAGAGCCTGATGGCCGAAGGCGTGTCGAAAAGCGAGATCGCCGTGCTGTACCGCTCCAACGCGCAGAGCCGCGTGATCGAGCACGCGCTGTTCGCGGCCGGCCTCCCGTACACCGTGTACGGCGGCCTGCGCTACTTCCAGCGTGCCGAGGTCAAGCACGCCATCGCCTACCTGCAGTTGATGGACAACCCGCACAACGACTCGGCATTCCTGCGCGTCGTGAACTTCCCCACGCGCGGCATCGGCGCCCGCTCGATCGAGCAGCTGCAGATGGCGGCGGAGTCGTACCGCGTGTCGCTGTACGCGGCGGTCCCGTACATGACGGGCAAGGCCGGCACGGCGCTCGGCAACTTCGTGAAGCTGATCGAGAGCGCGCGCTTCGAGACCCAGCAATTGCCGCTGCCGGAAATGGTGCGCGTCGTGCTCGAGCGTAGTACCTTGCTCGCGCACTATGGCAACGAGAAAGAGGGCCAGGAACGCATCGAGAACTTGCAGCAGATGGTCGGTGCGGCCACGCAGTTCGTGCAGGAAGAAGGCTTCGGCACGCATGCGCCTGCCCACCTCGGCCCGCAGGCGGTCGCGGCGAGCGGCACGGCGATCGTCGACGGCGACGGCGTCGAGGTACTCGATGGCGATGCGCCGCTGGCGGCGGTGATGTCGCCGCTGTCCGCCTTCCTCGCGCACGCGTCGCTGGAAGCCGGTGATGCCCAGGCGCAGGCCGGCCAGGAAGCGATCCAGCTGATGACCGTGCACTCGGCGAAGGGGTTGGAATTCGACGCCGTGTTCATCACGGGCCTGGAAGAGGGCCTGTTCCCGCACGAGAGCAGCGCGCGCGAGATGGATGGCGTGGACGAGGAACGCCGCCTGATGTACGTGGCGATCACGCGCGCGCGCCGGCGCCTGTACATGAGCTTTACGCAGCAGCGCATGCTGCACGGCCAGACGCGCTTCAACATGAAGTCGCGCTTCTTCGACGAGCTGCCGGAGCACGCGCTGAAATGGCTGACGCCGCGCGTGCAGACGAACTGGTTCGCGGGCCGCAAGTCGACGACGGCGTGGGACGATGCCGAGTTCCGCGAAGGCGGCAGCGACAATCATATCGCCAGGCAGATCGCGCAAAAGTCGGCCGGCGGCAACGGCACCGGCTGGCGCATCGGCGAATCGGTCAGCCACGCGCGCTTCGGCGAGGGCGTGATCGTCAACATCGAAGGCGGCGGCAGCAACGCGCGCGCGCAGATCAATTTTGGCGCGGCGGGGATGAAGGTGCTCGACCTGTCGGTGGCCAAGCTGGAACGGATCGGCCGATAACCGGTCGTTGGGTGGGGTGATCGATGCCGGGGGCATCGATCACGTGCCCACGCGGACGTATGCGGCGTGCAAACGTCCGCGTGGGCGGAGGCCGCCCACCCTACGGCTACCTGATCGCCATTTTAGCCGTAGGGTGGGCTCCCCGAGCCCACGCGAACGTATCACGCAGGCTGCGGTGCCTTTTCCATCGGCTTGCCGAAAATGGTGCGGTAGCCGGCATACATCGCGCACTGCAGCAGCAGCATGAACAGGAAGATCAGCCACATCAGCACGACGCGGCCCAGCGCCGCGTCGCCGAATACCAGCGCGGCGACGATGCACACGCCGAAGAAGATGCCGAACCACGCCGCCAGCAGCACGAGGAACGGGCGCGCCGTGCGGATGACGGCGAAGAAGCTGTAGAACGTGGCCTTGCCCGGTCCCATGTGCTTCCAGTAGGTGAGCGGGGCGGCGAAGCACAGCGTCACCAGCACGGCCACGTCCAGCAAAAAGACGCCGAACAGGGCCAGCATGTGCGACGTCTGCACGTTCGGCGGCGTCTTGGCGTCCGGCCGCGGCATCATCTGCATGATCACCTCGGGCGGAATCGCCAGCCGGGTGATCACCATCATCAGCAGCGACACGGCCAGGTAGACGAGCCCCAGCTTGCACAGCGCGGCCAGCGCCGGCTGGCGGAAGCCCGTCAGCAGCACGGCCGGCGTGACCCGGTCGCCGTTCTCGATCATCAGGCACGCCTGCATGAACGCCATCGTGAACGACGGAATCAATACGACCGCAAGTACCGAACCCAGGATCGGCACGGCCGACAGGCCGATGCTGAACAGGATATTGGCGAAGAGAAGCGTCGTCAGGGCGGCAGGCTGTTTGCGGAACAGGCCCATGCCTTGTTTCAGCCACTCCCATCCGGTACGTGCGGGTAAATCGTTCATGCTGTGAGGTCGGGGGCGCCTAGCGCGATGCGCTCGCGCAGGACGCGTTCGAAGTGGGTCGGATCGTGCGGCGTGAGCATCTCGGCTTCGCGCGGACGGTGATAATCATACAGGCGCGACAGCCAGAAACGCAGCGCCGCTGCGCGCAGCATCGGCAGCCATGCCGCGTGGTCGGCCGCCGTGAATGGACGGACCGCGTGGTAGGCGCGCGTCAGCGCCACGACGCGTGCCTCGTCGAGGCGGCCGGTGTCCAGGTCGATGCACCAGTCGTTGACGGTGACGGCAAGGTCGAACAGCCAAGTGTCCCAGCCGGCAAAATAAAAGTCGAAGCAGCCGGACAGGCGTTCGCCGACGAACATCACGTTGTTGCGGAACAGGTCGGCATGGACGGGGCCGCGCTCGAGCTCGGCATACGTCGAGCCAGCCGCGAAGTCGCGCTGGAATGCGAGTTCGGATTGCAACAGCGCGGCCGTCTCCGCGTCGAGGAACGGCAGGACCTTCGGCACCGTCTCGACCCACCAGTCCAGCCCGCGCAGGTTCGGCTGGCGCAGCGCAAAGTCGCGGCCGGCCAGGTGCATCTTCGCGAGGATCGTGCCCACTTCGGCGCAGTGGACGGGCTGCGGATCCATCTGCGAGCTACCGTCGAGCTTGCTGACGATGGCGGCCGGCTTGCCGTGCAATGCCACGACGAGCTCGCCGGCGTCGTTCGCCACCGGCGCCGGCACGGGAATGCCGCGCTCGGCCAGGTGGCGCATCAGCTGCACGTAGAAGGGCAGTTGCTCGAAGCTCAGGTTTTCGAAGATGGTGAGGACGTACTCGCCGCGTTCCGTCGTCAGGAAGAAATTACTGTTTTCGATACCGCTCGCGATGCCCTTGAGCGCGAGCGCTTTGCCAAGAGGAAATTGCTTGATCCACTGGGAGAGGTCATCCAGCGTGACCGGGGTGAAGACTGCCATTGTGTAAGTAGGAAAAGTCGCGGGTGCGGTCGCCGCGGGCGACCGGGCTGGTTACTTCTTCTCTGGCTCGGCGGTAGCCGGCATGGGAGGAGGAGGCGGCGCGTCGGCCGTCGTCGGGGCGTTGGTACCGGATTCGCTCGTGGCTTTCCGCTTGCCCGACAGGTCGAATTCACCCACCTTCCACTGCGGCGCGCGGATCGAATTGGTCTGCGCGTTGCCGGGCTGGGTGTTCGGTTTCATGTAGTAATGGCTGCCACCGGGCGTGGTGACTTCGACTTCGGTGACCTGGCCGCCGTCGCGCGTTTCCTTGATCTGGGTGCCGCGCTTCGGCGGAATCGTGGTCGCGGGGACGTCGCTGCCCGGCTCGATACGCTCGAGTTTCGGCGGTGCCGGGCTCGGGGTCGGCTGCGTGGTCTGCTGCTGGGCCACGGCCAATCCTGCCTGGCAAGTCAGGAACAGCGCGAAAGTGGCGAGGTGGATAGGGGTACGCGGCATGATGATCACCTTTGTCGTTTAGTTCATTGTAACAAACGGCGCCACTTCTCTGTGAAAAGTGTGGCTTCGTCCCCATCTGGATGACATCGCCTGCCCAGCTTTTCTCCATTCCCGATTCTGCGATAATGGCGCACGTTTTGCCGTGCCGCCGCGGCCCACTTTTTACTCTGCCCTATGGACAACACCCTGCTTCTCGTCGACGGTTCCAGCTATCTCTACCGCGCTTTCCACGCACTGCCCGACCTGCGCAGCCCGGACGGCTACCCGACCGGCGCGATGCACGGCATGGTCAACATGCTGCGCCGCCTGCGCGCGGACTTCCCGGCCGCGTACATCGCCTGCGTGTTCGACGCGAAGGGCAAGACCTTCCGCGACGACCTGTATCCCGAATACAAGGCGACGCGCGCCTCGATGCCGGAAGACCTGGCCAGGCAGATCGAGCCGATCCACGAAGTCGTGCGCCACATGGGCTGGCCGATCCTGATGGTGGAGGGCGTCGAAGCGGACGACGTCATCGGCACGCTCGCGGCGCAGGCGACGGCACGCGGCCTGAACACCGTCGTCTCGACGGGCGACAAGGACCTCGCCCAGCTCGTCAACGACAAGGTCATGCTGATCAACACGATGAGCAACGAAAAGCTCGACGAAGCGGGCGTGCTGGCCAAGTTCGGCGTGCCGCCGAACCGCATCATCGACTACCTGACCCTCATCGGCGACACCGTCGACAACGTCCCCGGCGTCACCAAGTGCGGCCCGAAGACGGCCCTCAAGTGGCTGACCCTGCACGGCTCGCTGGACGGCGTCATCGAGAACGCGGCGTCGATCACGGGCGCCGTCGGCGAGAACCTGCGCGCCGCGCTGGACTGGCTGCCGAAAGGCCGCGAACTGATCACCGTGAAGACGGACTGCGACCTGGCGGGTCACGTGGTGTCGATCGAAGAGACCCTCATCGGCCGTCCCGAGGACAAGGACGCGCTGCGTGACTTCTTCCAGCGCTACGGTTTCAAAACGATGCTGCGCGAGATCGGCCCCGGCAACGCGGGCAAGTACGGCATGCCCGGCGCGTCCGGTGCGCCGGCGCTGAATTCGCCGGAAGGCGCGGCGGGTACCCAACCGGGCATGCCGATCATCAAAGGCGAGTACGAGACGGTGACCACGCAGGAGCAGTTCGAGCGCTGGCTGGCGCTGATCGATAAAGCCGAGCTGACGTCGGTCGACACGGAGACGACGTCGCTCGACCCGATGACGGCCGAGATGGTCGGCATCTCGCTGTCGGTGGAGGCGGGCAAGGGTGCGTACATCCCCCTCGCGCACCGCTACGCCGGCGTGCCGGAGCAGCTGAACCGCGAAGAGGTCCTCGAGCGCATGAAGCCGTGGCTGGAAAATCCGGACAAGCCGAAGCTGGGCCAGAACCTCAAGTACGACAGCCACATCTTCGAAAACCACGGGGTGAAACTGCGCGGCATCGTGCACGACACCCTGCTGCAGTCGTACGTGTTCGAATCGCACAAGCCGCACGACATGGACACGATGGCGCTGCGCCACCTGGGCTACACGACGATTCCCTTCGTCGACGTGTGCGGCAAGGGCGTGAACCAGATCTGCTTCGACCAGGTGGAGCTGGGCCGCGCGACGGAGTACGCGGCCGAGGACTCCGACATCACCCTGCGCCTGCACCACGCGATGATCGGCCACGTGGAAAGCGACAAGGGCCTGGACTATATCTACCGCAGCATCGAGCTGCCGACGTCCGTCGTGCTGCAGAAGATCGAGCGCAATGGCGTGCTGGTCGACGCGGACAAGCTGGCGGCGCAGTCGAACGAGCTGGCGGCGCGCATCATGGAACTGGAGCAGCAGGCCTACGAACTGGCCGGCGGCCCATTCAACCTCGGCTCGCCCAAGCAGATCGGCGAGATCTTCTTCGGCAAGCTGCAGCTGCCCGTCATCAAGAAGACGGCGACCGGCGCGCCGTCCACCGACGAAGAAGTGCTGCAAAAGCTGGCGGAAGACTATCCGCTGCCAAAGATCCTGCTGGAGCACCGCGGCCTCTCCAAGCTGAAGTCGACGTACACCGACAAGCTGCCGAAGATGGTGAACCCGAAGACGGGCCGCGTGCACACGAACTACGCGCAGGCCGTCGCCATCACGGGCCGCCTCGCGTCGAACGATCCGAACCTGCAGAACATCCCCGTGCGCACGAGCGAAGGCCGGCGCATCCGCGAAGCGTTCGTGGCGCCGGCGGGCAGCGTGATCGTGTCGGCCGACTATTCGCAGATCGAGCTGCGCATCATGGCCCACATCTCGGAAGACGAGGCGATGCTGCGCGCGTTCGCGGCCGGCGAGGACATCCACCGCGCCACCGCCGCCGAGATCTTCGGCCTGCCGCCGGAAGAAGTGCAGAGCGAACAGCGGCGCTACGCGAAGGTCATCAACTTCGGCCTCATCTACGGCATGAGCGCGTTCGGCCTCGCGCAGAACCTCGGCATCGAACGGGGCGCCGCGAGCAACTACATCGAGCGCTACTTCCAGCGCTTCGCGGGTGTCAAGCGCTACATGGACGAGACCCGCCTGCTCGCGAAGGAGCGGGGCTATGTCGAAACGGTGTTCGGCCGGCGCCTGTGGCTCCCGGAGATCAACTCGCCGAACGGCCCGCGCCGCGCCGGCGCCGAACGCGCCGCGATCAATGCGCCGATGCAGGGCACCGCCGCGGACCTGATCAAGCTGGCGATGATCGCCGTGCAGGACTGGATCGAGAAAGACGCCCTGCGCACCCGCATGGTGATGCAGGTGCACGACGAACTGGTGCTGGAAGTGCCGCAGGAGGAGCTGGAACTCGTCAAGCGGAAGCTGCCGGAACTGATGGGCGGCGTCGCCACGCTGAAGGTGCCGCTGGTGGCCGAAACCGGTGTTGGAACGAACTGGGAAGAGGCCCACTAGTAGGGTGGGCACCCCGTGCCCACGCGTGACGCTGGCATATCGCCAGTGTTCGCGTGGGCGGAGGGCCGCCCACCCTACGCGTCCAAAAATTCCTCGGCCAGTTGGGCGACCGCCGTCGTCGCCAGCAGGTTGTAATGCGTCGTCCCCGGCACGATGGCCAGCCGGGCGGCGGCGCGCAATGACCCATCCAGCCCCGCGTCGCGCTGCCCGCCGCCGAGCGCCTTGTAGAACCCGGCGATGTGTTCCAGCGTGATCGCATCCGCATCCGCGAACACCAGCATCGTCCGCGCCTGGATGTCACTCACCTGCGGCATCCAGTCGTAGTCGCGGCTCTGCAATTCCCCCATCTTGCGGAAAGCCGTTTCCCAGTTCACGGCCGGATACAGCTTGCCCAGCGGCGACTGCGCAACGTGCGCGCCGATCTGCGCGGCCTGCGTGTCCATGTGGTCGAAGGCCGTGCGCACTTCCGGATAAAAACCGTCCCGGCTGGCTGCCGCCGACACGACGATCAGCCGGTCGACGACGTCCGGATGCCGGATCGCCGTCTGCAGCGCGACGCCGCCGCCGAACGAATACCCCAGCAGGTCGGCCTTGCCCAGGCCGAGTTCCAGGATCACGCCCGCGACGTCGTCCGCCAGCGTTTCGAAACGCAGCGGGCGGTCCACGTCCGGCGTGTGGCCGTGGCCTTGCAGGTGGATGGCGATCACGCGGCGGCCCTCGGCCAGCGCGGCGATGTTCGGGCCGAACGCTTCGCTGGCCATGATCCCGCCGTGCAGCAGCACGAGCGGCTTGCCGCTGCCGTGTTCTTCCACGTGGATCTGCATGCCGTTGACGGTGATGGAAGTATTCATGGTGGTCCTCGCAAGTGGGTGAGTGCCATGCAGAATACTCAGCCATATTATGTTGTCAAACATATCTAGAAGCGTGGCGTCACACGGGGTTTTTTCCTCGCTGCTAAGATAGCAAGCCTTTCAAGACCCAACGAAGGAAGGCGATGAACGACAACGCAAGCGGCTTCGCGGCGGCCGCCCAACCCATCGCGGCGCAGTCCGTGATCCACACCGAGTCCGACGGCCTGGCCGTCGGCACCATTCGCCTGGCCGTCGGCGGCCAGGAAGTGCCCGTCTATGTCGCCCGTCCGGCGGGGCAGGACAAGCTCCCGGTGATGATCGTCGTGTCCGAGATCTTCGGCCTGCACGAACACATCGTCGACGTCGCGCGCCGCTTTGCCAAACAAGGCTATCTCGCGCTGGCCCCCGACTTCTTCATCCGCCAGGGCGATCCGTCCACGCTCCCCGACATGGCCACGATCCTGGCAAAAATCATCCGCAAGGTGACGGACGCCCAGGTGATGGGCGACATCGACGCCTGCGTCGCGTGGGCCGGCGAGAACGGCGGCGATATCGACCGGCTCGGCGTCAACGGCTTTTGCTGGGGTGGGCGCATCACGTGGCTGTACGCGGCGCACAACCCGCGCGTGACGGCAGCCGTGGCGTGGTACGGCAAGCTGGTGGCCGATCCGAATCCGCCGGGCCAGCCGAAGCACCCGATCCACGTCGCGTCCACGCTCACCGTGCCCGTGCTCGGCCTGTACGGCGCGAAGGACACGGGCATCCCGGTCGCCACGGTCGAACGGATGACGGTCGCGCTGGGTGAGGGGACCAGCGATTCCGCGATCGTCGTCTACCCGGACGCGGGCCACGCCTTCTACGCCGACTATCGCCCGAGCTACAACGCGAAGGATGCCCGCGACGGCTTCGCGCGCGCGCTGGCCTGGTTCCGCGAACACGGCGTCGGCTGACGGCGGCACGCCCGTCGGGTTACAATCAACGGTTTGCGCCCGGGGCGTGTGCGTCCGCACGCCCCCAGAAAAAGAAGAGGCTTCCAGATCGACCCGATTCTCATCTCCATCCTGCTGGCCACCGGCCTGGCGGGCGTGGTCAGCATCACGGCCGCCGCGGTGTTTTCCTTTACGCTGCTGTCGAAGGTCGTCGAACGCATGGTCAGCCTGTCGGTCGGCATCATGCTGTCGACGTCGCTGCTGCATGCGTTGCCGGAAGCGTTCGAGTCGAAGGCCGACACGCATGCGCTGTTCGCCACCCTGCTGGGCGGCCTGCTCGCGTTCTTCCTGCTGGAGAAGGTGGCGCTGCTGCGCCATTCGCACCACCACGAGGGCGATGGGCACCATCACGCGCATGGCCACGACGCGCGCCAGGCCGGCCGCGCGGGCTGGATGATCCTGATCGGCGACGGCATGCACAACTTCACGGACGGCATCCTGATCGCGGCCGCCTTCCTCGCCAATCCGCAACTGGGCATCGTCACGGGCGTGGCCATCATCGCCCACGAGATCCCGCAGGAGATCGGCGACTTCATCGTGCTGCTGAACGCCGGCTTCTCGCGCGTGCGCGCCTACGTGTTCAACCTGTTGTGCAGCCTGCTGGCCGTGCTGGGCGGGATACTCGGGTACGCGACCCTGGACCGCGCCAGCGACCTGATTCCCTACGTGCTGGTGTTCGCGTCGTCCGGCTTCATCTACATTGCCGTGAGCGACCTGATGCCGCAGATGCAGCGCCGGGCCACCGTGCGCGAATCCATTCCGCAGGTCCTGCTGATCGGCCTGGGCGTCGTCATCGTGCTGGTCCTGACGCACGGCCATTAAGATACTAAACGCTGCGCCCTGCGGTTGACAGGGCGATTCCTTGCGACCTATGCTGGGCCGTTAGCTGAACGGAGGCCGGTATGGCGAAGCTCTTGAGTGAATGGATTGCAGCATTGCGCGACAAGCCGTCGCGCTTCGCCTACGTGGTCGTGGCCCTCGTGCTGTCGGTCGTGTTGTTCACGCTGGCGGACTTTTTGCCCGCCCCGTACGACTTCAGTCATTAATTGACGCGGCCCATGAACGTCGCCCCTGCGAAGGCAGGGGCCCGATTTTGCAAGCGCTGCCACTACGCGTGAAACTTGGGTTCCCGCCTTCGCGGGAACGACGGCTTAGCTGAACATTCAGGCCGTCTCCGTCGCCACCGCCCGCCGCGGATCCGCCGTCCACTCGCTCCACGATCCCGGATACAGCGCCGCACCCGGCATCCCGGCCACTTCCAGCGCCAGCAGGTTGTGGCACGCGGTCACGCCGGAACCGCATTGCATGATGGCGTCCTGCGGATCGCCCACCGCCACTTTCAATTCCGCTTTCAGCTGATCCGGCGCCTTGAAGCGGCCGTCCGCCTGCAGGTTGTCCTTGAAGAAGCGGTTCTTCGCGCCCGGGATGTGGCCGCCGACCGGGTCGATCGTTTCGTTCTCGCCGCGGAAGCGGTCGGGCGCGCGCGCGTCGACGATCGTCTTGCCGCCGTGTTCCACGTTGTGCAGGATCGCGTTCACGTCGACCGTCGTCACGAGGGCCGGACGGGAAGCGATGCTGCCGCGGGCGCGCGCGACCGGCGCGTCGGTGACGACGGGCTGGCCCGCCGCCTGCCAGGCGGGCAGGCCCCCATCCAGCACGGCGACGGCGCCATGGCCGACCCAGCGCAGCATCCACCACAGGCGCGCGGCGTACATGCCGCCGTGCGCGTCGTACGCGACGACCTGCGTGTCGTCGTCCACGCCCCAGCCCCGCAGCAGCTCGATGAACGCGTCCTGTTCCGGCAGCGGATGGCGGCCACGGAAATTGCCGGCGGCGTCGCGCCTGGCGCCCGACAGTTGCGTTTCCATGTCGGCGAAGACGGCGCCCGGGATGTGGCCGGCCGCATAGGCGTCCCGGCCGGCGGCGAGGTTCATCAAGTCGTGGCGGCAGTCGACGACGACCCACTTCGAGTCGTTCATGTGTGCGGCCAGTGCGGCGGGTTCGATCAGGGTCGTGAAGCTGGACATGGCACTCCTTTATTCGCTGGCGATGGGATCGGTTTCCTTGACGACGGCGCCGCGCGCCGTGCGCGTCGTATTGTAGAACGTCGCGGCGATTCCCGAGACGAGGATCACGCCCATGCCCAGCCAGACATGCCAGTCGAACACGTCGCCCCACAGCATCATGCCCCACAGGCTGGAAAAGACGATGCCCGTGTACTGCAGGTTGGCGACGACGAGCACCTTGCCGATGCGGTAGGCGCGCGTCATCGCGATCTGGGCGCCCAGGCCGCTGGCGGCGATCGCCAGCAGCAGGCCCATGCCGTGCCACGATTGCGGGCGGAACGTATTCATGCCGTTGCCGAGCAGCGAGCCGACGAGGCCCGCCAGGCCCATCGTGACGGAAAAATAGAACACGACGCGGTATTCCGGCTCGCCCATCTGGCCGAGGCGGCGCACCTGCATATAGGCCATCGCGGCGATCACGGACGAGCCGATGGCGACGAGGCCGCCGACCCATTCATGCGTCTCGACGGCCGGCCGCAGCACGAGCGTCACGCCGACGAAGCTCATGGCGATGGCGAGGGCCAGCGGCCATTCGGGCAAGCCCTTGCCGCGCCACCAGCCGGTGACGAACATGTAGGCGGCAAGCCAGATCGGCGCCATGTAGTTGAGGGTGACGGCGGTGGCCAGCGGCAGCTTGGCGATCGCGTAGAACCACATCCACAGCGAGACCACGCCGACGACGCTGCGCCACAGGTGTTCTTTCGGGAAGGCGGTCCTGAACGAACCGCCCTGCAGGCGGATCATCGGGAACAGCAGCAGGGCGCCGATGAGACCCCGGTACATCACGATTTCCGAGGTCGAGTAGAGCGAGGAAGCCAGCTTCACTGCCGCGCCCATGGCGGCGAACAGGAAGCTGGCGAACAACATCCAGAGTGGGGCCATCAGCGACTAACCATCACATCCCCGGAGGAATATTGTCGATCTTGCTGCGATACCACTCGTGGAAGTGCTGCATGCCGTCTTCCATCGGCGACTGGTACGGGCCCGCCTCGGTCACCCCGCGCTCCATCAGCGCCTTGCGGCCGGCGTCCATGCGCAGGGCGATCTCGTCGTCCTCGACGCACGTCTCCATGTAGGCGGCGCGTTCCGCGTCCACGAAGCCGCGCTCGAACAGCACGAATTCTTCCGGGTAGTAGAACTCGACGACGTTGCGCGTCTTCTGCGGACCCAGCGGCCACAGGGTCGACACGACCAGCACGTTCGGATACCACTCGACCATGATGTTCGGATACAGGGTCAGCCAGATCGCGCCGTATTTCGGTGCCTGGCCGTTGTTGAACTTCAAGACCTGTTCCTGCCATGCCTTGTAGGCCGGCGAGCCGGACTTCTGCAGGCCGCGATGCACGCCCACGGTCTGGACGCTGTAGTCCGGACCGAATTCCCAGCGCAGGTCGTCGCAGCTGACGAAGTTGCCCAGGCCAGGGTGGAACGGCTCGACGTGGTAATCCTCCAGGTAGACCTCGATGAAGGTCTTCCAGTTGTAGTCGCAGTCGTGCACCTCGACGTGGTCGAACATATAGCCCGAGAAATCCAGGTCCTTCGTCACGGACATGTGCTTCAGCTTGTCCATCACGTCGTAGCCGTTCTGTTCGAACAGCAGGCCGTTCCAGTTCTGCAGCGGCGTCCTGGACAGGTTCAGGCAGGGCGTGTCCGCGAAATGCGGTGCGCCGATCAGCTCGCCCTTGAGGTCATAGGTCCAGCGGTGCAACGGGCAGACGATGTTCTTGGCGTTCCCCCGGCCATTGAACATCAGCGCCTGGCGGTGGCGGCAGACGTTCGACATCAACTCGATGCCCTGTGCGTTGCGCACCAGCATGCGACCCTCGTTCTCCGATTTCAGGGTCGCGAAATCGCCCTTCTCGGGAACCATCAACTCGTGCCCGACGTAGCGGGGCCCCTTGAGAAACAATTGCTGCAATTCACGCTGCAACAGCGCGTCGTCGAAGTAGACATTTACCGGAAGCTGGGCGAGCGAACGCGCCAGCTTGGCGTGGGTAGCCAGATCGGACATCCCAACCCCCCTTTACAGAATTTCAGCCAAAGAAGAGAAAGAATCCGAGAACCAGTATTTTTAGGGGAGCATCGAGATTTCCAGGGCGAGCAGCAACGTGGTCGAGCGGGCGCGCTCGAGGCGTCGCATCCCGACCAACAGTGCTGCCGCAAATTCGGAGTTCTCGCTCCTTTAAAGAGCGGAATACGGTATTTCGGAGACAGAACCGGAGATTATAGCCTGTAAACGCCCCTCCAGTCCCGGGCCGGCTCGTGGTTGTGGTACGTGGGTGTTCAAAAATTGCCTAAACGGCATCGTTTTCATGAATCCCGGGGCGCTTTGCGATAAAATGTATCCTTGCTTGCAAGTTGGCGGCGACAGGCGCACCGTTCATGTCGAAACAGGATTGTTTAGAATAAGCGATTAGACTGGCATGCCGCGCACGGGTTGCGTATGGTGTCGCCCAGCCCCGAATCGATCAAACTCATTATGCCAAATAAAACAAACGCGGAGAGCGCCGCACCACCGGCCGCCGCGATGAGCGCAGCGGCGCCCGCACCTCCGGAGTCCTTCGAGCAGGCGATGGCCGAACTGGCCCAACTCGTGACGCAAATGGAAAGTGGGCAATTGCCCCTGGAAGCCTCGGTCGCTGCCTATGCACGCGGGTCCGAGCTCGTGCGCTATTGCGCGGCCCAGCTGGAAAAAGTCGAATCCCAGGTGAAGGTCCTGGAAGGCGAGATGCTCAAGCCGTTCAGCGCCGACGGCGAGGACGACGTATGAGCGCGCCGCCGGATTTCCAGGCCTGGGTGAAGGCCGTGCAGGCCGACGCGGAGTCTGCCCTCGACCGCTTCCTGCCGGCTGAGAGCCAGGTGCCGGCCAAGCTGCACGAAGCGATGCGCTACACGGCGCTGGGCGGCGGCAAGCGCGTGCGTCCGCTGCTCGTGCATGCGAGCGGCGCGCTGTTCGGCGCGGATGCGGATGCGCTCGCGCGCGCCGCCAGCGCCGTCGAGATGATCCACGTGTATTCCCTCGTGCACGACGACATGCCGTGCATGGACGACGACGCCCTGCGCCGCGGCAAGCCGACGGTGCACGTGGCGTACGACGAAGCGACGGCGCTGCTCGTGGGCGACGCGCTGCAGGCGCAGGCCTTCGAGGTGCTGGCCGGCACGACGACCGTCCCGGCCGCGCGCACCGTCACGATGCTGCGCCTGCTGGCCGAAGCGGCCGGCAGCAAGGGCATGTGCGGCGGCCAGGCGATCGACCTGGACAGCGTCGGCCTCAGCCTCACGCTCGAGCAGCTGGAACGCATGCACCAGCTCAAGACGGGCGCCATGCTGCGCGTGTCCGTGCTGCTGGGCGCGCTGGCCGGCCGCGACCTCGCATCGCACGAGCAGGAAGCCTTGGGCGCGTACTCGCGCGCCATCGGCCTCGCGTTCCAGGTCGTGGACGATATCCTCGACGCGACCGCCGACTCGGCCACGCTGGGCAAGACGGCCGGCAAGGACGCCGCCGACAACAAGCCGACCTATGTGTCGATCCTTGGGCTGGCGCCGTCGAAGGCGCTGGCCGAACAATTGCGGCAGCAGGCGCACGACGCGCTCGCGCCGTTCGGAGAACAAGCACTGCGGCTGCGCGAGATCGCGGACCTGATCGTGCAGCGGAAGGCATAAATGAAACTGCTAGATACCATCAACGACCCGGCCGACCTGCGCAAGCTGCCGCGCACCCAGCTCACGCCGCTGGCCCATGAACTGCGCCAGTTCCTGCTCGATTCCGTGTCGAAGACGGGCGGCCATCTGTCGTCCAACCTCGGCACCGTCGAGCTGACGATCGCGCTGCACTACGTGTTCAACACGCCGGAAGACCGCATCGTGTGGGACGTCGGCCACCAGACCTATTCGCACAAGATCCTCACGGGCCGGCGCGAGCGCATGCCGAGCCTGCGCCAGCTGAACGGCCTGTCCGGCTTCCCCAAGCGCGACGAAAGCGAGTACGACACGTTCGGCACCGCGCACTCGTCGACGTCGATCTCGGCGGCCCTGGGCATGGCGACGGCCGCGAAGATCAAGGGTGAGAAACGCAAGGCCATCGCCGTCATCGGCGACGGCTCCATGACCGCCGGCATGGCGTTCGAGGCGCTGAACAACGCGGGCGTCGAGGACGACGTCGACCTGCTCGTCGTCCTGAACGACAACGACATGTCGATCTCGCCGCCGGTCGGCGCATTGAACCGCTACCTGGCGCGCCTGATGTCGGGCCAGTTCTACGCGGCCGCGAAAAACGTCGGCAAGACGATGCTGCCCGCGCCGATGCTGGAACTGGCGAAGAAGCTGGAAGAACACGCGAAGGGCATGGTCGTCCCGGCCACGATGTTCGAGGAATTCGGTTTCAATTACATCGGCCCGATCGACGGCCATGACCTCGATTCGCTGATCCCGACGCTGGAAAACATCAAGAAGCTCAAGGGCCCGCAATTCCTGCACGTCGTGACGAAGAAGGGGCAGGGCTACAAGCTGGCCGAAGCCGAGCCGATCCTGTACCACGGCACGGGTAAATTCAATCCGAGCGAAGGCATCAAGCCCGCCAAGGCGACCAGGATCACGTACACCGAGGTGTTCGGCAACTGGCTGTGCGACATGGCGCATGTCGACAAGCGCCTGGTCGGCATCACGCCGGCGATGCGCGAAGGCTCGGGCATGGTCCGCTTCAACCAGGAATATCCGGACCGCTACTTCGACGTCGGCATCGCCGAGCAGCATTCGGTGACGTTCGCGGGCGGCCTGGCAACGGAAGGCATGAAGCCCGTCGTCGCGATCTACTCGACGTTCCTGCAGCGCGCCTACGACCAGCTGATTCACGACGTGGCGCTGCAGAACCTGGACGTGACGTTCGCGCTGGACCGCGCGGGCCTCGTCGGCGCCGACGGCGCCACGCACGCCGGCAACTACGACATCGCCTACCTGCGCTGCATCCCGAACATGGTCGTGATGGCGCCGTCGGACGAGAACGAGTGCCGCAAGATGCTGACGACGGCCTACCGTTTCGACGGCCCGGCCGCCGTGCGTTATCCGCGCGGTGCGGGTATCGGCGCGGCCATCGAGCCGGCGCTGGACGTCATCGAGATCGGCAAGGGCGTCGTGCGGCGCGAAGGCAAGGGCGTCGCGATCCTGGCCTTCGGTTCGATGGTGGCGCCGAGCATCAAAGCGGCCGACGGCCTGAACGCGACCGTCGCCGACATGCGCTTCGTGAAGCCGCTGGACGTGGAACTGGTGAAGCAGCTGGCGCAGAACCACGACTACCTGGTGACGGTGGAAGAGGGCTGCACGATGGGCGGCGCCGGTTCCGCCGTGGCCGAGGCGCTGGCGGAGGCGGGCATCGCCAAGCCGCTGCTGATCCTGGGCCTGCCCGACCGTTTCATCGACCACGGCGACCCGGCGCTGCTGCTGGCGTCCGTCGGCCTGGATGCGCACGGCATAGCCTTGTCGATCCGCGAACGCTTCAGCATCGGCGAACCGCGCCTGGTGGTCAACAACACCTGACCCTGCGCAGTTTGCCCCTCTGAAAAACGCCATCCCGGCCCGTCCGGCGGTGGCGTTTTTTTCTATGGCGAATCGGCCGACGCGTCCGTTGCGGGAAGCCTATAATTCCGCTTCATCGACTTCCGAAAGCACCGTTCATGCTTTCCCCCGCCCTGTTCGAAGCCGTCTTCACTCATTCCCCGAGCGGGCATTACCTGCTGTCGCCCACGCCGGAGGCCACCATCCTCGCCGTCAACGACGCGTTTTTGAAAGCGTCGGGGCGCACGCGCGAGGAGCTGGTCGGCGTCAGCCTGTTCGAAGCCTTTCCGCGCAACCCCGACGACCCGGCCGACACCGGCGAAACGGTCTTGCGCCGTTCGCTCGCCCGCGTCGTGGCGACGGGCCAGCCGGACCGGCTGCCGGCCCAGCGCTACCCGATTCCCGTCGTCCTGCCGAACGGCGAGACGGGCTACGAGGAACGGTTCTGGACCGCTGTCAGCACGCCGGTCTTCGGCACGGACGGCGCCATCCTGTGCATCTCGCACACGACCAACGACGTGACCGAGCAGGTGCGTTCGGAAGCCGCACTCCGCGAGAGCGAAGCACGCTACCGGGCATTGACGAATGCGACGGCGGACGTCGTGTACCGCATGAGCCCCGACTGGAGCCAGCTGCGCCAGCTCGATGGCCGCGGGTTCCTGAAGGACACGGCCGACGCGAGCCGCTACTGGGTCGACGACTACATCCCGGCGGAAGACCAGGCGCGCGTTCACCAGGCGATCGCCGCGGCGACCCGCGCCAAGTCCACGTTCGAGCTGGAACACCGCGTGCGCCGCCTGAACGGCAGCGTGGGCTGGACGTATTCGCGCGCGGTGCCGATGCTCGACGCGCGCGGCGACATCGAGGAATGGATCGGCGCCGCCAGCGACATCACGGAACGCAAGCTGGCCGAGGAAAAGCTGAAGGAATCCGACCGCCGCAAGGACGAGTTCCTCGCGATGCTGGCGCACGAGCTCAGGAACCCGCTGGCGCCCATCGGCGCGGCCGCCGCGCTGCTGCAGCGCGCGCGGCTGGACGAAGGTCTCGTGCGCAAGACGAGCGAGATCATCGGCCGCCAGGTCGCCCACATGACGGAGCTGATCGACGACCTGCTGGACGTGTCGCGCGTCACCCGCGGGCAGGTCGAGCTGGACGAGGCAGCGCTGGACATGCGCGACATCGTGGCCGACGCGGTGGAGCAGGCGATGCCGCTCGTCCGTACCCGGCACCAGCAGCTGGACGTGGACGTCCCCGCGCAGTCCATGCCGGTGATGGGCGATGCGAAACGCCTCGTGCAGATCCTCGCCAACCTGCTCAACAACGCCGCCAAGTACACGCAGGAGGGCGGCCGGCTGCGGCTCGCGGCCAGGGTGCGGGGCAACGAGGTCGTGGTGGACGTCGTCGACAACGGCATCGGCATGGCACCGGAACTGGCGGCGCGCGCGTTCGACCTGTTCGCCCAGGCCGAGCGCACGTCGGACCGCGCCTCCGGTGGCCTGGGACTGGGCCTGGCGCTCGTGCGGAGCCTCGTCGAGCTGCACGGCGGCACCGTCTCGTGCGCGAGTGCGGGGCCGGGCCAGGGCAGCCGGTTCACCGTGACCCTGCCGCTCCTCGCGGCAGGCGCCGCGCCGGCCGCGCCGTGCGACGAGGCGCAGGCGGCGCAGGAACGCGGCCTGTCGATCATGGTCGTGGACGACAACGTCGACGCGGCCGAGACGCTCGGCCTGCTGCTGGAAGCGTCCGGACACCGCGTGAGCATCGAGCACGATCCGCTGCACGCGCTGGAGCGGTCGCGCACGGAGGCGCCGCAGGTATGCCTGCTCGACATCGGCCTGCCGGGCATGGATGGCTATGAACTGGCGCGGCAGCTGCGCGCGCAACCTTCCACCGCGCACGCGTTCCTCGTCGCCATCACCGGCTACGGCCAGGACAGCGACCGCCGGCTCGCCGCGGAGGCAGGTTTCGACAGGCACCTCGTCAAGCCGATCGATCTCGAGTCGCTGCGGGACGCGCTGGCCGGCGCGTCCCGCCCTACTTGAACAGGTCCTCGGCGCGGCGGTACAGGATCCACGACGTGGCCACGACCTTGTCGCCGCTCGTCGCGACGTGGCCCTTGTGCGTGTGGGTAAAGCCGGCCGGGGCGATGACCAGCCGGCCCTGGCGCGCCTCGACCTTGCGGCCCTGGTACAGGAATGCCGTCTCGCCGCCCTCCGCCACGTCGTTCAGGTAGAACTGGAACAGCAGCACGCGGTGCAGGGTTTCGCAGCTCGCGTTCTGCGGATAGATCTCGGAATGCCAGTGGTGGTAGCCGCCGCTGCCGCGCAGGTACTTCTGCAGGTTGATGGCGCCGAGACGGTACATCGCCTGGACCAGCGCATCGAGGTGCGGGCGGCCGCATTCGTCGAAGTTGTCCAGCGAGAGCGCCACCGGCTGGCCCGTGGCGGGATGCGCGACGGTCGGCGCGAGGGCGCCCAGCAGCAGGGCGCGGTAACGGTCCATGTACTCGACCAGGTGGCGCCGCACGGCCGTCGCCATCAGGTTGCACACGTCGTGCCATTCCTTGTGCTGGCTGATGGTGATGTCCCAGCTGTCCTTCTTTGCCACGTCCACGCCCATGCCCGTGCGGCCGCGCTGGTGCTTGTCGCTGGCCTCGAAGCGGTCGAGGATGTGGGCGCATTGCCCGGGCGTGAGGGCGCCGTCGTAGATGCCGATGAAATTGTCGCTCATGTGGTTTGCTCCGCAGGCACGTGGAGCGAGCGGGCCAGCAGGTGGCCGGCCAGCCAGCCGCCGATCAGCCCGCCGATGTGGGCCGCGTTGTCCGTGTGCGGATACAAAAAGCCTGCCGCCAGGTTGAACGCCAGGAACGGCAGCAGCGTGCCGCGCAGGTCGTTGACGACGGTGGGCGGGATGCCGCTGTTCTCGCGCCGCATGAACGCGAACAGGCCGCCGACGATGCCGAAGATGGCGCCGGACGCGCCCACGCTGTTCACGTGCGGATTCCACATCACGCTGGCGATGCCGCCGCACAGGCCGGCGACCAGGTACAGCGCGCTGAAGCGCAGGCTGCCGAACAGGCGCTCGACGAGCTGGCCCACCTGCCACAGCGCGATCATGTTGAATGCGAGGTGCAGCAGGCTGCCGTGCAGGAACAGCGACGTGAAGAGGCGCCACGGTTCGCCGTGCAGCGTCCTGTCGCCCAGGTTCGAGCCCCAGATGACGAGTTGGGCCGAGCGCAGGACCGCATCGTAGTTCGAATTCCAGCCCCAGCCCAGCATCGATCCCATCACGCCGCCGGGCAGGCTGCTGCGCACGAGCCACATGAGGAAGTAGATGCCGATGTTCAGCGCCAGCAAGGTCCAGATCACGGGCGTCGACGGACTCCAGTAATCGATCCGGTCGTGGAATTCCTCGCGCTCGGCGTGGGCGATGGCGAAGTCCTCGGTGCGACGTTGCGGCAGCAGGGCGGCGAGCTGCACCGCCGCCGCCGCGTCTTTCATGGCAAAGCCGATGACGAGATTCTCGCGCACGCCCAGCACGTGGAACATCACGTTTTCGCCGTCCGTCTGGACGTTGACGATGTCGACCATGCGCAGCCGGTGTTCCGCACGCTTGGCCAGGCGGAACGATCTGTGGATCTTGCCGCGCACGAGCACGAAGTCGGGTTCGACGACGACCCGGCCCTTGCCCCGGAAGTGGAACGAATTCGCGTGGAAGCGGACGTCGAAGGCTGCCGTCATCCGCACTCCGTCAGGTGCGCTTGCGTTCGTGCTGCCACAGCACGTCGCTGCCGCCCGCGTGGCGGTTCAGCACGCGCGCCAGCACGAACATCAGGTCCGACAGGCGGTTCACGTACTGGCGCGGCTGCGCGTTGATCGTTTCGAGCTTCGACAGCGTCACGATGGCGCGCTCGGCGCGGCGGCACACGGTGCGGCACACGTGCGCGAGCGACGCGGCGCGCGAGCCGGCCGGCAGGATGAATTCCTTCAGGACCGGCAGGTCGGCGTTGTACTTTTCCAGCAGCGCGTCCAGGCGCGCCACCTGCTCGTCCTTGATCAGCTGGTAGCCCGGGATGCACAGCTCGCCGCCCAGGTCGAACAGGTCGTGCTGGATCGTGACGAGTTCCTCGCGCAGCTCGCCCGGCATTTCCTCGCACAGCAGCAGGCCGACGAAGGAATTCAGCTCGTCGACGTCGCCCAGCGCCGCGATGCGCGCGCTGTCTTTACCGGTGCGGCTGCCGTCGCCGAGGCCGGTGCTGCCATCGTCGCCCGTGCGGGTCGCGATCTTCGAAAGTCGATTGCCCATCCTGATATCCTGCCCACGAAAAAAGATAGCCGGAGCATACGCCAAATCCTTGGGATTGTGCTTACAATCGTTCCATGATTCCCTCGATTCCAGTCGACCCCGGGCGGAGGCGGCAGGTGGCCGCCGCACTGCGTGCCGTCCTGCCCGCACGCGCCGTCCTCGCCGATGCCGAGGACACCCGTCCTTACGAATGCGACGGCCTGGCCGCCTACCGCCAGCTGCCGATGGTCGTGACGCTCCCCGACGACGAGGCGCAGGTGCTCGCGATCCTGAAGGTATGCCGCGACCTGGGCGTGCCCATCGTTCCGCGCGGCGCGGGCACGGGCCTGTCCGGCGGTGCGCAGCCGCTGGCGGACGGCGTCGTGATCTCGACGGCGCGGCTCAACCGCATCCTGCGCGTGGAGCCGTATGCGCGCACGGCCGTCGTGCAGCCGGGCGTACGCAATCTCGCCATCTCGGAAGCGGCCGCGCCGTTCGACCTGTACTACGCGCCGGACCCGTCGTCGCAGATCGCCTGCACCATCGGCGGCAACGTGGCCGAGAACTCTGGCGGCGTGCACTGCCTCAAATACGGCCTCACCGTGCACAACGTGCTGCGCGTGCGCGTCTGTACGATCGAAGGCGACGTCATCGAGCTCGGTGGCGCATCCCTCGACGCGCCCGGCCTCGACCTGCTGGCCGTGTTCATCGGCTCGGAAGGCATGCTGGGCATCGTCACCGAAGTGACCGTGAAACTCGTGCCGAAGCCGGCGCAGGCGCAGGTGATCATGGCGTCGTTCGACGACGTGGCGACGGGCGGCAACGCGGTCGCCAGCGTGATCGCGGCCGGCATCATCCCGGCCGGCCTGGAGATGATGGACCGGACGTCCTCGCGCATGGTCGAGCCGTTCGTGAAGGCGGGCTACGACCTGGACGCGGCGGCCATCCTCCTGTGCGAGGCCGACGGCACGGCGCTCGAAGTGGCGGAAGAAATCGCGCGCATGACGGAGGTGCTGCGCGAGGCCGGCGCCAGCGCGATCACGGTGTCGCAGACCGAGTCCGAGCGCCTGCGCTTCTGGTCCGGCCGCAAGAACGCGTTCCCGGCCGCCGGCCGCATCTCGCCCGACTACTACTGCATGGACGGGACGATCCCGCGCAAGCAGCTCGCGCACGTGCTGGCGCGCATCGAGGAGATGGAGACGACGTTCGGCCTGCGCTGCGCGAACGTCTTTCATGCGGGCGACGGCAACATGCATCCGCTGATCCTGTTCGACGCCAACCAGCCGGGCGAGCTCGATCGCGCGGAAGCCTTCGGCGCCGCCATCCTCGCGCTGTGCGTGGAAGTGGGCGGCACCATCACGGGCGAACACGGCGTCGGCGTCGAGAAGATCGATTCGATGTGCGTGCAGTTCGGCGCCAGGGAACTCGACGCATTCTTCACGGTGAAGCGCGCGTTCGATCCGGGCATGCTCCTCAATCCCAACAAGGCCATTCCAACACTCCACCGCTGCGCGGAACTGGGCCGCATGCGCGTCAGCGGCGGCGTGCTGCCGTTTTCCGATCTGCCGCGCTTCTGACCATGCAGAATCTCGTCGAACACTTTCAGGAACTTGTGCGCAACGGGCGCCCCTTGCGCATCCGCGGCGGCGGCACCAAGGACTGGTACGGGCAGCGGCTCGAAGGCGACGTCCTCGATACGCGCGATTACACCGGCATCGTCGACTACGAGCCGACGGAACTCGTGATCACGGCGCGCTGCGGCACGCCGCTGGCGGAGATCGAAGCGGCCCTTGCGGAGCGTGGGCAGATGCTGGCGTTCGAGCCGCCGCATTTCGGCGCGCACGCCACGCTGGGCGGCGCGATCGCGAGCGGTTTATCGGGACCGCGCCGCGCGAACAGCGGCGCCGTGCGCGACTTCGTCCTCGGCTGCAGGCTCCTGGACGGCAAGGGCGACGTGCTGTCGTTCGGCGGCCAGGTGATGAAGAACGTGGCCGGCTACGACGTGTCGCGCCTGCTGGCCGGGTCGCTCGGCACCCTGGGCCTGCTGCTGGAAGTCTCGATAAAAGTGCTGCCGCGCGCGCCGCGCGAAGCGACGCTCGTGTTCGAGGGCGTGAACGAGGTCGACGCGATCCGCAGCCTGAACGAATGGGCCGGTCAGCCGCTTCCGGTCTCCGCCAGCTGCTGGCACGACGGCATGCTGGCGCTGCGGCTGTCCGGCGCGAATGCCGCCGTCGACAATGCCATCCGCACGCTCGGCGGCGACGTGATGCCCGACTGCGCCCGCTTCTGGGCCAGCCTGCGCGAACAGCAGCATCCGTTCTTCGCGGGGGACATGCCGCTGTGGCGCCTGTCCGTGCCGTCGACGGTCGGCGCCATCGTGCCGGGCAGCCCGCAACTGATCGAGTGGGGCGGGGCGCAGCGCTGGCTGCGCGCGCCGGGTGACGCGGCGACGGCGGAACGCATCCGTGCGGTCGTGGCAGCGTGCGGCGGCCACGCGACCTTGTTCCGCGGAGGCGACGGGCGCGCAAGCGTGTTCCAGCCGCTGGCGCCGGCCATCGCCCGCATCCACGAGCGCCTGAAAGCCGGGTTCGACCCGGCCGGCATCTTCAATCCCGGCCGGATGTATTGAGAGACCATGCAAACGAATCTCGCCGATTTCATCAAGGGCACGCCCGAGGGCATCGAGGCCGACGCGATCCTGCGCGCCTGCGTGCACTGCGGCTTCTGCACCGCCACGTGTCCGACCTATCAGCTGCTGGGCGACGAGCTGGATGGCCCGCGCGGCCGCATCTACCTGATCAAGCAGGTGCTGGAAGGCGAGACGCCCACGCGCAAGACGCAGCTGCACCTCGACCGCTGCCTCACGTGCCGCAACTGCGAGACCACGTGCCCGTCCGGCGTGAAGTACGGGCGCCTCGTCGACATCGGCCGCAAGGTGGTCGAGGAACGCGTGGCGCGTCCGTTGGCGGACAGGGTGAAACGCGCGACGCTGAAGGAATTCCTGCCGCGTACCGGTCTGTTCAAGCCCGCGTTCAGGGCGGGGCAGATGGTGCGCCCGCTGCTGCCGTCCGCGTTGCAGGACAAGCTGCAGCCGGCGCGCGCGCCCGGCCGCTGGCCCGTGCGCGACCACGCGCGCAGGATGCTCGTGCTGGCGGGCTGCGTGCAGCCGGCGATGGCGCCGAACGTGAATGCCGCGACGGCGCGCGTGCTCGACGCGCTCGGCATCCAGCTCGTCGAAGCGCCGCGAGCCGGCTGCTGCGGCGCCGTGCGCTTCCACCTGAACGACCAGGACGGGGGACTGGCCGACATGCGCCGCAACGTCGACGCTTGGTGGCCGTACGTGGAGCAGGGCGGGGTCGAGGCCATCGTGATGACGGCATCCGGCTGCGGCGTGACGGTCAAGGACTACGGCCACCTGCTCGCGCACGATGCGGCGTATGCGGCAAAGGCGGCGCGCATCTCGGCGCTGACGAAGGACCTGTCCGAGATCATGTGCGACTTCGAGGGCGAGATCGCGCGGCTTCTTTCGGGCCGCATCCATGAGCGCGTCGCGTTCCACCCGCCGTGCACCCTACAGCACGGCCAGCAGATCCGCGGCAAGGTCGAGGGCGTGCTGCGCGCGGCCGGCGTCGATGTCGTGCTGTGCGCGGAAAGCCATCTGTGCTGCGGCTCGGCCGGCACGTATTCCGTGCTGCATCCCGAGCTTGCGCACGCCCTGCGCGACCGCAAGCTCGCCAACCTGGAAGCGACGGGCGCGCGGGAATACGTCTCGGCCAACGTCGGCTGCATCGCGCACCTGCAGTCCGGGACGGCGACGCCGGTGACGCACTGGATCGAGCTCGTGGACCGGGCGCTGTCGGGCGGGTGATTCGTCCTATAATGGTCTTGCCGTTGCGTTCATCCAGAGCGCATTCTTTCAGGACGTATCCGCATGGCCGAACCGCTTCCATCCTGCCGCACTTCACGCAAACCCGCGTACCGCGTCTCCACCGGGGTACCCGGGCTGGACGACATCCTCGGCGGCGGCCTGACCGGGGAGCGGGTGTACCTCGTCGAAGGCACTCCCGGCACGGGCAAGACGACCCTGGGCATGCAGTTCCTGCTCGACGGCGTTGCCAAGGGGGAAGCCGGGCTGTACATCACCCTGTCGGAAACGGCGGATGAGCTCGATGCCGTCGCGGAAAGCCATGGCTGGTCGCTGGACCAGCTGGCGATCTTCGAACTGGCCAGCGACGGGGCGCTCGATCCGGAGGCGCAGCAGTCGATCCTGCACCCGGCCGAGATCGAGCTGGGCGAAACGGCGCGGGGCGTGATGGAAGAAGTCGACCGCATCAATCCGGTGCGCGTCGTGTTCGACAGCCTGTCGGAAATGCGCCTGCTGGCGCAGAATCCACTGCGTTACCGGCGCCAGATCCTTGCACTCAAACAATTTTTTGCGTCGCGCGCGTGCACTGTGCTGATGCTGGACGACAAGACCAACCAGTCGGACCAGCACCTGCACAGCATCGCACATGGCGTCATCAGCCTGGAACAGATCGCGAAGGAGTTCGGCAAGGAACGCCGCCGCGTCAATATCATGAAGATGCGGGGCATCAAGTTCCGCGGCGGTTACCACGACTACATCCTCGACACGGGCGGCCTCCGGATCTTCCCCCGGCTCGTCGCGGCGGAACACTTCACGAAGTTCACGCCGGTGACGCGCTCCACGGGATCGGATGGACTCGACATGCTGCTGGGCGGCGGCCTCGTTGCCGGGACCAATACGCTGTTCGTCGGGCCGTCGGGCGTCGGCAAGACGACCGTCGTGGTCCGCTGCATGCTGGCGGCGCTGGAGCGGGGCGAGAAGGCCTCGTACTACCTGTTCGACGAAGGCATGGGGACGTTCTTCACGCGCGCGGCCACCCTCGGTCTGGACCTGGCGCCGCACCTGGAGTCCGGGCTGCTGACGGTGCGCCATGTCGATCCGGCCGAGCTGGCGCCGGGCCAGTTCGCCCAGATGCTGCGCGACGCGGTCGAAATCGACGGTGCCGCCTTCATCGCCATCGACAGCCTCAACGCCTACCTGCAGGCGATGCCCGGCGAGCAATTCCTGCTGCTGCAGATGCACGAGCTGCTCGCCTACCTGAACCAGCAGGGCGTGACGACGGCGCTGATCCTCGCCGAGCATGGCGTCGTCGGCGAGGGCGCCCGCGACGTCGACCTCAGCTACCTGAGCGATGCGGCGATCCTGCTGCGTTACTTCGAATCCGGCGGCAAGCTGCGCCGCGCGATCACCGTGTCCAAGAGCCGGACGGCGCACCATGCGCTGACCATCCACGAGCTCCAGCTCGGTCCTGACGGCGTCGACGTGGGTGCCGCGCTCGCAGGCTTCGAAGGCGTGTTGACGGGCTTGCCCACCTACCGCGGCTCGACGCCCATGATGGCCGCATCCGACGCCAATGCCTGATCATCGCGAACAGCGCGTCCTGGTCCTCGCCCCGCACGGGCGCGACGCCGACGTGATCGCCGGCGTCGTCGAGCGCGACGGCGTCGGGTGCGAAGTCGTTCCCGGTGCCGATGCGCTGGTCGACGCGATCGGGCAGGGCGCGGCGGCGGCCATCGTGGCGGAAGAGGCGCTGTCGGCGCGCACCCTGGCGCGCATCGCCGGGTGGCTCGCGCAACAGGAACCGTGGTCGGATTTTCCATTCGTCGTCCTGCTGGCCAAACGGTACGGCGCCGCGCCGGCGCAACTGAAGGCGACCTTCGCCGCCCTCGGCAACGTCCTCCTGCTCGAACGGCCGTTGAGCGCGGACACGCTGGCCACGGCGGCAGGGGCCGCGCTGCGCGCGCGCCGGCGCCAGTACGAGGCGCGCGAGGTGCTGGCGCAGCTCGAGTCGCTGAACGCGAACCTCGAGGCGCGCGTCGAGGAGCGCACGCGGGCGCTGGCGCAGGCCAACGACCGGCTCACGGCCGAAATCATGGAGCGCGAACGCGCGCAGCAGGCGATGGCGCAGGCGCAGAAACTCGAATTCCTCGGGCGCTTCACCGGCGGCGTCGCGCACGACTTCAACAACCTGCTGAACGTCATCCAGGGGAACATGGAGCTCATCGGCATGTTCTCGCGCGAAGAATCGACGCTGGCCCGCGCGAAGACGGCGCAGGCGGCGTGCCGGCGCGGCGCCAAGCTCACGGGCCAGCTGCTGACGTTCGCGCGCGACCAGTCGCTGGACCTGCGCCCGCTGCTGGTGCGGACACTGTTCGAGAGCGTCGAGGAGCTCGCGCGTCCGGTGCTGGGGGCGGGTGTCGAGCTCGTGCTGTCGGTCGACGACGACGTGGACAGCGTGCTGGCCGACGCGAGCCAGATGGAAATGGCCCTGCTCAACCTGATGATCAACGCGCGCGACGCCATGAGCGGACGGGGACGTATCCGCCTGCAGGCGTCGTGCGCGCAACCGCCCGCCGGGACGCTGGCGACGGGCGACTACGTCCGCGTCGCGGTGTCCGACAACGGCCCTGGCATGTCGCCGGAAGTGGCGGCGAAAGTCTTCGAGCCGTTCTTCACGACCAAGGCCGTGGGCAAGGGCACGGGTCTGGGCCTCAGCCAGGTGTATGGCATGGCCCAGCAATCGGGCGGCGCGGCGTTCGTGCACAGCGTCCCGGGCGAGGGCGCGACGATCGAGATCTGGATGCCCGCCGCGCATGACGCCCCGGCGGCGGAACGGCCCGTCGCGGTCGACCGCCGCAAGCTGGCCGGCCTGCGCGTGCTCGTCGTCGAGGACGACGAATCCGTGCGCGCGGGGATCGTCGATGCCCTGCTGGCCCTCGGCTGCAACGTGTCGCAGGCGGGCGACGGCGGGGAAGGGTTGGCGGCACTGGAGGGAGACCGGCCCGGCCTGCTGCTGACGGACTACCTGATGCCGGACATGACGGGCGTCGACCTGGCGGTGCGCGCCCGCGCGCTGTTCCCGAGCCTGCCCGTGCTGGTGGCGACGGGGTATGCGGACATGGGCGCGATCGAACACGCGATCGGCAGCGATGCCGTGCTGCGCAAGCCGTTCCAGCTCGCCGAGCTGGGCGCGGCCGTCGCCCGCGTGGCCAATCTTGGCTAGCGCAATCGGTGGTATAGTCCATCGACCACGCAGTTAATCTCCGATGCCTCTCGGTCGGCGCAAGACTTTCATAGCCCGACCCGACCAGGAGCCACCGATGATTCCCCAATCCCATGCCGTCCATCTCGGCCAGTTGGTGCGCGACCACCAGGCGGCGTTGTGCGCCGCGTGGCTGGAACGCGCCGGCGCGCCGTCCGTTCCTGCGCACTGCGAGCGCTTCCTGCAGGCCTTCGCCGAGGCGGTCGACGATCCGCAGGCCGGCAACATCGAAGGCCGCGCCTGGCGCGCCATGCGCGACACGCTCGACGACATCACGACGGCCCGGGCCGGGCGCGGCTCGACGGCGGCTGCGGCCGTGGCCTTCGTGTTCGCGGTCAAGCAGCCGCTGGCCGACCTGCTGCGGACGCACCACGCTGCCGCGCCCGCGGCGCTGCGGGCCGTCGACACGTGGGTGGACCAGATGGGCATGTATGCGCTCGACGCCTTCCAGCGCAGCCGCGAGCAGATCATCGCGCGCCAGCAACGGGAATTGCTGGAGCTGTCGACGCCGGTCATCAGCCTGTGGGAGGGCGTGCTGGCCTTGCCCCTGATCGGCACGCTCGACAGCGTCCGCGCGCAAGTCGTGATGGAAAGCCTGCTCGACCGGATCGCCGCGACCCACGTCCATACGGCCATCATCGACATCACGGGCGTCCCCACCGTGGACACGATGGTTGCGCAACACCTGATGAAGACCATCGCGGCGGCCCGCCTGATGGGCGCCGACTGCATCCTCAGCGGCATCCGGCCGCAGATCGCCCAGACCATCGTGCATCTCGGCGTGAACCTCGCCGGCGTCGTCACGAAAGCGACGCTGGCCGACGCGTTTCTGCACGCGACCGGGACGGCGGCCGACTGAAAAAGGCGGGCCGTGGTAGCATCGGCGCCCTGTTTCAGTGATCGATGGAGGACCCGGTGAGTTTCGTGTTTCGGCTGATATCCCAGGACGAGGATGCGGCGCCGTCCGTCGCCTTCCAGGACAGCATCAGTCCCGGCTACGTCCCGCTGTGGGAAGAGGTCGGCGTGTACGACGCCTTGTACAACAGCGACGGCCGCGAGGCCCGCGACATCTCGCGCGCGATCGCGTACGGCGTCGACCGCATCGCCGGCGACGAATCGCTGGGCCGCATGCTGCCGTCCTCGTGCCGCCAGGAGGAAGCGCTGCGTTTCCTGGAAAACGTGCACCGGGGCTGCACGATCCACGTGTCGGCGCGTGTCGAGACGCGCTGATTCCATGTCCCGCACCACCGTTACCCTGAGCGGCGAACAGGTCGGCCGCGCACGCATCGACGCCCTGCTGGCGGAAGACACGCTGCTCGTGCTCGAAGACTGCGACCTCGCCGGCGCGGACCTGTCGCGCCTGAACCTGCAGGATTGCGCATTCATCCGCTGTGCCGTATCCGAGACGTCGTTCTATGCCGCGAACCTGGCGCGCACGCGCTGGCAGCGCTGCCGCGGCGGCCATGCGGATTTTGAATCGGCCGACCTGGTCGATGCGAAGTTCGACGGCTGCGACTTGAACAACGCCGGATGGCGCCGCACGAAGCTGGCATCGGTGGCGTTCCGCGGCTGCAAGCTGACGGGCGCGCGCTTCGAGGAGGTGAGCCAACTGGGTCTCTCGTTCGAAGACTGCCTGCTGGTCGGCGCCGACCTGCGCCGGATGTCGTTCCGCAAGGCGGTGCTGCGCGGGCTGGATTTCGCCGATGCCGATCTGTCGGGCTGCGATTTCCGCGAGGCCGTGTTCGAAGAAGGCTGCAGCCTGCGCGAGGCCCACATCAAGGACACGCGCTTCGATGCGGCCGATCTGCGCGAGGCGGATCTGGGTGGCCTGAAGCTGTCGAATGCGAAGCAGTTTGCGGGCGCGACGATCTCCACGCGGCAGGCGGCGGAGCTGGTGCGGGGGCTGGGATTACACGTGGCTTAGCGCGGAAGCATAAGCGGACGTTGTCGCGGATCCGGCACCCATACCATCAACTCATTACAGGGCCTCAACCTTTCGCTCGCGTTTCCCGTAACTGACGGCGAAGCTTCACATTGTCTGCCACTGCGCACACGAACCCGACAGTCGCAAACACGGATAGGGCATCATTGCTGCCGAACTTCCAGAATGCCCATGAGGTCAGGGCCAGACCCAGCCCTGTAGCGAACAATAATAGCGAGTCTTTCATTTGAAGTTCTCGTAGAGCTTGTGGTACTTTCGCCCCGCTACGCTTGCGTCGTAGATGCCCGGATTGCGATGGAGAAGCGGCAACAGCCAATCCCGTTTCAAATTCCAGCGGGACGCCTCGAACAGCACGTCGCTCAACGACGTGCCACCCGCCAGCGTTCGGCCCGTTGCTACTGCCAAGCTGCCTATTGCCGCCCCTATGTAGTACGCTGCCTGAACTGCGGCCACAGTGGCAAGGCGTTCCAGGTTCGTTCCTGCACCGATCATCTCCAGAACGGTTACTTTGGTCCCGTACTTGTCGATATAGGCGAGCATGCCGGATATGCTGGCCTGCGCGGTTGCAACCGATCCATAGAGATTTTCGGGCGCAGGTAAATTGAGCGCATCCATGTTCTCTTTGAAATATTTGTAGAAGTCCGACATTGGATGGCTCCCGGTTGTGCCGCGCGCTATGCAACGACCTTATTGGCCGACAAGTCCCAGCCTCCCGCAGTCGACCCACCGGCACCGCCAGAGATTTTTTGTTGCGTGTACTTCCAGGTCATCTTGGCGAATTTCAATTGAAAGTGTTCCTGCATCCCACCTGTCGCCGTCAGTCCCGGCTTGATGGAACCGATTAACACATGTTCGAGGTTCATCTCGAAATACTTGACCCGCTCGCCGTTACTGTCGGCCCGGAAGAACTCGAACTTTGCTTTTGGGATAGTTTTCCCCATGGCGCAGTGTTGCAGCAGGAGCGGTGTAGAAAGGTCGGCCAGCTTGGCGACTACGACATCATCGAAATCGGCACGAGCCGATGTATGGCCGCCGCTGGTCGAGGTCACGGGGCTCCGTGGTTGATCTACACCGAAGTGCACATTCAAGCACTCGATCCAGTCTTTGTGGGCTGAGTCCTGGGACTCACCCTTGATGCCTTCGATATGAAGATAAGCGTCCACTGCCATGATGCCTCCGTTGTCGATTGAGCAAGTGATGCATTCTGGCTTGGCCTCCTATCAGCAACGTTGGTGATCGTCAGTACATCAAAGGGGAAAGATCAACAGCGCTGGCATGTCGCAGCTACAGCGGTGTAATACGGCCGTACGGGATTTATGAGGCGAGATCGCGATGGCCCGGCGATCATAAATAAACGTGCACCGCGGTTGCACGATCCGCGCGTCGGCGCGTGTCGAGACGCGCTGATCTCATGTCCCGCGCCATTGTCACCGCTGAGCGGCGCGGAGCTGTCGCGCCTGAACCTGCTCGCCTCCATGGCGTTCTGCGGTTGCGAGCTGACGGGCGCGCGCTTCGATGTCGCCGATCTGCGCGAGGCGGATCCGGGTGGCCTGAAGCTGTCGAATGCGAAGCAGTTTGCCGGCGCGACGATTTCGACGCGGCAGGCGGCGGAGCTGGTGCGGGGGCTGGGGTTGAACGTGGTTTAACCAGGACGACCGGTACGTCATTCAGACTATCACCGCCTTCGATGCAGCCTGATACCGCTGATAGTTTCCCACCACATCATCATACATTTCTGCAGTCTTCTTCAAATACGACGGATGGTTGGCGTTGATGAAGATCCGTCCGCCTGCCTCGTGCACGCGTGGGCCGACGCGTCGGATTGCGGGATAAACGTGTTGTTTGATCGCTCGATAGGTCCCACCGCACACGACGATCCGGGGATCGATCAACTCGATCTGTTCGCGCAGGAAGATGGCGTCGCGTGCGGCGGCGTGCTCCACAGCGTTGGTCGCTCTGGCACCTCCCGTTGTCTTTTTTAGGTTGATGAACGCGCATGCGAGTAGTGCAGTCTTCCTGTTCTTGTGCGCGTCCTCGAAGGTCGGAAAACTGGCGTCCGCGGCGTGGACAAGTCCATGTGCCCAACGCCCGACATTGTGGAAGGTGGGGCGATCCCATAGCTTGCTCGATGGATGGGTCGTGCACGCCTTATGAATCAGCGCTGCGATGTTGCCGCGGTAGCCGTTGGTTTCTCGGAGTACGAAAAGAATCTGCGTGCCGGCCTGGAGCCACCGGGCCGGATCGACGATACCGTCCTCGACGAAGTGGTCCTGAAAATCCGGACTGCTGGCGCGCCATCTCGAAAAAAGGTCTCTTGCTGCGGAGGGATAGTCTCTGGTCATGGAAAGGGGCGGCAGTTCAGTGCACGAATCCGATCGAGCCGCACGGTCGGGCCGCCACGCAGCCGCAGATATTCGACGCCGGTGTCGGCGTAGACATCCTCGATCACGCCCGCCAGGTTGTCGAGCGGGCCACTTGGACGCTCCACGTCCAGCGTGCACGGGCGGCGCAAGGTGGCCAGCGCCAGGAGTTCGTCATGGCGCTCGCAATTGATCGGGATGTAGGGCTGGTCCATGCCTTATTCTAGCGCGTTGCCAGTCCGGTGATGACGTGCTGCAGCGGCGTGGTCCCCGCCCATTCGACGGCGTCGGGATCGCTCCTGATGTCGATATGCGGGCCATTGAGGCCCCGCGTCATTTCCGTGAAACCGGCGAGTGCTGCCGGCGAAAAGCCCGCATCCGCCAGCGCGTCCGGCCACTGAGCGTCCGGCAGGACCGCCACGTCGACCGGCTTCCCGAGCGTGGCCGCAACGCTGGCGGCGACGTCGATCGGGGCGTAGTCCGCGGGCCCCGCGAGCGTGACGATGCGGTGCCCCGTCCATGCTTCCTGCAGCAAGGCGGCCGCAGCGTTGCCGACGTCCGCGGTGGCCACCATCGGGATGGCGCGCTGCGGCGGTGCCAGGAACGTCGGCAGGGTGCCGCTGCGCACGGCCTGGCCGACCATGGGCATCCAGTTTTCCATGAAATAGGCCGCGCGCAGGAAGGCGGCCGGCACGCCGGATTCGCCCAGGCGCTGCTCGAACATCCGGTTCATGCCGATCCAGCCCGTGCCGTTCTCGCGGTCGGCGCCCACCGAGGACAGGGCCACGAGCCTGGGCACGCGCGCCGCCGCCGCCGCGCGCGCCGTGGTGGCGGCAATCAGGTCGGCGTGCTCGAACAGGTCGTCGCGGCCGTATTGTTGAGGACTGACGACGTAGGCGCCGCGGACGCCACTGAGCGCCCTGGTCAGCGAGACCAGATCCGTCAGGTCGGCGATCGCGACCTCCGCACCGCGTTCAGCCCAGTGGCGACCCTGGGCCGGGTCGCGCACGACGACGCGGACAAACTGGCCGGCGCGCAACAGCGCATCGGCTGCGGCGGCACCGGTGCGGCCGGTCACGCCGGACACGGCGTAAGGAAGAGAGGGGGCAGCAGTCATGGAAATCTCCTGTGAAGTTGAACCGGAAGCGTGCATGATTGCGGGACATGCATCAATGACATGAAAGGCATAGTGAAAATGCGCCAAGTGGATTTGTCCGGGGCCGACCTCAACCTGTTGAAACTGTTCGAAGCACTCGTCCGGGAGCGCAGCGTCACCCGGGCGGGCCTCCGCCTGGGCCTGAGCCAACCGGCCGCCAGCCGCGCACTGGGACGACTGCGTACGATGCTGGGCGATCGCCTCGTCGTCCGCGGCGCGTCCGGTCTCGAATTGACGCCGCGCGGCGAAGCCCTGGCAGGCCGGGTGACCCGGTTGCTGGACGACGCCCGGGGCATCGTCGCGCCTGCCGTCTTCGATCCGGCCGCCGCAACGGGGCGGATCACGATTGCCGCGCACGATCACCTGAGCCTGGTGGTCCTGGGTGAATTGATCGCCCGTTTTGAACGACAGGCGCCCGGATTGAGTCTGCATATCGCACAACCTGCCGGGGACAATGTGCGGCTCGTCGAGCAGGGGATGGCGGATCTGGCCCTGGGCACGTTCGAGAGCCTGCCGGGCAGTCTTTATCGACGCGGGCTGTACACCGACCGCTTCGTATGCGTAGTGCGGTCCGGCCACCCCGGCGTGGCGCGGGAACTCGGCCTGGAACAGTATGTGGCGCTGCGCCACGTGACCGTGACCATTTCCGGGCTGGGTGAAAGTGCGGTCGACGCCGCGCTCTCGGCACTGGGCCTCACGCGCCGCGTCGCGCTGCGCGTCCCCCATTTCATCGCCGGTGCGCTGCTGGTGGCGGACAGCGACATGATCCTCACGCTGCCGGGCCGCCTCGCGCGCCGGCTGGCGGACAAGCTCCCGATTGCGCTCCTGGATGTGCCGCTGGAGGTCGCCCCTTTTTCGCCGGCCATGATCTGGCATGAGCGCTGCCACGGCGACCCCGCCCATGTTTGGGTCAGGCAACAACTTGCGGACATCGCGGCGGCATTCGTGTAGTAATATTACACTTCCATCATCCTGCCGGATCGCTGCGCCGCCCGGCCTTTTGGGAGTGTAAAGATGCGTCTCCGTCTGCTCGCGCTTGCCGCGATGTTTACAAGCTACATGGCGGCCCCGACCACCTGGGCGCAAACCGTCGTGGCCACGGCCAGCTCGCCGGGCGGCGTGCTGACCGTCGACGTCCAGCTCGACGACATGGGCAAGCTGGCCTACGACATCAAGCGCAAGGGCAAGGAGATCATCGCCCCGTCGCATCTCGGCTTCAACCTCGCCAATGCGCCCAAGATGGACGACGGTTTCACGGTGAAGGACAAGCGCGTCAGCGAGCATGACGACACATGGGAACAGCCGTGGGGCGAGCGCCGCTACGTGCGCAACCATTACCGCGAGCTGCGCGTCGACGTCGAGCAGACGAACCGCTCGAACCGCCGGCTCGCCATCGTCTTCCGCATCTACGACGACGGCATCGGTTTCCGCTACGAATTCCCCGACCAGCCGCAGCTGCGCGACGTCGCCATCACGGACGAGCTGACGGAATTCGTCGTCGCCCGGCCCGCGACGGCGTGGTGGATCCCGGCCGGCGAGTTGTCGGGCCTCGAGCAGATCGTCGAGAAGGCGCCCCTGGCCGAGATCGGCACGGCCAACACGCCGCTGACGCTGCGCCTGGACGACGGCACGCACATCGCCCTCCACGAAGCGGCGCTGGTCGACTACGCGACGATGTGGGTGCGCAAGGTCGCGGGCCAGAAGCTGCGCGCGCAGCTGGCGCCGTCCACGACCGGGGCGGCCGTCGTGCGCCATGGCGCGTTCACGACGCCGTGGCGCACCCTGCGCATCGCGGACGATGCGCCCGGCCTGTACATGTCGGACCTCGAGCTGAACCTGAACGAGCCGAACAAGCTGGGCGACGTGTCGTGGGTCCACCCGTCGAAATTCGTCGGCGTGTGGTGGGAAATGCACCTGAACAAAGGAACGTGGAACGCGGGGCCGAAGCATGCCGCGAACACGGCCAACGTCAAGCGCTACATCGACTTCGCCGCCGCCAACGGCTTTCGCGGCGTGCTGGTGGAGGGCTGGAACCGCGGCTGGGAAAGCGACTGGGGCCACGGCGGCGCGGACTTCAGTTTTACGCAGCCTTATCCCGACTTCGACCTGCCAGCGCTCGCCGCGTACGCGAAGCAGAAGGGCGTGCGCCTGATCGGCCACCACGAGACGGGCGGCAACGTCGCGGCCTACGAAAAGCAGATGGATGCGGCCTATAAACTGTACGCGAAGCTGGGCGTGGACAGCGTCAAGTCGGGCTATGTGCACGAAGCGGGCACGATGCAGTTCCCCGGCCCGGACGGCAAGGTCCACTACGGGAACTACGATTCGCAGGAAGGCGTGCGGCATTTCGTGAAGGCCGTGACGGAGGCGGCGCGCTACCGCGTCGCCATCGACACGCACGAACCCGTGAAGGACACGGGCCTGCGCCGCACGTACCCGAACTGGCTCGCGCGCGAGGGCGCACGGGGCGTCGAGTACAACGCGTGGGGCGAGCCGCCGAACGCCGCCGACCATGAAGCGAAGCTCGTGTTCACGCGCATGCTGAGCGGCCCGATGGATTACACGCCGGGCGTATTGAGCCTCGTCGGCGCGGGCGGCAAGACGTTCAATTCGACGCAGGCCAAGCAGCTCGCCAACTACGTCGTCATCTATTCGCCGCTCGCGATGGCGGCCGACCTGCCGGAGAACTACGCGAAGTATCCGGCCGCCTTCAAGTTCATCCGCGACGTGCCGACCGACTGGGCCGACACGCGCGTGCTGAACGGCGCCGTCGGCGAGTACGCGACCATCGCGCGCAAGGACCGCCGTTCGGACGCCTGGTACGTGGGCGCCGTCACGGACGGCATGGCGCGCACGGTGGCCGTGCCGCTGGCCTTCCTCGACCCGGGCAGGCAGTACGTGGCCGAGATCTACCGCGACGGCGAGCAGGCCGATTACCGCAACGAGCACCGGTTCGATCTCGTGACGGAGACGAAGACCGTGGCGGCGAAGGATGTACTCGACGTGCGGCTGGCGCCGGGCGGCGGGCTGGCGGTGCGGATCGTGCCGAAGCAGTGATTTTTCGATAGGCTGCGAGGGCGCCGTTCGTGGGATGATCACGTCCATGAACAAACACTTACTCGCATTCTTCGGCGGCATCCTGCTCGCCGCCTCGGCGGCCCACGCCGCGCCCGTAGTGCAGCAGGAACCGCTGGAATTCGGCAAGGCCGCCGCCACGCGCTTCACGGTGCAGCGCGACGGCGCGCCCGCCATCCGCTACGTCATCTCGCAACCCGCGCACAAGGCGCCGCTCGTGCTGTTCGTGCAGGGTTCCGGCTGCACGCCGCCGTTCGTCGGCCTGGGCACGCCGAACCGTTACTCGACCGTCTTCAATGTCGTGCCGCTGGCGCAGCGGGGCGACTACGCCGTGATGGTGGTCGACAAGCCGTACCAGCCGGAGGCCCCGCCCCACGCGCCGCCGGGCGTGGCGACGGGATGTCCGGCCGCTTTCAACGCCAACTTTTCCTACGACAGCTGGCTGGACACGCTGCGCGGCGCGCTGCGCCATGCGCTGGCCTTGCCGTGGGTCGACGGCAGCCGCGTGCTGGTGTTCGGCGTGTCGGAAGGCGCCGTGATGGCAGCGGGCCTCGCGCGCGCGTTGCCCGAGGTGACGCACGTGGCGCTGATCGGCGGCACCGGCACGAGCCAGTTGTTCGACTTCGCCGCCAACGCCTATCGTGCGGGGACGAACGACGACGACACGCTCGCGCGCCTGCGCGACATCGACGCGACCGTCGACGCCATCAACGCGGACCCGCGCAGCAGCGTGAAATTCGCGTGGGGCCACACCTATCTGCGCTGGAGTTCCTTCTTCGCGCAGGCGCCCGGCGAGAACCTGGTCCAGTCGAAGGCGCGGGTCTGGCTGGCCAGCGGCATGCGCGACGACAGCGTACCGGTCCTGTCGACCGAGGTCGCGTACGCGCGCCTGCGCGCGCTCGGGCGCGACGTCACGTTCCGGCGCCTGCCGCGCGCGGGCCACAACCTGATGGCGGAAGGGGGCTCGATGGCGGACGTGCAGAAGGAGTACGATGCCATCATGGCGTGGTTCGACCGCCGCTGAGCGTTGTCGCTTACGGCTGCAGCGCCTTCTCGATATCGCCCGCGATCTCTTCCGGCTTGGTCTGCGGCGCGTAGCGATGCAGCACGGTGCCGTCGCGGCCGACGAGGAACTTGGTGAAGTTCCACTTGATGCCCTCGGTGCCCAGCACGCCCGGCGCCGCGTTCTTCAGGTATTTCCACAGCGGGTGCGCCGCATCGCCGTTGACGTCGACCTTGGCGAACAGCGGGAACGACACGCCGTAGTTCTTTTCGCAGAACGCGCCGATCTCGGATTCCGTGCCCGGCTCCTGGCTGCCGAACTGGTTGCAGGGGAAGCCCAGCACTTCCAGGCCGCGCGCGTGCAGTTCGAGGTACAGGGCCTCGAGGCCCTGGTATTGCGGCGTGAAGCCGCATTTGCTGGCGGTGTTGACGATGAGGAGGACCTTGCCGCGATACTGGGCCAGGTCGACCGGCTTGCCGTCGAGGGAGGTGGCCTGGAAGTCGAACACGTTCATCGTGGGCTCCTGTAAGCTTGGGTTGATTCGAAGGCAACAGTGTAAGGCAAAGGAGACATCGATGCAGTCCACTGTGAACATTCCCCTGGCCGCGGGTGCGCTGCTCAGCGCCGTCGCCGCGCTGCTCCACCTGGGCATCGTCGCGGGCGGTCCGGCGTGGTACCGCTTCTTCGGCGCGGGCGAGCGGTTCGCGCGGGCGGCCGCGGAAGGGCGCCGGTATCCGGCCCTCGTCACGCTGGGGATCGCCGCCGTGCTGTTCACGTGGTCCGCGTATGCGCTGGCGGGCGCCGGTGTCATCGGCGGGCTGCCGTTCCTGAAGGCGGCGCTGGTCGCCATCACGGCCGTCTATCTCGTGCGCGGGGCGGCGTTCGCGCCGCTCGTTCTCGCCAGGGGCGGCGCGATCACGCCGTTCGTCGTGTGGAGTTCGGTGATCTGCTTCGGCTACGGGGTGGTGCACCTCGTCGGCCTCGTGCAGCGCTGGGCGGCGCTGTAGCCGAAGCGGATCAGAGGAGACCGAGCGTCTCGGTGCCCGCGGAGAAATCGCGGTTCTTCGCGTGCTTGCTATTGAGCTTGATGTTCAGGCGCAGGTCGTTCACGGAGTCCGCGTTGCGCAGCGCATCCTCGTAGGTGATCTTGTCCGCCTCGTACAGGTCGAACAGGGCCTGGTCGAAGGTCTGCATGCCCAGTTCGCGCGACTTCTTCATGATCTCCTTGATCTCGTGGACCTCGCCCTTGAAGATCAGGTCCGAGATCAGCGGCGAATTCAGCATGATCTCCATCGCGACCACGCGTCCCTTCGCTTCCTTCTTCGGAATCAGGCGCTGCGAGATCAGGCCCTTCATGTTCAGCGACAGGTCCATCAGCAGCTGCTGGCGGCGCTCTTCGGGGAAGAAGTTGATGATGCGGTCCAGCGCCTGGTTGGAGCTGTTCGCGTGCAGGGTGGCGAGGCACAGGTGGCCCGTCTCGGCGAACGCGATCGCGTGTTCCATCGTCTCGCGGTCGCGGATTTCTCCGATCTGGATCACGTCCGGCGCCTGGCGCAGCGAGTTCTTCAGCGCTGCCTCGAAGCTGTCCGTGTCGACGCCGACCTCGCGCTGCGTGATCACGCAGTTCTTGTGCGGGTGGACGAATTCGACGGGATCCTCGATCGTGATGATGTGGCCGTAGCTGTTTTCGTTGCGGTAGCCGACCATCGTCGCGAGCGTCGTCGACTTGCCGGAACCCGTGGCGCCGACCATGATCACGAGGCCGCGCTTGGTCATGATCACGTCCTTCAGCACCTCCGGCAGGTCGAGGTCCTCGAACTTCGGGATCGTCGTCGTGATCACGCGCAGCACCATGCCCACGGCGCCCATCTGCATGAAGGCGGAAACGCGGAAGCGTCCCAGGTCGCCGGGGCTGATGGCGAAGTTGGCTTCCTTCGAGAGCTCGAAGCCGGCGGCCTGCTTGTCGTTCATGATGGCGCGCGCCAGGTCGGCCGTGTGCGAGGCCGTGAGGGCCTGGCTGGACACGGGCGTCATGCGGCCGTCGATCTTCATCGCGGGCGGGAAGCCGGACGTGATGAACAGGTCGGAACCGCCCTTGCTGACCATCAGGCGCAGCAGGTCGAACATGAATTTGGAGGCCTGGTCGCGTTCCATGCGCTGTCCTTAACCTGGGAAGTTTTCGGGGATCTTGGCGGCGGCGCGCGCGGCCGCGGACGAGATCACGTTGCGGCGCACGAGGTCCGTCAGGTTCTGGTCCAGCGTCTGCATGCCGACGTTGGAGCCGGTCTGGATCGCGGAATACATCTGCGCGATCTTCGCTTCGCGGATCAAGTTGCGGATGGCCGGCGTGCCGATCATGATCTCGTGCGCGGCCACGCGGCCGGCGCCGTCCTTCGTTTTCAGCAGGGTCTGCGAGATCACGGCCTGCAGCGATTCCGACAGCATCGCGCGCACCATCTCCTTTTCCTCCGCCGGGAACACGTCGACGATACGGTCGATGGTCTTCGCGGCCGACGACGTGTGCAGGGTGCCGAACACGAGGTGGCCCGTCTCGGCGGCGGACAATGCGAGGCGGATCGTCTCCAGGTCGCGCAGCTCGCCGACGAGGATCGCGTCCGGGTCTTCGCGCAGCGCCGAGCGCAGCGCGTTGTTGAACGACAGCGTGTGCGGACCGACTTCGCGCTGGTTGATCAGGCACTTCTTCGAGTCGTGCACGAACTCGATCGGGTCCTCGATGGTGAGGATGTGACCGTACTCGTTCTCGTTCAGGTGGTTGACCATCGCGGCGAGGGTCGTCGACTTGCCGGAGCCCGTCGGACCCGTCACGAGCACGAGGCCGCGCGGCTTCAATGCGAGGTCGGCGAAGATCTTCGGCGCGTTCAGTTCTTCCAGCGACAGGATCTTGGACGGAATCGTCCGCAGCACGGCGGACGCACCCCGTTCCTGGTTGTACGCGTTGACGCGGAAGCGCGCGAGGCCGGGGATCGCGAACGAGAAGTCGCACTCCAGCATCTCTTCGTACTGCTTGCGCTGGCCGTCGTTCATGATGTCATAGATCATGCCGTGCACGTCCTTGTGCTCCAGCGGCGGCAGGTTGATGCGGCGTACGTCGCCATGCACGCGGATCATCGGCGGCAGGCCGGCCGACAGGTGCAGGTCGGAGGCTTTGTTCTTGACCGAGAAAGCGAGCAGTTCGGAGATGTCCATTTATAATGATCCTTTGACGCGGAGCTAGAACACCGTCGTTCCCGCGCAGGCGGGAACCCAATTGCTGCGTGCATGCAGGCTGAGCTTGGATCCCCGCCCGCGCGGGGATGACGATGAGATATCGCACCGCCAGGCTAGAAAAATATTTCCTGAAGAAAACCATTATGTCCACAATCGCAGCCAACTTGCAAGCTGTCGAAGCGACAATCCAGGCCGCTTGCGAGGCCGCGAACCGGCCCCGTTCCACGGTCCAGTTGCTGGCCGTTTCGAAGACGTTTCCGGCGGAAGCCGTGCTGGAAGCGATCGAAGCGGGCCAGCGCGCGTTCGGCGAAAACTATGTGCAGGAAGGCGTCGACAAGATCGCCGCTGTGGCAAAAGCGCGACCGGGCCTGATGCTTGAATGGCATTTCATCGGCCCGATCCAGAGCAACAAGACGCGGCCCATCGCGACCAGCTTCCAATGGGTGCACACGGTCGAACGTTTAAAGATCGCGCAGCGGCTATCGGAACAGCGCCCGGCCGAACTGGGCCCGCTGGACATCTGCCTGCAAGTGAACATCAGCGGCGAGGCCACCAAAAGTGGCGTCAAGCCGGAGGAGTTGCTGGACCTGGCGAAGGCCGTCGTCCAGCTGCCGAACCTGCGCCTGCGCGGGCTGATGGCGATCCCGGAACCGCAGGCCGATCCGGCCCTGCAACGCGCCCCGTTCGCACGCCTGCGCGCGCTCGCGCAAGACACCGTCAAAGCCGGCATCCACCTCGACACGCTGTCGATGGGCATGTCCGGCGACCTGCAATCGGCCGTGCTGGAAGGCGCGACCATCGTACGCATCGGCAGCGCGATTTTCGGCGCGCGCCATTATGAGTGAATGAAAAAGCGCGCATCACGCGCGCCTAACCCCGGGACTCTCATGAAAATCAGTTTCATCGGCGGCGGCAACATGGCCACCGCCCTCATCGCCGGCCTGGCCGGCAAGGTCGCGCAGGCGGCGGACATCCACGTCGTCGACCCGAACGCGGACGCGCTCGAGCGCCTGCGCACGCAATACGGCGTGACGACGTCGCCGGACATCGGCGCGGCCGTCGCCGCCAGCGACGTCATCGTGCTCGCGGTGAAGCCGCAGCAGATGCGCGACGTCACGGTGCACCTGCAGTCGCAGCTCGCGAACAAGCCGCTGCTGCTGTCGATCGCGGCGGGCATCCGCGGCGCCGATCTGTCGCGCTGGCTCGGCGGCTACGGCGCCATCGTGCGCACGATGCCGAATACGCCCGCACTGATCGGGCAGGGCATCACGGGCATGGTGGCGATGGCCGGCGTCGGCGCCGCGCAAAAGGACGCCGCCGACAGCATCATGCGCGCCGTCGGCCAGACCGTCTGGCTCGATGAAGAAAGCCTGATCGATCCGGTGACGGCGGTGTCGGGCAGCGGCCCCGCCTACGTGTTCTACTTCCTCGAAGCGATGCAGCAGGCGGCCGCGGAAATGGGGCTGTCGGCGGAGCAGGGCAAGGCGCTCGCGCTGGCCACGTTCACGGGCGCGGCCCAGTTGGCGGCGCAATCGGACGAACCCGTCGACGTGCTGCGCCAGCGCGTGACCTCGAAGGGCGGTACCACGCATGCGGCCATCACGAGCATGGAAGCGGCCGGCGTCAAGCAGGCCATCGTCGAGGCCATGAAGGCGGCGGCGGCGCGCGGGCAGGAGCTCGGCGAGGAACTGGGCAAGGACGCCTGACAACCGCCGATGATGCCTGCGATGCCGCGCCCGCCGCTCGTCCTGATGCTTGCCGTGAGCCTGATGGCGAGCGGGCCGATGCCGTGCATGGCTCAGTCGCGGCCGGCGATCGACGGGATCGTCCTGGAGGGCGGCAAACCGGTTGCTGGCGTGGCGCTCTTCCTTGGCAAGTTTCCGGGCAAGAATGAGCCTTGCACCGACGTGGGGGAGGTCATTCCCGTGGCGGCGGACGGCAGCTTTTCATGGACGCCGCCGCGGGAACGCGAACGCACGGATGCGCCGGCCGATGCGGGGGCGGCGATCGCCACGTTGACGGCTTTCTGCATCCGTCATCCGGTGAAAGGTGTGCTGATCGGGGCGATGTTGTTCATGGGGCGGCAGGAACCCGTCGCGATCCGCCTCGATTGCGACGTGGCGCGCCCGCACCGCGGCGGCAACGGACCGCATACAGTGTCGTCGATGCTCGGACAGCCCCAGTACTGCGCCGTTGCGCCGCCGACCTAGCGGTTTTGCCACACCCACTTCAAGCCGCGCATATACCCTTCGGCCTTGCTGGTGCCGTGGCCCATGCCCTCGATCGTGATGGTCTGCAGCTGCAAGCCCTGGTACTGGTGCGATGCCAGCTGCTTTTCGAATTGCTCGATCGCGCCGCGATACTGGGCCTGTTCGATCGAGCCGACGGAAATGAAGATGCGCGCCTTCAAGGGCCGGTTCTGCCTGGCCAGCGCTTCCTCGAGTTTGAACAAGGCACCGCCGTCCCAGACGACGGTGGGACTCAGCGCGATATAGCCCGTGAAAAAGTCCGGCGTCTTCATGGCGGCGCCCAGCGTGAACAGGCCGCCCAGCGAGGCACCGGCCAGTGTGCGGTTGTCCTTGTCGCCGTGGTACTTCGATTCGATCAGCGGCGCGACTTCCTTTTCCAGGAAATTCAGGAATTGATCGCCTTTGCCCGAGCCGGGCGCCATCCACATCGACGTATAGGTGTAATCGCGCACGCGGGCGCTGCCGTAGTCCGTGCCGTCCGGGTACGACAGGCCGACCATGATGAACTCCGGCGCCATGTTGTCGTACACCAGGTTGCCGTAGGCGCCGGCGAGCAGCGGCGTGTCCCAGTAGCCGTCCGTGAAATACAGGACCGGATATTTCTTGTTCGGATTGCTCCAGTAGCTGTCAGGGTAGACGATGATCAGTTCGTGGGTCTGGCGGTATAGGCCGACTTCACGGACACGATGTCCGAATTACCGAACACGAATTTCTTCGACGTTGGCTCGGCGAGTGCGGCGGACGCCAGGCCAACGGACAGCAGCAGGACGAGCAGCGCTTTTTTCACGGACGCCCTTCGAGTTGCGGTGGTTGTGCCGGCCGCTTGCCCAGCAGCGCCCAGAGCGAATAGACGCCGATCGCGGTACCGAACGGGAAGTTGAGCAGCCCGAGCACGCTGAATATGATCGTGAACACCCGTCCCGTCGGCGATCCTTTCAGCAGCGCGATCCCGGCGATGGCTTCCGCCGCCAGCAGCAGCGCGAAGAATCCGGCCACTACCGCGCCGAAGCCGAAGAAGAAGTTCGCCACGGCGCCGTCGCTGCCGGCCGAGTCGGCGATGAAGTGGCCGATCCAGTTGGTGCTGAGTGCGAAGATCAGCATCATGCCGGCGCCCAGCACGCCGATGACGATGTGAAGCGCGGCGGTAATGCGGGTGTGAATGTCCATGGCGTGCCCATTGATAAAGGCGCTTAGTGTATTTCGTTTTCACCCCGCATAAATACGCACAAAGTCACGTCAGGGCGTTGGCGCCTTCAGCCGGAACGAGACATCCCGGTCGCGGTCGACCTCGAGCCGGCCATCCTTGAACACCAGCTCCGCCACCTGGATGACCGTGCGCTGGTGCCAGCGCGCATCCGTCGCCGCTTCCGGTTCGTTTTCCTGATGGACGAAGTAGTAGATGAACGCGCGGTCGCCATCGACGACGACGTCCGCGTGCTGTCCCTTGGCCCGGTCGGTGGCCTTGTGGCCCGGTTCGCCGAGGATGTAGCCTTTCTGTTCCGTCCAGGTACGCGCATCGTCGGACCGCAGCACCATCAGGCCCTTCCACACGTCGACGACCATCCAGTAATACCCCTTGAAGCGGAACACCTTCGGTCCCTCGCCCGTGGTCGGATTGACCGGCTCGTCGCTCACCTTCTTCCACGTGCGCAGGTCCTGGCTGTCGGCGGCCAGGATCTTGCTGCCGGCGCGCTCGTCCTTGTACCACATCCGGTAACCCTGTCCGAGCTTGATGACGGTCGGGTCGATCATACGGCCGGTGTCCAGCTTCACGGTGCCTTCGCACTGCCATTTGGACAGGTCGGTACTGGTCAGGTGCTCGATGCGGCCATCCGCGCCAGGGCCGCCCCACCGGTGGAAGATGCCCGGGACGATCGTGAGCCACATGTGGTACGTGCCGTTTTCATAGTAGATCTCGGGCGCCCAGAGCGTCACGTCCGTACACGCCTTGGGAAACTCGGCCGTGCCCTGGTAGCGCCAGTGCATGCCGTCAGGGGACGTCGCGATGCCGATGGCCGTGCCGTGCACCCACTCGACGTCCTTCGGGTCGGGCAGCTTCATCGTCGCCCGGCGATTGGTATAGAACATCTTCCACAGCTTGGCGGCGCGGTCGTAGACGATGGACACATCCGCCGCGCCGTCGTACACGGGGTCGCGGAACACCGGTTTCGGTGCGACGTCGGCGGCGCTGGCCGCCAGCGGCAGCACAAGGGCCAGGGTGGCGAGGAACGATTTCATGGGATCTCCGGTGGACTCAGAACTTGATCGATAGCGGTTTGCCGGCATACGTGACCGACTTCGTCGCGCCCGCCGGTTCGATGGCGGTCGCGTTGTCCCGGCCGACGACGACGACATTCAGCTTGCGCGTCCCGACCAGGCCCTTGAACGTGCCCTTGCGGGCGCCGATGGTCAGGGTGCGCGCGGCGTCGTTCCATGCCAGGTCATACGTGGCGTACTTGCCCTTTTCGTAGTCGTACGTTTCGTTGTCGTCTTCATAGACCGTGAACTTGCCGTCGGCGCCCGGATAGACGCGGATCTCGTACGGCGCATCCGGCCGCTCGGTCGCGTACTGGACGACGGGACCCATCGGCACGATCGCGCCGGCGCGCACGTACAGCGGGAAGACGTCGAGCGGCACGTCCTTCGCGACGGTCGTGCCGCCGTGGAAACGCTCGTGCGTCCAGAAGTCGTACCAGTCGGTGCCGGCGGGCAGGTAGGTCTGCATCGTCGTGTCCGGCTTGCCCGACGGTTGCGCCTGCGCGGCCAGCTGCGATGGCGTGCGCCATGCCAGGCGCAGGCTGCGCTCCGACGTGGCATTGAAATACTCGAGGGTGATGGGGAGGCTCTGGCCCTTTTTCAGGACGACCTTGGTGCCGGCGTAGCGCTTGCCGCCGTTTTTCCAGTCCTCGACGGCGAGCTTGCCGTCGACGTACAGGCGGTAGCCGTCGTCGCCTTCCGCACCCAGCTCGTATTCGCCGTCTTCCGGCGCCACGACGGCGCCGGTCCAGCGCGCGGAGAAGTTGTCGAGGCTCGCCAGGCCGGCCGGCATGTCGGCCAGCGGCGGGCCGGGCCACTGGAAGTCGATGGTGGCATCGACGGTTTTGTCGTGCGGCGTCTCGAAATTGGTGCCCGCGAAGTATTGACCGGCCAGTCCGGGCTTGCCGTCGGGCGTGCGCAGCGCGGTCGCCGGGATGGTGGCGGGCGGCGGCGGCTGGAAACGGTACATCTGGCGCGTGACCGGATGGACGAGGAGGGACGGGCCGAACTGGAAGGCGTCGTTGATATCGCGCACGCGCGGGTCGTCCGGGAAATCCATCGGCAGCGCGCGCATCAGCGTGTAGCCGTCGCGGGTGACTTTCCCGGCCAGGCTGTACGTGTAGGGCAGCAGGCGGTAGCGCAGACGCACGGCATCGTACAGCGCCTTGTACATCTCGGGATCCGTCTGCTTGAAGAGGTAAGGCTCGCGCTCGATGTCGGTGCCGTGGATGCGCATCAGCGGATTGAAGGCGGCGTATTGCAGCCAGCGGGCATACAGTTCGCGGTACGACGCATTCTTTTCGCCGCCCGGGAATTCACCGCCGATGAAGAAACCGGCGGTATCCTGCGTCCAGTACGGGTTGCCCGTGATGGTGACGTTGACGCCGCCGTTGATCTGCTCGAGCAGGGTTTTCCAGCTCGCCCGCGTATCGCCCGACCACGAGGCCGCCGCGGTCCGTTGCGCGCCGGCCCAGGCCGAGCGCGTCAGCGTGAACACGCGCTTGTTGCTGGTGGCGCGTTGGCCTTCATAGGTGCCGAGCGTCGTCATCAGCGAGTACGGATTGAGGTAGCGGGCGAAGTCGCCCATCGCGTTGTTGCCGAGTCCCTTGATGTCGCGCTCGTTGTCGGCGGCGTTGTGCGCGGCCGTGCCGACTTCGACCTCGGTGCCGTCCATCCACAGCGCGTCCACGCCCACGTCGAGCAGGCCCTTCTTGACGTGCTTGAAGTAGATCTTGCGGCCTTCGGGGCTGAAGGCGTCGTAGATGCGCGCCTTTTTCGAAATCCAGTGCAGCGGCTCGAAGCGCAGCTTGTGTTCGTCGAGCTCGTGCGCCAGCGCGGTGTCGTTGCCGATCGACGGCCAGATCGACACCATCAGCTTCAGGTGCATGTCGTGGATGGCCTTCGTCATGCCTTTCGGATCGGGGAAGCGCTCGCGGTTCCACGTCATGCCGCTCCAGGTGCCGTCCTTGTCGCTGCCCCAGTACTGCCAGTCCTGCACGATGTAGTCGAGCGGGAACTGCTCCTTGCGGAAGGTGCGTGCCACCTCGACGAGGCGGTCCTGCGTCTGGTAGCGCTCCTTGCTCATGAACAGGCCGAACGCCTGCTTCGGCACCATCGGCGCCGCGCCGGTGAGGTCGCGGTAGCCGGCCACGACGTCGTCCAGCGTGGCGCCGGCCATGAAGTAGTAGTCGACGCCGCCCGGCGCGCTTTCCGCCCACAGCGACGCGCCGTCGGCGTTATCCGTGAAGCGCATCTTCGAATACGTGTCCCACAGGATGCCGTAGCGTTCCGTCGACATCATGACGGGGATGATGATGCCGACATTCGTCTGCACCAGCAGCAGGTCCTTGTTGCGGCGGTTGATGTCGCCTTCGCCCACGAAGCCGAACCCGTAGATGCCCTCGCCGGGCTTCAGGGTGAACGTGTTGCGCGCTTCATAGGTCGGCGCGCCGGCCAGCTCGATTTTCTTCAGCGTCTGCGGCGCGCTGCGCTTTTCCTGCGTGTAGATCTTGCCCTGCGCATCCTGGAACGTGATGGCGCCGGTCGACTTGTCGATCACGATGCGCAGCCGTTTGCTTTCCAGCGTGAGGGAGTCGGCGCCGTCGCGCGTCGTGAAGGCGACGGCCGCGGGCGCGTGCGTCACGACGATGCTCGGATGACGCCAGTAGTTTTCGCCGAGCGTCGTGTTCACGCGCACCGTCGCCGGGCCGTAAAAGATCACGTTCTTGGTCACGCCGCCGACGCGGACCTGCACGCCGTGCGCGATGGGCGCATACGAAAAGGCCGACGTCGCGGCCGCGACCGGCAGCAGGTGGCCGTTGGCGTCGAGGCCGGCGAGCGGCGCCGCATGCGCGCTCCCGGCAAGCATGGCGAGCAGCGTGAGCGCCGGCAGTGCGGTGTAGGTTTTCATGACATTCCTGATCTGGATGGCTGAGGTTAACGTGAGACGTTAGCAGAATAATTTGTTCGGTGATATTACAAATTTTCACTAAAACCATAACGAAAACGGCATGGCACAGCCCGCGTATGTGCCCCGAGATGTTGAGATAGCGCTATCATCGAACGTTGATCCCTATAACAACAACGGAGACTTCAATGAAAAAGCTGCTCATCACATCCATCTACGCCCTGGCGCTGAGCGTCGCCGCCCCGGCCTGGGCACAGCAGCCCGCCACCCAGGCGCCCGAGCGGCACTTCGTGCTGGAGAACACGCAGATCATCCCCGTGCAGTCGCAGTCCACCGGCAGGGCGCACGAGCTGGTCGTCGTGCTGCCGTCCAGCTACGCGGCGCATCCGGAAAAGCGCTATCCCGTGCTGTACTACCTCGACGCGTACTGGGACACGCCGCTGCTGACCGCCACCTACGGCAACCTGATCTACGATAACCAGGTCCCCGAGTTCATCATGGTGGGCCTGTCGTATCCATCCGGCGCCAACTACGACGTCGAGCGCCGCCGCGACTACACCATCACCGCGACGGACGCCGATTCCGGCAAGGCCGACGCCTTCCTCGGCTTCATCACGAAGGAAGTCGCGCCGCTGATCGAGAGCCGCTTCCGCGCCGAGAAGACGGACCGCGTGATCTCCGGCAGCTCGCTGGGCGGCCTGTTCGCCATCGCGGCCGCGTACAAGGCGCCGGGCTTCTTCGCGGGCCATATCGCGATCAGCCCCGCGGCCGGCTGGGACCACGGCGCGCTCGGCAAGCTCGATGCCGCCTACGCCCGCGACCACAAGACGCTGCCCGCGCGCATGTTCATCTCGCACGGCAGCATCGAATATCCCGCATTCCAGCAGCCCATCGCGGCGTTCCAGAAGCAGCTGGGCAACCGCAACTACCGGGGCCTGGCGCTGCAGACCTGGACGATGGAAGGGCTCGATCACACGGCCGTGAAAGGCGACGGCTACGTGCGCGGCCTGATGTGGGTATGGAAGCCGAAGAAGCCGGCCGGGCCGAGCGGGCTGACGAAGGCGATGCAGCAGCAGGGCGAGTAGGGCGCCGGTCAGCGTCCGCGGAAGTGCGACGCCTGCAGGAAGCGCAGGCCGGCGAGCACCTGGTCCACGCGTTCGCTGGACAGCCGGCCGATGCGTGTCCCCAGCCGTGCTTTCGGGATTGCGCTGATCTGCGAAGGCAGGACGACGCTGCGCTTCTCGAGTCCGCCCTCGCCGGGTTCCAGCGGCACGCAACCGGGCTCGCTTGCCCGCCTGAGGTTCGTCGTCAGGGCGCAGACGATCACGGTGTCGATGCGCGAATGGTTGAACAGGTCGTCCTGCACCACGAGGTGCGGATGGGGATACCCGGGCACCGAGCCGCGCGTGCCGTCCGGCGCCACCCAGTAGAGCTCACCCCTGTCGATGCGCCGCGCGGGCGTGTGGTCGTTGTCCATGTGGTTTCCAATCAGTGGAATGATAGGATAGCGCTTTACGCACCATCCAGAGGAAGCCATGACCATATTCGCCATGCCCGTATTCGACGCCACCGTCATCTACGAAGGCAACGAGCTGTTCAAGGGCCAGGGCGCGGCGCGCGGCTGGGCCGAGAAGCTGGCCAGGGAAATCGAGACGCCCGTCACGGTCGAGAAGATCGGCACCGGCTGGGCGCTGTGCGCGCAGCTGGACGGCGTCGCTTGCCGCTGGGGCATCCTGGGCCAGCGCTTGAAGCGGCTGGACTGATGGCCGCGTTGACGGTCTCGCGGATCCTGCATGCGGGCTACGTGTTCGCATGCGAGGGTACGCGCATCGCCTTCGACACTATCTTCGAAAACCCGTTCAGCCGCAACTGCCACGCGTTCCCGGACGTGCGCTTCGACGCAGCGCTGATCCGGCGCCAGCGCTTCGACGCCGTCTTCATCTCCCACTTCCACGACGACCACTGCTCGCTCGAGAGCCTGGACCTGCTGGACCGCGCGACGCCGCTGTACATCTACTGCCTGTTCGACGAATTGTTCGACATGGTGCGCGAACTGGGTTTTACGCGCGTCCACGCGCTGCAGCTTGACGTGCCCGTGGACGTCGGCCCGTTCCGGGTCGTGCCGCGCGAAGCGATGGATGCCGAGGTCGACTCGATGTTCCAGGTCCGTGCCGCCGGGCTGAACGTCCTGAACGTGGTCGACTCGTGGATCGACGATGCGGCGCTCGCACGCCTCGTCGCCGAAAAGCCATGGGACCTCGTGCTGTTTCCGTTCCAGACGATGCGCGAGATCGAGGTGCTGGCCCCGACGCGCGCCGAACCCGCGCCGCCGGCGCTGCCGGAGGAATGGCTGGAGCAGTTGCAGGCCCTGGACCCGCGCTTCGTCGTGCCGAGTTCATGCCAGTTCCAGCTCGAACCCTGGTCGTGGTACAACCGCGCGTTCTTCCCGATCTCGTATGCCCGTTTCACCGCCGAGGTGCAGGCGGTGCTGCCGCGGGCGCGCGTCGTACGCATGGATCCGTCGGTCTCGATGCAGCTCGATGCGGACGGATTGCGCGCGGCGCCGCCGCTGGACTGGGTCATTCCCGTCGGCGCACAGGACGTCGACTACATGTATGAGGGCAATGCCGACGCGCCGCCCACGGCCGACATCGCCCGCCACTTCCCTGCGCTGACGGCGGACCAGTGGACGCGCGTGCTGGACTTTTGCCGCACGGGCCTGGCGGACCGCTACGCCGCGCTGGATGACGAGAGCGAGTATTTCGACGGGCCGCGCGTCTGGCAGCTGTCGATCCACGATCATGCGGGCGAGGTGACGCGCTTCCGCTACCGGCTGTCGCCAGGCAGCGCGGACCCTGTCGACGATGATGGGCCACTGGGCTGGACCACCGGGATCCCGGCCGCGAAACTGTACGCGGCGCTGGAACTGGGCGAGTCGCTGACGTCGCTGTACATGCGCATCAACGATGCCGTGTTCGATGCGGACACGGAGCGTGACCTGGCGCAGGCCGACGTGATCGAGGATCCGCTGATCCGCTGCCTGTTCAGCGAGGGCTTCGGCGCCTACCAGCGGGCGCAGTTGCGGCGGTTGCTCGCGCGCTAGCCCGGCCCGAAGTCCAGTTGTGATTGTTCCGGCGGATACGTGATCCGCAGGCCCTCGACGTGGGCGAAGGGCGTCAGCTTGTGCGGCTTGCGCTGGCGCGCATCGATGATGTCGTCGACGGGCACGCCGCGCACCAGCAGCGCATCGGCGACGAGCGAGCGGTGGCAGCGCCACGGCACCGCTTCCGCGCACATCAGCGCGCAGGGCCGGGTCTGCGCGAGTTCGATGACCGCATCGACGTTGGCCGCGAATTCGTCGGTCTGCATGTAGTCCGCGTAGCCGCGGAACGACGTGTTGCGCCAGGCGGCATTCGGTGAATCCTTGAGCGGGCGGCGCAGGCCGCCGAGGCCTTTCATGTATCGGTATTCGATGCCGGCATCGAGCAGCGAGGCCGCGAGTTCATCCTGCCCGAATTGCGGATTGTGGCGCGATTTGGGGACGGTCCGGATATCGAGCAGGCAGGCGATGCCGTTCTGCCAGAGCAGTCCGATGAACTCCTCGATCGTACGGTTCGAATGCCCGATGGTGCAGACGGGTGCGGGTGTCATGACCCTATTCTGGCACGGCCGCGCGGGGCGGGGCGCCCGCTTCCTTACAGACTGAAACGTCTCTTACAGCGACCGAACAGAGCGTTTCTGGCGCGCGCGCTACGATGAAGTCATCCACTTCAATCGGGAGAACAAAATGACACTCAATAATCGCCCCCTCCTGCGCATCGCCGTCATCCTGGCCTTGAGCGCCGCCACCACGTCCGCGTTCGCGCAGAGCGCCGAATATCGCCGCGGCTATGACGACGGCTATGCCGCCGGCCTGCGCGAAGCCGGCGGCGGTCGCGGTGAAGGCCGCGGCTCGCGCATCTTCGTCGAAGACGCGGAATACGGCACGCATTTCGCGTCCTGCGACGCACGCCGCGCCGTGCGCTATCAGGTCGAACGCAATCGCGGCGCCGTCCGCGCGGATAACCAGCTGTGCGGCGATCCGGCGCGCGGGGAGCCGAAGCGGTTGCGCATCGTGTATCGGTGCGGTGACAGCGAAGCCGTCCGCGTCGTTGCGCGCGAGAATGAGACGGTGCGGTTGAGCTGCAGGCGCTGAGTGGGTGCGCACGGTGTACAATGTTGCAACATTGACACCATTGCGTACCACCATGACGAGTATCTTGCGGCCCCTCGGCCTGTCCCTGCTGCTGGCCACCTCGATCGCGAACGCCGCCGACGCGCCGTTCTACTTCATCGACATTGCCAACACGGGCAAGGCCGTCCTGTACAGCGAGTCCCAAACCGCACCGAAGGGCGACCTGTCGTATGCGCTGGTCGAGCAGGTCGGCATGGGATGCTGTTTCAGGGCTACCGGACGCAAGCCCGCCCGCAAAGGGGATGACGACACGGCCAGGTTCGTGGCGGACGACGACAAGCCCATCTTCAGCCACGCCGTCCAGTTCAGCAGCGCAAAGAAGCCCGAGCTGGAACAGGCCTACGGTTTCGAAGGCATGCAAACGGTAACGAAGAAAGGTCGCGACACCTACCAGGTCACGCTGCAGGCCGGCGACCCGGTGTTCGTTCGCACCTGCTACTCGGGCGAAGGGCTGCGGGTGCGGCTGTTCCGCCGGCTGGCCGACCGGAAGCCGTACGCGAGCTATTACTACTATCTCGGATACGACGTGGAGCCGACCTGCCGCTAGTGCGCCGCCAGCGTCAGCGCAATCCCCATTTCCCGATATGGCCGCAACACTTCCTCGCCAGTCGTTGCCGGCACCACGAGCCCACTGATCTCGGCCAGCCCGACGATCCGGTGCGGCGACGCGGTGGCCAGCTTCTCCGACGACGCCAGCACGACGGTCTCCGCCGCCGCATGGCATAGCGCCCGCTTGATGCAGGCTTCCTCGTAATCGCCGGTCGACAGCCCGCGCTCGGGATGCACGCTCGTCACGCCCATGAAATACGTGTCGGCGCGGATTTGCGCGATGGCTTCCAGCGTCGCCGCACCCACGCCGACGGCCGAGTGGCGGAACAGGCCGCCGCCGAGCATGATGACCTCGATGTCCGGATGGTCCATCAGCTCCATCGCAATGGATGGGCTGTGCGTGACGACCGTCGCTTTCAGGCGCCGCGGCAGCGCGCGCACGAGTTGCGCGCACGTGGTGCCGCCGTCGACGAACACGACCTGGCCCGGCTGCACGAGCGCGGCGGCGGCGCGGCCGATGGCGGCCTTGTCGTCGGTGGCGATGTTGTGGCGCGTCGCGAAGTCCGCCAGCGCCGGGCTGGCGGGCAGGGCGCCGCCGTGCACCCGCTGCAGCAGGCCTTCCTTCGCCAGCTCGCGCAGGTCGCGCCGGACCGTGTCCTCCGAAACGCCCAGTTCCGCGCTCATCTTCGTGGCGACGATCTGGCCGTCGCGGCGCAACATCACGCGCTTGTGGGATGCGTTCATGAGCCCAGGCAGCGTGACGGAGCGCCTGCACTTCTTCGTGGCCGAGTACGAGGCGCGCGACCGCGTGGGACCCGGCGGCGGCGTGGCGGCGGAGGGCGAACGTTTGGACGTGCTGGAACTGGACATCGACGCAGCGCTGGCCATGATCGGCACGGGCATCGTCGACGGCAAGACGATCATGCTGCTGCAGTACGCGCGCTCGCACCTGTTCGCGCCGCGCGGGATGACGATCCTGGTCGCGGGCCCGTACCGGTCGGGCACGGACGGTGATCCGGACCGTATCGCGGCCAACGTCGCGGCGATGGAAGCGTGCGTGATGCCGCTGTACGACGCCGGGCACCTGCCCGTGCTGGGCGAATGGCTCGCGTTGCCGACGGTGCGCCTGGCCGGATCGCAGGCGCCGGGGGACGCCGTGTTCGACGCCGTGTTCCACCCGCATGCGCAGCGCCTGCTGGAGCGGTGCGACGCCGTCCTGCGTATCGGGGGCGCGTCGGAAGGGGCGGACCGGATGGTGGCGACAGCGCAGAAGCTGGGCAAGCGTGTGTTCGCGTCTATGGAAGAGATTCCACCCGCGCCCAGCCTTGGTACAATCACATCACCATGAACAAGACTGCCATCTCCCTCGTGCTGGGCGCGACGCTGGTCGCATCGCTGTCCGCCTGCAGCAGCAAGACGTCGGCCAACGAAAAGAACTTCGGCCTCACCGTCTCCCAGTATTTCGACAAGAAGGGCGACCTGTGCCTGGATCCCATCAAATGGCCGGTCGACGTGTATGAAACCGACATCCGCCAGCAGAAGATGTACCCGGACGGCGTGGCCGGCCAGATGTCGGCGCTGGAATCCGTCGGCCTTGCCAGGAGCGAGGACGTGGAATTACCAGGCGCCATCGTCAATGGCAAGGCGAGCGGGGTGAAGGTCAAGCGCTACACGATGGCCGATGCCGCGAAGCCCTACCTGCACGCGAACGCCGGGAAGCAGCCGCGCATCTGCTGGGGCCGCAAGTCGCTGAGCAAGGTGCTCCGCTGGGCGGACCCGGCCAAGGTGGGCGACCACGAGGAAACCAGCGTGATCTACACCTATCAGCTGTCGAACGTGGCCGAGTGGGCCCGGAAGCCGCAGGTCAAGGAAGCGTTCCCCGAAGTCGGGCGGAACGTCGACGGCGAGCGCTCCCAGAAGGAAAAACTGTACGTCAAGCTGACGCCGAATGGCTGGGAAGCGCTCGGCCTCAACGACTAGCGGCGCAGCTGCGCGAGAATGCCCAGCGCGCCGCGCGCCATCTTCACCGCCGACAGGGCCGACGTGACGAGCCCGGCCAGGCGCTTGCGGCGCATGAGGACGAGCCCCAGCACGGCACCGGCCGCGCCCAGCACGAGCTTGCGGTTGGCGGCGACATAGCCCATGACCGGATGCCCGGCCAGTGCATTCGACGGACGCAGCGCCTTCAGCTCGTAGGCGAGGCCCACGCGCTGTTCGGCGCATTGTTCGATCAGGGCCGCGCGGCGGGTGGCGAGGTCAGGCTTGTTCATCGGTTGCCTCCGCATGATGTTGGGCCAGGCCATGGCGCAGGTAGTCGACGTCGTTGCGCAGTTCGGCCAGCGTGGCCGAGAGCAGCGGCGCTTCCGCGGTCATGCTGGCGCGGACTTTCATGAGGATGATGCCGGCCAGCGCGCCGAACAGGATGGCCATGCCGCCGACGGCCTGCAGGCGGTACGTGTCCCAGAAGATGGCGATGACGAACAGCGCGGCCAGCAGGAGGGCGCCGGCCGCGAGGAACACGGCCAGCAGGGTCCACGCGAGGTGGCCCAGCAGGCGGCGTGCGTCTTCCTGGAATTCGACCGCGGCCAGTTCCAGCCGCGTGCCCGCCATCGCGACGAGCGTCGCACCGATCCGGCCTGCCGCCGCGAAGACGCCAGCCATCATTACTTACGGGCGATCAGCATGCCGATCACGACACCGACTGCGGTGCCCAGGCCGACGGCCTTCCACGGATTCTCCTTGACGTATTCGTCGGTGGCCTTGGCGGCGACCTTGGCTTTTTCGACCGCGGCTTCTTCCAGGCGGACGATGTCTTCCTTGGCCTTGACCAGGGTGCGCTCGAACTTGACCTTGGCGGCCTTGAATTCTTCGCCGGTCAGGTGGCCGCTGTGGCGCAGCCACGCTTCCGCGTCCTGGACGACGGTCTTCAGGTCGGACAGCAACTGGTCGCGGGCGCCGGACTGGGTCGGGATTTTTTCCATCATGGGGGGAACCTCTCGTTATGGGTTATTCAAGGGACAATATTATCCTAATGCATAGTCTAACGCGACGCCAGCAAACACGGCCGCACCCAACCAATTGTTGTGGTTGAACGCGGCAAAACACTTCATGCGGTCGCGGCCGCGGATCAGGGTGTAGTGGTAGACGGCCATCCCGGCCGCGACGGCGATGCCCGCCACGAACCACCAGCGCAGGCCCAGCGACCAGCCGCACACGAGGTCGATGAGGAGCGTGGCCGCGTAGCACACCATGATTGCGGCGACGTCGTAGCGGCCGAACGTGATGGCGGACGTGCGGATGCCGATGACGAGGTCGTCGTCGCGGTCGACCATCGCGTATTCGGTGTCGTAGGCCAGCGACCAGAACACGTTGGCGACCAGCAGCCACCACGCGACGGCCGGGACGTGGTCCTGCACGGCTGCGAACGCCATCGGGATGCCGAAGCCGAACGCGATGCCGAGGTAGGCCTGCGGCAGCGCGAAGAAGCGCTTGAAATACGGATAGCTGCCCGCGACGATCACGGCCACGACGGAGAGCTGCTTCGTCAGCGTGTTCAGCGGCAGGATCAGCAGGAACGAGACGATCGCGAGCACCGCCGCCACCATCAGCGCTTCCCAGCCCTTGATGCGTCCGCTCGTCAGCGGGCGGTCGACCGTGCGCTTGACGTGGCGGTCGAAGTCGCGGTCGGCGTAGTCGTTGATCGCGCAGCCGCTTGATCGCATCAGCGCCGTGCCCACGATGAAGATGGCGAGGATCATCGGATCGGGATGGCCGTTCGACGCCATCCACAAGGCCCACAGCGTGGGCCACAGCAGCAGCAGGATGCCGATGGGCTTGTGGGCCCGGACCAGGCGGAAATAAAGCGCCAGCTTGTTCATTGTGCGTTCGAATTGAAAATCTGCAAGGTCAGGATTGTAGCCTGTCGGGGCGCGCCCGGCTGTACGGCGCAGGACGATACGCGGCGATCATGCGCACGTCGACGATGCACAAGGCATGGCGCACGCGCGCGCTTTACGATGCCGGCTTCGGATCAAGGAGAATGCATATGCGGTTCGTAACCATGGTGGTGGCCGGAATCGGACTTGGAAGCTGCCTGCTCGCGCAGGCCGGCGGGCAGGAACAGGGCGCGTGGACGGAGGCGCGGTCGCTGCGCGAGCTCCCGGCCGGCATCCAGGCGCTGCTGGGCGTGGGACTCGGGCTCGCGGGCATCGCCGACCGGGGCGGCGATTTCAGCGAGACCGACGCCAGCGACGACAGCATGCCGCGCCGCCGCTTCGTGCTCGGGGTCGTGAACGGCGGCACGGCGCTGATCGCGCTGGAGCAGGGCGGCCGCGTCTATGCCGTGCGCGCCGTCGAATTCAAACAGGAAGGCAGCACGTGGGATGCGGTGCGGTGTGCGCCGCTGGTGTCGGTGCCGCAGCGGGGCGCGGAACTGGTCGGCGCGCTGTCCGGAAAGCAGGCGGGGCCCTGCGGCGGCATCGGCGTCCGGACGGACGATGCGGACGCGGCACCCCCTGTGGCCGCGCCCGTCCTGCCCGTGCGCGTCAGGCCGCGGCCTGGAGCGTGACCATCTCGACGCCGGGCAGTCCGCAGTCGGCCACGGCCTTGACGACGGCATCGATGGCGGCGCGGCGCGTAAAACTCTTGCGCCATACGATCACGACGCGGCGCGACGGGACCGGATCCTGGAACGGGACGAAGGTCAGCATGCCGTTCGGATCCTTCATGTCCGGCACGGAGGCGCGCGGCAGCACGGTCAGGCCGATGCCGCTCGCGACCATGTGCCGGATCGTCTCCAGCGACGAGCCCTCGAAGGTGCGCTGCATGCCGTTACCCGGCGACGAAGAAAAGCGCGCCATCTCCGGGCAGACTTCGAGCACCTGGTCGCGGAAGCAGTGGCCGGCGCCCAGCAGCAGCATCGTCTCGCTCTTGAGGTCCTCGGCCGCGATCTCGGTGCGCGTCGACCACGGGTGGTTCTTCGGCATCGCGACGACGAACGGTTCGTCGTACAGCGCCTGCACGGCCATGCCGTGTTCCGGCAGCGGCAGGGCCATGATCGCGGCGTCCAGCTCGCCCTGGCGCAGCAGGTCGAGCAGTTTCACCGTGAAATTCTCCTGCAGCACGAGCGGCATCTGCGGCACGTTCGCGATCAGGTTTTTCACGAGCGGCGGCAGCAGGTACGGACCGATGGTGTAGATCACACCGAGGCGCAGCGGGCCGGACAGCGGATCCTTGTTCTGCTTGGCCAATTCCTTGATGGCGGCCGTCTGCTCGAGCACGCGCTCGGCCTGGGCGACGATCTGCGCGCCCAGCGGCGTCACGGACACTTCCGAGCCGCCCCGTTCGAACAGCGTGACGCCGAGTTCGTCCTCGAGTTTTTTGATCGCGACGGACAGCGTGGGCTGGGCGACGAAGCAGGCTTCGGCCGCATGCCCGAAATGGCGGGCGCGTGCGACGGCGACGATGTATTTCAGTTCGGTCAGTGTCATGGGATCGGAGTTTATTGAACGGCCGTGTTCTCGAAGACACGTTTGCCTGCCTTTTAAGCAGTCTGTCACTATTTTACCGGTAAAGCCATGGATATAATGGCCGGGCAGGCGATGTTGCCTTGCGTTAATAGGAAGACATCCATGTCCTCGACCTTCGGCCCGGCGGAAGCCCAGGCCTATATGCACAAGCTGCTCACGGTCATGCACCAGCAGGGCGGCTCCGACCTGTTCATCTCGGCCGACTTTCCGCCCAGCATGAAGCATCAGGGCGCCATGAAACCCCTGAGCCAGCAGCGCCTGACGGGCGACATCACGCGCGCGCTGTCCCTCTCCCTCATGAACGAGCGGCAGCGGGCCGAGTTCGAAGCCGAGATGGAATGCAATTTCGCGATTTCCCTGCCGGGCGTGTGCCGGTTCCGCGTGAACGTGTTCGTGCAGCAGCAGAGCGTGGGCATGGTCGTGCGGACCATCGCATCCGAAATCCCGAACTTCGAAAAACTCGACCTGCCCGAGGTCTTGAAAGACGTCGTGATGACGAAGCGGGGCCTCGTGCTCGTCGTCGGCGGCACGGGTTCCGGCAAGTCGACGACCTTGGCGGCGATGATCGATTACCGCAACAGCAACTCGGCCGGCCACATCATCACGGTCGAGGATCCCGTCGAATACGTTCACAAGAACAAGAGCTGCCTGATCACGCACCGCGAGGTGGGCGTCGACACGCTGTCGTGGCACAACGCGCTGAAGAACACGCTGCGCCAGGCGCCGGACGTGATCCTGATCGGTGAGATCCGCGACACGGAAACGATGGAACACGCGATCGCGTTTGCCGAAACGGGTCACCTGTGCCTGGGGACGCTGCACGCGAACAATGCGAACCAGACGATGGACCGCATCATCAACTTCTTCCCGGAAGAGCGGAGGAATCAATTGCTGATGGACTTGTCGTCGAACCTGCGCGCCATCGTCTCGCAGCGCCTCGTCCGCACGGAAGATGGCAAGGGGCGCAAGGCCGCCATCGAGATCCTGCTGAACACGCCGACGATCGGCGAGATGATCCTGAAGGGCAGCTTCCAGAGCATCAAGGAGATCATGCACAAGTCGCGCGAGCTGGGCATGTGCACGTTCGACCAGGCGCTCTTCGAACTCTACAACAAGGGCTACATCAGCTACGACGAAGCCATCCGCAACGCCGATTCCGCGAACGGCCTGCGCCTCCAGATCAAGCTGTCGGGAGAAAGAAAAGCGCCGGGGGAGGGCGGCGGTGCCGCGAAGCCGGCCGAGCTGTCCATGTTGATCGACGAGCCGGAAGAGGAACCGCCGGCCGCAAGTTAAAATGCACGCCATGGCTACCTTCGAACAAAAACTCTGCACCCGCGCCACCTTGCCGCAACGCATCGCCGAACTGCCGAAACCCGTCGTGCTAACGAACGGCGTGTTCGACATTTTGCACCGCGGCCACGTGACGTATCTCGCCCAGGCCCGCGAACTGGGCGCGTCGCTCGTCGTCGCCGTCAACACGGACGCGTCCGTGAAACGCCTGGGTAAAGGTGACGACCGCCCGCTAAACACGCTGGCCGACCGCATGGCCGTGCTCGCCGCGCTGGAATCCGTCAGCCTCGTCGTGGAATTCGACGAGGACACGGCGCTGGAAGTCGTCCAGGAAGCCCGTCCGGACATCTATGCCAAGGGCGGCGACTACGTGATGAGCGCCATTCCGGAAGGGAAGGAAGTGATCGCCTACGGCGGCAAGGCCGTCGCGATCGATTTCGCGCACGACCGCTCGACGACGAAGCTCGTCGCGAAGATTCGGCAGTTCGGCTGATCGGGAATTAGCCGCGTCCCGCATGGTCGAATGAGTATTCCGACGGGATACTCATGACGACGATGTTCGCCGTCTTACCGGAAGAGCGCCAGGCCATGAGGGCCAGGCTAGGCCGGCATGCCCACGGAAGAGCGCGAACGGCATCTACAAATGCAGCAGCAGATGTGCCACTGATGGGCATCATCGGCAGGCCGATGCGCTGGGTTGTTGCGACCAGCGGCACTCTCTATCGCGCCGATGAAACGCCCAGATAATTTCCGAGTAAACCAACAATCATCGACGCCCGCCGGGCTGTAATCGCGCGGCAATGGATCGAGAGGCAGAGCCCTACGGGCTACAGGTCTGCCGATGTTATTCAACTTTCTCCAATTACCAATAGTTCTGGCGTTCTGGCGCCTCTTCGGCATTTCCTGGCTGGGTTTCGCTCTGCATCATTAATTTGATCCGGCAATCTGCGTTCGCTGTTTTATCGATCGGCCCAAGCATTAAAAATATTGATAATTCTCGCCCCTGATTTCTAACGCAATGTAACCGCTTGATCGCTTTTTCACCAAGATTTTTATGCTGATGTTTATCGTGTGCTACTGGACAAGACACAGATGCTGTTGTTAAACTTTCCGCCGTTAAATTTATATAACCTGAACAAATCAAATTGCGCGGACGAATATTCGACCTGATTACAGACTAACTGCCATTGCCGGCAATTAGTTAATTTGAGTTTTCAGATTGCAATAAATAGAGAAATTTTGCAACATTAGTTTAGATTACTTCAATGCGAAAAGGCAGGGTGCCACGTTTCGGCAGGGGCATATGGCGTCTTGTTCGACTCCTCGATCTTACCGCAGTATTCGCGGTTATTTTCTCGTGACGACGGCCCAAAAGCTCATTTCATGCCCAATAAGCATGGGGCCATAGAATAACTGTCATGCGATTTCGAGTGCGGTGTCGAGTTACTGTCTGACGATCTTAATATGGCTCTAAAGGGGATGCAGAGCAAGCTGCTGAATAATGGACTAACTAGCAGAATGATTGGGATATCGCCCCCCGATGCCGACCTTTACGCGCTTTACCTGCGTTGCCTCCAATCCTACCAATCGATACCGTTGACATGAACTCGCGCGATCTCGCCGGAGCCTTCCTAAGTGCGCTCACCCAAACCAACCGCCCGATTCGTCTTCGTCTGGCAGGCGAGCGAAAGCTCCTGGATGATGTACTGCTGGTCAAGCGTGTTGTCGGGAACGAATCCATGTGCGGGGGCTTCGAATATCGCCTGCAATGCGTATCAGCCCAGTCCGGACTGGCATTGAAGGATTTCATCGCACTGCCGATTGAACTGCAACTGGTCACCGACCGAGGTGAATTGCGCTCTGTCTGCGGCGTCGTCACGCATGCGTTCGCGGGACAAAGCGACGGCGGGTTGGCCACGTATCAGCTGGTTGCACGTGATGCGCTCGCAATCATGGAACAACGCGTCAACACACGAGTTTTCCGAAACAAGAACGAAGTCGACGTTGCACTGGCGATTCTCGACGAATGGAAGCAGACGAACGCTGTCCTCGCGAAAGCATTCGATGTTGACACGGCCCAGTTACGGGGGAGTTACCCGGCCCGCGAATTCATCATGCAGCACAATGAATCGGACGCTGCCTTTCTGCGTCGTTTGTGGAAGCGCCAAGGCATTGCGTGGTTCATGCGGCCGGGGCGGGCAAGCCAGGACGACAGCAACGACATGCCAGCCCACACGCTGGTGTTATTCGACGACGTAACCGGTCTGGCTCAGAATTCCGCCGGCATCGTGCGCTACCACCGCGATCACGCTACCGAATCGCGGGACAGTATCACTACCTGGACCGCCATGCGTAGCCTGAAACCCGGCGGCGTTACGCGCCACAGCTGGGACTACGCAAGCGTTCGTCACATGGAAACGCAGGCGCTGACGACCATGCAGCAAGGACCGATGGGGGACCAGCTCGCTGCCGGCATCGACGAATACGTGGTCGATGTGCCTCACGCTGGCGACGACATGAAAGATTACCGCCGTTTGGGCGACCTTCGCATGCGTCGACACGAGTACGAAGCGAAGTGCTTCCACGGCGAAAGCGGCGTACGTGACCTGTGCGTCGGCGAATGGATTGGACTGTCCGGCCACCCGGAAATCGACACGCATCCGAGCGATGAGAGACAGTTCGTGATTACCGAGCTCTCGGTCCTGGCTGACAGTAACTTGCCCAAAGCGGTCGACGAGAAAATCCAACGGCTGTTCTCAGCCAATGGATGGCAAACGGAACTGTCAACCTCTACTCTGCTCCAGGCCAATGAAGAACGCGAAGTACGCTACAGCAATCGGTTCACGTGCGTACGTCGCGGCATTCCGATTGTGCCGTCGTTCGATCCTCGCACCGATCTGCCGGTAGCAACGTTACAGAGCGCGTTGGTTGTCGGTCCGGACGGCGAGGAAGTGCATTGCGACTCAATGGGTCGGGTCAAGATCCGTTTTCCGGCAACCCGGCAACAAGACCACGCAGGCGCCGGCGCGAGCGACACCGACAGCGATTCCGCCTGGGTGCGGGTCGTCAGCACGTGGGCGGGTGGCCAGCGCGGTGCATTCACACTGCCGCGGGTTGGCGATGAAGTGATCGTCGATTTCCTCGGTGGCGATCCTGACAAGCCGCTTATTGTTGGCCAGGTCTACAACGGCGCGGCATTGCCGCCCAAATTCAACCATACCGGCACCCTACCGGAGAACAGATATCTATCCGGTATCAAGAGCAAGGAAGTGCAAGGGGGCCGCCTGAACCAGCTTCGCCTGGACGATACGCCCGAGCAAATCAGCGCACAGCTTGCGAGCGAGCACGGCTACAGCGAGTTGAACCTGGGCTGGCTGACACACCCACGGCAGGGCGGCAAAGCCCGTCCCCGAGGGGAAGGAGCAGAACTGCGCAGTGATAACTCGGTCGTCATCCGCTCGGCCCAGATATTGCTGTTGACGACGCAGGCCATGCTGCGAGCACAGGGCAATCAACTGGAACGCGGCATGCTTCAAGGACTGCTTGAGAGCTCGCAGGCACTCCTGAAGGAGTTGGGGGAGTTTGCTGAACAGAATCAGGCCATGGCCGTGGACCCGGAACCACACAAGGACCTGAACGAGAACCTGCGGAATGCCGAGAAAGGCACCAACACGCAGAGCGGCGGGGAAGTCGACACCGCTTCGCCGCTTATCGCGCAATACGCACACGGTGGTTTCCTCAGCGCAACCCCTTATTCTTCCGTTAGCTATAGCGGCCAACAGCACAATGTGATCGCACAACAGAACATCCAGGCGGTCGCGGGTGAGCGCGTCAACATCAATGCTCGACAGGGTATCTCACTCTTCTCGCAAAAGAACGGGATGAAGTACATCGCGCACACCGGAAAAGTCGACATCCAGGCACAACACGACAGCATTGGTATTGCCGCGGGAAACGACATGACGATTACCGCGAGTGAAGGCGAGATTACGATTGCTGCCCAAAAGAGCATCAGTCTGATTTGTGGTGGCGCATACATCAAGATAGCGGACGGCAAAATCGAACTGGGTTGCAGTGGCGATTTCACTGTCAAGGCAGGCATGCACAAATGGGATGGCCCAGGCCGGATGTCGTTCGATCTACCGCACTTCTCTGGTGAAGGAAAACCGCCGGCACAATGGATCGGTCTGGACTATCGGGATGCCGACACCGGAGAGGGAGTCGATGGAGCGGAATACGAAATCCATTTCGACAAGGGACCCGTCTTGAATGGAACGCTGGACGCAAACGGCAAGACCCGACGGGAAAACGTCGCCAACAAGCCCGTGAAAAAAGTGATTTATAAGCCGCGCACGGCGGGAACGGATAAGCCAGCAGCACCGCTGAGCGATTTGTTGCAAGAATAAAGCATAACGAATATCGACAATATTGGTAGCGAGCATACTGAATGGCTGAAGTCAATACAACACAAATGCGCGACGCCTTGGCATGGGCGACAAACGACAGGGAAAAAGCCAGGGAACCGAGTACGAATCCAATCGTATGGTTCTGGGAAGCGATCGAGGGCGACTTCAACGAAGATCGATCGACCGCCCAACTGCTCACCGACGCGGCAATTTCGATGATTCCGTTAGTCGATCAAATTTGCGACCTACGCGATCTCATAGCAAACTGCAAAAAGCTCAGTCATGATTACAAGGACAAGGCGGCATGGCTGGCTTTGGTCCTGACCCTTATTGGCCTGTTTCCGACACTCGGCTCATTGCTCAAGGGTGTACTCAAAATCATCTTTGCGCACGTCAGGCGTGCCGGCATCGACCAGGCGGCAAAGGCTGTCGAAAGGGGAATGTCGTGGTGATCGTATATTTGCGAAGGGAAGAGGTTCAAAAATACATCAAGGCCCGCAAAATCGATCGCCTGTTTGCATGGCTTGCAACTGGCGTTAAAGAACTTCGCGGTCGGGTAAATACCAAGGCGCTGCTCGCCGCATTTGATACGGGAATTTCTGCGCTTGAGGGGATGGTTAACAAGGTCAGGCTTGTACCGACCATCTATCGCAAAGCCAAGGCTGCATTGGAGCAGGCCAAAGCGATACGGTTGGCGGCTAACCAGCACATGGAAGAGACGCTGAAACCTGTCCACGATATATTGACCACGATTATATTGAACCTGGAGCGCCGAACTCTCGAGAGAGAGCATGCAATCTTAAATGCGAGCAATATTCACTTCTGTGGTGCGCTTCCGGAAGCGGATGCGATCACCTTGATGCGGCAACATCAGCCGCCATGGTTAAGTAAAACCGGTGATAAGTTTATTGATCCAGCACAGGTCATAGATTATCAAGGCAAGGTAGACAACCTTTCAGCGAAACTTGACGCAGCTGGCAATCCTCGGCCGAAAGAAGATATTTTTCCTCACTTATCCGAGCAAAATATCCGGTCCTTCCATACTCTACAGGCGCACACAATCAAAGGTCCTGCTCGTCTGTATCGCATCCTTGCTCCGAACAGTCGTGGCATGAGCGATTGTTGGGTGTCAGAAGAGGTCTTCAATAAATTGCAGAATTCTCCTAATCCAAAGGAGGCTTGGCGTCGATATTTGGCCGTTTGGCCGGATTGGAACGTCAACGGGCAATTCGTCATCTACGATGTAAAAGCAGGCGAATCATTGAATGTCTGGCGTGGTCCGGCTTCAAGCCAAAAAAAGGATGGGCTTGTAGGTAACTTCCTCGAGGGCGGTTGGGAGCAAATTGTTTTTAAGATCGAACGTAGCGACCCGGGCAACGACACGATGATGTATTATGAGTTGCTGAAAAGTCCCAAAGGTACGACACTGGGCCCGCCACTGACCCAGGCTCACATCAACCACGTTACGGCATCGATGAATAAGTCTGAAAAAGATAAATTTCTTGCCCGGCACATTGGGCTGCGCCTGCAAATTAATCATCCAAACATTAGTGGACCGTTTGATACCGGATGGGGATACACAGAATTCGACGGAGTCTGGACGTCAGACAAAATTGGCCTGCCGGCTCTGCCTGGACAGACAACTGCAATTGCTAAGAGGGCGATATGAGCACACCAAGAGATCAATTTTCGTTATCGGCATGGCACAAGGCTCAGGCGGCCATGCTTTACCATTACGCCTCGCTGGACTACTTGAAAGGCTTGCACCAAATGGTGAGTGAACTAATGGATGGCGAGATTGATCCGTTAATCAATCTAGCGAGGGCGCAGGGACGGGATGCCGTATTGATGGATGCACGGTGGGGTAACAGGAATACCGTGCAGAATTGGGCAAACAGTGCGTGGCCTTTTTTAAGCGATTTTCGACAATCGCTTACAAGAGACATCGCGATGCGCACCACGGACCAATATAAAATCACTGGTGCCAACCAATGCTTACGCGGCTTGAATGAGTTCTCAATGAATTGGGCAACACCAGATGAAGAGGCGAAGGTTCAGTCAATATTGCAAAAAATAGGTCGTTACGCAAATAAAATTGACGATACGTTAAATGATTGGCCAACTAGTCGATGGCGCGATTTCAACTTTGCATATTATTATTCAGAATTTTCGGCGCAGTTTCCACGCATTCCGAAGTTTCGCGTTCGTACGGATGTGACGGCGGAAAGTTCCAAGACGCCGCCACGCACTGGAGTTTACGTTTCATCAGATGATCCCAATGCCGCGTTACAATTTGCGTGGAACGGAGGCGGGGGTGGAAAACTTCGTCCAGCGTCTACGTTCAATCAGATCGGTCTGGATGCTCTCCAGCAGGTCGGCCGAAGAGATCTTTGGTTCGATGAAGGGAAGATGCTCGCGTTTGTCCAATCGCAGAAATATGCACCGTTATTCGCAAACGAGATAGTGATTGACGGCAAGCCGGCCCCATCCCTTGCTTCACCGGCAGTAGCACGGTCCGCTTTTACCGCGGCCCCTTCGCATTGGTATTTCGTCGAAATCATCAATGACGAATTCGAAGACATCGCCGTTGTCAGCGAAGATGATAGCCGCACCATAAACACTCCAGAACGTTTGCGCGTCGAAGGAGGTCATACCTGCGCGCGTGCTGGATATTGGTTCACGCCAGCAAAAGCAGGATCACGTCGTTACTTCAAGGACGGTGAAATCATGCCAGCCTTCGGCACGGATTACGGCGTTACATTCTGGCAATGGGACGAGAATCAGCAATAAAGTTATTCGTCACTAGAGCGTGTTAAATGTTAGTCCCATTTGATCGGAAATGCGTTAATTAATCATTCTGTGCGCTGCTTCTGCCATTCCTTGAGGGCCGGGATAGGCGTTTTTGCGTCGAGCGCACTTTGCGGATGTGGCGGTAGTACGGCTCAAATAGTTCATCAAGGTCGCTTCCAGGTCGGCCTTGCTGTCGAAGCGGGTCTGCTGTAGCAGTTCGTTGATGCGACCATCAAGGCGTTCAACCATACCGTCCGTTTGTGGATGACGGCAATACCAAGCGACGTTCGACGGCGATCGAGGCGTAGCTTCGTCGAAGGCGTGCTTGCCGCTGGGTTTCTTGTCTTCGGTGGCGAAACAGTCGGTGACTTGCGAGCCGTCATCGGTCAACATCCTGTTGTCTACCGATCCAAGGGCGACATGTCTTCGCGCTTGAGTCACTTCGCGTCCGTCGTCCGCATGATGCCGAAGACCTTCTCCGTATGACGATTCGACAGGCCAGAGTACTTGATTTCCTGCCGGACTTTCGGGGTTGTGTTTGATACCGGATGGAGTTACACAGAATTTTACGAAGTCTGGAGGTCGGACAAAATAAGCTTGCCAGCGCTGCCTGGGCAAGTGACAGCAATTGCAAAGGGGGCGATGTGAGCACACCAGGAAATCAACTTTCATTATCGGCATGGCACAAGGTTCAGGCGGCCATGCTTTATCATTACGCCTCGCTGGACTACTTGAAAGGCTTGCATCAAATGGTGAGCGAATTAATGGATGGTGAGATTGATCCATTAATAAATCTAGCGAGGGCGCAGGGACGGGATGCAGTATTGATGGATGCGCGGTGGGGTGACAGGAATACCGTGCAGAATTGGGCAAACAGTGCGTGGTCTTTCTTGAGCGATTTTCGACAATCTCTCACAAGAGACATCGCGTTGCGCAACATGGAACAATATAAAATCACTGGCGCGAACCAATGCTTACGTGGTTTGAATGAATTCTCAATGAACTGGGCGACACCGGATGAAGAGGAGAGAATTCAGGTAATATTGCAAGTGATAAGTCGTTATGCAAGGAATATAGACTATACCATGGATGATTGGCCGAGTAGTCTGTGGCACGATCACGGCTTTGCATATAACTATCCTGAATTTTCAGCACAGTTTCCACGCATTCCGAAATTTCGCGTGCGTACCGATGTGAAGGCGGAGAATTCCAAAATTCCTCCCCGTACGGGAGTTTACGTCTCTTCAGACGATCCCAATGCGGCTTTGCAATTTGCATGGACCGGCGGTGGGGGTGGCAAACTTCGTCCCGCATCCACGTTCAATGAGATCGGCCTCGATGCCCTCCAGCAAGTTGGTCGAAAGGACCTTTGGTTTGATGGCGCGAAGATGCTCGCGTTTGTTCAATCGCAGAAATATGCATCGTTCTTCGCAGGCAAGATGATTATTCCTGGTAAGCCGGATCCATACCTCGCTCCCTCACTGGTGGCACGCTCCGCCTTCACTGAAATCCCTTCGAATTGGTGTTTCGTCGAAATCATCAATGACGAATTCGAAGACATCGCCGTTGTCAGCGAAGATGATAGCCGCACCATAAACACTCAAGAACGTTTGCGCGTCGAAGGAGGTCACGCCTTTGTGCGTGCCGGATATTGGTTCACGCCAGCAAAAGCAGGATCACGTCGTTACTTCAAGGACGGTGAAATCATGCCAGCCTTCGGCACGGATTACGGCGTTACGTTCTGGCAGTGGGACGAGAATCAGCTATAAAGTTATTCGTTACTAGAAAGTTAAATGTCCAGTCCCATTTGATCGGAAATGCGATTGACCAATCATTCTGTGCGCTGTTTCTGCCATTCCTTGAGGGGCGGAGTAGGGGTTTTTGCGTCGAGATTACGGTGCGGAATGTGGTGGTAGTACGGCTTCAAATAGTTCATCAAGGTCGCTTCCAGGTCGGCCTCGCTGTCGTAGCGGGTCTGCTGTAGCCGTTCGTTGATGCGACCATCAAGGCGTTCAACCATACCGTCCGTTTGTGGATGACGGCAATGTCAAGCGGCGTTCGACGGTGATTGAGGCGCAGCCTCGTCGAAGGCGTGCTTGCCGCTGGGTTTCTTGTCTTCGGTGGCGAAACAGTCGGTGACTTGCGAGCCGTCATCGGTCAACGTCCTGTTGTCTACCGATCCAAGGGCGACATGTCTTCGCGCTGGAGTCACTTCCGTCCGTCGTCCGCATGATACCGAAGACCTTCTCCGCATGACGATCCGACAGGCCAGAGTACTTGATTTCCTGCCGGACTTTCGGCGTTGTGTTTGATACCGGATGGAGTTACACAGAATTTTACGAAGTCTGGAGGTCGGACAAAGTAAGCTTGCCGGCTCTGCCTGGGCAGACAACTGCAATTGCAAAGGGGGCGATGTGAGCACACCAGGAAATCAACTTTCATTATCGGCATGGCACAAGGTTCAGGCGGCCATGCTTTATCATTACGCCTCGCTGGACTACTTGAAAGGCTTGCATCAAATGGTGAGCGAACTAATGGATGGCGAGATTGATCCATTAATAAATCTGGCGAGGGTGCAGGGACGGGATGCTGTATTAAGGGATGCACGGTGGGGCGACAGGAATACCGTGCAGAATTGGACAAACAGCGCGTGGCCTTTTTTAAGCGATTTTCGACAATCCCTCACAAGAGACATCGCCTTACGCACTATGGAACATTATGAAGTCACTGGCGCCAATGAGTGCCTGCGTGGTTTGAATGAATTCTCAATGAATTGGGCAGCGCCGGATGAAGAAGAGAAAATTCAGACAGTATTAAAAGAGATAAGTAATTACGCTAGAAACATAGACTACACAATGGATGATCGGTCGCGCAGCCGATGGACTGATTTTAACTTTGCATATAACTATCCTGAATTTTCGAAACGGTTTCCATGCATCCCGAAATTTTGGGTGCGTACCGACGTGACGGCAGAAAGTTCCAAAGCTCCCCCCCGTACTGGAGTTTACGTCTCATCTGACGATCCCAATGCCGCGTTACAATTTGCATGGACCGGCGGTGGCGGTGGCAAACTTCGTCCCGCATCCACGTTCAATGAGATCGGCCTCGATGCCCTCCAGCAAGTTGGTCGAAAGGACCTTTGGTTTGATGGCGCGAAAATGTTCGCGTTTGTTCAATCGCAGAAATATGCATCGTTCTTCGCAGGTAAGATGATTATTCCTGGCAAGCCGGATCCATACCTCGCCCCCTCACTGGTGGCACGTTCCGCCTTTACTGAAATCCCTTCGAATTGGTATTTCGTCGAAATCATCAATGACGAATTCGAAGACATCGCCGTTGTCAGCGAAGATGATAGCCTCACCATGAACACCCAAGAACGTTTGCGCGTCGAAGGAGGTCATGCCTGTGTGCGTGCCGGATATTGGTTCACGCCAGCAAAAGGAGGATCACGTCGTTACTTCAAGGACGGTGAAATCACGCCAGCCTTCGGTACGGATTACGGCGTTACGTTCTGGCAGTGGGGCGAGAATCAGATGTAAAAGTATTTACGACAAAGACCTACTAAACTGCACAGGAGAACGTCCATGAAAGGCGTGATTCGATTGGGCGATCTGACCAGTCACGGTGGCAAGGTTGTGATCGCATCCGCCACCTCTTTGGTCAACGGCCTTGCCGTTGCACGGCAAGGTGACGCATGTGTCTGCCCCATCCCCGGGCATTCGATATGCGTGATCATTGAGGGTGACCCGTCCGTGTTGATCGGCGGGGTTCCGGTTGCCTTTCACGGCCACAGGACGTCATGCGGTGCAAGCCTTATCTCTTCCGCCTTCACCTCGGGAACACCGTAAATCACGCGTATGGGAGAGTGCCGGGTAAAGACGGCCCGGCGATCCAGCCGCCTTAGCCCCCGCCGGCGTACCCGTTCTGGCGCCACGCCTCGTAGACGACGACGGCCACCGTGTTCGACAGGTTCAGGCTGCGGTTGCCCGGCATCATCGGCAGGCGAATGCGCTGGGCCGGCGGGAACGATTCGCGCAAGGCCGGGTCCAGGCCGCGCGATTCGGCGCCGAACACGAATACGTCGCCCGGGCGGAACGCGGCATCCGCGAACGGCGACGAACCGTGCGTCGTCATCGCGAACATGCGCGTGCGGTCCGGCTGTGCGTCGGCCAGGAAGGCGTCCCAGTTCTTGTGGACCTTCATCGTGGCGTAATCGTGGTAGTCGAGACCGGCGCGGCGCATCTTGGCGTCGTCCAGCGGGAAGCCGAGCGGCTCGACCAGGTGCAGCTGCGCCCCCGTGTTCGCGCACAGGCGGATGATGTTGCCCGTGTTGGGCGGGATCTCGGGTTCGACCAGTACGACGTGAAACAAAATCAATCTCCTCAATTTTGTCATTGCCTCCGCGGCAAATGACTCCCCGGGTAGGCGGGGATCCAGGTTACTTATGGGGCGGCGTGCGCGCAAATACAAGATTCGTCACGCGCGCCGCGCCGAACCGTTTAAAAGTGGCGGCCAGTTCGCCCAGCGTGTGGCCGCTCGTCATGACATCGTCGACGAGGCCGACGTGGCGGCCTTCGACGAGGTCCGGGTCCTCCACGGCGAACGCGCCACGCACATTCTTCGCCCGCACGCTCGGCGCGACGCCCGACTGCGCCGGCGTGTCGAGCGTGCGCAGCGCCAGCGCCGGATGACATGCTACCCCGAGCGCCGCCGCCAGGGGCCGCGCGATTTCCAGCGCCTGGTTGAAGCCGCGTTCGACGAGCCGGCCGGGCCCCAGCGGGACCGGGCACAGCAAATCGGGCAGCTGCAGGCCGGGGCGGGCCAGCACGGCATCGCGGATCTGGCGCGCGAACCACGGCGCGAGCGCGAGGCGGGCGCCGAATTTTAATTGAAGCACGAGCTGGTCGAGGGGAATTGCGTAATCGACGGCGGCGATCGTGGCGTCGAAGGCGGGTGGGTCGCGCAGGCAGGAGCCGCAAATGTTATCGTCGTGCTCGCGCTTATCGACGTCGTCCCCGCGCAGGCGGGGATCCAATTTTTCATGCGTCGTCGGCAGCGCGAAATTGGGCTCCCGCCTGCGCGGGAGCGACGGTTCTTGTGCCGCATGTAGCGCAAACCCCGGCATCGGGTTCGCACACTGCCCGCAACGCACCCGCCGCACCCCCGCATACGCATCCCGGCACGCAGTACATACGACGTCGTCGCTGCCGCTCCCGCACAGGGCGCACATCGACGGCATCAGCACGCGCAGCCAATGCCGCAGGGACAAATAACGGGCCGTCATCGTAAGTTCCACCCATCATGTACACTCCCGCCATTATCCCATTCACCGCAGCCCCATCATGGTTTCACCCCAAGCCCCGTCGAAGATGAGCGCCCCGATCGATCCGGTCCGCGTGCGCCAGCTGTTCGCCGACCCCGCCCGGGTCGCCCCTTCCGATTTCCTGCGGCGCGAGATCGCCACCCGCATGTTCGACCGCCTGACGCTCGTCAAGACGGCGCCGCGCCAGGTGCTCGACGCCGGCTGCGGCGCCGGCGTCGATATCGCCGAGTTGCAGAAACGCTATCCGGCTGCGCAGGTGCTCGGCCTGGACGCCGTGGCGGCCATGCTGGCGACCGCCACGGCCGCCACGTCGGCGCCGCGCTCCTTGTTGAGTCGTTTGCTGCCGGCCAAAGCCGGCATCGATCTCGTTTGCGGCGACTTCGGCAACCTGCCGTTCGGGCCGAACTCGCTCGACCTGGTCTGGTCGAACCTGGCATTGCACTGGCATCCCCAACCCGACCGCGTGTTCGCCGAGTGGCGTCGCGTGCTGCGCGTGGATGGCCTGCTGATGTTCTCGAATTTCGGTCCGGACACGTTCCGCGAACTGCGTGCCGCGTTCGCGGCGATGGACGAGACCCCGCACACGTTGCCGTTCGTCGACATGCACGACTTCGGCGACCAGCTCGTGGAAGCGGGGTTCACGACGCCCGTCATGGACATGGAACAGATCACGGTGACGTACGACACGGCCGACAAGCTGCTGGCCGACGTGCGCGCGTTCGGCGGCAACCCGCTGGCCACGCGCCGCCGCGGCCTCGTCGGCCGGGCGGCGTGGCAACGCATGCGCGACGCGCTGGAAGCGGGCCGCCGCGCGGACGGCAAGCTGGCGCTGACGTTCGAGGTCATCTACGGCCACGCGTTCCGGCCGGCACCGAAGACGACGGCCGCGGGCGAGGCGATCGTCCGCTTCCAGCCGCCCAAGCCGCGGTAAGACCCATGCATCCTGTATACGATCGCGGTAATTTTCCTTGAATAAAAATTACCGCTTTCAGTATAATCAAACACACTTTTTTCGACTGGATCAAAAAAGCGCTAAAAAATTAAGCATAAAGGCGTCAAGTCGAGGGTTGGAGCATCACCCGGGGATACAAGGCAGCGTATCGGGTATCCCCCGCAAGCAAGGTTTGAAGACATCGTTCATCGAGGATGCCAGACGGCATCCGGCTGGACGGTGTCGAGTCCCGAAGCGCCCGCCGGCGCGACGGGAAGTGGTTGCGTTTAGTTTAAAAAGGATTTCAGAACGGAAGTTGTCTTCCGTGGTTCCTCCATGGCGAGCCAGAGGAGGGCCGCTTCCGTTCTAGAAATTTCTCTTCTAAAGGTGGTTGGGGACAACATGACATATGCAAAACGATTCAAAGCGTTGATGCTCGGTCTCGCAGTAGCGGCCAGCATCCCGGCGATGGCGGCTACCGAGCCCGTCATTACCGGTCGTCCGGTGGAACATCAGCTCAACATGCAGGCGCCCGTGACGGGCATTGCGGCTTATATCTATAGCCTGCATAACTGGATGATGGTGGTCTGCCTGGTCATCTTCATCGGCGTGTTCGGCGTCATGTTCTATTCGGTGTTCAAGCACCGCAAGTCCCTCGGCCACAAACCGGCCACCTTCCACGAATCCACCACGGTCGAGATCGCCTGGACCGTCGTACCGTTCCTGATCGTCATCGGCATGGCCCTGCCGGCCACGCACGCCGTCGTGCAGATGAAGGACACGTCCAACCCGGACCTGACCATCAAGGTCACCGGCATGCAGTGGAAGTGGGGCTATGACTACCTGAAGGGCGAGGGCGAAGGCATCTCGTTCCTGTCGAACCTGGCCACGCCGCGCACGCAGGTGGGCGAGCCGGGCATCGCACCGACCGAGAAGCGCACCGAGAACTACCTGCTCGAGGTCGACAATCCCGTCGTCGTCCCGGTCGGCAAGAAGGTCCGCCTCGTGCTGACCGCCAACGACGTGATCCATTCGTGGACCATCCCCGCGTTCGCCGTCAAGCAGGATGCCATTCCCGGCTTCGTGCGCGACACGTGGTTCAAGGCCGAACAGGTGGGCACCTACCGCGGCAACTGCGTCGAGCTGTGCGGCAAGGAACACGCGTTCATGCCGATCGTCGTGAAAGTCGTCTCGGCCGAGGACTACACGGCGTGGGTGGGCGGCGAGAAGAAACGCATGGCCGCGCTGGCCGACGACCCGAACAAGGTCTGGACCATCGACGAGCTCAAGACGAAGGGCGAGAAAGTCTACGCGGCCAACTGCGTGGCCTGCCACCAGGCCAACGGCCAGGGCGTGCCGAGCGCATTCGCACCGCTGGTCGGTTCGCCCGTCGTACTCGGCCACAAGGCCGAACAGATCGCCGTGCTGCTGAATGGCAAGCACAGCGGTAAGTATCCGTCGGCAATGCCGTCGTGGAAGCAGCTGTCGGATTCCGAGATCGCTTCCGTCATCACTTATACCCGCAACAACTGGACCAACAAGGCCGACGAGAACATCGTCCAGCCTTCCGAAGTCCTGGCTGCCCGCGGCAAATAAGACAAGACAAGCAACAAGCGTTTGGATTACAGGGACCGGGCCGTCACCGCGTCACCGCACCACGGCCTTGCTGTCCCGCACGACTAGGATACTGACATGACTTCCCCTACTATCGATCACACTCATACCGGAACAAATGAGCATGGCCACGACCACGCGCACGACCATCCGGTCGGCGCGCGCCGCTGGCTCTTTGCCACCAACCACAAGGACATCGGTACGCTGTACATGTGGTTCGCGTTCATCATGCTGCTCTCGGGCGGCGTGCTGGCGCTGATGATCCGCACCGAGCTGTTCCAGCCCGGCCTGCAGTTCTTCCGCCCCGAATTCTTCAACCAGCTGACCACCATGCACGGCATCGTGATGGTGTTCGGCGCGATCATGCCGGCCTTCGTCGGCTTCGCCAACTGGATGATCCCGCTGCAGATCGGCGCATCCGACATGGCGTTCGCCCGCATGAACAACTTCTCGTTCTGGCTGCTGCCGCCGGCCGCGATCCTGCTGGCGACGTCGTTCTTCGTCCCGGGCGGCGCCACCGCCGCCGGCTGGACGCTGTACGCGCCGCTGTCGACGCAGATGGGCCCGGGCATGGACATGGCGATCTTCGCCCTGCACATCATGGGCGCCTCGTCGATCATGGGTTCCATCAACATCATCGTCACGATCCTGAACATGCGCGCGCCGGGCCTGACGCTGATGAAGATGCCGATGTTCTGCTGGACCTGGCTGATCACCGCCTACCTGCTGATCGCCGTGATGCCGGTTCTCGCGGGCGCCATCACGATGACCCTGACCGACCGTCACTTCGGCACCTCGTTCTTCAACGCGGCCGGCGGCGGCGACCCGGTCATGTACCAGCACATCTTCTGGTTCTTCGGCCACCCCGAGGTCTACATCATGATCCTGCCGGCCTTCGGCATCGTCTCGCAGATCATCCCGGCCTTCGCCCGCAAGCCGCTGTTCGGCTACGCATCGATGGTGTATGCAACCGCTTCCATCGCGATCCTGTCGTTCATCGTGTGGGCGCACCACATGTTCACCACCGGCATGCCGGTGACGAGCCAGCTGTTCTTCATGTACGCGACGATGCTGATCGCGGTGCCGACCGGCGTGAAGGTCTTTAACTGGGTGGCCACGATGTGGAAGGGCTCGATGACGTTCGAGACCCCGATGCTGTTCGCCGTCGGCTTCATCTTCGTGTTCACGATGGGCGGCTTCACGGGCCTGATCCTGGCCGTGACCCCGATCGACATCCAGGTGCAGGACACCTATTACGTCGTCGCGCACTTCCACTACGTGCTGGTCGCCGGCTCGCTGTTCGCCCTGTTCGCCGGCTTCTACTACTGGGCACCGAAGTGGACCGGCCACATGTATCCGGAACTGCGTGGCAAGATCCACTTCTGGAACTCGCTGTTCTGGTTCAACCTGACCTTCTTCCCGATGCACTTCCTGGGCCTGGCCGGCATGCCGCGCCGCTATGCCGACTACGCCGTGCAGTTCACCGATTTCAACCAGATCGTGTCGATCGGCGCGTTCGGCTTCGGCCTGTCGCAGGTGTACTTCCTGTTCTTCGTCGTGCTGCCGACCATCCGTGGCGGCAAGCCGGCCGAAGCCAAGCCGTGGGAAGGCGCCGAGGGCCTGGAGTGGACCGTGCCGAGCCCGGCGCCGTTCCACACCTTCGAAACGCCGCCGCTGGTGAAGTGAGAGCGCGATGAACGATGATCGTTCGCAGCAGATCAGGAAGAACAACCGGCGCACGGCCCTGTGGCTGGCCGGGCTCGCGCTGTTCTTCTTCGTCGTGCTGTTCGTCAAGCGCCTGTGGCTGAACTGAGGCTGTCATGCAAGCGGAAACGAATGCGGGCCGCCACGAGGACAGTGGCCGCCTGCGTCTGAACCGGACCACCCTCATCAAACTGGTGGTGGTCGCCGGCATCATGTTCGGCTTCGGCTATGCGCTGGTGCCGATCTACCGCCAGGTGTGCGAGGCGCTCGGCATCAACGTGCTCACGCAGAAGGACGGCACGGTGGCTCGGCCTGCCAACACCCAGGTCGACCTCGCGCGCACGATCACGGTGGAACTGGACGGCAACGCCCAGGGCCCGTGGCGCTTCCGCCCGACGCAGCGCAGCATCGACGTGCACCCGGGCGAGATGGCGACCGTCGTCTACGAAGTGGTGAACACACAGGACCGCACGGTGAAGGCGCAGGCCATCCCGAGCTACGCGCCGCAGTCCGCGACGCCGCATTTTAAAAAGGTCGAGTGCTTCTGCTTCAAGGAACAGATCCTGAAGCCGCACGAGGCGCGCCAGATGCCGGTCGTGTTCTTCATCGACCCGGAGCTGCCGCGCGAAGTGAAGAACATCACGCTGTCGTACACGTTCTTTGAAATCGGTGGCGCCGTGACGGCGCAAAAATAATGGCCAACGACGATCCACGCGAACCCGTAAAAACCGCGTCGTTCGGCGCCACGATGAAGGCCGTGTTCTGGTCGTTCTTCGGCGTGCGCAAGCGCCGCGACTACGAGCACGACGCGGCCAACCTGAACCCGATCCACGTGATCGTGGGCGGGCTGATCGGGGTGGCGCTGTTCATCGGCATCCTGGTGTTCGTCGTGCGCATGGTCGTCGCCAAGAGTTAAAACTATATAAGCAACACGAAAGCAGGGAAGCGCAGTACCCCGGAATTCGAAACAATGCTTGATTGAGGAGATATACATGAGTTCACCCCATACCGCGCCGTACTATTTTGTCCCCGGTCCCTCCAGGTGGCCGCTGGCAGCCGGCATCTCGATGCTGGTCACGATGGCCGGCGCGTCCGGCTGGGTCAACGGGGCCGCCTGGGGACCCGGCGTGTGCACGGCCGGCATCGTCGCGATGCTGATCGTGTTGTACAACTGGTTCGGCGACGCCATCGGCGAGTCGGAATCCGGCAAGTACGGCGAGCGCATCGACCTGTCCTACCGCTGGTCGATGAGCTGGTTCATCTTTTCCGAGGTGATGTTCTTCGGCGCCTTCTTCGGCGCGCTGTTCTACGCACGTGCGATCTCGATGCCGTGGCTGTCCGACCTCGACCACAAGGTCATCTGGCCGGATTATTCGGGCCACTGGGGCAACATCGGCCCGGCCGGTACCGTGGAGCAGTTCAGCACCATGGGCCCGTTCCCGATCCCGACCATCAACACGGCACTGCTGCTGACGTCGGGCGTGACGCTGACGATCGCCCACCACGCCCTGCGTGCCGGCCACCGTGCCCGCACTGCGCTGTTCCTGTTCGCGACGATCCTGCTGGGCGCCATCTTCATGGGCTTCCAGGCCTACGAATACCACCACGCGTACAGCGAACTGAACCTGAAGCTGACCTCGGGCATCTACGGCTCGACGTTCTTCATGCTCACGGGCTTCCACGGCTTCCACGTGACGATGGGCGCGATCATGCTGTCGGTCGTGCTGTACCGCGTGCTGCGCGGCCACTTCACGCCGGAACATCACTTCGCGTTCGAAGGTGCGGCGTGGTATTGGCACTTCGTCGACGTGGTGTGGCTGGGCCTGTACGTCGTCGTGTACTGGCTGTAGGGTGGGGCATTCAAGCCGGGGGCTTGAATGCGTGCCCACGCGTGACGTTGGCATCAGGTTGGCGTAACGCGTGGGCGGAGGCCGCCCACCCTACGCATCCATGAAGCGTCGTTCCCGCGAAAGCGCGAACGACGTTTTTAATGCAGTCCCTTCGGCTGGATCCACCCCATCTTGTACGAGAACAGCACCAACAGGAACAGCGTGATCGACAGCCCGACCCGCATCGCCAGCGCCTGCACGGTGCGGTTGCTGCGGCCCTTGTCGCGCATCAGGAAGAACAGGGCGGACGCGAGGCTGCCGATGATGAGCACGAAGGCGATGGCGACGACGGTTTTCATGGGCGGCCGGTAGAGAGTTGTTTGGGTTGTACGATCATTGTATGCGACTGCGCTTCCGTTTCAGAACCATTCCTTTCCTCGCGACGCTCGTGCTGGTCGCGGTCGGCATCCTGCTCGGTAACTGGCAGGTGCGCCGCGCCGCGGAGAAGACCGCGCTGCAGGCCCGGCTCACGCAGCGCGCTGCGTTGCCGCCGCTCGTGCTGGACGGGAAGCCGGTCGATCCCGCCGCTGTCGAATATCGCCGTGTCATGGTGACCGGGGAATTCGTCACCCACTGGCCGCTGTTCCTCGACAACCGGCCATTCGAAGGCCGTACCGGATTCGTTTTGCTGATGCCGTTTAGAATAGCGGGTGCCGACGCGGGTGCAAGCGATGTTGTCCTCGTCGCGCGCGGCTGGGTCCCGCGCGATCCGGCCGTGCACGATCGCGTACCGCAGGTGGCAACGCCAAGCGGCCGCACGACCATCGAAGGCCTGGCGATCCTGCATCCGGCGCGCGTGATGGAACTCGGCAAGGCGCCGCCGCCCCGGCCCGGCGCCATCGTCCAGAATGTCGATCCGGCGGGCTTCGCCCAGGCCAGCGGCCTGCGCACGCTGCCCGTGCTGGTCGAGCAGACGAGTGCGGACGACACCGGAGCCGCCGGGCTCATCCGCAAATGGCCTGCCCCCGCGGTCGACGTCGACCGCAACAAGGGCTATGCATTCCAGTGGTATGCGCTGGCGGCGATGGCCTTTCTATTTTTTGTGATAACAGGATTTCGAAGTGGAACCAAACAAGCTGGCTGAACCGGCAATCGACCCGAAGAGCGCCCGCAAGCGCGGCCGCTGGATGCTGTGGCTGGTGCTGCTCGTGTGCGCGTCGCCGATGATCGCGTCGTACTTCACCTATTACGTCATCAAGCCCGAAAAGCGCAACAACTACGGCACCCTGATCGACCAGCGCGCCCATCCGGTCCCCGCGATGGCGACGACCACGCTGGACGGCCGTCCGCAGGCGCTGGAACAGTTCAAGGGCAAGTGGGTCATGCTGGTGGTCGGGCCGGGGGCATGCCCGGACTCTTGCCGGAAGCAGCTGTTCGCGCTGCGCCAGCTGCGCCTGATGCAGGGGAAGGAAGCGGACCGCATCGAGCGCGTCTGGCTCATCACCGACCAGGAACCGCTGGACACGCTGATCATCCGCGAATACGACGGCACGCACATGCTGCGCGCCGACGCCGCGACGGTGAATCAATGGCTGCCGGTCGACGGCGGCACGACGCCGGCCGACCACATCTACCTGATCGACCCGCTGGGCCACCTGATGATGCGCTTCCCGAAGGATCCGCAGCTGCAGGAAGTGCGCAAGGTGTACAAGGACATCAACAAGCTGTTGAAGGCATCGGCCGTCGGGTAACGCGCAATGGAAGTCTCGAATTTCATCCTGCTGGCCCTGACCGGCATCCTGGCGGCCAGCGTGCCGCTCGCGCTCGTGTGGACGGCGACGGGCACCCACAAATACCGCAAGCTGGCGTGGGTGATCGCGTTCTTCACGTTCGACTTGATCGTGTTCGGCGGTTTTACGCGCCTGACGGATTCCGGCCTCGGCTGCCCCGACTGGCCCGGCTGCTACGGCGAAGCGAACCCGTTCCTCGCGCATGAACACATCGCCGCGGCCGAGGCGCTGATGCCCACCGGCCCGGTGACGAAAGTGAAAGCCTGGATTGAGATGATCCACCGCTTCCTCGCGATGGGCATCGGCTTCCTGATCATCGGGTTGATGGTGGCGTCGTGGCTGGAATGGCGCCGTGCGCGGGCACGCGGTGTGCGGCCCACGCATGGCCCGGCGTTGCCGACACTCCTTTTCCTGTGGGTGTGTGTGCAGGGCGCGTTCGGCGCCTGGACCGTCACCCTGAAACTGCAGCCGGTCATCGTCACGCTGCACCTGCTGTTCGGCCTGACCCTGCTGGCGCTGGCCGTGTGGCTGGCCGGACGCGAAGACAACCTGCTGGCCCCGCCGCCGGCCGTCCCGCCCACCGTGCTACGCAAGCTGCGTCCGCTGGCCTGGCTGTCGGGCGCCGTGCTGCTTGTCCAATTGGCATTGGGCGGGTGGGTGAGTACCAATTACGCGACACTCGCATGCAGCGATTTCCCGCTTTGTAATGGACAAATTGTCCCAGAGATGGATTGGCAACATGGCTTCACCTTGTGGCGCGAGCTGGGCAAGACGGCGGCCGGGCATTACCTGCCGTTTTCCGCGCTGACGGCGATCCACTGGGTGCACCGCAACTTCGCGCTCGTCGTCGTCCTCGTACTGGGCTATACGGCGTGGCGCGCGTGGCGTTTGCCGGGCCTGCACGGGACGGCGCGCAACCTCGCGCTGGTGCTTGTCGCCCAGGCAACGACCGGCATCGCGACGGTGTTCCTGAACTTCCCGTTGCCGATTGCCGTGCTCCACAACGCGGGGGCGGCTGGCCTCGTCCTTCTGGTGACCATGTTAAACTACAAGGTACAGTATCAACTCGAGCTGGCGCTGCGCAGTCCACGACGTGAGGCGGCGACGTCCGCGAGCCACCCATGATTACGCAAACCGCCATCCACAAACCGCCCAGCCGCGTCGCCCAGTACTGGGCGCTGACCAAGCCGCGCGTCACGCAACTGGCCGTCTTCTGCGCCGTGATCGGCATGTTCCTCGCCACCGACGGTTTTCCGGGCTGGCACGTGCTCGTCTGGGGCACGATCGGCATCTGGCTGCTGGCCGGCGCCGCGTTCGCCGTCAACTGCCTGATCGAGGCGGAAGTCGATGCCCGCATGGCCCGCACGGCGCGCCGCGCCACCGCGATGGGCGAGCTGTCGACCACGCAGGTCCTGATCTTTTCCGCGATCATCGGCGGTGCCGGCATGGGCATCCTGTACACGATGATCAATCCGCTGACGATGTGGCTGACGTTCGTCACCTTCGTCGGCTATGCGCTGATCTACACGGTCCTGCTGAAACCGAACACGCCGCAGAACATCGTCATCGGCGGCCTGTCGGGCGCGATGCCGCCGGCCCTCGGCTGGGCCGCCGTCGCGAATACCGTGCCGATGGAAGCCTGGCTGCTCGTATTGATCATCTTCGTCTGGACCCCGCCTCACTTCTGGGCCCTGGCGATGTACCGCCGCGACGACTACGTGCGTTCCGGCCTGCCGATGCTGCCCGTCACGCACGGCATGCAGTACACGGGCCAGCAGGTGTGGCTGTACTCCGTCGCGCTGGCGGCCTGCACGCTGTTCCCGTTCGCCGTCGGCATGAGCGGCGTCGTGTACCTGGCGGCGGCCATCGTGCTGAACGCGATCTTCCTGCGCCATGGCTGGATGATCCACAAGCACTACAGCGACCAGGTCGCGCGCAAGGCCTTCGCCTGGTCCATCGTCTACCTGTCGCTGCTGTTCGCGGCGCTGCTCGTCGACCACTACGTCAAACAATACCTCTAGAACCGATGATGAAAAAACTGCTGCCCGTCCTCGTCGCCGCCTGCGCGCTGACCGTCTCCCTCGCCGCATGCGACAAGCTGCCGGGCAAGCAGAAGGAATCGTTCCAGAACACCGACGTCACCGGCCTCGATTACGCGAAAGGCTTCGCGCTGACCGACCACACCGGCAAGCCGCGCACCCTGGCCGACTTCAAGGGCAAGGCCGTCGTCGTCTTCTTCGGCTACACGCAATGCCCGGACGTCTGCCCGACCACGATGGCGGAGATGGCCGCCGTGATGCAGAAACTGGGTCCGCTGGCCGACCAGGTGCAGGTGCTGTTCGTCACCCTCGACCCCGAGCGCGACACGCAGGAACTGCTGGCCAACTACGTGCCCGCGTTCGACAAGCGCTTCCTCGGCCTGCGCGGCACGCCCGAGCAGACGGCGAAGACCGCCAAGGAATTCAAGGTGTTCTACTCGAAGGTGCCGGGCACGGACCCGGGCAGCTACACGATCGACCACACGGCCGGCAGCTACGTCTTCGACCGCGCCGGCCGCCTGCGCCTGTTCATCCGCCACGGCCAGGGCCCCGATCCTATCGTGCACGACCTCCGTCAGTTATTATCCTGACAATCGCAGGGGCGTCGAAAAACCTGCTGCGCGTTGCAGATTCAGCCTGCGATGCTCGCTGTACTCTCGTACAGCTGCGCTTCTCGGCCGAATCTGCTGCCGCTCGCTACGGTTTTTCGAGGCCCCTGAAAACCTTCGGATATCAGGCTGAATGGACAAACGACCAGGTAGAAACTACACGCGTGCCGCCGTCGTCATCCTGCTGACGCTCGGCTGCCTCTACGTCCTGCAACCCTTCCTGGCCGCGATCCTGTTCGCGGCCGCCGTCGTCATCTCGTCCTGGCCCCTGTACCAGCGCCTGCTGCTGCGCCTGCGCGGCCGGCGCACGCTCACTGCGCTGACGATGACGCTCTCCCTCACGCTGCTCGTGATCATCCCGCTGGCGCTCGTCGCGTACAACCTCGCGGACAACGTCGCGTCGTCGTTCGACCAGATCCGCGCCGCTTTGAACCAGGGCGAGCTGCTGCCGCCCAAGTGGATCCGCGACATCCCGCTCGTCGGCGACCAGCTCGACAACTACCTGCGCCAGCTCGTCGCCAGCCGTGACCGCATGATGGAACTCGCGCGGCGCATGGTCGAACCGGCACGCCACGCGCTGCTGTCCGGCGGGATAATGCTGGGGGCGGGCGTCGCGCAGATGAGCCTCGCGGCATTCGTCAGCTTCTTTTTCTATCGCGACGGCGAAGCGCTGATGGCCGTCATCAGGGCCGCCATGCACCGCATCATGGACGAGGAGGCGGAATCGGTCGCGGAGACCGTCAGCCAGACCGTGCGCGGCGTGATGTACGGCCTGCTCGGCACGGCGCTGGCGCAGGCGCTCGTCGCCGCGCTGGGCTTCTTCATCGCGGGCGTGCCCGCGGTGCCGCTGCTGTCCGTGCTCGTGTTCGTGTCGTCGCTGATTCCCGTCGGGCCGCCGATCGTGTGGGGCGGGGCGGCCATCTGGCTGTTCGCGCAGGGCGAGACGGGATGGGCCATCTTCATGCTCGTGTGGGGCTTCTTCCTGATCAGCGGCGTCGACAACGTCGTGCGCCCGATGCTGATCAGCCGCGGCTCCAGCCTGCCGTTCCTGCTGACCTTGTTGGGCGTGCTGGGCGGCGTGATCGCGTTCGGCTTCGTCGGCATGTTCATCGGCCCCACGCTGCTTGCGGTGGGCTATTCGCTGATGAGCGGGTGGACCCATACGAAGGATCCGATCGTCAGGCAGAACGGCAACGGCGTCTGATCCAAATCGGAACTCGCGACCGGCAGAAGTTATTTTTCGATAGATTTCATTATTAACCTTATTGATTAATGGACTATTAACTCTCACTTCGTACTTACATAATTGTTTCCATCATAAAGCCGTTGAACCCGCTCGCGGGCGGCGATGAGAGCAGGCAGGGGCCTTCTCGTAAAAAAGTGGAGACAACGATGCAATTGAAAAAATCGCTGGCGGTGGCCTTGGGCCTGCTGTTCTCGCTGGGCGCGCACGCCGAAACTTATCGCTGGGACAACGTTGCAATGGGCAGCGGTGGTTTTGTCAGCGGAATCATCCCAAGTAAACTCGAGCGCGGCGTGATCTACGCCCGCACCGACGTGGGCGGTTCCTACCGTTGGGATGCCCATGACGAACGCTGGGTCGCGCTGACGGACTGGATCAGCGAAAGCGATACCGGCCTGATGGGCGTCGAGTCGATCGCGGTCGACCCGCGCAACCCGGGCACCGTCTACATGCTGGCCGGCACCAGCTACTTCAGCAACGGCAAGACCGTGATCATGCGCTCCACCGACTACGGCCAGCATTTCGACCTGGTCGACGTGACGGCCCAGTTCAAGGCCCACGGCAATGGCATGGGCCGCTCGAACGGCGAACGACTGCAGGTCGACCCGGGCTCGAGCAACGTCCTGTTCGTCGGTACGCGCGACAACGGCCTGTTCAAGAGCGTCGATTCAGGCGCGACCTGGACTCACGTGAACGGGCTGAACGTGGCCTCGACGCCCAACGGCAACGGCATCAGCTTCGTGCTGCTCGATCCGACCAGCGTCAGCGGCGGGACGGCCAAGCGCATTTTCGTCGGCGTATCGCGTTACGGCTCGGTCGGACCGAACCTGTACATGAGCAAGGACGGCGGCATCACCTTCGCCCCGGTCGCGGGTGCGCCGGCGAACCTGATGCCGCAGCGCGCGGCATTGACGAACAAGGGCCGCCTGTACCTGACCTACGCCAACGGCGCCGGACCGCACGGCCAGAGCGACAGCGAACCGATGACCACGGGCCAGGTCTGGGAATACAACATGGTCGGCGGCGCCTGGACCAACATCACGCCGGCCGGCATGACCAATGCGTTCGCCGGCATCAGTGTTGACCCGAGCAATCCGAAGCACCTGATCGCGTCGACCACCAACATGTACTGGCTGCAACACAGGAACCCGGACGGGTACGGCGACCACATCTTCACGTCCTACGACGCCGGCCGTTCCTGGGTCGACCTGATGCAACGCGGCATGGAGATCGACCCGAATGGCATCGACTGGGTCAAGGAATCGTCGATCCACTGGGCCGGCGACGTCGAGTTCGACCCGTTCGATCCGAAGACCGCGTGGGTGATCTCGGGTAACGGCGTGTTCAGGACCACCGATCTCGACGCGACGACGAGCGTCTGGAAGTTCGACGTGAAAGGCATGGAAGAAACCGGTTCGTTCGCCGCCGAGGCCATCCCGGGCGGCCCGTTCGTGTCCGTCATCGGCGACTACGACGGCTTCACCCAGCCCGATCCGTCCCAGTACGCGCTGCGCCATTCGCCGGGCGTCGGCACGACGACCGGCCTGGCCGTGGCGCCGCAGGCGACGCACGTGATGGCGCGGGTCGGCTCGAACGCCATGTATATCTCGACCAATACGGGCGCGAGCTGGCAAAAGGCGCCGACCATGAACGGCAAGTTCGGCAACCTGGCGCTGTCGGCCGACGGCGCCGTGCTGCTGCACAGCCCGCAAGGTTCGCCCACCACGTATCGCTCGACCGACTTCGGCGCCAACTGGACGCCGGTGGCCGGCCTGTCCGTGAAGGACGCCTATCCGGTCGCCGACCGGGTCAACCCGGCCAAGTTCTACGTCTACGACATTAGCACGGGCAAGATGCTGGTCAGCACCGACGGCGGCGTGTCGTTCGACGCCAAGGCCACCCTGCCGGCCGGCGGTAACAGCCTCGTGCGCGCCACGCCCGGCATCGAGGGCGACGTGTGGGCCTGCGTGGGTTCGAAGGGCATCTCCCATTCGACCGATTCGGGCGCCACGTTCACCAGCGTCGGCGGGATCAGCTCCTGCGGCACCATGGGCCTGGGCAAGGAAGCGCCTGGTGCTAGCTATCCGACCCTCTACATGTGGGGTACGGTGGGCACGTCGCGCGGCCTGTTGCGCTCGATCGACAAGGGCGCCCACTGGGACCGCGTCAACGACGACGCCCATCAATACGGCGGCACGCTGGGACGCTGGGTCACCGGCGACATGAACACGTATGGCCTGGTCTACATGAGCACCAACGGCCGCGGCATCGCCTACGGCAAGATCGATCCGACCGGCGACGTGCAAGTGGTTCCGCAGGTTCCGGTCAAGCCGGCGCCCACCGCCGTGTGCAAGTACGAACTCTCCAGCACCTGGTGGGGCGGCGGCATGGCCACCGTCTCGATCACCAACCAGGGCACGGAGACGCTGCATGGCTGGGAGGTGTCCTGGACCTACAGCGATGGCACGTATGTGTCGGGCAGCGCGTGGAACGGGGTCGTGACGGGCACCGCACCGACGTTCACGGCGTCGGACGGCGGCGGCTGGAACAAGGACATCGCGCCGGGCGGCACGGCCTCGCTCGGCTTCGTCATCGCGGGCCAGGACGCGCTGAACGCGAATGTCCCGCAAGTGACCGGCGACATCTGCAAATAACGAACCCCGATACAGCAAAGGTATTCCCATGAAAAAGACTCTGTTCGCATTGATCGCCAGCGCCAGCCTGATGCTGGCCGGCGCCGCCAACGCCGGTATCGTCGGTTTCGAGGACGTGGCCACGGACGGCGACTTCGCCGGCCTGGCCGATCTCAATCCGTATGCCGGCCTGACCTTCAGCGACGACTGGTATGCCGGCGACACCGGCATCGACGGCTACGGCAACGGCGCCCACGGCGGCACGCATTTCGCCGTGAACGGCTTCGGCTCCGACGGCGCCACCATCGGCAGCGCCACGCCGTTCAACTTTGCCGGCGCGTGGTTCGCGGCGCCGATGGGCGCCGCGGACAAGGCGTCGTGGATCGCCATCTCCGCCTATGACGCCCTCAATCACCTCATCGGCACGACCGGTCCGGTCGCGATCGGCAGCAGCTACACGTGGGCGGCCGCGGCATTCGACAACGTGTCGTCGCTGACCATCACGCGCGATACCGGCTGGTTCGTCATGGACGACTTCACCACCGCCGCTTCCGTTCCCCCCAGCGGCACGGTGCCCGAGCCGGCTAGCCCGCTGGTGCTCGGCCTGGGCGCGTTCGCCCTGATCCTGGGCCGCGCGCGCCGCCGCAAGGCGCCTGGCGCGGCGGCGTGAAGTAAATCGTCAGGCCGGCTGGGCGCGTTCTGTTCCGCCGAGTCTCGCCCACGCGAGGCTCGACATGACGGTAGCATTGCCATGGAAGCCGACGATGTCCGCCCTGCAGTTCCAGCATGGCGGGCTCTCCACGGTGGCGATGATGCCACTGTAGACCTGCCCTGATCAGCGCACGCCGGCCGTGCGATGGAATGCGTTGTCGGCGGTATGAGCGGTGGTCAGGCGCGCGCGCAGCCGCATGAACGGCGTCTCCACGCAGCGGTACAGCACCCAACCGCCGGCGCAGCCCGCGCCCATGACGGCGACGACGGTGAGCGGTGCGCCCGCATCGATGTGCAGGCGCTCGATGTGCGGCCGCAGCGCCATGAACACGGGCTTGTGCACGAGGTACACGGCGTACGACCACAGCGCCAGTTGCGACGCGCCGGGAATGTCGATGCGATTCAGGATGCACGCCGGGGACAGCGCCGCGCACGTCATCAGCGCGCAGCCGATCGCAAGCAGCGAGAACCCGAACGTCGACGTCAAGGCTGTCGTTGGCCAGTCGAGGTGGATGCAGGTCAGGATGCCGACGCCCAGCGCGAGGCCCGCCGCGCACAGCGCGTTCGCGTGGCGCAGAAGGCGAGTGAATGCGTGCGGATGGAACTTGCGCAGCAGGGCGATGGCGACGCCGGGCAGCAGTTCGTCGGCGCGGCATAAGCTCGAATAATAGACCTCGGCCATGAACGCATCGTGCCCGTGCAGCGCATACGCCGCGGCGCGCGTGGCCATGCCCGCGACGATGCCGCCCACGAGCAGGCCCCACGCGAACCGCACGGGAAAGCCGATGCGCGCGAGGGCCAGCACGACGAGGGGCAGCAGCACATAAAACTGCTCCTCGATGCACAGCGACCAGGAGTGTGTAAACGTCTGGCCGTAGGCGAGCCCGAAGTTCTGCGTGAACGTCAGGAAGCGCCACGGGTCCGCCATGCTGGAACCGCCGAGCGGCGCGCCGGGAAACAACCAGAGGATTAGAAAATAAGCGGCGAGCACGACGTAGTAATTGGGCAGCGTCCGCAGCAGGCGCCTCATGAAGAAGGTCTTCAGCGACAGGGATTCCCCGCGCGCGGCCGGGGCCAGCAGCTGGTTACCGATCAGGTAGCCGCTCAGCACGAAGAACAGGTCGACGCCGGCCCAGCCGACCTGGCCGACGACGCCGAACGTGGGCGCGTGGCTGACGAAACCCATGTAGTGGCTCATCAGGACGAGCAGGATGGCGGCGGCGCGCAGCAGGTCGAGGCCGCGCAGGCGGGCAGTGAAGGCAGATTGGATCATGGATGCGCAAGAAGGGTCAGCGCCTGCGTCAGCGCAGGCATGTACGTTCGGCTCGCGCGCAGCAAAGTGCCGTCGCGCAGGCGCAGCATGGCGTCGCGGTTCGTCAGCGCACGCAGTTCGGCGACGACGTCCAGGCGCACGATGCTGGACCGGTGCACGCGCTGGAACCGGGCCGGATCGAGGCGCCGGGCCAGTTCCTGCAGCGGTTCGCGCACGAGGTAGGTCTTGCCGCCCGCGTGCAGCGTGGCGTAGTCGCCGTCGGCCTCGATGCGCTCGACGTCGGCCGCGTCGACGAGCACCGTGCGGGTACCCACGCGCACCGTGAAGTTGCGCGTCCATGCGGGCGTTGGCGCGGGACGCATGTGCGTCATGGCCGTGCGGGCGCGGTCCAGTGCTTCGTCCAGGCGGTCGTCGTCGACGGGTTTCAACAGGTAGTCGAGGGCGGCCAGGTCGAAGGCGCGCACGGCGAAGGTGTCGTGGGCCGTGAGCAGGATCGCCAGCGGCCGCGCGGCGCGGGGCAGGGCGGCGAGCATGTCGAGGCCGTTCTTGCCGGGCATCTCGACGTCGACGAACACCAGGTCGGGCCGGATGGCCGCGAGGCCGGCGGCGGCCGTGTCGCCATCGCCGTATTCCGCCACCAGTGCCAGGTCCGCGTGGCGCGCCAGTCGCGCCTTCACGGCGAGCCGGGCCAGCGGTTCGTCGTCGACGATCGCCACGCGCATCATGCCGCCACCCCAGTGCTCACCCTGAGGGGCAACGTCAGCGACACGTGGAAGCGGCCGTCGCGCCAGCCCGCGTCGACCCGCTGGGCATCGCCGTACAAATGGCGCAGGCGGTTCGCGACGTTGGCGAGGCCGATGCCGCCGCCGCCTTGCGTCGGCTGGGCGCCGTCGTTGCGCACGTCCACGCACAGGCGGTCGTCCGCGCGGTCGACGTGGATGTCGATGCGGCCCGGCGCGGCGAGCGGCGCGATGCCGTGGCGCACGGCATTCTCGACGAGCGGCTGCAGCATCAAATGGGGCACGGCGGCATCGAGCAGGTCGGGCCCCGCATGCATCGCCAGTTGCAGGCGCTCGCCGAGGCGCGCTTTTTCGATGTCGAGATAGGCTTCCGTCAGCGCCAGTTCTTCGGCCAGTGTGTGCTCGTGGCGGCCGTCGTGCGCCAGCGTGGCGCGGAGAAAATCGGACACGCGGGCGAGCATGCGGTTCGCGTCGCGGTTCGCGCCGGCCGCGACGAGGGCCGACACCGCGTTCAGCGTGTTGAACAGGAAGTGCGGATTGACCTGCAGACGCAGCGCGCGCAGTTCGGCGTCGCGCGCATCCGCGAGCGCCTGCGCGAGGCGCAGCCGAGTGCGTTGCAGCGACAGGTAGTACACGGCCACCGCATGCATCGCGCAGAACGCGACCAGCGCGAGCCAGCAGCCGTCCAGGCCGCGCAGGAGGTCGTCCCAGTGGTAGCCCGTCTCCAGCCCGAGCGCGATCGACAGCCACTGGCCCAGCAGCGAGTTCGCGACCGCCATCGCATACGACGCCGCGAGCAGGACGAGCGTCATCGCCCACCACGCGCGGCCCTGGCGCCACAGCGCGCGCTGCAGCAGGACCAGCGGCACGGTCCAGACGGCGCACGCGACGAAGAACAGCGTGCGAAACATGGGCGCGTAACCATGGCCCAGCGCGGGCAGGCCGAGGATCACCATGCAGGTGAATACCGGCAGGGCGGCGAGGACGGGGACGAGCAGGGGCGTGTCTTCTTTCACGGCGGCGTGGCGTGTGGACGGATCGGCCATTCTAGCCCGCGTCACTGGTGGACGGAATACAGCATCGCGACAATTTTCCAGCCATCGTCCGTGCGCATGAGTTGCCACGTTTCGCTGCCGCGGTTCGTCACCTTGCCGTCGGCGAGGAAGTCGAAATCGAACCACACGGAAGCGACGGTGCCGTTCGTGCGGACGCGCACGTCGTAGAAGCGCTCCTCGATCGGTCTGGCGCTGTGCGAGACGAATTCGGCGAACTCCTGCCATGTGGATGGCTCCAGGCGCCGCGCGGCCGGATTGCGCGCCTTGGCCGCCGCATACGTCGGTTCGTCCAGCACGGACCACCAACTGCCGCCTTCCTGCACGAACAGCGACCCGAGCGTCTTGCCGTCGCGCGCGACGATGGCGGTCTGGAATTGCTGCACGAGCTGGCGGATGGCCGCGTCTTCGGCATTGGCCGCGTGCGCCGGACCGGCGAGGCAGAGGGCGAGGAAGAGAGAAAACATGGCGCGCATGGCGGCTCCCGATATGGAAAGACACCACGATAGGCGTGTCCGCGCGCGCGGGCCAGCACGCTGCGCCGGACCGTGCGCGCCGTGCGGCGAACCGGTAGCGGCTCAGCGCAGCAGCGCGGCCAGCGCGGCGCACGCGGCCTGCGCGCGCTCGGGCGGCACGTTCGTCACGCCCAGCAGCAGGCCGCCGGGCGCATCGTCTTCTTGCGCGCGCCACCACGACAGGGCGGACGGCGCGAGGCCCACCGTGCGCGCCCGCGCCGCCAGCGCGGCATCGTCGACGCCATCCGCCAGCGGCAGCAGCACGGACAGGCCGGCCTCGGCATGCGCCAGGCCGAGATCGCGCAGGCAGGCGCACAGCGCGGCACGGCGCTCGGCGTACACGCGCTTCATGTGGCGCAGGTGGCGCAGGTAGTGGCCGTCGCGCAGGAATTCCTCGATGGCGAACTGGATCGCGGGTGCCGGCGCCGCCGCGGCGACATCGGCCACGTCGGCAACCGCGGGCGCCAGCGCGGGCGGCACGACGAGGAAGGCGACGCGCAGCGCCGGGGCGATCGTCTTGCTGAAGGTCCCGATGTGCAGCACGCGGCCTGCATGGTCGCGCGCGGCGAGCGCCGGCGTGGCGCGGGCTTGCAGCTGCAGCTCGCCCAGGTAGTCGTCCTCGACGATCCACGCGCCGGCATGCGCGGCCCAGTCGAGCAGCGCATGCCGGCGCGCCAGCGACAGGGTCATGCCCAACGGCGCCTGCTGGCCCGGCGTGACGACCGCCAGTGCCGCCTTCGGAGAGGATGCGATGCCCGCCGCTACGTCGAGTCCCTCCGCATCGACGGGCACCGGAGACGGCGTCACGCCATGTTGCGCGAGCACGGTACGCGCCGACGCGTAGCCGGGATCCTCGACCCACGCGGTGCGTCCTTCCAGGCGCAGCGCGCGCAGGGCGAGGCCGAGCGCGGCGGCATGGCCGTTCGCGACGAACACCTGCGACGGGTGACACGCGATGCCGCGCGCGATGCCGAGGTAGGCCGCGATGGCGGCGCGCAGCACCGGTTCGCCGCGCGGATCGGGATACCCCAGCGGCTGCGCGGCCGCGGCGCGCGCGGCACGGCCCATGATGCGCGACCACGTCTTGAAGGGGAACACGTCCTGGCCCGGCACGCCGACCTGGAACGGGACCGGTGCGGCGAGGCGCGGCGGCGGTGTAGCCGGACGTTCGGGCGCGGTGCCCGCACGCACCGCCTGCCGCGCCACGCGCGTGCCGGCCGCGCCGGCGGTGACGATGAGCTGTTGGTCGCGCAGGCTGTCGTAGGCGGCGCGCACGGTGCCGCGCGCGACGCCCAGCTGCACGGCCAGGTCGTGCCAGGACGGCAGCCGGGCGCCGGGAGAGAGACGGCCGTCGTGGATGGCGGCACCGATCGCGGCGGCGATCTGGCCGGCGACGGGTGTGCGCGCGCCGCGGTCGATGTTGATCGAAAGGTCCATGCGGTGAATGGTACAGGGATTCATGCAATTCTTGCGTCTTTGGTCTGATCCAACTGGTGACTACGATGAAAGCCTCATCCACCGTCACCATGAAGAATCCCATGACCCTCATCCACTTCATCGCCGCCCTGGCCACCGCGCTGTTCGCCTGCGCGACCTGCGGGGCCGCGGACGACGGCGCCAGCCGCGCCGCGCACGCCGGCCAGCCGCTGATCGGCCAGCCGGCACCGGCCGCCGTCCTGCGCACGCTCGACGGCGGCACCATCGACCTCGCCACCCGCTACGGCAGGAAGCCCGTCTACCTGAAATTCTGGGCCACGTGGTGCGCGCCGTGCCTGCAGCAGATGCCGGGCTTCGAACGCATCCACCGGCAGTACGGCAAGCGCATCGACGTCATCGCCGTCAATGCGGGCTTCAGCGACACCGAGGCCGACGTGCGCGCCTACCGCGCCCGCCACGGCCTCACGATGCCGATCGCGCTCGACGACGGCACCCTGGGGCGCCGCCTGAACCTGCGCGTGACGCCGCAGCACGTGCTGATCGGTGCCGACGGCCGCATCGCGTACGTGGGCCATCTCGACGATGCGGCCCTGCATGCGGCGCTGGATCGCGCCGCGCAAGGCCGGGCCGCGGCGGCGCCGGCGCAACCGGTCGCGCTGGCGCCGCAGGCGCAGGCGGCGCGCGTGTTCCATGTCGGCGACAAGGTCGAAGGTGTCGACCTGCCCGCCGGCGCGGCCGGCAAGCCGCGCGCGCTCGTGTTCTTTGCGCCGTGGTGCGAGACGTATCTGCGCGAGACCCGTCCCGCCACCGCACAGGCCTGCCGGCGCGTGCGCGAGGACGCGACGCGCCTGATGAAACGGGGCGGCGTGGACTGGCTTGCCGTCGCCGCGCCGCTGTGGACGTCGGCCGCCGAACTGGCGACCTACGCGAAGGCGCATCCCGGCACGCCGCCGGTCGCGCTCGACCGCGACGGCGCGGCGTTCGCCGCCTTCGGCATCCGCGCCATCCCGAGCGTCGTGCTGATCGACGCGGAGGGCCGCGTGGCACGCGTGCTGGGGCCGCAGGAACGCGGCCTCGATGCGGCGCTGCGCGCGGCGAGGGGGCAATGATGAAGAAGAGCGACATTGCCTGCCTGACGGCGCTGGCCGCGCTGTGGGGCGCATCGTATCCGTTCATGCGCGTGTGCGCCGGCGAGTTCGGCGCGCTGACCTTGGCCGGTGCCCGCGCCGCCATCGCCGCCGTTCTGCTGCTGCCGCTGCTGGCCGGCGACTGGCGTGCGTTGCGCCGGCACTGGAAGCCGGTGCTGCTCGTGGGCCTGACGAATTCCGCGCTGCCGTTCGTGCTGTTCGCGCTCGCGGCGCTGGGCATCAACGCGAGCCTGTCCGCCATCTTCAACGCGGCCACGCCGCTGTACGCGGCCGTCATCGGGCGCGCGTGGCTGGGCGAGGCCATCGGCCGCACGCGCGCCGCCGGGCTGGCGCTCGGGTTCTGCGGCGTGGTGTGGCTCGTGGCGGACAACGCCGGTTTCAAGCCGGGGGCGACGGGATGGGCCGTGCCGGCATGCGTGGCGGCCACGATGCTGTACGCGTTTTCCGCCCATTTCAGCAAGCGTTATCTGGCAGCGGTGCCGCCGCTGGCCGTCGCCGGGGGCAGCCAGTTGGCCGCCGCGCTCGTGCTGGCGCCGGCAGCACTGGCCCTGCATCCGGCCGCGCTGCCGTCGCCCCGTGCGTGGGGCGCGCTGCTGTGCCTCGGCGCGCTCTGCACGGCGCTCGCGTACCTGCTGTTCTTCCGCCTGATCGCCCGCGTGGGCGCGGCGAGGACGATGGCCGTGCCGTTCCTCGTACCCGCGTTCGGCGTGTTGTGGGGCGTGCTGTTCCTCGGCGAGACTGTTACGACCGCGATGGCGGCCGGCAGCGCCCTGATCGTGCTGGGGACGGCGCTGGCGACTGGCCTGATCAACCCTGCGCGGCCGCGAGCAGCGCATCCGCTTCCGCGGCCCGGCGCGCGGCCGGACGCGAACTGACGCGATCGATATAGGCCATGATCTCGGGCAGTTCCGGCACCAGCTTGAACATCGTGGCCCAGCCGAGCGAGATGCCCCACAGGACGTCGGCGGCGCAGAAGCGTTCGCCCAGCAGGTACGGGCCCGCGCGCAGCTGGGCCGTCAACGTGGCCAGCATCGTGTCGAAGTCGCCGTACGGGCACATCATCGGCGGCGTGGGCTCGCGCTTCATCGCGAGGTCGGTAATGGCCGGCTCGAACGACGAGCCGTAGAACGCGAGCCAGCGCAGATAGGGACCACGCAGCGGATCGTCCAGCGCGGGCGCGAGACCCGCTTGCGGGAACAGGTCGGCCAGGTAGATGAAGACGGCCGGCTGCTCCGTGACGAGGGCATCGCCGTGGCGGATGGCGGGAACCTTGCCCATCGGGTTGATGGCCAGGTACGCTGGCGCGCGCTGCTCGTTCTTCTTGAGGTTCAGCACGTGCAGGTGGTAGGGCGCGCCGAGTTCTTCGAGCAGGATGCGGGCCGCGCCGGAGCGCGAATTCGGAGCGTGGAACAGGGTCAGGTTCATGGGGTCCTCGTGATGGCGGTGAGCGGACAGAGTAGGCTTGCCCGCCGCTGCCGTCTTGGAAAAACGCGAATGCTAGAATGCCCCGATGAGCCATCTTCCCACCGTCACCGACCGCGCCAAGGGCGTCGTCGCGCCGGCGCTCGCCGGCAAGATGTTCCGGCTCGGCCGCTACCTGCCGCCGCCGGATCTGGCGCCGTTCCTCGATCATTACTGGATCGTCGAGTGGGACTTGCAGGGCCGCCCGCCGCACACGCAGCGCACCTTGCCGTACCCGTGCGTGCACATCGTGTTCGACCGCGCCCGCACGGGCATCTGGGGCCTGACGACGGGCTCGTTCGATTACGAATTGAAGGACGCGGGGAAGGTCTGCGGGCTGCGTTTCCGGGCGGGCGCTTTTCGCGCGTTTCTCGGCCGGCCGCTGCACACGATCACGGACAAGGTGCTGGTGCTCGGCGACGTATTCCCGTGGGACGAGGGGACCGCGCAGAATGCGGTTTTGAATACGACGGACGATGCCGCGATGATCGAGGCGGCGGGGGCGCTGCTGCGCTCCGTACTGCCGGCACCCGATCCGCAGGTCGACCGGATCGCCGCGATCCTGCGCGCGGTGGAATCGATGCCCGGATTGACGCAGGTGGAGGCGCTGGCCGCGACGGCGGGCATGAGCGTGCGCAGCCTGCAGCAGCTGTTCAGCGAGTACGTGGGCGTGAGCCCGAAATGGGTGATCCGGCGGTTTCGGTTGCACGAGGCGGCGGATCGCCTGGCGCAAGGCGCGGACGTCGACCTGGCCGCGCTGGCGCAGGGGCTCGGGTATTTCGACCAGGCGCACTTCACGTCGGATTTCCGGCGGCTCGTGGGCAAGTCGCCGGGGCGGTATCGCGAGGAAGCGCGGCAGGCGCTCGGCGCGTGACCTGTTCAAGACGCATGGAGCAGTGTCCAGCGCCGCATCCCGTACCGCCGATGCGTAGCTAATACAAAAAAGGCTGTGTTCGCGCTAGTTATGTGAACTGTAATTCGTTGCAGAGGTCATACGCATCGTCGAGTTAACTCATGAGGAGTGGCGATGCGCGGCCTGACGTTCGACGAATTGTTCGCCATGTTGCTGGCGGTGCAGTTGTCGCCAGAACGACCTGGCCCGGCTACGGGAATGGATCGGCGGCATCGCGGATCCGGCCGAGTGCATTGCCCTGATCGAGCAGGCGGCGGCGGGCCGGCCGTGTCCGCACTGCGGCTGCGCCCGCAAGCACCGCTGCGGCCAGGCAAGCGGACTGCAGCGCTTCCGTTGCCTCACATGTGGGCGCAGCCACAACGCATTGACCGGAACGCCGCTGGCGCGGCTGCGCAAGAAGGAGCTCTGGCTGCCGTATCTGCAATGCTTGCTCGAATCGCGCACGGTGCGTGATGCCGCGCAAGTCGTCGGTGTGCATCGTACGACCAGTTTTCGATGGCGCCACCGGTTCGTGCCCGGTGCCATGCGCGACCGGCCGGCAACGCTGTCGGCCATCGTCGAAGTCGACGAGACGTATCGGCTCGAATCGCAGAAGGGGGCACGGAATCTCGCGCGGCCGCCGCGAAAGCGGGGTGGCGTGGCCAAGCGGCGGGGTATCAACCGGGAACACGATTGCCTGCTCATCGCGCGCGACCGCAGTGGCCGTACGCTCGATTTTCATACGGGGCGCGGCCAGGTGACGGTGGCGCAATTGCATGAGTACCTCAAACCCGTGCTGCCGGACGACGTCCTCTTGATCACCGACGGCGCCATCGTATATCGGCATTTCGCGGAGCAGGCCGGCATCACGCATGAAGCGGTGAACGTGAAAGCGGGCATCCGGGCGCGCGGCGCGATTCACATTCAAAACGTGAATAGCTGGCACAGCCGCTTCAAGAGCTGGCTGGTGCGGTTCCGCGGCGTGGCGAGCCGCTACCTGATCCATTACTCGGGATGGCAGCGCATGCTGGACGATCGTCGGCTCACGAAGCCGGCTCATCTGCTGTGCGCTGCGGTCCAGCTCGGCTAGGCGAGCGGGTTACCGAATCATCGCGAACACAGCCTACAAAAAGACGTCACTCGGCGTCGATTGATGCACGTCGTGAATATCAGTGACTTTTCCGGCTAGGCTACCTGCTTTGCTGGATGGTTTGCATTGTTAATTGTCGCTCGCGCGGCCGCAAACATGTCACTCCCTCACCTTTCGCATCCCAAGTACCGGCGCGACATCGACGGTTTGCGCGCCGTCGCGGTCCTGTCGGTGGTCGCCTTCCACGCCTTCCCGGAATGGATCAAAGGCGGATTCATCGGCGTCGACGTGTTTTTCGTGATATCGGGTTATTTGATCTCGACGATTATCTATGAAAACCTCGACCGCGGGACATTCAGTTTTACCGAGTTTTATCTCCGTCGCGTCAAGCGCATTTTCCCGGCGCTGCTGCTCGTCCTGGTGTCCTGTTACGCGTTCGGCTGGTTTTCCCTGCTGGGCGACGAATACATGCAACTCGGCAAGCATATCGCCGGCGGCGCCGGCTTCGTTTCCAACCTCGTGCTATGGAGCGAATCCGGTTATTTCGATAACACGGCCGACACCAAGCCGCTACTGCACCTGTGGAGCCTGGGTGTCGAGGAGCAGTTCTACATCTTCTGGCCACTGTTGCTGTGGTTCTCCTACCGCGTACGCCTTGACCTGCTCAGTATCGGCATACTGGTTGCCCTGTTGTCCTTCGGCTTGAATCTGCACCAGGTCAAGGTAGACGCCATTGCGGATTTCTATTCGCCGCAAACGCGTTTCTGGGAGCTGATGCTGGGAAGTATTCTCGCCTGGGTGACGCTGTACAAGCCCAACTTCACGGCCGCGAACGCGCCTCGGCTGGAACGATGGTCCAGCACCATGTCCGTCGTTGCGGCCCTGCTGCTGGCATTCGGTTTCTGGCACATCGACAAACGCCTCGGCTTTCCAGGCAAATGGGCGCTCGTCCCCGTACTGAGCGCGGTGCTGCTGATCTTCGCGGGTCCTGGCGCCTGGGTCAATCGCGTGATCCTGTCGAACCGGATCGCGGTATGGATCGGGCTGATCAGTTTTCCGCTGTACCTTTGGCATTGGCCATTGCTGACGTATGCCCGAATTCTCCACAGCAAAGTGCCGGCTGCTCCGGTGCGCGGCGCGATCGTGCTGGTGTCCATCGTCCTTGCCTGGCTGACTTACCGGCTGGTCGAAAGGCCCGTACGGCTGGGCCGCCGCCGCGCCGGGTTCAAGGTGGCAGCGCTGGTGGCCCTGATGCCGGTCGTCGGGGTGGTGGGCTACGACACGTTTGTCAGGTACGGGCTCGCTTTCCGCGAGGTCGTGAAGATCAATACTTCGATCGCTACCGGCAACGACGGCGGTCCGGGCGTGGAACTCGTGCACGATTGTGGATTGAGCGAGACCGACAAAGCCTTGTTCTTCGGCTGCTTCAAGGATCCGCGCGGCCCCGTCACGTACGCGTTGCTGGGCGACAGCAAGGCAGGCGCGCTGTGGCCCGGCGTCGTACGTACCTCGAGCGCCGCGGGGCGCTGGCTCCTGATCGGCGATAACGGACCCGGCGGCGGTTCCGTGCCGATCTTGTCCGACAACCGTATCTTCAATCCCTACCGGACTGTTGCAGCGTCCATGGTGAACGCGGCGGTGGCGAATCCGGACATCCGGGTAGTCGTCATTGCGACATCCGCGCGCGCAATGTTTTCGCTGGAGCACGACTACACCATCGAAGACCTGCCTACGAGTAACAATCGCGATGCGGTCGCGGCAGGCTTGCGTAACACCGTCGAAAAGATCGTTCGCGCCCGCAAGAAAGTCGTGCTGGTCGTCGACAACCCGACATTGGCCCATCCGGAGGATTGCCTTGGCCGCATCACGTCGATTCCTGTCGTGAACAAGCTGTTTGTCGCAGAAAATGAGAACTGCAGGATTTCGCTGGATCGGCAACTGCAGTTGTCGCAGAAATACCGTTCCGTCCTGGAGGATGTGCGCGCAGTATTTACCGACGACGTGGCGCTGTTCGAGACGGCGAAATATCTGTGCGACGGCGTGACCGGTTATTGCGGCATGCGCAAGGACGGCCGTTTCCTGTACGGCCATACGGACCACATATCGGACTATGCCGCGGGGCTGATCGGCAAAGATCTCAACGCATTCCTCGACGCGAACAGGTCAGGAACTGCTTCTCTCAGTCCAGATCGTCTTCATCCGCCCCCCGCTCCAGCTGCGGAATGACTTTGACGAGCAGGATGCGCGGCCCGTTGGTCTTCTTGACGACGACGTCGAATTTCGGGAATTCGATGCGCTGCCCCTGCTTGGGAATATCCCCCAGCTTGGCCATCAACAGCCCGCCGACGGATTCGACTTCATCGAGCCCCATCTCTTCGTTGTCGATGTCGATGCCGAGCACGCGTTCGAGCGAGACGATCGGCAGGCTCGCCTTGCCGATGTAGGTGCCGTCGCCCTGCGGCAGCCAGTCGTTTTCGTTGAGGCGGAACTCGTCGCGGATTTCGCCGACGATGGCGCCCAGCAGGTTGTCCAGCGTGATGAAGCCGACCGGACGCTTGCCTTTCTCTCCGATCAGCGCGAAGTGCGGGGCGCCGCTGCGGAACCGGCGGAACAGCTCGATGGCCGGCGTGCGCGCCGAGATCAGGTCGACGGGACGCAGGTAATCCGTCAGGTCATCGACGTCCTTACCGGACTGCTCGGCGAAAAACAGGTCCTTCAGGTGGATCACGCCCAGCACTTCCTCGCCGTCCTCGTCGAAATACGGGTAGCGCGAAAAGCGGTTGCGGCGCATCGTGTCGAGGTTCTGCTCGAGCGAGCGGCTCGCGTACAGCGCGCTCACCTCGTTAATGGGGCGCATGAGGTCCGCCACCGTGTGCTGGGCGAACTCCAGCGACTGCGCGAGGATGTGGCGCTCGTCGTGCGTGAAGCGTTCGGCCGGCGTGCCCGTGTTGGTGCGCAGGATCAGTTTGAGTTCGTCGTTCGAGTAATGCGTTTCGTGGCCGCCCACGCCCGAGAGGCCCGCGACGCGCAGCACGAGGTTGGCGCTTTCGTTCAGCAGCCAGATGGCCGGATACATCGACCAGTAGAAGCCGTACAGCGGCACGGCGCTCCACAGGCCCACGGCTTCCGGCACGCGGATCGCCAGCGACTTCGGCGCCAGCTCGCCCACGACGATGTGCAGGAACGAGATCACGCTGAACGCCACGACGAACGACACGCCGTGGATGATCTGCGGGCTCGTGACGCCGAGCAGCGAGAACACGGGTTCCAGCAGGTTCGCGAACGCGGGTTCGCCGACCCAGCCCAGGCCCAGCGACGCGAGCGTGATGCCCAGCTGGCACGCGGACAGATAGGCGTCGAGCTGGCTGTGGACCTTGTAGAGGATGCGTCCGCGCAGGCCGCCCGTTTTGGCGATGGCGCGCACGCGGGTCTTGCGCAGGGTGACGATGCCGAATTCGGCCGCCACGAAGAAGCCGTTCAGCGCCACCAGCAGCAGCGAGAGAACGACGAGCAATACGTTTTGCATAGAAGGTATGTTTACTCGAAAGGCAAAAGCCGAGCTGCATTGTAACGGTCAGGCCGCCGGGTGCGTCGCTTTTCGCGATCCCGCCAGGATGGCCTCGACCGCCGGGTGCATGATCTTGCGGTCGCTCGAGATCATGTAGAACTGTTCGCGCACCGTCGGAACAAGCCCGACCCGCACGGCGCCGAACTGCTCGGCGACATCGTCCGCCAGCGCGGCCGGCGCGAAGAACAGGCCCAGGCCGCGCCGGCCGAACGTGTTGAGCAGCGCGTTGTCCTCGAACTCCCCGACCACGTCCGGCCGCACGTGGTGCTGTACGAACCACTCGTCGATCTTGCCGCGCAGGGCATTATTACGTGCCGGCAGCAGGAACGGCGCGCCGTTCAGATTCTTCGGGAACTCGTCGTCCGCGCCGCCGTAGCGCTGCGCGAGCGCGGGCGTGCCCACGACCACCATCTCGCTGTCGAACAGCTGGTGGCTGAACACTTTCAGGGTCGCGCCGGCGCGCACTTCACGGTCGGTCAGCACGACGTCCAGCTTGTGCAGCGCGAGGTCGGCCAGCAGCGCCTCGAACTGGTCTTCGTAGCAGACGATGCGCACGGGGCGGTCCATGCGCGTGACGGCTTCCAGCATGCGGTAGGCCGACAGCTTCGGCAGCGAGTCCGAGATGCCCACCGTGAGACGCGTGCGGCCGCTGTCGAACTCGTTCAGCGCCTCCTGCATCTGCTCGCCCAGCAGGAAGATCTGGTCGGCATAGCCCAGCGCCAGCCGGCCCGCTTCCGTCAGCACGAGGCGCCGGCCCTGCTGCGCGAACAGCGTCTTGCCCAACGATTGCTCGAGCAGCGTCAATTGCGAACTGACCGTCTGCACGGCGAGGCCCAGCCGTTCGGCGGCACGGGTGATGCCCCCTTCGTTGGCCACGACCCAGAAGTAGTACAGGTGGCGGAAATTGATGTCGGATTTCATTATCACGTGAATAACGCAGGTTTTTTCGAAGTGATTCTCTTGTTATCTTCGCTTTTTCGCTTGGATCATCGCCTCTACACTGCGCCTTGTCAACAACACATATCCCAAGAAGGGACATAAGAATGAAGCATTTTAGGGTGTCATTCATCGTCACGGCGCTGTGCCTGCTGGGCTCGGCATGGTGGGGCTACGAGCATGCCGGCGTGGCCGGCGCGCTGACGGCGATGGGTATCGCCGCGATTCTCGCGGTCATGGAAGTCTCGCTGTCGTTCGACAACGCGGTGGTCAACGCCTCCGTGCTGAAGACCTGGGACGCGTTCTGGAAAAAGCTGTTCCTGGGCGTCGGCATCATCATCGCCGTGTTCGGTATGCGCCTGCTGTTCCCGCTTGTGATCGTCGCGGTGGCGGCCGACCTGGGCCTGATGGACGTGTGGAACATGGCCTTGCAGGATCCGAAGCAGTACTCGATGCACCTGACGAACCACCACGCGGAAGTGGCGGCATTCGGCGGCATGTTCCTGCTGCTGGTCTTCCTGAACTTCCTGTTCGATGAAGAGAAGGAACACCACTGGCTCGGCCACTTCGAAGCCAAGCTCGGCTCGCTCGGCAAGGTGTCGTCGATCGCCGTGATGATCTCGATCGGCGCGCTGATGGCCAGTCTGTCGCTGGTGCCGGAAGCCCAGAAGATGGTCGTGCTGATCTCGGGCCTGTGGGGCATCCTGATCTACGTCGGCGTGGACGTGCTGTCGAACCTGCTCGAGAAGTCGGAAGAGGGTGGCGGCGACGTCGGCGAGATGGTCAAGCGCGGCGGTATCGGCGGCTTCCTGTACCTGGAAGTGCTGGATGCATCGTTCAGCTTCGACGGCGTGATCGGCGCGTTCGCCATCACCAACGACGTCGTGATCATCATGCTGGGCCTGGCGATCGGTGCGATGTTCGTGCGTTCGCTGACGGTGTACCTGGTGGAAAAGGGCACGCTCGACCAGTTCGTGTACCTGGAGCATGGCGCTCACTACGCGATCGGCATCCTGGCCTTGATCATGCTGGCGAGTATGAAGTTCCACGTGCCGGAACTGGTCACGGGCCTGGCGGGTGTCGCCTTCATCGGTGCCTCGGTGTGGTCGTCGATCCGGTATCGCAAGAAGCAGGAAGCGTTGGGATTGGATCGTAAAGAGTTAGCAGCAGTGGAATGACGTAGGGCGGGCACCCCGTGCCCACGCGGAAGCAGGCGATACGCAAACGCCCGCGTGGGCGGAGGCCGCCCACCCTACGAAAAGAATACGCGGCGAACGGCAGAACACCAGTTCACCGCATGTGGCAACCAGGGTGTTCACATCAAAACGAAGGAGAATCATCATGGCAATCAGCTTGCAAAAAGGCGGTAACGTCAACCTGTCGAAGGAAGCACCGGGCCTGTCCAGCCTCAAACTGGGCCTCGGCTGGGACGTGCGCGCCACCGATGGCGCCGCGTTCGACCTGGACGGCGTCGCGTTCCTGCTGAACCAGTCGGGCAAGGTCCGCTCGGATGCCGACTTCATCTTCTACAACAACGCCAAGTCGTCCGACGGCTCGGTGACCCACTCGGGCGACAACCGCACCGGCGCCGGCGAAGGCGATGACGAGACCCTCAACATCGACCTCACGAAAGTCCCGGCCGACGTCGACCGCATCGTGCTGGCCGTGACGATCCACGAGGGCGATACGCGCCGCCAGAATTTCGGCATGGTCGGCAAGGCGTTCATCCGCTGCATCAACGCGGCCAACAACAGCGAGATCGCCCGCTACGACCTGTCCGAAGACGGTTCGACCGAATCGGCCATGATCTTCGGCGAGGTGTATCGTAACGGCGCGGACTGGAAGTTCCGCGCAGTGGGCCAGGGTTTCAACGGCGGCCTCGGCCCCCTCGCCAAGAACTATGGCGTGAGCGTCTAATTTAAAACGCCGGCCTGAAAGGAAGCTAGAAATGCCAGTGTTTACCGTGACCGGGGACGTCGATCCCTTCCTGCATGTATCGCTGAAGCGCGGTGAGACCATCTACTGCGAATCGGATGCGATGGTCATGATGGAATCGACTCTCGACCTCAAGGGCAAGATGAAGGGTGGCCTGGGCAGCGCGCTGATGCGCACCTTCGCCAACGGCGAGTCGTTCTTCCAGCAGCACATCGAAGCGACCCGCGGCGACGGCGACTGCCTGCTGTCTCCCACGTTGCCGGGCGCGATGCAGGTGGTCGACTGCGGCCCGAACCAGTTCATCATCAGCGACGGCGCGTTCGTCGCGGCCAGTTCCGGCGTCGACCTGCGCGTGCGCACCCAGAGTCTCGGCAACGCGTTGTTCGCCCAGAGCGGCGGCTTCTTCGTGACCGAGACGTCGGGCAGCGGCCAGGTGGTCGTCTCCGGCTTCGGCTCGATGAACGTGCTCGATGTGGAACCGGGCAAGGACGCGATCATCGACAACTCGCACGTCGTCGCCTGGGACAGCACCCTGCACTACGAGGTCTCGATCACGACCGGCACCAGCGGCGGCTTCCTGGGTAACCTGATCAACAGCCAGACCAGCGGCGAGGGCCTCGTCCTGCGCTTCTCCGGTCGCGGCAAGATTTATGTCTGTTCGCGCAATCGCGCCACGTTCAAGGCGTGGATGCAGGCGCCCGGACGCTGACAATCAAAGGAGTATTAGCTATGGCAGTCAATCTGCAGAAGGGCCAGAAGATCTCGCTGGAGAAGGAAGCCGGCGGCGCCCTGTCCCGCGTGACGATGGGCCTCGGCTGGGACGTCGCGAAGTCCGGCGGTTTCTTCGGCTTCGGCGCGAAGAGCCAGGCGGTCGACCTCGACGCGTCGGTCGTGATGTTCGACGAATCGAACCGCCCGGTCGACGTGGTCTGGTTCCGCCAGCTGAAAAGCCGTGACGGCAGCATCACGCACACCGGCGACAACCGCACGGGGGCCGGCGACGGCGACGACGAACAGATCGTCGTCGACCTGCGCACGGTGCCGGAGAACGTGAGGTCGCTCGTCTTCACCGTCAACAGCTTCACGGGCCAGAATTTTTCGACGGTCCAGAACGCGTTCTGCCGCCTGTTCGACACGAGCAACGGCAAGGAAATCGCGCGCTACGACCTGTCGGTGCAGGGTTCGCACACGGCCCAGATCATGGCCAAGCTGTACCGCCATAACGGCGAGTGGAAGATGCATGCGATCGGCGAGAACGGCACTGGCCGCACCTTCGACGACCTGATGCCGCTGATCGTCCCGCACCTCTGATGTAATTTTTTTGTCGTCCCTGCGGACCAGTCTCCGTCCGCAGATCCAACGTGGGCGGCTTGGCGCCCACGCCCTTTAACGGCTCCCTCGTGGAGCCGTCTTTTTTTGTAAATATCGCTTGACGGCGATACGCCTCGGGCGTACTGTATTACTCAATTAATACAGTAGACACCATGCCCGCACACACCGCCAACCTGTTTTCGATCGCGACCGGCTCGTCCGAACCGATCTACCGCCAGCTCGTCGAGCAGGTGCGCCGCCTGTCCGCCAGCGGCCAGCTTCGTCCCGGCGACGAGATGCCGTCCGTGCGCGAGATCGCGCAGGCGCTGGCGCTCAATCCGATGACCGTCTCCAAGGCCTACAGCCTGCTGGAGATGGAAGGCGTGCTGGCGCGCCGCCGCGGCCTCGGCATGGTGGTCGCCGAGTCCGCATCCACGCAGCCGGCCGACCGCGCCGATCTGCTCCGTCCCACGCTCGAGCGTGCCGCCGTCGAGGCGCGCCAGCTCGAGCTCGATCCAGAAACCGTCCTGTCCCTGTTCGCAACTATTCTGAAGGAAACAAAATGAGTGCCGCCATCGTTCGCATGTCCTCGGTCAGCAAGTATTTCGGCAGCCAGCGGGTGCTTGCCGATCTCGACTGGCAGATCGCACCCGGCCAGGTGGTCGGCCTGCTGGGCCGCAACGGCGCCGGCAAGTCCACGCTGCTCGAATGCATGCTCGGATTGCGCGAGGCCGACGCCGGCAGCGTTGCGCTGTTCGGCGAAGACGTGGCGAGGCTGTCGGACGACGCACGGGGCCGCATCGGCTATGTCCCGCAGCGCACCGACCTGTTCGACTGGCTGACGCCCGTGCAGATGTTCGATTACTTCCGCGCGATGTACCCGCGCTGGAACACCGGCAAGGTCGACGGTCTGCTGTCGCGCTGGGACTTCGGCCCCGAGCTGCGCAACAAGCCGATCAAGCGCCTGTCCGGCGGCGAGCAGCAGAAACTGGCCATCATCCGCGCGCTGGCGCACGAGCCGGAACTGCTGATCCTCGACGAACCCGTGTCCGCGCTCGACCCCGTCGGTCGGCGCGAATTCCTGCGCGAGCTGGTCGACCAGGTGATCGAGCGGGGGACGAGCGTCGTGTTCTCCACGCACATCCTGTCCGACCTGGAGCGCGTCGCGTTCGACCTCGCGTTCTTGAAAGATGGCCGCATCGCGCTGCAGGGCCAGACGGATGCGCTGCTGGAAGGCGCGCGCCGCGTCGTCGTGCCGGCCGCCACGTTGCCCGGTGCGCCGCTGGCGGGGGAGGTGCGGCGGCGCCACGAGGGGGGCATGACGAGCGTGATCGTGCAGGCGCAGGGCGACGACGTCGCGCGCCTCGCGCGCGAGCCGGGCGTGCGCGTGGAACCGCTGACGCTGGAAGACCTGTTCATCGAGGTGACGCAATGAACGCCGCGCTGCAGGATTGTCGGGCGATCTGGCGCGCGGCGGCGGCGCAGCGCGAACCGGGGTCGCTGCGCGGCGTTTATCTGGTGGCCGGCGCCATCGCCTCATGCGGCATCATCGTGGCCGTGCTGGGCGACCTGTCTCCCTTGCAGGCGCTGCGCTTTGCCATCGCCGTCGTCTTCATGGCGTTGGCGTTCATCTGGACCTTCCTGTTCGTACCCGGTTCCATCCGCCTGAATTCGCCCATGAACGCATGGCTGCTGCCGCGCCAGCGCCGCCGCCTGCTGCAGATGACGGCCGCGTACTTGTGCATCGCCACGCTCGGCATTGCGTACGGCCTCGGCAACTGGGCCGTGCTGCCGATCGTCGCGCTCGGCACGCTGTGCCTGGCGTTGATGATGGCGGGGAACAAGTACGTCGTGGTCTTGCTCGTGTTGGGCGGCAACGGACCGTGGCTGGTGCACTTCATACTGCCGCCCGCGTGGGTGGAAGGGATGACGGGCAACGCCGCCTTCTGGGTCATGAGCATCCTGGTCCTGCCCGCCGCGGTGTGGGGCCTGCGCTGGATGTATCCGGCCGGCGGCGACGCTTTCCTGGCGCGGCGCGGCGACCAGATCAGGCGCCTGAACCACTTCGCCTTCCGTACGGAACAACGACAGCCCATGCCCGACGGTATGGCGTGGCAAGGCAACTTGTCGTTGTACCGCGTCGCGCTGCGTTGCGAGCGCCGGCGCGCCGATCCGGGCACGATGCTGATGCATGCGCTGGGACCGATGGCGCACTGGACTTCCTGGGGCGGCGCCATCGTCGTGGTCATGGTCGTCAGCGTCGTCGTGCACATCGTGCTGGCCGTGCCGCGCGGCGCGGCGGCGCAATCGTTCGCCGGCGTGTTACTGGACGCCGGGCCGGCCATGATGGCGCTCGTCGTCGCATTCAGCACGGCCCAGTATGGCCAGCAGCTGCGCCGCACGCAGGGCGAGCAGGCCTTGCTGCGCCTGACGCCGCTGGCCGGCAATGCCGCGCTGCTGAACCGGCGCCTCGCCACGCGGCTGCTGCGTCAGGCGCTCGCGGTGTGGATGTTGTTGACGGCAGCCTTGACGGGCGCGTCGTTCATGGCAGGCATGGGACCGGATGGGCTGCTGCGCCAGCTCGGCCTGTGCAGCCTGGCCGGGCAGGTGGCGATGATGGGACTGCTGGGCGATTACGCGAGCGTCCGCGGCGGCTGGAACCTGGCCCTGGGCCTGCGCGCTGGCGCGTACGCCCTCGTGCAGGCGCTCGTGGCCGTGGCCCTCGGCAAGCTGACCGGCACCACGGCCTGGCCGTGGCTGATCGAACTCTCGCTGGCCGTCTGCCTCGTGCAACTGCGGCTCGACTGGAAGCGCATGCTCGCCGCGCCGCCGGCCTTCCCGGCAGGCCGGCTGGGGTGATCAGTGCCCGCGCTTCTGCACGAGCGCCGTGCCAATGCCGTGGCGGTGGCCTTCGCTGACCGCGGTCACGGTGCCGTCGGGATTGAACACGATCGCGTTGGCGGCGCCGATCTCCTCGGGCTTCGCTTCCCACTTGTGGCCGAACTGTTCCAGCGCCTGGGCCTGCGGGGTGTCCGTAAAACCCGGTTCGACCGAGGTCTCTTTCGCGTTGCGCTGCGATAGGCGGGGCGCGTCGATGGCCTGGTCCATCGTCATGCCGAGGTCGATGTAGTTGACGATCGTCTGCAGCACCGTCGTGATGATCGTCGCGCCGCCCGGGCTGCCGATGGTAAAGGCGGGCTTGCCGTCCTTGAAGGCGATCGTCGGCGCCATGCTGCTGCGCGGGCGCTTGCCGGCTTCGGGAATGTTCGGCGCCGGCCCCGTGAAATCGAAGTCGGTCATCTCGTTATTCAGCAGGAAGCCGTAGCCCGGCACGACGATGCCGCTGCCGCCCCACGACTCGATCGTGAACGTGTAGGCCACGACGTTGCCCCATTTGTCCGACACCGTCAGGTGCGTCGTGTGCGTGCCTTCTTTCATGATCAGGTTCTGCTGCGGACGCAGGGGGAAGCTCTGGTCGTTCTCGTACAGGAACGCGTCGCCGGCGGGGACGACGCCCGCCGCGCGGTCCGGCCGGATCAGAGAGCGGCGCTGCGCCGCGAACTGCTTCGACAGCACGCCTTCGATGGGCGCGTCGACATATTCCGGGTCGCCGAGGAAGGCGTTGCGGTCGGCAAAAGCGAGGCGGCTCGCTTCCAGGTACAGGTGTTCGACGTTCGCGCGCGGCATCGACTTCAGGTCGAAGCCTTCGAGGATGTTGAGGGCCTCGGCCACCGTCACGCCGCCGCTGCTGGGCGGCGGCATGCCGTAGATGTCGTAGCCGCGGTAGGTGGAGCGGATCGGCTGGCGGATGCGCGCCTCGTAGTTGGCCATGTCCGCGAGGCTCATCGTGCCGGGGCGGACCTGGACGCCCGCCGTGACGGGCGGGCGATTGACCGCGGCGACGACGGCCTGCGCCAGCGGGCCTTCGTAGAACACCTTGTAGCCTTTCGCCGCCAGCTCGCGGTAGGCCCTGGCGAGGTCCGGGTTCTTGACGACGGTGCCGGCCGGCAGGGCCTTGCCGTTCCTGAGATACAGCTTGCTCGTCGTCTCGAACATGCCGAATTTTTTCTCGTTCTCGACGATCAGGCCGTGCATCGTGTCGCTGACGGGGAAGCCCTTCGTCGCGACCTGGATCGCGGGCGCCAGCACCTGCTTGAACGACATCGTGCCGTAGCGCTCCAGCGCCTCGTGCCAGCCGCGCACGGTGCCCGGTACGCCGACCGATGCGCCGCTGGCGACGGCCGTGTCGAAATCGATCGCCTTGCCGTTCTCCTGGAAGACGGAAGGACTGAACGACGCGGGCGCCGCCTCGCGGTGGTCGATGGTGACGACACGCTTGTCCTTGGCGAGGTACACGACCATGAAGCCGCCGCCGCCGATGCCGCAGCTGAACGGATCGGTGACGCCCAGCGTGGCCGCCGCCGCGACGGCCGCGTCGATGGCATTGCCGCCCTTGTTGAGGATCGCGAGCGCGGAGGCCGACGCCTTTTCGCTGATCGTGGCGACGGCACCGCCGGTGCCCGTCGCGACCGGAGTCTTGGCCAGCGCGAGCGGCGGTGTCAGGACGATGGAGAGGATCAGGCCGCAGGCGAGGGTTTTGGCGGAAGTGGTCGACGTGGTCATTTGGCGGAGATCTTGAGCGTGACGGGAATGATGTCGCTGGGGCGCAGCGTGCCGGCCGCGCGCGCGGGCGGGATCGCGGACGTGTCGAGCGTGACGCGGGCCCCGTGCAGCGCCGCGGGCGTGGCCGTCGGCTGGTCGGGACCGAGCGTGAATTCTTCGGCGCCGTTCGGGCCGTCGATGAGGAAGCGGAAAATCAGCCGTCCGGCCCAGACGCAGCGCGTGTTCGCGGGACAGCGGCTGTCGCTGTAACTGTCGTACGTGAGCACGGCGCCGCGCGCGAGGACGACGCTTTGCTCGGGCCGGAGCGGGTACACGGCGTCCTGCGGCGGAGGGGAGGCGCAGCCGGCCAGGATCGGCATCGACGCGGCCGCCGCGAGGGCGGCCAGGGACGGCAGTTTCATTGGGCGTCCGGTTGTTGGTGTGAAACCAATCATAGCAAAATCGCCAGTCCAGGCCGGCGCGCTTGCCGTTCAGTGGCGCTCAGACGAGCGGATAGCGCTGGAAGACCGGCAGCGCCTCCGCACGCGAGGTCCAGGCGGCCAGGCGCGGGAAGTGGTCGGGCGACACGATCTGCGGCACCATCAAGCGGACGAACGACCACGTGACGGCGGCCGTGACGGCAGCCTGGTCGAGTGCGTCGATGTCGAACGCGTCCGTCTCCGCTTCCAGCAGCCCGAGCGCCGCGAGCAATTGCTGCTGCACGCGGTCGAGCCACGGCTGGTGCTGTTTTTCCTGCGGGCGCAGCGAGTACTCGTAGACGATTTGCGCCGTCTTTTCGCAGGCCGCCAGCGCCGGGCCGATGGCACGCAGCGCCTGCGCCCGCGCGGCCGGGGCGGCCGGCAGCAGGGAGTTGCCCGCCAGCGCGTCGCCGTATTCGAGCATCAGCGTGGAATCGATCAGGAAGGAACCGTCGTCCAGCACGAGCGTCGGCGCCTTGACCGTCGGATTGATGGCGGAGAATTCGTCGAAGTTGCGGAACACGGACAGTGCCTTGTGCTCGAACGGAATGTTCTGCAGGTCGAACGAGATGGCGACGCGGCGGACGAACGGTGAATCGAGCATGCCGATGAGTTGCATGGAATCTCCTGGTGGGTTGCGGTGGTCTTCCATTCTATTTCCTTCTGGACAATGATGTGCGTTATGCATCATGACTTGACGATGGCACGTCCCGCGGCGCATATTTGAAATCGATTTCATACATGGGGAACAGCATGGAAAAGCCAGCACCTTCCACGCCGCGCGTGACCGCCATCGACCTGCTGCGCGGCCTCGCCGTGATGGGCATGATCATGGTCGCGTACGCGGGCGGCTGGGACCGGCGTTTCACGTTCCTGACGCATGCCGACTGGCGCGGCTTCGCCATCGCCGACATGATCTTTCCGGCCTTCCTGTTCTGCGCAGGGGCGGCGCTGCCCTTTGCGCTCGCGCGGCGCGCGGGCCGGGGGAGGGCGGCCCTCGTCGGCCACGTGCTGCGCCGCTCGGCCGTGCTCGTCGCGCTCGGCGTCGTGCTGAACCTGCTGCCGGGCTTCGACTTCGCCCATGTCCGCCTGCCGGGCATCCTGCAGCGCATCGGGCTGTGTTATGCCATCGTGGGTACGGGGTGCGTGCTGGCGTTGCGGCGCGACGGACTGCGGGTCTCGGTGCCGGTGGCGGCCAGCGTCGCGCTGCTGGTGGGCTATGCCGCGCTGCTGCTCGCGTGGGATGCGCCCGGCTGCGGGCGCGCGTGCTTCGACTCCCTGCACGCGCTGCCGGCCGTCGTCGACCGCGCCGTGTTCGGCGTCCCGCACCTGTGGCCGTGGGGGAAGACCGGCGACGTCGTCACCTTCGACCCGGAAGGCCTCGTGTCCACCCTGGGCGCGCTCGTCAACGTGCTGTTCGGCGTGGCGGCGTCGCTGCTGTTGATGCGGTCGCACAAGCGCGCCACGCTGACGGCCCTCGCGATCGCCGGCGTGGCCTGCCTGCTGGCCGGCTTCCTGCTCGATCCGCTCGTGCCCATGGTGAAAAAACTGTGGACGCCCAGCTTTGCGCTGGCGTCCGGCGGGTTCACGCTGCTGTCGCTGCTCGTGCTGATGCGCCTCGTGCCGCCCGGCCAGGAGGCGCCCGCGTGGACCCGGCCGGTCCTCGCCTTCGGCACCAATGCGACGCTGGCCTTCGTCGGCATCACGCTGATCGATACGGTGATGCAGCTGCCGCTCGGTGCCGGCAGCCTGCACGACCTGCTGGCCGCGTGGCTGGCGCAGGCGATTCCCGAAGCGCGGGTGGCCTCGGCCGCGTATTCGGCGTTGCTGCTGCTCGTGCTGGGGGCAGGGCTGTGGCAGCTGTTCAAGAGGCGCATCGTCATCCGGATCTGAAGTATGCTGGCGCTCTTGAACCCGACAGGAGGCTGGACATGACACGTTTGACCGCAGCGGATTTCGACCCCGAGGTACTGAAACTGTTCGACGGCTATGTGCACGGCCGCGTGTCGCGCCGCGATTTCCTGTCGCGTGCCAGCCGCTATGCCGCCGGCGGCACGACGGCCGCCGCGTTGCTGGCGCAGTTGTCGCCGTCGTTCGTCGCGCCGCTCGTCGCGCCCGCGGACGCGCGCCTGAAGACGCGGTACGTCGACTTCCCGTCGCCGCAGGGCTACGGCAAGGTGCACGGCTACCTGGCCGAGCCGGCCAATGCGAAAGGAAAGCTGCCGACGATCCTCGTCGTGCACGAAAACCGCGGCCTGAACCCGCACATCGAGGACGTTACCCGCCGCGTCGCGCTCGACGGCTATGTCGCCTTCGCCCCGGACGCGCTGACCCCGCTGGGCGGCTATCCGGGCGACGAAGACAAGGCCCGCGAACTCTTCCCCAAGCTCGACCAGGCGAAGACGCGCGCCGACTTCATCGCCGCCGCCCACGCGCTGGCCGCGCTGCCGCAGGGCACGGGCAAGGTGGGCGTGGTGGGCTTCTGCTACGGTGGCGGCATCGCCAACTACCTCGCGACGCAGTTGCCGGACCTGGCCGCCGCGGTGCCGTTCTACGGCATGCAGCCGCCCGCGGCCGACGTCGCCCGCATCCGCGCGCCCCTGCTGATCCATGACGCCGGCAAGGACGAGCGCATCCTGGCCGGCTGGCCCGCGTACGAGGCCGCGCTGAAGGCGAACCGCGTCGACTACCAGCACTTCGTCTACCCGGGCGTGGAGCACGGTTTTAATAACGACACGACGCCGCGCTACGACGAAGCGGCCGCGACACTGGCGTGGGGCCGGACGATGACGTTCTTCAAGGCGAAGCTGGCGTAGCGGCGCGTTTGATAATTGGTGAGTCTTGCGCTCGTCCGGCCGTGCTATCGTGCCCTCCGCACCCTATCGTTAATGACTTGTGGAGAGAACGTTGAAGATGTTGCTGAGCTATTTCAAGCGCCCATCCCCGGTGTCGAACAAAGACGAGGCAGCCGACGCTCCCGAACCTGCCATGGAAGCGTCCGAGGCGCCCGGGGTGACCGACGCGCCCGACGCCGATGGTCCCGGTCACGTGACGACGGACATTGGTGGCAAGTACTACCGTATCGAGTCCGACGACAACTACCTGGACCACATCCGCGGGGTATTCGAACCCCACATGGTCCAACTGTTCGATTCATTGGTGGCACCGTCCGACACCGTCCTCGACATCGGCGCCAATATCGGTTGCACGTCGATCCTGTTCGGCAGCCGCGCGCGCCGGGTCGTCAGCTTCGAACCGTCCCCGACCACGTTCGGGTTCCTGAAAAAGAACCTGGACGCATCGGGATTGCACAACGTGACCGCGCTGAACCTCGGGCTGGGCAAGACCGAAGGGCGTTTCGAGCTGACGTTTTCCGCCAATAACCGTTCAGGTGGATTCGTATCGAACAAGATGCAGGCATCGGCGGGGCACCAGGTCGAGGCGATCGAGATTGCCCAGGGCGATACGTTCATCCAGGGCGCCAACCTGGACGGCGTCGATTTCATCAAGATCGATGTCGAAGGATTCGAGCGCGACGTCATCGAAGGCCTGCGCGACACGCTGTCGACCTGCAAGCCGACGGTCACCCTCGAACTGAACCATTGGTGCCTGAACGTATTCCAGCGCATCCCCATCCCCGATTTCTTCGATTTCCTGCGGGGCGTCTTTCCTTACCTGTACGCGGTCGACATGGACGACATCCGCGACCTCCACAATGCCGACGATGCCTACCACGTCATGTATCACCACGTCGTCGGGGGCTTCAGGTATCCGAACATCGTGGGCGCCTTCGACCCTGCCAGGCTCCAGGCATTCGCTGGCAGATTCGGGCGCACGATTTCGTAGACGGCATGTCCAAAAAACAAAAGGCACCCTGGGGTGCCTTTGTCGTTGGGCTGCAAACGGCTTACACGTAAGCCGCCAGCGCGGTTTTCATCTTCTTCAGCGCGGCCGATTCGATCTGGCGGATACGCTCGGCCGACACGCCGAATTCCTCGGCCAGCGTGTGCAGCGTGGCGCCCGAGCCGTCGTCGTTGGCCAGCCAGCGCGCTTCCACGATGCGGCGCGAGCGCGGGTCGAGTTTCGACAGGGCCGTTTCCAGGCCTTCCGATTGCAGGCGCACCACTTCTTCGGCTTCCAGGACCTTGGTCGGTTCCTGCTGGTCCGAGGACAGGTAGGCGATCGGCGAGAACTTGTCGTCTTCGTCGTCGGTCGGCGCTTCCAGCGCGATGTCGCGGCCGGACAGGCGCGTTTCCATCTCGATCACTTCTTCGCGCTTCACGTCGAGCATCTTCGCCAGGTCGTCGACTTGTTGCGGCGACATGGCGTCCAGGCCCTGTTTGTTGCTGCGCAGGTTGAAGAACAGCTTGCGCTGCGCCTTGGTCGTTGCAACCTTGACCAGACGCCAGTTCTTCAAGATGTATTCGTGCATCTCGGCCTTGATCCAGTGCATGGCGTAGGACACCAGGCGGACGCCCTGGTTCGGGTCGAAACGCTTGACTGCCTTCATCAGGCCGATATTGCCTTCCTGGATCAGGTCGGCGTGCGGCAGGCCATAGCCCAGGTAGCCGCGTGCAATCGACACGACCAGGCGCAGGTGCGACAGCACCAGTTTCTGGGCCGCGTCCAGGTCATTCTTTTCCTGCAGGCTCTTAGCCAGGGAAACTTCTTCCTCGTGGGACAGCATCGGCAGGCGGTTCACTGCCGAGATATAGGCGTCGATATTACCGAGATTGCCACTGAAACCCAGTCCCAGTGCATGACTGCCGGCCGGAACCAATGCGGATTGTGCGGACATAGTCACTCCCTCGTAGATAAACTGCTGCATCGTCTCGCCATCTCCAGAGCCCCGAAGGCGCAGCTGGCTGGCTTGTAGTCGGGATGCTGACGGTGCTATCAAAACCATTTCCCGCGATAGTCTGACGTAATATTAGCACTCTCTTGAGGTGAGTGCTAGGCGCCACCATATCCCTTACGATGGGTTTAAGTTTCATTAAAGTATTGCCCGCAGGAATCAAAAAAAACGGTTCGATTCAACTGTAGAGCAGGTACGCGCGGTTCAGTTGATACGGCTCAAATGTGACGCTCATATCGTTTGAAATCGGTAGAAGACAGGTTAGGCGACGCGTGCTGCGCTTTCTGTTGGCTGGCGCACGTTGCCATGTAGGTGGATGCCTCGCGTCCGCTGCCGGATTTGACTGGCCAGCAGCGGACGGGTTCACGGGGCGGGCGAAAAAAGAATGCTTACTTGAGCCGCGCCAGATGCCTCTGCACCGACAACATGGCCCCAACGAGGCCCAGCCCGGCACTGATCGCCAGCAAGGCCGCCATGCCCAGCGGCGGCAGCGGCGCCAGCTGGAATTCCGACGCGTACAGCCGGGCAAACTCGGCGATGGCCGTGTTCAGCGGACGCAGCGCCAGCGTAACGGCACCCAGCGCCACCGCACCCGCGCACAGGCCCAGCAGGGCGCCCGTGTAGTAGAACGGGCGGTGGATGAAGTTGTCGGTCGCGCCCAGCAGTTTCGACACGGCGATTTCCTCGCGCTGCGTCAGCACCTGCAAACGGATCGTGTTGAACACGACGGCGATCACGACGACGCCCAGCGTGATCGCGAGCAGCAGCAGCGCCAGGCGCAGTATGCCCAGCAGGGCTGCGAGGCGCTTCACCCAGGCCGAGTCGATTTGCACGGAGTCGACGTCCGGCAGGGCGCGCATTTGCTCGGCCAGGCCGTCCACGCGCGCGGCGTCGGCGCCGCTGGCGAAGCCTTCCAGCTTCATCACATAGCTGTCCGGCAGCGGGTTGTCGCCCAGCGTCTCGATCACGTCCGTGAGACCGCTCTTTTCCTTCAGGCTCGCCAGCGCCTGTTCGCGCGGCACGAAGCTGACCTTCGCATGGCTGCCGTGCAGGATCTGCTGCAGCTGCGGCGCGAGGGCCTGGGCCTGGTCGCGCGGGGTGTCGGTCTTGAGGAACAGGCTGATTTCCGGATCGACGGACAGTTCTTGCGATAACGGGCGCACATTGTCGAGCAGGGTGACGCCGGCGAAGGGCAGGGCCAGCGCGACGGCGACGACGAGCACGTTGAACAAAAAGCTGCCCGGCGCCTTGCGCACGTGGGACAGCGCGGCGCCGAGCGCGAAGCGGTGCTGGCGGAACCAGATGTTCATGCGCCACCTCCCGTCACATGGCCGTGTTCGAGGCGGATCACGCGCGCAGCGCTGTCCAGGATCTGGTCGTCGTGGGTCGAGATGACGCACGTGACGCCCACGGCGTGGAATGCGTGCAGCGCGTCGATGACCTTGTCGGCCGCGGCGCGGTCGAGGTTCGCGGTCGGTTCGTCGGCCAGGATGATCTGCGGGCGGTTGACGATGGCGCGGGCGATCGCCACGCGCTGCTGTTCGCCGCCGGACAGTTCCATCGGCAGGGCGAAGGCGCGGTCGAGCAGGCCGACCTTGTCCAGCGCCGCGCGGGCACGCTGTTCGGCTTGCGCCCTGGGCGCGCCGGTGACGATCAGCGGCAGCATCACGTTGGCCAGCAGGTGACGGTCGTTCAGCAGGCGCTGGTTCTGGAAGATCAGGCCGAGGTTGCGGCGCAGGAAGGGGATGCCGGCCTTGCGGATGCGGCCGACGTCCTGCCCGTTCACGATCACGCGGCCGGACGTCGGACGCTCGATGGCGGCCACCATTTTCATCAACGTGGACTTGCCGGCGCCGGACGGGCCGGCCAGGTACACCAGCTCGCCCTTGGCGATGTTCAGGGATACGTCGGACAGCGCGAGCGTGTCGGCGGAATCCGAGTACTTCTTGGAGACGGACTGGAATTCGATCATCGTGCGTATTATCCCAGCAGCGCCTCGGCGAATTCGTCGGCGCTGAAGGGTTGCAGGTCCTCCAGCTTTTCGCCCACGCCGATGAAGTACACCGGCACCGGACGGGTGCGTGCGATGGCGGCCAGGATGCCGCCCTTGGCCGTGCCGTCCAGCTTCGTGATCACGAGGCCGGTCAGCTGCAGCGCGTCGTCGAACGCCTTGACTTGCGCCAGCGCATTCTGGCCCGTGTTGCCGTCGATGACGAGCAGGATTTCGTGCGGCGCGTCTTCCATGCCCTTGCCGATCACGCGCCTGATCTTCTTGAGCTCTTCCATCAGGTGCAGCTGCGTGGGCAGGCGGCCGGCGGTGTCGACCATGACGACGTCGACGCCGCGCGCCTTGCCCGACTGGACGGCGTCGAACGCGACGGCGGCCGGGTCGCCCGACTGCTGCGAGATCACGGTGACGTTATTTCTCTGGCCCCACACCATCAGTTGCTCGCGCGCGGCGGCGCGGAACGTGTCGCCGGCGGCCAGCAGCACGGATTGTTCATGGCGCTGCATGTGCTTGGCCAGCTTGCCGATGGTCGTCGTCTTGCCGGCGCCGTTGACGCCCGCGATCATCATCACGAGCGGCTCATGGCGGCCCAGCTCGAGCGGCTTTTCCAGCGGACGCAGCAGGTCGACCAGCAGGCCCTTCAGCGCCACCTTGACGGCGGCCGCGTCGAGCAGCTTGTCTTCCTTCACCTTACGGCGCAGGTTGTCCAGCAGGAATTGCGTGGCATCCATGCCGGCGTCGGACATCAGCAGGGCGGATTCGAGTTCCTCGTACAGGTCTTCGTCGATGCGCGCGCCGACGAACAGCAGCGACAGGTTGCTCGACGTCTTGGCCAGGCCGGCCTTCAGGCGCGACATCCAGGAACGCCTGGCTTCCGCTTCGCTGACGGGACGTTCGGCGGTTTCGGGGAACAGCTGGCCTTCGTAGGCCGTCGAAGCGCCCGCAACAACTTCCTCGGGCGCGGCCGGTGCGTCATCGCCACCGCCGAACAGGCGGCGCAGGAAACCCGGCTGCTCGGCTGGCGTGGCGACGCCCGGCGCTTCAGCCTCCGGGGCCACGGGCGCCGCGGGTTCGACCGCAGCCGGCGTCTCGGCTTCAGGTTTTTTCTTTTTGAAGAAACTAAACATTGTGTATTCGGGAGGGCGGCGGAATGCCGGATAGGGTCGCGCGTATTCTACCAGAGCGGGAACACACTTCTGAGGTGCGCCTGCTCGACCATATTGTGGCTAGAATACAGCTCAACAATACCACTCCGCTCACCGTGCTGGAATTTAGTACGTAACGGGTGTAAATTGTGAACATCGATAAGAAGACGCGTCACCGAGGGACGATCGTGAACGTATCCAGGTTTATCAAGAGGCTCATCGCCGGCGATCACGTGGTGGGCAGTTCGGCGCCATCGCTGCGCAACGTCATCGTCTGGCTCTTCATTGCCCTTGTCGCCCTGTTCCTGACCCATCCATCCAGTCCCGCCAGCGCCTTCGACGCGCCGGTGCCGTGGCCGGCCGAACTGGGACTCGACGGCAACCTCGGCATGTAATCTGCGCTGCTGGTATCCTGTTATTTCCGAAGGACACCTTGCGGTTGCAGCGCCATGAAACACAGACTTTTTCTTTTCGACCTCGACGACACCCTGCTCGACTTCAAAGCTTCCGAACAATTGTCGTTCGACCGCACGATGCGTGCATTGGGCCTGGCCGCGCTTCCCGACGGGCTGTTCGCCCGCTACCAGGCCATCAATACGGCACTGTGGCGAAGCTTCGAGACGGGCACTGTCTCCAAGGATTTCCTGAAGGTGGAACGCTTCCGCCAGACCTTCGCCGCGAGCGGTCTCGACCTCGATCCGGAAGCGGCCAGCCGCCTGTACCTCGAATCGCTGTCGGACACGGTCGTCCTCATCGACGGCGCGAAGGAACTCTGCGCGACCCTGGCCGCCATCGGCGAGGTGGGCATCATCACGAACGGTGTCGAGCAGATCCAGCACCGCCGCATCGCCAGTGCCGGGCTGCGCGACCATGTGTCGTTCGTGGCGACGTCGGAGGCGTGCGGCCATGCGAAGCCGGACAGCCGCTTCTTCGACTACACCGTGAGGATGGCGCGCGCGTTCACGCATGCGGAAACGATCATCGTCGGCGACCGCCTCGATGCCGACATCCTCGGCGCCAACCGCTTCGGCATCGAAAGCTGCTGGTTCAATCCCGGCGGCCTCGCCAACGACACGCATGCGCTGCCCACCTTCGAAGTGGCGCGCCTGCATGACGTCGTCCCGGCCCTGCGCGGCCTGGCCGTGGCTTGAAGATCAGCCCGCCTTGGCCGCCTGCGCGTTGCGGCGGATGGTGTCCAGGGTGGCGCCCGGCGTGATCAGGTTGCCGTCGTAGCGCAGCTCGATCAGCGCCGGCAGCCTGTGCGTGCGTGTGAACGCGATGGCGCGTTCGAGCGCCGGGCCGAAACCGGCCGTCGTCTCGACCGCCTCGCCGTGGCCGCCGTACGCTTGCGCCAGCGCGGCGAAATCCGGATTGTGCAGCTGCGTGCCCGACACGCGGCCCGGGTATTCGCGTTCCTGGTGCATGCGGATCGTGCCGAACATGCCGTTGTTGAAGACCAGGAAGATGACGCCGGCGCCGTACTGCACCGCGGTCGCTAGTTCCTGGCCCGTCATCATGAATTCGCCGTCGCCCGCGAAGGTGACGACGGTGCGCTCCGGCCGCACGATCTTGGCCGCCACGCCGGCGGGAACGGCATATCCCATCGCGCCGCTCGTCGGGGCGAGCTGCGTGCGCATCGCGCCGTAGCGCCAGAAGCGGTGCGCCCACGTCGCGTAGTTGCCGGCGCCGTTCGTGATGATCGTGTCGCGCGGGAGGGCGGCTTGCAGGTCCTGCACCATCTGCCACAGGTCCAGCGGCGCGGTGCCGTCCTTGAAGATCGGCGGCTGCTCCTGCCACGCGCGCAGCTCGGCCTTCGCTTCCTCGACCGTGTGGCGCCATGCCGATGCATCGACCGGCTCCATCGCCGCCAGCATCGATGCCGCCTGCGGCGCGCCGCTCGCGATCATCAATTCGGCCTGGTAGACGCTGCCCAGTTCTTCCGGATCGGGATGGATGTGCACGAGGCGCTGGCGCGGCACGGGCGATGCCAGCAGCGAGTAGCCGCTCGTCGTCATCTCGCCCAGGCGCGGGCCGAACGCGATCAGCACGTCGGCCTCTTTTACACGTGCGGCCAGCTTCGGATTGATGCCGATGCCGACGTCGCCCGCGTAGTGCGGGTGCTCGTTGTCCAGCAGGTCCTGGAAGCGGAACGCGCACGCGACGGGCAGGGCGTTCGCCTCGGCGAATTTCTGCACGTCGGCGCACGCCGCATCCGTCCACGTGCCCCCGCCCAGCAGCAGCAAGGGCTTTTTCGCTTGTGCCAGCAGCGTGCGCAGTTGTGCGATCTGCGCGGCAGACGGCGCGCCCTGCGTCGGCTGGTAGCGGCGCGTATCCGCGACTTGCGCGCGGGCCACGAGCATGTCTTCCGGCAGCGCGAGGACGACCGGGCCGGGACGGCCGCTCGTCGCCACCTGGAACGCGCGCGCCATGTATTCGGGGATGCGTTCGGCGCGGTCGATCTGCGCGACCCATTTCGCCATCTGGCCGTACATGCGGCGGTAGTCGATTTCCTGGAACGCTTCGCGGTCCATGAAGTCGGTGCCGACCTGGCCGATGAACAGGATCATCGGCGTGGAATCCTGGTACGCGGTGTGCACGCCGATGGAGGCGTTCGTTGCGCCGGGGCCGCGCGTGACGAAGCAGATGCCGGGCTTGCCCGTCAGCTTGCCGTAGGCCTCGGCCATGAACGCCGCGCCGCCTTCCTGGCGATTGATGACGAAGCGGATGTTCGAGTCGTGCAGCGCGTCGAGCACGTCGAGATAGCTTTCGCCGGGCACGCCGAAGGCGGTGTCCACGCCGTGGACCTGGAGCGCATCGACCAGGATCTGGCCGCCGCTGCGGGAGGGGTGCGTCATGGTGAGGTCATCCTTATCACGATGGAATTCGGGCATTCTATGCAACTCGCCCTGGGCTGGCTTTTCAAATAGCGACACGACCTTTCACAAATGGCAGCTACGTAATCCTGTACAATGCAGCCCGTGAAGCAGGCCAGACAGCCGCTGGTCCACGCCGCAAGGTCGTGGGCGGGAGGAAGGTCCGGACTCCACAGAGCGGGGTGACGGTTAACGGCCGTCCGCCGAAAGCCCGGCGCAAGCCGGGTATAAGGCGAGGAATAGGGCCACAGAGACGAGCGTATTAAGTTACGGTGAAACGCGGTAACCTCCACTCGGAGCAATTCCAAATAGGCACGCGTTGATGTTGCTCGCGGAGCGTGCGGGTAGGAAGCTTGAGCGCCGGAGTAATTCGGCGCCTAGAGGAATGGCTGTCATAGCGTCCGCAAGGACGTTACACAGAATCCGGCCTATCGGCCTGCTTTACACATGATTCACGGTCCGGGGAGCTCGACGACGATGCGTTACATCCTCGCCCTCGACCAGGGCACCACCAGTTCGCGCGCCATCCTGTTCGACCGCCAGGGCCAGGTCGTGCGCATCGCCCAGCAGGAATATCCCCAGCATTTCCCGCAGCCCGGCTGGGTCGAACACGACCCGCTCGACATCTGGAACAGCCAGCTCGCATGCGCGCGCCAGGTGCTGGCGGAGGCCGGCATCGATGCGGGCGACGTCGCCGCCATCGGCATCACGAACCAGCGGGAGACGACCGTCGTGTGGGACCGCCGCACGGGCGAACCGCTGTGCCACGCCATCGTCTGGCAGGACCGGCGCACGGCCGAACTCTGCGACGATCTGCGCGCGGCGGGCAAGGCCCCCCTCATCCAGCGCAAGACGGGTCTCGAACTGGATGCCTATTTTTCCGCGACCAAGCTGCAATGGCTGCTCACGCACGTGCCGGGCGCGCACGCGCGCGCGGAGCGGGGCGAGCTCGCGTTCGGCACCGTCGACAGCTGGCTCACCTATAAATTGACGGGACGCCACGTCACGGACGCGAGCAACGCGGCGCGCACGATGCTCTTCAATATCAACAGCCTGCGCTGGGACCCGGAACTGCTGTCTCTGTTCGGCGTGCCGGCGTCGATGCTGCCGGAAGTCGTGCCCAGTTCCGGCATCGTGGCCGACGCCGACCCCGCCTGGTTCGGCCGCGCCATCCCCATCGCGGGCATCGCGGGCGACCAGCAGGCGGCCACGTTCGGCCAGGCCTGCCACCGGCGCGGCATGGTCAAGAACACGTATGGCACCGGCTGCTTCATGCTGATGCACGCGGGCGACACGCCGCCGCAGTCGCACAACCGCCTGCTCGCCACCGTCGGCTGGACCGTGGGCAACCACACCGACTACCTGCTCGAAGGCAGCGTGTTCATGGGCGGCGCCACCGTGCAATGGCTGCGCGACGGCCTCGGCATCATCAAGCAGTCGGCCGACGTCGAGGCGCTCGCCCTGTCGGTGCCGGACAGCGGCGGCGTGATGCTCGTGCCGGCCTTCGTCGGCCTCGGCGCGCCGCACTGGGACCCGTATGCGCGCGGCACCATCGTCGGCATGACGCGCGGGACGACGGCCGCGCACATCGCGCGCGCCGCCGTCGAAGCGATCGCCTACCAGAGCGCGGAACTGCTGGCCGCCATGCAGAAGGACGCCGCCTGCGTCGTGCACGAAGTGCGCGCCGACGGCGGCGCCGCGCGCAACGACCTCCTGATGCAGTTCCAGGCCGACCTGCTGGGCGTGCCCGTCGTGCGGCCGCAGGTGACGGAGACGACGGCCCTCGGCGCCGCCTGCCTTGCCGGTCTCGCCGTCGGCTTCTGGTCGTCGCGCGACGAGATCGCGGCGCAGTGGAAGAGCGAGCGCCGCTTCGAGCCGCAGCTGCCGGCCGCGCGGCGCGACGACATGATGGCGCGCTGGTCGCGCGCGGTCGCGCATGCGCGCGCGTGGGCGGTGCCGGAACACCACTGACGCTCGCGTGCGGCCGCGCCGGCGCGGTTCGGGCACAATCGATGCAACCTTGTCATCGATGCGTTGCGACCGGAGGCGTCTTTGAAATTCCTGAAGTTTTTCTTTTCGACCGCGCACGCGGTGCTCGGCTTCCTGTTCGTGCTCGTGTCCGTGCTGATCACGGTATTGGCCGTGCAGACCGGCTGGCAGGCGGTCGGCGCCGAGGCCGAGGAGAGCGCCGAAATGGCCATCGAGGCGATCGGCCTGCTGGCCATCGCCGTCGTGTCGCTGCAGATCGCGCAGACCATCACCGAGGAAGAAGTCGTGCGCGACGCCCACATCAGCGCGCCCACGCGCGTGCGCCGCTACCTGTCGCGCTTCATGGTCGTCGTCGTGGTCGCGCTGTCGATCGAGGGGCTGGTCGGCACGTTCAAGGCCTTGCACGAGGAACCGGAACTGCTGCCGCACGCGGCGTCGGTGCTCGTCGCGGCGGGGCTGCTGATGGCCGGCTGGGGCGTGTTCATCCGCATGAACAAATCGGCGGAAGTGCTCGAGCCGGAGGCGATGGAAGCGGCCAAGAGCGAGGATGCGAAGGTGGACGAGTAGGGCTACGTGCCGCGCAGGAGCGCGAGGTTCGCCGTCATCCGCGCGTGCAGTGTCGCGCGCCAGTCGTCCGTGAGCCGCGCGGCGGCCAGCGGAAACGCCGCCTCGATGCGCGCCAGCAGCGCGTCGAGATACGCCGCGCAGGCGTCGCGCCCCGTGAAACCGAAGCGGACGGCGTCGCCGAGGATGGCGTCCCGCGCGATGTCGAAGCGCCCCCTGGACAGTTGCATGACCAGGCGGCGCGGCGTTTCTGCCGGATTCGGCACGACGTCGAACGCCGGCGCGAGGCGCCAGCCCTTGCGGCCTTGCCCATGGACGATCGCGTGGTTGCGCACATGGTCGTCGTCGTTGCCGCAGACGGCGTTGAAGACCATGCGGCCGAACAGTTCGATACCATCCTCCGGCGGTGCGCCGACCCGGCGCAATTCTTCGGCCAGGCGCGGGTAACTCCAGCGGTCGGTGTGGGCCGGATCGTCCGGATATTCCGCCTGCAGCAGGGACGCCGCGCTGACGCACATGAAGCGCCGGCCGCCGTCGCGATCGAAGCGGCGCACGCGCAGGACGCTGCGGCCTCCCGGCCCTGGATGCAGGACGGTTTCCACCACATCCAGCCCGCTCGCCGCGCCCCATTCGAGGGCGAAGTGTTCGAGGCGGGGGATGTCGGCCGGGTCCATCGGCATCCGCGGCTTGACCAGCCAGAAGGCGCCGGCGTCATCGCGTACGGTCGTCTTCGGACGCGCGCCGCCGACGCTGGCCGTCTGCACCAGCCGCCGCCGGATGGCGGGCCGGACCGGTGGCCGGTGTTCCGCCAGCGCGGCCAGTTCCTCGACCAGCTGGTCGAGCAGGGGCAAGGGAGGACTGTTCAGCGCCGCGCCGGAAAACCGGGGTGTCGACCCGACGGCGAGCGCGCCCCAGCGATCGATATTGCCGGTCTTGATCAGGTATTGCAACGGCGGGGCGTCGGCGGGCAGGTTGTATTCGCGCCGCAGCAAGGCCTGGCCCCAGGCATCCGGACACGCGTCGCGCAAGACGTCGTGCAATCCCCGGTAACGCCGGGTCCTGTACTGGGTGCCGGGTACGAACGGCAGGTTCACGGGATCGATCGCCCACGCAAGTCCGCTGTCGACATACGACGGCGCATACATGAACGTGCCTTCGCCGGGCGCGCTGGCCACGTAGCGGCCCACGGTGACCCATGCGCCGTCGTCCGGGCGCTGCAGGTACACGTACAACGGCTTAGAAATAATCGGCATCGGATGTGGCGCCTTGCTCCTGTCGCGTCGGCCGGACCCGCTTGCCCGGGGCCTTGCGCCAGAGTTCGGGTTTCAAGGCTGGCGTGGCTTCATCCGCCATGCCCAGGGTCAGCAGCGCATTCAGGTAGGCCCCGGCACCGACGCCCGGATCACCCCGCTCCAGGCGCCGCAGCGTGGCTTCCGAAATGCCCAGCCGGCGGCACAGGTCGGCCGCCGTGATGCGCTGCTGCATACGCTGCACATTGACGCAGCGGCCCCATTCGACCAGGCGCTCCTGCACGAGCGTCGGCCACATGTCGGCATTTGAAAGTTTTTTGGGCATGTTTCGAGGCTATCAAAGAACGCGTCTTACAGCAAGTAAGCGATTATCTATAAAGGCTTTGTTAAGAAAATGGTTTCATAGATAGCGTTTTATGGACTATAAACCGTTATCTATGAATGCCATGAGCAACGTTCGCGGACCCGTATGCAATCTGAACAGTGCGATTCCTTTTAATGGTGAAATTGTGAGAGCTTTTCGTTCACTTTGATCGATATACTGCCCGGTAATATTTCTTACCTTTCTTTTATGTTTGATGGGCAAATCATCCTTCCCGACCATGCCGATTTCGCGTGCCTGCTGAACCAGGTACTGGCCTGGTGGCCGGAGGAATTGACGGGAGATCCCGGCGCCGATGCCGGGGCGCGGCAATCGTCGGTGGCCCGGCTGTACGAAACCAGCATCGCGCCGCGGGCGATCCAGTCGGCCAGCATGCTGCTGTTACAGCTCGACTGGATCCTGTTCGGGATCGTCATGGATTTATCGCGCAAGGTGTCGCGGGTGCGCGTGCGGGATATCCGGCCGCAACTCATCAAGGATAGGTTCCACGCGCTGCTGACCCACAGCGCATTGCCGCAACTGCTAGGCGAAAAACAGTGGGATGGATCGTTCGAGCGCGATGAACTCGTCAATTATTTGCGTGTCGAGGACATGGCGACAGTGTGATGGCGCACCACGCAGACCGGGCATGCAAAATCGATGATGGCATCAGGGCGCGGCGGACCCGAGAATCGGGTTTTCCTCTTTCTCGAGAATGCTCATGTCCGCAGTATCGATGGTTGCGCTCGCGTGTATCGCCCTGAATTTCGTACGCGCGGGCTGCGCTCACTTTCTCCGTTTCCGTGAAATGTGCAGTATGCTGGCCGTCCGCGGCTGGCCCGCGCCCCGGGCGATGCTTGCCGCCGGGTCGGCCGTGCAGATCGTGGCCGGCCTGGGGTTGCTCTGGCAGCCGTCGCGCCACGCCAGCGCGATTGCATTGCTCGCCTTTACGACCTGCGCCAGCGTAACCCTGCTCGACTTCTGGCGCCTGTCGGGCCGGGAGCGCGTTGGCGCCGCGAACGGTTTTTTCAGCAACGTGGCGGTCTGCGGAGGCTTGCTGCTGGCGTCGATTTTGTGAGGATGGCACACATGACGATCGGTCCCGACTGGGATGACCTGCGCGTCCTGCTCGCGGTTGCGCGGCATGGTTCTCTCAACGGTGCCGCGCGCGTCCTCGGCCTGACCCAGCCGACCGTGAGCCGCCGCGTGGCCGCCATCGAAGGGCGTCTCGCCATCCAGTTGTTCGACCGCGACATGTACGGCATGGTGCCGACCGCCGCCTGTGCCGGACTGCTCGCCGGCCTGGAGCGCATGGATGCCGAAGCACAAGGTGTGCTGCGTAAGCTGGCGGCGACCGGGGACGGCCTTGAAGGCGCGCTGACGATTACCAGCATCGACTGGCTCGGCGCCGCCTTCGTGGCGCCCCTGCTGGCACGCTTCGGCGCGCAGCACCCCGGGTTGACGCTGCGGCTCATCAACGAAAAGCGCAATTTCAATCTGGCGGCCCGTGAGGCGGACTTGAGCGTGTCGTTCCGCCGGATCGAACAGGACAACCTCATCCAGCGTCGCCTCGCCACCGTTCCCTACAGCCTGTTCGCCGCTCCCGGCTACATCGAACGCCACGGTCTGCCGGACCCGGCGCAGCAGGGGCGCGGCCACCGCCTCGTGTTGATCGAACCGCGGGAGGACGTCTTCCTGCACGACGCATGGATCCGCGCGGTGCTGCCCGATGCGCACGTCATACTGCGGGCCGGCGACATGCATACGGTCGTGGCCGCGACGCTGGCCGGGGAGGCGATCGGACACGTGCCCCGTCCGCTGGGCGAATCGTTCGCGCAGTTGCACCGCCTCGTTGTTCCGGCGTCCGATCCGGCACTCGACCTGCGCCTCGGCTTCCACGCCGACATGCGCGAGAACGTCCGCTTGCGCGCGCTCGTCGATTTCCTGGCGGCGGAATTGCCGGCCCGGCTGGAGCGCACGCCGTCCTGACGCGTCCGCCCTGCACGCGCGTGGCCGGGGCATGCAAAATCGATGATGGCGGAGGCGCCGGCGCCGCTTCGATAATGCCCGTGTCAACAGGAGGAACCCATGACCGACACGACATCATCGACGTCCGCGCCGCGCGGGCGCCACCTCGCCGCGCTCGCCTTGCTGGCATTTTCCCACCTCATCATCTCGCTCGACTACACGATCGTCTTCGTGGCCCTGCCATCGATCCGCACGGCCCTCGGCTTCACGCCGCAGACGTTGCAATGGGTGGTCAGCGCGTACATCGTTCCGTATGGCGGGTTATTGCTGCTCGGCGGCCGCGCGTGCGACCTGTTCGGCCGGCGCAGCATGCTCGTCGCCGGCTTCACGCTGTTCGGACTCGCGTCGCTCGCAGGTGGCCTGGCGCCAGGCCCGGGGTTGTTGCTCGCGGCGCGCGCCGTGCAGGGCGTCGGCGCGGCCCTGCTGTTTCCGGCCACGCTGTCGCTCATCACCGTCAACTTCGCGGAGGGACGGGCGCGGCATTTGGCCCTGTCCGTCTGGGCCGGCGTGGGCGGCAGCGGCATGGCCCTGGGCGCGCTGGCCGGCGGCCTGCTGACGGAGATGTTCGGCTGGAGTGCCATATTTCTCGTCAACGTCCCGCTCGCCGTTGCCGGGGTGCTGGCCGCCTTCCTCGTGATCGCACCGGACGGGGCACGCACCGGGCGCCGCGATGTCGATGCGGCCGGGGCGCTCGCGGGCACCCTCGGCATGACGTTGCTCGTCTACGTGCTCGTACGCGGTCCGGAGCATGGCTGGGACGCGGCGCCCATCCTCGCGGCGGGGCTGGCGGCCGTGCTGCTGCTCGCGGGATTCGTCGCCATCGAACGGCGCGCCCGCGACCCGCTGCTGCCGCCGTCCCTGTTCGCGGCACCTGGCCTGGCGCCGGGCCTTGCCGTGATCCTCATGTTCAGCGCCACGTTCGGCTCGCTGTTGTATTTCCTGGCCCAGTATTTTCAAGCCGTGTTGCGCTTCCCGGTATGGCAGGCCGGACTGGCCTATGTACCCCTGTACTGCGTCATCATCGTGATGTCGTCGCTGGGTGGACACGTTGCGGGCCGCCTGGGCCTACGGCACGGTCTGCTGATCGGCCTGGTATCCGGCGGCGTCGGCATGCTGCTGACGGCCTGGGCGATGGCAGGCGCGAGCGGTTATACCGGATTGCTGCCTGGCCTGCTGTTGTACAGTGCCGGCATGGGCATGACGTTCACGGTCATGTTCGCGACGGCGACGACGGGCGTGCCGGCCCATCGGCAAGGCGTCGCTTCCGGTGCGGCGTCGACCTGCCAGCAGCTGGGCAGTGCGGTGGGCATCGCGCTGCTCGTGCCGCTGTCGCAAGGCGGACCGGACATGGCGCACGCCCTGGCAGCCGTCCACGTCACGGCTGCGCTGGGCGTCGCCGCCATGATCGCGATCGTGGTATGGCGTGTGCAGCCGCGCCTGCCGGCCGGCCGTGAGATCACGCTGGACATTGAAGTGCATAAATAGATATCGATGAGGATCCAAATGACACTCCTGGCACGACCCGACGATGCACCCCACGCATTCCAGGCCATCTGGAACAGCCATGACATGACAGCCTTGCGGACGTTGTTCCATGACGACGCGACGTTCGTGAACCGGTTCGGCCGCTACGTACGCGGCATCGACGCGATCGTCGACATGCATGTCCCGATCCACGCCACCGTCTACAGCGATTCCACGCTCGACAACGAATTGATCGACGTGATCCCGATCGGCGCCGACGCGGCGGTCGTGCACTTCTGGAGCCGCCTCGCGGCCGGTCCGGCGCATCCGGCCGGTGCGCACGCCGTCGATACCCTGATTCTTGCCGTGCTGACGCGGCAGGCCGGCGCCTGGCGCATCAAGGCGCTCGAGAACGTCACGCTGACGAATCCGAAAACGGGGGAAACGGTTCTGAGAAACACCGCCTGAGATTTTCGTACTGGCAACATCGACAGGTATCAAACAATGCTTTATTGCAATCATGTATGCTACCGGCTGGTCCTGACGAATGGAAGGCGGCATGAATATCAAACACTGGAAAATTGGTAATCGGCTGGGCGGCGCATTCGGACTGCTGCTCGTGTTGCTGGGGGCATGCATCTGGTTCGGCATTGCCAGCCTGCACTTGTTGAACGAAGGTACGTCGAAGATCGTCGACGAGGATTATCCGAAGACGGTCCTCGCCTACGAAAGCCTCGACGTCGTGAACCGCAATGCCCGCGCCATGCGCAATATGCTGTTGTGGGACAAACCGGAGGAAGTGGCGCGGGAACGGCAGACCGTGCTCCAGAACAGGCAGGAAAACACCGTCAATCTCGACAAGCTGGCGGCACTGATCAAATCCGACGAAGGCAAGGTCAAGCTGAAAGCCGTGCAGGATGCGCGGGAGGTGTACCGCACGTCGCAGCAGGCCTTTCTCGACATGATGGATGCCGGTAAAAAACCGGAAGCCGCGGCCTTCCTGCTGACCCAGGTGCGCAAGGACCAGCGCGGCTATTTCGACGCCGTGCGGGAATTGATCAAGTTTCAGGATAGGCGCGTGCTCGACAGCGGCCACCGCGCCGAGGAGACCTACCAGTCGACGATCGCCTGGCTGATGGGATTGGCGGCCGTCGCGCTCGTGCTCGGCACGGTCGTGGCCGTCTGGATCACGCGTTCGATCACGCGGCCGCTGCGGCAAGCCGTCGACGTGGCGCGCACCGTGGCCACCGGCGACCTCGGCACGCGGATCGAGGTGCACTCGGCGGACGAAACCGGCCAGTTGCTGCAAGCCCTGCGCGACATGAACGAAGCGCTGGTCAATATCGTCGGAGAAGTGCGTAGCGGCACGGAGACCATCGCGTCCGCGTCGCAGCAGATCGCGTCCGGCAACGCCGACCTGTCGTCGCGCACCGAGGAGCAGGCGTCGTCGCTGGAAGAAACGGCGTCGTCGATGGAAGAACTGACGTCGACGGTGAAACAGAATGCGGACAATGCGCGCCAGGCGAACCAGTTCGCCGTATCCGCATCGGAAGTGGCGGAGAAGGGCGGCGCGGTGATGGCGGAAGTGGTCGACACCATGGGCGCGATCAACGAATCGGCGCGCGAGATCGTCGACATCATCGCGGTCATCGACGGCATCGCCTTCCAGACCAATATCCTCGCGCTGAACGCGGCCGTCGAAGCGGCGCGCGCCGGCGAGCAGGGACGGGGTTTTGCGGTGGTGGCGTCGGAAGTGCGCAGCCTGGCGCAGCGCAGCGCGGCGGCCGCGAAGGAAATCAAGGCGCTGATCGACAACTCCGTCCAGAAGGCGGACGACGGCAGCAGGCTCGTCGACCAGGCCGGGACGACGATGCGCGACGTGGTCGAGAGCATCCGCCGCGTGGCGGACATCATGGGCGAGATCAGCGCCGCGAGCCAGGAACAGACCGACGGCATCGGGCAGGTACAGCTCGCGATTTCCCAGATGGACCAGGCCACGCAGCAGAATGCCGCGCTCGTCGAGGAAGCGGCCGCCGCGTCCGAGCAGCTGCGCGAGCAGGCATCCAAGCTGTCGCAGACCGTCGCCGTGTTCCGGCTGGGTGGTGCGCATGACCGGGCCGCGACTGTGCCCGCCGTGCAGCCGAAACAGGCGGCGCCGGCCATCGCGCCGCCGGTGCGGAAGAAGCCGGCCGCGCCGGCCAAGGCGTCGGCAGAGCGGCCGCGTGCCAGGCATCTGGCCGGTGCCGGCGCGGGCGACGAGTGGGAAGAGTTCTGATCTTTGATTAGAACCCGATCCGCCCCTTGCCCGGCGTGGGCTTGAGGCGGATGTCGTCCACCTTCACGTGCGCGCGCCCGTCCGCGACCGCATAGCCAAGCCCATCCAGTAACGTCTTGCGCAGGTCGCGCGGCGACACGCCCGCGAGCTTGTCCAGCACGCCGTCGCCCAGGAGCGGATCGAACGCCGCCAAATTCAGCTCGCGCAGCAGCCCGGCATACATGCGCTGGGCGATGCCGGCGGCCTGTTCCGGCGTCGGTGCCGGGACTTCGTAGACGGCCATCCGGTTCAGCAGCGGGTGCGGAATGCCTTCGGTGGAGTTCGCGGTCAGCACCCAGAAGATCTGCGAAGCGTCGATGTCGACGTCGATGAATTCGTCGCGGAACGCGCTGGCCGTTTCCGGCTCCAGTAACTGATACAGCGCCGCGAGCGGGTCGGATTGCGAAGAGCCCGTCGCCTTTTCCACCTCGTCCAGCACGATCACCGGATTCGCGAACTGCCCGCGCACGAGGCGTTCGGCCACCTTGCCGCACTTGGCCCCGCGCCAGCTGGCCGAGCTGCCCGTGATGACGAAGCCGGCCGACAGCGCATTCATGCTGATCAGCTCGCAGTCCGTGTGCATGACCTTCGCCAGGCGCTTGGCGAAATGGGTCTTGCCCACGCCCGGGCCGCCCAGCAGCAGGATCGGCATGACGTTAAAACCCTTATCGCCGGCATGGGCCAGGCGCAAATAGCGCGCGAGGTCGTCCAGCACTTCGTCGAAATTCGGACATTCCTCGAACAGCGGGTCGAGGGCGTCGATGGAAGAGGGGGTGGTGACGAAACGTTCGGCGCCGGTCTCGAGCATGCGTTCGTAGAACGCTTCGAGCTCGGGCGAACGTCCGCGGCTACGGTCGAGCGCGCCCTGTACTTCATTGAGATCGTAGACGGCACGGCTGCGGGCCAAGGTAAGGCTCATGGCAAAACTCCTGCACGATAGTACGGACTCACTTATACTACTGGGCTCCCCGAAAAAACCGCCAAGCGAGCCGGAAACGGCCGGGTGATCGCCTCGCTTTCATTCTAACGCGCACGTGATCGAATCGCGCTTTCTGCCGTGCTGTCTGTGTTGCCATATGGCAACCTACCGACAGTCAAGTCTTGTCCTTTATTAAGGGTGAAACACATGTGTGCAGATGAGGTCGCACATGCATTGTTTTACCTAAGTGCCTAATTTTGCTCAACATTTTTACTTGAGGTTCCGTCAAGTAAGTTCGCTAAGTCATTGGTTTCATTGGCAATTTCGCCGTTTTCTAAACGTGAATTCGCTTGACCACAGACAACGCTTCCTCTAAAGTGGGAAACGGTGGCAAAAAGTGCAGTTTTGTGGGAGATCGGTGTATCTCCCGGCGCCTAAAAATAATCAGACTGATAACTCTCCAAAACTAGGTACAACGTGTTTCAGGGCGCGTCAGCGATCAATCTCGATGCCAAAGGACGGATGTCAATACCGGCCAAGCATCGCGACGCCTTGATGCAGCAATGTGAAGGCCGTATGACGCTCACGAAACACCCACATGGTTGCCTGTTGTTCTTCCCGCGCCCGGTGTGGGAAGAGCATCGCGAACAGATCGCCGCCTGGCCGATGTCGGCGCGGGCGTGGCAACGCATTTTCCTGGGGAACGCCTGCGATGTCGAGATGGACGGCGCGGGTCGGGTGCTCATTTCGCCCGAACTGCGCAATGCAGTTGGATTGGAGAAGGAAGTGATGATGCTCGGGATGGGGACCCATTTCGAGATCTGGGACGCCGCCAAGCTGGCGGAAAACGAGGCCCAAGCCGTCGCGGGTGGCATGCCCGATGTCCTTTCCAATTTCTCCTTCTAAGGCGCCGCATGAATGTGACTCAGCCGGTGCCCGGTTTGCAGCATCGTACGGTGCTGCTGGATGAAGCAGTCGATGCACTCGCCCTCGAAGGCGAGCGCGCTGCGGGTACTTATATAGATGGCACGTTCGGCCGCGGCGGTCATAGCCGGCTGATCCTGTCGAAACTGGCGCCCCAGGGGCGCCTGATCGGTTTCGACAAGGATCCCCAGGCGATCGCGACGGCCGAGCAGATGAACGATCCGCGCTTCTCGATCGTGCACGACAGCTTCGCGACGATGCGCGAAGCGCTGGCGGCACGGGGCGTGCACCAGGTCGACGGCATCCTGCTGGACCTGGGCATCTCCTCGCCCCAGGTCGACGATGCGAGCCGTGGATTCAGCTTCCGCAACGATGGGCCCCTGGACATGCGGATGGATACGACACGGGGCATTTCCGCCGCCGCCTGGCTGGCCGAAGTGCCGGAGAGACAACTGGAAAAGGTGATTCGGGATTATGGAGAAGAACGGTTTGCTTTTCAGATTGCAAAGGCGATTGTTGCTGGCCGGGCAGTCGAACCAATTTCAACCACACGACAGCTTGCCGCAATCGTGGCAAACGCGGTCAAAACCCGGGAGAAAGGCAAGGATCCGGCAACCCGCACCTTTCAGGCTATCCGGATTTTCATCAATCAAGAGCTTGAGGACCTTGAAGCAGGTCTGAACGCCGCCTTCGAACTGCTGAAGCCCGGCGCTCGCCTGTCGGTGATCAGCTTCCACTCGCTGGAAGACCGCATGGTCAAGCAGTTCCTGGCGTCGAAGGCCAAGGTCGAGCAACCGGATCGCCGGTTGCCGATCCGCGCCGTCGACTTGCCCAAGCCCTTGATGAAGTTGATCAGCAAGACGAAACCGTCCGACGTGGAAGTCGGCGCCAACCCGCGCGCCCGTTCGGCGGTGCTGCGCGTGGCCGAGCGGCTGGGAGTGGACGCGCCGGAGGGAGCCCGATGAGCGGCAAGCTGAACGTCGTGCTGACGGTGCTCCTCGTCGGCTGCGCGCTGTCGGTCGTGAACGCGCGCTACCAGGCGCGCCACCTGTTCATCGACCAGGAAAAGCTGCTGCAGCAGCAGCGCCAGCTCGAGATCGACTGGGCGCAGCTCCAGCTCGACCAATCCACCCTCGGCAAGAACGAGCGCATCGAACAGATCGCGCGCTCGCAGCTGGACATGGCACCGCTGTCCCCGGCGCGTACCCAATACCTGACGGAAGGCGGTAAATGAAGGCCGGCACCAACGGATCCCGCGTCGCCGCCGCCAAGGGCGTGGCGTTTTCCAAGAGCCCCGTGCTGGCCGTGCGCCTGCCCGACTGGCGCTCGCGCGTCGTCCTGTTCGTGCTGTTCGCCGCGTTCCTCGCGCTGGCCGGGCGCGCGCTGTGGCTGCAAGGCGTCTCCAACCAGTTCCTCCAGAAGCAGGGCGCGAGCCGCTACGAGCGCACGCTCGAACTGCCGGCCACGCGCGGCAAGATCTTCGACCGCAACGGCATCGTGCTCGCGTCGTCGCTGCCCGTGAAGGCCGTGTGGGCGATCCCCGAGGACGTGCTGAATTCGCCGCGTCCGAAGCTGCGCGAACTGGCGCAGCTGCTCGACCTGCCGGAGGCCGACCTCTTGAAGAAGCTCGATTCCGACCGCACCTTCGTCTACCTGAAGCGCCAGGTGGAGATGGACGTCATCGCCAAAATCGAGAAGCTCGGCATCGACGGCATCGACACCCGCAAGGAATACAAGCGTTACTACCCGCAGGGCGAGGTGATGGCGCACATCGTCGGCTTCACGAACGTCGAGGACGTGGGCCAGGAAGGCATCGAGCTCGCGCAGCAGAAGAACCTCGTGGGCCAGACCGGCAGCCGGCGCGTGATCAAGGACCGCCTGGGCCGCATCGTCGAGGACGTGGGCCTGTCGCGCGAGCCGCACGACGGCAAGGACCTCACGCTGTCCGTCGATTCCAAGCTGCAGTACATCGCCTTCAACAGCATCAAGGACGCGGTGGAGAAGTTCCACGCCAAGGCCGGCGCCGCCCTTGTGCTGGACGTGCACACGGGCGAGGTGCTGGCGCTGGCCAACTGGCCCACGTATAACCCGAACGACCGCTCGCGCCTGACCGGCGAGCAGCTGCGCAACCGCGTCATCACCGACACGTTCGAGCCGGGTTCCACCTTGAAACCGTTCACCGTCGCGCTGGCGCTGGACAAGGGCCTGATCAAGCCGACCACGCTGTTCGACACGGGCAACGGCCGTTACCAGACCGGCGGCCACACGATCCGCGACACGCATCCGCACGGCGTCATCGACGTCACCACGATCATCCAGAAGTCGTCCAACATCGGCACGACCAAGATCTCGGAGATGCTGTCGGCCCAGGAGATGTGGGAGATGTTCACCAAGGTCGGCTTCGGCCAGGCGCCGCGCTACGGTTTCCCCGGCGCCGCGGCCGGCCGCGTGCGTCCCTACAAATCGTGGCGGACCGTCGCCAAGGCCAACATGTCGTTCGGCCAGGGCATCTCGATGTCGCTGCTGCAGCTGGCGCATGCCTGGCTGATCTTCGCGCGCGACGGCGACGTCATCCCGCTGTCGTTCCAGAAGGTGACCGAGAAGCCGGTCGGCCAGCAGATCATCTCGCCGAAGACCGCGGCCCAGGTCCGCACGATGGTGGAATCGGTGGTGAGCCCGCAGGGTACGGCGTCGCAGGCGCAGGTCGCCGGCTACCGCGTCGGCGGCAAGACCGGCACGGCGCAGAAAGTCATCAACGGCCGCTATTCGCAGACGCACTACGTCGGCAACTTCGTCGGCATCGCGCCGATGTCGAACCCGCGCTTCGTCATTGCCGTGATGATCGACGATCCGTCCGGCCCGTTCCACACCGGCGGCGCGGTCGCGGCGCCGACGTTCGCGGCGCTGGCCGCGAATGCGCTACGGGCCGCCAACGTGCCGCCCGACTCCACGGTCACCGACATCATCATTCCCGAACATCCTCTCGAGGAGAGTAATTGATGGCCGAGACGCCGAACATCGTCCAGTGGATCAAGGCCGCCGCACCAGGCGGCCGTCTCGTTTCCGACTCGCGCCGCGTGCGCGGCGGCGACGTGTTCTTCGCCTATCCGGGCGAGGCCGCCGACGGCCGCCGCTTCATCCGCTCCGCCATCGAGAACGGCGCCGCCGCCGTCGTGTTCGACGACCGCGATTTCGCCTGGGAGTCGGACGCGCAGGCGTTCGACAAAACGCTGGATGTGCCGCATCTCGCTGCGCGGGACCTGAAAAAGAACGCCGGCCCGATCGCGCATGCGTACTACGGCGCGCCCGATGCCGCCATGTTCACCGTCGGCGTCACGGGCACGAACGGCAAGACGTCGTGCGCGCTGTGGACGGCGCAGGCGCTCGCTCACTTGAACGAGACCACGGCCGTCATCGGCACGCTGGGCGTCGGCCTCGTGCGCGGCCGCGCCGAACCGGAATTCGACGTCACCGGCTACACGACGCCGGACGCCGTGCTGCTCGCGTCGGAACTCGCCAGGCTGCGCGACGCGGGCGCGACGTCGCTCGCGATCGAAGTGTCGTCGATCGGCCTCGTCGAACACCGCACGGCGGGCATGCACTTCGACGTGGCCGTGTTCACGAACCTCACGCGCGACCACCTCGACTATCACGGCGACATGGCGGCGTACGAAGCGGCGAAGCGCCAGTTGTTCGACTGGCCGGGCCTGAAGACGGCGGTCGTCAACCTGGACGACGAAGCGGGCGTGCGCATCGCGCGGCACCTGCGTTCCGCGCGTCCCGATGTCGCCGTCCTCGGCTACACGCTGCGCGCGGTGCACAAGGGGGGGCAAATGCGACCGGAGCTGGACGGCGTCGCCGTGCTGCGCGCATCGAGCCTGCGCAGCCGCCCGAACGGCAGCGAATTCCACATCGAGTCGCCGTACGGCAGCGCGGTCGCGCGCACGCACATGGTCGGCCACTTCAACGCGAGCAACGTGCTGGCCGTGCTGGGCGCGCTGCTGGCGAAAGGCGTCGACTTGCGCGCCGCGCTCGACGCCGTCGAGGCGCTCGTGCCGGCGCCGGGCCGCATGCAGCAGCTGGGCGGCCAGGATACGCCGATGGTCGTGATCGATTATGCGCACACGCCGGACGCGCTGGAAAAGACGCTTGAAGCGCTGCGCCAGGTCGCGCAGGAGCGGGGCGGCCAGCTGTGGTGCGTGTTCGGCTGCGGCGGCGACCGCGATCCGGGCAAGCGTCCGCAGATGGGCCGCATCGCCCAGATGGCCGAGCACGTGCTCGTCACGAGCGACAACCCGCGCAGCGAGGAGCCGCGCGCGATCATCGAGCAGATCGTGGCCGGCATGGACCCGCACCATCCGGCGTCGACGCACCAGGCCATCGAGGACCGCGCCGCCGCGATCCTGTCGGCCGTGAAGCATGCCGCCAAGCCGGACGTGATCCTGCTGGCGGGGAAGGGCCATGAGCCGTACCAGGAAATCAAGGGCCGGAAGATTCCGTTTTCCGATGCCGACCACGCCGCGCTGGCGCTGACCGCGCGGCTCACCATGATGAGGACTGTCTGATGATTCGTGGCTCGATCGAGCAAGTGATGTCGTCCATCGAGGGCGCGCGCGTCACGCGCGACGCGTACTTCCAGGGTGTGTCGACCGACAGCCGGCAGGTGATGCCGGGGTCGCTGTTCGTCGCCCTGCGCGGCGACCGCTTCGATGCGCACGACTTCCTCGGCCAGCTGGTCGACAAGCCCGTCGCCGCCGTCGTCGTCGACAAGCTCCCCGACCACTATCCGCTGCCGGCCATCGTCGTGCCGGACACGCTCGTCGCGCTGGGCCGCATCGGCAACTTCTGGCGCCGCCGCTTCGCCATCCCCGTCATCGGCGTCACCGGCAGCAACGGCAAGACGACGGTCAAGGAAATGATCGCGTCCATCCTCACGGCCGCCTTCGGCGCGGAGGGACGCCTGGCCACGCAGGGCAACCTGAATAACGAGATCGGCGTCCCGCTGACCGTGACGCGCCTGACGGAAGCGCACCAGGCCGCCGTCGTGGAACTGGGCATGAACCACCCGGGCGAGATCGCGCGCCTGGCCGCCATCGCCGCGCCGACCGTCGCCCTCGTCAACAACGCGCAGCGCGAGCACCAGGAATTCATGCACACCGTGGAAGCTGTCGCGCGCGAGAACGGCGCCGTGCTGCAGGCGCTGCCGGCGGACGGCGTGGCCGTGTTCCCGGGCGACGACGAATACACCGACCTGTGGCGCGGGCTGGCGGGCGAGCGCGAAGTGCTGACGTTCGGCCTGACCGACGATTGCGATGTGCGCGCGACGTACACGACGACAGATTTCGGCAGTGAGCTCAAAGTTACGTCGTTCCCGCGGAAGCGGGAACCCATGCCGAGCGCGCAGGACCAGCAAAATGCGCCTCAACCCGACGTCAGCATGGGCCCCCGTTTTCACGGGGGCGACGCGGCTGAGTTTACGATCAAGTTGAACGCCGCCGGCGTCCACAACGTCCGCAACGCGCTGGCCGCCACCGCCTGCGCGCTCGCGGCGGGCATCCCCGTCGATGCCGTCGTGCGCGGCCTGGAAGCCTTCGCGCCCGTGAGCGGCCGCCTGCAGCGCAAGCAGGCCGCGAACGGCGCCACGATCATCGACGATACGTACAACGCCAACCCCGACTCAGTGCGCGCCGCCATCGACGTGCTCGCGCAGTACCCGTCGCCGCGCATCCTCGTGCTGGGCGACATGGGCGAGGTTGGCACGCAAGGACCTGAGTTTCACCAGGAAATCGGTGCGTATGCCGCAAGCCGCGGCATCGACACCGTGCTCGCGACCGGCGAACTGGCTCGCCACATGACCGGATCGGGAGCGCAACACCACGAGCAGTTCGACGAATTATTGGCAGCACTGGATCAAAAACTGGGCAGCAAATCTGACGCAACTGTGTTGGTGAAGGGCTCGCGCTTCATGAAGATGGAACGCGTGGTCCAACACCTGACCGCATCAACCAACACCGGCAAGGAAGCCCACTAGACTTATGCTGCTTTGGCTCGCACAATATTTTCAGGACTATCTGGGTCCGCTGCGCGTTTTTAACTACATCACGTTCCGCGCCGTCTTCGCGACCATCACCGCGATCAGCATCGGCATGCTGTGCGGTCCGGCCGTGATCCGCAAGCTCACCGAGATGAAGGTCGGCCAGGCCGTGCGCACGTACGGTCCGCAGACGCACCTGTCCAAGCACGGCACCCCGACCATGGGCGGCGTGCTCGTGCTGATCGCGATCGGCGTCTCGACGCTGCTGTGGTGCGACCTCTCGAACCGCCTGATCTGGCCAGTCCTGGTCGTCACGCTGGGCTTCGGCGCCATCGGCTGGGTCGACGATTACCGCAAGGTCGTCTACAAGGACCCCGAGGGCATGCGCTCGGGCGAAAAATACTTCTGGATGTCGCTGATCGGCATCACCTCGTCGCTGTACCTCGCGTTCTCCGTCTCGGCCGCGACGCCGTGGGAAGTGTGGCAGCTGTTCTTCGCATGGGTGCAGTCCGGCTTCTCGATGGACCTGCCGCCGAAGGCCGACCTGATCGTCCCGTTCTTCAAGACCATCAGCTATCCGCTGGGCGTGTGGGGCTTCATCGCGCTCACGTACTGCGTGATCGTGGGTGCCTCCAACGCCGTCAATTTCACCGATGGTCTCGACGGCCTCGCCATCATGCCGACCGTGATGGTCGGCGGCGCGCTGGGCCTGTTCGCTTATCTCACCGGTAACGCGACGTATTCGAAATACCTGTTCATCCCGCACATCCCGGGCGCCGGCGAACTGCTGATCTTCTGCGGCGCGATGGCCGGTGCGGGCCTCGCGTTCCTCTGGTATAACGCGCACCCCGCGCAGATGTTCATGGGCGACGTGGGCGCGCTGGCGCTGGGCGGCGCGCTCGGCACCATCGCCGTCATCGTGCGCCAGGAGATCGTCCTGTTCATCATGGGCGGCGTGTTCGTCGCCGAGACGCTGTCCGTGATCATCCAGGTCAGCTGGTTCAAGTACACCAAGAAGCGCTATGGCACGGGACGCCGCGTGTTCCTCATGGCGCCGCTGCACCACCATTTCGAACAGAAGGGCTGGAAGGAGACCAAGGTCGTGGTGCGGTTCTGGATCGTGACGATGATCCTGGTCCTCGTCGGTTTCTCAACCCTCAAGCTGCGCTGATAACGGGGTAACCGAGATGAACTACGACGGCAAAACCGCACTGGTACTGGGACTCGGCGAATCGGGCCTGGCGATCGCGCTGTGGCTCGCGCGCCGCGGCGCCCGCGTGCGCGTGGCCGACACGCGCGCCGAACCCGCGCGCCTGCCCGCGCTGCGCGCTGCGGTGCCGGATGCGGACTTCGTCGCCGGCCCGTTCGCCGCGAACCTGCTGGACGGCGTGGACTTCGTCGCCGTCAGCCCGGGCCTCGCCCCGAACCGCGAACTCGCGGAGATCGCGCCGGCGGCCGTCGAACGCCACGTGCCGCTGTGGGGCGAGATCGAGTTGTTCGCGCAGGCGCTGTCGGCGCTGAAGGCGGAGCAGGGGTATTCCCCGAAAGTCATCGCCATCACGGGCACCAATGGCAAGACGACGGTGACGAGCCTCACCGGCCTGCTGTGCCGCCGCGCCGGTCTCACGACGAAGGTCGCGGGCAACATCAGCCCCGCCGCGCTGGACGTGCTGCGCGAGGTGCTTGATGCGGATGAGCTCCCGCAGGCCTGGGTGCTGGAACTCTCCAGCTTCCAGCTGCACACGACGTACAGCCTGAACCCGGACGCGGCGACGGTCCTGAACATCACGCAGGACCACCTCGACTGGCACGGCAGCATGGTCGCCTATGCCGCCGACAAGGCGCGCATCTTCGGCGCCGACACGGTGCGCGTGCTGAACCGCGACGATAGCGTCGTGATGGGCATGACGGCGCCGGGCGCGACGATCACCACGTTCGGCACGGGCGAACCGGATGCGCCGGGCAGCTTCGGTCTCGTGAACGAGCGCGGCGTGCTGTGGCTTGCGAATGCGAATCCTCTGGAAGAACCCGAGAAGAAGAAAAAGAAGAACGACCCGGCGCAATCGACTGAGCCGGTCGAAGTCACGATCAATCGATTGATGCCGGCCGACGCGCTGCGCATCCGCGGCCTGCACAACGCCTCCAACGCGCTGGCCGCGCTGGCGCTGTGCCGCGCTTGTGGCCTGCCGCTGGCGCCGCTGCTGCACGGCCTGCGCGATTACCAGGGCGAGCCGCACCGCGTCGAACTGGTCACCAGCATCGACAACGTCGAGTATTACGACGATTCCAAGGGCACGAACGTGGGCGCGACGGTCGCCGCGCTGGAAGGCCTCGGTAAAACGTTCGGCGAGACCGATCGCCAGATCCTGCTCATCGCCGGCGGCGACGGCAAGGGCCAGGATTTCAGCCCGCTCGCGGGCCCGTGCGCGCGCTACGTGCGCGCCGTGCTGCTGATCGGCCGCGACGGCCCCGCCATCGGCGCCGCATTGGCCCCCACCGGCGTACCGTGCTTCGACCTGCCGGGATTGCCGGAAGCCGTGCGCCGCGCGAGCGGCCTGGCGAAATCGGGTGACGTCGTGCTGCTGTCGCCCGCGTGCGCGAGCCTGGACATGTTCACGAACTACGCGCACCGCGCCCAGGTCTTCGTCGACGCCGTGCGCGACATCGCGCTCGAGAAGGGACAGGATCTCTGATGGCCTTCCAGATTCCCTTCAAGTTCGGCGGCAGCTCCAGCGACGCGGGAAACAGCGCGATCGCGACGCGCGCACGCCCGTCGCGCATGATGGAATACGACCAGCCGCTCGTGTGGGTCGTGCTGCTGCTGATGCTGTTCGGGATGGTGATGGTGTACTCGGCGTCGATCGCGCTGCCGGACTCGCCCAAGTTCGCCTACCTCGCCGGCAAGAATAACTACTTCCTGGTGCGCCAGGCCATGTTCATCGTGATCTCGATGGTGACGGGCCTGTTCGTCTTCCGTATTCCCGTCGCGACGTGGCAGCGCTTCGCGCCGCTGATGTTCGTCGCCACGCTGGTCCTGCTGGCGCTCGTGCTGATCCCCGGCGTCGGCGTCGTCGTCAACGGCGCGCGCCGCTGGCTGTCGCTGAAGATTTTCAATTTGCAGCCGTCCGAGATCATGAAGGTGGTGTCCGTGCTGTACGCGGCCGACTTCACGGTGCGCAAGCAGCAGTACATGCACAAGCTGACGAAGGGCTTCATGCCGATGGCCGCCGCGATGGCGCTCGTCGGCGCGCTGCTGATGCTCGAACCCGACCTCGGCGCGTTCGGCGTCGTCGTCTGCATCTCGATGGGCATCCTGTTCCTCGGCGGCTTCAACATGATCTGGTTCGGCGGCATCGGCGCCGTCCTCGTGCTGGTGTTCTCGACCATCATCGCGCTGTCGCCGTTCCGCCGCGCGCGCATGTTCGCGTACATGAACCCGTGGGAAGAGGGCAATGCGCTGGACAAGGCGTACCAGCTGACGCACTCGCTGATCGCGTTCGGCCGCGGCGAATTCTTCGGCGTGGGCCTGGGCGGTTCCGTCGAGAAGCTGCACTACCTGCCGGAAGCGCACACCGACTTCATCATGGCCGTCATCGGCGAGGAACTGGGTCTCGTCGGCGTGCTCATCGTGATCGGCCTGTTCTACTGGCTCGTCAAGCGCGCGTTCGACATCGGCCGCCAGGCCATCGCGCTGGAACAGCACTTCGCCGGCCTCGCCGCGAAAGGCATCGGCATCTGGATCGGCGTACAGGTGTTCATCAACATGGGCGTGAACCTGGGCCTGCTGCCCACGAAGGGCCTGACGTTGCCGCTGATGAGCTATGGTGGTTCCGGCGTGCTGTTCAACTGCGTGGGTCTCGCGATCCTGCTGCGCATCGATTACGAAAACCGGGTACGGATGCGGGGAGGCCGTCAATGACCAGGAAGCTCATGATCATGGCCGCCGGCACCGGTGGCCACATCTTTCCCGGCATCGCCATCGCGCAATCGATGCGCGAGCGCGGCTGGGAAGTCTCGTGGCTGGGCACGCAGCACGGCATGGAAAAGGATATCGTGCCGAAGCACGGCATCCCGATGGATTCCATCGACTTCGCCGGCATGCGCGGCAAGGGCATCGCGCACACGGTGTCCGGCGCGTTCAAGCTCGTCGCCAGCTTTGCATCAATCCGCAAGTACCTCGCATTGCGCCGCCCGGACGTCGTGCTGGGCATGGGCGGCTACGTGACGGTGCCGGGCGGGATGATGGCGCGCTCGCGCGGAATCCCGTTGGCGCTCGTGAACGCGGATGCGGCCCTGCTCCTGTCGAACAAGACCTTGAGCCCGCTCGCGCAGCGGGTGCTGTTCGGCTTCCCGGCCGATTTCGGCAAGGCGGCAGGTAAAGCCGTCGTCACCGGCAACCCGGTGCGCAAGGAAATCCTCGAGATGCCCTCGCCGGGGCACCGCTTCGCCGGCCGCACCGGCCCGCTGAACATCCTCGTCGTCGGCGGCAGCCTCGGTGCGAAGGTGCTCAACGACAGCGTGCCGGCCGCGCTGGCGCTGATCCCGGAAGGGCTGCGTCCGACCGTGACCCACCAGTCGGGCAAGAAGAACATCGATGCGTTGCGTGCCGCGTACGCGCAGGCGGGCGTGCAGGCGAACGTGGTCGACTTCATCGACGACATGGCGGCGGAATATGCGAACGCGGACCTCGTGATCTGCCGCGCCGGCGCGATCACGATCTCGGAACTGACGGCGGCCGGCGTCGCGAGCGTGCTCGTGCCGTTCGTCGCCAGCACGACGAGCCACCAGCGCGACAACGCGATCTGGATGGCGGGGCAGAAGGCGGCCGTGCACCTGCCGCAAGGCGAACTGAATCCGCAGCAGCTGGCAAAGCTGCTGCAAACCACCACGCGCGACGACTGCCTGGCGATGGCCGAGGCGGCGCAGGCCGTGGGACGGCGCGACGCCAATGCGGCGATCGCGCGCGTACTTGAAGAACTGGCGAACGGCGGACAATGAAACACAAGATCAAACACATTCACTTCGTCGGCATCGGCGGCAGCGGCATGAGCGGCATCGCGGAAGTGCTGCTGAACCTCGGCTATAAAGTGTCGGGCTCGGACCTCGCGTCGAACGCGGCCAGCCAGCGCCTGCAGCAGCTGGGCGCGGACGTGCGCATCGGCCACGCGGCGGACAACATCGCCGGCGCGGACGCCGTCGTCACGTCGACCGCCGTCAACGAAGCGAATCCGGAAGTCGTCGCCGCGCGCGCCGCGAAAGTCCCCATCGTCCCGCGCGCGATCATGCTGGGCGAGCTGATGCGCCTGAAGCGCGGCATCGCCATCGCCGGCACGCACGGCAAGACGACGACGACGAGCCTCGTCGCGTCCGTGCTCGCGCAGGGTGGCCTGGACCCGACGTTCGTCATCGGCGGGCGCCTGAACAGCGCGGGCGCCAACGCGAAGCTGGGCACCGGCGACTACATCGTGGCCGAGGCGGACGAATCGGATGCGTCGTTCCTGAACCTGTCGCCGATGATCGAGGTGATCACCAACATCGACGCCGACCACATGGACACGTACGAACACGACTTCGAGAAGCTGAAGGGCGCGTTCGTCAACTTCACGCACCGCCTGCCGTTCTACGGCCGCGCGATGATGTGCATCGACGACGCGAACGTGCGGGCTATCCTGCCGCAGGTGACGAAGCCCGTGACCACGTACGGCTTTTCGGAAGACGCCGAAGTGCGCGCCCTGAACGCGCGCGCCCAAGGCATCCAGATGCATTTCACCGTGCGCCAGCAGGGTTATCCGGACACGGACTTCGTGCTGAATCAGCCGGGCATGCACAACGTGCTGAACGCCTGTTCCGCGATCGCGATCGCGCGCGAGATCGGCGTGCCGGACGAAGCGACGGCGCAGGGCCTGCGCGAATTCAACGGCGTGGGCCGCCGCTTCACGCGCTACGGCGAGATCGAACTGCCGCAGGGCGGCAGCTTCACGCTCGTCGACGACTACGGCCACCACCCGGTGGAAGCCCAGGTCACGCTGGCCGCCGCGCGCGCCGCGTATCCGGGCCGCCGCCTCGTGCTGGCGTTCCAGCCGCACCGCTATAGCCGCACCCGCGACCTGTTCGAGGACTTCGTCAAGGTGCTGGCCGCGCCGGACGTGCTGCTGCTGGCCGAGGTGTATCCGGCCGGCGAAGCCCCGATCGTGGCGGCGGACGGCCGCGCGCTCGCGCGTGCGCTGCGCGCGGGCGGCCAGGTCGAACCGATTTTCGTGGAAGCGATCGCCGACATGCCGGCGACGATCCTCAAGGTGGCGCGCGACGGCGACGTCGTGCTCACCATGGGCGCCGGCTCCATCGGCGGCGTTCCCCATCAACTGACATCGAATCAAAAGGTAACATCGTGAGCATTACGGAAACCGACGCAAAAGCCCTGGGCAAGGTCGGCGTGCTGTTCGGCGGCCGCTCCGCCGAGCGCGAGATTTCGCTGATTTCGGGCGGCGGCGTGCTGCAGGCGCTGAAATCGAAGGGGATCGACGCGCATGCGTTCGACCCGGCCGAGCGCTCGCTGGCCGAACTGGCCGCGGAAAAATTCGACCGCGTGTTCATCGCGTTGCACGGCCGCTACGGCGAGGACGGCACGCTGCAGGGCGCGCTGGAACTGCTGGGCATCCCGTACACGGGCAGCGGCGTGATGGCGTCCTCCGTCGGCATGGACAAGGTCACGACCAAGATCGTGTGGCTGGCGGCCGGTGTGCCGACGCCGCGCTACGTCACCATCGCCGCCGGTGCGAACGTCGACACGGACGCCATCGTCGCCGAACTGGGCCTGCCGCTGATCGTCAAGCCGCCGCTCGAAGGTTCCACGATCGGCATCACCAAGGTGACCGACGCGGCAGCGCTGCAGGCCGCCGTCGACCTGGCGCGCCAGTACGACAAGGTGGTGCTGGTCGAGCAGTTCATCCAGGGCCGCGAATTTTCCGTGCCGGTGCTGGGCAGCGGCCCCACCGCGCGCGCGCTGCCGATCGTGGAGATCGTCGCGCCCGAGGGCAATTACGACTACCAGAACAAGTACTTCACGGACGACACCAAGTACCACTGCCCGGCGCCGCTGGATGCGGCGACGACGGCCGCGATCCAGGCGCACGTGGTGAACGCGTACCGTGCGCTCGGCTGCGAAGGCTGGAGCCGCATCGACGTGCTGCTGCGCGCGTCGGACAACGAGCCGTTCCTGCTGGAGGTGAACACGTCGCCGGGCATGACGACGCACTCGCTCGTGCCGATGGCGGCGCGTGCCGAGGGCACGAGTTACGAAGACCTGTGCGTGGACATCCTGCGCTCCGCCAGCCTGAAAGCTGGCCAGGCCAAGAAGGGATAAGGAAGCAAAGATGTGGCATGACGTGCGAGCTCTGAATGCAACCGCCAGCGCGCTCACCGCGCTGGTGGTGCTCGCGTGTGTGGCGTCGGGAGTGTGGTGGCTGTCGCAGCGCCCGATGTTCACGTTGCGCGCGGTGCGGGTCGAGAGCATGTACGGGCTGGACCTGCAGCACGTGAACGAGCTGACGGTGCGTAACGGGGTGCTCGGGAAGATCAGCGGTAACTTCTTCACGACCGACCTCGAACAGGTGCGCACCACCTTCGAGGCCGTGCCGTGGGTGCGCAAGGCCAGCGTGCGCCGCGAGTGGCCGAACCAGCTGATCGTGCAGGTGGAAGAGCACGAGGCGCTCGGCACCTGGGGCGGGGACGGCAAGCTGTTGTCGGTGAAGGGCGACGTGTTCACGGCCAACCTGGGCGAGGCCGAGGCCGACGAGGACCACGCACTGCCTGCGTTCGATGGTCCTCCCGGCAGCGAGAAGGAAGTGCTGACGCGCTTCGCGGAACTGCGCCGCTGGTTCGCGCCGATCCGCCTGATGCCGGAGTCGATCAGCCTGTCGAACCGCTACGCCTGGACCGTGAAGCTGAACAACGGCATGAGCGTGGAGTTGGGGCGCGAGAAGGACAAGGACACGCTGCACGGGCGCGTGCAGCGGCTGGTGAGCATTTACCCCCAGCTGGTGGCTAGACTGCAGGAGGGGCGCATCGATACGATCGACATGCGCTATCCGAACGGTCTCGCATTGTCCTCGGCGGCATTGACCGTGCCGGCGGATGCGACCAAGCCCGTGAAGGCGGCAGTGAAGAAAAAAACAAATACCAAAACTACAAAGCAGATCTAATTTAAGCAGGCGACAGCAAACATGACAAAAGACGCGAAGAACCTGATCGTCGGCCTCGACATCGGTACCTCGAAGGTGGTGGCGGTAGTGGCCGAAGTGATGGCCGATGGCCGCCACGAGGTGATCGGACTGGGCCAGCACGAATCCAAGGGTTTGAAGAAGGGCGTTGTCGTCAACATCGAAGCGACCGTCGAATCCATCCAGCGCGCGCTCGAGGAAGCCGAGCTGATGGCCGACTGCAAGATCCGCAACGTGTATGCGGGGATCGCCGGCAGCCATATCCGTTCGTTCAACTCGAGCGGCATGGTCGCCATCAAGGACAAGGAAGTGACGGCCACGGACGTGGCGCGCGTGATCGAGACGGCGAAGGCCGTGAACATCCCGACCGACCAGCAGCTGCTGCACACGGTGCCGCAGGAATTCATCGTCGACAACCAGGAAGACGTGCGCGAGCCGATCGGCATGAGCGGCATCCGCCTCGAGGTGCGCGTGCACATCGTCACCGGTGCGGTGTCCGCGGTCCAGAATATTGTAAAGTGCGTGCGCCGCTGCGGCCTCGAGGTCTCGGACCTGATCCTGCAGCCGATGGCGTCGGCCGATTCCGTGCTGACGAACGACGAGAAGGAACTGGGCGTCGTGCTGATCGACATCGGCGGCGGCACCACCGACATCGCGGTGTTCAGCGACGGCGCGATCCGCCACACGGCCGTGCTGCCGATCGCCGGCGACCAGATCACGAGCGACATCGCGATGGCGCTGCGCACGCCGACGGGCGAGGCGGAAGAGATCAAGATCCGCTACGGCGTGGCCAAGCAGGTGCTGGCCGATCCGGGCGAGTCGCTGGAAGTGCCGGGCCTCGGCGACCGCGGACCGCGTTCGCTGTCGCGCCAGGCGCTGGCTGCCGTGATCGAGCCGCGCGTGGAAGAACTGTTCGCGATGGTGCACCAGGTCGTGCGCGAGTCCGGCTACGAAGGCGTGCTCTCGTCGGGCATCGTGCTGACCGGCGGCTCGTCGATCATGCCGGGCATGATCGAAATGGCGGAAGACATCTTCCTGAAGCCGGCGCGCCTCGGCACGCCGGAATACCGCGGCCAACTGGCGGACGTCGTGCGCAGCCCGCGCTACGCGACGGTCCTCGGTCTGCTGCTGGAAGCGAAAAAACAGTACCTGCGCGGTCATATCGTCACCCGTCAGGACGGGTCGGTGAAGGCAGTGTGGCAACGAATGAAAGAGTGGTTCCTCGGGAATTTCTGAGGCGGCGGAGGACCGCAGCGCGCGTGAGCCAGGATGGGAACAACGTAAACGCAACGCGTGGCGGGTTTTTCGGAGTGGTTGTAACAGCTAGTAGCAGATTTGCTTGGTAACGGACACGAAACATTTTTAAAATAGTGGCGCGTTTCCAATCTCGAGTCCTGGCGATGTCCGCGAGGATTCGGGCTTGGAAACGGCTCATCGAGATTAGGAGTTCATCATGGAGTTCGATATGGTCGATAACGCAGCATTGGGCACGGTCATCAAGGTCGTCGGCGTTGGCGGCGCGGGTGGCAATGCGGTCCAGCATATGATCAACAAGGGCGTCGCCGGCGTGGAGTTCATCGCGGCGAATACCGACGCCCAGGCGCTGGCCGCATCCAGCGCCCACAACATCATCCAGATCGGCGAGTCCGGCCTGGGTGCGGGCATGCGTCCGGAAATCGGCCGCCAGCTGGCCGAGCAATCGCGCATGCGCATCGAAGACGCGCTGCGCGGCGCGCACATGGTCTTCATCGCCGCCGGCATGGGCGGCGGCACGGGCACCGGCGCCGCGCCGATCGTCGCGGAAGTCGCCAAGAGCCTGGGCGCGCTGACCGTGGCCGTCGTCTCGAAGCCGTTCTCGTACGAAGGCCAGAAGTGCATGGACGTCGCCGAAAACGGCCTGAACGAACTGACCAAGCACGTCGACTCGCTGATCGTCATCCTGAACGAGAAGCTGGAAGACATCTACGAAGACGAATCGATGCTGGACTGGATGAAGCATGCGGACGATGTGCTGAACAACGCCGTCGCCGGTATCGCCGAGATCATCAACGTCCCGGGCCACATCAACGTCGACTTCAACGACGTGAAGACCATCATGAGCGAGCAGGGCAAGGCCATGATGGGCACCGCGACCGCGTCGGGCGTCGACCGCGCGCGCATCGCCGCCGAACAGGCCGTCGCTTCGCCGCTGCTGGACGGCATCGACCTGTCGGGCGCGAAGGGCGTCCTGGTGAACGTCACCGCGTCGCGCGGCCTGAAAGGCAAGGAGATCAAGGAAGTCATGGCCGCCGTGCGCGCCTTCGCGGCACCGGACGCCGCGATCGCACAAGGCATCGCCTACGACGACGAGATGGGCGACGAACTGCGCGTGACCGTCGTCGCGACGGGCCTGGGCAAGAACAAGGCCAACATCTCGCTGGTGCAGCCGCAGCAGGTGCTGCGCACCGGCACGTACGGCGCGCCGATGATGTCGGGCACCCCGGGCGTGACGGCCGGCGTGACCATGGGTACGGCGACCGCCGGCGCGATGGACGGCATGAAGCAGCCGGCCGTGTGGCGCCGCGAGCAGGCCTCCGAGCAGGTGCGCGCGATGCAGAACAACGGTGTCGAGACCTACGACATCCCGGCGTTCCTGCGCAAGCAAGCCGACTAAGTAGCAGACTCCAACGCCGGCTGACCACCGGCGCTCCATGATGCGGGGCCAGGCTGTTCCAAGCAGCCTGGCCTTTCGTTTTTGAGAACCGGGGTCAGAGCCCGATTTTTGGAATTGGCTCGTGGGCAGTTGCCAAAATAAGGGCTCTGACCCCGGTTTTCTTTGGTTCAGGCATACTTGCGGGTTCTTGAAACTTGAAAGGAATACCACCATGACGATCCAGATCGGCGACCGCCTGCCGGAAGGCGCCCTGCAAGAATTCATCGACGTCGAAACCGAAGGCTGCGCACTCGGTCCGAACACGTTCAACGTGGCCGACCTCGTGAAAGGTAAAACCATCGCCATCTTCGGCCTGCCGGGTGCCTTCACCCCGACCTGCTCCGCGCAGCACCTGCCCGGCTACATCCAGCTGGCCGACCAGCTGAAAGCCAAGGGCGTCGACGAGATCTGGTGCATCTCCGTGAACGACGCGTTCGTGATGGGCGCGTGGGGCCGCGACCAGAAGGCCACCGGCATCGTGCGCATGATGGCCGACGGCAGCGCCACGTTCACCAAGGCCCTGGGCCTGGAATTCGACCTCGTCGCCAAGGGATTTGGCGTGCGCTCCAAGCGCTACTCGATGCTGGTGCAGGACGGCGTCGTCAAGCAGCTGAACATCGAGAACGGCGGCTTCGACGTGTCGTCGGCCGAGACGCTGCTCAAGCAACTGGGCTGATCGACCCTTGATCATCAACACCGAAACGCCGGACCAACCCGAGGTGCGCGACCTGCTCGCGCGCCTCGACGCGTACTGCGCCGCGCTGTATCCGGTCGAGAGCAACCACCTGATGGACGTCGCGTCGCTGATGCAGGGCGACGTGCTGTTCCTGGTCGCGCGCGACGTGGACGGTGCGGCGGTCGGGTGCGCGGCGCTCGTCAACCAGCAGGAGTATGGCTCAGTTTATGGTGAGATCAAACGCATGTTCGTGGACGAGCGCAAGCGCGGCCTCGGCACCGGGCGCAAGCTGCTCGAGCACCTCGTGATGTTCGCGCGGATGTCCGGCCTGTCGGTGCTGCGCCTGGAGACCGGCATTCATCAGCCGGAAGCCATCGGGTTGTACGAGCGTCTCGGCTTCGAGCGCCGCGCGCCGTTCGGCGATTACCGGGAGGATCCGCTGTCGCTGTTCATGGAGATGCCGCTTTGAGAGATCGCCCATGAGCCGCCTCGCCGGGAACATGCGCAGCATTCGCGCGATGCTGGTCTGCGTCGCCATGTTCTCCATCATGGACATGACGATGAAGCTCCTGTCCGCGCACTTCCCGGCGATGCAGGTGGCGTCGATCCGCGCGTTGTCCGCGCTGCCGCTCGTCGGCGCTTATTTATTCTGGCGCGGCGGCCAGCGGTCGCTCTGGCAGATCCGCTGGCCGCTGCACCTGCTGCGCGGCGCGATCGGCATCGCGATGCTGGCGCTGTTCACGTACGGCCTCAAGACGCTGTCGCTGGCCGAAGCGTATTCGATCTTTTTCATCGGCCCGATCCTGATCACGGTGCTGTCCGTGTTCGTGCTGGGCGAGCGCGTGAACGGCGCGCGCTGGATCGCGATCGGCGTCGGCATGGCCGGCGTGCTCGTCGTGCTGCGGCCGACCGGCGCCGGCTTTTTCTCGCTGGGCGGACTCGCGGTGCTGACCGCGGCCGTGTGCTATGCCGTGTCGGCCGTGGCCGGACGCGTGCTCGCGCGCACGGACCGGGGCGAGCACATGATGTTCTGGCTGATGGTGCTGATGGCGATCGGTGCGACGCCCATGGCCGCGCCCGCGTGGGTGCCCGTGCAGGCCGGGCACTGGCTGCTGATCCTGATGCTGGCCGTGAGCGGCTTTTTCGGCCAGCTGGCGCTGACGGAGGCGTTCAGCCACGGCGAGGCGTCCGTGGTGGCGCCGTTCGAATACACGGCGCTGGCCTGGGGCGTGGCCATCGACTGGCTCATGTGGAAAACCTTGCCAGATGAATACACTTTACTGGGCGCCGCCATCATCATCGGCAGTGGCCTGTACCTGATCCGCCACGAAACCACTCACGCGGAAGCCGAGCATCCTTGAAAACGTGGTGTTCCTGCCACCGGGGCAGGCGGGTCCCGGCAAGGCTGTAAACGCTACGATATAATCGAACGATGCTCAAACAACGAACCATCAAACAACTGGTGCGCACGACAGGTGTCGGCTTGCACTCCGGCACCAAGGTCGAGCTGACCCTGCGTCCGGCGGCCGCCGATATGGGCATCGTGTTCCGCCGCGTCGATCTCGACCCCATCGTCGAGTTCCCGTCGAATGCCGATATCGTGGGCGATACACGCATGGCGTCGGTGCTCACGCAGGGCAATGCGCGCGTCTCGACCGTCGAGCACCTGATGTCGGCCTGCGCCGGCCTCGGCATCGACAACCTGTACGTCGACGTCACGGCCGAAGAGATTCCGATCATGGACGGTTCCGCGTCGTCGTTCGTCTTCCTGCTGCAGCAGGCGGGTGTGCAGGAGCAGGCCGCGCCCAAGAAATTCATCCGCGTGCTGAAACCCGTGGAAGTCCGCCAGGGCAGCGGTGCCAACGAGAAATGGGCGCGCCTGACCCCGTACGACGGCTTCAAGCTCGACTTCTTCATCGAATTCAACCACCCGGCCGTGGACGGCACGACGCAGCGCGCGATCGTCGACTTCGGCAAGGTCTCGTACGTGCACGACGTGGCGCGTGCCCGCACGTTCGGCTTCATGCAGGACGTGGAAAGCCTGCGCGGCATGGGCCTGGCGCGCGGCGGCTCGCTGGAAAACGCGATCGTGATGGACGAGTACCGCATCCTGAATGCGGACGGCCTGCGCTACGACGACGAGTTCGTGCGCCATAAAATCCTCGACGCGATCGGCGACCTGTATCTCGTCGGCTCGCCGCTGCTGGCCAGCTACGAGGCGCACAAGTCGGGCCACGGCCTGAACAACCTGCTGCTGCGCGAGCTGCTGGCGCATCCGGAATCGTACGAGATCGTGACGTTCGATGCGCAGGAGCGGGCGCCCGTGTCCTACGGCGCGCAGATGGAAAGGGAGTGGGCGCTGACCTGAGGCGCCGGCTTTAGCTTACCCGCGTCCCCAAACAACGTCGTTCCCGCGCAGGCGGGAACCCAATGCAGGCCGGCACTGCGCTAACGCACTTGGATGCCCGCCTTCGCGGGAAGTCATTTCCGGCAGTGCCGGGAATGACGGTGTTAAGGTAACGGCGCTTGTTACTTTCACGACGGTCTCGCAGTAACGACGCTCCTATTTCTTCCGTCTCTCCGCCAGCCTCTTGATTGCCGCGATCAGCGCCGCGTTCTGCGGCGTTTCCGGCAACGTTTCCCCCAACTGCTCGAACGCATCCACCGCCGTCGGCGGCAAGGTCAGCGAGGACGGCTTCAGCTCCTCGCGCACGGGCACGTTCGGCCGCATCTGGATCTTGATGCGCACGTTCTCCACTTGCCACCCCTTTTTCTGCAAACCCGCCTGCAGCTTGGGCAGCTGCTGCTTGAGCTTGGCCGCGACGGCGGAAGAGGGCACGGCGAGGGTCAGCACGGCATCCTGGAACGACAGCACGTCGCAGCCGGCGTACATCGGCGGCAGGATCGCTTTGACGTCGCGCTGCAAATTGCCCACGCGCAGGGCGGTCGGCATCAGGGCGGCGAGGCGGTCGTTGGCGCGCAGGAAGTCGGTCGCCACGAACGACGTCTTGCGGTCGCGGGTGCCGTAGATATGGAAGGGACGCTGCTGATTGTTCGTGGACTGCATGCTCGGAACATACCACAGCCGCCGGCCCTGCCGCGAAGAATCGTGCGTCTTGTGTGAAATCGAATGCAGTTTGATAACATTTTTTGCCAGCCGCACTTGTGATCCGCCGGGCGACCCCCAAGTGTGGCCGGATCGCATGATAAAATCGGTGGCTTTTTGCCATTGGTGCTCTCGGGGAGATATGTTTTTGCTATCATCCTGGGCTCCTCGGACCTTTTTCGCGGCGTACTTTTGAAGAACACAGCATGTCATTCCTGACCAAGATTTTCGGCAGCCGTAACCAGCGTCTGCTCAAGCAATACCAAAAATCCGTACGCGAGATCAACGCGCTCGAGCCGCAGATGGAAGCGCTGTCCGATGCCGATCTCCAGGCAAAGACAAACGAATTCAAGCAACGCCTGGCCGGGGGCGCCACGCTGGACGACATCCTCGTGGAAGCCTTCGCCGTCTGCCGCGAAGCCGCCAAGCGCGTCATGAAGATGCGCCACTTCGACGTGCAGCTGATCGGCGGCATGGTCCTTCACTACGGCAAGATCGCCGAGATGGGCACCGGCGAGGGTAAAACGCTGATGGCGACCCTGCCCGTGTACCTGAACGCGTTGTCCGGCAAGGGCGTGCACGTCGTGACGGTCAACGATTACCTGGCCCAGCGCGACGCCGAGCAGATGGGTCGCCTGTACGGCTGGCTCGGTTTGACGACGGGCGTGAACCTGTCGCAGATGGATCACGACAGCAAGCAGAAGGCCTACGGTTCCGACATCACCTACGGCACCAACAACGAATACGGCTTCGACTACCTGCGCGACAACATGGTCTACGAGATGCGCGAGCGCGTGCAGCGTGGCCTGAACTTCGCCGTGGTCGACGAGGTGGACTCGATCCTGATCGACGAAGCGCGTACGCCGCTGATCATTTCCGGACAGGCCGAGAACCACACGGAGCTGTACCACAAGATCAACGAAGTCCCGCCGCTGCTGACCCTGCAGATCGGCGAGGAAACCCCGGACGGCAGGGGCAACATCGAAGTCCCGGGCGACTACACGAAGGACGAGAAGGCGCACACCGTGCTGCTGACCGAGGCCGGCCACGAAAAGGCCGAGGCCATCCTCACGAAAATGGGCCTGCTGCCGGAAGGCGCGTCGCTGTACGACGCCGCCAACATCACGCTGATCCACCACCTGTACGCCGCCCTGCGCGCGCACGTGCTGTACCACAAGGACCAGCACTACGTCGTGCAGAACAACGAGGTCGTGATCGTCGACGAATTCACCGGCCGCCTGATGACGGGCCGCCGCTGGTCCGACGGCCTGCACCAGGCCGTGGAAGCGAAAGAGGGTGTGCGCATCCAGAACGAGAACCAGACGCTGGCCTCGATCACCTTCCAGAACTACTTCCGCATGTACAGCAAGCTGTCGGGCATGACGGGTACGGCGGACACGGAAGCGTACGAATTCCAGGAGATCTACGGCCTGGAAACCGTCGTCGTCCCGCCGAACCGTCCGTCGCAGCGCAAGGACCGCCAGGATCAGGTGTACAAGACGGCGCAGGAAAAATACCAGGCGATGGTGAACGACATCCGCGACTGCTACGAGCGCGGCCAGCCGGTCCTCGTCGGTACGACGTCGATCGAGAACTCGGAATTGCTGTCGGGCATCCTGGACCAGGCCAAGCTGCCGCACAACGTGCTGAACGCGAAGCAGCACGCCCGCGAGGCGGAGATCATCGCGCAGGCCGGTCGTCCGAAGATGATCACCATCGCCACCAACATGGCCGGCCGCGGCACCGACATCGTCCTGGGCGGCAACGTCGAGAAGCAGATCCAGTTCATCGAGGCGGACGAATCGCTGTCGCCGGAACAGAAGGCCGAGCAGTCGGCCAAGCTGCGCGAGGAATGGCAATCGCTGCACGACCACGTCGTCGCGCAGGGCGGCCTGCACATCATCGGCACCGAACGCCACGAGTCGCGCCGCGTCGACAACCAGCTGCGCGGCCGTTCGGGCCGCCAGGGCGACCCGGGTTCGTCGCGCTTCTACCTGTCGCTGGACGACCCGTTGCTGCGCATCTTCGCGGGCGACCGCGTGCGCGCCGTGATGGACCGCCTCAAGATGCCGGAAGGCGAACCGATCGAAGCGGGCATGGTCACGCGCTCGATCGAAGGCGCGCAGCGCAAGGTCGAGGCCCGCAACTTCGACATCCGCAAGCAGCTGCTGGAATACGACGACGTCGCCAACGACCAGCGCAAGGTGATCTATACCCAGCGTAACGAGTTGCTGGAAGCGGCCGACATCTCCGAGCTGATCGCCAGCTTGCGCATCGGCGTGTTCACCGACGTCGTGCGCACCCATGTGCCGGCGGAGTCGGTGGAAGAGCAGTGGGACATCCCGACGCTGGAGCGCGTGCTGGCCGACGAATGGGCCCTGCCGGTGCCGCTGGCGAAGATGCTGGAGGAAGAGCCGAACCTGAACGACGACGACATCCTCGAGCGCGTGCTGGCCGCCGCGGAGAGCTCGTACGAAGCGAAGGTCGGCATCGTCGGCAAGGAAGCGTTCGGCGGCTTCGAGCGCAACGTCATGCTGCAGAACATCGACACGCACTGGCGCGAGCACCTGGCCGCGCTGGACCACCTGCGCCAGGGCATCCACCTGCGCGGTTATGCGCAGAAGAACCCGAAGCAGGAATACAAGCGCGAAGCGTTCGAACTGTTCGGCGCGATGCTCGACCAGATCAAGAACGAAGTCATCCGCACCATCATGACCGTCCGCATCCAGACCCGCGAGGAAGTCGAGGCGGCGGAAGCGGCGATGCAGGCAGCGGCTGCACACCTGGAAAACGTCAACTACCAGCACGCCGACTTCGACCCGACGGCGGCGCCGGAAGAACTGTTGGCGCCGCTCGCAGTCACTCCAGGCACGACGGCGATGGCGGACGATCCGGCCACCACCTACATGGGCGTGAAGGTCGGCCGCAACGACCCGTGCCCGTGCGGCAGCGGCAAGAAGTTCAAGGCTTGCCACGGCAAGCTGGCGTGATGCCGTAACCCCCAAAAAGAAGGCACCCGCGGGTGCCTTTTTTGTTGCTTAAAACCGGGCTCTGACCCTAATGCCGTTCAGTTAAGCTAGCTTCTTGACCTTCCGGACGGCATAACGCTTTGGCGTTGCCTTGACGGCCCGGTCGCATTTGCGGCCGGGCCGTTCGTCTTTCAGGAGGCTAACCAGCCTTTCCCGCAAGTGTCTCATCGACGCAGGCAATTTTCCATACGATCTCGTGACGCCGGCCCAGTGCAGTTCGAATTGGATCAGGTGGAATGCCCGGATGAAGCTGACCTCGGTCGGCTCGCACTTCACCGCCAGCGCAGCCTTGGCGATCTCGAGCCGGATCAGGTTGTAGGCGATAAGCGTTCCCCAGATTTCCTGATATACGCCATCCGTTGTTTTCGAGCGCAGCGTCAGTGCCGTGCCGAGCATCGTTTGCTTGAGCTCCCGGTAGCTCGTTTCAATCCCCCAGCGCTTGTCGTAACAGGCGGCGATATCGCTTGGCTTGTAGCGACGACGGTCGCGCAGCGAGGTCAGCAGGATGCGTTTGCGCGCCTGTGCGTCGACGACGGTGATCGCGCGCGCTTCCCAGAACTCAGGCAATTCTGCGCACTTGGCCCTGGCCTGGGGCGACACACGCATGCGCACCAACATATCGTCGCTTTCGGCTTCGAGCGCTTCCCACTTGGTGTTCGATTTGGCTGGAATGATGTAGTGCCGTTCGGCGCCGCTGCCTGTCAGGCCGCACAAGATTTCGGCCGAGAGAAAGCCTCGATCGAAGACCGTCAGCGATTCATCCGGAATAGCCTCGATAAGCTGCTTTGCGTACAGCATTTCATTGGTCGAGTATGGGCCGAACGCGGCACTATGCACCAGGTGCGTGGGCAGCGACGTGAGGGTGACACCGCGCACTTGCGGATAGCTGGCGACCGTATCGCTGGCGTAACTCTGGGCGCCAAAGTGGTTGCGATTTTCCGCAGTGTCGTGCGTGCGCAAGGTCGTCCCGTCCATGGCGAACAGCTGCAGTCCTTTGAACAGGTAAGCCTTCCTGTCCTGCGTCACCCAATGCCTTGCCGAGCGCTCGAATAGCCACTTCAAGGGCTCAGGTCCGACGCGCTGGCGCGCTTGGGCCGCAGCGCTTTTGCTGACGAACGGCGTCTGCGCGTCCGGTAGCGCCAAACCAAGATCATCCAGCACTTCGCTGATCGATTTGTGCCGATACAAAGCCAGTGCCACCATCAGCCATACAACCTGCTCGGCAGGCAGGCGACGATGTCGGATACTCGTCGCTTCCGTGCTTATGACGGCCTGCTCGATCCATTCGTATGGCAAATGCTCCCCCAACCTTGCCCAGTCGGGAGCCTCAAGATGATTTGCCAGAAAATGCAGAGTGTCGTCGAACATGGCGACGAAGGTTAACAGCGATGCCCGGCGTTTACAACGATTAAATAAAAATGCCGTTCAGTCTTAACTGAACGGCATTAGGGCTCTGACCCCGGTTTTAAGCAATTGCTTCAGGTACTTAGCGCCTTGCGCAGCCAGGCCAGCGTCGCGTCGCCGATGCCCGGCCCCATGCGCAGCAGGGGTTCCGTCGCGGTGGCCTTGCGGAACGCGTCGACGTCTTGCGGGTCCGTGCCGACCATGTCGTGGAACAGGGCCATCCATTGGCGTCCCAGGTCGCGCGCGCGCGGGCCCGTTGCGTTCGGATCGGCCTTGATCTCGGCCTGTACTTGCGCGATCAGCGGCGTCCATTCGTGGCCGCGCGCGGCGATGTGGCGGCGCATGCGGTCGAGGACTTCCGGCCGCAGGTATTTCGCCCACGTGTCGGATTTCAGCTCGCCGACGGCGGCCTTCACGTAGTCGAAAATCTGCGCAGGCATGCCGACGGCGTCCTTTTCGCGCTCGACCATCGCGTTCAGCTTTGCCTGCAGCGCCGCGTCGCCTCCGGTGTCGCGGTCGAATGTCTGCAGCCAGCGCAGCGCAAAAGCCTTGGCGGCATCCGAGCCAGGGGGCACCTGCGATTCGATCAGGCCGCGCACCTGTTCGACCATCGCCTGCCATTGCGCCTGGGCGGCGTCGCTGCGGACCATCGGCAGCCGTTCCAGTTCCTCCTTGGTGAAATAGCGTTCGTACACGTTGATCATGTCCATGGTGTTCTCCAATGTGGTGAGCCACGTGGACAGGTCAGGCGCGCTGCCTTGCACGAGTTGCGCGCGCACGCGCAGCAGCTGGTCGCGCAGGCGCCTGGCTTCCGCCATGCGCGTTTCGAGCGCTTCCAGCTGGCGGTCGACGATCGCCAGCGGCGAGCCGGCCGGACTGTCCAGCGTGAGGGCGATGTCGGCGAGGCTCAGGCCGAACGCGCGCAGGGCCTGGATGCGGTGCAGGCGGGCCACGTCGTCGCGGTCGTAGAGCCGGTAGCCGGCATCGGAACGCGCGGAAGGGCGGAGCAGGCCGATGCCGTCGTAGTGGTGCAGGGTGCGCACCGTCAGGTTGGCCAGGGCGGCCAGCTCTCCTACTTTCAGCATCGTTCGTCTCCGTTCTTCAGCGTGCGGACAGTCTCGGGCCTCACGTTAGGTGAGGGTCAAGCGGTACGCGCCTCGCGCAACGCGCGCGCCTCGTGCCACAACGTGACGAACAAGGTCATCACGACAGGCCCGACGAACAGGCCGATGAGACCCAGCGTCTCGACGCCGCCGAGGATGCCCAGCAGGACGGCGACGAACGGCAGCTGCGTCGCATTGCCGATCATCGCCGGCCGCACGAAGTGATCCGCGATGAACAGGATGATGGCGCCCCACACGAGGATCCCGATCGCCGCGATCGTCGCGCCCTGGTACGCGAGCAGCGCGGCGGCGGCGCCGAAGGCGAGCGGGGCGCCGAACGGGATGATGGCGAGGACGCCCGTCGCGGCGGCCCACAGCACGGCCGACGGCAGGCCCGCGATCTGGTAGCCGATGCCCAGCAGCACGCCTTCCGCGAGACCGACGAGCACCAGGCCGTTGACGGTGGCGCGCACCGCGACGGGCACCTTCAGCGAGAACAAGGTCCAGCGCCGCGTGCCGATCAGGTGCGCGCCGATGGCGTCCGTCTGGCGCTGCAGCGCGGCCCCGTCTTTGTAGAAGAAGAACAGGCACAGGAAGGCGAACAGCATGTCGACGAGGCGGTGCATGACGCCGCTGCCGACCCGTTTCAGCACTTCGCTGGCGGTCTGCATGCGGCCCACGGAGCCGTCCTGCAGCAGGTGCGCGAGGCCGTGCGGCTGGCCGAGCGTGGCCAGCCACCAGTTGTAGATGGCGTCGCCGGCGAACGGGATGCGGTGCAGCCACTCGGGCGCCGCGAGGCCTTCCGTATTGGCGCTCGCGACCAGCTGCGCCAGCGCGGGCGCCTGGCGCGCGGCCGACGTGACGCCCAGCGCGAGCGGCGCGATGAACACGATGGCGACGATGACCGTGACGAGGGCCGCCGCGACGATCGTGCGCCCGCCCAGCGCCGTGCGGACGCGCGCGTACAGCGGCCATGTGGCGATGCACAGGATCGCGGCCCACAGCAGCGGCAGGATGAAGCGCTGCGTCACGAACAGGGCACACAGGACGATCGCCAGCGAAAAGCCGGCGCTCATTACGTCGCGTTGGTTGTCGGTCATTGCTCCTCCGGTGGATGGGCCATCTTACCAAAGCGTCATCGCCGGGTAAGTAGTGTTGCCGATTATTAAGTGGTCGACTTAAGCGTGTATTAACAGCGGCTGCCCGTCCGTGCATGTCGCCCGCAGGCGGTACAATACCGGACCTTCTTTCCATCTTTTCATTAGAGAACGCCATGGCCGTCAATTCCCCCCTGCCCGTCGCCGCCGAACTGAAACCCGTCGCCGGCATCGAACTCGGTTACGCCGAAGCCGGCATCAAGAAGCCGAACCGCAAGGATGTGCTGGTGATGAAGCTCGCCGAAGGGGCGACCGTCGCCGGCGTGTTCACCAAGAACCGCTTCTGCGCGGCGCCGGTCCAGGTGAGCAAGGCGAATCTCGAAGCGGTCAAAGGTGGCGGCAAGCCGATCCGCGCGCTGGTCGTCAACACGGGCAACGCGAACGCGGGTACCGGCGAGCCGGGCCTGCAGAACGCGCAGGCCACGTGCGCCGAAGTGGCACGCCTGCTGGGTCTCGACGCGCAGCAGGTGCTGCCGTTCTCCACCGGCGTGATCCTGGAACCGCTGCCGGTGCAAAAGATCGTCGCGGGCCTGCCGGCCGCCATTGCGAACCTGAAGGCGGACAACTGGTTCAACGCGGCCGAAGCCATCATGACGACGGACACGCAGCCGAAAGCGGCGTCGCTGACGACCACCATCGGCGGCCACGCCGTCACGATGACCGGCATCAGCAAGGGCGCCGGCATGATCAAGCCGAACATGGCGACGATGCTGGGCTATCTCGCCTTCGACGCGAAGGTCGCGCAACCCGTGCTGGACGAACTCGTGAAGTACGCGGCCGACCGCTCCTTCAACAGCATCACGATCGACGGCGACACGTCGACCAACGATTCGTTCATCCTCGTCGCCACGGGCGCGGGTTCGCTCGTCGTCGATTCGACCGACAGCCCGGACTACGCAGCGCTGCGCGACGCCGTCACCGGCATCTCGCGCCATTTGGCACAGCAGATCATCCGCGACGGCGAAGGCGCCACCAAGTTCATCACGATCACCGTGGAGCAGGGCCGCGACATGGAAGAATGCCGCAAGATCGCCTACGCCATCGCCCACTCGCCGCTCGTGAAGACCGCGTTCTTCGCATCGGACCCGAACCTGGGCCGCATCCTGGCCGCCATCGGCTACGCGGGCGTCGACGATCTCGATACGGCGAAGCTCGACCTGTACCTGGACGACGTCCTCGTCGCCAAGGCCGGCGGCCGCAATCCCGAGTACAAGGAAGAGGATGGCCAGCGCGTGATGAAGAAGGCCGAGATCCTCGTGCGCGTCGTGCTCGCGCGCGGCAAGGCGGATGCCACCGTGTGGACCTGCGACCTGTCGCACGACTACGTCTCGATCAACGCCGACTACCGTTCCTGACCCGATGAACCAGCTGGAGAATTTCCTGCACCGCGCCGAAGCCCTGCTGGCGCGTGTGGAGGCTTTATTGCCGCCCGCGGCGCCGCGCGATCCGGATTTCCGCCACGGTTACGCCTACCGCTGGCGCAAGCGCCCGGGCGCGGGCAACGTCAAGTACCTGCAGGCCGTGGCGCACACGGCCAGCATCCGCCTGGACGACCTGCAGCACATCGGTCCGCAGAAAGAGCAGATCGAGCAGAACACGCGCCAGTTCGTGACCAAACGCCCCGCCAACAACGTGCTGCTGACGGGCGCGCGCGGCACCGGTAAATCGTCGCTGATCAAGGCGTGCCTGAACCAGTTCGCGCCGCAGGGCCTGCGCCTGATCGAAGTGGACAAGGCCGACCTGGCCGACCTGCCGGACATCGTCGACCTCGTCGCGGGCCGGCCGGAGCGCTTCGTGATCTTTTGCGACGACCTCAGTTTCGAAGAGGGCGAGGCGGGCTACAAGGCGCTGAAGGTGGCGCTCGATGGCAGCATTGCGGCGCAGTCGGACAATGTGCTGATCTACGCGACGTCGAACCGCCGTCACCTGATGCCGGAAAAATTCTCGGACAACGCCGGCTACAAGCACGTGGCCGACGACGACCTGCACCCGGCCGAGACGGTCGAGGAAAAGATCTCGCTGTCCGAGCGCTTCGGCCTGTGGCTGTCGTTCTATCCGTTCAAGCAGGACGACTACCTGGACATCGTCGGCCACTGGCTGGCGAGCTTCGGCTGCACGCCGGAGCAGATCGAGGGCGCGCGCGGCGATGCGCTGCGCTGGGCGCTGGGCCGCGGCTCGCGCTCGGGCCGCGTCGCGTGGCAGTTCGCCAAGGACTACGCGGGCAAGCTGCCGCCCGCGCCGGACCAGGAACAGGTCGATGTCTGAGAAGCCTGTCGATGTGGCCGTGGGCGTGCTGATGCGCCCGAACGGCGACGTGCTGCTGGGCCAGCGCCCGGACGGCAAGCCGTATGCCGGCTACTGGGAATTCCCGGGCGGGAAGGTCGAGCCGGGCGAGGACATCTTCCACGCGCTGCAGCGCGAATTCGTCGAAGAACTGGGCGTGACGGTGATCTCGGCGGAGCCGTGGTGCTGCGTCGAACACGTGTACGAGCACGCGCACGTGCGGCTGTATTTCTACATCAGCCGCGAGTGGGAAGGTGAGCCGCAAAGCCTGGAAGGGCAGGCGTTCGCGTGGCAGGGCGCGTATGCCGTCAGTCCTCTGCTGCCGGCGACGATTCCGCTGCTCGAGTGGCTGGACCAGGTGCGGTACGCGGGGCATTCCGGCGCCTGATCCGTTCCGCCGCCGCATCCAGGTCACGCGTGTCGTGCCGGCGGCGGCGCTCGCGCCAGCGTTTCCACGCGTCGCAGCCGTCGCAGACATCGCACAGATCGCACGCGTCGCAGGGTAGATGCCGCGGCACGCCGCCGCAGTGGTGGTGGCCGTCGCACGGAAAATGGCAGTGGCCGGGGCCGTCGCAGGGCACGTCGCACGGCGCGTCGCAGAATCCCTGCTGGCGTCGCACGCGCGGATGGAGCACGGGCGCGGGCGGGCGCGGCATCTGCCGGTGCACGTGGCCGCACAGCGCGAGGCGGCGGTCGAGCAGTCCGAGTCCGCGCCTGAGCCCGAAGCGCGCGATGACCGCGTGGCCATACGCCGAGCAGCTGTCACCGCCCGTCGCCACGCGCAGCGCGCAGGAAAAGCCCTTGTACGGAGAGATGAAACGCTGGTAGAAGCGGATGGCGGCCAGCGCCAGTGCGGCGGCCTTCACGCGAACTTATTCTTTCGAGACGGATTCGTCGTCGGCATCGCCCGGCGGCGCGCCGGGAATCGTGTATTTCTCTTCGGCCCAGGCGCCCAGGTCGATTTGCTTGCAGCGTTCGGAACAGAATGGGCGGAATTTGTTTTCCGGCTTCCATTCGACCTTCTTGCCGCAGGTGGGGCAGGATACGACGGTCATGGTGTGCTTCTAAAAATTGCAGAGTGTGAGTTCGAACGGGACGTCTTCTTCCAGCGGCTTCGGTTTCAGGTCGCCGCCCTGGGTCGTGAAGCGTACCCACAGCATGTACTTGTTGGCGGAGATTTCCGGGATCGCGCCGAGCGACTCGTCCACCGACAGGCGCAGCATCTGGTACACCTTACCTTGCAACATCTGCTGGTAGCTGCCGGACGAGGCGATCATCTTGACGGGGCCGCCGGAATTGCGCAGCAGGCGCAGCACGAGGGCCAGGGCCTCGAACAGCGGAGCCAGCGGGGCGAACCACGCCATGATGTCGGCGTGGCGTTGTTCGGTCGGGCGCCGCTGCCACGCGTGGTAGGACGGCAGGTCGAATTCGCAGGCGCCGCCGGGGATGATCGTGCGGCCGCGGATGCTCATCAGCCATTCGTTGTCGCGCACGTTCTGGCCCGTCTTGCCCTGGGCGTTGACGAGGGCGTTGCTGACCGTGTCGAGCTCGGCCAGTACGGCGTCGAGCATGTCCCTGGCGACGGCGGGATTGCTGCGGTAGCCCAGCAGGCTCTGCTTCTGGCGTTCGAGTTCCTGCAGCAGGTCGGACTTGAGGTCCGCGCGGCCCGCCACTTCCAGCATGTCGAAGATCGTCGCGAGCGCGACATGGTGCTGCAGAGGATGTTCCTGGGCTACAAAGAATTTGAACTTCTCGTACAGGTCCTCCAGCCGCAACAACGTGCGAATTCGCTCGTTGAATGGGTATTCATAGACGATCAAAATGTCATTCCTCTCATTCCCCTGAATGTAGGCTGGCGAGTAACCTCGTGATTCTGAACCATGATGCACAAAATTACAAACGCTGGCTTGGCGGCATTGTTAATCTTGCCGCTTCGTCAAGATAAAAGCGGTGCAAGCGTTCCACTTGCGGCAACAGGGCGTCGATGCCGGCGTCGTTCAGGATCACGTCGTCCGCTTCTTCCAGGCGGCGCGCCCGCGTCACCTGGGCCGCCATGATGGCACGGACCTGGTCTTCCGCCATGCCGTTGCGGGCCATCACGCGTGCAACCTGCGTTTCTTCCGAACAGTCGATCGCGAGCACGCGCGCGACGCGCTCGCGCCAGGTGCCCGATTCGATCAGCAGCGGCACGACGAAGATCGTGTAAGGACCATCCGCGAGCAGGGCGGCGGCGGCCGTCGCGTCGCGGATGCGGGGATGCAGGATGCCCTCCAGGCGGGCGCGCGCGGACGGGTCGGAGAACACGAGCGCGCGCATTTTCGCGCGGTCGAGGGCGCCGTCCGGCGTGGCGTAGTCGGGACCGAATGCCGCGATCAGCGCGGGCATCGCGGCGCCGTGCGGGGCCGTGAGGCTGTGGGCGATCTGGTCGGTGTCGATGACGGCGGCGCCGCGCGCGGCGAACAGGTCGGCCACGGTCGTCTTGCCGCAGCCGATGCCACCGGTGAGCCCTACCGCAAAACGTGAAGCTGTCTCCATGCGATCCTCGGGCCCGGCGCGAGGCTAGACCAAGAAACCCTGCGCGTAGCGGGTGAGTGGTATTCCGTACAAGAGTGCGATCATACCAGCCGCGGCGAGATACGGTCCGAAGGGAATCGGATTGTTGCGGTCGCGGCGGGCGAACACGATCAGCGAGATGCCGACGAGGGCGCCGACGACGGACGACAGGATGATAATGGTCGGCAACATCGCCCAGCCCATCCACGCGCCCAGCGCGGCGAGCAGCTTGAAGTCGCCGTAACCCATGCCTTCCTTGCCGGTGGCGAGCTTGAACAGCCAGTACACGGCCCACAGCGCCAGGTAGCCGGCCATGGCGCCGATCACGGCGTCGCGCAGCGGGACGATGGTGCCGTTCAGGTTCACGAGCAGGCCCAGCCAGAGCAGCGGATACGTGAGGTCGTCCGGCAATGTCTTCGTGTCGTAGTCGATCAGCGTCATCGCGATGAGGAAGTACGCGAACGCGAGGCTCGCGAGGCCCAGCCAGCCGCTGCCGAAATGCCAGACCAGCACGGCCGACAGCAGGCCCGTGACGGCTTCCACGATCGGATAGCGGGGCGAGATCGGCGCCTTGCACGCGCTGCATTTGCCTCGTAGGGCCAGCCAGCTGACGATCGGGATGTTTTCCAGCGCCGTGATCTGGTGGCCGCAGTGCGGGCAGGCGGAGCGGGGCACCATCAGGTTGAAGCGGTCCGGGTGCGGCAGGTCCTTGCCCGCTTCGTGCGCGATGTAGTTGTCGAGTTCGCGCTGCGCCATCACGGGCAGGCGGTACACGACCACGTTCAGGAAGCTGCCGATCAACAGGCCGAACAAGGCGGCGGCGAGGGTCGCGGCGAGGGTCGCCGGGGCGGCGAAGAGCAGGGTTTCCATGAGTACGATGATCCGATGGGTGGCTGATTCCGTGGATCAACTATTCTAGGGGTTTTCCCGCTCTTTGGGCAGCACAATGAGGCGCCGCCGCCACGTTCAAGCCGCCTGCGGCTGCGCGATCAGGTCGAACAGGCGCTCCAGCGGCACCGGCCGGCCCGGCAGCCAGCCCTGCACGAGGGGACAGCCGAACTGGCGCAGATAGCCCAGCTGGGCATCGGTCTCGACGCCTTCCGCGACCACCGTCAGCTTCATGTGCCGGCCGAGGTCGAGGAGCGAACGCACGATGGCGCAATCGTTGCGGTCGTACGGCACGCCGGCCATGAACAGCCGGTCGATCTTGAGCGAGCCGATCGGCAGGTTCTTCAGCAGCGACAGCGACGAATAGCCCATGCCGAAGTCGTCCAGGCCGATGCCGAAGCCGCGCCGGCGCAGTTCGCGCATGATGGCGATCGATTTATCGGCATGCTTCATCACGACGCCTTCCGTCAGTTCGAGGCAGATGCCGCGGGGATCGACGCCGGCCGCCGCGGCGATGGCCGTGAGCCGGTCCGGCAGTTCGGCATCGATGAATTCCGGCGCCGCCATGTTGACGTGCACGCGCACGCGGGTCAGCCCGGCCGCGCGCAGGCGGGCGAGGTCGTGGCAGGCCTGGCGCACGACCCAGCGGCCGATGTCGACGATCAGGCGGCTCTGCTCCGCCAGCGGAATGAACACGTTCGGCGGGACGATCTCGCCGTTCGGCCGGCGCCAGCGGATCAGCGCCTCGACGGCCTCGATGTCCATGTCGGTGGTCGTGCGGATCGGCTGGTACTCGAGGAAGAATTCGCCGCGCCGGATCGCGCAATGCAGGTCGGTCAGCAGGCCGATGCGGTGGCCCGCGTCGGCCGGCGCGCCGTCGCCGCTGAAGCGGCTTGCCAGGTTGCGGCCGTTCCGCTTGCTGGCGTACATGGCGGCATCGGCCGCGTGCAGCAGTTCGCGCGTGCAGCCGCCGTGGTCGGGATACGTGCTGATGCCGATGCTCGCCGACACCGCGAGCCGGTGCTCGCCGTAGACGAAGCGGCGCCGCGCCGCGTCCAGCACCGACTCGGCGACGCGTTCCAGTTCCTGCGGCGCGACGCCGGGCGCCGACAGCAGCGCGAACTCGTCGCCGCCCAGGCGGCCGATGCGCCAGCCGGGCGGCGCCAGCGCGCGCAGGCGGGACGCGAACGCCGTCAGCACGACGTTGCCGGCGTCGTGGCCGAAGGCGTCGTTGATGGGCTTGAACTGGTCGAGGTCGACGAACAGCACGCCGAACGTCTGCCCGGCCCGCGCGTCGCGGCACTGGCGGTCGACCTGGTCGTAGAAATGGGCGCGGTTGGCCAGGCCCGTCATCTCGTCCGTCTGCGCACGCACGCGGATGCGCTCCTGCTGCGTCATGCGCTCGACGGCCTGGGCGATCATCGCGGAGATCGATTTCGCCAGGCCCGGCAACTGCGCGTCCGGCTGGCGCTGCTGGACGCTGAAGAATTCGAGCACGCCGGGCCGCATCAGGCACGCGTCCGACGCGACGAACGTCACGGGGAAGAAGTACGCCGACTGCAGGCCGCACGCGCGTGCCGCCTCCGCCCGCAACAGGTCGGCCGTGCCGCTCGCATCCTCGATCCAGCGGGCCTCGCCGCTGTCCCACACGGTGCCGATCAGGCCTTCGCCGGGCGCCATCGTCAGGCGCGCGCTCGCGGCCCGGAACGGTGCCAGCGCCTGCCGCGGCGCCTGCCACGCGTAGCGGCAGCGCAGCGTGCCGGTGCGCTCGTCGAGGGCCCAGAATGCGCCCCATTCCCAGCCCAGTTCCTCGCACACGAGTTGCAGGATGCCGGTGACGGCGTCGTCGATGCTGTCGGTGCCCACCAGGTATTGCGTGAGCGCGAAATTGAACCGCTCGCGCGCGGCGGCCTGCCGGGCGGCCGTCACGTCGACGAGGATGCCCGTGGCGGACCTGTCGATCTGCTGCAGGCGCAGCCAGCGCAGGCCGAGTCCATCGGTGTGGACGCGGAATTCGCATTCGGCGCCGGCGTCGCCTTTCTTGATGCGGTCGAGGGTGGTATGCACGGCGGCGCGGTCGTCCGGCTCGATGCGCGCGAGGCAATCCGGATGCCGGCCGGTGCCGAAGAACGATGCGGCCACGGCCGACAGTGTGATGCCGCCACCCGCGCGGTCGAGCCACCAGCGGCCGAGTCCGGCCAGGCGGTCGCCCGCGTCGTCATGGAGGAGAGAGATGTCGATGTTTTGCATGTAATGTCAGGCGTGCACCAGAACCGGACGGGCGGTTTCGATTTGCACTGAAACGGGCTGGTTGCCATCGTAGTATTGGACTACCCCGTACAATGCAAGTTACATGCCGGTGTTCGATCCGGCCTATTGGAGCCACCATGAAACGTCATCTCGTCCTGCTGTTGGCCGCACTTGCCGCCGCCACCGCATTCGCCCAGACCACCGTGCCGAACCCGCTGGCACCGGACAAGGGCGCGCCGACCGCGCCCGCGGCCAGCAAGCCCGCGCCGAAGAAAGAAGCGTCCGGCGGCGGCGCGGGCAAGGTGTGGGCGAACAGCGCCAGCAAGGTCTATCACTGCGAAGGCAGCAAGTACTACGGCAAGACCAGGAAGGGCGAGTACATGACGGAAGCGGACGCCAGGGCGAAGGGCTATCACGGCGTGGGCGGCAAGACCTGCGGCTGACGGGTCGCGGGCCATGCCGATACGCCCACCGCCGCGAGCACGAACGCGATGCCGGCGAATTGCCGCGGTCCCACCGGCTCGTCCAGCAGCAGGGCCGCCAGCAGCAGCGCGGCCACGGGTGCCAGCGCCGTGAACAGTGCGGCCTCCGTCCCGCCGACGCGGGCGGTGCCCGCATACCACAGCAGGAACCCGCCGACCGTCGGCAGCAGCGCATAGTAGCCGACGGCGAGCAGCGCGGCCGGCGTCACGGCCGCCATCGAACCGCGTTCGGCCAGCGCGAACGGTAGCGACGCGGCGAGGCCGATGGCGCTCATCAGCGTCGACAGGGCGAGCGGAGACATCGCGATCCGCACCCGCTTGTTGAGCAGGATGAACAGGGCTTCGCACAGCACGGCGCCGAAGACGAGCGCATTGCCCGTCGACGACCCCGCGCCGCGGGCCGCCGGCTGCAGCACGTACAGGCCGACGCCCGCGAGCAGCACGGTCGCGATCAGCGCGGGCCGCGGCCGCTCGCCGAGCACGAGCACGGCCACGACGGCCGACACGACGGGCAGGGTGCCGAGGATGACGCCGGCATCGAGCGCCGACGTCGCGCGCAGCCCGGCCATCAGCAGCGCCGTGTAACCGGCCGTGCCGGCCAGCCCCTGTACGAGCAGGAGGGCGCCGTCGCGCCAGCCCGGCCGCGGCAGGCGCTGGCCGGAGACGCGCAGCAGCACGAGAAAACAGGGCAGCGCGAGCGCGAAGCGCAGCGCGGTGGCCGTGAACGGCGGCAGGCCGGCGGCGGCGATCTTGCTGGCCACGACGGTGCTGCCGACGAGCACCATGGCCAGCGTCAGGTACAGGTAACCCAGGGTTTTAGCGGACACGGCGTTCTCCTCGTCATCGACATGGGAACGCAGGTTAGTCCTCGTGTGTGCGCCGGTATTGAACGAAATTGCAGGCGTACGCGCCGGGCGTGATGCCGTAGGTGCGGATGAACAGGCGCGTCATGTGGCTCTGGTCGGCAAAACCGCTGGCGGCGGCCGCGTCCGCCAGCGTCGACCCGCGCGCCAGCAAGGCACGGGCCGCGTCGATGCGGCGCTGGATCAGGTAGGCGTGCGGCGTCAGCCCCGTCGCCCGCGCGAACTGCCGCACGAGCTGGAAGCGGCTGAGCCCACAGGCTGCCGCCAGGTCGGCGAGACTGGGCGCGGCGGCCGGCGCGTCGTCGATCATCGCCCGCGCCCGCGCGATCGCGGCCGTGACCGATGTGGGCCGGTCGGGTCGTGCATCACCTTGCAGGCCATGCAGCAATTCGAGAAGCAATTGCTCGCGCAAGAGGGCCGTCGCGTCGCCCGTGACGGCCGCGTACAGCCGCCGGAAACAGTCGGCCAGCGCGGCATGGTGGGCGACCGGCAGGTGAAACGCGTAATCGCGGCGGGCGCCTTCGCTCAGGTCGGCCGCGACGGTATCGGCGATATGCGGCGGCAGGTACAGCATGCGCCACGCGCGGGGCGCGCCGCCGAGCGGGGCGCCGTCGTGCACTTCGCCCGGATTCACCGTGATGATGTCGCCGGCCAGCGCCTCGACCTGGCCGCGCCCGCTGCTCGACGTTCTGGCCGCCGGCCAGCATGAGGCCGACGCCGTACTGGTCATGGCTGTGGCGCGCGAAGACGTGGTCGCTGCGCGCTTCCACGGCCTGCACCCCCGGCACCGCGGCACGGACGATCCTGAAATCGGCGCTTTTCCTGGACTTGGGCATCTACTCAGTGTACCAGCCGCGCAAATCGGGCAACTGCGCGATCGCCTCGGCCATGGCGCGGTAGCCCGCATCCCCCGGATGCAGGTGATCGCCCGAATCGAAACCGGCCCGCAGGCGGCGCGGCCGGGCAGGGTCGCGCAGGACGGCGTCGAAGTCGACGACGGCATCGAACACGCCGGCCGTGCGGATCCAGTCGTTCAACTGCCGGCGCAGGCGTTCCTTGGCGGGACTGTAGTGGCCGGCGTACGGCGTGCCGGCGAGGGCGCCTTCGAACGGCGGCAATGTCGCCGCCGTCACGCGTACGCCCCGGACGTGGCTGGCAGCGACCAATTGCCGGTACGCGGCCGTGAGTTCCTCCAGCGTGGCGGGACGCTCGCCCGGCGCGAACGGACTGCCGGGCCAGCCGATGTCGTTAATGCCGAGCAGTACGATGACATCCGACACGCCGGGCTGGCTCAATACATCCTGTTCGAGGCGGGCGAGGGCGCTCGCGCCCATGCCGTCGCGCGCCAGCCGTCCGCCCGAGATGCCGGCATTGGCGACGGCGATGCCGTGCGGCGCCAGCCGTTCGGCCAGGATGTCCGGCCAGCGGCGGTCCGCGTCCGGCGTCGAGCCGTTGCCGTCCGTGATCGAATCGCCGAGCGCGACGACGGTGCGCGCGGGTTGTGGGGTCTCGACCAGGACGGCGCTCAGGAACAAACGGCCGCCGACATTGGCGCTGTCGATCTGCACGGTCTGCTGCGCGCCCCAATGGAAACTGGCGACGTTCGTCGGCGCGGGCAGCCGCGTCGTCACGGCCAGCCGGGACAGCGGCCGCACGGGGAGGGCGAGCGGATCGCTCGTCACCGTGGCGCCCGGCAGGATGGATGCGCCCGATTGCCCGGAAAACGTCAGCGCCCGCGCCGCGTGCGGGTCGTCGGCGGGGCCGACGCGCACGGCGCCGAGCCTGACCGGTTCATGACCGTACCGGTTCGAGAACACGAGCCGGATGCGCTGCCCGCCCGCGCTCAGGCGGACGGTCTCGCGCAGGGTCGCGTTGTCGAGCCTGGTGGGGACATTCATCGGCAGCGTGAAACTGCCGTCCCAGGCGGGTTGCGGGGCCGCGTACCAGGACGTGGCCCAGTGCTCGCCCGCCGGCGCGTCGGGTGCGGCGAGCAGCAGGGAGAGAGTGAGTGCGGCGATCGGTTTGGACATGGTGGGCTCCTTGGTTGAGGACTCCACATTAGGTCATTCTGGAGTGGCGATGAAGATGGTAGGATCGATGGTCACTCATTCCAATTTAGAATAGATGGATACGCTCCACGCGCTGCGCGTCTTCGTACGCACCCTCGAACTGGGCAGCCTGTCCGCGGCGGCCCGGGAATTCGGCACCACGCAGCCCACCGTCAGCAAATGGCTGGCCCAGCTGGAACGGCAGCTGCGCGTACGCCTGGTCGAACGCAGCACGCGCGGGCTGTCGCCGACGGAGCAGGGCCAGCGCTTCTACGCCGACGCCAAACGCATCGTCGAGCAATTCGACGCGGCCGTGGGCGACGTGCAGGGCATGACGGGGCAGGCGGCAGGACTCTTGCGCATCAATGCGCCGGTCGCGCTGGGCCAGTTCCGCATCAATGCGATGGTCCAGCGCTTCCTGGCCGACCACCCCGCCATCGACGTCGAACTGATTCTCAACGACCGCTTCGTCGATCTGGTCGAGGAAGGCGTCGACGTCGCGTTCCGGCTGGGCGGCACGCTGCCGCCGGATGCCATCGGCCGGCACCTGGCGAGCGTGCCGCGCTTCCTGGTGGCGGCACCCATGTATCTCGCGCGGCGGGGCGTGCCGTCGGTGCCGGACGACTTGCCGGCGCACGACGTCGTCCGCTTCGCCTGGACGCCGGGCAACACGGTGGAATTGTTCCGAGGCGAAGAGCGGGCACGGGTGCCGACATCGAGCCGCTTCCGGGTGAACAATGCGCTGGCGATACGGGAGGCGCTGGTGCTGGGCGGCGGGATCGGCGTGTGTCCGGACTGGCTCGTCCGGGATCTGCTGGACAGTGGGGAACTGGTGCGGGTGCTGGAGGGGTGGGCCGCGCGGCCGCAGGATTTAACGCTGCTGTATCCGTCGCGGCAGTTTCAGCCGCTGCGGACGCGGCTGTTCATCGACTTCGCGGTCGGGCAATTCAGTGGGATTGCTGGCTTTGCAGGCGGTTCAGGATGAAGCGCGCGGTCCGGCTCGATGCGCGGTGCTTTGCGGCCAGTGTCATGAGCTTCGGGAAGACGACGGAGCGTTCGCCGCAATCGCTGCACAGGATGTGCTGGCTGCTCCACAGGATACGCATGAGGGGCGTACGCGGGATGCGGCGTACGTAGGAAGAACCACATTCGGGGCAAGAGGCCATGAGATACCGGTGAGTGTTGAAGAATCGTCAACTAAAATACCAGTCATGGCTGAGCTGGACCGTGCGGTGGCGCACACATCCGCGCTCACGCATGGTGCGTTAGGCAGATCACGGTCAGCCATCGTTGCGCTTGTTAATCTGCAAACATGGCACTCCCGGTATCCGATCGAAAACTCTATGCGATGAAACGCATGTCGCTCGCGCTGCAGCGTGCGGCGGCGGCGCGGCCGCTTGGGCCGTCCACGGACCGCGCGTTGCGCTGGGCCGCCATCTGGGGCATCGTGGCCGGCATCCGGACGCCGCATTCGCGAGTCCGGTTGCGGCGTACGACGCTGGTCGGCACCTGTAGGGAACCAAGTCCTCTCGCAGTAGTACACCTTTGAACTCCGAACTTTTCTCACGCATCTCGTCGTAGCTGTCTCATAAAACGTCGCAGTTTCTACAGCGTGAGTAGAAAACGAGTACGGGCTGAAAAGTGGAAAGAAGAGCTGCTATGCAAGTCGAATGACGAAAAGCAGTATTAACTATTCATATACTAATTGTGGCAAGTCTTGTAGTATTGACAGGACGTGTCGCAGGTTCTGTCGTGTGTGCAGAGATGACAGCCTGGTTTGGATACGAGGCAGGTAATTGCTTTCCTAAATCGGGTCGGATATGAAAATTCATCGTGCGCACCAGTTCTTTTGCTTCTGTATTCTTGCCCTGACCGGACAAATGGCATTGTCTGCCCCACAGGGCATCGAGGTTTATCGCGGTGTGCCGATTCCATCCGAACAGGCTCCATGGCAAGTCGCCATTCACGTTGCCAACCTCGGTCCCGTCGCCGGACTGCTTTGCGGCGGCACAGTCATCGCACCGCACTGGATACTGACGGCGGCGCACTGTTTCTGGGACCCCAGCACGCAACAACGCATACCAAATGATGTGCTGTCGATGTCGACCGGGGCCGCGAAGCTCTCGAGTGCGCGGAAATATATTGAGGTGCTCGAGGTGATCCCGCACGAAAAATACCGCTATGGAATCTGGGATAACGATATCGCGCTCGTCCACACGAAAACCTCCTTGTCGCCTCCTTTCATGGCATTGGCTGCTGCCGAGGAAAACGATCGCTCCCCATTAAGCGTGGTGGGGTGGGGAATGACCGAAAGATCGTCGGTATCGAATGAACTGCTGAAAGCGAAGGTGCCGCAAACGCCACCCGATTGCGCGGGCGTTGCGGCATATGATGGCATGCTGACGATCCGCACGTTCTGCGCGGGCGCGGGCGGCGCCGATACCTGCCATGGCGACAGCGGCGGCCCGCTCTACCGTCCCCTTGGCGGGGGCCGTGGCATCCAGTTCGGCGTGACGGTCGGTGGCCTAAGCTGTGGCAAGGTGCCGGGCGTATACGCCAAAGTCATCGCGCAACGCGCCTGGGTCGCGCAGCAACTCGCCAAGACGGGCGAAACGCTGCTCGATCCGGACCGCGAACGTGCCGAAGCCTCGCGCTGCACTCCTGCCGGTATCCGTGCAGCTACCTGCTAACTTCTCAGGAAAGTGTGAACTATGTCCCCACGATTCAGACTGCTTTGTGTGCTGGCGATTTCATTGTCCGCTTATTCCGCTGCATTCGCGCAGACCGCCAAGGAAATCGCTGAAGAGACTGCTGCTATCGAAAAAGCAAAAGCCGACGCGCTCGAGGATCAGCTGCGCGCGCGCAAGGCACAACTTTCCCTCGATCAGGCAGAGAAAACAGCCGCGCAGGAAGCCGACGCCAAGGAACAGGACCTGGCCGATAAGCGCCAGGCGACGCTGGCCACGGCGACCAAGAGTTTGTCGGAAATGTCGCTGAAGGGCGCGATCACGGATGTCAGCGTGAGCGGTGTGGCCATCGAAACGAGTGCGCTGACCTATCGCACATTACTGCCGCTGACAGACCGGATCGTCACGGAGATCAAGGACATCGACCCAGTGGGAAGCAAGGGGATACTCCTGGCCGATGAATCATTGCTCTCGTCATTCCCCGCCTACCAAGTGGCCGAGAATTCCCTGAAGACACTCAGCCGGCAATACAAGGCGGCCGTCAACAAGGCCCAGAACGATTTCGTGTCGCTCAAAACCACGGCCGAGTCGGGAACCAAAGCTGGACCGGCGACGATCCCGCTGGTCGTGAACGGCATTGCCGCATTGGCGAGCCTTGCCCAGGCGTTCAAAACGCAGATGAGCGTTGTCTCATCGGCCATTACGATCGATCCCCTTGCATTGCAGGCCGCATTGGCGCATTCGTGGCGCAGCGTTTCCGGAAACCGTCAAGCGCTGGTCGTCTATCCCGGGTTCGTGGATGGCGCCGCCGCCTCCGACATTGGCGCTACGGTGAACGAACTGGCCGCGGACCATGACCGGGCGGTTGACCTGCAATCGGACATGACGACCTGGCTGAACAACCGCGCGGTCCAGGATGCCGCCGACGCCGCCAAGCCGAAAGCGGCAAAAGGGGCGGCCAATAAGAAGCCGGCTACCGCCGCCGTGTCCCTGCAGAAGAAGCAGGCAGTGGAAGGCGTCACCACGCTGCTCGCGCAACTCAAGTCGATCGATACACGTGTCACCCAAGTCATCGATGCGCTCAATGCGACCAGCGAACAGCATCCTGTCAGCCCACTGACTCAACTGATCAAGGTCGGATTCAGTATCAGGAAACTCAGGGATGGCGTACCGGCTTTGACCGTCAAGGTCGTCGCTTCCGGTGGCAATTCATTGGCAACGAACAACCTGTTCACGGGCGCCAAGCTGTTCCATTCCGGTGGCGCCGTGCTGGCTTACAGCCTGCTTGGCAGCGACGGCGCCGTCCTCGCTGGCAATGTGCTGGATTCCCACACCGGTTACGTGCGCATGCCACGCAATACGGTGCCAGGACTCGGAAATAGTTGGCAGCAACCGGAGGCGGTAACGAACAGTATGCAGGGCACCATGGCGAATCCTTAGATCGACCGGAATAGCAACAAGTCTGGATGTGCTCGCATTCGCCGCGAAGGGCAATTTGAATACTCAGGCGACGTACTACGAACTCGTGGCAGACATCGATCCCGTCATTGTCGAACCAGGTTGCCCTCGTCATCTCACACGCTTGACTGGCGACGGGGTTGCAACGCGCCCGCCTGGGATACGGCCGAGTTGCAGGATGCATGGACCGCGAACGCTTGACCGTTCGCAGCGTCTTGTTTCTCGGGAAATCCTCAGTCGTTGCGCAGCTCGCCTGTGCAGTAGTTTTGCCAGATCCAAGCAAAACTACTGCTGACTACGTGATGACACTGCAAATTCACTGCGAAGTTTTCTGAGACATTGCGATGTATTTCGAGGATCTACAGCACCGCCTTCAGACCACCGACCCCAGCTTGAAGATCGGCAGATACATGGCAATCACGAGACCGCCGATCAGCACCCCCAGCACGACCATGATCATCGGCTCCATCAGCGACGACAGCGTCTTGACGGCCTCGTCCACTTCTTCCTCGTAGAAGTCGGCCACCTTGCCCAGCATGCCGTCCAGCGCGCCGGATTCCTCGCCGATGGCGACCATTTGCGTGACCATGTTCGGGAAGACATTGGCGTTCTGCATCGCGGCCGTCAGGCTCGTGCCCGTGCTGACTTCCGTCTGGATCTTTTTCGTGGCTTCCAGGTAGACGTTGTTGCCGGATGCGCCGCCGACGGAGTCCAGCGCTTCCACGAGCGGCACGCCGGCCGCGAACATCGTCGCCAGCGTGCGGGTCCAGCGGGCAATCGTCGCCTTCCGGATCACTTCGCCGAACACGGGGAGGCGTAGCAGCACGCGGTCCATGAACTGCTGCATTTTCAGCGACCTGCGCCAGGACTGGAAGAAGAAGTACAGCGCGCCGAAGATCGAGCCGAAGATGATGTACCACCATTTCACGACGAAATCCGAGATGCCCATCACGATCAGGGTCGGCGCCGGCAGGTTCGCGCCGAAGCTGGAGAACACGGATTTGAACGCGGGCACCACCCAGATCATGATCACGGCGGTGACGATGAAGGCGATGGCGATGATCGCGCAGGGGTACATCAGCGCACCCTTGATCTTGCTCTTCAGCGCGAGCGTCTTTTCCTTGTAGATCGCCAGGCGCGTCAGCAGGTCTTCGAGGATACCGGCCTGCTCGCCGGCGCCGACGAGGTTGCAGAACAGCGGGTCGAAGTACAGCGGATATTTGCGGAACGCGTTGTTCAGGCTGGTGCCCGTCTCGATGTCGGCGCGCAGGTCCATGATCAGCTTGGACATCGACGGGTTCGAATGGCCCTTGCCGACGATGTCGAACGATTGCAGCAGCGGCACGCCGGCCTTCATCATCGTGGCCAGTTGGCGCGTGAACAGCGTGAGGTCCTTGTCCTGGATCTTCTTGCCGCTGCGGTACACCTTTTTCTTGACCTTGGTGACCATGATGCCCTGGCGGCGCAGGGTCACGTTCACGATGGTCGCGCCGCCGGCGCGCATTTCGCCGCGCACGGTCTTGCCGGTCTTGTCTTTGCCTTCCCAGGCGAAGATGTGTTCCTTGATCTGCGCGCTGGGCGCGCGGCGTGCCGGGGCGGATGTCGTTGCCATGGTGGATCCTTATTCGTTCGTGCAGCCGAGCACTTCTTCGAGGCTGGTGAGGCCTTGTTTCACTTTCAGCAGGCCGGAGCGGCGCAGCGAGTTCACGCCCTCGGCCTCGGCCTGGGCGGCGATCTGCATCGCGTTGCCGTGCGCGAGGATCAGCGCCTCGATCGCGGGCGTGATCGGCATGATCTGGTAGATGCCCACGCGGCCCTTGTAGCCGGAGCCCAGGCAGCGTTCGCAGCCGACGGGGCCGTAGGGTTTCCAGTCGCCGTCGAAGTCGGTGTCGCGGAAGCCCGCGGCCTTCAGCGTGTCGCGGCCGATGTCGAGCGGCTGCTTGCACGTGCACAGGCGGCGCGCGAGGCGTTGCGCGGTGATCAGGATGACGGACGAGGCGATGTTGAACGGCGCCACGCCCATGTTCATCAGGCGCGTCAAGGTCGACGGCGCATCGTTCGTGTGCAGGGTGGAAAACACCATGTGGCCCGTCTGCGCCGCCTTGATGGCGATGTCGGCCGTTTCCAGGTCGCGGATCTCGCCGACCATGATGATGTCCGGGTCCTGGCGCAGAAAGGCTTTCAGCGCGACGGGGAACGTGAGGCCCGCTCTTTCGTTGACGTTGACCTGGTTCACGCCGGGCAGGTTGATCTCGGCCGGGTCTTCCGCTGTGGAGATATTGATCCCCGGCTTGTTCAACAGGTTCAGGCAGCTGTACAGCGACACGGTTTTACCCGAACCCGTCGGGCCCGTCACGAGCACCATGCCGTACGGGCGCGTGATGGCGTCGATCAGCAGGGCTTTCTGGTCGGGGTCGTAGCCGAGCGCGTCGATGCCCATCTGGGCCTGCGTCGCGTCGAGGATACGCATGACCGTCTTTTCGCCGAACAGCGTGGGCAAGGTGCTGACGCGGAAATCGATCGTCTTCGTGGGCGACAGCACGAGGCGCATGCGGCCGTCCTGCGGCACGCGCTTTTCCGAGATGTCGAGCTTGGCCAGCACCTTGATGCGCGAGACGAGCTTGTCGCGGATCGACAGCGGCGGGGCGAGATGGTCGCGCAGCACGCCGTCCACGCGCAGGCGGATGCGGTACTGCTTTTCGTAGGGCTCGAAGTGGATGTCCGACGCGCCCAAGGTAATTGCATCCATCAGCACCTTGTTGAGGAAGCGCACGATGGGCGCGTCCTCGACTTCCGCCGCCGCGGCGGCGGCCGCTTCCGCCGCCTGCGTTTGCGGTTCTTCGTCGGCGAATTCGATGTCGCCTTGCTCGCCGGCCAGCTCGCTCAAGTCCTGTTCGGCGCTCTTGGCGATGTTCGCCAGCAGCGCCAGCAGGGTGTCGTGGGCGACGATCACCGGCTCGACCGTCGACTCGCTCTGGAACTTGATCTGGTCGAGCGCCTGCGTATTCGTCGGATCGGACACCGCCACCGACAATTTGTTGCCCCTGCGTGCCAGCGCGACGACGCGCTGGGCCTGCATCAGTTTCGGGTCGATCGCGTTGACGGGCAGGGCGTCGGGGCTGAAGGTGCTCAGGTCGAGCAGGGGATAGCCGAACGTCTCGGCGCAGAACGCCGCCAGGGATTTCGCATCGATGGAGCTGCTGCCGAGCAAGGTGTCGATGAAACCGGCCTTGTCGGCGGACGCCTTCTTTTGCAAGGTGTCCGCTTGAGGCAAGGTCAGCCGTCCGGCCTGCACCAGTGCACGCGCCAGCCCGGGCAACGCCGTGCCAGGGGTGGTGTTGGGAAGGACTGCTGCCATATGGTCAGGTTTGGAAGGACGACAGGAAGCCGGGCAGGATGGACGGCCCCGGCGGATCGTCTCGATGATGCCCGTAGGCATCAAATCGGTCAAGACTTTGTCGTAGGGAAAGATGCGTGCATACCACGTGGATGAAATGGCATGTAACCGGCTCGCAATGTCGTGTGAACAACATCGTTATTCCTCGTGCAAGAACAAGGGCTTACCGCCGGTTCGTGGCCGGCGGCGCTCGGCCGGCGAGGCCCGATCAGGCTGCCAACCAGCGTTTGACCGCGACCGGCCGCAACAGTTTCACGACCTTGATGGCCTGGTTCTGCACCTGCACGACTTCGATCACGCAGTTGCCGATCCTGAGGGCGATGGGGAATTCCGGGATCTCCTGCAGCTGTTCCAGCAGCAGGCCGTTGACGGTCTTCGGCCCGTCGAGGGGCAGGTCGAGACCGAGCTTCTTGTTGATGTCGCGCAGCGGCGTCGTGCCTTCCAGCAGGACTTCGCCCTGGGCATTCCACGCCATCGCATCGCTGCGGGCGGCGCCCGGCGTCGAGGTCGTGAAGTCGCCGATCATTTCCTCGATGATGTCTTCCAGGGTCACCAGGCCCTGGACCTCGCCGTATTCGTCCACGATGATGCCCAGGCGCTCCTTGTTTTCCTGGAAATACTGGAGCTGCGTGAAGACGCCCGTGTCCTGCGGAATGAAGTAGGGCTCCGTCAACAGTTCGCGGAAGTGCTCGATCGTGAGGTCGTCTTCCTCGTTCAGCAGCGCGACGGCCTTGCGCACGTGCAAGATGCCGACGATGCGGTTGATCTCGCCCTCGTACACGGGCAGCTTGTTGTGGTAGCAGGTGGTCAGCTCGGCCTTGAGGTCGTCGACCGGCAGCGCGAGGTTCAGCGCTTCGATCTGGCTGCGCGGCGTCATGATGTCTTCGACCGAGATCTTTTCCAGTTCGAACAGGTTCAGCAGGATGCTCTTGTGCTTTTGCGGGATGTAGCTGCCCGCTTCCAGCACGACGGAGCGCAATTCCTCCGGCGACAGTCTCTGCTGGGCATCCGCATGGCCCACGCCCACGCCGCGGATGCGCAGCACGCGCAGCAGGCCGTTGACGAACAGGTTGACGAACCAGATCGCCGGCTTCGCGACCTTCATCAGCGCACGCAGCACGTAGCTGGACCCGAGCGAGATGCGCTCCGGATACGTGGCGCCGATGATCTTCGGAGAAATCTCCGCGAACACGATCAGCAGGAACGCGACGACGGCCGTGGCGATCGTGATCACGCTTTCCTCGTGGCCGAAGAACAGGATGGCGATCGCGGTGACGAGCGCCGTCGCCATCGCATTGATCAGCGTATTGGCGATGAGGACCAGCGACAGCAGCTTGTCCGTGCGGTCCAGCAGCCACAGGGTGGTGATGGCGGCGCGGTTGCCCCGCTTCGCGAGATGGCGCAGGCGATATTTGTTGGCCGCCATCAGGGCGGTTTCCGCCATCGCGAAGAAGGCCGAACAGAGGATCAGGAGGGCGAGTGCGAGGATGAGCACCCAAAGTGGTACGGTTTCCAAGGATCACCGTGAAGAATCGTCGGGAAACTGGCGAAGGCCAGCGCAGAGGTCGATTCTAAGACAAGGGGAGGGGGCTTGCAAGTTTGGCTAGGGAGGCGCGGTGCCCGGATTCAGGCTGTCGACCATCGAACTGGGGATCAGGATGGTGGCGCCGCGCTCCTTCGTCGTTTCATAGATGATGTTCATCGCCCGCAGTTGCAGGGCCGCCGGATGGCCGGCATACATGTCGGCCGCTTCCACGAATTTCCCGGCGATGGCGGCCTCGGCGGAACCGAGGATGACGCGGGCCTGCTTCTCGCGTTCCGCCTGGGCCTGGCGCGACATCGCATCCTGCAGCACGACGGGAATGGCGACGTCGCGGATCTCCACCGAACCGACGGTAATGCCCCACGGCGCCGTCTTCCGGCCGATCGATTCCTTCAGTTGCGCGTCCGCCTCCTTGCGCTCGGACAGCAGCGCCGCCAGCATCGACATGCCGATCATTTCCCGCAGCGACGTCTGGGCGACCCGGTCGATCGCCTCGCGGTAGTTGGTGATCGCCAGCGCGGCCTTCTCCGCATCGTGCACGTGCCAGAAAATGATGGCATCGACGTTGACCGGCACCGTATCCTTGGTCAGCGCCTGCTCGGCGTTGAAGGCCGTCGTCTGGATGCGCACGTCGATGACGGCGATCACGTTGTCGATGACGGGCACGATGGCGAACAGGCCGGCGCCCTTGACGCTATGGAGCTTCCCCAGCCTCAGGATGACGAATTTTTGCCACGTGTTCGCCATTTTCAGCGAGAACGCGATGATCACGGCCAGCGCGACGAACAGCAACCCGGGCAGCGGATTGACCCACCAGGTCAGGACGATGCCGATGCCCAGGCTGACGGCGACCAGGAACGATGTGACCGGATTCATGATGTCAGTGATGCATCCGTTCCCAGCCATGGCGCATGGCCAGCTTGACCTTGTCCCAGGCGGACGCCGCGCTGCCGGCGTGCCGGTATTCCCACTCGCGCTTCAGCGCGGGCTCGACGTCTTCCCAGGCCTGGTCGGACTGCGGCGCCTTGGCGCCGGCAGGGGCGGCCCACGTGGCATCCTCGTCCGGGTTGTCCCACCGCGCGATGCTGCCCATCGTCTCCTTGAACGTGTTGCCGGCGGGCGGAGCGTCGGCGTCCTGGGTGCCGAAATAATGGCTGTCTTCGTGCGGATGGTGCTGCAGGGCGCCGGGTGCGGTGCCCGGCGGGTAGGCGCGGCGCGGCGCGACGGTCCCGGTCCAGGCGGCGGGATCACCCTCGTCAGGAATGTCTTCGACGCCGGCCGGGCGGTACTGCCCCATGATCCCGGTGGCGCGCGCGGCTTCCGGATCGGTGCCTGTCGTGAGCGTGACGATGTGGCGTTCGCGCGTGTCGCCTGGCTGCGCGTGCCGGTGGTACAAGGTGCCGAGCAGCCGCGCGGCGGTATGCCGGAGCGAGGTGTCCGGTTCCGTCGTGCGCATGTTCGAGAGCGCCATGTCGGCGCGTGGGTAGCCCGATGCCAGCAATGCGTCCAGGGCGTGCTGGGCATCGCTGCGTTGGTCGAAGACGGCTTTCAAGGTGTGACGCATGATGATCTCCCCGTTGTCTCATGGAGAGCGTCGTGCCGGCGAGTGGCCGCCGCTGGCGGCCGGGTTCCGTGCGTTGCCGTTGATTCCGCGCGACCAGGTCGGTCACTGCATGCAGTACGGCGCTTGTAATGACAGCATACGCCGAATCCGGACAGGATGTGCACTGTCCATTGCGAATTGCGCGCCGCCGTTCAGCCGCGCGCCAGCGCCAGCCGTGCCTGGACCGCCGGCGCCCCCAGCGCGTGCCCGGCCGCCAGCTTGAACTGCGCCAGCGCACCCGACAACTGCTCCGTCTGCTCCGCGAGCGATTCCGCCGCAGCCGACGCTTCCTCGACGAGCGCCGAGTTCTGCTGCGTCATCTGGTCCATGTCGTCGATTGCGCGGCCGATCTGTTCGATGCCTTCGGCCTGGCGCTGGCCCGCGACGCTGATCTCGGCCATGATGTCGTGCACCTTGCGCACTGACGCGACGATCTGTCCCATCGTGGCGCCCGCTTCGTCGACGAGCGCGCTGCCCGCGTCGACCTTGGCGACGGAATCGCCGATCAATTGCTTGATTTCCTTGGCGGCGGCGGCCGAGCGCTGCGCCAGGTTGCGCACCTCGCCCGCGACGACGGCGAAGCCGCGGCCCTGTTCGCCGGCACGGGCCGCTTCCACCGCGGCGTTCAGCGCAAGGATATTCGTCTGGAAGGCGATGCCGTCGATCACGGAAATGATCTCGACGATCTGCTTCGCGGACGCGTTGATGGCGCCCATGGTGGACACCACGTTGCCGACCACTTCACCGCCGCGGGTGGCGATGTCGGTGGCGGACACGACGAGCGCGTTCGCCTGGTTCGTGTTGGCCGCGTTCGTGCGGACCGTATCGGTCAGCGATTCGACGGCGCGCGTCGTGTGCTCCAGGCTGCCGGCCTGCGATTCCGTGCGGCTGGCCAGGTCGGCGTTGCCGCTGGCGATTTCGGCGCTGGCCGAGGCGATGGTCTCGGCCGACGTCTTGATGCCGGACACCATCGTCGCCAGGCGCGTACGCATTTCCTGCAGCGCGGCGAGCAGGCTGTGCTGGTCGCCGGCGTCGAGGCGGATATCCATCGACAGGTCGCCGGCCGCAACAAGCCGCGTGATCTCGCGCGCGTACTCCGGCTCGCCGCCCAGCTGCTGCCAGATGGTGCGGATGACGAACCACGACACGCCGATCAGCGTGGCGATCACGATCAGGGCCGTGATGATGGTGACGGACAGCACGCGGCGCACGCTCGAGCTGCTGCGCGCGATGCCGTCCTTGAAATTCTGCTGGGCCTGGTCGTTGAGCTTGGCGACGTCGGCATTGAGCACCGTCAGCGCGCCCTGCATGCGCTGCACGGTCGCCTGCGGATCGCCCTGCTCGAGTTCGAGCATGATTTTGGCGGCGGAGACGGCCGGCGCATAGTAATCCTCGAATTCCTTCGCGAGGCGCTTGCCGGTGGCGTCCATGCCCGGGATCTTCGTCACGTCGGCCAGCTTGGCGCGGACCTTGTTGGCCTGGTCGCCGATCTGGGCGATGCGGGCCTTGTCGCCTTCGGAGACGGCATCGCGCAAGCCGTCGGTGATGCCCTGCAGGTCCGCCGTCAACGCCTTCGCCGTGCCCAGCGCCGGGTAATCCACGGCTTCGGTCGTGCGGATCGAGTCCAGGGCGCCGCTGGCGATGCTGGCGGAGACCGCCACGCCGAGGCCGAAGATGATGGTCGAGATGACGGGGAGTGCCCAGATCTTGCGCTTGATGCTCATGCCGTTTCCTTAAGTTCAACAACCCGCCGCCGGATAACGCCGGGGCGGGTGGGTGGGGATGCTTACGGTGTGTAGATCACTTTGACCGAGGCATCGACCGCGCTCTTTTCGATGTAGCCGATGGCCTTCGGGTCGCTGGCCACCAACTTCTTGACGGCGGCGCTGTCGGCGGCTTCCTTCGGCATCGTGGCCTTGCCGGTGAACACCAGCTTGGACCACAAGGCCTTGACCTGGGAACCGTCCTTGTCCGTCACCTTTTTATAGAACTCGGCGCGGACGGGGGCGCTTTCAGGCTGGTCGATCGGGCTCATCGCGCCCGATTTGCCAAGAAAATACTGCGCGATCTGGTCTTTCGTCATCGAGGCGTCGGCAGCCTTCGGGTTCACGACGACGACCACGTCGGCGATGGCGGGCAGCGCGAGGCACAGTGCGGCGGCGGCGAGGCCGGTCTTGATCGGATGTTTCATCGTCGTCCCCTTAGAACACGAAGTCGAGCGCGACGGCGCCGACGGTCACCGGACCCTTGAAGCCCGGCTGCGCATCGATCAGCAGGCCGGCGGTCTTGTTCGGACGCACGCGGTCGAACTGCACCTTCAGGGCCACGGAGGAGTGGACATCCCAGCGCAGGCCGATCGTGTCGGTCTGCTGTTCGCCCTGGCTCACGCCGGTGTAGCGCAGGTTCGACACGATGCCGGAAAGCGTGGCCAGCGTCGGGGTGCAGGCGGCCGGGTAGCCGGCCGGGCAGGCCGCCGGCATGCCGTTGTGGACATTGCCGTCGATCGACAGCCTGGCGTGGCTGTAGTACGGCAGGAATTTGCCGATGCGATAGCCGCCCATCACGTACCACGACGTGGTGTCGTTGATGTAGCTGTCCGTCTTGCGCTTCGCGTACTCGCCCTGCACGACGATGTCGTTCCAGTCGAGCGTCGCGCCGAGGGACGTGAACGAGGCCTTCTTGTCGCGCACGTCGATGTCTTTGGCGAGCTGGGCCGCCTGCGGGAACTTGTAGCCGGCAGCGACCGTATTCAGCGTGTTCAGCAGCGCCGTCAGCGACGCCGAGCCGTTCAGCGTCAGGCGACCATCGACGCGGCCGAAGCGCACCGTCAGCGGGCCGTGCTCGGCCACGAGGTTCAGCGCCGTCACGCGGCGGCCGTCCAGGCTCGGGCCGCCGGCGACGTCGGCCTTGGTCTTGCCGACCGCGAATTGTGCAGTGTACGTCGTGGCGGCATCGCTGTGCTGCCAGGTGACGTCGGCGCCGTCGACCGTGTTGAACAGCATCTGCGAATACACTTCCGCCGGCGGACGCAGCATCGTGTTCGCGTAGCCCACGTTGCGGTAGTCCGAGATCATGAATGCCGGCAGGCCCATGCGGCCGACGCGGATCGAGACGTCGTCCGACACCTTCGCCTTGGCGAATGCCCATGCCAGTTCGGCGCCGAAATCGTCCTGCGCATCCTTGCGCACGAGGCCCTGGCCCGTCACGGACAGCCAGCTGTTGACGGCGTAGTCGGCCTGCACGCCGAAGTTCGAATCGACGCCGGTGGTGACGTCCTTCGTGGCGCCGCCGGCCTGGTTCGGGCGGCCGAACTCGGCCTTGTCGGTGTTGGTCCAGGTGAGGGCGCCGGTGCCGAAACCGCTGATGCGGACGGCATTCTGCGCGAATGCGCAAGGCGCGACAAAAGACAAGGCGAGCGCACTCGCGACGATGCGTTTTTTCATGGGGGGTTCCCTGCTGAAGACGGCGGGTGGAGGTTCTTGTTATGGAAGCACTGTGACGGCGCGCGTCAGGCCGTGTAACGAATCTGTAGTGAATTGTAGAGTTGCAGCAAAAATTGCAGCAAGGAAAAACTCACGAATAGTCACTCTATTCAGTTGTGACCGCTATCTTTGTTGTGCAGATCAGACAGGGCGTCCTGTCAGAATTGGATGATGTATTTAATTCCACCAGTGCGTCGTCGTGCCGGCTTCCGGCAGGCGCGCCTGCCGCGCCGCGTGCGCGATGCCGGCCTCGACCGCTTGCTCGGCCGTGTAGATGCGGGCGCTGCCCGTCAGGTAGGTTCGAATGTCGTGGGCGCCGGGTGCGCCGCGGGTGGCGTCTTCGTAGATGGCGGCATAGCGCTCGGCGTCGAAGTCGAGGCAGTCGCGCCATTCGGAGATGCGGGCGTGGTCCGCCGCCACGAGGTTGCCGAAGCCCCAGTGCAGCGGGTGGATGAGGAAGCGCGTGCCGGGACAGGCATAGCGTTGCTGCCCGGCCAGGAAGATGGCGACGCCGACGGACTCCACGCTGCCCACGTTCCACGTCGTGAGCGGCAGCGGCAGCGATTTCAGGAAGTAGTACAGGGCGAAGCCGGCCGTCATGTTGCCGCCTTCGGTCGACATGTGCAGCTCGATCTCCGTCGCGCCGCTCTGCAGTGCCTGCAAGCAAAGGTTGCGCACGGTACAGGCGGAATTTGCGTTGATCGGTCCGATGAAATGTACGATGTGCAAAGCCATGACGCCTCCATTGACGGCTCAAGCATAGCAAGTTTCACAAGCCTACGTCGCGCTATTGAAAATATCTGATATTCAAAATCGGTATTCCGATATATCTAGCCTGCCCCCCGGTGCTACTCTTGCATCCAGTTAGTCATAATTTTCACAAGATCCTTTCCGAGGCGATGATGTCCACACCGATCCGATTTTTCTACCGCGGCGCCGTCCATGAAGTGAACGACGTCGCGCCGACGCAGACCATCCTGCAGCACCTGCGCGAGGACCTGCACTGCACCGGCACCAAGGAAGGCTGTGCCGAGGGTGATTGCGGTGCCTGCACCGTCGTCGTCGGATCGCTGGAGAACGGCGAACTGCAGATGCGCTCCGTGAATTCCTGCATCCAGTTCACGCCCACCCTGGACGGCAAGGCCCTGTTCACCGTCGAAGACCTGGCGCAGCAGGATGGCAACCTGCACCCCGTGCAGCAGGCCCTCGTCGAATGCCACGGCTCGCAATGCGGCTTCTGCACGCCGGGTTTTGCGATGTCGCTGTGGGGCATGTATTTGAAGCAGGAAGGCCGCGAGCCGAGCCGCTGCGAGATCGACGATGCCCTGTCCGGCAACCTGTGCCGCTGCACGGGCTATCGTCCCATCATCGACGCCGCCAGGCGCATGGTCACGCTGCCGCGCGTCGATTTCGACCGCGCCGCCGTCACCGAACAACTGCGGGCGCTGCAGCGTGACGCGGGCGCCACCTATGAATACGATGGCCAGACCTTCCACGCCCCGCGTACCCTGGATGAACTCGTGGCCGTGCGCGCCGCGCATCCGAAGGCGACGATCCTCGCCGGTTCAACCGACGTCGGCCTGTGGGTCACGAAGCAGATGCGCGACCTGACGGACGTCATCTACCTGGGCCATGTGGCCGAACTGAAGACCGTGCGCGAGCAGGATGGCTACGTCGAGATCGGCGCCGGCGTCTCCCTCGAAGATGCGTATGCCGCCATCTGCAAGCATTACGAGACGGCGCTGGGCGAGTTGTGGCAGCGCTTCGCATCGCTCCCGATCCGCAACGCGGGCACGCTGGGCGGCAACGTGGCGAACGGTTCGCCGATCGGCGACTCGATGCCGTGGCTGATCGCCATCGGCAGCGAACTGGTGCTGCGCGGTCCGGACGGCGAGCGCACCATGCCGCTCGAGAACTTCTACCTCGGCTACCAGGTGAAGGACTGGCGCGACGGCGAATTCGTGCAGGCCGTGCGCGTGCCGCTGCCGCGCAGGAACGTCGCGTTCCGCACCTATAAACTGGCCAAGCGCTTCGACCAGGACATCTCGGCCGTTTGCGCCGCCTTCGCCTTCACGCTGGAAGACGGCATCGTGGTCGAGGCCCGCATCGCCTACGGCGGCATGGCCGCGACGCCGAAGCGCGCCGCGCAAGCCGAGGCTGTCCTGAACGGGCGCGCCTGGGACGAAGCGGCCGTGACGGACGCGATGGCCGCGCTGGCGCACGACTACGCACCGCTGTCCGACATGCGCGCCTCGAGCGCCTACCGCATGAAGACGGCGCAGAACCTGCTGCGCCGCTACTGGCTCGAAACGCGCAAGGACAACCCGCTGCCGCCTGACGCGGTCAACCCGTTCGCGAAGATTGAAATTAAAAGCGCGCCGACCGCACTGGCTTGAGGAGATACACATGAACGACGCAGGATCCCCCGCTCTGACCAAGGCCGAATGGAAGCAGGTCGGCCTCGGCAAGACGCATGAATCGGCCCGGCTGCACGTGCTGGGCCAGGCCGACTACACCGACGATATCGCCGAAGTGCGCGGCACGTTGCACGCGGCGCTTGGCCTGTCGGGCAAGGCGCACGCCCGCATCCTCGACATCGATTTTACGGACGTCCTGGCCAGCCGCGGCGTGCGCGCCGTGCTCACGGCAAAGGACATCCCGGGCACCAACGATTGCGGCCCGATCATCCACGACGACCCGATCCTCGCGGACGGCCTCGTGCAATACATCGGCCAGCCGATCTTCGTGGTCGTGGCCGACAGCCACGACCTGGCCCGCCGTGCCGCGAAGAAGGCGAAAGTCAGCTACGAAGAACTGCCGGCGATCCTGACGCCGCAGGCCGCGCGCGCCGCCGGCTCGTACGTGCTACCGCCGATGCGCCTGACGCGCGGCGATGCCGCAACCGCATTCGAACGTGCCCCGCTGCGCGTGAAGGGCGAGTTGTACGTGGGCGGCCAGGAGCAGTTTTATCTCGAAGGCCAGATCTCGTACGCGATCCCGCAGGAAAACGACGGCATGCTCGTGCTGTGCTCCACGCAGCACCCGAGCGAGATGCAGCACGTCGTGGCGCATGCGCTGGGCCTGCACTCGCACAACGTGGTGGTGGAGTGCCGCCGCATGGGCGGTGGCTTCGGCGGCAAGGAATCGCAGTCGGCGCTGTGGGCCGCTTGCGCCTCCATCGCGGCGAAACGCCTGGGCCGCGCCGTGAAGCTGCGTGCGGACCGCGACGACGACATGATGGTCACGGGCAAGCGCCACTGCTTCCACTACCTGTACGAAGTGGGCTACGACGACGCCGGCCGCATCCTCGCGGCGAAGGTCGACATGGTGAGCCGCGCCGGCTACTCGGCGGACCTGTCCGGCCCTGTGGCCACCCGCGCCATCTGCCACTTCGACAACACGTATTATTTGTCCGATTGCGACATCCGCGCGGCGGCAGGCAAGACGAACACCCAGTCGAATACGGCATTCCGCGGTTTCGGCGGTCCGCAGGGCGCCATCGCGATCGAGTACATCATCGACGAGATCGCGCGCAACCTCGGCAAGGATTCGCTCGACATCCGCAAGCTGAATTTCTACGACAAGATCGACCGCAACGTGACGCCGTACGGCCAGCCTGTCGTCGACAACGTGATCCACGAACTGGTGGGCGAGCTGGAACAGACGAGCGAATACCGCGCGCGCCGCCAGGCCATCAATGAGTACAACGCGACGAGCCCCGTGTTGAAGAAGGGTCTCGCGCTGACGCCCGTAAAATTCGGCATCGCGTTCAACGTGACGCACCTGAACCAGGCCGGCGCGCTCGTGCACGTGTACGTGGACGGCTCCATCCTCGTCAACCACGGCGGCACGGAGATGGGGCAGGGCGTCAACACCAAGGTGATGCAGGTGGTCGCGCACGAACTGGGCGTCGACCTGACCCGCGTGCGCATCGCCGCGACCAACACGAGCAAGGTCGCCAACACGTCGGCGACGGCCGCATCGACGGGCGCGGACCTGAACGGCAAAGCTGCGCAGGATGCGGCGCGCCAGATCCGCGAGCGCCTCGCCGCGTTTGCCGCGAAGCAGTACGGCGGTGCCGTGGAAGACGTGCGCTTCGTCGCGGACACCGTGTTCGCGAACGGCCACGAAGTCCCGTTCGGCGAACTGGTGGCGAAAGCGTATCTGTCGCGCGTGCAGCTGTGGTCGGACGGTTTCTATGCGACGCCGAACCTGCACTGGGATCCGAAGACGATGACGGGCAACCCGTTCTTCTACTTCGCATACGGCGCGGCGGTGGCGGAAGTCGTCATCGACACGCTGACAGGTGAGTGGAAACTGCTGCGCGCCGATGCGCTGTACGACGCCGGCAACTCGCTGAACCCCGCCATCGACATCGGCCAGGTCGAAGGTGCGTTCATCCAGGGCATGGGCTGGCTGACGACGGAAGAATTGTGGTGGAATGCGCAGGGCAAGCTGATGACGCATGCGCCGTCCACCTACAAGATCCCGGGCGTGTCGGATTGCCCGGACGCGTTCACGGTGAAGCTCTTCAACAACCGCAACGTGGCCGATTCGATCCACCGCTCGAAGGCCGTCGGCGAACCGCCGCTGCTGCTGCCGTTCTCCGTGTTCCTCGCGATCCGCGACGCCATCTCGGCCGTGGGCGACCACAAGGTGAACCCGCCGCTGCGCGCGCCGGCGACGAGCGAGGCGATCCTCGACGCCGTGTCCTTCGTCGAACAGGCCGTGCAGGAATCGAAGGGGCCCTAGCATGGACGACTGGCTCATCCCCACCGCGCAGCCGGCCGTCCTGATCACGGTCGCGAAGGTCGACGGTTCCGTACCCCGTGAACCGGGCGCGCGCATGCTCGTCGACGCCGGCGGGCAGTGGGGCACCGTCGGCGGCGGCCACCTCGAGCTGCGCGGCATCGAGACGGCGCGCGCCATGCTCGCCGCCGGCGCCAGCGAGGCGCGCCGCATCGAACGCTTCCCGCTCGGCCCGAGCCTGGGCCAGTGCTGCGGCGGCGTCGTGCACCTCGCGTTCGAACTGGTCGACCGCGACCAGTGCGCCGAGCTGGCCGCGCGCCGTCATGAAGACGTGTGGCGCGTCGTCGCCCTGGACGGCGAACCCGATCTCGCGCTCGTCGACGCGCTGGGCCACAACATCCAGCGCAAGGGCGGCCGCTACCCGGATTTCGAGCGCAGCGGCGGCACTCGCGTGCTGCTCGATGACGCGGGACGGCGCTGGCTCGTCGACCACGTCCCGGCGCCGCGCGCGCACGTGATGCTGTTCGGCGCCGGCCACGTGGGCGCCGCCATCGTGCGCCTGCTGGCGGACCTGCCGTGCAAGGTGACGTGGGTGGACGAACGGGAAGACCTGTTCCCGGCCACCGTCGCCCCGAACGTCGTCGTGGAAGCGACCGACCTGCCGGAAGCCGTCGTGCGCGCGGCGCCCGCCGGCACGAGCTTCCTCGTCATGACGCACAACCATGCGCTCGACCAGCGCCTGACCGAAGCGATCCTCCGACGGCCCGCGCACCAGGACTGGTTCGGCCTCATTGGATCGGAAACCAAACGCAGGCAGTTCGAGCACCGCCTGCGCGACCGCGGCATTTCCCGCGCGCGCCTGGACGACATGGTGTGCCCGATCGGCGTCCCCGGCATCAAGGGCAAGGAACCCGCGGTGATCGCCGTCGCCGTCGTCGCGCAACTGCTGATGGTCTGGGAGGCGGCCCTCGCCGCGCCCGCGACCGCAACCGAAGTCCCACTGGAACAAGACTGAGATGTCCAACGATACCCGTACCGTGCAGGCCTACCGAGCGAGCCTGCTGCACTTCCACGCCGATCCGGCCTTCGCCGAGAACGCCCATGCCTGGCACCAGGACGGCCTGCTCGTCGTCGAGAACGGCCGCGTGCTCGCCGCCGGCGACTACGACAAGCTGGTCGCCACGCTGCCCGACGGCACCGACGTCGTCGACTACCGGGGCCAGATCATCACGCCCGGCTTCATCGACACGCATCTGCACTTCCCGCAGACCGACATGATCGGCTCGCCCGCGCCGGACCTGCTGCCGTGGCTGGAGAACTACACGTTCCCGACCGAGCGCCAGTTCAAGGACCCGGTGCACGCGCGCACCGTCGCCGAATTCTTCCTCGACGAACTGCTGCGCAACGGCACGACGACGGCGCTCGTCTACTGCACGGTGCACAAGGAATCCGTCGACGCGTTCTTCGAGGCGAGCGCCGCGCGCAACCTGCGCATGGCCGGCGGCAAGGTGCTGATGGACCGGAATTGCCCGGACTTCCTGCAAGACACGGCCGACCTGCGCGAGAGCGAAGAGCTGATCCGACGCTGGCACAATCACGGCCGCGCGATGTACGCGATCACGCCGCGCTTCGCGCCGACGTCGACTCCGGCCCAGCTGGCCGCGGCGGGCGAGCTGGCGCGCGCGTTTCCGACCACGTACATCCAGACGCACGTGTCGGAAAGCCGCGACGAATGCGCGTGGGTGAAAAGCCTGTACCCGGACAACCGCAGCTACCTGCAGGTCTATGAACACTTTGGCCTGATGCGCCCGCGCGCGATGTTCGGCCACTGCATCTGGCTGGACGACGTCGACTTCGCGCTGATGGCCGACACGGGCGCCGCGATTTCCCACTGTCCGACGTCGAACCTGTTCCTCGGCAGCGGCCTGTTCGACGTCGCGAAGGCGGACAGCGTGCATGCCCACGTGTCGCTGGGGACGGACGTCGGCGCGGGCACGTCGTTCTCGATGTTGCAAACAATGAATGAAGCGTATAAAGTTGCGCGGTTAAAAGGCAGCTATCTCCCGGCCCTGCGCATGTTCTATCTCGCCACGCTGGGCGCCGCGCGCAGCATGCAGCTCGAAGGGACGATCGGCAATTTTGCCGCCGGCACCGAGGCGGACTTCATCGTCCTCGACCCGAAGGCGACGCCGCTGCTGGCGCGCCGCACGGCGAACGGCGACTCGCTCGAGGAAACCCTGTTCGCGCTGGCGCTGCTGGGCGACGACCGCGCGATCCGTGCCACGTATGCGGCGGGCAAGCGGGTGCACGAGCGGGCGCAGTAAGCGAAGAGCATGAAACCGAACGTGTGAGTAACGTGAGCTCATGAATCGTCGCCCCCGCGAAGGCGGGGGCCCAAGTTTTGTTTGCATCTCGACTGCGCATACAAGCTTGGATCCCCGCCTGCGCGGGGATGACGGTTTTGAGGTTTGCGGTCCTGTAGTTCGTGTTCTGCGACTCGGCGGCTGATGAGATACTGTCAACAACCACTCACCAGTCGAGACCGACATGACAAAAACCCTGAGCAGCAGCCTGCTGATCACCCTGGCGGCCCTCGCGGCCGCCGCTTCCGCGCGCACCCCGGCGTCCGGCCCCAATGAAGCGGCCACCGCGCGCCACTACGCGTCCCTGATCGCGGGCGCCCAGCCGAAGACGGCGGAGCTGGTCCTGTTCTTCTCGCAGATGCCCAAGGGCGGCGACCTGCACCACCACTACTCCGGCGCGATCTATGCCGAGACTTATGTCGACTGGCTCGACAAGCAGGGCTATTGCGTCAACAAGCTGACCTACAAGATCGAGACCGACAGGAGCGTCGTCGAGCACGAGCGCGCGAAGCAGCCGAAGGACCGCGCCTGCCTGTCGTCGTCCGACGTGTATGCCGACGACGCCACGTGGCGCGAGCTGCTGCAGCGCTGGTCGAGCAAGGATTTCAATAATCACGGCGCCATCCAACCGCCGCCGGACCGCCAGTTCTTCCAGACCTTCGGCTACTTCGGCCCCATCTCCGACCGCAACTTCCACGAAGGCCTCGTCGAGCTGAAGAACCGCGCGCTGGCCGAGAACGTGGCCTACATCGAGACGATGTTCAAGAGCCCGGACACGGTCTCCGATCCCGAATTCGACAAGCGCGCCTGGGACAGCGCACGCGACGAGGCGAAATTCGCCCAGCTGCTGGAATCCGCGCGCCAGAAGCTGAACGCGACGCCGGCGTTCCGCGCCTCCGTCGACACGTTCGTCCGCACCGTCAACGAAGCGGCGCAGGGCATCGACGACGAGAACTTCACGATGCGCTACCAGACCTATGTCGTGCGCCTGTTCTCGCCGTCGCGCGTATTCTCGTCGATGCTGGCCGCGTTCGAATCGGCCGCGCGGGGCGGCAAGATCGTCGGCGTGAACATCGTGGGCCAGGAAAGCCAGATGGTCTCCATGCGCGACTACACCTTGCACATGCAGATGTTCCGCTACTTGAAGAAGGTGTACCCGAAGGTCAACGTCGCGATGCACGCGGGCGAGCTGGCGCTGGGCGACGTGCCGCCGGAAGACCTGAAATACCACATCGACCAGGCGCTGAACGTGGCGGGCGCGCAGCGCATCGGCCACGGTATCGACCTCGCGCACGAGACGAACGCCGTCGGCATCATGAAGACGATGCGCGCGAAGGACATCCCGGTCGAAATCAACCTGACGTCGAACGCGTTCATCGAGGGCGTGCAGGGCGAGAACCACCCGATCACGCTGTACCGCAAATATGGCGTGCCGTACGTGATCTCGACGGACGACGCGGGCGTCACGCGCCACAACCTGGCCAACGAATACGTGCTGTTCGCCAGCCGCTACAAGCCGAGCTATGCGGAAGTGAAAAAGGCGTCGTACAACAGCATCCGCTACAGCTTCCTGCCGGACTCCGACAAGCAGCGCCTGACGCGCCTGCTCGATGCACGCTTCGCGCGCTTCGAGTCGGACGTCGCCGCGCTCGAACGCACCGCCGTGAAGCATTGAGTTTTATCCTCCCGCCGGCGGCGGTCCCGCCGCCGGCATCCTTCCTCCGAACCGCAGTTGCCACCCGACTATGTGGAACAGGCACCGCATATGCCGCCCCTGTGGCCAACTCGCGACAGAATGGATTAATTGTCATGTCGTTTGCTTAAAAACCAAGCTAAACAATTTCATTCGAGAACGCCCCATTTATCATCCCGACCTGTCCGTTTCTGAGGGAAAATGCATCCCGCACGCGACCGCCTGCTCACTTCTTGAGCAACTTATACGCTCAAGCTATAAATTCCGAAGTGAAAACGTATTTGTCTCGATAAACGGCTTCATGCCATATTGGCCTTTTATTAAGCCAACGTCCGAGAAAATGCGTGGTTTTGGGTGTAATAGCCTGGAAACAATTAACCGCTAGACTCGCGTGCGCTGCTTTTTGCTGGTGCATTGTCATCCACATCCGCACCGTCGAACAGCATGCAGAAAGAACGAGAGACCGGGCGTCATGAGCGGCCGGTCGAGGATTGCAGTACTCAAGAGGGGGGAACTCCGTTCCCAACCATAACTATCAAGTCTATTTGGGGTTAATCCAATGATCTATCAAAAACGGATCCAGCTGACGAAGCTGGCGCTGGCTCTGTCGATTGCGCTCGCGGGGGCGCCGGCCCTGGCGCAGAACACGACGTCGGCTGTCGGCGGTCGTATCTCGAGCGCTGACGGCCGACCGGCCGCCGGCGCCGCAGTGCAAATCGTTCACACCGAATCCGGTTCGGTCAGCAACGTCGTCACCGATGCGCAAGGCCGCTACATCGCGCGCGGCCTGCGTACCGGCGGTCCGTACACGATCATCATCACCAAGGACGGCGTTACCGAAAAACGCGAAGGCATCTACCTGCAGCTGGCGGAAACCGCCACCGTCGACGCGACCGTCGGCGCGCCGATGCAGACCGTGACCATCGCCGGCAACCGCGCGCGTTCCGACATCTTCAACAACAGCAACATGGGCGCGGGCACCGCCATCAGCGCCACCCAACTGCAGACCCAGGCCTCGATCAACCGCAACCTGCAGGACTATGCCCGCGCCGACCCGCGCGTCTCGCAAACGGACAAGGAACGCGGCGAGATGTCCGTCGCCGGCCAGAACTCGCGCTACAACACGATCACCATCGACGGCGTGAACGTCAGCGACACCTTCGGCCTCGAGTCGAACGGCAGCCCGACCGCGCGCCAGCCGATCTCGATCGAAGCGATCCAGTCGGTGCAGGTCAACGTCGCCAACTACGACGTGACCCAGAAGGGGTATACCGGCGGTAACATCAACGCCGTCACCAAATCCGGCACCAACAAGTGGAAGGGCGGCGTCTACTACGTCTACCGCAACGACAAGTGGGCCGGCGACCGCTACGACATCACCAAGGATACCTACAGTGCGCCGCCGTCGTTCGACGAGACGACCAAGGGCGTCTGGGCCAGCGGTGCGCTGGTCAAGGACAAGCTGTTCGTCTTCGCGTTGAGCGAAGAATTCGACAGCACCCGCGCCTCGTCCAACTACGGCCCGCTCGGCAGCGGCGCCGCCACCACGGTCGGCATCACCCAGTCGTCGATCGCCTCGGCGCAGCAGATCGCCAGGAGCGTCTACGGCATTGACATCGGCAGCCCGACGGCCGGCGGCTCGAAGATGACGTCGCGCGAGCAGATGCTCAAGTTCGACTGGAACATCAACGACGACCACCGGGCCAGCCTGCGTTATTCGAAAACGTCGCAGAGCGAGCCGATGTACCCGGGCTATTCGAACAGCGGCGTCGGCCTGACCTCGTCGAACTACAACCAGGGAAAGAGCATCGAAACCATCGTCGGCCAGGTGCTCTCGGACTGGACGCCGACGTTCTCGACCGAGTTCAAGGCCTCGCAGCGCCTCTATGATTCGGTGCCGGCCAACAGCACACGCCTGCCGGCCATGGCGCTCCAGTTCTCGGGTCCGCTGCCCGCCGACGCCCCGGAAGGCGTGCCGACGGCGACCCGTTACCTGAACTTCGGCACCGAGCGCTCGCGCCAGTTCAACGTGCTGGGCACCAAGACGTATGACTTGTACGCGGGCGCCAACTGGACCGTTGGCGACCACGCGATCAAGTTCGGTGCGGACAACAGCAAGAACGAGATCTTCAACGCCTACCTGCAGGACGTCTACGGCAACTACACGTTCGGTTGCGCGGACTACAACGCGATCGGCGGCTATACCTCGGTGCCCTCGACGTTCACCTGCTCCAAAGGCACGAACGCCCAGATCGAAGCGGCGGTACTGGAAAACTTCCGCCGCGGCCGCCCGACCTCGTACAGCGTGCAGCTGACGGCGCCTGGCGTGGCGTCGCTGAACGACGCCGCCGCCAGCTTCTCGATGCGCGACACCGGCCTGTTCGTGCAGGATACATGGAACGTCAACAAGAACCTGACGCTGACCTATGGCGTGCGCGTCGACGAGACGGGCGTGGGCGGCCGTCCGCTCGCGAACGCCGCCGCGGCCCAGCCGGTCGTGCCGGGGAACTTCGCGACCGGCAAGGCGCAATCCGGCGGCTTCGGTTACGACAACACGGTCACGCCGGACGGCCAGAAGCTGTGGCAGCCGCGCTTCGGCTTCAACTACCGCGTCGACAGTGCCCGTCCGACCCAGGTGCGTGGTGGCATCGGCCTGTTCCAGGGTGCCGCCGCCGCCGTCTGGATGGCCAACCCGTTCTCGAACCCGGGCGTCTCCACCCGCATCGTCAACTGCTCCGTCACCGGCACTGTCAAGTGCCCGCAGGGCGACGGCTTCTTCAGCGTAAACCCGGATGCGCAACCGACGATCCCGGGCGCGCCGGCGGCCAAGGTCGACTTCCTGGATCCAGGTCTGCGCCAGCCGTCCATCTGGAAATCCAACGTGGCGTTCGATACCGAACTGCCCTGGTATGGCCTTGTGTTCGGCGCCGAGTACCTGTACACCAAGAACAAGGACGCCATCTATTACGAGAACCTGAACCTGGGAGGCGCGACGGCCGTTGGTTCGGATGGCCGCCAGCTGTTCTGGAATGCCGCCGGCATGGATTCGGCGAACTTCTCGGCCGCCGACGGCACGGTCACCGTGTCGCGCAACGTGACGAGCAAGTTCCTGAGCAACCGCAGCTTCACCGACGTGATGCTCGCCCGCTCGACCGACAAGGGCCGCTCGAAGGTCGCCACCGTCTCGCTGACGGCGCCGATGACCAAGGGCCTCGGTTGGTCGGTGGCCTATAGCCACACCGACGCGACGGAAGTCTCGCCGCTGACGTCGTCGGTGTCGACCTCGAACTGGAACGGCCGCTCGGTGTTCAATCCGAACGAAAACGTGGCCGCCAACGCGGGCTACCTGGTCAAGAACCGCATCAACGCACTCGTGAACTGGGAGAAGAAGTTCTTTGGCGAGTACAAGACGCGCTTCGGCGTGTTCTACGAAGGCCGTTCCGGCAAGCCGTTCAGCTGGACCTTCAACAACGACATGAACGGCGACAGCCAGGCCGGCAACGACCTGTTGTACGTTCCGAAGGCCTTCGGTTCGGGTGAGGTGGTCTTCGCCGGCGATACGGCGACCAGCCACGCCAACGAGCAGAAGTTCTGGGATATCGTCAATGGCAACAAGGCCCTGCGCAATTCGAAAGGCGGCGTGGTTGGACGCAACAGCGATTTCGCGCCCTGGACCAACAGCTTCGACCTGCGCATCAGCCAGGAAATCCCGGGTATGTTCAAGCGGAACAAAGCCTTCTTCTCGCTGGACTTCATCAACTTCGGCAACCTGCTGAACAAGAAATGGGGTCATATCAACGAGGTGGCCTTCCAGTCCGCCGGCGGCCAGGCGCGCAGCTTCGTCGATTACGCGGGCATGCAGAACGGCAAATACGTGTACGCGGTGCGTCCGCAGGTCGAGGACTACGTCATCCGCCAGAACAAGGGCGAATCGCAGTGGGCAATCCAGGCAACCGTCAAGTACGAGTTCTGATCGGACGCGTGCCGATGTAACGATGACGGCCGGTGGCGACACCGGCCGTCTTTTCTTCCCTTGTAAAGACCAGAACTGCGAACGGGCGTGCCATAATCGATGGCTGCCGTTCGCATCACAAAGACTTCATATGATCGTATCCCGTCCGTTCGTGCTGGCCCTGGGCGCCGCGTTGCTGCTGTCCGGCTGCGCCTCCGCGCCGGTCCGTCCGCTCGAGATCAATCTCGTCGCGCTGAACGACTTCCACGGCAATCTCGAGCCCAGCAAGTACACGTACACGCCGCCGGGCTCCACGCAGCCGCGCACGATCCAGGCGGGCGGCATCGACGTGCTGAAAGGCGCGCTGGACACGTTCCGCAAGGACGACCCGGACCTGTTGTTCGTCGCGGCCGGAGACCTCGTCGGCGCGAGCCCCGCCGCGTCGTCGATGTTCGCGGACGAACCGAGCATCGAGGCGCTGAACCGCATGGGCCTCGTCGCCAGCTCGCTCGGCAACCACGAATTCGACCAGGGACCGAAGGAGCTGCTGCGCCAGCAGCACGGCGGCTGCGATTCGCCGCGTCCCGCGAAAGCATGCCGCTTCTCGCCCGATTTCAAGGGCGCCGGTTTTACTTACCTCGCCGCCAACGTCGTCGACGCGCAGACGGGCAAGACCCTCGTGCCGGGCTGGCGCATCGTCGACGTCAAGGGCGTCAAGGTGGGCCTGATCGGCGCCGTGCTGCACGATCTCGCCTCCGTGACGATCGCCTCGTCCATCAAAGGCCTGGCCATCGAGGATGAAGCGGCATCGATCAACGCCGTGCTGCCCGCGATGCGTGCGCAGGGCGCGCAGGTGTTCGTCGTGCTGATCCACGAAGGCGGCTTCGCCGACCAGCCGTACGACAAGGCCGATTGCGACACCCTGCACGGCCCGATCGTCGCCATCACGAAGAAACTCGACCCCGCGATCCGCCTCGTCATCAGCGGCCATTCGCACACGGGCTATCTGTGCAAGGTGGACGGCAAGGTCGTCACGCAGGCGGACGCGTACGGCCATCTGCTGTCGCGCATCAGGCTGACGCTCGATCCGGCCACGAAGGCCGTCCAGGACATCCAGGTGCGCAACGTCGTGATGGCGCCGGACGCATTCCAGCCTGACGCGAGCCTGTCGGCGTACCTCGCCGACGTGCGTGCGAAGAGCCGCGCGGAGCTGGCGAAGCCGGTGGCACGCGTGCAGGGCGCGTTGTCGCGCAAGGAGAATCCGGCCGGCGAATCGGCGCTGGGCGGCGTGATTGCCGACGCGGCCGTCGCCGCCACGCGCGACCAGGGCGCGCAGATCGGTTTCATGAACCCGGGCGGCATCCGCAAGGACCTCGAAGTGGGCGAGGGCGGCGTGGTGAGCTTCGGCCAGGCGCAGGCCGTGCTCCCGTTCGGGAACACGCTCGTCGTGATGGACCTCACCGGCGCGCAGCTGCGCCGCGTGCTCGAACAGCAGTGGGACCGGCCGGCATCGTCCGATCCTTCGATCCTCGCCGTGTCCAGCAGCCTGACGTACGACTGGGACGGCACGCAACCCGTCGGCCGCCGCACGGCGAACGTGAAGGTGGATGGCAAGGCGCTCGACGATAACAAGGTGTATCGCGTGGTGGCCAACAACTTCCTGGCGGAGGGCGGCGACAACATCCCGATGTTCGCCAAGGGCACGCGCCGCGTCGAGACGGGCCTGCGCGACCTCGATGCGCTGATCGCGTACTTGCAGAAGCATCCGGAAGCCGGCGGCATGAGTTTTGCCGCACCTCAGCGCATCCGCAAGGTCCGCTAACGATATAAACCGTATTCACAGTATTTAACGAGAATCTCATGAAGAAAATCGCATGTGTCGTGGCGCTGGCCGGCGCCTTCGTGTCGATGGATGCGGCCGCATGGGGCACGGACGGCCACCGCGCCGTGGGCGCCATCGCCGACAAGCTGATCAAGGGCACGCATGCCGAGGCGCAGGTGCAGGCACTGCTGCTGCCGGGCGAATCGCTGGAAGCCGTGTCGACGTGGCCCGACTGCGTGAAGGGCAACTGGTGCGGTCCGCAGACGCCGGAAATGATCGAGTACGTGAACGCGAATCCGAAGCACGGCGAATACCACTACACAGACGTCCCGTTCCAGCTCGACCACTACCACGACGGCGCCGCCGGCACGGCCGACGACGACATCGTGCAGACCTTGAAGGAAGCCATCGCCGTCCTGCAGGGCAAGGACACGCCCGCGACCAATCCGCACAAGTTCACGAAGCGCCAGGCGCTGATCCTCGTGACCCACCTGGCGGGCGACATCGTCCAGCCGCTGCACGTGGGCGCCGCCTTCGTCGACAAGGACGGAAAATTCATCGTGCCGAAGACGAAGGCCGAGATCGACGAGACCGTCGTCTTCGATTCGCGCGGCGGCAACAACTTCCTGATGGACGACGCGAAGATCGAGCAGATGTCCGCCAACCTGATCCCGCCCGGCGAACCGAAGCCCGTCAAGCCGGGCGTGCCGCAGGCGCTGACGAAGCCGTTCCACTCGTACTGGGACAGCACGACGGTCGACTACGCGTTCCGCCGCGTCCGCGCGAAGACGCCGGAGCGGTTCGCGCAGGCCGCCATCGACGGCAAGCCGAACGTGGCGCAGAACAGCGGCGATCCCGTCACCTGGCCGTACCAGTGGGCGGACGATACGCTGGCGGTCTCGAAGATCGCGTTCGCGGGCGTCACCGCGGGCAAGATCGTGCCGCAGGTGAGCAAGAAGGGCGAGACCTATTACACGTGGACGCTGGAAGTGCCGAATGACTATCCGGTGCCCAGCTCCGCGCTCGCAAAGACACAGATGATCAAGGGCGGCTACAACCTGGCCTCGCTGCTGAAGGCGATCTGGCCGTAATCCCGGCGCCAGCCTTCCGCAAGCCGCCGCGCGCCCACAAGGCCGCGGCGGTTTTTTTTCGTGGGTTAGAATCGCGGATTCATACGGACCCTTACCATGCCCACGATTCTTCGTTTCATCATCCCCGCGTCCACACTGGTGGCACTCGTGCCCGCCGTGGCCGCCGAACCCAACCTCCCGCTGTGGGAAGCCGGCATCGGCGCCGCCGTGTTCAACACGCCCGCGTATCCGGGCGCGTCCGACCGCAGCAACCGCGGCCTCGTGCTGCCGTTCCTGCTGTATCGCGGCAAGGTGCTGCGCGCCGACCAGCAGGGCGTCGGCGCGCGCCTGCTGGACACGGACAAGGTCGAATTCGACATCGGCTTCGCGGGCGCGCTGCCGTCCCGTTCGGACGACGTCGAGGCGCGCCGCGGCATGCCCGACCTCGGCACGCTCGTCGAATTCGGCCCGCGCGTGAAGTATAAATTCGCCGACCTGGGCGAGGCGGGGCGCCTGCGCTTCGAACTCCCGGTACGCGCCGTCATCGAAGCGCGCGGCGGCCTGCGCCGCCAGGGGTGGACGACGGAGCCGCGCTTCGTGTGGGAACGTCGCGGCGACGCGGGCCGCTGGACGATGGAAGCGCAGGTCGGCGCCGTGTTCGGCGACCGCCGCATCCATGGTTATTTCTACGACGTCGCGCCGCAGTATGCGACGGCGGACCGGCCGGCCTACCGGGCGGACAGCGGCTTGATGCTGGTGCGGACGGGCGTGTTCGGTACGGTCAAGGTCAACCCGGACGTGCGCGCGTTCGCGTTCGTGCGGCTGGACAGCTATGCGGGGAATGCGAACCGGGACAGTCCGCTCTTCAGGAAGGATGCCGGCGCGTCGGCCGGGGTGGGGCTGGCGTGGACGTTGGCGCGCTCGTCGCGGCGCGCCAATGAGTGATGCGTTCGCGTGGGCTCGGGGAGCCCACCCTACGGCATCGCGACAATCTCAACGCGACTTGACGAACGGCTTGCCGATGGCTTTCGGCGCGACCGACTTGGCCATCAGGCCGGCGAGAACGACGACGGTGACGATGTACGGAATCGCCTGGATCAGCGACCCCGGCAGGCGGCCGACGACGGGCAGGTCGACGCCTTCGAGCTGGATCTGGATCGCGCCGAACAGGCCGAACATCAAACAGCCCAGCACCGTGTGCAGCGGGCGCCAGTTGCCGAAGACGAGCGCCGTCAGCGCCAGGTAGCCGGCGCCGGCCGACATGTCGCGCAGGAAGAAGCCGCTCTGGACCAGCGTCAGGTAAGCACCCGAGAACGAGCACAGGACACCGGCCACGAACATGGCGAGATAGCGCGTGCGCTCGACCGAGACGCCGGCCGCGTCGGCCGCATGCGGGTTCTCGCCGCACGCGCGCAGGCGCAGGCCGAAGCGGCTGTGGTACACGACCCAGTGCACGACGGGCAGCAGCAGGAACGCGACGTAGACCAGCACCGACTGGCCGCCGATCAGGTGGCCGTACAGCCAGCCGATGACGGGGATATGCTCGACGGCCGCGGTGCCGGGCAGGACGACGTCGAGCAGCCGCGCATTGCGCAGGTCCGGCGTGCGGCCGCCCTGCTGGAAGAAGAATTGCGCGAGCACGAACGTCAGGCCGCTCATGGCGATGTTGATGGCGATGCCGGCCACGAGCTGGTTGCCTTTCTGCGTGATCGACACGAACGCCTGCACCATCGCGAGGGCGACCGACACGCCCATGCCGGCGAGGATGCCGTACCACGGGTTCTGCGTCGTGTACGCAACAGCGGCCGATGCGAATGCCGACGCGAGAATCTTGCCTTCGAGGCCGATGTCGACGACGCCCGAGCGCTCGGCGAACAGGCCGGCCAGCGCGGCGAACATCAGCACCGGCGCGTTGCGCACCGTGGAGACGATGATGCTGGCGAGTTGGAAGTCTTCCATTCAAATCCCCTTGTTGGTACGGGTGACGTTGAGCAGTTTCAGGATGGCCGGGGCGTAGAAGTTTTCCATCGCGCCGCAGAACAGGATGATCAGACCCTGGATGAAGATGAACGTCTCCTGCGGGATGTTCGGTTTTTCCAGCGACAGGTCGAAGCCGCCCTGGATCAGCGCGCCGAACAGCACGGACGACAGGAAGATGCCGACCGGATGCTGGCGGCCCATCAGCGCGATCGCGATGCCCACGAAGCCCGCGCCGGCGGGGAAGTTCAGTGACAGGTAGTGCGTCGAGCCCATCACGGAGTTGACGGCGCCGAGGCCGGCCAGCGCGCCCGACACGAGCATCGTCACGATGATCGTGCGGCTGATTTTCACGCCCGCGTAGTGCGCGGCGTGCGCATTCAGGCCCGTCGCGCGCAGCTGGTAGCCCCACGACGAACGCCATACGACGACGCCGTAGATCACCAGGGCGAGGATGGCAAGGATAAAACTGATGTTCAGCGGCGTGTCGCCCAGCACCGGCAGGAGCTTGCTCAGCAGGGGCAGGGCGGCGCTGTCGGCGAACACGCGCGAGGCCGGGTTCTGCTGCCCTTCCGGGATCAGGTATTTGACGATCACGAAGTTCATCAGGCTCGCCGCGATGAAGTTGAACATGATCGTCGTGACGACGACGTGGCTGCCCCGTTTCGCCTGCAGATAGCCCGGAATGAACGCCCACAGCGCGCCGAAGACGGCCGCACCGATCATCGCGAGCGGGGTCAATAGGATGCCCGGCAGGTGCGCGTCGAGCGCCAGCACGACCCACGTCAAGCCCAGGCCGCCCACGTACATCTGGCCTTCCGCGCCGATGTTGAAGAGGCCAGCCTGCATCGCGATCGACACGGCGAGGCCCGCGAAGATGAAGGTGCTCGCGTAGAACAGCGTGTACGCGAGGCCTTCCGGATCGAGGATGGCGCTGTCGACGAGGATGCGGAGCGACTCCGACGGGCTCTCGCCCAGCAGGTGGATCACGAGCGCCGCGACGAGCAGCGCCGACATCAGGTTCAGGATGGGCAGGACGAAACCGGTGGCCCAGCGTGGCAATTCAGTCTTTTTCATGCTCAGTTTCCGGCCTTAGTGCTTGTGCATGCCGCCCATCATGAGGCCGATGCGGGTGGTATCGAATTCGTCGATGGGGAGGATGCCGGTGATGCGGCCGCCGGACATCACGATGATGCGGTCCGCGAGCGCGCGCACCTCTTCCAGTTCCACCGACGACAGCAGGATCGCCACGCCTTCGTCGCGCAGGCGCAGCAGCTGCGTGTGGATGCTTTCGATGGTGCCGATGTCCACGCCGCGCGTCGGCTGGCCGACCAGCATCAGCTTCGGCTTCGCGGCCACTTCGCGCGCGATGACGACCTTCTGCTGGTTGCCGCCCGAGAGCAGGCCGATACGCAGGTCCGGATTGTTCGGACGCACGTCGAACGCCGTCATCAGGTGCGCGCAGCGCTGCGCGATCTTCTTGTAGTCGAACAGGCCCCAGCGGTTTTTTACGTTGTCCTGGTAGCCGAACACCGTGTTCTGCATCACGGAGAAATCCTTGATCACGCCGTCGCGCAGGCGGTCTTCCGGCACGTGGCCGATGCCCCGTTCCCGGAACTCCGCCGGCAGGCCGTCCGCGTTCGTGCGGCCCGTGTACGGCAGGTCCTGGCCGAGGAATTCGACCTTGCCCGACGTGGGCAGGCGCATGCCGGACAGGATCTCGAGCAGCTCGCTCTGGCCATTGCCCGACACGCCCGCGATGGCGACCACTTCGCCCGCGCGCAGGGTGAAGTCGATGTCGGCGAGGAGGGCGACGCCGTTCGCATCCTGCAGCCGCAGGTTCGAGACCTTCAGCACTTCCGCGCCCGGGTTGTACGGCGCGCGCGGCAGCTCGCTCTGGATCGGGCGGCCGACCATCATGTTGGCCAGTTCTTCACGCGACGTCTCCGCGGTCTTGACCGCACCGACGACGCGGCCCGCGCGCATCACCGTCACCTCGTCCGTGATCTCCATGATCTCTTGCAGTTTATGGGTGATCAGGATGATGGTCTTGCCCTGTTCCTTGAACAGCCGCAGGATCTCGAACAGCGACGCCGTCTCCTGCGCGGTCAGCACGGCCGTGGGCTCGTCGAGGATCAGGATGTTGGCGCTGCGGTAGATCTGCTTGAGGATCTCGACGCGCTGCTGCGCGCCGACGGATAAATCGTGGATCGTCGCGAGCGGGTCGACGTCGAGGCGGTAGCGGTCGCAGATCTCGCGCAGCTTCGCTTCCACGGCGCCGCGCTTCGCGGCCAGCTTGAAGCCGCCCTCGTTGCCCAGCATGACGTTGTCGAGGACGGTCATGTTCTCGACGAGCATGAAGTGCTGGTGCACCATGCCGATGCCGAGCGCGATAGCCTCATGGCTGGTACGGATGTCCTGCGGGCGGCCGTCGATCAGGACCTGGCCGCTGTCGGCGTTGTAGTAGCCGTACAGGATGCTCATCAGGGTCGACTTGCCGGCGCCGTTTTCGCCGATCACGCCATGGATCGAGCCCTTGGCGATGGCGAAGCTGACGTCGGCATTCGCCTGCACCGCCCCGAAGGCTTTGCTAATGTTGCGAAATTCTACGGCTGGCTGCATAGCGGTCTGTCCATTCATTTAAAAGCGCGCCGCGCCGGCATGGAAACCGGCGCGGCGCGCTTCACTGTCAAACTGTGTTCGATGCCGTGTTACTGCACTGGGCACGAATTGGCCGCGCGATAGTCGACCACCTTGATCTTGCCGGCGATGATGTCGGCCCGGGCCGCCGTCACGCGCTTTTCCATCTCGGGGGTGACGACCATGCGGTTGTCCTTGTCGAGCACCCAGTCGACGCCGCCTTCCTTCAGGCCTTCGTACGTGATGCCCGACGTGAACTGGCCGTTCCTCGCCTTCATGAACGCTTCGTACGCGGCGTTGTCGACGCGCTTGACCATCGACGTCAGCATCGTGCCCGGGTACAGGTAGTTCTGGTTGGAGTCCACGCCGATCGCCAGCTTGCCCTTTTCCTTGGCCATCTGCAGCGCGCCCATGCCGGAGCCGCCCGCGACGGCGAAGACGACGTCGGAGCCGCGGTCGAATTGCGCGCGTGCCAGCTCGCCGCCCTTGGCCGGGTCGTTCCAGGCCGCGGCCGTCGTGCCGACCATGTTCTGCAGGACCTGCACCTTCGGATTGATGGCCCGCGCGCCCTGCACGTAGCCGCAGGCGAACGCGCGGATCAGCGGGATGTCCATGCCGCCGACGAAGCTGATCGTCTTCGTCTTCGACGCCATCGCCGCGGCGACGCCGACGAGGTACGAGCCTTCTTCTTCCTTGAACAGCACGGAGTTGACGTTCTTGCCCTGGGCATTGCCGTCGATGATCACGAAGTGCACGTTCGGGTATTCGGCCGCGATCTTTTGCACGGGCTGCGTCTGCGAGAAGCCGATCGAGACGATCAGTTGCAGCTTCTTGCGGGCGAGCGCGCGCAGGACCTGCTCGGCCTGGGTGTCGTAGTTGGCCTGGGCTTCAAACACCTTGACGCCGGTTTCCTTCGTGAACCGCGCGACGCCTTCGGCGGCGGACTGGTTGAAGGATTTGTCGAACTTGCCGCCGGCATCGTAGACGATCGCCAGCTTCGCGCCCGCCATGTCGGCACTGGCGCTGGCGCTGATGCACAGCGCCGCGATCATCGTACAAAGTTGCTTGAATTTCATTGATTTAGGCTCCTGAATCCCATATTTTACCGGCGCAACGGCTGTGCAGGGAGGGGGATTCTCGGAACTATGCATCAGCCAGTTTATTCGTGGCAAATACGATTTTACTTTGCTATTTATTTTGTTGACATATAAATAGCGCCGTTTCAGTCGGCGAGCGGGAGTGCGGGCGGAACGGCGATGGCGGCGACGGCCGCGGTGGTCGTAGCCGGGATGACGATCTCCGGTGCCGGCGCCGGAATGGGCGCGGCCGGTGTCGGCGCGGGGGAGGGAATCTCGATCGGCCTGGCGAACTGCGACGTGAGGAAGCGCGCGATGCGCGTCTGCGTGTCTTCCAGGTACGGGATATTCAGGTGGTCCGAGTCGGGCACGGTCTCGTCCCCGATCAGCTGGGCCAGCTTGGCGACGAGCTGGTCGGTGTGCGAGTGCGGCACGATGTCGTCGCTGGCGGCGCGCAGCACGAACGTGGGCGCCTTCAGCGTGGGTGCGTACTTGATCGACTCGAAGCGGTGGCGCAGCATGTACTCGATCGGCATCACGCGGAACTTGCGCTTCGCGAGGGCGAGGATCGAATCGTAAGGCGTGATCAGCACGACGGAGTGCACGGGCCGCTCCTTCGCGACCTGCACGGCCACGCCGGACCCGAGGCTGCGGCCGACGACGGCGATGCGTTTCGGATCCACGTGGTGGTGCGCGGCCATCCAGTCGAACAGCATGCAGGCGTCGTCGATCATGTGCGCTTCGGCCGGGTCGCCGTGGGAATCGCCGTAGCCGCGGTAGTTCACGGCCAGCACAGCCATCCCGGGGAACAGCTTGCCGGCATCGCGCACGACCCAGGACACTTCCTCGGACCGGCCGCCGAAATAAATGACGGCGGGACGCAAGCCGGGCATCTTCGGCGTCATCAGCCAGCCGGACAGCCGCGTGCCGTCCTTGGCGCGCAGCACGACGGGGCGGGTGCGGTGGCCGCTGCTGCGTGGATGCGCCACTTCGCGTTCGACGGTGGGATTGAACACGAGACGGCGCTGGTTCGCCGCGACCGCGGCCGTGAGGCCCAGCCACAACATGCTGGCAAAGCCAGCCATACCTGCCGCCAATTTTTTATGTGTGCTCATGTATACAGTCTACCTGTGGCTACGGATGAAGTCTGTGCGGTGCCCATCAAATACACCTTCATTATGGTGCGAACTCACGAAGAGTAGCTTTGCCGCAACATCCTGTTACAGCGCGGGCGTTGTCGCCGCCTCACAGGGTTTGTTAGGCTGTCCATGAAGACAGGATGTGGAGGCGGGATGAGGTGGAAAGCGGTCGTGCCGGCATGTGCCGGGCTGGGCCTGTTGGCGGTGCTGGTGGTGCCGGCGTGGCGGTCGGCGCCGCCGGTCGTCACGCCGGCTGCTTTGCCCGTGCCGCCAGCGTCGACGACCGGCGCGACGGCCGGGCCGGCCTGGTTGTCCGACCTCGGTGCGCCGCCGGCCCCGCTGCCGGTGCCCGCCGAACCGCTGGCGCAGCGCATCGAGCGGCTGGTCGCCAGCGGCGATCCGCGCGATGCGTACCGCGCGTGGTGGCTGTTGCACGCCTGCGTCGTGTTCGGGCGCACCGGTCACTTGCCCGAGCGTGACGGCACCGAACCGGATGCCATCGCCGATCCCGCGCATGCCTGCGCGACCGTCAACGAAAGAATGAAGATGGCGCGCATCGACCATCTCGAACGCGCCGCGCGCGCGGGCGTGGACGGCGCGCTGGCGGAACTGGTCGAAGAAGGCCCGTTCGGCGACCCGACCGCCCTCACGACGCGCCCCGGCGATCCACTCGTGAAGGAGTGGAAGGAGAGGATCAACGGGATGCTGAACGAGCAGGCGGAGCAGGGCTATTGGGCCAGCCTGTACCAACTCTTTACCGGTTTCTGGTTCGGCCACCCGGCCATCGCCGCGGACCGCCAGAGCGCGCTGGCCTACGGCATGGCGCTGCGCGACATCATGGTCAAGCTGGACGGCGTGCCCGAGCCGCAGGCCATCCCGTTCAACGGTCCGTTCCTGGACGAGATCGGTACCGGCCTCACGCCGGACCAGAAGGCGCGTGCGCAGGCGCATGCCGACGCGATCGTTGCCCGCGCCGCGGACCAGCGGGACATTGCAAATCGGATATCGATCAAGCAAAAAAAGTAATTGGTCCAGGTCATGTGATCGACTCTACGATGGGAGGTTCTTGGAGAGATCGATAACATGAAAATTCTAAAACTGTTCTTCAGCCTGGCGCTGCTGTTGAGTGGACTGCCGGCCTGGGCATCCACCCAGGCTCCCCGGCCGGAAGGCCCCTGCGACATCTATGCGAAGGCGGGCGCGCCCTGCGTGGCCGCGCACAGCACCACGCGCGCGCTCTATGCCGCGTACGACGGCCCGCTGTACCAGGTCATGCGCCAGTCGGACGGCAAAACGCGCGACATCGGCGTCGTGCGAGGCGCCGGCTATGCGAACGCGGCGGCGCAGGACGCGTTTTGCGCCGACACCTATTGCTGGATCACGATCCTGTACGACCAGTCGGGCAAGCGCAATCACCTGGTGCAGGCGCCGCGCGGCACGTGGACCGGGCCCGCGCTGGGCGGCATGGACAATCTGCCGCTCGCGGACCTGGCGCCGGTCACCATCATGGGGCACAAGGTCTATGGCGTGTACATCGCGCCGGGCATGGGCCTGCGCCTGAACGATACGCACGGCGTGCCCGTCGACGATCAGGCGGGTGGGCAATATGCCGTCATCAATGGCTATCACTACAACGGTGCCTGCTGCTTCGACTATGGCAACGGCGAGATCGACAGCATCGACGACGACAACGGCACCATGGAAGCGATCTATTTCGGCAACGCGAAAGGGTGGTATCGCGGCAGCGGGACCGGGCCCTGGGTGATGGCCGACCATGAAAACAATCTCGTCGGTTGCGTCAACGACGACAAATCGAAGCTGTGCGCCAACCTGCCCACCCTCGGTTCGCGCTTCATCACGGCCGTCACGAAAGGCAAGCCCGGACATTGGGCGACGCTGGGCGGCGATGCCCAGCGGGGACAACTGGCCGTCATGTACGAAGGCCGCCGGATCGATGCGTCCTACGACCCCATGCGCAAGCAGGGCGCCGTCCTTCTCGGCAATGGCGGCGACAACAGTACCGCGTCGCAAGGCACGTTCTACGAAGGCGCGATGACGGCGCCGCGGACGTATCCGTCCAACGAGACGGACCAGTTGGTCGCGCAGAACGTGGCGGCCGCCCGTTACGAGGTCGCAGCCGTCAGTGTCGGGGCCGCAGCGGCGTCCGACGTCCCGGGCAGCCTGCACACGTTCGCGCCGCTGGCGTCCAAAGACCTGGCGGTCACGTTCACGAATACGACGGGCCAACCCGTCCAGGGCGTCGCCTTGTCGCTGGCGGTGCCGAAGGGCTGGCATGTCGACGCGGCCGCGAAAACCATCGCCGACGCGGTCGCGCCCGGCCAAAGCGCGCATGCCGTTTTCAAGGTGACATCCGGTGCCGCGCCGTTCAATGGCGACCTGAAAGGCGTGGCCACGTGGGCAGGCCGCACCGAATCGGCCGTGGCGAAGGTGCGCAATGTGGCGCCGGTAAAAATCAACGAATTCCGCCTGAGCGACGGCGCGCGCACCAACGCGACCAATGCTTTCATCGAGTTGTACAACGCCGGCGAGAAAGAAGTCGATATCTCGAACTGGACGTTCGCGCAACACGCGACGCGCGAGCCCCTGTTTTCCAAGGTGAAAATGCCTGCCGGGACCCGGCTGGCGCCGCACGGCTTCTATGTACTGGGCTTGTCCAATTCGGGCCTCGTGCTGCCCGCCCAGCCGGGCGATGCGACCATCCACGTGCGGAACGTCGATGGCATCAAGCCGGGCGACACTATCGTGGTCGGCGACGAAACCCGCAAGGTCGTCCGCGTCGGCACGGCGGCCGGCCAGGCGACGCCGCTGTGGCAGCCGCTGCCCGACGGTCCCATCATCACCATTCCCGCCGGTTCGACGAGCGTCCCCGTGACCAGCACCGAAGGTTTTGCCGTAGGCGATACGCTTGCCCTTGGTTACGGCATGTCGTATCCCGTCGACGGGCGCGCGACCGAGCATTACGAAAAGGTCACCATCACGGGCGTCGGCACGGCGGGCAGCCAGGCGTGGCTCGGTCTCGACGCGGCGGCAGGGGCCACCAATATCCAGGTGACGTCGACCGATGGCATCGCCGCCGGCGACAAGATCCGGCTCGACATCGACAGCGCCGATCATGGCATCGACGTCGTCACCGTCAAGCACGTGGGCACGGCCGCGCGGCGCACGAGCCTGGCCCGCGACGCCGCTGCCGGCGCCACGACGATCGTCGTGCATGGCGCGATCGGCTTCCCCACACCGAAGCCCGTCGATTACACGCCCGGCAAGGCCGTGATCGGTGCGCCCGGCAAGCTCCAGACCGTCGATATCGTGCGCGTCGAGGGCACGCCGGGCGGCGACCTCACGCTGACCATTTCCCCTGCACTCGCAAAGGATCACGTGGCCAACGAGCCGTTCGTGGAACCGGGCACGGACCTCGACCTGGCGGCGCCATTGAAGCACGACCATGCCGCCAACCTGCCGTTCAGCGTGCGCGGCACGGGCATCCGTTTTACTCCCGCCACCCGCCATGCGCACTCGAGCAACGAGCCGGTGCGCCCGGCGGGCAGCGGGATCGTGCTCGACCGCGCCCTGGCGCGTGCGCATGACACGGATGCCGTCGTGCGCGTGGACACCGTGACCAGCGCGGGATTCCAGGGCACACCGAACCAGTGGTTCGGCGGCCCGGTGTTGTCCCGGGAGGCGGGCAGCATGGTGCTGCGCGATGCGGCGGGGTACGTCGTCGACAGCCTGAACTACGGGGATCTCGTCGACCCGTGGGCATCCGGTGGATTCCGCGGCGCCGCCGGCAAGGCCGCCACCTGTCACGCGGAAGCGCCGGGTATCCGCGCCGCGCAAACGGGGGAGCGCTCCCTCCCGGGCATCCCGTTCAGCGGCGTCCTCGCGAAAGTGGATGCGACCCAGGGCAGCACGGGACGCTATCCCGACGGCCAGGACAGCGACAACGACTGCGTGGATTTTGTAACGCCCGTCTCGGTCCGGACAGGCGCGACGACGGCGGGATCGACGAGCGTCAAGGTGGACACGGTCGCGCATGTTGCACCCGGCCAGGCCGTCGTCATCGATGCGGGCGACCATGCCGAAACCCTGACGGTCGCGACGGTCGGTTCGCCCGGGCTCACCCGCGCAGCGGCGCCCGCAGACAAGGGCTCCACGGTCGTCCGGGTCGACGATGCGCGCCAGTTTGCGGCCGGCCAGGCCGTTGTCATCGGCAGCGGGGCGGAGGAAGAGCAGGGTGTCGTCGCCGCAGTGGAGACGGGGTGGAGATCAGGCAAGCTGACGCTCCAGGCGCCGTTGACGCGCGCCCATGACGCGGGCGCCAGCGTGTCGGGTACCGGCGTCGTCTTCACCCGTCCGCTCGCCAACGCCCATCCGGCAGGCACGGTGATGACGGCGGCGGACGAGCTGGCGACGCCGGGCGCCGCCAACAAGCCTGTCCGCCGTCGAGCTGCCCAGCTCTAGTGCAGCATGGGGCCGGACGAGGGCGCGTAACGTTCTACGTCGTGCAGCGCCTGCACGACGCGCTCGTCGCCCGGCAGCATCTTCGCCTCGGGCGCATGCGCCACGGGACTGACGCCTTTGACGCGCATCCCATGTTCGTAGACCATGCGGCCGCCGAACCAGCCGGACACGACCACGCCGATGGCGGCGATCGCCGACAGTGCCAGCGACCCGCCCGTGTGCTTGTAGCCGTTGCGCCGCAGCGCCAAGTTGGCCGCCGTCACCGCAAGCGCGCCGCCGTTCAGCATCGCGTGGACGTTGGCCGTCTGCTTGACCTCGGTCTCGTTCTCGATCTCCAGGTAATCCATGGCCCCGGCGACCCCGGCCGCGAGACCGCCGATGAGGCCGCCGGTCAGGCTGTAGAAGGCGGCGTTCGCATAGTCGTCGTTGTCCGTCGCGCGGTGCATGGCGTCGAGGATGAAACCGAACGGAATCAGGGCGGCCGGCGCCACGATCAGCATCGGGTGCAGCGGATGGCCGGCAATCGTCGATTTTGGCATGCTTCCTCCGGAAAAGATGGTGCCGGCACCAGGACAGGCGAGCCGGCGGGAGAAGCAAAGTGTGGCATAAGGCCGGGTATCGGCTACGCACGGTACCGTGGGGCACGGTCGGTCATGGCATCGCGCCATCGTCGATGAACTGCGCCTTGATCGTCTGGTTCGCAACCAGCCTGGGCGGCCTCGGGCAGTTGCAGATGCACAGATCGTTCTCCAGCGCGACCTGCTTGCCGTTGTAGCGCTCCGGAATGCGCGGCCCGACGCAGCGGATGACGCCCGTGCTGCCGCAGGTCCGGCAAGCGATCGTATCGCCCTCCAGCGCAACGCGGCCGCCGTTAATCGAGACCCGCGCGCTCGCGGAGGTCACGGTGCCGTCGGCCGTGGTGGGCGCACCCAGTGTGATGTGATGTCGTTTCATCTCCCAATGCTGTCATGCGCTGCCGCGGTCGACGTTGTGCAAACCGCCTTGACACGACGCCGCCGCGCCGAAGCGATTACCATGTCCGGCACCAACGCGTTTTTACGGAGACATACTGTGCACTTTCTGCTGATCTACGACCTGGCCCCGGACTACCTTGAACGCCGTGGCGAATTCCGCAACGAACACCTGAAGCTGGCATGGGAAGCCCAGCATCGCGGCGAGATCGTCATCGCCGGTGCGCTGGCCGATCCGGCCGACAAGGCCGTGCTGCTGTTCAGCGGCGAATCGTCGGACGCCGCCGAGCGCTTCGCCCATGCCGATCCGTATGTCGTGAATGGACTCGTCACGCAGTGGCACGTGCGGCCGTGGATCACGGTCGTTGGCGAGCAGGCCAGCAACCCCGTCCGTCCAGCGTAACTACTTCGCCGGCAACAGCTTCACGACGAGGTTGTGCGTCGTGAGCGCGATCGAGCGGTCGGGCGCCAGCGCCACGCCGATCGGCCGGTCCAGGCTGCCGGGCAGGGCGCCGAGGGTGATGCCCGCGTGGCCCGGCACGCCGGCCACGGTGCTCGTCACGTTGTCGAGGTTGATGCGGCGGATCGTCGAGTTGCCCGTGTCGGCGATGTATAGATCGTTGCCGTCGACGGCGATGCCGCCCGGCGCGCACAGGCGCGAGACGCCCGGGCTGCCGTCCACCGCATCGCAGCGGCCCGGCTGGCCGGCCAGCGTCGACACGATGCCCTTGTCGTTCACCATGCGGATCGTCGAATTGCCCGTGTCGACGACGTAGACATTGTTCCAGTTGTCCACGCCCACGTCCTGCGGTTCGCAGAATTGCGCCTGCCCGCCGTTGCCGTCGCGGCTGCCGCACACGCCCGGGGTGCCGGCGACCGTCGTGACGTTGCCGCCCGCGTCGATGCGGCGCAGCATGTGGTTGCCGGTATCGGCCACCCACAGATTGCCCAGGCGGTCCAGCGCGATGCCACGCGGCTTGCAGAAGCGCGCCGCCGTGCCTTTGCCGTCCGCGCTGCCGCAGGTGCCGTCGCCGGCGATGGTCGTCGTCGTGCCGTCCGGCGCCACGCGGCGGATGACGGCATTGCCGCTGTCCGTCACGTACACATTGCCGTTGCTGTCCGCGACGAGCCGGCTCGGGTCGTTGAAGCGGGCCGCCGCGCCGGCGCCGTCCGCATAGCCGACGGCGCCGCGCGTGCCCGCCAGCGTCGTCACCACACCGTCGGGAGATATCTTGCGCACGGTGGCGCTGGCGCTTTCCGCCACGTACAGATTGCCCGCCGCGTCCGCCGCGATGCCCTGCGGACCGTTGAAGCGCGCAGCGCCGCCCGTGCCATCCTGCGAGCCGGCGCATTGCCCGCAGACGTCGCCCGCGATCGGGAACAGGCCCGTGGCGCCCTGCGGCCGGTCGGGCCAGCTGGGCCAGTCGGGATGGTCGGGCCATGGATGGTCGGGCTCGTGGAACCAGCCGATCCCGATGCCGATGCCCACGTCGCCGCCGCAACTGGACAAGCCCAGCAGCAGGAAACCAGACACAACCCAGCGTAGCGCGCGTTCGAAGACAGTCATGGCCGAACCCCCGATGGATACGGCATCGAGCTTAGCGCGCATCGCCTGGTAAGCCATGCGTGCGCGCAAAGCGTGCCGCCCGCTTGTGTGCAGGTCGGCGGCGCGTCGTGGCGAAGCGACGGCATCACCGGATGCACAAGACACGAACGGCGCAGGGCTGGCTCTAGGTTAAGATTCCGCACGCAACCACAACCGCTGGAGGATCATGCAATCTGCCGTCAACCTGTGGCCGCTGCTCGGCATCGCGGCCGTGGCCGCCGGATTCGTGTTGCGGGCCAATCCGGTGCTCGTCGTGATCGTGGCCTGCGGCGTGACCGGCTGGGCCGCGCACCTGCCGCTGCTGCACCTGCTGGAGTCGCTCGGCACGGCGTTCATCAAGACGCGCAACCTGCCGCTGATCCTGTTGCTGCCGCTGGCCGCGATCGGCCTGCTGGAACGCTTCGGCCTGAAGGAGCACGCGCAGGCCAGCATCGCGCGCATCCGCTCGGCCACGACGGGCCGTCTGCTGACCGTGTACCTGCTGGCGCGCGAGGTGGCGGCCGCGTTCGGCCTCACGAGCCTGGGCGGCCATCCGAACATGGTGCGTCCGCTCGTCGCGCCGATGGCCGAGGCGGCGGCCGAGGCGCGCCACGGGCACCTGCCCGAACCGCTGCGCCAGCGCATCCGGGCGATGAGCGCGGCCACGGACAACGTCGGCCTGTTCTTCGGCGAGGACGTGTTCGTCGCGTTCGGCGCCATCGTGCTGATGCAGACGATCCTGAAAGCCGAGGGCCTGGAGGTCGATCCCATCCACATGGCCTTGTGGGGCATCCCGACGGCGGTGACGGCGTTCGTGATCCACGCGTGGAACCTGCGCCGGCTCGACGCCCGCATCCGCCGCGAGACCGCAAGCGAGGTTGCGTAATGTTCGTTGCGCTCGATTTTTTCTACCTGCTCGTCGGCCTCCTGTTCGCGGCATGCGCGCTCATGACGCTGCGCGACAAGACGAATCCGCGCCGCTTCACGACGGCACTGTTCTGGGGCCTGTACGCGCTCGTCTACCTGCTGGGCGAACGCCTGGCCCCCAGCGTGGCGGGCGTGCTGATGATCTCGATGGCGCTCGTCGCCGGGTTCGGTTTCGTGCGACCGGGGAAGGCGGACGTCCTGCCGGAAGCGGAACGACAATCCACCGCGGCGCGCCTGGGCAACCGCCTGCTCGTGCCGGCGCTGGCGATTCCCGTCGTGACGATGCTCGGTTCCGTCGTGCTGAAGGACGTCCACGTCGGCATGCGCTACCTGCTGGACCCGAAGAACCTGACCCTGGTGAGCATGGGCTGCGGCAGCATCGCCGCGCTGGCGCTCGCGTGCTGGCTCACGCGCGCGACACCGCTGCAGGGCGTGCGCGAGGCACGGCGCCTGATCGATGCGATGAGCTGGGCCGTCGTGCTGCCGCACATGCTGGCGGTGCTCGGGCTGCTGTTTTCCGAGGCGGGCGTGGGCAAGGCCGTGGCCCACGTCGCGACGAGCTATATCCCGCTCGATTCGCGCCTGCTCGCCTGCGCCGCGTTCTGCGTGGGCATGGCATTATTTACCGTCGTGATGGGCAACGGCTTTGCCGCGTTCCCCGTCATCGCGGGCGGCATCGGGATTCCCGTGCTGGTCGGGGCGTATCATGCGAACCCGGCCGTGATGGCCGCGATCGGCATGTTCAGCGCGTATTGCGGCACCCTGATGACGCCGATGGCGGCGAATTTCAACATCGTGCCGGCGGCACTGCTCGAACTGCCCGACAAGAATGCCGTGATCAAGGCCCAGCTGCCGACCGCGTTGCCGCTGCTGGGCGCGAATATCGTCCTGTTGTACTTCCTGATGTATCGATGAGCCGACCATGACTGCACCCACCACCCAAGTACCCACCAGGACCGTCCTGCTGACCGGATTCGAACCGTTCAACGGCGCCGCCATCAACCCGTCGTGGGAAGCCGTGCGCGCGCTGGACGGCTGGTCCGGGCCGGGTTTCGCGGTCGTCGCGCGCCAGTTGCCGTGCGTGTTCGGCACCGCCCTCGACGTCCTGCGCGAATCCATCGCGGGCGTCAAGCCCGACATCGTGATCGCCGTCGGCCAGGCCGGCGGGCGTTCCGAGATTTCGCTGGAGCGCGTGGCCATCAACGTCGACGATGCGTCGATCCGCGACAACGCGGGCAACCAGCCCGTCGACACGCCCATCGCGGCCGACGGCCCGGCAGCGTATTTCACCACCTTGCCCGTCAAGGCCATCGTGAAGGCGCTGCGCCTGCGCGGCTTTCCTTCCGGCGTGTCGCAGACGGCCGGCACGTTCGTGTGCAACCACGTGTTCTACGGCCTGATGCACCACGCGGTCGGGCAACCCGTGAAGGCGGGCTTCATCCACGTGCCGTTCCTGCCCGAGCAGGCGGCCGATCGCCCCGAGCGGCCGCCGTCGATGGCATTGCGCGACATCGTCGACGCGCTTCGCATTGCGGTGGAGGTGGCGGTGGTGACGGAGACCGATACGGCGGAGGCCGGCGGAGCTACCCATTGAATCGTGCGTTGGGTGGGCACCCCGTGCCCACGCGCGACGTTCGCATATCGCCGGCGTTGCGCGCGGGCGGAGGGCCGCCCACCCAACGGGTTATTCTCCGGCCGGATGCAGGATCTTGAGGAATGCCCGCACCACCGGCGCATCGTCCTGCGTCGGATACGTGATGTATAGATTGGCCGACGGCGGATTGGTACGCACCGGCAGGAAGCGCACGCCCGGCCAGCCGATGCGGCTCGTCGTCGCCGGCATCAGCGCCACGCCGAGTCCCGCGCCGACCATCGCGAGCAGGGTCTGCGGCTCCGCGGCTTCCTGGAAGATCGTCGGCTGGAAGCCCGCGTTGACGCAGCACTGGATCAGGTAACGCGGCTCGGCCGACTGGTCCAGGTGCAGGGTCAGCATCGGCTCGTCGGCGATGGCTCTCAGCTCGATCGCCTCCTGCTGCGCAAGCGGATGCTGGGCGTTGATCGCGACGCATACGTCTTCGCGGAAAGCCAGTTCCTGGCGCAGGCCGGCGTTCCTCAGCATGTCCTCGTCGATCTTCGGCTCGCGCCAGAAACCCACGTCGATCTGCTTGCCGCGCAGCGCGTCCCACTGGTCGTTCGGACCGAGTTCGTGGATCGTCCACGTCACGCGCGGGAACTGGCTCTGGAACTGTTCCAGCAGGCTGGGGATCGGGCCCCACATCGCCGAGCCGACGATGCCCACGCGCAGGCGGCCCACTTCGCCGCGGTCGATCTGGCGGATCGTGTCGATGGTCATGCGCATGCGGCCCAGCAGGTCGGCCGCTTCGTGCATCAGCGCCTTGCCGGCGACGGTCAGCTCGAAGCTGCGCGTCGTGCGCGCGAACAGGCGCACCCCCAGTTCGCTCTCCAGCTTCATGATCTGCTGCGACAGCGGCGGCTGCGAGATGTGCAGGCGCTCGGCGGCGCGGCTGAAGCTTTTTTCTTCGGCCACCGCCAGGAAGTATTTCAGTTGCTTCAGGTCGATCGACATGATGGTCTCAAACGTGGGCGGCCGCGTGCAGCGCCACCGCGAGGCGGGCGCCGACGAGGGCATTGTGCTTCACGAGCGCGATGTTCGTGGCGAGACTCCTGCCGCCCGTCAGGTCCTTGATGCGGGCCAGCAGGAACGGCGTCACGGCCTTGCCTTTCACGCCTTGCGTGTCGGCCTCCCGAAGGGCCTGCGCGATGATCCCGTCGATCTCGTCGTTCTTCATCGCCGATTCCGTTGGGACCGGATTGCTGACGACGACGCCGCCCGTCAGGCCCAGCTGCCACTTGGTGCGGATGAAGCGGGCCTGCTGTTCCGGCGTGTCGAGCTGGAAGTCGGCATGGAAGCCCGATTCGCGCGTGAAGAACGCGGGGAAGCCGGGCTGGCCGACGCTCACCACCGGCACGCCGTGCGTCTCCAGGTATTCCAGCGTGAGGCCGATGTCGAGGATCGACTTCACCCCCGCGCACACGACGGCGACGTTCGTGCGCGCCAGTTCCTGCAGGTCGGCGGAGATGTCGAAGCTCGTCTCCGCGCCGCGGTGCACGCCGCCGATGCCGCCCGTGACGAAGACTTCGATGCCGGCCAGCGCCGCGCAGATCATCGTCGCGGCGACCGTCGTCGCGCCCAACTTCTTCTCGGCCAGCACGTACGCGAGGTCGCGCCGGCTCACTTTCAGCGCATCCTGCGCGTTGCCCAGTTGTTCGAGCTGGTCGTCGGCCAGGCCCACGCAGATGCGGCCGTCGATGAGGGCGATGGTGGCCGGTACCGCGCCGGCGTCGCGGATCACCTGCTCGACCTCGCGTGCCGTCTGCACGTTCTGCGGGTACGGCATGCCGTGCGAGATGATCGTCGACTCGAGCGCGACGACGGGTTTGCCCGCCGCGCGCGCGGCTTGCACTTCGGGGGAAAACTGGAGGAAGGCTTGCATGTTCAGTCCTGTGAAAGCGGAAGGAATTCGGTGGCGAGGCTGTCCGGCCCCAGGCCGGGATGGACGGTCTCGGGCACGCCCAGGGTGAGGGCCGACAAATGCAGGCCGCGGCGGCACGCCAGTACGAGGTCGTCGGCGCCGTTGTCACCCCTGTCCTGCACGAGCGACCAGCAAATGGCGGCGGCGAACGCATCGCCGGCGCCCGTCACGTCGACGACGTCGACCGGCGGCGCGGCCAGGTCGACGATGCCGTCGCCCGCGGTGACGAGGACGCCGCGCGCGCCGCGCGTGACGATCAGGTCTTGCGCACCCTGGGCCTGCACTGCGCGGATGGCCGCCGCGAGTGCGGCGTCGTCGACCAGGGGACGCCCGACCCGCGCCGCCAGTTCGCCGGCGTTGAGGATCAGCAGGCGCACGCCGGACAGGTCGTCGGGCAGGCGCGCCATCTTCGGTTCGGATACCGCGACAAGGACGAGCGGCGTCGCGTTGCGGCGCGCCTGGTGGGCGAGGGCGGCGACGGTGTCGCGCGGCAGGTTCAGGTCCGCGACGACGAGCGCGGCGCCCGCGAGCTGCGCCTGGCGCGCGTCGACGAACGCCGGCTCCATGCGGTCATACAGCGCCATGTCGGCCAGCGCGACGACCATCTCGCCATCGCGGTCCAGCACGGCCGTGTACGTGCCGCTGCAGCAGCCGTCCAGGCGCAGCGCGCCGCGCACGTCGATGCCGATGCTGTCCGCGTGGTCGAGCAGGGCGGCGCCGGAGGAATCCGCGCCGATCGCGGTCAGCAGCGCGACCGTCGTGCCCAGCCGGGCGAGATTCTCGGCGATGTTGCGCGCCACGCCGCCGAACGATTCGCTCTGGCTGGCCGGGTTCGACGTGCGCAGGGCGATCGGCGCCGTCGAGCGCAGCTTGCGGTCGAGGTTCGCCGCGCCCACGCACACGACGGGACGGCGGTCCGGCAGCACGTAGGCGCGCCCGAGCAGCTTGCGCTCGCGGATCAAACCCGCGATATAGCCGGCGACCGCGGAGCGCGACAGTCCGAGCTGGTTGGCGAGCTCCTGCTGCGAAATGAAAGGATTCGCGCGGATGGCCTCGTAGAGATGTTGTTTCTTCGACGGTTCTGTCACGATGACGGTTGGATTAAACTTTTGTTTTTCATCTTAAACATATGTTTGCCCAAGGTCAACGCGGGCATATGCATGATCGGAGTCTAGCGCGAATTTATTCCCGCAAGATATAAATCTGCCAGAAAAATGGTATTTGCCAACACAATCGGGGTTCATGCATAGTTGGCATATTTGGTGCATCCCTCTGCCCGATTCTCGACCGGACCGCGACAATGACTACTCACTCCTTCAGCAACACTCCTTTCGAAGCCGCCGACGTCATCCGCGCCCGCAAGCCGGGCTTCACGCCGCGCGTGGCCCTGATCCTCGGTTCCGGCCTCGGCGTGCTGGCCGAGCAGATGGAGGATGCGGTATCGATCAGCTACGCCGACCTGCCGGGCTTCCCGATCAGCACCGTGCACGGCCACGCGGGGGAACTGGTCCTGGGTATGCTCGCCGGTGTGCCGGTCGTGTGCATGAAGGGCCGCGGCCACTTCTATGAAGGTTACGGCCCGGCCGTGATGACGTCGGCCGTGCGCACCTTCAAACTGATCGGCTGCGAGCTGCTGTTCGTGACGAACGCCGCCGGCTCGCTGCGTCCGGAAGTGGATGCGGGCAGCGTCGTCGTGCTGACGGACCACATCAACCTGCTGCCGGGCAGCCCGATGGCCGGCCCGAACGACGACCGCTTCGGCCCGCGCTTCTTCAGCATGGCCAATGCGTACGATGCCGACATGCGCGACCTGATCAAGGCCACGGCGGCCGAGAAGAACATTACCGTGAACGAAGGCGTGTACCTCGCCTGCCCGGGCCCGAACTTCGAGACGGCCGCCGAGATCCGCGCGTTCAAGGCGCTGGGTGCGGACGTCGTCGGCATGTCGGTCGTGCCGGAAGTGATCTCGGCCCGTCATTGCGGCCTGAAGGTCGCGGGCATGTCCGCCATCACGAACCTGGCCGAAGGCCTGACCCCGTTCCCGCTGTCGCACGAGCAGACCCTGAAGTATGCTGCGATTGCGGCCAAGGATATGGTTACGCTGATCCACGGGTTTATTGAACGACTGGGTAAAACCGCTTAATTGATGCGTCGTCCCCGCGAAGGCGGGGACCCAAGTTCTGCGTGCGTTTCGATAACGCGTACAAAATTGGGCCCCTGCCTTCGCAGGGGCGACGGGAACAGGGATAACTTATGTCACGCGCATTCATCCTCCTGCTGGACTCTTTCGGCCTGGGCGCCTTGCCCGACGCCGACAAATACGGCGACGCGGGCGCCAACACCCTCGGCCATATCGCGAAGTGGGCCGCGGATGCGGGCAAGCCGATGTCGCTGCCCACGCTGGAAACCATCGGCCTCGGCGCCGCCGCGCACAAGGCGAGCGGCGAGTGGCCCGCGGGCTTCCAGAAACGCGATGGTTTCACCGGCGCCTGGGGCGTCGCGCGCGAACGCTCGACCGGCAAGGACACGCAGAGCGGCCACTGGGAAATCGCCGGCGTGCCCGTGCTGTTCGACTGGGGCTACTTCCCGAAGACCGTGCCCACGTTCCCGCAAGCGTTGACGGACAAGCTGGCCGGGATCACGAACGTGCCGGGCTGGCTGGGCAACTGCCACGCGTCCGGCACGACCATCATCACGGAACTGGGCGACGAACACGTCGCCACCGGCAAACCGATCATCTACACGTCGGCCGACTCCGTGATGCAGATCGCCGCGCACGAAGAGCACTTCGGCCTCGAGCGCCTGTACCAGGTGTGCGAAGCCGCGTATGAACTGGTCAAGCCGTACAACATCGGCCGCGTGATCGCGCGTCCTTTCACCGGCAGCAACGGCAACTACAAGCGCACGAGCAACCGCCACGACTACGCCGTGCCGCCCGTCGCGCCGACCTTGCTGGACCACGTGAAGGATGCCGGCGGGGAGGTCATCGCGCTCGGCAAGATCAGCGATATCTTCGCCGGCCAGGGCGTCACGCAACTCATCAAGGGCGCCGACAACATGGCGCTGTTCGACCGCCTGCTGGACGTGGCGGACACCGCGCCGGGCAAGTCGCTCACGTTCGTGAACTTCGTCGACTTCGACATGCACTTCGGCCACCGCCGCGATGTCGCCGGCTACGCCAACGCGCTGCACGAACTGGATGCCCGCCTGCCGGACTTCATCGCGAAGCTGAAAGAGGGCGACCTCGTCGTCATCACGGCGGACCACGGCTGCGATCCGACGTGGCCCGGTTCCGACCACACGCGCGAACACATCCCGATGCTGTTCTTCGGCCCGGCCGCGCCGGCGCGCGAGCTGCCCGTGTCCGACACGTTCGCCGACATCGGCGCCACCCTGGCGCACCACCTCGGCGTCAAACCCCTTGCCAACGGAACCGCTTTGCTATGAGCCCCAACCTGGAATTTCAACGTAACACGGCAATCGACCTCGACCTGGGCTGGATCAACCACCTGAAGGTCAACCGCAACGCCGCCGACCGCCGCGCCGCCAGCCTCGCGAATCGCCGCACGGTCAAGAAGGAATACCAGGCCGCGTGGCTGATCCGCGCCATCGAGTGCATCGACCTGACGACCTTGTCCGGCGACGACACCCCGGGCCGCGTCGAGCGCCTGTGCCGCAAGGCGATGCGTCCGCTGCGCGCGGACCTGATGCAGGCACTGGGCCTTGACTCCCTGACGACGGGCGCCGTGTGCGTCTACCACGAGATGATCCAGCCGGCCGCGCAGGTGCTGCAGGGCCGCCTCCCGATCGCGGCCGTGTCGACCGCGTTCCCGGCCGGCCTGTCGAGCCTCGAAACGAAAATCCGCGAGATCGAGCTGTCCGTGGCCGCGGGCGCCACCGAGATCGACATCGTGATCACGCGCCAGCACGTCCTGACGGGCAACTGGCAGGCGCTGTACGACGAGATGGTCGCGTACCGCCAGGCGTGCGGCGACGCGCACGTGAAGGCGATCCTCGCGACGGGCGATCTCGTCACTCTGGAAAACGTAGCAAAAGCATCGTGGGTCTGCATGATGGCAGGCGCCGATTTCATCAAGACATCGACCGGCAAGGAAGGTGTGAACGCGACCATTCCCGTGTCGCTGGTGATGGTACGAGCGATCCGCGAGTACTATGAACGCACCGGCTACAAGGTCGGCTACAAGCCGGCCGGGGGTGTGTCCTCCGCCAAGGCCGCATTGCAATACCTGACCGTGATGAAGGAAGAGCTGGGCAACGAATGGCTGCAACCGCATCTGTTCCGCATCGGTGCCTCCAGCCTCCTGACCGACATCGAGCGCCAGCTCGAGCACTACGTCACCGGCAGCTATTCCGCGGCACACCGTCACGCGCAACCTTGACTCAGTTGATCACCCACGGACCTGTCATGCCCACTATTAAAGAAATTCTGCAAACTATGGATTACGGCCCGGCCCCCGAGAGCACCAAGGAAGCGCAAGCGTGGCTGGAAGCCCATGGCCGCCGTTTCGGCCTGTTCGTCGACGGTGCCTGGACCGATGGCGCCGACACCTTCGGCTCGTTCAATCCGGCCGACGGCAGCGAGCTGGCGCAGGTGACGCAGGCCACGCAGGCCGACGTCGACCGCGCCGTGGACGCCGCGCGCCGCGCGCAGCCGGGCTGGGTCGCCCTCGGTGGCCACGGCCGCGCGAAAGTCCTGTATTCGCTGGCGCGCCTGCTGCAGAAGCATTCCCGCCTGTTCGCCGTGCTCGAAACGCTGGACAACGGCAAGACGATCCGCGAAACGCGCGACGCCGACCTGCCGCTGGCCGCCCGTCATTTCTATCACCACGCCGGCTGGGCCCAGCTGCAGTCGGAAGAATTCGCGGACTACCGCGCCGTCGGCGTCGTCGGCCAGATCGTGCCGTGGAATTTCCCGCTGCTGATGCTGGCCTGGAAGGTCGCGCCCGCGCTGGCCGCGGGTAACACCATCGTGTTCAAGCCGGCCGAGTACACGTCGCTGACCGCCTTGCTGTTCGCCGAGATCTGCCAGCAGGCGGGCGTGCCGGCGGGCGTCGTCAACATCGTCACGGGCGATGGCCGCGTGGGCGAGGCGATCGTCAATCACCCGGGTATCGACAAGCTCGCGTTCACCGGCTCGACGGAAGTGGGCCGCATCATCCGCAAGGCCACGGCCGGTACCGGTAAAAAACTGTCGCTGGAACTGGGCGGCAAGTCGCCGTTCATCGTGTTCGACGACGCCGACCTGGATGCCGCCGTCGAAGGCCTCGTCGACTCGATCTGGTTCAACCAGGGCCAGGTCTGCTGCGCCGGTTCGCGCCTGCTCGTGCAGGAAAGCGTCTACCCGCGCTTCATCGAGAAGGTCAAGGCGCGCATGCAGAACCTGCGCGTCGGCTCGCCGCTCGACAAATCGAACGACATCGGCGCGCTCGTCGATCCGGTGCAGCAGCAGCGCATCCACGGTCTCGTGGAAGCGGCGCGCGCCGAAGGTTGCGAGATCTGGCAGCCGGCCGGTGAAACGCCGGTCGCCGGCTCGTGGTACCTGCCCACGTTGATCACGGGCGCGTCGACGTCGGCCTCCGTGGCGCAGGCGGAAATCTTCGGCCCCGTGCTCGTCGCCTCGAGCTTCCGCACGCCGGGCGAAGCCGTGCAACTCGCGAACAACACCGTGTACGGCCTCGCGGCCTGCGTGTGGAGCGAATCGATCAGCCTCGCGCTGGACGTCGCCCCGCAGATCAAGGCGGGCGTCGTGTGGATCAACACGGCGAACCAGTTCGACGCCGCATGCGGTTTCGGCGGCTACAAGGAATCGGGCTTCGGCCGCGAGGGCGGCAAAGAAGGCATGGTCGAGTACCTGGTGCCGCTGGCGGAAGATGCGCGTCCGGCCGCACCTGTCGTCGCAGCTCAGTTGGAGCACAAAGGCAAAGTGAAGCTGGCGGGCGGCGACAGCCCGTTTGCCGTCGACCGCACCGCGAAGCTGTACATCGGCGGCAAGCAGGCGCGCCCGGACGGCGCGTACAGTCGCGCGATCCATGGCGCCGGCGGCGAGTTCCTGGCCGACGTGGGCGAGGGCAACCGCAAGGACATCCGCAACGCCGTCGAGGCGGCGCACAAGGCGTCCGGCTGGGCGAAAGCGACCGCGCACAACCGCGCGCAGGTGCTGTACTACATCGCGGAAAACCTGGCGATCCGCGCCGACGAATTCGCCGCGCGCATCGTTGCGCAGACGGGCGCCAAGGATGCGGCACGCGAAGTGCAGGCATCGATCGAGCGCCTGTTCTACTGGGCCGCATGGGCCGACAAATACGACGGCCTGGCGCACCAGCCGCCGATGCACGGCATCACCGTCGCGCTGAACGAACCGGTGGGCGTGATCGGCATCGTGTGTCCGAACGAGAACCCGCTGCTGGGCTTCGTCTCGCTCGTCGCGCCGGCGCTGGCGCTGGGCAACCGCGTCGTGGCGGTGCCGTCGGAAGCGCATCCGCTGTCCGCGCTGGACCTGTACCAGGTGCTCGACACGTCCGACCTCCCGGGCGGCGCGCTGAACATCGTCACGGGCAGCCACGACGAACTGGCACGCACGCTGGCATCGCACTTCGACGTGGATGCCGTGTGGCGCCACGACGGGTCGGCGGAAGGCTGTGCGGAAGTCGAGAAGCTGTCGGCGGAATCGCTGAAGCGCACGTGGACCGGCGGCGCGAAAGGGCGCGACTGGTTCGATGCGAAGCAGGCGGGCGGGCGTACCGTCTTGCAGCACGCAAGCCAGGTGAAAAATGTGTGGATTCCATACGGCGTCTGATTTTCTGATGGGCGGCTTGAATACGCCAACGTAGGGTGGGCTCCCCGAGCCCACGCGTAAGCCGACTCCGTGCTGGCGTCACGCGTGGCCACAGGGTGTCCACCCTACGGTTTTACGAACCGATTGTTTAAAGCGAGAACGTTATGTTCCTCCCCCAAGAAATCGTCCGCAAAAAGCGCGATGGCGGCACCTTGAGTCCGGAAGAGATCCGCTTCTTCGTGCGTGGCATCCCCGACGGCAGCGTCACCGAAGGCCAGATCGCCGCGCTCGCGATGGCCGTCTACTTCAACGACATGACGATGGACGAGCGTGTCGCATTCACGCTCGCGATGCGCGATTCCGGCCAGGTCATGGAGTGGAAGTCGCTGGACCTGCCCGGTCCCGTCGTCGACAAGCACTCCACGGGTGGCGTGGGCGACGTCGTGTCGCTGATGCTCGGTCCGATGATCGCCGCATGCGGCGGCTATGTCCCGATGATTTCCGGCCGCGGCCTCGGTCACACGGGCGGTACGCTGGATAAATTCGATTCGATTCCCGGCTATTGCACCGTGCCGGATCCGGAACTGTTCCGCAAGATCGTCAAGGAAGTCGGCGTCGCCATCATCGGCCAGACCGCGCAGCTGGCGCCGGCCGACAAGCGTTTCTACAGCATCCGCGACACGACGGCGACCGTGGAATCCGTCGCCATGATCACGGGCTCGATCCTGTCGAAGAAGCTGGCGGCCGGCCTCGATGCCCTCGTCATGGACGTCAAGGCCGGCAGCGGCGCGTTCATGCCGACGTATGAAAAATCCGTCGAGCTGGCGGAGTCCATCGTCCACGTCGGCAACGGCGCCGGCACGCGCACGTCGGCGATCCTGACCGGCATGAACGAGTCGCTGTGCCCGGCTGCCGGCAATGCCGTCGAGGTGCGCGTCGCGATCGACTACCTCGCCGGCAAGTCGCGCCCGGCACGCCTGCACGAGGTGACGATGGCATTGTGCGCCGAGATGCTCGTCATCTCCGGCCTCGCCGCGACCGACGAGGCGGCGCGCGCCAAACTGCAGCACGCACTGGATTCGGGCGAAGCGGCCGAGCGTTTCGCGCGCATGGTCAAGGCGCTGGGTGGTCCGGCCGACCTGATGGACGATCCGGACGCGCACCTCGCAAAGGCGCCGATCGTGGTGCCGGTGCCGGCGCTCGAATCGGGTTATGCGTACGCGACGGATTGCCGCGGCCTGGGCCTGGCCGTCGTCGGCCTGGGCGGCGGGCGTATCCGTCCACAGGATCCGATCGACTTCGCCGTCGGCCTCACCGACCTCGTCGAGCTGGGCACGCAACTGGAGGCCGGCCAGCCGCTGGCGCTCGTCCACGCACGCACGCGGGATGCCGCGGAACGCGCCGTGCGCGAAGTGCAGGCGGCGTACCGCATCGCGGCCGAACAGCCTGCCGCGCAGCCGATGATCTACAAAACGATTCGCCCATAAGACGACATCAACCGTCGCTCCCGCGCAGGCGGGAGCCCAATTCGTCGGCGTCTCGACTGCGCAAGCAACCTTGGGTCCCCGCCAAGGCGGACGGCTAGTCCGGGGACGACGTTCGGGAGCCCCCATGAAATACAAAAAACTGATAGCTGAAGCCCGCGCCGCGCGCGAACTGGCATACGTGCCTTATTCGCGCTTCAAGGTGGGCGCCGCGCTCGAGACGAAGGACGGCCGCGTGTTCCGCGGCTGTAACGTCGAGAACGCGTCCTACGGGCTGTGCAACTGCGCCGAGCGCACGGCATTCTTTTCCGCCATCGCCCACGGCTACGTGCCGGGCGACTTCACGGCGCTGGCCGTCATCGGCGACACGGATGGCCCCATCGCCCCGTGCGGCGCCTGCCGCCAGGTGATCCTGGAACTGGGCGGCAACGACTTGCCCGTCGTGCTGGCGAACCTGAAGGGCGACGTGATGGAGACGACCGCGGCCGCGCAGTTGCCGAACGCGTTCGGCGGGCGGGATCTCCAGAAGCCTTGAGCGCACGGTTCAGCGCCGTTTAAGGCAATCTTGCCCGGATGCTGTCAAACTTGAATTCAAGGACAGGCCCACAACATGTGGGCTATCCGACCATTCAAAGGAGCAGATGTCATGAGCCCGCAAGATTCGCAGATGTTGCACGATTTCCTGAGCCAGTTGATCCAGGCCCGCGGCATCCAGAAAGACCCGGAAGCGGATGCCCTGATCCAGCGCGCCGTGGCCCAGCAGCCCGACGCCGCCTACCTGCTGGTGCAGAGGGCGTTGCTGCTCGAACAGGCGCTGAACAATGCCAAGGACCGCATCGCCGGGCTGGAAAGCCAGGTGCGTTCCAGTCAGCAAGGTGGTGACGGCGGTAAATTCCTCGACGCAAATTCCTGGGGCAATAGCGGCAGGTCGCAGCCGGCCCAGTCCTACCAACGCGATACCCAACAGCCTTATCAATCCCAACCGCAATATCAGCCGCAGTATCAGCCGCAGAATCAGCCGCAGTATCAGCCGCAATACCAGTCGGCGCCGTCGTCCGGCTTCCTGCGTGGCGGCTTCGGCGGTACGCTGGGTTCGATCGCCGCGACGGCGGCCGGTGTCGCGGCCGGCGGCTTCCTCTTCCAGGGCCTGGAAAACATGTTCGGCCACCACGACCACGGCGGCAACCGCTTGCTGAACAGCGACGATCCGAGCAACAACCTGTTCAACGACCAGTCCGGCAGCGCGCTGGCGGACCAGGCGGGGCTGGGCGACGTGGACCGTGTGCTGGACAATGGCTCGTCGGAAGGGTTGTTCGACAGCAGCGTCGACAACGGCAGTATCGACGGCGGGCAGGGCTTTTTCGACGGGGATGGGTCGGACGAAGGCCTGTTCAGTTGAGTTGCGCATTCGTAGGGTGGGCACTTGTGCCGACGCGTAACGCCGGCAATGTGCAAGCGTCGCGCGTGGGCGGGGGCCGCCCACCCTACACCTGATCATGAGTTCGTCAGGAACAGGTCTTCCGGCTTCCACGGATCATACGTCCCCACGTTCCACACATGCCCCTCGAGGTCGCGGCACATGAAGCCGCGGCTGCCGAATTCCGTGTCGCTCGGTTCCTGCAGGATGATGGCGCCGGCATGGCGTGCGCGCTCGCACACGCGGTCGGCGTCGTTCACCTGCAGGTAGACGGTCTGGGTCTGGCGGCCCCTGATCTCGTCCGGCTGCACGAGCACCTTGCCATATTCTCCCTCGTCGCTGACCGAGCCCAGCATGATCATGCCGTCGCCGAGCGTCAGTTGTGCGTGGGCGATGGCGCCGTCGATGCCGGGTACGGCGACCTGGCAGGCGAAGCCGAAGACTTCGCACAGCCAGTCGATGGCGGCCGGGGTGTCGCGGTAGCGCAGGCAGGGGATGGCGATCGAGGGCATGGCGGTCTCCTATGGGATGGATTCACATCTGCTGGAACAGATTGCCGTGGTTGCGGCTGACCTCGAGCTCGCCCGGATAGCCGCGCACCTTCAGCATCTGGCGTCCGCGCAGGTCGCGTTTCACTTCGGCGATGGCGTCCACGCGCACGAGCGTCGAGCGGTGGATGCGCCAGAACTCGTCCGGGTCGAGTTCGTCCAGCAATTCCTTCAGCGTCTTACGGATCAGGAATTCGGCTGCCGCCGTCTGCACCCGCGTGTATTTTTCGTCCGACTGGAAGAACAGGATCTCGCGCGTGCTCACCATGCGCAGGCTGGCGCCGACCTGGGCCTGGATCCAGCGCAGGTAAGTCGGTTTGTCCGGCTTGCCCTTGTTTTCCAGCAGGGTGGTCAGCTTCGCCAGTTGCTGGCCGATGTCCTGCGGGGGCGCGGCCTCGGCCGACGAACGCTTGCGCAGGCGCGCCTGCAGCCGCGCGCACGTGGTCGCGAGCCGTTCGGCCGACACGGGTTTCAACAGATAGTCGAGCGCGCCCTGTTCGAAGGCGTCCAGCGCGTACTGGTCGTAGGCCGTGGCGAACACGATGTGCGACCGCTCGTACAGCCGCCGCGCCGCCTCGATGCCGGACAGGCCCGGCATGCGGATGTCGAGAAAGGCGATGTCGGGCCGGAATTGCTCTCCCAGCTCGACGGCTTCCACGCCGTTCGCGGCCTCGGCGACGATCTGCAGGTCCGGCCACGCCTGTTGCAGGCGCGCGCGCAGCAGGTCGCGCATCGGGGCTTCGTCGTCGGCGATCAGGGCGGTAACCATGTCAAGCATCCTCCATCATCTTGTAGGGCAGCCGGATCGTGGCGCAGGCGCCGCCGCCCGGCGGGGTCGAGATGGCCAGCGACGCTTCCGCGCCGTACAGCAGTTGCAGGCGCTCGCGGATGTTGGCGAGGCCGACGCCGTCGTCCGCGTGCGGGTCGATGCCGACGCCATCGTCGCACACTTCCACGTGCAGGTCAGCCCCCACCACGTGGGCGCGCACGGCGACGGTGCCGCCTTCGATCTTTGGCTCCAGGCCGTGCTTGATGGCGTTCTCGATCAGGGTCTGCAGCATCATCGGCGGGAACGGGGCGCTGCCGAGGAAGTCGGGCACGTCGAAGCGCACGTTGAGTCGTTCCTTCATCCGCGCCTGCATGATGGCAAGGTAAGCCCGCGACAGCTCGACCTGCTTGCCCAGTGTCGCGCCGCCGCGCTGGCGCATCTGCGGCAGGGTCGAGCGCAGGTAGTCGATCAGGTGGGCGTGCACGCGCGCCGCTTCCTTCGGGTCCGTCTCGATCAGCTGGCCGATCAGGGCCAGCGTGTTGAACAGGAAGTGCGGTTCGACCTGGGCCTGCAGCGCGGCCATCTGCGCCTCCATCAGGCGGCGTTCCAGCGTGGCGACGTTGGCCTGTGCCGTCGCTTCGCGCGCCATCAGCTCCGCCTTGCGCTTGCCGCCCGCCAGCACCTTGACGGCGAACGAGATGAAGATGTACCAGAAAGCCGGCTCGGGCGTGTTCACGAGCTGGAAGAAGACCACGACGAAGAACCACGTCAGGAACAGCTGGCGCCATTCGACGACGGCGAGCCAGTCGAAGAAGCGCCACCACACCTTGCTGGCTTCGTGGAAGGCGTCGCGTACGAAGTCGAGTACGCGGTTGATGTCGCTGGCGCGCATGATGCTCTCCTGCTTATTTCTCGCGGTGTGCGCGGCGGTGGTCCACGACGAATGCGCCGATGACGACCTTGATGCCCATGAACAGGACGAACAGGAACAATGCGAGCGGCAGGATGCTGATCACGAAGGCGAGGGCGATGCAGCACGCCAGCATCGCGGGCCACGGCATCACGGCGATGGCGCGCACGGTGCGGCGGCAGGCGTCGACGATGTCGCGGGCGAGGTCTTCCAGCGTGGCGCCGAAGCTGCGGTGGTAGGTCCTGGTCATGATGACTCCTTGCGGTTGGAACTTGTTTCGATGGAGTCACTTTACATCCCTGCAGGCATCGTGGCCACGGGGTACCGACGAACTGCCGAAAATGCGGGATGACTGGTCGTGCGGCCGGATGGACGGGGGCGTCTGGACCCCGTCGGTCCGGCGTAATATGATGTCGTCCATGAAACTTTTACGCCTGCCATGAGCCGCACCGGACGCCTGTTCCAATTGATGGACGCCCTGCGCGGCCACCGCCGCCCCGTGACGGCCAGCGCCCTGGCCGAGCGCCTCGGCGTGTCGGAACGCACGATCTACCGCGACATCCAGACACTCGTGCAACTGGGCGCGCCCGTCGAGGGCTCGGCCGGTGTCGGCTACGTGCTGCGCACGGGCTTTTTCCTGCCGCCGCTGATGTTCGACGCCGACGAGCTGGAAGCCCTGGTGCTGGGCGCGCGCTGGGTGCGCCAGCAGGGCGACGCGGCGCTGTCCGACGCGGCCGACCGCTCCCTGGCCAAGATCGCGACGGCCACGCCGCGCGACCTGCGCGACCACATGGCCGAGATGAGTCTGTGGGTGCCGGCCTTTCCGGAAGCGGCGCCGGTCGAGGCGTTCATCCAGCCGGCGCGCGAGGCGATCCGGCGCCAGTGCAAGCTGCGCATCGCGTACCGCGACGAGCGCGACACGGCGACGGAGCGCATCGTATGGCCGTTCGCGCTCGCGTTCTTCGAGGGCAAGCGCGTGATGGCGGCATGGTGCGAACTGCGCGATGCGATCCGCCACTTCCGCGTCGACCGCATCGTCCGGGCCGAACCGATCACGGAGCGCTATCCGTCGCCGCGGCACCAGCTGCTGCGGGAGTGGCGCAAGGCGTACGACATCCCCGAATACTCCTGACAGAATCTGTCAGTGGGCCGTCTTAACATCACCGCATCAACCAACCCTCAGGAGACGGCCATGCAGCTCTACTACAACCACTACTCGTCCAACACCCGCCGCGTGCTGCTGGCGGCCGACCACCTCGGCATCGAGTTCGACCTCATCCAGATCAACCTGGCCAGCCAGGACGACCGCCGCCGCCTCGGCGAGGTCAATCCGAATGCCAAGCTCCCCGTGCTGATCGACGGCGACTTCATCCTGTGGGAATCGTGCGCGATCATGCAATACCTGGCCGAGGGCACGCCCGGCCAGACCGTATGGCCTCAGGAGCGCCGGGCGCGCGCGGACGTCAGCCGCTGGATGTTCTGGGCGTGCCAGCATTTCGCCCCGCCCATCGGCGTGTTCACGTGGGAACACCTCTGGAAGAAATTCGTCACGGGCCAGGACGCCGATCCGGCGGAAGTCGCGCGCGGCGCAGCCGACCTGGCCGAGGCGGCCCGCGTGCTGGACCAGCACCTGGCCACGCGCCAGTGGCTCGCCGGCGACGGCGTGACCCTGGCCGACTACGCCGTCGCGGCGCCGCTCATGTACAAGGACCGGGCACACCTGCCGCTGGATGCGTATCCACACCTGCTGGCCTGGTTCGAGCGCATCCAGGCGCTGCCGGCGTGGCAGCGGACGACGCACGAATGGTGATCAGGCCGGCCTGCCCACGAGCGCGGCTATCCCCGCCGCCGCGACGTTGACGGCTGCGCTGGCCACGATCGGCACCGTATAGCTGCCGCTCGCGTCGAACAGGTAGCCGGCCGCGGTGGGACCGAGGAGCGTACCCACCGCGACGCTCGTGTACAGGACGCCGATGATGCCGCCGACCTGGCGGTTGCCGAACAAATCCGTCACCACGGGCGGCATGATGGCGACCCAGCCGCCGTAGAACAGGCCGAACAGCAGCGCGAACCCGGCCAGCGCGAGGAAGCCCGTCGACGCGGCCCACACCGCGAGTGCGGCAGCCATGCCGGCAAACATCGCCAGCAGGAAGGCCAGTCTCCCGACCCTGTCCGCCAGTCCACCGAGGAAAAACCGGCCCAGCGTGCTGCCGATGCCGATCGTCCCCAGCAGGTAAGCCGCGTCCTTCTGGCCGATGCCGTGGTCCAGCGCATACGGCACCAGGTGGACGAACGGCACGAATACCCCGAACGAGCAGACCAGGCAGGCCGCGTACAGCAAGACGAATTGCCGCGACCGGACGGCCTCGCGCAGCAGCATGCCCGAGTGGACGCCGGCCGGCCCCATGTCCTTGCCGGCGGGATCGTCGGCAATGAGCGCGGCCATGCCGATGCCGACGACCGCCGCGCCGCATCCGAGCGCGAGGTAGGCGTTGCGCCATCCCAAGGCGTCGATCAGCGCCGTCGCGAGCGGCGGCATGACCAGCGTGCCGACGCCGATGCCGCTGACCGCGAGGCCGGACGCAACACCGCGGCGCGTGACGAACCAGCGCTGCACGGCGCCCAGCGCGGGCACGTACGCACAACCGATGCCGACGCCGACGCCGAGGCCGTAGGCGGCATACACCGCATGCAGGCTGCGCGCCACGCCGGCCAGCGCGAGGCCCGCGCCCACCAGCAGCATGCCGAGCATGGCCAGGCGGCGCGCACCCCAGCGGTCGGCGAGCGGGCCGCTGACGACGCCCAGCGCAAAATACAGGAAGCCCGCCAGCGAAAACACGAGCGACACGGATCCGCGCGACGCCTCGAAGTCGCGCTGCAGCGCCGGCACGAACGCACTGAACGTGTACGCGCAGCCGAATCCGACGAAACAGACCGCGAACGCCGCCGCGACGACGGTCCAGCCGTAGAACACGCGCGATCCCATGCTACCGCTCCGGATGGCGCCGATGCCACGACGTTCGCGCCTGGAACGCGGCGCCGGCGCGCACGAGGGCGTCCTCGCGCCAGCGGGGCGCCACCAGTTGCAGGCCGACCGGCATGCCATCGTCGGTGAAGCCGCCCGGCAACGTGAGCGTCGGATGGCCGGACATGTTGAAGGGGCACGTGTAACGCTGCAGCCCGGCGATGAGGTCCGGCTGCGTGCCCAGCGTCCGGATCTGCGCGAGCGTGAGCGGGGCGAACGGCTGCACGGGCGTGAGCAGGACGTCGACGGAGGCGAGGACCCGGTCGACACGGCCGCGGAAGGCCGCGCGCCGCAGCAGGATGGCCTGGTAATCGGTGCCGGACAATGCCTTGCCGGTCTCGATCACCGCCGCGAGGACGGTGCCGTAATCCGCCTGCATGCGCGGATAGCGGTCCCGGTGCGCCACGGCCGCCTCCACGGCACATTGCGGTACCCAGTCGGCGACGGCCTGTGCGACGTCGGGGAAGCGGACGTCGACGATTTCCGCGCCCAGTGCGGCAAACGTCGCGAGCGCGCCGGCGAGCACCGCGCGCGTGCCGGCATCCACGCCGTCGCGGTTCCACGCCGCGTCCACCCCGATGCGCCAGCCCGCGATGCCGGCGCCTGACGTGTCGTCGGGGACAGGCATCGGCGACGCCGTCGGGTCGTCCGGATCGGCCCCGGCGATGGCGTCCAGCAGGATGCCGGCGTCGATGGCGCTGCGGGCCATGGTCCCGACATGGTCCAGCGACGCCGCCAGTTCGGCCGCGCCGTGGCGGCTCACGCGGCCCCACGTCGGCTTCAGTCCCGTCAGGCCATTCGCCGCGGACGGCCAGCGGATCGACCCGCCCGTGTCCGAGGCGAGCGAGCCATATGCCATGCCCGCCGCGACGGCGACGCCGGAACCGCTCGACGAGATGCCCGGCCAGTAGTCCGCGTGCCACGGGTTGCGCGGCGGGATGACGGACGGGTGGTGGTCGGAATACGCGCCTTCGGTGAGCTCGGGCTTGCCGACGAGGACGGCGCCGGCGTCGCGCAGGCGCCGCACCACCGTCGCGTCGCGGGTGGCGACGGGCTGGCTGCGCAGCCGCATGCCGGCGCGCGTCGGCACGCCTTCGACGTCGAACAGGTCCTTCACCGCGATCGGCACGCCGTGCAGCGGCCCGCGCCATCCGCCGGCCGCGATCTCGCTGTCGGCCGCGTCGGCTTGCGCGCGCGCGGCGTCGGCCAGCACCAGCGCGTACGCATGGAGGTCGCCGTCGAGCGCGGCGATGCGGTCGAGCAGCGCTTGGGTCACCTCCCGGGAAGATACGCTGCGGTTGCGGATCAGGAGCCCAAGCGCGCCGATGTCGAGATAGTGCAGAACATCTGTCGGTTTAGTCATTCTCTTTCCAGAATCGGCTTACAATGCGGGTACTTTAGCCTTGGCATGACAGTGGCACAACCGAGTTTTCCTTCCTGTTTCGATTGAGATTTTCTAAATGATCCGTGAGCCGGTGCCGCCCTTGAAGCCGCTGCGCGCGTTCGAAGCCGCCGCGCGGCACCTGTCCGTGAAAGCGGCGGCGGAAGAGTTGTGCGTGACGCCGGGCGCGGTCAGCCAGCTCGTGCGGCAACTGGAAGAGCACCTCGGCGTAAAACTGTTCGAGCGGGTCAACCGGGGCATCCTGCTGACCCAGGCGGGCCGCGATTACCTGCCGCCCGTGCGCAATGCTTTCCGGCAGATCGCGCAGGCCACGCAGCGCCTCGCGGCGTCCGCGGATGCCGGCACGCTGACGTTGAGCGTCACGCCGTTCTTCGCGTCCGCGTGGCTGATGCCGCGCCTGCAGCGGTTCCGCGACGCGCATCCGGGCATCGACCTGCACATCGTGACCAGCACCGCGCTGGCCGATTTTGCGCGCGACGGCGTGGACGTCGCCGTCCGGCACGGCGCCGGGCGCTATCCCGGACTGCGGAGCTATCGCGTGGCCTCCGTCGAGATCGTGCCGGTGGCCGCGCCGGCCCTCGTCGAGCGCCTTGGCCTGCCGTCAGCGCCTGCGGACCTGGCGCGCTGGCCGCATGTGCACGATGCCGACCGCAAGGGGTGGAGCCTGTGGTTCCAGGCCAACGGCGTGGATGATGTCGCGCTGCCGCGCGGCCCGTCGTTCGACGACGCCAGCCTGCTGCTGGGTGCCGTGCTGGCCGGGCAGGGCGCCGGCCTGCTGCCGGCCGCCATGGTGGCGCACGAGGTGGAGGCCGGGCGCCTGGTCAAGCTCGCGAAACCGGCCCACATGGAGACGTTCGCGTACTACCTGGTCTATCCGGAAGCCCGGCAGGACAACCCGAAGGTGGCCGCCCTGCGCGACTGGATCCTGGCGGTGGACTAGCAGGTCACCCGTTCCAGTGCCGGCGGAGCAGGCCGTAATACACCGTATCGGCAGGCTCGCCCTGCACGATCCACCGCTCGGGCATATAGCCTTCCTTTTGAAACCCGAGCTTCTCCAGCACCCGTGCGGACGCCCCGTTGCGCGGGTCGATGTCGGCCTCGATGCGGTTCAGGTCCAGCGTCGTAAAACCGTAGGCCAGCAGCGCGCGCAGCGCCTCGCTGACGTAGCCGCCGCCCCAGTGGGCACGGGCCAACGCGTAGCCCATTTCGCAGCGGCGGCTGGTGTCGACGAAGCGGTGCAGGCTCACGTTGCCGATCAGTTCTCCCGTTTCGATCAGTTCGACGCCCAGGCGCATGCCGCTGCCGTCCGCGTAGGCGGCCTGCGTGGCGGCGATGTGCTCGCGCGACTGGTCCAGCGACGTCCACGGTCCGCTGCTCCAGTAGCGCGCCACTTCCGGATCGGAAAACACGGCATAGTGCGCGTCGACGTCGCGCTCGCTCATCCAGCGCAGTTTCAGGCGGGGCGTGAACAGTTCGATGGGGCTCAGGGTGGGCATGTTTTCTCCTGGAGGCCGACCGCGGCGAGGACCATGCCCGTGATCAGGCGCTCGGCGTCGTCGAAGTCGGATGGTTGCAGTTGTTCGCGGTCGAGCACGAGCGTCATCTGGGCGGCGAAGTCGGCGTACGACTGCGTCATCGCCCACACGGCGAACAGCAGATGGGTGGCGTTGACAGGCGCGATCTTCCCTTCCGCGATCCAGCGCTCGAACACGGCGATGTCCGCGCGCAGCAGCGGGATCACGCGGCGGCGGATCTGGTCGGCGTACAGCTTGGCGCCGCCGATGACTTCCATCGCATACACGCGCGACGCGAGCGGCTGCTCGCGCGAGAACGTCAGCTTCGCGCGCACATAGGTGCGCAGGACGTCGCCCGGGTCCTTGCCCGGATCCGCGAGGCTGGCCATGCGCGCGAGCCAGTCGTCCAGCACGTTGTCGAGCACGCGCTGGTACAAGGCCTGCTTGGTCGGGAAGTAGTACATCAGGTTTTGCTTCGACAGGCCCGCACGCTCGGCGACGGTGGCGATCGACGTGCCTTCGTAGCCGCATTCGGCGAACTGGCGCACGGCTTCCGTGAGGATGGTTGTTTCAACCCTGTCACGGTGGCTGACGCGATGTTTGACGGGGGCGATGGTCATGGTAGTTCTCCTCGGATCGAACGCAGGAAATCGAGCAGGGCCGGCTCGTGGGCATAGGCGACGTTGAAGCGGAACCAGGCGGTATCGGGCGGCGTCAGTGCAAAGAATTCGCCCGGCGCCAGCAGGATGCTCGCGCGCAGCGCGCGTTCGGCGATGGCGCGGCCGCTTTGTTTTTGCGCCGGCCAGCCCGCGCTGACGAAAATGCCGCCGCGCGGCCGGGCCAGCGGCACGAGGCCCGCGTCGCCAAGGCGCTCCAGCGCCAGCTCGCGCGCGTCGTCCAGCTGCAGCACGAGACGCTCGACCTGCTTGCGGTAGGCGCGGCTGCCGACGGCATCGTAGACGGCGCGCTCGTTCACTTCCGACGTCGTCAGGCCCGTGAGCATCTTGACGCGCACCAGTTCCGGTATCAACGACCCGGAGGCGCAAATGGAACCCACGCGCAGCACGGGCGACAGGGTCTTGGAAAAGCTGCCGATGCGGATCACGCGGCGCAGCCCGTCCATGGCCGCGAGCGACGAGTCGCCGCGCGCGGCCAGTTCGCGGTAGATGTCGTCCTCGACGAGCCAGAAATCGTACTGCTCGGACAGCGCGAGCAGCCGGTGCGCCTGTGCCTGCGACAGCGACGTGCCCAGGGGATTCTGCAGCACCGTGTTGACGAACATGAGCTTCGGCTGGCGCGCCTGGGCCGCGCGCGCGAGGACGTCCATGTCCAGGCCATGCGCGCCGCGCGGGATGCCGACGGCCTCGCAGCCGTGATGCCGGACGAGCGCGAGCAAATTGCCGTAGCCGGGATCCTCGACGAACACGACGTCGCCCGGCCGCGTGAGCGTGCGCAGCACGAGGTCGAACGCGTGCGTGGCGCCGTGCGTGAGCAGGATCTGCTCCGGCTCGACCGCGCACAGGTCGGCCGACAGCGTCGTGGCGAGATGCTGGCGCAGGCTGGGAAAGCCGAGCGGATGGCCATAGCCGCGCAGGCGGCTGGCCGGGATCTTCATCGCGTGGCGCACGGCGTCGAGGATCGTCGACTCGCCATACCACTCGGGCGGCAGCCAGCCGGCGCCGACGGGCAGCGCATCCGTCTGGCCGGAATAGAGGTCGGGCGTGAGCGTGTCGACCACATTGGCGGCCGCGGGCAGACAGGGTTGCTGCGCGGGGGCTTCCGTGCCGCGTGCGACGAAGAATCCGGAGCCGCGTCGCGATGACAGCAGGCCCAGGTGCAGCAGGCGGTCGTACGATTCGACGACGGTGAAGGTGCTGACGCCATTCACTTTTGCGAATTGTCGAACGGACGGCATCTTGGTCCCGGCGGGCAGCGTGCGGCGATTTACCATCTCGGCGATGGCCGCGACGATCTGGTCGACCAGGCTGCCGCGCCGCTGGCGGTCGATCGCCAGCGCCGGCCATCCCTCGCTCTCGCTCTTTTCGGTTGGTTCCATGCGCCTCCATCGCGCGACGTCCGAAACTGTACAGGCTATGCTACCTATACGGTTGGCCATTTTCGCAGATTGTGTATATGTGCCGCTGTTGTACTGCTGTCTATTATTGCATCATTGTTTTTGCCAGTTGGTAAATTTTGTACTGGCCGTCATATTCATAAGGGGAGTCGCATGAACGAGTCCAGACCCGAATCGATGGCATCCTTCTGGATGCCATTCACCAACAACCGTGACTTCAAGGCCCATCCGCGCCTCCTCGTCTCGGCACAAGGAATGTATTACAAGGACGTCGACGGCAACGCCGTCCTCGACGGCACCGCCGGCCTGTGGTGCGTCCCGTGCGGCCATGCGCAGCCGAAGATCGTCGCCGCCGTCAGCGAGATGGTCGCCCAGCTCGACTTCGCGCCCACGTTCCAGATGGGCCACCCGGCCGCCTTCGACCTGGCCGAACGCCTGATGGACTACACCAATCACAAGTTCGGCCACGTGTTCTACACGAACTCCGGCTCGGAAGCGGTGGACACCGCGCTCAAGATCGCGCTCGCGTATCACAAGGCCCGCGGCGACGCCGGCCGCACGCGGTTGATCGGGCGCGAGCGGGGCTATCACGGCGTCGGCTTCGGCGGGCTGTCCGTCGGCGGCATCGGCCCGAATCGCAAGGCCTTCGGGCCGCTGCTGCCGGGTGTCGACCACCTGCCGCACACGCACAACCCCGGCAAGAACGCGTTCTCGCGCGGCGAGCCGGAACATGGCGCGGAACTGGCCGACGAACTGGAACGCATCGTCGCGCTGCACGACGCGTCGACCATCGCCGCGGTCATCGTCGAACCCGTGGCCGGATCGACGGGCGTGCTGATTCCGCCGCGGGGTTACCTGAAGCGCCTGCGCGAACTCTGCACGAAGCACGGCATCCTGCTGATCTTCGACGAAGTGATCACGGGCTTCGGCCGCCTGACGACGCCGTTCGCCGTCGATTACTTCGACGTCGAGCCGGACATGATGACGACGGCGAAAGGCCTCACCAACGGCACCGTGCCGATGGGTGCCGTGTTCTCGAAAAAATTCATCCACGATGCGTTCATGGAAGCGCCGGCCGGCATCGAGCTGTTCCACGGCTACACGTATTCCGGCCATCCGCTCGCGTGCGCCGCGTCGATCGCCACGCTGGAAGTCTTCAAGGAGCAGGGCATCCTCGAGAACGCGCGTGCGCTGCAGCCGTACTGGGAAGACGCCGTCCACAGCCTGCGCGGCCTGCCGCACGTGATCGACATCCGCACCATCGGCCTCGTCGCCGGCATCGAGCTGGAAAGCATCCCCGGCAAGATCGGGGCGCGCGCGTTCGCCGCGTTCAAGCAGGCCTTCGCGGACGGCATCCTGATCCGCACGACGGGCGACATCATCGCGCTGTCGCCGCCGCTCGTGCTGGAGAAAAAACACATCGACGAATTGTTCGGCAAGCTGGCCGCCGTCCTGAAAAACCTCGACTGAAAGAGAACATGGAGACGATCAATCACTACATCGGCGGCAGCGTCGCCGAAGGGTCCGGCGGACGCTACGCGGACGTCTACAACCCCGCGCTGGGCGAGCCCTGCGCGCGCGTGGCGCTGGCGAGCATCGAGGACGTCGCGGCTGCCGTGGCAGCGGCCAGCGCCGCATTCCCCGCCTGGGCCGCGACACCGCCGCTGGCCCGCGCCCGCGTGCTGTTCAACTACCTGCAACTGTGCCAGAAGCATACCGATGAATTCGCGGCGATGATCGTGCGCGAACACGGCAAGACGTTCGCCGACGCACGTGGCGAAGTCGCACGCGGCATCGAAGTCGTCGAGTTCGCGGTGGGCATCCCGCAGATGCTCAAGGGCGAGTTCACGGACCAGATCGCGCGCGGCATCGACGCGTGGTCGATGCGCCAGCCGCTGGGCGTCGTCGCGGGCATCACGCCGTTCAACTTCCCCGTGATGGTGCCGATGTGGATGTTCCCCGTCGCCATCGCGTGCGGCAACACGTTCATCCTGAAACCGTCCGAACGGGATCCGTCGCCGTCGCTGCTGCATGCGCGGCTGCTGAAGGAGGCGGGGCTGCCGGACGGCGTGTTCAACGTCGTCCAGGGCGACAAAGGCGCGGTCGACGCGCTGCTCGACCACCCGGACATCCAGGCCGTCAGCTTCGTGGGCTCGACGCCGATCGCGGAATACATCTACGCCCGCGGCAGCGCAGCCGGCAAGCGCGTGCAGGCGCTGGGCGGCGCGAAGAACCACATGGTCGTGATGCCCGATGCCGACATGGACATGGCGGTCGATGCACTCATCGGCGCTGCGTACGGCTCGGCGGGCGAGCGCTGCATGGCGATCTCGGTGGCCGTGGCGATCGGCGACGCGGGCGATGCGCTCGTGGCCCGGCTGGCCGAGCGCACGCGTGCCCTGAAGATCGCGGACGGCATGGCGGATGGCGCGGAGATGGGGCCCGTGGTCACGCAGGCGGCCAAGCAGCGCATCGAAAAGCTGATCGGCGAAGGCGTGGAGCAGGGCGCGACGCTGGTCGTCGACGGCCGCGGCTTCAAGGTGCCGGAGCGCGCCAACGGCTTCTTCGTGGGCGGCACCCTGTTCGACCACGTGACGCCGTCGATGTCCATCTACAAGGAAGAAATCTTCGGCCCCGTGCTGTGCGTCGTGCGCCTGCCGGACGTCGGGAGTGCTTTGGCCCTCATCAACCGCAACGAATACGGCAACGGCGTGGCCGTGTTCACCCGCGACGGCGGCGTGGCGCGCGAATTCGTGCGTCAGGTGCAGGTCGGGATGGTTGGGGTGAACGTGCCGCTGCCGGTGCCGATGGCGTTCAACAGCTTCGGCGGGTGGAAGAAAAGCCTGTTCGGCGACCATCACGCGTACGGGCCGGAGGGTGTGCGGTTTTATACGCGGCACAAGGCGGTCATGCAAAGGTGGCCGAATACGGCGAGCAGCGGGGTGGAGTTCGCGTTCCCGCAGATGAAATGACGGACACGATCCGTTGATACGTCGTCCCTGCGAAGGCAGGGACCCAGGTTGCACGCATCTCGACGACGCACTCAACTTGGGCTCCCGCCTGCGCGGGAGCGACGGTGGTTTTTTTGAGTCACTACGAAAAGAAGGGATGCTTCATGATCGAGTCACTCCACCACCTGCCCCCCGCCGCCGGCACGCACGGTGCCCTGTCCGAGCGCTTCACGGACCTGGCGCCGGCACTGACGACCCGCCAGGCCGCCATCGAAAGCGCCCGCTGCCTGTACTGTTATGACGCGCCCTGTACGCGCGCCTGCCCGACGGGCATCGACGTCGCGAGCTTCATCCGCAACATCCACGACGGCAACGTGGAAGGCGCCGCCGTCAACATCCTCAAGCAGAACATCTTCGGCGGCAGCTGTTCGCGCGTGTGCCCGACGGAGATCCTGTGCGAGGACGCCTGCGTGCGCAACAACGACGCCGAAGGCCAGCCCGTGAAGATCGGCCTGCTGCAGCGTCACGCCATCGACAACGCGCACTTCGCCGATCATCCGTTCCAGCGCGCGCCGTCGACCGGCAGGACGATCGCCGTCGTCGGCGCCGGCCCGGCCGGGCTGTCGTGCGCGCACCGGCTCGCGATGCTGGGCCATGACGTCGTCGTGTTCGAAGCGCGCGACAAGGCCGGTGGCCTGAACGAATACGGCATCGCCAAGTACAAGCTGCCGGGCGACTTCGCCCAGCGCGAGGTCGACTTCTTGCTGTCCATCGGCGGCATCGAGATCCAGTACGGCCGCATCCTGGGCGGCAACCTGCATTTGCAGGACCTGCACACGCGCTACGACGCCGTGTTCCTCGGCCTGGGCCTGGGTGCGAGCCGCCGCCTCGGCCTCACGGGCGAGGACGCGCCGGGCCTCGCGGCCGCCGTCGACTACATCGCCACGTTGCGCCAGGCCGCGGACCTCGCGGCGCTGCCGGTGCCGAAGCGGGCCATCGTGATCGGGGCCGGCAACACGGCCGTCGACATGGCCGTGCAGATCGGGCGGCTCGGCGCGGACGAGGTCACGCTCGTGTACCGCCGCGGATTCGACGCGATGAGCGCGACCGGCCACGAGATCGAGATCGCGAAGACGAATGGCGTGCGCATCCGCACGTGGGCCGCACCGCACGAGATCCTGCTCGACGCCGCGGGACGCGTGCGCGGCATGCGCTTCGAAGAAACGCGGCTGGAGGACGGCCGCCTTGCCGGCACGGGGGCGTTCATCGACATCGCGGCAGATGCCGTGTTCAAGGCCATCGGCCAGCACATGGACGGAGACTCCCTGTCCGACCTGCTCGCGCGCGAACTGGAGCGGGAAGGCGACAAGATCCACGTCGATGCGCGGTTCCGCACCAAGCTGCCGGGCGTGTACGCGGGCGGCGACTGCGTGGCGCCGGGGCAGGACCTGACGGTGCAGGCCGTCCAGCACGGCAAGCTGGCCGCGCTGGCGATCCATGACGACATCCTTTCCAAAGCGGAGGCATGATGGCCGACCTGAGCATCGATTTCTGCGGCATCAAGTCGCCGAACCCTTTCTGGCTGGCGTCCGCACCGCCGACCGACAAGGCCTATAACGTCGTGCGCGCCTTCGAGGCGGGGTGGGGCGGCGTCGTGTGGAAGACGCTGGGCGAGGATCCGCCGGCCGTCAACGTGTCGTCGCGCTACTCCGCGCTGCACGGGAAGAACCGCGAGGTCATCGGCTTCAACAACATCGAGCTGATCACGGACCGCAGCCTCGAGATCAACCTGCGCGAGATCACCGCGGTCAAGAAGGCGTGGTCGGACCGGGCGCTGGTCGTGTCGATGATGCTGCCGTGCGAGGAAGCGCCGTGGCGCGAGATCCTGCCGCTCGTCGAGGCGACGGGCGCGGACGGCATCGAACTGAACTTCGGCTGCCCGCACGGCATGCCCGAGCGCGGCATGGGCGCCGCGGTGGGCCAGCAGCCGGACCTGATCGAGCAGGTTACGCGCTGGTGCAAGACGTACACGCGGCTGCCGGTGATCGTCAAGCTGACGCCCAACATCACGGACGTGCGCGCACCCGCGCGGGCGGCGCTGGCGGGTGGGGCGGATGCCGTCTCGCTGATCAACACGATCAATTCGATCACGCACCTGGACCTGGACCGCATGGTCGCGTTCCCCGCAGTCGGCAACGCGAGCACGCACGGCGGCTATTGCGGCACGGCCGTCAAACCCATCGCGCTGAACATGGTGGCCGAGATCGCGCGCGATCCGGTGACGAAAGGCTTGCCGATCTCCGGCATCGGCGGCATCGGCAACTGGCGCGACGCGGCCGAGTTCATCGCGCTGGGCGCCGGCTCGGTGCAGGTGTGCACGGCCGCGATGCTGCATGGCTTCCGCATCGTCGAGGAGATGAAGGACGGGCTGTCGCGCTGGATGGATTCGAAGGGCTACGACAACATCGCCGCGTTCTCGCGCAAGGCCGTGCCGAACACGACGGACTGGAAATACCTGGACATGAATTACCAGGTCATCGCGCACATCGACCAGGACAAGTGCATCCAGTGCGGCCGCTGCCACGTGGCGTGCGAGGACACGTCGCACCAGGCCATCGCGCGGCTGGTCGACGGGAATGCGCGCAAGTACGAGGTGATCGACCAGGAATGCGTGGGCTGCAACCTGTGCGAGATCACCTGTCCGGTCGAGAGCTGCATCACGATGGTGCCGCAGCAGACGGGCAAGCCGTACATGAACTGGACGCAGGATCCCCGCAATCCGCAGGCGTAGGGTGGGCACCCCGTGCCCACGCGTAACGTTTGCATGTCGTTGGCCGTGCCCACGCGTAACGTTTGTATGTCGTTGGCCGTGCCCACGCGTAACGTTTGCGTGTCGTTGGCCGTGCCCACGCGTAACGTTTGCGGTTCGTTGGCGTTATGCGTGGGCGGAGGGCCGCCCACCCTACGTCTTGCTAATATGGTGCATTGAACGAAACCGACGGAGACCGCCCCGATGAGCACCGATCCCGCAATGAACCAGGATCTCTGGAACGAAGACCTCGCGCCGACGAGCGCCGCGCAGCGCACGTGGCGCTGGTATCACTTCGCCGCCCTGTGGGTCGGCATGGTGATGTGCATCCCGGCCTATACGCTGTCCGCCAGCCTGATCGAGGCCGGCATGTCCGCGTACCAGGCCGTGTTCACCGTGTTCCTCGCGAACGCCATCGTGCTGCTGCCGATGCTGCTGATCGGCCACGCCGGCACGAAATATGGCATCCCGTACGCCGTGCTGGCGCGCGCCGCGTTCGGCACGCGCGGGGCGCGGCTGCCGGCGCTGATGCGCGCCATCGTCGCGTGCGGCTGGTACGGCATCCAGACGTGGTTCGGCGGCAGCATGATCTACACGCTGCTGGGCGTGCTGGCCGGGCACGAGATCGGCGGCGCCAGGCTCGCCGGCCTGGGCATCAACGGCGCGCAGCTGCTGTGCTTCCTCGCGTTCTGGGCGATCCAGTTCTATTTCATCGTGCACGGCATGGATGCGATCCGCAAGCTGGAGACGTACACGGCGCCGCTGAAGATCGCGATCTGCTTCGTGCTGCTCGGCTGGGTCTACCAGAAAGCGGGCGGCTTCGGCCCGCTGCTGGACGCGCCGTCGCAGTTCGTCGAAGGCGGCAAGAAGGCCGGCCAGTTCTGGTCCACGTTCTGGCCGTCGCTGACGGCGATGGTCGGCTTCTGGGCCACGCTCGCACTGAACATCCCCGACTTCACCCGCTTCGCGCGGACGCAGCGCGACCAGATCCTGGGCCAGTCCGTCGGCCTGCCCGTGCCGATGGGGTTGCTGGCTGCATTGGCCGTCATCGTCACGTCGGCCACCGTCGTCCTGTACGGCAAGGCGTTGTGGGACCCGGTCGACCTGGCCAGCCGCATGACGGGCGCCGCAGTGCTGATCGCGTTGATTGTTCTGCTGGTCGACACGGTCAGCGTCAACCTGGCCGCCAACCTCGTCGGCCCGGCCTACGACTTTTCCGCGCTGGCGCCGCGCCACATCTCGTACCGCACGGGCGGCTACATCACGGCCGGCATCGCGCTCGCGATGATGCCGTGGAAGATCCTGGAGTCGACGCAGGGCTATATCTTCACGTGGCTGATCGGCTATTCCGCGCTGCTGGGACCCATCGCGGGCGTGCTGATCATCGATTACTACCTGATCCGCCGCACGGAACTCGCGGTCGACCACCTGTACAAGGACGACGGCATCTATGGCTACCAGAATGGATTTACCCCAAGCGGCTGGAACATGGCCGCGATCGTTGCCTTCGTCGCCGGCGTGCTGCCGAACATCCCGGGCTTCATGAACGCGGCGTTTCCGGACTCGTTCCCGGACGTGGGCGCCGTGTTCAAAACCCTGTACACCTATGCGTGGTTCGTCGGGATCGCGATTTCCGCGGTCGTGTACGGCCTCATGATGAAGGGCAGGGCGGCGCCGGCGCTGCATCCGGCCCGTTCGCTCGATTGACCCGAGGAGACGTCAATGACCCTGTTGATACGCGGTGGTACGGTGGTGAACGCCGACCGTGCATTTCGTGCCGATGTGCTGTGCGAAGGCGACAAGATCGTCGCCGTGGGCGAGAACCTGGAGGCGCCCGCGCACGCGGAAGTGATCGATGCCGGCGGCCAGTACGTGATGCCGGGCGGGATCGACCCGCACACGCATATGCAGCTGCCGTTCATGGGCACCGTCACCGCCGATGATTTTTACACCGGCACGGCGGCGGGCCTCGCGGGCGGCACGACGACGATCATCGACTTCGTCATCCCCGACCCGAAACAACGCCTGATGGACGCATTCCAGACGTGGCGCGGCTGGGCGGAAAAGGCGGCGGCCGACTACACGTTCCACGTCGCCGTCACGTGGTGGGACGACACGGTGCACGAAGACATGGGCACGCTCGTCGAGCGCCACGGCGTGAACAGCTTCAAGCACTTCATGGCGTACAAGAACGCCATCATGGCCGACGACGAGACGCTGGTGAAAAGCTTCCGGCGCGCGCTCGAACTGGGCGCGATCCCGACCGTGCACGCGGAGAACGGGGAGCTGGTCTACCAGTTGCAGCGCGAACTGCTGGCGAAGGGCATCCGCGGGGCGGAAGCGCATCCGCTGTCGCGCCCACCGGAAGTGGAAGCCGAAGCGGCCAACCGCGCGATCGCCATCGCGAATGTGCTCGGCACGCCCGTCTACATCGTGCACGTGTCGTGCGCCGAATCGCTGGAGGCCATCACGCGCGCCCGCGCACGCGGCCAGCGCGTGTACGGCGAGGCGCTGGCGGGCCACCTCGTCATCGACGACAGCGTCTACCGCCACGCGGATCCCGAAGTCGCGCGCGCCTACGTGATGAGTCCCCCGTTCCGCTCCAGCCACCACCAGACGGCGCTGTGGCAAGGCCTCCAGGGCGGCAACCTGCACACGACGGCGACCGACCACTGCACGTTCTGCGCCGGCCAGAAGGGAATGGGCGCGGACGATTTCACGCGCATCCCGAACGGCTGCGGTGGCGTCGAGGAACGCATGGCCGTCGTGTGGGACGCGGGCGTGAACACGGGACGTTTGACGCCGTCCGAATTCGTGCGCGTGACGTCGACCAATGCGGCCCAGATTTTTAATATCTATCCGCGCAAGGGTTCCGTGTCCGTTGGGGCGGATGCCGACGTCGTCGTGTGGGACCCGCAAGGGACGCGCACGCTGTCGGCCGCGACGCAGCATTCGAAGGGCGACTTCAACGTGTTCGAAGGGCGCACGGTGCGCGGGATTCCCACGCACACGGTGGCGGCCGGGAAGCTCGTGTATGCGAATGGGGATTTGCGGGCGGAGCGTGGGGCCGGGCGATATGTGGAGCGGCCGGCTTTCACCAGCACTATTTGAACGCTACGCACGTCATTCCCGCGGAAGCGGGAATCCATACTGAGCCTGCGTGCATGGTTGACGCCACCAAATCGCACACTCAGCATGGGTCCCCGCTTTCGCGAGGACGACGGTGATGCAAGCACCAACTGGAGAACAAGATGAACGACCTGCGCATCAACGGCACCCGCCTGTGGCACTCCCTGATGGAACTGGCGCAAATCGGCGCCACCGCGAAGGGCGGCGTGAAGCGCCTCGCCCTGACGGACCTCGACCGCCAGGGCCGCGACCTCGTCGTCCAGTGGGCGAAGGCCGAGGGGCTGTCAGTCACTGTCGACAAGATCGGCAACGTGTTCATGCGCCGGGAAGGGACGAACCCGGACTTGCCGCCCATCGTCACGGGCAGCCACATCGACACCCAGCCGACCGGCGGCAAGTTCGACGGCAACTACGGCGTGCTCGCCGGCCTCGAAGTCGTGCGCACGCTGAACGAGCGCGGCATCCGCACGGAGGCGCCGATCGAGGTCGTGTTCTGGACCAACGAGGAAGGCTCGCGCTTCGTGCCCGTCATGATGGGCTCCGGCGTGTTCTGCGGCGCGTTCAGCCTGGAGACGGCGTATGCGGCGCGCGACGTCGACGGCAAATCCGTCGGCGAGGAACTCGACCGGATCGGCTACCGGGGCGGGCAGACACCCGGCGACCACCCGATCGGCGCGTATTTCGAAGCCCACATCGAGCAGGGCCCCGTGCTGGAAGACGCGAACAGGGTGATCGGCGTCGTGCCCGCCGTGATGGGCCTGTCGTGGTACGACTGCACCGTGACCGGGATGGAAGCGCACGCGGGCCCCACGCCGATGCATCTGCGGCGCGACGCGCTGCAGGTCGCGACGGCCATCATGCAGGAGACGGTCGCCATCGCCAACCGCTACCCGCCGTATGGCCGCGGCACCGTGGGCATGGTCCAGGTGTTCCCCAACAGCCGCAACGTGATCCCCGGCCAGGTCAAGTTCAGCATCGACCTGCGCAACGTCACCGACGAGCTGCTGAACACGATGCACGGCGAGATCGAGGCATTCGTCGAGCGCACGCGGCGCGAGACGGGCCTGGCCATCGACCTGCAGCGCGTGTCGTACTACCCGCCTTGCCCGTTCCACCCGGATTGCGTGGGCGCCGTGCGCGCCGCGACGGAACGGCTGGGCTATTCGACGATGGACGTGGTGTCCGGCGCCGGCCACGACGCGATCTACGTCGCGCGGCTGGCGCCCGCCGGCATGATCTTCGTGCCGTGCAAGGACGGCATCAGCCACAACGAGATCGAGGATGCCCAGCCCGGCCACCTGGAAGCCGGCTGCAACGTGCTGCTGCACGCGATGCTGGAACGGGCCGGCGTCGTTTCCACGTCGGAGGCCGGTGAGCTTGTTGCTCAAAAGTAACAAAGTGCAATTTCTTGTTACTATTCTGGCCGATCGCACGCGCCGGTAGCATACTGTGGTCCGAAGCCGCCCGCCGGGCGGCACGCGTCTGACCGACGATGCTGACCGGATACTATGAAACCCCGCTCGTCCTGATTTCGATCCTTGTCGCGATCGTCGCGTCGTATTCCGCCCTCAGCCTCGCGGGCAGGGTGGCGGAAGCGACCGGGCGGACGAAATTCGCCTGGATGCTGGGCGGCGCGATCGCGATGGGATCCGGGATCTGGGCCATGCACTTCGTCGGGATGCTGGCGTTCCGCCTCCCGATCCCGATCGCTTTCGACATCCCCATCACCCTCGTCTCGCTGGTGCTGCCGATCGCCGCGTCCGGCCTCGCGCTGTGGCAGGTGAGCCGCGCCAACCTCGGCCCGGTGCGCCTGGGCGTCAGTGCCGTCATCATGGGCGCCGGCATCAATGCGATGCATTACACGGGCATGGCCGCCATGCGCATGCAGCCCGGGATCGTGTACGACCCGCTGTTGTTCGCGCTCTCGGTGCTGATCGCCGTGGGCGCGTCGGCGCTTGCGCTGTGGATCGCGCTCCGGCTGCGCCGCAGCACGCCAGAACGTGTGGGTGCCGCGCATCGGCGCCGCCGTCGTGATGGGCTGCGCCATCGTCGGCATGCATTACACGGGCATGGCGGCCGCGAACTTCCCGGCCGACAGCGTGTGCATGGCCGCGCGCGTCGGCGTGCATCGCGACAGCCTCGCCACGCTCGTCGTGCTGGCCACGTTCTGCGTGCTGGGCCTGGCCCTCATCGCGTCCGTGTTCGACGCGCGGCTGGAAGCGAACGCGCGCATCCTCGCCATGTCGCAGGCCACGTCCGCCGAGCGCCAGCACCTGCTGGAGCGCGAGCGCGTCGCGCGCGACGAAGCCGAGCGCCTGTCGGCATTGAAGGACGAATTCCTCGCCACCCTGTCGCACGAGCTGCGCACGCCGCTGAACGCGATCCTCGGCTGGGCCGGCATGCTGCAGCGGGGCGTGAAGGACGAGGCGACCATGATACGGGCCCTGGAGACGATCGAGCGCAACGCGCGCGCCCAGGGCAAGCTGATCGACGACCTGCTCGACATGAGCCGCATCATTTCCGGCACCGTGCGCCTGGACGTGCAGACGGTCGACCCGTCCCGCATCATCGAGGCGGCGCTGGGCACCGTGCACCCGGCCGCCGCGGCCAAGATGATCGCCCTGCGCGCCGACCTGGGACGCGAGCCGGGCATGTTGCCGCTCGAAGTGCGCGCCGATCCGGGCCGGCTGCAGCAGGTGCTGTGGAATCTGCTGGCGAACGCGGTCAAGTTCACGCCAACGGGCGGCAGCGTGCAGGTGCTGCTGGGGCGCGACGGCAACGACGCCGTGATCCGCGTGATCGATTCGGGCATCGGCATCGCGCGGGACTTCCTCCCGTACGTGTTCGACCGCTTCCGCCAGCAGGATGCGTCGATCTCGCGCCAGCACGGCGGCCTGGGATTGGGGTTGTCGATCGCGCGGCAGCTCGTCGAACTGCACGGCGGGACGATCGCCGTGGACAGCGCCGGCGTGCACACGGGCACCACGTTCACCGTGCGCCTGCCGCTGGCGCGCCCGAGCGCCGTCACGTTGCCGGGAACGGGCGTGCTTCCGATGGCGCTGACGGGCGCGGACGACCTGGCCGACCTGTCCGGCGTGCGGGTGCTCGTGATCGACGACGCGCCGGATACGCTCGACGTGCTGGAACAGATCCTGTCGTACAGCGGCGCCGCCACGATGACGGCGCCGGGCGCCAGCGCCGCGCTGGCCCTGCTGGAGCGCGAGGTGCCGGACGTGATCGTCAGCGACGTCGGCATGCCCGAAGTCGACGGCTTTGAACTGATGCGGCGCATCCGCCGGCGCGCGGCCACGGCGGACGTTCCCGCCATCGCGTTGACGGCGTTTACGCGCCAGGACGACCGCGCCAAGGCGCTGCAGGCCGGTTTTACCGACTATCTCGCCAAGCCCGTGGAGCCGGCGGCGCTGGCGGCCGCGATCCGGCGCCTCGTCGCCACCGCGCGCGAAGCGTGACCTTATTTGGCGCGCCTACTGGAACGTGGTTTCGCGTTCCGGCGTGGCGCTGATGCGGTGGATGGCCAGGTCGGCGCCGTCGAATTCCTGTTCGGCGTCCAGGCGCAGCCCGACGGTCGCCTTCAACAACCCGTAGACGATAATGCCGCCGATGCCGGCGATGGCGACGCCCAGCAGGGTGCCGACGATCTGCGACGCGAGCGACACGCCGCCGAGCCCTCCCAGCGCCTGGCTGCCGAAGATGCCGGCCGCGATGCCGCCCCACGCGCCGCACAGGCCGTGCAGGGGCCACACGCCCAGCACGTCGTCGATCTTCCAGCGGTTCTGCGCCAGCGTGAACATCACGACGAAGATCGCGCCCGCGATCGCGCCCGTCACCAGAGCGCCCATCGGATGCATCAGGTCCGAGCCCGCGCACACGGCGACGAGGCCGGCCAGCGGGCCGTTGTAGACGAAGCCCGGGTCGTTCTTGCCCAGCACGAAGGCGGTCAGGGTGCCGCCCGTGAGGGCCATCAGCGAGTTGACGGCGACGAGGCCGTTCATCTTGTCCAGCGTCTGCGCGCTCATCACGTTGAAGCCGAACCAGCCGACCGTGAGGATCCACGCGCCCAGCGCGAGGAACGGGATGTTCGACGGCGGGTGCGCCGAGATGCGGCCATCCTTGGTATAGCGGCCGCGGCGCGCGCCCAGCAGCAGCACGGCCGGCAGCGCGGCCCAGCCGCCGACGGCGTGCACGACGACGGAACCGGCGAAGTCGTGGAACGCCGCGCCGAAGGTGGCCGTCAGCCAGTCCTGGATGCCGAAGCGGTTGTTCCAGGCGATGCCTTCGAACAGCGGATAGACGAGGCCCACGAGCAGGGCGGTCGCGGCCATCTGCGGGTGGAACTTGGCGCGTTCGGCGATACCGCCCGAGATGATGGCGGGGATCGCGGCGGCGAACGTCAGCAGGAAGAAGAACTTCACCAGCTCGTAGCCGTTCTTGGCGACGAGGGTGCTGGTGGCGCCCATGAAGTGGATGCCGTAGGCGATGCCATAGCCGACGAAGAAGTAGGCGATGGTGGAAACGGCGAAGTCGATCAGGATTTTTACCAGGGCGTTGACCTGGTTCTTGCGGCGTACCGTGCCCAGTTCCAGAAAGGCGAAGCCGGCGTGCATCGCCAGGATCATGATCCCGCCGAGCAAGATGAAGAGCGCGTCCGCTCCGCTTTTGAATGCATCCATGCGTACTCCAAAAAAGTGCAAGTTGGTCTGATTGCACTTCTGGATAGCAATAAACGTTCCAATTTGGTGAAGAGGCGCACTCCCGGTGGGCATGCCGGATGGGTTGCCCCGCAAGCGTGCACAAGCACCGTTGCGGTGCGTATTTGCGCCAAAATGGGGAGGTGTGGTCGATCCGGCAATCGAGGGGTTCCCCGTAGTATGCTGTCAAGCTACAACCTCACAAAGGAGACCCATGAACCGCACTCTCAATGCCGCCATCCTCGCGGCTTTGCTGTCGGCCGGCGCACCCATCCTGTCCGCCCAGGCTGCCGCAACTACCGTATCCGCGTCGTCGGCCGAACGCCAGGTCGACCGCATCGCTGCGAGATTCTACGATGCGCGCGCCCGCTTCGACCCGCTGCTGTACGCGACCGCGAACGGCGACAGCCGCTACGACGACCAGATCGGCATGGCGATCGACCCGAAGGTGCGCGCCCGCTATATGTCGCAGAATCACAGGCTGCTGGACGACCTGCAGAAAATCGACAAGGCGCACCTGTCGGAGAAGGCGCGCCTGAACTACGACATCCTCGCCTTCGAGATCCGCGCCCAGCTCGACCTCGCGCGTTTTCCCGAGCACCTGCTGCCGCTGAACCACTTCGACAACATCCCGAGCAACCTGGCCAATTACGCGAGCGGCACGGGCTCGCAGCCGCTGGCGACGCCGGCCCAGTACCGCGCGTACCTGTCGCGCCTGGAGCAGCTGCCGGCATGGATCGACCAGGCCATCGCCAACATGAAAGAGGGCGTGAAAAAGGGCGTCGTGCAGCCGAAGGCGATCACGGCCAAGATGCTGCCGCAGTTCCGCCAGCTGGCCGCGCGCGACGCGGAAGCGAGCATCTTCTACACGCCCATCAGGAACCTGCCGGCCGGCTTCTCCGACGCCGATAAAAAATCGCTCACGGCCGGCTACCGCCAGGCCGCGCAAAAGATCGACGCCGCGCTCGCGCGCCTGAACACTTACCTCGAGAAGGACTACCTGCCCGCGGGCCGCACGACGGCCGGCTTTGGCGCGCTGCCGGATGGCGCCGCGTGGTACCAGGCCCGCATCCGCAACAACACGAACCTCGACCTGACGCCGGCCGAGATCCACGCGCTGGGCGAGAAGGAAGTGGCGCGCATCCAGCAGCAGATGGCGACCCTGGCGCCGAAGCTGGGCTACGACGGCCCGCTGAACACGTTCCCGCAATGGGTGGCCGCGCAGCCGCGCTTCAAGCCGTTCAAGACCGACCAGGAGGTGCTGGAGCGCTACCGTGCCATCTACGGCGTCGTCGAAGCGAAGCTGCCGCAGTATTTCAGCCTGCTGCCGAAGGCGAAGCTGGACATCCAGCTGGAACCGGAACTGACGCGCGCCACGGCGTCCGACCACTACACGCCCGTCGCCGCCGACGGTTCGCATCCCGGCGTGTTCTGGGCCGTCGTCAACGACCCGAAGGAGTACAGCACGGTCGGCATGACGAGCTTGTTGCTGCACGAGGGCGTGCCGGGCCACCACCTGCACGCGGCGCTGCTGAAGGAATTGCCGCTGCCGGATTTCCGCAAGTTCTTCACCGAGCACCCGAGCGCCGCCGCCTACACGGAAGGCTGGGCGCTGTACTGCGAGACGCTGGGCCGCCACTTCGGCCTGTACGACGATCCGTCCGCGTATTACGGCCACCTGAACGACGAACTGCTGCGCGCCGTGCGCCTCGTCGTCGACACGGGCATGCATGCGCAGGGCTGGTCGCGCGAGCGGGCGGTCAAGTACATGATGGACAACCTGGGCTACAGCGAGGCGCGCGCGGCGAACCAGATCGAGCGCTACATGGTGTGGCCGGGCCAGGCGCTGGCGTACAAGGTGGGCGCGCTGAAGATCCTCGACCTGCGCGCGCGGGCGCAGAAGGCGCTGGGGCCGAAGTTCACCTTCGCGAAATTCCACGAGGTGGTGCTGGGGGATGGGACGTTGCCGTTGCCGATCCTGCAGGCGCAGGTGGAGAAGTGGATTCAGTCGGAAAAATAGAACCGTCGCCCCTGCGAAGGCGGGATAGCGCCCCCGGCGCTATCCCCCCAAGTTTTAAGCGTGCCGTAATGCATGCAAACTTGGGTCCCCGCCTCCGCGGGGACGACGTCGGTTGAGATTACGGTCCTCGCACAGTGTGCGCAACCGTACATATTCCCGCCCCACATGGGTGCATGATGGGTTTCATGAAATCCGATGAAACCACCATCGCGCCGCCATCGCCGGAAGCCTCGACCTGGCTGTCGAAGCTGGGTCCGGGCCTGATCACCGGCGCGGCCGACGACGACCCGAGCGGCATCGCCACGTATTCGCAGGCCGGCGCCCAGTTCGGGTTCAACCTGCTGTGGACCCTGCTGCTCACGTATCCGCTGATGGCCGCCATCCAGGTCATCAGCGCCAACATCGGCCGCGTGACGGGGCGCGGGCTCGCCACCAATTTGCAGCGCTATGCGCCGCGCGGGGTCGTGTGGGGCATCGTCGGGCTGCTGCTCGTCGCCAACGTCATCAACATCGCGGCCGACGTCGCGGCGATGGGCGAGGCGATGTCGCTCGTCGCGCCCGGCCGGCCGCTGTGGTATGCCGTCGGCTTCGGCGTGCTGTCCGTGCTGCTGCAGGTGTTCATCCCTTACCAGCGCTACGTGAACCTGCTCAAGTGGCTCACGCTCGTGCTGCTCGCGTACGTGGCCACCGTGTTCGTCGTCCACGTGCCATGGGGCGTGGTGCTCAGGACCACCGTGTGGCCGCATATCGCGTGGAACAGGGACTACCTGACCACTATCGTCGCCGTGTTCGGCACGACGATCAGTCCCTACCTGTTCTTCTGGCAGGCGTCGCAGGAAGTCGAAGAACTCCGCGCGGACGACAGCGCGGAGCCGCTGCGGCGCGCACCCGACCAGGCCAGGGGCCAGTTCCGCCGCATCCGCTTCGACACGCTGGTCGGCATGGCGGTGTCGAACGGCGTCGCGTTCTTCATCATGCTCACCACCGCCGCCACCCTGCACGCGCAGGGCGTGCACGACATCCAGTCGTCGGCGCAGGCCGCGTCGGCGCTGAAACCCGTCGCGGGCGAACTCGCGTTCGTCCTGTTCGCGCTCGGCATCGTCGGCACGGGCCTGCTCGCGATCCCCGTGCTGGCCGGTTCCGCCGCGTACGCGATGGCCGGCACGTTCCACTGGAAGAGCAGCCTGGGCGCGGAGTTTTCGGCCGCGCGCAAGTTCTACGGCATCATCATCGTCGCCACGCTGGCCGGCGTCGGCATCAACTTCATGCCGATCGACCCGATCAAGGCGCTGTACTGGAGCGCGGTGCTGAACGGCGTCATCGCCGTGCCGGTGATGGCGATCATGATGCTGGTGGCGTCGAGCCCGCGCATCATGGGCGACCTGACGATCGCGCCGCGCCTGCGCGCCATGGGCTGGCTGTGCACGGGCGTGATGGCGGCGGCGACGATCGCCATGTTCGCGTCGTTCCTTTGACGCTTACTGCATGTCGATCCGCCCGTAGATGCCGTGCGATTCGTCGGCGGGCCCCGCCGTGTAGAACAGCGTGTTCGTCGGCTGGTTCTGCACGCCGTTGCCGAACGCGATGCCCCACAGGCCGTCGATGACGATGGGCGTGCGGTCGGCCTTCGACAACGTGCCGATGAACGCGCCGTTGGACGGGTTGTAGGCGTTGATCTTGCCGTCGCCGAAGTTCGCGACGAGCACCGCATTGCTGAAGTCCCCGAAGTTGGCCGGCGCCAGCGCCATGCCCCACGGCGCATTCAGCGCACCGCCCGCCGCCAGCCGGTGCAGGAAGACGCCGCCCGTGTCGTACACGTCCACCACGCCCAGCCCCGCGCCCTTGACCTCGTCGTTGCCGGCCGCCTCGCGCTGCGCATACGCCACGTAGATGCGGTCGCCGATGGCCTGGATGCCGAACGGCCCGTAGCCGGCCGGCAGGTTCGGATCGGTGAAGCCGCCCGGCAGCGTGGCTTTCTGGAAGCTGGCGTTGTAGACGTCGATGCGGTTGTTGTGGAAATCGGCCGCGTACAGGTAGTTCGCGCCCGAGAACGCGCCGATGGCGAGACCCTTGTAGACGGCGCTGCCGCCCGTGTCGACGGCCGTTACGGCGTTCGTCCGATTCACGGCCGGCGACCACCCCGACACGGTGCCCGTCTCGCCCACGAAGATGAACGGGCTGGCGCCCGTCACGCCGTTCTGCGTGACCTTGAAGTCCTGGCTACCGTTGTACACGATGCCGGTGACGCCGGCCGGGACCGCGACGACGAGCGTCTGCGGCACGCCGTTGCCGTCGTACAGCGTCGACGTCGCCGTGCCGTTGTTCGCGACCCAGACGAAGGCCGTCGGATTGAATGCGAGGCCCCACGCGTTGACGAGGTGGGTGTCGGTGTGGGCCGCGCCGCTGGACTGGTCGGTGACGAGGGCCGTGGTGGTGAAGGCGCTCGTGATCGCCGGCGGCATGGTGACGGGCGGCGTCATCGGATGGTCGTCGCCGCCGCCGCCGCAGGCCGTCACGGCGGCGCCGAGGACGATGCCGCACAGGAGGCGCACGGCCGGATTCGATTGCAGGTTCATGATTGCACCTCATGGAAAGGGGACGACGTTAATGCCCCCATCCACGCGCAAGGTTCAATCGAATCGCGGGTACTTTCAAAAGCGCAGGCTGGCGCCGGCGAACAGGGCGCGGGCGCGCGGGAGGCCGGTGCCGCCGCTGTGCACGAGGGTTTGCACGCCGGCCTGCAGGCGCCAGTCGCCCGTGTCGTACGCGAGCGTGGCGCGCAGGTCCGCGCGGTCCCGGTCGCTCCAGCGGTAATCGGTATCGAGCGGATGCAGCAGCCCCGCATGCAGGGCCAGTGCGACGCGCTCGCCCAGCGGGATGCCGCCGTTCAGGTCGAGGTAGACCGTGCGGCCTCCGCCGTAATACGCCGGCGAATACGAGACTCTCGCGTTGACGCGGTCGTACGTCAGGCCGGCGTAGAACTCGTGGTAGTCGACTTCGTGGTTGCGCAGATAGATCGTGCGCGTGACGCCGGCGTCCCACGACAGCCGCGTCGTCAGCGGCAGCGCGCGCCCGCCGTAGACGATCAGCAGGCCCTGGCCGCGGCCGTACAGCTCGATGGGCGACGCGAAGGTGCCGGCATACCAGCCGCCGTCGAAGTCGTGGTCCACGCGCAGCTGCTCGGCGGGATTGCGGCCCTGCGAGACGCCGCGTATCGCGTATTCGGATACGACGGAGAGGTCGGCACTGGTCTGGGCCACTGCGCCAGGTGCCGCGAGCGCGACGAGGAGGAGGGCAAACGCGCCCGCGACGGGTTTCAGTGCGGCGGGCGCGGGGAAGGAAGGCTGGCGGTCGTGGTCGTCGATGGGCATAGGCAGAAACAGGCTCCGGCTGCGCGCGTAACGGCGGCGCAGGCGTCTATGCTACCAGCTTGTCCGGCGCCGGAGGCCAGCGCGGCGGGCAGGATGCGTGCGCCGCCGTCGAGGTCGGCCCGCAGCCTGGCGGGCGTCGTCCCGGGACGCAGTTCCAGCACGAGTGCCGCGAGCCCCGCCACGTGGGCCGACGCGTACGACGAGCCGGACACCATACCCCAGCGCGCACCCGGCAGCGACGTGGGCACGTCCGTCCCCGGCGCGCGCAGCGATCCAGGCGGCGGCGCGCGCTGCGTGTCGGACGCCACCGCGATGACGCCCGGATGCGACGCGGGAAAGCCGCCGTCGGGCTGCGCCGGATCGGCCGCGCCGACGAGCGTCACGCCGCGCGCGAGGGCCGCGTCGAGCAGGGCTTCCAGCAGCCGGTCGCGCGGCCCGCCGAGGCTCATGTTGATGACGCGCGCATCGCTCATCAGCGCAAAATTGATCGCCTTGCCCAGCGTGAAGCTGTTGCAGCGGGCGGGCGGCCCGGCCGTTTCCCAGCACGCGCGCAGGGCCAGCAGTTTTGCACCCGGCGCGATGCCCGCGATGCCCAGGCCATTGCCTTCGCGCGCGGCGATGATGCCGGCGACGGCCGTGCCGTGCGCTTCCGCGCCGTCCGGATACGCATCGACGAAGTTGCGGCGCAGTTTGACCTGGCCGTCGAGGTCGGGATGGTTCGCATCGACGCCGCTGTCGATGACGGCCACCGTCACGCCCCGACCCGTGCTGGCGCGGTGCAGCGCGGGCAGCTGCCAGGCGCGCGTGGCCGGCTGCACGGGCAGCAGCGGGTCGCCTTCGGCCAGGCCGTGGTAGTCCTGGATCGCCTGCGCCCATGCGACGCGCGGGTCGTGCGCGAGCGTGTCGAGCAGGCGGTCGACGGGGCCCGTGCCGGTGTCCTCCATCAGGAAGCAGTCGATGCCGATGGCGGGCATCGGCCAGTCGTCGACGACGCGCAGGCCATAGGCGGCGGCGAGGTCGCGCGCGACGCGGCGGCGCGCGGCGCGGGTGCCGTCCTCCGTGTAGCCGCCGCCGTAGGCGCCGTCGGGCCGGAAGTGCGGCGACGGCATGCGCAGCATCACGAGCACCTGTCGCGCCGCCGGCGCCGGCGTCGAGACCGGGTGCGTGGCCGCCTGCGCATCCGCGCGCGCGCGCGGCACCGCGCAGGCGAACGCGATCAACACCGCGACCAGGGCGAGAAGGGCGGTTTTCACGGCTGCTTGTCCACGACGAGCGGTTCGGCCAGCGTCACCGCCGGCTCCGCCCGCAGCCTGGCCAGCACCGGGGCGAGCCGGCCGTCCGCGCCGACGAGCCACGCATCGGTGACGGTCGGCCCGCCGACGATGCGCGCCCCGCTGGCGCGCACGATGCGGCGCAGTTCCGCCTCCGGCGTGTCGGGCCGGAAGGTCACGACGACGCGCGCCATGCCGTTCGCGCCGGCGGCGCCGAGGACGCGGTAGCTGTCCGGCGAATCTGGCTGCCCGGAAGGGCGCGCCAGCAATGCGGCCAGTACGGCGATCGCGCCGAACTGGCAGGCGACGGCGGCGCGCAGCCACGTGCGGTCGTTGGCGGCGACGCGGTCGCGCCAGCGTTGCAGCGGGCCGGTCTTTGCCTGCGGCGGTGCGGCCTCCAGTTGCGGCGCATCCAGTTGCGGCATCAAGCGCGCGAGCGCGCGGTCCGGATCGAAGTCGAGGTCCGGGCCCGGCCCGGCCGCATGCACCGTGCGCAGCAGGGCGAGGTCGGCGCGGCAGTGCGCGCAGGTGGCCACGTGCGCCTGCACGCGTTCCAGTTCGGCGCCCGCGAGGGTGCCGTTCGCGAGCCAGGGCAGCGCGTCCTGCGCGTCGAGGTGATCGGTGCGAGCGTTCATGGCCGGATCTCCAGCTGGTCTTCCAGCAGCGTTGCCAGGCGGCGGCGCGCGTGGAACAGGCGCGTTTTGACGGTGTTGACGGGACATTCCATGATTTCTGCGATTTCTGCGTAACCCATGTCGTGATAAAAGGTCAGCTGGAAGGCGGCCCGCTGCGCCAGCGGCAACGTGGCGACGGCGGCGTCGACGGCGTGCGCGAGGCGCTGCTGTTCGAAGCGCCAGTCGGGCCGGCCCGCGTCGTCCGCCGCGCACTCGTCGGCCGGGGCATCCAGCGGTTCGTCGAGTGCGTGCAGGGCCTTGCAGGCCTTGCGGTAGGCGATCGCGAACACCCAGGTCGACACCTTGCAACTGCCGTCGAACGTGGCGGCCTTCTGCCAGACGACGAGCAGGGTGTCGTTGACGATTTCCTCGATCAGCGGCACGCTGCGCGTCATCCGTTGGAGGAAGCGCGCCAGGCGCGGAAAGTACGCGCGGTACAGCATCTCGAAGGCGCGCCGGTCCCCGGCCGCAATCCGACCCACCAGGCTGGCCTCGTTCACGGCCACTCCTTCAATCTTTCCGTCCACGCATGCGCTCTCTGCTGTTTTGCGGTGAATACCCGCCGGCCGCCCCAAGGTTCATGCGTTCCGCAAATATTTTTTGCCGCATGTGATTTTTACACGAATCGGCGTTGCTGGGACGCGCCGGGCATGTCACGATGTCGCCATGCTAATTCATTCTTGCCCCATGAAACGATTTGCCATTCCCGTCCTCGCCGCCGCCCTGGTCCTCTCCGGCGCGGCCCACGCCCAGTCGAAGCAGGAGCCCCGTCCGCTCGGCTACAAGAAAGTCGCCGATGCGCTGGCCGCACTGCAAAAGAATCCGGACGCCAAGCTCTCCCATCCGGGCGGCTGGACCACGTACGCCATCCAGAAACCGGAGGTGGCCGTGTGGTCGTTCGTGCCGCAAGGACATGAAGCCTACCCGGCCGTCGTGCGGCGCCTGGTCCGCAAGACGGACGAGGGCACGTTCGTCGAGATGAAAGTGCTGTGCGAAGCGAAGCGGGACGCATGCCGCCGGCTGGCCGTGCACTTCCAGCAGATGACGGCGCAGATGCAGCAGAAACTGCAGGAGATGCAGGCGCAGAAAGGCCAGGAAGCCAAGCAGTAGGGCGCACCCTGTGCCCACGCGTGCCTACCGGTTGACCACCACCTTGGCCGCGGCCGTCACCTGGTCGCGCAGCCACTTGTGCTCCGGCGACTGGTGCACGCGCTGGTGCCACAGTTGATAAAAACGCATCGGCGGGAACTTGATCGGCACCGTGAAGTTTTTCAGCGGCAGCGTCTTTTCGTAGAACCGGATGAACTGGCGGCCCGTCGTCAGCACGAGGTCCGTCTGCGTGAGCATGTACGGGATCAGGCCGAAATAAGGCGATTCCACGGCCACCTTGCGATGCATGCCTTGCCGCTCGAGGAAGGCGTCGATCACGCCGTGGTAGCCGGGCAGCATCGCCGTCGGCGCGATGTGCGGCAGCGTGAGGTAGTCCTCGACCGTCATCGCGTCGGCCGCCGTGCGCTTGGCGTAGGCGCTGTCGGCACGCATCGTGCAGATGATCGGGTCTTCGAACAGCTTCGAGATGTGCAGGTGCGAGGGCGGCTCGTCCCAGTTGGCGATGACGAGATCCATTTCGCCGTCCGACAGCATGCGCAGGTAGTCCGTGCCCGGCCCCAGGTGGTGGATGGTCACGCGGCTGTTCGGCGCGCCGCGCCGGATCGACGCGACGACGCCCGGCAGGAACTGCGTGTCGAGGTAGTCGGGCGCGGCGATGTGGAACGTGCGGTCGGCCTGTTCCGGCACGAACGGCGTCTTGCGGACAAAGAGGCTCTCCGTCTCGTCGAGGATGCGCTTGGCCGGCTTGAGCAGGCTTTCGCCGTGCTGCGTCGGCACCATGCCGCGCGCGCCGCGCACGAGCAGCGGGTCGCCCGTCAGCTCGCGCAGCTTGCGCAGCGACGCCGAGATCGACGGTTGCGGCTGGTTCAACTTGAGGGCGACGCGCGAGACGTTCTTCTCGACGAGCAGCAGATAAAGGATGCGGATCAGGTGCAGGTCGAGGTGCTGGGGCAGGCTGGACATGGGAGAGTTTTTGATGGAATTGTTATATACGTAGTCTGATTTTAAATATACGATATTTTTCATGTTCTAGAAACTATATCGACGGCGGTGTCGCCTGCCGGTCACGCTGAGGAGCCTCGATGGAATACCTGGTCCCGTATGGTCTCGAATGGATGAACATGCTGGTGCGCTGGCTGCACGTCATCACCGGCATCGCCTGGATCGGCGCGTCGTTCTACTTCGTCTGGCTGGACAATTCGCTGCGTCCGCCGGCGGCCGGTTCCGATCTCGCGCAGAAGGGCGTGGCGGGCGAGCTGTGGGCCGTGCACGGCGGCGGTTTCTACAATCCGCAGAAATACCTCGTCGCGCCGGCCGAGCTGCCGGCGGAGCTGCACTGGTTCAAATGGGAAGCGTATTCGACGTGGCTGTCGGGTGTTGCGCTCCTCGTCATCGTGTACTGGCTGAATGCGCAGGCGATGATGGTCGACCGGTCAGTGGCCGATTTGTCGAGCTGGCAGGCGATCGGTCTCGGGCTCGGGAGCCTCGTCGCCGGCTGGGTCGTGTACGACCTGCTGTGCCGTTCACCTCTCGGCAAGCATGATCTCGCGTTCGGCGTCGTGGTCTTTGCGCTGCTGGTCGGCGCGGCATGGGTGCTCACGCACTTCCTCAGCGGCCGCGCCGCTTACATCCACGTGGGCGCGATGATCGGCACGATCATGGTCGCGAACGTGGCGATGGTGATCATTCCGGGGCAGCGCAAGATGGTCGAGGCGATGCGCGCGGGCTTGACGCCCGATCCCGTCCACGGCATCCGCGGCAAGCAGCGCAGCGTCCACAATAACTACTTCACGTTGCCGGTGCTGTTCATCATGATCAGCAACCACTTCGCGATGACCTACCGCCACCCGCACGCATGGGCCGTGCTGGGTACCATCATGGCGGCCGGCGTCTTCATCCGCCACTTCTTCAACCTGCGCCACAAGGGGCGCGTCGAGTGGGTGTATCCGGCGATCGGTGTGGCGCTGCTGCTGGGGCTTGCGATTTTGCTGGCACCGCCGCGGCCGGGCGTGTCGGCGGGGACGGTGCCGTTTGCGCGGGTGGAGACGATCCTGCGCGCGCGCTGCGTGTCGTGCCACGCGGCGCATCCGACGCAGCCCGGGTTCGCGAGCGCGCCGGCCGGCGTGATGCTGGACGACGCGCACGGCATCGCCCGGAACGCGCCCCGCATCTACCAGCAGGCCGTGCAGCTCAAGGCGATGCCGCTGGCGAACATGACCAATATGACGGAGGCGGAAAGGGCGGAGGTGGGGAGGTGGTTCGAGGCGGGGGCGAAGACCGAATAAGCTGGCACGTCGTTCCCGCGCAGGCGGGAACCTGATTTGTACGCGTCCCGATAACGCATGCGGAAATTGGGTCCCCGCCTGCGCGGGGACGACGGTTTTTAGGTTGACGTCCTTCTTTACTTCAGCGTCCGCTCGAACAGCTGGTAGATCCGCCGATACTCGTCATACCACGCCTCCGGCTGCACGAACGAATGCCGCTCCAGCGGATACGGCGCCAGTTCCCAGTGGTCCTTCTTCAATTCGATCAGCCGCTGCGCCATGCGCACGGAGTCCTGGAAGAACACGTTATCGTCGACCATGCCGTGCGCGATCAGCAGGTGGCCCTTCAGGTTCTGCGCGTACTCGATCGGCGACGACGTTTTATACGCTTCCGGATCCAGGTCCGGCGTATTCAGGATGTTGGCCGTGTACTCGTGGTTGTACGTCGTCCAGTCGGTCACGGGGCGCAGCGCGGCGCCGGCCTTGAAGACGTCCGGCGCGCGCAGCATGGCCATCAGGGTCATGAAGCCGCCGTAGCTGCCGCCGTAGACGCCCACGCGGGCCGCGTCGCCCTGCTGGTGCGCGATCATCCAGTTCACGCCGTCCAGGTAATCGTCCAGTTCCGGATGGCCCATCTGGCGGTAGATCGCCGTGCGCCATTTGACGCCATAGCCCTTCGAGGCGCGATAGTCCATGTCGAGGACGACGTAGCCGTTCTGCACGAGCAGGTTGTGGAACATCTGCTCGCGGAAGTACGGCGTGTAGCGCTGCGTGACGTTCTGCAGGTAGCCCGCGCCGTGCACGAACATCACCACCGGATATTTTTTACCCGGCTCCAGCCGCGCGGGGCGGTACAGCTTGGCCCAGATCGGATCGGCGCCGTGCGTCGACGGGATCGTCACGAATTGCGGCTGGATCCATTCGCGCGCCTTGAACTCGGGCGTGCGCGTGTCCGTCAGCCTGACGGCCTCGCCGCCGTGCGACGGCACGGTCGCGAGCTGCGCCGGCAGGTACGGGCCGGAATAGTGGACGAGCAGCTTGTTCTGGTCCGGCGACAGGCGGAAGTCCTGCACGCCCGCGAGGCTGCTGATTTCGCGCGTGGTGCCATCTTTCGCATCGACGGCGCAGACCTCGTACGTGTGCGGCGCCTTGCGGTTGCACAGCAGCCAGGCCGTGCGGCCATCCGCCGACCATGCGACGTCGCCCGCTTCCCAGCGCCCTTGCGTGAGCGCGCGCGTGCGGCCGGCCGCGTCGCGCACGTACAGGTGCGCGTAGCCGCTTTCTTCCGACAGGTACCACAGGGTCGAGCCGTCCGGCAGCCAGCCGAATTCATTGTTGTCGTAGTTGACCCAGGCCTCGTCCGTCAGGCGGTGCACCGGCTGGAGCGCCGCGCGCGGCAGGTCGACGGTGGCGATCCAGCGGTCCTTGTTGTCCACGGCGCGGAACATGACGGCCACGTTGGCGCCGTCCTGGCTCCACGTGATCGCTTCGCCGTCGAAGCCGATCATCACCGGACGGTTGCCCTTGAGCGGATCGAGCTTGTGCTCCGCGCGCAGCCTGGCCAGCGGGTCGACCGCGATGCCGGGCAGGGCGTCCAGCGCCAGGTCCTTCACCTCGCGCGTGGCGAGGTTCACGAGTTTCAGGCCGTGGCCCGCGGGGTTGTTGCGGCCCACGCGCGTGCGCTCTTCCGAGAATTCCTCGTAGCCGCTTTCCGTCACGTAGCGGGGCATCTTGCCGGCGCGGCCCTTGTCCGCGTTCTTCGGACCCGTGACGACGAGCAGCCAGCGGCCGTCCGGCGACAGCGCGCTGTTCAGGATCGCGACCTTGTCGCCCAGGTAGATCGGCGCGGGCGCGCGGGTCGGGTCGGCGCGGCGCAGTTCCTCGGCCTGCGCGCGGGTGGCGTCGCGCTCGTCCTTCTGGCGCTTCAGGATCGTCGACAGGCGCAGCTGCATGTCGCGCAGCGCGTCGGCTTCCGTCACGTTCGGATCCTTGGCGGCGCGCGGCAGGGCGACGGGGCCGGCCACGCGGTCGGTGCGGTCCCACGCGAACCAGTCGTCGCCGATGCGGTACTGCACGCCGCGCTCGTCGGCCGTGTACTGGACGGCCTGGATCGCCACGCCGTTGCCGCGCGTGATCTGCACGAGGGCGCCCGACTTGAGGTCGCGCTCGAACAGATCGCCGTTGCGCACGATGACGGCGCGGGTGCGGGCGCGGTTGTACAGCATTTCCGGGCTGTCCAGCTTCGCCTGTTCGGCGTCCGTCACCTGTGCCGCCGTGCCGGCCTTCGCCGCGTTCACGCGGTAGGTGTCCCGCAGGGGCGAACCGGCGCGCTTCTGCTTGTAGATGACCTGCTTGCCGTCCCAGTTCCACCACGCCGCTTCCACGGGAGGACCGATCCAGTCTGGGTTGGCCATGGCCTGGTCGAGGGTCACGGGTGTGGAGGCGGCAGCGGGTAGCGCCAGCAGTGCGGCGAGAACGGTAAGGACAGGAAGTCGCATCATCAGTCGGGTGGATAAATGAAGAACAAGAATGCTTTTCTTGGTCAGAAATTGCAAAAAAGCATTCTAGCGCAGCCGACTATGGTGCTGTGCGGATTCGCTGGCGGGAGTGGCGCGCGTGCGTAAGTACGGTGGCGGCCATTAACGATATTGCGGCGCACAAAAGACAACGCCCGGCCAATGCCGGGCGTGTGGAGACGATGGGGGCGGCTTGCTGTTACGCGGCTGCCTTCGGCTTCGCGTACTCGCCCATCCACAGTTCGGTCGGCTCTTGCGCCAGCCACAGTTCGGACGGCGCGGTCAGCGACGGGTTGCGCACGAACATCACGATACGGGTGACGACGGCGGCGGCAGCGATGGCGACGGTGAGGTATTCGAACGGGGTCATGATCTGTATCCTTGGCTTGATTAGTTGTTCGGCGTTTCGCGGACGGCTTCCGGAGCCAGCGCGGCTGCGCAGAACGGGCCCAGGATGATGATGCCGGCCTGCTGCTGCATCTTGCGGCGGGCCAGGGCGCCGCTGCCCGGCTGGGCGGCGTCGGGCACGATCAGGCCGCCGTGCGCTTCGTACAGTTCGATCGCAAAGGTGCGGATCTTGCCCAGGGTGTCGGCAATGTGCTGGCGCAGAGTCTTGTTCTGTGCCTGGTTGATCGTTGCGGTGTTCATGGTCATCTCCGGTGAGAAATCTGTCGTGTTGCGATGCAGTATAGGGACAACCGCGTCATAAATGAACTTTTGATTTGTGATGCTCCCCATGCGTTTCGTGAATATTTTCTGTGCGACAACTAATATTGATTCGCACTGCGGACATAGCAAACATGAATATCTGACCGGCTGGCCCGGAACTTGCATATCCAAAGGGCATGAAACCGCCGTCCAAGGTCCAGCGCACCCTGCGCATCGTCGTCGTCAACACCGCGTCCAGCGCTGCCGCGGACGAGGTCACGCTCGCCGCGCAGGCAAGGCGCAACACGGCCCTGCGCATCGGCCTGCTGGAATCGGGCTACGACATCGTCGCGTCGCTGCCTGCCGACATCTTCCTGCCGGAACGGATCGCCCAGATCCAGCCGGACATGATCATCATCGACAGCGAATCGGACGCGCGCGACGTCCTCGAACACATCGTGATCGCCACGCGCGACGAGCCGCGTCCCATCGTCCTGTTCACGGACGACCAGACGTCGTCCAGCATGGATGCCGCGATCGAGGCGGGCGTCACCGCGTACATCGTGGCCGGCCTGCAGGCCGAGCGCGTGAAGCCCGTGCTGGACGTGGCCATGAAGCGCTTCCGCCGCGAACAGAAGCTGCTGGACGAGTTGTCCGACACGCGCCGCCAGCTCGCCGACCGCAAGCTGATCGAACGGGCCAAGGGCGTGCTCATGGCGCGCAACCGGCTGACGGAGGACGAGGCCTACCAGCGTCTGCGCACCATGGCGATGAACAAGAAGCTCAAGCTGGCCGAAGTCGCCCAGCGCATCCTCGACGTCGAGGATCTACTCGGCTAAAACAGCAAAGGAAACGATGGCTCACGCATTCATCGCCGGCTCGGACCGGCCGGAAAAGACCGTGATCAGGGCCGGCTTCATGCCCCTGACGGATTGCGCGTCCCTCGTGATGGCGTCCGTGCTCGGGCTGGACGACAAATACGGCATCAAGCTCGAACTCGCGCGCCAGCATTCGTGGTCGGGCATGCGCGACCGCCTGCTGCAGGGCGAGATCGACGCGGCGCACGTCCTGTATGGTTTGCTGTACGGCGTGGAAAACGGCATCGGGAGTCCCCCCACGCGCATGGCCGTGCTGATGAATTTATCGCGCAATGGCCAAGCGATTACCCTGTCGCGCGCATTGGCCCGCCAGGGCGTGACGGACCTCGGCACGCTGGCCGCCGCGATGCGCAAGGGCGAGCGCCGCTACACGTTCGCGCACACGTTCCCGACCGGGAACCACGCGCTGTTCCTGTATTACTGGCTGGCGGCGGGCGGCATCGATCCGGTGCGCGACGCGCAAGTGGTGACGGTCCCGCCCAGCCAGATGGCCGTGAACCTGGCGGCCGGCCACATGGACGGCTTTTGCGCCGGCGAGCCGTGGAGCGCCCGCGCCCAGCTGGACGGCAGCGGCTTCACCGTCGCGACGAGCCAGGACATCTGGCCCGACCATCCCGGCAAGGCGCTCGGCGCGACGGCCGCCTTCGTGGACGCGAACCCGCATGCGTGCCGCTCGCTGGTCGCGGCCGTGCTGGAGGCCGGGCGCTGGCTCGACGAATCGCCGGAGCACCGCGACGTGGCGGCCGAGGTGCTGTCCAGCCCCGCCTATGTGAACGCGGACCGCCGCGCCATCGCCGCGCGCCTGCATGGCGATTATGACAACGGCCTGGGCAAGCGCTGGATCGATCCCGATCCGGTGCGCTTCCACGACGAGGGCGAGGCCAATTTCCCGTACCTGTCCGACGCGATGTGGTTCATGACCCAGCACCGGCGCTGGGGCCTGCTGCGCGACGACGTCGATTACGCGGCCGTGGCCGCGCGCGTGAACCGCGTGGGCCTGTACCGCGAGGCGGCCGTGCTGGCGGGCGTGCCGGCGGCGTCGAGCCTGATGCGCCGCTCGGTGCTCATGGACGGCAAGGTCTGGGACGGCCTCGCGCCCGACGCGTATATCTCATCCTTTCCCATCCGCCGCACCGCGTTTTCCAGTTTCGCATCTTGATGGTGCTCATTCAAGCGCCTCATAAGCGTGCATGGTGCACTGCAATGAAGCGTGCCAGGCCCGGTCAATACGATCTTCCCCCTGAAAACCATCTGGCACGGGTCTTGCAAATACGGAGGTAAAGGATCAACGGCGATCCCTGAGTAAACAAGAGCCGGTCCAACGAGGGGCCGGCAACAGGACAACGGCGTCCGCTGCACCCGCTTGAACGATTTCTGGAATCGTCTTCGCGGCCAGGCAGCGGGCGCCTTTTCGTTTTCAAGAAGGGAATAACAACATGGCCGGCAAAGCAAACAGTATCAAGCTATTCTCCTTTGATACGCCCCAGATGCGCGCATTCCACCTGACCTGGGTGGCCTTCTTCGTCTGCTTCTTCGCCTGGTTCGCCTGCGCACCGCTGATGCCGGTGATCAAGGGCGAGTTCCACCTGTCGGTCAGCCAGATCGCCGACATCAACATCGCAGCCGTCGCCATCACCATCATCGTGCGCCTGATCATCGGCCCGCTGTGCGACCGCTTCGGCCCGCGCAAGGCCTACACCGGCCTGCTGGCGCTGGGCGCGATCCCCGTGCTGGGCGTCGCCATGGCCCAGAGCTATGAAAGCTTCCTGCTGTTCCGCCTCGGCATCGGTGCCGTCGGCGCCAGCTTCGTGATCACCCAGTACCACACCTCCGTCATGTTCGGCCCGAAGGTCGTCGGCACCGCCAACGCGGCATCGGCCGGGTGGGGCAACAGCGGCGGCGGCGTCGCGCAGGCCACGATGCCGCTGATCATGGGCGCCATGATCATGCTGGGCGTGAACGAGACGATGGGCTGGCGTGCCGCCCTGGTCGTGCCGGGCGTGCTGATGCTCATCATGGCCGTCGTCTACTACAAGTTCACCCAGGATTGCCCGGAAGGTAACTTCACCGAACTGCGCGCGGCCGGCGTGCCGTTCGAAGCGGGCGGCAAGGGCGGCTGGGCGAGCTTCTTCGAAGCCTGCCGCAACTACCGCGCCTGGCTGCTGTTCATTACCTACGGCGCCTGCTTCGGCATCGAACTGTTCATCCACAACGTCGCCGCCACCTATTACGTCGACCACTTCGGCCTGTCGCTGAAACAGGCCGGCATGGCCGCCGGCAGCTTCGGCCTGCTGGCCCTGTTCGCCCGTGCCCTGGGCGGCTGGATCTCGGATAAGGTCGCGGCCAGGGGCGACCTGAATTCCCGCGTGAACCTGCTGTTCGTCCTGATGCTGGGCGAGGGCCTGGGCCTGCTGTGGTTCTCGCAGACCACGAGCGTCACGCTGGCCATCGTCGCCATGCTCGCCTTCGGCCTGTGCACCCACATGGCGTGCGGTTCGACCTACGCCCTGGTGCCGTTCGTGAGCCGCAAGGCACTGGGCGGCGTGGCCGGCATCGTCGGCGCGGGCGGCAACGTCGGCGCCGTGCTGGCCGGCTTCCTGATGAAGGGCACGGGCGACGTGCGCCAGACCCTGATGATCCTCGGCGGCGCCGTCCTCGTCGCGGCGCTGTGCGCCATCGGCGTGCGCTTCACGCTGACCGTCCCCGAAACGCCGGCACCCGCCGCCGCCTGAACACGTTATTGCAGCATAGGAGTCGCAACATGAAACTGATCGTCATCGGCCACGGCATGGTAGGCCACAAGTTCCTCGAGACCCTGTTCGCGGAAGCCAAGCAGGATGCCCATTTCCACGTCACCGTGCTGTGCGAGGAACCGCGCCCGGCCTACGACCGCGTGCACCTGTCCTCGTTCTTCTCGGGCACCACGGCCGACCAGCTGTCGCTCGTCGCACCGGGCTTCTTCGAACAGCACGCCGGCCAGGTCGACCTGAAGCTGAACGCGAAGGCCGTCGCCGTCGACCGGGACTCCCGGACCGTCACGCTGGCCGATGGCGCAGTGCTCTCGTATGACAAGCTGGTGTTCGCGACGGGTTCGTATCCGTTCGTGCCGCCGGTCCCGGGCAAGGAGCGCAACGACATCTTCGTCTACCGCACCATCGAAGACCTGGAAAAGATGACGGAATGCGGCGCCCGTTCGAAAACCGGCGTCGTCGTCGGCGGGGGCCTGCTGGGCCTCGAATGCGCCAAGGCGCTGCGCGACATGAACCTCGACACGCACGTCGTCGAATTCGCGCCGCGCCTGATGGCCGTGCAGGTCGACGACCTGGGCGGCCGCGTGCTGCGCCGGAAGATCGAAGAACTGGGCGTCAACGTCCACACGCAAAAGAACACGCTGCAGATCGTCGACGGCGAGTCGGCCACGCACCGCATGGAATTCGCGGACGGCAGCTTCCTCGAAGCGGACATGATCGTGTTCTCGGCCGGCATCCGCCCGCGCGACGAACTGGCCAAGGCCGCCGGCCTGGCACTGGGCCCGCGCGGCGGCATCGCGATCGACGACGCCTGCCTCGCCTCCGACCCGCACATCTACGCCATCGGCGAATGCGCCTCGTGGGGCGGCCAGACGTTCGGCCTCGTCGCACCGGGCTACGAAATGGCCCGCATCGTCGCGCGCGCGCTGATCGGCCAGGAAGCCGCGTTCGCCGGCGCCGACATGAGCACCAAGCTGAAACTGATGGGCGTGGACGTCGCGTCGATCGGCGACGCCCACGGCAACACGCCGGGCGCACGCAGCTTCCAGTTCACGGACGAGCGCAAGCAGGTCTATAAAAAGATCGTCGTGTCCGACTGCGGCAAGAAGCTGCTGGGCGCCGTGCTGATCGGCGACGCGGCCGAATACGGCAGCCTGCTGCAGATGATGCTGAACGATATGGAGCTGCCGGAAGCGCCGGAATTCCTGATCCTGCCGCAGCTTGAGGGCGGTGCGCGTCCGGCGCTGGGCGTCGACGCGCTGCCGGCAAGCGCGCAGGTCTGCTCGTGCAACGCCGTCACCAAGGGCGTCATCGCCGACGCGGTGGCCGGCGGCGCCTGCGACATCGGCGCGATCAAGTCGTGCACCAACGCCGGCACGTCGTGCGGCGGCTGCGTGCCGCTCGTCACGCAGATCATGAAGTCCGAGATGGCGAAGGCCGGCATGGCCGTCAACAACCACCTGTGCGAACACTTCCCGTACTCGCGCCAGGAACTGCACCACCTGATCCGCGTGGGCGGCATCAAGAGCTTCGGCGAACTGCTGCACAAGCACGGCACGGGCCTGGGCTGCGACATCTGCAAGCCGGTCGCCGCCAACATCCTCGCGTCGACGTGGAACGACTTCGTGCTGAAGCCGCAGCACGCGAGCCTGCAGGATTCGAACGACTACTTCCTCGGCAACATCCAGAAGGACGGCACGTATTCCGTCGTGCCGCGCATGCCGGGCGGCGAAGTGACCCCGGACGGCCTGATCGCCGTGGGCGCGGTCGCCAAGAAATACGGCCTCTACACCAAGATCACGGGTGGCCAGCGCGTCGACCTGTTCGGCGCCCGCGTGGACCAGCTGCCGGCGATCTGGGAAGAGCTGATCGCGGCCGGCTTCGAATCCGGTCACGCCTACGGCAAGTCGCTGCGCACGGTGAAATCGTGCGTGGGCTCGACGTGGTGCCGCTACGGCGTGGGCGATTCCGTCGGCTTCGCCATCGCGCTGGAAAACCGCTACAAGGGCCTGCGCGCGCCGCACAAGATCAAGTTCGGCGTCTCCGGCTGCACCCGCGAATGCGCCGAGGCGCAGGGCAAGGACGTGGGCCTGATCGCCACCGAGAAGGGCTGGAACCTGTACGTGTGCGGCAACGGCGGCATGAAGCCCCGCCACGCGGAACTGATCGCGTCGGACCTGGATGAAGCGACCGTCGTGAAGCTGGTCGACCGCTTCCTGATGTTCTACGTGCGCACCGCCGACCGCCTGCAGCGCACCAGCACGTGGCGCGAGAACCTGGAGGGCGGCCTGGATTACCTGAAGCAGGTCGTCGTCGACGACAAGCTGGGCATCGCCGCCGAACTGGAAGCCGACATGCAGCGCGTCGTCGACACCTACGCCGACGAGTGGAAGAACGCCGTCGAAGACCCGGCCGTGCGCCAGCGCTTCCGCAGCTTCGTCAACACCGAGGGCACGGACGACAACGTCGTGTTCATGGCGGAGCGCGGCCAGATCCGCCCGGCCACGCCGGAAGAACGCCGCCGCGTCATCCCGATCGCTGCAGCTTGATTTAACGACTGGAACAGGAGAACATCATGCCCCGTGACCCGCAAGTAAAAAATGAGCTGAACCAATGGAATGCCGTCTGCTCGCTCGACCAGATCGTCCCGGACACCGGCGTCGCCGCCCTGCTGAACGGGCGCCAGGTGGCCGTGTTCCGCGTGGGCGCCGAGGAGCCGCGCGTGTTCGCCATCGATAACTACGATCCGAACTCGGACGCGGCCGTGCTGTCGCGCGGCCTGGTCGGCAGCATCGGCGAGCGCATCGTCGTCGCGTCGCCGATCTACAAGCAGCACTTCGACCTGCAGACCGGCGAATGCCTGGAAGCGCCGCACCACTCGGTGTCGAGCTACCCGGTGCGCGTCGAGGACGGCAAGGTCTGGGTGGGTGCGTAAATGAAGACCCATCCGCGCCTGGTCGTCATCGGCAACGGCATGGCGGGCATGCGCACGGTCGAGGAGCTGCTGAAGCTCGCGCCCGACATGTACCGCATCACCGTGTTCGGCGCGGAGCCGCACGGGAATTACAACCGCATCCTGCTGTCGCCCGTGCTCGCCGGCGAGAAGACCGTCGACGACATCATGCTCAACACGCGTGAATGGTATGACGCCAACGGCATCACGCTGCACGCGGGCGACCCGGTCGTGCGCATCGACCGCAAGAAGCGCGTCGTGCACGCCGCGTCCGGCCTCGCCGTGCCGTACGATCGCCTGCTGATCGCGACCGGCTCGAAGCCGTTCATCGTGCCGGTGCCGGGCCACCAGCTGCCGGGCGTGATCGGCTTCCGCGACATCAGCGACGTCGACACGATGCTGGAAGCCGCACGCGCGGGCGGGAAGGCCGTCGTCATCGGCGGCGGCCTGCTCGGCCTCGAAGCCGCGAACGGCCTGCTGCGCCAGGGGATGGAAGTCGCCGTCGTGCACGTGACGGGCAGCCTGATGAACCAGCAGCTCGACCCGCCCGCCGCCGAACTGCTGCGCGCCAGCCTGGAGCAGCGCGGCCTGCGCATCCTGCTGAACCGCCAGACCGTCGCCATCGAGGGCGAGGACCGCGTGCGTTCCGTGCGCTTCGAAGGCGGTGAAACCGTCGACGCCGACCTCGTCGTGATGGCCGCCGGCGTGCGCCCGAACGTCGAGCTGGCGAAGAGCGCCGGCCTGCACTGCGAGCGCGCGATCGTCGTCGACGACACGCTGCAGACCTACGATCCGCGCGTGTACGCCGTGGGCGAATGCGTGCAGCACCGCCGCGCCACGTTCGGCCTCGTCGCGCCGATCTGGGACCAGGCACGCGTCGCCGCCGCCCACCTCGCAGGCTCGGGTCACCGCCGCTACGTGCAGCAGGCGACCGCGACGAAGCTGAAGGTGACGGGCGTGGACCTGTACTCGGCCGGCGACATCGTCGGCGGCGAAGGCAGCGAAGATCTCGTGCTGCGCGACCGCCGCGGCGGCATCTATAAACGTCTCGTCGTCGCGGGCAACCGCCTGACGGGCGCCGTGTTGTACGGGGACGTCGCGGACGGTCCCTGGTACTTCGACCTGATTCAACAGCGGACGGACATCTCGTCCATCCGCGACCAGTTGCTGTTCGGCCGAGCGGCCTGACGAGGAGTTGCACATGAAGTTGGCCGCGCATTTTCCTATTTCTTCCACCACCATCAAGACGACTTGCCCGTATTGCGGCGTCGGCTGCGGTGTCAGTGCCCAAATCGGGCAGGACGGCACGCTCGCGATCGCGGGCGACGCGGCGCACCCGGCCAGCCAGGGCCGCCTGTGCGTAAAAGGTTCGGCGCTGGGCGAGACGCTCGGCAACCGCGGCCGCCTGCTCGCGCCCATGCTGCGTGAAGACGGCGGCCTGCGCGAAGCGTCGTGGGACGAGGCGCTGGACAAGGTGGCCTCCGGTTTTTCCCGCATCATCGCGGAACATGGTCCGGAGGCCGTCGCGCTGTACGTCTCCGGCCAGTTGCTGACCGAGGACTACTACGTCGCCAACAAGTTCATGAAGGGCTATGTCGGCAGCGCGAACATCGACACCAATTCGCGCCTGTGCATGTCGTCGGCCGTGGCCGGCCACAAGCGCGCGTTCGGCGAAGACATCGTGCCGGGCTGCTACGAAGACTTCGAGCAGGCCGACCTGATCGTGCTCGTCGGCTCGAACGCCGCGTGGTGCCACCCGACGCTGTACCAGCGCATCGCGCGCGCGAAGCAGGACCGTCCGGAACTGAAGGTCGTCGTCGTCGACCCGCGCCGCACGGCCACGTGCGACATCGCCGACCTGCACCTGCCGGTCAAGCCGGGCACGGACGTGTGGCTGTTCGACGGCCTGCTGGGCCATCTCGCGCAGCACGCCGCGGACGACAGCTTCATCGAAGCCCACACGACGGGCGTCGCGGACGCGCTGGACGCGGCCGGCAAGGCGGGCACGCTGGCAGAAGTGGCAAAAGCCTGCCGCCTCGACCCGCGCGACCTGGAGCGCTTCTACGACCTGTTCGCGAACACGGAGAAGGTCGTGACGGCGTTCACGATGGGCGTGAACCAGTCCACAAGCGGCGCCGACAAGGTCAACGCGATCATCAACTGCCACCTGATCACGGGCCGCATCGGCCGCCCTGGCATGGGGCCGTTCTCGCTGACCGGTCAACCGAATGCGATGGGTGGACGTGAAGTGGGCGGGCTCGCGAACATGCTGGCCGCGCACATGGACCTCGACGATGCCGCGCAGCGCGCCGCGCTGCAGGAATTCTGGGGCTCGCCGCACGTGGCGGCGAAGCCGGGCCTGAAGGCCGTCGACCTGTTCCGCGCCATCGAGGACGGCAAAGTGAAGGCCGTGTGGATCATGGCGACGAATCCGCTCGTGAGCCTGCCCGATGCCGACCAGGCCCGGCGCGCTCTCCAGAAATGCGAGCTGGTCGTGGCCAGCGACATCGTGCTCGGCACCGACACGAACGACGCGGCCCACGTGCTGCTGCCGGCCCTCGGCTGGGGCGAAAAGGATGGCACCGTCACCAATTCCGAGCGCTGCATCTCGCGCCAGCGCGCGTTCCTGTCCGCGCCGGGCAGTGCGCGCGCCGACTGGGACATCATGTGCGACGTCGCGCGCCGCATGGGTTTCAAGGGTTTCGATTTCAAATCCGCGCACGAGATTTTCGACGAGCATGCGCGCCTGTCCGCATGGAAGAACGGCACCGAGGGCCAGCGCCGCCGCCTGTTCGACATCGTGGGCCTGGCCGGCATGACACGTGCCGACTACGATGCGCTCGACCCCGTGCAGTGGCCGGTGCGTACGCCGGAAGAACGGACCGCACGCCTGTTCGGCGACGGCCGCTTCGCGCATGCCGACGGCCGCGCGCGCTTCGTGCCGACGGTGCCGCGCGCGCCGGCGCACCTGCCGGGCGGCGAATATCCGCTCGTGCTGAACACGGGCCGCGTGCGCGACCAGTGGCACACGATGACGCGCACGGGCCGCTCGCAGAAACTGGCCGAGCACATCCCGGAACCGTACATCGACATGCACCCGCAGGATGCGCTGCTGTGCGGCGTGAAGGCGGGCGAATTGGCGCGCGTGACGAGCGACTGGGGCGCCGTGGTGGCGCGCGTGCAGCACGGCGGGGGCATCGCGCGCGGCAGCGTGTTCATGCCGATCCACTGGAGCGGCCAGACGGCGTCGGACGCGCGCGTGGGCACCGTCGTCAACCCGGCCGTCGACCCCGTGTCGGGCGAGCCGGAATTCAAGCACACGCCGGTGCGCATCGAACCGTTCGGCGTCACGTGGTTCGGTTTCATCCTGTCGCGCACGGAGCTGCCGCTGCGCGAGGCGTCGAACTGGACGCGCGTGCAGGGCAAGGACTTCGTCCGCTACGAACTGGCGGGCCGCAAGCCGTTCGCCGCCGCGCACGACTGGGCGCGCAAGCTGCTGGACGTGCACGACGACGACGCGGACTGGATCGAGGTGGAGGACAAGAACGGCGGCATGTACCGCGCCGTGCACCTCGTCGACGGCCGCATCGAAGCGTGCCTGTTCGTGGCACAGCGCGCCGACCTGCCGGCCCGCACGTGGCTCGCCAGCATGTTCGACAAGGAGCAACTGGAGCCGGCCGACCGCCTCAGCCTTCTTGCCGGCCGGGCGAAAGAGCCGGGCATCGATCCCGGACCGACCGTGTGCTCGTGCTTCGGCGTGGGCCGCAAGACGATCGAGATCGCGATCCGGCAGAACAATCTGTGCGATGCGGCGGCCGTCACGGCATGCACGAAGGCGGGTGGCAATTGCGGGTCGTGCATTCCGGAGATCCGCTCGCTGCTGGCGGAGGCGCAGGTCGCGGAAGCATAGCTTCGTCGTCCCCGCGAAGGCGGGGACCCAAGTTCTGCTTGCATTACGATAACGCGTGCATATTGGGTTCCCGCCTGCGCGGGAACGACGGTTTTGGATCTAACGGCCCGGCGGTGCCACCACCCCATACGCCCGCGGCACCGCCACCCGCATGATGTCGATGAACCGCCGCAGCCGCGCCGGATAGAAGCGCGCCGGTGGATAGATCAGCCAGATCGGCAGCGGCGACGCATGCCATTCCGGCACGAGCTGCACGAGCCGGCCCGCGTCCAGTTCCTCGCGCAGCGCCCAGCGCGAACCGAGCGCCGCCCCCACGCCCAGCACGACGGCACTTCGCATCGCGTACAGGTTGTCCGTGTAGATGCGCGGCTTGACGGGGATTCGTACCGTTTCTTCCGTCTGCGCATGGGTCAGCGTGACCTCGTCGCGATAATAATGGCTGACCGCGATCCAGGGCAGGGTCCCCAGTTCTTCCGGATGGAGGGGCAGGGCGCGCCCCTCGAACAGGCCGGGCGTCGCGATGACGATGCGCGGCACGTCGCCCAGCCGTATCGCCACCATGGACGGATCGGGCACCTCGCCCACGCGGATCGCGCAATCGATGCCTTCGCCGATGAAGTCCGGCGTGCGGTCGTGCAGGACCCAGTCCACGGTCATGCGCGGATAGCGCGCCAGGTATTCGGCCAGCGGCGCCACCAGCTGCTGCTGGCCGAACGCGTGCGGCGCGACGACGCGCAGCATGCCGACCGGCTCGTCCACGGCGCCGCGGATCTCGCTCTCGAATTCCTGCCACCCCGCGATGAGCTCTTTCGCACGCGCGTAGCAGCGCATGCCGTCGTCCGTCAGCTTCATCGCGTGCGTGGACCGCTGCAGCAGGCGCACGCCCAGCGATTTTTCCAGTGACTTCAAACGCCGGCTGATCGTCGGCTGCGTCGTCGCGAGTGCGCGTGCGGCGGCGGACAGGCTGCCGGCATCCACGATGCGGACGAAGGTTTCGACCAGCATCATACGGTCGGCAGATGGATTGATCGTCGAAAAGTCAGTGCTCATACGCGTGAAGTATAACAGTTCGACGTTCGCCGGTGCTACACGGCCGTGTTTCGGTTCTCCATAATGCACTGCAACAACACACCCACCATGGAGTCCAACATGAGCATCGCACACACGACGGCGACTGTCATACCGATCCGCACGACGCTGACCTCGCCTCTGATCTTCCTGCTGGCCGCAAGCACGGGCCTGTCCGTCGCCGCCCTGTACTACAGCCAGCCCACGCTGGGCGTTCTGGCGACCGATCTGCACGCCAGCAACCGGGCCGTCGGCTGGATCCCGACCTTGACGCAATTCGGCTACGCGCTCGGCCTGCTGTTCCTCGCGCCGCTGGGCGACCGTTTCGACCGCCGCACCATCATCGTCGTGAAATCGCTGCTGCTGGCCATCGCGCTGCTGGCCATCGCCGCCGCGCCGAGCCTGACCGTGCTGCTGGGCGCCAGCCTTGCCGTCGGCCTGCTGGCCACCGTCGCCCAGGACATCGTCCCGGCCGCCGCCACTTTGGCCCCGGCCGCGCACCGCGGCCGCATCGTCGGCACCGTCATGACCGGGCTGCTGCTGGGTATCCTGCTGTCGCGCGTCGTGGGCGGCCTCGTGGCGGAAGCGCTCGGCTGGCGCGCCGTGTTCGGCGGCGCGGCGGTCGTCGCGGCCTTCACGACCGCGATCCTCGCCCGCGGCCTGCCGAGCTTCAAGCCGACGAGCACGAGTCCGTATCCGGTCCTGTTGGGCTCGTTGTTCGCGCTGTGGAAAGAACACCGCGCGCTGCGCCTTGCCGCCATGGCCCAGGGCCTGCTGTCGATCGGCTTCTCGGCCTTCTGGTCCACGCTGGCCGTGATGCTGCACGGTGCCCCGTTCCACCTGGGTTCGGCCGCCGCCGGTTCGTTCGGCCTGGCCGGTGCCGTCGGCGCGCTGGCCGCCCCGTTCGCCGGCCGCCTGGCCGACCGCCGGGGTCCGCAATTCGTGACCCGCGTCGGCGCCGGCCTGAGCGTCGCCTCGTTCGCGCTCATGTTCGCCATGCCGCACCTGCCGGCGGCGGGGCAACTGGTGCTGCTGGCCCTGGCGACCGTCGGCTTCGACCTGGGCGTGCAGGCGACCATGATCGCCCACCAGACCATCGTCTACGGCATCGCACCGGAAGCCCGCAGCCGCCTGAACGCGATCTTCATGACCACGATGTTCGTCGGCATGGCAGCGGGCGGCGCGCTCGGTGCCCAGGCGCTGGCTGCGTGGGGCTGGAACGGCATCGTGATCCTTGCCGTCGCATCGAGCCTGGCCGCGCTGGCGGTGCGGATCCGGGCCGCGTCGGCGCCATAACAGACATCAGGAATGACCGGCGCCAGGCCACGGCAACGCGGCCTGGCGCCGTGCTTTTGCGGGCCGCGCCGCCCGCGCGACGAGCACCGTCGTGCCCACGCAGGCGGCGACGACGGCGACGAACGCACCGTAGCGTGCCGGTGCCGGCTGCTGCATCAGGGACTGGCCGGGCAGTGTCGTCGCGATCCCGACGACCAGCATCATGACGGGAAAGTGGAAGAAGAAGGTGAACGCGGCGGCCGGGTCGTGGGGCGCTGTGCGAGGCTGCGCGCCGGGCGGGTACAGGGCCCAGGCGATGGCGGCGAAGCCCCAGCCCACGAGCAGGAACTTACAGTCGGCGAGCCAGGCGCCGGACGCCGGCGGCCCGTGTACGCCGGCGCCGAGGAAGCGGGACAGCAGCAGCGCGGCGAGAAAGCCGACGATGGCGACGGGCAGCGACGGCCTGGCGCTGTGCAGCGCGCCCATGTGCGCCACCGCGACGCCGGTCAGCCAGATGGCCGACCAGATCAGGAACAGGGGCGGCGCCAGCACCACCACGGCCGCCAGCAGCACGACCCGGCCGGCGCGCGTGGCGCGCAGGAAGACGTCCAGCAGGATGAGCGACCAGAACAGGAAAGACAGCAGGTACAACATGCCGTTGCTGCCGAACGTGGGCACGACGAAGGGCTGCAGCATGAACAGATTCCCTAGCAGCGTGGCATAACCGAGCGTGAGCGTGCTGAAGGCGGGATAGGCCGTGTACAGGCCCGATCCGTTGAAGAACACCGCGCCCGCGGCATCGAACAAGGCGCCGAGGGCCAGGCCGGGCAGGAGAATCCGGTACAGCGCGATGGCGTGCCGGCCCGGCGTTGCAGGGGCGGGCGCCCCGTGGGCCCGTAGCGCGCGTCCCGTCAGGATGCCGTCGAGGACGAGGAAGACGGCAAAGGATTCATGGCCGAGCCCCGTGAGGAAATAAAAGACGTCGGACAGCCACGTTTTCGCCTGGACGTGTTCGTAGTCCACGAACAGCAGGAAACGGACGTGGTACATCAGTGCCACCAGGACGCTGGTCCAGCGTGCTACATGCAGGAACGCGACGAAGCGCCGCTGCATTCTGGCTTTTTCCAAGCTAAAAATTCCACTAGACATTGTCCAAGTTCATCAGGCGTGATGTGGCTTCATGTTAGGGCGCGGATCGGCGTGGCTTTTGCGGCTGCGCAGGCCGGCCCACACTGTGTGTGGAAGTCACACTTCAAGCGCATTGGCCAATAATATGTAGCGATCGGTTGCTTAAGGAAAGATAAATTTCCCAATAAAAACAATGAGGTGGCAGGCGACTTCGGCATGCTGGCGGGGCTGATCAAGGTGCAGGCATGGCGCGCGGCGCTGGCGTTGCGGCCGTCGGTCCAGGCAGCCGTCGATCCGCGCTATCCGGAACTGTTGACGGCCTTGCTGGCGCGGCGCGGGGCGGCGCTCAGCCGGCACATGCGGGAGCAGGGGGTAGAAACGAAAACAGCGGCCATCAGCCGCTGTCTTGTATGAATTCTGTGGTCGGGGTGAGAGGATTCGAACCTCCGGCCTCTACGTCCCGAACGTAGCGCTCTACCGGGCTAAGCTACACCCCGACTGGTATGGGTACTGCTGAGGGAGAAAAACAGATGGTCGGGGTGAGAGGATTCGAACCTCCGGCCTCTACGTCCCGAACGTAGCGCTCTACCGGGCTAAGCTACACCCCGACTGTTTGAGACTTCGTCACCGAAATCTCGGGAAGGCATTACTATAGTTGCCTCAGTGGTTCCTGTCAACAGCGAAGGAGCATAACTGCAGGAGGCTGTCCTTGTATTCGCTCGGCGGCAGGTCGGCGATCGCGGCGGCGGCGCGGCGTGCCGCGGTCTCCGCTTCGCGGCGCGTGAAGTCCAGCGCGCCGCTGCTCGTGACGGCCGCCAGCACCGCGTCGAAATGCGTTTCGTCGCCTTGTTCGATGCAGGTGCGGATCAGTTCGCGCTGCTCGGCCGTGCCGTTTTCCATCACGTAGATCAGCGGCAACGTGGGCTTGCCTTCGCGCAGGTCGTCGCCCACGTTCTTGCCGATTTCCGCGGCGTCGCCCGCGTAGTCGAGCACGTCGTCGATCAGCTGGAACGCGGTGCCCAGCGAGCGGCCGTATTCGCCGGCCGCTTCGATCTGCGCGTCGTTCGCGCCGGCGACGAGGGCGCCCAGTTGCGCGGCCGCTTCGAACAGTTTCGCCGTCTTCGAACGGATCACGCGCAGATAGCTTTCCTGCGTGACGTCCGGATCGTGCATGTTCAGCAGCTGCAGCACTTCGCCTTCCGCGATGACGGTGGTGGCGCGCGACAGGATCTCCATGACGCGCATGTTGTCCAAGCCCGTCATCATCTCGAACGAGCGCGAGTACAGGTAGTCGCCGACCAGCACCGACGCGGCGTTGCCGAACATGGCGTTCGCGGTCTGGCGGCCGCGGCGCATCGAGGATTCGTCGACGACGTCGTCGTGCAGCAGGGTGGCGGTGTGGATGAATTCCACGACGGCCGCCAGCTCATGGTGGCCGGCACCCTTGTAGCCGTAGGCGTTCGCCAGCAGCAGCACCAGCACGGGGCGGATCCGCTTGCCGCCGGCACTGATGATGTACTCGGCGATCTGGTTCACCAGCGCGACTTCGGACTGCAACCGCGCGCGGATCACCGTGTTGACGGCCTCCATGTCTGCTGCGATCGTGCGGGTGATGGGGTTCTGTTGTGCGGTTTGGGTGGCGGCGGACAAGGCGGACCTGCTGACGTTGGATGCGGATAGGTTTTGTTGAGTCGCGATTATACGACATGCAAGGAAAAGGCGCCCTTTTTCCCAGTGGCGCCAGAGGGGCTGCCGCGCCACGACAACCGTTTTGACGCTGCGCACCATTCCATGTATAATCCTCTGTTCCCCGAATCCCCGGCTGTTTACCTCGCCAAGACGAGGGGAATATTTCTTAACAATCAATGAGGTTTCAAATCATGTACGCGGTCATAAAAACCGGTGGCAAGCAATACAAAGTTGTCGCTGGCGAAAAACTCAAAGTAGAACAGATACCGGCAGACATTGGTTCCGAACTCACTATCGATCAGGTTCTCGCCGTCGGCGAGGGCGAGAGCATCAAGTTTGGTGCTCCGCTGGTGGAAGGTGCTTCGGTTCGCGTGACTGTTGTTTCGCATGGTCGTCACGACAAAGTGCGTATCTTCAAGATGCGTCGTCGTAAGCACTACCAGAAGCGTCAGGGCCACCGCCAGAACTACACCGAAATCCAAGTGGTTGCGATCAACGGCTAATCGCCGCGCGTACCTTCTTCAGCTAATCAAGGAGCATTTGAAATGGCACACAAAAAAGGCGGCGGCACTACGCGAAACGGCCGTGACTCAGAAAGCAAACGCCTCGGCGTGAAAGTCTACGGCGGCCAGGCGATCAACGCCGGCGGCATCATCGTGCGTCAGCGCGGTACCCAGGTTCGTCCGGGCACCAACGTTGGCCTGGGCAAGGATCACACCCTGTTCGCCCTGGTCGATGGCACGGTCAAGTTCGTCAAGCAAGGCGTCGGTTCGAAGCAGTTCGTGACCGTCGTGGCTGCTGAAGCAGTTGCTGCTTAATTGCGGCGCAGCGGGGCAGGCCGAGTAAAGGCGTGCCCCGCCCGGTAAGGCGTCAAGCCTTGCAATCGATAGGCTCTGCCCTCCGGTAGGGCCTTTTTAATTTTCGGCGTTGTCACCGTTAAGTGCGGAACGTTCCGCGGCCGTTCGTCTATCATGGACGCCTGGTCCGCTTTTAACAGTGACACAGCCTTTCGTTTTGGTGGTCTCATCATGAAGTTTATCGACGAAGCACGCATCGAAGTCATCGCCGGCGACGGCGGCAACGGCTGCGCCTCGTTCCGACGCGAGAAATTCCGCCCGTTCGGCGGTCCGGACGGCGGCGACGGCGGCCGCGGCGGCTCGATCTGGGCGGTCGCCGACCGCAACGTCAACACGCTGGTCGACTTCCGCTTTTCCAAGGTCCACACGGCGCGCAACGGCGAGCCGGGCCGCGGTTCCGATTGCTACGGCAAGGGCGCCGAGGACGTCTACCTGCGCATGCCGGTCGGCACGCTGATCATCGACGACGTCACCGGCGAGATCATCGCCGACCTGACGGAGCACGAGCAGACCGAGCTGCTGGCCAAGGGCGGCGAGGGCGGCTGGGGCAACATCCACTTCAAGACGTCGACCAACCGCGCGCCGCGCCAGAAGACGGACGGCAAGGACGGCGAGCGCCGCGAACTGCGCCTCGAACTGAAGGTGCTGGCCGACGTGGGCCTGCTCGGCATGCCGAACGCGGGTAAATCGACGTTCATCACGGCCGTGTCGAACGCGCGCCCGAAGATCGCGGACTATCCGTTCACCACGCTGCATCCGAACCTCGGCGTCGTGCGCGTGTCGCATGCGAAGAGCTTCGTCATCGCCGACATCCCGGGCCTGATCGAAGGCGCGGCGGAAGGCGCCGGCCTCGGTCACCAGTTCCTGCGCCACCTGAGCCGCACGGGCCTGCTGCTGCACATCGTCGACCTCGCCCCGATGGACGGCAAGACCGATCCGGTCAAGGAAGCCAAGGCGCTCGTGAAGGAACTCGAGAAGTACGACGAGGAACTGCTCAACAAGCCGCGCTGGCTCGTGCTGAACAAGCTGGACGTCGTACCGGAAGAAGAGCGCAAGAAGGTGGTCAAGGACTTCGTCAAGCGCATGGGGTTCAAGGGCCCCGTGTTCGAGATCTCGGCGCTGAACCGCGAAGGCTGCGAAGACCTCGTGCACGCGATCTACAAGTATCTCGAAGAGACGCGCCACAGCGCGCAGCGCTCGGAAGAGACGCAGATGACCGAGGAAGCGCGCGGCATCTCGTCGATCGATCCGGACGATCCGCGCTTCAAGATCCTCGAAGATTAAGTCGTTGGCAGTCACCTTCGCCCCGACCGCAAGCAGCACCTGGCGCGCGCGCCTGCGCGGCCAGCTGCTGTCGGTCGCGGCGTCCGCGCATTCGCTGGCCGCGCTCGCGGCCCTGCTGGATCCGGACCGCGTGGCGGATGCGATGGGACTGTTCCCCGTGGGCGTGAACGGCTACAGCCAGTTCTTCGCCCTCTACGTCGGAGTGCGCCTCGCCACCGCGGGGCTGGCTCTGCTGGCGGCCAGGCAGGGCGACCAGCCCATCCTCGGCGACCTCGCAGCATTGTTCATCCTGGCGCAGCCGGTCGGCCGTCTCGTCGCGGCCTTCGCGATCGGCCTGCCCCAGGGCTTATTGTTCGTCGTCAGCGGGATCGAGCTGGCGGTCGGCCTGGCGCTGATCGGCCTGCGCCCGCAAGGACGCTTCCTGTCAATCCGACCGTCGCCATGAACTCCGTTATCCAGTCTTCCAGCCGCATCATCGTCAAGGTCGGCTCTTCTCTCGTCACCAACGAAGGCCGCGGCCTCGATCACGAGGCCATCGCGCGCTGGGCCGCGCAGATCTCGTCCCTCCGTTCGCTCGGCAAGGAAGTCGTCCTCGTGTCCTCGGGCGCCATCGCCGAAGGCATGCTGCGCCTGGGCTTCACGTCGCGCCCGACCGACATCCACGAACTGCAGGCCTGCGCCGCGTGCGGCCAGATGGGCCTCGCGCAGATCTACGAGACGAGCTTCCGCAGCCACGGCGTGAAGACAGCGCAGGTGCTGCTCACGCACGCCGACCTCGCGGACCGCGAACGCTACCTGAACGCGCGCTCCACGCTGACCACCCTGCTGGGGCTGGGCGTCGTCCCGATCATCAACGAGAACGACACCGTCGTCACGGACGAGATCAAGTTCGGCGACAACGACACGCTGGGCGCGCTCGTCGCCAACCTGATCGAGGCGGATGCCCTCGTGATCCTGACCGACCAGAAGGGCCTGTACTCGGCCGACCCGCGCAAGGATCCGTCCGCGCGTTTGATCGAAGAAGCGCAGGCGGGCGACACGTCGCTGGAAGCGATGGCCGGCGGCGCCGGCAGCAGCATCGGCCGCGGCGGCATGCTGACGAAGGTGCTGGCCGCCAAGCGCGCCGCCCGTTCCGGTGCGCACACGGTGATCGCGTGGGGCCGCGAAGACAACGTCCTGACGCGCCTCGCGCACGGCGACGCGATCGGCACGCAGCTGACGGCACCGACCGCGCGCCTGACCGCGCGCCGCCAGTGGATGATCGACCACCTGCACACGGCCGGCCAGCTCGTGCTGGACGCGGGCGCGGTGCAGAAGCTCGTGAAGGAAGGGAAGTCGCTGCTGCCGATCGGCGTGACGGCCGTGCGCGGCGAATTCGGCCGCGGCGCCCTCGTGGGTTGCGTGGACGAAGCGGGCACCGAGATCGCGCGCGGCCTCACCAACTACACGAGCGGCGAAGTCAAACGCATCATGCGTCACTCGTCCGGCGAGATCGAGGGCATCCTCGGCTACGTCGAGGCGCCCGAGCTGGTGCACCGCGACAATCTGGTCCTTATCTGATTCTCTCCGGGCCGGCGCGCAGGGTGGGCACCCCGTGCCCACGCGTGACGTTTGCGATTTGTTGGCGTTACGCGTGGGCGGAGGGCCGCCCACCCTACCAGACCATCCACAGCAGGTATACGCCGCCGATCGCCTTCACGACTGGTCCTGATCTGATTCTCTCCGGGCCAGCACGTAGGGTGGGCACCCCGTGCCCACGCGTGACGTCAGCGGTTTGTTGGCGTTACGCGTGGGCGGAGGGCCGCCCACCCTACCAGACCATCCACAGCAGGTGTACGCCGCCGAGCGCCTTCACGACTGGTCCTGATCTGATTCTCTCCGGGCCGGCGCGCAGGGTGGGCACCCCGTGCCCACGCGTGACGTTTGCGGTTTGTTGGCGTTACGCGTGGGCGGAGGGCCGCCCACCCTACCAGACCATCCACAGCAGGTATACGCCGCCGATCGCGCAGGCGGTGCAAGCGCGAAGCATCATGTGATCTTCCTTTCAAGCGGGATCGTGGCACACCACGCACAGCTTGTTGCCGTCGGGGTCGCGCACGTAGGCCCCGTAATAGTGCTCGTGGTAGTCGGGGCGCAGGCCCGGCGCGCCGTCGCCGCGGCCGCCGTGCGCCAGCGCGATCTCGTAAGCCGCATCGACGGCCGCGCGGTCGGGCGCGAGCAGGGCCGTCATCTGGCCATTGCCGGGTGCGTGCGGCTGGCCGTCGTACGGCGCGCCGATGAGGAACAGCGGGCGCGCCCGGCCCGCTTGCTGCCAGCCGGCCCACGGGCGCGATCGGTCGCAGAAGCGCGCCTCCAGCCCCAGCGCCGCCAGCAGCGGTTGGTAAAACGCGAGCGCCCGGTCGAAATCGCCGACGCCGATGAAGACATGGGAAAACATGGTTGCCTCGTCGTGAAAATACCATTCATCATACTGAAAATTTGCTAATAACTAATTTCATGCGTATGGAATAGTGGACTTCCACAAAATGGTAATTTTCATTGCTATTAAAGTGTAATTTAGTTACCAAACAAAGAATCATCTGTGCTAAATTGGCGCGTAAATCAGTTGTTTCCATTGAAAGGAAGACGATGTCCCGATTGCGCCACCTCGGCCTGTATGGCCTGCTGTCGACTGCCTTCCCGGCCCATGCGCAGGGCCTGAACATCGCTTCCGAGCTGCTGCATGGCGGCATGGGCATCGTCGCGATCGGCGCGTTGTCCGTGCTGGCGCTGGCCGTGACGTTCGAGCGGCTCGCCAACTTCCGCCTGGCGAAAGTGGCGCCGCCGGAGCTGGCCGCGGAGGCGGAGACGTTGTGGCGCACGGGACGCTTCGACCAGTTGCGCGAACGGGTGGCCGACGGCGACAGCAGCCTCGCGCGCATCCTCGGCTGGATGGTCGAACAGCGCCACCTGCCGGCCGAAAAGCTGGCGGCGCGCGTGGCGGAGATGGCGGGCGTCGAACTGCGCCTGCAGCAGCAAAAGGCGTACGCGCTGAACGTCGTCGCGACGGTCGCGCCGATCGTCGGCCTGCTGGGCACCGTCATCGGCATGATCGAATCCTTCCACGTCATCGCGTTCAACGGCATGGGCGATCCGACCCTGCTGGCGGGCGGCATCTCCAAGGCGCTCGTCAACACGGCGGCCGGCCTGTCGGTGGCGCTGCCATCGCTGGCCATGCACCACGTCTTCCGCAACCGCATGGTCGGCATCGGCATCGCGCTGGAGCGTCAGCTGAACCGCGTGCTGGACGGCATGCCGGCGCGCACGCTGGAGGTCGTCCATGCGCATTGATCTCGGCGACGACGAACAGCCCGAGATCGGCCTGATCGCGCTGATCGACTGCATCTTCTTCCTGCTGATGTACTTCATGGTCGCGACGTCGTTCCGGCACCCCGACGGCGAAAAGCCGGAGAAGGACATGCCCATCGTGCTGCCGACGTCGCAGGTCAGCCTCGATCGCGCGAAGGCGGCGCCGGCGCCGCTGGTCATCGGCGTCGATGCCGGAGGCGGCCTGTATATCGACCGCAAGGAGGTGTCGACGCAAGCCCTGCACGACCTGCTCAAGCGCGAGGCGGCGCGCGATCCGGCGCGGCCGGTCCGCATCGACGGCGACCAGTCCACGCGCTATCAGGACATCGTGCACGTGCTCGAGCTGTGCCAGTTCGAGGGGCTCACCCACGTGTCGATGCACACGCGCTGACGATGTTCGCCGACGATACTCCGAGGCTCGCCCCGGCCTTCGGCCCCCTGCGGCGGCATCCGTTCATCGTCCTGTCGCTCGTGCTGCATGCGGTGCCGCTCGTCGCGCTGTATCACTTCGGCACCCAGCGCATCGAGATCGCCCAGCGCGAGCGCCAGCAGCGCCAGGTCGAATCGGGCGCATGGCTGACGGTGCAGGCCCGCCTCGAAAAGCGCGTGCACGACATGGCGCGGATCCAGTCCCTGCTCGCACAAAGCGCGGGCAAGCAGCCTGCCGGGAACAAGGAAGACGAGGTGCAGTTCAGCGCGCAGCCGAAGGCGCCGGACGAATTGCTGAAGCAGGCGAAGGACCTGGCGCGCAAGATCGACGAGATCGAGCGCGACACCAAGGCCGAGCAACTCGCAAAGTTGCTCGACATCCCGAAGGAAAAGGCGTTGGAACAGGTCGCGGAGAAGGCCAGGGCTGAGGCGCCGCCTGCCGCCGAACCGCGGACGCCCGCCGAAGCGGCGGCGCAGATCGAGCAGCTCGAAGCGAAGGCACGCGTCGCGCTGGAAGAGCGCCGCCACCAGCTGGAGCAGCAGCAGAACGGCGTGCAGGTCGCGGCCGACGCGGCGGGTGCGGCGCAACGCGGCGCGGGCAAAGGCAATGGCAAGGGCAAAGGCAAAGGCAATGGCGAAGGCAAGGGTGACGGCCAGGGCAATGGCCAGAGCGGACAAGGCCTCGGGAACGGAAGCGCCGGCGGCGTGGGCCGTCAGATGCTGGACCGGATCGCCGCGTTCACGAATCCCGACCTGCCGGATCGAATGACGAAGGCTTACCTCGGGGGCGCGGGCACCATGTTCGGCGGCGGCGTCGCGCACATGCCCACCGTCGACGCGGCCACCATGGTCAAGGGTACGGGCCGGATGATCGGCGCGGGCGGCACGTACGCGAACCGCGTCTGGGTCAACCGCTGGTACCTGATCGGTCCATTCGACGGACGGCACGGCGCAGGGCTGTTCGCCAATTACCATCATCCGCCCGAGCAGGGCGTCGTGCTGGATGCCGCCTATCGGGGCAAGGGCGGGCGCCTCGTCAAATGGGACTACGTCGACATGGCGCGCTATCCCCTGGAGCCGCCCGTGCACGCGGAAGACGCCGTGTACTACGGCTATACGGAGTTGATGCTCGACGCGGAACAGGACCTGACGATCTGGGTCGGCGCGGACGACGATGTGCAGCTGTGGCTCAACGACCGGCTGGTCTGGGAAGGAGGAAACGCCAACAAGGACTCGTTCTTCGGCCAGGTCTACGAGACGCGGAATACCTTTGTGCGCGACTACAACCTGAACGAAGGCAAGCGCGTCGTGCACTTCCGGAAGGGCCGCAACAAGCTGTTCTTCAAGCTGTCGAACGGGCCGACGCGGATCTTCTTTTCGCTGGTCCTCACGAAGTGAATGCGGCGCCGCGCTGCATCTTTTGCCAGGCCGACGGCGTCACGCCCACGCTGCCCTTGAAGCGCCGCGTCAGGTGGCTCTGGTCCGCGAAGCCGCATTCCAGCGCGACGGCGGCGAGCGGCGTGCCGCGGCGGATCAGGGCCTGCGCCTGCGCGACCCGCACGGCGTTGAGGTACACGTGCGGCGGCATGTGGTAGGCGGCGGTGAAGGCGCGGGGGGGGGGGGGCCCACAATGGGTTTTTCATCGGGAGGCATGATGCACACTGCAATCGACCTGGCCGCCAAGCTGGTGACGTTTACGGAAGCCTTTCAGCCCCGCACGGTGGCCCTGTTCAACGGCCACGACGTGATGGTCGCGAAGCTGCGCGGCGAATACCACTGGCATGTCCACGACGACACCGACGACTTTTTCCTGGTGCTCGACGGGCGCGTCGAGATCGACCTCGAGGATGGTTCGACGGTGACGCTCGATCCCGGCCAGATGTTCGTCGTCCCCAGGGGCATGCGCCACCGGCCGCGCGCGCAGGGAGAGGCGCACATCCTGCTGATCGAGCCGACGGGCACGCCGAACAGCGGCGACCCGTCGACGGCGGCGCCGCGCCGGGTCATCTGACCCGGATGGCCGTTACGCGTCCTTCGGCGCCGGCGTCTTGTCCTTGTACTCGCACAGGTCGTTGATGATGCAGTTCCAGCACTTGGGCGTGCGCGCCACGCACGTGTAGCGGCCGTGCAGGATCAGCCAGTGGTGGGCGTCGTGCAGGAAGTCCTTCGGCACGAACTTCAGCAGCTTCATCTCGACTTCGTCGACGTTCTTGCCCGGTGCGATCTTCGTGCGGTTCGCGACGCGGAAGATGTGCGTGTCGACGGCCATCGTCGGTTCGCCGAACGCGGTGTTCAGCACGACGTTCGCCGTCTTGCGGCCCACGCCGGGCAGGGCTTCCAGTGCCTCGCGCGAGCGCGGCACCTCGCCGCCGTACTGGTTCACGAGGATTTCGCACGTGGCGATGACGTTCTTCGCCTTGTTGTTGTACAGGCCGATCGTCGAGATATACGTCTTGAGCTCGTCCAGGCCCAGGTCGAGGATCGCCTGCGGCGTGTTCGCGACCGGATACAGCCTGCGGGTGGCCTTGTTGACGCCGACGTCCGTCGACTGCGCGGACAGCAGCACGGCGATCAGGAGTTCGAACGGCGTCGTGTATTCGAGTTCGGTGGTGGGATGCGGATTGGCGTTGCGAAAGCGCGTGAAGATCTCGAGGCGTTTGGCGGGATTCATCGATGCGTCAGTCTTTCTTGTCGGAGACGGCTTTCTGTTTCGCGCGCTCGATGGCGGCGGCGATGATCGCGCGCTTGCGTTCCTTTTCCGCCAGCTCCTCCGCCGTATTCGTCGTTTCCGCCGTCACGGCACGCATCTTTTCCAGCGCCTTGGCGGCCAGGCGCGCGTCGTTTTCTTCCTTCTCGCGGCGCAGGCGCTCGGTGCGGAAATCGTGGCGGGCGCGGGCGGCGTCGGCCTGTTCCTGCGACCACGCGGCCCAGCCGGTCGGCTCGCTCGCGGGGTCGTCCGTGCGCGGGATCATCGCGATGCAGTCGACGGGACAGGGCGCCACGCACAAATCGCAGCCCGTGCACAGGCTCGGGATGATGGTGTGCATCTGCTTGGCGGCGCCGAGGATCGCGTCGACGGGGCAGGCCTGGATGCACAAGGTGCAGCCGATGCACAGGCTCTCGTCGATGAACGCGACGGGACGCGGCCGCTCGACGCCGTTGGCCGGGTTGATCGGGATGACGGGCCGTCCGGTGACCCTTGCCAGCCGCGCGACGCCTTCCATGCCGCCGGGCGGGCACTGGTTGATCTCGGCCTCGCCGCGCGCGATCGCTTCCGCGTACGGACGGCAGGCGGGATAGCCGCACTTGGTGCACTGGGTCTGCGGCAGCAGGTCTTCGATCTGGTCGGCGAGCGTCTTGGTCACGGCGGTGCTACTTCGAAACTGGATAGACCGTCATTATCCGCTAAAAGCCCAATGCAGTCGAAATGCACCTGGGTAATTCAATCTGCATACGTTCGTGATGCAACGTACGGAGTGCAAGATGAGTCTGGTGGTCTACTGGAGTCCAGGCAACGAATTACATGGAGGGTCTTATGAACAAGAAGCACCTCGCGATGTCCACGTTGCTGGCGGCGCTGCTGAGTGCTGCCGGCGCATCGAGCTTTGCCCAGGACCGCTACCACGGTGACCGTGACGATAGCCGCTATAGCCAGCGCGACAATGATCGTGGCGACCGCCGCATCGACAACCGGAGCGACCGGCGCGGTGACGACCGCTACGACCGCCGCAATGACGATCGTCGCGACGGCTATCAGGCCCGCGGCGGCGGCCGCTACGGCGACGAAGGTTCCGGCGGGGCGCGCCGTTGGGATGGTGCCGGGCCCAACCACGATATCCGCCGCGGCGGGCGCCTGCCGTCCCGCTACCGGAATCACCAATACGTCGTGGACAACTGGCGCGACCACCATTTGCGGCCTCCGCCGCGGGGTTATCACTGGGTGCAGACAGGCGGCGATTATGTGCTGGCGGCCATTGCCACCGGCGTCATCGCAGACCTGATCATCAATCACTGACGCCGCGGGCTGCCTTCAAGGCGGCCCCGGCAGGTGAAACGCCAGGCCGTTCCCGTTCGCGCGGGGACGGCCTTCTGTTATTCTTGACGCGCCAACAACAAAAGAAAGGAGGACATCGTGTACCACGCATTCCTGGACCATTCACTTCACCGAACCAGCGACCTTTATGCAAGCGATTCCAACGATCTATTTTCCCGGCCTGTGCGCCGAAGCCCTTTCTTTTTATCGTGACGTCCTGCACGCCGACGTGCTGTTTCAGTTGACGGCGATTCCCGATGCACAGCCACGGTTCCTCGCGCCAGGCAGTCCCGGCAAGATCATCCGGGCCGGCCTGCGCTTCGGCGAGTCGACCATCTATTTCTCGGAAGGCCACCACCCCGGCCAGGCGCCCGCGTTCTCTGGCTTCTCGATGAACCTGCACGTGGACAGCGCGGACGAGGCGGTGCGCATCCTGCAGGCGCTGGGCGAGGGCGGCGACGTCCGCGTCCCGTTGCGCGCCACGGCGTGGGCGGATGCGTTCGGTGCCGTCATCGACCGCTACGGCCTGCACTGGATGATCGAAACGGGCACGCGTTAACGAAAAATGCCGCGGTCCAGGCCGCGGCATTTTCAAAGGGACATTCGCAACGCTCAGGCGTTCTTGCGGATAAATTCACCGATCATCGGGCAAATGATCTCGCGCCAGCGGCGGCCCGAGAAGATGCCGTAGTGGCCGCACTTCGGCGCCGTGAACTGCTGCTGCTTCTCGGCCGGGATGCCGGTGCACAGGTCGTGCGCGGCATGGGTCTGGCCGGCGCCGGAGATGTCGTCCAGCTCGCCTTCGATGGTGAACAGCGCCACGCTCTCGATGTCTTGCGGACGCACGAGCTGGCCGCCCACTTCCCACGTGCCTTTCGGCAGGCGGGTTTCCTGGAATACCGTTTTAATCGTTTCCAGGTAATACTCGGCCGGCATGTCGAGGACGGCGTTGTACTCGTCGTAGAACTTGCGGTGCGCTTCCGCCGAATCGTCGTCGCCGCGCACCAGGTGCTGGTAGAACTCGCGGTGGCTCTGGGCGTGGCGGCCCGGGTTCATCGCGATGAAGCCGGCGTGCTGCAGGAAGCCCGGATAGACTTTGCGGCCGAAGCCCGGGTAATTGCCCGGCACGGCATAGATCACCGTGTTCTCGAACCACGAATATGGCTTCTCGACTGCCAGGTCGTTGACGGCCGTCGGCGACTTGCGCGGGTCGATCGGACCGCCCATCATGACCATCGACTTCGGCAGCCTGGCATCCTTGTTCGTCGCCATCAGCGAGATCGCGGCGAGCACCGGCACGGTCGGCTGGCACACGGAGATCACGTGCACGTCCGGGCCCAGGTGGCGGATGAAGTCCTGCACGTAATAGATATAGTCGTCCAGGTGGAACGGACCGTCCGACAGCGGCACCATGCGCGCGTCGACCCAGTCGGTAATGAAGACGTCCTGGTCCGGCAGCAGGGCGCGGACCGTGTCGCGCAGCAGGGTCGCATGGTGGCCCGACAGCGGGGCCACGACGAGCACCGTCGGCTGCTTGAGCGCGGCAAAGTCCGCGTCGCTCATGTCTTTCTTGAAGTGCAGCAGCTTGCAGAACGGCTTGCTGACCACGGGGCGTTCCACGATGCCGACCGTCTGCCCGTTGATGATGGTCGAGGTCAGGCCGAAAGCAGGTTTCTCATAGTCCTTGCCGAGGCGGTACATCAGCTCGTAGCCGGCAGCGATACGCTGCGAAAACGGGGTGTGCGCGAACGGTGAGACTGGATTCGAAAACAGTTTGGCAGAGGCATCGGCCCACTGCATCAGCGGGTTCAGGAAGGAGCGTTGCATCTCGTGCAGTTGATAAAGCATAATTTTTCCTTCATGACTCTGTGCGCAATTGCAATCGTTTGCGCTACGTGTGCGGTGAATTATAGGCTCATTCGGCTTGGCGTGGGGCAACAACGAGCCTGAGTCACAATCTGTTTATTACTGCGTTGCACAATATGTATCACACTTGTCAGCACCCGGTTCGTTAAGTGCACTACATAAGAAAAATGCCCCGCACAGGCGGGGCATTTTCGTCGTGACTGAGTTACGGAACGGTCAATCGAACACAGGCGTTTCGACGCCGAGGATCTTGTGCAGCTTCGGCGACGTCGTCGTGTACTGCATGTGGATCTTCTTGTCCGGGAAGATGTACGGCGCGGCGCCGAAGGCGGCCAGCGCGGCTTCGTGGAAGCCCGACAGGATCAGCTTCTTCTTGCCCGGGTAGGTGTTGATGTCGCCCACGGCGAAGATGCCCGGCACATTGGTCTCGAACTTCTCGGTGTCCATGACCTTCAGCTGGCGGCGTTCGATGTCCAGGCCCCATTCGGCGATCGGGCCCAGCTTCGGCGACAGGCCGAAGAACACCATCAGCATGTCCAGCGGCACGCGGCGGGTCACGCCGTCGGCGCCGGTCACCTTGACTTCGGACAGCTGGCCATCCTTCTCGTCGAAGCCGGTGACCTGGCCGGTGATCAGTTGCATTTCGTAGTCTTCGCACAGCTGCTTCATCTTGGCGACGGAAGCCGGGGCGGCGCGGAAGTCTTCGCGACGGTGCACCAGCACGACGGATTCGGCCTTGCCGACGAAGTTCAGGGCCCAGTCCAGCGCGGAGTCGCCGCCGCCGCAGATGACGAGGTTCTTGCCTTCGAACAGGCTCGGATCCTTGACGCGGTAGAACAGCTGGCTGTTCTCGAACTTCTCGATGCCGTCGACCTTGATCGTGCGCGCCTGGAACGAACCGACGCCGGCAGCGATGAAGATGGTCTTGGTGATGAAACGGGTACCGGTCGACGTCTCGACGTTGAAGCGGTGGTCTTCACGGCGCTGGACGGTGGTGACTTCCTGGCCCAGGTGGAAGGTCGGCTCGAACGGCTCGATCTGCTTGAGCAGGTTGTCGGTCAGTTCCTGGCCGGTGCAGACGGGCACGGCCGGGATGTCGTAGATCGGCTTGTCCGGATACAGCTCCACGCACTGGCCGCCGACGGCCGGCAGCGAATCGATCACGTGGGCCTTGATCTCCAGCAGGCCCAGCTCGAACACCTGGAACAGGCCGACCGGGCCCGCGCCGATGATCACGGCATCGGCTTCGATGGCGCCGGCAAAGGAGCTGTTGGGAGCGATGGTGCCCACTTCGGGGGTCGTAGTCATGCTGATTTCCTGAAAATTATGTACGGTAGGTAGGCGAGGGCGGATAGTGTGCCACGAATGGCGCACACCTGCAGGGACCGGCAAAGGACGCCGGCCACGGCCGGCGCTCCGGCGGGCCGGCGTTCAAGAACGATTAGCGGACCAGTTGGTCCAGCTTGCTCTTGACGTCCTTCCACTCTTCCGCGTCCGGCAGGGCCGGCTTGGTCTTGGTGATGGACGGCCAGTTGCGTGCCAGTTCGACGTTGAGCTTGATGAATTGCTGCTGGTCCGACGGCACGTCTTCTTCCGCGTAGATCGCGTTGACCGGGCATTCCGCCACGCACACGGCGCAGTCGATGCACTCGTCCGGGTCAATGGCGAGGAAATTCGGGCCTTCCCGGAAACAATCTACCGGGCATACATCCACGCAATCGGTATAGCGACAACGGATGCACGATTCGGTGACAACGTGGGTCATAACAGTCCTATCAATGAGTGGAAGCGGCGGCGTGTATTGTTCGAAGAGCGTTCGCCGGACGCGGCAAAGCACTGTATTTTAGGGCAATTCTGCTTCTACGACAAATCAGGCTTATACACAATACACATAAGCAAATGTATTCGGAGTCCGCTCGCCGGGCCGCTTCCAGGGCTCATCGAAGCCTGTCCGTAGCCCCCAGGTCCACTACCGCCGTCGTCGCGACGGCCGCGCCGGAATCGTCCGTCACCGTGACCGTGGTCAGCGCCACGGCCGCCGGCGGCGCGCCGGCCGGACCGGACCGGCCGTGCGCCGCGCACCAGCGCGCGAGGGCGTCCGCCTCCGCCTGCAGCACGCGTTCGACATCGTAGTATTCGGCCAGGTTCATCGTGCCGCAGCAGGCGCGCCGATCCTGGCGCGCGCCGGGCGCGTCGGTCACGAGCGGCGCCAGGCGCAGGCCGGCCGGGTGGTCGCCCGTGATCCCGGCCGGCACGGCGAACACCTCGCGCTGGGCGAACCGGTCGCGGATCGCGTTGACGACGGCCTGCGGTTTGCCGTCCTCGAAGGCCAGGCGCAGCATCTCGTTGGCCACGTCGGCGAACGTGGCGGCCGTGTCCGGGGCGGCCATCAGCGCGCGCAGCACGAGTCCGCGCAGCCATCCGGCCACGCGGTGCAGGACGCTGGCGCAATCTTCCAGCGCGGGATCGCGCTCGAGGGCGAACACGTCGGCCAGGATGTCGTAGACGGCGCCCGTGAACACCTGCGAGATCGCGTGCACTTCGGTCCCGGCTTCGGACAGGGTGAGGTCGTTGTCGGCATTGCGCAGCCCGGTCGTGCTGCCCAGGGCGAGGCCGAACTGCTCGGCGATGTCGGCCAGGAAGGTCTTGTCGTGCAGGTGCGCCTTGGTCTGGGCGATGACGGCCTCGCACTGGTCGAGCTGGGACAGCGCGAGGAAGATCGCCGTCAGGTCGCCGAACGATTCGTGCAGGCCGCCCGTCTGCGGCGGATTGTCGGCCAGCAGCCATTGCGGCTTGAGGCCGTCCAGCACGGCGTGGCCCGTTTCGTGCGAGACGATGTCGAACGAGCGGCACGTGTACACGCGCGCGGTTTCGCCGGCCGGCACGAAGTCGCCGAACTTCAGGCACGCCTGCGCGCGGCTGTAATAGGCATTCATCACGTTCGGCAGGCCGTATGGCCAGACCTGCAGCGGCGCCGTGTCCACGCTGCTGTTCCATTGCCAGGGCAGGGGCATCGCGCTGCCGGCCGTCGACAGCGCGCGCTGGTACATCGTCAGGGTCTGGCGCACGACGGCGAACGTGTGGACGGCGTCGAACTGCGGCGTATCGGGCATCGTCACGAAGTCGCCGAAGGCGTTCGGCTCGACCGGCGGGATGCCGGCATCGCTGGAGGCCAGCACGATGCGCGCGTCGCGCGGACCGGCCAGCACGACGCCGGGCAGGAAGACCTTGCGCGTGCCGATCTCGTCCACCGATGGATCCTGCTTCCACATCAGCACGCGTGCGCCGGACGCGTAGGGCAGGGGCACGTCACCCGGCTGGCTGCCTTCAAATGCCGACGCGCTGCCGGGGCCCGATTGCGGCCGAGGCCGGCCCGGCTGGTCGAGCAGTTGCGCGGCCTTGCGGTGCTGGCGATACGAGGCGGTGGGCGTCGGCACGAAACCGACGGGGGGCTGGGTGGGCGTCGAATCCATGGGAATCCTCCTTGATGACACGAGGAATGGTCGCCCCTTGCCCAAGTTGGGTTTTGAGACTCATCAATTGATTATTCTCCAGGCAAGCGCTGGCCTTTGCGCCCATCAACTGGCATCATGGCGGGCTGTTTGCTTTGAATCAGTAAGGAAATCGAATGCCGGACATCAGCATCACCCAGCCGCACAGCCTGAGCCAGACCGACGCGCGCGCCGCCGCGCAAAAGGTGGCGGACAAGCTGGCCCGCGAATATGGCCTGACGTGCAAATGGGAAGGGGACGTGCTGCGTTTCGCCCGCAGCGGCGTGGAGGGGGCGCTCACGCTGGGCGAGCGCCAGGCCGCGTTGCGCATCAAGCTGGGGTTTTTGATGAGTGCTTTCGCGTCCGCCATCGAACAGAAGGTGGCGGAAAGCATGCGCAAGACGTTTAACGCTTGATTACTTCAGGTCTTCGATCAGGTCGACGTACTGCTGCATCGCGTCGTCCTGCGACGTGCCTTTCAGCGCGGCCCACGCGTCGTACTTGGCGCGGCCGACCATGTCGGTGAAGCCGGGACGCTCGCCCGTGACGTCGCCGCTCGACCCCTGCTTGAACAATGCGTAGATCTTCAGCAGGGTCATGTTGTCCGGACGCTCGGGCAGGTTCTTCGAATCGATCTGGGCCTGGGCGAACTGTTCTTGCAAACTCATGGTAACTCCTTTGACGATGTGCGGGCATCTTAGCCCATCATGTTCGGAATTACGCCCGATTTGACCGGATTTTAGAATAATTGCTCGGTTGGCATCGTGGGCTCGGGGAGCCCACCAATGCGTCGGCGAAAATTAAACGTCCAGCAGTTCCACGTCGAAGATCAGCGTGGCATTCGGCGGAATCACGCCGCCGGCGCCGCGCGCGCCGTAGCCCAGGCTCGCCGGGATGATCAGGCGGCGCGCGCCGCCCACCTTCATGCCCTGCACGCCTTCGTCCCAGCCGCGGATCACGTGGCCGGCGCCCAGCGGAAACTGGAACGGGTCGTTGCGGTCCTTGCTGGAGTCGAACTTGACGCCGGTGCTGCCGTCGTCGTTCTGCAGCCAGCCGGTGTAGTGCACGGTCACGTAGTTGCCGGCCTTCGCTTCGGCGCCGCTGCCGACGACGGTGTCTTCGTATTGCAGGCCGGAATTCGTGGTGGTGATGGACATGGGTGTTCCTTGTTGTTCAGAGTGAAAGGCCGATTGTAGTCCATGACCTGTCAATGCGCTATTAACGGTCTGTCCACTGTGTTGCGGCGGCGCGCCGCTTGCGTGCGATTCCATCGTTCTGCGCTTCGGAGCGTTCAAGTTTCCCCGTAGAATAAAGCTTCCTTCCACTGAGTCCGTCTGGTTCCATGCCGCGTCGCTTCTGCAAGTCTCTCATCCCTGGTTTCGTGTTGTTTTCGGCCATCCAGGCTGCCCACGCGAACGTCGTGGTCGTACTCAATTCGCGCGACGCCACCGTCCAGCTGCTCGACCAGAAGACGGGCGCCGACAACGGCACGTTCGCGGTCGGCAAGGAGCCCCATCACCTGATGGCCACGCCGGACAACAAGTCAGTCATCGTCGCCAGCTCCGTCGGCAACGAACTGATCTTCCTCGACCCCATCTCGGGCAAGGTGCAGCGCCGGCTGGCGGACGTGCTCGACCCGTACCAGATCGGCTTCTCGCCGGACCAGAAATGGTTCGTGTCGGCGTCGCTGCGCCTGGACCGCGTCGACGTCTACAAATACGAAGGCGGCAACCTGTTGCTCAGCAAACGGCTTCCGCTCGCGCGCATGCCCAGCCACATCGCGTTCGACGCGGCCAGCACGACCGCGTTCGTGACGCAGCAGGGCAGCGACCAGGTCAGCGCCATCGACCTGAAGACGCAGACCGTCAAATGGACCCTCCCGGTCGGCAAGCTCCCGGCCGGCATCTCGATGACGCCGGACGACAAGTACCTGCTCGTCGGGATCATGGGCAGCGACTACGTCGAGGTGATCGACTGGCGCGCGCAGAAGACCGTCAAGCGCATCAAGACGGGCAACGGCGCCCACAACTTCCGCGCCCTCGGCGACCGCCGCCACGTGTTCGTGTCGAACCGCGTGCAGAACTCGATCAACATCATCGACCAGGTCACCCTGGAAAACGTCGGCATGATCCCCGTGCCGGGCGGCCCGGACTGCATGGAACTGACGAACGACGGCAAGACCTTGTGGGTGACGCTCCGCTGGATCAAGAAAGTCGCCGTGATCGACGTGGCCAGCCGCAAGGTCATCAAGATGATCCCCGTAGGCCGCTCGCCGCACGGCGTGTTCTTCGCCAACGCGGCGCCGCGGATGTGATGCTGCGTCTCGCCGCCGCCGCACTGCTGGCGGCCAGTTCCAGCGCGCACGCGGGTGACGCGCCCGCATGCAAGGGCACCGTCTACCTGACGTTCGACACGGGGAGCCAGTCGCAGGCCGGGCTGATTGCCGACACGCTGCGCCGCCACCACATCAAGGCGACGTTCTTCCTCGCCAACGAGAAGACGGTGCGCGGCGACTGGTCGCTCGATCCTTCGTGGGCGGACTACTGGAAGGCCCGCGTGGCGGAAGGCCACGCGTTCGGCAGCCACACGTTCGACCACGTGTATTTCCAGCGCGACGAGGCGGATGGCCGCATCGTCGTCAAGCCGCAGTTCGGCGCGCATGCGGGTCGGAAGCTCACCTGGACGCAGCAGCAGTACTGCGCCGAACTGCGCCGCGTCGACGCGCGCTTCGAACAGCTGACGGGCCGCCGCCTGGACCCGATCTTCCGTACGCCGGGCGGCCACAGCTCGCCCAACATCCTCGCGGCCGCGAAGGCATGCGGTTATCAACACGCGGGCTGGGCGCCGGCCGGCTTCTCGGGCGACGAGACGTCCAGCGACAAATTCCCCAACGCGGTGCTGCTGAAGCGCGCACTGGACAACCTGAAGGATGGCGACATCTTCATGGCCCACATGGGCATCTGGTCGCGCAAGGACCCGTGGATGCCCGCGAACCTCGAACCGTTGATCTCCGGTCTCGAGCGCAAAGGCTTCTGTTTCGCTACACTGAGAGCGCATCCGGACTACCGATAAAAATATGATTCAGCTAACGACATGAGCCAGCATTTCCTCGATGGTTTCGCCTTCCTGCAGGGATGGCTGTTCGAGAACGCGGTCGAACCCGCAATGTTCGCCATGGGCCTCGGCGAATACATCGAAGACGCCTTCGAAGGCATCGAATGGTTCCTCGCCGGCCTGTGCGAAGTGGCCGCCCTGTACCTCGTGCTGCGGCCGCTGGAGGCGGTCATCCCGGCGCAGAAGATGACGGACCGCCGCGCGCGCATCGACGATTTCATCTACACGCTGATCCACCGCCTCGGCTTCTTCGGCATGGCCGTGTTCTTCACGCTCGACCCGGTCATGGACGGCATCGCCGCGGCGCTGCGCATGGAAGGCGTCCGCCCGTTCAACCTGGAGAACCTGATGACGGGGTTCCACCCGCTCGCCAGCTTCCTCATGTACCTCGTCGTGCTGGACTTCTTCGATTACTGGTTCCACCGCGGCCAGCACAAGTTCCGCTGGTGGTGGGCCCTGCACAGCCTGCACCACAGCCAGCAGAACATGAATTTGTGGAGCGACGACCGCAACCACCTGCTGGACGATCTGCTGCGCGACGTCTACATGGCCGTCATCGCGCTGGCGATCGGCGTGGCGCCGAGCCAGTACGTGCTGCTCGTCTCCGTCTCGCGCGCGCTGCAAAGCCTGCAGCACGCGAACGTGCGCATCCACTTCGGCCGCTTGGGCGAGCGCCTGCTCGTGTCGCCGCGCTTCCACCGCACGCACCACGCCGTCGGCATCGGCCACGAATCGCAGGGGCGCGAGCTGGGCGGCTGCAATTTCGGCGTACTGCTGCCCGTCTGGGACCAGCTGTTCGGCACCGCCAACTTCGCGCCCGGCTGGCACGGCACGGGCGTGCGCGACCAGTTCGCGCGCACCAATCCTGATGGGAGTGTACGTCCCGCGCGCGACTACGGCCGCGGTTTCTGGCGCCAGCAGTGGCTCGGCCTCGTGCGCCTCGTCGAAGCCGGCAACCGGCGCAACGCGGCATGATGCGCCCCGTCGCCATTGCCTACGGCCGCGCGCTGCGCTCCCAGTTCTCGGGGCGCATGCTGCTGTTGTCCATCGTGCCGCTGCTGCTGTCGCTGGCGTTGTGGGGCGGCCTGCTGTACGCCGGCATGCAGCCGCTGCTGGACTGGCTGCACGCGGTCTTCGCCGACTACGGCCTGTTCGAGACGAGCGGCAGCATCCTTGCCACCCTCGGCCTCGGTTTCCTGAAAACGCTCGTGATCCCGCTCGTGGCGATGCTCGTGCTGCTGCCGCTGATGATCATCACGTCGCTGCTGTTCATCGGCGTGGGCGCGATGCCGGCCATCGCGCGCCACGTCAGCCGCGTGCAGTTCCCGACGCTCGAGCGCAAGGAGGGCGGCAGCTTCATGGGCAGCCTCGGCGTCAACCTGTCGGGCATCGTCGTGTTCGCGCTGCTGTGGCTCGTCACGCTGCCGTTGTACGCGCTGGCGCCCGTCGCCATCGTCGTGCAGGCCGTGCTGTGGGGCTGGCTGACGGCGCGCGTGATGGGGTACGACGCGCTGGCCATCCACGCCAGCCCGGAGGAACGTCGCACGATCATGCACGCGCACAAGCGCTCTCTGCTACTGATCGGCACCGTGTCGGGCCTGCTGGGCGCGTTGCCGGGCGTCGCGTGGATCGGCGGCGCGCTGTTCTCCGTCGTGCTGTTCCCGTTCCTGGCCGTGCTGTCGATCTGGCTCTACCTCGTGATCTTCATTTTCACGGGCCTGTGGTTCCAGTATTTCTGCCTGCAGGCGCTGGCCGACCTCCGGGCCGGCCAGGTGTCCAAGGACGTGTAAAGCGCGTCAAGGCGTGCCCAGCGTGACGAGCACGAGGCGGCCCTGCGCGCCTTTCGACTCGTTGACGGTGACGAGCACGCGTCCCTGCGGATCCTGGGCGATGGCCGTCACTTCCGCCACCGACGCATCGTCCAGGTTGCGCGCATAGCCGGGCAGCAGGGGCGACAGGTCCGTCCACGTCGTGCCGCCATCCTTCGACCAGGCCAGGTACGGCTTCTGCGTCGCCTTGTCGAAGCCGCCCGCGACGAGCGTGTCCGGCTTGCCCGCGAGGGCCAGCAGATGCCGGATGTACGGGTAGTTCCCGCCGCCGCTGAGCGGATGCCGGATCACGAACTTGAACGACTTGCCGCCATCCTCGCTGCGCAGCAGGCCGCCCTCGACGCCGGCGAACACGCGCTGGGCGCCTGTCGCCTGGATGAATTGCACGTTGCGGTTTTCCAGTTCCGGCAAGGCGACGGGGAGAGCGTCGCGCGATGCGAGGCTGACGCCATCCGCAGCCAGTTGGTAGGCGCGCAGGAACGCGAAATCCAGCGGGCATTCGCCGCCGACGAGCAGGCGGTCGCCGACGATCTCGAACGCGGGATGGGTGCAGATGTCCTGGTCGAAGAAGCCGGTCAGCACGCGCCAATGGGCGCCGCCGTCGTTCGACGCGAGAACGTTCTGGCCGCCGCCGGCATTCGTGTACAGGCGGTCGTTCACCTGTTTCAGCTCGTCCATCGACAACGTCGTGCACGTGCTGCCCACGCACGCTTTCAGGCCGGCGTCGCGCGGCACGAAGGTGGTCCGGTCGGCACTCAACGCGCACAGCGCGTGTTCGGGGCGCGCGTCCGGGCCCTTGTCGTACCAGGGCTGGAACAGCCACAGATCGGATCCCAGCATGCGCAACGATGGCGCGCGCAGGGGCCAGGTGCCGCCGTCTTCGCGCGCGAGGCCGCATTCGCCCAGCGCGACGCCGGTCCACGCGGAATCCGCCCGCAGCGGCAGGCTGGCATGGACGACGGCCGTGTCGGTGGTCGCGGTATTCGACAGCGACAGCCAGGCGCTGTCGCCACCGAAGGCGATGCTGTCGATGCCGCCGGCCGCTGTCGCCAGCACGTCGGCGCGCGCCGGTTGTGCGACGGGGGCCGTCGGCTGGGTGGCGACCGGCGGCGATGCGGCCGGATCGTCCGGGCCGCCGCAACCGGCAAGCAAAAGGACCAGCGCGCACGCGCCGGCGACATGTCGTCCTGATGGAATCATCGTTCATCCTGTTCGGCGCCGCGCAGCCCGCGGCCGGCGCGCCGATTCTAGGAGGGGAGCCGTGTAGCGTCTTGGGGGCCTTTGTCACGAGTTTGTCCGCAAATGTCACACACGGTACGCGGCCACGGCGCGGCAGGCTCCGGCGCACTGTGGCACACTGGACGCATGGAGGACTGCATGTCATTCGGCCTCATCATCATCGGCGACGAGATCCTGTCCGGGAAACGCCGCGACCAGCACCTGCCCAAGGTGATCGAACTCCTGCGCGAGCGCGGCTTGCGCCTGGCGTGGGCCGAGATCGTCGGCGACGAACCGGACCGCATCACGGCCCTGCTGCGGCGCACGTTTGCGAGTGCCGACATCGTGTTTTCCTGCGGCGGCATCGGCGCCACGCCGGACGATCACACGCGCCAGTGCGCGGCGGCGGCGCTGGGCGTGCCGCTCGCACTGCATCCGCAAGGACGCGCGCTGATCGAGGAACGCATCCGCGAGACCGCGGGTCCGGACGCCGACCTGGAAGCGCCGGAGAACCTGCAACGCCTCAGGATGGCGGAATTCCCCGCTGGCGCGAGCCTGATCCCGAATCCGTACAACCGCATCCCCGGCTTCACGGTGGCGCAGCACCACTTCGTGCCCGGTTTTCCCGTGATGGCGTGGCCGATGATCGCGTGGGTGCTCGATACACTGTATGCGGACCAATTCCACCGCGAGGCGCGGCTCGAAAAGTCGTTGCTGGTGGTCGAGGCGGCGGAGGCGGCGCTCACGCCGCTGATGGAGGCGCTGGAAGCGCGTTACCCCGAAGTGCGCGTGTTCAGCCTGCCCAGCGTGGGCAATGCGCACACGCGGCGCCATATCGAATTGGGGGTAAAAGGCGACCCCGGCCAGGTCGAAGCGGCCTGGACCGACATGTGCGTGGAACTGGAAAGAATGGGTGCGGAAGTGCAACCGTTGCGGGTGGTGGACAGCAGTTCGAACTGAGTCGTTGTTTTTTTGCGAAAATGTCAGGACGACGTCAAAAAACTGCGTGAGCGGTTCCTGCATGTCACATTGATGTGGTGGAATGATGTCTGTGAGCAGGGGCGATCCGGAGTGAGGTCGCCGTAGCTTTGTGAACTTTTACGACCTGGATCACTCGAACCGACCAGCAGCAGGATGGCGAGCAGGTTGACGGGATTTGCAGGCGTGTTTCAAACCGGTTGAGCCATCATGGATAGTATTCGCCGTCAACGACGGCCCCGTTTCTTCTCCCGCGCGCTGCGCCGCATTCTTGGCCAGGCTGCGCCGGGCCAGCCTGCATTGGCCGGCATTCCCGCCGTGGCAGCCGAGCAGGATCTCCCTGTCCGCAACATCCCCTCGCGCCAGGAGCCGAGTTTCGACTCCAGCCTCGAGCCCGCCGTCGAACCCGGCGGGGCCGGAGCGGACACGCCGCCCGAGACGCCGCCGGCGCCGCCCAAGCGCCGCTGGCGCATGGTCAAGCGCACGTTCCTCGTCCTGCTGCTGCTCGCCGTCGCGGGTGCGGCCGGCCTGGCCGTCTACGAAAGCCGCACGTCGGCGCTCGAAGCGCACTTCTTCGCCGGCCTGACGAAGAAACTCAACTACCGCATGGCCAAGGGCCCGAGCGACGCGATCCGCTTCCCGCAGGCCAGCCCATACGACGAGCGCCTCGGCTACTCGAACCTGCCGAACTACCTGGCCAAGCTCAAGACGCGCGACTACGTCGTCGTCGAACAGGCGCGCATGTCGCCAAAGATGCTGGAACTGGCCGACATGGGCCTGTTCGCCACGTACCACGAAAAGACGCGCGCCGGCCTCGACATCCTCGACTACAGCGGCGAGCCGCTGTTCTCGGCCCGCTTCCCCGAGCGCCTGTACGACAAGTTCGACGCCACGCCGCAGCTGCTCGTGAAGAGCCTGCTGTTCATCGAGAACCGCGAACTGCTCGACACGACGTATCCGAAGCGTAACCCGGCCGTCGAATGGGACCGCTTCTCGAAAGCCGTGTTCGACAAGACCTTGCACTCGATCGGCCTGGGCAGCGGCGGCCGCGTCGCCGGCGGCAGCACGCTCGCCACGCAGATCGAAAAATACCGCCACTCGCCGGAAGGCCGCACGGCCTCGCTGGGCGACAAGCTGCGCCAGATGGCGTCGGCCACGCTGCGTTCCTACCTGGACGGCGAGAACACGGGCCCGACCCGGCGCCGCATCGTGCTCGAATACCTGAACACCGTGCCGCTGTCGGCCAAGCTCGGCTACGGCGAGGTGAACGGCATCGGCGACGGCATGTGGGTCTGGTACGGCCGCGATTTCGCGGAAGTGAACCGCATCCTCTCGAGCAAGCAGGTCACGCCCGAATTCGCATTGGTGTACAAGGAAGCGCTGTCGCTGATGATCGCGCAGCGCCGCCCCGCGTACTACCTGGGCGCCGGCGAGAAGGACCTGGAAATCCTCACGAACTCGCACCTGCGCGTGCTGGCGCAGGCCGGCGTCATTTCGCCCGCGCTGCGCGACGCGGCCATCGCCACCGTGCTGCATCCGGCACTCGGTTCCGGCGTCGCACCGCCGCCCGCGAACACATTCGTCACGCGCAAGGCCGCCAACGCCGTGCGCAACCACCTCGCCAACCTGCTGGGCGACTCGCGCCTGTACAACCTCGACCGCCTCGACCTGTCGGTGGTGACGACCTTGAATTCGGACGCGCAGAAGGCCGTGACGGCCACCTTGCGCAAGCTGACCGACAACGCAGCGGCCGCGGAAGCGGGCCTCACGGGCAAGGGCATGCTGGGCAACGGCGACCCGTCCAAGGTCGTGTACAGCTTCACGCTGATGGAGCGGGGCGACAAGGTCAACTACCTGCGCGTCCAGACCGACAACTACGACCAGCCGCTCGACATCAACGAGGGCGCCAAGCTCGACCTCGGTTCGACGGCGAAGCTGCGCACCCTGACGACCTACCTCGACATCGTCGACCAGCTGCACCAGCGCTACGAGCCGATGTCGAAAGCGGAACTCGCCCAGGTCAAGGTCGATCCGAAGGACCGCCTGACCCAGTGGGCCGTCGACTACTTCCAGGCCTTGCCGGACGGCGCCGACCGCGGCCTCGTGCCGATGCTGGGCGCGGCCATGGAGCGCAAGTATTCGGGCAACCCGGGCGAAGCCTTCTTCACGGGCGGCGGCGTGCACATCTTCGGCAACTTCAGCAAGCTGGACGACAGCCGCATCCTCACCGTGCAGCAGGCGCTGCAGAACTCGACGAACCTCGTGTTCGTGCGCCTGATGCGCGACGTCGTGCGCTACTACATGTTCCAGCTGCCCGGCTCGTCCGCGCAACTGCTGGCCGACGCCGACGATCCGCGCCGCGCGGAGTATCTGTCGCGCTTCGCCGACCGCGAAGGCAAGGATTTCCTGGCGCGCTTCTGGAACAAGTACCGCGGCAAGAACTGGGACGAGGTCGAGACGGCACTGATGCAGGGCGTGCGCATCCGGGCGTCGAAGGTCGCGGCCGTGCACCGCACGATCTACCCGGACGCGTCGCTGGCCGAATTCGGCAAGTTCCTCCACAAGTACCTGCCGGCCGACGCCGAGGTCGACGACGAGCGCATCGCCAAGATGTACGACCAGTACGCCGTTGCGAACATGTCGCTGGCCGACCGCGGCTACGTCGCCTCCGTGCACCCGCTCGAACTGTGGCTCGTGGGCTACCTGCGCACGCATCCGAAAGCGGGCTGGGACGAAGTCGTCGGCGCATCGACGAAGGAACGCCAGGAAGTGTATTCGTGGCTGTTCAAGACGCACCGCAAGCATGCCCAGGACAAGCGCATCGCCGGCCTGATCGAAGTGGAAGCCTTCCTCAAGATCCACGCGCAGTGGAAGAAGATGGGCTATCCGTTCGACTCCCTCGTGCCGTCGTACGCGACCACGCTGGGCGCGTCGGCCGACCGTCCGATCGCGCTGGCCGAGCTGATGGGCATCCTCATCAACGGCGGCGTGCGCAAGCCCACGCAGCGCATCGACTCGCTGCACTTCGCCAAGGACACGCCCTACGAGACCGTCGTCAAGCGCGGCAACGCGGAGAAGGGCGAGCAGGTGCTGAACCCCGACGTGGCGCGCGCCGTCGTCAACGCCATCCGCGGCGTCGTGCAGGAAGGTACCGCGAAGCGTGCCAAGACCGCGTTCGTCAAGGACGACGGCAGCGTGATCGCGCTGGGCGGCAAGACGGGTACCGGCGACCAGCGCTTCGACGTCTACGGCGCCGGCCACCGCCTGATCGAATCGCGCTACGTGAACCGTTCGGCCACGTTCGTGTTCAACATTGGCGAGCGCTTCTTCGGCAGCATGACGGCGTACGTCCACGGCCCGGATTCCGCGCACTACGACTTCACCAGCGCGCTGCCCGTGCAACTGCTCGTGAAGCTGGCGCCGAGCCTGATGCCGATGATCCAGCACCAGGACACGGTCACCATCCCGGGCCTGCACGTCGAACGTGCCGCGCCGGCGCCGGCGGGTCCGACGGATGCCGTCGCGCGCGATACCGAGCAGCCCGCGCCGGCCGATGCAGCGCCGCCCGTGGAGGCCCCGGCCGTCGAGGAGCCGGCTGCGAAGCCGGTTGCGAAACCGGTTGCCAAGTCGGCGGTGAAGGCCGCCGAGAAGCCGGCCGACAAGCCGGCCGACAAGCCGACCGACAAGCCGGCGCTGAAGAAACCGGCCGCGGAAGATCATCCGAAAGCGGTCGGCGTCCGCAAGGCCGACGTCGACACGCCGTCGAAGCCGGCGCCGCACAAGCCGGCGGTCAAGCGCGACGATCCGGAGGCGCCGCCGCCGAAGGTTGAACGCGCAGCCCGTCCGAAGCCGGCCGCCGTGGAAGACGTGCTGCTGTGAGCCGGGCCGCATGAAGCGGCTCCCGCTGCGTAAATTCAGTCTCGTTTCGTTGCGCGACCTGCTGGTGGCGGTCGCGCCGACGGCCGTGCTCGTGCTGGCCGCGTGCATCGTCGCGTACATCGTCGTCGACCCCGCGCCGCCGCGCCACGTGATCCTCGCGACGGGGCAGGAGAACAGCGCGTACGAGGAATTCGGCCGCAAGTACGCGACCATCCTCGCCCGCGACGGCATCAAGGTCGATGCCCAGCGCACGCTGGGATCGGAAGACAACCTGCAGCGCCTCATCGAAGGCGAGGCCGATATCGCGTTCGTGCAGAGCGGGTCGACGAGCGAGGCGCAGGCCGAGCGGCGCGGCCTCGTGTCGCTGGGCAGCCTGTTCACGGAACCCGTCTGGCTGTTCCTGCGCGAGCGCGATGCGCACGGCCGCAAGCGCGACATGGACAGCATCGTGCAGCTGAAAGGCCTGCGCATCAACCTCGGGCCGGAAGGGACGGGCGTGCCGAAGCTGTTCCGCCAGGTCCTCGCCGTGAACGGCCTGGAGCCGCGCCAGCTGAAGCTCTCCGCGCTCGAGAACACGCCCGCCACCGTGGAGTTGCTGGCGGGGCATATCGATGGCCTCGTGTTCAGCTCCGCGCCGGAAGCGCCGTTGATCCAGATGCTGCTGCAAACGCCGGGCATCCGCCTGTTTAACTTCCGCCAGGCGGAGGCGTACACGCGCCGGCTGCCGTTCCTCACGCACGTCGTGCTGCCACGCGGAATCGTCGACCTCGGACGCGACATCCCGGCCCAGGATTTTCATTTGATCGCGCCCACGGCCACGCTGGTCGCGCGCGAGGATCTGCATCCCGCGCTGATCGATTTGTTCGTCAAGGCGGCCACGGAGATTCATGGCGGGACGGGCTGGTTCCAGCAGCAGGGCCAATTCCCGTCGCCGCGCTACACGGAGATCCCGGTGGCGCGGGAGGCGGCGAAATACTACCGCGACGGTCCGCCGTTCCTGCAGCGCTACCTGTCGTTCTGGCTGGCGAACCTGTTCGACCGGCTGTGGGTCGTCGTGGTGGCGCTGGCGGCGCTGATCATTCCGCTGTCGAAGATCGTGCCGCCGCTGTACGTGTGGCGCATCCGCTCGCGTGTGTACCGCTGGTACGGCGAGTTGCGCGCCGTCGAGCAGGCGCTGGAAAACGCGAAGGACGAGCACCGCGACGAGGCACGGGAGGAGCTGCTGCGCCGCCTCGACGGTATCGAGCAGCGCGTCAACCACATCTCGATCCCGCTCGCGTACGCGGATGCGTTATATGGCCTGCGCAGCCACATCAACTTCGTGCGCCAGCGCGTGCGGATCGCACTCGCGTAACGGCGGCACATCGCATACGTCACGCGTGGCGCCAACAAACCGCATGCGTCACGCGTGGGCACGGGGTGCCCACCCTACGGCAAGACGATTTTCACGATGGCGTTGCCCGACGTCGCGTACAGCGTGCCGCTGCCGTCGACCGCGATGCCGCGCAGCTGCGCGAAGCTGCCGGGCAGCTTGCCGGTCCGCAGCGTCGTCGACGCGGCCAGGCCGGCGGGCGTCGCGACGATGCCGTCCGGCGTCGTGATCTTGCGCACCGTGTTGTTGATGGCATCGGCGCCGTACAGATTGCCGTTCTTGTCGATGGCCAGCGCGATCAGCTGCTGGAAGCGGGCGGTCGACGCATTGCCGTCGGCGTTGCCGGCCTGGTTGCGCGCGCCGACGAAGGTCGTGAGCGCGGTGGCGCCGGACGTGGCACGGCTGAGGGTGCGGAACAGGTCGGCCACGTACACGGTGCCGTCGGGATCGACGACCACGCCGCGCGGCACCAGCTGGCCCGTGCCGTAGATGGGCGCGACGGCGCCCGTTTCGAGCGTCGTGGCGCGGTTGGGATTCGCGATCGGGATGCGGCGCGTGTCGACGCCCGACGTGACGTACAGGTTGCCGTCGTTGTCGGCCGCGATCCCGGCCGGGATGTTCTGCGGGTCGATGCCGAAATTGCCGAACGAGAGCCGGGTCACGGTGGTGACGGTGCCGTCCGACGTGATCTTGCGGATCGTCGTGCCGTCCAGGACGTACAGGTCGCCGCTGCCGTCGATCGTGACGGCGGTGGGTTGCGTGAAGCGGGCGCGGTTGCCCTTGCCGTCGGCCGTGCCGCTGGCGCCCGCCAGGCCGGCGAACAGGCTGACCGTGCCGTCCGGAGCGATCTTGCGGATCGTGAGGTTGCCTTCGTCCGCCACGTACACGTTGCCGTTGGTGTCGACGGCCAGGCCGCGCGGCGTGTTGAAGCGGGCCGCCGTGCCTTTCTTGTCCGCCGTGCCGCCGGTGGCGGCATCGCCGGCCAGCACGCTGATCCCGGTGCCCGGCCCGGAATCGCCGCCGTCGCCGTCGTCCGTCTCGCGCTTCGGCCCGCCGGGACCGCACGCGCACAGCAGCGCCGCGACACCCGCGCACAGGAGGCGCACGCGCAGGCGGGCAGGGACAGCGGATGGGGTCGTCATGGCTACATCTCCAGGTCAGCAGTGAGCCCGCATGCTAGCACGCGCGCGGCGTGGCGAATCTCTGCGATTCTCACGTGCGACCGGGAGGCCGGGCGAAAGTTCAGGCGCCGATCCAGGGCAGGCCGGCCTTGCACCAGCCGCCGACCGTCTTGCGGTGGCCTTCCGGATCGCGGTCGCCCTCGAAGCCTTCCAGGATGTCGAACGCATTCTGGTAGCCCAGTTCCGTGGCGGTGCGCGCGGCGTGGCGCGAACGCACGCCGGAACGGCACAGGAACAGCACGACGTCATCCGGGGTGGCCACGTTCTGCAGCTGGGTCGCGAAATCGGGGTTCGGCGCACCACCGGGGTACAGCGTCCATTGCACGGCGCCGTGCTGGGTTTCCGGGATCGCGGGGCGGCCGACCCAGTCGCGTTCCGCATTCGTGCGCACGTCGACCAGTTTCACCCTGGGGTCCGCTTGCAGGAGCTCGAACGCTTCCTGGGGCGTGACGGCGCCCGCGTACGGCTGGCCGGGCGCGCGGGCCCTGGCGTTCGCGAGGATCTCGTCGGTCGTAGTCATGTCATCAATTCCTTGTAGGGTGGTTGCGCACCGTCGCGGGTCGTTGCTAAGCTAGGGCTCGCACTTTTGGTGCATTGCGCATCAGTTTGGTGCATACTCGAAAAATTGCACTTGTTTGGTGCGTATGGACGAGCTTGCGCCAAGATCGTGCACGCTTAAGGTGTCATTGATTTTAAGGGGCAAATTGAGCGCCCTCAAAGTAATCATTATTTATTTGCTCATGGAAAAATGCTGGCATAATTTCTGCTTAGAAGGTTATGCGCCTGTCGCATGCCCGGTTGGCATCGACACCCCTTTTTGACTTAGGAGATACTGGAATGGCAAGGACCGCCGCAGATGTAATGCAGATGCTGAAGGACAACGAAGTCAAGTTCGTTGATTTGCGTTTCGCCGATACCCGCGGCAAGGAACAGCACGTGACCGTTCCCATCTCGCACTTCGACGAAGACAAGTTCGAATCCGGCCACGCATTCGACGGCTCGTCGATCGCCGGCTGGAAAGGCATCGAAGCATCGGACATGCTGCTGATCCCTGACCCGAACACCGCGAACATCGACCCGTTCTTTGAAGAGACGACCGTGTTCATGCAGTGCGACGTGATCGAACCGTCGGACGGCAAGGGCTATGACCGCGACCCGCGCTCGATCGCCAAGCGCGCCGAAGCGTACCTGAAATCGTCGGGCATCGGCGACACCGCCTACTTCGGCCCGGAACCGGAATTCTTCATCTTTGATTCGGTCCGCTGGAAAGTCGACATGTCGGGCTGCTTCGTCAAGATCGATTCGGAAGAAGCTTCCTGGTCGACCGACAAGGAATTCGAAGGCGGCAACAGCGGCCACCGTCCGACCGTCAAGGGCGGCTACTTCCCGGTCCCGCCGGTCGACAGCTTCCAGGACATGCGTTCGGAAATCTCGCTGATCCTCGAATCGCTGGGCATCCCGGTCGAAGTGCACCACCATGAAGTGGCGGGCGCCGGCCAGATGGAGCTGGGCACCAAGTTCTCGACCCTGGTCGAGCGCGCCGACTGGACGCAGAACCTGAAGTACGTGATCTGGAACGTGGCCCACAGCTACGGCAAGACCGCCACCTTCATGCCGAAGCCGATGAACGGCGACAACGGCTCGGGCATGCACGTCCACCAGTCGATCTGGAAAGACGGCAAGAACCTGTTCGCCGGCGACGGCTATGCCGGCCTGTCGGAAACGGCCCTGTTCTACATCGGCGGCATCATCAAGCACGCCAAGGCCCTGAACGCCATCACCAACCCGGGCACGAACTCGTACAAGCGCCTGGTGCCGGGCTACGAAGCCCCGGTCAAGCTGGCTTACTCGGCCAAGAACCGTTCGGCATCGATCCGCATCCCGCACGTGGCGAACCCGAAAGGCCGCCGCATCGAGACCCGCTTCCCGGACCCGCTGGCCAACGTCTACCTGTGCTTCGCAGCCCTGCTGATGGCCGGCCTGGACGGTATCCAGAACAAGATCCACCCGGGCGAAGCAGCAACGAAAGACCTGTACCACCTGCCGCCGGAAGAAGACAAGCTGATCCCGACGGTCTGCTCGTCGCTGGAAGAAGCGCTGGACGCCCTGAACAAGGACCGCGAGTTCCTGACCCGCGGCGGCGTGTTCAGCGATGCCATGCTCGACGCCTACATCGACCTGAAGATGCAGGAAGTCCAGCGTCTGCGCATGACCCCGCACCCGGCCGAATTCGACATGTACTACTCGTCGTAATTCGTTGGCATCACCCGGTGTCGGATTGGAAACGATTGACACCGGAGTGTATCCACACGGTAACGAAAACGCGGGGAAAGCCAGCCGGCTGCCTCGCGTTTTTTACTGGATGGGGTATAGTCGGAAGCTTCCCAACCATGCATCCAGACTGACCTGATGCGAATGACAAGCTGCTTCCTCCTGCGTCTGTTGTTGCTCGCAGGACTTGCCGCGCACGAGGCGCGGGCCGATTCCGTCATCTACAAATGCGTCGACCAGAACGGCCGGGTGGAGTTCACCGACATCAATAAACCGGGCTGCAAGGTGCTCGACCTGCCGGGTTATGTCGCATCCACACCCGCACCGGCGCCGCGCGCCGCGCCCGCGGTGACGATGCGCCAGGGGGCAGGGCGCCCCGCGGCCGCGAGTCCGAATCCCGCCGGCTTCCCGCGGGTGGACACGGCCACGCAGAAGGCGCGCGACGACGACCGCCGCACGATCCTCGAGGACGAGTTGCGTGCCGAGGAGCGCAAGCTGGCGGACCTGAAGCGCGACTATAACAACGGCGAGCCGGAACGCCAGGGCAACGAAAAGAATTACGCGAAGTACCAGGAACGCGTGGCCCAGATGCGCGACAACATCGGCCGCAGCGAAAAGAACGTGGAAGCGCTCAAGCGCGAGATCGCCAACATCAAATGACATGAACGGGACATCGGCCCAACTTCTCCAGCACGACCGTTTCGCAGGCCTCGACATGCTCGCCTCCGCCGTGCTGGTGGCGGATGCCGATGGGCTCGTTCGCTACGCTAACCCGGCCGCCGAGCACCTGCTCGACATGTCCGCCAAATCGCTGTCGCGGCAGAAGCTGGTCGGGCTGTTCACGAACGGCGACGAACTGGGTGTCCTGTGCGAACAGGCGATCGCCCACAAGTATGCCGACCTGCGCCAGGACCTGACGCTGTTCCGCCCCGCGCGCGACCCGCTGCACGTGCACAGCATCGTCAGTGCGGCGGGCGAGGCCGAGGTCGTCGTCGAGCTGCGCGAGAACGTCCAGCAACTGAAGACCGACCGCGAGGAGCGCCTGCTCGACCAGAGCCTGGCCAACAAGGAACTCATCCGCAATCTCGCCCACGAGATCAAGAACCCGCTGGGCGGCATCCGCGGCGCGGCCCAGCTGCTGGAGCTGGAGCTGCCGGACGTGCACCTGAGTTCGCTGCGCGAATACACGCAGGTGATCATCAAGGAGGCCGACCGGCTGCAGACGCTCGTCGACCGCCTGCTGGCGCCGCACCGCCGCCCGCACATCGTGGGCGACGTCAACATCCACGAAGTGTGCGAGCGCGTGCGCAGCCTCGTGCTGGCGGAATTCCCGTCGGGCCTCGCGATCCGGCGCGATTACGATGCGTCGATTCCCGAGTTCCGCGGCGACAAGGAACAACTGATCCAGACGGTCCTGAACATCGTCCACAACGCCGCCCAGGCCCTGCGCGCGCGCATCGCGGCGGGCGACGCCGAGATCGTCCTGCGCACGCGCGTGGCGCGCCAGGTGACCCTGGCGAAGGTCCGTTACGGCCTGGCATTAGACTTGCATATCATCGACAACGGACCGGGCATCGCCCCCGATATCCGCGACCGCATCTTCTACCCGCTCGTCTCCGGGCGCGAAGGCGGCAGCGGTCTCGGGCTGACCTTGGCACAGACCTTCGTGCAACAGCACCTGGGCATGGTCGAGTGCGAGAGCCGGCCTGGATTGACGGATTTCCGCATCCTGATTCCCCTGCCATAAGCGGGTGAAGACGAGGGGCGTGCCCGGCAATCCCCCTTGAACCTTCGCGGGAAGTAGAATTACATGAAACCAATCTGGATTGTCGACGACGATGCATCGATCCGCTGGGTGCTGGAAAAGGCCCTGGCGCGCGAGAACCTCGCCACCCGGAGTTTTGCCAGCGGCCGCGAAGCGCTGGCGGCATTCGAAACGGACACGCCGCAGGTGCTGGTGTCCGACATCCGCATGCCGGGCGAATCGGGCCTGGATCTGCTGGCGGCCGTCAAGGAACGCCATCCCGGCCTGCCGGTCATCGTCATCACCGCCTTTTCCGACCTCGACTCTGCCGTCGCCTCGTTCCAGGGCGGCGCCTTCGAATACCTGGCCAAGCCGTTCGACATCGACAAGGCCGTCGCCCTGATCCGCCGCGCGCTCGAGGAGAGCCTGCGCGAGACCAGCGTCGACATCGCGCCGTCCGAAACCCCCGAGATCCTGGGCCAGGCGCCCGCGATGCAGGAAGTCTTCCGCGCCATCGGCCGCCTGTCGCAGTCGAACGTGACGGTGCTCATCACGGGCGAATCGGGCACCGGCAAGGAACTCGTCGCGCGCGCGCTGCACAAGCACAGCCCGCGCGCGCAGCAGCCGTTCATCGCGCTCAACACGGCCGCGATCCCGAAGGACCTGCTGGAATCGGAACTGTTCGGCCACGAGCGCGGCGCGTTCACCGGCGCGCAGGCGATGCGGCGCGGCCGCTTCGAGCAGGCCGAGAACGGCACCCTGTTCCTCGACGAGATCGGCGACATGCCGTTCGACCTGCAGACGCGCTTGCTGCGCGTGCTGTCCGACGGCCATTTTTATCGCGTGGGCGGCCACCAGCCGGTGAAGGCCAACGTGCGCGTGATCGCGGCCACGCACCAGAACCTGGAACAGCGCGTGCGCGACGGCCTGTTCCGCGAAGACTTGTATCACCGCCTGAACGTGATCCGCCTGCGCCTGCCCAGCCTGCGCGAGCGGCGCGAAGACATCCCCATTCTGGTGCGCCACTTCCTGGTGCAGAGTGCACGCCAATTGGGCGTCGAGACCAAGCGCATGAGCGACGACGCGCTGCGCTTCCTCACCGGACTGGAACTCCCCGGCAACGTGCGCCAGCTGGAAAACCTGTGCAACTGGATCACGGTGATGGCGCCTGGGCAGACGGTCGAAGTGAAGGACCTGCCGCGCGACCTGACCCAGGCGCAACCCGTGCCGGCCGGAGGCAACGGGTTCGCCGTCGGCATCAGTTCGGGCGTGGGCACGGTCTCGCTGGCGGCGCCGTCTTCCAGCATCGTGCACCATGCCGAACCGGGCGCGCCGCCGAACGGCGCCGACGGCTGGATCGGCCTGCTGGAACTGCAGGCCGCGCGCATGCTGTCGGAAGGGCAGGTCGAGGTGATGGACGTGCTGGGCCGCCAGTTCGAATCCGCACTGATCCGTACGGCGCTGAAGCACACGCACGGCCGCAAGAACGACGCGGCGATCCGGCTCGGGATCGGGCGCAATACCATCACGCGCAAGATTGCCGAGCTCGGCATTGACGGCGCTAAAGACGAATAACGGATACGCCTGATCGCGTGGGCTCGGGGAGCCCACCCTACGCAAAATCTGTTGGGTGGGCACCCTGTGCCCACGCGGACTGATGGTGTAAGCTCTGTCATCTTTGCAACAACGTATTGATGACATGCTGATCAACTGTGTCGCCTACCAGGAAGGCAAGAAGCTGTCCGACATTCCCGTCGAGGACATCAGCGACTACCTCTGCAAACCCGGCTGCTTCGTCTGGGTTGCGTTGCGCGACGCCACCGACGCCGAAATGGCGCAGATGAAGGAAGAGTTCAGCCTGCACGAACTGGCCGTGGAAGATGCCGCGCGCGGCCACCAGCGCCCCAAGATCGAGGAATACGGCGACTGCCTGTTCACCGTCGTGCACATGCTCGACCTCGTCGATGGCGACCACGTTGCCACCGGCGAGCTGGCGATCTTCGCCGGCACGAACTACGTCCTGTCCGTGCGCCGCGATTCCGCCAAGGGCTTTTTGGGCGTGCGTGCGCGCGCCGAGCGCGAACCGCATCTGCTGAAGATGGGCTCGGCCTTCGTCATGTACGCGCTGATGGACGCCGTCGTCGACCGCTACTTCCCCGTCGTCGACATGCTCGAATCCGAACTCGAAACCGTCGAGGACCGCATCTTCACGCACGGCGCCCAGCGCGAGAACGTCGAGCGCCTGTACCAATTGAAGCGCAAGGGGCTCGTGCTGCGCCACGCCGTGTTCCCGCTGCTGGAAGCGATCGGCCGGCTGCACGGCGGCCGCGTCCCGCCGCTCGTGCAGGGCACCGAGGATTATTTCCGCGACGTGCACGACCACCTGATCCGTATCGCCGGGCGCCTCGACGCGATCCGCGACACGATCAGCACCGCGATCCAGGTGAACCTGTCGATGGTCTCGATCGACGAGAGCGAAGTGAACAAACGCCTGGCCGCGTGGGCCGCGATCTTCGCCGTGTTCACGGCGTTCGCGGGCGTGTGGGGCATGAATTTCAAGTACATGCCCGAGCTGGAGTGGAAGTGGGGCTATCCGATGGCGCTCGCCGTCATGGTCGGCGTGTGCGCCTACCTGTATCGGCTCTTCAAGAAGGCAGGCTGGTTGTAAGCGTTCGGTGGGCTCCCCGAGCTCGCCAGAACGAAAAACGCCCGGTGCGAACACCGGGCGTTCGATTTTCTACGAGCGGTTCAGCTTAGAACGTGTAGTTCACGCGCGCGTAGAAGGTGCGGCCCAGCGGATCCGTGTAACGCGGATCGTAGCCGGCCTGGAACGTGTAGTCCTGGTACGACAGCGGCGGATCCTTGTCCAGCAGGTTGCGCACGCCGACGGTCAGGCCCAGGCCCTTCTTCTGCTGCCATGCGCCGAACAGGTCGAACGTCGTGTAGGAAGCGACGTGGTTGGTCGGATCCTGGTCGATGTAGCCGCTCTTGTAGCGGGCGGTCAGGCCGGCCGACCAGGCGTCGCGGTTCCACACCACGTTGTTGGTCGACTGCCAGCGGAACACCGGACCCGTGCCCGAGTACACGCCGACGTTCTGGTGCCACTCGCCGCCTTCCGTGTTCTGGTACTCGTACTTGTGGACGTAGGTCGTGTTCGACGCGAACGAGAACGTGCCGTAGCCGGCGCTGCGCAGGCGGTAGTTGGCCGACAGGTCGATACCGTTGGTGATGATGCCGCCGAGGTTCTCGTTCAGGCGCTCGATGTAGCCGCAGGTCGCCGGGTTCGGGCACTGCGAACCGTCCACCGACAGTTCGCCGGCCGGGTTGCGGTGGTACCGGGAGCCGTACTTGCCGTTGTCGGCGAAGATGTCGTCCAGGCTCAGCACGCCGATCTGGTGGTCCAGCTTCAGGGCCCAGACGTCGACGCCGACGCTCAGGCCTTTCAGCGGCTCGATCATGATGCCCAGCGTGGCGTTCTTCGACTTCTCGGGCTGCAACGCGGGGTTGCCGCCACCCAGCACCTGGAACTGCTGGCCGCAGTTCGCGGCGCGCGAGTGGCCAGGCAGCGGGTTACCGCCCGGGCAGTTGACCGGGTCGTCATACGTGCCGGCGCTGTTGGTGAAGGTCTGGGCCGAGTGGATGTCGTACAGCGACGGGGCACGGAAGCCGGTCGAGTACGAACCACGCACCAGCACGGCCTGTGTCGGCTGCCAGCGGAACGACACTTTCGGGTTCGTCGTGTTGCCGAAGTCGCTGTACTTGTCGTAGCGGACCGAGCCCGTCACGTCCAGGGTCTTGAGGATCGGCACGTTCAGTTCGCCGTAGACGGCGTACGTGTGACGCGAGCCCGAGTTGAGCGTGTTCGGGTCGATACCGGTCGAAGCGACTACCTTCTCGGCGAACTCGGTATTCGCGGCGCTCGTGAACTTGTCGTACGTCGTTTGCGCGCCCAGCGCCACGGCGGCGCCGCGGCCGGCGTTCAGCCAGTCGCCCAGCTCGCGGCTGGCGTGGAAGTCGAGGCCCGTGGTCTGGCCGCGCGCGGTCTGGATGGTGCCCGACAGTGCGGCCGAGTTCAGCAGTGCGGTGCCGGCGGCGGACTGTTCGCCGAACGGGTTGATGATGCCGTCGCGGACGCCTTGGGTGATGAGGCCGCCGTCGCTGTAGCCGAACAGCTGCTCCTGCACGCGGTTCTCGTTCCACGAGACGGCGCCGTCATAGTCCCAACCGGCGACGTTGCCGTTGAGCGAGACGACCAGGCGTTGCTGGCGGTTCGTGTTCTTGTCCTGGCGCACGCCGTTCGGGATGTCGCGCCATTTCACGTGCGCGAAGCCCGGCTTCACGCCGGCCGGCATGAACGGTTCGGTGTAGGTCGGGTCCAGGCCGGCCGGGTAGTACGGGTTGGCCGTGCCGTCCGGGCGCAGGCGGTTAATGTACAGGCCGCCGTACGGGACCTGGGCGATGGTGGTGCCCACGACGCTCTGGCTCGTCAGGTACTCGACGCCCAGTTCGTGCTGGCCCAGTTTCAGGGTGCCGCGGATCAGGCCGGAGTCGCGGATGTTGCGCGGGATGTAGTCGACGAACGACGAGGTCGTCATGATGCAGCCGGAACCGCCGTCCGGGATCGTGTGCACGCCGGTCGTGCAGCCCGGGCCGGCCGGGTTGACGCTGTCGCCGCCCTGGTAGTAGTTGGCCGGGAAGGTCGACGTCGACAGGCCGCCCGGGTAGCGGGTGTTGTACGAGCGGTCGGTGCCGGTCAGCGGGTACTGTTCCTGGTGGTCGATCACGGCGGAGACGTTCCAGCCTTGCGTATCCAGGTCACCCCAGCCCAGCGCGACGTTCGCGTTGATCGAACGGCCGCCGCCATGCGACGGGACGTCTTCGCCGAAGGTGGCACTGCCGCCCTGGTAGTTTTTCTTCGTGATGAAGTTGATCACGCCGCCCACGGCGTCGGAGCCGTACAGCGACGATGCGCCGTCGCGCAGCACTTCAACGCGCTCGAGCGCGGCGAACGGGATCATGTTCAGGTCCGGTGCCGAGCTGTCGTAGGCGTTGTTCGCCAGGCGGCGGCCGTTCAGCAGCACCAGGGTCTTGTTCTGGCCGATGCCGCGCAGGTTGGCGAACGATGCGCCGCCCGTGCTGGAACCGACCGACTGGCTGGTGCCTTGCTGGGCTTGCGAGACGCTCAGGTTCGACATCACCTGTTCGATGGTGGTGAGACCTTCCTTCTTCAGGTCTTCGACACGGAGCACGGTAACGGGTACGGCCGTTTCCGCATCGATACGCTTGATCGCCGAGCCGGTGATTTCCACACGCGCGATCGGCGCCTGTTGCACTTCCTGGGTTTGTGCCAGGGCGGTGCCGGCAAAACCGAAGCCGGCTGCCAGCGTCGTGCCGGAGAATACGAGGCGCAGGGTGCGCGCCATGGTTTTTTCTGTGAGCATCTCTTGGTTCCTGTTTTGTAGGTTACAAGTTTGAAATAGTGGATCGCCAATATTTCAAGAACAGTAAACATACACCACAGAAACTAAAGTTCACGCAAATTTGTGGTGTAATTACGTCAAAAACAGACAGATTTGCATTAGCGCTTGTAAGAATCTGAAACAATATTTCTTTGTGAAATTAAGTATGTATGTACGACATGTTTTTGTACATATGTCTCAATTGGCGGAAATACGTTGTTTCGGCCATGCGGGCGGGCGCCGGCCGTGCGACCGGCGCCGGGGATGAGGCAGTGGAAGATCAGCCGACCATGGCCAGTGCGACGGCTTCCGCGACGCGGATGCCATCGATCGCAGCCGACATGATGCCGCCCGCGTAGCCGGCGCCTTCGCCGGCCGGATACAGCCCTGCCGTGTTCAGGCTCTGCAGGTTGTCGTCGTGGCGCTTGATGCGGATCGGCGACGACGTGCGGGTCTCGACGCCGGTCAGCACGGCGTCTTCCTTGTAGTAACCCTTGATCTGCTTGTCGAATGCGACGAAGGCTTCGCGCAGCGCGACGGTGGCATAGTCGGGCAGGGCCGGGGCGAGATCGGTCAGGTGCACGGCCGGCTTGAACGATGGCGTCACACTGCCGAATTCTTTCGACGGCACGCCGCGCACGAAGTCGCCCATCAACTGGCCCGGGGCATCGTAATTGCTGCCGCCCAGCACGAAGGCGCGCGATTCCAGTTCGCGCTGGAAGGCGATGCCGGCCAGCGGATGGCCCGGATAGTCGGCCGGGGTGATGCCGACGACGACCGCGCTGTTGGCATTGCGCTCGGCGCGGGAATACTGGCTCATGCCGTTCGTGACGACGCGGCCTTCCTCGGACGAGGCGGCCACGACGGTACCGCCCGGGCACATGCAGAAGCTGTACACGCTGCGGCCGTTGGAAGCATGGTGGACGATCTTGTAGTCGGCCGCGCCGAGGATCTTGTTGCCGGCGTTCGGGCCGAAGCGGCAGACGTCGATCAGCGATTGCGGGTGCTCGACGCGGAAGCCGATCGAGAACGGTTTTGCTTCGACATACACGCCGCGGTCGTACAGCATCTCGAACGTGTCGCGCGCGCTGTGGCCGACGGCCATCACGAGGTGGCGGGTCGGAATGGTCTCGCCCGTGTGCAGCTTGACGCCCACGACCTGGCGCGCATTGCCTTCACCCTCGATCAGCACGTCTTCCACGCGCGTCTGGAAGCGGATTTCCCCGCCCAGCGCGAGGATTTCCGCGCGCATTTGTTCCACCATTTTCACCAGACGGAACGTACCGATGTGCGGCTTGCTGACGTACAGGATTTCTTCCGGCGCGCCCGACTTCACGAATTCGTTCAGGACCTTGCGGCCATAGTGTTTCGGATCCTTGACCTGGCTGTACAGCTTGCCGTCCGAGAAGGTGCCGGCGCCGCCTTCGCCGAACTGCACGTTCGATTCCGTGTTCAGCTTGCGCTTGCGCCAGAACCCGAAGGTGTCGACGGTACGCTCGCGCACGATCTTGCCGCGTTCCAGCACGAGCGGCTTGAAGCCCATCTGGGCCAGGATCAGCGCCACGAACAGTCCGCACGGACCCATGCCCACGATCACCGGCCGCGGCGTGCCCGGTGCGGGCAGGGCCTTGGTCACGAACTTGTAGCCGGTGTCGGGCGCCGGGACGATGTGCGGATCGCGCGCCAGCCGGGCCAGCACGGCCGCCTCGTCGCGGACTTCCACGTCGAGGGCGTAGATCAGGACGATGGCGGTCTTCTTGCGCGCGTCGTAGCTGCGCTTGTAGACCGTGAAGTCGATCAGGTCGTCGCCGGCGATGCCAAGCCGGCCGACGATGGCGTCGCGCAGGGCGTGGTCGGGGTGATTCAGGGGCAGTTTGAGTTCGTTAATTCGCAGCATGATGAGTGGTGGGCCGGCGCGCGGCGGCGCCGGACGGGCGCCGTGCCGGCGGCGGCAGATCGGTACAAGCGCCAGTATAAGGCATCGGCCACCCGGACCGGCAGGAAAGGCCGCATCCGATGACCGGATGGATGAGCCTGTTTCCCTCGTTTTGTGTTGTAGGCAAGCAACCGTGTTTTTTTGGGCGGGCGCACGTACAGACTTGCGAGTTGCTGATATGATGGCCGTCATGCGAACTAAATCGAACAAGTCGTCCGCGCAAAGCCGCAAGGAAGCCACCCACGAGCGCATCGTCGAGGTCGCGGCGCGCGCGATCCGGCGCAGCGGCTACGACGGTATGGGCGTGGCCGACATCATGAAGGAAGCGGGCTTGACGCACGGCGGGTTTTACGCGCACTTCGCGTCGCGCGACGCGCTGCTGGCGGAAGCCGGCGACCGCGCGGGCGCCGAATCCGTGGCGCTGGCGGCCGGCATCGCGGCGGCCGCGCCGGCGGGGGAGGCCTTGCAGCGCATCATGGAGGCGTACCTGTCCGACGAACACCTCGGCGCCATCGAGACGGGTTGCCCGATCGCCGCGCTGGGTTCGGAAATGCCGCGCCAGGCGCCGGAAGTGCGGCACGCGGCGACCATTCGCATCAAGGAAATGATCGACCTGTTGGCCCGGCAGATGCCGGACTGGGGCCAGCCGGAGGCGCACGAGCGGGCGATGATGCTCGTGTGCGGGCTGGTCGGCACGGCCGTGATCGCCCGGGCCGTGGACGACCCGAAGCTGTCGAAGACGTTGCGGCTCGCGGCCATGAAGCAGTTGCTGCCTTCCGGCGCCACCACGTAGGCCGTTTTTTTTTTGCGCTCAAATATGATGATCGTAATATAGATTAACCCAATCAGGAGAACTACCATGGAAAGCAAGATCGCACTGGTCACGGGCGCGTCGTCCGGCATCGGGGCCGCCGTCGCGCAACGACTCTCCGGCGCCGGCTACCAGGTCTACGGCACGAGCCGCCGTGGCGCGCAGGGCGGGCGCGGCGCTGTCGAGATGATCGCGCTGGACGTCACCAGCGACGAGTCGGTGCGGGACGCCGTCGCCACCGTCGTGCGGAAGGAAGGGCGCATCGACCTGCTGGTCAACAACGCGGGCTTCGGCGTGGCCCCGGCCGGTGCCGAAGAAAGTTCCATGGAGCAGGCGCAAGCGATCTTCGACACCAACGTCTTCGGCGTGGTGCGCATGACCCGCGCCGTGCTGCCGCATATGCGCAGCCGGGGCGCTGGCCGCATCATCCACATGGGCTCCGTCCTCGGCTTCCTGCCGATGCCGTACGGCGCGCTGTACGCCGCCACCAAGCACGCGATCGAAGGTTATTCGGAATCGCTGGACCACGAGCTGCGCAACTGGAGCATCCGTTCGATCGTCGTCGAGCCGGCGTACACGAAGACCCCGTTCGACGCCAACCTGCTGGAACCCGACGCCGTGCTCGACGCGTATCGCGACATCCGCGCCGCCGTCTCCGCGCGCATCAAGGAATTGATGGCAGGCGCCGAAGGGCCGGACGTGGTGGCGGACACCGTGCTCAAGGCCGCGCAGGCGCCCCGCCCGAAACTGCGCTACACGGCCGGCACGCTGGCGAAGCGCCTGCGCCTGCTGCGCACCCTGGCCCCGAGCGCGCTGATGGACGCGGGCCTGCGCAAAGACCTGCACCTGGCCTGATCGATGAACGCACTGATACTCAAGCGCTACGGCGGCGCCGACGGGTTGGCATTCGCCGAGGTCGCCCGCCCGGCGATCCGGCCGGACGAGATCCTCGTCCGGGTCCATGCCGCCGGCCTGAATCCGGTCGACAACATGATCGCCCACGGCATGTTCAAGCCCATCCTCAAGTTCGACCTGCCGGCCATCATGGGCAGCGACCTCGCCGGCACGGTGGTGGAAGTGGGCAGCCGCGTGACCCGGTTCCAGGTCGGCGACGCCGTGTACGCCAGCGTCTTCGACCTGGGCAGGGGCAGTTTCGCGGAGTTCGTCGCCGTGCCCGAACGCGCGGCGGCCCGCAAGCCGGCGAACCTCGGCTTCGTCGAAGCGGCGTCGCTGCCCATGGTCGGCCTGACGGCGTGGCAGGCGTTCAAGGAACGATTGCGGCTCGAACCGGGGCAGAAGGTGTTCATTCCTGCCGGGTCGGGCGGCATCGGCACCTTCGCGATCCAGCTGGCGAAGCAGCTCGGCGCGACGGTCGGCACCACGACGAGCACGGCCAACGTCGATCTGGTGCGCGCGCTCGGGGCCGACGTCGTCGTCGATTACAAGCGCGAGGCGTTCGAGCGGGTGTTGCAGGGTTACGATGCCGTGCTGGGCACGATCAAGGGCGACGGCCTGGAGCAGGCCCTGCGCATCGTACGCCCCCATGCCCGGGTCGTATCGCTGGTCGGCCCGCCCGATCCGGCCTTCGCCGCCGCGCGCGGCATGAACCTCATCATGAAATTCGTGTTCGGCCTGCTGAGCCACAAGATCCGGCGCCTGGCCAGGCAACGCGACGCCAGCTATGCCTTCATGTTCGTGCGCCCGGATGGTGCCCAGCTTGTCGCGATCGGCGACCTCGTGGAAGCCGGACGCATCCGCCCCGTGATCGACAAGGTGTTTCCGTTCGCCGACGCGAAGGCGGCACTCGACTATCTCGAACAGGGGCGGGCGAAAGGCAAGGTCGTGCTCCGGATGAGCGCGGACTGACGCCCCGTCAGATGCCGCCCCAGCCGGCCGCCAGGATCGCCAGCGCCGCCAGCCCGGCCGTCTCCGTGCGCAGCACGCGCGGCCCCATCGACAGCGCCAGCGCGCCGGCTGCCCGCGCCGTCTCTTCTTCCTGGTCCGTGAATCCGCCTTCCGGCCCGACGAGCAGGGTGACGTCCTGCGGCGGCGTCGCGCGCACCCATTGCGCGAGCGAGGCGTCCGCGCGCGGGGAGAGCAGGATGCGCGTGCCGGTGGCTGGCGTCGCGAGCCAGCGGTTCGCGTCCTGCACGGGCGCGACGTCGGCCAGCCGGTTGCGTCCGCACTGCTCGGACGCGCTGACGACGACGCCCTGCCAGTGCGCCAGCCGCTTGTCGGCACGGTCACCGGACAGCCGCACGACGGACCGCTGCGCCGCCAGCGGAATGATGCCGGCCGCGCCCAGCTCGACCGCCTTTTCGACGATCCAGTCCATCTTGCTGCCCTCCGGCAAACCCTGGGCCAAGGTGACGCGGAAGGGGAGCTCCACGTCGACGGCTTCCAGCGCGATGACCTCGGCGCTGGCGCGGCGCTTGCCGATCTCGGCGAGGCGCGCGCGCACCTGGCCGCCCTCGCCATTGAACAGCACGAGCTCGTCGCCGCTCTGCTGGCGTACGACGTGCAGGTGGTGGGCGACCGCCTCCGGCAGGTCGACGACGCTGCCGGGAATGAGGGGCTGGGGGCAGTAAAAACGTGGCATGGATGGCAATCGGAACCGTTAACGAGCCGGCATTTTAAAGCGAGGTTGTCATGCTCTGGTAAAATACCCGGTTAAGGCCAGCTCGTGCCACCGCTTCCCTATCCTCAGACCCACACATCCATGAAATCTCTGCAAACCACCACCCTGATGGCCAACGCAATTCGTGCGCTGGCGATGGACGCCGTCCAGAAGGCGAATTCCGGCCACCCCGGCATGCCGATGGGCATGGCCGAGATCGCCGTTGCGCTGTGGGACGGCCACTATCGCCACAACCCGGCCAATCCGGGCTGGATGAACCGCGACCGTTTCCTGCTGTCGAACGGCCACGGCTCGATGCTGCATTACGCGCTGCTGCACCTGTCGGGCTACGACCTGTCGATGGACGACATCCGCAACTTCCGCCAGATGCACAGCAAGACCCCGGGCCACCCGGAAGTCGGCATCACCCCGGGCGTGGAAACGACCACCGGCCCGCTGGGCCAGGGCATCGCCAACGCCGTCGGCATGGCGCTGGCCGAGTGGCTGCTGGCAAAGGAATTCAACCGTCCGGGCTTCGACATCGTCGATCACTACACGTACGCATTCGTCGGTGACGGCTGCCTGATGGAAGGCATCTCGCACGAAGTCGCGTCGCTGGCCGGCACGCTGCGCCTGAACAAGATGATCTGGCTGTACGACGACAACGGCATCTCGATCGACGGCAAGGTGGAAGGCTGGTTCACGGACGACACGCCGCAGCGCTTCGCAGCGTACGGCTGGAACGTGATCCCGGGCGTGGACGGCCACGACGTCGCCGCCGTGGACGCGGCCATCGCGCAGGCCAAGCAGTCGGACCGCCCGACGCTGATCTGCTGCAAGACCATCATCGGCAAGGGCTCGCCGAACCTGCAGGGCGGCGACAAGGTGCACGGCGCCGCGCTGGGCGAGAAGGAAGTCGCCGCGGTGCGCGAGCACCTGATCTGGGACGCCGTGCCGTTCGACATCCCGGCCCCGATCTACGAAGCCTGGGACCAGAAGCAGAAGGGCGCCGCCGTCGAAGGCGCGTGGAACGAGCTGTTCGCCGGCTACCGCGCGCAATACCCGGAACTGGCCGCCGAATTCGAGCGCCGCATGAAGGGTGAGCTGCCGGGCAAATTCGAAGAGACGCTGGCCGCCGCCATCGCGTCGACCATCGACAAGAAGGAAACCATCGCGACCCGCAAGGCGAGCCAGAACGCGATCCAGGCGCTGGCCCCGGTGCTGCCGGAATTCCTGGGCGGCTCGGCCGACCTGACCGGCTCGAACCTGACCAACTGGAAGGAATCGATCCCCGTGCGTTCGGGCACCCCGGGCAACCACATCAACTACGGCGTGCGCGAATTCGGCATGTCGGCCATGATGAACGGCATCGCCCTGCACGGCGGCTTCATCCCGTTCGGCGCCACGTTCCTGACGTTCTCGGACTACAGCCGCAACGCCCTGCGCATGGCCGCGCTGATGAAGATCCGTTCGCTGTTCGTGTTCACGCACGACTCGATCGGCCTGGGCGAAGACGGTCCGACGCACCAGTCGGTGGAACACGTCTCGTCGCTGCGCCTGATCCCGAACCTGGACAACTGGCGTCCGTGCGACACGACGGAATCGACCGTCGCCTGGGGCGCAGCCGTCCAGCGCAAGGACGGTCCGTCCACGCTGATCTTCTCGCGCCAGAACCTGCCGTTCATGGAGCGTGACGCGGCGACTGTCGCGAACATCGCCAAGGGCGGCTACGTGCTGCGCGAAGTGGCGAATCCGGCCGCGGTCCTGATCGCGACGGGTTCGGAAGTGGAACTGGCGGTGAAAGCCGCCGAAACCCTGGCTGGCCAGGGTATCCAGGTGCGTGTGGTGTCGATGCCGTCGACCGACGTGTTCGAGCGCCAGGACGCGGCCTACAAGGCTGCCGTGCTGGGCCGCGGCATCCCGCGCGTGGCCGTCGAGGCTGGTGTGACGGACTTCTGGTACAAGTACGTCGGCCTGGAAGGTGCCGTGGTGGGCATCGATACCTTCGGCGAATCGGCTCCGGCCCCGGTGCTGTTCAAGCATTTCGGCTTCACGGTCGAGAATGTCGTCGCCAAAGTCAAATCGGTCCTCCCGGCTTAACGAGGGGAGCCTCGCAAACCTACTGCGCGTTGCAGGTTGGCCCGGGCCGCGCAGGCTGCGATGCTCGCTGTACCGTAAGTACAGCTGCGCTTCTCGGCCAAACCTGCGGCCGCTCGCTACGGTTTTCGAGGCCCCCGATACGCTAACGGGACGCATGGACAGTGAGACTGTCCGTACAGCTGTATTCGCGCTATGCTTCGGTGTTAGGATTTTTTTAATCAGGAGTGAATAAATGACGATCAAAGTAGCAATCAACGGTTATGGCCGTATCGGCCGCAACGTGCTGCGCGCTTTCTACGAAGGCGGCAAGAAGCAGGACATCCAGATCGTGGCGCTGAACGATCTCGGCAACGTCGAGCACAACGCCCATCTGACCCGTTACGACACGACCCACGGCAAGTTCCCGGGCACCGTCGAAGTGGACGGCGACTACATGATCGTCAACGGCGACCGCATCCGCGTGTACGCGCAGCGTAACCCGGCCGAACTGCCATGGGGCGAGCTGGGCGTGGACGTCGTGCTGGAGTGCACCGGCTTCTTCACCACCAAGGAAAAAGCCTCGGCCCACCTGAAAGGCGGCGCCAAGAAGGTCATCATCTCGGCACCGGGCGGCAAGGACGTCGACGCCACCATCGTGTTCGGCGTGAACCAGGACGTGCTGAAGTCGACCGACACCGTGATCTCGAACGCGTCGTGCACCACCAACTGCCTGGCCCCGCTGGTCAAGCCGCTGAACGACGCCATCGGCCTGGAAAACGGCCTGATGACCACCGTGCACGCCTACACGAACGACCAGGTTCTGACCGACGTGATGCACGAAGACCTGCGCCGCGCCCGTTCGGCCACGCAGTCGATGATCCCGACCAAGACCGGCGCCGCTGCCGCCGTCGGCCTCGTGCTGCCGGAACTGAACGGCAAGCTGGACGGCTACGCGATCCGCGTGCCGACCATCAACGTGTCGATCGTCGACCTGTCGTTCATCGCCAAGCGCGACACGACGGTGGAAGAGATCAACAAGCTGATGAAGGACGCATCGGAAGGCGCGCTGAAAGGCATCCTGACGTACAACACCGAGCCGCTGGTGTCGGTCGACTTCAACCACAACCCGGCATCGTCGAACTTCGACGCGACCCTGACCAAGGTGTCGGGCCGCCTGGTGAAGGTCTCGTCCTGGTACGACAACGAGTGGGGCTTCAGCAACCGCATGCTGGACACCACCGTGGCGCTGATGAACGCCAAGTAATCCGCACCACCCAACGAAAAACGCTCCCTCGGGAGCGTTTTTTGTTGGTGGGCTCGGGGAGCCCACCCTACGGCCGCACGTAGGGTGGGCACCCCGTGCCCACCACAACGTCCGCGTACCGTTATTTCGTCTTGGGCCAGGGCGTCAGGATCTCGAACCCGTTCTTCGTCACCGCGATCATGTGTTCCCACTGCGCGGACAACGACCGGTCGCGCGTCACGACGGTCCAGCCGTCGTCGAGCTGTTCGACGTCGGCGTCGCCCAGGTTGATCATCGGCTCGACGGTGAAGGTCATGCCTTCCTTGATGAGCATGCCCGTGTTCGGGCGGCCGTAGTGCAGCACCTGCGGGTCTTCGTGATAGACCTTGCCGATGCCGTGGCCGCAGTATTCGCGCACGACGGAATAGCCCTGGGCTTCCGCCAGCTTCTGGATCGCATGGCCCACGTCGCCCAGGCGCGCGCCCGGGCGCACGGCGCGGATGCCGGCCATCATGGCATCGTACGTCGTCTCGACGAGTTTCTTTGCCTCCGGGCTTGGGGTGCCGACGAAGTACATGCGGCTCGTGTCGCCATGCCAGCCGTCCTTGATCACGGTGACGTCGATGTTGACGATGTCGCCGTCCCGCAGGATCTCGGCGGGGGAGGGGATGCCGTGGCAGACGACGCTGTTCACGGACGTGCACAGGGTCTTCGGAAAGCCGTGGTACCCGACGTTGGCGGGCGTGGCCTTCTGCACCTTGCGGATGTATTCGTTGCAGCGGCGGTCGAGTTCTTCCGTGGAGACGCCGGGGACGACGTATTCCGCGATCATTTCCAGCACCTCGGCCGCCAGGCGGCCGGAGACGCGCATCTTGGCGATGTCTTTGTCAGTCTTGAGTTTGATAGGCATGGTTCGTTGAGTGTGCACCGATCGCTCATGATAGCCGATGCACGAAAAAAAATGCCCGCCAGGCGAACCCGGCGGGCATTGTTCAGGCTGTCACTTGCGTGATCAGAAGGCCTGGTTGTAACGCACGTAGATGAAGCGGTCGATCGGCAGGTTGGCGTCCACAGCCGACGAGGACGACGCACCCAGCACGGTGGTACGCGGTTCCTTGTCGAAGATGTTGTTGGCGCCGACCATGATCTGGCCTTTCCACGAGGTCTTGTAGGCGACGCTCACGTCGTTGTAGACCATCGCACCCTTCTTGTTGTAGCCGGTACCCCAGTTGGCGTGGCCTTGCGGGGTCGAGCATTCCACGGTGCTGCTGTAGCACTTGTCGCGCATCGCGCCGAAGTAGCGGGCCGTCCAGGTGGCGCTCCAGTTGCCCAGGCTCCAGTCCAGCGCGACGTTCGACTTCACGCGGTAGTAGGCGACGCCGCCGCTGCCGTCGTATTCGCCCAGCGAGCTTTCCCAGTCGGCCGTGTTGTCGGCCTTGGTGCGGTACTTGGTCACGAAGGTCGAGTCCGAACGCACGCCGAAGGCGCCATAGGCACCACGCTTGAAGCGGTAGGCGAACGACAGGTCGTAGCCTTCGGTTTCCAGCGCGCCCAGGTTGGCGTTGCCGCGCGAGAGGTTCGTGATCTGGCCGGTGACCGGGTCACGCTTGATCGCGTTGCAGAACGACTGAACACCCTGCACGTAGCAGTATTCGGCGACCTGGGTGGCCGAGATGCCGGTGATCAGGTTGTCGACACGGATGTTGTACCAGTCCAGCGAGCCCGACAGACCCGGCAGGAAGGCCGGGCTGTAGACGAAGCCGAAGGTCTTCGTCTTGGCGCGTTCCGGCTGCAGCGAGGCGTTGCCGGCGCCCGACATGAACGGGTTGGCGCTCTGTGCGCCGCCCGCGTCGGTGATCGGGGTGTTGGTCTGGTCGGTCTGGCGGAAGCCCGGACGTGCGCCTTGCGCCGTGCAGCGTGCATCGACGCCCGGCGTGCCGCGCTGGCCGTACAGGCTGTCGCACGGGTCCATGTACGTGTCGTAGGTCTGCTGGCCGCCGCCGAACGTGTCGCCCACGGTCGGTGCGCGGAAGCCCTGTGCCCACGTGCCGCGGACCAGCACGTCCTTGATCGGCTTCCACATGAAGCTGGCTTTGCTGTTGTGGGTGTTGCCGAAGTTGCTGTAGTCCGAGTAGCGGGTTGCCAGGTCGACGCTCAGCAGTTCCGCGAAGCGCACACCCTTCAGGATCGGGATGTTCGTTTCGAGGTAGGCTTCACGCACCGAGTACTTGCCGATGGTCGAGTTGCCGGCCAGGTCGGTCGAGTAGCCCGATTGCTCGAACTGGCCCGGGATGTCGTAGCCGCGTACTTCGCGGTGTTCGACGCCGCCTGCCACGCCCAGCATGCCTGCCGGCAACTGCAGCAGTTCGCCGCTGATGTTGGCGGTCGCGCTGTTGATGGTCGAGCCATAGGTGGCCTGGCCGGTCGACATCACGTAGTCCAGGGTTTCCTTGTTGGCTGCGCCCGGACCGGCGATGATGTTGAACGGCTTGCATTCCGCCAGCGGGATCGGCGAGGCCGCGGTGCCGCACTGGACGACGCCACTGGCGTTCAGGAACGACGGACCCAGCGCCTTCTTCAGGTTCAGCAGGTTGACGTTGCCGGTGCCCATGGTCGTGCCGCGGACGGCGCTGTGGTTGTAGCCCACGTCCCAGTTCCAGGCCTTGCCTTGCCAGTCGAAGTTGCCCGACAGGGTGGTGTCGACGTGGAACGTGTTGTTGGTGTTTTCCGTCACGCGCGGCACTTCGACGGTGCGGCGGATGAAGTACAGGTCTTCACCGAACGGGTTGTAGTAGTTGTCCTTGTCGATGTAGACCGGGTAGCTCGGCTGTGCATCGCTGCGCAGCGGATAGCCCGCGACCTGCGCGGACGACTGGCGCTGCGAATACATCGCGGTCGTGCTCAGCTGCATGTTGTACGGCAGTTCCAGCGTGCCCTTGGTGAACAGCGTGTCCAGGCGGTTCGGCATCTGGAACATCATCTGCGAGGCGCTGTTGAACTTGTCCTCGACGATGCTGCTCTTCCAGTCGTGGTAGTTGGCCGTGTTGCGCGGATCCGAGCCCGTGCCCATACCGTTGCCGCCGGCGCCGCCGGTGTGGTTCAGCACGTAGTCGAAGGCATCGCCGTTGGCCGGCAGGACTTCAGCCCACGGGCCTGCGCCCAGGCCGGCGGTCGGGTGAGCCGGGCCCTTCGGGTATTTGGTGATGTCGCGGTCGCGGGCCCACACGGTGCCCTGTTCGGTGTGCGACAGGCCGACCATCAGCGACGCCTTGTCGGAGCTGGCGCCGTAGGTCAGCGAGAAGTCCTTCGCGCGGCCGTCGGCCTTGTCGTTGGCGCCGCTGTAGATGCTCAGCTGGCCACCATCCATGCGCTTCTTCAGGATGATGTTGACCACGCCCGAGATCGCGTCCGAGCCGTAGATCGACGAGGCGCCGTCCTTCAGGACTTCGATGCGCTCGATCATGGCCGACGGGATGGTCGACATGTCGGTATAGCCGTCGACGGACTGGGTCCAGCGCTTGCCGTCCACCAGGACCAGCAGGCGGTTCGAGCCGAGGTTGCGCAGGCTGATGTACTGGCCGCCGTTCTCACGGTTCGACGTCAGCGAACCGCCGCGGTCGAAGTCCGGCGTACCGGCGGAAGACAATTGGTTCAGGATGTCGCCGACGGTCACGAGACCCGTCTTTTGAATCTGTTCCTGGGTCATGACCTGGATCGGTTGTGCCGTTTCCAGGTCGACCTGGCGGATGCGCGAGCCGGTCACTTCGACGCGCTGCAGGGGCGCCGATTGGGTCTCTTGCGCGTAAGCCGCGTGCATCCCGAGCGCGACGCCGCCGAGGCAGATCAGGCGGATCGAGCGGGACAAGACTTTTTCCATCATGGTTACAAAACTCCTAGGTTAGGGCACGGCGAACTGGGTAGCAGCAGCCGTGTGAGGCCGTCGCTGCAAAGCGACTGTTTTGAAAGCAATGTGGTTAACATTTTTTTTCAAGCTGGCAATGGAAGCATCCACCGTGGCAGCCTGTCAATGTTCAAGGATGCATATTTGTGGGTGTTGCGAGTTTGCGTAATTACAATAAAATCAACAGAGTTGCCCATATTTACGGCAACAAATATTGTGTACAGACATGAATCTATGCCGAAAGCATCAGTTTGGGCGTAGAACCGCCTACAGATCGCTGGAATAAGTGCAACATTCTTTTACGGCAGGAATGCATCAGATTGGTGCAAGAGGATTTGCACGCTTTTTAGACTGTTACATTTGTACAACAGGCAAAATTTCTTGAAAGGTCAAAACGACTGGTTGTCGCGCACGTGGACAGGGGACCGACCGGCCGCTGCGGGGCGACGGGTGCGCCGCTGCAGTAGTGCGACGCCAGGGGCACGGCCAATGCGATTCTCTTTCGTTGTGACATTGAGTCTCCGATGTAGACATTGCTGCAGATCATGCAACGTTAGTCATACCGGTGGCTTATGTATTGACGAGAATCAAGCCGTAAATATGTTCGCGAGGAAAAGTTAAGGAATAGCAAATTCCCGAGCGAAATGACGCTCGGGATAGCGTCAGACGTGGAAGCAGTCGTGCCACAGCCGCACGACGACATCGGCATGTTTCGCGACGAGGCTGCGTTCCACGCGAGCATTTTCCTGGCCCTGCAGGCGGACCTGGTGCTGCAATTTGCGCATGGCGCGGTACGCCACGGCGGCGCCATCGGCCAGGGCCATGTCGATGAGGCCCAGCGTGCCGCACAGCTTCAGCAACGCGATGTTGCCGACGTTCGCCGTCAGCTGCGGATACGCGGCCGCATGGCGCAGCACGAGGTATTGCACGATGAATTCGATGTCGATCATGCCGCCTTCGTCGTGCTTCAGGTCGAAACGTTCGTCGCGGGGCGGGTGCGCGTCGCGCATGCGCTGGCGCATCTTGACGACTTCCTCGCGCAGTTCGGCTTCGCGGCCCGAGCGGTCCTGGCGCAGCACCTGTTCGCGGATCGCCTCGAAGCGGGCGCCGATGCCGGTGTCGCCCGCGCAGAAGCGGGCGCGCGTGAGGGCCTGGTGCTCCCACAGCCACGCGGAGGATTGCTGGTAGCGTTCGAACGCCCCCACGGACGACACGAGCATGCCGGACGCGCCGTCCGGCCGCAGCGCCGTGTCGATGTCGAACAGGATGCCGGCCGGCGTATGCGTCGTCATCCACGTGATGAAGCGCTGGGCCAGCTTGGCGTAGTTCGAGGGCGCCATGTCGTCGTCGTCGTCGAACAGGAAGATGACGTCCAGGTCGGACACATAGCCCAGTTCCTTGCCGCCCAGCTTGCCGTAGGCGATCACGGCGAAGCGCGGCACTTCCACGTGGCGGGACGCGATCGTGCGCCAGGCGCGGCGCACGACCTCGCACACGATCAGGTCGGCCAGCGCGGACAGGTGGTCGGCCAGGCGTTCGACGGACAGTTCTCCGGCGAGATCCAGCGCCAGCAGGCGGAACATCTGGGCGTGGTGGGCTTCGCGCAGGATGTCGAGCTGGCGCTCGGTATCGCCCGTGGCCGCGTCGAGCTGGGCCGCGAGGCTCGCCGCCAGCGAAGGCAGATCCTCGGCCGCGTTGCCGCGGTCGTCCAGCAGCTCGTCCAGCAGGATCGGGTGCTGGGTGAGGAACGTGGCGGCCCAGCCGGACGCGTTGATCATGCGGAGCACCCGCTCCAGCGTGTGCGGATATTCCGTCAGCAGCGACAGGTACGCTGAGCGGCGCGCAATGGCTTCGAAGAAATCGAGCAAACGGCCCAGCGTGGCCGCGTGGCTGCCGGCACCCGCCTGCGCGACGACGTTCGGGATCTGCGTCAGCGCCGTGTTGACGAGGGCGACGAGGCGGTGGCGGCTCGCTTCCGGCAACGTCTGCAGCTTGGGCGCCTGCCATGTGGCGACCAGGCGGTTCGCGCCGGCCTGCGGGTCGTCGAAGCCGAGGCTCGCGAGGCGGTCGGCGATGGCGTCGCGGTTGTCCGGATCGGTCAGCAGCGCGTCCGGGTCGACGGGCTCGCTGCCTGCCGCCTTGTCCGCGAAGATCGCATCGAACTGGGCGGCGACGAACGCGCGCCACGCGTCCAGCCGGGCCAGCAGTTCGGCCTCGTCGGCCATGCCCATCATGCGCGCGACGGTGTTGCGATCCTCCGGCGCGACGGGCATCGTGTGCGTCTGGGCATCTTCCAGGTATTGCAGGCGGTGCTCCAGGTTGCGCAGGAATGTATAAGCTTCAAGCAATTGCTCGACCGTGTCCGCAGCCAGCAGTTCGCGCTCGGCCAGCAGGCGCAAGGTCTTGCGCGTGGAACGCTCGCGCAGCGCCGGGTCGCGGCCGCCGCGGATCAATTGAAACACTTGCGCGAGGAATTCGATCTCGCGGATGCCGCCGCGGCCCAGCTTGACGTTCTGGTTGCGCTCCGGATGCAGGCGCTCCTGGCGGTTGACCTCGGCGCGGATCTGGGCGTGCATGGTGCGGATCGCGTCGATCACGCCGAAGTCGAGATAGCGCCGGAACACGAACGGCCGCACGATGGCGTCGAGGGCCGCGATGTCGGCCGGATCGCCGGTGACCGCGCGCGCCTTGACCCACGCATAACGTTCCCATTCGCGCCCCTGTACGATCAGGTAGTCCTCGACCATGTTCAGGCTCGCCACGAGCGGGCCCGACTTGCCGTTTGGACGCAGTGCCATATCTACGCGGAACGTAAAACCGTCCTCGGTGACTTCGGACAGCGCGGCGATCAGCTTGCGGCCCAGGCGCACGAAGAATTCGTGGTTGGACAGGGATTTCTGGCCGGGGCCGGCTTTCGTATCGCCGTCCTCGGGGTAGACGAAGATGAGGTCGATGTCCGACGAGACGTTCAGTTCGCCGCCGCCGTGCTTGCCCATCGCCAGCACCATCATCTGCTGCGGGCGGCCGGAATCGGCGCCGACCGGCTCGCCGTGCAGCGCGGTCATCTCCGCCATCAGCTCGTTGAGATGGGTCTGGACGGCGAAATCGGCGAAGCGGCTCATGGCGGTCACGACTTCGTCCAGGTCGGCCTGGCCGTCGAGGTCGCGCCGGATGATGGTGCAGATGAGCAGGTTGCGCAGCCGGCGCATGGCCCGCGTTGTCGGCAGGACCGTGCCGTTGGGACCAGTCGCGGCCTCGGTCGCCAGCGCTGCGCCGAAATCGAGGGAGGCCAGCGATAATGCGGACAGGGTATCGACGCGCCCGGCACGGGCCGGATCGGCGGCGAGCCAGCGTTGGTAATAGCGCGACATCTGCGCGGCCGACTGCGAAGAAGCTTGGAAAGGGAAAGCATGGAGCATGAGGCGAATTCCAGACGAGTTGTGCGTTTCGGGACGCTTGCTATGGGGTAAAATTGCCCGCCATGCTGCCCTGGGTCAGCACGATGTTAAGGTAGACGCCGCGGATGTTGCAAGCGCTCTCTTTTATTTACAGATTAACAACAAGGCACCTCGAAAACCGTCGTGAGCGGCGGCAGATTTGGCAGAGAAGCGCAGCTGTACGGATGTACAGCGAGCATCGCAGGCCGAATCTGCAACGCGCAACAGGTTTGCGAGGTCCCTGACACTCGGCGAGTCTTTTGACGCTATTGATGCACAACCCGGAACCGCAGGCGCAGCGCGAGCCCAACGCGCATGAGCAGGCGCACCCCCAGACGCACGCGCTGCCGCTGGTGGAGCGCTGGGCCCGCGCGCGTGCCTGCTACCGCTATGCGAACCTCGCGTCGCATCATGTGCTCGGCTTCACGATCAAGGCCGTCCTGCTCGTCTACTTCGCGTTCACGGTGCTGTTCCTGGTGCTGCGCTACGCAGTCCTGCCGAACATCGATTACTACAAGCCCGACATCGAAAAGGCCGCCAGCCGCGCGCTGGGCAACCAGGTGACCATCGCGCGCGTCTACGCATCGTGGCGCGGCCTGCGCCCGAACCTGTACCTGGGCGACCTGCGCCTGCACGACCGCGCCGGGCGCCAGCTGCTGGCGTTGCCGTCCGTGTCCGCCACCGTGTCGTGGTGGTCGGTGGTGGCGGCCGAACCCCGGTTCGAGGCGCTGGAAATCAACCGGCCGGAACTGGACGTGCGGCGCGGCGCGGACGGCATCATCGCCGTCGCGGGCGTGCGTATCGATCCCAATAAAAAGGAAGAGGGCGGCGGCGCCGACTGGCTGCTGCGCCAGCACGAGGTCGTGATCCGCGAAGGCCGCCTGACGTGGACGGACGAACTGCGCGCCGCGCCCACGCTCGCGCTGTCGGACGTGACCCTCGTACTGCAGAACCGCTGGACCACGCACCGCTTCGCCCTGAAGGCCGCGCCGCCGGCGGGCGCGGGCGACCCGCTCGACCTGCGCGCGCGCTTCTCCCACCCGCCGTTCGGCGCCAAGCCGTCCGATGCAAGGCGCTGGAAAGGCCAGGTGTATGCCGACCTGCGCAACACCGACCTCGCCGCCTGGAAGCAGTACGTCGATTATCCGTTCACCCTGCAGGAAGGCCGCGGCTCCGTGCGCGCGTGGCTCGACTTCGACCACGCCCGCCTGGCCGGGTTCACGGCCGACCTGGCGCTGGCCGGCGTCAGCGCGCGCCTCGGCCCGGACACGCCGCCGCTGGCCCTGTCGCGCGTATCGGGCCGGCTGTCGGCCAGCGAGACCATCGCGCCGAACGTGGACGACGGCAAGCCGACCTTCGGCGCGCTGGGCCATGCGATCGGCCTGGAAAATTTCTCCGTCGTCACGGAAAGCGGCGTCGTGCTGCCGCCGGCCACCCTGAACGAGTCGTGGCGCCCCGCCACGCGCATCCAGCCGGAACGGTTCGAAGTGCGCGCCGAACAGCTGGACGTGGGCGCGCTGGCTGCGCTGGCCGTGCAACTGCCCATCGCGCCGGCGCACCGCCAGCTGCTGACGGAACTGGCGCCGCGCGGCCGCATCAACGACGCCGACGTCGAATGGCAGGGCCGCTTCCCGCACATCGCCGGCTACCGTGTGCGCGGCGACGTCGAGAACCTCGGCATGAATCCGCTGGCGGCGCGCGCCGAGCTCGCCGCAACCGATGGTCACCCGGCCCAGCCCGCGCGCCCCGCGCTGCCGGGTTTCAGGAATCTGTCGGGCCGCATCGACGCGAGCGACCATGGCGGCAGCGTCGACATCGATTCCGACAAGCTCGTGCTGGCGCTGCCGGCCTGGTTCGCCGATCCGGAAATGCCGTTCGATCAATTTGCGCTGCACGCACGCTGGACGCAGCTGGCGGACGAGCAGCTGGCCGTCGACGTCGACAGCCTGAACCTGACCCAGGGCGCGCTGAAGGCGAGCTTGACGGGTCGCCACGTGCTGTCGTTGAAAGCCGGCCAGGGGCCGGGCAATGCCGACTTCACGGGCACGGTCGACAATTTCGAGATCGGCAGCATCGGCCGCTGGCTGCCGCTCGCGACGCCGGAAGGCCTGCGCGAATGGCTGACGGGTGCGCTCCAGGGCGGCATGCTGCACGACGCGCGCCTGCGCCTGCGCGGCGACCTGGCTCACTTCCCGTTCCGCGCCGAGAATGCCGTGCAGCGCGCCAAGGGCGAGTTCCGCGTCGGCGGCCGCATCGAAGACGGCAAGCTCGAGTACGCACCCGGCCACAAGGCGGCGGACGGCAAGGCGCCGCTGTGGCCGCTGCTGGAAAACATCGACGGGTCCATCGTGTTCGACCGCGCCCGCATGGACATCCACGCCGACACGGCACGCACGCAGGGCATCGCCCTGTCGAACGTGAAGGCCGTGATCCCCGAGCTGGGCATCCACGAGATGATGCTCGACATCGACGGCACGGCCGCCGGCCCGCTGCCCGAGTTCCTGCACTACGTGGCGGCCAGCCCCGTGCTCGAATGGATCGGCCATTTCACCGAGGACACCAAGGGGACCGGCCCGGCGAAGCTGGGCCTGAAGCTGCACCTGCCGCTCGCGAACCTGCACGATGCGAAGGTGCAGGGCGCGCTGCAATTGCAGAACAACGAGGTCGTGCTGTTCCCCGACCTGCCGCCGATCGAGGCCGCGCTGGGGCGCATCGAGTTTTCCGAACACGGCGTGAACCTGAACGGCGTGGGCGCCAGCTTCCTCGGCGGACCGCTGCAATTGTCCGGCGGCACCCAGCGCGACGGCAGCATCCAGATCCGCATGGCCGGCAGCGCCACGGCCGAGGGCATGCGCCAGACGCGTTCCCTGCCGGCGCTGCAGCGCCTGGGCAATAAACTGTCCGGCGGCGCGCGCTTCGGCGGCACCGTCACGGTGAAGGACCGCCAGACCCAGATCATCCTCGACACCAACCTGGCCGGCCTCGGCATCGAACTGCCGGCGCCGCTGAACAAGCCCGCCCCGGACGCGCTGCCGCTGCACTTCGTCCTCACGGGCCAGCCCACGGGCGTGGACGGCGTCGGCCACGACGATATCCGCATCCAGCTGGGCAATATCGCGGCCGCGAAATACGTGCGCGAGCGCCAGCCGCACGGCCCGTGGCTCGTCAAGCGGGGCGGCATCGGCGTCAACGTGCCGGCACCCGAGCCCGACAGCGGCATGATGATCAACGTGAACATGAAGGCGCTGAACGTCGACCGCTGGCTTGCCGCGGCGGCCGACATCGCCGGACCGGGCGAGGCGGCGCCGGCTGCGTCCACTGAAACCGGCGGCGGCATGGCCCAGTACGTCGTGCCGGACATCGTGGCCGCCCGTGCCGGCGAACTGATCATCGGCGAGCGGGCGCTGCGCGACGTCGTCGTCGGCGCCACGCACCAGAACAATACGTGGCAGGCCAGCATCGATTCGCGCCAGGTCGTCGGCTACGTCACGTGGGCCGAATCGGGCCAGGGCCTCGGCAAGGTGACGGCGCGCCTGGCGTCGCTCGTGATCCCGGAATCGTCCGCGAACGAAGTCAAGGATCTGCTCGAATCGAACAAGGGCGCGAGCGCCAGCATCCCGGCCCTCGACATCGTGGCCGACCGCTTCGAGCTGTTCAACAAGCAGTTCGGCCGCCTGGAACTCGTGGCCAGCAATGCGCAGGCGCTGGCCGGGCGCGAATGGCGCATCGAAAAGCTGGCGCTGACGAATCCGGACGGCCAGCTGAAGGCGAACGGCCGCTGGCTCACGCGCGACGGCAAGAGCAACACGGCGCTCAATTTCACGCTCGACATCAGCGACGCCGGCCGCCTGCTGGACCGCCTGGGTTTCCCGGAGACGCTGCGTCACGGCAAGGGCTCGCTGTCCGGCGACATCTCGTGGGCCGGCCTGCCGTACTCGCTCGACATCCCGAGCCTGTCGGGCCAGATCCAGATGAATGTCGAGGATGGCCAATTCCTCAAGCAGGATCCGGGTGCCGCGAAGCTGTTGGGCGTGCTGAGCCTGCAGATGCTGCCGCGCATGCTGAAGCTCGACTTCCACGACGTGTTCTCGGAAGGCCTCGCCTTCGACGGCATCACGGCGAACGCGATGATCACGCGCGGCGTCGTGCGCACGGACAATCTCAAGATGCATGGCGTGGCGGCGACGGTGCTGATGGACGGCACGGCCGACATCGCGCACGAATCGACGAACCTGCACGTCGTCGTGATCCCGGAATTCAATCTCGGCACCAGCTCGCTCGTGTACGGCCTCGCGGTGAACCCCGTGATCGGCCTCGGCAGCTTCCTGGCCCAGCTGTTCCTGCGCGCGCCCGTCATGAAGGCGCTGACTTACCACATGCAGGTGACGGGACCGTGGAAGTCGCCGCACATCGTCAAGCTGGACAATTCGCCGGCCGTGAACGCCGCCGCCGAGAAAGCGGCCGCGCAGGACCGCAACAAGGACAAGAAGGGAAGCAAATGAAGACGACCGTCGCTGCCGTACAGATGGTGTCCACGCCCAATGTGGACGAGAACATTGCCACCGCGCGCCGATTGATCGCGGACGCCGCCGCGCGCGGCGCGCAACTGGTCACGCTGCCGGAATACTGGCCCATCATGGGCATGACGGACACGGACAAGGTCGCCCGCGCGGAACAGCCGGGCCACGGCCCCATCCAGGATTTCCTGGCCGTTCAGGCGCGCGAGCACGGCATCTGGCTCATCGGCGGCACCTTGCCCCTCGTGTCCGGCGACGCCGGGCGCGTGCTGAACACGACGCTCGTCTACGATCCGGCCGGGCAACATGTCGGCCGCTACGACAAGATCCACTTGTTCGGTTTTAATAAAGGCAGCGAATCGTACGACGAGGCCCGCACCATCGTACCGGGCGAGACGGTCGGCGGCTTCGACGCGCCGTTCGGCAAGGTCGGCCTGGCCATCTGCTACGACCTGCGCTTCCCGGAACTGTTCCGCGCGATGGGCGATTGCGCGCTGATCGTCGTGCCGGCCGCGTTCACGCACACGACGGGCCTCGCCCACTGGGAAGTGCTGCTGCGCGCCCGCGCCATCGAAAACCAGTGCTACGTGCTGGCCTCCGCGCAAGGCGGCACGCACGTGAACGGCCGCCGCACGTTCGGCCACAGCATGCTGATCGACCCGTGGGGCGAGGTGAAGGACGTGTTGCCGGAAGGCGAGGGCGTCGTCAGCGGCGCGATCGATCCTGGGTACATCGCGAAGGTGCGCGAGAGTTTGCCGGCACTGAAACACCGCAAACTTTAAGGTATGGCACAATGCCCCATCCCTATCAGAAAGACCTGACGCAATGACTCCATTCGAACCGAATCTCTCCTCCCTCGCTGTCGCGCGCGACGTCCTGTTGACGCCATTCGGCCTCGACGAAGGCAAGCTGATCACGACGCTGGGGACCATGTTCACGCACAAGGTCGACTATGCCGACCTGTATTTCCAGTTCACCAAGAGCGAGGGCTGGAGCCTGGAAGAGGGCATCGTCAAGAGCGGCAGTTTTTCGATCGACCAGGGCGTCGGCGTGCGCGCCGTGTCGGGCGACAAGACCGCTTTCGCTTACTCCGACGAAATTTCGCAGGCCGCCCTGCTGGACGCCGCCGCGGCCACGCGCACGATCGCGCGCGCGGGCGCCGGCCGCGTGAAGGTTGCAGCGAACGTCCAGCCGTCCGGCGGCCGCTCGCTGTACCTGCCGCACGACCCGCTGGCCTCGCTCGACGCCACCGCGAAAGTCGCGCTGCTGGAGCGTGTCGAAAAGATCGCACGTGCAAAAGATCCGCGCGTCGTGCAGGTGATGGCCGGCCTGGCCGGCGAGTACGACGTCGTGCTCGTCGTGCGCAGCGACGGCGTGCTGGCGGCCGACATCCGTCCGCTCGTACGCGTGTCCGTCACCGTCATCGCCGAGCAGAATGGCCGGCGCGAGATGGGCTCGTCCGGCGGCGGCGGCCGTTACGATTACAACTATTTCAGCGACGAACTGCTGGAGAAATACGCCAGCGAAGCCGTGCAGTCGGCTCTCGTGAACCTGGAAGCGCGTCCGGCCCCGGCCGGTCCGATGACCATCGTGCTCGGCCCGGGCTGGCCCGGCGTGCTGCTGCACGAAGCCGTCGGCCACGGCCTCGAAGGCGACTTCAACCGCAAAGGCTCGTCCGCGTATGCCGGCATGATCGGCCAGCGCGTCGCCGCGAAGGGCGTGACCGTCGTCGACGACGGCACGCTGCAGGACCGCCGCGGTTCGCTGAACATGGACGACGAGGGCAACCCGACCCAGTGCACGACCTTGATCGAAGACGGCATCCTGAAGGGCTATATCCAGGATACGATGAACGCGCGCCTGATGAAGATGCCGGTGACGGGCAATGCGCGCCGCGAATCGTTCGCCCACCTGCCGATGCCGCGCATGACGAACACGTACATGCTGGCCGGCGACAAGGACCCGGCCGAGATCCTGGCTTCGGTCAAGAACGGCCTGTATGCGGTGAACTTCGGCGGCGGCCAGGTCGACATCACGAACGGCAAATTCGTGTTCTCGGCCAGCGAGGCCTACATGATCGAGGACGGTAAAGTGACGTACCCGGTGAAGGGCGCGACCCTGATCGGCAACGGTCCGGACACGATGAACCGCATCTCGATGATCGGCAACGACATGCGCCTGGACTCGGGCGTGGGCGTGTGCGGCAAGGAAGGCCAGAGCGTCCCGGTGGGCGTGGGCCAGCCGACCTTGCGCATCGACGGCGTGACCGTCGGCGGTACGGCCTGACGTCAACCGCAGCGATGGCGAGTGCCTTTGCAAACATGACGCCCGCCCTGCGCGGGCGTTTGTTCATCCGGGCTGCCCTCGCCGTGCTCGTCGTGTCGATGCATCCGTGGTGCACCGCAGCCGACGCTCGCACGAGCGTTCCGACCCGATTTGGTCCGGTCGAGACGCGCACCGTCGCCGGTGCTGACGCGGACAGTTCCAACATCCTCTTTCGCGGCGCGCCGCTCGGCCAGGTCGACGGCGATGCCAACCTCGTCAAGCTCTCCGTACAGGATGACGCCGACTATGTGATTGCGGACGCCTTCCTGCCGGGCCTGCACTGCCATCACCGTTTCACCCTGCTACAAATTGGCCCCGGCGATGAGGCGACGATGTCGCAGCCGTTCGGCGATTGCATGACCCTGTTCGGCGCCCGTCGCGCGGGCGACAGACTGGTCATACAGTTGGCGCACGAGACGACGGCGCAGGTGCACGAGTTCGTCTGGATGCAGGACCGCATGAAGGAACTCACCAACGTGCTCACGCGCTGCGAAGCGGCCCAGCTGACGGCCGCCTCGCGCTGGCTTCCGGTGGCCGCCGGGCAGGCCGCGCGCGTCATCACCGGCACCGGCCGCGCCTGGTTCCACACCGCGCCGCTGGACGAGTGCAAGCTTCCGCAGCTGTTCGTCATTCCCGGCGACGTGCTGACCGTCCTCCACACGTACGGCGACTATGCGGACGTCGCGTACCGCAATCCGCGCACGGGCCGCGAGGCGAGCGGCTGGATCAGGGTCGAGCGGCTTGCGCCGATGCGGACGCCACCGGATGCGCCCTTGTGACACACTGGCTCCGACCGATTAACCATCGCAAGGAGCGCAACATGGCCAACGATCAAGCACAGTCCCCGCAGACCAACGCACAGCAGGGGCAACCACCCGCGCAGCCGCAGGCTCAGCAAGATGCGCAGCAGCCCTCCGACTTCGACGGCCTCGAAGGCAAGAAGCCGGAGGAGCTGACGCCGGAAGAGCTGCGGCTGATGGCTGACACGATGCCTGGCGAAGGACCCGGTGACTAGGAAATTGGGCCCCGGCCTTCGCCGGGGCGACGTTCCTTGGCCATGTTTTAGAACGAGTAGCGCGCCCCCAGCGTATAAAAGCGGCCACGCGCACCCTCGTAGTCGAGCGGGTTGTACGCCTGCGCGCCGTAGGTCAGCGGGTCGAGCGGCGCGATCTTGTCGAACAGGTTCTGGACCGAGCCGAACAATTCCCAGCGCTGCTGCGGCTTCCAGCGCACCACCAGGTCGACCGTCGTGAACGACGCCAGTTCGCAACCGTTCGGAGCGTCGGCGCCGTTGGCAAAGGTCACGGCGCAACCGCTCGGGTCGCCCCGGAAGAAGCGGTTTTCCAGCACGCCGCGGTAGTTCACGTTGGCCGATACGCGCAGGTTGTTGCGGTCCCAGCCGAAGCGCATGTTGACACGGTCGGCCGGCGTGCCCGTGCAGTTCGTCACGTCGCAGTTGCCGTGCGTGCCCGCGAATTCGCGCGACGTACCGTCCCGTTCGGTGCGCAGCCATTCGAAGATGTGCGTGTACTTCACGTCGAACGTGGCATTGCCCCAGGCCTCCGGCAGGCGGTGGTTGTAGCGCGCATCCACGTCGAGGCCGCGCACCTTGCTTTGGGCGGAGTTGACGTAGCGGGTCAGCACGGCCGTGATCTGGCCCGGGTCGCCCGGGATGCCGCTCACGCTGCCCGGGTCGCGCGCCACGCTGCCGGCAGCGATGGCGGCGTCCACCTGTTCCTGGTTGATCTCGTTCTTGCGCTTGATCTTCCAGTAGTCCACGGAGATGCTCGTGCGCGGCAGCGGGTCCCAGATGACGCCCAGCGTATAGCTCTTCGACCGTTCCGGCGACAGGTTCGGGTTGGGCGACGTGATCAGCGCCACCGATGCCGGGTTGCAGGCGTTCGTCACGCCCAGGGCGCAGCGCACGGGGTCGGCCGCGGTGGAGAACGCGGCCAGGCCGCCGACGCCGTTCTCGGCCGGACTCGGCGCGCGGAAGCCCCGCGCGAACGTGCCGCGCAGCGCAAATTCGCGCACCGGCGTCCACTTCAGGCCGAACTTCGGCGTGTACGAACTGCCGACGTCGGTGAAGTGGTCGTAGCGCAGGGCCGCCGACGCTTCCACGTTGAACGGCAGGGGCGCGAGGCCTTCGCCGTACAGCGCGAACACGTTGCGGGCGCCGGAATACGCGGAATAGCCCAGGCCGATGACATTGCCCCGTTCCGTGCCGGTGGTGGGCAGCAGTTCCGTCATCTCGTGGCGGAACTCGGTGCCCAGCGCCAGGCCCAGGTTGCCGGCCAGCCAGGGAATGCCGCTGAATTCGCGCGTGGCCTTGAAGTCGATCTGGCCGATCTTCGTGTTGGCCCTGTTGCCGATGGTCGGCGACAGCGCGGCGTACACCGCGGGCGAATTCAGGCCCGCGTTCTCGGCGATGCGCCAGACGGTACCCAGCGGTAGCGCCGCATAGGCCGGGCTGTTCGCCGCCGCCGTCGCGATGTTGGCGGGGGTGGGATCGAGCAGGGCGAAGGCGACGTCGCGCTGCAGGAAGCCGTTCTGGTTGTTGTTGACGTGGTTGTGCGAGAACAGCAGGGACGAGTCCCAGTCCCAGCCGTAGTGCGTGCCCTTGGCGCCGCCGAGCCAGCGCAGGAAGTTGGAATCGATGCTGGACTTGCGCGGCCCGACATCGGCAGCCAGGTAGCGGATCCGCGCGGCCGTGCCGAAATACGGGTTGTCCGGATGGTTCGCACCGAGCTGGACGACGGCATTGTTCACGGGCCCGCCCGGGAAGCCCACGGAGGCGCTGACGGAGGAGGGCGTCGTGGCGGTGTCCGTCTGGCTCGTGTACCAGTTGAACTCGCTGTACAGCTGGAGCGCCGGGTCCAGCTGCATCGTGCCGCGCAGGAAGAAGCTCAGGTTTTCCTGCTTCGGCTCGATCTGGTTGTACTGCATCGAGGCGTCGATCAGGCAGCCGCCGCCGGGATCGCCCTGCGGGTGGCTCGTGAAGTTGGAGCAGGCCGCGCCGGGGAAGGTGCGGGCGAAGCCGGGACCGGCCAGGTTGCCGCGGTTGTAGTAATTGGTCGGATCGGCCGGATTGCGCACGTTGCCGTTGATGGCATTGCCGGCCGTGCCGGTGCCGGGCAGGATGGCGCCGGTACCGCCGAGCGCCTGGTCGGCCGAATAGCCCCAGCGGCGCAGGTCGTTGCGGCCGATCCAGTCGCGGTCCGCGCGGTCGCGGTACCAGATCTCGTCGAACTTCTTGTACTCGATGCTGAACAGGACGTTGTAGCGGTCGGTGTCGAGGCTGCCGACGCCCTTGGTGAAGGCGACGTTCGTGCGCTTGCCGTCCCAGTCGTTGGTGGCGCCGCGCGAGAAGCGCACCGTGTTGCCCTGGAAGTCGCGGCGCAGGATGATGTTGACGACGCCGGCGATGGCGTCCGAACCGTAGATGGCGGAGGCGCCGTCCTTCAGCACCTCGACGCGCTCGACGGCATCCGTCGGGATCACGTTCAGGTCCGTGAACTGCTTCTGGCCATCGTCGGCGAGGCCGTACGGGGCCATGCGGCGGCCGTTCAGCAGCACCAGGGTGGACGCCGCGCCCAGGCCGCGCAGCGAGATGCCCGAGGCGCCGGCGGCGAAGCCGTTGCCGAAGGTGGTGGGCACGGAGCCCTGGTTGTCGACGGCCAGCGTCTGCAACAGCTCGGCCACGGTGGCCTTGCCGGAACGCTCGATGTCGGCGCGGTTGACGGTGATCACGGAGGACGCCGTTTCGGCCTCGGAGCGGCGGATGTTCGAGCCGGTGATCTCGACGCGCGGGACGGGTTTCGGTGCGACTTCCTGGGCCGGCGCCGGCAGCGCGAGGATCGTGAGGCCGATGGCGCCCCCGCCCGCGAACAGGCGTCGGATCGTTCGGGATATCGGGGTTTCAGTCATGTCCAGACTCCAATGCGATGAGGGATGGTCGACCCGGTGCGCATCAATCCGGGGCTCGTTGCGACTTTTGCATCTTGCATAAAGGGGCAACTGACATCTCTCAAGCGTGTCCGGCACGGCGGAAAAGATGTCGGGTTGATGCAACCGATCGCCTGTATAGGCAACCGTAACCGACAGATCACAGGCCAAATAAAGTCTTGCCAACGTCGCAGCAATGTTGTTATAGTCAATCGACTACTTCGGAATCTCTCCATGCGCCACGCCGTTTTCTTTACCTTTTATTTTTGGTTTAGCCATTCCAGCCCGACGGCGGTGGAGTAGCGGCAGGTTCACGCAGCAACAGAACAGAGTCCGACACAAGAATCCAAAAGACCGCCGAGCTGGCGGTCTTTTTTTTACGCCCCAGAATTTAACCAGATCAAGAACGGAGAACTGCAATGCCTCGCACCGACGACTTACGCATCCGCGAAATGAAGGAACTGACGCCGCCCTCGCACCTGATCCGCGAATTCCCGGTGACCCCGGAAGCGGAACAGGTCGCGTCGCAGGCGCGCATGGCGCTGCATCGCATCCTGCATGGGCAGGACGACCGCCTGATGGTCGTGATCGGCCCGTGCTCGATCCACGATCCGAACGCCGCGATGGAATATGCCCGCCGCCTCGTCGAGCAGCGCCACCGCTTCGCCGGCGAGCTGGAAGTGATCATGCGCGTGTACTTCGAGAAGCCGCGCACGACGGTCGGCTGGAAGGGCATGATCAACGACCCGTACATGGACAACAGCTTCCGCATCAACGACGGCCTGCGCATGGCGCGCGAACTGCTGCGCGACATCAATGAACTGGGCCTGCCGGCCGGCACCGAATTCCTCGACGTGATCAGCCCGCAGTACATCGCCGACCTGATCAGCTGGGGCGCGATCGGTGCGCGCACGACGGAATCGCAGGTGCACCGCGAGCTGGCGTCCGGCCTGTCGTGCCCGGTCGGCTTCAAGAACGGCACCGACGGCAACATCAAGATCGCGGCCGATGCGATCAAGGCCGCGTCGCAGCCGCACCACTTCCTGTCCGTGACGAAGGGTGGCCACTCGGCGATCGTGTCGACCGCGGGCAACGAGGACTGCCACATCATCCTGCGCGGCGGCAAGGCGCCGAACTACGACGCCGCCAGCGTCGAGGACGCCTGCAAGCAGCTCGCCGCCAACGGCCTCGCGAGCCGCCTGATGATCGACGCGTCGCACGCCAACAGCAGCAAGAACCCGCAGAACCAGGTACCCGTGTGCGCGGACATCGGCAGCCAGATCGCGGCGGGCGATACGCGCATCGTCGGTGTGATGGTCGAGTCGCACCTCGTCGGCGGCCGCCAGGACCTCGTGCCGGGCAAGGAACTGACGTACGGCCAGTCCGTCACCGACGGCTGCATCGACTGGGAGACCAGCATCGCCGTGCTGGAAAACCTCGCGGCCAGCGTGCGCGCACGCCGGTTGCGCGACGACGCCTGAAGGGCGGCCAAATAAGTCTTGCCAACGGGAAGCAGCCATTCCAGAATCGGTATGTACATGGTCATACTTGAAGGAGCGGCATGGCTTCCAACGAAGGTGAAATCGCCGCCTGGGAACGCGCGGCCCAGGCGGCACTGAAGGGCGCCAATCCGCGCCTCGCGGCGCAGCTGTGGCAGCGCATCCTGGAACAGGTGCCGACGCACGGTCCGGCGCTGCTCGGCATGGCGCAGCTGCATTACCGGTCCGGCGCGCTGCCGGAGGCGCGGGCGCTGCTCGAGCGCCTCGTCGCCGCTGACGGACGCGACAAGCAGCAGTGGATCAACCTCGCCGTCGTTTGCATGGCCCAGCGCGACGAGGCGCGCGAGGAAGAGGCGATCCGCGGCGCGCTCGTGCTGGAGCCGACCGACCTCGTCGCGCTGATCCTGCGTGCCGGCTTGCTCACGCGCCAGGGCAAGCGCCACGCGGCCGCGCGCGCGCATGGCGCCGTCGCCGCGGTGGCGCCGCCGCTGCAGCAACTGCCGCCCGAACTGCGCCCGGCCGTGCAGGAAGCCATGGCCTACCGCGAACAGTACGACACCGATTTCGGCCGCTTCCTCGACGACCACATGGCACCCCTGTTGCGCGACCTGCGCGGGGAGCGCGTGCAGCGCTTCACGGAGTCGCTCGACATCATGCTGGGCCGCAAGCGCCGCTACGAGCCCCAGCCCGCGCTGTTCCACTTCCACGGCCTGGCGCCCATCACTTTCTTCGACCGCGCGGACTTTCCGTGGCTCGACGCGTTCGAGCGCGAACTTGACGCGATCCGCGCGGAATTCCTTGCCGCGCAGGCCGGCGCCGAAGGTTTTACGCCTTACATGCAGTATGGCGACGACCAGCCGCTGCGCCAGTGGGCCGAGCTGAACAACTCGCTGCGCTGGAGCGCCTTCCACCTCGTCGAAGCCGGCAAGGTCAACGACGCGAATGCGCGGCGCTGCCCGCGCACGATGGCGCTGCTGGCCGGGGCGCCGCAGCCGGACCAGCCGGGCCGCACGCCCGTCGCGATGTTTTCCGTGCTCAAGCCGAAGACGCGCATCCCGCCGCACTGCGGCGTCAGCAACGTCCGCCTCGTCACGCATGTGCCGCTCGTCGTGCCGGCGGGCTGCGGCTTCCGCGTCGGCAACGACGTGCGCGCGTGGGAGGAGGGGAAGGCATGGGTGTTCGACGACACGATCGAGCACGAGGCGTGGAACGACAGCGATTCTCCCCGCGCGATCCTGATGTTCGACATCTGGCATCCGCATCTGACGGGGCCGGAACGTGCCCTCGTGACGGCGATGAGCGACGGCATGAACGCGTTTTCGGCGGACGAAGGCAGCTTCGGGTTGTAATCTTCAAAAACAAAACCGCCGCCGGCCTCGCAGCCGGCGGCGGTTTTTTTACGGCGTCCGATTCAAGCGATCAGAAACGGTAGGTCACGTTGGCGTAGATGAAGCGGCCGTACGAATCGTAGATCTGCGGGAACGTGTTGCCGTTGCCGTAGGTACCCGTCACCGAGCTGGACGATGCGATCGGCGGATCCTTGTCCAGCAGGTTGTTGATGCCGAAGCTCACGGCCAGCTTGCGGTTGAAGCGGTACACGCCGTTCAGGTCGAAGTAGCTGCGCGAAGCCAGGTACGCGTCGCGTTGCGTGTCCAGTTCGCCAGCCAGCTGCGGGTTCCCGGCGAGCATGTCGTTCTTCAGGCGGTCGATGTAGCGCCAGGTGAGCGATAGGTCCAGGTTGTATGGGCTCGACCAGGTCGTGCGCAGCTTGTGGCGCCATTTCGGGGTCGGGGTGCCGCAGGTCGCGCCGTACAGGCCCGTGCAGTCGTAGCTGCCGTTGCCCGGCAGGTTTTCCACGGTGTAGCTGTGCACGTAGGTGCCGTTCAGCGTGAAGTCCAGGTTGCCGTAGCTCTGCGGCAGGCGGGTGCGGTAGCTGGCGCCCACGTCCAGGCCCGACGTGCCCTGCGAACCGATGTTCGTGGTGCCGGCTTCGACGTAGCCGTTCGGGGTCAGCCACAGCGAACCGAGCTGGTCGCGGTGGATCAGGCCGCAATACAGCGGGTTGCCGGTCGTCAGGCACTGGGTGTACACGCTCTGGGCGTTGACGGCCTGGATCGCGTCCTTGATCTTCAGCTTGAACGCGTCCAGCGTGATGGTCAGGTTCTTGATCGGGTCGATCACGATACCGACCGTGTACGTGTTGGCGGTTTCCGGCTTGACGCCCGGGTTGCCGCCGGTACGGCCGTTGTACTGGTTGGTCGAGTTTTCCGGCACCTTGCCGTACAGCGAAGCCGGCAGGCCCGTGTTGGCGCACTGCGCCTGCGTGGCTTTCGGGGTCTCGCCGCCGCACGGGTCGTCGTTCGGACCGGCCAGCACCACGGCTTGCGGCGTGTACAGTTCATAGATGTTCGGTGCGCGGACGGCACGCTGGGCCGAACCGCGGACGCGCACCTGGTCGATCGGCTGCCAGTCGAGGCCCAGGCCGAACGTGTTGGTCTTGGCATCCGTGCTGTACTGCGAACGGCGGTACGAACCGGACAGGTCCATGTGCTTCGAGAAGGCCATGTTGTCCAGCAGCGGCAGCTTGAATTCGCCGAAGGCTTCCTTCACGTTGTACGAACCCGCGACGGCCGGGGAGGCGCCGCCGGCACCGGACAGGTCGCCGGTCTGGTTTTCGTAGTCGGGCTCGAATGCCAGTTTTTCGACGCGCTGCTCGTAGCCGAACGACACGCCGGCGCCGCTTTCGGCGGTCGGCAGCTTCAGGCCGAAGCGGGTCAGGTCGGTGCCGATGTTCAGGCCGAACACGGATTGCTGGGTGAAGCCGCCGTTCGAGCCGGTGGCGTTCAGGTAGTCCAGCGCGGCCTGGTTGACGCCGCCCTGCTTGTACAGGTTGTACGGCACGCAGGCGGTGTCGGAACCGTTGACGACGGAGCGGCACACGGCCTTGCCCGTGGTCGGATCGGCGACGACGTCCAGCGCGTTGGCGATCAGGCGGCTCGAGAAGTAGCCGGTCGCACGGTCGCTGTGATTGACGCGCGCGAACTGGCCGAACACGTCGTACGACCAGTCCCCGACCATGCCCTTCACGCCCAGCACTTCGCGGAACGAGGAGTCGGTGATGCTGGTGGAACGCGGGCCGCCTTCGACGTTACGCTTGCCGACCGAGACGGTGGCGGTGTCGCCCGGCTTCTTGAGGCCCAGCGCGGTGCGCCATGCATCGTTCAGCAGCGGGTTTTCGTAGGCGATGGTCGCCTGCTGGCCGTAGAAGATGCCGCCCGGCGCGATCTGCGCGTCGGTCGTGTAGTTGTGGAAGCTGAATTCGCTGTAGATGCGCGCGTTCTCGTTGATGTCGAGGTGCACCATCGAGTTGATGTTGTACTCGTCCGACGGACGCTGGAAGAAGTTCAGCGGGCCGAAGTTGTAGGCGTCGGTGGCCGACACGTACTTGCGCGGATTGCCGTTCGCATCCGGGGTGAACGAGCCGACGCGGGCGATCGAGGTGCCGGAACCGGAGCAGGCGAAGCCCGGATCGGACGCGCCCAGCGAGCAGGCCGAGAAATCGCGCTGCGATTGCAGCAGGGCGTCGGCGTGGCGGTGCGAGGCGAAGAACGTCGCGTTACCCTTGTTGTCGGCGAAGTTCGAGCCCATCAGGATGCTGAAGTCGTACTTCTTGGCGTCGAACGTGTGGTTGCCCGGCAGCGGGAACCCCTTCTGGTTGACGACGCCCTGGATCTCGTCGTTGTGCTGCTTGTGGTTGGCGCCGGAGATGTTGGCTTCCAGTTCCACGCCTTCGTAGTTGTCCTTCATGATGAAGTTGACGACGCCCGACACGGCGCCCGAGCCGTACACGGCGCCGGCGCCGCCGGTCAGCACGTCGACACGGCGGATCAGTTCACTCGGGATCTGGTTCAGGTCGGCCGCGACGCTGAGCACGCTGCCGGACGGCAGGCGCTTGCCGTTGACGAGCACCAGGGTACGCTGCGAGCCCATGCCGCGCAGGTCGACGGTGGCGGTACCGCTGGCGCCGTTCGAGATCGCGGCACCTTGCGAGGCGAACACCTGGGGCAGGTTGTTCAGCAGGTCTTCGGTATTGCGCACGCCATCGATCTTGATGTCCTTGGCGCTGAGGGTGGTGATGGGGCTGGAGCCTTCCGTATTCAGCGACGGAATGCGCGACCCCGTCACTTCCACGCGCTGCATCGACGCGGCGGGTGCCGCGGCAGTGTCCTGTGCGTGAGCGACGGACGCGCCGAGCGCCATGCCGCCGGCAAACATCAAACGTACCGATCGAGATAAAACTTTTTCCGACATCATTTGTCTTGAGTCCCTTCTGAGCTGGGCCGGTGCGGGCTACGCGCCGGCTCGCAGATCTTGTTATTGATCTACCCCCATCCTTTTGGGAGGGAATTTTTATTTGCTGCAAGACAATGAAATCATTGCTAATAAACAAAGTCAACGTGTAAATATGCATATATGCATAACCACTGTAAATATCACATTTTGTTCTCCGGATATTAAAAATACTCGAAAGAAATTTTGCTTTACATGTTGTATTTAGTTTTTTATTCGAAATTTCATTGATGCGTAATTACAACGTTCTGCCCCATATTGGTGCGGCAATGCACCAAAAACAAACGGGACAGTGAGTGCTCACTGTCCCGTTCGTCATCGTCCGTCGATCAGCCGGGGAACCGGCTGTGTGTCGTCAGAACTGGTAACGCACGCCGGCCTTGAAGAAGCGGCCGATGGCGCCGCCGGCATCCATCGGGTTGTAGCTCGTGCCGCCGTAGGTCAGCGGATCCTGCGGTGCGATCTTGCCGAACAGGTTCGTGATCGAGCCGTAGACCTGCAGTTGCTGCGTGACCTGGTAACGGGCCGACAGGTCGATGGTCGTGAACGACGCCAGGCGGCAGTTGTCCGGTGCCGGCGAGCCGTTCGCGTACTGCGAGGCGCACTTGTCGCCCGCGCAGTACACGTTCTGCATGTCGGCGCGGTAGTTCGCGGTCGCCGTCACGTTCAGGTCCTGGCGGTCCCAGGACAGTAAACACCACAACAGCCCATTCATTTGGTTATGGCCCCATGACATCTTTTCCCGGCAGGGGCGGCGCAATCTGGTCTATAGTTCCGAACGCGTTCGATGACTCACCCGGGAATCCCGATGTTTGCTTATATCCTGCGGCGCCTGTGGCAGATGCTGCCGACGATGGCCGGCGTCGTCGTGCTGGTGTTCGTGCTGTTCAACTGGGTCGGCGGCGACCCCTCGTACCTGTTGGCGGGCAAGATGGCCGACGCGCGCGCCATCGCCAACATCCGCGCCCAGCTGGGACTCGATGCGCCGTGGTACGTCCAGCTCGGCATCTTCGTGAAGCAGATCGTCACGTTCGACTTCGGCAACGCCTGGGCGACGGGCGAGCCCGTGTCGCACATCATCGCCAGCCGGCTGGGGCCGTCGCTGACGGTGCTCGTGCCGCTGACGGTGCTGGAGACCACGATCGGCATCGCGCTGGCGCTCGCCGTCGCCTTCGTGCGCGGCTCGCTGACGGACCGCGTCGTGATGGTCGCGTGCACGGTCGGCATGTCGATCTCGATCCTCGTCTACATCATCGTGTTCCAGTACGGTCTCGCCTATAAGCTCGGGCTGTTCCCCGTGCAGGGCTGGGGCGAGCATTTCACGGAAAACCTGCTGCGCTACGCCACCCTGCCGATCCTGATCGGCCTCACCGTGTCGCTGGCGCCGACATTGCGCCTGTTCCGCAGCTTCGTGCTGGATGAAGTGGGGCAGGACTACGTGCGCACGGCGCGCGCGAAAGGCTTGCCGGAGCGGCGCATCGTCTGGGTGCACGTGCTGCGCAACGCCGCCATCCCCATCATCACGTACGTCATGGCCAACCTGCCGGCGCTCTTGATCGGCGCCTTCCTGCTCGAGCGCTTCTTCGGCATCCCGGGCATCGGGCGCGAAGTGATCCTCGCCGTCGAGCGCAGCGACTTCCCCGTGATCAAGGCGATCACGGTCTACGTCGCCGCCGCCACGATGGTGTTCAACCTGCTGGCGGACCTGATGTACCAGGCCGTCGACCCGCGCGTGCAGCTCAAATGACGGGTCAAGAGCTTAGCCTTCCCGCAACTTCTGTCGGCCTGTGGGGTCTGGCCTGGCGCCGCCTGCGCGCCGACCGCGTCGCGATGGCCGCGCTGGCCGTCGTGGGCCTGTTCCTGTTGTCCGTCGTGCTGGCGGCGACGGGCCTCGTCGCGGCCGACTGGGAAGACGAGGTGGCCGTCAATTACGCGCCGCCTTCCTTCGTCGGCCCGGATCCGGCCCTCGCCGCGCTCGCGCAGCCGCCGCGGCCGGCGCCGCCGAATGCGTTCGATCCGCTCGCGGGCGACATCGCCGAGCTGCGGGCGCAACTGGCACGCCAGGGCCATGCCGCGCATGCGGCGAAACGCACCACGCTGCCGTTCGGCGCCGACAAATGGGGCCACGACATCGTGAGGAAGACGATCAAGGGCGGGCAAACGTCGATCGTCGTGGGCCTCGTCGCCGCGTTCGTCGCCGTCGCGCTGGGCACGCTGTTCGGCGCGCTGTCGGGCTTCTACGGCGGGCTCGTCGACGATTCGTTCAACTGGTTCTACAACGTGTTCACGGCGATCCCCTCGATCCTGATGATCCTCACCGTGGCCGCCGTGCTGCAGACGAAGGGCGTGCTGACGATCGTGCTGATCCTCGGCCTCACCGGCTGGACGGGGCCGTACCGCCTGATCCGCGCCGAGTACATCAAGCACAAGGCGCGGGAATACGTGATGGCGGCCGACGCGATCGGCGCGTCCGGCTGGCGCAAGATGTTCGTGCACATCTTCCCGAACGTGTCGCACGTGGCGCTCGTGCAGATGTCGATCCTCGTCGTCGGCTTCATCAAGGCCGAAGTGATCCTGTCGTTCCTCGGCTTCGGCGTGCCGGTGGGCGTCGTCTCGTGGGGCAGCATGCTGAATGAGGCGCAGAATGAGCTCATCCTCGGCAAATGGTGGCAACTGACGGCGGCCGCCGGCGCCATGGCCATCCTGGTCACGGCGTTCTCGCTGTTGGCCGATTCGCTGCGCGATGCGCTGGATCCGAAATTGAAATGAACCTGCTCGACGTCCACAATCTGCGCGTGTCCTTCCGGACCGATAAAAAGAACACGTTCGAGGCCGTGAAGGGCATCTCGTTCAGCCTGCCGCTCGATGCGACCGTCGCGCTGGTCGGCGAATCGGGCAGCGGCAAGTCCGTCAGCTCGCTCGCCGTGATGGGGCTGCTGCCGCCGGAGACGACGATCATCCACCCCGGCTCGTCGATCCGCTTCGAGGGCCGCGAGCTGCTCGACCTGCCGGTCGCGGAACGCCGGCGCCTGTGCGGCAAGGACATCGCGATGATCTTCCAGGAACCGATGTCGTCGCTGAATCCCGTGTTCACGGTCGGCTTCCAGATCGGTGAAGTGCTGCGCCTGCACCTCGGCATGGACAAGCGCCAGGCGCGCGCCCGCACGCTCGAACTGCTGGAGGAAGTGGGCATTCCCGATCCGGCGCACAAGATCGACGCCTACCCGAGCCAGATGTCGGGCGGCCAGCAGCAGCGCGTGATGATCGCGATGGCCATCGCGTGCGAACCGAAGCTGCTGATCGCGGACGAACCGACGACGGCACTGGACGTGACGATCCAGAAGCAGATCATGGAACTGATCGCGACCCTGCAGCAACGCCGCCGCATGGCCGTGCTGTTCATCACGCACGACCTGGGCCTGGTGGGCGAGATCGCGGACCGCGTGATCGTCATGCGCCACGGCGAGGTGCGGGAAGAGGGGCTTGCCACGCAGGTGCTGGGCGACCCGCGCGATGCGTACACGCGCGCGCTGCTGCACTGCCGCCCGCCGCTGGATGCGCGGCCCGTGCGGCTGCCCGTCATCGACGACTACCTGAGCGGACGCGCCCAGCCCGGCGACACGCTGCCCCAGCGCACGCGCGGCTATGCGCCGGGCGACGACCATATCCTCGTCGTAAACAATCTCGCCAAGACGTTTTATCTGCGCGAGGGCCTGTTCGGCAAGCGCGCATTCCAGGCCGTGAAGGACGTGTCGTTCACGCTCCCGCGCGGCAAGACGCTGGGCGTCGTGGGCGAATCGGGATCGGGCAAGACGACGGTCGGCCTCACGCTGCTGCGCCTGCACCGCGCGACCGGCGGCAGCGCGCTGTTCGACGGCCGCGATCTCGTCGCGATGAGCGATGCCGAGTTCCAGGCGTACAAGCGGCGCATCCAGATCGTGTTCCAGAATCCGTACGCGTCGCTGAATCCGCGCTTCACCGTCGGCCAGATCCTGCTGGAGCCGATGCGCATCCACCGCATCGGCGCGAACGATGCGGAGCGCACGGAACATGCGCGCCATCTGCTGCGGAGAGTGGGCCTCCCGGCGCAGGCATTCGACCGCTATCCGCACGAATTCTCCGGCGGCCAGCGACAACGCATCGCCATCGCGCGCTGCCTGACGATGAAGCCGGAGATCCTCGTGTGCGACGAATCCGTGTCCGCGCTCGACGTCTCGGTGCAGGCGCAGGTGCTGAACCTGCTGCAGGACCTGCAGGATGAGTACAGGATGAGCTACATCTTCATCTCGCACGATCTGTCCGTGGTGAAGTACATCTCGGACCGCGTGATGGTGATGCACCACGGTAGCGTCGTCGAGATGGCCGATGCGGACGAGCTCTACCGTAACCCGCAGCATCCGTACACGCAGCAATTGCTGGCCGCCATCCCGGGGTCAGAGCCCTGATTTTGGCAATTGCCCAAAATCGGGCTCTGACCCCTGTGTGCGGTGTTGCGCGCGGGCTGCGCGCGTTGCCGCTTTCGCCACGCCGGTGCCGGTTTTCCGCTACCATACCAGGATGGCCCAGCTCTCCCACCTGATTCACGTTTACGGCGTCCTCATCGTGTTCGGCATCGTCCTGCTCGAACAGATCGGACTGCCCATTCCCGCGTTTCCGGTGCTGATCATCGCCGGTGCGCTGGCCGTCGACGGCGGGGCCAACTGGCCGCTGTACCTGGCCGCTTCCGTGCTGGCTTGCCTCATCAGCGATTACTTCTGGTTCCGCGCCGGCCGCTACTACGGCAAGCGCATCCTGCGCCTGCTGTGCAAGATTTCGCTGTCGCCCGATTCCTGCGTCAGCCAGACCGAGGACAATTTCAGCCGCTGGGGCGCGAAATCCCTCGTCGTCGCCAAGTTCATTCCCGGCTTCAACACGATCGCGCCGCCGCTCGCAGGCGCCATGGGCACGACGACGCCGCAGTTCGTCTGGCTGTCCGTCGCCGGCGGCCTGCTATGGAGCGGCGTGGGCATGGGCCTCGGTGCCTGGTTCCACAACAGCGTGGACGACGTCATCGCATGGTTCGAGACCCTGGGCAGCACGGCGTTGATGGTCGTCGGCTTCCTGCTCGTGCTGTTCGTGTCGTTCAAGTACATCGAGCGCAAGCGCAACCTCGGCGGGGCCAACCTGCCGCGCATCACGATGGACGAGCTCAAGGACCTGGTCGAGGCGGGACACGATCCGCTGATCGTCGACGCCCGCGGCGCCACCGCGCGCCAGCTGGAAGCAGGCATTCCCGGCGCACTGGTCTATGGCGACAACGTGCCGGAGCGCCTGATGGCCACGCTCGACAAGGACCGCCATATCGTCATCTATTGCTCCTGCCCGAACGACGTCACGGCGGCGCAGGTGGCGAAGGAGTTCGTCAAGAACGGTTTTCATCGCGCCCGTCCGCTGTACGGCGGCCTGGATGCGTGGAACGACCATTGCGCGGCCGCCCAGGCCGACGCCGAGCTCAAGCCCAAGCACGGCTGAGCAATCATCCATTGACCGATCACGCGGCACCGGCCCCCGCGCGCCGGCGCTCGCCCATGCTTTCGATACCTCCCGCGAATTGGTAGCTGGACTACTCGCCGCCGCACAGCGGCTTTACGCAAATTCGCCCGGATGTTGGGTCGGATGTACCTAAACTACAATAAAAGCTTGCGCTGCAGCCAAGAAATCCTTAAGCTTCGAGGAATCTGTTTCTTACGGCCTGCCATGATCGTTTCGCCCGTTGCCATCGTCGATCCGTCCACCGAACCGCGCCTCGACAGCGCCCGATACGCGAGCCCGCGCCTGCTGGCCGACATCGGCGGGACCAATGCTCGCTTCGCGCTGGAAACAGGACCCGGCACGGTCGGGCTGATCGAAGTCCTGCCCTGCGCCGCGTACGCGACCCTCGCCGACGCGCTGCGGGCCTACCTCGCGCTGCCGCACGTGGCCGCCGTGGGCGCCGTCCGCCATGGGGCGATCGCGATTGCGAATCCCATCGTCGGCGACTTCGTGCGCATGACCAATCATCACTGGGAATTCTCGATCGAGGCGTTGCGCCGCGAGTGCGGATTCGACGCGCTGGCCGTCGTCAACGATTTCTACGCGCTGGCGATGGCGCTGCCGCACCTGGCGGACGGCGAGAAGCGCCAGGTCGGCGGCGGCGCGCCCGTCGCGGGCAGCCCGATCGGCCTGCTGGGAGCGGGGACGGGCCTGGGCGTATCCGGCCTGGTGCCGGCGGAAAACCGGCCCGCCGGCGCCAAGCCCGTCTGGACGGCACTGCGCAGCGAAGGCGGCCATGTGACGTTTTCCCCGGCCAACGCGACCGAAGTCGCCATCCTGCAATTCGCCTGGCGCGAATTCGAACACGTGTCGGCCGAGCGCTTCCTGTCCGGTTCCGGCCTGGAACTGATCTACCGCGCGCTGGCGAACCTGCGCGGCGGCGCGGTGGAGGCGCTGGATGCGCCCGAGATCACGCGCCGCGGCCTGGCCGGCACCTGCGTCGTGTGCGACGAGGTCATCGAGGTCTTCTGCGGCATGCTGGGCACCATCGCCGGCAACCTGGCCGTCACGCTGGGTGCCCAGGGCGGCGTCTACATCGGCGGCGGCATCGTGCCGCGCCTGGGCGAGCGCTTCGCCGCCTCGTGCTTCCGCGCCCGCTTCGAGCAGAAGGGCCGCTTCGCGGGCTACCTGGCGCAGGTGCCCACCTATGTGATCACGGCCAACTACCCCGCTTTCGTGGGCGTTTCGGCAATCCTCGCGGACCATCCGGGCGTGTGATCCGCGTCCGCGGCGTCGCTTCCGATGCATGGCAATGTTCTTTTCCCGGTTTTATCGGGTACAATGACTGTCAGTTGGAAGAAACGATGTCGTTCGCTTAGCCCGGCGCCAGGAGCCTCGCCTCCAGAGCCCAGTCTCCCGATGGTGCCGGCAGCCCCGTTTCTCTTGAAAATCAACCGTTTGCGGTCCACTTTCCGGTGAGCCGCCCCGTGCCAGGGCGCAAACCCTCACGGTATCCCGTCCGGTACGCCAATCCGGGCGATGGAACCCCGTTTCAAAGCATGAGTCTCAGTCTGGCGGCTGCCGCGCAGCTGATGGAGCGGGTTATGTTTGATGATTCTTAGCATCCAGAGTTGCACACTCCGCTGACGACATCGTTATGAACACTGATGAGGCCAAGAAGGTCCTCGAGACCGCCTTGCTGTGCGCGCGCGAGCCGATGACGATACACGCCATGAAGAAGCTCTTCGTCGACGTGGACAAGGACGGCCAGCCGCTGGGCGCCGGCGTCGGGTCGGATACGATCAAGATCCTGCTCGAAGAATTGCGCCAGGATTGGCAGGATCGCGGCATCGAGATCGTCAGCCTGGCATCGGGCTGGCGTTTCCAGAGCCGCCCGGAAATGAAGCCTTACCTGGACCGGATCGCGCCGGAAAAACCGCCGAAGTATTCGCGCGCGACCCTGGAAACCCTGGCGATCATCGCCTACCGCCAGCCGGTGACGCGTGGCGACATCGAGGAAATCCGCGGTGTGGCGGTGAATTCACAGACGATCAAGATGCTGGAAGACCGCGGCTGGATCGACGTGGTGGGCCACCGCGAAGTGCCCGGGCGCCCCGCGCTGCTGGGAACGACGAAGCAGTTTCTCGACGACCTGGGGCTCGCCGCGCTGTCCCAGTTGCCGCCGCTGCAGCAGGTGGCCGACATCGGCGCCGGGCGCAGCCTGGAAGCACTGGAAGCGGCCCTGCAACAATTTGACGACACTTCACCTGTTGAAGTCCCGATACACGACCAAGCGCTCGCGTCCAACGACTGATCGTCGCGCCAGGTCAGCAAAACCAAGAAACGAATGATGAATCCAACTGACATGAACGAGACGACCCCTGCCGAGGCAGGACAGGAGACGGCCGCCAAGCCGAAGCGTCGCACCAAGCCGAAGGCGGAGGCCGCACCCGCGCCCGCACCGGAAGGCGCGCAGCCGGACGCCGTGGAAAAACCGAAACGCACGCGCAAGACCGCGGCCCAGAAGGCGGCCGAGGCAGCCGAAGGCGCGGCCCCGGCCGTCGCCGCGGCACCGGCCGCCGAACCGGCGCCGCGCAAGCCGCGTACCCGCAAGGCCGCCGTGGCCGAGGCTGCGCCCGCCGCGGCCGAGCCGGCCCCTGCGCCCGCGCCCGCATCGGTGCCTGTTGCCGCCGCACCTGCGCCAGCGCCTGCGCCAGCCGCAGTCGCTCCGGCGGACGACGCTGCCGGCCAGCGCAAGCCGCGCGGCCCGCGCCAGATGCGTGAGCAGCGCCAGCAGCGCGAACCGCGCCAACCGCGCGTCGAATCCGAAGCGCCCGCGGTGGAGGCCGTTGCCGCCGAAGCGGCACCGGCCGAAGCCGGCCGCAACGAGCAGCGCCGCGACCAGCGCGGCGGCAAGCAGCAGAAGAAGAAAGGCCAGCCGGGCCAGCAGCGCGGCCAGCAGGCACAGAACGCTCAGGGCGCCCAGGGCGCCCAGAACGCTCAACCGCAGGGCCAGAACCAGAAACAGCAAGGCAAGGGCAAGAACGCCAGGCCCGGCAACAAGCCGGCCAAGGGCGGCAAGGGCAACGATGCCGACGCCGTGTTCTCGTTCGTCACGTCGGACGCGTTCGACGCCTACGAGGGCGGCCGCGGTCAGTCGCAGCCGACCAAGGCGCGCCGCGACCTGACGGCCGAGGACGACGCACCGAAGCTGCACAAGGTGCTGGCGGAAGCGGGCCTCGGTTCGCGCCGCGACATGGAAGAACTGATCATCGCCGGCCGCGTGTCGGTGAACGGCGAGCCGGCCCACATCGGCCAGCGCATCCTGCCGACCGACGCCGTGCGCATCAACGGCAAGCTGCTGCAGCGCCGCGTGAACAACAACAAACCGCCGCGCGTGCTGGTGTACCACAAGCCGGCCGGCGAAATCGTCAGCGCGGACGATCCGGAAGGCCGTCCGTCCGTGTTCGACCGCCTGCCGACCATGAAGACCGGCAAATGGCTGGCCGTGGGCCGCCTCGACTTCAACACCGAGGGCCTGCTGCTGTTCACGAATTCCGGTGACCTGGCGAACCGCCTGATGCACCCGCGCTACAACATCGACCGCGAATACGCCGTGCGTACGCTGGGCGAGCTGGAAGAGGGCATGCGCCAGAAGCTGCTGGCCGGCGTCGAGCTCGACGACGGCACGGCCTCGTTCACCAAGATTGCCGATGGCGGCGGCGAGGGTGTGAACCGCTGGTACCGCGTGGTGATCGGCGAAGGCCGCAACCGCGAGGTGCGCCGCATGTTCGAGGCGGTGGGGCTCACCGTTTCGCGCCTGATCCGTACGCGCTACGGCGCCATGACCCTGCCGTCGGGCCTCAAGCGCGGCCGCTGGGAAGAGCTGGAAGAAAACGACGTGCGTCAGTTCCTCGACGCCTTCGGCATCGAGAAGAAGGGCGGCGCCCAGAACAACAAGGGTGCTGCCGGCGGCAAGGGGCAGGGTGGCCCCAAGGGCCGCGGCAACGACGATCAGCGCTCGAACGGCAACCGCATCGACCGTGCCGACGCCAACCGCAACGTGGATCCGTTCGGTCCGCCGGTGGCGCGTGTCGGCGCGGGTCGCGAAGAGGGCGGCATCCTGGGTGGCCGCGGCGGCCAGGGTGGGCGCGGCTTCGGCGGTGACCAGGCACGCGGCAGCAACCAGCCGCGTGGCAACAACCAGCCGCGTGGCAGCAACCAGCCGCGTGGCGGTGGCGGTGGCGGTGGTGGCAAAGGCCCGCGCCAGCCGGATCCTCTGCAGACGACGTTCGGTTTTGCCGGCGCCGGCCAGAACCGCCGCAGCCAGGGTCCGCGCGTGAGCGACCACGGCATGCCGCGCCGCGGCCGCCGCGGTTAATTCGTCAAATCGCGCGGCATGACCTGAGTCATGCCGCGCGAAAATGAATCGCTTGCAGCGCCGTGTTCTTCAAACGTGTAAACTGTTGCATAGCTGTTCATTTTGCAGTGCGGCGATTGCGGCCGACCCTGTATCGGGTTATAATGCATGTCTAACCCGAGTGCTTCCCAATATTGTTTTGGCGAACAAGCTCCAGTTGGGAATACAAAAGATGGGCAGTTGCCCATTTTTTTTTGTTGAATCGTTTTACGGGTCCGGCACCGGACCGTGGAGAAACCTGTGCAGTTGTTTGATTTGATTGCCACGACAGTCAGCGGACTGGGCTACGACCTCGTCGATATCGAACGGGCCGAGCGAGGCATCCTGCGCGTGTTTATCGACTTCCCGGCGGCAGTGGCGGACGAAAAGGGACCGATCTCGGTCGAGGATTGCGCCACGGTGAGCCACCAGCTGTCGCACGTGCTGATGGTCGAAAACGTCGACTACGAGCGCCTGGAAGTGTCGTCGCCCGGACTGGACCGTCCGGTGCGCACCCTGGCCGACTTCGAACGCTTTGCCGGCAGCGAATGCACCGTCAAGCTGCGCGTCGCGATGCCCGGCACCGCGAACCGCAAGACCTGGACGGGCATCCTGCATGCGCCGCAGGGCGACAAGATCGGGTTGGAATTTGAAAGCAAGGATGGGCCGGCGTTGCTCGAATTTACGCTGGCCGAACTGGACAAGGCACGCCTGGTGCCGAAGGTGGATTTTAGGAGTCGCAAAGCATGAGTCGCGAAATTTTGTTACTGGTTGATGCGCTCGCGCGCGAAAAGAACGTCGACAAGGAGGTCGTCTTCGGCGCCCTCGAGTTCGCCCTGGCGCAAGCTACGAAAAAGCGCTATGAAGGCGAAGTCGACATTCGCGTGTCCATCGACCGCGACAGCGGCGAGTTCGAAACCTTCCGCCGCTGGCACGTCGTGCCCGACGAGGCCGGCCTGCAGCTGCCCGACCAGGAAATCCTGCACTTCGAAGCCAAGGAACAAATTCCGGACATCGAAGTCGACGAATACATCGAAGAGCCGATCGAGTCGGTCGAGTTCGGTCGCCGCTTCGCCCAGGACACGAAACAGGTCGTGCTGCAGCGCGTCCGTGACGCCGAGCGCGAGCAGATCCTGCAGGACTTCCTGGAGCGCGGCGACGCGCTGGTCACCGGCACCATCAAGCGCATGGAGCGCGGCGATGCGATCGTCGAATCGGGCAAGATCGAGGCGCGCCTGCCGCGCGACCAGATGATCCCGAAGGAAAACCTGCGCATCGGCGACCGCGTGCGTGCCTACATCCTGCGCGTGGACCGCAACATGCGCGGCCCGCAGGTGATCCTGTCGCGCACGGCACCGGAATTCATCATGAAACTGTTCGAACTCGAAGTTCCCGAGATCGAGCAGGGTCTGCTGCAGATCAAGTCGGCCGCCCGCGACCCGGGCGTCCGTGCGAAGATCGCTGTCTTTACCGCGGACAAGCGCATCGACCCGATCGGTACCTGCGTCGGCATGCGCGGTTCGCGCGTGCAGGCCGTGACCGGCGAGCTGGGCGGCGAGCGCGTGGACATCGTGCTGTGGTCGGAAGATCCGGCCCAGTTCGTGATCGGCGCGCTGGCTCCGGCCAACGTGTCGTCGATCATGGTGGATGAAGAGAAGCACGCGATGGACGTCGTCGTCGACGAGGAAAACCTCGCGATCGCGATCGGCCGTTCGGGCCAGAACGTACGCCTGGCGTCCGAGCTGACCGGCTGGAAGATCAACATCATGACCGCCGAAGAGTCGGCCAACAAGGCTGCCCAGGAAACCGCTGCCGTGCGCACGCTGTTCATGGAAAAGCTGGATGTGGACGAGGAAGTGGCGAACATCCTGGTCGAAGAAGGCTTCTCGAGCCTTGAAGAAGTCGCATACGTGCCCATCTCCGAAATGCTGGAGATCGAATCGTTCGACGAGGACACCGTCAATGAACTGCGCACCCGCGCACGCGACGCGCTGGTGACCGAGGCGATTGCTTCGGAAGAAGGTCTCGAGGGTATGGAAGAGGCGCTGGCCAACCTGGAAGGGATGGACCGCGCCACTGCCGGCAAGCTGGGCCTGGCCGGTATCAAGACCCTGGAGCAATTCGCGGGTCTGGCCTACGACGAGTTCAGCGCCATCCTGGCGCTCCCGACCGATCGTGCCCGTGAACTGATCAAGAATGAATTTAATGATGTGACCGACGATGAGATGAAACTGGTCGACGCCAAGTACGACGACCGGGCCAAGGCCCTCCAGGCAAAAGCCTGGAGCCAGGTCGAAACGGCCAAGGCATAAATGAGACGCGACAGACCGGAGCATATCGCTTTCCGGTCTTCGCGCTTTATTAAGCTAGCAAATTTCTTTATCATCTCGCGACACATAGAAAAGAGGACTGAATGGCGAGTAACAACGTAGCCCAATTTGCCACCGAACTGAAGATGCCTGCAGATTTGCTGCTGACGCAGCTGCGTTCTGCCGGCGTCGAGAAAAGTTCGACGTCAGATCCCTTGTCCAAGGATGATAAGGATAAGCTGCTGAACCATCTGCGCCGTACCCACGGTGCCGCCGAATCCGGCGAAAAGAAGAAGATCACGGTGACCCGCAAGGAAACCTCCGAGATCAAGCAGGCTGACGCCAGTGGCAAGTCGCGCACGATCCAGGTCGAAGTGCGCAAGAAACGCACTTTCGTGCAACGTGACGATCTCGTCACGCCGAAGGCGGCTGCCCAGCAGTCGCCGGTCGTCGACGCCGCCGAGCAGGCGCGTCGCGATGAAGAAGCGCGCCGTCAGGCAGAGCTGATCGCGCGCCAGGAAGCGGAACTGCGCGAGAAGCAGGAACGCCTGGCCAAGCTCGAATCCGAAAAGGCCGAGCAGGCCAAGGCGGCCGAAGAGCAGGCCAAGCGCGACGCGGAAGAGCGCGCCAAGCGCGAAGCCGCGGAAGCCGAGGCAGCCCGTGCCAACGAGGCGCAGAAAGCATCCCAGGCGTCGGCAGGTGCTGCCAACGCCGCCGAGGAAGCGAAGCGCGCCGCCGCCGAGGAAGCCAAGAAAGCGGCTGCCGAGGAAGCCAAGCGCAAGGCCGAAGAGGCCGCGAAGGAAGCCGCCGAACGCGCTGCCGCCACCGAGCGTGCGCGCAAGGCCGTGGCCGACGAAGTCGCCCAGATCAAGGCGATGATGGCCCAGCCGCGCCGCGTGATCAAGGCGCCGGAAGTGGTGCCGGCTGCGAAACCGAAGGCGGCCGAACCGAGCACCCTGCACAAGCCGGCGACGGTTGCGAAACCGGCCGAAGCCAAGCCGGCCGACGGTGCGGGCGGCCGTGCCAAGCCGGGCGACAAGAAATCGATCAAGTCGGCCAACGTGGCCTCGACCTGGTCGGACGACAAGAAGCGCGGCGGTCCGAGCGGCGGTACGAAGGGGCGCGGCAACGCGGCGCCGACCGGCCGTGACGGCTGGCGTGCAGGCGGCGGCCGTGGCGGCCGTCGTGGCGGCCACGACGATCGCGAATCGAACTTCCAGGCCCCGACCGAAGCCATCGTCAAGGATGTCTACGTGCCGGAGACCATCACCGTCGCCGAACTGGCGCACAAGATGGCCGTCAAGGCATCGGAAGTCATCAAGCAGCTGATGAAGCTGGGCCAGATGTGCACCATCAACCAGGTGCTGGACCAGGAAACCGCGATGATCGTGGTGGAAGAGATGGGCCACAAGGCCTTCGCCGCCGCCGAGGACGATCCGGAAGCGCTGCTGGCCGACCACGGCGAGCATGCCGATTTCGAGTTGAAGCCGCGTGCGCCGGTCGTGACCGTCATGGGTCACGTCGACCACGGCAAGACCTCGCTGCTGGACTACATCCGCCGCGCCAAGGTGGCAGCGGGCGAAGCCGGCGGCATTACCCAGCACATCGGTGCTTACCACGTGGACACGCCGCGCGGCATGGTCACCTTCCTGGATACCCCGGGCCACGAGGCATTCACCGCCATGCGTGCCCGTGGTGCCAAGGCGACCGACATCGTCATCCTCGTGGTGGCGGCCGACGACGGCGTGATGCCGCAGACCAAGGAAGCAATCGCTCACGCGAAAGCGGCCGGCGTTCCCCTGGTCGTGGCGATCAACAAGATCGACAAGCAGGGCGCGAATCCGGACCGCGTGACCCAGGAACTGGTGGCTGAAGGCGTCGTGCCGGAAGAATACGGTGGCGAGTCGCCGTTCGTCCAGGTGTCGGCGAAAACCGGCCAGGGCATCGACGACCTGCTGGAAAACGTGCTGCTGCAGGCCGAAGTGCTGGAACTGAAGGCGCCGGTGGAATCGCTGGCCCGTGGCCTGGTGGTCGAAGCCCGCCTGGACAAGGGCCGCGGCCCGGTCGCCACCATCCTGGTGCAGTCGGGTACGCTGAAGCGCGGCGACGTCGTGCTGGCGGGATCGTCCTTCGGCCGCGTCCGTGCGATGCTGGACGAAAATGGCAAGTCGGTGACCGAAGCCGGTCCGTCCTTCCCGGTCGAGATCCAGGGCCTGACCGAAGTCCCGAGCGCGGGCGAGGAAGTCATGGTCATGGCCGATGAACGCAAGGCGCGCGAAATCGCACTGTTCCGTCAAGGTAAATTCCGCGACGTGAAACTGGCCAAGCAGCAGGCAGCGAAGCTGGAGAATATCCTCGACCAGATGGGCGAAGGCGAAGTCAAGAACCTGCCGCTCATCGTCAAGACCGACGTCCAGGGTTCGCAGGAAGCGCTGGTCGGCTCGCTGCAGAAGCTGTCGACGTCGGAAGTGCGTGTGCAGATCGTGCACGCGGCCGTCGGCGGCATCACCGAGTCGGACGTCAACCTGGCAACCGCGTCGAAGGCAGTCATCATCGGCTTCAACGCCCGTGCCGATGCCCAGGCGCGCAAGCTGGCGGAAACGAACGGCGTCGACATCCGTTACTACAGCATCATTTACGATGCGATCGACGAGATCAAGACGGCACTGTCGGGCATGCTGGCACCGGAGAAGCGCGAGCACGTCACCGGCCAGGTGGAAATCCGCCAGGTCATCCTCGTGTCGAAAGTCGGCGCGATCGCGGGTTGCCTGGTCACGGACGGCGTCGTCAAGCGTACCTCGTCGGTCCGCCTGCTGCGCAACAACATCGTCGTGTGGACGGGCGAGATCGACTCGCTCAAGCGCTTCAAGGACGACGTCAAGGAAGTGCGTGCCGGTCTGGAGTGCGGTCTGTCGCTGAAGAACTACAACGATATCCAGGTGGGCGATACCCTGGAAGTCTTCGAAGTTCAGGAAGTGGCGCGTACGCTGTAATCACGGCCTTTGCCGATCGGAGTACCATTTGGGGCCAGGAGCTCGCGCCTTGCGGCGCGGGGCGACTGGCCCCAAATCATTTTTCGTCGTTCCCGCGCACGCGGGAATCCATGCTGAGCATATCGGGTTGCGCTGATGGCTCGATCGATACAGTGATCGAAGTCGATTGTTTTTCGATTTCTGAACGTCAGTATGGGTTCCCGCTTTCGCGGGAATGACGGGTGATAACAAGAATACACGGCAGTAAACGAATATGGCAAAACATAGCAAAAGCATTCCCCAGCGCGGTTTGCGCGTGGCCGACCAGATCCAGAAGGACCTGTCGGAACTGATCGCCTTCGAACTGAAGGACCCGCGCGTCGGCATGGTCACCATCAGCGAGGTCAAGCTGACCCCGGACTACGCGCACGCGAAGATCTATTTCACGCTGCTCAAGGACAGCCCGGAAGAGATCAAGCAGACGCTGGAAGGCCTGACCAAGGCGTCGGGCTACCTGCGCAACCTGCTCGGCAAGCGCCTGCACATCCACACGCTGCCGCAGCTGCACTTCGTGCACGACACGTCGACGAGCCGCGGCCTCGCGCTGTCGGCGCTGATCGACCAGGCGAACGCGACAAGAGCAAAAGACGACGTGGCCGACACCGGCCACATCGAATCCGATCGAGGGGTTACCGGCAACGACGTTGCCGAGGATTCCGAGTGAACGCACGTCCCCCGAAAAAGCCCCGCGACCTCGTCGACGGGGTGCTCCTCATCGACAAGCCGGTTGGCCTGTCGTCCAACGATGCGCTGATCAAGGCAAAGCGCGTCGTCAACGCGAAGAAAGCCGGCCACACCGGCACGCTGGACCCGTTCGCCACCGGCCTGCTGCCGCTGTGCTTCGGCGAGGCGACCAAGTTCTCGCAAGACCTGCTGGAAGCGGACAAGACGTATGACGCCGTCGTCCACCTGGGCATCACGACGGCCACGGGCGATACCGAAGGCGAGGCCGTCGAGACGCGTCCCGTGAACGTCACGGTCGAGCAGATCGAAGCGGCGCTGGCGAAGTTCCGCGGCCCCATCCTGCAGATCCCGCCGATGTATTCGGCCCTGAAGCGCGACGGCAAGGCGTTGTACGAGTACGCGCGCGAAGGGATCACGCTGGAACGCGAAGCGCGTCCCGTCACGATCCACAAGCTCGAGATGCTGGCGTACGACGCCCCGATGCTGACGATCCGCGTCACGTGCAGCAAGGGCACGTACGTGCGCGTGCTGGGCGAGGACATCGGTGCCGAACTCGGCTGCGGCGCGCACCTGAACGCGCTGCGCCGGATCCAGGTCGGCGCGCTGACGGTCGACGGCATGGTCACCCTGGAACAGTTGCAGGCGCACGACAATCCGTTGTCGCTGCTGGCACCCGTCGATGCGCTGCTGTCGAGCTTTCCGCGCGTCGAGCTCACCCCCGAACTGGCCGCGCGCTTCCTCAACGGCCAGCGCCTCGCGCTGAACCGCGAGCCGGTGACGCTGCCTGAGACGCCGGGCAGGGTGCGTGTCTACCACGGCGATAAGCTGCTGGGCACGGCGATCCTGCAGGACTACGGCGTGCTGGCGCCCGAACGGCTGATCGCGCGGCCGCAAGGTTAATCGTTTGCTCTGGCGTCAACATTGCGCCAGAATCAAGTGATGCAAGCGACCGACTCCATTCGCACCGAAGCGCAACTGGCCGGCCGGGCCACCGGCGCCATGTTCTTCTTCGCGTTCGCCGCGCTGTATCCGCGGCTGGCGAGCGGCGGCCCGGCGGCGCCGGTGGGTTTCCTCGGTGCCGGACTCATCCTGTGGCTCAGCGCCGCCTGGGCACTGCGCGCCTGACGTCATCGTCATTCAATATTTCGGCGTTATTCTGGCGCTGCGGGCCGTTGCGGCGCAGCAGAGGCCTGTAAGCATGCTATACTAGTGGGTTCCGGAAGTCGAAAGTCTCGAGCTCTTCCGCCCATCACGCAACATTTCACTGTTGAAAACGCATATGTCAGACACCAAACGCGCGATTCGTAATATCGCAATCATCGCCCACGTTGACCACGGCAAGACCACCCTGGTGGACCAGCTGCTGCGCCAATCCGGCACTTTCCGTGAAAACCAGGCGGTCGACACCCGCGTGATGGACTCGAACGACCTCGAGAAAGAACGCGGCATTACGATTCTGTCGAAGAACTGCGCGGTCGAGTATGAAGGCACGCACATCAACATCGTCGACACCCCGGGCCACGCCGACTTCGGCGGCGAGGTCGAGCGCGTGCTGTCGATGGTCGACTCGGTGCTGCTGCTGGTGGACGCCCAGGAAGGCCCGATGCCGCAGACCCGCTTCGTCACGCGCAAGGCGCTGGCGCTGGGCCTGAAGCCGATCGTCGTCGTCAACAAGATCGACCGTCCGGGCGCGCGCGCCGACTGGGCGATCAACCAGACGTTCGAACTGTTCGACAAGCTGGGCGCCAACGACGAGCAGCTGGACTTCCCGATCGTCTACGCGTCGGGCCTGAACGGCTACGCCGGCATGGACGAAAGCGTGCGCGGCGGCGACATGAAGCCGCTGTTCGACGCCATCCTGAAATACGTGCCGGTGCGTGACGACAATCCGGACGGTCCGCTGCAGATGCAGATCACGTCGCTCGACTACTCGTCGTACGTCGGCAAGATCGGTATCGGCCGCGTCAACCGCGGTCGCGTCAAGCCGGGCATGGACGTGCTGGTCGTGAACGGCCAGGACGACAAGAATCCGATCAAGGGCCGCATCAATCAGGTGCTGAACTTCAAGGGCCTGGAGCGCGTGCTGGTCGATGAAGCCGTCGCCGGCGACATCGTGCTGATCAACGGTATCGAAGACATCGGCATCGGCGTGACCGTGACCGCGGTGGATACCCCGGAAGCGCTGCCGATGCTGACCGTCGACGAGCCGACCCTGACGATGAACTTCATGGTCAACAACTCGCCGCTGGCCGGCCGCGAAGGCAAGTTCGTCACCAGCCGCCAGCTGCGCGACCGCCTGGAACGCGAACTGAAGTCGAACGTGGCGCTGCGCGTGCTGCCGACCCCGGACGACACCGTGTTCGAAGTGTCGGGCCGTGGCGAGCTGCACCTGACCATCCTGCTGGAAAACATGCGTCGCGAAGGCTTCGAGCTGGCCGTGTCGCGTCCGCGCGTCGTCTTCAAGGAGATCGACGGCGTCAAGTGCGAGCCGTACGAAAACCTGACCGTCGACGTCGAAGAAGTCAACCAGGGCGGCGTGATGGAAGAACTGGGCCGCCGCCGTGGCGACCTGCAGAACATGGAATCGGACGGCAAAGGCCGCGTCCGTCTGGAATACCGCATCCCGGCCCGTGGCCTGATCGGCTTCCAGGGCGACTTCATGACCCTGACCCGCGGCACCGGCCTGATGAGCCACGTGTTCGACGCATACTCCCCGGTCGACAACGGCAAGGGCGAACTGGCCGGCCGCCGCAACGGCGTGCTGATCTCGCAGGATGACGGCCAGGCCGTCGCCTACGCACTGTGGAAGCTGCAGGACCGCGGCCGCATGTTCGTCGAGCACAACACCCCGGTGTACGAAGGCATGATCATCGGCATCCACTCGCGCGACAACGACCTGGTCGTCAACCCGATCAAGGGCAAGCAGCTGACCAACGTGCGCGCGTCGGGTACCGACGAAGCCGTCCGCCTGGTGCCGCCGATCCAGATGTCGCTGGAATACGCCGTCGAGTTCATCGAGGACGACGAACTGGTCGAGATCACGCCGAAGAGCATCCGCCTGCGCAAGCGCCACCTGAAAGAGCACGAGCGCAAGAAGGCCAGCCGCGAAGCCGCATAAGCTTCACTGGTTCCAACGAAAAACCCGCTGTTCGCAGCGGGTTTTTTTATGGCTCGGGAATCCATCGATTTGGCTTCCCGGGCAAGGACAAAACGATGTGGTTATTGCATTGGAAGGAATAACATTATTTCCACTTAATTGACTTCCAATTAAGGCAAAAGCGGTCCCGACGCAGCCGTCCCGATTGGCCACAAGCCGCAGAGGAACCGATGCGGACGCGCGGGTAAGCCCGAAGAGATTCCGTCGATCACAATAACACTGGAGATACCATGAAACTGCTGAAACAACTGACCGTCGTTGCCGCCCTGTCCTCGATCGCTTCGTACGCATCGGCCCTGACCCCGATCGCCGATGCCGAACTGTCCAAGGTCTCGGGCCGTGACGGTGTGTCGATCGCCGCTGACCTGCATGTGAACATCGGTTCGTTCGTCTACACGGATACCGATACCGCAGGCGGCTCGGTGAGCTTCAACAACATCAAGATCGCCGGTGCCATCGCTGCAACCATCGACATCATCGACAACGCCACGTTCCAGGCCGACGCCAGCGCAGCGTCGGGCGCATCGAGCGTCCTGGGCGTGACCGGCGGTGCCGGCCTGGCCGCCTTCATGCCGGCGGGCGACGTCGTCAAGATCGCCATCCCGCTGATCGACACCAACAAGAACCTGAGCATGTCGGTCGACTCGATCAAGATGGGCAACTCGACCGCTTCCTACGGTTCGTTCGCCGCCAACGACATCAAGCTGCAAGGCACCACCGTCTACATCTGGGCGCACTGAGCGGCTCGGGTTGGGTGATGGACGGCCCGCGGGCTTGCCCCGGGCCGTTTTTTTGACCATTGTTTCCCCCTGGTTAGGCCATGCGCACCTTGCTCACTGCGTCCCTCGTGGCACTCTCGCTGTCGCCCTGCGCGGCATCGGCCCAGATGCGCCCGATGTCCGACGCCGAACTGTCCACAGTCAGCGGCCAGGGCCTGTTCACGGTCAGTAATTCCAGCTACAGTGGTTTCGATTTCACGCGCATCGGCCTCGACGCCGACGTCTCGCTGAACGCCAACTTCGCCAACATGCGCCTGGGCGAGTACACGTACGCGCCGCGCAACGGGTCCGGCGCCGACCTCGACATCGGCGCGCTGCGGTTCGGCCGCACCGACGCGTCCGCGGCACAGCGGCTCGTGCAGATCACGAACCCCTATTTCGAATTCGTCTACAAGAACACCGCCGCGGGCGGCGGCAGCCAGCGCGAGATCGTCGGCATGCGTCTCGGCTTCGACGGCATCTCCGGCGACATCGGCATGAAGATCGCCACGCTGTCCGGTTCCATGCGCATCGATGCGGGCGCCGCCGGCGTCATCGACAGCATGAACGACGCCGGCGGCGGCAAGCGCTGGGACGGCACGTGCACGGGCTGCACGCCGCTCGCCAACGTGGGCGGCGTCACGGCCGGCGATGCGAACGGCCCGAGCCGCGATTTCTGGATCGCGATCCTCAAGCAACCCGTGACATTCCAGGCCGCCGCCGGCATGCCCGCGCCGACCGAGGCGCAGGCCGGCATCTGGCTGAACTGGCGCGACCGGCTGACCGCGCTGAACCTTACCGGCACCGTGCCGGCCAATAACGCGGCGGGGCATTGATGCGCGCCGTCGCCGCTGCCATCCTGTTGTCCGCGCCGGCGCTGGCCGCCGCGCTCGAACCGCTGCCGGACAGCGCACTCGCCAAGGTGGCGGGGCGCGACGGCATGAGTTTCAACCTGTCGAATTTCGCCATGAGCGGCAACGCCGAGCTGCGCTACTACGCGCCCGGCGGCGGCAGCGTCGGCATCGGCAACCTGGCCGCATCGCGTTCCGACAACACGGACGCGCCGTTCGCCGATCCGTACCGCCTCGACATCCTCGCGGGCGGCCAGGGCCGTGCCGACATCATCAACATCGCCTTTCCCGAGAACGCGGCCGGCCGCGAAGTCTGGCAGGTCGCCTACGATTTCGGCGTGAACGCCAGCGGCTTCGACGTCAGGAACGGCAGCGTGATCCTCAAGGATCTCATGGTCTACGGCGGCGGCCTGCAGTGGTCGACGCCGGCCGTGGGCGACGGCCTCGCGTTCGGCCTCGCCACACGCATCGAGCTCGGGAGCCTGACGCTGGCGCCGAACGGACGCGAGGCGACGGGCGAGGCGATGGTGCTGTCCAACGTGAAGATCGGCGCGGCGACGGCGGACGGTTCCGCGCCCACGTCGCCGTGGCGCATCGCCGACGTGACGAGCCAGGCCGGCATCTTCAATGCGCGCACGGACGCGGCGGGTAATTCGAGCCTGCACATCGGCGTCAACTGGCCCGAGGCCGGCCAGGCGGCACCGAGCGGCACGCTGCAGATCGGGAACATCGGCTTCCGCAGCGACGCAGGCGCGAGCATGGACCTGGGCAGCTCGCGCATCGGATCCATCCAGTTGCAGTACCTCGACGTCAAGTTCCGCCAGTGAGCACGCGCCTTCTCGCCCTCCTGTTGCTCCTTGTGGCGCGGTGTGCGCTGGCGGGGCCGCAGCCGCTGGCCGACGAAGAACTCGCGCAGGTGCGCGGCGCCGACGGCGTCAGCTTCGCCGTGCGCCTGCAACTGAACCGTCCGGGCGACGGCAGTGTGGGCGACAGCCGCCTGACCATCGGCCAGACGGTCGATGGCCGCACGACGTACACGGTATTCAAGAACATCGGGGGCGTGATCCAGATGGTGGGCCTGAACATCAGTCCGCAGACGGCCGCGGACGGCACGAACTACCTGGCGCTGACTCTGCCGGCGTGGACGAAGTTCACGGACGCCGGCTTCGATTCGCTCAGCGTGCAGGCCGACCCGCGCGGGCCCGTCACGCAGAGCCTGGGGCAGGTCACCCTGAACGGCGAATTGCAGATGCAGGGCCAGTTGCGCCTGTGGTCCCATTGACGGCCGCTTGTCCGTGGGCGTTCAGCCGGTCCTGCTGGAATTCGCCGGGCGCCTTGCCGAACCAGCGCAGGCAGGCGCGGTGGAAGGCGCTGGGGTCGGCGAAACCCAGCTTGTAGCTGAGGTTCTTGACGCTGATGCGGTCGCTGCCGAGGTATTGCTGCGCGATCGTGCGGCGCACCTCGTCGACGAGCGTGGAAAAGTCGGTGCCTTCGCCCGCAAGACGGCGCTGCAGGGTGCGCTCGCTGATCGCGAGGCGCCGCGCGACGGCATCGCGCAATGCGCCGCCCTGGTCAATCATCGCCGGCAGGAGTTCGCGCACGCGCGCGGCCACGCTCGTGCGCTCGGCCTGCGCGAGGCGTTCGTCGAGCAGGCGGAACAGGCCTTCCGCCGCGAGCGGGTTCGCGGTCGGAATCGGCGCCGTGATGTCGGCATTGGCGAATTCGACCGCGTTGGCGGGCGCGCCGAAACGCACGGGGCACCCATACTTTCGCACGTACGGCGCCGTGTCGAGCGGGGCCGGATACGCGTATTCGACGAGCGCCGGCTTCAGGTCGGGCTTGCTGCCGACGAAGCGCAACGTCGCCAGCAGCAGGTTCCAGGTGAAGTCGTAGCGCGCCTGCGGCACGGCGCGCGCGCCGCCGACGAGGTTCAGGCCCACGCGCACGCGGTCCGCCTTCGGCTCGATGGTGGCGCGCACGACGGGCGACACGAGCGGCATGTAGCGCGTCAGGCTGTCCGCGGCCTGGCGCAGGGTGGGGGAGGCGAGCATCAGATGGCCCAGTACGCCGAGCCAGCTGAGCGGGTCCGGGGCGAACACGCGAAAGCCGATCAGGGGATCGCCGCTGGCGGCCGCGAGGCTCTCCCACAGGATGCTGAACTGGTCGGACAACGCGAGCAGGTCGGCCGCGCGCTGTCCCTGCGCGCCGTGCTCGAACCATTCGAGGCCGGCCCTGGCGAACAGGGCGTCGACGTCGATGCCCTCGGCGCCGAGGCAGGTCTTGATGCGCTGTACCACGTCCGTGGCGGACAGGTACTTCACGCTGGCGACCGCGTACGTGCGGACGCGTCCTGCGCTGGTCTCATGCTTGGTCTCCTGACTCATTTATCGAGTGGCCGCGGGTTCTTGTGCCCGGGTGTGTTTTTTATTATGTGTGCATGCGAAATCGCAACGCTTCGGAAAATGATCCCGTGTTTATCAAAAAACGATCATTTTAGGCAGGCAAGATTTTCAATTTGACGCGGCGCAAACGCGGCGTTGCCTGCCGGAATCAGGAGCGCGCCTGCTGGCGTGCCCGAGCGGGCGTGATGCCGTACGCGGCCGCGAAACAGGCCGTCATGTGACTCTGGCTGTTGAACCCGCATTGCGCCGCAACACGGGCGATCGAGAAGCTGGTCCGGGTCAGTAATTCATGCACCCGTTCGAGGCGTAAACGCAACACATAGCGGTGCGGCGTCATCCCCATCGCTTCCTGGAAGATGCGGCGGAAGTGCGATTCCGACACCCCCGCGCGCTCGGCCAGTTCGGCATTGGACAGCTCGCTCGACAGGTTCTGGCCGATCCATTCCAGCACGCCCTGCAGGCGGCCCAGCTGGAGGGCGTCCGGGGGAAGGTGGCGGCCCGTCTTGCCCTCCAGCACGCGGCACGCCTGCTCGATCATCAGGGAACAGGCCCGCTCCACGAAGCCCGTGTTCGGCGTGCTGGTGCGGGAAACTTCCGCCAGCAGCTGCTGGGCGGCCGCGTGCACGAGCGGGTCGGAGAACATGGGCGACTTGGCGCGCGCCGCGAGCAGGCGCTGCAGGTGGCGCACCATCTCGTGCTCCGGATCGAGGAAGTGGAACATCGCCATGTCGATCGCGCCGAAGAACGACCAGCGGCTCGCGAAGCCGGGCTGGAACACGGTCGCGGCACCCGCCAGGAAATCGAACGAACGGCCCGGACTGCGCCCGGCCGTGGCGCGCGCGCCACCGAGGTGGCAGGCCAGCACCATCGAATCGAGCGGCGGCACTTCGCAGCCGCCCAGCTGGAAGATGTAGCGCTCCGCGCGCAGCGGCACGCCGCCGATCTCCACGCTGGTGACCGGCTCGCCCAATGCATTGCTGATCCTGTCCCAAGTGTGCACGCTGCCTCAATGAATGAGCGGTTTTTTATAAAAACGATAGCGTTTTATAACATCCGTCAGCCGTGGCTGCATCCAAAATATAGAAAAAGTGCAATAAACGTGGCCAAAACACCACGTTGGGATGCATGAAAAATCCGCCATCCGGACGCCATGAATGCGCACGGAGCCGGGCCACAAGGGGCCGCATGAAGCGCCCCAGGGAGACATCATGTACACATTCCTGCTGGGGATCCTCGCGGTCCTCGTGGGCGGCGGCGGCGTGCTGGCCAGGCACGACGTGCAGGACCGTCCGCTCGACCATTTCGACCTGCCGACGACCATGTCCGTGGCCGCCGCCGGCATTCCGAACGTGTCGATGGAGCCGTTCTCCGAGCTCAAGTACAAGAACATCGTCCACCAGGCCTACGATTACAGCTGCGGCTCCGCGGCGCTCGTCACGATCCTCAAGTACCACCTGGGCATCGACGTCACCGAGCAGCAGTCGATGGAAGGCATGATGGCCTTCGGCGAGAAGGACAAGATCATCGAGCGGCGCGGCTTTTCCCTGCTCGACATGAAGCGCTACCTCGCCTCGATCGACGTGCAGAGCGCGGGCTTCCACGCCGAGATGGCGGACCTGCTCGCGCTCGACGCGCCGGGCATCGTGCCGATCGACTACGCCGGCTTCAAGCATTTCGTCGTGCTGCGCGGCGTGCGTGGCGGCCTCGTGTTCCTGGCCGACCCGTCGGCCGGCAACATCACGTTCTCGGTCGAGGAATTCGCCACGCTGTGGGACCGCAACACGCTGTTCATCGCCTACCCGCCGAAGAACCGTCCGCCCGCATTGAAGCTCGCGCTGGCCGACGACGAACTGGGCGTGGTCGACATGGACCGCATCCGCGACCGCGGCCTGCAGCGCCCCATCGACACGCAGGTGGCGAACGAACGCCTGCTGAACGGTTTCGGCGGCATCTCGATCCGCAAACACTAGACCCACCACGAAGGACCACCATGAAGATTTCCACTATGTCGGCGTGCGCGCCGGCGCTGGCCTGCACCCTCCTGCTCGCCCAGATGCCGGCGCGGGCCCAGGACCCGGCGACCCCGGAAGCCGTGCGCGACGCGCTGGCGAAGAAGGAGGGCGATGCCGACAACACGACGCTGCTGAAGGAAACGCTGACCGCGGTGGACAAGCAGTACTCGCTGATCCGCAAGGGCAAGGTGCAGCTGAACTACGAGCTGGGCTACACCTACATCGGCCAGGAAAAGATCAACACCGACCTGTCGTCCGGCACGGCCACGCTGTTCTCGATCGAGAACACTAACTCGCACACGATCACCAACACGATCATGGCGGACTATGGCGTGCGCAACAACCTGACCGCCAACGTCACGCTGCCCCTGATCAGCCGCTACTCCGATTCCGGCGGCTTCTCGGGCGTCTCGCACACGATCGGCGACGTGGGCCTGGGCGTGCGCTGGCAGCCGCAGGAGGTCAAGCGCGACGAGGTCGCGTACACGTTCACGGGCAACGTGCGCCTCGCGACGGGCACCAGTCCGTACAAGGTCGACGTGCAGAAGGGCGTGGCCACCGGCTCCGGCGTCAACACCTTCAACATCGGCGCCAATATGACGCGCATCGTCGATCCGGTCGCGCTGTTCGGCTCCTTCAACATGGGCTACAGCCTCGCCGCGAAACACCTGAGCCAGCAAATGTACGGCGCCACGCTGCGCGAAGTGAAGCCGGGCGCCAGCTTCGGCTTCGGCCTCGGCTTCGCGTACGCGCTGTCGTACAAGATCACGACGTCGTTCTCGTTCCAGGAATCGATCCAGGCCCGCTCCACGCTCACCTTCGACAACGGCAACAAGGCACAGACGCAGACGCAGAGCGCGGGCATCCTGGCGATCGGCGCGGGCTATCGCATGTCGCCCAAGACCACCGTCAACGTGACGGTCGGCGCCGGCCTCACGGCGGCCGCGCCGAACCTGTCGCTCACCATGAGCCTGCCGTTGTCGCTGTGAGGCCGTGCCCATGAACGCCGCGCCGTCACCGATCGTTCTGCTCGCCGCGGCCGGCCTGGCCGCGGCGCTGGCGCCGGTCGCCCATGCCGGCGTCACCGACAACCTCGTCACGAGCCCCACCGCGATGGCGATGGGGAATGCGGTGACGGCCGACCCGCCCGGGATCGAATCGATCCACTTCAACCCGGCCGGTCTCGCGCGCCTGGAAGGCACGCACCACATCGATTCGGTGTTCGTGGCGACGATCCGCAACCCGAACCGGTTCGTGTCCGCGCCCGACCTCGACATCGGCGGCTTCAAGGACGATCCGATCAACGGCAAGTCGAGCGGCCCGGTGCGCCAGGCCCTCTACATCCCGTTCTACGGCGTCCCCAAGGCGCGCCTGCCGGGCGTGCTGGTGCCGAGCATGGGCATGTCGTACAACGCGCCCGGTTCGCGCTGGACGTTCGGCACGAACGTCTACCTGGCGGCGGCGATGAGTATCGACCGCACCAAGGACCCGGACGATCCCGCGCGCTTCGACGGCCGCCTGGTCCAGCTGCAGCGTCTCGTGTACCTGTCGCCGGCGGCCGCGTACAAGGTGTCGGACACGCTGAAGATCGGCATCTCGGTGCCGATCGCGTATTCCGCGTTCGCCATCAACACCGACTTCCGCGCGCCCAACAAGCTGCTCGGCACCGTCGGTCAACTGCAGAAGGCCGTCTGCCCGGACGGCAACGGCACCGTGATCGACACGCTGACGTTCGGCCTGTGCGGCGGCGGTCCGGAAGGGATGGTCAATCCGTTCAAGCGCGCCGCGAACATCGACTTCGATCTGCGTGCGTCGTTCGACCCGACGGTCAACATCGGCGTGCTGTGGGAACCGAAAAAATGGTTCGCGCTGGGCCTCGTGTACCAGGGCGGCGCGCGTACGACCTACACCGGTTCGTACACGTTCCACAGCGACCCGATGCTGCGCAGCTTCGTGCGCGGTCTGAATTCGAGCCTGCTCGGGCCGATCGTCGGCGCCGTCACCGGCATGCCGCAGGACATACCCGAATACCAGTCGGGGAACATGACGGCGCAGATCCCGTTCCCGTGGCGCGTGCAGGCCGGCATGAAGCTGATGCTGACGGATTACGTGCAGGTGAACGCGGACGTCAGCTACGCCGACTGGTCCCAGTGGAACGAGCTGACGTTCCAGTTCGACCGCAGCGTCAAGCTGCTCGAGATGGCGCGCCTGTTCGGCTATGCGAATTCGAGCCAGGCCACGTTCAAGATGGGTTTCAGGAGCGTCGTCAACTACAGCTTCGGCACGCAGCTGAACCTGACGAAGAAGCTCGCGCTGCGCTTCGGCTACGAGCCGCGCAAGAGCTCCATCCCGGGCAACCAGATGAGTCTTCTCGCGCCGCTGCCGGACACGAAACTCAGGAGCGTCGGCCTGCGCTACCGTTTCGACGACGGCGGGGAACTCAACCTGACGGGCAGCTACATGAAGGGGACGTACGACATCCCCGCGCGCGGCGACTGCAATCTGAATTGCGACAATTTCTTCAACCTGATCTACAACCCTTACGCGGCCACCAACGTGTCCGGCAGCCTGATCGTGAAATACGCGGGCGCCTCGTACACGCGGCCGTTCTGACTGGAGACGACGATGTTGCGAACGATGTGGATGACGATGGCGCTCGGTGCGGGCGTGGGCCTGGCCGCGGGCGCGCACGCGGAGGGCATCACCGGCGTGCCCCCCGCCAAGCAGGCGCTCGTGCAGCGCGTGCTGGACAAGATGGGGCTGGAATCCGTCGGCCTGCAGATGCTGCAGGCGCCGGTGGCCGACATGCTGCGGCAGTCGCGCGTGGTCGTGCAGAGTCGCGTCCCGGCCGACAAGCAGGACGCGACGATGAAGGACATCACGGTGGAGGCGACGAAGTTCGTCGAGCAGGAATCCCCGGGCCTGCGCACGAGCACGCGCGCGATCGTGCAGTCCAGCGTGGCGCCGCTGCTCGCGCAGAAGTTCAGCGAGGACGAGCTGAAACAGCTGGCGGGCATCCTCGAATCGCCCGTGCTGGCGAAGTTCGAGAGCGTCGTGCCGGAGATGAAGAAGGCCGTCGGCGAAAACGTGGCCAAGGCCAACGCGGCGCAGATCCAGCCGAAGATGACGGCGCTGCAGAACCGCGTGGGCCTGAAGCTGCGCGCGGCCGTCGGGCAGTGATGACCACACCATGAGGAGGCGGGGATGAGCGACTGGATGACACGCAGTACCAACAGGTCCCGGCTGGGCCAGATCCTGATCGAGAAGAAGCTGATCTCGCAGGACCAGCTGGACGCGGCGATCCGCGCGCAGGAACAGAGCGGACGCCGGCTGGGCGAGATCCTGGCCGACATGAAGCTGATCACGCAGGCGCAGGTGCGCGGCGCCGTGCGGCGCCAGCGCAGCCTGCGCATGGCGGCGGCGCTGGCGACCGCCTTGCTCGGGCCTTTGCACGCCTACGCGGCGGTGGCGGCGGCGCCGGCGGCGGCCGTCTCCACGCGCCTTGGCGGCGAAAGCGGGCGCGAATTCGGTCGCGGCATGCGTGCGCTGTCGGATGAGGAACTGGGGGAGGTGACGGCCCAGGGCCGCAAGGAGGATCAACTGGGCGATGCGCTGCGCGACCAGGCGCGCCTGGCGGAACTGCGCCTGATCGCCATGGCGGCGCAGGGCGGCCCGCATGGGGTGCGGACCGCCGTGCAGCACGCGCTGCCGAACGACGGCGTGCGCGTGCTGGGCGAACTGGCGACGGTGTTCAATCCGCTCGCACTGCTGCTGTCGGCCGACACGACGGTGCGCGACGTCAGCTACGACCCGGCCAATTCGCACGCGACCGTGAACAAGGACGGCTCCATCACCTTGCGCCTGCCCAGCACGATCGGCGAGATCAGCTTCCGCAACATCCGCGTGGGCAGCCATCCGGGGCCGACGTTCGGCAGCATCGAGATCCACGACATCGATTTGCGGGGGACGACGATCAGCGTGAAGCCGCTGGGTCGTTGACCCATAAACGTCGTCCCCGCGGAGGCGGGGACCCAAGTTCCAGGCGTATCGAAACGCTTGCAAGATTGGGCCCCCGGCAAGGCGGACGGCTAGTCCGGGGGCGACGGTGGTTTTTAACGCAGGCCGAGCAGCGCGAGGACGCGATCCCGGCTGACGCCGACGAGCGCCGACGTCAGGGCGATCAGCGACTCGTAGTCGGTGCTGGCGGCGACCTTGCCGAAGTCGTCGATCGCGATGGTCATGTCGGGCGGCGGCGTCGCGGCATCCGACACCTGGGCGCTGGCAGCCTGCAGGGCAGCGCTGGCGGCGGCCTGCGAACGGTGCACGCGTTCCAGAGCCTGCACGACTTCGCGCAGGCTCTGGCGCAGCGCGTCGGCATTGCCGGTCTCCGCGCCCACGTTCCACAGCTGGGGTGCCAGGTTCGCCGGCAGTTCTTCGGTGGTCACGCGGCCGCGGCCGCTCACGGCGATGCTGTCCTTGACGGACGACCAGTTCGATTCCGGCGTCGAGAACACGAGTTCCCCGTTCTCGTCCAGGCTCGCATGCACGCCCATCGGGGCGAGGGCGCGGTCGAGGGCGCGGGCGACTTCCTGGTTCGACTGGTCCGGCTCGATGTTGACGCCCATCTGCGGGCCGCCGGCGCTGCCGACCGAGAACGAGATGGTCAGCGGCGCGTTCTGCTTGATGCTGGCGATGTCGAGGCCGCGGATACGGAAGCGCTGCGTGGCCGGCTTCGTCGAATAATTCAGGTTGTTGTCGACGCTGCCGCCGCCGGTCTTCTTGCGCTCGGCCAGCGTTTGTGCAAGCTGGCGCGCGTGGACTTCGAGCTGCAGGCGCGAACCGTTGCGGGTGCCGGCCAGCTTGGCCGTCAGCTCGCCCTTCAGCGCCTCGAGCTGGTTCGACACGCGTTCCAGATAGTCGAGCGCCTGCTGGGCGCCCGCGACCTGGTCCTGCAGGCCGCTGGCGATCTTCGCCGCGCTGCCGTTGGCGCGCAGCGGTGCCGCGGACGCGGCGGAGGCCGCCGTCGTGGCGGCCGCCGTGTCGTCGACGGACCCGCTCGAGCGGGTCGGAACGAGCCGGGAGGAGGCATTCGCCCGGGTGCCGAGTGTGCCGCCGGTTCCGCCGGCGGTCGTGGGTCGTAATGTGGTATCCATCGCCGTCAGAGCACCGCGAACAGGGACAGCGTGCCGATCTTGCTGTAGGCCTTGTAGCTGGCCTGGAGCGCCGTCTGGTAGCCGTTCAGCTCGATGGCCGCGGTACCGACGTCGAGCTGGCCGATGTCGAGGATCGCCGTCTGGTTCGACAGGCTGACGTTCTCGTGGTTGGCGTCGATCGTCTTGAGGACGTTCTGCTGGCCGCCGATGACGGCGACCTTGCCGGTAACGAGATTCAGCGCATCGTCGAAGCCGTCGAGGTTGGCCTTCAGGATGCTGCGCACGGCGGGGTCGTTGGCATTGACCGTGCTGCTCGACATCGTGCTGATCGTCTGGTCGAGCTGGTTCAGCAGTTTTTCCAGCCCGTTGACGTTCTGGTTCGCCACCTGGGTGATGCCATTGCCCACCACCACCAGCTGGTCATTCGTGTTACCCGTATAGCTGTAGCGCGAACCGAGCGGGGCGGCGGCATTGTACGTGATCGGGGCCGTGCCGGTCTCGGTGCCGGAAAATACGTAGCGGCCTTCCTGGTCGACCGTGTTGGCCGAGTACATCAGGCTGTCGCGCAACGAGGTCAGCGGGCTGGTCATGGCGTTCAAGTCCTGCGAGGTGTTCGAACCGTTCAGTGCCCACACGAGCAGGTCGCGGCCCGGGCCCATGTCGTTGACCATGTTCTGCAGGTAGCCTTCGTTCTTCGTGAGCCGTTCGTTGATCGCGGCGATGTTGTTGCGGTACTGCTTGATGCCGGCTTCTTCGCGCTTGAGGCGCGACAGGCGCACGCTGTCGACTGGATCGTCCGACGGCAGCTGGATGCGGTTGCCGTTGGCCATCTGCTGCGTCACGTAGGTGATGCTCTCCTGGTTCAGCTCGAGCGACTGGGTCATCATCGCCTGATATTGACTGGTGGCGATACGCATGCTTTTCTCCTTTAGCCCATCATCTGCAAGGTGGCGTCGAACAGCGCGTTCGCGACGGACATCACCTTCATGTTGGCCTGGTACATGTTCTGGTATTCGACGAGATGCACGGCTTCCTCGTCCTGGTTGACGCCGCTCGTCGACTGCCAGTCCGCGACGGCCTGGTCGCGCATCGTCTGCGCGGTCTTGAGGGCCCCCTTGTTCTGCTGGCTGTCGACGGCGAGGCGGCCGACGAGCTGGGTGTCGGCGTCGCTGATGAGCACCGTGCCGATCTTCGCCATCGTGATCGTCTGGCTCTTGATGGCGACCAGTTGTTGCAGGTTGCCGGTGTCGCCCGGCTTGCCGTCGCTGGAAAATGCGAGGTCCGACGTTCTGGTAGCCGTCCGCCACCTGCAGCATGTTCGACGTGCTGCCCGGGTTGTACACGAACAGCGGCTTGCCGGCCGACCCGTCCATCGCATACCCGGCCTTGAGCTGGGTGTTGACCTTGTCGGCGATCTGCTGCGCCATCTCGGCCACGCCCTGCTGCAGCGGCAGCAGCGTGTCCTGTTCATAGACCGACAGGCCGCCCAGTTGGCCGCCGGCCCTCGTCGTGTCGAGGTCGAACGTCGTGCCGGCGAACGTCAGGGTGAAGGTCTGCGCGGCGCCGCCGCTGACCGACAGCTTGGCGGGGACGCCGCCCAATACCAGCGACTGGCCGGTCTTGAGCGACACGTTGCGGGTGCCGTCCGGCTGGTCGCTGACTTCCAGGCCCATCTGGCTCGCCAGGCTGTCGATGGCCTGGTCGCGCGCGTCGATCAGGGCCGACGGATTGCTGCCGGTGGCGTTCGCGTTCGCGATCTGGGCGTTCAGCGACGCGATCGACGCGATCGTCGAGTTGGCCGAGTCGACCAGCGCGCTGCGCTGCTGGCGCACCGATTGCAACTGGGCGTTGTAGACGTTGTTCATGCTGTTGAAACGCTGGGCCAGCAGGCCGGCGGCGGTCACCACCTGCTGGCGCAGCGGGGTCGACGTCGGGTCGACGCCGGCCACCGAGTTCAAGGCCGCGAAGAAGCCGTCGACGCCGCTCGACAGGCTGGCGGTGTCGTCGCCCATCACTTTTTCCAGCTGGGTCAGGTAGGGCTGGGTCTGCGAATGCGCGCCCAGGTCCGACGCGCTGCGCCACATCTGCTGCGTCTTGTAGCTGTCGGAGAACCGCATCAGCTCGGTCACGCGCACGCCGTTGCCGGCCTGGCTCGAACCGGCCGCCGGCGCGACCGCGCTCAGCAGGGCCGACTGGCGGGTGTACCCCTTGGTCTGCAGGTTGGCGATGTTCTGGCTGCTGGCGGACAGGGCCAGTTGCGAAGCGACTGCTCCGGACAGGGCGTTGTTCAGGATGCTCATGGTGCGAAGCCTTCTTGTGCGTGGTCAGTAATGACAGGCGACCGTTCAGCTCGTTTTATTAAGCGGCGCGGGCAAGATCTGCCGCAAAATCGCATCGGCGACGCCGAAGGCACGCTGTTGCGCCATATTACCGGCCAACATGTTATCCACCATGTCGGTCATGTCCTGGTTGACTTTGTCCTTCGTCGGGCTGTCGTCCGGCGCGATGGCGCGCGTGCTCTCGCGCATCTGGTGCAGCATGTGCGAAATGAAAAAGCTCTCGAATTCGACGGCGGCCTTGGTCGCTTTGGCAACGTAGGCCTTGTCCACGGCGGGCGCGACTTTTTCCTCACCCGCGGCCTGGTCCGGCTGCTCCGGACCGATTGCGTTGACGTTGTTTAGCATCAGATCACCACCAGTTCGCCTTCGATCGCGCCGGCCTGGTCGAGGGCCTGCAGGATCGCCATGATGTCGTCGGGAGAAGCGCCGAGGCTGTTGACCGTGTCGATGATGGTCTGCAGGCGGGCGCCGGCCGGCCAGTGGAACATCTGGCCCGAGCCCTGGTCGACCGACACCTTCGATTGCGGCGTGACCTGCGTCTGGCCTTTCGAGAACGGACCCGGCTGGCTGACGGCCGAGCTTTCCGAGATCACGACCTTGAGCGAGCCGTGGGTCACGGCGGCCGATTTCACGCGCAGGCCGTCGGAAATCACGACGGTGCCCGTGCGCGAGTTGAACACGACGCGCGGCACTTCCTCGCCGGCTTCCACCGCCATGTTTTCCAGCTTGGCGACGAAGGCGACGCGTTCGGTCGGATTCGTCGGCGCCACGACCTCGACGCTGGTGCCGTCGGCGGTGGTCGCGACCTGGCCGAAGCGGCGGTTGATCGCGTTCACGACATTGGTCGCGGTGTCGAAGTTCGGGTGCCGCAGGCGCAGCAGCACGGCCGGGCGGGTGGCGAAATCGGTCGCGATTTCGCGCTCGATTATCGCGCCGTTCGGGATGCGGCCGCTGGTCGGCGTGTTGACCGTCACCGACGAGCCGCTCTTGCCGGCCGCCGACAGGCCGCCGACGACGAGGTTGCCCTGGGCCAGCGCATAGACGTCGTTGTCGGCCGCGCGCAGCTGGGTCAGCAGCAGGGTACCGCCGCGCAGGCTTTTCGCGTCGCCCAGCGACGAGACGGTCACGTCGATCTGCTGGCCGCGGCGGTAGCCGGGCGGGAACACGGCCGAGACCATGACGGCGGCCACGTTCTTGTTCTTCGCTTCCTCGCCTTCCGGCAGCTTGACGCCGAACTGCTTGAGCATGTTGACGACCGACTGGCTCGAGTACTTCACCTGGGTGGAGTCGCCGCTGCCGTTCAGGCCGACGACGAGGCCGTAGCCGACGAGCGGGTTTTCGCGCACGCCTTCCACGCTGGCGAGGTTGCGCAGCGGCTGGGTGCGCGCGAGGATGGCCAAGTCGGGACTGACGGACGCGGTCTTCACGGCGGGGGCGGCCAGGGCCGGCAGCGCCAGCACCGCGGCCAGGACCAGGGAAGCGAAACGTAAGATGCGGGTCATGACGTCCTCAGAAGGGCATGAACGGACCGGTGAAGAACCGGGTCAGCCAGCCGGGGGTATTGGCTTCGGCCAGCGTGCCCTGGCCGGAATAAGCGATGCGGGCATTGGCCACGCGCAGCGACGACACCTGGTTCTCGTTGTCGATGTCGGCGGCGCGCAGGTAACCCTTGATGCGGACGTATTCCTCGCCCTGGTTCAGCTGCAGGCGCTTTTCGCCGGCCACGCGCAGCAGGCCGTTCGGCAGCACTTCCTGCACGAGCACGGTGATCGCGCCGGTCAGCGCGTTCTGCTGGGTGCTGGTGGCGTCGCCGTTGAAGCTGCGGTCGCCGGCGATCTCGAGGCCGGTGCGGCCGAAGGTCTTGCCGAGCGCGCTGATCGGCGTCACGGAGGCGGAGGAACCCTTGCTGAAGCTGGTCCCGGCCTTCTTGCTGGCCTGGGTCGTTTCCTGCAGCAGGACGGTGACGACGTCGCCCACGCGGAACGCGCGCGCGTCCGAGGTCAGCGAGACGGTATCGGCGCTGAACACGCCGCCCCCGACGCCGGCGCGCGCCGCCTGCGCTTTCGGCAGGGCGAGGGCGTCGTCCACGGGGGCGGGGGTGTTCAGGGGGACGCGCGAGGCGCATCCGGTCAGCACGAGGCTGGCCGCCATCCCGGCGGCGAGGGCGAAGCGTTTCATGGTCAGCGGGACGCCTGGGACAGGTATTGCAGCATGTTGTCGGCGGCCGACAACACCTTGGTGTTCATTTCATAGGTGCGCTGGGCGGCGATCATGTCGACCATCTCTTCGACGACCTGCACGTTCGACCCTTCCAGTGCGCCCTGCTTGATCTTGCCGAAGGCGCCGTCGCCGGCGCGGCCTTCGTTGGGCGTGCCGCTGGCGGTCGTTTCCTGGAACAGGTTGTCGCCCAGGGCCAGCAGGCCGGCCGGGTTGACGAACGTGGTCAGCGTGAGCTGGCCCAGTTCGGTCGGGGCGATGTTGCCCGGGACGGTCGCGCTGACCATGCCGTTTTCGCCGATCGTGATCGCGGTCGCGTTGTTCGGCACGGTGATCTGCGGCACCAGGGGCAGGCCCTGCGCGTTGACCAGCACGCCGTTCGAATCGACCTGCAGCTGGCCGGCGCGGGTGAATGCCGGCTGGCCGTCCGGGCGGCGCACCTGCAGGAAACCGTTGCCGTTGATTGCCACGTCGAGCGGCTGGCTCGTCGTCTGGATGCTGCCGTTGGTGAACACCTTCTGCGTGCCGACGATGTTCACGCCGTTGCCGAGCTGGACGCCGTTACTGACCGTGTTGTCGGCCGTTTGGGCGCCCGGCTGCTTGTCGACCTGGTAGAACAGGTCTTCGAACACGACGCGGTCGCGCTTGAAGCCGACCGTGTTCACGTTGGCCAGGTTGTTGGCGATGGCTTGCAGTTTCGCATCCTGCGCCTGCACGCCGGTCTTGCTGATCCACATTGCTGGATTCATGGTTTCTCTCTCTCTGGATTCGGTTGGGGACGCGCGATCAGCCGGCGATCAGCTTGTTGCCGACCTCGTTCATGCCGTCGCTGGCCTTGAACAGGCGCATCTGCACTTCGAAGCTGCGGTTCAGGCTCATGGTGGCGACCATTTCTTCGACGGCCGAGACATTGCTGCCTTCGAGCGCGCCCGGGCGGACCTTGACGTCCGGATCGGCCGGCAGCTGGGCGCCGTCGCGCGTCACGATCAGGCCCGCCTCGTTCTTCGTCAATTCGGCGCCGGTGGCGTTCACGAGGCGCAGCTTGTCGACGACCTGCATCTGCGTGGCGCCTTCGGTCAGCACGGAGATCGTGCCGTCCTTGCCGATTTCGACCGCGGTGTGCGGCGGCAGCACGATGGGGCCGCCTTCGCCCATCAGCGCATGGCCGTGGACCGACAGCGCGCCGTCGGGACCGATGTCGATCTCGCCGGAGCGGGTATAGGCTTCGTTGTCGCCATACTGCACGGCGAGATAGCCCTGGCCGCCGATCGCGACGTCGAGCGGACGGCCCGTTTCGCGCACCGAGCCGGCACGGGTCGAGACCATGTCGGCCTGCATCGACGACATATGGCGGTCGTCGTAGCCGAAACCGCCCAGCTGCTGGTTGGTCGCCACTTCCATGCTGGCCCGGAAGCCCGCGGTGTCCAGGTTCGCCAGGTTGTTGGCGTGGACCTGTTGGGCGCGCATCAGGCGCTCGGCGCCGGAAACGGCGGTGAAGATCAGTTTATCCATGGGGCGTCAGTCTTACAGGGCCTGCATGAGGGCCTGCATCATCTGGTTCTCGGTGGTCAGGACCTTCGAGTTCGCCTGGTAGTTGCGCTGCGACGTCATCAGGCCGACCAGTTCCGACGTGATGTCGACGTTCGAGCCTTCCAGCGCGCCGGTCGACAGCTTGCCGGCCAGGCCCACGCCCGGGGAGCTGTACAGGGCGGCGCCCGAGTCGGCGTTGGCGACCCAGCTGGTATCGCTGATGGAGGAGAGTGCGCCTTCGTTGGCGAAGGTGGCGAGGGCGATGGTGCCGACCACCTGCGACTGGTCGTTGCTGTACTTGGCCACGAGCGACCCGTCCGGTGCGAGTTCCACGCCCACGAACGTACCCGACGCATAGCCGTTGCTGCGGTTGGTGGTCGTGGTGGCTTCGCCGGCGAAACGGGTCGTGCCCGTGTAGTCGATGGTGACGTTGCCGGCCGCAGCGCCGCCCGCCGCCGTGATGGCGACCGAGTTGCCGGTCGTGGTCTTCAGCGCGCCGGTGGCGTCGAACGTCAGCACGGCGGGCGTCGTGCCCGGCGTCGCGCCGTCCAGCGAATAGAATGCGTTGACGGTGTTGGCGTCCTTCTTGACGAAGTATTGCGACAGGGTGTGCTGCGTGCCCAGCGAGTCGTACACGATCGACTGCTTGACCATGTTGTACGAGGTGTTCTTGGCCGGGTCGAACGGGGTGACGGTCGGCACGGTCCAGTCGGCCGACAGGTTGCCGGTGTAGGCGATGCCGGTCGTCGCGACGGCCGGGATCTGGCCGGTCGGAATTTGCACGTCGCCCATCACACCCAGCGTGCCGTTCTTGGACGGACCGTAGCCCTGCACCTTGTTGCCGTTGCTGTCGATCAGCATGCCGGTCGAGTCGGTCGAGAAGATGCCCACGCGCGAATACTGCGTCGTGCCCTGGGCGTTGACGCTGACGAAGAAGCCGCGGCCGTCGATGGCGGCGTCGAGGCCGCGGCCGGTGGTCTGGGTGCTGCCGTTCGTGCTGATGTTCTGCGTGACCGAACCGATTTCCACGCCGTTGGGGCGGCTGCCGGCCATGACGGACGAGAAGTTGGCGCGGCTGCCCTTGAAGCCGTAGGTGGCCGCGTTGGCGATGTTGTTCGAAACGGTGTTCAGTTGCTCGTTGATGGCCTGGATGCCGGACAGTGCGATGTCGAAGCTCATGTCGATTCCTTAAATGCGTTGCGGTAGAGGGTGGGCGCCGTTCAGGAGCCCGTCTTGCCGTTGAAACCCGTGACGGCCGAGGGATCGACCTCGCCGATGTTGGCCACCTGGAGCACGACGCTGGTGCCGTTCACGCGCACGCTGTTCAGGCGCGCCGCCACTTCGATCGTCGGGGCGCTGCCGTCCGACGGCTTGGCCTGGATCTTGTACGTGCCCGGCGCCAGGCCAAGGGCGTCCGGATCGATCGTGAACGACTGGGCGCCCGAACCGGGACCCAGGTCGACTTCATGCTGGCGGCCGTCGACGCCGGTCAGGACCAGGCTCGTGCCGGCCGAGAGACCATTCAGTTGCACGGTGCCGTTCACCTTGCCGCCGTCGAGCCTGACGGTGTCCGTCGCGACCGTGACGTCGGAACCCACCTGGCCGCCCATCGCGAGCGTCTGCAGGCTTTGCAGGACGGATGCGCTGGCGGTCGTCGTCTGCGACAGGTTCTGCAATGCCTCGGTCTGCGACAGCTGCGACAGCTGGTTCACGTACTGGGTCGGATCCTGCGGCGACAGCGGATCCTGGTTCTGGATCTGCGCCACCAGCAGCTTGGTGAACATGTCCTTGTTGGCCTCGGTCGGCGCCTGCGTTGCGATTTTGTTGCTGCCCGTATTCGACGTGCTGCCGAACTGGGTGTTGGTGGCGTGATTGGTGGTCACCATGTTCAGGATTCTCCCAGCTTGAGCAGCGACTGCTGCATGGATTTGATGCGTCCGAGGACTTCGACGTTGGTTTCGAAGGCGCGGCTGGCGGACATCATGTCGGCCATCTCGGACACTTCGTTGACGTTCGTGTAATAGACCATGCCGTCGGCATCGGCCTTCGGGTTGCCCGGCTCGTGCACGCGGCGCAGCGGCTCGGCGCTCTCGACCACGTCGAGCACCTGCACGCCCGCGCTGGCGTTGTTGCCCATGACGGCCGCGAAGACCGGCTTGCGGGCGCGGTACGCTTCCGCTTCGGAGCCGGCCGCGACGTCGGCGTTGGCCAGGTTGCTGGCAATCGTGTTCAGGCGCACCGACTGCGCCGCCATCGCCGAACCGGCGATCTGGGAAATATCCTTGAAGCCCATTGTTGACCTGTTATTGACCGTTGATGGCTTTTGCCAGACCGCGCAACTGCATGTTGATGAAGGTGAGGCTGGTATTGAAATCGGAAGAGTTCTGGCCGAACGCGGCCTGTTCGACGCCGATCTCGACGGTGTTGCCGTCGGCGCTCGGGTGGTAGGGCACGCGGTACAGGGGCTGGTCGTCGCTCAGGCTGAGCTCGCCGTTCTCGGTGTCGATACGATCCTGCAACATGGCGCCAAAGTCGATGTCACGGGCGGTGTAGCCGGGCGTGCTCTCGTTGGCAATGTTCGCCGCCAGCACCTTGGTGCGCTCGGCGCGCAGTTCCAGCGCGTCGGCATGCACACCCAGTGCATCTTTGAAATTAATCGTCATGTCGGGAACTCCTGTCGGTTGAACTTCGGATGATTGGTTAGAATCAGATTTTTTCCGCAGCCACTATTCTCTAATGATTGCTTTCTGTAAGGCAACCCTTGCCGCTTCATCACTGATACTATTTTCTGCGTTCGCGCAAGCGGCGACGCCGTCGATTCCCATGCAAATCGAGCAATCGGCCCGTGCCGAACTGGAAAGACAGATGGCCGCGTCCGGCTTGACCGAACCGCAATTCGAGATTGCCGTCGTGACCGCGCGGCCGGCGCCGCCGTGCAGCCAGCAAGTGGCCGTGGAACCGCTCGATACCCGTTTTCCCCAGAGGATGCGCTTCGTGGCGCGCTGTCCGGACACGCCCGGATGGCGGTACGAGTACGTCGTCCGCGCGCGCGTGACGGCCATGGTCGCGATCGCGGCGGCGCCGGTGGCGGCCAATGAAGCGTTGACGGATGCACAAGTCACGATCGAGCGGCGTGATATTTCCAACATTGCCGATCCGATCAGCAATCCGGCCGACGCGGTCGGACAAATGTCTCGTCGCATGTTGCGTCCAGGAGACATTTTGCGCAGCGGCCAGCTCAGCAGCCCCGTTTTGGTGAAGCGCGGCGATGCCGTCATGATGATCGCGCGGCGCGAAGGCATCGAAGTCAGCATGGCCGGAGAAGCACTGGATGCGGGCAGCAAGGGCGCGGTCGTGCGCGTGCGCAACGCCGGCAGCGGGCAAGTCGTGCGCATGCGCGTCGCCGGACCCGGCGCGGTTGAGCCGATCGACATGGCGATCAGCCGCTGATGTTCTGCAGTTTGCCGGCCAGGCGCGACAGCTTGGCCGCATAAGCGGGGTCGGTGGCATAGCCGCCCTTCGCGAGGCCGGCGGCAAAGGCCTGGGCGTCGGCGCCGGCGCCGAGTGCGCCACGGAAGCGCGGATTGTCGATCAGCATCTGCGCATAATCGCGGAAGGCGCTGGCCTGGTCCGGGTAGGCGCGGAACTTCGCGCTCGTCTTGATGGCGGCCCCGGCGACGTATTCGGTGGTGGCGGACTGGGCGACATCGCCTTTCCAGCTGGCGCCGGCCTTGATGCCGAACAGGTTATAGGATGAACTCCCGTCCGCATTGCGCAGCGGACGCTGGCCCCAGCCGGATTCCAGTGCGGCGTGCGCGGAGACGAGCTCGGGTGCCACGCCCAGCTTGTCGGCCGCTTCTTTCGCCCATGGCGCGATGCTTTCCAGGAAAGCCTGCTGGTCGGGCGACGCGTCGGTGTCGCCGCCCATCAGGGCCGCCGTTGCGCCCTGGCTGCGCGCGGCCCACATGCGGCCCTCCGCGCTGAGCTGTGCGCTCGGCGCGAAATCGCCGCCGCCGTTCTGGATGAAGTCGGTGACTTCGCCCTGCACCTCGTTGAAGATGCCGCCGAATTTGCCGCCGCCGTTGCCGATCGGCGCGGTGGGCGCGGTGGCCGCGGTCGGGGTCAATGAGGGGATCGACGTCGTGAATTCAGCGTGGCGCATAGGTATCGTCTTCGCCGTGCAGCAGGCGTTGCATGATCGTAAATTGTTCAGCCATCAGATTGCCGTTGCGCGTCGTCGCCTGCTTGCAGTCGCGCACGAGCGTCTCGAGCTGTTCCCAGTCGGCCTGGCCGCGCGTGCGCTGCGGCGCCGGCAGGCTGCCGAACAGGTCGTCCATCGTCGCTTGCGGGCCCAGCAGGGCGCGCACGAGCTGCACGCGCTGCTGGCGGCGCTGTTCCATCGCGTCCAGCTCGGGCGCGAGGGATTCGGCCAGCAGCGTCAGTTCGGTGCCGCGGTGGCGCATCGCGGCCTGGAATTGGCGTTCCAGCAGGTCGCGGATCGTGCCGCAGGCGGTCAGGTCGGCCTGGACACCATCCAGCAGGCGCACGACGGCCTGGTCGCGGGTCATGCGGCTCATGGGTTCACGCCTTGCTGCCGTGGAAGCGCTGGATCAGGCCGGCCAGGCGGCCCGCGTCGAACGGCAGTTCGCCCTTGGCCAGCGCGTCGCGCAGCTCGGCCACGCGGGCGGCGTCGAAGTCGGGCAGGGCGCCAAGCGCTTTCTGGGCCGGCTGCAGCACGGCGGATTCGAGGGCGTCGTTGCCCGCCGGGGCGGCGACTGGGGCCGCCGCCGGCGCGGCGGCGGCGCCGCCCACCTGCGGGGCGATCGAGACGGAAGGCGAAGAGGCACTGGAAATCTTCATGCGTGGTCCTCGGGTTTTCGATTGAATCGTCATGGTTTCTTTACCATCTGGCTGCGCAGGTCCTTCAGCGCCGGATCGTCCGTTGTGGACGTGGACGCGTCGGACGTCAGGGCTTCGGTATCCGCCGGGGTGCCGAACATGGTCTTGATGGCAGCCGCTTGCCTGCTGGTCAGGATCAACAATTCGATACGGCGGTTGGCCGAAGCATCCGGATGGGCCGCGTCGATCGGGGCGCGGTCGGCCATGCCGACCAGTTGCAGGATGCTGGTGTTGCGCATCCCGCCGACGAGCAGTTCGGACCGCGCAGCCAGAGCGCGGTTGACCGACAGGCTCCAGTTGGAATAGCTGGTCGGTCCGGCCTTAGTGTACTGCAAGGAGTCGGTGTGGCCTACGATCAGCATCTGATTTTCCATTTTTTCGAACAGCGGCGCCATCGCACGCAACAGTTTTGCGAACTTGGCGGTCGGCAGCGGGCTGCCGCGCACGAACATGCCCTGGCGGTCGGTGTCGTGCAACATCACGCGCAGGCCGTCCGGTGTGATCACGGTGGCAAGGTTCGACGCGAGGCCGGCGTCCGCGCTCATCTGCTGGAGCTGGTGCGCCAGCGCGGCCAGTTCGGACGGCGATTCGTACTTCGTGCGCACCGTCTGGGTATTCGCCCTGGCGCCGGCCGCCGGACCTTCGGCGCCGCCGTTGCTCTTCGGGAGCTGGAAGCGTTCGATCAGGCTGCCGGCGGGGCTCGACTTGATTTCCGGCTTGCCGCCCGTACCTTCGATCAGGCCGCTGGCCGTGTTGTCGCGCACGATGTTCTTGACCTGCTGGGCTTCGCGCGCGGCGATCAGCCACAGCACGAGGAACAGCGCCATCAGCGCCATGCAGAAGTCGGCGAAGGCGACCTTCCACGCGCCGCCGTGTTCGTCGTCGTGATGCTTGCCGCCGCCACGTTTGACGATGGTCGCTTCGTGCTTTTCGGCGGCGACTTTCTTGGTTGCTTGCACTTATCGCTCCAGATCAGGCCTTGCGCCTGGCGCCGGCGTCCTCGCCGTCGGCCATCGCGTTGATCCACGCTTCGAGCTGGGCGAAGCTGGGCTTGGTGTTCAGCTGGATCAGGCGGCGGCCCGCGTCGATCGCCAGCAGGGGCGGCTTGCCGGCGACGTGGGTGCACAGCACGACCTTCACGGTTTCCATCGTCGACGCTTCGGAATTGACCAGCTGCTTCATCATGCCGGAGATCGGGTCGAGCACGCCGTAGCAGAAGAAGATACCGATGAACGTGCCGACCATCGCGGCGCCGACGTGTTCGGCGATCTCGGCGGTGTCGGCCCCTTCGCCGACCGAGTTCATCGTGATCACGATGCCCAGCACGGCGGCCAGGATGCCGAAGCCCGGCATTGCCTCGGCGATCTTGTGCAGCGATTTCGACGGCTGGGTCAGTTCGTCGTGGATGGCCTCGAGTTCCTGTTCGAGCACGCCTTCCAGCTCGTGGGCGTTGATCTTGCCCATTGCCATCAGGCGGAAGTTGTCGACGATGAACGCCAGCAGCTTCGGTTCTTCGAGAATCCGCGGATAGCGCTGGAACATCGGGCTGTCCTTCGGCGCCTCGACGTGGGCGTCGAGTGCCTTCAGGCCGCCCGCGGCCGTCTGCAGCAGTTCGTACATCAGCAGCAGTAGCTGGCGCTGGAATTCGGAGTCGTGCTTGTGCTTGCTCGCGACCTTCCTGACCTGGGAAAACAGTTCGGCCAGCACGTGCTTGGGGTTGCCCAGCACGAGTGCGCCGACGGCGGCGCCACAGATGACGAGCATCTCGGTCGGTTGCCAGATGGCGAGGGCGCTGCCGCCCATCATGAGGTAGCCGCCGAACACGGCACCGAGCACGATGAGAATGCCAAGGATTTGCATGATTGTTATTACCTTTCTTGTCTGGTCGTTCAGGCCTGGGCGAGCGCCGCTTTCATCTTGGCCAGCGCACTCTTGTTGAGCTGGCAGACGCGGGCGTCGGACAGGTCGAGCACGGCCGCGATTTCCTTGTAGCTGAGCTCGAATTCATAAATCATCTGGATCACGCGCTGCTCGCGTTCGTTCAGGGCGCCCAGTGCCTGCTCCAGGCTGCGGCGTACCATGAACTGTTCTTCCGGACCGGGGGCGTTGTGGGCGCGCTCGGTCGCTTCCTGCAGCACATCGTCGAAGCTGAGCAGCTCCTCGGCAACGTCATCCAGCAGGAACTGGCGCCAGTCTTCCTGGCTGATGCCGAGCGCCTCCGCCGCTTCCTTGTCGTTCGGCTCGCGGCCGAGCTTGCGGGTGAGGGCACGCACGGCGTCGCGCATCTTGTGGCTGTCCTGGCGCACGGCGCGCGGGCGCCAGTCCTGGCGGCGCAGCTCGTCGAGGATCGCGCCGCGCACGCGCAGCGACGCGTAGCTGGAGAAGCCGGTGTCCGGGGTGCCGTAGCGGCGCAGCGCTTCGAGCAGGCCCATCAGCCCGATCTGCTCCATGTCCTCGCGTCCCATCGCGCCCGACACCTGCGACGTGAGCTGGCGCGCGATGCGCTTGACGAGCGGGGCATAGGCGACGAGATGTTTCTGCTCTTCGGCCGCGCTCATGGCCGCGTGGATGGCGGCGTCGGCATATTCGCTGCTGGCGTAGCTGTCGGCGTAGTCGGTCATGTAACCCACGTTGTCCCCGATGGTTATTCGATGATCAGCTTGCCGATCATGACTTGCACGAACGGTTTTTCCGTGTGCTCATGCTCATAATTGGCGTCGAAGGATTTGTTCAGTTCTTCCGCGTACTGTTCCACCGTCATTCCGGCCGCTTCCTTCATCGTGTAGGCCGACAGGGTACGCACCGCCAGGCTGCGCAGCAGCGGCAGGTTTTCCTTCGTTTCCTTTTCCTTCTCCGCTTCCGTCGACAAGACGAGGTCGGTCGACAGGTAGTGGGTGTCGGTGTCGTCCGGGCCGCGGCGCAGCATCACGATGACCTTGTCCAGCGTCACGTACTTGACCGGCTTGCCTTCCCTGGCCCTTTCCGCTTCCGCTTTTTTCGCCGCGCCGGCAGCTGCCGCGGGCTTGGGCATGAACCACCAGACCGCGCCACCCGCACCGGCCGCGCTCACGATCACGGCGCTGGCGATGGCAATCATCATTTTCATTTTGCTCATGTTGGTACTTGCGCCCGAAAGCGCTCTCGATTCGTCCGTTGCTTACGAGTCGCGGCCGAGATTGAACACGGACGCGGGGTTGCCGGCCTCGGCCAGACCGCGGCCGGGCTCGTTGTCCTGGTCGCGGCCTTGCTGGCGGCCGCGGCCCTGCTGCTGCGGGTCGCCGAACGGCGCCGCATGGTTCCTGGGTGCCGGTGTCACCGTCACGGCGACCTCCGTGTACTGGCGCTGCGACAAATCGTTGCGCAGGTTGTCGCTGACGGTCTGCAGCTGGCGCAGCACGTCGCCGTTGGTGGCCGAGATGTTCACTTCCAGCATGCCGGCGCTGTGGCGGATCGCAATGTCGATGCGGCCCAGCTGGGGCGGCTCGATGCTGATCGTGGCCTGCTGCACGTTGCCCGCGACGTGGACATTCAGGCGGTCGCCCAGCGTTTCCTGCAGAGTCTGGCGCCATGCGGTCGGCGGACCGGCCAGCTTGACGGTGTCGGCGGCCGGCTGGGCAGCCGGCAAGGTCACGGCGCCCACGACCGGCGCGGCCGTGGCGCCGCCCGGCTGGACGCCCTGCGCACCGGACCCGTCCGTCGCGGCGTCCTGGCCGCCGGTACCGGCGTTGCCGTTGGCGGCATTGCCCTGGACGGCCAGGCGCACGTTGGCGGCGGTCGCATCCTGCTGGGCGGCTTGCGCGAGCACAGCCTGCGGCAGGGCCACCGGTGCGCGGCGGGCCTCCTGGCCCGAGACTGCGAGCGGCTGCGCCGGCGTGTCGGCCTTGCCGGTCTCGTCCGTGCCGGTGTGCGCGCCGCCCTGGGCAGCCTGCACGGCCTGGGTGACCTGTTGCGGCGACAGCGGCATCAGCGGCATCGTCATCGCGGCCAGCAGGGGATTGTCCGGCGTGGCGGCGTCGTCGGCCGGCGCAGTGTCGGTCGCGGCGGCAGTCGCGGCGTCGGTGGGCGCGCTCGCTTGCGCGGCGGCGGCGTCCGCTGCCGGATCCGCTGCGGCGTCGGTCGGCGCCTGTGTGCCCGCGACGTTCTGCAGGCCGAGCCAGCGGGCGAACGTCTTGCCCGGCGCCTGCGCCGGCGCGGTGCCTGCGGCCGTGGATTGCGTGGCTGCCGCCGCGGTCGGTGCATCCTTGGCGGCAGCCGGGGCATTCGCCTGCTTGGCGGCCGGCTGGGCCGACGTGGACGGGGTTGCGGTGTTGAGCATCATGGTCATTCCTGGCTTGCGCCTGATTCTGTTTCGCTGTGCATCGCGTAGGCGATCCAGCCGTCCTTGTTGGCGCGCATCTCTTCCAGGCGCGGTTCGAGCGCGCGCGCGGCGGCGGCCACGTCGCGCGCGGCCGTGTCGTGCTGGGCACGCACGCGTTCCAGCGCGGTGCGTTCCCCGGCGGTCCACGGCCCCTGTGCGGCGAGCGCCTTCAAGGCCGGGAAGAGGGCACGGGCCTGTTCGCCCAGCCGGTCCCAGTCCTGGCGCGCGGCGGCGTCCTGCAGGGCATTGCCTAATAGCGCCAGCGGTGCAAGCCGGTCGGTCCTGTCAGCCATTGCGCGCCTGTACGCCGGCCCAGCCCTGGCGGATGGTGGTCAGGATGCGCACGACCTCGTCGATCATCGCCGGGTCCTGCTTGATGCCGGCGCCGTGCAGGTGCGTGACGCAGAAGTCATACAGGTTGGCGAGGTTGGCGACGACCTGGCCGCCGGTCTCGAAATCGAGCGAGCTGGACAGGCCGTTGATGATGTCGACGCATTTGTTGATGCTGTGGGCGCGCTGTTCGTAGCGCTTGGCCACGATGTGGGCGCGGGCGCGCGCCAGTTCGTCGAGCAGGCCATCGGTCAGCACCAGGACGAGTTCGATCGGCGAGGCGCGCGACGTTTGCGCGTCCAGGTTGGTGGTGTGATAGCTGCTGTAGGCTTCGGTATAAGACATCTCGAATCTCTCAGTTGGAGGAGTCGCTGCTGAACAGCGAGCTGAACATCGACGAATTTTGTTGCATCCTAGCCTGCAGGGTCTGCAGAGTGGTGTACTGCATCAGGTAGCGCTGGTAGGCCGCGTCGTACTTGGCGTCGAGGTCCGTCTGGCGCTTGCTCAGGTCCGACTGCAGCTTGGTGATGGCGTCGGTACGCTGCTGGATCTGGCCGCTGGCCGCGTTGCTCCACTGGTTCAGGTACTTGTTCATGGCACCCGCGATACCGGTCGGCGCGCTGACGCTGCTCGAGCCGATCAGCGTGTCGAGGCCAGTCGGATCGATCGCCAGCCGGCTTTGCAAGTCGCTTGCCTTCAGGGTTAGCGTGCCGTCACGGGTCCCCGTGATGCCGAAGCTGGCCAGCGACGTGGCGCCGGACGGACGAAGCAGGTTGACGAGGGTGTTCTGTAGATCGCGGATGCCGGCGTCGTGGGCAAAGATGCCCGCGGCGACGTTGTTGGCAGGGTCGCCGGACGACACCAGACCGTCGATCGTGCTCTTGAGCTTGTTGTAGGCGTCGATGAAGGCTTGCGCGTTCGCCGTGGTACCGCTCGTGTCCATGCCGACCGCCAGCGTGATCGGCGTGGCGCCCGGCGCTTGGGCCTTGGCCGCGGTGAACGAAACCCCTTCGATGTTCGTGAACGTGTTCGATGCCTGCTGGATCCGGGTGCTGGCAGGATCGGCGGGATCGCCGAGCCAGACGACGGCATCCTGGGCGTTCTTGACGACGGTGCGCGCCGTGAAGCCCGTCTGCAGGCCGGCGTCGGTGGCGTTCGAGGCGTCGACCGAGATGGTGTTCGCGACGCCGGTGTTCTTCGACGTCAGCATCAGGCGGGCGACGCCGCCGACCGTGACGATACCGGCCGACACCTTGCCGGCGTTGCCGCTGGCGCGGTTGATGGCGGCCGCGATTTCGCGCACGCTTAAGGTGCCGTCGCCGCTCGTGTCCGCGCTGGCGTCCAGCTGCACGTCGAAATTGGCCGTATTCGTTCCCGCGCCTTCGTTGGCGAGGTTGATCGTCAACTTGCCGCCCAGCGCCGCGCCGTCCGCGAGGCTGTTGTACGAGACCTGGCTGCTGGTCGCCACCGTTTCCACGAACAGGCTGTAGGCGCCGGCCGCAGCGTTTGCATTGGCGGTGGCAGTGCCGATCGTCGTGTCGGAGAGGGTGGCGCTCTGGGCCAGCACCGACTTGCCGGTGCCGGCCAGGTTGGCAAGCGAGGTCTGGAAGGCCGAGATCGCGGAGCCGAGTGTCGTGAGGGCCTTGGCCGTGGCGGTCGCGTTGTTGGACTGGGTGGTCAACTGGTTTTGCGAGCCCTCGATGTACTTGTCGGCCAGGGCCTTGGCGGTGCTGGTCGGGTCGTAGGTGGGGGCGGTGATCGCGCTCGTTGCCATATCGGTTCTCCTGCTTATACGTTCTTTGCCAGCCACGACTGCGTGGCGATCTCGTCTTCGCGTTTGCGCTGCGTGCGTTCCTGCGCACGCGCATACGCGTCCTCGTGCTGCTCCAGCACCTTGCCCAGCAGCTCGCGCCGCGTCCAGGCCTGGGCCAGATGCTTCTGCGCGACGGCCATGTCGGCCTCGTGCAACTGCAGGTCGGTCCGGTGCGTATCCGCCAGCGCGAACACGGCCTGCTTGTAATTGCCGCAGTTGATGGCCAGCGCCGGCGACAGCGCGCGTGCGCCGGCCGGCTGCCCCGACGGGCCGCTGCCTTCCGCCAGCGCCGTCAGGCGCTCCACGCTGGCCTGGTAGCGCGCACGCGTCGCCTCCTTCTTCGCCAGCGCCGTCTGCATGCGTTCCACTTCGGTGCTGCGCACGCGTACGAGCGTGTCCAGGCTGGTGATCGTCTCGCGCTTGCTCATGCCATCATCGCTTTCAGTTGGTCGACGCAGTCCGCGAACGGCGCGTCTTCGCGCGTGCCCTGGCACAGGAACGCCTCGATGTGCGGATGCAGCTTCACGGCGCGGTCGGTTTCCGGATCGGCGCCCGGCTGGTACGCGCCGAGCGGGATCAGGTCGCGCACGCGCGCATGCTTCGCCAGCGCGGCCTTCAGCTTGCGCGCCGCCTGGGCGTGTTCCGGCGTCACCACCTGCGCCATGCAGCGGCTGATGGATTGCGCCACGTCGATCGCCGGGTAGTGTCCGCGTTCGGCCAGTTCGCGCGTCAGCACGATGTGGCCGTCGAGGATCGCGCGGGCGCTGTCGACGACCGGGTCCTGCTGGTCGTCGCCTTCCGCCAGCACGGTGTAGATGGCGCTCATGCTGCCCTGTTCGTTTTCGCCGTTGCCGGCCGATTCGACGAGCTGCGGCAGGTTCGAGAACACCGACGGCGGATAGCCGCGCGTGGCCGGCGGCTCGCCCAGCGACAGCGCCACTTCGCGCAGCGCCATCGCGTAGCGCGTCAGCGAATCGCACAGCAGCAGCACGTTCTGGCCGCGGTCGCGGAAGTGCGCCGCGATCGAGTGGCACAATTCCGTCGCCATCACGCGCATCAAGGGACTTTCGTCGGCCGGCGCGACCACCACCACGGCGCGCTTCAGGCCTTCCGGACCGAGCGACTTCTCGATGAACTCGCGCACCTCGCGGTTACGCTCGCCGATCAGGCCCACGACGATCACGTCGGCCACGGTCTGGCGCGTGATCAGGCCGAGCAGCACGGATTTACCCACGCCGGAGCCGGCCATCAGGCCGACGCGCTGGCCCTTGCCGAGCGTGAGCATCGAATTGATCGCGCGCACGCCGACGTCCAGCGGTTCTTCCACCGGGGCCTTGCGCAGCGGGTTGACCTTCGGCGGCGTCGTCGACAGGGTTTCCTCTCCACCCAGCTTGCCGCGGCCGTCGATCGGTTCGCCCAGGCCGTTCACCATGCGGCCCATCCACGACGGGCCGATCTGGATGCTGGACGGGCCCGTGGCCGGCAGCACGCGCGCGCCGGTCACGAGGCCGTCGGCCTGCTTGAACGGCATCAGGTACGTGACCTTGTCGCGGAAGCCCACGACCTGCGCGTCGAGCCACGAGCCGTCGACGGTCTCGACGCGGCAGCGCTGGCCCGTGTGCAGGCGGCAGCCCACGCTTTCGAGCAGCAGGCCCTGCACGGCGACGAGGCGCCCGGTGGGCGTCGCGACCGGCGGGGCCTTGATCTCGAGTGCGCGCAGGGTTTCGGCCAGTGCGCTCACTCGGCGTCCTCCTTCGCGGCCGAGTCCAGGCTTTCGCGGACTTGCGTCATGCAGGCGGCGAGGCGGTTCTGGCAGCCGGCGTCCACTTCATGGTCGCCCGCGCGCACGCGGCACTCGCCCAGGTCCAGGGCGGGATCGGACATCAGGTTCCACTTCTTGGCGCGCTTCGGATCGAGTTCCTGGATGCGCTTGAGTTCTTCCGGATTCATGAACACTTCCACCTCGTCGCGCGTCGGCGGCATCGCGGCCAGCGCCTCGTCGACGAGGTTCAGCATCTGCACGGGTTGCAGCGCCAGCTCGGCGCGGATCACCTGGCGGGCGATCTTGCCGACCAGGTCCACCACTTCCTTGCGCTGGGCGTTGCGGAATTCGGTCTTCATCTTCTTCAGGCTGCGCAGCATGGCGTCGACCGGCTTGGCCATCTGCTCCAGTTCGGCCAGCGCCTGCTGGCGGCCTTCGGCGATGCCGCGCTCCACGCCCTCGGCATGGCCCGCGTCATAGCCGTCGGCACGGCCTTCGTCCAGTCCGACTTCATAGCCTTCGCGCTGGCCCTGGCGATAGCCATCGGCCACCGCGCTCTGCCAGTCCTCGGTCGGCGTGGCGGAGGACGACGATTGCGCGCCCTTGGCCGCGCCGGCGGCGATGAACTGCGCCAGCGGCGGGAAGTGATAAGGCCGGAACTGCTTCATTCGGCAGTCGCCTCGGCAAACAGCTGGACTTCGATCTCACCGTTGTCGACGAGCTCCTTGACCTGCGCCATGATCTCCTGGCGCGTCTGCACGATGCGCGACATCGGCACCGGGCCGGAACGCTTCATGAGGTCCTCGAAGCTCTGTGCCTGGCGCTTCGGCATCGCGCCGAGCAGCGCGTCGCGCAGCGCGGGTTCGGCACCCTTGAGCGCGATCGCCCACTGCTCCAGCGGGATCTCGTCGAGCAGGCGGGTGATCGTCTGCTCGGTCTGTTTCGACAGGATGAAGAAGTCGTACATCGACATCTCGATCTTCGACACGACATCCGGATCGTGCGCGCGCAGCAGCTCGACCATCGTGGCGCGGTTGTTCGGCAGGCGGTTCAGGATGTCCGCCGCCTGGCGCACGCCTTCCACGGTGGCGCTCTGCGTGTCCAGCGCGGACAGGCAGCGCTGCACCAGCTCTTCCAGCTCGGTGAGCAGGTCGCGGTCGATCTCTTCCAGGCGCGCCAGGTTCAGCAGGACCATCTCGCGGCTGCCTTCCGGCAGCGCATCGATGATCTGGCCGGCCAGCGCGGGCGGCAGGAAGGCGAGGAACACGGCCTGCATCTGCACGTGTTCGGCGGCGATATAGTCGGCCAGCCACTTCGGCGACGCGTACTGCAGGCGCGCCATCATCGGACGGATGGCGTCGCCGTAGATCGTGTTGAGCACGGAATTGGCGATCTCGCTGCCCAGGGCCAGGTCGAGCGAACGCTTCAGGTAGCTGCGCGAAGCGCCGTGCAGGCCGCTCTGCTGGCGGTAGTCGTCGAAGAACTTCTGGATCGAGTTCTTCACGGCGTCGACCTTGATGCCGCTCATGCGGCTCATCACCTGGGTCAGTTCGATCAATTCCTCGCGTTCGAGGCAGCGCAGAACGGCCGCAGCCGGTTCTTCACCGATGGACAGCAATACGATTGCGGCCTGTTCGACCGGGCTCAGCACTGCTTCCTGCACGTCGTTATTGTTCAGATCCGGCATTTTTCTTTTGCACCCATTGTTTGACCACTTCCGCCACCCGCTCCGGCTCCTTGCCCGCCAGGACTTTCAGGTGATCGACCATCACATCCACGGCCGAGCCGGCCGGAGGCAAATCGTATTCCTCGAGCAGCGCCTGGACCGGCAGCGTGCCGCTGGTCGATGCTGCCGCCGCGTCGTCCGGCAGGGCCGCCGCCGCGGTGGCGCCCGGGGCCGGCAGCGCGCCGGCGCTGTGCGCGGCACCCGGCAGGGCGTTGCTTGCACCGGCCTGGACGGTCGCCAGGTTCGGCGCGGCGGCTGCCGCCGCCTGTTGCGGTGCGACGCGCTGGTTCAGCATGCGCATCAGCGGACGCAGGACCAGCAGCCAGCCGAGCAGGGCGCCGAGCGCATACATGCCGTAGCGGACCATGTCGACGATGTTGTCGCGCTCCTGGTACCACGGCTCGACCGCGACCGGCGCCGGGAACGACAGCGCGGACACCGTCAGCACGTCGCCGCGGGTGGCGTCGATGCCGAGGCCGCCGCGCAGGATCTTGTCGATGTTGGCGATCTCGGCCGGGGTCCAGCCCGTCTTCGGCGTCGCGGCCCTGGCGTTGTTCAGCACCACCGCCACCGACAGCTTCTTCAGGCGGCCGCGCGAGCGCTTGATCTGCGTGATGGCGCGGTCATAGGCGTACTGGCGCGTCGTCGCGTTCTTGCGTGCGCTGCCGTCGTCCGCCTTGGCGTTCGGGTCCGCGGCGGCGCCGTTGGCAGCGGCATTCGGATCGGCCGGCGGATTGGCGGTGACCGGCGGACGGTTCGACAGCGTGCCCGGCACGCCCAGCGCCATGCGGCTCTTTTCCATCTCCTCGCGCATCGCTTCGCTGGTGACTTTCGGGTCTGCGCCGTATTTCTCCTGGGTTTCCTCGATCTTGTCGTTGTCGACGTCGGCCGTCACGCTGACCTTGAAGTTGTCGGCGCCGAGCACGGGGCCGAGCAGGCCGGCCACGTTGGCGCGCGCTTCATCCTGGTAGCGCTTGGCGGCGGCATCGCCCTGGGCGGCGCCATCGAAGCCTTCGGTCAGGTCCACGCGCGACGACAGGTAGTTGCCGTTCTGGTCGACGAGCGACACGCGCGCCGGCGCCAGGCCCGCGACGCTGCCCGACACCATGTTGACGATCGCGGCGATCTGTTCGTTCGACAGCGTGTGCCCCGGCTTGACCGCCACCACGACGGAGGCGGACGACTTGTCGCCGTCGCTGGCGACGAACGACGAGGACTTGGCGATGGCCAGGTGCACGCGTGCCGAGGCGATGGCGTCCAGGGTCTGGATCGACTGCGCCAGCTCGCCTTCCAGGCCGCGGCGGAAGCGCACGTCCTGCACGAACTGCGACACGCCCAGCGGGTCGTTCTTGTCCATCAGCTCCAGGCCGGCCGGCAGCTGCGCGGTCACGCCCTTGGCGGCCAGCAGCATGCGGACCTTGCCCAGCTGGCCGGTCGGCACCATGACCTGGCCCGAATCCGGGTGGATGCGGTAGGGCACGTGCTCGGCGTCGAGCACGCTCATCATGTCGCTGGCGACGACTTTCTCGTGGGCGCCGAACACCGGTTTGTAGCCGGCCTGGTCGTTCCACATGTAGAGCATGACGGCCGCGGTGATGCCGATGGCCAGCACCAGCATCGGGGTCAGGTTCCTGGTCAGCGCGGGCGGCAGGGCCAGGCGCTTGCCGCCGAAGGCGGACTTGAGAGTAGCAATCACGATCGGTTCGTTCCCGTTACACCGGCAGCTTCATCAGCTCGTCCACGGCGCCCATCACCTTGTTGCGGACCTGCATCAGCATGGAGAAGGACAGGTTGGCCTGCTGCGACGACAGCATGGCGCCGACCAGGTCGTCGCTCTTGCCGCTGTCCACGTCGGCCATCTTCTGGTTGGCCACCTGCTGGTCCTGGTCCACGCTGACGAGGGCATTCTTCATGCTCTGCGCGAAGGAGAAGTTGCCGGTGCCATCGCCCAGGGTGGGGTGGCCGGCATTGGCCGCCGGCGCCACGCTGGCGAGGCGGTTGGCATCGTTGGCGAGGGCTGCCAGGTCGGCCCGGATCAGGCCGGCAAGTTCAGTTCCCATCGTGTTCATCGCTCCCATGCTTAAGTTTGCGGGTTGTAACTTTTAGTCAATCTTGCTTCGCATACGGTTGTTTCATTTTCTGCAAGAACCGTTGACATTTAGAAAATTGTTAAATTTTCAGTGTCATACTGTGGCTTGGTTTCTCTCGCGGAACCGAGGAGAATAGCAGCGGTTTCGTCCGATACCCAGAGTGGATTTTTGTTTTCCCCAGCGCAGTAACCGCATCTTACCGTAGGGCAATGGCGAATTCAAAGGGGAAAATCAAATGGCGTGACACAATTTCCCGGGTATAATTGTTGCCCAGAGGAATGAAAAGAAAGCATCTCTGCTTATCATTTTTTTAATTTGACCATGCCGATTGCAAACCCCGACACCACCCTGCAGCACCAAGTGCTCGACCCCTGTCTTCTAGGGCGTCCGGTACACCTGCTGCCCCAGTTTGCGGCGCGTCTCCAGGAAGACCTGGACACTGCCCTGCAGGGCAGCGCGCGCCGTTACTGGGCCGGATGGCGTCTCGAAACCGTTGAATTCGGCCGCGTGCCGCAAGAAAATAGCCTGCGCTGGATGGCCGTATTGGGTGCGTTGGGCACCGTCGCGGTGACTTTCGAGCGTGGTTTATTACTGACACTGTTGGAGCGACGCTACGGTGGACGTAGCGCCGGCGCAACTCAGCGGGACCCGCAAACCGAGCGCGTGACGGCCACCGAAGAAAGATTGGGCGTCGTACTGACGCAACAAATGGTCGATCTGTTGTATGCACGCGTCGCTGCCAATGTGGCAATGGAGGTGGCGCCGCGGCCCATTCAGGCCAATGCGGTGGTGCCTTCGGCAATGCCCGGCGAGAGCAACTGGGCCCTCCGCGTGCAGGTCCGTGACAACAACGACAACACCGGCCAGTTCTGGATCGCGCCCGACCAGCAGCTGATGGCCATGATCCTGGGCACGCTGCGCCTGGAAACTGGCCGCCCGGCCGGCGCGCGCGGTCCGGCCGAGCCCCTTGCGACCAGGCTCCAGGTCAAACTGGACGGCCGCCTGGTCAGCAAGGAAATCACCCTGGGCGCACTGTTCGACCTGAAGGTGGGCGACGTGATTCCGGTGAACGTGGGCCGGGCCGACGTCCTGCTCGACGAGGCGCGGTTGTTTACCGCCGCCGTCGCCGAGCACAAAGGCAAGCTGTGTTTAACCTCTTTTGAAGACGCCGAGTAATCAACATGAACCTGAACGATCAATTCGCTGGTGACGACATCCTCATCGACGACGAGCTGGCGGAAGAAACCGCAGAAGGCAAGCAAAGCGCGGCCGCGGCACCGAAAGCCGCGCCGCGCCTGCCGCAGATGATGCGCCGCATCCCGGTGACGCTGACGCTGGAAGTGGGTTCGGCCCGCATCTCGCTGCAGGAACTGATGGCGATCGGCCCGGACAGCGTGCTGCCGCTCGACGCCATGGCGGGCGAGCCGCTCGTCATCAAGGTCAACGGCGCCGCCATCGGGCGCGCCGAAGTGGTCGTCGCGGGCGAGCAGTACGGCCTGAAGGTGATCGATCTGGACGGCCTCAACCTGGACCTGATCGCGTCATGACGTTGCAACGCCGCGGCGCCGGTTTGCGCCGCTACGCGCCCGCCATCGCGGGCGCCGTTCTTTTGCTGGCCAGCGCAGGCGCATGGGCCGCACCGGACGTGCTGCCCGGCGTGATCCCCGGCTCGTCCAGCGGCCTCACGGTGAAGTCGCAGATCCTGGTCCTGATGACCATCCTCGGGCTGCTGCCCGTGATGGTCATGATGATGACCAGCTTCACCCGCTTCGTGATCGTGCTGTCGCTGCTGCGCCAGGCCCTGGGCCTGCAGCAGGGCCTGCCCAACCGGATCATCACCGGCGTCGCCCTGATCCTCACGCTGCTCGTCATGCGTCCCATCGGCGAGCAGGTGTGGAACGAGGCCTTCGTCCCGTACGACAAGGACAAGATCTCGCTGGAGCAGGCGCTCAAGATCGCCGAGGTGCCGCTGTCGCGTTTCATGCTGGCCCAGACGAGCAAGACGGCGCTGGCCCAGATCGCGCACCTGGCGGGCGAGCCGGCCGAGATGAAACCGATGGACCGCGGTTTCACCGTGAAGCTGGCCGCGTTCGTGCTGTCCGAGTTGAAAAGCGCGTTCCAGATCGGCTGCATGCTGTTCATTCCGTTCCTGATCATCGACCTCGTGGTGTCGTCGGTGCTGATGGCGATGGGCATGATGATGCTCTCGCCGCTCGTCATCTCGCTGCCGTTCAAGCTCCTCTTGTTCGTGCTCGTCGATGGCTGGACCCTGACCGTGAATACGCTGGTCGGCAGCATCCACGGCATCTAGCATTCATTCCCATGACTCCTGATATCGCCGTCGACTTCGTCGTCGAAGCCCTGCAGCTGGTGATGCTGCTCGTGATGGTGCTGGTGGTGCCGGGCCTCGTGGCCGGCGTCATCGTCGCCCTCGTGCAGGCCGCCACCCAGATCAACGAGCAGACGCTGAGCTTCCTGCCGCGTCTCCTCGTGACACTGGTGGCCCTGATCCTCGCCGGTCACTGGATGACCGGCAAACTGATGGACTATTGCGTGAGCGTGTTCCAGCGCGCCGCGACCCTGGTCGGCTGATGCTGGAAGTGTCTCACCTGCTGCTGCCGTTCATCAGCGCGCTGTGGTGGCCGTTCTGCCGCGTCATGGCGCTGCTGTCGACGGCTCCCGTCATCGGCGACGCGCTGGTGCCGGTACCGGTGCGCGCGCTGCTGTCCGTGGTGCTCGCGTTCCTGATGCTGCCGCTGACGAAAGGCGCCGTCATGCCGGATCCGTTCTCGCTGGCGGGCGTCGTCGTGATGATCGAGCAGGCCGTGATCGGCGGCGTGATCGGCCTCGCCATGCAGCTGACGATGGCCGTCGTGAACATGCTCGGCTTCCTCGTCTCGAGCCAGGTGGGCTTTTCGATGGCGCAGATGAACGACCCCATGAACGGCCAGCAGTCGGACGTGATTTCGGGCCTGCTGGGCCTCGTCGCAATCCTCGTGTTCTTCGCCGTCGACGGCCATCTCGTGCTCGCGGGCGTGCTGGGCCAGAGCTTCAAGGCGTGGCCGGTCGGCGGCGGCTACAAGAGTCTCCTGCTGGAGACGGTGGCGCTGAACGTGGGCTGGGTGTTCTCGGCCGCGATCCTGCTCGCGCTCCCGATCGTGTTTTCGACGATGGTCGTGCAGATCGGGTTCGGCTTCCTGAACCGGGTCGCGCCGTCGCTGAACCTGTTCTCGCTGGGCTTTTCGCTGGTGACGCTGTTCGGCCTGATGATGCTCGTGCAGGTCGTGCGCTTCATCCCGGAACACTACGTGCAGATGACGAACCAGGTGCTGGAGATGCTCCAGCAGCAGATGGGGGCGGCGCATGGCTGACAATACCGGCGGCGACAAGTCGGAAAAGGCGTCAGCCCAGAAGCTCAAGAAGGCGCGCGAGCAGGGCCACGTCGTCCGCTCGAAGGACCTGGCCACGGCGGTCGGGATCCTGGTGAGCCTGAAGCTGTTCGCGTTCCTGCTCCCGGACTACCTGGAGTCGTTCCGGTCGCTGTTCCGGCTCGTGTACGCGCCGCTGGGTGCGGCCGGCTCGATGGAAAACGCGATGACCGTCGTATGGGGCGGCGCCGCCGTGCTGCTCGTGAAGATGGTGCTGCCGCTCGCCGCCGTGCCGCTCGCGATCGTCGCCGCGAGCCTCGTGCCGGGCGGCTGGGCCGTCTCGACCAGCAACCTGGTGCCGAAGTTCGACCGCTTCTCGCCCGTGAAAAACCTGGGCAACCTGGCCTCCGGCAAGCACTGGACGACGTTCGCGACGTCGGTGGCCAAGGCGGCGCTGCTCGCCGTGGTGCTGGTGCACGTCGTGCGCTCGGCGCTGTCGGCGTGGGTCAACCTGCAGCGCATGCCGCTGTCGGACGCGCTGCTGCACGGCGCAAGCATGATGTTCGACGGCCTGATGGCGCTCGTCGCCGTATTCGTGCTGTTCGCGCTGATCGACGTGCCGCTGCAGACGTTCCTGTTCGCGCGCAGCCAGCGCATGAGCAAGCAGGAAGTGAAGGAAGAATACAAGAGCACCGAGGGCAAGCCCGAGATCCGTGCGCGCATCCGCCAGCTGCAGCAGCAGATGGCACGCCGCAACGTGAACAAGACGGTGCCGACCGCCGACGTGGTGATCGTGAATCCCGAGCACTACGCGGTCGCGCTGAAGTACGACATCAAGCGTGCGGAAGCGCCGTTCGTGGTGGCGAAGGGCATCGACGAGATGGCCCTGTACATCCGCTCCGTCGCGGCCAAGCACCAGATCGAGACGATCGCCTTGCCGCCGCTGGCACGTGCCATCTACAACACCAGCCAGGTGCAGCAGCAGATTCCCGCCGCGCTGTACCAGGCGGTGTCGCAGGTGCTGAACTACGTGCTGCAATTGAATGCTTTCCGAGCGGGCCGGCGCCAGGCCGCCCCGCGGTTCCCGAATGACGTGGCCGTGCCGGCCGCTTTGAGTGAGGTATCCCCGACATGAATTTCCTGAACAGCTTGATGCTCGAGCTGCGCCGCCAGAAGATCGCCACGCCGGCGTTCCTGCTGACGCTCCTGGCGATGATCATGCTGCCGCTGCCGCCCGCGGTGCTGGACGTGCTGTTCACGTTCAACATCGTGCTGGCGCTGATCGTGATCCTGACGTCCGTCTCGACCAGGCGGCCGCTGGACTTCTCGGTCTTCCCGACCGTCATCCTCGGCACCACGCTGCTGCGCCTGGCGCTGAACGTGGCGTCCACGCGGGTCGTGCTGCTGCACGGCCACGAGGGCACGGGCGCGGCGGGCCACGTGATCGAAGCCTTCGGCAACGTCGTCATCGGCGGTAACTTCGTCGTCGGTATCGTCGTCTTCGTGATCCTCATGATCATCAACTTCGTCGTCGTGACGAAGGGTTCGGAACGTATCTCCGAAGTGTCCGCGCGCTTCACGCTGGACGCGCTGCCCGGCAAGCAGATGGCGATCGACGCCGACCTGAACGCGGGCCTCGTCAACCAGGAACAGGCGCAGGTGCGCCGCAAGGAAGTGGCGGCGGAAGCGGACTTCTACGGCGCGATGGACGGTGCCTCCAAGTTCGTGCGCGGCGATGCGATCGCGTCGATCCTCATCCTGCTCATCAACATGATCGGCGGCGTCGCGATCGGCGCGGTGATGCACGACCTGTCGTTCGGCGACGCCTTCCGCCAGTATGCGCTGCTGACCATCGGCGACGGCCTCGTGGCCCAGGTGCCGGCGCTGCTGCTGTCTGCCGCGGCGGCGATCCTCGTCACCCGCATCAGCGATTCGGGCGAATTCGAACAGCAGATCGGCGGCCAGCTGCTGGCCAATCCGAGCGTCCTGTACTCGGCCGCCGGCGTGATGCTGATCCTGGCCATGGTGCCGGGCATGCCGTCGCTGTTCTTCATGGCGTTCGCCGCGGCCATCGGCTACGTCGCCTGGAAGCTGGCGCGCGAAGAAGTGAAGCCGCCGGACGAATCGGGCGTGGCCGCCATCGAGGCCGCGCTGCGCGACGACCGCGTGCCGGAACTCGACTGGCAGCAGCTGCCCGTCGTGCAGCCGATCTCGATCACGGTCGGCTACAAGCTCGTGCACCTGGTCGACAAGGCGCAGGGCGAGGTGCTGACGAAGCGGATCAAGGGCGTGCGCCAGAGCCTGTCCGAGCAGATGGGCCTCCTGCTGCCGCCGATCGGCGTGCGCGACGACCTGACCCTGCGCCCGAACCAGTACGCGATCGCGATCAACGGCACCGTCGTGGCCGAGGGCGAGGTCGTGGCGGAATGCCTGATGGCGATCCCGTCGCCGAACGTGTACGGCGACATCGACGGCATCCCCGGCATCGAACCGGCGTTCGGCATGGCCGTCACGTGGATCGATCCGGAGCAGAAGGCGCACGCGCTGGGGCAGGGCTACCAGGTCGTCGAGGTGCCGAGCGCGATCGCCACGCACACGTCCAAGGTCGCGCGCGACTACATGGCGGAGCTGTTCCGCCACGAGGACGTGCCGGCGTTGATGGAACGCCTCACCGCGCTCTCGCCGAAGCTGGCCGGTGCGCTGGACAAGGCGCTCACGCACACGCAGCTCTTGCGCGTGTTCCGTGTGCTGCTGGCCGAGAACGTGTCGCTGAAGGACATCGTCGTGATCGCGACGACCTTGCTGGACAGCTCGGAAACGACGAAGGATCCGATCCTGCTCGCGGCCGAGGTGCGCTGCGCGCTGCGCCGCCAGATCGTGTCCGGCCTGTACGGCAAGAAGAAGGACATGCCCGCGTTTAACCTGTCGGGCGAGCTGGAAAACATGCTGCTCGGTTCCCTGAACCAGGCGCGCCAGAACAACGGCGGCAAGGTCGTGCTGGACAACTATCCGATCGATCCGCAACTGCTGCAGCAACTGCAGCTGAACATGCCGGTGGCGCGCGAGCAGATGAAGCAGCATCATACGCCGCCGCTGCTCCTGGTGTTGCCGCAGATCCGCCCGCTGCTGGCCCGCTACGCGCGCCTGTTCGCGCCGGGGCTGCACGTGCTGTCGTATAACGAGATTCCCGAGAACCGGGAAGTCTCGATCATCGGCACGGTCGGCTGACGTTACGCGTGGGCACCCCGTGCCCGCCAGCTCGCCGATCAGCCGTAGGGTGGGCACCCCGTGCCCGCCAGCTCGCCGATCAGGCGCCGGCCTCCGTCGGCAGCAGCAGCGCCAGTTCCGCCATCGCGCGGAACACGGGCAAGCTGAGGGCGGCCGCCGCCTCGGTCGACGGCAGGCGCGCGTGCACCCGGCCTTCCGGCAGGGCGTCGTTCCAGGTCCAGCCGAGCACGCGCAGGCCCGCGCGGCGCACGGCGTCTTCCAGCTGCGGCTGCAGGGCGCGCAGGTGCAGCAGGGTGCCCGGGTCGAGCGTGCACACCTCGAGCATGACCCCATCGGCCAGCGGCTCCGCCTGCACCGTGACGACGGTGCCGTCGGCCAGCACCAGTTCCAGCCGCAGCGCGGCACGGCGCCGGCGGCGCTGCGGCTTTTGCGATTGTTCCTCTTCCCCAATCACGCGCAGGTGCTGTGCCTGCGGTCCGCCCGCATGCACGGTGAACCGCCAGGCGTCGGGCGGCAGGGCCGCGAGATCGGCCTGGCGCAGCACGCGCGCATCCAGCCCGCTCTGCAGCAGCGCGCCCGGCAGCGACTGGCCCGACTGTTGCCGGGACGCCTGCACCGCGCGCGTGACGAGTTGGGTGCCGTAGGTGCGCACCATCCCGCGCCATGACGTGGCGAGCGCACCGCCGTCCGGACGCGGCCAGGTCAGCTGGCGCGCCATCACGACCTGGTCGGGACGCATCGCCGCGGCATCGGGCAGGGCATCGCCGGCGGGCAGCGCGGGCGCCGGCTGCACGGCGGGCAGCGGCAGCGGGATTGCCTCGAGCTCGGCCTGCAGCAAAGCGACCGGGACGGCGGCCGCGACCGCGCCGACCGGCGTGGCCGGCAGGGTGCCGGGCGCGCTCGCCGGGATGACGGGTGGCGGAAGGGCGGGGATGGATAGGCTGGCCATGATCTCGGCAGTGTAAAGTGAAAAGGCCAGCTTGTGGCTGGCCTCTTGCGGATTCCGGCTGGACTAGCCCGGGGTGGCCATCACCGGCCCTGCGATTACTGCAGCAGGGACATGACCATCGACGACATGCTGTTGGTCTGCTTCAGCATGGCGGTACCAGCTTGCATCAGCATCTGGTTCGAGGTCATGCTCGACGACTCGGTCGCGAAGTCGACGTCCATGATGCGGCCGGTAGCGGCTTGCGTGTTGCTCGAGATGTTCGACAGGTTATTGTAGACGTGGTCGAGGCGGTTCGAGATTGCGCCCAGTTTCGAACGCAGGGCCGAGACGGCGTCGATGGCGGCACCGAGGTTGCTGATGGCGTCCGTTGCGCCGGCCGTGAGATTATCGCCGGTCGAAGCGTCGGCTGCCGTGCCGTCACCTTTGAACAGGCTGGTGGTGTCGGCCTTCTTGGTGGCAGTGTCGATTGCGGCGGTCGCAGTGGTCAGTTCGCCATCGAAATGCGCCGACATCGTTTCTGTGCTGGCGGCGCCGATCTGGAAGACGATGCCGGTGGATTGACCCAGTTTACCGTTGGTCGCGTCGTTGGTCGGAGCCGCAGCGTCCATTTTCAGCAGCTCCGTGCCGCCGAATTTGGTGTTGCTGAAGATGTTCGACAGTTCGTCGGTCAGCGAGTTGTACTCGCCCTGCAGGGCGGTAATGTCGGCGCCCGACGAGGAACCGTCCTTGGCCTGGGTAGCCAGGTCTTTCATGCGGGTCAGGATGTTGTTGACTTCGCTCAGCGCGCCGTCGGCGGTCTGCAGCATGGAGATCGAGTTCTGGGTGTTGCGCATGGCGACGGCCATACCGCTGGTCTGGGACTTCAGGCGGGTCGCGATCTGCAGGCCGGCGGCGTCGTCCATTGCCGAGTTGATGCGGTAGCCGGTCGACAGGCGGGTCATCGAGGTCGACAGCGACGTCTGGGTGCGGCTCAGGGAATTTTGTGCGGAAAGCGAAGCGGCGTTGGTGTGAAGGCTCAGCATGATATGGCTCCTAATGGCTTGGATACTGTTGGGAGGTTGCGCATCTCGCGCTCTCACAAGTACAGGACGACCATTTAGCGGCCGTCATTAAATGCCGAGCGGAAATTTTTTTAAATTATTTTTTGCGCGTTTCATGTTGTCATTTTGACTGTTGTACGTATGGCAGGTCTGTCATGAGTAAACCGGATATACAAGACCGAAAGTATTCGTTCGTCTTTCGAGGGGGTGTGCTTAACCTGTGCCTTCCAGAACCCTTCGAAAAAGAGCTTCCATATGTTGTCAAGAAAACTGATCCAGGCCCTGGTCGGCATCGCGCTGGTGGCCCCGACCGTGCACGCCGCCGACATCACTCTCCTGAACGTGTCGTACGATCCGACGCGCGAGCTGTACCAGGACGTCGGCAAAGCCTTCGCCGCCAGGTACAAGGCCCAGACCGGCGACAACGTCACCTTCAAGGCGTCGCACGGCGGCTCGGGCAAGCAGGCCCGCTCCGTGATCGACGGCCTGCAGGCGGACGTCGTTACCCTGGCCCTCGCCTGGGACATCGACGAGATCGCCGAGCGCGGCCTGATCGCCAGGGATTGGCAGAAGCGCCTGCAGCACAACAGCTCGCCGTACAACTCGACCATCGTGTTCCTGGTCCGCAAGGGCAACCCGAAAGGCATCCACGACTGGAACGACCTGATCAAGCCGGGCGTGCAAGTCATCACCCCGAACCCGAAGACGTCCGGCGGCGCGCGCTGGAATTACCTGGCAGCGTGGGGCAACGCCCTGAAACAGCCGGGCGGCAATGAAGCGAAGGCGCGCGACTACGTGGCCAAGCTGTTCAAGAACGTGCCGGTGCTGGATTCCGGCGCCCGTGGCGCGACGACGACCTTCGTCGAACGCGGCATCGGCGACGTGCTGATCGCCTGGGAAAACGAAGCGATCCTGGCCATCAAGGAACTGGGCCCGGATAAATTCGAAATCGTCGCGCCGAAGGCGAGCATCCTCGCCGAGCCGCCGGTCGCCGTCGTCGACAAGGTCGTCGACAAGCGCGGCACCCGCAAGGTGGCGGACGCCTACCTGCAATTCCTGTACACGGATGAAGGGCAGGACATCATCGCGAAGAATTACTACCGCCCGATCAACGCCGCGATCGGCGCGAAATACGCGGCGCAGTTCCCGAAAGTGAACCTGTTCACCATCAACGACGTGTTCGGCGGCTGGACCAAGGCGCAGAAGACCCACTTCGCGGATGGCGGCACGTTCGACCAGTTGTACCAGCCGGGCAAGTAAGATAGTCTGATCCCGTTCCGCCGGCGCTCCCGCGCCGGCCTTCTTTTGTTTCGGACCCATCATGGACTGGCTGGATCGGGTGACCTGGTTCCTGGTCATCGTGCTCGTGATCGCCGCCTTCTGCTTTCCCATCAACCGCGGCGACCAGTAAGCGTCCTGGTCAATCCAGCTTGACCAGGACCTTGCCGACGCTGGTGCCGGACGCGAGCCGGCGATAGGCCGCGGCGGCATCGATGAACGGATGCACGCTGTCGACCAGCGGCACGATCCCATGCGCCTCCAGGGCGCGGTTCATGGCATCGAACTGGCGCGCATTACCCACCGTGTGGCCGTGCAGGCGCGCGCGTTTGGCGATGAACACCTGGCGCAGGTCCATCTCCAGCAGCGGCCCGGACACATATCCGATCATCGCCATCGTCGCGCCCGGCGCCAGCGCGCGGACCGATTCGGAAAACGTCGCACTGCCTCCGGTTTCCAGCACGAGGTGCGCACCGACGCCCTCCGTCAGCCGCATGACTTCCATGCCCCAGTCGGGATGCGCGCGGCTGTCGACCGCAGTGGTCGCCCCGGCCGCGAGCAACTGCGGGATCTTGTGCGCCGACGACGTGACGGCGATCGCCCGCACGCCGAACATTCGCGCAAACTGCAGGGCGAACAGCGCGACGCCGCCGCTGCCGATGGCCACGATCGTCTGGCCCGGCTGCAGCGCGGCATCCGTGAGCGCCGCCCAGGCGGTGAGCGCGGCGACGGACAGCGTGGCGGCCTCGTCCCCGAGATGGCGCGGCGCACGGACGATGGCATTGGCCGGCGCCGTCATCGCCTGGCGCAGCACGCCCGGGTGGTTGCCGCCCAGCTGACGTGCGAAATAGCACGGGTGGAACGGGCCGTCGATCCAGTCGGGGAAGAACAGCGGATTGACCCGGTCGCCTTCCCGCCATTCGGTGACGCCCGGCCCGATCCGGGTCACTGTGCCGACCGCGTCCGACAACGGCATGCAGGGCAGGCGCACGGGCATGCCGTAGCGGCCTTCGAGGATTTCCAAGTCGCGGAAGTTGAGGGCGGCCGCGTGGAGGCGGAGGGTGACGTGGCCCGGCGGCGGATCCGGTTCGCACGCGTCCACCATGCGCAAGCCGTCGAGTCCGAATGCCTGCAGTTCGATTGCTTTCATGACCATCCTTTCTGAACAGGGAATGGCTGCAGTATTGCGAAGGGTCGCTCGGGATACAATCTGCATTCCTGTTACAGACTGTTTCCTGAGGTGGACAATCATGGGTGATCGCCTGACCGAGCGGATGGCATGCATGGCCGTGTTCGCGCGCGTCGTCGACATGGGCGGCTTTTCGGCCGCGGCGCGCTCGCTGGGGCTGACGAAGTCGGCCGTCAGCAAGCAGGTGGCGCGGCTGGAAACGCTGTGCGGCGCGCAATTGCTGCGGCGGACCACCCGCAGCATCAGTCTCACCGAAGCGGGGCAAGTGATGGTCGAGCGCGCCCGGGAAGCCGTGGCGCTGTGCGAGGGTGCCGGCCGCGAGATCGACAGCCTGCACGGCGACGCCGGCGGCACCGTGCGCATGAGCGCGCCGATCACGTTCGGCCAGCGCTGCATCGTGCCGCTGCTGCCCGAGCTGCTGGCCACCCATCCGCGTCTCGACGTGCGACTCGTGCTGCTGGACCGTCCCGTCGACCTGGCCCAGGAGGGTTACGACCTGGCGATCCGCCTGACGCGGTCGCTGCCCGGCGACGTGGTGGCGCGCCGCCTGCTGACCACGCGCTATCTGCTGTGCGCGGCGGCGCATGCCGCGCCCGTGCTCGCGCACCCCCGTGACCTGGCCGGCGTGGTGTGCCTGCGCTACGGCGAAGGCGAGCACGCGCGCGCCGGGCATTTTCGCCGTGCCGACGACGACCTCGCCGTGGCCGTGCGCGGCAACGTGTCGGTGAATAACAGCGACAGCCTGCGCGCGCTCATGCTGGCCGGGCTCGGCGTCGCGCTGTTGCCGCACTATGTCGTGGCGGACGACCTGGATGCCGGCCGCGCGGTGCGGCTCTTGCCCGAGTGGGAGCCGCGGCCGGTGTTCGGGCACCAGGCGTTCGCGATCTGGCTGCCGCACCGCTACCAGCCGCCGCGCGTGCGTGTGGTTCTGGACTTCCTGTCGGACCGCCTGCCACGACAGTTATCTTGCGAAGCCGTTGTCCGTGGGCGACATGGAAGCGTGGCTGGAGGCAAGGAAAGCGGCGGGGTGAGCGGCGTGCGTGGCGGACACGTATAATGTCTGTCCCTTTTTCGAGCCCGACGTAACGTGAACGATCACAAGCAAGCTAATCCAGGTGTCCAGGCAACGGGCCGCAGGCTGTCGGTTGCCCCCATGATGGACTGGACCGAGGAAGAGGGGTTTACAGAGGAAGCCGGGGCGGGGCTGTAGCAATTTTGTAGCACCGAGTTTTTTCCCGGTGCCCCTGTGGTCTGGGTGCGCCGTCGAGTTTGATTAAGACGTCCAGATGTAGCAACGCCAGAAGGCGTCAGGCCGTGTGTCGATCGACGACCAGCAAGCGCTGGCGTGGCGCTTATGCGGCTACGGTCGGGGTGCGTAGCTTGTCCAGGTATGCCGCCACATCACGGATATCGGCATGCAGGGGATCGCCCGACATCGGGATCGGGAACGTGTTCGCAGACCGCTGGTTGTAGGCGGTTTTCATCGACATACCGATGGCTTCGCAAACTTCCTTCAGGTTCATCCGTGGCTTGTTGTAGATCGCCAGAAGCATGAATTCGGTTTGCATGATGACTTGCCGTTTCCAGTCGAAATAGCCACCGGGCCGAGGTTGTCGGGATGCGCTGGAGGATCCGTACGGCAATTTATGCCTTGAGACCTGTGTGTCAAGATTTACGCATCTCGTATAAAGTTAGCGTATTGTCCACTACGTCAAGTGTGGCAGGTCAATGGCCGAGGGCTATGCTACTGACACAGCTCGCAGCTTTATCATCTGGTGGCGGTGACGCATCTACAAAACGTATTCGGCGTTCAGTCCTGCGTCAGCGGATTATTGTGTTGTTTGCTGTCCGTTCCTTTCCGCGTTGTGTTACCAGCTACCTTCCGCTCGGCCTGCGTTGCAGAGACGACCGCCAGCTCACGTTCGGCGATTGCTCGCGCGTCTTTTTCTCTGTCAAGTAGCATCGACATCGTCTCGAGCTTTTCGGCAAGTTGCTGCCTGGTGTCCTGCGCATCTTCAGCCTTCCTGTCGAGAAATTGAACATGGTTTTCGAGCGCTAGCCGCTGTGCTTCCAGGACGGCTGCGGCTTGTTCGAAGCGCGCGCTTGTCCTGCGCTGTGCTTCGCACTCGGCCCGCGCATCGCGCAGCTCGCTCTCCAAAGGCGCTAACACCTCAGTGCGCATCTGTAACTTGATCAGTTCAACACGAGTTGCCTCGGCAGCCCGGCGCTCCGCTGCGATTTCGTTGCGCGATCCGGTTAGTTCCTCCGCAAGCTGCTTCACCTGTCCTTCGATGTTCGCCTTATCTGACATGGCGCGGACGATCTGTTCTCGCAAATCGTCGATCATGACCGTCAATTGTTCATTGGCTTCTGCGAGATCGTCCATCTCCCGCTTGCATTGCATGAGCTCGTCGGCAATTTGCTGGCGGACGTCGTTGGCTTGATGATCCGCGAAATCCAGGATTGCGTATTGCACCTCAGGTGGCAATTGGCGCAAGCTGCTGGGCGTTTCCACTTTATCGCCTGCACATTGTTGGAGTAACTTGTTGATCGTCCCCATGCTGCCGACGTTGCCAAGTTTCTCCCGCACAGCTCTGGAAGATACGTTCCTGCCCTCGGCTTGCAGGGCTGCTACTGCGGCTTTGATGTGGTCGAGCGTTACCAATGCTTGGCGTCCCATGCGCCCTCCGTTGTAACGTTATGAATTACGTTATCGATACGTTACGTTAGCTTGAGCTGCATGGTCTGGTTTGCGTCGGCTCAAGGAGCTGCTGTCGTCGAAAATGTCCAGCACACGAATCATCACGGCGGCGCGAAGGCGCCAGAACGCGATTCCTTTCGCAGGTCGAAAAGACATGACTTTGATCAAAAGAAATTAGGTTAAGTAGACCTAGCATGGCTTATGCCCAGCTACCTCTGCGGGTGTTCGTCAGGAGAATGTTATGGATATGCTCGCTTATCGCTCCGTTGCGGCAGCCGCTGCCGTGTTCCATATGCGTTACCTCGAACTGGCCCCGGAGGGCTGGCGCACTTGCGTGGAGCGGGTTGCTCACGGCTTGTGCGATCAGGACGGGGAGAAAGCATTTTGCTTGCTGTGCGGCGGAGAACTGCAAGGCGTCGCGGGCCATGACATCAGCTGCTTGACGATGGTGGCACGTCGAATCCTCGCTAACGAGCCCTTATTACTTGAGCGGTACAAGGCGCAGATGGCGCTGCATTATGTGGCTCTCGATGACACTGTTGGCTCGTCAGTGTCTGTCGGCCTGCAGACTGTGGAGCACCAAAGTAGACCTTTGGCAGACATCAATCCAAACGCAGACTGAACGGGGAAATTCCTGTAAAGATGTTACTGTCGAGACACAAATATGTAACCAAATCCCATTCAGTTTAAGGATATTGAGGAGGCGCGATGACTACAACAATGAAATCCTATACCGAACAAAAGATTCTTGAACCGGTTGCGAACGCGGTCAGGTTTGAAAAAATGATGTATGTTCGTACGTGCTTCTCGTCTCGGGCAGGCCCTTCGTATGAACGTGAATACAAACGTATGTCGGCGTGGGGCTCGCTCGACGACGGTGATCGTTTAACGGTAGCTGCTCCGTCATTTAGCTTGCATAGGGTAATCGATTCCGCATCCGGCACTGGCCAGAAAAAATTGGACATTCGCTGCGCCTACATGCGCGAGTATTTCGTGCAGGTTATTGCGAAGACTGTCGTTGACTTCCCATTGACCGGAGGCTCTCACGGTGTTCTCGAGACGCTTGCTGTGGTGGAGTGTCAGAAGTGACCCTGCCAGCGTCGAGTACGCTTTTGGCATACAACGATCCGGGTTATTGTGCGCCGACTCCCGCCGACGTGCGTGCGGTAATTGAGCTGCTAGATCTCACCGCCGATCAGGTCGCAGCCCTCGTCGGAATGAAAGATGGGCGTGCCGTACGCCGCTGGCTTGCCTCTCTTGATTCGAAGACCCATGCGCAGATTGATTACGCTGCGTGGCGCCTGCTGTTGATCGAGGCCGGACTGGCCCAAGCACGTTAAGCGGAACACGACCGTTTGCGCACTGCGGCCTTGTTTCGATATTAGCCCAGGTGGTATGGCAAGTGCATAGAACCCGTCGTGACGTATTCCAGACCGAGCTACATGCACGTGAGCACAATGTATTATCGATATTAGAAAATGTAATGTCGGGTTGAATAAATTTAGCGGTCTGGAGTGCTCGGTCATTAGGCAAGCGCGCTTGGTCTCGTAATGCCAAATGAAACATAGTTCACCTCGGCAATGATACATGTTGCTTTTAATTCGCCTTCGTTTGCCATCGATATCTTCGCGTAGATTGCTCTCCAGTTCCAGGCTTCGACCAACCCCATTCGACGAAGGCGAATGCCTACGGCCTGAGTCCGGTCGAACATCGCGGCCGGACGGGACAGGCGGCGCCACCACACCGGAACTTCGGGTAGGGGCGCAATCGCTCACCGACTGCAGCTACTGCAGGTGGCTGCCACGGCGACGAGGCGAGGTCGCGCGACTACTGCTGCAACGCCGCCTGTGCCTTCGTCACCGCGACCTGCGCGTTGATCTGCGCAGCCTGGGCATTGAGGAGACTGGTGTTCGCTGACATCGCGTTGATTGCCGGAGCGACCGCGGCATTCGCTTGGGCTACCCCGAGCTTCGCCTCGGCGTCGGCGACGGCCGCTTGCTGAGCGGCGATCGCTTGCTGAGCTGCCAAGTCACCCAACTGGCCGGCGGCGCTCGCATTCGCCTTGGCGGTGGCGAGTGCTGTCGTGGCGTTCAGGTATGTCGCCTGCGCGGTGGCGGCCGCCGTGCTGCCTGCGGTTGGTACCGCAGCCTGCGCGGCCACGAGCGCGTTGTCCGCATTCACCTGGCTGGTGGCGGCTTGGGTCCTGGCCAGGCGCGCCGCAGCAACCTGCGCGGGCAGCGCCGCCAGCGAACTCGCCGCCGACTGCGCCGCGCCGGTAGCCGCTGACGCCACGGCCGCCTTCTCGCTGACCTCGATCGAGGTCGGCACGCCGTTGGCATCCAGCGCGATCACCGCTCCTTCCGATTTGAATACCCCACCGGTCACAGGGATGTTGTACAGGTCGCCGAACTGCAGCACCGGCCCGTCGACCGCTAGGGTCTGTCTGACTGAGGGAACGAAATTTTGTTTGGTTGGTCAGACGGCGATGAGCCGAACTGACCTAACTGAACAGCAATGGCGGCGGTTGGAGCCACATTTGCCGCCCAATCCACATCACGGTCATGCTTATGTCGGGCACAGACACGTGATTAATGGGATCGTGTGGCGGTTGAGGACTGGCGCGCCTTGGCGCGACATCCCGCCCCGCTACGGTCCTTGGCAGACCTGTTACGACAGGTTTGTGCGCTGGTCGCGCAACGGCACATGGCAACGTCTACTCAAGATCATGCAGGCGGCCGCGGATGCATCCGGCCGCATCGACTGGGACGGAGCCGCGCTTGATGCGACCCACGTGAAAGCTCAGCGAAGTGCCGCTGGCGCTCGAAAGACACTTCCTTCCGCAGAAAAAAGGGGGATGTAATTGACGAGTGGCTGGGGCATTCTCGTGGTGGCCTCACCAGCAAGATCCATCTCTGCGTGGATGGAAACGGTCTGCCATTGTCCTTCATCGTCACGGCCGGGCAATGCAGCGACGCGGCGAACATCGGCCCCGTCCTTGACGCCATTTCCGTACCTCGACCAGGGCGAGGCCGGCCACGCAAACGCCCGACATGCTTGCGTGTCGATCGTGCTTACGGTGCCCGGCATTATCGGCGGCAGATCCAACAGCGGGGCATCCGCTGCGTGTGCCCCGAACGACTTGATGCGCAGAACAGCCGGCTGCGCAAAGGGCGTCGCGGCGGCTCGCCTCCACGATTCGACGCCGAAGCGTACAAGGGTCGCAACGTCGTCGAACGCGCGATCAACCGATTAAAAGACTTCCGCGCCGTCGCAACGCGATACGACAAACGCGGCCATAACTTCTCTACGGCCGTGCTTGTAGCGACAATTATTTTATGGCTCCTCTGAGATCAGTCAGACACGCCCTAGCGGCAGTGTTTGCGTGTCGTCCGGTACCCAGTCCGCGGCCAGAGACGGTTTGCACGGACCCAGGGTACAGGCCAGCAGGCGACCTGGACGCGGTACCCGAACCGGCACGCCAACCGCGACGTCGCCGGTTGATGGCGCCGCAGCCGGCAAGCGCCATCCGCCGGCACCGTCGCTCTGGTAGAGCGCCAAGTGCACGTCGAAATCCTTGGTCGGCACGCGGTGGATTTGTTTGTCGTTCCACTCGACCCAGCTGCTTGCCACGCCCTGATCGAGCGTGAACGAAGAGGCTGTCGTCGTGGTCGCCGCCGACGCCGGCCATATCACCGTCTGGGTCGCGGTGACCACCTTCAAGGCAGCGTTGAGCGTCGCCTGATCGGTGTTCAGCTTATCCTGCTTCTTCAGCAGATCCGCGACCGCCACCCGCAACGACGTGCTGGGGTCCGGCGGCGGCAGGCCCTTTTTAGGGCGCGCACCGTGTGCGGCAGCCGAGGGCGCAGCCGGCGCGGGCGCGGCAATTTCTGCCTTCTGTCCGCTCTCCGCCTGGTAGAGCGTGGTCAGCTGCGTGACCTTCGCCGTGGCCAACGCGACGTCACGGGTTTCCTGGTCGACGACATCCTTCAGTGGGCGGCCTGCGACCGGATACAACTCGCCGAGCGCCTTGTCGACGTCGGCCGAACACGCGAAGTGGAGCGGCCCGCCCGCCGCTGCGCCGGCCGTTGCGACCGCAGCCAGCACGCCCACCGTATTCGAAATAATGGTGGCTGTCTGGTCTTCTGAATGCGCGTTCAAGCCGGTACTGGTGCCGTCGGTTGCCAGCGTCGAAGTGATGTCGGCCGTGGCGCGCACGCCATTGGAGAACAGCACGTAACGCTGGTCGTCATCGATTTTCTTGCCGGTGACTGCGGACACGGTGACCGTTCCGCTCAACGAGTTTCCGCAATGCCGCAGCTGGCGCGTGATCGTCACCGTGTACTGGGTCATGGCGAGGTTCCACGGCACGCCCGTCGCTGTTTGCCCCGGCGTGAGCCTGGCCACCTGGATGCCCGAGGCACAGCCCGCACAGGCGACGGCGATGCCGAGCGAGCCTGCCACCGATTTGATGTTCATTCTTGTTCTCCCCTTGGTTGCCCTCTACGAACGATCCCGATGGCGCCAGCCTTCAGTGGCGGCGCCGCACGCGCGGCGCGGCGCGCGTTGCGACGATACGGGCCGAGCGCTGCTCGCGCCGCCTGCTGGGCATCGCTGTCCTCGGCGCCCCAACGCGGCCAGCTATAACCGGTCGTGTCGGTGTCCTGCACATAGCCATCCGGCAACGGCATGTATGGCTTTTGCGGAATGCCCCGGTAGTTCATGTCTTTCGACTGCCCGAGCATGCCGAAAAAGGCGCGGTTCACGAAATTCGCCACGCAGATGTCGCCGATTTTGTAGGGTGTGCCCTGCACCGGATCGCACACTTCGAGCGCGACCTTGGTCCCTCTAGCGACCACACCGCTCTGGTCATCGACGGTCAGCACCGCAGTCGGGTCGACAAGCAGTTCCAGCACTTCGTGCGAGAGCGTCACCGACCAGTCCTCTTTATATTCCGCGCATTTGTCCAGATAAACGAAACCGTATGGTTTGTCCTGGCCCGCGTCGCGGTGGATGCCGACGATCGGTTCCAGCCCCGTGAGCGGGTCGTTCGCCTGGTTCGCCAGGTAGATGACGGCATCGGTCGTTCCGGCGACGCTGGCGGCGACATCGGAGTGCGCCATGCGGCGGGCCGTCAGGATCCCCGGACAACGCCACTCCGGTACCAGGTGCTGGTCGACCTGCAGCTGGATGGCCGCTACCGTTCGCTGCAGCGTGGCGTCGTCGATGCCGCCCAAGTTGGCAATCGTGACCTGCAGCGGCGCAATCGCCGCCGGCGGCGCCAAGTAAATCGGGGCGCGTGCCTGCGCGTCGGCCAATGCCGCGGTCGCCCTGGCGCCCCATGGGAACAGGGTTTTCAGCTGGTTGAAGGCGTAAGGCAGGAACAAGGCGGAGCCGACCAAGAAGAAATGGTCGACCGACCCAAGGAGCGGAGCGATCCGGTCCGCACGGCCGGGTAGCACGGCATCGGCCAGCACCAGATTGCCGATCGCCCAGAAAAAGGTCGTCAACATCACGGCGCCGAGCGCGCCCGTCACGCGGCTGTAGCTTGTCGCGCCGGTGCCGTCGCCGGTCGCCGCCTTTTCCTGCAGCGCCTGTCTCATCAGCCTCGCGAACGGGACCGTCATCAGCAAGACCACGACCGGAACGTTAAACACCAGAAAAACCGCCAGCGCCAACGCGAAGTTGTCCATGTCCGCTCCTGAAGCGCACGACACGCGGCAAGCCCAGCGCCGCCGGCGCGGCCTTACGCCGGTTAGTTGTTTGATATTTATCAAGCCTACAATCGTGTTTACACCGAGTCAATTGATGGGGCATAGCGGCGAAAAATCTTCAGCGTGTGGCGCCGAACCAGTCGCCCGGCCTCGAGCGGATCCATACGCGCTGCAGCGCAATTGGACGCGACGGCCGTGAGAGCCGTCGCATTCGAAGCGCTTTGAGCCTGGCAATCGCCGCAATCGGCATCCGCCCCATCCCGCCGCGCGTCGAATCGAGGTACATTCCCCCGACGGCGGCGGGCCCTGTGGCCTGACCAGGCGTGCATCGTTCAACACCTCGGCAATGTCCCCGCGCTCGCGCGCCAGCGGCGCGCGGCGGCCAGTGTTTAACGCCAAGTTCATTCACGACGGCGCCGATACCGTTGCCTCCTCTTCGTCCGTTCCGGACCCAGCTAAGCCTTCGCACGCCGCCCACCGGCGCGCGAAGGCTTTGTGCGACAGCAGCTGGCCCGTCACGACGGCTTCATGCCGCGCAGCATGCCAGCGACAAGGCGAACCTAGGCATGCCGCTGTAAAACGGCTCCTCGCGCTTGCCGATCGTCCGTTGAAGCAAAAGTGCTCCAGCTTCTGAAGTAAAAATGCCACTTGCGGGCGGCAAGGTCCGGTGCTTTGCCGCAGAGTGAACGGCCGAGTTCGACCTTGGATTCAACCGGTCGACGCAACAAGTTAGCTGAATCGTTCAGCAGGCGTTTTGTATTCTGCCCGTCGTTGTGAAGGTATGGCGATCATGATTCGTGAACATATGCCTGCTGGGTCAGGCCGCCAGGGCACTGCATTCTTGCTAGGCTCCTAGAGCCTTGAAGAAGGCGTCGCGCGCATATTTCTGCTGGAACTTCTGGCTGGTCATCTTGCCCAGCAAGCCTTTCCAGGCCTCGATCAGTTCGTTGCGGGCGCTATCCCACATCGCAGGGTGGTGATAGAGCACGGCATAACGCCGGTTCGTCTCGCTGAAATAGACGGCGGCTTCCGGACGGCGTTCGCCCTTCCAGTCGTCCATCGACATGTGGGGCAGCTCGGCCCATTCGATGAAGGGGAGTTCGGGCTTTGGGCCGGTGCTCGACGTGCTGGCCACGACTTGCCAGACGATGCGTGGTGCTGGGGCGGCAGCGTTGTCCTGGCGGTCCGATGCGAGCTCCAGGTAGGCTTCGAGGTTGAAGCGCTCCCTGCCTTCGCTGCGGATGTGCAGCACCCCGTTCGGCAGCAGCCTGATCGGCAGCACTTCGAGGCCGCGCAGCTTGCCGTCATCGTTCCCGTACAGAATGGACAGCACCGTATCGAATGCATCGGCCAGCCATTGCTGCGCACCTGCCAGCAGGCGGCCGTGCGCCGCGAGATGGGAAGATTCTGGAGTCATGAAATTCTCTAGGTTACCTTGAAAAAAAAATGTCGCGTGGGCGGCAGTGATATCGCCGATGCTTGCTACGGCACGGTACTGCCATTCTTCCGAAGCGTCGCCATTGGCGTGAAGGTGCTGCAGGCGGTTGCCGAGCTTGGCCAGGCGTTCGGAGAGCCTGGCCAGCCACGAACCGTGGGGTGACAGCGCCAAGCAGACGAGCCAGACGACGCCTTGTTCCTTGACCAGGTAGCTCCAGCGACGGCGGCCGTTTTCTTGCAGGATCAGCGCATCCAAGCGGTCGGCGGCAACACCATCCGCTCTCGCAACCGGCGTGCGCAGCAGGTAGAAGTCCTGCAGCCGTTCGAGCAGCACCGGCTGGCGCCGGTACCCGTTCTCGACAAAGGGATCGCGGACGGAGACTTCGCGCGCCAGCGTATTCCAGCGGCGGTCGAGGTGGAAACCACAGGGTTCGGCAAATGCCGTGAGCGCGAACGCAATGCTCTTCCGTAAGGGAGCCGGCTCATGAGCGCCATGCTGCGCTCGCGGCAGCAGATATTCCAGATGGAGTTTGCCGGCACTGCGTTTCCGTTCGCCGTTCGTGGCACGTAGCATGGAATGCGCTATCAACTGCTCCCTGCGCACGATCATCGCGTCCAGCTCGGGGGCGTGCGTGACATTCTCTACAGGGCTGCCGCCCATCGTAGAAAACGCGCCAGGTACGTCGATCTCGCCGTGCAGCAGGTGGCCCGCGCAATCCGGATATTGTTCCAACGCCTGTTCGAACGGGCCGGAGGCTTCCGACGGATAATCCAGCCGGCCGATGGTGATATGGCCGAGCTCGTCCTGCTGCTTGCCGAGATCCATGCGCATATCGCTTTGCACCTTGGCCAGCATCACGCGTTCCACCTGGTAGCGGTCCAGTGTTCCCTCGAGATAGGGGAATTCGACGGCCAGGCGCGGCATTGACCGGAGTGAACTGGCCCGATGCTGTCTTAGGCGACGGCTGATCTGGCTGCCGAAGCGGTCGATGCGGCCGATCCGCTGTTCGAGGTCACCCGACGTCCATGCCACGCCATAGTGCACGATTTCATCGCAGAAGAGGTGCATGTCTACGCCTTCCTTCAGCACATCGGTACACACCAGGATGTTCGGATAGCTTGGGAAGTTGAACTGCGTGACCGCGTATTTGTTCGACAGCATGCCCGAACGACCGACCACGGGCGCCATGCGGGCAAACGCGGGGTCGACGTTGGCGTGGACGTCTTTCCAGCCCAAAGTCGCTTCGTTGCGCAGGCACTTGTCGATGATCAGGTCGAAATGCTCGATCCACAGGCGGAACCGGGCAATCCAGTTCTGCAGGTAAGTGCGCAGCGCGGTCGGCAAGGCCTGGTCGTTCGCCAAGCCCAGCAGGCCGATCAGTTTTTCGGGTAGCGACGCACCATCCTGCGTGCCGGGCAGGCCGCGCACGTAGCGGTTGAGGACATACAGGTCGACCAGCAGGTCACTGTGTCGCATCACCTGCAACAGGCAACGTTTCAGCGTGGCGATCTTCCAGTCCGCCTCGGCGTCCGCGTCCTGTGGAGACAGCCATGCCGGCACTTTGCCGTCCTCGAACAGGAGGGCGACCAGCCGGGCCCAGTGGGCATCGGCCTTGTCCCATACCGCGTCTTCGATACCGGGATGCGCCGCGCGGTGCAGCAGGAAACCGGCAAAGGGGACGGCGCGTGTCGGCGCGGTCAGCAGCCGCGACTGGAACGAGTACAACTTGCCGTTCGATGCCCGCTTGCCGGAAGCCTTTTTCGTCGCTGCGAAATATGGCATGCTTCCGGCGCGCCGGCCCAATTCGTCCTCTTCCTGCGGGTCCCCGGCATCACTGTAGTCGTTCTCGTCGGCGGGCGGCTCATCGGTGCTTACCGGTTCGTAGTCGTCATTGTTCCAGAAATCGCCTGAGTCCCACAAGTCCTCGCGCCGGGCAAAGCCATCACCAGGTGTGGACAGCAGGTCTCGCCATGCTGCGAGGCGGCCGTTCAGCTGATCCTGGAACCGCGACATCAGCCCCAGCACCAGTTCATTGACGGTATCGATGCGGCGCACGAAGACGAGGGTCTTGTGCAGTCCGCCTTCGCGCAGGCATGCGTGCGCAAGCGATTCGCAGACATGGCTCAGTTTCGCGTGCGGTAAATTGTATTTTGGCTCGGGTGGGTCGCCGCGCACCACGCCGGGTAGCATGGCCTTGAAAAAGCTGGTGTTGAGCTGGTTGATCAGGCTGCGGTCCGGCGTTTCCTCGGGCGGCTTGCCGCCAGTGGTTTCCTGGCGGTCGATTTCGCGCTGCACGTGCTCCTTGCCTTCCTTGTCTTTGACCAGGCGCTTGACGGAAGACGACAGCGATTCGAAGGACGAGCATTCGCCTTGGCGGAAACGGTTGCTCTGGCCGTTCAGCACGTGGACCAGCTGCTTCTGCACCACCGCTATGGTCAGCGTCAGGAAGGGATCGCCGAGGGGCGAGGTCGTCACCCGCTTGTAGCTGCGATAAGTGACCTTGCCGTGCGCTTTATCGTCGCCATCGATATGCATCCGGGGCCGGCGCACCATGAAGTCCCTGAGGACCTCGACCACGTCGGTGCGCTCGCCGCCGGCCCCGCTCATGCGGTGGGCGGCCTGCGAGCATCGGCGACGCTCCGGATGGGTGCAGCTCGCGCAGGACTTGCCCTTGTCATGGCCATCGGCCTGCCGGCAGAGGTAGGTGTCCAGGCTCTTGATATCGCCCGGGCCGCTGTGCAGCGGCGTCGCGCTCAGGAATTGCCACTTCTCGACATGGCCCCGGAACACGTGCGCCAGATTGGTGTTCTGGCGGTTCTCGACATGGCGCAGGTACTGCGCTTCGTCCAGGGTGAGCAGGTTGATGGTGCGGCTCTTGACCAGTTGGCCGACACGGCGCGCATAGGCTTCGTTCAGACCTTCCGTGAGCGAATCACGCCAGTCCTCGCCGCGCGGCTTGGCTAGCAGCGCCGTTTCGCTGGCACCGAGGGCGTCGATGCCGATCTCGCGCAGACTCTCGGCGTATTGCGCGCGAATGGTGTCGACCGTGTCGGTATCTGCCTTGCGGCCGAACCGGACCGGGCGCTGAAACGAGGAATAGCGCAGCAGGTGGATACGGCCTTCGTTGAGCAGCAGGGCTTTGGCGAAGTCGCTCAGTCGCTCATAGCGCAGCGGGCGATACAGCGGCTTGTCGTCGACCGTGCTGACCAGGCGGTCGTCGCGGCTCTTGTAGCAGGTTCGGATGAAGGTATCCCATTCACGCGCCCATTGCGCCTGCAGGGTCTTGCCGGGACAGATGATGACCACATGGGAGTCGGGCTCGCTCAGGAACTGCGTGGCGATCACGCCCAAGGCCTGCCGGGTCTTGCCCATGCCCACTTCGTCCGCCAGATAGGCGTAGCCCTTGGTCGTGAGCAGATGCCAGACGACGGCGACCCCACGGCTTTGCAGCTGTGCCTGTGTCGAGCCTTCGACGTCCACCTGCGCGCCGCCATCGAAATTGATGTACGAGCGCACGGCCGCAGCGTTCAGCGGAATCGGGAGCAGGTTGCGCAATGTGGTCATGGTGCGAGTGTTTTCAGTGTCAGTTCATGGCGGAACCACGCCAGGAATTGTCGGGTATCGGGTAGGCGCGGGGCGAACATATTCCTCCAGTGCGGCGACGCTTCCGTCAGCGGCGCAATGGCCAGCTCGAGTCGCTGCATTTCCTCTTCGATCTCGGCGCGCGCTGGGCGCGGCTTGGCCTGCGGACGCAGCGCGTGCAGGTAGCCCAGGGTCTCGGCCAGCTCGGCCAACTGGACGTAACGGCCGATCTGCGCTGCCGGCGTCGCGTCCGGTTGCGCCATAACGGCGCGGTAAAGCGTGTAGATGCTGGTGTTGCCCGTGCCCAGGGCATCCTCGTCGCGGTGGCGCGGATCGGCGTAGTAGCGCCGCATCTTGTCGGTCGCCAGGAAGAAGCCGAAAAAGTCGAACACCGGCTCAGTATTGTCATTGCCGTCAGGATCGGATTCCTCGTCTTCGCCCCCGCCGACGCCGCGGCACCGTGGATCGACGCGACCGGGTACCAGTCCGTGCAGCAGGGCCAGCACCTGGTCGAGGCGGGGCTTGGGCAGGTAGCCGAGCTGATCGTCCTCCGCATTCAACTGGCTGACCAGGCCGACGTGGACGATCGTCCCGGTGCCGCTTTCGTAGATCAGCTTGTAGCTGCGCACGGGATGGCGCAGGGGTAGGGGCAGGCTGACCCGGTGCTCACGTTGGCGGCGGCAGTCGAAGCGATGGGTCAGGGGACCGATTTCCAGCAGCAGGTCGGCGAACCCGGCATCGGGGTCGACCGTGAGGTTGCAATGGAAGTGTTTGCTGCGCCAGTCGTAGACGATATCGGCACGGAATGGCGGCAAGGGAGGTGCGCCTTCTTCGCCGTCGTCGGCGCCTGCGCGATCGTCCCGTGCCAGGTCGGTCAGCATGCGCGACCAGTTGTAATCCACATCGACCCGATAGCGGAGCATGGCCTCGATATTCGAAAGCCAGCCGCTGCCGTGTTGCAGGGCGGCCGTGGTGAAATTGGCCGAGCCGATGCACAGCACCTTGTGCTTCTCGTCGGCCAGCAGCAGGGCCTTGGCGTGGGTGTAGCGTTCGGGTTCGTCGACGAAACGGGCATAGCTCACTGGACGTACTTCCCGCAGGGAGGGAAAAGCGTAGCCATCACCCTGCATGGCCGGTACCAGCCGGAAGTCAATGTCGCCCCGCGTGTCCGCCTCGGCCCGCGCAATTAATCCGGGAACGTCGCTCCAGAAAGGGGAGATGACAGTCGCTTCGCGCCAGGCGTCGCCGCCTAGCAGCGACGACAGCAATGAAACCTGGCTTGTTCGAATCTGCGGAGGAAGGGCCAAATGCAGCGTCGGCAGATCGCGCGCCTCGCCCGCGGGTAGACGATCCGTGCCCAGGGCAGCCAGGAGATGTTCCAGCACATGGCGCGTGTCGCCTTCCTCGACCGGAGCCTGGCCCGGCGCTGCGCCGGCCATGCTCACCTTGCTCTCGGCCTGGCGCAGCAGCCATGCGAGCAGCGGCTGCAACTCGTCCGCGTGCTGCGCGGCGACCGGCGTGATGCCGACCACCTCGCGGTTGACGCCCCATCCGCTGTAACTCAGGTTGGCGCTGGCCACCGACAGCCACAATTCCTTGCGCCCGCTGGTGCCGGTCCCCGCCATCAGGATGATCTTGGGATGGAACCGGCCCCGATCGAGCGCGACCGTCATCAGTCCATAGCGCAGGTTGCCCTTGGGTTCGGGGTGCGCCGAATGATCGCAGGCGACCACGACCTTGAGCTCGGCAAGTTGCCGGTTCAGCATGTCGCGCGTGAGCGATGCGCCTTTGAGATCGTTGATGTCCGTGCCGCAGAGGAGGGGCAGCACGTTGTCTTCGAAAAAGGAAGCGGAGAACGTAAAGCTGGTGAACAGGACGTAGTCAGGCCTTCCGTCGATGAACTTGCCCAACATGCTGCCGAGCGCACTGCGCATGAATTGTTGTTCAGCCACGGCATGCTTTCTGTGCTTGGGCGTACAGGGTGCCCGCGGTGGACAGGTAATAGCCGTTATCCCAGGGGAACCCGTTTTCCAAGCGTTTCAGGATGGCGCCGGTGCTGCGATCCGGCGCCGTCAGCACCAGCACCAGCGATCCTTCCAGACGCGCCATGGGGTCACGGCCGCGCTCGACGGCCACCGTGGAGTGGTGCGCGAGCACCTCCTGCAGGAAGGGCGATACGCCCTCGTTTGCGGCCCTGGCAACGGCCATCAACTGCTGGCTGCGCGGGTTCTTCATGACATCCTCGAGCTTCAGGAAGTCCTGGGCCCGTTCACGGATCGGCGTGCTGAATGCGGCCAGGTCGGCTGCCACCGTGCCGATGCGCGTTGCGCTACTGCGCAGCAGGTAGTCGAAGCTGTCCTGTACCGTGACCAAGAACGGTTCACAGAGCCGCACGTATTCGAGTTGGCCGGCAAGTGGCTGAGCCGCATCAGCGTCGGCCGTGGCCAAGGTCGCAGATAGCCGCTCCACCAAGTTGCGGACAGGCCCATATCGTTCGTGGTCCTCGGCGATCGGTTCCTTGCGCAGCGTACTGCAGTGCCGGGCAAGGGCGCTGTGATGCTCCTTACCGAAAAGCCGGTCGAACAACAGGGTGTTGAGGGCAGCCGATTCGAAGCAGTTGTCCAGGGACCGGCGCAGCAGCGGTTCGGCGTCCAGCAGAGTTCGGGGATGGAGTGTGCGCCGTCCGTCCTTTGCACAGGCCAGAAGTTCGCTGCGCAGTGCCTTGTCGGCGCCTTTGTCCCATTCGGCGGCGAGCACGTCCGACGGCTCCGGGCTCAGCATGCCGTTGTTGATCAGGCCGGCGCGCCCGCAGGTGCCGCGGTAGTACTGGTACAGGCCGTTGACAGCAGTGCTGCTGTCGTCGCGGCGAACGGTGAACTCGGTGCCGGAAGCGAAGCGGCGCGTACCGAAGCAATGGCGGACGTTTTCGTGGAGATACGCTTCCAGCAGCCCTTCCATCAGGCGGAAGCAGCGGCGGAAGCTCACGCCTTCGGCGGCGCCGTCGCGTTCGAAGAGCCGGGCATGGACGAAATGAATCACCAGCACCGCCTTGATGCCGTCGAGCCGTGTGACCGGGCCGGCGATGATCGGCACCAGCCGGCGGCCCAGTTCGGCCCACACGGGGAGAAGGCCGAGCGGATCCCGGCCGGTATCGGCGCGCAACAGGTCCGGGTCGCGCGCGGTAAAAAAGGGCAGGTTCACGGGTTTCTCAATCAGGCCGCGACGTCGGTGAACTCGACGCGGATCGCCTCGCCGGACTGGCGCCATGCGTGGAACTGCTGGCGTTGCGCCTCGCGCTCGCGGACGCTTTGGGCGATGTCGCGGACGCTCGTCTCGAGTTCGTTATAGTCGGGGAAGAACTTGGCCGCGAAATCATCGCTGTTGACGAGCCCGAGCAGTTCCTCGCGCTGCTGCTCGAAATTCTTCACCATGTCGGCGATCGCATTCGCGAACGCTTCGCGCCGCTGGGCCTGTTCCCAGCTGTCCCAAGCTTCGATCGCCAGGCCCAGCACCGACAGCGCGCCATTGATGCCCTTGGCCATGTTCACGGCGCCCCAGGGTTTAAATTTCAACATCTTGCCGAGGTCGACCCCGATCCACTTGGCAGCAGTGACGACTCCGTCACGCGTGGCAAGCACCGTCGAGCTGTTGATCAGGTTGCCGCTCAGGACGAAATCCAGTCCCTGTTTACCGTACTGGCGCACGTTGGCATTGAAGTGATTGAGTTCCGACTCGAAGCCGACCCGCATCTTCTGCACTTCGAGCGTCACGGTACTGATGCGGCGCTCGAATTCGTTCTGCAGTCGGGTGGCGATCATCACGCCGCCCGCGCCGACTTCGCGCTCGAAGAATTCGCCGAAGGTTTCCAGGGTGGTGCCACGAGCCTGCAGGATCAGGTCCGAGAAATAGCCGGTGACAAACTGGCGCAGACTGATCCGCACGTCCGAGACTTCACCGGCGGTAATCGTAAGTTGCTTCTGCATGCGCACGTTGATGGTCTCGAGCTTGGCGACTTCCGCGGCGATCTTCTCGTCGTTGGCGACGGCGACCGGCAGCTGCTTGTCGAGGACGTCGCGAATCACGCTCTTCTTGGCCTCGCCGATGACGGAGGCCAGTCCGCCGTTCATCGTCACCTTGTCGGCGGTGGCTTTCTGCAATGTGGCAATACGCGACAGGCTGCGGAATTTTTCCAGGTTCTGCAGCCAGTGCTCGGTACCCATGTCGAAAGGGTTGGCGGCGACCGCGACGATGGCGAGCGAGGCCGCCTCCTGCGGGCTCAGGCCGATCAGTTCCTGCAGGCGGCCGATGACGTTGCGGCGCTTGATCTCCAGACCCTCGGTATATTCGCGGTCGTCTTCGACGTCGGCGACCTCGTCGAAGCGGCTCAGGACGAACACGGTGCGCGGCAGCAGGTCCAGGGTCCGGAACAGCCAGTGTAGGTCGTCCTGGTGGCTGGCCTTGATCGGATTGGCAGACCCCATCACGTACAGGACCAGGTGGGCTTCGCTCACGTACTTGCGCGTGATGTCCTTGTATTTCTCGATCGCGTTGATATCCGCGTTGAACTTTTCCTTGAAGCCGAACAGGCCGGGCGTGTCGATCAGCTCGAAGTCGGAGCCGACCTGGTAAACCTTGACCTCGTTCGAGGATTCCTGGTGACTGATGTTCATGGTCGAGCGATCGAGCTGTTCCAGCCAGGCCGCAGCGATCGAGGTTTTCCCTTCCGAGAAGCCGCCGATCAGCGCGACCTTGAGTTTTTCGCCTGCGGCGCTGTCGATGGTCGCGTCGAGCTTTTCCTTCAGCTTCGGGTCGATGTCGATGCCGACCGCTTCGCCCCGCAGGAGAAACTCGCGCAGCTTGTTGAGGATGCCGATGGCATCGGATTGCTGCGACTTGAATGCGTCGAGGGTTTGCTCCATTATTTTGCTCCTGTCTTTTCGATCGTCTTGATGATGGTCTTCAGCTGTTTCTGCGCGCTGCCGAGGATGGTGTCGATCTGCCGCACCTGTTCGGCCGGAACCTGCACGGCCGCGTTCAGCGCCTCGACCTTCGGTTCCAGTTGCGGCCAGCCTTCCACTAGTCCCTTGCGCACCGACTCGCGCAGCGCGTCTTCGATGCGGCTGAGGTTTTCGTTCGCTGCCTTACGCTGCTGCGACATGCGGTAACTTGAGCTGAAGGCGCCCCACACGGCCTTGGCCAAACCGACGATCGCCGTCACCGCACCGAGCGCAATGATGGCCCATCCTGCTGGATTCGAGAGCAGGATCGCTGCGCCAGCGACGGCGCCGACCAGACCCGGGATATTGATGCCGTTGTCGATCTTGATCTTCAGCTCGAAGCGTTCGCTGAGGCCGCCCATGTCGATGCTGCCGTAGGCCTCGAGCAGTTCGCTGGCGTGCTCCTTGAAACGATCGATCACGTCGGCGATCTGCGACTGGAATTTTTCGAGCGCCCCTTGCATCAGCTTCGGCATTTCTTTCGCCAGATTCTCCTGGCCTTGGCGCAGGCAGCGTTCCAGCGCCTGCTTGAAATCGTCGTTGCCGATGTCCTTGTCGATTTGCTCGTAAATCCGCTCGCGTGTCACGGTGACGAAGCGGTCGACCGCTTCTGCGCCGATCGAGTGGGCGCGCGACTTCAGCGCATTCATCGCGAGGTCGACCTGTTTCTCCGCGTCGAGCGCATCGGCGTGAAGGCGCTTGGCCAGCGGCTGGAAGGTCTCCTTTCGCAGCTCCGTCAGCTTGTCGTCGACTGCCACCACCACTTGGCGCGCCTTGTTGAAGTTGGAGCGGACGATCTTCGCTTCGCTGTTGCTGACCAGCTCTGAAGCGACCTTGGTGCGGAAAGCGCTCGCGCCTGAGCGGTCCAGCAAGGTCTCCAGAGGGAAGGCGTCGAGGAATTTGGCCCGGCTCTTGGCCTTGGTCGAGCCGGGAACCAGGCACTCGGCCACGCCCAGGAAAGCAGGGTGGGCACTGATCGCCAGATGGCCGCAGTAGTGTTCGCCGAGCGCCTCTTGCATCGTCGTGTCGAGCGCGGCCAGGCTGTCCTCTTCGTCCTTGCTCACCAGGATGTTCTTCGCGAGCACCGCAGGATTGGTCGCGCGTTTGTTATAGATGGTCCAGACTTCGCTTTGTGCGCCGAGGTGGGACTTGATCTTCTCGAGCGTGCCCATGCGTCCGTCATCACCTTTTTGCGGCGCGGATGCGATTGCGGTGACATAGAAGACCGCATGGGCGGCCTCGATGGCGTGCGAGATCTCGTCGTTGACCTGCCGTTCCGATCCTTCGATGCCGGGAACGTCCAGCAGTGCGAACCGTTGTCCTGCCACAGTGAATTCGTAGCGTCCGGTTATCCGGGTATTGTCGGAGCGGCCGTCACCGATGATTTCTCCGTCGGCATACCGCTCCAGTTGCTTGAGCTGGCCTTCGGATTGCGCCAGCGCATTTTCCGCCGCTGCGGCGTGTTGTTGCGCTTCGGCCCAGGCCTGTTTTGCCGGAGCGGCTGCTCTTGTCGCTTGCACCTCGTTGTCGTTCAAGGCCTGTTCCAGTTCGCGCGCCTGCTTCTGTGCCGGCAACTGCTTGAACAGGTAGATGAAGCGTTGCCAGAGCGGTGCCGCCGCCTTGATCTGCACGACCTGCTGGCCGAGTACTTCGATCTGGGCACGCAGCTGCTGACTGCGCTGCCGGGCGGCTGTAAGGATGTCGTCGTGTTTCGCCTCCAGCTCGGCGGCCTGCGTCTTGTACTGCTCGACCCGGTCCCGCATGGCCGCGATACCTTCTTCGGTCAGGTTGAACTCGGCCTGCAATTGCTTGAATTGCTGCTTGTTCGAACGCCGTCCTTCTTCTTCGAGCATAATGCGCAACATCTCGATGATTGTCGATTTGCCGGCATTGGTCTCGCCATAAAAGGCGATCTCGAAGACTTCCCACTTGGCGTTCTTTTGCAGCGAAGCGATATCGGTGCCGAGTTCGCGTGCGAGGTTGTTGAATACGTCACGTGCATTGCCGATTGCCTCGGATACGTTCTGGTCGCTTGAACCATATTGAAGTCCACGGAGGATGGCATCGACTTCGGCCGACACCATGGCGTAAAGATGTTGTGGCGTGCTGAGGTCCAAAAGTGTGCCTTTCCTGAGGAAGATGTAACGAAGTGAGGCCAAGTGCGCCGTATTAATATTGTTTTAATTGAAACGCGATAGAAGATTGCAGGTACCTGGATAGTCTGCTGCCGACTGAACGGCTGAGTTCGACGTAGCGCAGACGTTCCGGTGGCGTCAAATAAAGATGGGCGATGGGTTCTTCACCCGACCGCTACCTTAATTGGCACTTTCCGTCCGTTGAAACAAGAATGCCCCAGCTTCTGAAGAAACTGCCGCGCTAACTGAGGGAGCCGGCAATAGAGCGTCCAGACGGCGCTCAGCTGCGCAAGTCGCGCTTGCCGCCGATGGGCAGAAGGCAAAGCCCGCCGAGGACCAGCGCTAGGGAGGCCGGCTCGGGTATCGGGGTCAGCACATACCCCCTGATGTAATTGTTCGCATCGGTTCCCACTGCGGCGATTTGTCCACCTTCGTTGATCCCGATTGCGAGCAGCAGCCTGAACTGTCCGCCCGGCGGGTTCGCAAGCACGGCATTGAGATCGACCTGTTTCTGTCCTGTCCAGAGGAGCGCGCCGGTATTGTTATAACCGACCACCTGATCCCTTTCGTTGATATCGAAGGCGCCCGAATGTTCGCCGTCGCCTGTGGTTCCAAGCAGGCTCTTACCCTGAGCGTTCCATAGCGTCGCTTGGTACTGCCCCGTTGCCGAACGGCTTTCGCCGACGATGTCGCCGGCTCCGTTGATGCTATACGCAGCGCCGTTGCGTTCCAGATCTGTGAGAACGCCATTGCGCCAGACCACGGCGATCGGGTTACCGGCCGCGTACCGGTAGCCCACGATATCGCCTGCGTCATTGATCCCTTGAGCGAGGGCGTTGCCTAGATCGGTCACGGAATCAGCCGACCAAAGGGTGCCACGCTGATCGTAACCGACCACCTGCCCGCCGCTGTTCATCCCCTGAGCATAGCCATGGCCGAGGTCGATCCAGCCGCTGCTGCGCCATACGAGCGCGTGGGGGCCGTCGCGAGGTGCATTGGCAAAGCCCGCGATCTCCCCCGCATCATTGATCGCAAGCGGCGTTACCATCGATCCCTTCCACGTCCCGAGGTCGCGCGCGGCCGCTCCAGACCACAAAATCGCGTGTGTCACGCCGTCGGCAGTGGTTGCGGTCCCGACGCTCTGCCCCCGGTTGTTGATGGCGCTCACGCTGCTCGACTCGACATTTGGCACCAGCAGCTCGGTGACCCTGAACAGATTGGCCTTCGCCGGGCTCGCCAAGGCGGCCAGCAACAGTCCAAGGCCACACAGCTTGGGGATCGTATGTTTTCTCATCGGTACAAATCGCAATCGGTCTAATATCAATAACATTATCATACAGAAAATTTGCGATTATGAAATAAAAAGTGCCCCGTTGCTACTTCAGGGGCAGAGGTTCGATGAATTAAATATGCGACTCTTTATGAAGGAAAAGTGCGGGTCGTTGTAGTAAGCGATTTCAGGTAAAACTGACCTGAACCGGCCCGCGCAAAGTGGAAAAATCACAGAGCGGCCGATACCTCTTGAGGACTGGGCGTGGGCGCAGATTTCACTGCCCGAGCTCGAGAAAAAGACCGGGGCCACCTTTCCCGCATCGATCAAGAAAATCGAGCGCGTCTTGTCTGTGCCTGAAGCGCTGGATTCCGGTGGGCCAGTTCTAAGGCTGATTCTCTCTGACGGTCAATTCTTCGTCTGACGTCTGGAAAAGCAACAAGAGGCTTTTAACTCAGCGGTCCTGCTACTGCTTGAACAGTTTGCAACCACGCCTGTGAGTCGCAGGCATCCTGTTCGGCATCGACAATTTGAAGGAGCTATCATGCCGGCTACGCCTGGTTTGCTGTGTCAGCTGGCTTGAGTCTTACTCCTGAACTATTCCCAATTATTGCCTTCATGCAATCGTTTGCCTTGCCGCTGGCTATTTCCCGGCCTTCCGTCGGCCCAGAAATCCGTGTGTGAAACGCCCAAACCCGTCGGCGTCCGTTGAAGCAAAAATGCCGCAACTTGTGAAGTGAAAATGTCACTTGGGCGCGGGTGAACACGGCCGGGCCGCGACGCGGGTGGACGATGCCTCGGCCGTACTTTGCCTTCTAAAATGCGGTAACCTTTTGCAGTTCTCTATTGCGTTCGGGCTTGGAGGACCAATGTACGGGACACCGAAAAGCCCTTTGCTATGGAGAAGAGCGCATTGAATCGCATCTTTGCACTTTGGCGCATGGTCGCCGGGCAGGACCTGCGCCTGCTGTGGTTCGCGCTCCGGCATGAGGAATGTCCCGGGTGGTTGTTGCCCGGGCTGGCTGGCCTGACGTTGTTCGCCGTTGAGCCACTGAATTTCGCTTTGCCCGTGTTCGGCGCGGTCGACGAATTCGTGCTGGTCCCGCTCGTCCTGCATGGCATGGTGAAAATGCTTCCGGCGCACCTCCTCGACGGTTTTGCGCGCGCTACCGCCGGACGCCAGCGTCGCCGCGCCCGAATGGCAGCCATGCGGCCGCGCCACCCAAAGTCCGGCATGTAGGCAATATCGCCAGCAGAGGCTTCTGGTCCCTGACGAAGTCTTTGGCTTGGTCTTGCGGGTATTCGTGTTCCCGGCGATTAATCTTTATATTGCGGCATATTACTTTTCGGTGACGCCATCCCGGGGGGCGCCCGATCCATCCGGCCGTGCGCTGCGACGAAAAGTGCGGATCGCGCAACGCAAGCTCCGCCTCCGCGTGGCGTGTCAGCAGCCAAGAACCCTGGAACACGTCGTCGCGTCACAGCACCGGACCCGTCTCGCGAAGGCGGCGAAAAACGGGGTAGGGATCACACAGGAAGGCGTGATCGAACGCCGGTCGTATAACGTGCGCAGTGGATCTTCGGCTAGATACCAGCGCCAATTTCATTCCATGGCTAGCCCAAGGTCCGATGTGACCTGTTCGCGCAGGATGTACTTTTGTATCTTTCCGGTTACCGTCATCGGGAAGGCGCCGACGAACCGCACGTAGCGCGGAATCTTGTAGTGCGCAATCTGACCCGAGCAGAACGCCCGGATCTCATCGGCGTCCGCTTCCATACCTGGGCGCAGGATGATGCAAGCGCAAAGTTCTTCGCCATACTTCGGATCCGGAACGCCGACGCACTGCACGTCCTGTACCTTCGGATGCCGGTACAGGAATTCCTCGACTTCACGGGGATATATGTTTTCGCCGCCTCGGATCACCATGTCCTTGGAACGGCCGACGATCCGGCAATACCCTTGGTCGTCGATGACGGCCAGGTCGCCGGTGTGCATCCAGCCGGCGGCATCGATCGCCTCGCGCGTCTTGTCCTCGTCGCCCCAGTAGCCGAGCATTACGGAGTAGCCGCGGGTCAGAAGCTCGCCCTTCTCGCCGCGGGGAACGACGCGTCCGCTGCCGTCCACGATCTTCACTTCGAGATGAGGATGGACGCGGCCGACCGTGGATACCCGGACGTTGACGGGATCGTCGATCGAACTCTGGAAGCTCACCGGAGACGTTTCCGTCATGCCGTAGGCGATCGTGACTTCTCTCATGTGCATGTGCTGGATAACCCGGGTCATGATCTCGACCGGGCAGGGCGAGCCGGCCATGATGCCTGTGCGGAGATGCGACAGGTCGTATTTCGCGAAATCGGGATGGTCGAGAATGGCGATGAACATGGTCGGCACGCCGTGCAGGCCCGTGCAGCGCTCCGACTGCACGACGTCGAGGACGGCCTTGGCATCGAATCCCTCACCCGGGAAGACCATGGCGGCGCCATGGGTGATGCAGGCGAGGTTGCCTAGGACCATGCCAAAACAATGGTAGAGCGGCACCGGGATGCAGAGCCGGTCGCGCGCCGTCAGGCGCATCGTTTCCCCGATGAAGAAGCCGTTGTTGAGGATGTTATGGTGCGTCAGCGTCGCCCCCTTGGGCGCGCCCGTGGTGCCGGACGTGAACTGGATGTTCACCGGATCGTCGAATTGCACGCCGGCTGCCACTTCTGCGAGACGTTCCAGGTCGGCGGGGCCAGCTGCGGCGGCGACGTCGTCGAAATTCAGCATGCCCACGGTGTTATCCGTGCCCAGGCGGATGACGTGGCGCAGATGGGGCAGGCTGGTCGCGCCCAGACGTCCTGGGCTGGCGTCCCGAAGTTCGGGCACGACATCCTGCACCATCGCGATGTAATCGCTGCTTTTGAAGCTTGGTGCGAGGATCAACGCGCTGCACTGTACCTTATCGAGCACGTATTGCAGCTCCGAGCGCCGGTACGCCGGATTGATGTTGACCATGACGAGACCGGCCTGTGCCGTCGCGAACTGCGTCACGATCCACTCTGCGCAATTCGGTGCCCAGATCCCGACGCGGTCGCCGGGGCGCAACCCAAGCTTCAACAACCCGGCCGCGAAGCGGTTGACATGCTCGAGAAGCTCGCGGTACGTCCAGCGAATGTTCTGGTGTGCCACGACGAGTGCGTCGCGGTCGCTGAAGCGTTTCGCGATGCCGGCAAGATGAGTCCCGATCGTCTCTCCGATGAGCGGCACGTCATGTGACCCATGGACATAGCTTGACTGCTGCATCTTTCACTCCTCCGGTGATTGGTGGCGCGCGCACCCGTCGCCGTGCGGATGGTCGGCCTGTCTATACAAATAAATTCAGTTTGAGTAAAGCTCACAATGGCTGATACTTGGGGCCTTGCCTGAGTAATGCTCATTATTTTGGTATCGATAGAGTGTAGTGAACCTAGAGATGATAGGCAACATTCATTTTGACAAATTCGAGAAAATAAAATAATGTGAGTTAAACTCACAAAACATCCGATGTGCCGCGGTGCACCGTGCCCGGCGCCGCCGGCTCTACTTTCATCTCGCTAACAGGGGACAACATGGCAAATTCATTCCTCGACCTTCCGGGTCTGGGCTTCGATCACGGGGAAGACATTCGGGCACTGCGCGAAGCTGTACAACAGTTCGCCGCGAGCGAAATCGCCCCCCGCGCGGCCGAGATCGACCGCACCGACCAGTTCCCGATGGACCTGTGGAAAAAGATGGGCGAACTGGGCCTGCTCGGCATCACCGTCAGCGAGGAATACGGCGGCGCCAATATGGGCTACCTGGCGCACATCGTCGCCATGGAAGAAATCTCGCGCGCGTCGGCCTCCGTCGGCCTGTCTTACGGCGCCCACTCGAACCTGTGCGTCAACCAGATCAAGCGCAACGGCAACGACGAGCAGAAGCGCAAATACCTGCCGAAACTGATCTCGGGCGAGCACGTCGGTGCATTGGCCATGTCCGAACCGAATGCCGGCTCGGACGTCGTCAGCATGAAGCTGCGCGCCGAGCTGAAGGGCGACCGCTACGTGCTGAACGGCACCAAGATGTGGATCACGAACGGCCCGGACGCCGACACCCTCGTCGTCTACGCCAAGACCGACATCGAGGCCGGCCCGCGCGGCATGACCGCCTTCCTGATCGAAAAGGGCTTCAAAGGTTTTTCGATCGCCCAAAAACTGGACAAATTGGGGATGCGCGGTTCGCACACGGGCGAGTTGGTGTTCCAGGATTGCGAAGTGCCCGTGGAAAACGTGCTGGGTGGCGTGGGCAAGGGCGTGAACGTGCTGATGTCGGGGCTGGATTTCGAACGCACCGTCCTCTCCGGCGGTCCGCTGGGCATCATGTCGGCCTGCATGGACGTCGTCGTCCCGTATATTCACGAGCGCAAGCAGTTTGGCCAGGCCATTGGTGAGTTCCAACTGATGCAAGGCAAGATCGCGGATATGTATTCGACGATGATGGCATGCCGCGCGTATGTCTACGCGGTCGGCCAGGCCTGCGACCGCGCATCGAACCCGGAACAGGTCCGCGCCCTGCGCAAGGACGCCGCCGGCGCCATCCTGTACAGCGCGGAAAAAGCGACGTGGATGGCCGGCGAAGCGATCCAGACGCTGGGCGGCAACGGCTACATCAACGAGTATCCGGTGGGCCGCCTGTGGCGCGACGCCAAGCTGTACGAGATCGGCGCGGGCACGAGCGAGATTCGCCGCATGCTGATCGGGCGCGAGCTGTTCGCCGAGACGGAATGAAGGCCCGGCCATGACGACTCTCGAATCCCGATTGAATCCACGCGCCGATGATTTCCGCGCGAATGCGGACGCGATGCAGAAGCTGGTCGACGACTTGCGTGAGCGTGTCGCCGAAATCGCGCAGGGCGGCGGCGATGCGGCCCGAGCAAAACACACGGCACGCGGCAAGCTGCTGCCGCGCGAGCGCGTGCAGATGCTGCTCGATCCGGGCACCCCGTTCCTCGAATTCTCCCAGATGGCGGCCTACGCGATGTACGACGATGCGGCGCCCGCCGCCGGCATCATCACGGGCATCGGCCGTGTCGCGGGCCAGGAATGCGTGATCGTCTGTAACGACGCTACCGTCAAGGGCGGCACGTATTACCCGATGACGGTGAAAAAACACCTGCGCGCGCAGGAGATCGCGGAGCAGAACAACCTGCCCTGCATTTACCTCGTGGATTCCGGTGGCGCCAACCTGCCGAACCAGGACGACGTGTTCCCCGACCGCGACCACTTCGGCCGCATCTTTTATAACCAGGCGAACCTGTCGGCCAAGGGCATCCCGCAGATCGCCGTCGTGATGGGCTCGTGCACGGCCGGTGGCGCGTACGTGCCGGCGATGAGCGACGAATCCATCATCGTCAAGGAACAGGGCACGATCTTCCTGGGTGGCCCGCCGCTCGTGAAGGCGGCCACAGGCGAAGTCGTCACGGCGGAGGAACTGGGCGGGGGCGACGTGCACACGCGATTGTCCGGTGTGGCCGACCACCTGGCGCAGAACGACACGCATGCGCTGGCACTGGCGCGCACCATCGTCTCGAACCTGAACCGCGTGAAACCGCAACAGGGGGCGCGCCGCGAACCGGTCGAGCCGAACTACGCGGCGCACGAGCTGTACGGGGTGATTCCGACCGATACGCGCAAGCCGTTCGACGTGCGCGAGGTCATCGCGCGCATCGTCGACGGCAGCGCGTTCGACGAGTTCAAGGCGAGATACGGCACGACGCTCGTCTGCGGCTTCTCCCATATCTTCGGCATGAAGGTCGGGATCATCGCCAACAACGGCATCCTGTTCTCGGAGTCCGCACTGAAGGGCACGCACTTCATCGAATTGTGCTGCCAGAGAAAAATCCCGCTCGTCTTCCTGCAGAACATCACGGGCTTCATGGTGGGCCGCAAATACGAGAATGAAGGCATTGCCCGCAACGGCGCGAAGATGGTGACCGCGGTCGCCACGGCCGCCGTACCGAAATTCACCGTGATCATCGGCGGCAGCTTCGGCGCCGGCAACTACGGCATGTGCGGCCGCGCCTTCTCGCCGCGCTTTTTGTGGATGTGGCCGAACGCACGCATCTCTGTGATGGGTGGTGAGCAGGCTGCCGGCGTGCTCGCGACGGTCAAGCGCGACGGTATCGAGGCCCGGGGCGGCAACTGGGGCGCGCAAGAGGAGGAAGCGTTCAAGGCGCCGATTCGTGCTCAGTACGAAACGCAGGGCCACCCGTACTACGCGTCGGCACGCCTGTGGGACGACGGCGTGATCGATCCGGCCGACACCCGCATGGTGCTGGGCCTGGGTCTTTCGGCCGCGTTGAACGCGCCGATCGAGGACACGAAGTTCGGCGTATTCCGGATGTAGGAGACGATATGGAATTCCAGACGCTGCAACTGACGCAGGAAGGGCGCGTGGCCACTGTATGGCTGAACCGTCCCGACGTACGCAATGCCTTCGACGAGACGGCAATCGCTGAACTCACCCGGGTGTTCGACATGCTGGACGAACGCACCGACGTCCGCGCGGTCGTGCTGGCGGCGCACGGCCAGGCATTCTGTGCCGGCGCGGACCTGAACTGGATGAAGAAAATGGCCGGATACAGCCACGCCGAGAACCTCGACGACGCCGGCCGCCTCGCGCGCATGCTCCAGTCGATCTACCGGTGCTCGAAACCCGTCGTCGCGCGGATCCAGGGCGACTGTTATGCGGGCGGTGTCGGGCTGGCCGCCGCGTGCGACGTCGTCGTCGCGGGCGAGGGCGTGAAGTTCTGCCTGTCCGAGACCAGGCTCGGCCTGATTCCCGCGACGATCTCGCCGTACGTGGTCAAGGCGCTGGGCGCGCAGGCGTCGCGACGCTTTTTCCTGACCGCCGAGATCATCCCGGCGGCCGAGGCGCACCGCCTAGGGTTCGTGCATGAACTGGCACCGGCCGACGCCCTCGACGAGCGGGTGGCGGGGATTGTGCGTGCGCTCGTGGCGGCGAGCCCGAACGCCGTCAGGGAGGCCAAGCGCCTCGTCCAGGACGTCGCCGGCAGGTCCATCGATGACGCGCTGGTGAACGATACGGTCGTCAGGATCGCCGACATCCGCGCGTCGAACGAAGGCCGGGAGGGCATCCAGTCGTTCCTGGAAAAACGCAAGCCGTCGTGGTGCCAGTGAATCTCATCCAGACCAATCTATCGAGCACAAATAAAATGTTCAGCAAAATACTGATCGCCAATCGCGGCGAGATCGCCTGCCGGGTCGCCGCGACCGCGCAGCGCATGGGCATCCGTACCGTCGCCGTGTATTCCGAGGCCGACGCCGATGCCAGGCACGTGGCGGCGTGCGACGAGGCCGTGCCGATCGGCCCCGCGGCCGCAAGGGACAGCTACCTGCGCGGCGACACGATCATCGCGGCGGCGCTTGCGACCGGCGCGCAGGCGATCCACCCGGGCTACGGCTTCCTGTCCGAGAACGAAGACTTCGCCCGGGCCTGCGCGGAAGCCGGCCTCGTATTTATCGGGCCGCCAGTGGGCGCGATCCACGCGATGGGATCCAAATCCGAGGCCAAGCGCGTGATGGAGGAGGCCGACGTCCCTCTGGTGCCGGGCTACCATGGCGAGCGCCAGGACGTGGAATTCCTGCGCGAGCAGGCCGACCGCATCGGCTATCCCGTGCTGTTGAAGGCCAGCGCCGGCGGCGGCGGCAAGGGCATGCGCGTGGTGGAGCGTCACGAAGACTTTGCCGACGCGCTGAAGTCCTGCAAGCGCGAGGCGATTGCCAGTTTCGGCGACGACCGGGTGCTGGTGGAAAAATATCTCACGCGGCCGCGCCATATCGAGATCCAGGTCTTCGCCGATACCCTCGGCAACTGCGTCTACCTGTTCGAGCGCGACTGCTCCGTGCAGCGCCGCCACCAGAAGGTGCTGGAAGAGGCGCCCGCGCCAGGCATGACGCAGGAGAGGCGCAGGGCGATGGGCGAGGCGGCCGTGGCCGCGGCGCGCGCGGTGGGCTACGTCGGCGCCGGCACCGTCGAATTCATCGCGAACCAGGACGGGTCGTTCTATTTCATGGAGATGAACACCCGGCTGCAGGTCGAGCATCCGGTGACGGAAATGATCACCGGTACCGACCTCGTCGAATGGCAGCTGCGGGTCGCAGCCGGCCAGCCGCTGCCGAAGCGCCAGGACGAGCTGACCATCCACGGCCATGCGCTGGAAGCGCGCATCTACGCGGAAAATCCCGAGAAGGGCTTCCTGCCGTCGATCGGTCGGCTCCGCCACCTGCGCACACCTGCCGCCGTGCATTTCACGACGCCACCGGCGCCGGAGACAGGCGGCATCGTACGCATCGACAGCGGCGTGCGCGAGGGTGACGCGATCTCGCCCTTCTACGACCCGATGATCGCCAAGCTCATCGTGTGGGGGCAGGACCGCGCGGCGGCGCTGGCGTTGATGGCGCAGGCCCTGGCGGACTACCAGATCGTTGGCCTTGCCAGCAATGTCGCGTTCCTCAGGCGCCTTGTGCTGAGCCGTCCGTTCTCGGATGCCGACCTGGATACCGGACTGATCGTCCGCTATCACGATGACCTGTTTCCGCCGCCACGCCCGGTGCCGTTGCCGGTTGTCGCGCTGGCTACGGTCGCGATCCTAGCCGGCGAACGCCGGGCCGAACGCGACGTGTGGGCATCGACCCGGGGCTGGCGCATGAACGCCGCGCTGGCGCGTGTACTCGAATTCGGCGCGGACGACGGCGACGTCCGGGTGACGGTCACCTATGGAGACGATGGCTGGCGCCTGGCCTGCGCGGAGGCTATCGAACACGTGCGGCTGAGCGCCTGCGCCGGTCGCGACTTCACGCTGCGCGTGGGACACGCGGTGGTGCGCGGCACGGTTGTGCGCGACGGGTCCGTGCTCCACGTCTGGTGGCAGGGCGAGCATGTCGTCCTGGACTATCGCGATCCGATGGTCCACGCCGGCGAAGCAGAGGCCAAGGGGGGCCGCCTGACGGCGCCGATGCCGGGCAAGATCGTGGCCCTGCTGGTCGAAAGGAACCAGCAGGTGCAGAAGGGGGCGCCCCTCTTGATCATGGAGGCGATGAAGATGGAGCACACGATCGCCGCGCCATCCGACGGCCTGGTCGAGGACCTGCTGTACGCGGTCGGCGACCAGGTGGCGGACGGCGCGCAACTGCTGGCGTTCAAGGCCGCGTGAAAGGAGCGAACATGGCATTGCCCGATCAGGTAAAAGTCGTCGAGGTGGGGCCGCGCGACGGCCTGCAGAACGAGAAGGAAACGATACCGGTCGCAGTCAAGGTCGAGTTGATCGACCGGTTGACGGCGTCCGGCTTCGTGAACATCGAGACCGCGTCGTTCGTGTCGTCGAAATGGGTGCCGCAGATGGCGACGTCGGCGGAAGTGATGGCCGCCATCCGCCGCAGGCCGGGAGTCGTCTATTCGGCGCTCACGCCCAACATGAAGGGACTGGACGGCGCGCTGGCCGCCGGTGCCGGGGAAGTCGTGATTTTCGGCTCCGCATCGGAGGCCTTTTCCCAGAAAAACATCAACTGCTCCATCGAGGAATCAATCGAACGGTTCCGCGACGTCGCGGCGGCGGCGCGGGCGCACGGGCTGCGCCTGCGCGGCAGCATCAGCTGCGCGTTCGGCTGTCCCTACCAGGGAGTGGTGCCGGCCGACAGCGTGGCCGACGTCGTGCGGCGCATGCGCGATCTCGGCTGCGACGAGATCGACATTGCCGACACGATCGGCGTCGGCACCCCCCTCCAGGTGCAGCAGGTGATGGCACGCGCCGCCGCCGAGTTTCCGGTCGGGCGCCTGTCGGGACACTTCCACGACACCTATGGACAGGCGCTGGCGAACATCTACGCCAGCCTGGAAGTCGGCATCGCGATCTTCCACGCGTCGGTGGCCGGGCTGGGCGGCTGTCCGTATGCGAAAGGCGCGACCGGAAACGTCGCGACGGAGGACGTGTTGTACATGCTGCACGGGCTAGGGGTCCGGACCGGCGTTGATCTCGATGCCGTCGTGGACGCCGGCCAGTTCATCATGCGCCACCTCGGCCGCAAGGCTGCAAGCCGGGCCGGCAACGCGCTCGCGAGCCGGCGCGCCGGGTGATCCAATCAACGAATACGGGAAGATTGAAATGAAAGCATTAGTCGCCGTCAAGCGCGTCGTGGACTACAACGTGAAGGTCCGGGTGAAATCCGATGGCACCGGTGTCGATATCGCCAGTGCCAAGATGAGCATGAATCCCTTCGACGAGATCGCCGTCGAGGAAGCGGTACGGCTGAAGGAAGCCGGCAAGGTCGACGAGGTCGTCGTCGTGTCCTGCGGTCCGGCCCAGTGCCAGGAAACCCTGCGCACGGCGCTGGCCATCGGCGCCGATCGGGGCATCCTCGTCGACGTCCCCGGGGAACTGCAGCCGCTGGCCGTGGCCAAGCTCCTGAAAGCCGTCGTGGACAGGGAGCAACCGAAGTTGGTCATCCTCGGCAAGCAGGCCATCGACGGCGATTGCAACCAGACCGGCCAGATGCTGGCGGCCCTGCTGGGCTGGGGCCAGGCGACTTTTGCCTCGACGCTCGTTGTCGGGGACGGCCGTGCGGTCGTCACACGCGAGGTCGACGGCGGCCTGGAAACGGTGGCCCTGCCGCTGCCAGCCGTCGTCACCACCGACCTGCGCCTCAACGAGCCTCGCTACGTCACGCTGCCGAACATCATGAAGGCCAAGAAGAAGCCGCTGGGTACGCTCGGCCCGGCCGACCTCGGCGTGGATGTGACGCCGCGCTTGAAGACGCTGAGGGTCGTCGAGCCGCCCAAGCGTTCGGCCGGCGTTGTCGTCAAGGATGCGGCAGAACTGGTGGCCAGGCTCAGGAACGAAGCAAAAGTCATCTAGCCCATACAACCGAAAGAACACGAACGATCATGACGACACTGGTTATCGCAGAACACGACAATGCCGGCCTCAAGGGCAGCACCCTGAACACGGTCACCGCTGCGGTGCAATGCGGCGGCGACGTCCACGTCCTCGTCGCCGGCCATAACGCCCGCGCTGCCGCAGCGGCGGCGGCGCAAATCGCCGGAGTCGCGAGGGCGCTGTTGGCCGACGGCCCGCAATTCGCCGACGGCCTCGCTGAAAACGTGGCCGAGCAGGTGCTCGCACTGGCCCGCGACTATACCCACATCCTGGCGCCGGCAACGGCATACGGAAAGAACATTCTGCCGCGGGTGGCGGCGCGGCTCGACGTCGCGCAGGTGTCGGAAATCACGAAGGTGGTGACGCCGGACACGTTCGAGCGGCCGATCTATGCGGGCAATGCGATCGCCACCGTGCAATCGATCGACCGCATCAAGGTCATCACCGTGCGTACGACAGGTTTCGACGCCGCAGGGCAGGGCGGTTCGGCACCCGTCGAGGACGTCGTGCCGGTCGGCGACAGCGGCAAGTCCGTGTTCGTGTCGCGCGATATCGTGAAGTCCGCGCGTCCGGAACTGACGGCCGCGAAGATCATCGTTTCCGGCGGCCGCGGCATGGGATCGGGCGAGGCATTCAAGGTCCTCGAGCCGCTGGCGGACAAGCTGGGCGCCGCGATGGGTGCATCGCGGGCGGCCGTCGACGCGGGGTTCGTGCCGAACGATTGGCAGGTGGGGCAGACTGGCAAGGTGGTAGCGCCGCAGTTGTACATCGCAGTCGGGATCTCGGGCGCGATCCAGCACCTGGCCGGCATGAAGGACTCGAAGACGATTGTGGCTATCAACAAGGACCCGGAGGCGCCGATCTTCCAGGTGGCGGACTACGGCATCGTCGGCGACCTGTTCGAGGTCGTGCCCGTCATCGACGCTGCGCTGGGCTGACGCATGGATTCACTCAAAGACTACGGCCCGCGCGAGGCAATGGAATACGACGTGGTCATCGTCGGTGGCGGTCCCGCGGGCCTCTCGGCCGCAATCCGCCTGAAACAGGTCGCGGCGGACAAGGGCCAGGACGTGTCGGTCTGCGTGCTGGAAAAAGGCGGCGAGCTGGGCGCGCACATCCTGTCGGGCGCCGTGATGGACCCGCGCGCGCTGGACGAACTGTTCCCGAACTGGAAGGAACTGGGCGCACCGCTGAACACGGCCGTGACGGAAGACCGCGTGCTGTTCCTGACGGAGACCAGGTCGTACGCGACGCCGTCGATGTTCGTGCCGAAGGCCCTGCAGAACCACGGCAACTACGTCATTTCGCTGGCCAACGTCGTGCGCTGGCTGGGCCAGCAGGCGGAAGCGCTGGGCGTCGAGATCTTCCCGGGCTTCCCCGCCGCCGAGATCCTGTACAACGACGACGGCTCGGTGAAGGGCGTCGCCACCGGCAATATGGGCGTCAACCGTCATGGCCAGCCGACCGACGCGTTCCAGCTGGGCATGGAATTGCACGCGAAGTACACGCTGTTCGCGGAAGGCTCGCGCGGCCACCTCGGCAAGCAGCTGATGGCGAAGTACGACCTGAACAAGGGCAAGGATCCGCAGACCTACGGCATCGGCATCAAGGAATTGTGGGAAATCGATCCGGCCAGGCACAAGCCGGGCCTCGTGATCCACACGGCCGGCTGGCCGCTGGCCAACGACACCTACGGCGGCTCGTTCCTGTACCACCTGGAAAACAACCAGGTCGCCGTCGGCTTCGTCGTCGGCCTGTCTTACCAGAACCCGTACCTGTCGCCGTACGAGGAATTCCAGCGTTACAAAACGCACCCGGCGATCCGCCACTTCTTCGAGGGCGGCAAGCGCATCTCGTACGGTGCGCGCGCGATCACGGCGGGCGGCCTGCAATCGCTGCCGAAGACCGTGTTCCCGGGCGGCGCGCTGATCGGCTGCGACGCCGGCTTCCTCAACACGAGCCGCATCAAGGGCAGCCACGCCGCCATCAAGACGGGCATGCTCGCCGCCGACGCCGCCTACGCCGCACTGGGCGCGGGCCGGTCGCACGACGAGCTGCTGAGCTATCCGGTCGCGTTCGAACAGTCGTGGCTGCACGAGGAACTGCACGTCGCGCGCAACTTCAAGCCGTGGATGAGCAAGGGCCTGATCACGGGCACGATCATGGTCGGCATCGACCAGATCCTGTTCAAGGGCAAGGCCCCGTGGACCCTGCACCACAACCACGCCGACCACGAATGCCTGCGCCCGGCGTCCGACTTCTCGCCCATCGCCTATCCGAAGCCGGACGGCAAGCTGACATTCGACCGCCTGTCGTCCGTGTTCATCTCGAACACGAACCACGCGGAAGACCAGCCCGTGCACCTCACGCTGAAGAACCCGAACGTGCCGGTCGACGTGAACCTGGCGAAATTCGCGGGTCCGGAACAGCGCTACTGCCCGGCCGGCGTGTACGAATTCGTGAAGATGGATGAAGGCAAGGACCGCCTGCAGATCAATGCGCAGAACTGCGTGCACTGCAAGACCTGCGACATCAAGGACCCCGTGCAGAACATCGTGTGGGTCACGCCGGAAGGCGGCGGCGGGCCGAACTACCCGAATATGTAGCTCGACCGGATGGTATCCTTGGCCGCGAAAGAATGTCCGTCAACGGAACACACCAGGAATCGACAACGTGAACACACCATTGAGACCCGTACGGAGACGGGATGCACAGGGCGCGCGCTCGGAGCGTCGCGTGAAGGAAATCCTGGCGACCGCGCGCCAGAACGTTTTCCGAACAAGGCTACGAGCGTTCCACCACGCTCGACATCGCGCGCCAGCTGAATATCTCCGAAGCCACGATCTTTTCTTACTTCCTCAGCAAGCGCGACCTGTGCATGCATGTGATCAAGGGGTGGTATGACGAGATCACGCAGGTTCTCGAAAACGAGCTGCCACTGGTCCCCGGCACCCGCGCCCGGTTGCATTTCGTCGTGCACAAACACCTCGTCACGCTGATGCAGGAGGGCAGCGGCATGTGCCGGCTGGTGCTGAGCGAAGGCCGTACCGTCGACGACGAATTCGCGAGCCTGCTGGTTGAACTCAAGCGCCGGTATACTGCCCCGTTGATGAATGTCCTCGCCGCGGCCCAGCGCGCGGGAGAGATCCGTCCGAGTGCTCCCCTTTCGCTATTACGCGGCATGGTCTACGGTTCGATGGAACACGTGCTGTGGGACTATGTGGCGAACGGGAACAAGCCGGATATCGACGCGACGGCGGAGCAGCTGACTTCCATGCTGTGGGCGGCCTTCATGCCGGTGCAACCGTCGGCGGAAAAGCTGGCGCAGTTTCACCTGGCCGTCGCGGACGCGTTGCGGAGACTAGATACGCCGGGTTGACTCGCGAATGACCAGTTCAGTTGTGAGTAACACGGACTTTGCTGCTTCTCCCCCCAACTGCTCCATCAGACCGTCAACCAGGCATTGTCCGGCCTCACGCATTGGCTGACGGACAGTGGTGAGCGAAGGATGGGTATAGGCGGCAGGGCCGATGTCGTCGTAGCCCGCCACCAGGACATCTTCCGGCACGCGGACCCCGGCACGAAGCAAGGTGGAGATGGCCGTCATGGCGGCGACGTCGCTGGCGGCAAACAGGCCATCGAAGCCGGTTTTCTGGGTGAGCATGGCTTCCACGTTTTTCTGGATTGTCTCCGCGACAAATGGAATAGGGCGGGTCAACGACGGATCGACCAGCAAACCGCGTTTCGCGTGCGCATTCATATAGCCGTCGTGACGCAAGCGGAACTCTGGCAGCTCCATATCGCCAAGGAACGCAATTCGTCGTGCTCCCAGATCGAGCAGATGGCCCGTGGCGAGTTCGCCGCCAAGCGTATTGTCGGTGCCGACCGTCGCATATTTCTGGTGTGGGAGTTTGGCCCCCCAAACGATCAATGGAATGCCACGAGCCGCCATCTGGTTGAGCTTGTCAGGATGTCGCCACTGACCGATGAGGATGACGCCATCCGTGCGGCCCGTGTCGCAGACGTTCGCCGCCACCTCGAGCTCCTCGACATCGATGCGCGAGACCAGCATATCGTAGCCGCGCTCGGTCAGGGCATCGGCGATACCACCGAGCAGCGCCAGAAAGAACGGGTCGGAAATGTGGTCCTGCGAGATTGGATCGATCGGGATCACCACACCGATCGTGCGACTTTGGCCAGAACGCAAGCTCTTGCCGGCGGCGTTCACCGTGTAATTCAGCGCCGTCGCGATTTCAAGGATGCGTGCCCGGGTTTCTTCGTTGGTCAGGCTGCTGCCGTTGAGCGCGCGCGATACCGTTGACACGTTGACACCTGCCATGCGCGCGATGTCGGACATGCGAGGTCGGCCAACAACAGCGGAAATGCCAGGAGACTGAAGGTCAATGCGGGGACGGCGTGGCATGGTGGCGCACTCAAACGGTTGATAAAGAAATCATTATATATCAATCTGCCGGCTTAATTGCAAACGATTGCATCTCGTCGCGAGTTGGTCTAGAATCCATGGCGTGACGTAAGAACCTGTAGCTTTGCCAATCGTTTGCATAAAAGGGCCCGCACCAATGCGCAACCAAGTACAACTGATCGCCTATGTCGATCGATTCGGTGGTAAAACTTTGTCTGAGCTGGAGGCGTTGCTCGATGGCCCACTGGCCGGTGTCTTTGGTGGCGTGCACCTGCTTCCATTCTTCGAGAAAGTCGACGGCGCGGATGCCGGTTTCGACCCGATCGACCACACAATGGTCGACTCCAGGCTGGGCGACTGGAACAGTATTCGCTCACTCACCGCCAAGCTGCCCGTCATGGCCGATGTCATCGTCAATCACATGTCGACCGACTCTCCGCAGTTCAAAGACTATTCCGAAAGAGGGTGGGAATCGGAGTACGATGGCTTGTTCCTCACGATGGATACTGTGTTTCCGATCGGTGCGTCCGAGAACGATCTGCTTTCGGTCTACCGTCCACGCCCCGGCCTGCCGTTCACTTCCGTCCCGTTGAAAAACGGAGAAACGCGGCTGCTGTGGACGACCTTCACATCGAAGCAGGTAGACATCAACGTCAAGCATCCTCAGGGGGAAGCGTATTTGCAGGGCATCCTGGAGCGGCTGGCGCTGGCAGGCGTGACGATGGTCCGCCTCGACGCGGTTGGCTACGCCATCAAGAAGGCCGGGTCAAGTTGCTTCATGCTCCCCGAGACCTTTGCATTCATCGACGAATTCGCCGAACGGGCGCGGTCCCTGGGAATGGAGGTTCTCGTAGAAATCCACTCGTATTACCGGCGCCAGATAGAAATCGCGCAACGCGTCGACTGGGTCTATGACTTCGCATTGCCGCCACTGGTGCTCCATGCACTGTATTTTGGCACCGCCGTCCCGCTGTACCATTGGATCGAGGCGCGTCCGACAAATGCAATCACCGTGCTCGACACGCATGACGGTATCGGCATCATCGATATCGGCGCGGACAAGTCGGCTGCACATGATGCGGGACTGGTGCCGCCGGACGAGCTGGATCTTCTGGTCGAGACGATCCATCGCAACAGCAGGGACGCGAGCCGGACTGCAACCGGCGCAGCCGCATCGAATCTCGATCTTTACCAGGTGAACTGCACTTTCTACGACGCAGTCGGCCAAGACCGTGGGGCCTACCTGATCGCGCGCGCGATCCAGTTCTTCCTGCCCGGTGTCCCCCAAGTCTATTACGTTGGCGCGCTCGCGGGCGGCAACGATCTGGCATTGCTGGCAAAAACGGGCGTCGGCAGGGATATCAATCGTCATTACTACGACCTCGGCGAGGTCGAAGATGCGCTCAGGCAGCCAGTCGTTGTGGAACTGATCGAGCTGATCCGGTTACGTAACGCCCATCCCGCGTTCCAAGGGGTGTTCACGGCGAGGCCGTCCGATGACGCGACCCTAGTGCTCGCCTGGAACAACGGGACGGAGTGGATCGAGCTGGACGTCAATCTGGCGCAATGTGCCGCCACAGTCACGACGTCGGATGGTAGAGCGATTTTGTACCAGGCCGACGGCACATTGCAGCGGGTCGGTAGTTCCGTAACGGCTGACCGTCCGGAAGCGGCGAGCCGGGAGCTTGCATGAATTCCACCTTTGCAATCGATTGCAAATGCGTATGTTCGATTAGCTTGGCATGAGTTGTAGGCACGCTAATCATTGAATTAAATGTCAACAAATCGTTGTTTTTTTGAATAAATGCCCGGAGAGGCAGATAGTGCTTGCGCTGCTAGTCAGCAATGTTATTATTTTCACGGTATTACAATCGTTTGCAGAAAAGAGGAGACAGAAATTATGGCAACAAAGACCATCGTGACGGGCTGTGCATCGTTGATTTCGTTTTGCATCCCCGCTTACGCACAACAAGACGCCCCCCCCGCGCAGCCCCAGGCAGCATCTACTCCGTCGGAAGCGGCGAAGTCGGCTCCGGCGGTTGACAATGGGGCGCCTCAACAGGTTCTGGTTTCGGCAAGCAAGAACCGTCCGCAGATTATGGTCGAGGCCCCGATGTCGATTCAGGCATTCACGGGCAAGGAACTGGCGAGCAAAAACATCACCAACCTCGATGCCCTGGTCAGCGCAGTGCCCGGCGCATCGCAAGGCGAACAACTGGGTGAATTCATTCGTTCATATTCGATTCGTGGTTCAGGAGCTGGCGGTGGCATCGGCGATGCGCTGGTCGGCTATTACATCGACGAGACGGCGTATGTAATCCCGAATGCCCAATTCGCGCCACCGCTTCGTCTGATGGATATCGCTCAGGTCGAAGTGCTCCGCGGCCCCTACGGCACCTTGTACGGTCAAGGCGCCATGGGCGGGACGATGATTTTCCGGACGAAAAATCCGAATCTGAAGCAGGTTACCGGCGACGCCGAAACGTACATTGCCAACGTGGAAGGTTCAAGTGGCCTGAGTTATGGTGCTGCCGCAGCAGTATCGATACCATTGATTAAGGACACGCTCGGTTTGCGCATCAGCGGCGGAGGCGACTCACGTGCCGGGTACGCCGATGTGTACAGCGGTGATCCGACAGGCACGCCCCGGGTCCGCGATGCGAACAAGATGCACAAGAGTGACGCCCGTGTCGTGCTGTATTGGGTACCGAATGAGAATTTCAAGGCGCGTCTGCAGTATATGCATTTTGGAGGCAAACAGGACTATAGCCAGCAGATGACTTCTGTCGACCCCTCTTATCTTGCCAATTGGGGCGATGTTCAAGGATACGAGAAATCCAGGAATGATCTCTACAGCCTGTCGATGGAGTACGACCTCGGTTTTGCCACGCTGACGAGTGCGACCGGGGTGGTGGAATTCGACACGTCCTACCTGAGCGCGCTGGCGGTACCGGTCCTTGGTTCGGGACCGTTATTCAATGGCTACACCGGCAATAGCTTTACCCAGGAACTGCGTCTGGCTTCGAATTCGAACGGCCCCTTGCACTGGGTCGTGGGCGCGTACTACAACAACGCTAAGAATCGCTTTGACCAAAGTGCCAACTTGACACTCCTAACTATTCTCGGCGCGACAACGACCAAAACGCGCAACAAGTCTATCTTTGGTGAGATGAGCTATGACCTGTTCGATGGAAAGCTTGTCCCCTTGCTGGGCTTGCGCCAATACAAGGATAACCGCACCTTCATCAGCGAGTCGATTATCCCGAAGGCGCCTGACGCGTCAGGAAATGCATCGCCAAGCGTCACCACATGGCGAGCCAACCTGGCCTACCATCCGGATGGCGAGACCACCGCGTATTTGAACGCCGGCACCGGCTTCCGAAGCGGCATCGCGCAATCCCCATTGCAAGTCAATGCACTGCGGATTGATAACATCATCGAAGGCGTAGCACTCAACCCGGATCGCGTCCGAAATCTGGAGATCGGCATCAAGGGTAGCTTGCGCCAGGCACGGCTGAGTTATGAAGCCAACCTGTACAAACTCCAATACAATGGCCTGCAAACTGGACTTTACACCTCGAGTGGTATTGCCGCATTCGCATCGCTGGGCAACGCAACGGTAAAGGGCATCGACCTGGCATTGCAGTGGACTCCTATGCGTGGGTTGAACCTCGGCTTTGCCGGCGACCTCAACAACGCTAAGTATAACGATGTGAATCCGCTCGTCGCACGCGGCATCGGTAGCGTCGTCTACCCAGGCGCGCAACTGTTGAACACGCCACGGTTCACCACCCGCCTAGATGCCAACTATTCGCGTCCGGTGAATGAAACCTGGACCGCGTATGCCAACGGTTCGGTCTCGCGCAGCGGTTCGCGTATGAACCAGGCAGGCGACGAAACCGCAATTTTCAACCTCGTCGATGCAAGCCTGGGGCTGCGCAGCAAAACGTACGAGGTCGAGCTGTACGGCCAGAACCTGGGCGACGCGCGTGGCCCCTGGTTCATTCGCCAGGCTGGCCTGATCGGCGGACCTGTTCCTCGCACTATCGGAATCCGCGGGCGTTATCATTTCTGACGTCTAGTGGCAACTGAACGCGGTCAATCGTGACTGAAGCTGGGGGGCGAGGGTAATACGCTCTCCAGCGATTTTCAGATCTGGTATGGAAAGCTGCCTCGCCGCCGCAGGGGCGCGCTTTCCGGTCTCGGGAAATCGTGGCGCAATTAAAGGCCTGACTGAAGACGCGATTGGAGAGGCCTGAGCCCGATCGGGGAGAAGAGTACCGTCGTGTATATCGCGCTCCAGGCATGACGTGAGCGAATCGTAATCGAGGATCTTTGCCGGCCGCACCGGAGGATCATGCCGCCGCAAAGCCGGCCTCGTCAACCAGACTTGCTTTGGAATAGCAGCTTAACTCGAATCGACGCTGCGCAATTACGTCAAGATTTACAACCACAGCATCCCCAGTGGGCACTCAAGCACAAAACGCCTATTTAGGCACTCAAGGAATCGAACGAGACACCCCCTGGATTGTTCAGGAAACGCGTGTATAACCAGGCGGCTCTTGACATGCAGACGTTGCTATGTGTTAATAAAATATTAGCATGAGACATTATGAAAATACGGTTTTGGACGCTGAACCTATTAACTTCTGCCGGATTGATTTCCTGTGGGGGTAACGCTGGCGATACTGCTAGTCCGCTCAGCGACGCCAACGCTCCTCGAGTATTATCGACACTCGATCAAGCAACAGCGCTGGTGCCGAGCATCAGAATTCAGCAAGGAATATCAGAACGCACTATCAAACTGACGATTGCCAGCCCATCATTTCCGGCGCCTGTGAATGTCGAGGTTATTCTGCCTGGAGGATACAATGAGGATCTTTCACGTCGTTGACCTGTAATCTATTACGCCGATAGAACAAATCGAACCACACTATATTTCGTGGGGCTTATGATGGCGAAGCATTAACCCAAGATTACTTATCTATCGTAGTCATGCAAAGTGGCGATGCTGGCTATTGGAAAGATCGGTACAATTTTGGCGCAGGCGATCGGCCGAAGCGCGAGACATTTGTTATGTCGGAGCTTACTCCTCTTATTGAAACTCAATTCAGAGCAAATCCAATTCGGGCTCAGCGTTCAATCATGGGCTAATATCAGAAATTTATTCTCGAACAAATTTGAAATGCCAATTCTAAAAGGAGAAAAGAATGGCTAGGTCAATTATCGATGAGGTCAAATCGGCGTATGCTGAGGCCTACGAAAGCTTCCGAATTGAACAGGTGAACGAGCTGTTCCAAGGGGACTTTGACCAAGGCGTTAATGCCTGTGTTGAATGTTGTGACCGCCACATTGACGGCGACAATGTGGCTTTGGATTTCGTGTCTGCCGATGGAAAGCACGAGCGCTACAGCTTCGAACAAATAAGAGCGATGTCGGCGCGCGTCGCGAACATGCTCGTCAAGCAGGGTGTTCAACCAGGAGACGTGGTCGCAGGCTTGCTGCCAAGAACACCGGAATTGTTGGCAACCATCCTTGGGACTTTGAGAGCAGGGGCTGTCTATCAGCCTCTCTTCACTGCTTTCGGTCCAAAAGCAATCGAGCACCGCCTTGGTCTAAGTGGCGCGAAGCTCGTGGTGACGAATGTCGCGAGTCGACCAAAGCTAATTGAAGTCAGCCAGTGTCCGCTAGTCTGCGTCGTCAAGGAAACTGACGACGAGGGGTACGAAGGTGACATCGATTTCCGCAAGGTTCTCGAAACGCAGTCGGCGCAATTTGAACCTGTGCTACGTAAAGGCTCCGATCTGATGCTCATGATGTCGACGTCAGGAACGACAGGCGCCGCAAAAGGTGTTGCGGTGCCGCTGCGTGCCCTGCAGAGCTTTGCCGTCTACATGCGGGATGCGATAGATCTTCGTCCTGAGGACAAATTTTGGAACTTGGCCGACCCGGGCTGGGCCTATGGCCTCTACTATGCAATTCTTGGGCCGCTGTCGATTGGCCATGGAACAACGTTATATGAAGGCTCCTTTAGCGTTGACGGTACGTACGAGATTATTCGGCGCCTGAACATTACGAGTCTGGCCGGCTCTCCTACCGCGTACCGGATGTTGATGGCAGCCGGCGACCAACCGACTGCGCCGGTGAAGGGCCTCCTGCGCGTAGTGAGTAGCGCCGGTGAGCCACTCAATCCGGAAGTCATCCGCTGGTTTGATTCTTCCTTAGGAGTGCCAATCTACGACCACTACGGCCAGACCGAGTTGGGTATGGTTGTGAACAATCACCATGGACTGGCGCATCCGGTGCAGCTCGGCTCCGCCGGTTACCCGATGCCCGGCTACCGGATAGCCGTCTTGGGCGACGATTGCAAAGAGCTCGGGCCGAACGAGCCCGGAGAACTCGCTATCGACATTTCGCGGTCGCCGCTCTTGTGGTTCTCCGGCTATTGGCAGCAAGAAACTGCGGCTATTGCTGGTGGATACTACTTGACCGGTGACAATGTTGAGCTTGAAAAGAACGGGAGCATAAGCTTCATTGGCCGAGCAGACGATGTGATCACGTCATCGGGATATCGGATCGGCCCTTTCGACGTTGAAAGCGCGCTCTTGGAACATCCAGCCGTGGTGGATGTTGCGGTCATTGGTGTTCCCGATGCAGAACGGACAGAAATTGTAAAAGCATTTGTTGTGCTTGCCAGCAAGGTCTCGGCAAGTGACGACCTAGCCGAAGAACTTGCTCTGCATGTCAAACGACGCCTTTCAGCGCACGCGTATCCCCGCGCTATCGAATTCCTCGAGACGTTGCCAAAAACGCCTAGCGGAAAGCTACAACGCTTTATGCTGCGGAAAATGGAGTCGGAAAAGTTGGCCGCTAAAACGTAAGCGAACTTCGAAAAATCGTTTCGAACGGCCGTAATGCTGGCTGAGTAACGCAACTGGATGAGGAGTACAGCGGGCATCGCAAGCCAGCAGTGCAGCGCGTAGCAGGTGTTCGACCCAAGTCGAGGCGCTTGAGGCGCTTCGAATGCTTCGAGTCAATGACTTCCGCCGCCTGAGGTTGCTTCTCGCAGGGAACTATGTGCATTTTTAACGCGAATCGTGTGCGATTAAGTATTGAAGCGATGCCGGTTCGTCTCGAATTCTTTTGACATATATCTGGTGCGGCATCCAGGTCGTTCTTTTGCAAACGATTGTGTGCATGTGATCATAATGGAGATCGGAAAGGTAACCGTAACGCGCGGAGATGGTAATTGTCTCTGACTATTAGGCCACAGAGTTCCTGAAGAGGCTCAGTTCCCCCTGTCTTTGAGCGAAAACATGGTAGTATGCAGAAAGTACATGCAAACGATTGCAAAAGTATATTTAGGTCATTTCTAGGACCACCAATGTATATCGGAAGGCGCGCGCGCGTCAGTTCAATGCGGAGCGAAGTATGAACAAGTTGCAAGATTTACCTGCTGGTCTTGAAGTGCAAGGACGCTACCGGGAAGGTTTCGAGGAGGTTGTTACTGCCTTTTCTTCCAATCTGGCCGCGGGAGAAGAGTTTGGCGCTGCCTGTGCGGTCTACGTTCGTGGCGAGCTCGTCGTGGATATCTGGGGCGGCGTGAGCGAGCCGACCTCGGCCCAGCCATGGCGGAGCGACACCATGGTCGTGATCCATTCGGTGACCAAGGGTGTGGCTGCGGTGTGTGTGCTGCACTTGGTCGACCAGGGTCTGCTTCGACTCGATGAGCCAGTCTCGACGTATTGGCCCGAATTCGCGGCGCACGGCAAGGAAGCCGTCACGGTGCGCAACCTGTTGGCGCATCGCGCCGGCGTACCTTATGTCGAAGGCGAGGTCACGCTCGCGGATCTCCGGGATCCCAAAGCAATGGCGGGCCGCCTTGCGGCCCAGCGGCCAGTGTTCGAGCCAGGTTCCACGCATGCATACCACGCGCTGACCATCGGCTGGTTGACCAGTGAACTGGTGCGCCGCGTTACCGGCGAATCGATCGGCGTCTGGTTCGCCCGGCACCTGGCCGCGCCTCTTGGCCTCGACATGTACATCGGACTGCCCCAGGCGGAGCGCCATCGGGTTGCACGGCTCGGTGTGGCGACTCCCGAACAACTGACGAGCTGGCCTAAGATAGTCCCGCCGGATTCGCTTGCCTGGAAGGTCGTCACTCTCAATGGCCTCTTGCACCTCGTGCCTGGATTCGGCGGGCTCGATTTCAATGATTTCCGCCTGCAGTCCACCGAGCTCGCTGGAGCGGGCATGATCGCAGACGCCAGATCGCTAGCGAAGTTTTACGCCGCATGTATCGGAGACATGGGAATGCCCAGGCTGCTTTCCGCTGCGACGATCGCCGATGCCTCCAAACCGGTATCGACCGGCATTCCATTCGATACTGAGTTCCCCGGCGCATCGTGGGGCGCGGGAGTGATGATCCCCTGGAGTATCCAACCGATGCTTGGCCCGGCAAGTTTCGGCCATGATGGATACGGTGGAAGCCTGGCGTTTGCCGATCCGGAGAGTGAAGTAGCATTTGCCTATGTGCGCAACCGGATAGCTGTAGGTGGAGTAAAAGACCCCGCCGTCTACAAAGTCGTCGACGCTGTGCGCCAACTCGTTTGAAACTAAGTATAAGGAGACATCGTGAGCCTCGATCCAGTTTTGCTAAATATCCTTGGCGCCGTTCCTGTCGAAATCAAGACGCCCGTCGATTGGGTGGAGATGCGCCAGGTGGCGAAGACGCTCCAGCCGCACGTCGTCGGGCCGGAAGGCCTGCTTCCCGTGCGGTCCGCGACGGATGTGAAGATTGCTGGCGAAGCCGGCGATGTCAGCTTGCGCGTGTATAAGCCGGACCAGCCCTCATCGACCACGCTCATCTACATCCACGGCGGAGGCTGGTCATTGGGCGACCTCGATACTGTCGATCACACTGTCCGAAAGCTATGCAATGATCTTCCTGCTACTGTTGTTTCGGTCACCTATCGTCTTGCGCCGGAGCACCGGTTCCCCGCAGCATACAACGATGTTCTGGCGGCAAGCCACTGGGTTCTGGACCATGTCGATGAACTCGGTGGAGATCCGGACGCTGTGCTCATCGGTGGAGATAGTGCGGGCGGCAACCTTGCTGCCGCAGTGGCAATCCGTCTGCGCGACGAGGCCGCCCAGTGGCGGGATGATGGGGCGCCGCGCCGCCCGGCACTGAAGGCGCAGTTGCTGCTTTATCCCGCCACCGACCTGCGGCCGTCTGCTTTGACTACAGCCTCATGCTTAGCTGACCGTGATCCGTCCTTGCCTACACAATCCGTTGAGCTATGCATGGCGGCCTATCTGGGTGAGAAGAATATGGACGACTGGCGCGCATCGCCGATCCTTGCGGATCTTTCCGGCCTCCCTCCGGCGCTCGTGGTCGTGCTGGAGGTCGACCCGCTTCGTGACGCGGGGGTCGAGTATGCGGAACGTATGAAGGCGGCAGGCGTTCATACCGAGCTGATCGAGTACAGCCACCTGACCCATGGCTTCGTCCATTTCGCAGGCATCGTCCCGGCCACACGTCTGGCATTCGATGAGGTAATTTCCCGCTTCAAGGCGTTGGCAGACGGAAGGAGTGCGCAGGACGGTAGCGGACAGGCGCGGGCCATGGGCGACGTTGCGGAGAATGGTCAGGTCATTTGATGCCTGCGCTTTTTCCTGGAGAACGTCATGAGTCTCGATCCCGTCCTGCTCGATTTTTTGAAATCATCCTTTCCCTGCGGGATAAAACGACGTCCTGACCGCAGCGCATCGGATGCTCGAACATATCGGCGAACAGAGCGGCGACCCAGCCCCCCTTGTCATTGGTGGTGACAGCGCCGGCGCGAACCTGGCGGCTGCGGTCGCCATGGGGCTACGCGAGGAGGCGCATGGACGGCAAGCCTGGCGTCCGGTCTACCGGCGCTTGCGGCGCGGCTTTTGCTGTATCCTGCCGCGGCCCTCGGTATCAATGACGGCTTCCTCATTCGCGGATCACGACCCGGCCCTGCCGTCGCGATTCCTGGGGGCCTGTTTTTCGAACTACCTCCAAGGACAGGATCCCAAGGACTGGCGCGCGTCGCCTATCGTCGCTGACCTCCCTGGTCTATCTCCGGCTCTCGTGGTCGTGCTTACCGACGATCCGCTGCGCGATTCGGGTGTATAAACCCAAGCAACCTTGGCGTGCCAACTGATGGCCGTGTCGGCCCGGCTCATTCCGAGCGCGCGCTGCTGTTAGCTGAATATCTGAGTGTTGCGCTAAATTTCCCATCGGCCACCTTTGACTCTTCTTTGCCAGTGATTCTTCCGGCTTCGGAGCCGCTTCACACGTAGTACGGGAAATCCGACATCTTGATAACATTGCATACGTTTGCAATAAATTGCGGCCGCATGCCGCCCGGCACACAGTTCGGATGCGTCGACAGTGCGTTTCGGACAGAGGCGAACGTTCTTCTTGCGTTTTCAGCCGGTGGTGCTAATATTGTCGTAAGCTGTTGCAAACGATTGCATTAGATCGTTTCAAGCTGCGTGTGCCGGATGCATCATGCGCTCTTGCCAGATAACCCCAAAATACTATCGGAGACAATGTGAACCTCGATCCTGTCCTTCAGCAATTGCTCAGTTCAGTTCCACTCAACGTCCAGACCCCGGTGGACTGGGCTGCAATACGTACGGCAGGCACGGCGCTGTTGCCTTTCATCGTCGGACAACGCCCGCTGCCCTCCGTCGCCGCAGTCGAGTCCATCGCATTGCCGGGGGAGGGGGGACACGTTGATGTGCGGGTGTACAGGCCGACCCAGCCTGCACAGCTGACGCTCATCTACATCCATGGTGGCGGCTGGACAGCGGGCGAACTGGACCAGGTAGACCACACGATCCGTAAGCTCTGCCACGATCTTCCGGCACTGGTCGTCTCCTGCACCTATCGTCTGGCGCCGGAACATCCTTTTCCTGCAGGGTATGACGACGCGCTCGCGGCAGTGCGCTGGACCCTACGCAACATTGATGAGCTCGGCGGCCCCCGCGAGTCGATCATCATTGCGGGGGACAGTGCCGGCGGTAACCTGGCCGCCGCAGTCACCATCGCTTTGCGCGACGAGGCGGCCGCGGCACGCCGCGATGCGCTTTCCCCGTTGCCGGCTATCACAGGGCAATTGCTGCTGTATCCGGCCGTGGATCTGCGCGACGCCTTGTTCGCGAGCGAATCGTCCATGGCCGACCTTGATCCCACCCTACGGAAGGCGATGGTGGAAGAGTGCCGGGCAGCCTATCTGCAGGGGCAATCCCCCGACGACTGGCGGATATCGCCTGTGGTCGCCGACCTGGCGGAACTCCCGCCGGCACTGGTCGTCGTGCTCAGCGTCGATCCGCTGCGTGATTCGGGCGCCGACTATGCCGCCAAATTGCGGGCGGCTGGCGTGCGCGCCGAGCTGATCGAATACTCGCACCTGACCCATGGCTTCGTGCACTTGAGCGCGATCGTGCCGGCGGCGCAGGCTGCGTTCGATGAGGTGATCGCGCGCTGCCGCATGCTCGCTCGAAGCGCTAGCGCGGGCGGGACAATTGAAGAGGCCACTGGCAATGTTTCGGAGCAAGGACGATGAACAATCCAATGGAAAAGGTGCCGTACATCGGGGTGTCCACCGCCCGCCGCCTCAGCATTGGGCAGAAACTGATGTTTGGCAGCGGCCAAGTGGTGGAGGCCGGCGTAACGTTTGTTGCGTCGACCTTTCTCCTGTACTACCTGACGAACGTGTGCAGGATGGACCCGGCCGTTGCCGGTGCGCTCCTGTTCGCTTCCCTCGTCGTTGACGCGATTGCCGATCCAATGATCGGTTCGGCCTCCGACCGGCTCAAGTCGCGTTGGGGGCGCAGATTGCCGTTCATGATCGGAGCGTTGCCGGTGGTGTCGGTGGCCGGCTGGTTATTATTCACGATCCCGACCGCGTATGGCAGCACGGTGACGCTGGCGTGCGCCCTTGCGGCAAACATCGTGCTGCGCCTGGGCACCTCCTGTTACGCGTTGCCATATTCGTCCATGACCGCGGAACTGACCAGTGATTACAGCGAGCGATCAAGCATCGCCGTGTACCGGGCGTTCTTCAATTTCCTTGGCGCTGTCGCTTGTGTCATGCCGGCCTTTCATCTGATCTTTAACGAGCCTGGGTCGATGTCGAGTGCGCCGGCATATGCCCATCTAGGCCTCCTCCTTGCCGGCGTCGTGCTGGTCGCCGGACTGGCGTGCATCGCCGGAATCTGGAAGCTGGCGGCACCGGGAGGGGGGCAGGGCGCGGCGCCGGAAGCCCACCGGACTTCGGTTGTCCGGGATATTCGCGACCTCGCAAGAAACCGCTCTTTTGTCCTGCTCTTCGCGACCTGCCTGTTGTTCCTGGTAGTGAGTGGCAGCATGCAAGCGCTGAACCTGTACGCCTATAAATACTATTGGCGCCTCGATACGGCCCAGACTCAGGCGCCGGTGCTCGCCATGCAGATAGGCATGTTCGTCGGTATTCCCATTGCTGCGATGCTCTATCACCGCGTGGAGAAGCGTACTGGCATGCTCATCGGCGTCATTCTGGTCGTTCTCACCCAGGGCCTCCCCGTTCTCCTCATCAGTTCAGGGCTTCTTTCGGGCATTTCTCTGGTAACTGTGTTGTGCTCGATGTCGGTCGTGTTCGGACTGAGCTCGTCGATGCTGTTCATCGGTATCCAATCAATGCTCGCCGATTCGATCGACGAGCACGAATACCTTTTCGGTACCCGTTGCGAGGGCTTGTATTTCAGCTCGGTGGTGTTCGCGGCCAAGGCAGCGGTCGGTATCGGGTCGCTGCTGGCAGGCCTGATGCTATCCATTGTCGGCCTGAAAGGGGGGCAGGCACAGGCACCGCAGTTGTCCGGCGCAGATGCCGAATTTCTCGGCATGCTGTGGGGGCCAGGCCATGCCGTCCTGTTCCTGGTCGTCGTGCCCTTGCTGATGGCCTATCGTATCGATCGTAAGGAACACCAGCGGATCATCGAGGTGCTGTCCACACGCCGTGCCGTCCAAGCCACGCCGAAGGGTGACCAATGATATTAACGGAACAACATGCAATGATCCGCGACGCTATCCGTGTGTTTGCCACGGAACGACTGGCGCCTTTTGCCGCAGAGTGGGATCGCAACCATACCTTTCCGCGTCAAGCGTTGAAAGAGCTGGGAGAGCTTGGGGTGATGGGAATGGTCGTTCCCGACCACTGGGGAGGCGCGGGCCTGGATTACATGAGTCTGGTTCTTGTGCTCGAAGAAGTTGCAGCCGGCGATGGCGCCACCTCGACCATTGTCAGTGTTCAGAATTCGCTGGCATGCGGGATTACGTTGAAATACGGATCGGATCTTCAGAAGGAGGAGTGGTTAAAACCTATGGCGCGCGGAGAGAAGCTGGGTTGCTTCTGTCTCACAGAGCCACATGTGGGGTCGGATGCTTCGGCACTGAAATCGACTGCAGTGCGTGACGGCGACGAATGGGTTCTCAATGGCGTCAAACAATTTATCACCACTGGCAAGCACGCGGATGTAGCGATCGTGTTTGCGGTCACAAATAAGGACGCCGGCAAGAATGGTATCTCCTGCTTCCTCGTGCCAGCGTCCGCGCCCGGCTATGTCGTCGCGCGTGTTGAGGAAAAAATGGGCCAAAAAGCCTCCGACACCGCACAGATTATCTTCGACAATTGCCGGGTGCCAGCGAACGCACTGATGGGCGTTGAGGGCGAAGGATACCGTATTGCTCTTTCCAATCTCGAAGCGGGCAGGATAGGGATCGCCGCGCAATCTGTCGGTATGGCGCGCTCTGCGTTTGACGCTGCATTGAAGTATGCAAAAGAGCGCGAAACGTTCGGAAAGCTGCTGATTGAGCATCAAGCAATAAGCTTTCGCCTTGCAGACATGGCGACGCAACTGGACGCTGCCCGACTCCTGGTTTGGCGTGCGGCAACGCTCAAGGATGCTGGCCAGCCGTGTTTGAAAGAAGCGTCGATGGCGAAAATGTTCGCCTCTGAGGTTGCCGAGAAAATCTGCTCTGACGCTATTCAGGTCCACGGGGGCTACGGCTATGTTAGCGACTTCCCAGTAGAGCGGATTTACCGCGACGTCCGCGTTTGCCAAATCTACGAAGGTGCCAACGACATTCAGCGCATGGTCATTGGGCGCGCCTTGGCGCAGTGAGGTAGACATCGCTTACGAAAAAATTCTCGTCGAAGCTTGCTCTACATGTCAAACGCCGCCTCTCGGCACATGCATATCCCCGCGCTATCAAATTCATCGACGCATTGCCAAAACGCCCAGCGGAAAGCTGCAACGATTTGTGCTGCGAAAAATGGAGTCGGAAAAACTTGCTGCCAAGACGTGAGAGGCAAATCAATTCTTGAATGGCGCCGTCACGCGTCTTGGTGGTCAATTCGTAAATTCGCAAAATAAATCCACGTTTTTGAAAGCACTATATGTCACCAGATTCTGTTGTCATTGTTTCCGTCGCCCGTACTCCTATTGGGGGATTTCAGGGCTGCCTTTCAAGCTTGACTGCTCCGCAACTTGGTGGCACGGCTATCAAGGCTGCCATCGAGCGTTCCGGGATTTCTCCAGATCGAATAGATGAACTGATCCTCGGTTGTGTGCTCCCCGCCGGCCTTGGGCAGGCTCCAGCGCGTCAGGCCTTGCTAGACGCAGGTCTACCAATGTCGATCCCGTGCTCAACCGTTAGCAAGGTTTGTGGCTCTGGCATGAAAGCAGTAATGGTGGCGCACGATACCCTCGCAGCCGGCACAAACGATGTTGTCGTCGCGGGTGGAATGGAATCCATGAGTAATGCTCCATATATTCTTCCAAAGGCGCGAAAGGGCATGCGCCTTGGTCATGGCCAAATGCTTGATCACATGTTCCTCGACGGACTCGAAGATGCCTATTTCGACAAGGGCCGTCTGATGGGGACCTTTGCGGAGGACTGTGCGACAGCCTTTGATTTCGACCGTATCCAACAAGATGGCTATGCTATTGCATCCACCTTGCGCGCCCAGGAAGCAATCAAGACAGAGTCGTTCGCGTGGGAGATTGCACCAGTTGAGGTTGTTCACAGAAACAAATCAACTCAAGTTGCAGACGATGAGCAACCCCTGTCGGCGCAGATCGAAAAGATCCCCATGTTGAAGCCGGCCTTCAAAAAAGACGGTACTGTTACTGCCGCGAACTCAAGCTCCATTTCCGATGGCGCCGCAGCACTGGTCATGATGCGTCGCGTCACAGCGGAGAAGCTCGGCGTAAAGCCACTCGCCGTTATTCTCAATCACACGACTTATGCACACGAACCGAAGTTGTTCCCGACTGCTCCGATTGGTGCGATACGGAAGTTGCTGAGCAACACTGGCCTATCGGTGCAAGATATCGACTTATGGGAGATCAACGAGGCATTTGCTGTCGTCACCCTGGCCGCCATGCGGGAACTAGAACTCGACATCGATAAAGTGAACATACATGGTGGCGCGTGCGCGCTAGGTCACCCGATCGGCGCATCCGGCGCTCGTATTCTGGTGACATTAATAGGGGCGTTACGAAAAACAGGCGGGAAGCGCGGAGTCGCAAGCTTATGTATTGGCGGCGGGGAAGCCACGGCCATCGCCATCGAAATGTTGTAAGGAAAGTACATGAAATGCCGCGCGGGTGACCGCGCTCCCAATGTTTTTCGAGTCTGGCATTCGCAACGTCCGGATGTTGACTGGCACGACTCCCGATCAGGAAAGTTGAACATGAACTCAGCAGTTGCGCATGACATGCCGGAACACGCTTGCCCCCCAGTGTCCGTTACCTACGATATTTTCAACAAGGACGCGCCGCTGAAAGAAGACATCCGCCTGCTCGGCCGCCTCCTCGGCGACGTGCTGCGCGACCAGGAAGGCGAAGCCGTGTTCGACCTCGTCGAGACGATCCGCCAGACCGCCGTGCGCTTCCGCCGCGAAGACGACCAGGAAGCCGGCACCGAACTCAAGACGCTGCTGGCGAAACTGTCGCGCGAAGAGACCAACTCCGTCGTGCGCGCCTTCTCGTACTTCTCGCACCTGGCCAACATCGCGGAAGACCAGCACCACATCCGCCGCCGCCGCGCCCACCTGCTGGCCGGCTCGAAGCCGCAGCCGTCCAGCGTCGCCTACGCCCTCACCCGCCTGAAGGATGCCGGCGTCGCGCAGGAGACGGTCGAAGGCTTCCTGCGCGAGGCGCTGATCGCGCCCGTGCTGACCGCGCACCCGACCGAAGTCCAGAGAAAGAGTACCCTCGACGCCGAGCACGACATCGCGCACCTGCTGGCCGAGCGCGACCTGCCGCTGACGCCGAAGGAACGCGCGCGCAACCTGCAGCTGCTGCAGGCCCGCATCGCGACCCTGTGGCAGACCCGCATGCTGCGCTACGAAAAACTGACGGTGGCGGACGAGATCGAGAACGCCCTGTCGTACTACCGCACGACGTTCCTGTGCGAGCTGCCGGCCGTGTACGACGACGTCGAGGAAGAGATCGCGGCGCAGTACGGCCGCGATGCCGATGGCCTGGACGACGCGGCCTACATGCAGATGGGCAGCTGGATCGGCGGCGACCGCGACGGCAACCCGAACGTCAACGCCGCGACGATGCAGCGCGCCCTCGTGCGCCATTCGACGACCATCTTCGATTTCTATCTCGACGAAGTGCACGCGCTGGGCGCGGAGCTGTCGCCGTCCACGCTGCTGGTGGCCGCGAGCCCCGCGCTGCTGGCGCTGGCCGACGCATCGCCCGACCGCTCCCCGCACCGCAGCGACGAACCGTACCGCCGCGCGCTGATCGGCGTCTACGCGCGCCTCGCATCGACGGCGCGCGAGCTGGGCGCCACCAACATCCTGCGCAAGGAAGTGGGCCATGCGGACGCGTACCGCGACGCCTCCGAATTCCGCGCCGAGCTGCAGGTGCTCGTCGATTCGCTGAACGGAAACCACGGCGCCATCCTCGCCGTGCCGCGCCTGAACGGCCTCCTACGCGCGGCGCGCATCTTCGGCTTCCACCTCGCCTCGCTCGACATGCGCCAGAGCTCCGACGTGCACGAGAAAGTGCTGGCCGAGCTGTTCGCGCGCGCGGGTGTCGAAGCGGATTACGCTGCCCTCGACGAAGACGCGAAAGTCAAACTGCTGCTGGACGAACTGGCGCAGCCACGCCTGCTGTACACGCCGTACGAAAGCTATTCGGACATCACGAATTCCGAACTGCAGATCATGCGCACGGCGCGCGAGATCCGCAAGCGCTATGGCACGCGCGCGATCCGCAACTACATCATCTCGCACACGGAGGAGGTGTCGGACCTGCTCGAAGTCCTGCTGCTGCAAAAGGAAACGGGGCTCTTCCGCCCGAGCGAGAAGAAGAGCGACGCGATGGTCATCCCGCTGTTCGAGACCATCCCCGACCTGCAGCGCGCCGGCGACATCATGAACACGTGGATGGCGCTGCCGATCGTGTCCAATGTGATCGAGCACCAGGGCCGCCTGCAGGAAGTCATGCTGGGTTATTCGGACTCGAACAAGGACGGCGGCTTCCTGACGTCGAACTGGGAGCTGTATCAGGCCGAGCTGAAGCTGGTGAACGTGTTCGCCGACGCGAACGTCAAGCTGCGCCTGTTCCACGGCCGCGGCGGCACGGTGGGCCGCGGCGGCGGTCCGAGCTACAACGCGATCCTCGCCCAGCCGCCCGGCACCGTGAACGGCCAGATCCGCCTGACGGAACAGGGCGAGATCATCTCGTCGAAATTCAGCAACCCGGAAATCGGCCGCCGCAACCTCGAGCTGCTCGTCGCCGCGACGCTGGAAGCGGGCCTGATGCCGCACGATGCCGACCGCGAGCAGATCGAGCGCCTGGCGCGCTTCGAGCCCGTGATGGCCGAGCTGTCGCAGCGCGCGTACAAGGCGTACCGCAACCTCGTGTACGAGACCCCGGGCTTCACGGACTACTTCTTCGCCGCCACGCCGATCGCCGAGATCGCGGAACTGAACCTCGGCTCGCGTCCGGCATCACGCAAGTCGACGCGCCGCATCGAAGACCTGCGCGCGATCCCCTGGGGCTTCTCGTGGGGCCAGTGCCGCCTGCTGCTGCCGGGCTGGTTCGGCTTCGGCGCTGCGGTCTCCAGCTGGCTCGCCGAGGGTGACCGGGACGAACGCCTGGCGCTGCTGCGCGAGATGGGCCAGCACTGGCCGTTCTTCGCCACGCTGCTGTCGAACATGGACATGGTGCTGGCCAAGACCGACCTCGCGCTCGCGTCGCGCTACGCGGAACTGGTGCCGGACGCCGAACTGCGCGACCGCATCTTCAAGCGCATCTCGGCCGAGTACGCGGAGACGCTGCACTGCCTGGAGCTGGTCACCGGGTCGGACGAACGCCTCGTGAACAACCCGCTGCTGGCGCGCTCGATCCAGAACCGTTTCGCCTATCTCGATCCGTTGAATCACTTGCAGGTGGAGCTGATCCAGCGGCATCGGGCGCTGTCGGCCGAGCAGAAGGTCGATGAGCGGGTGCATCGGGGGATTCATCTGTCGATCAATGGGGTGGCGGCGGGCTTGCGCAATACCGGCTGAGCTCATCGCGTTGCTAACGACCACCCATGTGTCCATGTCGTTAGTGGCCGACGGGCGCCATGCGCGCCCTTATTGCGCGCAACTCCGCATACGTTTGCAATAAATGGCGCCTGCGTACAGGCTGCCACACAGGTCTGGATGCGTTGATAGTGTTGGTTTGACAGGAGTGAATATTTTTCTTGCATTTCCAGTCGGGGGTGCTAACATTCCGTAAGTCGATTGCAAACGATTGCATAATTGCTCAAGGCTGAATTTGCAACCGATCAGTTGAGCCGGTTACCATGGGTAGCTCCACCGCCTGCAAAGGTGCTTGGAACAAACAGTAAAGTCAGCCACGGCTTCGTCCGTGAACCTGGGCAATCGTATGAAGATCAACGAAACAATGGATGCGGCGGGAGTGCTTGTACCAAGAAGAAAATACGATTACTCTCGGAATCGGGGATTGAAAAAGCAAGGAATGATCGCCGCAGCCTGTAGACAATCCTCGAGATAGGGGAGCCCGATGAACCTAGGCAACTATCAGACTGTTGAGCAGGTAGGTACAGTAGCCGGCGGCACGCTCCACCTTGCCCGGCATGTTCGGGACGGCACCCCCGTGCTCCTCAAGTTCCCCTCACACGACAGCGTTGCCGGTGGCCTGCGGCACGAATATGCGCTGCTGCAATCCCTTGATGCGTCAGGGATCCTCAAGCCGATCGCCCTGCATGAAGACGGTGCGCGGCTGGCCCTGGTGCTGGAACCTTTCGCCGGCGAGAGTCTGGAGGCCGTGCTGGCGCGCCAGCAACGCTTCACTCTACCGGAAGCGCTCGCCATCGCCGGCCAAATGGCCGGCGCTTTGGCAGCGCTCCATGCCGGCGGCATCGTGCACCGCGATATCCGCCCGACGAACTTCCTGCTGGCGCACGACGGTGTCCAGGTCAAACTGGCAGACCTGAGCCGGGCCGCCGTGCGCGACTCTGCTACGTCTACCGGTCCGCCTGCCGTCATCGACTGGGCCTATGTCTCGCCGGAGCAGACCGGGCGCATGAACCGCCAGGCCGATAACCGCGCCGATTTCTATGCGTTGGGCATCACACTGTATCGCTTGCTGACCGGGCAGCTGCCGTTCCAGGCGGACGATCCGCTGGAATGGGTGCATTGCCACCTCGCACGCATGCCCGTTTCGCCGCGCGGCCTGGTCCCAGACATTCCCGAGGTCGTCTCGGACCTCGTGCTGAAACTCGTGGCCAAGGTGCCGGAGGAGCGTTACCAGAGTGCCAGCGGCCTTCTGGCCGACGTGGAGCGCTGTCTGGCCGAATGGCAGGCGTCTGGCGAGATTGCGCCGTTTGTACTTGGCATGCGGGATGTGTCCGACCGCTTTCAGCTCCCCCACAAGCTGTACGGACGCGAGCGGGAACGCGCTGCGCTGTTGGCCGTGTTCGAGAGAGTGGCCACGACAGGTACGCCGATGCTGGTCACGGTAGCCGGTTATTCGGGGGTGGGGAAATCCTCGCTGATCAACGAGCTGCAACAACCGATCACGGAAAGGCGTGGCTACTTTATTGCCGGCAAGTTCGACCAGGTCAAGCGCGACATTCCCTACGCGATCCTGGCCCAGGCCTTCGACGGTCTGGTACGCCAGATCCTGGGCGAGAGCGATGCCAATATCGCGCACTGGCGGGATGTCATTCGTGAAGCGCTGGGGCCTAACGGCCAGCTCTTGGTCAGCCTGATCCCCCAGCTCGAACTCGTCATCGGTCCGCAGCCGTCAGTCCCGGACCTGTCAGCCCAAGAGGTGCAAGCCCGATTCCGGCTTGTGCTCCGGCGGTTCATCGGCGTGTTCGCCAAGCGAGAGCATCCGCTGGTGCTGTTCCTCGACGACTTGCAATGGGTGGACACGGGAACGCTGCCCCTGCTCGCCGATCTCGCCACCCACCCGGACGTGCATTACCTGTTGCTGATCGGCGCCTACCGCGATAACGAGGTCGGCGCCGCCCACCCGCTGATGCATAGCCTGGGGGCGATCCGCCAGGTAGGCGGCGTCGTGCAGAGCATCGTGCTCGCCCCGCTTGTTCTCGACGATGTGGTGCAGTTCGTGGCCGAGTTGCTGCACTGCCCGTTGAACGCGGCTCAGCCGCTGGCGCAACTGGTATTGGAGAAGACCGGCGGCAACCCTTTCTTCACCCGCCAGTTCCTGACTGCCCTGGCCGAGGAAAAGCTGGTGGACTTCGATGCCAGCCACTGCGGCTGGCGCTGGGACTTGCCGCGCATTCATGCCAAGGGCTATACCAACAACGTGGTGGATCTGCTAGTGGGCAAGCTCGCCCGCCTGCCACCGAAAACGCAAGACGCCTTGACCCTGTTTGCCTGCCTGGGCCATGCCGCCGACGCCGCCACGCTGGGTCTCGTCCTCGCGCAATCCGAAGACGGGGTCCGCGCCTTGCTGTGGGAGGCCGAGCGGGCGGGTCTGGTGTACCGGCAAGACGACATTTACACCTTCCTTCATGACCGCGTGCAGGAAACGGCCTATTCGCTAATTCCCGAGGCATCGCAGGCCCGGATGCACCTTGTCATCGGCCGCATTCTGTCGTCCCGCCTCGCGCCCGGGGCAGTCGCCGAACGGATCTTCGAGGTCGTCAACCAGCTCAATCACGGCGCGGAGCTGGTCGAGTCGCGGGAAGAGCGCAAGCGAATTGCCGAACTCAATTTGCTTGCCGCGCAGCGCGCCAAGGCGGCAGCGGCCTATGCCCCGGCGCTCGCCTATCTCCGCACCGGTGCGGGACTCCTGGCGGAAGACGACTGGACGCGGCAGCATGAGCTCGTCTTTGCATTCGAGTTGGGCCAGGCGGAATGCGAGTTCCTGACCGGTGCACTGGCAGAGTCGGAAGCCCGCCTGACGACGCTGTCCACTCGCGCCGCCAACACCGTTGAACAGGCGGCCGTGACATGCCTGCGCGTGGACCTTTATACAACGATCAATCGAACCGACCTCGCAGTGGCGGTCGGTCTCGACTATTTACGGCAGATGGGTATCGACTGGTCGCAGCATCCCACAGACGAGGACGTGCGTCGTGAATATGAGCAGATCTGGTCAAAGCTCGGCGACCGCGCGATCGAGGACCTGATCGATCTGCCCTGGATGGGCGACCGAGAGTCCCTGGCGACACTCGATGTCCTGACCAAGATTATTCCGCCTGTACACCAATCGGGTGACAATCTATTGCTTTGCTTTGTGATGTGCCGGACAATCAATCTCAGCCTGGATCGTGGCAACAGCGATAGTTCCTGCGTCTGCTATGCCTCATTCAGTGTGGTCGTGGGGTCATACTTCGGCGACTACGCGGCAGCGTTGCGCTTTGGTCAGCTCGGTCTCGACCTGATGGAGAGGCGTGGGTTGAGCCCCTTCAAGGCCCGTGTTTACGTGATCTACGCTATCCATATCGTTCCCTGGATGCGGCCCATCCAATCCGCCTGGGAGTGGATGCAACGTGCTTTCGATGCGCTGCAGCAGACTGGCGATCTCACCTTTGAGGCCTACCACTACAGAAACGTCGTCACGCTTCATCTCACCGGCGGTACCCCGCTCGCCGAGGTGCAGCGGGAGGCCGAGGCCGGGCTCGACTTCGCGCGCCGGGCGGGGTTTGGCCACGCCGTCGACGCCATCACCTTGCCGCTTCAGCTGGTCCGGACGCTGCGCGGCGCCGTTCCGGTCTTCGGCAGCCTGAACGGGGCCGGGTTCGACGAGAGCCGGTTCGAGCAGCACATTCTGGAGGAAAACCTGCAGCGGGCGCCCGTCGCGTGCTGGTATTGGATCCGGAAGCTGCAGGCGCGCTTCTTCGCCGGCGATCATGCCGCGGCCACGGAGGCCGCGGAGAAGGCGAGCGGACTGCTCTGGACGTCACCAGCGTTTCTGGACACGGTGGAATATCACTACTGCGGCGCGCTTTCACGGGCCGCCTGGTGCGATGACGCCGCGCCGGACGAGCGGCAACAGCATCGGGAAACCTTGGCCGCGCACCACCGGCAGCTTCAGGTCTGGGAAGAGAATTGCCCGGACAACTTCGCGACCCATGCCGCACTGGTCGGCGCCGAGATCGCCCGCCTCGACGGACGTGAGCTCGATGCCGAGCGACTCTACGAGCAAGCCGTCCGTACTGCATGCGACAGCGGCTTTATCCACAACGAGGCGATTGCCAATGAATTCGCCTCGCGCTTTTACGCGACGCGCGGTTTCAAAAAGATTGCCAAGCTGTATTTGCAGGACGCCCGTGACGCCTATCTCCGTTGGGGCGCCGATGCCAAGGTGAGGCAACTCGAGGCGCAGCACCCATGGTTGCGCGTGCGTACGGAGGAACAGGCTGCCTCCACGCCCGCCGAAAACCAGGTGCGGCTGGATCTGCTCGCTGTTGCGAAGGCCTCGCAAGCCATTTCCGGTCAGATCCTGCTCGATGAGCTGGTCGATACCCTCATGCGCCTGGTGCTCGAAAGCGCAGGCGCGCAGACGGGCTATTTGTTGCTCGCGCAAGGAGACGCGTTGACGCTCATGGCCGACGCCAGGGTCGAGCAGCAGACGGTGCAGGTGCGCCGGCATGCCGGACAGTCCCCGTCCCAGGGCCAATTACCCATTGCCATGCTCCAGTACGTCCGGCGCAGCCGGGAACCGGTGCTGCTGATGGAGGCGGCCGAACGGCATTCGTTTGCCACCGACCCGTACTTTGCGCAACAGCATCCCCAGTCGGTGCTTTGCCTGCCTATCCTGCGCCAATCGGCTTTGGTTGGCATCTTGTACCTGGAAAACAGTCTGGCCACCCATGCCTTCACCCCGGACCGGGTCCAGGTGCTGGAGCTCCTGGCTTCCCAGGCCGCCATCTCGATCGACAATGCCCGGCTCTATGCGGATGTGCGCGACAGTCACGCCCGCATCCGGCGCCTGGTCGAATCGAACATCATCGGCATCTTCTTCTGGGACTTGAGCGGCAACATCACCGACGCCAACGATGCGTTTCTCCGGATGCTCGGCTACGAGCGGCAAGACTTGCTGGCGGGCGAAGTGAACTGGGAACGCATGACGCTGGCGGAATACCGCGCGCTCGATGTGCGGAAAGTAGCGGAGCTGCGTGAAGCCAGGACGTGCGTCCCGTATGAAAAGGAATTCCTCCGCAACGACGGCAGCCGCGTCCCGGTACTGATCGGCGCCGTTCTCTTCGACGACTCGCCGGATCACGGGGTAGCCTTCGTGCTGGATCTTTCCGAGCGCAAGCGGGCCGAGACGGAACGGGAAGCTCGCCATGCCGCGGAGGCGGCCAACCGCGCCAAGAGCGCCTTTCTGGCCAACATGAGCCACGAGCTGCGCACGCCCTTGAACGGCATTCTGGGCTATGCCGAGATCCTGGAGCGCGACCCGGCGCTGGGCGAGCGCCAGCTCAACGGAGTCAACGTGATCCGCAAGAGCGGTGAACACCTGCTCACCCTCATCAACGATATCCTGGACCTGGCCAAGATCGAGTCCGGCAAGATGGAACTCTATCCGGTCGACATCCAGCTGGCGCGGTTCGTGCAGACCATCATCGAGATCGTTGGCGTGAAGATGGCGGAAAAGGGACTGATGCTGGTGTGCGAGCTCTCTCCCGATCTGCCGCAGGGAGTCCGGGCCGACGAAAAGCGGCTGCGCCAGGTCTTGCTCAACCTGTTGGCCAACGCATCTAAGTTCACCGACCACGGCCGCATCACGCTGCGGGTACGCTTTGGACCACCGGCCCGGCTGGCCTTCGAAGTGCAGGACACCGGCGTAGGCATCGCCATCGACCAGCTAGACAGCATCTTCGAGCCGTTCGAGCAAGCCGGCGAGATGCGGCGGCGTCAGGCGGGCACCGGCCTGGGCCTAGCCATCAGCCGCAAATACGTGCGCCTGATGGGCGGTGACATCCAGGTCGAGAGCCGGCCCGGCCAGGGCAGCATTTTCCGCTTCGAGGTACAGGCGCAGCCGGTACAGGTGGCCCCAACTGTGGCGACAACCAAGGCCGTGACCGGCTATATAGGGCCGCGCAGGAAGGTGCTGGTGGTGGACGATATCGCTGATAACCGTGCGGTGGTAAGCGGTCTGCTGATACCGCTCGGCTTCGAAGTAGCCGAAGCGGCCAATGGCCGCGAAGGGGTGGAGTTGGCGCAACGCCTGCGGCCGGACCTGATCGTGATGGACATTGCAATGCCGGTAATGGATGGGCTGGCCGCTACCCGCCTCTTGCGGAAACAGGAAGCCTTCCGCGAAGTGCCGATCGTCGCCATGTCGGCCAGCGTGTCGGCTAGCGACAGCGAGCAAAGTCTGGCTGCTGGGATGAATGCCTTTCTTGTCAAACCACTCGAAGCGGACAATTTGCTGGAGCAGGTGGCAGGACTGCTGCAGTTGGCATGGGTCGGTGGCCCGGAGCAAGCGGAGTCGCCGCCGGAGGAGGGGCCTATCGTTGCGCCGCCTGCGGAAGAAATGGAGGTGCTATACCGATTGGCCCAAATGGGCGACATGCTCGGCATCACGGCACGAGCTGATCGGTTGGCCCAGTTGGACGAGCACTATCGCCCCTTTGCCAACCGGTTGAAGTCTCTGGCTGGGGGATACCAGTCCAAGGCCGTGCTGCGGCTGGTGGAGGAGCATCGTACGGCAACGCCCGATCCGCAACGGGCGGTCACAATCGCCCAGAGCGGCCTTCCAATGGCCCGCCAGCCCATAAAATCCTGACGATGACATCGAGGTTGCCGACGTCAGCGTTATTGCCAATGTGTGTGCCAGTTCAGTTCGCCATCGAACGAACGGTCACAAGCAAGGGCGGCGCTGCTGGCCAGACGAAAACGAGAACAGCCAGGTCTCGTTGCAAGGTTGACGAGCCGTCCGTAACAGATGCCCTGCCTGATCGCGCTATCACAGCGAGATCATCTACTAGTTACAGGCACCGGTCACCGTGCTCCCGTCCAAATGCATCAGCGCCGTGGGTGCCTTGTGCCGGCTTCTACAAGCTCTCGATTCAACCACGATAAGCAATGGCTACCACTGATAAGCCACGCGACCCGGCCTTCATGTTGAAGCAGTTGATGGCCATTGCCGAAGCGGCGGACCCGGGACGGCATCGTGTGCCCGAGCCAGCAAACCCTGGTGATTCTGGCGACCAAGTGTCGGTGCCCGGGGCAGGGGAATCGGATTTGCCGGTCCTCGCGGCGCGGCGCGCCAGCGGCGAAACGTATGCGGCGATTGCCGCCGACCTGAACCGACGGGGCATCCGCGGCCGCTACGGCGCACGCTGGTATTCGGCGAGCGTCTGGGCGCTGCTGCATCGCCAACCAGGAGGCCAGGTAGCACGTTAGCGTCCCGCAGTCTGCCACGCGTAGTGGCCATCACGTTCGGCGGCCATCCTGTGATGTGGCTTGCGCCACGTGCCGCACTCAGCTGCGGTTCGCCATCAGGCGATATTCACCCGGCGATGCGCCGGCCCACTTCTTGAAGGCCCGGTGGAAAGCGCTAGCCTCGGAAAAGCCCAGGTCCGCCGCAATTTCGGCAACACTCCTGGTGGTGTGGCACAGCTGGTCGATTGCCATGTCGCGACGCACCTGATCCTTGATGGCCTGAAACGACTGTCCCTCGTCGTCGAGACGCCGCCGCAGCGTTGACGGTGTAAGATTCAGCGCCTTGGCGATCGCATCGAATTCTGGCCATTCGAAGGTGCCCGCGGCGCGCAGGCGCCGGCGGATCTGGGCCGACAGACTGTTGGTGTTCTTGTACTTGAGAATGATGTTGGCCGGTGCATTGCGAACGAACTCGCGTACCGTCCGGCTGTTCTGGATCACCGGCAGGTTGAGGTAGGTGCGTTCAAAACAGAGCGAGGTAACCTCGTCGTTGAACGTGAGCCGGGCGGAATACATGAACTGGTATTCCGCGCTACGCGATGGCTCTGCGTAAGCGAAGCGCGCCGCAAGGACCGGAATCCGTCGTCCGATCAGCCAGCAGGCGAGGCCGTGCTGCAACATCAGCAGCGTTTCGTAACCGAAGATACGCGGCGCCCCCGATTCGGCCCTTTGCCGGATCGTGAGGGAGGCATGGCCGCCGCTGGTTTCAACGGCGCACTGGAAATCATCCAGCAGCAGGTTGAAAAATCGTGTCATGCGGGCCAGTGCATCGGCCAGCGTGGCGCAGTCTACCAGGATGTGGCTGAGCATGGAAAAACTGCCGACCTTCATGCGCCGGGTGTCCTGGCCAAAAAGTTCATCGTCGAGCGTGCGTGCCACGCCGAGCCAGAGAGCACTGAAACTCTGAGCGATCACGCGGCCCTGCGGCGCCTGCAGCAATGCCGGCGTAATACCGGCGTCGCGCAGTAGCGGGGCAGGGTTAATGCCCCGGGCGACGACCGGTTCCACGGCCGACTTCACGAAGTAGATCGAAACACTGCCTTTTTGCATTCAGTAACGGGTATACGCAGCGCCATAAGAGGAGGAATACACACCACGTCATGCCAGGCAGTGTGCCGTATCGAGACCGAAGCATACCTCAATCGACTGCCCACGCGACAGTGAACTGTTGAACAACAGGATGCGAAGCCAATGTGATTTTCTTCGCTCACCAGACTCGGATGCGGCCATGGCTATGGACGCGGATATCGCCCGCGGTCCCGTCATGGCGACGGTCAGATCCACGTACTGGCCATTCCTTGGATGAGGATCTATCCCGCTGACCTCCCACCATATCCGCACGCGTTCATGGCAAATACGCCCCGCAGGAGTTCAAAGGAAAACTTTACGCCAACTACACTGCAGCGCCCCGAAAAATGGCGTGCCGCCAGCCCCATCGGTAGTGCATTCGTTTGCGTCGCGCCGGCCAGCAGTTTCCGTAGCGGGACGACCGGGCAGCTTGCAGGTCATGGCGCAACGGATTGCAGTCGCCGGCGGCAAAGGCAAACGCACTTGCCCGCGTCGGATCGAAGGTATGAGCGCTCTCGAACCTGTAGCCTGGCTGGACATCATCCATCAAAGCCGAGCTGCCGCGCAATGATCTTGTGGTAGGCATTGATTGCAGCCTGGCGGCAGGTATCTAAGTACTCTCCCAAAATTACGGTGAATTCGCTGCCGAAACCTTTCATCAGGGACTGGATCTCGGCCAGTAGGTTGGCGCCGTTGACGCTGGCGAATCGGCGCCAGAAGTATTTGGCGTGCTTCCACAGTGTCTCGATGCGGTTGAGTTCCGGGCTGTACGGCGGCAGATAGTACAAGCACAGCCCCTTCTTGGCCCAGCGGCGCCGCTGTTTTTCCATTGCCTCGCCTTTGTGGATCCCAGCATTATCGAGCAGAACAATGCGTGGCACCGAGTGCGGCTGGTCAGCTATCTGATCAAAGAGAGCGATGACATCATCGCGCGTGGTCGGCCGCTGCTGTGTAGTCCAGATCAACTGGCCGTCGTGGCGCAATGCTCCTAACACATTCACACGCTGCCGGTGCGCTAGGGGTTCGACCGAGCGCGTTTGGCCGACCCGCGTCCAGCCATATTGCACCGGTGGATTTGGACTGAAACCGGATTCGTCGAAATACAGCAGTTCGCATCGCTGCTCATGATCGAGCTGGCCCAGTTCCCCAATCACCCTGCTGGCGCGTTCGAAGGCCTTCTGGTTGCGTTTTTTTTAAATTGTACCGGTAGCGCTTGTAGCTGAAATTCATCTCTTTGAGATAGCGTACGGCGGTGTTCTCGCTGATCGGTGCCTGTTCCTGCTGCCGCCCGATATGACGAAGCAGTGCGACAACTGTGCCGCCCTCGGACTGCGCCAACTCGCCCAGAGCTCGCCGCTGTTCGGACATCCACTTCTTTGGCCGGCCAGTGTGGCGGCCTTCGTACAGTCCGGCCAACCCGAACTTGTTCCAGCGTTGCCGCCACTGCTCGACGCTGTTCAGATGCACCATGAACTCGTCCGCAGTCTGCTGCAACGTCAGCCCCTGGCTCAACCGTAAAATTCCCTGCGCCCGCATCCGTGTCCTCAGGTGTGGATGGAAAATTCCCATTTCCCGCAGCGTCCGTCGTTCGTCTTTCGACAGCTCCAGCAGCTTCATCTTTCAACTCATGCTATCTGCCTGATCGACTTTGACAGCAAAAACTGGAAGACTACTTAGAACACGCTGACACCTGATGAGGTGCCGCCGCTGCGGCGATTCACATCATCTTTGCCCACGAGAATAGAGCGCGTTTGACTGGCCAGCGGTGTGCGCAATGCGTTGAGGACGGCGTATCCCAACGTTTTTGCCGCCAACCAAGCATTTACACCGGTTTGAAACAACAGCTTCACATGTAATATTTACGAAAATTCTTGACGACTAATTCGGCAAAGTATGCTCGCGTTTTCTTTTCTTTTTCTTTTTCTTTCTGTTTCGTAACCACACACAATTAATACCAAGGATTTTTACTCCATATCTTGATGCAGTTCGGCCGGCACATGCCCACTAACCTTGCACTTCATTTTGACGCATTACACGATTATGTCTTAAACTTCTCGAATTCCAATTCAACCGCTCTCCTGATTCTAGAACCGATCTGAGAACGAACATCAGCAAGCGCTTTGCCGCTCAGGCTGGAGCTCATTGCGATACGATCAATCGAATAATGAAATGGTGTTGCCGCTATTTTTTCTATCGAACGAATTTTATCAAAGGCGTAAACTACGTTACAGCTCCCCTCAAAATTTCCAAACGCAAACTCGTATTCAACGAGCACGCGGGTAAGAAAAAAATAATCATGGTAAGCAGAATTAGCCAACAAAGCAAAGTTATTTAATTTGTCGCCATCGACTTTCAGATTTCGAACTGATCCTTCCATCCATTTAATACCCGGATCATTAGGCAACTCGACATGTGCTTCGTTCTTCCTGATTGTGACATCCACAATCGTTCCATTCCCTTTGCTTCCCTCGAATCTAGAGGCGACGTGAAGCATAAACAAAATACGGTTTTTATTCTCAAACGCTCCAAAGACAATCTTTCTTGGCTCATCCGTTTTTGTTAAACCTGCAGTCTTGAGTGCAGTTGATAATACTTTCAGCACCCGCTCGTTAATTCGCTGAGTCTCTTTAGACGAATGCTGAGAAAGGAAATCGAGTCTTAACGCTCCGTTTTTCTGCTCAACTCCGATACGACCGATGAAATTTAGGTCGCGACCGAGTAAATCCTGACTAAAGTCGCGGCGATTAATCTCATACTCAATATATGCTTTCGAATGGCCATCAAACTTGACCTGTGGAGCGCGCGAAAACGACACGCCATGCAAATCATCAAGTCCCACCAGTGTGACCAGTTCGCCGCTCAGGGATTTAAAGCACTTTTGCCAAGCAGCGTCTGCGCTCGACAATTGAATGTCTTGCGGCTGTTCTTTAAGCTTGCTTTCCCTAGAGACCGAGGTCTCTAGAAGTTTCACAAATTCGTTAGGCAAAAGAATTGACGCGGCGAGGATCGGTATTGTCGCTGATTTTTCGGTAATTACATTGAACACGCCTTTTGATCGCAGGGTAGAAGCGACCTCACCAGGCGAAATGTGATCACTTCCGAGCAAAACGCGGAGCTGCTCACCGTGCGGCAGCCATTGTTTGACTTTTACTTTATCTTCGATTTTACTCATCACCAGTGCTCACAGCTGATAGGGAAGCCAAATTAGATGGTTCGAAAGAGAACGGGTGAAATGATTTCTTTCGATCCTGAAAAGCCAGTTCGGCGCTGCGCGCATCGTTAGAATGAATGGCGTCGTTATAGTCGCGAAAACCTATAAAAACCTTTTGTGGCCAAGCACCAGCAATAACAAGCGCGAGATTGAGTAATCGCATGTATGCTTCCCGGTCAAAAGCTTGATTCGCGTACAAAAACAATACTTCCTCCCCGGTTGCCGCAATAACTTTTGCTGGAATCACATCAGCAATAACTAACGACAATGGAAGTGCCCGACCGTGTCTTTCATCATTTCGGTTTATTAATGCGCCAGGCTCGGGATAGATGAAGCTATAACCACCAGGAGAATTACTTCGCAGGTGTTCAACCATCTTTCTGGTAAACTCAATACGTGCACCGTCTACGAAATAGACGTTATGTATACACTTATCATCAAGAGACTTAATATTCCGTACCAACGAAAGTACGTCCTTGTCATGACTTCCAAAATCTGAACTCGTCCAGATAAGGAGCCCGGCATGTTCAAGATGACGTCGCCGCTCGTATGTGTCTAATAAGCCATCCAAACCCTCATCATATTGTGCACATGAAATTATTTCATTCAACTCCTCCACGAAATTCTTGAATTCCGTTTTCGTAACCGCCTCGCTAGTTGGATATCCCTTAGAGCTATTCTTCACAGATATATGCACGACATCCGTTTGGTGGTCAAAGAACGGATTATTGTAAACAAAAACCCTATCATCGCCGTGGCTACGGCGCAGATCATCTTTTGCTGTTCGATGGGAATCGTCGTTGCATTTTATCGGAATGGCTTGCAGCCCTGAGGACCAACCTATCAGCTCCAGATAGCTATCCGCCAACTTTTCCCCAATTTCTCCAGATCGTTTGGAATTCTCGCCACTCATGCTTTAGCTGCTTTCATACGAATTAAAATATGCTGCTCGTCGCCAACGTTGCTTACCGAGATCAACGGATAGCGCATTCCATTTTCGACTAACAACTTAACTCCACGGACAATGTCAATCTTACGAAACGTTTTGGAAGCAGCTTTCGCTAACGTACTTGACGAAATTGAAAAATCTAGATCTACCAAATTTGATTTCCCCACCGCCACATCCGCAATAGAATCCAATTCAGATTTTGTCAAAAAACCGGATGTTGTTGAGATGACGTCATTAGGGGTCAAATTTTCACGTTCAGTTAATGCATGAATTCTTTCAGCATACTCAGCGATGCGACTCGAATCCGTCATTGCCTCAATCGCATTCTTAGTGAATTCAGAAACAAATTTCGACGCAGACTTCTCTGTTTGAACAGCTTTTGCTTGAAGGAAGTCATCGATCCAATATTGTGTAGATCCGGTGCGTTCATAAGCTAAAATAAAGTTATGCTCGGATGGGATCAAAACGGCTTTTTGCAACATCCTAAGATCAATTCCGTCCTGCTCTTGCGGGACATAGCTACCGTTATCTAGTGAAATCGTAAGATATTGCTCTCTCGCCTCAATCTTTAATATACACAAGGCATCAGTTTTTGCCCCCTGTAATTCGATGTCCCGGACCAGAAGAATTAACAATTCCCCTTGGGGAATGTTCGGATTCTTGCTTTTGTTATACAAGAGCCTAGCTATGTGTTTCGAGTTCTCGAAGAAACTCTCTCTATCTAAAAATATAGATCTTGAGAATGTATAGAGTTCGTTCAGGCGAATATCAGCGTCGTGTTGAAAAAAAAACGGGGCTGCTTTTTCCATCGAAGCCACACATCTCCGCATGAGTAGACCCGCGGTTTCGTCTGTTAGTTTAGGCTGCGTTTCCGAAAATACGATAGGCTCCGACCTCGTCGGATTTCCCACCAAATGACATACGCATGAGATAAGGGTCGCTTCAGAAATATTCATTTTTCTCTCCAGTTGCCAATGTGACAAAAAAATTTCGCTTTGTCAACATCATGTTGCGAGGGCCAACTGTTCGCACAGGAGACTGTTCTTCAGTAGACTTCAACGGCTGACTTCAGCTACTGCGGCCGTGACGACCTCAAGCTACGGTGTAGCCTCCCTCTTGGCGCATAACCCCAAAGGGTCGCGAGAGCCTTTGGCACCGACGTACTGGATGAGGGAGCTTGCCTAATCGAGGAATGCTTGGATTGCTCTATCGCCCGACCTGCGAATCGAACTACTCGATATCGGCACCGCGATGTCGGGCGTATTCATCGAAGTGAAAGACCAGGTTGAGCAGGAATGAAATATCAGTCAACTGGAGGCGGTAACGGCTCATGTTCTTGCAGTCATAAGAAAATGAGTGCCGCCCCGCGAAGCGCGACGGCGCTGCGGCGTACGCTACATACTGCGGCGGTACTGGCCGCCGACTTCGAACAGGGCACTGCTAATCTGCCCCAGTGAACAGACGCGCACGGCGTCCATCAGTGCCTCGAACACATTGCCATCATCGATGACGACCTGCTGCAGGCGCCGCAGCATGGGGGCGGACTGTTCGCGATGCCGAGCATGGAAGTCTTCCAGGCGTCTCAGCTGCGACTGCTTTTCGTCGTCGGTCGAGCGCGCCAGTTCCACGCTCTGCGGGGCGGCATCGCCTTTCGGATTGCGGAAGGTGTTGACGCCGATGATGGGGAGCGAGCCGTCGTGCTTGAGTTCTTCGTAGTACATCGACTCTTCCTGGATCTTGCCGCGCTGATAGCCGGTCTCCATCGCGCCCAGCACGCCGCCGCGTTCGGCGATGCGCTCGAACTCCTGCAGCACGGCTTCCTCGACCAGGTCGGTGAGTTCCTCGATGATGAACGAGCCCTGGTTCGGGTTCTCGTTCTTGGCCAGGCCCCATTCGCGATTGATGATCAACTGGATGGCAAGGGCGCGGCGCACCGATTCATCGGTCGGCGTGGTGATCGCCTCGTCATAAGCGTTGGTGTGCAACGAATTGCAGTTGTCGTAGATGGCTATCAGCGCCTGCAGCGTGGTGCGGATATCGTTGAAGTCGATCTCCTGCGCGTGCAGCGAACGGCCGGACGTCTGGATGTGGTACTTGAGTTTTTGCGCGCGTTCGTTCGCGCCGTATTTTTCGCGCATCGCAACGGCCCAGATGCGGCGTGCCACACGGCCCAGCACGGAGTACTCCGGGTCCATGCCGTTGGAAAAGAAGAACGACAGGTTCGGCGCGAAATCGTCGATATGCATGCCGCGCGCCAGGTAGGCCTCGACAAAGGTAAAACCGTTCGACAGCGTGAATGCAAGCTGCGAGATCGGATTGGCGCCGGCTTCGGCGATGTGATAGCCGGAGATCGAGACCGAGTAAAAGTTGCGCACCTGATGGTGCACGAAGTACTCCTGGATATCGCCCATTACCTTCAGCGAGAACTCGGTCGAGAAGATGCAGGTGTTCTGGCCCTGGTCTTCCTTCAGGATGTCCGCCTGGACGGTGCCGCGCACGTTTTGCAGCACCCACGTGCGGATCTTGGCCGTTTCGTCGCCGGTGGGCTGGCGACGGTTTTCAGTGACGAACTTGTCCATCTGCTGGTCGATCGCCGTGTTCATGAACATGGCCAGGATCGTCGGAGCCGGGCCGTTGATCGTCATCGATACCGACGTGCTCGGGGAGCACAGATCAAAACCGTCGTACAGCACCTTCATGTCGTCCAGCGTGGCGATCGACACGCCGGAGTTGCCCACCTTGCCGTAGATGTCCGGGCGCAGAGCCGGATCGGCGCCGTACAGTGTGACGGAATCGAACGCGGTGGACAGGCGCTTGGCGTCCATGCCTTCCGATACCAGCCTGAAGCGCCGGTTGGTGCGGAACGCGTCGCCTTCGCCTGCGAACATGCGGGTCGGATCCTCGCCCTCGCGCTTGAAGGCGAAAACGCCTGCGGTGTACGGGAACGAGCCGGGCACGTTGTCGAGCATGAGCCAGCGCAGGATCTCGCCATGATCCTTGAAGCGCGGCAGCGCCACCTTGCGGATCTTGGTGCCGGAGAGCGAGGTTTGCACAAGGCGCGTGCGGACTTCCTTGTCGCGGATTTTAACCACGTACTCGTCGCCGGCGTAGGCTGCCTGCATGTCGGGCCACATGTCTACCAGCTTACCGGCCTCGCCGGTGATGCGGTTTTCGCGCTCGTCTACCAGTTCGGCAATGTCGATGTCCCTGCCGGCGGCGCGCATCAGGCGCGCAGCTTCCTGCAGGTGCTGGCGTTCGCGCACCAGTTCGACCTGTACGGCCACGTGCCGGTGATAGCCGCGCAGCGTGTCGGCGATCTCGGCCAGGTAACGGCTGCGCGCCGGCGGCACGATGGCATTCTTGCCCGACGAGAAACGCACAGCCACCCGCGCCAGTTTGCCGGGCACCGTGGGCAAGCCCAGCCTTGCCAGCGCGGGCAGCAGGCCCTGGTAGAGCGCGGTCACACCGTCATCGTTGAAGCGCGATGCCTGGGTGCCATAGACCGGCATCTGGTCCGGCTTGACGTGCCATAATTCGCGATTGCGCTGGTATTGCTTGGCCACGTCGCGCAGTGCATCGTGCGAACCCTTGCGGTCGAACTTGTTGATGGCGACGAAGTCGGCGAAGTCGAGCATGTCGATCTTTTCCAGCTGCGAGGCGGCGCCGAATTCCGGCGTCATCACGTACATCGACAGGCCCACGAACGGCACGATCGCCGCATCGCCCTGGCCGATGCCCGAGGTTTCCACGATGACGATATCGAACCCGGTCACCTTGCAGGCCGCGATGACGTCCGGTAGCGCTTGCGAGATCTCGGAGCCCGCTTCGCGCGTGGCCAGGGAGCGCATGAAGACGCGCGACTGCCCGTTCCAGGCGTTGATCGCGTTCATGCGGATGCGGTCGCCCAACAGGGCGCCGCCCGATTTGCGGCGCGACGGGTCGATCGAGATGACGGCGATGTTCAATGCATCGTCCTGGTCCAGACGGAGGCGCCGGATGAGTTCATCGGTCAGCGAGGATTTGCCTGCACCGCCGGTGCCGGTAATGCCCAACACGGGAGTTTCGATCGCCGCGGCCGCTTCGTGCAGTGCGCTCTTCAGGGCGACAGGCGTCCTATCGTTTTCCAGCGCGGTGATCAGTTGCGCCAGCGGTCGCTGGCGATCCTCCATCGTCCCCTTGGTCAGGACGTCGAGCGAGGCTGGTGCATAGCTGGACAGATCGACGTCGCAGGCCTGGATCATCGACAATATCATGCCGACCAGGCCGAGCTGCTGGCCATCTTCCGGCGAGAAGATGCGTGCCACGCCGTACGCATGCAGGTCGGCGATCTCGGCGGGCACGATCACGCCGCCACCGCCACCGAACACCTTGATATGTGCGCCGCCGCGTTCGCGCAGCAGGTCGATCATGTATTTGAAGTATTCGACATGGCCGCCCTGGTAGCTGGAGATGGCTATGCCCTGCGCGTCTTCCTGCAGCGCGGCCGTGACGATTTCCTCGACCGAGCGGTTGTGGCCGAGGTGAATGACCTCCGCCCCATTCGCCATCAGGATGCGGCGCATGATGTTGATCGACGCATCGTGGCCGTCGAACAGCGAGGCCGCGGTGACGAAGCGAACCTTGTTGGCCGGTTTATAGTCGGTCAGCTTGGCCACGATCGAAAGGTCGGTCATTTGTTTCTCCACATGAAATTGGTGAGGCGGTTAGCCGCTTGTAAGGGGAGCTTACGCGCCGCGAAAGGCGGAATCGATGACAAAAACAGTCAAATCACCTGTCGGCAAATGCCATGGACCAGCTTCATATCGGCGGTGGCTATGCTTGAATCGAGCGGAGCGCTGCAGGACCTGCGCCGGTTGTGGTTAGCGGCTCTGTTGCATAAATATAGCGGGACGGCGGAGCGTTGGAGGCTGAGGTAGCCTTGGTACATGAAACCGACGCCCAGGAAGTACCGAACGACGAACTGAAGGTGTACGATGCTGCGCTGAAGTCACGCGGCTCGCTGTTCATCTGGCTCGACCGGACGATGGACTGGTACGGCTAGGGTCTGTCTGACTGAGGGAACGAAATTTTGTTTGGTTGGTCAGACGGCGATGAGCCGAACTGACCTAACTGAACAGCAATGGCGGCGGTTGGAGCCACATTTGCCGCCCAATCCACATCACGGTCATGCTTATGTCGGGCACAGACACGTGATTAATGGGATCGTGTGGCGGTTGAGAACTGGCGCGCCTTGGCGCGACATCCCGCCCCGCTACGGTCCCTGGCAGACTTGTTACGACAGATTTGTGCGCTGGTCGCGCAACGGCACATGGCAACGTCTACTCAAGATCATGCAGGCGGCCGCGGATGCATCCGGCCGCATCGACTGGGACGGAGCCGCGCTTGATGCGACCCACGTGAAAGCTCAGCGAAGTGCCGCTGGCGCTCGAAAGACACTTCCTTCGGCAGAAAAAAGGGGATGTAATTGACGAGTGGCTGGGGCATTCTCGTGGTGGCATCACCAGCAAGATCCATCTCTGCGTGGATGGAAACGGTCTGCCATTGTCGTTCATCGTCACGGCCGGGCAATGCAGCGACGCGGCGAACATCGCCCTGTCCTTGACGCCATTTCTGTACCTCGACCAGGGCGAGGCCGGCCACGCAAACGCCCGACATGCTTGCGTGTCGATCGTGCTTACGGTGCCCGGCATTATCGGCGGCAGATCCAACAGCGGGGCATCCGCTGCGTGTGCCCGGAACGACTTGATGCGCAGAACAGCCGGCTGCGCAAAGGGCGTCGCGGCGGCTCGCCTCCACGATTCGACGCCGAAGCGTACAAGGGTCGCAACGTCGTCGAACGCGCGATCAACCGATTAAAAGACTTCCGCGCCGTCGCAACGCGATACGACAAACGCGGCCATAACTTCTCTACGGCCGTGCTTGTAGCGACAATTATTTTATGGCTCCTCTGAGATCAGTCAGACACGCCTTAGGCGAGCGGCAAGCGCGGGCGCAATCCGACCTTCATCAACCAGGTAATTCAATTCTGTCTGAGCATCAGTGCTTGTTCGGTTTGCCGTTGCGTCAGGCCATGGGGAGCACCGAGAGCCTGCTGCATCTAGCAGGTCTGGACTACCCGTGTGTGAGCGTGGCCTTCCGCGTGCGCCGTCCAGAAGTAGCAATGCAATAGGTGGCCGGACGCTCGCCGGTGCTGCTTTCACGTTCAAGGAGGCGGCGCAAACGTGCCGAAAGGCGCGAGGCAAACGGGCAGCGACGCTTCCGCGATGGTCATGTCGAAATCAGATGGGCCGCAGAACTTACATCGGCTGGCCCGGCGCACTGGCTGGCGCGTTGTTGGGCCACGTTCTTCACAATGCCGCGCCTCCATGAGCTTGCGGCTCCGAACGATGCCGAGTGAACGCGCAATGTCTTGGTTGGTCCTCCTGACCTGCTCAAGAACAGTTGAGTCGGACGCGCCAGCTGATGGGTGCCCACATCGCCGATCATTCCTTCAATCGTGTCAGTTCTTCAGAGAGGTGGGCTACACACGCTTGGCTGCGCAGCAGAAGCGCCTTCTGGGCTACGGTTGGGAACATGATCACAGGGGACGCGACACTTACTCACTGAACCGACCACGCAGAAGCATCAGCAGCCCCGCTTCAAGGTCATGCTGAAAATCGTAGCGCAGAGCCGCCAGATCGGGGCGCGCAACAACTTCTGCCGCGATCTTGGCTGGATTGCTCAGCGGCCAGAGCCCAATGAGAAGCGGCAGGGCTTGGTGAATAAATTTCTCGAACGCGCATGCGGAGATGGACGGCATGCAGTTGTGAAAATCGAGCGCCGTCTCCTTCCGTATGCCCAGCAGCCCATGCTTGAACCCGACCATGCGCTCAGCGGAGACATTCCGCTCGAGAAGCGACGGGAAGACGCTCACGAGTCGGCACAACAGTGGACGTGCCGCCAGCGTTGCGGAGAACGCCCGCGCGATGTGTTCGATGGTTCCCCGGCGCCGCGTCTCGCGGCTGAGTGCCGCGCGCAGTTCCGTGTGCCAAATTTTGAACTCCTCGACGAGCACAGTGAGCAAAACGGCTTCGCTACTCTCGAAGTAGCGATACACGTTCGACTTGGTCATCTGCGCGCACCGCGCCAGCTCATTGATACCGAGATCGTGCACGTCCGGCACCTCGAGCAGCAGCAACTTCGCCGTGTCAAGCAGGTGGCGCCGGCGATCCTCCTTTTGTTCGTCGGACCGCGCCCTTAGATATGTCGATGTAGCCATCCTGGAACCATCAGCCGTTCATGACGCGGGCGAAGATCGCCTGGTGCATCCAGCGCGGCGTCGCCCAGACCATTGCCACCGCCGCCTTGTTGGCCCAGCCGGCCACCACGCTCATACGTCCCGCGTGCAGCGCGCGTATGCCGGCACGGACCACGGGCTCGGGCTTCATCATGAGCAGCTTCAACGCGAATGTCATCTTTTGTTTTGCCGCCTGCGCAAACCCAGTGTCCGACATGCCCGGGCAAAGCGAAGTCACCGTCACGCCGTCCTGTTTGAACTCGCGGTGCAATGCCTCGCCCAGACGCAGGACATAGGCCTTCGCCGCACCATAGACCGCCATGTCGTGCACGCCGTAATATGCCAGAAGACTGGCTACCAGCAGGATTTTCCCACGGCCTCGCTGTCGCATGTCCTGCCCGAAGAGACGCGTCATGGCGGTCAGACTGGCAATGTCCAGCTGCACCATGGTCAAAGCCGCGTCGAGTGGCGTATCAAGAAACGGCCCTTGCAATCCGTGGCCGGCGTTGTTGATCAGGATGTCAACGGCGATGCCCTGGTCGCGCAGTCGCGAATGGAGCTGACCAACAGCTTGCACATCGGCGAGGTCAACCTGCTCGACGAGCACCTTGATGCCATGCGCCTGGCGCAGGGATTCGGCGAGCGTCTGGAGCCGGTCCAGCCGGCGTGCCACCAGGACCAGGGAATGCCCCATGGCCGAGTACTGGCGCGCAAACTCCTCGCCGAAACCGCCTGAAGCGCCAGTGATGAGAACCCATGAATCGTTAGTCGATGCCATATCGGTAGCCCTTGCATGAAGTCATTCCGGCGGCCGCAGAGGCCGCCACTGTTGATTGCGTCAACGGCCCCGGAGAATTGGAAATAAGGGACCGATGGTCTTCAATATAGCAGACCGATGGTCTTTTGTGCGGATATTTTGTTCAGAGGACTGCTGCAGATCAGGACGTGGGGCGACGCGGGGACCGTCCGGTGAAGTAAAAGCGGGACTGTTTATGAAGTAAAACGGCTTTGTTGAGCAAATCGAACGAAGGACGAGCTGACGCTAATTATGGCCGGTTTTGCAACGCCGGAACCGTAATCGGGGTACCCAGCCGAGTAAAGCGGTTTAGCACGGCAGCTCGTACCTGTAACTCGGCCACCTGACGGTCGAAGTCGCGCGCCATGACGCGTTCACCCATTAGCTTGAAACAGCGCATCTTGGTTTCCATAAGAATGCATCGGTGGTAGCCGCTCCATTTCTTCCAGATCGCCCGCCCCAGCCTGCGTGTCGCGCACAGCATGTCGTTACGCGCGTTGGCACCGCAGCGGTTCGTTTTCCAGGGCTTGGCATTTTTGCGGGTAGGGATGATGGCATGCGCGGCACGCAAGGCGATGGCCTCGTGGCAGTTTTTCGTGACATAGGCGCCATCGCCACTGACGCTGGCAATCTTCTCGTCGGCAGGAATCTGATCCAGCAGTGCTGGCAGGACAGGCGCGTCGCCAATGCTGTTGTTGGTCACCTCCATGGCCCGGATCTCGAGCGTGGACGCGTCAATCCCGAGATGCACCTTGCGCCACTGGCGGCGATAGTCTGCGCCATGTTTCTTCGTCTTCCACTCGCCTTCGCCCAGCATCTTGATGCCCGTGCTGTCCACCAGCAGATGCAACCCTGTCGTGGTCGCCACAGCGCCGATGGCAACCCGAAGCGTCTTCTGCCGCCGACTTACCGTGCTGTAGTCCGGCACCGACCAGTCGAGCCCAGCCAGGCGCAGCAGGCTTTTCGTCATCCCCATGGCCTGGCGCAGCGGTAAATTGAAGAGGCACTTGATGCTCAGGCAGAACTGGATCGCCTGATCGCTGAACGTTCTGGCTGCGTCCGCGCTTGCCGCTCGGCTGCCCGTGCCAGTTCATCGTCGGGTCAAGGCAGATGAGCAGCGAACCGCGTGACTTCAGTGCTTCGTTGTAGATCTTCCAATTCGTGGTGCGGTACTTCTGAGGAGCCGGTTTCATCGGCGCAGACTACCCGACCACCGGCTTCACGCTGGCCGGCCCTGATTTACGCAACAAAGCCCATATCCGTAGATCAGCGCAGTTGCGCTGATCTACGTCAGCAAAGCGTTCTCTGGTGCCACGTGACCAACCCGAGATGTCCGCAAATACTCGTTAAGCAGGTGCGTTGATCATTCTCTTAACCTGCTCGCGGCATTGCGTTGCACCGATTTTTTCCACGGCGCAGCTCAGTCAGAAAACGTGACGAATTCCAAGCGCGTTCGTAGCCCCATAGCCCGCGTTGGTCTTCTTGTCTCCCGTGTGGATGAGATAAATGTCCGTCCGCTTGGACAGGCGATAGTCATACCCGAGCGACGTCGTGCGGCGCTGTGTGGTCCCTCCGTGTGCAGGCGTCAGTTGCGTGCGGGCGCTTTCCAGAAGAATAGCGCCCCGTGCGCCGACGGGGATCGACATTCCGGCGTCGAGCAGGCGCGACGTGTTCCCACCGTCGATGCTCGCGTGCCCGGCGTTTCCGTAGAGCTTGACCGGACCGAAGTCGTAGGCGACGCCCGCCATCCAGGCCTTTTGTTCGACCGGCAGCGGCGTGAGGATGTTCACGCGCAGCCGCTGCGCACTGATGGCGGCGCTCCACGGGCCGCTGTTGTAGTCGGCGTGTACGCCCAGGTTCGCCACGCCGGCCCGGCCGGCCTGCTCGCCCGGACCGTAGTCGATGCTGGCGCGCAGGCCGCCGAAGCGCGGCGTCGTGTAGCGGATCACGTTGTTCCACACGGTATCCCCGAGCACGTTGCTGCCGTAGGCCGCGACGAAGGTCTGCGTCGCGAGGGGCGAGAAGACCACCGAGGTGCCGAACGGGCTCAGTTGCAGCATCTGCTGGTACATCGGATTCGTCTGCCGGCCCAGTGTCAGCCGGCCAAACGCGCCTTCCACGCCGACCCAGGCGTTGCGGGACCAGAACGGATCCGTCGCGTTGCGGCCCTGTTCGCCCGTGTCGGGACGGTAGAAGCTCTCCAGCGACCAGATGACGCGGGTGCCCGATCCCAGGTCTTCGCTGCCCCGGAACCCGAGGAAGGACGTCGTCAAGCCGCCGCCGTTCAACTGGGTCACGCCCTGCGGGTCGCCGCTGCGCTTCACGCTGCCGAGGTAGGCGCCGATCAGGCCATACACTTCGACGGACGATTGAGCGGCCGCATCCGCGCACAGCAGGCATGCGAGGGCCCCTGCCGCGGCTCGCGCGGCCTTGTTGTTTTCGATTGTCATGGTGTCTCCGTATGGGGCGGGGGCCTCAGGGCGAGATTTCTTCGAGCGAGCGGTTGGTGGTTTCGATCATGCCGAGCGCGGCGATGAGGCCCACGACGGTCATCCCGGCGAACATGAGGAACACGGTGTTGATGCCGTCCTTCGCCAGCACGACGCCGACGAGGGCGGGCGCCGCCGCCGACGCCGCGCGCAGCCAGGACGTGGCGAGCCCGGTGCCGATCGCGCGGATCCGCGTCGGGTAGATCTCCGGCGTGTACAGGTACAGCATCACGGTCGTCGTGCCCATCACGGCGTATGCCGCCGAACCGAGGATCATCACATGGGTGGCGCTGTCGGTGCCGACCAGGACGAGGCCGAGCAGCAGCAGGCCGGCGATGATGAAGCTGCCGATGGCCCAGCGGCGCCGTCCCGTACGGTCGATCACGAGCGCGCAGCAGACGACGGCGCAGGTGCTCAGCACGTTCGACAGGGAGGCCATGTGCAGCGCCGTCTGCAACGGCAGGTGGTACACGGTCTTGTAGAGGCTGGGCAGCCAGTTGTTGATGCCGTTGGCGATGAAGTAGGCACTGGCCCAGAGTGCCCAGACGACGAAGGTGCGGCTGCGATAGACGGACGAGAACAATTCCTTCCACGAGCCCTTGCGCTTGCTGTGCAGCGTGCGTGCCAGTTCGGCGGTCCTGGCCTGGCAGGCCTCCGTCTCGACGGCCGGATCGAGATGGCGTCCCGGGCTTGCCGCTTCGACGGTGGCGATGATGCGTTCCGCTTCGTTGAAGCGTCCCCGGCCGATCAGCCAGCGGGGCGATTCCGGCAGGCGTAGCACGAGGAAGCTGATCACGAGGCCGGGCAGGCCGCCGACCAGGAACATGTATTCCCAGCCGAAGCGCGGCACGACGTAGGCGCCGATCTGGGCCGCGCCCAGCAGGCCGATCGGGAAGATCAGTTCGTACAGGAGGAAGAAGCGCCCGCGGCCCTTGGCCTGCGACAGCTCGTTGATGTACGTGGCCGCCACCGGGACTTCGCCGCCGACGCCGATGCCCTGGATGAAGCGCGCCAGGAACAGCATGTTGAAGTTGCCGGCCAGCGCGCAGCCGATGCTCATGATGGACATCAGGCCGATCGTGATGCCGGCGCTGCGCACGCGTCCGATCCGTTCGGCGAGCCAGCCGAAGAACAGGGCGCCGACGACCTGCCCGAGGTAACCTGCCGCGATCAGCAGGCCGATCTGCCCGGGTGTGATCTTCCACAGCCCGATGAGGACCGGCAGGACGAACGCGAGCGACAGGGCGTCGAAGGCGTCGAAGAACGTGGCGCTGCCCATGATGACCCTGGCCTTCGTGTGCCAGCGGGACATGTGGACGTTCTCCAGCCGGAACAACAGCGGGGCGGCTTGTGCGATGCTCTGTTCGCGCTGGAGCGAAGACTCTAGGTTGTGCTCGGACGCGACTGTCTGGTTTGCGATGCTCATGGTGTCTCCGTGATGGAATTGTGGAGCCGTCTGTGCGGCCTTCTGGAGCTTTTGCGTGCGTTGTGGGTCGTGTGGTTCAGTTCTCCATGTGATCAGTTCATGCGGTCTTATTGGCGAACACGGCAAGCGTGGCTTCGATGTCGTCCCGGTCGATGTCGCGCGTGATGAACACGAGGCGTGTACGGCGGTCGGCACTTGGCCACGCGTCGAGCTTGCGGGGCGGATGGAAGATGTGCTGGACGCCGTGGACGACGACGGGTGCGTCCGGATGCTCGCGCACGTGAACGATCCCTTTCACGCGCAGAAGGTCCGGTCCGCGCATCGCGGTCATCATGTCGAGCCAGGCCTGGAAGCCGTTCCACGAGACGGGTTCGTCGAGTACCACGGCATACGAATGGATGCCCTCCGCGTGGTCGTGCCCATGGTCATGGTCATGATGATCGTGGCCGTCGTGATGTTCATGGTCCGTCGCGCGGGCGATCCACGCGTCGCTGTCGGCCGCGTCGTGCTCGACCGCGCCACCGAACAGGATGTCCGGATCGATCCGGCCCTGCGTGGACGGGCATACCGGCGCGCCGGGATTCAACGCTTCCAGTTGCCTTTCGATCGCTGCACGCTGCTGCGGCGCGCACAGGTCGGTCTTCGTCAGCACGAGACGGTCGGCCAGCGCCACCTGGTGCCGCGCCGTTTCGTGGCGCGCGAGCGTGTCAGCACCGTTCACGGCGTCGACGGTGGTGATCAGACGGTCGAAGCGGAACTGCTCGCGCAGCGACGGTTCGGCCATCAGGGTGTGCAGGATCGGCGCCGGATCGGCCAGGCCCGTGGTCTCGAGCACGACGCGGTCGATGTCGTGCACGGCGCCGTCCCGCGCCAGCCGCTCCAGCGTGGCCTGCAGGTCGCCGCGCACCGTGCAGCATACGCAGCCGTTCGCCAGCAGCACGAGTTCCTCGCGGGTCTGCTCGAGCAGTTCGTGGTCGAGTCCGACCTCACCGAACTCGTTGATGATGACGGCCGTGCGTGCGAAAGCCGGGTCCCGCAGGATGTGCGACAGCAGCGTGGTCTTGCCGCTGCCCAGGAAGCCCGTCAATACGGTGACGGGCAGCGGCAGGGCGGATTTGTCTTTCAAGCTCATGTGAGATCCTCAGCCATGGAGTTTAGCGAAAGAACGCAGGGTCTTGCCGAGCCGGGCGACAAGGAACGCGCCGGCGTCGTCGCCGGGCGCGCCGGCCAGCACTCCGAGCAGGGCGCCGATGCTCCACTTGCCATCGTCGCTGCGCCCCCGCTCGCGCAGCAGTGCCACGACGTCCGCGCGGCCATTGCGCTCGGCCTGGCCCAGCAGGTAGTCGACGATGTCCTGCTCGAAGTCCTGCAGCTGCAGCGTGACGCCGCCCACGCTGCAGGCGCAGCTGCCCGCCAGCGCCACGTGCTGGCGCGCCAGGCGGTCCCAGATGTCAAGCAACTCGCGCGCTTCGACGGATACGGCGTGGGTGGCGGCGTCCATCGTGGCCTCAGGCGGTGATGGACGCGGTGCCGCGCAGCTTTGCCGTGGCCGCGGCATCGAGTCGGCCATCGGCGCCGACGATCACCTTGTAGGCGGCTTGCGCCTGCTCGCGGCTGACGTAACCTTCGCGCACGTCGTCGGCCACCAGTTCGGGATCGCGCTCGGCCGGGTCGCCGAATCCGCCGCCGCCGCCCGACAGCATCTTGTAGGCGTCGCCACGTGCCAGCCGAACGTTGAACACCTTGGCGTTCGCCTGGCTCTCGTCCCAGACACCGTCCTTGCGGATGCCGATGCCGTTGCCCGCCGCCTCGTGGCCGCCTTCCAGGCCCCACGGTTTGCAGTGGACGCGGTCGATGCGGGTCGTGACGGAGAAGGGCGACAGCGCCTGCACCACCATCTCGGCACCGAGGCCGCCGCGCTGGCGGCCCGCACCCGCGCTGTCCTGGCGCAGCCGGTAGCTTTCCACCAGCACCGGATATTTCGCCTCGAGCTGCTCGGTGGGACTGTTGTGGGTGTCGCCGTCGTTGATGCAGACCGTGGCCGACACACCATCCTCGCGCGACTTGGCGCCCCAGCCACCGCCCAGCGGGCCGATGCCGACGATGAACAGCCTCCCGTCTTCCGGCGAGATGCCGTGGATGTTCGGGAATACGAGGTCGGCGTGGTGGCCGGCGATGGCGCGGTCCGGGATCGCGGGGGCGAGCGCCTTGAAGATCGTGTCGATCACCGTCATCGGGAACGTCATCCAGACGCGCATCGGGAACGGGCGCTCGGCGCTGATCACGGTCCCCATCGGCATGATGACCTTCAATGGGCGGAAGCTGCCGTCGTTGACCGGGTAATCTGTCGGCGTCGTCAGGCACTTGTACGCGACCTGGGCGCAGGCGATACCCGTCGTGAAGCCGGAGTTGTAGAAGCCGCGCACCTGCTTGGCGACGTCGGTGAAGTCAACCGTCATCTCGTCGCCCTGCACGACCACCTTGACGCGGATCGGGATGCGCTTGCCGACTTCGAGACCGTCGTCGTCCATGTACGATTCGGCTTCGTAGACGCCGTCCGGGATGCTCAGGGTGTTGGCGCGGGCCAGCGCCTCCGAATGGTCCATGATCTGCACGACGGAGGCGCGCACGGCCGGCCAGCTGTAGCGGCGCACGAGTTCGAGATAGCGGCGCTCGCCCGTGGTGATCGCCGTGATCTGCGCGCGCAGGTCGCCCATGGCGCGCTCGGACAGGCGCACGTTCATCGCGATGATGTCGACCAGGTCCTGGTTGACGACGCCTTCCTTGCGGTACTTGACGATCGGGATCTGGATGCCTTCCGAATAGATGTCGGTGGTGATCTGGCCCAGCGTGCCGCCCACGTCCAGCCAGTGCGCCATGCAGCACGTGAAGCCGATCAGTTCATCGTCGTGGAACACCGGCATCGTGAACGTGAAGTGGTTCAAGTGGCTGCCCGTCGTGTAGGCGTCGTTGGTGACGAGGATGTCGCCCGGCTTGATGTTCTCCAGCCCGAAGTGGCGGATCTTCGCCTTCACCGTCTCGCTCATGCCGCGGATGAACATCGGCAGACCGAGACCGATGGAGATCGAATCGCCCTCGACGGTGAACAGGCCCACCGTGAAATCCAGCGCCTCGTAGATGATCAGGTTGTAGGCCGTGCGGGTGAGGTTGGACTTCATCTCTTCCGTCACCGCGATCAGGCCGTTGCGGATGATCTCGACGGTAACGGCATCGACCATGTCGACTGCGTTTGCATGCGTGTTCATTACAGTTCGCTCCCGATGGAAATTTGCAGGTTGCCGAAGGCGTCGACGAGCACCTCGTCGCCCGGTTGCACGACGGTGGTCGAGGCATGTTCTTCGACGAGTGCCGGTCCGACGATGCGGTTCCCGCTGCGCAGCAGGTGGCGCTTGTAGACGGGCGTGGCGACGAAGCCGTCGGCCGAGCGGAAGTACACGTCCTTGTGCGCGCGCAGCGCTTCCTCCGGCGGCATGGCGCTACCTTCCTCGACGGCGTGGCGCGGCGGCTTGCGCATCACGCCCAGCACTGTCACGCGCAGGCTCACGAGGTCGGCCGGTTCGCCGGGTGCCGACGTGCCGTAGCGGACGTTGTGGACGGCGTCGAAGCGCTGCTTGATCGCGCCGCGGTCCTGGCGCTCGAAGAATTCGGTCGGAAGATCCACCGCGACCGCGTGTTCCTGGCCGACGTAGCGCATGTCGGCCGCACGCTCGATCACGATGGATTCCGGTGCCACCGCGGACTGCGCCAGAGCGGCGCGGCCCTCGGCTTCCATCCCGGCGTAGATCGCTTCGATCTCCTCGAACGACACGTCGTCCAGCTTGCGGAACACCGAGCGCACGTAGTCGTAGCGCAGGTCGGAAAACAGCATGCCGTAGGCCGAGAAGTAGCCGGGGGCGAACGGGATCAGCACCTTGCGGATGCCGAGCTCGCGGGCGATCGCGGAAGCGTGCAGGGGACCGGCACCGCCGTAGACGACCATCGTGAAGCTGCCAGCATCCAGGCCGCGCTCCGTCGTGACGGCCTTCACCGCATGGGACATCGCGGTCACGGCGATGCGCAGGATGCCGTCGGCGGCCTTCACCGGATCGATGTCGAGCGGATCGCCGATCTTCGACTGCATCACGCGGTAGGCATGGTCCTTGTCGAGCAGCATTTCGCCGCCGAGGAAGTTGTGCTCGTCCAGCCGGCCCAGCAGCAGGTTCGCATCCGTCACGGTCGGCTCGGTACCGCCGCGCTGGTAGCACGCGGGGCCCGGGATCGAACCGGCGCTCTGCGGGCCGACGCGCAGCGCGTTACCCACTTCGAGGCGCGCGATGCTGCCCCCGCCGGTGCCGACCTCGAAGATGTCGATCATCGGGATCTGGATCGGGAGGGCCTTCTCGTAGCCGCCGATCAACGCGCTGCTGCTCGTCAGCGGTTTGCCGTCGTTGATGACGCCGGCCTTCGCCGTCGTGCCCCCCATGTCGAACGCGATCGCGTCGCCGAGGCCCAGCTGGGCGCAGATGGCCTGCGCGCCGATCACGCCGGCGGCCGGGCCGGACTCCAGCATGCGCACGCATTCGCGGCGCGCATGGTCGAGCGGGAACAGGCCGCCCGTGGATTGCACGGCATAGAAGTCACCAGGGAAGCCCTGCTGGTCCAGGTGTTCTTCCAGTTCGCCGAGGTAGGCGGACACGCGCGGACCGACATACGCATTGGCCGCCACCGTCGAGACGCGCTCGAACTCGCGGTATTCCTGCGACAGTTCGTGCGACGCGGTGACGAACACACCGGGGATTTCCTCGCGCACGATGTCGCGCACCCGGATCTCGTGCGCCGGATTGCGGTACGAGTGCAGCAGCAGGACCGCGACGGCGTCCACGCCTTCGTCCTTGAGCTGGCGCGTCAGCGCGCGCACGGCATCCTCGTCGAGCGGACGGTAGACCGTGCCGTCGGCCAGCAGGCGCTCCGGCACCTCGAAGCGCAGGGAGCGGCGGATCAGCGGTTCATGCTTGGAAAAGAACAGGTTGTACGCATCCGGGCGGTTCACGCGGCCGATCTCGTAGATGTCGCGGAAGCCCTGCGTGATCAAGAGGGCCGTCTTCGCGCCGTTACGTTCCAGCAGCGTGTTGATGGCGATTGTCGACCCATGCAGGAACAGGCCGCCGTTCTCGACGTGCGCGCCGGCGCTGTCGAGCGTGTTCTGGATGCCGTTCACGAGTTGGCCGTGCGTGGACAGCGCCTTTCCGAACGACAGCTCGCCCGTCTTTTCGTTGAGGATGGCGAGGTCGGTGAACGTGCCGCCGATGTCGACGGCGATGCGCAGATGGCCTGCATGCGACGCCGTCGCGGTGTTTTGCTTGGTCATGCTGATGTCTCCTTGGTTGCGTCGGGCGGCTTACAGGGCCTGGACAGTGTTCTTCAGCAGGCCGATGCCGCTGATCTCGACTTCGACCGTATCGCCGGGTTTCATGTAGAGGGGAGGCTCGCGGCGGTCGCCGACACCGCCCGGGGTGCCCGTCGCGATCACGTCGCCGGGGGACAGGCGCGTAAACTTCGAGAGGTAGGAAATGATGACGGGCAGGGTGAAGATCAGGTCCGACAGGGGCGCCTTCTGCATGACGTTGCCGTTCAGCCGGGTCGTCAGCACGGATTGCGTGATGTCGGAGATTTCGTCGGCCGTGACGAGTGCCGGGCCGAAGGCGCCGGTGCCGGGGAAATTCTTCCCGGGCGTCCACTGGTGCGTGTGGCGCTGCCAGTCGCGCACCGTGGCGTCGTTGAAGCACGCATAGCCGGCGATATGGCCCATCGCGTCGCTTTCGGCGATATCTTCGCCACCCTTGCCGATGACGACGGCGAGTTCGCCCTCGAAGTCGAATTTTTCCGATTTACCGCTCGGGTAGCGCAGCGGCGCACCGTCGGCGATGAGCGAATCGGCGAATCGTACGAAGATCGCGGGATGGTCGGCATCCGGGCGCTTCGTCTCGGCCACGTGCGATTTGTAGTTCAGGCCGACGCAGAAGATCTTGCGCGGGTTGGCGAGCGGCGGCAGCGGCGTCACGTCCGCCAGCGCCAGCGTGGCCGACGCGCCGCCCAGCACTTCCTGCAGTTTCGACAGCGCATCCCCGTCCAGGACGGAACGGATGTCCGGATAGCGTTCCAGGAAATCCTTGCCTGGGGCGGCGATCCGGTCGCCGGACAGCAAGCCGTAGCCGGCCTTGCCTTCATATTGGTAAGCCACGAGTTTCATCCCGTATCTCCTCCGTTGTGTTGTTAGTTGATTCAGTTGGTAAATCGAGTCTAGGCCGTGCTAGGCTATGCCGGAAGCTAACCATCAGACATTTCAGACATGCCTAAAATCGCATACCACGAAGAGGCCATCGATTACGCGGCCTGGAAGCTGTTCATCGTCGTGAGCGAGCTGGGCAGCCTTACGAAGGCGGCGACGGCCTATGGGACGACGCAGCCGCACATCAGCCGACAGATCACGGAGCTGGAGCGAGAGTGCGGGGAACGGTTGTTCGTACGTACGGGACGTGGTGTCGTGCTGACAGAGCTGGGACGGCGCATCGCGCCGCGCATCCGCAGGTGGATCGCGGACACCGACCAGCTGACGAACGACATCCGCGCCACGGCAGGCACGCCCGTCGGCGTAGTCAGGCTCGGCATCCTGCCGTCGACGGCCCATCCGTTCGTCACGACCTTGTATTACCGGCTGAAGGAGCGTTTTCCCCTCATCCAGCTCACCATCCGCGAAGGGCAGGGGGCACAGCTGGAAACCTGGCTCGAAAATGGAGACGTCGACCTTGCATTGCTCTATCGGCACAGCCCGACGCCCAACCACGGCGACGTTTACCTGTCCCAGGTGGAAACGTATCTGGTTGGGCCGCCGGGCGACGCGCTGACGAGCGCGCGGACCGTCCCCTTCCGGTCGCTGAACCGGCTGCCGCTCGTGATGTTCTGCCGTCCGAATTCATGGCGCGACAGGCTGGACCAGGTGGCGACGGAGCATGGGATCGTGTTGAATGCCGCTGCCGAGGTCGATTCGCTGGGGCTGCAGGCCCGGATCGTCAGCGATGGCGGGATGTATGCGCTGCTTGGACCGTACGCCATCGCCGGCGCAGCCAAGTCGCTCAAGCTCCAGTCCAGCACGATCGTCGAGCCGCAGTTGCTGCGTCACATCGCGTTGGCGGTGTCTCAGCATGGGGCACTGACGCTTGCGGGGAAGACGGTCATGCAACTCGTAAAAGAAGTCGCGAAAGAACCGCAGGCTAATGCCATACCTGTGGATGTCGAATGAACATCGCTCGTTACTTATCGTGAGAATCAGCAAATGTTTAAAATTAATTTTTCGCGTGAAACATTCTGTGAGTTTTTTCAAGATTTATTCATGTAGCATATCTGAACTCAGTCGCCCCGCATTAGGCATTGAGTTAATAACAATGGAGAGATAACTTGAGCCTTACAGTAAATGGTTCGCCGACATCGGCTGACATGATTAACATGAATCTGGCTATGAATTATCTGTTAGATAGCTCTACTTTCAGATCAGCGATGAGCAATAGCAGCGTCACGGTTCGAATGACTCATGATAATAATAGCTGGTGCTCTTACGGATTGTTTAACTATGAAAAATCTCATTCAGATCTTTACCATTGGCTTCGCGGTAAAGGCTGGGAACGCACTTGCCAATGATTCTCAGCAAAAGGAGCACGTTGAGAGGCAAAGGACTAGCGAGACAAAAACTCAGAAGCTGCAAAAATCGTCGACCCAAACCGACGATTATGCCTGGGATAATTTCAATCACACTGGGGCTATTATCTGGGCATGTCGCGCCGTAAAAACAGGTGAATTTGTTTCTCCAAAGAGATGCGCCAATAAAGAAAAAATCGACTCTCAGTGGCCAGGAATGACCACTCCTCCTAATTTTGTAGGTGAAATTGCTGATTAGCCAGCCTAAGGTGCGCTCAACGACCCAACGCCATCGGCCAAGCCTTTCCCGCGACTCCACGCCGTATCGCGCGATACGTGCTGCGATCCCTCTCCGGCGCAGCCAAGCGCGATGTGCTCTTGAAGCGTACGCTCGATCGGCGTGCAGCTTAGCTGGACGTTTGCGCGCACGGCCGGGAAGCCCTTTAACTGCTGGGATTGTGCTCCCGACGCTGCCGAACCGCCAGATTGTTTTTTTGGCAAGTCCTAAGTAGAAAAACGCTCATGCAGCTCTGATAGGAAATAAAGCGGCTCTCGTTTCATTGCGGCTTCACTGGAATTCCGCTCGATCCAACGTTCACCAATTTCTACGAAAGGTGCGAAGGTCTCAGATGGTTTTGCATTCAGAAGAGCTGCGATAGGTGCAGTGACAATATCAAGTATCGGTAGGATCATCTTAACCGTTGTGAGATTGTGCTTCATCTGGTGTTCTGCAATTTTTTCTATTAAGTCTTCCCGCTGAATTGCAGCTATTCGTTCGATAGCATGAACGTCTTGGTCAACAGAGAGTTGTCGTGCCCATTGCGATAATCTTTCAGCCGATTTTCGAGAGTCTTTGTCACTCCGAAATTCCTGTATTTGCTCCCATGGGACGTCATCTGCTGGAATCGGGACGTATTTAAAAAGCATCTCAGTTGCTTTCACCAATGTGGGCTCTGCAGCTGGGGCAGGTAGTTCTTCGTTATAAGCGGGACATGCTTCAAAGGCGTGATAGAACGGAACTATAATCTTCTCTTTTTCAAGCTTTGCAAGCCTAGCTGTGCGGGCTCGAATACCGCCATTAGAGGCTTGGCGGGGAAGCGATCTAGCTTCAACTGTTCCTTCGCTAGCGAAAAACGACATGGCAAAAATTCCCCTACCTTCACGATACTCTTGATCTGTCTCGTCTTCTACATTGTGACTCATTAACTGAACAATACCTTCATTTTCAAGATAGTCTAAATCATCACCGATGGCCTCTTTAAGCTTAAATCGAAATAGGTCTTCATGAAGAATCACAATACGGTCGTAATACAAAGCAGCTGCTTTAAGATCTAGATCCCTATCTCGGACTGATAGGCTTGAAGCAACCAAAACTTGAGGTAGGGAGAGATCGTAGGATGACAGCATTGACATGAAACCTCCGAATACTATATTTTGAAAAACGAATGGGTTTGGATAGTCGGCGGTCCATGTGAAGCTCTCACCCAGATACAACGAGTCTCGGTGAGTAGTTGATGAAACTGACATGTAATATACAACAAACAGTCGAGGAAGCCAGAAAAATCAATGCGTTACGAGAAGTTCGGCATCTGCTCTGGACCCGAACTCCGACCTTCGGACCTGAGTGCACGCTCTTTATTGCTATCAAGGCAACAAGGATATAGTTCGCACAACGGAAGGACGAACACGCTGGCTGTCCCTGTAGAGACTCACCATGCCGTGGAAAATCCAGATACGGTCGTATGACCGGCTATCGCATCCATTATTTTCCGTAATTTCCCACGAGTATCTTTAGGCCGCGTTGATGCCCCTATTTCGCTTGGCCGAGCCCAGAAAACCATGCGTGAAACGCTCAAACCCGTCGGCAAATCTAATCAACTTAGCTCGGACTAAGTTGGTTAGACCTCATCGTGAAACCAAAACCCGACCAGCCAAGAAATTCTTACTTAATATGTGCAAAGTCAGAGTCACATATTTCACAGGTACATTTATAACTGTTTCCGTACCGCTCAGTTACTTTGCTCACTCAGACGTATCTCTATCTTGCCCGTGTTGCTGGCGCAACCGTTCCTGAACTTGGACGATAATCGCGCGTTGCATCTTTCTCTTCTCGCTATCGACAGGCGGTAACGCCCGCGCATAGCGCTCCACTTGCTCAGCCAGCTCGATGTCATCTTCTTCACGTAGACGAGCTGCGCTTTGCATCAGGTCCCGAAGAACGTCGCTCCGTCGTGCTGCCATCGCTACTTCCCACGGCTTAGGTTCGGAATGGCCGTGTTCGAGTTCAAGGGCGGCGTGTGCAAAACGCCTCGCCTTTGCAGTTGAAACAGCACCGCGTTCGTGGATATGATATTCCGCGCTACCTCGTCCCTTTAGCGATACCCCACGTTCGGCTCGCGATGTCGCGTTAGCGTCGATACCGTGAGCCCTGAGTTCGGCGGCAAACGTTTCACGCCAGCCGCGTAACGTACTTTTCCGGATACAGAGACGCCGACCATCCTCATCCTCAGCGCGAACCACGACATGCACGTGCGGATGCGGTGGCGGACTGTTGCTCGGATCTGTCTCGGGCGTGTGTAAGGCCATGAGATATTGATGCTTGGAGAAGTGCTCCTGTGCGAATCCCTGTACTGCAGCGAAGAGCTTGTTCGGGTCTGTCTTGGCTGGCATGGAGAAGATGATATTGAAAGATTGGTGCAGAGCTTCGCCTCTTCGGTCGTGAGCGCGTTGCAAGTCGAGGTCCCACGATGCATGCGTGGCCATGACGTTATCCCGACCACTTATGCGTTCACCTTTCTCGTCGGTAGTGATCAGCGCCCCGTTGCGCGAGATATAGTTCATGTAGCGCAGCACGCCAGCGAAGGTTGTGCCCCCGCCTTTAACTTTGATGACGACCTCGGGAACCCGTGTAACGGTTCGTCGCAACTTGCCCTTGATCGCTTCCCAGTCATCTTGCGCTTCAAACTTTGGCGCTTCCGGCAGATAAATGAAGCGGCGCAGGCCTGACTTACGTCCGCTTCGCTCCGGGACAATCGTGCGATCAATGGACATCTGTAACTCCCCATCCCCGCAGATTAGCCAGAATCAGTTCCTTGATCGCCACGGTCTCCACGTCAAGCAGCATCTTAAGCAGCTCGAAATCGTAGGCCATTGCAATGTGTGCATTTTCAAGTGAAGTGTTGAGCTGCTTGGCGATCTGGTTGACGTTGCGACCGATGTCAGCTAGCTGGCGGGCCACCTGGCGTACGGCGTTGATCTCGTCATGGCACAGCACAGGGCGATTGTCGACGTGGACGTACAGTAGATTCGCCAGATAAGAACTGCGGTGCCAGCGCCGTCCGGCTGCAAGACGTCCCAGTTCATCGTAGTAGTAGGGTTCAAGGCGGACAAAGACTTGTTCAGTCTTGGCACCGGCATTCACCTGCTGGGACTTCACGGCAGGTAACTGCGTCGAGGCCGACGTGTAGACGGTCCCGCTTTGCTCCGCTTGGATGAAGTCTGTAATCAAGGTTGCGGCGAGGCGCGACGCTGTCAACGTTCGCGACCGCGCGATCGCATCGAAAACTTGCTTGGTCTCGCTATCAACTGCTGCTCCGATCACTGCCATGATGGCTCTCCCGCTTAAACCAACGTTGTGGATCGACTTGGCTGCTGCTCGTGCGACGGCTTGCGTTCAACGGTTCTGTCTTGCTTTAGGTTTTAAGAGGGCAGGATAGACTGACGTCTCGCGTTGTTAATCCTTGCGGATTAACAGACGGGTCCTCGTCCCTCCGGGACTGCGGGCACATATCTCAAACCTCACTCACAACCACAACGCCCTTGGGCGCGACGGCCCGTAACGCGGCGTGAAAGACAACTTGCAGGGTGATCCCACCAACCGCTAGGCACGCCCCACCGATTAACAGCGGTGTACGATCACGCAGAAACAGCAGGCAGAAGAGAAAGAGGATGAACCCGCCCACAACAGCCAAACTGGCTATGGGAACGAGTACACGCCCCAACAGTAACAAGACCACGTAAAGGCTGCACCTGACCGCTTCGAGCGCCGCCTTACCAGCCAAGACAACTACCTTTTTCGATACGCGGCTCACGTCCACGCCCTCGCAAAGTAGATGGTTGATGTTCTATGTAGATGATTGACCGCTTCGTGACGGCATCACTTGAATACCAACTCGGACAGAGGCACGTTCAACGGTACTTCAGCGCCGTCCACGATGATCGATACCGTTGTGCCTGGGACGACACAGGCGCGTTTGCCCTTGTACTGAACGATGACCACGCCATCGTCAGGTGGCGGCGCGTCATTCGTTATCGCAGGCGTGTTCAATTGCGCACCACCGGGTGGGCTTTTTTCGTCATGACGAAATTGCCGTGCTGCCGAGGCAGCAGCCGGCTCGGGCGAGAGGACTTTTTCGTCATGACGAAATTTTGGTGTTGTCGACGAACCCGTCCGTTTGGACTGCAGCACTTTTTCGTCATGACGAAATTCAGTGGAGGAAGTTTCTGCTACCGCACCTACTTGATCTTCGCTGAAGGCAGGTCGGCAGCAGCGGAAATTTTCCAACGCATCCTTGATCCCTTCGCGGGTAACCTGCGGGACATGCTGGCACCACGAATCAACCTCCACGGGGAACTCTTCCCAGGCCTGGCGTAAGTCATACAGCGTCCGCGCAGACGTGACACCATTGGAATAAGCCCGGTTTACGCACTCCGGTGCGTCGATGAGCGCTAAGTGCTCGGTGATGAAGTTCTGGTTCTTCTTCCGCATCCGCTGTGCGATCTCGCCCTTTGTATCGCCCGCATCCAACCGGCTCTTGATGAAGAGGGCACGCGCTCGCGTACTCAAGCTGGTCCGCAGTTCGTTCTCGTTGAACTGGTCGTAGCTGTCGAAGCGATCATCCACGAATCCCGGTATCGTCGACAAACCGTTGTTGCGGACCGACTTATGGCGGCGATGTCCGTAGTTGATCACGTACTTGCCGCGGATGGTCGGGTGAGGGCGCACCGAGATCGGCGTCTTTATTCCGCGCTCGGCGACGTCGGCATCGAGTGCTTTCTGGGCCTCGACGGCGGCGGGTGCATTCTCGTCGTCCGCGTTGCGCGGGTTGTCAGGATCAGGAAGGATGTCATCCACCGGGATCGGCAATGGCTGCCCCTTCGCTGCACGCTCTTCATGTGCGAGATCGGCGAAGCCGGTGAGGTTCATGCGCGTGTTCATGTCGCCACTCCTGTTCCTTCCATTCTTTCCATCAGAATGTCGAACACAGCGCGGATTTCCTTCCCCGCGTCGCGAGCGGCGCTCTTGACGCGGCCGCGGTTTTCGCCGGCTGTGCTTTCCCTCAAGCCCCACACCGGCACCTGCGCGCCTGCGGCTTCGCGGTAGGCCTGGCGGTCCATGATCGGCTTCGGGAACATGTACTGGTGATGCGAGGCCAGCAGCTCCTTGAAGTCCTGGACTTGAGCCGGCTGGCGCATATCGAACTCGTTGGCGAGGATGCCGAAGTTGACCAGGTCGGGATTGAAATGCTGCTGGATGAATTTGATCCGCTTGATCACTTCGGCCGACACCGCGACGCTGAAAGGATCGATCTTGCAGGGGATAATCGCGAAGTCGCTGGCGACGAGGAACGCGTTGGCGATCCGACTATTGGCCCCCGGCGTATCAAACGTCATGTAGTCGAAGTGCGGGGCCAGTTCGGCCAACCGCGCGCGCAGGTTCTCGACCAACTCGGCGTCGTCGAGATCGGACTGCTCGATGTCGCGCAGGCGGATCCTGTCGGCCGGTATCAGCACCAGATTGGGAAAATCGTCCGGCAAGGGCAGGGGCTTGTCCAGAAATAGGTCGGCCGCGTTGAATTCCGTGATCGCATGCGGCGCCATTGCCTGGCTCGCATTGCCCTGTTCGTCGCCATCCACCAGGGCCGAGCGACGTCGTCTCTCCGCCGCATGGTGGGCGAAGTTGTAGCCAGTCGTCGTCTTGCCTGTACCGCCTTTCTGGCTCACTGGCATGAATTTGATCATTTCAGTAGCCTCCTTCTCGCGATGTCCGCCATCTCTTCGACCACGTCGGCGACGTTGTCCGGAAGCGCCACGCTGACGGCCCGCCAGCCGTCGGGACGGTTGCCCGACTCCACATGCGTGCGCCACGCGCGCGCCACCATCGCACTGACGCCTTGCACGGTCATCCGCAACTCCGTTGCGATGTCGCGCTGCTTTACGCCGTCCACCAGGACGCGGCGGATGTGCTCGATGTTCTCTTCTTTTTGACGCTCCAGATACGGCCGGATGAAATCGAACTCGGCCGGTGTCAATCGCTTCCGTACGGTCATTTGCTCCTCCCCGGGAACGCGGCCGTTCACTTCTCCGCTAGCTAAAAGGTACGCGTTTAGTCAACGCGAAACTCTGCGTTGGATTAAATCGGCGGCGTGGGGGAGGGCTAATGTAGAACGCATAACCCGTTAAGGATGCCCATGTCACATCGTGTCGCTCTCATCATCTTGTTGTCGGCGGTCGTGCCATATGTGCAAGCTCAGCCTTTGTATCCGGTCGTCGCCAAAGCGGAACAAAAGGCCCGCGACGAGGATAGGCGCCTGATCCTGCAGACCGAACTCGCGTTGGAGCGCGGCGCACTCGCCGAGGTAAAAGCGAGGCCTGGTGCGGGCACTTCGAAAGAAGACAGGGATGCCGTTCACCGGCACGAAGAAAACATCAAGGCGCTCCAGCGCGAACTGGATGGTGACGCGCAAAGCGGTGGCGAAGCACCTCGACGTCTTTCAGTCAGGGCACTTCGCCCGTCCGCAGGTACTGCCGCGCGTGCGCCGAGATTCTGGGATCCGTACAACCGGGATATCGACTTCAACGATTCATCAACCAGCCAAAGGAGTGACAGCCATGAGTAACAAGACTCAACGTGCACTTGCGTTCGTGCTTTGTGCAGGTCTGCTCGCACTGCAAGCTTCGCCTGCAATGGCGCAGTTTACGGGCGCCGGAACGCAGGCCACCAACTGGTTCGTACAACTGCTTACACCTGTCGTGCCGCTCGCGGTCGCGGCCGTCGGCATCCTGTGCCTGACGGGCCGTGTCAACTGGGGATGGTTCGTCGGAGGTGTCCTGGGTACCGCATTGTTCTTCGGCCGCGACCAGGTCGTCACCATGTTCCGCGGCTGGTTGGGGGCATGAGATGGACCGCGAGGAGGGGATAGACGTCGATCCGCTCGCGGTGGCGCTCACCCGGCCGTCGACCATCCTCGGCGTTCCCTACGAGGCGTGCATGGTGAATATCCTCGTTTCGGTCGAGGCGTTGTCGCTGACCGAAAACCTGTTGTGGCTGCTGATGTGCATTCCGGTCCATGGCATCTGCTATCTGATCACGCTGAACGATCCGCGGTCCTTCGAGCTCCTGCTGCTGTGGGCTCGGACAAAGCTTGGGACGCTCATTGCGACGCGGTGGCATTGGCATGCGTCGTCATACAGTCCGCTGGCGTTCCGGGAGCGATTCGGCTCATTCAAGCGTTGGCGCGTCAAGCGGCATTTGAAACTGGAGGTCCAGGCATGAAAACCTCGGAATCACGCAAGCTCGCGATGGGGCGCGAAACGCCGGTCGAACGCAACGTGCCGTACGAAGGTCATTTGACGCCGTCCATCATCGATACCAGCGCGGGCGAATGCCTGTGCGTACTGCGGCTGGCTGGCGCGTCGTTCGAATGCGCTGACGACGACGAGATCAACAACCGGCATGCACGCCTCAATCGCACTGTCATGAGTCTCGCGGACCCGCGTATCACGGTCTGGCAGCACATCGTGCGCCGGCGGGAGAGCCAGTATCCCGACGGCGTTTTCCAGGCGGGCTACGCGCATGAATTCAATGAGCGCTACAAGGCCCGGATTTGCAGCGAGCACCTGATGGTCAACGAGCTGTACATGACCATCGTATTGCGGCCGTTCCGCAGCAAAGCCCAAGGACTGTTTTCGACGCTGTTATCGTCGCGTACGGCCGACGACATCAGGAAGGCGCGCGCGGAACAGGTTTCGGAACTAGACCAGATCGTTACCGATCTCGTCGCGTCGCTGGGTTACTACGAGCCAGAGCGACTCTCCGCGTACGAACGGCACGGGGCGCTTTTCTCCGAACCTGCCGAATTCTTCAATTTCCTGCTAACCGGAAGATGGGAGCCCGTGCTGTATGCGCCGGTACCGCTCAAGTACCAGGTCGGCGGAGCACGCCCTGTATTCGGCAACGAAACCGTCGAGATACACGATGCGGACGTGAGCCATTTCGGGGCGATGCTCGGCATCCAATCCTACCCACCCGAGACGACACCGCTCTTCCTTGACGAACTACTGACACAGCCGGTCGAACTCGTGGCCACCCAGTCGTTCGAGTTCCAGGCGCAGGACGCAGCGTTGCGGAACATGCGGATGAGGACAAACCGCATGGAGAATGCCGGTGATGCGGCGAGATCGCAGATCGACGAAATCCCGGAGATCGCTGACGACCTCACGTCCCGCCGGACCGTCATGGGCAGTCATCACTACAGCGTTTTCGTGAAAGCGGACTCGCTTGACATGCTCGATCGGGAGGTCGCCGAGGTGCGCCGTGTCCTCGTCGACGCGGGCATCAAACCGGCACGCGAAGATTTGGCGCTCGAGGCGGCGTTCTGGGCGCAGCTGCCGGCCAACTTTGCAATGCGACCGCGCCTGTCACCCATCAACAGCCGCAACCTCTGCGGGTTTTATCCGCTGCATAACTTTCCCGTCGGGCGCCGCAAGGGCAACCATTGGGGAGATGCAATCGGCATGCTGATGACCGCGGCCGGCACACCGCATTACCTCAGCCTGCATGCATCGGACCCGCAGGCGGCGAACGGGGGCGGAAAGAAGGACGTCGGGCACACCGTCCTGTTCGGACCCAATGGATCGGGCAAGACGGCTACCGTGTGCTTCCTATTGGCGATGATGCAGAAATTCGGTGTGACCTCAGTGCTTTTTTCCAAGGACCGCGACACCGAAATCGCAGCCCGGCGCCTGGGAGCGGACGTATATACGCTCCGGATGAACGAGCCGACCGGCCTGGCGCCGTTCCAGCTCGACCCTGCGGAACCATCGAACGTGCGCCACCTACAGCTACTCGTGCGAAAGCTGATGAGCCGTCCGGTCGTTACCGAAGCCGGTCTCGAAGTCGATACGAAACCGTTGACGGTGCAGGACGAAAAGGATGTGGACAAGGCGATTGCCCATGTGCTGGATATGGCTCCCGCTGCGCGCCGGCTCGGGCGGGTGCTCGACTTCCTTCCGAAAGGCGAGTTGTACGAGCGCCTGGCTCGATGGTGCCATGCACGCGAACCAGGACGGCAGGACGGTGCGCTTGCATGGGTCTTCGACAACCCATCGGCCACGATCGCCAACGAACTCGGTACAGTGCGCACCACCGTATTCGATACCACCGCATTCCTCGACGACGCCGAACTGCGCACCCCGATCGCACTGCACCTGTTCCATCTGACCGGGCGCCTGATCGATGGAAGGCGCCTGGCCGTGTTCTTCGCCGAATTCTGGAAGTCGATAGGCGACAAGCAGTTCGCCGCGTTCCTCAAGGACCTCCTCAAGACCCTGCGCAAGAAGAACGGTCTCGTCGTACTCGATTCGCAATCTCCGAGCGACGCGTTGCGGCATCCCATGGCGCGTACGCTGATCGAGCAGGTCGCAACCATGATCCTGTTCCCGAATCCCGGAGCCGACCGCGCCGAATACCAGGAAGGCCTTGGGCTGTCGGACCGGGAGTTCAGCCTCATCAAGACGGATCTGCCCGAAGGTTCGGGAATGTTCCTGCTCAAGCAGGGGCGCCATTCCGTGGTGGCCAAGCTGCCGCTCGCCGGCATGGACGACGACCTGGCGGTACTGTCCGCGCGCACTTCCAACCTCGAACTGATGGACCGCCTCATCGCCCAGTATGGAGAAGACCCCGCCGCGTGGGCTCCCCACTTTGACAACGAAAGGAAATCCGCATGAAACTTCGCAACCTGATCGGCACCGCTGTGCTGGCCTGCGCGTCCGCACAAGCCTGTGCCCAGCTGGCCGTCATCGATCCGGCCGTCCTTGGAGAAGCCATCAAGCAGGTCAAAGCCTGGAGTGACCAGTACAGGCAGATGGCGACGCAGATCGAGAGCGTCAACTTCCAGATCAAGTCCATGACCGGCGATCGCGGTATGTCGCGCCTGTTGCCCGCTGCTGTCCCCGCATTACCGCCGGACTGGGCTCGTTCGATGAGCCAGCTTTCCGTGCTTGCGCAGCAGATCCGCAGCGCGCAAGCGGTGCTTCGACCGGATCAGGCAGCCCAACTCGCCCCTGAACTGCAACGCTTCGTCGCGCAGGCGCAGGACGTCTCCGCGGTCAACCAGGCGATGGCGCAGACCGCATTTAACGACGCGGCCATGCGCCAGGCCAGGCTGCAGATCCTCACCGACACGCTGGCGAGAACCGAGGACCCGAAGGCGGCATACGACCTGGCCAACCGGATCGCCATCGAGCATGTGGAACTCGTCAAGGACCAGAACCAGCTGGAAGCTGCGGCGAACGGCGCCGCCGCACAGGACCGCGCGCAGCGGCTGATGATCAGCCAGATGCGTGCGGGCTCGGTCGGAACGTCGATCCCGCGCGTGGAAGTACCGCTGCCGTGAGCGTCGACCCTCAACCGTTACCGGAGGACTTCATGAAATCGATCTTATTCGCCATATCGATGGCGGTTCTCATGCTCGGATGCGGACGGGAACCCGCCGTGGCGATCCCGGAACTGGGCGACCGCGTGCTCACGGTGGATGAATTCGTGGCGCGGCCGGATTTGCGCAACAAGGTAAGCGCGTTATGCCGGAACGATCCCGGCAGGATGGGAGCGACGCCGAATTGCGTCAACGTGCGTCGGGCTGACCACATCGCATCGATGGGGACCGCCGACAAGCTTCGTCTCGACCTGACCCGCTAGGAGCGTCGATCATGGCCACGCCGACCCTCTATCGTGACGGCATGAATTACATCAACGCCGTGTGCGAAGGCTATGTGGGCGAGAACGTCGTAGCGGTCGCGCGGGTGGTTGGTCCGTTCCTGACGACGATGCTGGTCCTTTACGTGGCCCTGTGGGGCTTCGCCAGCATACGGGGCCTGATCAAGGAGCCCGTCAGCGAATTCATCAACCGCGTCGTGAAGCTGAGCGTGATTCTCGGTATCGGATTCAACGTGGCGAACTACAACGTCCTGATCACCAACACGTTCCTGCGCGGTCCGGACGAGTTTATCGCGGGGCTGGCGCGCAGTCCCGGCCCCGATGGCGTTATCAGCGGGCTCGACGCAATGTTGAACGATGGCCTGCTGCTGACGGCTCGATTCTGGTCCAAAGCCGGTGTCCTCGACGGCGACTTCGGCATGTACCTGATAGCGGCCGCAGTCATCATCATGACGGTCGTCGTCACGGCCTACGCGTTCTTTCTGATGGCGCTATCGAAGGTCGTTCTCACGGCAGTCGTCGCCCTGGGCCCCGTGTTCTTCATCGGCCTATTGTTCGAGGGCACGGCGGGATTCTTCAATTCCTGGCTGCGCCAACTGGCGAACTATTTTCTCGTGCCCGTACTCGTGGTCATGGTCAACCTGCTGGTCATGAAACTGTTCGCGAGCGCGGCCAGCGGGCCGGCAGCGATGAGGTCGAGTGCCGAGGTGGCGGAGGTTTTCCCGTTCCTTGCGATGGGCCTGGTGTGTCTCCTAGCGCTGGCTTCGGTGCTCAGTATCGCCGCTGGCCTCGCTGGTGGAGTTTCCCTGTCGTCGTTCGGGATGGGCCGGTTCGCAGGCAAATTGCTGAGCTTTAAAGGTATGGAACTGGGCAAGCAGATTGGCGTGACGGGTGTACGTCCGGTCGCCTGGACCGGCAAGAAAATCGCCCGAGGTTCCTGGGGCGCCTACCAGAACAGAAGCCGCAATTCGATTCGTCCGACGAAGACCAAAACGAAATTGTTGACCTACAAATAGTGAGGAGCAAATGCGCAAAATTCTGATCATGCTGGCCACGGCCAGCGTACTGGGCGGGTGCGCGAGCGCCTCCCTGCCGGGATGCGACGGCAGCGAACGCCGTCCGATCAACGTCCCGTCCAGTGCCCAGGCTGGATACCCCAGCTGCAGCGCTTCCGCATAAAGGAGCTTTCGATGAACAGCCGTTCCAAAGCAGATCAACTGGTCGAAGAGTTAGCCGCTACTCGTGCGCTGATCGACGCCCATGCCGACATCCAGAAGATGCTCGATCTGGCCGCGGACGAAGCCGATCGCCGGGCTCTCGCCGGCGAAACGTCGCGTCGCGTCGCATGGCGTGTGGCAGGTTCGTTCGGTGTCGTCGCCGTCATCTCCATCGTCGTGGCCGGCGGCGCCGTCCTGACGGCGATGCGCCCAGCGCCAGCGCCGCAAGTATTGGTGGTCGAACGTGCAAACGGCATCGTGCAGCCATTGATTTCACTGGCCGAGTTCCAGATGTCCCCGGAAGAGGCGACGATACGCCGGAACGTCAACACGTTCGTCCTGGCACGCGAGGGCTACAGCTACGAACAGGCGGATACCCACTACTACACGGCCGCTGCATTCATGAGTCCGCAACTTCAGGCGCAATGGGCGCAGAAGTGGGACAAGTCCAATCCCGAGTCGCCACCAAACATGTACAAGAAAGAGCGGAGGGTACGCGTCAAGGTCGGGGCCATTACCGTGCTGCGCAACGGTCTCGGCACGGCCATTGGCGCGCGCGCCAGCTTCTCAAGAACGGAGCTCGCGAACGATGTGGAGGAAGGGCCGACCGAGTGGATTGCCAACATCTCGTTCCATTGGGTGAACCAGCCCACGAACGAGCGTGACCGGCGCATCAATGACCTCGGCATGGAAATTACCGACTACACGGCCGACCGCGACCTGGGACCGGCCGGGCGAGGCGCCGCCGAACGTGCGGCGCCTAGGTCTCCCGCGCGCCAGGCGGCGTCTCCCATGGCGCTCGTGTCGCCAACCAACGCCCAGCAGGTGTCTCCATGAACAAGCGGTTCATCTTCGGCCTGGTCACGCTTGTGGTGACGGCTACGGTCCATGCCGCCCAGCTCCCGGAGGCAGGGAAGAAGGATGCGCGCATCCGGTTCGCCACGTACGACCCATACGACGTGGTGACGATCTATACGCGCGACGGGCTCGAAACCCACATCGTCTTCGACCATGACGAGAAGATCGTCGATATGACGGGGGGCGACGTCGATGCATGGGGCGTGGCGACCAAGTATTCCCGCGACGGGTTGTTTATCAAGCCTGCGGGCATCCTTCCCGACGCGAACCTGCACGTGGTGACGACGAGGCGGACCTACACGTTCGACCTGAAGCGGGCCAGGAAAGACAAGGGCGAGGTCGGCTTCATGACGGTTTATTTCCGCTATCCCGCCGCCGAGCACGCCGCTAGTGCTGAGCCCAGCGCGGCAGAGCAGGCGCGCGCTTTGCTGGATGCATCGCCACCGGTCGCCAACCGGCGTTATTCAGTCCAGGGATCGAGCGAACTGGCACCTGTGGAGGCGTGGGACGACGGCAGGACGACGTTCCTCCGGTTCCGTGCGACTGGGAGCGTCCCGGCCGTGTATTCGGTCCGCAGCGGGGAGGATGCGCTGGAGCAGATCGAAAGCCCGGTCATGAAGGATGACGTGATGCAGGTGCCCGGCGTGCACCGCAAGCTGGTGATGCGTATCGGACGTGAAGTGGCCTGCGTGTTCAACGATGGTTTCGATCAAGACGCGCGGCGTCCCGCCACGAGCACGGCGTCGGCGCAGGTCGATCGTATCCTCAAAGGAGCCACCAAATGAATCTGTTCAAGCGCCGGCACGATGAAGCCGACATCGAGGACGAAAACAGCATCGAAGGCGAGCGTGTCCTCGACTCGGTCAACAGGGGGATTACGCTGCAAAACAGGCTCACCAACTGGGCGGTCATCCTGGGAGCCTGCCTGCTGGCCGGCCTCCTGCTCTACAAGTACTACGCGGGCATGTACAGGCATTACGAGGAAACGAAGACCGCGCCGAAGGACGTCACGCGCACCCTGGCCACAACCACGTTGCCGCCGCTGTCGATGCCGGATCCCGCCCCGGTGGAGGTGCCGGTCGCTGCGAAAGATCCCGACAATCTGCCGCCGCTCCAGACATCGACAGGTACAGCGGCCTCCACCAAACCAACATCGGCTGGAGGCGCGTCCGACCAGCAGCCGGCCAGGAGCCAGGCGGACCTGGTACGGGACCGCCGGCTGAAACGCGAGGTGCGCTTCAGCCTGGACGGCGCCGGCACGACGGCATCGACTGTCCTTGGCCAAGCCCGCACGTCAACCGACGAGGCGCTGACGGGAAGTGCGTCCCGCACGGCCACGACCAGCCCTCCGCAACCCGGCGGATACACCGCAGCGCGCGCCTACATGCTTCCTGATCCGACACTCATGATGACCCGAGGTAAGGTGATTCCCTGTACCGTTGTCCCTGCGATCGACACCACGTTGACCGGAACCGTCACCTGCGTGACCGCGGTGGACGCGACGAGCGCCGATAACAAGGTATCGCTGATGGATCGCGGTACTTACTGTGTCGGCAAGCAGGGCGGTGGCGTCATGCATGGGCAGCGCCGGGTCGGCATCATCTGGCAACGCTGCGAGACACCGCAGCATGTGCTGGTACCGCTCGACTCGGATGCGGCGGATTCTCTGGGGCGCCCTGGCATTCCCGGAGAGGTCGACAATCATTTCTGGGACCGATTCGGTTCCGCCATCGCGCTCAGCCTAATCACCGATATCGGGCCATACCTCGTCGCTACCGCCCAGCGCGGAAACGGAAACACGACGATTGCGTTCCCGGCGATCACCGGGCCGCAGGAGGTCATGTCCGAGGTGCTGAAAAGCACGGTGGACATCCGGCCGACGATCACCGCTCCGCAGGCCAGCCAGGTGTTGATTTACCTGGCCGGGGACATCGACTTCCGCGATGTCTACGAACTGGAAAGGAAGCGGCCATGAACGACATCGCCATCGCTACGGAAGACGCTTCCACGCTGGCACTGCACTTGGAGCCGATCTCCGCGCACCTCAACGACGAGAGCGTCACTGAAATCGTCATCAATCGCGCAGGCGAGGTATTACTGGAGCGCTCGGACGGTTGGGAGTCCGTCAGGAACCCCGCCATCTCGCATCAGTGGTGCGACGGTCTTGCAATGCTACTGCGTAATCGCGCAAACCAGGATCTCGCGGAGGACTGGCCGCTGCTTGGCGCACAGCTGCCGGGAGGTTTGCGTGTACAAATCGTCATCCCGCCTGCCATCGAAGCCGGGAAGGTCTCGTTCACGACCCGGCGTCCGATAGGCGCCCCGTTGTCGATGTCCGAGATCATCCAGGGCGGCGCTTTTGAAGACACGCGGTGCGAACAATCGTTGCTGATGACACTGGAGGAGCGGGTGCGGATCGAGGCGTTACTGCCGGAACGGGACCGCTCGATGCTCGACCTGTTCCGCAGGCAGCAATGGAACGCCTTCTTTTGTGCGGCGGTTGAAGGTCGGAAGAACATCGTGTCGTCGGGCGCGACCGGATCCGGCAAGACGACGCTCGGCAACGCGCTCGCTTCAATGATCCCGCTGGACGAACGCATCATCACCGTCGAGGACGTGGCGGAGATGCGCCTACCTCACGTCAACCAGGTCAACCTGTTCTACCCGAAGGGTCCGAATGGCGTATCGAGACTGCGGCCACGCGACCTGCTCGAGGCGACGCTGCGCATGCGGCCGGACAGGGTACTGTTGGCCGAACTGCGCGGCGACGAGACGTTCTTTTTTATCCAGAATGTCCTTAACTCGGGCCACCCGGGCACGATCACCACCGTCCACGCGACGCGGGCCAAGCTCGCTTTCCGCCGCCTCGCCCTCATGATCAAGGGGAGCGCGGAAGGGGCGGGCTTGGACCTCGACGATATCTTTGCGAACCTGTATGCCCTGGTCGATGTCGTCGTCCAGATGGAACGACTGCCGGGAGGGTGCCGCGTCGCTTCCGAGGTCTACTACGACCCGGCGTTTGCCGTCCGCCAGCTGGGGTAGGGGAATGCCATGCTCATCACTCCGATCGACAGTCCACGTCTCAAGGCAGTGGCGTTCGGCGCAATGTTGTTTGGCGCCCTGCTGACGGCACTCTACCTGGCGAGCTACCTTTTCCTGATCAAGCTTGCGAATCCTTTGCTTCCGCCGTGGGCGGCAACGCCAATGACGATACTGCGCTACTGGCAGCAGTACGGCACCGAACCATATACCCGTCGCTGGCTGATCGGCTGTCTCGTCGTGGGGGCGGTTCCAGTAAGTGCCGTCGCGATCGCCTTGTGCCGGCCCGTGCATCGTTCGCTGCACGGCGATGCACGTTTCGCGACCAGGCAAGAGGTTGCCCGTGCCGGCCTGTTCGGCGAGGCTGGCATCATCCTTGGGCGGTGGGGCCGGCGCTATCTCGTACTTGGTCGCCAGCTTGCGGCGATCGTCATCGCACCGCCGCGGTCAGGGAAAGGCGCGGGCCTCGTTCAACCCAACGCGCTTTCCTGGCGCGGCAGCATCGTCGTCAACGACGTACGCAAGGAGTGCTACAGGATCACGGCAGGATTCCGCAGCCTGTTTTCTGAAGTTCACCTGTTCGATCCGTTGTCGCCCAAGGGTCTGACGGGGCAATGGAATCCGATTTCGAAATATTACGTGCCGGACGATCCGCCGCTGCGTGTCAGCGCGCTGCAAAAACTCGCGAACCAGCTGTCCCCCGATCCGGCGTCGGGGGATCCCTTCTGGCCGGCGTCGTGCCGCGACCTGTTCCTCGGTATCGGACTGTATGTGATCGAAACGCCGTCGCTACCGCGTACGCTCGGCGAGATGGTGCGCCAGATCATGCATGGTGCGGACGATTCCGTGAGCGACCACTGGAAGCGGATCATCCGCGAACATGACAAGTCGGAGAATCCACTGTCGCCTACGTGCAAACGGATGCTGTACGACTTCATCGCCCTGAGTCCCCAGACGCAGTCTTCCGTACGCAAGACGTTCACCGCGAAATTACAGTTGTGGACGGACCCGCTCGTTGATGCCGCAACCAGTGCCGACTCCTTCAACTTTTACGATCTGCGCCGCAAGCGCCTGTCGATCTACCTCGGCGTCAATCCGGGAGACCTGGATCGCCTGTCCCTGCTGATGAACCTGTTTTTTACGCAGCTGCTGGACGCGAACATGGACAAGATGCCGGAAGACGATCCGACCATCCGTCATGAACTGCTTCCGATCATGGACGAACTGGCTGCGCTCGGCCGGATGCCCATTATCGAAAAGAGCATCCAGCTGATGGGTGGTTACGGCATCCGTCCGCTGCTGATAGCGCATTCGGTTCCCCAGCTCCGTGCCGTCTACGGGCCGGACCATACCAAGAACATCATCGCGTGCTGTGGTGCGCGCGTCGTGTATGCGCCAAACGATAACGAGTATGCGACAGACATCTCACGCGAACTTGGTACGTTCACTGCGGACAGCACGTCGGATTCGCGGCAGGCCATGAGCGTGCGGCCGGGCAACGTCACCAGGTCAAAGGCGGCCCGTGCACTGCTCAACCCGCAAGAGGTCAAGATGATGGGCGTGAATAACGAGATCGTCTTCGTCGAACATTGTCTGCCGATCTTCTGCCGCAAGATCTGGTACTGGCAGCGCCTCGTCTTCCTTCGCCGCGCGAATCGCCCGCTGCCGGAAATCACGCCGATCGAAATCAGGATGCCGGCGCCGCCGCCACCGCTGCTCGAGAAGGATGACCTCCCCTCCGACAAAGCGAAGTCGCCACGCGACATCACGCCACAGGACGTGCCTAAGCTCGGCAAATTGAAGCTCACCGATTACGCGACGGAATTCAAGAATGTCCAACTACCGAAAGGAGAAAAGCTGACCGGCGAAGATCTGCAAAGAGTTTTCGATTCCTTCATCCGAGAAGTTGAAGTAGCAACCTGACAGGAGTTGATAATGAGTGTCGAAGACAAACAGGAACATGTGTCGCCTGCACCGGACAATCGTGTGCCGCGCGACCCGAACGACAATTCAAAGGCGGCCCGAGCGCCCAGCGCTGGACAGGACAGCGGTGTCGAGATCACGACATCCAAGCCACGCAAGAGCCGAGCTGCAAAAAGCCAGGAACAAGGAAAGGGTAGCAGCGATCCCGCTCAAGTCACGGAGGCTGCTGGTCCGGTAAGGAAGTCTCGGACATCATCGAAGGCTGTGGACGCGGCGGGACCAGCGCGAACCGAACCGTCCGTTTCAAAGCGCGTGCGACGCCGGGCATCGCCAAACCCGGACGTCGCGCAGCTTTCGACGCAGTCGGCACCACATCAGGCCATGCCCGAGCGTGGTGACATCCCTCCAGTTACCCAGGAGGCAATCAATTTCCTTGCCAATCCCGAGGCAAAGGTCCCGGACTTGTTCAAACTGCGACCGCAGAGCCGCGAATTCGTTCTGTACCACGTGTCGAACATGCAGCGCTTGAACGCAGAGATCGCATCAGGGCGAAGCTACCTGGCGACGCATATGCCGAAGTTCAGTCCCGAGTTCGAAAAAACTGCTGACGCTCTCTTAGCAAAGCTGGCTAAGTCGGGACGCGCGGTTTCAGGCAAGGGAGCGCAAGATGCCGGCAACTCGACATCTGCCAGCCCTTCGAATTTCTACGGGCCGCGTCATGTCACAGAGGTGATTCAGCTAAAGGCACTGTCCCGAACTGTTCGTGAGGCCAAGGGGCGCGAAGCCGACGTCGAGAACACGATTGAACGCGGCCCTTTACGCGAACTCGACAAATGGCCATCAACTGACGTTCCGCAACAGGAGACCGTAACGGGCGACGGTGGAAAGTCGCCACTGGGCCTGAGTAAGAAAGTGCTTCAGCTGATCGGTAGCTCCGCTCAGGTCGCTGGCACCTGGCTACACAGTAAAGCGACGCCGGCCGTGACATCCAGAGTTGCTGAGCGATCTGTAGTCTCAGGTAACGAGCCTGCGCTAACCGAGGACAAAGCTAATGCTGTGCCGGCCAGCGTAGCTCGACGCTTCCTTAAGGTCGAGGCCGATTACTACTTCCCAGACAAGACGCTGGCGTTCAGTGACCGCGGCGAAAAGCTGGCGACCAAGGGCGCCCATCCAGAAGTCGTGCGGTCGCTGGTCGAAATTGCCCAAGCGCGCGGCTGGTCGAACATCACGGTCAAAGGCACTGAGGAATTTCGACGCAGTGCCTGGATGCAGGCTGCTCAGGCCGGGTTGAAGGTCGCGGGATATCAGCCGACTGCCCTGGACCTGGCCGAGTTGGCGAATCGACCTGCGAATAACATGGTCGAGAAAGGACGAGTACCGGACCTCGGCAAGGCTCCAGCGTCACCGTCGGTCGCTGCGTCAGAGCGGCCTAAATCGGGCCACCGGAGCGCTGAGATTACGCCGAAGGCGCCCTCAGTTCCTAACGCCGCATCGATCGCAAAGGCTTCAGCTTTCGAGAAGGAAAAGCCATCATTCGTCCTGAAGAATAATCCTGAGCTCGCGCCTGCGTACGGCGTCGTCGACGTGGCCAGAAAGTTCGCGGAAGCGCATCTTCCCGAGGAGGCACGGGAGGAGTTTGTCGGTCTCGCCAGGCGACACGTGTTACAGAAGATCGTTACGGGCGAGGCCGTGAAAGGGCCGAAGATCTACGTGGCGCATGCGAAGAGCAGAAAGGGGAGCGATCGTGAGCCTGAGGTAGCGAAGGGAGCCATTGATCAGGGCAAGGCACCGCGCGCTAAAGAGGTGGCGAAAGAGCGGTAGTCGTGCCTGCATGTTTAACGGGGAGTAATCGACCCACCTCTGCAAAGAGCGTGGGTACTCGGTTTTCAGGAGGTCATCATGTTATCGTGGGACGACGAGCCACCGGAAGCTCAGGAACACAGCACGCGCGTGAACGCGGACGACAAGCGCATCATCAACGCCAAGACCGACGTCAACCAACTGGTCCCGTTCAAATATAAATGGGCGTGGGACAAATACCTGGCCGGCTGCGCGAACCACTGGATGCCGCAGGAAGTGAACATGCAGCGCGACATCGAACTGTGGAAGAACCCGAACGGCCTGACCGAAGACGAGCGCCGCGTCGTCAAGCGCAATCTCGGCTTCTTCGTGACCGCCGACTCGCTGGCCGCCAACAACATCGTGCTGGGCACCTACCGCCACATCACGGCGCCGGAATGCCGCCAGTATCTGCTGCGCCAGGCGTTCGAGGAAGCGATCCACACGCACGCCTACCAGTACATCGTGGAATCGCTGGGCCTGGACGAGAAGGAAATCTTCAACGCCTACAACGAGATCCCGTCGATCCGCGACAAGGACCAGTTCCTGATCCCGTTCATCGAAGTCATCAACGATCCGATGTTCCACACCGGCGCGCTGGAAAACGACCAGAAGCTGCTGCGTTCGATCATCGTGTTTGCTTGCCTGATGGAAGGCCTGTTCTTCTACGTCGGCTTCACGCAGATCCTCGCGCTGGGCCGCCAGAACAAGATGATGGGCGCCGCCGAGCAGTACCAGTACATCCTGCGCGACGAGTCGATGCACTGCAACTTCGGCATCGACCTGATCAACACGATCAAGATGGAAAACCCGCAGCTGTGGACGCCGGAATTCCGCGAAGAGATCAAGCAGCTGTTCCTGCAGGCCGTCGACCTGGAATACCGCTACGCCGAAGACGCGATGCCGCGCGGCGTGCTGGGCCTGAACGCGGCCATGTTCAAGGGCTACCTGCGCTTCATCGCCAACCGCCGCGCCGTCCAGATCGGCCTGGATGCGCTGTTCCCGAACGAGGAAAACCCGTTCCCGTGGATGAGCGAGATGATCGACCTGAAGAAGGAGCGCAACTTCTTCGAGACGCGCGTGACCGAGTACCAAACCAGTCAGCTTTTAGGTTGGGACTAGGTCATCAATCTTTGCTGAAAATACTCTCAGGCTATTCCATGATCGTGACAGTATTCACAGACAGTGTGTGGTTTAAGACATACTGAATTGTTGCGCTTAACAGCTCGCAAAAGTTGGGATTGCCTATATCCTTGACAAAAGTTAAATTTAGACACAAAATTTACGAAAATACAACAATAATCGGCATGTTTACGTCAAATTTTTGCTGATGTCAATGATAGATCAATGATCTTCTTTGCTTTCATGCTTGAATGGCCTATAGTTCAACTTATAGGGAGAAAACATGATTAATGCTCAGTGGAAACTTGTCGATGAGGTAAGATCGACTATCAAAAAATCACGAACAGTACCAAGCGGCTTTTTTATAAGCCTTACGAGACGGTTGGAACAAGTGCTCTCTAATCCTTCAGCTGAGCAGCTTGGTCAGCTTAGAGACGGCCTTCATGGGGTACTCAACGACGCTGTAGCAATGGCGCCACCCCCTGTAGTGCAAGCTGTGGGCGAGTCAACCTTAGATGATCCTATCGCGGCAAGCTACATACTAGGGCAGTTGAGTTTTGCACATCAGTTGGTTCACTCCATCCGAGAAAAAGCTAGCAGTAAAGTTTTACATGAGCTTATAAACAACGCTAAATTTAAGCCATACATTCTAGCGTTGACAACAGGTAACCTAAGCGGAAAAGACTTAGCTGATCTATGTGGAAGAGCACCCGAAACCGTTAGTCGTAATTTAGCTGAATTACGGGAGCATGGCATCACTGACTTTAGAAGAGAGGGCACTTCTTTAGTTAATTTTTTAACTCCAGTGGGTCGCATTTTATCAGAATGCCTTCCAAAGGAGCCAAAGATTAAAGTTGGTGCTAATTTGAGCGAAGCTAAGGAAAAAATAAAAATGAAAACGGCGAATGAATTCATCGGTATGCCAATGTTATCCAAGAAAGCATAGAGAATTTGATGAGAGATTTCAACGGCAAGATATTTACGTTCTACTCCTTCAAAGGAGGCGTTGGACGTACTATGAGCCTAGCAAATGTCGCATTTCTCGCGTCAATGGCGGGGAAGCGTGTTTTAATGATGGACTGGGATCTTGAGGCCCCAGGGCTTGAATATTACTTTCGCGGTGTCACGGAGCGAACCGTTGACGGAATATTGAAAGACGCGCCCGGGATTCTCAATCTATTAGATGAATGGGATAGTGGGATCTCCTCACTTGAGACTGAAGATGAGTTAGAGGAATTCACGTCTCGACACGCTTCCGCTGATAACTTTGGTCGATTTGTAAGATCAGTTATCGACGAGAGAGTATTTCCAGAGTTATTGCCAAGTGGCGGCTGCTTGGATATTATCAGTGCAGGAAGCAAGTTTATTGGCGAGGCTGGGAAGCCGTACGAAGAAGTTTTATCTAATTTCTCGTGGCATAATTTCTTTAACAATAATTTGGGCGGATATCTATTGGATTCTTTACGCGAATGGGCGCGTAAAGATTATGATATTATTCTTATTGATAGCCGCACTGGGCTTGCTGATGTCGCAGGGATTTGCACGCTCGCAATGCCCGATGTCGTCGTTTTATGTTTTGTATTGAATCAACAGAATATTGATGGAATCGGACAGGTAGCGTCTGCAATAACTAGTCAAACTCATGAAAGAGTAAAGGTGCGTGTTGTTCCGATGCGAGTGGATCGACGCGATAGTGCAGAAGGAAGTGATGCACAAGCACGGGCTATATCGGTGCTTTCACGTGTCGGTGGAATTCCATCTCACTTGGTTCAAGAGGATCTCTTAACGCTTCACATCGCTGCAGAAGACAATCTGCCATTCTATGAGACTCTTGCCCCGTTTTTCGCTGTAGATTTAACATTAGATCCGCTTACTTTGAGTTATGTACGTCTAGCGAAAGAGCTTATTGGTCCAGAAGTTGGTATTCCAGAGATATCGCTCGACACACTTAAAGTAATTAAAAATCGTATTGTTCCAAAAAACGCGACGATACAGTATGTTATCGATCTGCAATCCGCTGAGCCGTTAAGAGCTCATTCTGAAATAAATCGCTTACTTAACGTTGCTGCTGAAACGGCTGGTGATGGCCAGATTGAAGTGGAATATCTTGCTGCACTTTGCGATACTGTTTTGCATGTAGCCTCTATTTCTGATGGTGAAGCAAGCGATTTGTCTATGCTAAATAAAACGATGGATATTCTTCGCTATTTATCCAGCAAAGATTCCCATGTTTGGCATGGTCCATATATAGATTTTATACGGAGTGCGCTCGAAATTGTATGGATTTTCGATAATGAAGAGGAAGAGTTAAAAATAAGAAGTGAGCTTGCACGCTTATTAGAAAATGATGAATCAGCTGGAGTTAAGTTGCTTCAGGTTGATAATCTGCAAGAGATTGCTCGAATTTATCGATCCCGTTCAAATTTTTCGTTACTACATCCTCTTATTGAAAGAATCGGTGGGCTAATAAAAGATTTGGCGACGCGCCGTGATTTCTCCGAAGTACATGCGCGAGCATTATTGATAGCGGTTTCTAAATATTCGCTTTTCCGTGGCGAAGTATACTTGTCTGTTGATCAATTCAACGGGGCTAAACAAGTATTTCTCGAAGGTTTGGCAAATATAGAGAATATTCCGGGGCGTAATCCCGGGGATGAGATTGATCGATTAAAGTTTAGATTGCTTGTTAGCCTAGCTAAACTGCCATCGTTATCTATTGACGAAAGCTCTAAATATTGTGTCCAAGCTGCGTATGTGCAAACGCATGAGTTTCAATACTCAGCTGCAGATTTGTTTTCAATAATATTGCGACCTGCAGTGAATGGTACTTATGTTCTTGAATTTGCTCGGGCTGTATTTTCTGATGTGAGCAAACGCAGAAAATTGATTTCGTATTTTACTCGTCGTGAAGAACTACTCTTCCCGTTGGTTGATTTAATTAGTAGAGCTCTAAGGAGTTTGCGCAAGTCGGAATCGACTGACGCGAGTATTGCTCATATTTTGAGTACCTTATTTGAACTCGTAAGTGCTATTAATCGTTCGCGTACTCGACTGTCGCCAGAAATCATTGATGGGATAACAGCTAGAGTGGACAAAATTATAACCGATACGGGCTTGACGGACGAGAAATCACGTCGCTTGGTTGGAATGTTGGAAAATATCAGAATTTTGTCGAAAGTTAGGCGCTAAGTAATGGTTTTTGAGACGATTTTTGCCGAAAAATATTCGAATCCCATCGAGTTGTTCTTCCTCCTTTGGGACTATGCAAACGGCCTGTCTGGATATCAAAGAACAACTGCAACTCGAAATTCAGATCTTCAAGCGAAATTTTCATCAATACTTACCGGCGCTTCTGAACAAACCTCGTGCGATGAAATTCTAAGTGAGTTAAACGATTATCGGAACGCGACGAAACAAGACAAAAATGGTGCCGTACTCGCTTTAATGCGTGCCATTGACGAATGTATTGCGTTGGTACATCCTCGTTATAATAGTCTTAGAGTTCCCTTGCCCTCATGGTTGGACGAAATTCTTGATACGTATGATTCTCATGGGATATTTTGGACTAATGGAACCGAATCACTCACGTTTCGGGGCCCATTAGTTAAGGGGCCACGTCCCTTATTTTCTTCAAGCGCGGATGATCTAGTTGATTATTTTGCTGCAATTACTAGAGTTCCATGCGTGCTTAAGAATTCGACTCGTAATATTAGAGTGACGCAAAAGGTTGTGGCTAATGGAGGTCTTCTAGGAATTACTAGGTCATCCCGATCAAAAGAGACGCTCGCAATTGTCCCTTTGGCTAAAAATGCTGATGATCTAAAAATAAGTTATTCAATTGAAGGTGGGCAAGGTTTCGTCGACTTTTCGATTTCATCGAAATTGAAAATTGTGGAGGTTTTAGACAAGGTCATTCGTGATTTAAATGAGCTAGATTTTCTGGTGCTTCCAGAATTATTGGTTTCTGAGGCGGATGCGAAGAAGTTGTCTCAATATTTGTTGAGTGCGACTTGTGAAAAGCCAAACTTGATTGTCGCTGGTTCAGGAAACACGGAGGAGGTTAGTGAGGACGGGCTGCCATACAATGAGACGCAAGTCTTTAACGCTTTTGGCAAGCCTCTATGGCGCCAACAAAAAGTTTGGACATCTGGTTTTTCGTCCGAACGAGCTCGCGAATATGGTCTTGATCCAAAGGGTGATGGTTTTCTATTGGAAAGAAATGCCGAGTCAGATGAAATTTTGGTCGTAGATACTCAATCCTATGGCCGATGTGTTGTACTTATATGTCAAGATCTTGAAACCAAACCTTTAGCTCAAGAGCTGATTCACCGGTTTCAACCCGACTGGGTTTTCATTCCTGTGATGGATTGTGGTGTTCGGCCAGGGAACTGGGCACATTCAAAAGTTTTTGAATTAAGCGCCGCGTCAAATGCAAGATATGTTGTAGTAAGTAGCCTGTCCCTTGCTGACCTGACAAAAAGTAATTTGTCTTGTGGTATCGCAGTTGGCCCTAAAAGCGCGTCCAGCGATGATTGGGACGAAGCTAGACGCTGTGTAATCGCCAACTTAAAAGACTTAACAAGTGACGTTGCCGTTTTGCAATGGCATAATGGTGACTGGCATAAGAGCTTGCTGGGTACTGACTAAAGCGCGGAAATCACCTTCACGTCTCTGAGAAACATTCTTGACGTGCCATGTTGCTAAACCGTAAACACTTTTGGTTTTTCTACCGATATTTGCAATTGGCCTTTAAACGGTTTAGCTATCAATGTTGAAAATTAAGCAGATGAAATGCAGTATAAGGACCCAATAAGTTATGGCAACTATTGGCCCAATTAAAGCTGGGCGTTGTCGTGCTTCACTGAGTCGTATCTGACGTATGTTTTGCTAATTGCTGCTTTTCCTTACTAGAATACTCATGCATCATTACGATAGTTCAAGGGGCCACAATCAACTTCGTTCGGACGTTGCGATCTCAAAGGAAGCTAGTGGACCGATGCAAGTCCTTTGCCCGAATCTGCGTGTACCGTGCCAACATCTTCCAGTCCCGGTGCCCGGACACTAAAGCGACCTCCTGAATCTGATAGCCTTGTTCAAACAGTCGCGATACCCCTTCGTGGCGTAGGTCATGGAAGTGCAGATCTTTGATGCCTAAGGCGTTCTTGGCCCGCGGGAAAATCGTAGTGATGGTATCGACTTTGACAGGAAATATCCTTGATTCGGTCGTAATCTTCTCAGGCCTCGGCTGTCGTCGGATGATGTCAAAGGTCTTGCCGAGCAAAGGTACCTCTTGATCGTTACCTTGCTTCTGCCGAGGATGTTTCCTGTCGCGGATGATTATGGTTCTATCGGCTTCGTTAAGGTCGACCCAACGGAGCCGGGTGATCTCATCTACCCGCATGGCCGATTCGATCGCGAAAAAGATAATGTCTCGCATTGGCAAGCTGGAATGCCTGTCCAGGTAGTCGCATAAGTCCGATATCTCTTTTTCAGTGGGCCGGCGAGCGCGCTCCTTGCTTTTTGACGAGATCTTAAGATGCGCCATGTTAGCTCTCGCGCTGGAGATCACTTCGAGGTTCAGAGGGAGCTTGCGTAGGTCCCGCGCGGACTTAAAGACGCCACCCAAGTACGTTAAGTCGATCGAAATCGTGACCCCCGACGCCCCAGCCCGACGCCGCTTGCGGACGAAATCGGTCACGTAGTCGGATGTGATGTCAGCCACACTAACTTCACCGTGGTCCCGTTGCCACGTCCGCAGCACCGCCGTCTTGTTCTTTCCGAAGGGATGAGCAGCCCCGATCTCCTCGAAGTACCAATCGATGAGCTCTTTTAGGGTAATATTCGCTAGCCCGCGAGTGTCATTGAAGCGCCGGGCATCCATATCAGCCTCGACCTTCCGCGCCCACGCGACGGCCTGCGCCTTCGTCGGAAAAGTTTCCGAAATGGACTTATGACCCTTGCGGCGGACCTGCGCCCGCCAAGTGTCCCCGACTTTAAGTATCGAAGCCATCTGTAGCAAATTTGTAGCAGCGAGGGGAGGAAATAGGGGCATTCTGCGGGAAGTTCCGGGAAGTCGTATTGCTCTCTCTCAGAGGGAAAAGTAGGGATTTGATGAAATACAGCAAGAGAAAACTGAGCGTAGCACCCATGATGGACTGGACGGACCGCCATTGCCGCGTGTTCCACCGCCAGATCACGCAGCACACCTGGTTGTATACAGAGATGGTGACGACGGGCGCCCTGGTCTATGGTGACGTCGAGCGCCACCTGCGCTACGACGAGGTCGAGCATCCCATCGCGCTGCAACTGGGCGGCAGCGATCCGGCCGACCTCGCCAAGAGCGCGAAGCTGGGCGAGCAGTGGGGCTATGACGAGATCAACCTGAATTGCGGCTGCCCGTCCGAGCGCGTGCAGAAGGGGGCGTTCGGCGCCTGCCTGATGCAGGAACCGCAACTCGTCGCCGATTGCGTGAAGGCGATGCGCGACGCCGTCAGCATCGACGTCACCGTCAAGCACCGTATCGGCATCGATTACAACGAGGAATACGGCTTCGTGCGCGATTTTATCGGCACCATCGCCGACGCTGGCTGCCGTACTTTCATCGTGCACGCGCGCAATGCCGTGCTGAAGGGGCTGTCGCCGAAGGAAAACCGCGAGATCCCGCCGCTGCGCTATGAAGTGGCGTACCAGCTGAAGCGCGAATTTCCTGAGCTCGAGATTATCATCAACGGCGGCATCAAGACCGACGACGAGATCGCCACTCACTTGCAGCACGTGGACGGCGTCATGATCGGTCGCGAGGCGTACCACAATCCCTACGTGATGGCCGGCTGGGACGCCCGTTTCTATGGCGACGCGACCCCGCCGAAAACGCGCGAACAGGTGCTGGAAGCCATGATTCCATATATCCGCGCCGAGCTGGAGCGCTACGGTCCGCTGGGCCTCCGCCTGAACAGCATCACGCGCCACATGCTGGGCCTGATGGCCGGCCTGCCGGGCGCGCGCGGCTATCGCCAGTTGCTGTCCGACTCCCGCCGCCTCGCCGCAGGCAACCCCGAACTCCTCCTCGAAGCCGCCGGCAGACTGCGCCTCGCTGCGTAAGCGCCGTGTAAGGTTGACTTTTAGTTATTTTACTACCCCGGCCGCATGAAAATGGCCGGGATGTTCAAAATTCGCTACAAAAAATGTTGCATTTATTTAATCATTTGCAACGTTATCCTTGCCCGAAGGCAAGAATAGACCCATAATCTGGGCTCTTCTCCTTGCACGACATCTAATCCTGTTGTTGTGGTGAAACATAATTACAGCGGGGCATGTTTTCTGTCTGCAAATCGGCGTTTTGATTTATCCTGACGGAAATACGCGAGTCCACCGGGAAGATGGACTTTCCGTAACAAAAGACAAAGACTCCGGAGCGGGTCTGATCACTTGAAACAGGGAAGATAAGGAATGAACTTAGCAAACATGAAGGTCGGCATGCGTTTGGGGCTGGGTTTTGCCCTCGTGCTCGTGCTGCTGGTTATCGTTACCGTCGTCGGCATCCTGCGCATGGCGCAGATCCAGAACCGGCTCGACCACGTCGTGAATGTCAACAATGTCGTGACCCGCCTGGTCGTCGACATGCGCAATAACGTGAGCGAACGCGTCACCTCGCTGCGTACCTTGACCCTGATGACGGACCCGGCCGACATGGAGCCGGAACTGAACCGTTTCAAGGAGCAGACCGCCAAGTACGATGCTCTGCAGCAAAAACTGGCCGCCAAGTTCTCTGAAGAAGCGTTGCCTGAAGAAAAAACCCTGCTGAACCAGGTGAAAGAAGCCGAAGGCGCCGCCATGCCGGCCATCGCCAAGGCATCGGAACTCTATCTGGCCAATAACGCGATGGACGCCACCCGCGTGATGGTCAAGGAAATCCGTCCGGCCCAGAAGAAATGGCTGGATGGGCTGGATCAGCTGGGCAAGCTGGAAGACAAGCTGAACGCGCAGACCCAGGTCGACGCGGAAGCCGCCTTCGCCAGCGCCCGTAATTTCATGCTCGGGCTGCTGGCCCTGGCCGTTACACTCGGCATCCTGGCCGCCACCATCATCACCCGCGGCCTGCTGAAGCAGCTGGGCGGCGAGCCGGGCTACACCGCCAAGATCGCCGGCAGTATCGCCGAAGGCGACCTGTCGATCGCCATCGACACCAAGTCGTCGGATCGCGGCAGCCTGCTGATCGAAATGAAACAGATGCGCAACAGCCTGGTCGACATCGTCAGCCAGGTCCGTCGCGGCACGCACACCATCACCACCGCGTCGCGTGAAATCGCAGCCGGCAACACCGACCTGTCGTCGCGTACCGAACTGCAAGCCAGCTCGCTGGAAAAGACCGCGTCGGCGATGGAAGAACTGACGTCGACCGTGAAACAGAACGCGGACAATGCCCGCGAAGCGAATCACCTGGCCGCCACCGCATCGGACGTGGCACGCAAGGGCGGCGACGTGGTGTCGCAGGTCGTCGGCACGATGGGCGAGATCAATAGCTCGGCGAGCAAGATCGCCGACATCATCGGCGTCATCGATGGCATCGCCTTCCAGACGAACATCCTGGCACTGAACGCCGCCGTCGAGGCAGCCCGTGCCGGTGAACAGGGTCGCGGCTTCGCCGTCGTCGCTTCGGAAGTGCGTAACCTGGCCCAGCGTTCCGCAGCGGCCGCCAAAGAAATCAAGCAACTGATCGGCGACTCCGTCGAGAAGATCGGCCGCGGCAGCAAGCTCGTCGGCGAGGCCGGCGAGACGATGGACGAGGTCGTTGCCAGCGTCAAGCGCGTGACCGACATCATGAGCGACATCGCCAGTGCCAGCGCCGAACAGAGCGCCGGCATCGAACAGGTCAACCTGTCGATCATCGAGATGGACGGCATGACGCAGCAGAACGCCGCGCTGGTCGAAGAAGCCGCCGCCGCCTTCCAGAGCCTGCAGGACCAGGCCGCGGAACTGCAGCGCGTCGTCAGCATCTTCAAGCTGGCCGAAGGCGAGGAGCAGGCCATCGTGGACGCACCGGCGCCGGCTGCCGCCACCGCCAGCCGCGCCGTCGTCGTCCGCCCGGCCGCCAAGCCGCAGCTGAAGAAGCCGGCCGCCGCGAAGGCCAAGGCGCCGGTCCAGCAGGAACGTGCGGCGGATGCGCCGGCATCGACCGCGAAAAAAGTCGCAGCGGCAGCAGCCAGCGACGATTGGGAAGAATTCTGAGCCAGGACGGCTCGTCCAGCGCCGGTGGAGAGCACTGGCATTAAAAAAAACTTTGTTTTCCGGGGGTAATAAAAATGTCCAATAAGAAATTTGCTGTAAGCCTCGTCGCTCTGCTGGTCTCGGGTATCGCTGGTTCGGCTTTTGCAGGCGAAACGCCGGCGACGTTCGATCCGTCCAAGTGCAAGGTCGAATATCCGAAAGCGTCGCTGATGAACGAAGAGCAGGGCATCACGTCGATGTCCTTCCTCATCGCCGCCGACGGTTCGGTGGCCGATTCGAAGCTGGACAAATCGAGCGGCTTCAAAGGCCTGGACAAGGCTGCAATGAAGGGCCTGTCGGCCTGCAAGTTCAAGCCGGGCACCAAGGACGGCGCACCGGCCCAGACCTGGACCAAGGTCGACTACGCCTGGAAGCTGGACTGATCGTCTGGCGGGTGCCGGCCGGCCTGGCTCGGCGCCCCAGGTGAGGCACTGCGTCCCCGGCATCTTTGTCGGGTGCGCACGAGACCTGGGCCTGGCGGCATCCAACAGCGCGAAAAGGGCGTCCCTGCGGGGCGCCCTTTTCGCATCTGCCTCGTGAAAATCTGAAAATCTGTTACCGGCCTGTTGCGGCATGTATCGGTTGTAAGCGCCCGCTTCAATCCGGCAAATGCAGGCGGCGAATCGCTATAGTGGTCTCACAGCGCAACTTCACCGCGCAACCAAAGGAGAACCACCATGAAACGCATTCTCGCTGCTGCCGCCCTTGCCATCGTCAGTTCTGCCGCCGTCTTGCCGGCGCAGGCGTTCGCCCGGGATGTCGTCGTCGTGCGCACCGCACCGCCGCCGCCGCGTCACGAAGTCGTGCCGGCCGCGCGCCACGGTTACGAATGGGCGCCGGGCTACTGGAACTGGAACGGCCACCGCTACACCTGGGTGCGCGGCCATTGGGAACGGGTGCGCCCGGGCTATGTCTGGCACCGTCCGGAATGGCGCCAGGGCGACCGCGGCTGGCAACTGGAGCGGGGCGGCTGGCGCCACGGCGACCGTGACGGCGACGGCGTGCCGAACCGCGTCGACAACCGTCCCAACAACCCGCACCGCTCGTGACGAGCAACTAGTCCAGCGGCGCGCCGTCTTCGAACATCTCGCTCGCCATCCGCGCGAGGTCGTTCATGCCGCCGCCGGACGCGAGATGGGCGCGCAGCCAGCGCGCCTGTCCGCCGTCCTTCATCAGATGCTCGATCACCTTGCACGCCTTGCCGAAACCGGGATCGGTCGAGCGTTTTGACAGTCGTTCGAGGTCGGCGCGGATCGCTTCGCCGATGGGCATCGACGCGCCCGACTCCGGATCGATCCACGTCGCCTCGACGCCGTCGCGTGCCGCATTGAAGCGGTTCCAGATGTACAGCTCGCGGCTGCTGCTGGTCGGCCAGCGACCCGGCTGGCCCGCCCATTCCAGGCACAGCTCGCGCGCATAGCACGCGAGCGCCGCCGCGTACACGGGTTTCAACGGCGTATCCAGCACGCGCAGTTCGATCGTCCCGTATTCCGGCTTCGGACGCACGTCCCAATAAAAATCCTTGATGCTGTTGACGATGCCGTGGCCGGCCAGCTCGTCGAAGTGGGCGCGGAAATCGTCCCACGTGCGGATGTCGTACGGGAGGATGCCGCTCATCGGGAACGCGCCCACGACGTTGCTGCGCGAGCTGCAGAAGCCCGACACTTCGCCCTGCCAGCACGGCGAATTGGCCGACAGTGCGATGAACAGGGGCGCGCGCTGCGTGAGCCAGGAGCACAGCCGCATCGCCTCGTCCGGCGTACCCGCGCCGATGTGCACGTGCATGCCAAACACGGTAAACAGTTTAGCCAGATAGCCGAACTTGCGCTCCGATGCGAAATAGCGTTCCTTCGGGTAGATGCGCTGCTCGTTCCACTTCTGGAAGGGATGCGCACCGCCGCCCGAGATCGACGCGCCGACATCGAACGCGGCCCGTTGCACCGTCGTGCGGATGTGTTCCAGCTGCTCGGCCGCTTCGTCGAACGAGGTGAGGATGGCAGTCGCCACTTCCAGCATCGATGTCGTGATTTCCGGCGTGTGCACCCACGGCTTGTCGTGCTTGTCCAGCAGGCGCAGGATGTCGGGCGCGGCGGGGAACAGGTCGAACGTAAGACGGTCGAGCACCATCAGTTCCAGTTCGATGCCCATCGTGCCGATCGTGGACGCCTTGAAGTCGGGCAGGAACGCGGGGCCCTGGCCAGATACCGCCTGGGCCTGGGCGTCCGTTTTCAGTTTTCCCAGTGCTTCGTCATTCAATAGTTCGCTCATTGGGCACCTCCTCGATAGGTTTCGCCCGCCAGGCGCAAGCCGAGCCACGTGAGGCCGGGCGCCAGCAGGACGTTCAGGGCCAGCAGCGCGCCCATGACGGCGGTGGACGTCGCATCGAGCCCGGTGTAGGCATTCAGGGTGTTGTCCACGACGAGACCGCCGTAGCTCACCAGGGAACACATCGACAGGGCCATCGCATGCTGCTTGCGCACGTCCCACGCGGTGCCCGGCCACAGGGCCAGGCGCGTGGCCGCGATGCGGACCGCGAACACCGTCAGCGCGACCACGATGGTCCAGCCATGCAGCAGCGCCTGCAGGTCGACGAGCGCCGCCGACATCAGGAACAGCAGCACGTAGCCGATGTCCTGCGCCGTCTTCAACTGCGCCTGGAACACGTTGTCGCGCTTCTCCGCATTGCGCAGCAGGACGCCCATCAGCAGCAGCGAGAGCAGGGCGCTCGCGGACATCACGGAGCACAGCCCGAGGTCGATCAGCAGCGCGGCCAGCAGCATGCCGGGGCGCAGCGTCGCCGGGACCTTGCACAACCGCGTGGCCAGCGCATAGAGGCCGTACGACAGCACGGCGATCAGGGCGCCGATCACGAGCTTGCCGCCCTGGCGCATCAACTCCGTCCAGAAACCGCTGTCGGCGTCCTGGCCGTGGCTGCGCGTCCATGCGAGCGTGATGCCGAGCGCCAGCAGCGCGACCAGGTTGGAGAGGCCGACCATGTTCGACGTCGCGAACGTGCTCGTGCCGCTTGCGTTTTCGTCCGCCACCATCGAACTGTGGATGACGGGATTGACGGCGATGAGGATCGAGCCGATGAAGATCGCGGCGCCCCACGGCAGGCCGAAGAGGCCCAGCGTGATGGCGGCCGCGGCGCCGCGCGCCACGGTCGCGAGCAGCAGGCTGGCGCCCTGGCGGCCGCTACGCAGCAGCCACGCGAGGTCCATCTTGCGGCCGACCTCGAACAGCACGAGCGCGGCGGCGCCGTTGAGCAGTTCCTGGAACTGCGTCAGCAGCGCGCGGTCGATGAAGCCGGCACCGTTCGCGCCGAGCAGCAGGCCCGCGATCACGGCGCCATACAGTTTCGGGATGCGAAAACGCTGCAGGGTCAGTCCGATCACGAGCGCGACCATCAGGCCGGCACCCAGCACGGCCAGCGGCGACAGCAGCCAGAAGGGCGAGTACAGTTCGTCATTCATGGCGCACCTCCCACGCGTGGGCAAGCGCGGTCAGTTCGCGCCCGATCACGTCGGCCCGCTGCTTCGCCAGTTCCTTTTGACGCTCCGCCGATGCCGGCGCGAGATCGCTGACGATGCGTGCGCGGACGATGCCCGCGTCGTCGCGCAGCGGAATCCACAACTGTCCCTTGACGCTTGCGCCTTCGCGCCACACGGCGATGAACTTCGCACCGGTGCGGTCGCCGGGATGGCCCGGCTCCAGCAAGGTAAAGGGCTGCAGCCACTCGGCATTCGGGAAGCGGCGCGCCAGCAGCACCTGCATGCCGCTGCGCTGCTCGAGGCGCGCATCGTCGCGCGAATAGGGCAGGTGGATGCGCGTCTGGCTGATGCCCGACGTCTCCAGTCGCAAACAGGTCTTGTCCGACACCCAGCGCCACGTGTCGCCATCGAGCACGCGCGGCTTGCCCTGCGACGCATCGCGCCACGCGACGAACAACGGCGACGCGGCGGGCAGCGGACTGCCCGCATCGATCGCGTGCGCAGCCTGCTTCACATCGTCCCAGTGGCCGGCCTGCCAGGTGCGCGTGTCCGGTTTCTCAGACGGCTGCCAGCGCCACAGCGCCGCCGACCATTGCCCGTCGTCGTCGCGCCAGATCGCGGCCAGTTGCTGGGATTCGGGCGTGTTCGTAGACACGGTGCGGCCGGACCAGGCGTTGTTCCAGGGCGGCGCGTCCGCGTGGATCGCTTGCGTGAGGCGGTGCCATGCGATGGCGGCGGGCGGCAGGCAGGTGGCGGTCGGCGTCGGGATGCTGCGCCAGTACACCATTTCCACGCGCTGGCTCCAGGCGCACTGGCGCGTCGTCGGTTCGCCCAGGCCGGAAAGCGCCGGGGCGACGGGTTGTTCGCACGTGCCGGGATACGAGCCGCTCAATTCCCTGAAGTCGGCGATGGCTGGTGTCTTTGGCGCCGCCGGCTTGCGTTTGGCCGCATGCGCTTGTGGTGTCAGGATGACGCACAGCGCGCACGCGGTCGCGAGCAGGCAGTGGCGGCGCGATGGTCGTGTTGGGGTCATGAAGATCGGCCCTCATTGAAAGGCCTCGGTGCGGGCCGGCTGGAAGCTTGGATCCGTCCGGCGCGCGGAGGCGGGCGGTCGCAGCGCGGCTCGTTCGGCCGGCGTCTGGACCCGTTGAAAGAGTGGATGCTTCACGCATCCGCGATGCGGCGGGGCCGCATGGCGGTCAGGTCAACGTGATGCCTGCCGCTCGTTGTTATGGGTGTGTATCGGGGTCAAGTATAGGGCAAATGATTCATTCGCTCAAATATGATTGACGTAAGTACATTTCTGACATGCATTTTAAGCTATTGGAAAGCGCGACGGCGTACAGTTGGAATCCCGTGGACTATCGCTATGAAACTCGAAACGCCGGCCTATTTTGACTAAAATTTCTTGGGTGTAAGTTTCAGAGCAGGTCGTTAGCGCAGTAAAAGGACCGGGTAAACAGGAAACGATGTTATTTCATTCGCAGGGCGGATCGTATTGTCGTCTTGTTTCTGCAGCCACTCAACTTCAAATCCACATGACTGTTCATACCGTAAAATTCACCTTGCCCGAACGGAAGTCGGTAAGGCTGACGTTTCGTTCAAAGTAAGAAAAGATGAACGGAAATTTGGCGAGCTGAAAATCTCTAATGGCTCTGCTGTATGGTTTCCGCAAAAAGGAAAGCAAGGATGTCGGGTCGGTTGGTCGGAGTTGGAGCAGTGCTTCTTGGCGAACGGCGATAAAGTCGAGAAGAGGTAATCTCTCTCGTCAACACGAAAAGGCCGGCGATGTCCCTGGCCTTTTTGTTGTCGTACTGTGCCGTCGAGAATTTTGATGGACTGGGTGAGTCATCGATCGCGGACAAGCGCGGACATTTGGTGTCGATGTGCAATGGCTCAAGAGACCGGGGGAGCGCTTCCCGGCTGAGGCGGACCGCCGCACGTTACAGGTGTGGCCGAAAAACAAAAAACCCAGCACGAGGCTGGGCTTTCGAATTCTTTGGGGTGGCTGATGGGACTCGAACCCACGACAACAGGAATCACAATCCTGGACTCTACCAACTGAGCTACAGCCACCACTGTCTTGCTTGCTGTCTCGTTGTTGCCGAGACAGAACGAGATTATATAGGGTCATTCGCATTCTGGCAAATCGAGTTTTGCCCAGCAGTGCGAACGGCCGTCACGGCTCGCCGAACGTCGCCTCGTGCACGGGCGGATCGATGCCGATCAGGCTGTTGAACGCGGCCGACAGCGCGGTGGCGCTGGCGCTGGTCCAAGCCTCCAGTGTGCCTGGCGCATCGCCAGAAGGGGAGCGCAGCAACCGCCCCGCATCCAGCAAGCGCACCAGCTGGCGCGTCACGGCGTCGCCGGTGTCCACCAGCGTGACGTCACGTGCGCCGGCCGATGCGATCACGTCCTCGATCGCGGCGCGCACGAGCGGATAGTGCGTGCAGCCGAGGACGAGCGTGTCGGCGCCCTGGTCGAGCAGCGGTGTCACGTAGCGTACCAGCAGCGCGCGCGTGGCCTCCGTGTCGCCCAGTTCGATCTGGTCGACGAGGCCGCGGCACGGCTGCAGCAAAAATTCCGCGTGCGTCGCTTCGGTGACCTGGTCGCGCAGCTGCAGGAACTTGGCGCCGGCCAGCGTGCGTTCCGTGGCCAGCACGCCGACCTTGCCGCTGCGCGTCGCCGCCGCCGCGGGCTTCAGGCCCGGTTCCACGCCGACGATGGGCAGGTCGGGGAAGGTGTCGCGCATCAGGCGAACCGCGGAGATGGTCGCCGTGTTGCAGGCGACGACGATGGCCTTGACGCCCCGTTCGACGAGGAAGCGGGCCACCGCCAGCGAACGCTCGGCGACGACGTGTTCGGGCTTGTCGCCATACGGGGCGAAGCCCGTGTCGGCCACGTAGATCAGGTGTTCGTGCGGGAGTTGCGCTCGGATGTGGCGCAGGATCGACAGGCCGCCGAGGCCGGAGTCGAAGACGCCGACGGGGGCGTCTTCGGGGTGTGCTTGGGTGTTCATGGGGGAGATGGTAACCCGGCAGGAAGCGTTGCGGTACTGCGAGTGAAATTGGGTCCCCGCCTCCGCGGGGACGACGTGCGGGCGGCGCGGGCCGGGCTCACACGTCGTACCGCACAACCTTAAGCGGTTGCGACCGGGATACCCTTCAGCGACTCGATCTTCGCAGCCCACTCTTTCGGACCGGTCTGGTGCACCGACGTACCCGTCGCATCGACGGCCACGGTGACCGGCATGTCCTTGACCTCGAACTCGTAGATCGCTTCCATGCCCAGGTCTGCGAAGCCGACGACCTTCGCCGACTTGATCGCCTTCGACACGAGGTAAGCCGAGCCGCCGACGGCCATCAGGTACGCCGACTTGTGGTTCTTGATCGCCTCGATGGCGGCCGGGCCGCGTTCCGCTTTACCGATCATCGCGATCAGGCCCGTCTTCTCGAGCATCATGTCGGTGAACTTGTCCATGCGGGTCGCCGTCGTCGGGCCGGCCGGGCCCACGACTTCGTCACGCACCGGATCGACCGGGCCGACGTAGTAGATCACGCGGTTCGTGAAGTCGACCGGCAGCTGTTCGCCTTTCGCCAGCATGTCCTGGATGCGCTTGTGCGCGGCGTCGCGGCCCGTCAGCATCTTGCCGTTCAGGAGCAGGGTCTGGCCCGGCTGCCACGATGCGACTTCTTCCTTCGTCAGCGTGTCGAGGTTGACGCTCTTCGATTTCTGCGTGTCCGGCGTCCAGTTCACGTCCGGCCAGGTCGACAGCGCCGGCGGTTCGATGTACGACGGGCCCGAGCCGTCCAGCACGAAGTGCGCGTGGCGCGTCGCGGCGCAGTTCGGGATCATCGCGACCGGCTTCGATGCGGCGTGGGTCGGGTACATGTTGATCTTCACGTCCAGCACGGTCGTCAGGCCACCCAGGCCCTGCGCGCCGATGCCCAGTGCGTTGATCTTGTCGCACAGTTCGATCCGCAGCTCTTCCAGTTTATTTTGCGGGCCGCGTGCCTTCAGTTCGTACATGTCGATGTCTTCCATCAGCGACTCCTTGGCCATCAGCATGGCCTTCTCGGCGGAGCCGCCGATGCCGATGCCCAGCATGCCCGGCGGGCACCAGCCGGCGCCCATCAGCGGGACAGTCTTGAGGACCCAGTCGACCAGCGAGTCGGACGGATTCAGCATGACGAACTTGGTCTTGTTTTCCGAGCCGCCGCCTTTTGCGGCGACCATCACGTCGACGGTGTCGCCCGGGACCAGTTCCATGTGCACGACGGCCGGGGTGTTGTCCTTCGTGTTCTTGCGCTCGAAGTGCGGGTCGGCGACGATCGAGGCGCGCAGCTTGTTGTCGGCGAAGTTGTACGCGCGGCGCACGCCTTCGTTGACGGCGTCGGTGATCGAGCCGCTGCCGAAGCCTTCGAAACGCACGTTCATGCCGATCTTCAGGAACACGTTGACGATGCCGGTGTCCTGGCAGATCGGGCGCTTGCCTTCCGCGCACATGCGCGAGTTGGTCAGGATCTGCGCGATGGCGTCCTTGGCGGCCGGGCTCTGCTCGGCCTCGTAGGCGCGCGCGAGGTGCTGGATGTAGTCGGCGGGGTGGTAGTAGCTGATGTACTGGAGGGCGCTAGCGACCGATTCGATCAGGTCGTCCTGTTTAATGACAGTCATGTGGGTCTCGCTGTGGGGTCTTGGATTACGGAGGAATCAGTGGTGCTTGTTGTCACTCTGGGTATTCATCATGATCCGGTCGGTGTAGGCGATCGCCATCGCCGACAGCAGGAACACGACGTGGATGCAGGTCTGCGCGATGATCGTCTGCGCATCGTAGGACTTGGCGTTGATGAACGTCTTGAGCAGGTGGATCGACGAGATGCCGATGATCGCCATCGCCAGCTTGGTCTTCAGCACGGACGCGTTCACGTGCGACAGCCATTCCGGCTGGTCCGGATGGTCTTCGAGATACATGCGCGACACGAACGTCTCGTAGCCGCCCACGATCACCATGATCAGCAAATTCGAAATCATGACGACGTCGATCAGGCCCAGCACGACGAGCATGATCGTCGTTTCGTTCAGCTTGTCCGGCAGCGGCGCGCCCGGCACGGCGACGGCCTGGAAGATGTGCTGCAGCGCGGCTTCGTTGCCCATCGCGGCCAGCACGAGGTCCTTCAGTTCGACCCAGAAATGGAACACGTAAACGCACTGCGCGAGGATCAGGCCGAGATACAGAGGCAGTTGCAGCCAGCGGCTGGCGAACATGAAATTGGCGAGTGCGCTGCGTTTGCGTGCGCTGGAGGAGGGTTGCGAATCGAGCATCTATGCGGGCTTTCCAATGCGGCGGCGGTCAGGACAGCTCAACATTCTACACCCGCCGCGCGTCGCCGGCACGGCGTCGTGGCATGCCGAAGGTTGATAGAATGGCCAGCGGGGATGCCGCCTTGGGCCGTGTAAGGGCTCAGTAAGCGTGGGTGCTTAAGGTATTAGGCAAAATTACTACATCATCAATAGGAGACTAGTATGGCCGAGAACGAGACCCAACAGCAGGGACTGCAGGAACACCGTGTCTTCCAGCCGCCCGCACAATTCACCGCCAATGCCGCGATTTCCGGCATGGATGCGTACAACAAGCTGTGCGACGAAGCCGCCAGCGACTACGAAGGTTTCTGGGCCCGCCTTGCGCGCGAAAACGTCGCCTGGCACAAACCCTTCACGCAAACCCTCGACGAATCGAATGCGCCGTTCTACAAATGGTTCGCGGATGGCCAGCTGAACGCGTCGTACAACTGCCTCGACCGCCAAATCGAGAACGGCAACGGCGACAAGACGGCGATCATCTTCGAAGCGGACGACGGCACCGTCACCCGCGCCACCTACCGCGAACTGCACGAGCGTGTGTGCAAATTCGCCAACGGCCTGAAATCCCGCGGCATCAAAAAAGGCGACCGCGTCATCATCTACATGTCGATGTCGATCGAAGGCGTGGCCGCGATGCAGGCGTGCGCGCGCATCGGTGCGACGCACTCCGTCGTGTTCGGCGGCTTCTCCGCGAAGTCGCTGCAGGAGCGCATCATCGACGCGGGCGCCGTTGCCGTCATCACGGCCGACGAGCAGCTGCGCGGCGGTAAATCGCTGCCGCTGAAAGCCATCGTCGACGAGGCGCTGGCGATGGGCGGCTGCGAGACGATCCGCGACGTCATCGTCTACAAGCGCACCGGCGGCAACATCGCCTTCCAGGCAGGCCGCGACCTGTGGCTGCACGACCTCGTCGACGGCCAGAGCGGCGAGTGCGAGCCGGAGTGGGTGGATGCGGAACATCCGCTGTTCATCCTCTACACGTCGGGTTCGACGGGCACGCCGAAGGGCGTCCAGCACTCGACCGGCGGCTACCTGCTGTGGGCCGCGCTGACGATGAAGTGGACCTTCGACCTCAAGCCGGACGACGTCTACTGGTGCACGGCGGATATCGGCTGGGTGACGGGCCACACGTACATCTGCTACGGCCCGACCGCGGTCGGCGCCACGCAGATCGTGTTCGAAGGCGTGCCGACGTTCCCGAACGCCGGCCGCTTCTGGGAGACGATCGCCAAGCACAAGGTCAGCATCTTCTACACGGCGCCGACGGCGATCCGTTCGCTGATCAAGGCGTCCAACACGGACGAGAAGGTGCATCCGAAGAACTACGACCTGTCCAGCCTGCGCCTGCTGGGCACCGTCGGCGAACCGATCAATCCGGAAGCGTGGATGTGGTACTACACGCAGATCGGCGGCCAGCGCTGCCCGATCGTGGACACCTTCTGGCAGACGGAAACGGGCGGCCACATGATCACTCCGCTGCCGGGCGCGACCCCGATGGTGCCGGGTTCCTGCACGTTGCCGCTGCCGGGCATCATGGCCGCCATCGTCGACGAGGCCGGCCACGACGTGCCGAACGGGCAGGGCGGCATCCTCGTGGTGAAACGTCCGTGGCCGTCGATGATCCGTACGATCTGGAACAACCCGGACCGCTTCCGCAGCGCCTACTACCCGGATGAACTGGGCGGCAAGTACTACCTGGCTGGCGATGGCGCGATCCGCAACAAGGACACGGGCTACTTCACCATCACGGGCCGCATCGACGACGTGCTGAACGTCTCGGGCCACCGCATGGGCACGATGGAGATCGAGTCCGCGCTCGTGGCGCACCCGATCGTGGCGGAAGCCGCGGTCGTCGGCAAGCCGGACGAGACGACGGGCGAGGCGATCTGCGCGTTCGTCGTGCTGAAACAGGCGCGTCCGACCGGCGAGGAAGCGAAGAAGCTGGCCGCCGAGCTGCGCAACTGGGTCGGCAAGGAGATCGGTCCGATCGCCAAGCCGAAAGAGATCCGCTTCGGCGACAACCTGCCGAAGACCCGTTCCGGCAAGATCATGCGCCGCCTGCTGCGCGTGCTGGCCAAGGGCGAGACCATCACCCAGGACATCTCGACCTTGGAAAACCCGGCCATCCTGGAACAACTGAAAGAATCTGCCTGACCATTCGGGCGTGATCGGTTACACTGGTCACAGCAGAGTTGACGCCGCGCCGGGAGACCGGGGCGGCGTTTTTTTATGTGCGCCGCCATGGCGCCCGTTCTCGCGTGCCCGTGGACGTGGGAAAATACGGGCTCGTCCGTCTTCCATGCTTTCATGAACCCGCGCCAGCGCATTGCCCTTGCCATCGCCCTGTTCAACGAGCGCCGCTTCGACCAGGCCCTGGCCGGGATCGGCGACTTGCTGCAGGGCGACGAGGCGAACGTGGATGCCCTGAATCTGGCGGCGGCCTGCGCCCGCGCGCTCGGGCGGCCGGACGATGCCGAGGCGTTCTGGCGCAAGGCGCTGGCGCGCGATCCCACGCACGCGGCCAGCTGGAACAACCTCGGCATCCTGTTGCAGCAGAGGGGACGCGGCGCCGAGGCGGGGGAGGCGTTCCGGCGCGCCCTGCAGCTGCAACCCGATTACGCCGAAGCCCATTACAACCTGGCCCTGTTGTATCAACAGGCGGGCGGACTCGAACAGGCCGTCGGCGCGCACGAGGCCGCGCTGGCCCTGCGGCCCCGGTATCCGGAAGCCAGCGCCAACCTCGGACTGGTGCTGGAGCGGCTCGGGCGCTTCGAGGAGGCGCAACGCCGCTTCGGGGAGGCCGTCGCGCACGACCCGGCCGACGCCGCATCCCTGCAGCACCGCGCCGACCTGCTGCACCGGCTGGGACGGCGTGCCGAGGCGGCCGAGTGCTACCGGGCGGCGCTGCTGCTGCGTCCGGACAATGCCGAACTCCACAACAACTTCGCGGTGCTGTTGGCCAGGTCGGGCCAGCCGGAAGCGGCCGAACGGGAATACCTGCAGGCGGTCGCGTGCCGCCCCGGGTATGCCGACGCCTGGCACAACCTCGGCCTGTCGTACACGCAGTCCGGCCGCTACGCCGAGGCCGAGGCCGCGCTGCGCACCTGCCTGCGGTGGCGCGCGCACGACCCGGAAGTCTGGAATTCGTTGGGCAACGTCTACCAGTACATGCAGCGTGACGCCGACGCCGAGGCTGCGTATCGGCGCGCGCTCGCGGCCCGCCCCGGCCTCGCCAAGACGTTGAACAACCTGGGCACCCTGCGCCAGCGCCAGGGGCGTGCCGGCGAGGCCGAGGATGCGTACCGGCAAGCGATCGCCGCCGACCCCGGCTATCCGGAAGCGCGTTGGAACCTCGGTTTCCTGCTGCTGGCGCAGGGGCGGCTGGCCGAAGGCTGGCCGTGGATGGAGGCCCGGCACGATCCGGCACTGGCGCGTCCGATCGCCGTTAGGCCGGCGCCCGGTTTCCCGCAGTGGAGCGGAGAGGCGCTGGACGGCAAGGCCATCGCCGTGTGGCCGGAGCAGGGCTTCGGCGACCAGATCCAGTTCGTGCGCTACCTGCCGTTGCTGAAAGCGGCCGGCGCGCGGACGGTCACGCTGATCTGCCACGACGCGCTGCTGCCCTTGCTGCGCGGTGCTGCCGGCGCCGACCGCGTCGTCCCCATGAGCGAGGCGGGGCACCTGGCGCCGCACGATTTCTGGGTTTTCATGTTGAGCCTGCCGATGCATGCCGGGACCACGCTCGCGACGATCCCGGCCACGCTCCCTTACCTCGCCGCGGACCCCGCGCGCCGCGCGTACTGGCGTGCCCGGCTGGATACGCTGCCCGCCGGGATGCGTGTCGGCCTCGTCTGGCGCGGCTTTGGCGGGCACGTCAATGACGCGAACCGCTCCCTGCCGGATCTGTCGGTCCTGGCCCCGCTGTGGTCGGTGCCGGGCGTCGCGTTCGTCAGTCTGCAGCGCGGCATGGACGGCGAGCCGCGGCGGGCCGGCCCGGACGGCCTTGATCTCCTCGAGCTCGGCGCCGGAATCGCGGACTTCGGCGATACGGCGGCAATCGTGGCGGAGCTCGACCTGGTCGTCTGCGTCGATACGGCCGTGGCCCATGTCGCCGGCGCACTGGGCAAGCGCTGCTGGGTGCTGCTGCCGGCCATCCATCCCGACTGGCGCTGGATGGAAGAGCGCGTCGATTCGCCCTGGTATCCGGGCGTGCTCCGGTTGTACCGCCAGCGCCATGCCGGTGCCTGGGACGACGTCGTTGCGCGGGTGGCGCACGACCTGGCTGCCATCGCGTATTGACGCGCTGCCTCGTCAAGTTACCAGAAGGTCTACTTTTCGTTGTTTCGACACACGAACTCTTACTATCGTTTCGTTTTTTCGGGAACAAATGTTCCCTAGTGGCATTTTTGTCGCCGATAATCAACGTTTGTCGCTGTCCTTTCGTCCGGTCTTGCTGTTTTTACGGAATACACCACACTGCCATGAATCACATCTATCGTCTCGTCTGGAACAAGAAACGCCGTATGCTCATGGCGGTCGCCGAAATCGGCTGCGCCAACGGCAAGGACGCCGCGGGAACGACCCGCGGCCAAGATGGCGTGCCTGACGGGGGCGGCGCTTATTCCGGCGCCCGGACGCTCCTGGCGACTGCGTTGCTCGCGCTGTTTCCGCTCGTGTCGTTCGCGCAGCAGGGCATGTCGGACTATATTCCCGCTGGCACATCGTTGTCGGTCTCCGACGGCGACGGCTCGAATGCCTTGCTGGCCGGCACGAACCTGACGAACGATGGCACGCTCGATATCACCGGCACGGATGCCGGCTCGCACCTCGTCAGCCTGTCGGGTTCCGGGACCGTGCTGATGGACGCCAGGACGCTGACCTTGACCGCCGCGGACGGCTTTTATCTCGGCACGCTGCAGGGTTCCGGCAGCCTGGTGGTCGCCGGCGGCTACGAAACGCTGGGCGGTGTGAACGTCCATGGGGGCGTCACCCAGGTCGACCAATACGCGGGCCTGTCCCTGTCGGGTTCCGGCAGCATTGCCCTGTCGAGCGGCTTGCTCAATAACGGCATGTTCGACATTGCCGCGACGAACAACGGCGCCAAGGTGAACTCGCTGTCCGGTTCGGGGACGGTGTGGCTGGGCGGACAGACGCTGACGCTGACCAATGCCGGCGACACCTTTGCAGGCATGATCGCCGGGTTCGGCGGCGTGAACGTCGCGGGCGGCACGCAGGTGCTCAGCGGTACCAATATCTATTTCGGCGCCACGTCGATCGACCAGGGCGGCGCACTGGCGCTGTCCGGTTCGGGCAGCATCGCGCTGTCCAGCGGCGTCGCCAACAACGGCGTGTTCGATATTGCCGCCACGGACAATGGCGCCCAGGTGACATCGCTGTCCGGTTCGGGAACGGTGTGGCTGGGCGGACAGACGCTGACGCTGACCAATGCTGGCGACACCTTTGCAGGCATGATCGCCGGTTTCGGCGGCGTGAACGTCGCGGGCGGCACGCAGGTGCTCAGCGGTACGAATATCTATTTCGGCGCCACGTCGATCGACCAGGGCGGCGCACTGGCGCTGTCCGGTTCGGGCAGCATCGCGCTGTCCAGCGGCGTCGCCAACAACGGTGTGCTCGACATCGTGGCCACGGACAATGGCGCCGAAGTGCGCTCGCTGTCTGGCTCCGGTGCTGTGCTGCTGGGCGGCCAGACGTTGACGTTGACGGATGCAGGCGATACGTTTGCGGGCAGCATTTACGGTTCGGGCGGGCTGACGATCGCGGGCGGCATGCAGGTGCTCAGCGGTACCAATACCTATAATGGCGCCACGTCGATCGACCAGGGAGGCGCGCTGGCGCTGTCCGGCTCGGGCAGCATCGCTCTGTCCAGCGGCATCGCCAACAACGGCGTGTTCGATATTGCCGCGACAAACAACGGCGCCGAAGTGCGCTCGCTGTCCGGATCCGGTGCTGTGCTGCTCGGCGGCCAAACCCTGACGCTGACCAATGCCGGAGATACGTTCGCCGGCAGCATCCTTGGCTCCGGCGGTCTGACAATCGCGGGCGGCATCGAAACCCTGAGCGGTACCAATACCTATTCAGGTGCCACCTCGATCGATCAGGGCGGCGCGCTGGCGCTGTCCGGTTCGGGCAGCATCGCGCTGTCCAGCGGTGTGGCCAACAACGGCGTGCTCGACATCGCGGCCACGAACAACGGCGCCGAAGTGCGCTCGCTGTCCGGCTCCGGTGCTGTGCTGCTGGGCGGCCAGACGTTGGCGCTGACGGATGCCGGCGATACCTTCGCCGGCAGCATCCACGGTTCGGGCGGGCTGACAATCGCGGGCGGCATCGAAACCCTGAGCGGTACCAACACCTATAACGGCGCCACCTCGATCGACCAGGGCGGCGCGCTGGCGCTGTCCGGCTCGGGCAGCATCGCTCTGTCCAGCGGCATCGCCAACAACGGTGTGTTCGACATTGCCGCGACAAACAACGGCGCCGAAGTGCGCACGCTGTCCGGCTCCGGTGCCGTGCTGCTGGGCGGCCAGACGTTGACGTTGACGGATGCGCAGGATGTATTCGCCGGCAGCATCCACGGTTCGGGCGGAATGACAATCGCGGGCGGCATGCAGGTGCTCAGTGGTACCAATACCTATAACGGCGCCACGTCGGTCGACCAGGGCGGCGCGCTGGCGCTGTCCGGGTCGGGCAGTATCGCGCTGTCCAGCGGCGTCGCCAACAACGGCGTGTTCGACATCGCGGCCACGGACAACGGCGCCGAAGTGCGCACGCTGTCCGGCTCCGGTGCGGTGCTCTTGGGTGGCCAAACCCTGACGCTGACCAATGCCGGAGATACGTTCGCCGGCAGCATCCTTGGCTCGGGCGGGCTGACAATCGCGGGCGGCATCGAAACCCTGAGCGGTACCAATACCTATTCAGGTGCCACCTCGATCGACCAGGGCGGCGGCCTCGCGCTGTCCGGTTCGGGCGGTATCGCGCTGTCCAGTGGCGTCGCCAACAACGGTGTGCTCGATATTGCCGCGACAAACAACGGCGCCGAAGTGCGCACGCTGTCCGGCTCCGGTGCGGTGCTGCTGGGTGGCCAGACGTTGACGCTGACGGATGCCGGCGATACGTTCGCCGGCAGCATCCACGGTTCGGGCGGTCTGACAATCGCGGGCGGCATCGAAACCCTGAGCGGTACCAATACCTATTCAGGTGCCACCTCGATCGACCAGGGCGGCGGCCTCGCGCTTTCTGGTTCGGGCAGCATCGCGTTGTCCAGCGGTGTAGCCAACAACGGCGTGCTCGACATCGCGGCCACGAACAACGGCGCCGAAGTGCGCACGCTGTCCGGATCCGGTGCTGTGCTGCTGGGCGGCCAGACGTTGACGCTGACGGATGCGCAGGACGTATTCGCCGGCGGTATTCACGGCTCGGGTGGGCTGACGATCGCGGGCGGCATCGAGACCCTGAGCGGTACCAATACCTATTCAGGCGCCACATCGATCGACCAGGTCAGCGCACTGGCGCTGTCCGGCTCGGGCAGCATCGCTCTGTCCAGCGGCGTCGCCAACAACGGCGTGTTCGATATTGCCGCGACAAACAACGGCGCCGAAGTGCGCACGCTGTCCGGCTCCGGTGCGGTGCTCTTGGGTGGCCAAACCCTGACGCTGACCAATGCCGGAGATACGTTCGCCGGCAGCATCCTTGGCTCGGGCGGGCTGACAATCGCGGGCGGCATCGAAACCCTGAGCGGTACCAATACCTATACCGGCGCCACATCGATCGACCAGGACGGCGCGCTGGCGCTGTCAGGTTCGGGCAGCATCGCGCTGTCCAGCGGTGTAGCCAACAACGGCGTGCTCGACATCACGGCCACGGACAACGGCGCCGAAGTGCGCACGCTGTCCGGCTCCGGTGCTGTGCTGCTCGGCGGCCAAACCCTGACGCTGACCAATGCCGGCGATACGTTCGCCGGCAGCATCCTTGGCTCGGGCGGGCTGACAATCGCGGGCGGCATCGAAACCCTGAGCGGTACCAATACCTATTCAGGTGCCACCTCGATCGACCAGGGCGGCGGCCTCGCGCTTTCCGGTTCGGGCAGCATCGCGTTGTCCAGCGGTGTAGCCAACAACGGCGTGCTCGACATCGCGGCCACGGACAACGGCGCCGAAGTGCGCTCGCTGTCCGGCTCCGGTGCTGTGCTGCTCGGCGGCCAAACCCTGACGCTGACCAATGCCGGAGATACGTTCGCCGGCAGCATCCTTGGCTCGGGCGGGCTGACAATCGCGGGCGGCATCGAAACCCTGAGCGGTACCAATACCTATTCAGGTGCCACCTCGATCGACCAGGGCGGCGCGCTGGCGCTGTCCGGTTCGGGCAGCATCGCTCTGTCCAGCGGCGTCGCCAACAACGGCGTGCTCGACATCGCGGCTACGGACAACGGCGCCGAAGTGCGCACGCTGTCCGGCTCCGGTGCCGTGCTGCTGGGCGGCCAGACGTTGACGCTGACGGATGCCGGCGATACGTTCGCCGGCAGCATCCACGGTTCGGGCGGTCTGACAATTGCGGGCGGCATCGAAACCGTGAGCGGTACCAATACCTATACCGGCGCCACGTCGATCGACCAAGGCGGTCTCGTGCTGTCCGGTTCGGGCAGCATCGCGCTGTCCAGCGGTGTAGCCAACAACGGCGTGCTCGACATCACGGCCACGGACAACGGCGCCGAAGTGCGCACGCTGTCCGGCTCCGGTGCTGTGCTGCTCGGCGGCCAAACCCTGACGCTGACCAATGCCGGAGATACGTTCGCCGGCAGCATCCTTGGCTCGGGCGGGCTGACAATCGCGGGCGGCATCGAAACCCTGAGCGGTACCAACACCTATAACGGCGCCACGTCGATTGACCAGGGCGGCGCGCTGGCGCTGTCCGGTTCGGGCAGCATCGCGCTGTCCAGCGGCGTCGCCAACAACGGCGTGCTCGACATCGCGGCCACGGACAACGGCGCCGAAGTGCGCACGCTGTCCGGCTCCGGTGCCGTGCTGTTGGGCGGCCAGACGTTGACGCTGACGGATGCCGGCGATACGTTCGCCGGCAGCATCCACGGTTCGGGCGGTCTGACAATTGCGGGCGGCATCGAAACCCTGAGCGGTACCAATACCTATACCGGCGCCACGTCGATCAATCAGGGCGGCGCGCTGGCGCTGTCCGGTTCGGGCGGTATCGCTCTGTCCAGTGGCGTCGCCAATAACGGTTTGTTGGACATCGCCGCCACGGATAATGGTGCGCAGGTGCGTACCTTGTCCGGTTCGGGCGCGGTGCTGTTGGGCGGCCAGACGTTGACGTTGACGGATGCGCAGGACGTATTCGCCGGCGGTATCCACGGCTCGGGCGGTCTGACAATCGCGGGCGGCATCGAAACCCTAGCCGGCACCAACACCTATAACGGCGCCACCTCGATCGACCAGGGCGGCGCGCTGGCGCTGTCCGGTTCGGGCAGCATCGCTCTGTCCAGCGGCGTCGCCAACAACGGCGTGCTCGACATTGCCGCGACAAACAACGGCGCCGAAGTTCGCACGCTGTCCGGCTCCGGTGTTGTGCTGCTGGGCGGCCAAACCATGACGCTGACGGATGCGCAAGACGTATTCGCCGGCGGTATCCACGGCTCGGGAGGCCTGACGATCGCGGGCGGCACGCAGGTGCTCAGCGGTACCAATACCTATTCAGGTGCCACCTCGATCGACCAGGGCGGCGCACTGGCGCTGTCCGGTTCGGGCAGCATCGCGCTGTCCAGCGGTGTGGCCAACAACGGCGTGCTTGACATCGCGGCCACGAACAACGGCGCCGAAGTGCACTCGCTGTCCGGATCCGGTGCCGTGCTGCTGGGCGGCCAGACGTTGACGCTGACGGATGCCGGCGATGCGTTTGCGGGCAGTATCCACGGTTCGGGCGGTCTGACAATTGCGGGCGGCATCGAAACCCTGAGCGGTACCAATACCTATACCGGCGCCACGTCGATCAATCAGGGCGGCGCGCTGGCGCTGTCCGGTTCGGGCGGTATCGCTCTGTCCAGTGGCGTCGCCAATAACGGTTTGTTGGACATCGCCGCCACGGATAATGGTGCGCAGGTGCGTACCTTGTCCGGTTCTGGCGCCGTGCTGTTGGGCGGCCAGACGTTGACGTTGACGGATGCGCAGGACGTATCCGCCGGCGGTATCCACGGCTCGGGCGGGCTGACGATCGCGGGCGGTATCGAAACCCTGAGCGGTACCAACACCTATACCGGGGCCACGTCGATCGACCAAGGCGGTCTCGCACTATCCGGCTCGGGCAGCATCGCTCTGTCCAGCGGCGTCGCCAACAACGGTGTGTTCGATATTGCCGCGACAAACAACGGCGCCGAAGTGCGCTCGCTGTCCGGATCCGGCGTTGTGCTGCTGGGCGGCCAGACGCTGACGCTGACGGATGCCGCTGATACGTTCGCCGGCAGCATCCTTGGCTCGGGCGGGCTGACAATCGCGGGCGGCACCGAAACCCTGGCCGGCACCAACACCTATAACGGCGCCACCTCGATCGACCAGGGCGGCGCGCTGGCGCTGTCCGGGTCGGGCAGTATCGCGCTGTCCAGCGGTGTAGCCAACAACGGCGTGCTCGACATCGCGGCCACGGACAACGGCGCCGAAGTGCGCTCGCTGTCTGGCTCCGGTGCTGTGCTGCTGGGCGGCCAGACGTTGACGTTGACGGATGCGCAGGACGTATTCGCCGGCAGCATCCACGGCTCGGGCGGCCTGACGATCGCGGCCGGCACCGAAACCCTGACGGGCGTGAATACGCACAGCGGCACCACGGCGGTATCGCACGGTGCGACATTGGCCCTGGCCGGCAACGGCAGCATCGGCAACAGCCGCGTGCAGACCGATGGCACGCTGGACGTATCGGCCAGCACGGGCGGCGTGGCGGTCCAGAGCCTCGGCGGCTCCGGTGCCGTGCTGCTCGGCGGCCAGACCCTGACGCTGACCAATGCCGGCGATACGTTCGCCGGCAGCATCCACGGCTCGGGCGGCCTGGCGATTGCGGCCGGCACCGAAACCTTGACGGGCGTGAACACGCACACCGGCGCCACGGCGGTATCGCACGGCGCGACATTGGCCCTGGCCGGCAACGGCAGCATCGGCAACAGCCGCGTGCAGACCGATGGTACGCTGGACGTATCGGCCAGCACGGGCGGCGCGGCGGTCAAGAGCCTCGGCGGCTCCGGCGCCGTGCTGCTCGGCGGCCAGACCCTGACGCTGACCGATGCCGGCGATACATTTACTGGCAGCATCCACGGCTCGGGCGGCCTGGCGATCGCGGCCGGCACCGAAACCCTGACGGGCGTGAACACGCACACCGGCGCCACGGCGGTATCGCACGGCGCGACATTGGCCCTGGCCGGCAACGGCAGCATCGGCAACAGCCGCGTGCGGACCGATGGCACGCTGGACGTGTCGGCCAGCACGGGCGGCGCGGCGGTCCAGAGCCTCGGCGGCTCCGGCGCCGTGCTGCTGGGCGGCCAGACCCTGACGCTGACCGATGCCGGCGATACATTTACTGGCAGCATCCACGGCTCGGGCGGCCTGACGATCGCGGGCGGCACCGAGACGCTGGCCGGTACCAATACCAATACGGGCGCCACGTCGATCGGCCACGACGGCGGCCTCGCGCTGTCCGGCTCCGGCAGCATCGCGCTGTCCAGCGGCGTCGCCAACGACGGCGTGCTCGATATCGCCGCGACCGGCAACGGCGCGCAGGTGCGCACGCTGTCCGGCTCCGGTGCCGTGCTCCTGGGCGGCCAGACCCTGACGCTGACCAATGCCGGCGATACGTTCGCCGGCAGCATCCACGGCTCGGGCGGCCTGGCGATCGCGGCCGGCACCGAAACCCTGACGGGCGTGAATACGCACACCGGCACCACGGCGGTATCGCACGGCGCGACATTGGCCTTGGCCGGCAACGGCAGCATCGGCAACAGCCGCGTGCAGACCGATGGCACGCTGGACGTGTCGGCCAGCACGGGCGGCGCGGCGGTCAAGAGCCTCGGCGGCTCCGGCGCCGTGCTGCTGGGCGGCCACACCCTGACGCTGACCGATGCCGCCGGCGCCTTCAACGGCCGCATCAGCGGCTCGGGCGGTATCGCCATCGCCGACGGCAGCCAGGCGCTGACGACCACGCAGGCCTACACCGGCGCGACCTCGATCGGGGCGGGCGCCACGCTGACGCTGGCGGGCAATGGCTTGATCGCCGCATCGAGCCGGGTCGTGGCGGACGGCACGCTGAATGTGGCTGACGCCGGCGCGACCATCCAGTCGCTCGCCGGCGACGGCATGGTCCAGCTCGGCAGCCAGACGCTCACGCTGACGGCCGCCCGTGACGTCTTCGGCGGCACGATCGCCGGCGACGGCGCCCTGAACCTGACGGGCGGCACGGCGACCCTGGCCGGGAACAATACCTACCGCGGCGCCACCTACATCGGCGGCGGCGCCACGCTGGCGCTGAGCGGGCAGGGCAGCATCGCCAGCTCGAGCGGCGTGGACGTGGACGGCAGGTTCGACATCAGCGGCACCGACCGCGGGGCCACGGTCCGCACCGTCTCGGGTGCGGGCACCATTTACCTGGGCGCGCAGACGCTGGCGCTGAGCCGGGCGGCCGGCCTCTTTGCCGGCACCATCGTGGGCGCGGGCGGCCTGTCCGTCGACGGCGGCAGGATCTCCCTCGGCGGCGTCAACGACTACACGGGCACGACCTCGATCGCCGGCGGGGCAGCGCTGGCGCTGTCCGGCGCCGGCAGCATTGCCGGCAGCGCGGTGCGCGACGATGGCGTGTTCGACGTCTCGGGCGCGGCCCACGGCGTGGCGATCAAGGGCCTGAGCGGCTCGGGCAGCGTCCTGCTGGGCGCGAACGACCTGACCGTCACCGCCGCCGCCGGCCGCTTCGGCGGCAATATTGCCGGCAGCGGCAGCCTGAAGGTCACAGGCGGCACGCTCACGCTCGACGGCGCCAACGACTATACCGGCAAGACGGTGGTCAGCGGCGGCACGCTGCGGACCTATGCCGACGCCAACCTCGGCAAGGGTAGCGCCGCACTCGAGCTCGACAACGGCACCTGGCAGACCAGCGCCGACCTGACGCACGAGCGCGGCCTGGCGCTGACGGGCCGGGGTACGGTCGATGTCGACGCCGGCACCGTGACCACCGAGAACGGCACGGTCGGCGGCAGCGGCACGCTGGTCAAGCAGGGCACCGGTACGCTGGTCCTGCGCGGCGTGCTCGCCAACGGCGGCCTGCAGGTGGAGCACGGAACGGTGGCGCTGCATGCGGCCAACACCTATACCGGCGATACGGCCGTGTCGCGGGACGGCATCCTGCGCATCGACAGCGACGCCAACCTGGGCGCCGCCGGCAACCGGCTGGTCCTCGACGGCGGCACGTTGCAGACCACCGGCAGCATGACGTCGGACCGCGCCTTCACGATCACGGCGCGCAACGGGGTGCTCGACGCCGAGGGCGCCGACAGCGTCGTCACGTTGAACGGCAACATCGGCGGCGACGGCCGGCTGGTCAAGGAAGGCCAGGGCACGCTGGTGCTCGGCGGCGACAACGGCGGTGGCCAGGGCAGCGCCAACGCGCCGGGCGATGGATGGACCGGCGGCCTGACCATCAACGACGGCCTGGTGAAGGTGACGAACGCCTACGGCCTCGGATGGGGCAGCGTGATGACGTTCAACGCCGGCACGATCTACGCGACCGTCGATATCGCGACCGGCCAGGACATCCGCATGGGCCGCTCGACCAACATCAACACCGAGGCCAACACCACGACCACGCTGGCGGGCGACCTGCTGTCGACCGGCGCGGGCGACGGCTGCTTCACCAAGACCGGCCAGGGCACGCTGAACGTCACCGGCAACGCCAATATCGACGCCACCTGCGTCCTGGAAGGCAAGCTGCTCGCGAACGGCCTCTTCAACAGCCGGGTGACGGTGGCGCACGGCGCCACGCTGGGCGGCAGCGGCACCGTCAAGGGCGACCTGCTGGTGCAGGGCACGCTCTCGCCAGGCAATTCGCCGGGCATGCTGACGGCCGATTCGAACATCACGATGGCCGCCGGCAGCACGTACAAGGAAGACATCGGCGGCACCGCGCAAGCCACGCCCACGGCGCCGGTCGGCGCGCCCGGGTATTACTCCTACCTGCACGTCGTCGGCGGCAAGCGCTTCACGATCGAACCGGGCGCCACGCTGGCGCCGACGCTGAAGAACCTGTATTCGCCCGACGAGGCGGGCTATGGTTCGGCGCCGCTCAAGCCCGAACTGGGCCAGAGCTTCCGCATCGTGACCGCTGACGGCGGCATCGCCGGGCGCTTCGACACGCTGGTCCAGCCGGACGGCATGGACGGTACCCGCATGGCCGCGTTCTACAACGTCGGCGGCAACAACAGCATCGAGTTGAAGGTGCTGCCGGCGTCGTACGCGGACTGGAGCCGTGGCGGCAACGCGAACAGCCGCGCGGTGGCGGGCGCGCTCGACCGGATCGTCGACCTCGACCAGTCGGGCCGCGCCGGCGAACGGCAGGACCTGCTGTTGTACCGGGTCGGTTCCGCGACCGCGGACCGGCTCGGCGGCCTGCTGCGCGGGCTGTCCGGCGAAGTGCACGGCAGCCTGGCCGCCGCGGCGCCGCAGGCCGGATGGAACCTGCAGCGCAGCGTGCTCAAGCATACCGCCGACGATGGCGACCGCGCGCTCTGGCTCGACCTCGCGGGCACCCGCGGCAAGTGGAGCGGCGACGCCGACGCGTCGGGTTTCAAGGCCGATCGCCTGCAGGTCACCGCGGGCCTGGACGTGCTGCGCGGCGCCGATTATCGCCTCGGTGTCGGCGCCAGCTACGCCCATACCGACGTGTCGGCCGGCGACGATACGGGCAAGCTGCGCCAGAACAAGGTATTCGTGTATGGCGAAACCACGGTCGACGGCCTGACGTTCGACGGCATCGGCAGCGTCGGCCGCGACAAGGCCGACAGCCGGCGCGCCGATCCGCTGGCCACATCGTCCGGCCTGAGCGCGCATGCCGGCGGCAATGCGGCGCTGCTCGGCGTGGGCGTGCGCGCCGAGCGCGAACTCCTGGGCGCCAAGGTGGAGCCGTTCGCCCGGTTGACCGTGCAGCGGGTCGAACGGGACGGCCTGGCGGAAACGCCGGCATCGGCGGCGGCCCTGACGGTGGACGGCGACACCGCGACCGGCACTCGCCTGCAGGCGGGCCTGGCGGCGGCGTCCCGCAACGCCGATCCGTTGCGGGCCTCGACCTATCGCGTCAACCTGGGCGCGGGCGTCGATGCCGGCGGCCTGCTGCGGCCGACCCGGTCGGCCTGGCTGGCGGGAGAGCGCGTCACCATCGGTGCGCCGGGCGTGGGCCGCGCTTTCGTGCAGGGCGGCGTAACCGGCACGCTGCACGTCGGGAAGGGCGCTTACCTGTACTACGGCGTCACCGGCGAGGGTCGCGGCGGCTATTACCAGGTCGGCGGCAACGCCGGCGTGCGCGCGGTGTTCTGACTGCGGGCGGCGCATTTGGGATAGACTGCTGCGCATGCTCGAAGGACTACCGCATTTCTGGATCAACCGCGCCGCCGACGCGCAGCGGCGCGCGCTGGCGCAGGCGTTCCTGGACCGCGCCGGCGTCGTCCACGCGCGCATCGACGCCGTGACGCCCGACACGCTGCCGCCGGTGCGCGTGCGCGAACCCTTCGTCAATTCGCTGCCGGAGCTGGCGATCATGGCGTCGCACCTGCGCGCCGTCGGCACCGCGTACCGCGCGGGCGCCGCCGTTGCGCTGGTGCTGGAGGACGACGTCCGCTCGCACCACCTGTTCGACGGCGCGGCCCTGCTGGCCACCGCGCCGCCCGACTGGGAGATCCTGCAACTGCACGTGAGCCATGCGCCGGTCGTGCTCGAGCTGGGCGAGCTGTACCTGCGGCACGGCATCCTGTGGCACGAATGGGAGCCGGCATGTTATTCGGCGGGCGCCTACGTGGTGTCGCGCCGGGGCATGCAGGCCCTGCTGGCGCGCTACTGCCCGGACGGCGTCGCCCTCGACCTGACGGGCGTGCATGCCTGGGGCAAGCTGGTGGCCGACCACCTGCTGTACCGCCGCGCCATCTGCTATACGGCCACGCTGCCGCTCTTTTTCAACGACGTCGGGCTGGCCTCGACCCACGCGCCGCAGCGCGACGGGACCCATCACCGGCCGGGCGCGCAGGGCGCCGAGGACGTGCGCCTGCGCGTTGCCCGGCGCGCCGGCGCGGACGCCTATCCGTTCGCCCTGCGGCCGCTATGAACCCGAGCCGCCATGCCGTCGCCGTGGCGATCGTCACCACCTGCCGCGCCTCGCTGGCGCGCGCGGTGCGCTCGGTGTTCCGGCAACGTCTCGCGGACGGGCAGGGCGGCCGCATCCAGGTCTTGCTGGGCGTCGACTGCGACCCGGACGGGCGCCTGGCGGCGCTGCTGGACGAGCTGGCGCCCGAATGCCCGCCACACGTGACGGTTACGCTGATCAACCTCGGCTACTCGACGTCGCAGCGCCACGGCGGACCGCACGCCTCGTACTACGGCGGCTCGCTGCGCTCCGCGCTGACACTGCTCGCCGACAGCCGCGTGGTCGTCTACCTCGACGACGACGACTGGCTGAAGGAAGACCATTGCGCCCGCATCCTGCAAGCGATCGAGGGCAAGAAATGGGCGTACTCGTATTCGATCTACGCGGACGGCAATACCGGACAGGAACTCTGCGTGGACGGGCTCGAGAGCGTGGGCGTCGGGCGCGGCATCTACGCCGAGTCCTTCGGCGGCTTTGTGCGCCCGAGCGGGCTGGCGATCGACAAGCTGCAGCTGCTGCATGTGGTGCACCTGTGGTCGTGCGCGGCGTTCGCGAGCGGCGACGGCGAGGACCGGCTGGTGTTCGAACAGTTGCGTCGCGAGCCCCACGGCTGCACCGGGGCGGCGACCGTGTGTTGCGCGCTCGACCCGAACGATGCGCTGCATGCGCGCCGCGTCGAATTCATGCGCGCGCACGGCGTCGAGGCCCACGTCGCGCCGAAGGCCGGCTCGAGCCGCGGCGCCTAGTCCGGCCGCTGCGCGGCCGCCGTCGCGTACGCGCGATACGGGCCCTGGGCCTCGAGGGCGGCCAGCGCGGCGGCGTAGCGCGCTTCCGTTTCCACCAGCGTGGCCGCTTCCCAGATTGCCTCGAAATGCCGGGCCGTCCATGTGTTCGCGCCGGTCTGCACGTACGTGTACAGCCAGGGCGCGTCCACCAGCGCGATGCGGCCGCGCCGCAGCATGGCGTGCATCACTTCCGTGTCCTCGCCGCGCGCCAGCCCGGGATAGTCGGGGACGGCGGCGCGGCGCGCCAGCATCGACCCTTCCCATTCGCGCGCGCCGGACACGCCGAGGCGCCGCGCCGCCGGCGACCACAGCAGCCAGCGGCTGAGGAACATGGCGTCGGCCTGCATCGACTGCAGCAGGAGCATGCCGAGTTCGAGCCGCTGCGGGTGGTAGAGGTCGTCGTCGTCCCACTGGCAGATCCAGTCGCCGCGCGCGGCCCTGAGCGAGAGGTTGCGCAGTTCGCCCAGGCTGCCGGCGGGCCGGTCCGGCGTCACCACGCGGATGCGCGGATCGTCGAGCGCGCGGCAATGCGCCTCGATCGGCGTGCCCGGCGCGTCGCAGACGAGCACCAGTTCGCGCTCCGGCCACGTCTGGCTGCGGAAGGCGTCGACGGCGAAGCGCGCCGGGAACAGGCGGCCGCGCGTGACCATCAGGCACGAGACGAGCGGTTGCCGCGGGAACGCCACCAGGTCGAGCCGGCCCCGCTGGACCAGGACGCCGTCCTGGCCCAGCCTGAAATCGACGCCGCGGCCGGGTTGCGGCAGGAAGTCGGCCAGGGCGGCGCCGCTCATGGCAGGAACGGCCGCGCCAGCATGGCGTAGGTGGTGGCGCCGGCGCGCACGTAGTCCTCGGTCAGCAGGCCGGCGTGGAAGCGGGTGAAATCGGTGCGCTCCGCGCTCCACCACAGGTGGCTGCACAAGTGCAGGCTGAAGACGTCGCGCACGTCCGGGTCGAGCCGCTCGAACAGGTTGCGCATGCCGTCCGGCGTCCAGGGGTGACGGTAGAAGTACTGGCGCGGCACGACGTGGACCAGTTCCGGATGCTGTTCCCACAGGCGGCTCGCGAGCTGGCAGGAGTGGCTGGTCCATTTGCCGTCGAACGCGCCGTACGAGGCGTCGAGCCAGCGCGCGACGAACGGCGCCCCCGGCGCGGCGAGGATCAGCGCATTGCACAGCGACGGCCGCAGGATGCCGCGTTCGTCGGGCAGCGCGCCTTCGTCGCCGAGCACGCAGGCGTGGCCGTACAGGTGGTCGGGCATGGGCGCGACGAACAGCGTGTCGATGTCGGCATACACGCCGCCATGCTCGCGCAGGACCTGGAGGCGGATGAAGTCGGCCTCGTGCGCATAGCTCCAGCCGGCGGCGGCGATGCCGCGGCCTTCTTCCGAGGCGGCATAGGCGGCCAGCGGCAGCGCGGCGCGGGTCACCGGGCGCAGCGTCAGGTGCGGCTTGATCCGCTCCCACAGCGGTCCATGGGGTTCGTTGGCGTAATGGAACCAGATCGCGTCCGGACGGTTGATCCGGCGGCACGATTCCAGGCACAGGTAATGCGCCAGGTGGAAGGGCTCGGTCTGTTCCTTCAGGCCGAATACGAAGTGAAACAGGCGCGGCACCATGCTCATGCTCCGATCGCGTGCCGGAAGCGCCGCATCACCGGCCCCTCGGCGTACAGGTTGGCGATCCGTTCGCCGAGCAGGCGGGCGTGCGGATCGGGTTGGCCGCGGTGCACGAAGCGGTAGCGCATCTTGCTGCGCGCGTCGGCGACGTCGGCGACGGCCCAGCGGTGGTCGGGGCCGTACGAGGTGCCGGGCCAGTCGATCGGCGCCAGCGTGCCGCCGATCAGGCCGGGATGGTCGCGCCCGAGGAAGTCCAGGTGGCCACTCCAGCCGGTCATGAGCACCGGACGCCCGAGCGCGGCGGCGTCGAACGCGCCCATGCCCCAGCCTTCGGCCCGCGTCAGCGAGACATAGGTGTCGCCGAGCCGGTGCAGGCGGTCGATCCAGGCGCCGCTGACGCCGTCGCCGGCCAGCACCGCGACGGGCGGCAGGCGGGGCCGCCCGAGCCGCGCGCGCAGGGCCGCCAGCTGCGTCTCGACGAGTTGCAGCGACGTCCTGCCGGCTTCGTGCGGCAGCGGGAAATGGACGGGCCGGGTCGAGGTCTTGATGCAGAGCGCGGCCGGCTCGTCGGCGTCGAATTCCTCGACGAACGCTTCGATGAGGCGCGGCAAGTCCTTGCGCAGCATCCAGGCCCCGATCGTGTAGAACACGTGGTGCCCGGCGGGGATGCCGAGCTGGCGGCGCATGTCGTCGAGCTGGCCGGGCGCGACGTCGTCGTGCGCGTGGCGGCGGATGTGCGGCACCACATGCAGCGGAACGGTCACGCCGCCGGCCCGGAACACCTCGGCATTGAACGTCGACGGTACCAGGACGCCGTCGAACCGGTTCAGGATGGCCGGCCAGTGCGCCGGTATGCGATCCGATTCCCAGGTGCAGTAGGCGAAGTTCGCCTTGCCGGGTTCCAGGCACGCGGGCAGGTATTCCGGCACCAGGTGGGCGACGACGATGCGGTAGTCGCGCGGGGCGGCGGTGCGCTGCAGCAGCGGGCCGAGATCGCGCAGCGCGGGGTCGGCCCCGGCGGCGCGCACGACCTCGAGCAGTTGCGGGGGCATGGCCGGCAGCCAGGGCTGCAGGCCGTCGGCGCCCCAGAACATCGGCTGCCAGTGGACGTCCAGCCCGAGATTCACCAGGCCGCGCAGGTAGGCGAGCCCCGCCAGCCCATAGCCGGTCGTGTCGCCATAGGAAATATACTTGATCATGTCGGTATGTCTCCTTGCAGCCGCTCGATGCGCAGTCCGGCCACCGCGACGCGGGCGCCGGGCGCGGCGAGGATGTCGATGACGATGTCCTTGCGGCTCGCTTCGACGTCGAGGTCGAGCGTCACGCTGGTCGGGCCGGTCGCGTCGATGCGCCGGCGCGCGCAGGCCAGCGTCGCCCCGGAGCCGTGCGCCGTGGCGGCCAGACCCACCTCGCCGGGCGTCGCCCAGGCCAGGTCGAGCAGCACGCGGTGGCGGCCGGCCGCGAACGGGAACGGCAGGCGACACCGGCCGGCGGCGGCGAGCGCGCCATCGCCCCCGTCGCGCGCGAGGAGCCAATGCGTGCCCTCGAGCCGGCCGCCGGGAGCGCCATGGGCGGCGAGGAAGTCCGCTTTGATGATGACCGGAAAGTCGCTGGCGTACACGAGGCGGGCGTTGTAGAAGTCGTTGTAGTTGTTGACGCCCGCGTCCATGCCGAGGACGTCCAGGCCGGCCGCGGACTTGGCGCGGTAGGCGACCAGCGTGCCGTTCGTCGCGTCGACGAACGCGAGCGTCTCGGTCGTCTCGCGCTGGGCGACGTTGATCACCTCGCCCAAGTGGATCTGCTCCGGCTCGCAGTGCAACGCGATGGCTTTGCCGAACAGGACGGGACCGGTCGGGCACAGCGACGACACGCCGCGGTAGCGCCGGCGGCAATGGGCGACGATCATGCGGATCGCGGCTTCGAACGCGGGCAGGCGGGCGGGCGCCGCGATGATCGTGTTGCTGACGATCCACGGGGCATCCACCGCGCGGTCGCGAAACACGACGAGCTTGCCGGACTCGAGCGGCAGCCCGGCATGGAAGAACACGGACAGGTCGGCATAGGCGCCGCCGAACTCGTGCAACAGGCACAGGCGCGCCAGGTCGGCCCGGTATGCGTACGGAAGCAGTTCCTCGTAGGCGCGGCACACGTCCGCTTCCATGTGCGCGCGCAGGAAGGCGCGGATGGCCGGCTGGTCGTACAGGCGATGCGGCAGTCCCGGATGGTGTTCCTTGAACGAGCCGATGTTGCGTGCGACCGCCGGCGGCAGGCGCGGCGGGGCATCGGGCGGCTGGTCGGCGATGAGTATGCTGAACAGGTTCATGGATGAGACCGGAGAGGCCTATTGTAGCCCAGCATGCGTCCTGGCACCGTCATTGCTCGCCGGCTTGCCTGAACAACGCTTCCAGCTCCGCCCGTTTGCTGTCGACGGCCGCGCGGCCGCGCTTGCCCGCAAACTCTTCCTCGATATTGTCGCGATAGAAACTCCAGGCCGCGCCCGACGTCGAGAAGCGCCGCCATACCTCGCTGCCGACCCCCGAGTAATCGATCGCGCTGCCGTCGTCGAATTCCACGCGCAGGATGCGCTCGCGCGCGTCGTAGCCGATCGCGCGCAGCTTGCCCGCGTTGATGCGTTTCATGTCCATGTGTGGTTTTCTCCCCTGACGATGCATGGATTATTGGGACATTCACCTGATTCGGCAAGCCAATCCGTCCCGTGCGGCCGTGCATGCCTTGTTGCGTCCTCCGCTTGACCGTACTCTGGCTCAGCCGTACGACAATCATTAGAAAGGAGACTAACCGATGAAACGTTTCGCCCGCTGGTTCGCCGCACTCTTGTTCGCGCTGTCGTTCCTGCCGCTGTCCGCATCCGCCGCCGGTTATACCCAGACCCGCTACCCGATCGTGCTGGTGCACGGCCTGCTCGGCTGGGACAGCATCGGCCCCTTCGATTACTGGTTCGGCATCACGGACGCGCTGCGCCGCGACGGCGCCCAGGTCTACGTCGCCCAGGTGAGCGCCGCCAACAGCACGGAAGTGCGCGGCGAGCAGCTGCTCACCTACGTCAAGCAGGTGCTGGCCGCGACCGGCGCCCGGAAGGTCAACCTGATCGGCCACAGCCACGGCGGTCCGACCATCCGCTACGTCGCCTCGGTGGCGCCGAACCTCGTCGCGTCCGTGACGAGCGTCGGCGGCGTCAATAAGGGGTCCGCTGTGGCGGACGTCATCCGCGGCACGGTCGCGCCGGGGACCTTTTCGGAAGCCGTGCTGGGGTCCATCGTCGACGGCCTGGCGGGCACCATCGCCTTCCTGTCCGGCGACAGCAGCGCGCAGGTGTCGACGGCGGCGCTGGATTCTCTGACGACCGCGGGTGCCGCAAAGTTCAATGCGGCGCATCCGGAAGGCGTGCCGACGACCGCGTGCGGCGAGGGCGCCTACCAGGCTGGCGGCGTGTATTACTTTTCGTGGAGCGGCGCGCAACCGTTCACGAACCTGCTCGACCCGATCGACGCGCCGCTCGGCCTCGTGTCGCTGGCGTTCCGCGGCGAGAAGAACGATGGCCTCGTCGGCAGCTGTTCCAGCCACCTGGGCCGCGTGATCCGCGACGACTACGCGCTGAACCACCTGGACGAAGTGAACCAGGTCGCGGGCCTCGTCAACCTGTTCGAGACGAATCCCGTCACGCTGTACCGCCAGCACGCCAACCGCCTGCGCGAGATGGGCCTGTGAACCGCAGTCCGACCATCGTCCTGGCGCTCGGCGCGGCCGGCACGCTGTGGCTTGCCATGCTGGCCGGGCAGCCTGCGCCGGCAATGCAAACCGTGACCGTCACCCCGCCGGCGAAGGCGTTCGCGCCATCGCTGCTGGGCACGCGGCCGGACGGCGCCGTGCACGTGGCGCCGGACGACAGCGTCGTCGCGGACGCCCAGCTGATCGAACTGTTCGACTACTACCTGAGCACCGTGGGCGAGAAATCGCCCGCCGCGGTGCGGGCGGAAATCGAGCGTGAACTGGACCGCACCTTGCGCCCGGCGGCCGCCGCGGCAGCGAAGCGCGTGCTGACGCGCTACACCGCGTACCGGCAGGCGCTGGCGGGCCTTGGCGCCGACCGCAGGCTGACCGGCCAGGACGCCGCGGCCCTGAAGCGCCGGCTCGACGCGCTGCGCGGACTGCGTGCGCGGTATTTCAGCCAGCGCGAGATCGCCGCGATCTTCGGCCGCGAGGATGCCGCCAATGCCGAGGCCCTGGCACGCATGGCGATCCGCGACGACCGTACCTTGGACGCGCAGCAGAAGCAGGCGCGCCTGGCCGCGCTGGATGCCGGCTTGCCGGCCGACGTGCGCGCGGCGCGCGAGGCGCCTCTGAAAATCGTGCGCGTGCAGGAGGAGGCGGAACGGCTGCGGGCCGGCGGTGCGGGCGAGGACGATGTCTTCCGCCTGCGCGCGGAGGCGTTTGGCGCGGATGCGGCGCAGCGGCTGGCGGATGTCGATCGGGAGGAGGCGGCGTGGAAGCGGCGGATCGAAGCGTATCTGGTTCAGCGCCGCGGATTGAACGACGAGGCAGCCGTGGCGGCGCTGCGCAATCGCATGTTCAGCGAGGATGAGCAGCGAAGGTTGGGGGCGTATGAGGGCGGCCCACAACCTTGAAACCGTCGTCCCCGCGAAGGCGGGGATCCAAGTTTAAGCAGCGTGCCGGCCTAACCTGGATTCCCGCCCGCGCGGGAATGACGGTTGGTGTCTACAGTTTCTCGATCTGCCCCTTCGCATATCCCGCACCCGCCCCACTCGGCGCCAGCTCGAGATAAGTCTTGTACGCCGCCTTCGCCTTCTCGCCATCCCCCGCGCGCGCATACGCGTCGCCCAGGTTCATGTACGCGATCGCGCGCGACGGATCCATCTTGATGGCGTTCTCGAACCAGCGCGCCGCCTCGGCAAACTTGTCCTGCTTGTAGAAAACGAAGCCGAGATTGTTCGCCGCCAGCGCGAAGTTCGGCCGCAGCTTCAGCGCTTCCGTGAACTGCGCCTCCGCCTGCGCGTACTGTTTTTCCTTGTACAGCTGCAGCCCGTGGTCGTTGGCGCGCTGCGCCTGCTGGCGGCTCGACACCGGCACCGCGACCGGCGCCTTGATCGTCTGCTCGCCGCCTTGCAGGTCCTTCACGACGACGGGCGCGGTCGGCGCCGAAGCCTTCGCGTCCAGCTTCGTGTTGAGCGCGATGGCATCGTTCGACAGCTGCGCCGTGTTCGTGTTCAGGAATTCGCTTTCCTCCGGCAGTTCGAACACGAAGTCGCCGCCTTCGGACCCGGGCAGGCTGCCGAAGGCGGGCGTCTGCTGCGACACGCTGGCCACCGCCGGCGCCACGTATGCCGCCAGCTCCGTCGCCGTGATCAGGCCATCGCCATTCAGGTCGGCCTTGCCGCCGAGGCCCTGCAACAGCGTCCACGTGAACACGGAATGGCCGTTCGGACCGCCGTCCGACACCATCTGGTCCGTGCCGCCCGCCGTCAGCATCTGGCGGCCGAGGCGCTTGGCGTTATCGCGCAAAAAGGCCGCGTTGGCGCCGCCGCGCGTGAGACCCAGGCCGCTGTAGCAGGCATCCATCACGAACAGCACGTGTTTCGCGGGCAGGCTCTCGGCAATGTTCTGGATTTCGGTCATCGGGATCGCGTCGCTGGCGAGATTCTCCGGATCGGCGTCGTACGGCACGATGTAGCCGAGATCGCGGCCGGAACTCAGCTTGCGCGTGGCGCCGTGGCCGGCGAAGAACACGAACACGCGGTCGTTCGGCTGCAGGCCGTGGCCAACTACGTCATGGAATGCAGCGAGGATGCCGCGGCGCGTGGCCTGCTCGTTCTTCAGCGTGACCACGTGGTCGGGCGCGAAGCCGAACTTTTGCACGAGCGCCTGCCCGACGCCTTCCGCATCGCGCACGGCGTACTGCAGGCGCGGCCATTTCGGATAACCGTCGACGCCGACGACGATCGCCCACGAGGACGCATACCCTGTCGCAGCCGCGCGCGCGACGGGCGCCGGCGCCGGATGCGCGCCGCCGCTCACGCGGAACGCGTTGCCATCCCAGCCGGCGAACTGGTAGCCCTCGGCGACGAGCCGGTCGAGGATCGCCGGCAGCGCCTTCACGGTGCGCTCGTGGATGTCGTGGAACAGGATGATGCCGCGGCCTTCCTTGTCGACCGCGCGCAGCACGCGATCCGCGATGGACGAGGGCACGGGATCGGCCCAGTCGAGCGAATCGATGTTCCACATGACGGACTTCAGGTGCGCATCGGCCAGCAGGTGCATGCCCTCCTTGTTGTGCGCGCCGTAGGGAAAGCGGAACAGCGCGGAGCGTTGCGGATCGACGGCCTTCAGCAGCGTGTCCGTATCGAGGATCTCGGCTTTCAGACTGTCGCCGCTCTCCTTCGACAACTGCGCGTGCGAGAAGCTGTGGTTCGCCAGCACATAGCCCGCAGCCTTCAGCTTGCGGCTGACTTCCGCACCCGCGTTGAGCCGCGCGGCGCCGTGCGCGTCGAGCGTGCCGAGGTTGCGGCCGACGCTGAAGAACACGGCCGGCGCGTCGTACTGCTTGAGGATCGCGGCGATCTCCTCGCTGTAGCGGCGGTGCGGGCCGTCGTCGAAGGTCAGCACGATCGTCTTCTTGGGCAGGCCCTTGCCGAAGATCTCGTCCTCTTCCTTTTGCGCGGTCGGGCTGTTGTCCTGGTTCGGCGGTTCGGGCCTGGCGGGGTAGGGCAGCACGACGCCGTAATCCTTGAGGATGCGGTCGCGCTGGTAGAGCGTCTTCAGGTAGGCGACGTAGCTGTCCCACTTCTCGCGCTTGAGCGTGATGGAGCGCGTCTCGAAGCGCCCGAAGACGGCACGGATCTCCTTCTCGTAATTGCGCTCGATCTCGGCCAGCGCATCGACGTCTTCCGAGATCCGCTTGTGCAGCTTGATCGCGGGTAGCGACGAATCCTTCGCCACGCTGGCCAGCAACGACTGCATCAGTTCGCGGAATGCGAGACGGTCCGCGTCGTACAGGCCTTCGCCCGACTCGACGTAATCGAGCAGGCCGCCGACCGCCTCGAAACGGCGCGGATTCTGCGACCCGACAAGGCTCGCCAGCGCATCGTCGATCTTGTTGATGCGCTCCTGGTTTTCATGGAACAGCTGCTGGCCGACGCGGTTGACCTCTTCCTGGCCTGTCGAGGAGAGCCCGGCTTCGTCCTGGGTCAGCACGATCATCTTGCGGTAGGCGGCCAGCACCTGCCGCATGTCGGCGGCGATGGCGGTGGCTTCCTTCGATAGTCCCGTGGCTGGCGCTGACTGGGTGGGCGGCGCGGGCTTGCGGTTGGCGATCCAGGTCCCACTGGCGGCGCCCGCTGCGGCGATGGCGAAGATGACGAGGTAAAGGGATTTGCGTTTCACGGCCGTGTTGAAAAAGTTATATCGCGGCAACAATATCACTAACGGCGTGACTTTTGCTAACGAAAACTTAACGTTTGTGGTGGCGCAACAATTACGGCGGCGGGCACAAAAAAATAGGCCACTCGAGGGTGGCCTATCTTTCGTATTCTGGCGGAGAGAGGGGGATTCGAACCCCCGATAGGCTATGAACCTATACACGCTTTCCAGGCGTGCGACTTAAACCACTCATCCATCTCTCCTGATGGGTTCGCGAGCCAGTTGCTCGCGAAGCCGCCTATTATAGCAAGGATTCTCGGCTGTACAAGGGTGTCATGTCACGTCTACTAAATTGCCTCCCCGTTCAGATCCCGCTGTTCAAAATCAATGCTATCTTGCCTGTTCAATATCTATTGAAGAGGCAACATGGATTTCGTGGAATGGATGCGAGCAAGCGGCTTATCCGAAAAGTCGGCCAATAACTACCTCAACGCCATCAAGGGAAGTTTGACCAACTGGGCGATCAGGCACAAGTTGACGACGAAACCGATTTCCGACATCTCGGATGTGGACGAACTCACTGTCCTCATCGAGCGGCTAAGCCGAACCACCGAGTTCATCAATCGGAACGCGACAGGGAAAGGCATGCACGCTGCAGCCCTCAGCAACTATCAAAAATACCTGCAGGCCCAATATCATGGAAAGCCGAACGATTACGGGCCGTATCGACAGCAAGTTGAAGAACTCGCAGCGGACACCGACGAGCCGTTCGATCCGACTGGCCTCGATGACGCGCGCACCCGCGTCCTGCGCGAAGTCGTCCAGCGACGCGGACAGCGCAAGTTCAGGGCGGCGCTGCTCCAAGCCTACGGCGGACGTTGCGCGATCACAGGCTGTCCCGTGGTCCCCCTGTTGGAAGCTGCGCATATTACGCCCTATCTCGGCCCGGATACCAACACGATCAAGAATGGCATACTGCTGCGTGCCGACATCCATACGTTATGGGACTTGGGCTTATTGGCCGTCGAGCCCGATACAGGTGAGGTATGGGTCAGCCCCGACGTCGACGATCCGACTTATCGTATGCTGTCGGGACAACCGCTGAAGCATCCATCGCATCCCGCCCAGCATCCAGCGGTGTCTGCCTTGCAGCAGCAATGGGATCTCGTGCACAAGAAACACGATGAAGCGGCGCTAGGCATGCGGTAAGTCGGTTCGAATCCGATCATGCCGCCCGCGCATACCGCCCCGGCGGCTGCCCCACATGCCGCGCAAAGGCGACGGTGAACGTACTCGCGGAACTGTAGCCCACGCGCTCGGCCACCTCGGCGACGCTACCCGCGCCGCGGCGCAGCAGGTCCTGCGCCAGCGCCATCCGCCAGGTGAGCAGGTAGGCCATCGGCGCCACGCCCACGGTGCGGCTGAAACGCTCGAAGAACGTGGAGCGCGACAGCGCCGCTTCCCGCGCGAGGTCGGCCACCGTCCACGCGCGTTCCGGCGCCGCGTGCAGCGCGCGCAACGCGTGCGCGAGGCGTGCGTCCGCGAGACCGCGCACGAGCCCCGGCGACGCGTCCGTGCCACCGGCACCGCGCAACGCTTCGATCAGCAGCACTTCCAGCAGGCGCGCCAGCACGACGTCGCGCGCGGGACGCCCGGCGCGCGCTTCGTCGTTCACCAACTGCACGAGTGTGGCCAGGCGTGCCTCGCCGCGCACGTGCACGACGCGCGGCAGCAGCGACACGAGCAGGGCCGCATCGGGCGCCGCGAACTCGCAGTGGCCGATGAGGAAGCGCACGTCCGGCGGGCCGTCGCGCGTGCCGTGGCGGACTTCGCCGGGCGCGACCTGCGCGGGCGGCTTGTCGAAGTCGCGTGCGGGCGGCGGGCGCAGGCTGGACATCGAGAAGTCGTACGTGGCAGGGATCAGCACGAAGTCGCCCGGTTCGAGCGCGATGGGATCCATGTCCGCGGCCGTGAGCAGGCAGGCGCCGTCGAGTACGACGCAATACGACGGCTCGCCCGTTTCCGTGCGCCGCACGCCCCAGCGGCCCGCCGCGCCGACGATCTTCGTGTAGCGCACGCCCGGCCGCAGCAGGCCGACCACGTCGGCCAAGGGATCGATCATTCCGGACTCTCACAAAAGATATGTGGACTAACGATTGTAGCGCGTCCGGGCGCCGGCCGCTATCGTAACGGTATTGCCAACCCACACAGGAGTTCACATGAAAACCGTCATGATCACCGGCTGCTCGTCCGGCTTCGGCCTCGAAATCGCCCGCCATTTCCTCGACCGCGACTGGCAGGTCGTCGCCACGATGCGTACGCCGCGCACCGACCTGCTGCCGGCGTCGAGCCGCCTGCGCGTCGTCGCGCTGGACGTGACGGACGCGGACAGCGTCCGCGCGGCCATCGCCGCCGCGGGGCCGATCGATGCGCTCGTCAACAATGCCGGCGTCGGCCTGATCAATCCGCTGGAAGCCGTGTCGATGGACGCGATCCGTGCGGTGTTCGAGACGAACACACTCGGCACGATCGCCATGACGCAGGCCGTGCTGCCGGCGATGCGCGCCCGGCGCGCGGGCGTGATCGTGAACGTGACATCGACCGTTACGCTCGCGCCGCGGCCGCTGCTGTCGGTCTACACGGGCAGCAAGGCGGCGGTGAATGCGTTCACGGAATCGTTGGCGATGGAGCTGGAACCGCTGGGTATCCGCGCGCGCCTCGTGCTGCCGGGTCGCGCGCCGGCGACGCGCTTCGGCGAGAACGCCCGTCCGCTCATGCAGGACGACGTGCCGGCAGATTACGCGCCGCTGCGCGACAGCCTGTTTGCGGGCATGCGCGCGCCCGGCCCGGTGACGCACGCCGAGGACGTTGCGCAAGCCGTGTGGCGTGCCGTGACGGATCCCGCGGCGCCAATGCGCATTCCCGCCGGTGCGGATGCGGAAGCACTGGCGGCCTCGCTCTGACGCGCGGCGATAAGGAACGTTGTTGCGAATGTTGCCGTATGGCATCATTCGCATGTAAGTTCATGCGCGCACAGCCAGCAACAGGCTACAATGAAGCCATGACCGCTGCGCAGTCCCAACGCCTATGAAAAACTGGATCAGCCGCCTCCGGGGCGGTGCCGACAACACGCCCGACACGAAACCCGCTCCCGTGGCGGCGGCGGACGAACACCCGGGCGGCATTCCCGCCGAAATCGAGGCCGCGTATTACCGCTGGCTGACGGCGTCCTCCGGCTACGAGGCGTCGGACGCCGTCCAGGCGGCGATCCTCGACCAGGTGCGCGCGCTCGCGCGCGATCCGGCCAGTGCGGCCGAGCTGGTGCCGCGCGTGCCGGAAGTGATCCCGCAACTGCTGCGCAGCCTCCAGGACGAAGCGTCGAACGCCGAGCTGGCGCGCCAGGTCGCGCAGGACGTCGTCCTCGTGGCCGAGGTGATCCGCGAGGCGAACAGCGCGTATTACCGGCCGATGTCGCCCGTGAAGACGGTCGAAGCGGCCCTCATGATGCTGGGCCAGAATGGCTTGCGCATGCTGCTGGCGCGCATCGCCTTCCGCCCGATCATCAAGCTGCAGACGACGGGTTTCACGCGCCTGGCGGCGCCGCACGTCTGGGCCCAGTCCGAGAAATGCGCGCTGGCCGCGAGCCTGATGGCGCCGGGCCTGACGGCCGGGCCGTTCGAAGCCTATCTGTCCGGCCTGATGCAGAACCTGGGGCTCGTCGTCGGCTTCCGCCTGGCCGACCGCCTGTGCGAAGAGAACAAGGTGCCCGGTTCCAGCGAATTCGGCGTGCAGTTGCTGGCCGAAGGCCGCCTGCTGTCGGCCGCCATCGCGAAGCACTGGGACTTCCCGCAGGAAGTCGCCGACGCGATCGCGCACGCCGGCGATCCGGGCGAGGAGAACCTGGCGCAGGCGCTCGCGCTGGGCGACCGCATCGCCAAGCTGCGCATGCTGATCGACGGCCATGTGATCGACGAGGACGACGATTTCGTCACCGACGGCCTGGACAACTTCCAGCGCCGCTGCCTCGGCAAGCTGGGCACCGTCGAAAGCTGATCCGCCCCACCGTTCTTCTTCCGTGTTGCCACGGCAGGGTTTCCGTGTAATTATGATTTTCGGACACGAAACTTTTGCTCGAGCAATAAATACACGTGGAGGAGACACCATGATTCGCAAGACGAAGGTTGCATCCCTGCTGCTGGCATGCGCATTGCTGCCCGTGTGCGGCGGCCAGGCCGTGGCCGGACCGCTGGACGAGGCGAAGGCGAAGGCCCACCTCGACGCCGTCGCCGCCGGCGACCTGGAAGCGCTGATGCGCGACTATGCCGATGACGCTTATATGGAGTGGGTCGGCGGACCGCTCGACGGCCGCTACCGCGGCAAGGCCGCGATCCGCGCCGTCTGGCAGAAGTTCATCGCGGCGAATGCCGGCAAGCCCCGTCCCGCGTCGTTCGGCAAGCTGACGGCGCTCGGCAATCCGCGCGGCACGTCGCTGCAGGCGAAGGCCGACTACGGCGGCACCGTTCCCGTGAAAGTCTGGCATGCGCTGACCTACCGCGACGGCGATTTGACCACCGAGGTGTGGCAGATCGCGCCCGCGCTGCAGATCGATCCGTGAGGCGCGCGCTGCCGCCGCTGTTGTGCGCAGCGGCCCTGGTGGCGGGTAGCGCGAGCGCCGCGACCGTCGAGGTGCTCGTGCAGACGCCGGCCGGCACGCCGCTGGCCGACGCCGCCGTGCTCGTCGAGCCCCTCGCGGGCACGCCTGCGCGCGCACGTGCACGCGTCCCTGCCGCGAAAGGGGTAGCAATCGAGCAGCGGGGCCGCGAATTCATCCCGTGGATGACCGTCGTGCAGACCGGCACCAGCGTCGATTTCCCCAACAACGACACGATCCGCCACCACGTGTATTCGTTCTCCGAGCCGAAGCGCTTCGAGATCAAGCTGTATGCCGGCAAGCCCGGCCAGCCCGTCGTGTTCGACAAGCCGGGCCAGGTCGACATCGGCTGCAATATCCACGACTGGATGGAGGCCCACGTGCTGGTCGTCGACACGCCATACTTTGCCCGCACGGGCGCGGATGGCCGTGCGGCCGTCACGAACGTCCCGGCGGGCCATTATCGCGTGCGGCCGTGGCATCCGCTGCAGAAGGTGGCCGTGGCGCCGCAAGACATCGAGATCGAGGAGGCGCCGGTGCGCATGACGCTCGTGCTGGACGCGCGCGCCCGCCAACCGAAGCCGCATACCGAGGACGACCCGGACCGTTACTGACATGTCATCGAGATCGCTGCGGCATCGGATCGCCATCGTCTTCGTGGGCCTGCTCGTGCTGGTCATGGGGCTCGTGCTGGCGCTCGTCCACCACAGCAGCGAGCGGATCGTGGAGCGCGAGACGCGGCGCGAACTGGCCGTCGGCGCCAAGGTCTTCCAGCGCCTGCTCGAACAGAACCAGCGCCAGCTCGAGACGGCGGCCGCCGTGCTGTCCGCCGACTTCGCGTTCCGCGAGGCGATCGCGACGCAGGACCAGCCCACCGTGCGTTCCGTGATCCGCAACCACGGCCAGCGCATCCACGCGCAGGTGATGATGGTCGCGGGCACCGACGGCAGGCTGATCGCCACCACGCAGCGCGCCAGCGCGGCCGGCGACCCGTTCCCGTTCCCCGACCTGATCGCCGCCGCCGAGGCGTCCGGGCGCAGCGCGGGCTTGCGCCAGATGCGCAACGGCCAGCTCAGTGGCCAACTTTATCAAGTCGTGCTCGTGCCGATCCAGGCGCCCACGCGCATCGCGTGGGTGGCCATGGGCTTCCACGTGGACGACCGCTGGGCGGCCGACATGGCCGGCATCACGGGCCTGGGCGTGCAGATCGTGCGGACCGGGACGCCCGGCGTGCTCGCCTCGTCCGGCGCACCCGTCGGCACGCGGGATGCGTCGGTGGCGGTGCCGCTGGACGGCGGCCTGCAGGCCGTGCTGCGGCTGCCCGTCGCGCAGGTGCGGGCGCCGTTCGAACAGCTGCAGGGCCGGCTGCTGGGCGTGATCGTCGCGGCCATCGCGGTGTTCGCGGCGGGCAGCGTGATGCTGGCCGGGCGCATCGTCCGGCCCCTGCACCAATTGTCCGCCGCCGCGCGCCGCATCGCGCAGGGCGATTACGCGCAGCCGCTGCCGCCCGCGCCGCGCGACGAGATCGGCCAGCTGGCCGGCAGTTTCGAGCAGATGCGCACGGAGATCGCGTGCCGCGAGGAGCGCATCGCCCGGCTGGCCTACGTCGATGCCTTGACCGACCTGCCCAACCGCACGCGCTTCCTGGAAGCGTTCGGCCGCCTCTCGCCGGGCGCCGGCGGCGCCGTGCTGGTCGTGAACGTCGACCGCTTCGCCCTCATCAACAATGCGCTGGGCCACGTCGTCGGCGACCGCCTGCTGCGCGCCGTCGCGGGCCAGTTGCAGCCGCTGGTGCCGGCGGGCGGCATGCTGGCGCGCCTGTGGGGCGACCAGTTCGCGTTCCTGCTGGAGGGCGCTGGCCCCGAGGCCGCGCGCGGTTTCGCCGACACCGTGCTGGCCGCGCTGCGCGACCCGGTCACACTGGACGGCCAGCGCCTCGACATCGAGGCCAGCGTCGGCATCGCGCTGTATCCGGACGACGGCCTCGATGCGGCGACGCTGCTACGGCGCGCGGAGCTGGCGCTGGCCGCCGCCAAGCGGCGCCATGCCGGTATCGCGTTCGCGCAGGAGGCGGGCGGGGAGTCCGCGCACGAGCAGCTGTCCCTCATCGGCGACATGCGGCGTGCGCTGGCGGCCGGCGAATTCACGCTCGCTTATCAACCCAAGCTGGCGCTGGGGAGCGGGCGCATCGTGGCGGTGGAAGCGCTGCTGCGCTGGCAGCATCCGGAGCGCGGCAGCATCGCGCCGGCGCGCTTCATCCCGTTCGCCGAACAGACGGGTTTCATCCGCGAGATCACGCCGTGGGTGCTGGAATCCGCGGTGCGCCAGGCCGCCGTGTGGCATGCGGCGGGACTGGACATCGCCGTGTCGGCGAACCTGTCGACCCTGGACCTGCTCGATCCGCACCTGGGCCGGCGCGTGCGCGGCCTGCTGGAGCGGCATGCCGTACCGGCGCGCCGCCTGTGCCTGGAGATCACGGAAAGCGCGCTGATGGACGATCCGGCGCTGGCGCAGGCGCACCTCGATGAACTGGCGGGCCTCGGGATCAAGCTGTCGATCGACGACTACGGCGTCGGCCAGGCGTCGCTGGCCTACCTGAAAAGCCTGCCCGTGGACGAACTGAAGCTCGACCGCAGCTTCATCACCGCGATCACGGAGTCGCCGCGCAACGCGGCCATCGTCGAATCGACCATCATGCTGAGCCACGCACTTGGATTGACGGTCGTCGCGGAGGGCGTGGAAACGCCGGCGGAACTGCGCTGGCTGCGCGAGCACGGCTGCGACATCGCGCAGGGTTACGGTATCGGCCGGCCGATGACGGCGGCGCAGCTGCAGGACTGGCTCGCCGGGTTCGCGCGCCATACTGTGGTTTGAACTGCGGTCGCCTGAAGAACGTCAGGCGAGGAAGTCGAACGCCGACATCGGGCGGCCACCGTTCATCAGCCCGAACAGCGAATTGCTGCCGGCATTCGCGTACTGCTGCACCAGGTTGCTGGCCTGCGCGTTGACCGCCTGCGTCATCTGCGTCTTCTTGTCGGCGAGCGTGTCGCGGTCCTTCGCCACGGCTGCGGCCTGGCCGGCCAGCGTGCCGCCCGTCGCCAGCTGCTGCGCGATGCCGGTGCCCACCTTGTCCGCGAGTCCCGAGCCGCCGTTCGCGAACAGCTTGGCCACCCGGTCCGGGTCGGCGGCGATGGCGGCGTCAAGCTTCGTCGCATCGATCGCCAGCTTGCCGTTCTTCGTACTCACCCCGATGGCCGCGAGAGCGGTGGGATCGACGCCGCCGACGAGGCGCGTGACCTGGTCCTGGATCTGGGCGAGCGTGCGGTCGGAGGCGGTGTCTCCCGACTTCAGCGCGGCCAGGCGGCCCGGCAGCGCGTTGACGGCGTCGGCGAACGCCTTGACGTTCTTCGCGATCGCCGTGTTGTCGCCGGCCAGCGTCACGGTGCCGGCACCCTTGGCCTTGAGGTCGAGCGTGACGCCGGCGATGGCGCCCGTGAGCTTGTTGCTGCCGCTGGTGACGGTCTTGCCGTCGACGTTGACGACCGCATCCTGCGCGGCGCTCGCCTGCGTCACCGCGCCGCGCGCGCCCGGCTGGTAAGACAGCAGCGCCTGCAGGGCCGGGTCGCCGGACACGCCGATGCGCATGGCATTCGCCGCGCCGGGCTGGCCGGTGAGGCTCAGCGCGACGCCCTTGTCGTCGGATACGAGCTTCGCATCGATGCCGGCCGCCTTGAACGCGGCGGCGATGCCGTCCGGCGTGTTGTCGGGCGCGCCGATGCGGATGGTCCTGGTGCTGCCGCCCGCTTCGATCCTGACGACGGTCGGCGCGCCGCTGCCGATCGTCGTCGTGGCCGTCGGCACGCGGATCGTGACCAGTTGCTGGGCCTGGGCCAGCTGCTTGACGTCGATCTTGTGCGCGCCGGCAGTCGCGCCGGAAGCGGTGATGCGCGCGTCGAGGACCTTGCCGTCGACCTGCGTCGCGAGTTTCAGGCCGCTCGCGGCGAGGGTTCCGGCGACGGACCTGACGTCATCCAGCACGTTGGCCAGGCGCCCGAGCGTGGACAGGCGCGCGTCGTCGCGTTTGATCTGCGCGTCGATGCCCTGCAGGCCCGTGTTGCGGGCGCTCAGCGACTTCACGGCGGCGCCGTACAGGTCGGCCAGGCCCTGGTTGGCGTTCGCCGTCGTCCTCGATGAAATGGTGGTCGTCATGGCTCGATATTATCGCTGCAAGCTTGCCGTTTCATTTACCGAACATCGTCCGGTTTACCCGTCAATCTCCGCGTTTGCCGCGGCGGTGGGTGCCTCGACGAAGCAAGCGACGGCGCCGACGACTTCACCCGCTTCGTCGCGCAGGGGCAGGGCGTTCATGACGACCTGCAGCCGCTCGTCGTCCGCAAAGCGCACCGTCAGCGTCTCGTCGCGCACTTCCTCGCCGGTGGCGGCGGCGCGCTGCAGCGGCAACTGGTCGAGGGCCAGCAGCGTGCCGCCCGCGTACACGGCGAACGCGCGGTGGCCGGGCACGTCCGCCGTGGGATTCTCGCCGCGGCGCAGGCGCAGCAGGCGCTCGGCGGCGGGATTCGCCTTGATGCGCCGGCATTCGCGGTCGCTGGCGACGAACAGCGCGGCGGGCGCCGCCTTCATCAGGCCTTCCAGCTCGTTCGTGCGGCGCTGCTCGCGCCGCTCGCTGTCCTTCAGGGCGCCGGCGAGACGCTGCTGTTCGGTGATCTCCTCGACGACCACGGTCACGCCCAGCAGGGCGCCGTTGCGGTCGACGACCGGGTAGATGCTTTCGCGCCATACGCGACGCACATGCGCCTGGGCCGGCGTCGCGCCTTCGAACACGAAGCCGAGGAGGGGCGTGCTGCGCGCCATGACCTGGCGGATGCGCACTTCGGCGGCGGGGGCGATGTCGGGAATGACGTCGTGGATCGATTTGCCGATGTGGTCCTCGGCCGACAGGCCGTTGATCTCGGCGAGCAGGCGGTTGATGCGCACGTAGCGCAGGTCGAGGTCCAGCACGGCCAGTCCGACCGGCACGTGGGCGAACGCGGCTTCCAGGGTCAGGATGGCGCGGTGCGTGTCCAGGCTGTCGCGCCGGGCGTCGCCCAGACGCTGCTGCTGCCATCCCAGCAGGATGGCGATGACTGCCGCGAGCGGCATCAACATCAACAGGAGTTCAGCACTGACAACGGGCACGGCGGTCTCCGCAATACATCGATGGGTGTTTCACAAAATATCATTTCTTTTGCGAAATTCCTAATAGATGTAAGCCGGCGGCGACGCTGAATGAGGGAAGTGGAAATGCAAACCTTTACATATGTGGCAACGCAACATCACCCGGAATCTATGTAACAGTAATTTTACGTATTTCAAAGATTTGTCCGATCAATAATAATCGGCTGCATCAAGAAGAAAGAGGAGACCCATGTCATTCCTGATCGTTCTCGCCGCGCTGGCGTTCCTGATGTTCGCCGCCTACCGCGGCTACAGCGTCATCCTGTTCGCCCCGATCGCCGCCCTCGGCGCGGTGCTGCTCACGGCGCCGGACGCCGTCGCACCTGTATTCACCGGCATCTTCATGGAAAAGATGGTCGGCTTCGTCAAGCTGTACTTCCCCGTGTTCATGCTGGGCGCCGTGTTCGGCAAGGTGATCGAGCTGTCCGGCTTTTCGGAATCCATCGTCAATGCCGCCATCCGCTACATCGGCCGCTCGCGCGCGAACGCGGTGATCGTGGCCGTGTGTGCGCTGCTGACCTATGGCGGCGTGTCGCTGTTCGTCGTCGTGTTCGCGGTGTACCCGTTCGCGGCGGAGCTCTACCGCCAGAGCAACATCCCGAAACGGCTGATGCCGGGCGCCATCGCGCTGGGTGCGTTCTCGTTCACGATGGACTCGCTGCCGGGCACGCCGCAAATCCAGAACATCATCCCGACGACGTTCTTCAAGACGACGTCGTGGGCCGCGCCCGTGCTGGGCACCGTCGGCTCGCTGTTCATCATCGTCGTGGGCCTATCGTACCTGGAGTGGCGCCGCCGCGCGGCGCTGGCGCGCGGCGAGGGCTACGGCACGTCCCTCGTCAACGAGCCGGAACGCACGCAGGCGACGTCGCTGCCGCATCCGGCGCTGGCGATCCTGCCGCTGATCGTGGTGGGCGTGGCCAACTTCATCCTCACGCGCATGATCCCGCAATGGTATGGCGATTCGTTCACGGTGCCGGCCGAGATCCTGCCGGGCGTGCACACGCCGGTGACGGCGACCATCAAGACCGTCGTCGCGATCTGGGCGGTGGAAGCGGCGCTGCTGCTGGGGATCGTCGTCGTGATCCTGACCGCGTTCCGGCGCGTGAGCGCGCGTTTCGCGGACGGCTCGAAGGCCGCGGTCGGCGGTGCGCTGCTGGCCGCGATGAACACGGCGTCGGAGTATGGCTTCGGCGGCGTGATCGCGGCGCTGCCGGGCTTCATCGTCGTCAGCGATGCCTTGAAAAGCATTCCGAATCCGCTCGTGAATGCGGCCGTGTCGGTCAGCTCCCTCGCGGGCATCACGGGGTCGGCGTCGGGCGGCATGAGCATCGCGCTGGCCGCGATGTCGGACCTGTTCATCAAGGGCGCGCAGGCCGCGCAGATCCCGCTGGAAGTGCTGCACCGCGTGGTGTCGATGGCGAGCGGCGGCATGGATACGTTGCCGCACAACGGTGCCGTCATCACCTTGCTCGCGGTGACGGGGCTGACGCACAAGGAATCGTATCGCGAGATTTTTGCGGTGACCGTCATCAAGACGCTGGCGGTGTTCTTCGTGATCGCGTTTTATTACGTCACGGGACTTGTATAACTCGTCGTTCCCGCGAAAGCGGGAACCCATACTGAGCATCAGAATTCAGCTCAGCATGGATCCCCGCGTTCGCGGGGATGACGCTCAGCCGCGCTTGCGCTTGTACGCCGCCGCCATGCCCAGCAACGCCGTCATCGCGAGCAATGCGCTCGACGGCTCCGGCACCTCGGCCGCCGCCGCGGTGGCGGCGGTGATCGTGAACGTGTCGCCCGCGCGCAGGCCACGGGTATCGAGCAGCCAGTCGCTGGCACCCGGCGCACCCAGCGCATTCCCGAACTGGAACTCGGCCCACTCCGGCGCGCTGAACACGACGTTCGCCATGTGCGCGCCGTACGTCGTCGAGCCGACCGTGCCGAACGCCGGCGTCACGCTGCCGGCCGTGAAGAACGCGATGCCGTTCAACGAGAAGCTGAATTCATCGAGTGCGGTGCCGGCCAGGTTGCGCACGAGCGCGTTGAAGGCGAGGGGCGCTGCCAGGTCGCCGGCTTCCAGCACGAAGCTGAACGTCGTCGGCGTGAACGTGGCGAGGTCGAGGTCGAACGAGGCCAGGCCCGCGCCGCTGTAATCCGTCACGGTATTCGATCCCGTGGTGCCGGCCAGGATCGCGGCCTGGGACAGTTGCGGCAGCGCCAGCGCGGCCGCCAGGGCGAATGCGCCCATCAGTTTGTTGTTCATGTCGGTTCCTTTCGATGGCGGATCAGAGCGGGCCCTTGGCCCACGGACCGGAAATCGCGAACGTGATGCCCGGCGTCTGGATGTTGACGAACAGGTAGCGGCCCGTCGGGTCGAAGCAGGCGCCCGCGAACTCGTTGCCGCGGTGGTCGCCCGCCAGCGTATCCAGCTTGCCGGCCGCGTTCAGTTGCGGCGTCGTCAGCTGCACGTTGTTCTTGGCGAAGATGTAGGCGTCGCCGCCCTGCGTGATGCCCATCAGGCGCTGGCCGTAGCCGAAGGCGTCGGTCGTGGCCGTGGACGCGTCCTCGCAGATCAGGATGGCGTTGCGCGGGCTGACCGTGAGGTTGTCGCCCATATTGCCCACCGTCGTGTTCGGGCTCGAATAGATGCAGCGGAAGACCTGCGTGGCGAGGTCCAGTTCCCAGATCGCGCCGCGCGCCACGCTGCCGCCCGACGTGTCCATCACGTACATCTTGCCCTGCGCGTACCAGATGCCTTCGCCGCGGTTCATGCGCAGCGCGCCCTGCAGCCAGCCCTGCACGAACGGGCCGGCCGCGTTGTTGATCGTCGTGCCGGACGGCCCCGTCGCGTTGCCGCGGTTCTGGTCGGGATTCGCGATCGGGACCCATTCCAGCACATAGGCGTCGCCCTTCAGCGCACCCGCCACGTTGGCGTTCGGCGTGCCTTTGACTTTCGCCATCTGCAGCACGCCGCCGCGCGCCAGCGCGCCGTAGCCGCCATTCCTGTCGTCCGGGATGTAGCGGTAGAAGCCCGACTTGCCCGACGAATCCTCCGTCATGTAGACGATGCTCGTGGCCGGATCGACGGCCGCCGCTTCGTGCGCGAAGCGTCCCATGCCGACGATCGGCTGGCCCGTCGTCTGCGTCGTGTCCGGCGACACTTCGAACACATAACCATGCTTCTTGCCCGAGGCAGAGACTCCATCCGAGCCGATTTCCTCGCACGACAGCCACGTGCCCCACGGCGTGATGCCGCCCGCGCAGTTGCCGTCGGTGCCGCCCAGGCTCGGGGTCACGCTGACCCACGCGCCGTCGCGGAACAGCAGATTCGTCGTGCCGCCGCCCAGCACCGTGGTCGCGCCGGCGCTGCTCGCGCCCGTGTCGTACGCGCCGAACGCGTTGATGAATTTGTTCGGGCTGACGGCGTGCGCCTCGTGGTTGCGGATCAGGACGAGCTCCGTGCTGCGGCCCACCTTGCGCGCCAGGACGACGCCCATGCCGTCGTGCGCGGCGGGGCAGGGCTTACCGTCGGTCATGGTGTCGCCGGTCCAGCCGAAACTCTTGTATGTGAAGCCGGCCGGCAGTTGCAGCAGCGGCAGGCCGGTGGTCAGGTCGTTGACGGGGGCGATGGGGCCGTATGGGCTGTCGACCAGGGCGCTGACGCCGCCCGCGGCCAGCGCTTCGCGCGCCTGCAGGGCGGCGAAGGCGCCGACGAAAGGTAACGTGCCCATGCTCTTGAGCAGATTGCGTCGCGACGGCGAGATGTCGTTGTGAGTCATGCTGAGCTTTCTCCATAGGGATGGATTGCACCGGCACTTGGCGGCCGGCTTGCGTGCCGGGATGGCACGTGCTCATGCATTAAAACAAACGAAAACTACCGTTCGATGACAGCAAAAAGACAACGGCAGGGTGGGCATTTGAGGCCGGGGGCCTCAAATGAAACGTGCCCACGCGTGACGCGTGCGGCTTGCTGGCGTTGCACGTGGGCGGCGGCCGCCCACCCTACGGTGAGTAAACAGGAATCAGCATGGCGTGACGACCCGTACGACCGTCTCGCCATAGTCGCGGAAGCCCATGCGCAGGTAAAAATCGTGGGCGGCCTGGTTGGCGCTCATCACGTGCAGGAACGGGATCTCGGCGCGCGCGAGCTGGCGCATGATGAGCTTTTGCATCAGGCGCTTCGCATGGCCGCGGCCCTGGTGGTCGGGGTGCGTGCAGACCCCGCTGATTTCGCGATAGCGGCCCGCCGTCGTGCGTTCGCCGGCCATCGCGACGAGGCGCCCGTCCCCGAACAGGCCGAAGTATTCGCCCATCTCGATCGTGCGCAGGCCGAACGGGCCGGGGCGCGTCAGCCGGGCCAGCACCAGTGCCTCTTCCGCGTTGGCGGGGCCCAGCGGCAGGGCGTCCGGTGCGGGATCGCCGGCCGGGCCCGGGCGGCCATCCCACGCGAGGCGGAACATCTTCGCATCGACCTCGATGCGCCAGCCGTCCGGCGCGGGACCGGACCAGACGTCGCAATAGAACTGTTCGCCGGGCGTGCAGAACGGGCGCAGCGCGGCGAAATCGGGCCGCTCGGGATCGGGAAAGCCGACGATGGGCGACAACCCGGGCGCATAGCGGCGCGCCCGGTCGGTGCCGGTGGAAAGATGGCGGTGCGGGCCGTCGAGGCAGTTCCAGAAGATGTTGTCGAGCGGGTGGGTCATGCTGTCATTATGCAGGCAGCTTCAGGATCCAGTCCAGCAGCGGCCGGGCCGCGCCTTCCCAGTGCGGATCGAGCATCAGCGCGTGCGCCAGCTGCGGCACGAGGTGCGGTTTCACGCCGTAGTAGGTCGCGGTGCCGCGCACGGCGTCGGGACGGATGAAGCGGTCGTCCAGGCCGCCCAGCACGAACACGGGCGGCGCCTGCCAGGGCATCGGCGCGAACGGCCGCCAGCCCTGCAGTTCGATGCCCACGTGGCGCGACTCGCCCTGCACGCGGCGCGCGAAGCGGGCATAGTCGGCATCGGGCAGGTCGTCGGCAAAGAGGTGGCGGCGCATGACGTCCGGGTCGAGCGTCCGCGGTTCGGCGAAGGAGAGGCGCGCCAGCTGCTGGAACAGGTCGGGCGAGGACAGCATCATCTGCCACGCCGAATACGCGAGGCCCCACGGCGGCACGGACGCGAGCAGCGCGACGCCGGCCGCGTGCCCGCCGCTGCGGATCCAGTCCTGCACGACGGCGCCGCCGAGCGAGTGGCCGACGACGACGAGCGGCCCGTCGCCCAGCCGCGCGATGGTCGTGCGCAGGTCCTCGGTGTAGTCGGCCAGGCGCCAGTCGTTCAGCCGTTCGCGCCCGCCGCTGCCGCCATGGCCGCGCAGGCTGAGCGCATGCACTTCGAACCCGGCGCCGGCGAACCAGGGCAGGACGTGTTCCTCCCACACCCAGGCGCCCACGCAGATGCCGTGCACCAGCAGCAGGCGCGGGCTGTCCGGACGGGGCGTCGCCGGGCGGCGCGTGATCAGTTCGAGTTCCATGCGGTCGTCGTGAGTCGCTCTCGACTGTATGGTAGCGCAAACGGGGCGGGGCGAGTAACGGTCGATTGTTGGAGCAACCCGAACAGACTTCGCCATCTCTGCACATTTATCGTGCTGGGGTGAATGCCGACAATGCGTGCATCGGCGACATCCGTCGCCATTCACGACAAGGAAAAATCATGCCATTCGCAAACTTCAAGTTCCCCGAAGGCGTCGTCGACGCGGCCCGCAAGGAAGAGATCATCCACCGCACGACGGCGATGTTCGTCGAGTATTTCGGCGAGCAGGCCCGGCCTTATTCGATGGTGCTGGTGGAAGAGGTCGCCGACGGCGGCTGGGGCAGGGCGGACGAGACGCTGACCCTGGCCAGGATGGGCCTTGCCAAGCCGTAGAGACGCAAGGTTACAACGGTCGGCCAACCAAATGATAGATATGTGGCGAGTGTATTGATATACTGAAATAATTCTTTGTGGAAAAGAATGTAACCGGCTTATCTACCGAGCTCGCGCCATGTATCGACATCAAAATGGAATTCACGCCCCGACCGCCGGACGGACCCGGGGCTTCACGCTGATCGAACTGATCGTCGTCATCGTCATCTTGGGCGTCCTGTCCGCGGTCGCGTTGCCGAAATTCGCCGACCTCGGGGGGGACAGCCGCAAGGCGTCGATCCAGGCGCTGACCGGTTCCGTCAACACGGGCATCAAGCTGGTCAAGTCGCTGACCGCGATCCGCGGCGCCGGCACGCCGCTCGCCATCGCGAACCTGACGAACGTCGACATGGACGGCACCAAGATCCGTGTCTGGAGCGGCTACCCCGACCGGTGGTGCGACGGCATCGGCTCGGTGGTGCAAGGCCTGACGGTGCCGGCCAACGGCTGCTACCTGTCCGCGGCGGCAGTCGAGGCCGACGGCTACACGTTCTATGGCTACGGCAACAACAAGATCCCGAACGGCGATGCCGGATGGCGTATCGAAAGCGCGCCGAATCCCACGCAATGTTCCGTGCAGTACTCGTACGCCGGCACCGGCGTTCCGACCGTCAAGGCCAATACCGACGGGTGTTGAGCCGCGGGAAACGCGGCACAGCTTGATTGCGCCTGCAATGCATTAGCGCGCCACGGCGGCGTGCTTTTCGATAGCATGGGGTGTCGATACGAGCGATACAGTGCCGATGGAGATCCCACCCGCAGCCGCCGCGTCCTGCGTGGACGACGTGCTCATCACGAAGGAACTGGAGCGGCGTCCGCGCCGGGCGCCCGACTACGCGGCGGAAAACCGCGCGATGGCTGCGCTCGCCCGCCAGTTGGCCGCCGATCCGCACGGCGTCCCCCGGACACTCGCCGAACTGGTGCTCGAATTGTGCGACGCCGGTTCGGCCGGCATCAGCCTCCTCGAGGAACAGGACGGGCGCCGCTACTTCCGCTGGCACGCGGCGGCCGGGCTGTTCGCGGACCATCCTGGCGGCACGATCGCTTTCGACGTCAGTCCATGCGGCGTCGTAGTCGACCGCAATCAAACCATGCTCATGCGGTACGGCGAGCGCTGCTTCGCGGCGATGGCCGGCTTCGACCCGCCGATGATCGAAAGCCTGCTCGTGCCGTTGACGGCCCAGGGCCGCGCGGTGGGCACGGTATGGGTGATCAGCCATCGCCCCGACCGCGAATTCGATGCCGAGGATGCGCGCGTGCTGCGCAACCTGGCCGACTTCGCGGCCGCCGCCTGCCAGGCCATCGTCGCGCTCGATGAAACGGCCAAGGGCCGGCGCGAACTGGAGCAGGTGGCCGAGGAACGCACGCGGGTGCTGGCGGAGCACAACCGCATGCTCGAACACGAGATCGCGCAGCGCCGCAAGGCCGACGACGCGCTGCGCGCCAGCGAGCAGCGCTACCGCGACCTGATCGGCGCGATCCCGGCCGGCGTCGTCGCCTGCGATGCGGCGGGAACGGTCGTGTTCCATAACGCCTGCGCCGACGCGTTGTGCGGCGGCCCGCCCGGCGAGGCGCCCGCGTGCTGGGGCCCCGAAGCATGCGCGAACAACGGCCACCGGCTGGAAAACTTCACGGCGCCGTTGCGCGAGGTGCTGGCCGGGGGACAGCCCATCGTCGACCGCGAGCTGACGATCGAGCGGCCGGACGGCAGCCGCATCGACGTCCTGCTCACCATCACGCCGCTGCGCGACCATGCGGGCGCCGTCACGGGCGCCGTCAACATCGTCCAGGACATCACGGCGCGCAAGCGCGTCGAGGACGAGCTGCGGGTGTCGGAACAGCGCTTCCGCACGCTGGCGAATACCGTGCCCGTGCTGATCTGGCAGAACGACGAAGCGGGCCGCAACGTGTTCGTCAACCAGTACTACCTCGATTTCACGGGCAAGGCATTCGAGGACGTGATGGGCATGGGCTGGCACGAACTGGTGCATCCGGACGACGCGCCCGCGTACATCGCCGACTACATGGATGCGGTGCGCACGCGCCGGCCCTGGCGCAACGTCGACCGCGTGCGCCGCCGCGACGGCCAGTGGCGCTGGTTCGACAGTTACGGGCAACCGCTGTTCGCGCCGGACGGCGGCTACGCGGGCCACGTGGGCGCTTCGCTCGACATCACGGACGCCGTGCTGGCCGAGCAGGCGCTGAAGGAAACGGACCGCCGCAAGGACGAATTCCTCGCCGTGCTGGCGCACGAGCTGCGCAACCCGCTCGCGCCGATCAGCAACGCGGTGCATTTGCTGCGCCATCCGGACGGCCGCCGCCGCGCCGACCGCCTCGTCGAGATGCTGGGCCGCCAGGTGCGCCAGATGATCAAGCTCGTCGACGACCTGCTCGAGATCTCGCGCATCACGCGCGACAAGATCGAGTTGCACCGCCAGCCGCTGCTGCTGGCCGACATCGTGCACGGCGCCGTCGAGACGAGCCGGCCGCTGATCGACCAGCACCACCACCAGCTGGACGTGCGCCTGCCCGACGAAGCGCTGACGCTGAACGCGGACAGCGTGCGCCTCACGCAGGTGCTCGCGAACCTCCTGAACAACGCGGCCAAGTACACCGACCAGGGCGGCCGGATCACGCTGGAGGCGCGGCGCGACGGCCTGGAAGTCGAGATCGCGGTGCGCGACAACGGCATCGGCATCCCGGCCGGCCACCTGCCCGCGGTGTTCGACATGTTCACGCAGGCGCATCGCGCGGCCGGGCGCGGGCAGGGCGGGCTCGGGATCGGTCTCGCCATGGTGCGCAGCCTCGTGCAGATGCATGGCGGGACCGTGGAGGCGAAGAGTGCCGGGACGGGGCTGGGCAGCGAATTCGTCGTGCGCCTGCCGCTGGCCGAACCGCCCGACGCCGCGCACGACGGCGCCGCCACGGGGGCGGGCATGGCGCCGCTGGCGGGACAGCGCATCCTCGTCGTGGACGACAACCAGGACGCCGCCGACACGCTCGCGATGCTGCTGGACGCGGACGGCGCCCAGGCGCGCGCCGTGTACGACGGCCCGTCCGCGCTGGCCGCGTTGCCGGACCTGCGCCCGCACACGGTGCTGCTCGACCTGGGCATGCCGGACATGGACGGCCTCGACGTGGCGCGCCGCATCCGCGCCGATCCCGCCTGGTCCGGCGTGCGCATCGTCGCGCTGACGGGGTGGGGGCAGGAGGGCGACCGCGAACGCACACGCGGGGCCGGATTCGATTTTCACCTCACCAAGCCGGTCGACCTGGACGTGCTGCACGCGTGGCTCGGCACGACCCGTTGACCACGGTGGGCACGGGCTGCCCGCCCTACGGCGACCAATCGTAGGGTGGGCGGCCCTCCGCCCACGCGTTCAGATTGCGCCGGCACGGAACGCCTTGCGGTACGCCGCCGGCGACGTCTGCAGCGCGGCGCGGAAGTGCTGGCGCAGCGACAGCGCGGAGCCGAAGCCCGCCTCCTGCGCCACGACCTCGACGGCCGCATCGGATGTCTCCAGCATCCAGCGCGCGTGCGCCAGCCGCTGGGCCAGCAGCCATTGCTTGAACGACGTGCCCGTCGCCTGGCGGAAGTGGCGCGTGAAGTTACGCCGGCTCATGGCGGCGCGCTGCGCCAGGTCGTCGATGCCGTGCTCCTCGGCGAGGTGCCGCGTGACCCAGTCCAGCACGGCGGTCAGGCGGCCGTCGCTGGGCGACGCGGGCAGCGGCCGTTCGATGAACTGGGCCTGGCCCCCTTGCCGGTGCGGCGCCACGACGAGCATGCGCGCCACGTGGTTGGCCGCATCCGCGCCGCACAGCCGGCGCATCAGGTGCAGGCAGCAGTCGATGCCGGCCGCCACGCCGGCCGACGTCAGCACGTCGCCATCGTCCACGTACAGCACGTCCGGATCGACTTTTACGCGCGGGTGGCGGCGCGCCAGCTCGGCGGCGAGGGCCCAGTGCGTGGCGACCGTACGGCCGTCCAGCAGGCCCGCCTCGGCTACCGGGAACGCGCCGAGGCACAGCGCGACGATGCAGGCGCCGCGCGCATGCGCCGCACGCAGCGCGTCCAGCAGCGCGGGCGGCGCGGGGCGGCAGTCATCGTACCAGGCGGGCATGACGACGATGTCGGCATCCCGCAGCGCTTCCAGGCCGTGGCCCGGCACGATGCCGAAGCCGGCGCTCGTGGCCAGCGGCGAGGCCAATCCGGCGCCGCACACCGTCAGCGCGAAGCGCGATCTCGCATCCGCGCCGGGACGGCCGCTGAATACGAGGCAGGGCACGGACAGGTGGAAGGGCGTCATGCCGTCGAAGGCGATGACGGCCACGCGCCAGGTGGAGGGATCATGTCGGGTCATGGCCCGATTATATCGAAGATTGTCCTCCGGGCCACTGTCGGGCAACCGTCCGCACCGCGAGAATGGCGTCACACAACCAGGGAGAAACACCATGCAAGTGACCCAGATCCGCAACGCCACGCTGCTCATCGAGTACGCCGGCAAGACCTTCCTCGTCGACCCGCTGCTGGCCGACAAGGGCGCCTACCCCGGCTTTGCCGGCACGGCCAACAGCCACCTGGCGAATCCGCTCGTCGACCTGCCCGTGCCGCTGGCGACCCTGTTCGACGTGGACGCCGTGCTCGTCACGCACCTGCACGCGGACCACTGGGACGAGGCCGCGCGGCGCAAGCTGCCGCGCGCATTGACCGTGTTCGCGCAGAACGACGCCGATGCGCGGGCCATCCGCGCCGACGGCTTCACCGACGTGCGCACGCTGTCGGCGCAAGGCGACACGCTGGTCGACGGCATCCGGATCGCCCAGACCCGCGGCCAGCACGGCAGCGACACCGTCATGGCCGCCATCGGCGCGCGCATGGGCGAAGTGAGCGGCCTCGTGCTGCGCCATCCGGACGAGCCCACGCTGTACATCGCCGGCGACACGGTGTGGAACGTGCACGTGGCGGCGGCGCTGGAGACGTACGATCCGGACGTCGTCGTGCTGAACTGCGGCGACGCGCAGGTGCCGGGCCTGGGGCCCATCATCATGGACCTGGACGACGTGGCCAGTGTGGTGAAGGCGGCGCCGCGGGCGGCCATCGTCGCGAGCCACCTGGAAGCCGTGAATCACTGCATGCTGTCGCGGGCCGAGCTGCGGGCGTGGGTGGACACGCAGGATCTGGTGGGGCGGGTTCTCGTGCCCGACGATGGCGAGGCATGCGTATTTACCCAAGCCGGCGCAGGTTCGATGTAGTATCGGGAGGCGGCGCCGTGCCGCCTTCCTGCGAGATAGCCGATGCCCATCGACGCCACCGAATTCGACGAGTACCTGCAGTTCGCCAACGAGCTGGCCGACGCGGCCGCCGGCGCCATCCTGCCGCATTTCCGCGCCGGCAGCGGCGCCGAAAACAAGAGCGCGCACGGCTTCGATCCGGTGACGGCGGCCGATCGCGGCGCCGAGCGCGTGATGCGGGCGCTGATCCGCGCGCGCTATCCGCATCACGGCATCCTCGGCGAAGAGGAAGGGGCGCAGGCCGGCGATGGCCTCACCTGGGTGCTCGATCCCATCGACGGCACGAAAGCGTTCCTCCTCGGCCTGCCGCTGTGGGGCACGCTGATCGCGCTGAACGACGGCACGCGTCCGGTGCTGGGCCTGATGAACCAGCCCTTCACGCGCGAGCGTTTCGTCGGCACGGCGCATTGCGCGTGGAACGGCGGTCACGTGCTGCACACGCGCCCGTGCGCGCAGCTGGCGAACGCGCACGTGATGTGCACGTCGCCCGACATTTTCGATCCCGCCCAGCGCATCGCGTTCGACGCCGTCGCAAGCCGCGCGCGGCTGCTGCGCTATGGCGGCGACTGCTACGCCTACTGCATGCTGGCGTCCGGTCTCGTCGACGCCGTCATCGAAGCGGGCCTGCAGCCGTGGGACGTGCAGGCGCTGGTGCCCATCATCGAAGGGGCGGGCGGCGTCATCACCGCGTGGGATGGCGGCGACGTGCAGCACGGCGGCACGGTGCTGGCGTGCGGCGATCGCCGGTTGCACGCCCAATTGGTGAGTGAATTGGCGGATGCGTCCGCGTGGGCACGGGGTGCCCACCCTGTAAAGGCAAAGTTAAAATGTCCGCTTTCAGCAAAGTAGAAATGTCCGCTTTTTGGGGCGTTCAGATGCGCTTTTGAGCGGACATTTTCTTTGCTGCCGTCACACCCTGTGCGATGACGGTAGCAGGTTGGTCATGGCGGTAGTTACGATTGCGCGCCTTCTTGTCGAGGGTGTGATGAATAGTTTTGCTATCGACATAAGTCACGTTGGCCCGGTCAGGCTGCTCGATAGCGGTGTATGCGAGTACGTGACTGTCTGCCCGAATTTCAACTCGGCCATCGGCATACGTATGGATATTGATGGACTGCCCGATCAGCTGACGTAACGCTGGCTTGTCTTCGAGGCGATAGAGCCGCTTGCCATGCTGCAGGGTGAGTTTGGCAGTGAGCTTACGGTGGTCGCACAGTGACAGAATCAGCGCCAGATCCTCGTCGGGACGCAGTGGCGCATGGACGTCGAGCGAGCTGCGCGGAACCCGGGAGAAGGTCGCGTTGTAACGTTGAATGAAGTCGCCACTCCAGACGTTGGCGGCTTCGATGTCACTGATTCCGTCCAATCGCAGGGCCTTGACCAGCCGGTCTTGCAAAGTACGGTTGAGACGTTCCACGCGGCCTTTGGCTTGCGGGGAATTCGCACAGATCAGTTCGATGCCGAGTTCGTCGAGCGCACGCTGGAACTGGGTCTTCGTACGACTCGTTGCCGACGGCGAGCGGAACACCGCTGCTCGGTCAGCATAGAAGGCTTGCGGCTTGCCATGCTGTTCGATGTATCGCCGAGTGGCCGCGAAATAGCTGGCGGTCGTTTCAGTCTCCGCGAAGTGCAGATGCAGGATCTTTCCCGTCGCGTCGTCGACATAAACCAGCAAGGTACAAGCGTTGTCGCGCTTTTCAAACCAGTGATGACGGCTACCGTCTATCTGGACCAACTCTCCGACGCAAGGCCGTCGTTCCCGCGGCTGGTACAAGCGTGCACTTCGGGCCGCTTTCGGAATCCATAAGCCGGCCTCAATCATCAAGTTGCGTAAAGTTTCCTTCGATAGGCACAAGTCGTGCCGCTCCCGCAACTGCTCGCACGCCAGCGTCGGCCCAAAATCGGCATAGCGCTCGCGCACCAGCTGCAATGCCTTTTGCGCCAACTCGGGCGCAAGCCGATTATTGCTCGGCTTGCCCCTGTGCCTGGAGATCATTCCACGTTCGCCGTCTTCGTCAAATCGCTTTTGCAGCCGTCGAACCTGCCGCGTCGTGATTCCCAACCGCTTCGCTGCAATGACCGCCGTGATCTCACCTTTGGCACAAGCCGCGATGATATCGGCGCGCTCCAACTCTTCCATCGTAATGCTCCCGACTTTGCCCACACTCGACTCCAAACCGTTCGGAATCGACAGCATGAACTATCTAGCAAAAGCGGACATTTCTACTTTGCTAGAAGCGGACATTACAACTTTGCTCTTACACACCCTACGGCAAGGTAGGGTGGGCGGCCCTCCGCCCACGCGAACGTTCGCAATGTGTTGACGTCAGGCGTTTCCCAGCCAAGCGGCAAGCGCCGGCAAATCGACCGGCTTGGTCATGTGATGATCGAACCCGGCCGCGCGCGTGCGTTCGCGGTCGGCCTGCTGGCCCCAGCCCGTGAGGGCGACGACGCGCACGTGCGCATGGCCTTCCGCGCGGATGGCGCGCGCGACGTCGAAACCGTCCATCTCCGGCATGCCCAGGTCGAGCAGCACGACGGTGGGCGCGAACGCCGGCAGCGCCGCCAGCGCGGCCGGGCCGCCGTACACGGCCCGCGTCCGCGCCCCGTGCGTGTCCAGCAGCTGGGCCAGCGTGTCGGCCGCGTCGGCGTTGTCGTCGACGACGAGCACGCGGTGGCCGGCCAGCGCCGCACACGTCGTCCCCGCTTCGCCGTCCGGCGCCGTGTCGTGCAGCAGGGGCAGCCGCACGACGAATTCGCTGCCGCAGCCCGGGCCCGCGCTGTGGGCTTCCACGGTCCCGTCGTGCATCTCGACGAGCTTGCGCACGATGGCGAGGCCGATGCCCAGGCCGTCGCCGCCGCCCCGGTCGCCCAGGTGCGGCTGCGCGAACATGTCGAACACGTGCGGCAGCTGCGCGGCCGGGATGCCGCGGCCGTTGTCGCGCACCCGCAGCGCGACGGCGCTGCCTTCGCGCCGGGCGAGCAATTCGATGCGGCCGCCCGCGCCGGTGTACTTGGCGGCGTTGTTGATCAGATTCGTGAGCACCTGCGTGAGGCGCACCGCGTCGCCGTGCACGACGAGGGACGCGTCCGGCTCCGTCACGTCGAGGACGTGGCCGGCGCGTTCGGCCTGCGGCCGGCTCGCTTCGACGGCGTCGCGCACGATGTCGGCCAGCGCCAGCGCGCGCCGGTCCAGTTCGATCTTGCCGCGCGAGATGCGCGCGATCTCCATCAGGTCGTCGACGAGCTTGACGATCTGCCGTACCTGGCGCTCGACGATGCCCGTGAGACGATCGGCGGCATCGCGGCTGTCGGCGCGGCGCATCAGCTGGATCGCGTTGCTGATCGGTGCGAGCGGATTGCGCAACTCGTGCGCCAGCGTGGCGAGGAACTCGTCCTTGCGCCGGTCCGCGTCCTTCAGCGCCTGCTCGGCGCGCACGCGCTCGATCGCGGCCCACGTGCGTTCGGCCGCTTCGCGCACGAGGTTCACTTCGGCCGCGTTCCAGTGCCGCGGCGCCGCGTGGTGCACGCAGAACACGCCGGCGATGCGCCCGCCGGAATACAGCCCGACGCCGACGTGGGAAGCAATGCCGACGCTGATCCAGCCGGCGCGCGTGGCGCTGTCCGTATGCGGGTCGCGCGCGGTGTCCTCGACGACGAAGGGCGCGCCCCGCTCGAACGCGGCGAGCGCCCGCGCACCCAGCGAGGGCATCGGATACGTGCCGGCCAGCGACGCGACACCGTCCACGTGGTCGCGCCGGATGTGGACGCGGCCTTCCTCGAGTTCGCCGATCAGCACGCGGCTTGCCTCCAGGTGCGCGGCCACCATGCGCGTGGCCGTCGCCTCGATCGCGTCGGCATCGTCCAGCGAGCGCATCGCGTCGGACAGGCGCAGCAAGAAGGCCGCCCGTTCCTCGCTCTCGCGCAGGCGCGCTTCCAGCATGCGCCGGCCGGTCGTGTCGCGCGATACGCCCACGACCTGCTCGACCGATCCGTCCTCGGCCAGCACGGGCCCCCAGCGGAACTGGAAATAGGCGCTCGTGCCGGCCGGGCTCGTGAAATACACCTCGTCCTGGATGGTGACGCCGGTGCGGAAGATGGTGTCGAGGTGGCCGTCCAGGCGCGCGGCCAGGTCGGACGGGAAGTCCAGGTCGGCGAAGCTGCGGCCCACGAGCGCGCCGGCTTCCATGCCGTACAGTTCTTCCATCGCGCGGTTGACGTAGACGAAGCGGTGCGCGCGGTCGAACGCGTAGACGAAGTCGGGCAGCGCATCCATCGTCGTCGCGACGAAGCGCGACTGGCGCATCAGTTCCGCGTGCGCGGCCTCGCGCTCGGCCTGCGCCTGCGCGCGTTCGACGGCGGCCCAGGTGCGCTCGGCCGTCTCCTGCATGACGGCCAGGTCGGCGGCGTTCCACGCGCGCGCGCTGCCGTGGTGCGCGAACAGGATGGCGACGAGGCGGCCTTCCTTCACCAGCGGCACGTCGGCCACGGAGAGGGCGCCGAGCAAGGCATGCGCCTCGCGTGCGGCCGCGTCGAGCTCGGGATCGGACAGGATATCCGGCCGCACGACCGGCCGGCCCTTGCGCAGCGCGGCCAGCAGGCCGGGACCGAAGTCGGCGTAGCGCATCTTGCTGCCGAACGCGGACGCGCGCGTGCCGTCCGCATGGGTGACGATCACGTGCTCGCCGTCGCCGCAATCGGCCGCATAGCCGATCCGGTCGACGCCGAGGTGGGCGCGCAGCACGCGCGCGGCTTCTTCCTGGATGCGGCGCGGGTCGGCCAACGGGCGCAGGGCATCGTTCAGGCGCAGCAGGAAGGCGTGGCGCCGCTCGTCGTCACGCCTTGCCGCATGGCTGCGGTGGCGTTCGATGGCGCCGGCCGCCGTGCGCACGAGCAGGTCGAGCAGGCCCGTGCCGTCCGCCGCGGGCGGCCGCACGAGCGCGAGGCGCAAGGTGCCCAGCGCGGTGCCGTCGTGGGCCGTCAGGGGCAGGGCATACGGCGCATCCGTCGCGGCGGCGCGCGCTATGGGGACGACGTCGTTGCGGTAGGCGGCGGCGCCGTGCGTGCGCTGGGCCACGATGGCGCGCCCCGCATCCGCGCCGGCGGCCAGTTCGATGCGGCCGTAGGCGGCCCCCGCCAATGCGCAGGCGCGATTCAGCACCGGGGCCAATGCCGCGGGCAGGTCGCCCTGGCCGGGCGGCGCCACGTGCAGTTCGAGCAGCGGCCGCAGGATGGCGGGACTGGCCAGCAGCGCGGCTTCGGCGGTGCCCCCGGCACGCGTTTCGACATGGTGGCGCAGCGTCGCGAGACCGCGCTCGACATGGCTTGCCGCCTGCGCCTCGTCCAGCGCCTTCACGACCTGGTGCGCCGCGGCGGCAAAGGACGACAGTTCCGCCAGCAGGCGCGCATCCTCGGCATCGAACTGGCGCTCGGGATCGTGGGAGAGGATCCAGACCGTGCCGATCGGCTGGTCGTCGATCGCCCAGGGGACGAGCAGGCATTCGAGCAGCGGCGGGCCGTCGCAGCGCAGCGAGGCGAAGCGGCGCCCCGGCCCGTCGAACAGCAAGGTCGTATTGCGTTCGATGACGGCGCCGCACGGGCTGTCCCCGCGCGGCACTGCGCTGCCCACCGCGTTCGCATACACGCCGGCCATCGCGTGCCAGCGGAACACGTCGCCCTTCGCGCCATGTTCGAGAATGCTGACGCCGGCGGTGCCGGCGCGGCACAGCTGCAGCGCGAGTTCGGCAAGGCGCTGCAGGACGCCGCGCGGATGGGTCACGAGCTCCTGGCCGAGCAGCGTGAGGGCGCGGCTCTGCGCGCGGTGATCGGGTGCACGCGCCGGGCGGCGTGCCAGTTCGTGCGTGATCAAGACTTCGTCGAGGGTCACCTCGACATTGCCCGTGTCGTTATGCGTCATGTCTTCTCGTCCGTTGTCATTCCGGGCAGACTCTCCGCGGGTGAACCGCGAACGGGAAGAATAGGGTCAGATTGTTTCGCTGGGCAAGCGAAAGATGAGTTTTCGAGAGATTTCGTTTGCCCCGTGTTGCCGATGCGACGATTCAAATTCCGGATGGAAAATCTTTACTTTCCGACAGGCACTTCGCGACGACGATGCCGCCGCCCGGTTCGCTCCCACACCGTGCGATCATCTGGCAATGCGGTGTGTCATTTGTGCAGCAGTCCGCATGGATTTTGCATAAAAGGTGAATTCTCATCAATTATTTCGAAGTAGAATGTTTTCAAAGTTTTACAACGGCACGGGGTGTACCCGGGATGCAACGGATGTGGCTCTACCGCACAGATTGGTGATAATCGGATAGAATTTGCTGCACAGGCTGCGTGCTTCGCCGATCAAGGATGCCCATGCTCAGTCAACAAGATCTCGCTGAAGAAGCACGCCTCCAGGCCCTTCACGCGCTGGGGTTGCTCGACACGCCCCGCGAAGACCGGTTCGACCGGTTCACCCGCCTCGCCACCGCCGCGTTCGACGTCCCGATCGCCCTCGTGTCGCTCGTCGACCGCGAGCGCCAGTGGTTCAAGTCGCAGGCGGGCCTCGACTACTGCGAAACGCCGCGCTCGCTCGCCTTCTGCAGCCACACCGTCGCCCTGGACGACATGCTGGTCGTCTCGGACACGCTCCTCGACGAGCGGTTCGCCGCGCACCCGCACGTGACGGGCACGCCCCGCATCCGCTTCTATGCCGGCCAGCCGCTGCACAGCGTGGACGGCCAGCCGCTCGGCACCCTGTGCATCATCGACAGGCGTCCCCGCACGTTCGGCGACGCCGAGCGGCGCATGCTGCGCGACCTCGCGCAACTGGTGCAGGACGAATTGAACCGCGACGTGCTGGTCGCCAACCGCACGCGCGAACTGCAGGACAAGAACGCCGCCCTCGAACTGACGATGCGCCTGCGCGAGGCGGCCGAGCAGGCCCTGCGCCAGAAGCAGGAATTGCTGGACGCCGTGCTGGAAACGGTGGACGTGGGCGTGGTCGCGTGCGACGCCGACGGCCACCTGATGCTGTTCAACCGCGCCGCGCGTGCCTTCCACGGCCTCGACGCGGACAGCGCCTTGCCACAGGCCGCCTGGCCCGCGCACTACGATTTGTACGGCGAGGACGGCCTCACGCCGCTGGCGCCGGACGACATCCCGCTGGTGCGCGCGCTGCGCGGCGAGCGCGTGATGGACGCCGGCATGACGATCCACGTGGCGGGTGAGCCGCCGCGCCGCCTGCTCGCGAGCGGCCGCGCGCTGCACGGCAGCACCGGCGAGCCGCTGGGCGCCGTCGTCGCGATGAAGGACGTGACGGAACTGGATGCGTCGCGCGCACGCCTGGCCGAAAGCGGCGAATGGCTGCGCACCATCGCCGACAACGTGCCGGCGCTGATCGCCTACGTCGACACCGACCTGCGCTACCGCTTCGCCAACGAACGCTATCGCGAATGGTTCGGCGTGAAGACCGCCGACATGATCGGCAGGACGGTGCTCGACGCGATGGGCGACGGGTTCTACGCGCCGCGCCGCGAAGCGCTGGAGCGCTGCCTGGCCGGGCACGCGTCGCACCTGGAGATCGAGGAACGGCGCCGCGGCCGCACGCGCGTGATCAGCTCGACCTATCTGCCGCACATCCGCGACGGCATCGTGCAGGGCATCTACGTGCTGTCGACCGATGCGACCTCCGCGCGCGAATACGAGCGCCAGCTGCACGCGCTCGCCCATTCCGACCACCTGACCGGCCTGCCGAACCGGCGCAGCTACGAGGAGCGCTTCGCGCAGGCCATCGCGCGCGCGCGCCGCGGCGCCACGCCGCTGGCGCTGGCCTACCTCGATCTCGACCACTTCAAGCAGATCAACGACAGCCTCGGCCACGCGGTGGGCGACGCCGTGCTGCGCGAGTTCGCGCGCCGCCTCGGCGCCACGGTGCGCGCCACCGACACGGTGGCGCGCCTGGCCGGCGACGAATTCGTCATCGTGCTGGAGCAGGTCGGCTCGCCGCTGGAATGCGAACGCATCGCGGCCAAGCTGCTCGACGCGATCCGCGCGCCGTTCCTGCTGGACGGGCACACGCTCGCGGTCACCAGCAGCATCGGCATCGCGTGGAGCGCACGGCCGGAGCAGGTCGCGCTGGCCCATGCGGCGGACGACGGGTTGTACCGCTCGAAGCACGCGGGGCGCGATACGGCGTCCGTGCTCGTCGTCGAGGAGACTACGGCAGCTGGAAGCGGTAGCCGACACCTGTCTCGGTGACCAGGTAGCGGGGCTGGGCGGGATTGTCTTCCAGCTTGTGGCGCAGGTGGCCCATGTAGATGCGCAGGTAGTGCGCCTGGTCGGACTGGTTCGGTCCCCACACGCCGCGCAGGAGCTGCGGCGTGCTCATCACCTTGCCCGCGTTCGCGACGAGCACCGCCAGCAGCCGGTGCTCCGTCGGCGTGAGCCGCACGGTGGCGCCGCCTTTCGTCACCTGGCGGTTGTGCACGTCCACGACGACGTCGCCGAAGCGCACCTTGCCGTCGCCGCCCGTCGCCGGGCCGCGCTGGCGCCGCTGGGAGGCGCGCACGCGCGCCAGCAGTTCGCCCACGCCGAACGGTTTCGTCAGGTAGTCGTCCGCGCCGCGGTCGAGCGCGCGGATTTTTTCTTCCTCGTCGACGCGCGCGGACAGCACGATCACCGGCACGGCGGACCATGTGCGCAGGTCGGCGATGAAGTCGGCGCCGTCGCCGTCGGGCAGGCCGAGGTCGAGGATGACGACATCCGGCTTGCGCGTGCCCGCCTCCGTCAGGCCGCGATCGAGCGTCGCCGCCTCGTGGACCTGCCATCCTTCCCGTTCCAGCGCGGCGCGTACGAAGCGGCGGATGTGGGGCTCGTCTTCCACGAGCAGTGCGGTACCGGTGAAATCACTCATCGTCGTTCTCCATGTCGTCCGGCGGCGGCGCCGGCGGCGTGCCCAGGGGCAGCGTGAACGTGAACGCGGCGCCGCCGCCCGGGCGGTTGGCCGCGCGGATGGTGCCGCCGTGCGCGCCCACGATCGCGCGGCAGATGGCGAGCCCGAGGCCCACGCCGGGCTTGGCCGATTCCCGTTCGCCGCGCGTGAATTTCTCGAACACGGCTTCTTCCTGGCCGGGCGGCAGGCCCGGCCCGTCGTCCGTCACGGCGACGTTCAGCCACTGTCCGTGCTGCTCCGCGGCGACGGTCACCGTGCTGCCGGGCGGCGTGTACTTGCCCGCGTTTTCCAGCAGGTTGGACAGCACCCGTTCGACCAGCACCGCGTCGTACTGCACGAGCGGCAGGTCCGCCGGTACCCGGGTCGCGACCACGTGGCCGGCCAGCGCGGCGCGGCTGGCCGCCAGGGCGCTGCCGATGACCTCCTCGACCGGCTGCCACTGGAGCCTGAGCTTGACGTCGCCGCTCTCGATGCGGGCCATGTCGAGCAGGTTCGTCACGAGGCGGCCCATGCGCACCGTTTCCTCGCGCAGCGCGTCGGCCATCGCGCGCTGCCTCGCGGCCAGCGGCGGCGTGGAGCCCGCCAGCGCCTCGGCCTGCGCCATCAGCGACGTGAGCGGTGTGCGCAGGTCGTGCGACAGCGCCGCGAGCAGGGAGTTGCGCAGCCGTTCCGATTCGATGCGCACCAGGGCGTCCTGCGCCACCTCGATGTAGTGCACCCGTTCCAGCGCGATGGCGGCCAGCGCCGCGAACGTGTCGAGCTGCTGGCGTTGTTCCGGCGCCGTGAGCCAGTGCGGCGTCGCGGCCTCGATCGCCAGCACGCCGCGCGTGCGCATCGGCGCCACGAGCGGCAGGTAGAAGACGGGGCTGCCGGGCAGGGTGTCGGTGCCCATCCCGGCGCTGGCGCCATGGTCGAACGCCCATTGCGCGATGCCGGTGTCGAGCGCGGCGATGGCGTCGTCGCCGGCCACGGCCACGCGCCCGGCGGCGTCCGGCACCAGCAGGACGGTGCGCGCGCCGAACGTGCGCCCGATCGCGTCGCGCGTCGCTTCCTGGATCTGGTCCGTCTGGAGCACGCCCGACAAGGCCCGGGCGAATTCGTACAGCGCGCGCGTGCGGCTCTCGCGGCGCGCCGCCACGTGCGCCTGGAAGCGCAGGCCGGCCGTAAGGTGGCCCGTGATCAGGCCGACCGCCAGCATGACGCCGAACGCCACCAGGTACTGGACGTCCGAGATCGCGAACGTGAAGCGCGGCGGGACGAAGAAGAAGTCGAAGCACGCGACGCTGACGCAGGTCGCGGTGACGGACGGGCCACGGCCCAGGCGCACCGCCACCATCAGCACGACCAGCAGGAACAGCATGGCGATGTTGGCGAGGTCCAGGTGGCCGACGGTGGGCGTCAGCGCCAGCGCCATGCCGACGCTCGACAGCACCGCCACGCCGTGTGCGGCGATGTCCAGGCGGGTGGTCATGCGCCGCGCGGCCGGCATGGACGGTGCGGCGGAGGCCGGCGGCATGGCCACTTCCAGCAGTTCGACGTCCGGCGCGAGGCGCGCGATACGCCGGGCGCGCGTCGCCTGCCACGGCCAGCGCGGGTCGCCGCGGCCCAGCGCGATACGCCCCAGGTTGTGGCTGCGCGCGTAGTCGGCCGCAGCCGATTCCACGCTGTCGCCGGACAGCACGGCGGTGACGGCGCCGAGGTCGCGCGCCAGCTTCAGGGCGTCCAGGGTGCGCGCGCGCCGGCCCGCGTCGAGGCGCTGCAGGGCCGGCGTCTCGACATAGACGGCGTGCCAGTCCGCACCCAGCTGGGCCGCGAGGCGCGCCGCGCTGCGCACGACGCCTTCCGCGCCGGGACCGGGACCGACGCAGGCGAGGAACGTCGTCCCGGTGCGCCACACGGTGTCGATCGATTGCTCGACCCGGTACGCGCGCACGTCGTCGCCGATGCGTTCCGCCGTGCGTCGCAGCGCCAGCTCGCGCAGGGCGATGAGGTTCCCCTTGCGGAAGAAGTTGCGGCCGGCCCGCTCGGCCTGCACCGGCTGGTACACCTTGCCGAGTTTCAGCCGCGCCAGCAGCTCGTCGGCGGGCAGGTCGACCAGCACGACCTCGTCGGCCGCATCGAACACGGAGTCCGGCACCGTCTCGCCGACGCGCACGCCGGTGATGCCGCCGACCACGTCGTTCAGGCTCTCCAGGTGCTGCACGTTCACCGTCGTGAACACGTCGATGCCGGCGGCCAGCAGCTCGTCGATGTCCTGCCAGCGTTTCGGGTGGCGCGATCCCGGGACGTTCGAATGCGCCAGCTCGTCGACGAGCACCAGTTCCGGGCGCCGTTCCAGCGCCGCGTCGATGTCGAACTCGGACAGAACCTTGCCGCGGTAGGCGATCTGGCGGCGAGGCAGGACCTGCAATCCGTCCAGCAGCGTTTCCGTTTCGGCGCGGCCGTGGGTCTCGACGACGCCGACCAGCACCGTGCGCGCGGCCGCGAGCTGGCGCGCGGCCGACAGCATCGCGTACGTCTTGCCGACACCGGCCGACGCGCCGAAGTAGATGCGCAGCCGGCCGCGCGCGGCGCGCCGTTCTTCTTCCTGCACGCGGGCCAGCAGCGCGTCCGGATCGCGCCGTACCTCGTCGCCGGGCACGCTCATGCGTTCGTCCTCATGGCGCCTTGCCGTCCAGGGCGAGATTCAGCGCCAGCACGTTCACGCGCGCCTCGCCGAGGAAGCCCAGGGCCGGGTCCCGGCGGTAGCGCTCGATCAGCGCGCGCACCTGCGCCACGGGCAGCTTGCGCGCCGCGGCGACGCGCGCGGCCTGGTACTCGGCGGCCGCCACGCTGATCTCGGGATCGAGGCCGCTGGCGGACGCGGTGACGAGGTCGACGGGGATCGGCGCGTCGTTGCCGGGGTCGAGCGCCTTGAGCGCGTCGACCCGCGCCTTGACGGCGTCGAGCAGCGCGAGATTGGTCGGCCCCTGGTTGGAGCCGCCCGAGCCGGCCGCGTTGTCGGCCATCGGCGCGGTCGCGGACGGACGGCCCCAGAAGTGGCCGGGCGAGGAGAACGGCTGGCCGATCAGGGTCGAGCCGACGGTCTTGCCGTTCGCTTCGATCAGGCTGCCGCCGGCCTGGTGCGCGAAGGCGACGCGGCCGACGCCGGTGACGGCGGCAGGGTACAGCACGCCGCACAGCAGGGTCAGGGCGCCGAACAGGACGAACGTGGGACGAAACAGTGATGTCATGGTGGTCTCCAGGGTCAGGCGAGGTTCAGCGCCGCGAGCAGCAGGTCGATCAGCTTGATGCCGATGAACGGCAGGACGATGCCGCCCAGGCCGTAGACGAGGAGGTTGCGGCGCAGCAGGGCGGTGGCGCCGATCGCGCGGAAGCGCACGCCGCGCAGCGCGAGCGGGATCAGGAACACGATGATCAGCGCGTTGAAGATCAGCGCGGACATGATCGCCGACGACGGGCTCGCGAGATGCATCACGTCGAGCGCGCGCAGCTGCGGATAGGTGCCGACGAAGGCGGCGGGGATGATCGCGAAATACTTGGCCACGTCGTTCGCGATCGAGAACGTGGTCAGCGCGCCGCGCGTCATGAGCATCTGCTTGCCGATCTCGACGATCTCCAGCAGCTTGGTCGGGTTCGAGTCGAGGTCCACCATGTTGCCCGCTTCCTTGGCCGCCTGCGTGCCGGAGTTCATCGCCACGGCCACGTCGGCTTGCGCGAGCGCGGGGGCGTCGTTGGTGCCGTCGCCCGTCATCGCGACCATGCGGCCGTCGGCCTGGTATTGCCGGATCAGCTTCAGCTTGTCTTCCGGCGTGGCCTCGGCGAGGAAATCGTCGACCCCGGCCTCGGCGGCGATGGCCGCCGCCGTCAGCTTGTTGTCGCCCGTGATCATCACGGTCTTGATGCCCATGCGGCGCAGTTCGGCGAAGCGTTCCTTGATGCCGCCCTTGACGATGTCCTTCAGCTCCACGACGCCCAGCACCCGGCCATCCTCGGCCACGACGAGCGGGGTGCTGCCGCGGCGCGCGGCGTCTTCCGCGAGGCGCACGACGTCGGCCGGGAACGTCGCGCCGAGCGACTCGACGTGGCGGCGCACGGCGTCGTAGGCGCCCTTGCGGATGCGGCGCTCGCCGCAATCGACGCCGCTCATGCGGGTCTGCGCGGAAAACGGCACGAACACGGCATGGAGGGCTTCGAGCTCGCGCTGGTGGATGCCGAAGCGCTTGGCGAGCACCACGATGCTGCGGCCCTCCGGCGTCTCGTCGGACAGCGACGCCAGCTGGGCCACGTCGGCCAGCTGGTGTTCGGTGACGCCTGCGGCGGGCAGGAAGGCGGCGGCCTGGCGATTGCCCAGCGTGATGGTGCCGGTCTTGTCGAGCAGCAGGACGTCGACGTCGCCGGCCGCTTCCACGGCGCGGCCCGAGGTCGCGACCACGTTGGCGCGCATCATCCGGCTCATGCCCGCGACGCCGATGGCCGAGAGAAGGCCGCCGATCGTCGTCGGGATCAAGCACACGAGCAGCGCGATCAGCACGGTGATCGTGACCGGCGTGCCGGACTTGGCGACGTCGACCGCGTACAGCGAGAACGGCAGCAGGGTCACCGTCACGACGAGGAACACGATGGTGAGCGCCACCAGCAGGATCGTCAGCGCGATCTCGTTGGGCGTTTTCTTGCGCTTCGCGCCTTCGACCATCGCGATCATGCGGTCGAGGAAGGTCTCGCCCGGGTTCGCCGTCACCTTCACGACGAGCCAGTCGGACAGCACGCGCGTGCCGCCCGTGACGGCCGAGAAATCGCCGCCGGATTCGCGGATCACCGGCGCGGATTCGCCCGTGATCGCGCTTTCGTCCACGGACGCGACCCCGTCGACGACCTCGCCGTCGATGGGCACGACGTCGCCCGCCTCGATCAGCACGTGGTTACCCTTGCGCAGGTCGGTGGCGGGGCAGGGCAGCCACGTCGTGCCGTGCTTCGGCACCGCCAGCTTCTTCGCGGTCACGGCTTCCTTCAGGCCGCGCAGCGAGGCCGCCTGGGCCTTGCTGCGGCCTTCGGCCAGCGCTTCCGCGAAGTTCGCGAACAGCACCGTGAACCACAGCCACACGGCGCAGGCGAGGATGAAGCCGGACGGCGCTTCGCCTGTGCCGAACAGGGCCTGCACGTACAGCAGGGTCGTGATGATGCTGCCGACGTACACGACGAACATGACGGGGCTGCGCAGCTGGGTGCGCACGCCGAGCTTCTTGAAGGCGTCGACGAGGGCGGGGCCGGCCAGCTTCGTGTCGAGCAACGACAGGCGCTGGCCCGGCGCCGCGGCGGCCGGCGCGGCCAGGGGGGCCGTCACCGGGGATTTCAGTTGGTTCATGGCGACTCCAGGTTATTTGGCAAACAGCTGCAGGTGTTCGACGACGGGGCCGAGTGCCAGCGCCGGCACGTAGTTGAGGACGCCGACCAGCACGACCACGCCGACCAGCAGGCCGACGAACATCGGGCCGTGCGTGGGCATGCTGCCGGCGGTCGTCTGCAGGCGCTGCTTGGCCGCGAGCGAACCGGCGATCGCCAGCACGGGAACGATCACGGCGAAGCGCCCGAACCACATCGCGAACGCCAGCATCCAGTTGTAGAACGGGGTGTTGGCGGACAGGCCCGCGAACGCGCTGCCGTTGTTGTTGGCGGCGGAGCTGAACGCGTACAGGATTTCCGAGAAGCCGTGCGCGCCGGGGTTGGCGACGCCAACCCTGCCCGCGGCCGCCAGCACGGCGATCGCGGTACCGGCCAGCACCAGCACGGGCGTGACGAGGATGGCGACCGACGTCATCTTCATCTCGTAGGCCTGGATCTTCTTGCCGAGGTATTCGGGCGTGCGGCCGATCATCAGGCCGGCGATGAACACGGCCATGATTGCGAAGACCAGCATGCCGTACAGGCCGGAGCCGACGCCGCCGAAGACCACTTCGCCGAACTGCATCAGGAGCAGCGGCACCGCGCCGCCCAGCGGCGTGAACGAATCGTGCATCGAGTTGACCGCGCCGCACGAGGCGGCCGTGGTGACCGCGGCGAACAGCGCGGAGGCGTCGATGCCGAAGCGGGTTTCCTTGCCTTCCATGTTGCCGCCCTCGATGCCCAGCGCCGCGAACCCGGGATGCGCCTGGTGCTCGGCCGTCATCACGCCGGCCGCCATCACGACGAACAGCACCGTCATCGCGGCGAGGATCGCCCAGCCCTGGCGGCTGTCGCCGACGAGGCGGCCGAACGCGAAGCACAGGCCGGCGGGGATCAGGAAGATCGACACCATCTGGAACAGGTTCGACAGCGGGGTCGGGTTTTCGTACGGGTGCGCGGAGTTCGCGTTGAAGAAGCCACCACCGTTCGTGCCCAGCATCTTGATCGCTTCCTGCGAGGCGACCGGGCCCATCGCGATCGTCTGCGTCGTCGTGGTCACGGCCTCGGTGACCGGCTGGCCCTGGGCGTCCAGCACGGGCTGGCCGTCCGCGTCCGTCTTCGGCTGCGTGTACGTGAGCGGTTCGAGCAGTTGCACCTCCTGGTAGCCCGAGAAATTCTGGATCACGCCCTGGCCGGTCAGGAACACGGCGAACACGAGCGACAGCGGCAGCAGCACGTACAGGGTGGTACGGACGAGGTCGACCCAGAAGTTGCCGATGGCGCGCGCCGACTTCGACGAGAAGCCGCGGATCAGCGCGAACACGACGGCGATGCCGGTGGCGGCCGAGAAAAAGTTCTGGCACGTGAGGGCGAGCATCTGCGTGAGGTAGCTCATCGTCTGCTCGCCGCCGTAGCCCTGCCAGTTGGTGTTGCTGACGAAGCTGACGGCGGTGTTGAACGCCGAATCGGGGGCGACGTTGGCGAGGCTCTGGGGATTGAAGGGCAGCCAGGCCTGGACCCGCTGCAGCAGGTAGACGACCAGCGTGCCGAGCGCGTTGAACGCGAGCAGGGACAGCGCATAGGTTTTCCAGTGCATGCCCGTGGTCGCGTCGACGCCGGCCGCGCGATACAGGCCGGCCTCGATGCGATACAGCCAGCCGAAGCCGCGCACGCGGCCGCCTTCGGCCACGCGTGCGAACAGGATGCCGAGCGGCCACGACAGGGCGAGCAGGATCGCGAAGAACAGGGCGAGCAGCGCCAGCGATTGCGTATCCATCACAAATCCTCCGCGCAGAACATGGCGTACAGCAGGTATGCGAGAAGCGCGCCCGATGCGAGCACGCCGATCAGGTAAAACAATGTCATTTGCGTTCTCCCAGTCTGGCGCAGCCGTGCGCCATGCCCGCGATCAGGGCGGCGAACAGGGCGATGGCGCCGATGAAGACGATATCCATGGTTCCCTCGTTACGGTTGATCAGAATGTCTTGCCGACGGTGACGACGAGCGCCTTCCGGCCGAGGAACTTGCCGTTGGCGGACGACGCGTACGCGGTCTCGTCGGCATTCGTGCCGACGAAGGCCGCCGCCACGCTCGCGAAACCGAGATCCTTCGTCACGCCGATCTTGTAGTCGGTGTAGCTGGCGGCGTCGTGGTGGCGTACGTCCTGGCGGCCGGCGTGCAGGTTCAGCGTGAAGGCGTTGCCCAGGTCGATGTTGGCACCGGCGTCCAGGTAGCGGCTGTGGCGGCTGTCCGTGAAGCCGAACAGGTTGGTCAGCGCCGCCGAATACTTCACGTACGTGGGGCCGTAGCCCAGCTGGCCGTAGACTTCCGCCGTGTTCGCGTCGGCCGAGCCGGGCACGTCCTTCAGACCATTGGCCGGATAGACGTAGCCCAGCACGCCGACGTCGTAGGTCACGTCGGCGCTCAACTGGCCGCGCTTGCCGGCATACAGGTCCGACTCGATGTCGCCGCCGCCGCCCGCGTCCTTCGTCCACTTGATGGTGGACAGCCACGTGCCGGCGTACAGGCCGGTCGGGCTGTGGGTCCAGTCGGCGCCGCCCTGCAGCGCGGGCTGCAGCCGGGTCTGCGAGATGCCGCGGTAGCGGTAGTCGGACGCGAGCGCCGCGTTGAACGTGACGCTGTCGGCCGGCGGCGTTTCCTGTGCATGCAGCGGCGCTGCCAGCGCAACGAGGAGGGCGGGGATGAAGACGGTGTTTCTCATGGTCGGTTCGTTCCTTGTTTTTGTAAAAGCCGTCCGTCCGCCGGGTGGGCGGAGGCGAACGGTGTGCGTCGCCGGGGCTGCGGCGACGCGTGAGGAGCCTGGTAGACCTCCTCGTACAACGCCGCCATCTCGGCGGCGCTGCGGAAATCGGGCAGGTGCAATACGGTGTCGGCGATCCCGGCCGACATCACCTGTGCCGCGTAGGCGCGCATGGCGCACTGCGCCTGCGGCGCCGGATCGGTCGCGCCGCCCACCGTCACGAACAGCACGCGCAGGCCGGGATTGAACATGCGGGCGTGGTTGCGGCCGGCGATTCGGCCGTAGCGGGTATCGACGTCGGCCTGTTCCGGCGCCAGCGGGACGAGCGCGACCTGGGCGGCGACCAGCGCGCTGCGGCATGCGGGATCGTCGCCGCAGGTAGCGACGACGATGTCGTCGTGGCGCGCCGGCATCCGTTCCAGTTGCTCCGACAGGCTGGCGCCGCGCAGGGTGCGGGTGGCCAGCAGCACGACCTTGCGGCCGTGGCGTGCGCGCTGGAGGGCGAGGTCCGCGGCCAGGCGGGCGTCGGCGGCAGGCAGGGCGGCGTGGACGATCGTGACGATCACGTGGTCTCCTTGCAGCATTGATTGCGATGGAAGCAGTGTAGAAAGCATCACGTAAAAATTTTCTAAAAAGACGCCCGCCCCGGATAAAGGCTTCGTTTATGCGCGCCGGGCGGTCCCGTTTTTACAAAATCTTTACGCCGGCGCCAGTACGATACGGTCCACGAACATTGCCGGAGAAACCGTTTGGACAAGCACAAGAACAACAAGAACATCGCCGGCCTCGCGCTGGCCGCCATCGGCATCGTGTACGGCGACATCGGCACGAGCCCGTTGTATTCGCTGAAGACCGTCTTCGACCCCGCGCACGGCCTGCCGCTCACGCCCGCCAACCTGGTCGGCGTCGTGTCGCTGATCTTCTGGGGCCTGTCCGTCATCGTCTCGTTCAAGTACGTGACGCTCGTGCTGCGCGCCGACAACCGCGGCGAGGGCGGCATCATGGCCCTGCTGGCGCTCGCGCTGGGCGCGGTCGGCGACCGCAGGCGGATGCACCTCGGGCTGCTGCTGATCGGGGTGTTCGGCGCGTCGCTGTTCTACGGCGACAGCGTGATCACGCCCGCGATCTCGGTGCTGTCCGCCATCGAGGGTCTCGAAGTCGCGACCCCGGCGCTGCAGGCCTGGGTCGTGCCGCTGACGATCGTCGTCCTGATCTGCCTGTACGCGGCGCAGCGCCACGGCACCGCGGGCATCGGCCGCTGGTTCGGCCCCGTCATGCTGGTGTGGTTCGCGGCGCTGGCGGCGATGGGCGTGCTGAACATCGTGCGCAGTCCGGGCATCCTCGTCGCGCTCAATCCGTGGCATGCGGTGCGCTTCTTCCTCGATAACCGCAGCCTCGGCTTCCTGGCCCTGGGCGCGATCGTGCTGGCCTTCACGGGTGCCGAGGCGCTGTATGCCGACATGGGCCATTTCGGCCGCAAACCGATCCGCCTCGCGTGGTTCGCCGTCGCCTTTCCGGCCCTCGCGCTGAACTATCTCGGGCAGGGCGGGCTGCTGCTGGCGCGGCCGGACGCGATCGCCAACCCGTTCTACCAGCAGTTGGGCAGCTGGAGCGTCTATCCGCTCGTCGTGCTGTCCACGATCGCCACCGTCATCGCGTCGCAGGCGACGATCTCCGGCACGTTCTCGATGACGAAGGAAGCGATCGCGCTCGGCTTCCTGCCGCGCATGCGCACCGTGCACACGTCGGAGCGCGAGATCGGCCAGGTTTATCTCCCCGTCATCAACTGGCTGCAGCTGATCGCCGTGCTGCTGGCCGTCGTCGGGTTCGGCTCGTCCGACGCGCTGGCGTCCGCCTACGGCATCGCGGTCACGGCGACGATGCTGGCCACCACCATCCTCACTTACTTCGTGATCCGCTACCGCTGGCGCATGAATCTGCTGCTGTGCCTGGGCGCGACCGGCTTCTTCTTCGTGATCGACGCGGCGTTCTTTTCGGCCAACGTGCTGAAACTGCTGCACGGCGGCTGGTTCCCGCTGACGCTGGGCGTGCTGCTGTTCACGTTGATGCTCACGTGGCGCCGCGGCCGCGCGCAGATGTTCGAGAACCTGCAGAAGCACGCCATCCCGCTCGACGCTTTCCTCGAATCATTGTTTATCGCGCCGCCGACGCGGGTCGCCGGCACGGCCATCTTCCTGCGCGGCGAAAGCGATGGCGTCCCGCATGCGATGCTGCACAACCTGCTGCACAACAAGGTGCTGCACGAGCGCGTCGTGTTTCTCACCGTGTACATTGGCGACGAGCCGTACGTCGATGCGGCGTCCCGGATCCGCATTACCGATCTTGGACACGGCTGCCACCAGGTCGACGTGAAATTCGGCTTCAAGGACGAGCCGGACATCCCCGGCATCCTCGACCAGTGCGCGGCGCATGGCCTGGCGTTCGACATGATGCAGACCTCGTTCTTCGTCGCGCGCCAGACCGTGATCTCGACGCCGGGCGGGGGCATGGCGCCGTGGCGCGAGCACCTGTTCGTCGCGATGCAGCGCAACGCCCGCGACGCCGCCGATTACTACCGCATTCCAACGAATCGGGTCATCGAGCTGGGTACGCAGGTGGAAATCTAGCGGCGCCGCTCGTGCGAATGTGGACGGCGGGCGCCGACGCGGATAAGCTGGAGCCGGAGGGAAATCCGCACCATGCACGATGCCGACCACAGCGCCGCCGGCCACGACGGCCAGGGATTGTCCGCACTCGACGGCCAGCGCCGTCCGCTGGTCGCGCTGGCCGTCGGGCTGCTCGCCTGTTTCTGCCTGCTGCTGGGCGGCCTGCAGGGCTGGAGCGCCTGGCATGCCTACGAGGCCGAACGGGAGGACAGCCGCGTCGCCACGGCCAACATGGCGCGGGCGCTCGCGACGCATGCGGAGACGTCGATCCGGCTGGGCGACGCCGTGCTGACCGAGATGGTCGAGCGCGTCGAGCACGATGGCCTGGGCGAGGCCGCCACGGCACGCCTGACGGGACGGCTGCGCGCGATTACGCGCGACGTGGGCGAACTGCAAGGCCTGTTCGTGTACGGGCCGGACGGCAAGTGGCTGACATCGTCGCTGCCGCGCCCCATGCAGGGCAATAATTTCGACCGCGAATATTTCCAGTTCCACCTGCTGCACGACGGGCGCGCGACCCACGTGGGCGTGCCGGTGCGCAGCCGGTCGACCGGGGTGTGGATCCTGCCGCTGTCGCGCCGCCTCGAAGCACCCGACGGCAGCTTTGCCGGCGTGGTGCTGGCCACGCTGAACCTGGCGTGGTTCGGCCGCTTCTACGACAGTTTCGATGTCGGCGAGAACGGCACGATCCTGTTCGCGTTCGACAACGGCACGCTGATCTACCGCCGGCCGTTCCGCGACGACCAGGTCGGCATGGACATCCGCAACGGCACCATCTGGCAGCAGATCCAGCGCGACGGCCAGGCCGGCTCGATGGTGGCGACGCCCCGCATCGACAACGTCGAGCGCCTGTACAGCTACCGGCACCTGGCGGGCTATCCGCTGTTCGTCGCCAGCGGGCAGGCGACGGACGAGGTCCTGTCCGGATGGCGCCGCACCACGGTGCAGACGGCGATCCTGGGCGCGGCGGCCATGCTCCTGCTGGCGTGCGGCGGCGTGATCCTCGTGCGCCAGATCCGCGTCCGCGAACGGCTCGAGCGCGACCTGATCCGCGTGGGCGTCTCGCTCAGGCGCCACAACGCGTCGCTGCAGAACCTGGCCGACAGCGATGCGCTGACGGGCCTGGCCAACCGTCGCCTGTTCGAAGACCGCCTCGTGCGCGAATACGAGCGCGCGCGCCGCAGCGGGGCGCCGTTCGGCCTCATCCTGGCCGACGTCGACCACTTCAAGCAGTACAACGACCGCTACGGCCACGCCGCCGGCGACGAGTGCCTGCGCAAGATGGCCGGTGCCATCGAGAGCGGGGCGCGGCGGCCGGGCGACCTGGCCGCGCGCTACGGTGGCGAGGAATTCGCCATCATGCTGGCCGACACCGACCTCACCGGCGCCAACGCGGTGGCCGACACGATCCGCGCGGCCGTGGCGGCCCTGGACCTGCGCCACGCGGACAACCCGGCCGGCCGCGTCACCCTCAGCATGGGCCTGTACGTGGGCCATCCGGCGCTGGCCGAGCGCAACGATCCGCTGGCCTGGGTCGACGTGGCCGGCCGGCTGCTGTACGAGGCCAAGGACGCCGGCCGCAACCGCGTCGTGTCGCGCGAGGGACACGAAGCGGCCGCGTGATGCCGTGCGCTGGTCGGCCGTAAAAGGTCTACACTGATGTGGAGGCTGCCTCGCGATCGGATAGGCAAACCATGGAAGCGAACGACACATCGACCAAGCAAGGCAAGCGGACCCCGCTGCTCGACGACCAGTTGTGCTTTGCGCTGTACTCGACCGGTCTGGCGATGAACAAGGTGTACCGCAAGCTGCTGCGCAGGCTGGACCTGACTTACCCGCAATACCTCGTCATGCTGGTGCTGTGGGAAAAGGACGAGCAGACGGTGTCCGAGATCGGCGCCCGGCTGTTCCTGGACTCGGCGACGCTGACGCCGCTGCTCAAGCGGCTGGAGGCGGCCGGCCTGGTGAGCCGGACCCGTTCCGCCGCCGACGAACGGCAGGTCGTCGTGGCCCTGCGCCCCGCCGGCCGCGCGCTGGAGCAGGAAGCCGCCGCGATCTACGACGGCGTGCTGTGCGCCACCGCGTGCGAACCGTCCGATCTCGCTGCGCTCAAGCGTCAGCTGGACATGTTGCGCGGTAAACTGGCCGACCATACTTGAGGAATGCATATTTTTAGTCACAAACGCTTACGTGCCGGATGATGCGATTTTGAACACGGACTGCTATCCTGAGCGGAGGCTTCCATGACAAAGGGGACACGCATGAATACCATCCATCTCGCATTGGCCGCCGGGCTGCTCGCCGCCGGCGGTGCGCACGCGCAGTTGCTGGACGGCGCGGCGGCATCGAAGGACCTGTCGGCCACGCGCACGCTGTCCCCGCCGTTCGCGAAGATCCAGCCCGTCCCGCGCACGTACATGGGCAATGCGGCGGAAACGGATGGCCTGCGCTACCAGGACAAGAGCGCGTTCGGCGTTTACGTCTCCGATCCCAAGCTGTTCGCGGGCGTCAACCTGTCGCCGAACTTCGCCATCGAGACGGGCTACGCGAACCTGTACACGCGCGGCTACCACTTCGCCGATTACGCCCGGCCCGACGAGGTGAATGGCGCGCTCGGCACGAAGGGCGCCAACAGCTACCTGGCGGCGCGGCTGAACGTGCCCGTCAACGACCAGTTCTCCGCGTACGGCAAGCTGGGCGTCGCCGTCAGCGAGCGCGTGGCCCACGACAAGACGTATCGCAATACCGCGTCGGACACGGACGTCGGCCCGTACGTCGGCATGGGCGCGCGCTACAAGGTCGGCGAGAAGGCGTCCGTGACGGCGGGCTACGAGCAGTACGGCAACACCGCGAAGAAATGGGGAAGCGAGACCAATAACTCGGGCCTGCAGGCCAAGTTCAAGATGGGTTTCTGAGCCTGTGTCACAATCGCGGGCATGGAAAAACTGCTCTCCGAATTGAACCGCCTGTATCTGCTGCCGGACAGCCCGGCCGCGCAGCGCGGTCCCGGCCCGGCCGCGGACCTTGTCTCCGGCGCGGGCCTCCTGCGCGCCATCGCGATCCCGTTCCGCAAGGCGCCCGGCGCGGACGCCCAGCACTGGGAACGCCTGTGCACCGTCGCGAACGGCCTGCAGGCCGACTTCGGCTTCCCGGCCCCCGCGGTGAGCGTGACGAGCACCGGCGGCTTCATGCTGTGGCTGTCGCTGGCGGCGCCCGTGCCGGTCGCGGATGCGCGCCGCTTCGTCGCCGGCCTGGGCCGGTTGTGGCCGGACACGCTGCCGCCCGCCGACACGATCGGCGTCCCCGTCGAATTGCCGCCGTGCCCGAACGCGGCGACGGGGACGTGGGCCGCGTTCATCCATCCGGGCATGGGTGCGTCGTTCGCGGACGAGTCCGGGCTCGACATGGCGCCGCCCGCGGCGGGGCAGGTCGCGTTCCTGGAAGGCCTGGACAGCATCGCGCCCGGCCAGTTCGCGCAAGCGCTGGCGCGGCTCGAGGCCCCCGCGGCACCCGTCGCCGCGCCGCCGACTCCCGCCGCCGACGGCCTGCTGCTGAAGGACGCGACGCTGGAAGACATCGTCCGCGTCCTGCACGCGCGCGGCATCGAACCCACGTTCCGCTTCACGCTGCCGCGATGAAGCGCGCCTTGCTGGCCGCGGCCGCCGCCGTCGCGCTGAACGCGCAGGCGGCCAACCCGATCGTCCAGGGCTGGTATGCCGATCCGGAGATCCGCCTCTTCGGCGACACGTACTGGATCTATCCCACGTATTCCGCGGACTACGAACGACCTGCGAGACCGACGGCCTTCACGCCGGACCAGCAGCGGATGCGCGCACGCTCGGACCTGATCTGGGCGCCGTTCCTGACGCAGACGTTCCTCGACGCCTTCTCGTCGCGCGACCTCGTGCACTGGACGCGGCACGAGCGCGTGCTCGACGTCGCGCACGTGGCCTGGGCCGCGTATGCCGTGTGGGCGCCGTCGGCCATCGCGCACGACGGCAAGTACTACCTGTTCTTCGGCGCGAACGACATCAAGGGCAACGACCAGCTGGGCGGCATCGGCGTGGCCATCGGCGACCGGCCCGAAGGTCCGTTCAAGGATGCACTCGGCAAGCCGCTGATCGGCCGGATCCACAACGGCGCGCAGCCGATCGACCCGATGGTGTTCAAGGACGACGACGGCCAGGCGTACATGGTCTACGGCGGCTGGAAGCACGCCAACGTCGTGAAACTCGCGCCGGACCTGCTCGGTGTCGTGCCGTTCCCGGACGGGACGACGTACAAGGACATCACGCCCGATCCGGATTACGTGGAAGGCCCGTTCATGGCCAAGCGCCGTGGCGTGTACTACTTCATGTGGTCGGAAGGGGAGTGGACCGGGCCGGACTACCGCGTCGCGTATGCGATGGGCCCGTCGCCGTTCGGACCGTTCAAGCGCGTCGGCACGATCCTCGCGCAGGATGGCAAGATCGCGCGCGGCGCGGGCCACCATTCGATCGTCAACGTGCCCGGCACCGACGAGTGGTACATCGCCTACCACCGCCGCCCGCTGGGCGAGACCGACGGCAACCATCGCGAGCTGGCCGTCGAGCGCCTCTACTTCAACGACGACGGCACGATCCGGCCCGTGGTCATGACGAAGCGGCGCGTGCGCTGATCACGGCGCGAGACAGGCCGCCAGCTCGTCCGGCGTCCCTTTCGGAAACGCCGCTTTCAAATAATCGAGGAACGCCGACACGCGCGCGCTCAGCAGCCTGCGCGACGGGTACAACGCCCACAGCGCGATCTCGGGCCCGGCCACGTCGCCCCAGCGCACCAGCCGCCCGGCCGCGAGATCGTGGCTGACGACCGACGCGGGCAAACAGCCCGCACCGACGCCCGCCCGCACCGCGTCGCGCACCATCACGAGCGACGACAGGCGCAAGACCGGGTCGATCGCGATGTCCGGCTGGCCCGCCACCTGCCACGCCGCCTGGTCGCCCACGGGCCGCACGACGGCGGGCACGGGTGCCCCATCGTCCGGCCGCGCCAGATGCGGTGCCGCCACGACGACGAGCCGGTCGCGCAGGAAGATGCGGCCGACGAGGTTCTCGTCCGGATCGGGATTCACGCGGATGACGAGGTCGTAGCCTTCCTCGACCATGTCCACGGGCCGGTCTTCCGTCGTCACCTCCAGCCGCACGTCGGGATACGCCCGCGCGAAGCCTGCGGCCAGCATGCCCATCGCCGTCTGCGAGAACAGCAGCGGGGCGCTGATGCGCAGCCGGCCGCGCGGCCGGTCGCCGCCCGAGGCGAGGGCCGCCGCCGTCTCGTCGATCTCCGCGAGGAGTGCCCCGGTCCGCTCGTGCAGCGCGCGTCCTTCCTGCGTGAGCTTCAGCAGGCGAGCGCCCCGTTCGAACAGGCGCAGGCCGAGATCCGCTTCCAGTTCCGCGACGCGGCGCGACAGCGTCGCCTTCGGCCGGCCCGTCTCGCGGGCGGCACGGCCGAAGCCGCCGTGGCGGGCGACGAGATTGAAATCGGCGAGGGCGAGCAAGTCCATGTGTTCCACCTGTGAGACGGCATGTCCAATATTACCGTCTATCGGTCCATCTGCGGGATGTCTAAGCTGTGAAGCGTCAACCGACACTTTTCACAACCCAACAGGAGCACACATCATGACCATTCTCGTCACCGGCGCAACGGGCAACATCGGCCACCACGTCGTTAGCCAGCTCGTGCAGCGCGGCGCCCCCGTGCGCGCACTCGTCCGCAATCCCGCCAAGGCTGCATTTCCGGATGGCGTCGACGTCGTCCAGGGCGACTTCCTCGACGTGGATGTCCTGCGCCGCGCATTCGACGGCGTGTCGACGCTGTTCCTGCTGAACGCCGTCGTCCCCGACGAATTCACGCAGGCGCTCGTCACGCTGAACGTGGCGCGGGAAGCGGGCGTGCAGCGGGTCGTCTACCTGTCCGTGATCCACAGCGACCTGTATGTGAACGTGCCGCACTTCGCCGGTAAATTCGGCGTCGAGCGGATGATCGAGCAGATGGGCTTTGCCGCCACCATCCTGCGTCCGGCCTATTTCATCGACAACGACGTCACGATCAAGGACGTGGTGCTGGGCTACGGCGTGTATCCGATGCCGGTCGGCGCCAGGGGCCTCGCGATGGTCGATGCGCGCGACATCGCGGAGGTGGCCGCCATTGAACTGGTCCGCCGCCACGATGCCGCGCAGCCGCTGCCGCTCGAGCGCATCAACGTCGTCGGCCCGGACACGCTGACGGGTGCCGACGTCGCCGCCATCTGGTCCGACGTGTTGCAGCGTCCGATCGCGTACGGCGGCGACGACACGGCCGCCTTCGAACAGAACCTGCGCCAGTTCATGCCGGCCTGGATGGCCTACGACATGCGCCTGATGAGCGAGCGCTTCCTCACCGACGGCATGGTGCCGGCCGCCGGCGACGTCGAGCGCCTGACCGCGCTGCTGGGCCGTCCGCTGCGCAGCTATCGCGCATTCGCCGCCGCCATCGCCGCGGCCTGAACCCGGGTGCTTCGGCTTTCCCGAACTTCTGCTTCCGATATTTCTGATTCTATTGTTCCTCTGACAGCTTTACACTTTGTCCGTCGTCAATATAAGGCGACCTGCCGATCCAGAGTCGATCGGCGGAACCACAGCTGAAAGGGAATTGAAATGAATCGAGTGTCATTGAACGCGGGCGTGAAGCTTGTCATCGCCGTCGTCGTGCTGATCCTGCTGTTCGCGCTGGCACCGTTCGGGACGGTGCCGGCCGGCCATCGCGGCGTGATGACGACGTTCGGCAGCCCGAGCGACCAGGTGCTGAGCGAGGGCATCCACTTCCGCGTGCCGATCGCGCAGAAGCTCAACCTCGTCAACGTCTCGATCCAGAAGGGCGAAGGCGATGGCGATGCCGCCTCGCGCGACCTGCAGACCGTGCACACCCGCGTGGCGCTGAACTACCACGTCCGTCCGGATGCCGCGATGACGGTGTTCCGCGACCTGGGCAACGAGCCGGGCCAGCGCATCATCATCCCCGCCGTGCAGGAAGCGGTGAAGGCCGTCACGGCCCGCTTCACGGCCGAGGAACTGATCGCCAAGCGTACCGACGTGCGCGACCAGATCGTCACCCAGCTGCGCGAACGGCTGGCGCGCCACGGCATCGTCGTGGACGAGTTCTCGATCGTGAACTTCAATTTCTCGCGCTCGTTCAATGAGGCGATCGAAGCGAAGACGACGGCCGAACAGCTCAAGCTGAAGGCGGAACGCGACCTGCAGCGCATCGAGGTGGAGGCGAAGCAGCGCGTCGCCCAGGCCAAGGCCGAAGCCGAATCGCTGGCCGTGCAGCGCCAGCAGGTGACGCCGGAACTGATCCGCCTGCGCGAGATGGAGAACCAGCGCATGGCGATCGAGAAGTGGGATGGCAAGCTGCCCAGCGTGGCGGGTGGTGCGGTCCCGTTCATCAACGTGAGCAACGGCGTTAAATGATCCTCGCAATCGTAAGCAAGTGAAACAGGAGTGGCGTCGGCGTATGGCTGGGATCGTGCAGTCAACGCCGCGCTACGTCTTGCAACGCACGCGTGCTTGTCTGCATGCATATTTGATCTTCCGGTCATTGATATGCACACCGGTAACAGATCCTTACCAATCCCCAATGTTTCGTTCTGGAACACATTGCTATCGTGGCGCCTCACACCACCACAGGAGATAGCCATGAAAGCACTGACCTTCGCCCTCGCCGCTGCCACGCTCGTCGCCGGCACTGCCGCCCACGCGCAGCAGTCGACGACGTTCAAGCCGTATATCGGCGCGGGCGTCGCGAGCACCAGCAACCGGGAAACCGACGGCCGCCACGCCGACGCGAAGATCTTCGGCGGCGTGGACTTCTCGAACAACCTGGGCGTGGAAGCGGGCTACGTCAATTTCTCCAGCCGCGACCGCCAGTATTCGGAAGCGTTGACGAGCATCCCGGGCGGCGTGAATACGACGACGAAGGGGTACGGCGCGTACGTCGCCGCGAAGTACACGGTGCCCATCACCGACCGTTTCTCCGCATACGGCAAGCTGGGTCTCGCGCACAGCCAGCGCAAGTGGAGCAACAGCATCGGCTACTCGGCAACGGAGAACGACAACGACGTGTATGCCGGCGTGGGCGCGCAGTACAAGCTGAACGACACGCTGTCCCTCGTCGGCGAGTACGAGAACTACGGCAAGCGCAAGGATTTCGGCGCGCGCGCGGGCGTGTGGTCGGCGGGGCTGAAGGTCGGCTTCTGATTGCCCGTCAGGAAAAACCACGTTAGACTTGCGTTGTCGGAAAAGGCAGACTTGGTTATAGGTAGGCCCAAGTCCTTTCGGAAACGAAAGCTCTGTTTCATGCGTCCGCGCGTGCGAACCCTCGACGAACACTGGCGCCCGTCGGCGCCAACTGTTCGTCCGTGTGGTCGTCATGTCGATGCGCCGCTCCGGTCGAACAGTCGATCAAGGAGCAGCCCATGGACGCATCGTCATCCTCATTTTTTCTCCGCTTTACCGGTCGCACCGGCATCATCGCCGTCTCCGTTTTCTTCAACTTCGCCGGCTTCACCCTGATCATCCCCGTGCTGCCGTTTTCGGTGGCGCGCTACGTCGCGGCACCCGACGTCGCCTGGTGGGTGTCGGCTATCCTCGCCCTGTATTCGCTCTGTTCGTTCATCGCGGCGCCCGTGCTCGGCGCGCTGAGCGATCGCTTCGGGCGGCGGCCGGTGATGCTGGTGTCGCTGTGCGGCTCCGCCCTCGGATTCGCCGTGTTCGGTGTCGGCGGGACGTTATGGGTGCTGGTGCTGGGCCGCGTGATCGAAGGCCTGACGGCCGGCAGCATCTCGGCCCTGTATGCGTATGTCGCCGACACCCACGGTCCCGCCGAACGCGGTCCGGCGTTCGGCACGCTCGGCGCCGCGGGCGGTCTTGGCTTCATGGTGGGGCCCGTCCTGGGCGGTGCCCTCGGCCAGGTGTCGCTGTCGGCGCCGCTGTATGGCGCGGCCGCCGTGGCGCTGCTGAATTGCGTGCTGGTCTGGTTCTGCATGCCGGAAAGCCATCCGCACGCGCGCCGCAGCGTACGCCTGCATTGGGGCCAGTTCAACGCCGTGGGCCAGCTGCTGCGCGCGCTGCGCGAATCGCGCCTGCGCCTGCTGTTCGCGGTCGTGTTCTGCTTCGCCCTGGGCGGCACCGTGCTGCAGGCGAACCTGACGGTGCTGCTGAAGGACTTGCTGGCCTTCCAGCCGGGCAGCATCGGGCTGGTGTTGGCAGGCGTAGGCGTGATGGACATCGTCAGCCAGGGCTTCGCCGCGCCGCAGCTGCAAACCCGTTTCGGCGAGCGCCGCGTCGCCGCTGCCGGCCTCGCGATCAATGGACTCGGCCTCGCCATCGTCGCGCTGCTGCCGCTGCACGCCATCGTGCCGCTGCTCGTGGCCGGGATCGCGGTCTTCACATTCGGCGACGGTCTGTTCCAGCCATCCGCGAGCGCGTTGATCGCCAATGCCGCGCCGCCGGAACGGCAGGGCGAAGTGCAGGGCGCAAACCAGGCGCAGCAGGCCATCGCCCGGACGGCGGGACCGCTGGCGTCGGCCTGGCTGTACGGCGTCGCGGCGAGTGCGCCGTATGCGGTGGCCGCGATCGTCGTGCTGGCGGCGGCCGTGGCGCTGTCGCGCAAATCCTGAAAAAAAAGCGGGACCGAAGTCCCGCCAAGAGGGTACAGCAGAAGAGGAGGTAAAGCGTTACGTCGGCTTAAAAGCGGTAGGTCAGCGACGCCTCCCACGCGCGGCCGAAGATCGGACGCGCGTTGATCGGGCCGGTGCTGGCGCCCACGAGGCGCGAGTTACCCTCGGTCAGGCCGAGCGAATTGTTGACGTTGGTGCCCGTGACGCGGAATTCCAGCTTGTCGGACAGCTCGGCCAGGATGCCCAGGTCCAGCGTGTTATACGACGGCAGGTACTGGGTGTTCTGCTGGTCCGCCCAGCGCGCGCCGATGTGCGAGTAGGTGCCGTAGAAGCGCAGGGCATAGTCGCCGATCGGCAGGCGGTAGCTCGGCGAGAAGCGGTACTGGAACTTCGGCTGGCGCTGCACCTGGTTGCCGGCGATGGTCGGATTGTCCTTGTACGTCGAATCCTGCCAGTCGCCCGTCAGCTGCAGTTGCAGGCCCGCGATCGGACGCACCGCCAGTTCGAATTCCACGCCCTTGCCGTGCGAACCGCTCACCGAATACAGCACGCCCGACGTCGTGATCTGCTGGAACGAGATGCCCGTGAAGTCCGTGAAGAACGCGTTCACGTAGGCGCTGTACAGCGGCGTCGCCGTCTTGTAGCCGATCTCGTACTGCGTGACTTTCGGCGTCGGGACGCGATTGCGGTCGTTCACGACATCCTGCGTGCCGGCGTTGCGCAGGTCGTCGAAGTAGATGAACGTGTGGCCCTGGTTGGCGCGCACGAACACGCTGGAATCCTTGGTCAGCTTGTACAGGCCGCCCGCGGTGAACGAGTTCGCGGTGTCGTCGCGCGACAGGCCCGTGAAGCTGCCGCTCGGCGTCGACGTGCCGTTGTTGTAGACCGTCAGCGGATTGTTGTCCGGATCGACCGAGGTCAGGTTCGAGATCGAGCCCGAGATGTGCTGCTTCTCGTGGCGCATGCCGGCGTCGACCTTGATGCGGTCGTTGATGCGCCATTCGTCGGCGATGAACACCGCCGTGTTGCGGCCGTCGTACGAGGCGATTGGCGCGTAGAACACGTTGCCATCCGTGCCATTTTGCGAGACGACGGCACCGTTGTTCAGCTTGACGTCGATGAGGCGCGCGTTCGGCGTCGCGGTCATCAGGTGGCTGTTGCCCAGGTACCAGACGTCGTGCGACGAATAGTTCGCGATATACGCGCCGGCCGTGATCGTGTTGTCATTGCCGATGTCTTTCGAGACGCGGAACTCGTCCGTGAACGAGCGCAGCTTCTTCTCGACGGCCCACAGGCCCGCCTGCACCACCTGCTGGTTGGCCGCGACGGTGCCCCCGCCGTTCGTGTACGTAATTGCGCCGCCGGTGGCAGCGACGCCGCCCGCCGCGGCCAGCACTGCTGAATTGCCGTTGGCGGAGGAGACGGCCTGGCTCACGTAGTCGGCCGCGCTCAGCGGGTTGTTACCCGTGAACATGGCGATCGTGTTCAGGTCACCCTTGAAGTAGTTGAACTTGTTCGACACGTCCCAGCCGTTCAGCTTTTGCTGGAAATCCGCGCCGACCAGGTTCGACGACAGGCCGCGGCCGTCGCCCAGGTCGTACGTCAAGGTCTTGCCCGGACCGGCTTCCACCGTAAAGTTGCGCATCTCGTTGCTCATCAGCGTCCCGCGCAGCGGATCGAAGCCGGGGAACGACGAGATCGTGTGGCCGTTGTTCGAGGAGATCAGCGGCACGCCCGTGTAGAACGCGTTCTTGTCCGACGTCGAGCGGGCGTAGACCGTCAGTTCTCCCTGGTCCAGCTTGCGGGTCAGCGAGGCGGACAGCTGGCCGCCGTCGTCGGCCGGGAAGCCGGCGTCGCGCACGCCGTTCGTCGTGCGGTAGAAGCCGCCGATCATGCCGTACCAGCCGTCGGCGATCTTGCCGCTGTAGACACCGTCGAAGCGGCGCAGGCTGCCGGTACCGGTCGTGAAGCGCAGGCTGCCTTCCGGCTCGTCGCCGCCTTTCTTCATGATGAAGTTCATCGTGGCGCCCGGCTGGCCGCTCGAGTAGATCGTGCTCGGACCGCCGCGCAGCACTTCCACGCGCTCGATCGTGTCATCGAGGCGGAACGCGGACGAGCCTTCGAAGAACGACAGCACGGGCACCGGGAAGATCGGGTTGCCGTTCATCTGCACGGAGACGAACGGCGAGTCGCTGCCCGACGGGAAGCCGCGCACTTCGATGTTGGCGCCGGACTGGCCGCCCGTCGCTTCGGCATACACGCCCGGGACGATCTTCAGCACGTCGGCGGTCGACGACGGTGCGGCCTGCTTCAGCTGCTCTTCGGTCGCGGTCGTGATCGAGAAGCTCGTGTCGATCTTGCGCGTGCCGGAGGCCGATGCCGTACCGGTCACGACGACTTGCTGGATTTCTTTCTGGACATTGTCCTGAGCGGCCGCATGGGACTGGGCAACGAGGGCGAGGACAGCGAGGGCAACTGCCGACAGCTGCGGGAACTGCATGGTGTTTTTCAGCATTGTTTTATTCATCTTACGCTCTCAGTGATTGGGAACCGGCTGCGGGGCGTCTCCTCCCCGATTTACTTGTCGTTTGATGGTTCGACAAGGAAAGTCTGGCCATTGAAACATCGGATTGACATCGATGTCAATCAAAATGCTATCGATGTCATTTTTTGTCGACACGACAAAAAAATCTGTCATAATCCATCCCGCTCAAGTAATCTGTTACCGCTACCCCAAGCTTATTTCTCACGACCTATTGCTTACAAGACTATGGCGCAAGCGAAGAAACCCCTGACCGGCGACTCTGCCGTGACGATGGAAGACCTGGCGAAGATCGCCGGGGTCTCCACGATCACGGTGTCGCGGGCATTGCGCGACAGTCCGCTCGTGACGGAAAACACGCGGGAAAAGATTCGCAAGATCGCGCAGGAGCAGGGCTATCGCTTCAACATCAGCGCCCGCAACCTGCGCATGCGCCGGTCGTATTCCGTCGCCGTCGTCGTCGAGATGACGCCCGTGAAGGGCCGGCCGATGTCCGACCCGTATCCGCTCGAACTGCTGGGCGGCATCACGCAGGAACTCACCACCGCCGGCTACAGCGTCGTGCTCACGTCCAAGCAGCTGCTCGACACGGCCCCGGTGCAGGGCGCCGACGGCCTGATCCTGCTGGGCCAGGGCTCGCACGGCGAGGCGGTGAAAGCCTTGCAGCAGACCACGTTGCCGCTCGTCGTGTGGGGCGCGCCGGAAGAGGGCGCCACGTACACGGTCGTCGGTTCCGACAACCGCAAGGGCGGCGCCAGCGTCGCCGAGCGCTTCCTGGAGCAGGGCCGGCGCAAGCTGATCTTCGTCGGCGACGTCGACCACGCCGAGGTGCAGGAACGCTGTGCCGGCTTCATCGACGCGCTGTCCGGCCGCGCCACCGTGCACATCCTGCGTCCGAAGGCATTCACGTTCGAAGCGGGCTTCGACTGCGTCACGTCGATCCTGAAAAAGAAGAACGGCCACAGCATCGACGGCCTGTTCGCCGCCAGCGACCTGCTGGCGATGGGCGCCATCCGCGCGCTGACCGAAGCGGGCCTGCGCGTGCCCGACGATATTTCCGTGATCGGCTACGACGACACGCCGGGCGCCGCCAGCTTCGTGCCGCCGCTCACGAGCGTCCACCAATACCTGCGCGACGGCGGCGTGCTGCTCGCGAAAAAAATGCTGGCCATGATCGAAGGCCAGCCGGCGCATTCGGAAATGCTGCCGACCACGCTGATCGTACGCCACACCTGATCACGCTACATCACCCATAAGCTTGAAGAACGCGCCCCGCGCACGAGACGAGGAAACTGAAGTGAAAGATGACATCGATAACACTAATGACATCGATAACAATAACGCCATCGCGGCCGAGTCGTGGCGCATCCGCGAAGACGCGCTGGACCCGGCGCGTGCGTTCCTGCACGAGACCCTGTTCACCCTGGGGAATGGCTGGATCGGCATGCGCGGCACGCCGGACGAAGGCACCGTCGGCGCTGCCGGCCAGACGCTGGAAGGCACGTACCTGAACGGCTTCCACGACACCGAAGCGATCCGCTACCCGGAAAACGCGTACGGCCTCGCCCGCATCAACGAATTCATGCTGAACGTGCCGAATGCGAAGCGCATCGCGGCCGTCATCGATGGCGAACGCTTTGCGCTGGACGCCGGCAACGTGCTCGCGTGGGACCGCACGCTGGACTTCCGCACCGGCCTGCTCGAGCGCACGGTCGAGTGGGAGACCGCCACGGGCAAGCGCGTGCGCATCGCCAGCCGCCGCCTCGTGTCCCTCGCACGCAAGCACGTCGCCGCGATCGAATACGCCGTCACGCCGCTGAATTTTTCAGGGGGCGTGCGCATCGTCGCGGACATCGATGCGGACGTGACGAATCTGCAGGCCGGCGACGATCCGCGCGTCGGTTCCGCGCTGACTGGGGCGTCGCTGATCGAGACGCAGCGCGAGGTGGGCGGCGAGCCCGGCGCACACGACGTGCTGCTGCTGCAGCGCACGCGCCACAGCGGTTTTACGCTGGCCACGGCGACGGATGCCGTGCCGTCCAGCGCCGCCCGCGTCGAGCAGGTCGGACTGGGCCACGCGTTCGATGCCGACGTCGCGCAGGGCGCCACGTTCACCGTGCACAAGTACGTCGCCTACGCGAGCTCGCGCGACATGGCGCAGGACGCCGTCGGCCCGCACGCGCGCGCCGAGCTGGCGCAGGCTCGCGCGGCCGGCTTCGATGCCCTGGCCGCCGAGCAGGCCGGCTATCTGTCCCGCTTCTGGGAAGACGCCGACGTGGCGATCTCCGGCGACGACGCCCTGCAGCAGGGCGTGCACTTCAACCAGTTCCACCTGCTGCAATCGGTCGGCCGCGACGGCAAGACGAATATCGCGGCCAAGGGCGTGACGGGCGAAGGCTACGAAGGCCACTATTTCTGGGATACGGAAATCTACGTGTTCCCGTTCTTCCTGTATTCCCGTCCCGAGATTGCGCGCGCGCTGCTGCAGTACCGCTACAACGGCCTGCCGAAGGCACGCGAGCGCGCCCGCCAGATGGCGCATGCGAAAGGCGCGCTGTACCCGTGGCGCACGATCGCCGGCGAGGAATGCTCGGCCTACTTCCCGGCCGGGACGGCGCAATACCACATCAACGCGGACGTCGCGTACTCGATCCGTTTATACCTGCTGGCGACCGGCGACTTCGACTTCATGGCGGAGCAGGGCGCCGAGATCGTGCTGGAGACGGCGCGCATCTGGACGGGCATCGGCAGCTACGACCGCGCGCAGCGCTTCTGCATCAACGCGGTGACGGGACCGGACGAATACACGGCCATCGTCAACAACAACTACTACACGAACGCGATGGCGCGCATGCACATGACGTTCGCGGCGGACGTCGCGGAGCGCCTGCGTGCCGAACGCCCGGCGGACTACGCGCGCGTGGCGCAAGCCATCGGCCTCGAGGACGCCGAGATCCGGGCGTGGCGCGCCGCCAGCGCCGCGATGCGCCTGCCGTACGACGACGCGCTCGGCATCCACGAGCAGGACGACAGCTTCCTGTCCAAGAAACCGTGGGACTTCGCGAACACGCCGAAGGAGAATTACCCGCTGCTGCTGCACTACCACCCGCTCGTGATCTATCGCCACCAGGTGTGCAAGCAGGCGGACGTCGTGCTGGCGCTGCTGCTGCTGTCGAACCAGTTCTCGCTCGACGACAAGCGCCGCGACTTCGATTTCTATGAGCGTGTGACGACGCACGATTCCTCGCTGTCCTCGTGCATCTTCAGCATCGTCGCGAGCGAGATCGGCTACCGCGACAAGGCGTACGGCTACTTCATGGAGACGGCGCGCCTGGATCTCGACAACACGCACGCGAACACGCAATACGGCGTGCACACGGCCGCGATGGCCGGCACGTGGCTCGGCGTCGCCTACGGCTTCGCCGGCATGCGCCTCGACGACGCGGGCCTGCGCTTCGCGCCGACGCTTCCCGACCGGTGGACGGGCTACCGCTTCAAGGCGCAGGTGCGCGGCGCGCTGCTGGAAGTCGCGGTCGACGGCGCCGGCACCGACTACCGCCTGCTGCGCGGCGCCAGCCTCACCTTCGCGCACGCTGGAACCACGATCGCCCTGGACGCGCAGCGCGCCCACATCCGCATGGAGAACTCATAATGACTTCAAGATTCAAAGCCGTCATCTTCGACCTCGACGGCGTCATCACCGACACGGCGCACTACCACTACCTGGCGTGGAAGCGCCTCGCGGACAGCGTCGATGCGCCGTTCGACGCAGCGTTCAACGAACAACTGAAGGGCGTCGACCGCATGGGATCCCTGGACCTGATCCTCGCACGCGCGCCGCGCACGTACACGCTTGAAGAAAAGCGCGCGTTGGCCGATGCGAAGAACACGCATTACCAGCAACTGATCGCGACCATGACCCCGGACGATCTGCTGCCGGGCGCCCTGCGCGCGCTGGAAGAGGTGCGCGCGGCGGGACTCCATATCGGCCTCGCGTCGGTCAGCCGCAACGCGTTCACGGTGCTGGACCGCCTGGGCATCCGCGACCGCTTCGACGACGTCGTCGACGCCGCGACCATCGTCAACGGCAAGCCCGATCCCGAGATTTTCCTGACGGCGGCCGCGCACCTGGGCGTCGATCCCAAGGATTGCCTGGGCGTGGAAGATGCCGCGGCGGGCGTCGCGTCGATCAAGGATGCGGGCATGTTCGCCGTCGGTGTCGGCAGTCCCGAGGTGCTGCATCGCGCCGACCGTGTGATACCGTCGATGGACGCGTTCCGGCTGCAGGACTACTAAAAAACATAAAACATAAAACACATTGGAGACAACATGAACCAACGACGCATCCTGCTCGCCCTGTTCATGATTTATTTCGTGTTCGCCATCCTGCTCAACAGCGTGGGGACGGTGATCCTGCAGGTCATCCACACCTACGGCGTCGACAAGGGCGCGGCGAGCGTGCTGGAAGGGTTCAAGGACCTGCCGATCGCGATCGTGTCGTTCTTCGTCGCGTCGACCCTGCCGCGCTTCGGCTACAAGAAGGCGATGCTGGTGGCGCTGGCGATCGTCACCATCGCCACGCTGGCGATGCCGCTGATCCCGGCCTTCGCGACGGCGAAACTGCTGTTCCTGTGCGTGGGCGTCGCGTTTGCGCTGGTGAAGGTGTCCGTGTACTCGACCATCGGCCTCGTCGCGCGCGACCGCAAGCACCATGCGGGCATCACGAACATGCTGGAAGGCTTCTTCATGGTCGGCGTGCTGTCGGCGTACTGGATCTTCGGCTTCTTCATCGATGCCGATCATCCCGCGTCGACGAGCTGGCTGAACGTCTACTGGCTGTTGTCCGTGCTGTGCGCGGCCACGTTCGTGCTCGTGCTGGCGACGACGTTCGACGAAGCCGGCGCCGCGCCGCCGGACAGCCGCGGGCCGGCGGCCGACTTCCTGCAGATGCTGCGCCTGTTCGTGCGGCCGCTCGTGTACGTGTTCGTGCTGACGGCGTTCCTGTCCGTCCTCGTCGAGCAGGCGATCGGTTCGTGGCTCCCCACGTTCAACAACGAGATCCTGATGCTGCCCGCCACGATGAGCGTGCAGGTGACGAGCATCTTCGCGGGCTGCCTCGCGGTGGGACGCCTGCTGGCCGGCGTCGTGATGCGCCGCCTGAACTGGTATCCCGTGCTGACCGTGTGCATGCTGGCGATGGGCGCGACGGTGCTCCTTACACTGCCGCTCACGCACGGCGTCAATCACGATCCGAACGTGACGTGGTCGACGGCGCCTGTCGCCGCGTTCCTGTTCCCGCTCATCGGCCTGTTCATGGCGCCGATCTACCCGGGCATCAATTCCGTGATGCTGAGTTCCCTGCCGCGCCACCAGCACGCACCGATGACGGGCCTGCTCGTGATCTTCTCGGCGCTTGGCGGCACCACGGGGTCATTGATCACGGGGTATGTGTTCGGCCACGTGAACGGGCACTTCGCGTTCTACCTGACGCTCGTGCCGATCGTGCTGATGGTGGGAAGCCTGTACGCGTTCAAGCGGCAGGTCGAAAAGACCGCCGGCGCGGCGTGGACGGCCCGGCCGCACGAGTTGATTTGACCTCCTTTACGGATCCGCAAGGACATCTTTGTTGCTGATCCGCTACGTTCTGACCTGTCCCTTCCTGATGGCGGCATTTCATGTGCCGCCTCGTGATCGCCGCCGCATGTGCGGCTGATCGCCCCCGTTTTTCCCGCCCATCCGACTACGTTTCCCTCTGGGGAACCGCTTTTGCGCCATTTGATCGCGCGCAAAATCGACTCCCAATTTGTTGTCACTAAGTTTGGTTTGATATCAAAACCGATATGGGAAAGCCAGAAAAAATCATTGGATCGATCATTGCCGCGTCTCTAACATTCAAAACATGCCAGTCGAGAAGTCAATATTTCTATAACTAGAAACACAGGAGACGTATGAAATCGCAATTATCTGCACGTCCTTTGGCCCTGAAGATGTCGGTTACCGCGTTGATGGGCGCCGGACTGCTCACCAGCGCCTCCGTATGGGCGCAAGCGGCACCCGAAACGACCGCGCCGGTCGAGACCGTGGTCGTCACGGGCGTCAAGGCATCGCTGATCAAGAGCCTGGCGATCAAGCGCACCAACGACCAGGTCGTGGAATCGGTCGTCGCCGACGACATCGGCAAGCTGCCAGATAACAATGTCGTCGAAGCGCTGCAGCGCGTGACGGGCATCCAGGTCACCGACCGCGCCGGCGGCGAAGTCGGCACCCTGTCCATCCGTGGCATGCCCGACGTGCAGACCACCTGGAACGGCCGCACCATTTTTACCGCGTCCGGCACGCAGGTCGCGCTGCAGGACATTCCGTCGACCCTGGTGCGCCAGATCGACGTCTACAAGACGCGCGACGCCAGCCAGCTGGAAACCGGGATCGCAGGCCAGGTCGACGTCAAGTCGCTGCGGCCGTTCGATTTCAAGGGTTCGAAAATTTCGCTGTCGGCGCGTGAAACCTATCTCGATCCCGCGAAAACGGGGAACCCGCAGCTCAGCGGCATGTTGAGCAACCGCTGGCAAACCGGCTTCGGCGAATTCGGCGCCCTGGTCAATCTGTCGGATACCAAGACGAAATACCGCAACGAAAGCGTGACGCCGGGTGCGATGGTGCCGTTCGCCAGCCCCAATGCCGCCGAAGATCCCGCAGGTTATACGCCCTTGCAGCGCATTTTCGACAACAGTGTCTGGACGCCCGGTACGCGTACCGGCTTGCCGACCGCCGCGGGTTCGACGCTGAATTTCAACGGCAAGGCGTATCCGTACTACCTGTCGCGTGACGCAGTTTTCCAGAGCGACCTGCAGGGCGAGCGGGAGCGTCCTTCCGCCAATATCGCCTTGCAGTGGAAACCGAACAGCGATTCGGTCTACACGTTCGAATCGATGTACAACGGTTATCGTAACAAGTCGTTCAACAAGTTGCTGTTCAGCTTCGTCGACTGGTGGGGCGATCTCGGCACCAACCCCGCGGGCTCGATCACGACGTTCCCGGGAACGAACATCATCCAGAGCCGTACGGTCAATAACGTCTACGGCTTCAACAGCGGCGATTACACCACGTCGGCAACCGATTCCTACGTGTATGCCCTGAACGGCAAATGGGATATTGGCGACCGCCTGAAGCTGGAAGGCGACGTGTCGTACCAGACGAGTACCTTCCACTCGGAATTCACCGCCACCCGCATCGATCGCGTTGCGCCGTCCATCAACGTCAAGTTCAATGACGGCAGCAACAACACGGCGTTCCATTTCAACAACGATGCCGACCTGGCCGACCCGAGCAAGTGGAATGTCGCGCAGTTCTTCGATAACGCCAACCGCAACAAGGGCAGCGCCGCGACGGCCAGCCTGGCGGGCGTCTTCGATGCCGACTGGGGTGCGCTGCAGACGATCCAGTTCGGTGCGCGCTTCGACGACCGCAAGGCGTCGGAAGCCAACCGGACGCAATCGGCTGCCTTGAACCGCAACCTCGCCTCGCTGGGTCCGGAGTATTCCATCGTCAACTCGGGCTTCGGCACGGGCATCTCGGACGTTCCGCGCTCGTGGGTGGAGCCCAATGCCTACTACATCCGCGATCATATCGACGACTGGCGCAAGCTCTACAACTCGGTCGACGCGAACTTCCAGACGACGGATAAACTGAGCCTGCAGAAGACGTTCGATGTCGATGAAAAGACGACCAACCTGTTCCTGATGGGGAATACCCAGAACGACCTGTTCGGCCATCGCCTGCGCGGCAATTTCGGCGTGCGCTACGTCAAGGTCAAGACCGACATGAACTTCTACAAGGTCGATGCCACCACGAAGGCGGTCACCGCGACCGGTGCCAGCAAGTCGACCAGCAAGCTGCTGCCCAGCATGACCCTGATCTACGACCCGTCCAAGGACGTCGTGCTGCGCTTCAACTATGGCGAAACCCTGCGCCGCCCGGGCTTCGGTGACCTGAACCCTGTCTATCAACTCGCCGACGACGTGTCGAAGGTGGGTTACGGCTCGGGCAGCGGCGGCAATCCCGACCTGAAACCGACGCAGTCCAAGAACCTCGACCTGACGGGTGAGTGGTATTTCCAGAAGGATAGTGCACTCTACGGCACGCTGTTCAAGCGCAAGATCGACGGCCTGGTCGTGCCCCTGCGTCGCAAGGTTCACGTCGATCCGGCGAACGATCCGTTCCGCAACTCGACCTCGGGCGGCGACCATACGAACGGCTACGACTACGTCATCAACTCGCCGACCAACGCCTCGAACGGCACCATGAAGGGCGCCGAGATCGGCCTGATCTACTTCCCGAAGTGGCTGCCGAGCGCGCTGGACGGCTTCGGCATCCAGGCCAGCTATACGCGTCTCACCTCGTCGCAGAACGTGCCCGAGGTTAATGATGCCGGCGACATCGTCTCGCAGCTCGAGACGCCGTTCTTCGGCGTGTCCAACAAGTCCTACAACGCCACGCTGGCGTACGAAAAGGGCCCGGTCAGCGCGCGCTTGTCCCAGGTCTGGCGCTCCGGCTTCCTGGCCAGCAACGAAGCTGCGTTGTTTGCCAATCCGATCGGTATCTGGCGTCATCCGGAGAAGAGCGTCGACATGCAGATCTCCTACAAGATCAACGACAACACGACGCTCGACATCAGTGGTGTCAACCTGACCAACGAAGTGCAGCAGGCGTACTACCATTTCGGCACTGCGGGTAACGCGCAGCTGACCAATTTCGGTACGCTCCAGATCGGACGTTCGGTCGCGGTCGGCCTGCGCTGGAAGCTGTAAGGCCCTGGGGTCGAACGACCCCGCCAGCCGGACAGGGCGTTGCTCGGTTCACACCAGCAACGCCCTGTCCGCATCTACGTTTTGCATCCTGGATCGGCCTGGTCCGGCGCCGCGGTCTGCGCCAGCAGCAGTGCCCGGAAATCGTCCGACCGCATCGGCTTGCCGATCAAATAGCCCTGCAGCACGTCGCATCCGGTCGAGCGGATCGCTTCCTTCTGCAGCTCCGTCTCGATCCCCTCGCAGATCACGTCCAGCTTGAGCGACTTGGCAAAGGCGATGACGCCGTTGACGATGTCCAGGCAGCGCCGGTCCTGTTCGATCTCGCGCACGAACGAGCGGTCGATCTTGATCGCGGTGATCGGCAAGGTGCGCAGGTACGACAGGTTCGAATAGCCGGTGCCGAAGTCGTCGAGCGCGATGCGGAAACCGTCGCGCTGCAGTGAGCGCAGCACCGACGCCGCGTTGTCGATGTCCTGCATCAGCATGCTCTCGGTGACTTCGAGCTTGATGCACTCAGGGTCGAGGTCGTAGCGGTTGACGAGGTTCTTCAGCAGCGGCGGCAGGTTTTCGTCCGTCAGCTGGCGCGGCGAGACGTTCACCGCCATGCGCAGCCGGTAGCCCAGCAATTCCCATTCGCGCGCCTGGCGGCACGCTTCTTCGCACACCCAGGCGCCGACGGCCGTGATGGCGGGCGAGCCTTCCAGCATCGGCAGGAACAGGTCGGGGGCGAGCAGCCCGAGGCGCGGATGTTCCCAGCGCAGCAGCGCCTCCGCACCGACGACGGCGCCGTTCACGGCGCTCACCTGCGGCTGGTAGAACAGCACGAACTGGCGGCGTTCGAGGGCGGAGAACACGTCCTGGCGCAGTTCCAGCCGCTGCTTGAGCAGGTGGCGCGCGGCCGTCGAGAAGATGGCGTACGTGTGGCGGCCATTGTCCTTGGCCTCGTACATCGCCGCGTCCGCGTTGTTGAGCAGCTCGTCGGCCGAATACTCGCGGCCGTTGCCGATCGCGATGCCGATGCTGCCGCCCACCGTCACGTAATGGCCGTCGACGGCGATGGGGGTCGCGAGGTGCCGCAGGACGGCTGCGGCCACACCCTTCGCGCCGTCGGCGTTCATGCCTTCGAGGACGACCACGAACTCGTCGCCGCTGATGCGCGCGACCGTGATGCCGGCGCCGGCGAGGCTGCCCAGGCGCCGTCCGATTTCCTGCAAGGCCATGTCGCCCGCGCTGTGGCCGTGGGCGTCGTTGACTTCCTTGAAGTGGTCGAGGTCGACGAACAGGACGCCGACCGGGCGCTCGTCCTCGACCGAACGTGCCAGGGCCTCGTCGAGCGCGCGCAGGCAACTGAGGCGGTTGTGCAGGCCCGTCAGGCTGTCGTGCGTGGCCAGGTGCAGCAGCCGCGTCTCCGCTTCCTTGCGCTCGGTGACGTCGGCGAAGAACGCGGTGACGCCTTCGCGCGACGGGTACACGCGCAATTCGAGCCAGATGCCCAGCGGCGCGTAGAAGTTCTCGCAACGGGCGACTTCGCGGTCGTGCATCGCGTGCTGGTAGGCGTCGTAGAACGGGCCCCCGACGGCTTCCGGGAACTCGTCCCACATGTTCTTGCCGATGAGGTCGTCCTGGCTACGGTCGATCCAGGCCGCGCCGCGCGCGTTGATGTACGTGAAGCGCCATTCGCGGTCGAGCGATACGCAGCCGTCGGAGATGCTCTCCAGCACGGTGCTCAGGCGTTCGCGCGCCTGCACGGCGGCCTGCTGGGCTTCGACGACTTCCGTCACATCCTGCAGGAAGGCGACGAAGTGGGTGGGTGTGTTCCCGTTCTCGCGCACGGGAAACAGGTGCATGCGGCACCAGAACGGGGTGCCGTCCTTGCGGTAGTTGCGCAGCAGCGCCGTGCAGATCTCGGCGCGCTCGACGCAGTGGCGGATCAGCGCGATCTCGGGCTGGTCGCGGTCGCCGCGCTGCAGGAAGCGGCAGTTGCGGCCGACGACTTCGTACAGCGCGTAACCCGTCATCCGTTCGAACGCGGGGTTGACGTACGCGATGGGATTGTCCGGCAGGCTCGCGTCGGAAATGATGATGCCCGTGTTGCTCGCCTCGATCAGTCGCTTGAAGAACGGCACCGGCAACTGTTCGATCTTGTCGAGGAGGGAGCGGACTTCTTCAGGAGAACAATTCTGCATGATCGTCTACCTTGGCGCTGGACGTTATCAGTGTAACGCCGCCTGAGGCCGGCATGCAGCACGAAAGACAGCGGTGTCCGCATCGGGTTGCCTGGCGGACGCGACCGGTTCAATCCACGCCCAGCGCCGCCATTTTCGCCCGCAGCGCCAGCCGGTCCGCATCGATCTGCGCGCCGTTCGTCTGGCGCGACAGCGCGGCCTTGTCCTTGCGGCCGAGGAAGTAGGCGATGCGCTCGGCGTTGGCGCCGGACGGGTGCGGGATGCCGTGCAGGATCCGGTCCGCATCCAGCACGCCGCGCGCCGCCAGCCAGTCGAGCGCGAGGCCGACTTTCGGGCCCAGCGGCACGTACACCGCGTCGGGCAGCGACGCCGCTTCGGCCGCGAAATAGTCGAGCAACTGGGTCTGCAGCAGCGGCGTCGTCAGCATGTTCGGCGCCGCGCCGTTGTAATTCTTGTCGTTAACAAAGACGGGATGGCGCAGCACGGCCGTCACGTGCATCAGGTGCGCGTGCGCGCCGAACAGCGACGCGCAACTGGCGATGCCGAGCCAGCGCTGCAGGCCCACGTGGTCGAGCAGGGCGACGAGGTTCGGCCGGATCGCGCCGGAAAACGCGCCGGTGTACTTGGCCGCGCGCAGAATCTCATCCTCCGCGGCACCTTGCGCCAGCAGGCGCCGCGCCTCGCGCACGGCGTTCTTCCATTGCACGAAGCCGGGCGAGATGCCGACGAGGACGAGCCGCGCCCCGTGGTTCACGTAATCGAACGGGATGTAGTGCGCGCTGATGGTGCCCGCGCGCGCCAGCAGGAAGCCGGCCGGGATCTGCGCGGGCGTGCCCGCGAGGTCCGGATCGGTGTCCAGGATGAGGTCGCGGAACGTGGAAAAGGTCGCCTGCATAAAAAGTGTCAAAAGTGCCGAAGCCTCGCATTGTGCCACGTGAAATCGTTGTCACTTCTCTTTACGCGGTTTTACACATACGAAAAACGATATCGAAGTTGCGGAAAAATTGATTGGATCGTTCTCGATGTTGCGCCTAACATTACCGATGAGCATGCCAGTTCTGAAAGCGTTCCCCAGCTTTCAGAAACATAACAATACTTACAAAGTAACAGGAGACGTATGGAACCCACCGTATCGGGCCGTTTCGCGCCCGCCAGCCGCGCCTTCGCATTGCGCGGCACCGTGGCCGCACTCATGGGCATCGGGCTGTTGACGAGCGTTTCCGTCCGCGCCCAGGACGCCGGCGCGTCCCAGGACGCCAACCAGGCCAACGGCGGCAACAACGTCGTGGTCGTCAGCGGCCAGCGCCAGGCGGCGCAGAGCGCCCAGACGATCAAGAAGAACGCGGACCAGGTCCTCGATTCGATCGTCGCCGACGACATCGGCAAATTCCCCGACAAGAACGTGGCCGAGATCCTCGCCCGCGTCACCGGCGTACAGGTCCTGCGCGGCGCCGGCGAAGCCAGCACGGTCGTGATCCGCGGCCTCGGCGGCGCGAAGACGCTGTTCAACGGCCGCGAGATGTTCACCGCCGCCAGCCGTTCGCTGTTCCTGGCCGACGTGCCCGTCTCCATGCTGCAGCGCGTGGACGTGTATAAATCGCAGGGCGCCGACATGGTCGAAGGCGGCACCGCGGGCACCATCGACGTGCGGACCTTCCGTCCGTTCGACTTCAAGGGGTCGCAGGTCGCCATCAACGCCCGCGCCGAAAACCGCGACAAGGCCGGCAAGACCGATCCGCAGGTCGGCGGCCTGTGGTCGAACCGCTGGAAGACCGGTATCGGCGAAGTCGGCCTGCTGGGCGGCCTGTCGTACCAGCGCGGCCGCTACAGCGATGAAGTGGCGTGGGCCGGCCAGCCGGCCACGTACCAGGCCAACGGCCAGACCGTGCAGGGCGCGGACGGCAACGGCCGCGTGATGACGACCGGCGACCGCAAGCGCCTGGCGCTGAACTTCGCGGCCCAGTGGCGCCCGAACCGCGACATGCAGTTCTACGCGGAAGGTTTCGGCACCAAGATCGACCACGATGCGCAGAGCGTGTTCTTCGTCGGCGGCTTCCCCGTGAACAGCCCGACGTCGACGATCAAGACGATCACCGAGAATGGCAAGAACTACCTGGACAGCATCAGCAATCCGAGCGACACGTCGCTGGTGCTGAGCTCGACCCAGGCGCGCCGCGACTGGTCGAAGGGCAGCCAGCTGGCCGTCGGCGGCACGTGGGACGCGACGCCGACGATCCGCCTGTCGACGGAAGCCGTGCGCACGGTGTCGACCACCCGCCAGGAAAACCCGATCCTGGACTCGATCTACACGGCGCCCCATGCGGTCGTCGGCGGCACCCGCGACGGCGGCGGCTATGTCGATTATCCGGGCACGGACCTGACCGATCCGTCCAAGTGGACGATGATCGCACTGTACGACAACCACAACCACGCGAACGGCTCCGCCAACGACTGGCGCGGCGACGTGTCGTGGACCCCGGAGAACGACGGCCTGCTGAAGGAATTGAGCGGCGGCCTGCGCTGGGCGCAACGCGACGCCTCGTATGCGCACGAACTGGGCAACTACCGTCCCGCGACGATCACCGGCCAGAATCCGGGCAGCGTTCCCGGCCTGTCGTGCCTGAGCCCGGAAACCCACGGCAACTACGGCATCAACCAGTACTACGCCGCCTGCTACAACTTCCTGCTGGATAACACGTCCGTCGTGCGCCAGGCCATCCTGGGCACGCCGAACGGCCTGCCGGACGATCCGCTGTCGTTCTACACGGACCGCGAGACGTCGCAAGCCATCTACGGCAAGGCCAAGCTTGGCTTCGACGCCTTCGGCGTGCCGATCGACGCGACGGCCGGCGTGCGCGTCGTGAACACCAAGCAGAGTGTCAACGGCAACTCGCGCAGCGGCACGGGCCCCGTCACGCCGGTCGCGGTCTCGACCAGCAATACGGACGTGCTGCCGAGCCTGAACCTGCGCGCCAACTTCCGCAACGACCTCGTCGGCCGCCTCGTCTACGGCAAGGCGATCGAGCGCGCCGCGTTCGGCGACTACAACCCGGGTGTCGTGCTCGGTTCCGTCACCACGACCAACGGCAATCCGCCGGGCGGCTCCGGCGGCAACCCGAACCTGAAACCGCAGGAAGCCCGCAACCTGGACGTCGCGCTGGAGTGGTATTTCGCGAAGGACGGCTCGGTGACCGGCACGGTATTCCAGCACGACTTCAAGAACTTTATCCGCCACAAGACGACGACGGAAACGATCAACGGCCAGGCTTACCTGATGGACCGTCCGTACAACACGGACACGGCCAAGCTGTACGGCTTCGAGGGCGCCTACCAGCAATTCTTCTCGTTCCTGCCGGGCTGGCTGAGCGGCCTGGGCATGCAGGCGAACTTCACGTACATGAACGGCGGCATGACGGAGCCGGACGGCACGCGCAACACGTTCCCCGGCATGTCCAAGCGGGCCTACAACCTGGTCGGCCTGTACGAGCGCGGCCCGTGGTCGGCCCGCGTGGCCTACAACTGGCGCGACAAGTTCGTGGACACGTACAACTACCGCGGCCTCGGCCTGGACCTGGTCGTCGACCCGATCAAGACGCTGGATGCCTCGATCTCGTACAAGATCACGGACAACCTGACGGCAACCCTGGACGGCAGCAATCTGCTGGACCAGGAGTACCACGACTACCACGGCACCCCGTTGCTGCCGCGTGACGTGCGCCGTTATGACCGTGTCGTCGGCTTTGCCCTCCGTTGGAAACACTGATTCAGGTTTCTAATCACTAGGCAATAATCAGGGTGCTGCGCGGAACGAATCCGGGTAGCACCTTCGTCGTTTGGAAAGAGGTCCGTATGCAAACCCAGAAACTCTCCACGCTCGAAAAAGTGGGCTTTGGCGCCGGTGACATGGCGCTCAACGTGGTGATCTCATCGATGATGCTGATCATCACTTTCTTCTATACGGACGTCTATGGACTCAAGACGACCGACCTCGCGCTGCTGTTCGTGCTCGTCAAGATCGTGGGCGCGATTTCCGACCTGATCGTCGGCCAGATGACGGACAGTTTCCTGTCCCGCTGGGGCCGCTACCGTCCGTATTTCCTGTTCCTCGCGATCCCGTACGGCCTGTCCGTGTACGCCGTGTTCAGCACGCCGGACTGGAATTACGACGCCAAGCTCGTGTGGGCCTATTCCACCTACATCGTCATGACGCTGATGACGTCGGGCGTGGGCGTGCCGTACATCTCGCTGATCAGCGGCCTGACGAGCGACCCGCAGGAGCGCCTGTCGGCCAACGGCTACCGCCTGTTCCTCGCGAAGGTCGGCGCGTTCATGGTCACGATCGTCGTGCCGATCCTCGCGCAGCGCTGGGGCAACGGCAACCAGGCCGCCGGCTACCAGGCGGCGATGGCCCTGATGGCGGTGCTGGGCGTCGTGCTGTTCCTGTTCACGTTCTTCACGACGACCGAACGCGTCGTCTACAAGACGAAGCGCCAGCCGCTGCTGGAACAGATCGCGGTGCTGGCACAGAACGACCAGTGGCTGATCCTGTGCGCGGTCTGCGTGACGGGCACCATCGGCTACGTGATCCGCGGCTCCGTCGCGATTTATTACGCCAAGTATTATCTGCACGGCGACACGGAGACCGTGTCCGCCTTCCTGTCGACAGGTGTCGCGGCCGCGATCATCGCGATGGTCGTGTCGACGTGGGTGACCAAGTTCTATTGCAAGGTCAAACTGTTCCGCTACACGCAGCTGATGGTGGCGGTGCTGTCCGTGATGATTTATTTCCTGGTCAAGCCGGGCGACACGGCACTGGCCTTCTTCCTGTACTTCCTGCTGTCGCTCGTCGTCGACCTGCACGCACCGGTGTTCTGGTCCGCGATCGCCGAGACCATCGACTATGGCCAGGTGAAAACGGGCAAGCGCGTGTCGGGCTTCGCGTTCGGCGGCATCTCGGTCGCGCAGAAGGCCGGCATGGGACTCGCGGGCGGCATGGTGGGCCTGCTGCTGAATTATTTCCACTACCAGCCGAACCAGGAACAGAGCGCGCTGGCGCTGCAGGGCATCGCCCTGATGCTGTCCGTGATTCCCGGCTTCTTCCATTTCCTGATGGGGGCGCTGATGTTCAAGTACCGCATCAGCGATGAGTATTACTCTACCGTCAAGGAAGATTTGCGGGCGAGCCAGGCGACTTAACCAGCGTCGTCCCCGCGGAGGCGGGGACCCAATTTTGCATGCGTGATCGGTAGCACCCACTTGGGCCCCCGCCTGCGCGGGGGCGACGTATCAAATGTAACTCTAGAGAACACGATGGAAACCGTACTGAAACCCCTCATCGAACAACGCGCCGACCCGTACATCTACAAGCACACGGACGGCTATTACTACTTCACCGCCTCGGTCCCGCAATACGACCGCATCGAACTGCGCCGTGCAAGGACGATCGCGGAACTGGCCGCCGCACCCACCGTCGACGCGTGGGTCAAGCCGGACACGGGCCCGTACAGCGAGCTGATCTGGGCGCCCGAGCTGCACTTCAACATGGGCGCGTGGTACGTCTATTTCGCCGCCGCGCCGAGCCGCGAGATCAAGTACAAGCTGTTCCAGCACCGCATGTACGCGATCCGCAATACCAACGCGAATCCGCTCGAAGGCACGTGGGAATTCATGGGCCAGGTCGACACGGGCATCGACACGTTCTGCCTGGACGCGACCACGTTCAACCACAACGGCGTGCTGTACTACCTGTGGGCGCAGAAGGATAACGAGATCGAAGGCAATTCGAACCTGTACATCGCGAAGATGAAGACGCCGTGGCAGATCGAAGGCAAGCCCGTGCTGCTGTCGAAGCCCGAACACGATTGGGAAATCCGCGGCTTCTGGGTCAACGAAGGCCCGTCCGTCCTGCGCCGCAACGGCAAGATTTTTATTTCGTATTCGGCCAGCGCCACCGACGAGAATTACGCGATGGGCCTGCTGTGGGCCGACGAGAATGCGGACCTGCTCGATCCGGCCGTATGGACAAAGTCGCGCGAGCCCGTGTTCCGTACATGCTACGATCACGGCATTTACGGACCCGGCCACAACAGCTTTACCTATGCTGAAGATGGCGACACCGTGATGCTCGTCTACCACGCGCGCACTTATACGGAAATCGTCGGCGATCCGTTGTGGAACCCGGACCGCCATACCTTCGTCAAACCGCTGCGTTGGGACGAGAACGGCATGCCGGTATTCGGGCGGCCATCTACCCTCTGAGGAAACAACAACGTGCAAAACGGAATTACCCAAGCGCCGTTCGGGACCTTGCCCGACGGTCGGCAAGTCAACCAGTACACGCTCAAGAACAATAACGGCATGGTCGTCAAGGTGCTGGACTTCGGCGGCATCATCACCGAGATCCACGTCCCGGACCGCGACGGCGTCTTTGCCGACGTCGCCCTCGGCTTCGAAACGCTCGAGCCCTATGTCAAGGACAGCCCGTATTTCGGCGCGCTGATCGGCCGCTACGGCAACCGCATCGGCAAGGGCCGTTTCACGCTCGACGGCAAGGAGGTCCAGCTGACGACCAACAACGGCAACAACCACCTGCATGGCGGCGATCCGGGCTACGACAAGGTGTTGTGGACGGCCGCCGTCGAAGGCGACAGCCTCGTCCTGCGCTACCACAGCCCGGACGGCGAGCAGGGCTATCCCGGCAATCTCGACGCCATCGCCACGTATGTGCTGACCGACGACAACGAGATCGTCGTGCGCTTCCACGCCGTGACCGACCAGCCGACGCCCGTCAACCTCACCCAGCACAGCTATTTCAACCTGGCCGGAGCAGGGCAGGGCGACATCCTCGCTCATGAGATCACGATCGACGCGGATAAATTCGTGCCCATCGATGCGGAATCGATCCCGTTCGGCGAACTGGCCCCCGTGACGGGCACGCCGTTCGATTTCCGCAAGCCGCGCGCGATCGGCGAGCGCATCACGCAACCGGACAAGCAACTGCGCCACGGTACCGGCTACGACCATTGCTGGGTGCTGAACAAGCACCTGGGCGACAAGAGCCTGAAGCGCGCCGTCCACGTGTTCGAGCCCACGACGGGCCGCGTGCTCGAACTGTTCACGCAGGAACCGGGCGTGCAGTTCTACAGCGGTAACTTCCTCGACGGCTCGCTGAGCGGCAAGGGTCATCCCTGGATTTTCCGCAGCGGCTTCTGCATCGAGCCGGAACACTACCCGGATTCGCCGAACCAGCCGACGTACCCGAACACGATCCTGCGTCCGGGCGAGGTCTACGAAACGGAATCGCGCTTCCGCTTCTCGGTGGCGTAGGGTGGGCGGCCCTCCGCCCACGCGTGACGCCAACAGGCCGCGAACGTCACGCGTGGGCACGGGGGGGGCCCCCCCACCCTACCGTGGTGCAGCAAGTGAAACAGGAGAAGGCTGACATGATGGAACTGGTAGTAGATGGCCGGAATATACTCGGCGAGGGCATCGTCTGGGACGACAGGGGCGCACGCCTGTTCTGGACCGATATCGAAGGCAGCGAACTGTGGTCGCACGCCCCCGCGACGGGCGCGCTGCAGCGCTGGCCGCTTCCCGAGCGCCTGTGCTCGATGGCGCTGACGCACGACGACGGCCGCCTGCTGCTGGGCCTCGCCTCCGGCCTGGCGTTCTTCGATCTCGCCAGCGGGGAACTCGACCGCATCTGCGACGTCGAGGCAGACCTGCCCACCACGCGTCTCAATGACGGCCGCACCGACCGCCAGGGCCGCTTCGTCTTCGGCGTGTTCAACCAGGCCGAGAACCCGAAGGAGCCGATCGGCGGCTTCTACCGGCTGAACCACGACCTGTCGCTGGAGCGCCTGCCGCTGGGCGGCGTCGCCATCGCCAACAGCATCTGCTTCAGCCCGGACGGCCGCACGATGTATTACGCGGACTCGGGCACGCGCGAGATCCGTTGCTGCGACTACGATCCGGACACGGGCGCCGTGTCGAACCTGCGCGAATTCGCGGCGGCCGACGCGGCCCCGGGCGATCCGGACGGCTCGACGATCGATGCGGACGGCTATCTGTGGAGCACGCGCTGGGGCGCGGGGCAGGTCGTGCGCTTCGCCCCGGATGGTACCGTCGACCGCGTATTGACGTTGCCGGCGCCGCAACCGACGTGCCCCGCGTTCGGCGGCCGGAACCTGGACGTCTTGTATGTCACTTCCGCAACAGTTGGCCTGCGCGCCAGCCAACTGGCGGATGCACCAAAATCGGGCGGTGTGTTTGCAAAATCGCTAACAATTAAGGGCTTGGCAGAGGTTAAATTCGCTGGCCGGAGCCGATAGCGGTAACAGCGATGTCGATAACGATATCGATTGCTGCTAAAAATTGATTGGAAAGTTATCTTAGCGGCCTTTAGACTTCCTTCATCGCTGAGCTGGACGACGACAAGGGTCGCTCAGATTACAAAAACGACGGAGGAAGAATGTCCGAGACAAAAAAGAAGCCCACCCTGCGTTCAGCAGCGTGGTTCGGTACCCAGGACAAGAACGGCTTCATGTACCGGAGCTGGATGAAGAACCAGGGTATCCCCGATCATGAATTCCAGGGCAAGCCGATCATCGGCATCTGCAACACCTGGTCCGAACTCACGCCCTGCAACGCCCATTTCCGCAAGCTGGCCGAGCACGTCAAGCGCGGCATCCTGGAGGCGGGCGGCTTCCCGGTCGAATTCCCCGTCTTCTCGAACGGCGAGTCGAACCTGCGCCCGACCGCCATGCTGACCCGTAACCTGGCCAGCATGGACGTCGAAGAATCCATTCGCGGCAACCCGATGGACGGCGTCGTCCTGCTGGTCGGCTGCGACAAGACCACGCCGGCCCTGCTGATGGGCGCCGCGAGCGTCGACATTCCGGCCATCGTCGTCACCGGCGGCCCGATGCTGAACGGTAAGCTGAACGGCCAGGACATCGGCTCCGGCACCGCCGTCTGGAAACTGCACGAGCAGGCCAAGGGCGGCCAGATCTCGATGCACGACTTCCTCGCCGCCGAAGCCGGCCATGCGCGCTCGGCCGGCACCTGCAACACGATGGGCACCGCGTCGACGATGGCCTGCATGGCCGAATCGCTCGGCGTCTCGCTGCCGCACAATGCCGCGATCCCCGCCGTCGACGCGCGCCGCTACGTGCTGGCGCACATGTCGGGCATGCGCATCGTCGAGATGGTCAACGAAGACCTGAAGCTGTCGAAGATCCTCAAGCGCGAGAACTTCGAGAACGCGATCCGCACGAACGCCGCGATCGGCGGCTCGACCAACGCCGTGATCCACCTGAAAGCCATCGCCGGCCGCATGGGCGTGCCGCTGGAACTGGAAGACTGGACCGCCGTCGGCAAGGGCACCCCGACCATCGTCGACCTGCAGCCGTCCGGCCGCTTCCTGATGGAAGAGTTCTATTACGCCGGCGGCCTGCCGGGCGTGCTGCGCCGCCTGGGCGAAAGCAACCTGCTGCCGCACAAGGACGCGCTGACCGTGAACGGCAAGACGATCTGGGAAAACGTCCAGGACGCGCCGATCTACAACGACGAAGTGATCCGCAAGATCGACAATCCGCTGATCGACGACGGCGGCATCTGCATCCTGCGCGGCAACCTGGCCCCGCGCGGCGCCGTGCTGAAACCGTCGGCCGCCTCGCCGCACCTGATGAAGCACCGCGGCAAGGCCGTCGTGTTCGAGGACTTCGATCACTACAAGGCGCGCATCGTCGATCCGGACCTGGACGTCGACGAGAACTCGATCCTCGTGATGAAGAACTGCGGTCCGAAGGGTTACCCGGGCATGGCCGAAGTGGGCAACATGGGGCTGCCGCCGAAGCTGCTGGCGAAGGGCATCACCGACATGGTCCGCATCTCCGACGCGCGCATGAGCGGCACCGCCTACGGCACCGTCGTGCTGCACGTGGCGCCGGAAGCGATGGCCGGCGGCCCGCTGGGCATCGTCAAGGACGGCGACTTCATCGAACTCGATTGCAAGGCCGGCCGCCTGCACCTGGACGTGCCGGAAGACGAGATCAAGACCCGTCTCGCCGACCGCGCCGAGAACCAGAAGGAAGCGCCGCGCACCGGTTACGCGGGCCTGTACCTGGATCACGTGCTGCAGGCGGACGAGGGCTGCGACTTCGACTTCCTCGTCGGCTGCCGCGGGTCCGCAGTTCCCAAGCATTCCCATTAATGTTGGCATTCGCGTGGGCACGGGGTGCCCACCCTACCGTTTGCGTAGGGTGGGCTCCCCGAGCCCACGCGCTCTTTGAGATACCACTATGCTGCTCATCCAATACAAATCCGCCGCCGGCGACCGCCGCGTCGGCATCCTGAACGGCGACACCGTCACCGCCATCACCGGCTACGCCACCACGCTGGAACTGGCCAAGGCCGCCATCGCGCAGGGCAAGAGCCTGGCCAGCCTGGCCGACGCCGCCGCAACCGGCGACAAGGACTCCTACGAAGTGATCGCGCAGGCAGGCCGCGTGCTGGCCCCGATCGACCACCCGGACGCCGCGCACACCTACGTCACCGGCACGGGCCTGACGCACCTGGGCAGCGCCGACGCGCGCGACGCCATGCACAAGAAGATCGGCGGCGACGTCGAGTCGCTGTCCGACTCCATGAAGATGTTCCGCATGGGCGTCGAAGGCGGCAAGCCGGAAGCGGGCAAGGCCGGCGTGCAGCCGGAATGGTTCTACAAAGGCGACGGCTCGATCGTGCGCGCCAGCGGCGAGGACATGGAAATGCCGGACTTCTCGCTGGACGGCGGCGAAGAGCCGGAGATCGCCGGCCTGTACGTGATCGGCGACGACGGCCAGCCGTACCGCGTCGGTTTCGCGATCGGCAACGAGTTCTCGGACCACGTGACGGAACGCCAGAACTACCTGTACCTCGCGCACTCGAAGCTGCGCAACTGCGGCGTCGGCCCGGCGCTGCTGGTCGGCGAACTGCCGGCCCACGTCGAAGGCGTGTCGCGCATCCGCGCCGCCGACGGTTCCGTGCGCTGGGAAAAAGCGTTCGTGTCGGGTGAGCAGAATATGTCGCACACCATCGGCAACCTGGAATACCATCACTTCAAGTACGGCCTGTTCAACCGCCCGGGCGACGTGCACATCCACTTCTTCGGCACCGCGACCCTGAGCTTCGCCGACAATATCAGCGTGCAGGCCGGCGAGACGTTCGAAGTCGAGTCGCCGCAATTCGGCCCCGCGCTGCGCAACAAGCTCGCCGTCCAGTCCACCCAGTTCGCGAAAGTAAAGACCTTATGACCATCGCACAGATCACGGGCGAAGCCCTCATCGGCGGCGTCGCCCAGCGCGGCGCCGGCGGCTCGTTCAAAGCCTGGAACCCGGGCGCGCGCACGCACATCGAACCCGCATTCAACATGGTCGACATCGCCCAGATCGACGAGGCCTGCAGCCTGGCCGGCAAGGCGTTCGACATCTTCCGCAACACGACCGACGAAGAGCGCGCCGCGTTCCTCGACACGGTCGCCGAGCAGATCATGGCCCTGGGCGATGCCCTGGTCGAGCGCGCGATGGCGGAAACCGGCCTGCCGCGCGGCCGCATCGAAGGCGAGCGTGGCCGCACCTGCACCCAGCTGAAACTGTTCGCCAGCCTGCTGCGCGAAGGTTCGTGGCAGGATCCGCGCATCGACCCGGCCCTGCCGCAGCGCACGCCGCCGCGTCCGGACCTGCGCAGCCGCCTGATCGGCGTCGGTCCCGTCGCCGTGTTTGCCGCATCGAACTTCCCGCTCGCGTTCTCCGTCGCCGGCGGCGACACGGCATCGGCCTTCGCGGCCGGCTGCCCGGTCGTGCTGAAGGCCCACTCGGCCCACCCGGGCACGTCGGAACTGGTGGCGCGCGCCGTCGTGAAAGCCGTCGAACTGTGCGGCCTGCCGGCCGGCACGTTCGCACTGCTGACCGGCACGGGCAACGGCATCGGCCAGGCGCTCGTCGCGCATCCGGCCATCCAGGCCGTCGGCTTCACCGGTTCGCGTTCGGGCGGCACCGCACTGATGGCCGTCGCAGCCGGCCGCCAGCAGCCGATCCCGGTCTACGCCGAGATGAGCAGCATCAACCCGGTGTTCCTCCTGCCGCAGGCGCTGGAACAGCACGCCGAGCGCATCGGCCGCGAATTCGCCGCGTCGCTCACGCTGGGCGTCGGCCAGTTCTGCACCAACCCCGGCCTCGTGCTGGCGATCGACGGTCCGGGCCTGTCCACGTTCTGCGCATCGGCGACGGCCGCGCTGAACGACACGCAGCCCGCCACGATGCTGTCGGCCGGTATCGCGTCGAGCTTCCGCCGCGGCGTGGGAGCGTTGGCCAGCAACGAAGCGGTGACCACGCTGCTGCGCCTGGAGCACGAAGAGAACCAGGGCCACGCCGCGCTGTTCCGCGTGGAAGGCGACGCCTTCCTGGCCCGCAAGGAGCTGCATGAAGAAGTGTTCGGCCCGGCCTCGCTGCTGGTCGTGTGCAAGGACGTCGAGCAGATGCGCGTCATCGTCGAGCACCTGGAAGGCCAGCTGACGGCCGCGATCCACCTGGAAGAGGGCGACATCGCGGCGGCGCAGGTCCTGCTGCCGACGCTGGAGCGCAAGGTCGGCCGCATCCTGGCCAACGGTTTCGGCACCGGCGTGGAAGTGGCGCATGCGATGGTGCACGGCGGTCCGTTCCCGGCCACGGCCGACGGCCGCAGCACCTCGGTGGGCACGGGCGCGATCTTCCGCTTCCTGCGCCCCGTGGCGTACCAGAACCTGCCGCAGGCGCTGCTGCCGGCGGTGCTGCGCGACGAGAACCCGCGCGGCATCTGGCGCCGCCGCGACGGCGCGCTGGGCAAAGACTGACACGCCAACACGCCGCTAACGTCACGCGTGGGCACAGGGGTGCCCACCCTACGCAAGCGGCGACGGTAGGGTGGGGTGATTGATGCCGGGGGCATCAATCACGTGCCCACGCGTAACGCATAGAATAAGATTAAGGAGACGACGATGGGTACTTTAGCCAAGTACGGTAGCCTCGAAGGCAAACGGGTATTCGTGACGGGCGGCGGCAGCGGGATCGGTGAAGCGATCGTCGCCGCGCTGGTGGAGCAGGGCGCGCTGGTCGGCTTCGTCGACATCATGCGCGACGCCAGCGAGGCGCTGGTGGCGCGACTCGCTGCGGCGGGCCACAAGGCGCCGATCTACCGTTACTGCGACATCACCGACATCCCGAGCCTGCAGGCCGTGATGGCCGAGATGGCCGCCAAGCTGGGCGACTTCGACGTCATCGTCAACAACGCCGCCAACGACCAGCGCCACCAGATCGGCGAGGTGTCGGTCGAGTACTGGGACGAGCGCATCGCCATCAACCAGCGTCCGATGTTCTTCACCGTGCAGGCGGCGCTCGAAGGCATGAAGCGCCGCGGCGGCGGCTCCGTCATCAACTTCAGTTCGATGTCGTGGCACGCCAAGAACCCGAACTACCCGATTTATGCGACCACGAAGGCATCCGTGATCGGCCTGACGCGCTGCCTCGCACGCGACCTCGGACAATTCAACATCCGCGTCAACACCGTGACGCCGGGCTGGGTGATGACCCAGCGCCAGATCGACCTGTGGCTGGACGAGGCGGGCGAGGCCGAGATCGCGCGCTCGCAATGCCTGCCGGGCAAGCTGATGCCCGAGGATATCGCCGCGATGGTGCTGTTCCTGTCCGCCGACGACAGCAAGATGTGCACGGGACAGGAATTCATCGTGGATGCTGGGTGGGTGTGACGGATATACCGTCGCATTTCCGATCCCGCCGCTACCTTCAAGACCGTCATTCCCGCGCACGCGGGAATCCATACTGGGCCTCTCCGGCACGTGTCCTATGGATTCCCGCTTCCGCGGGAATGACGGCTGTTAATGCAATCACCTTAACGACCAAAACAAACGGAGACCACATGAAGGCATTCCAACCCAAAGTCCTCGCCCTCGGCCTTGCCGCCGCATTCTGCGCCGGCGCCGCGTTCGCCCAGGTGAACGTCACCGTCGACGCGTCCAAGCCGGGCGCGGTGATCGACAAGGACGTCTACGGCCAGTTCGCCGAGCACCTCGGCACCGGCATCTACGGCGGCCTGTGGGTTGGCCCGGATTCGAAGATCCCGAACACCAAAGGGTGGCGCAACGACGTCGTCGGCGCGCTGAAGGACATGCACGTGCCGCTGGTCCGCTGGCCGGGCGGCTGCTTCGCCGACGAATACCACTGGCGCGAAGGCATCGGCCCGCGCAACAAGCGTCCGGTGAAGGTCAACACGAACTGGGGCGGCGTCCCGGAAAACAATGCGGTCGGTACGCATGAATTCTTCGACCTCGTCGAGATGCTGGGCGCGGACGCCTACGTCAACGGCAACCTGGGCACCGGTACCCCGCAGGAAGCGGCCGAGTGGATCGAATACATGACGTCGGAAGGCAAGTCGACGCTGGCCGAACTGCGCGCGAAGAACGGGCACCCGGCGCCGTTCAAGGTCGCCTATTTCGCGATCGGCAACGAGTCGTGGGGCTGCGGCGGCAACATGCGTCCCGAGTACTACGCCGACCTGTACCGCCAATGGAATACCTTCCTGAAGGCGCCGCAGCACCTGCGTCCGAAGATGATCGCCAGCGGCGGCACCGCCGACGACACCACCTGGACCGACGTCCTGTCGCGCGACCTGAAGGGCCGCACGGACGGCATCAGCTTCCACTACTACACGCTGCCGACCGGTAAATGGGAAGTGAAGGGCGCCGCCACCGGCTTCCCGGAATCGGAATGGTTCTCGACGATGTCGCAGACGCTGCGCATGGATGACTTCATCCGCAAGAACGTCGCGATCCTCGACAAGAACGACCCGGAGAAGAAGATCGGCTTCGACGTGGACGAGTGGGGCACCTGGTACGACGTCGAGAAGGGCACCAACCCGGGCTTCCTGTTCCAGCGTAATACGATCCGCGACGCCGTCGTGGCCGCGCTCAACTTCAACATCTTCCATGCCCACGCCGACCGCGTGCGCATGACGAACATCGCGCAGATGGTCAACGTGCTGCAAGCCATGATCATCACCGACAACGAGAAGATGCTGCTGACGCCGACGTACTACGCCTTCAAGATGTACGTGCCGTTCCAGGGCGCGACGTCGCTGCCGGTTTCGCTGTCGAACAACACGACCTACGGCTCGAACGGCCAGGGCGTGCCGGGCATCAGCGCGTCGGCCGCGAAGGCCAAGGACGGCAAGACCTACGTCGCCCTCGTCAACACGAACCCGCATGACGCCACCGACGTCGTGCTGAACGTCGCCGGCCAGAACGTCGGCGCCGTGCGCGGCCAGCTGCTGACGGCCGATGCGATGGACGCCCACAACACCTTCGAGCGCAAGGACGCCGTGAAGCCCGTGCCGTTCAGCGCCAACGCCAGCGGCGGCAAGCTGACGATCAAGGTGCCGGCCAAGTCGGTGCTGGTGGTGGCCGTGGAAGGCTGACCCATGGCGCACGCATTCACTCCGCGTGCGCTGGCTGCGGCGGTCGCGGCCGCATTCGTCCTCGCCGGTTGCGGCGGCGGGGGCGGCGGCGGCACTGCGGCGGTCGGCACGCCCGTCGCCGCGACGCCGGCCGCGCCTGCGCCTGCGCCGGCGACGACGCCCGATACCCCGACCCAGGCGGCGATCACGTTCGCCAACGTGTCCGTGCACGACCCGGCCGTCATCAAGGTCGGCGACACGTGGTACGCGTTCGGCTCGCACCTCGCGGCCGCGAAGACGACGGACCTGATGAACTGGACGAAGATCGCCGACGGCGTCAACGACGCCAACCCGCTGTTCACGAAAGTAACGGCGGCGCTGGCCGATACGTTCGCGTGGGCCCAGGTGACGGACTTGTGGGCGCCCGACGTCATCCAGCTGGACGACGGCAAGTTCTACATGTACTACGACGCGTGCAAGGGCGATTCGCCCCGCTCGGCGCTGGGCGTGGCCGTGGCCGACAAGGTCGATGGCCCGTACGTCAACAAGCAGGTGTTCCTGAAATCCGGCATGTGGGGCGAGGCGAGCCCGGACGGCACGGTGTACGACGCGCTGAAGCATCCGAACGTCGTCGACCCGAACGTGTTCCGCGACGCGGCCGGCAAGCTGTGGATGATCTACGGCTCCTACTCCGGCGGCATCTTCATCATGGCGATGGACCCGGCCACCGGCCTGCCCGTCGCCGGGCAGGGCTACGGCAAGCACCTCATGGGCGGCAACCACGCGCGCATCGAAGGCGCATACGTGATGTACAGTCCGGCCACGAAGTACTACTACCTGTTCACGTCGTTCGGCGGACTGGATGCGGCCGGCGGCTACAACCTGCGCGTGGCACGTGCGACGAGCCCGGACGGCCCGTACCTGGACGCCTCCGGCAAGGACATGGCCGAGGTGAAGTCGGATCCGACGAAACCCCTGTTCGACGACGCGAGCATCGCGCCGTTCGGCCAGAAGCTCGTGGGCAGCCACCAGTTCGCGCTGGCGGCCGGAGAATCCGGCACGCCGCTCGGCTACGTGTCGCCCGGCCACAATTCGGCCCGCTACGAAGCGGCGACGAACCAGTACTTCCTGATCTTCCACACCCGCTTCCCGGGCCAGGGCGAGTATCACGAAGTGCGCGTGCACGAAATGTTCATCAACGAGGACGGCTGGCCGGTGGCGGCGCCGCTGCGCTACGTGCCGCTGGCGAAGAGCGCGACGCCGATCGCACCGACCGTCACAGGCGCGGACACCGCGGGCGCATACAAGATGGTCAACCACGGCAAGGACATCTCGGCCACCGTGAAGCCGTCCGTCGCGATCCGGCTCGACGCCGCCGGCACGGTGACGGGCGGCGCGAGCGGCACGTGGACGCACAAGGGCAACAACAACGTGGCCATCGTGATCGACGGCGTCACGTACAGCGGCGTGCTGTCGCGCCAGTGGAACCCGAACGCGAACGCGTTTGCCGTGACCTTCACGGCGCAGTCGAAGACCGGCGTGTCGCTGTGGGGCATCCGCACGGGCTCGTAATCGAAAGGAGCAGGCATGCGTAAAGCAGTGGTACTCGGCGTCGGCGCGGTGGCGCTGGCCGCGGCGTGGATGGCGCAGGCGTCGCAGGTCGGCGTGCACGACCCCGTGATGGCCAGGGACGGCAGCACCTACTACCTGTACAGCACGGGCCCCGGGATCACGTTCTATTCGTCGTCCGACATGCTGCACTGGAAGCCGGAAGGCCGCGTGTTCGCGGGCGAGCCCACGTGGGCGAAGCGCGCCGCGCCCACGTTCAACGACCATATCTGGGCGCCGGACATCCACCAGCACAACGGCCGCTGGCTGCTGTACTACTCGGTGTCCGGCTTCGGCAAGAACACGTCGGGCATCGGCGTGACGACGAACGCCACGCTCGACCCGCGTTCTCCCAACTATCGGTGGGACGACCAGGGCATGATGGTGCAGTCGGTGCCGGGCCGCGACCTGTGGAACGCCATCGACCCGAACGTCGTCGAGGACGACAAGGGGGAGGGCTGGATGAGCTTCGGCTCGTTCTGGGGCGGCATCAAGCTCGTGAAGCTGGACGCCAGCTGGACGAAGCTCGCCGAACCGCAGGAATGGCACACGATCGCGCGCCGTGAGCGTCCCGCGTTCACGCCGGACGAGGACGCGGCGCCGGCCGAGATCGAGGGGCCGTTCATCTTCAAAAAGAACGGTTATTACTACCTGTTCGTCTCGTGGGGCCTGTGCTGCCGGGGGCCGAAGAGCACGTACCACGTCGTCGTGGGCCGCGCGCAGGACGTGAAGGGGCCGTACCTCGACCGCCAGGGCAAGGATATGGCGAAAGGCGGCGGCTCGCTCGTCGTCAAGGGCGACAAGGACTGGCAGGGACTCGGCCACAACAGCGCCTACACGTTCGACGGCAAGGACTACCTCGTGCTGCACGCCTATGAAACGGCCGACAAGTACAAGCAGAAGCTGAAAGTGATGGACATCCGCTGGGACAAGGACGGTTGGCCCACGGTCGATCCCAAAGACCTCAACAAGTATGTGAGCGAAGAACTGAAATGAAGCTGACCCACATCGCCGCGCTGTTGTTCACCCTGGGCGCGACGTGCGCCCAGGCCGCCGACCTGTTCCCGCTGCAGGCCGTGCGCCTGGGGCCCAGCCCCTTCCTCGACGCCCAGGCGACGGACCTGAACTACCTGATGGCGATGGAGCCGGACCGCCTGCTGGCGCCGTTCCTGCGCGAAGCGGGGCTCACGCCGAAGCAGCCCAGCTACGGCAACTGGGAATCGTCGGGACTGGACGGCCACATGGGCGGGCACTACCTGTCGGCGCTGGCATTGATGTATGCGTCGACCGGCGATGCCGAGGTCAAGAAGCGCCTCGACTACTTCGTCGCGGAGCTGAAGCGCGCGCAGACGGCCAACGGCGACGGCTATGTCGGCGGCGTGCCCGGTGGCCGCGCCGCGTGGCGCGATGTCGCCGCGGGCAAGCTCCATGCGGACAACTTCTCCGTCAACGGCAAGTGGGTCCCGTGGTACAACCTGCACAAGGTCTACGCGGGCCTGCGCGACGCGTACCGCTATGCCGGCAACGAGGATGCGAAGGCGATGCTGATCGCCATGGCCGACTGGGCCCTGCGCCTGACAAGCCGCCTGACGGACGAGCAGATGCAGCAGATGCTGAAGGCCGAACACGGCGGCATGAACGAGGTGCTGGCCGACGTCGCCCAGATGACGGGGGACCAGCGTTACATGGACCTGGCGCTGAGGTTCTCGCACCAGGCCATCCTGCAGCCGCTGGAGAAGCACGAGGACAAGCTCACGGGCCTGCACGCGAACACGCAGATCCCGAAAGTCATCGGCTTCAAGCGCATCGGCGACCTCACGGGCCGCAAGGACATGGCGGATGCCGCCGCGTTCTTCTGGCAGACCGTCGTCGACCACCGCACGGTGGCCATCGGCGGCAACAGCGTCAGGGAGCACTTCCATGACGACAAGGACTTCAGCCCCATGATCAACGAGGTCGAGGGACCGGAGACCTGCAACACCTACAACATGCTGAAGCTGACGGAGATGCTGTTCGAGACGTCGGACAAGGCAGCGTACGCCGACTACTACGAGCGTGCGCTGTACAACCACATCCTCGCGTCCGAACGTCCTGGCACGGGCGGCTTCGTCTACTTCACGCCGATGCGCCCGAACCACTACCGCGTGTACTCGCAGGTGGACCAGGCGATGTGGTGCTGCGTGGGCTCCGGCATCGAGAGCCACGCGAAGTACGGTGAATTCATCTATGCCCATGAGGGCGATGCGTTGTTCGTGAACCTGTTCATCCCGTCGACGCTCGACTGGCGCGAGAAGAACGTCAAGGTCGCCCAGGCGAACAACTTCCCGGACCAGGCCTCTACCCGCATCACGGTGGACGGCGATGCCCGCTTCGCGCTGAAGATCCGCTATCCGGCCTGGGTCGCGCCGGGCAAGCTGGGCGTGAAGGTGAACGGCAAGGCCGTGAAGGTGAATGCGCAGCCGGGCAGCTACGTCAGCATCGAGCGCGCGTGGAAGAAGGGCGACCGCGTCGACGTGAGCCTGCCGATGACGATGCGCCTCGAGCAGATGCCGGACAAGTCGAATTACTACGCGGTGCTGTACGGCCCCATCGTGCTGGCCGCGAAGACGAATCCGTTCCCGACCGAGCACCTGAACTTCCTCGCGGACGATTCGCGCATGGGCCATAGCCCGTCCGGCCAGGTGTGCCCGCTGGAGGCGGCGCCGACCTTCGTCTCGGACAGCAAGGATTTCACCCGGCGCTTCAAGCCGGTCAAAGGCAAGCCGCTGACGTTCACGGCACCCGGCGTCGTGCAGGGCGGGGCGGGGTCGTCGACGGAGTTCATCCCGTTCTTCCGCCTGCACGATTCGCGCTACATGATCTACTGGCAGCAGAGCACCCCGGCCGAATTCGCCCGCATGAAGGAAGAGAACGCGGCGAACGAAGCGGAGCGCCTCGCGCTGGACGCGCAGACCATCGACCAGGTGGCGCCGGGCGAACAGCAGCCGGAATCGGACCACGGCTTCAAGGGCGAGGGTGCCGACGCGGGCCTGAACAACGGCCGCCACTGGCGCCATGCCAACAAGTGGTTCAGCTACCAGTTGAACGATCCCAAGCACGAAGCGAAGGCGCTGCGCCTCACGTTCGCGCGCGGGGACGCGGGCCGCAGGTTCGACATCGTCGTCGACGGGCAGCGGATCGCCGAAGTGGAACTGGCGGCCGGCGAGGACCAGGAGTTCTACACGCGCGACTTCGCGCTGCCGCCCGCGCTGGTGCAGGGCGCGAACGGCAAGCTCGAAGTCAAGTTCGTCGCGAAGGAAGGCTCGATGGCGGGTGGGTTGTACGGGCTGCGATTGATGCGCTGACTCAAAAAGCACTACGTTGAGCTAAAAACCGTCATTCCCGCGCAGGCGGGAATCCAAGCTCTGCACGCGTCGCGATAACGCGTGCAAATTGGGTCCCCGCCTGCGCGGGGACGACGTTTCAGACGTTAACGTTTAGCCTGCGCCCGCGCCTTCGCCATCTTGTTGAGTACCTTCCACCGCGCCCGCTCCGCGATGCGATCCAGCGGCGTCGCCGCCGCATGCCGCACCTCGCGCAACAGCTTGTGGTAGTTGCGCAGCCGGTCCGCATCCACGACGCCGCGCACCCCGCATCCCGGTTCCTCCACGTGCGTGCAGTCATGGAAGCGGCAGTGCGCGGCCAGCGTCTCGATGTCGTCGAACGCCGCGTTGACGTCGTCCTCGTCGGCGTCCGGCTGCCAGCTACGCAGGCCCGGCGTGTCGATCACGCACGCGCCGCCCGCGCACAGGTGCAGCGAGCGTGACGTCGTCGTGTGGCGGCCGCGGTCGTCGCCCTTGCGTACGCCGCCCGTTTGCTGGTGCGCGCCGGTCAGGGTGTTCGTGAGCGTCGACTTGCCCACGCCGGACGTGCCGACCAGGACGAGCGTCTGGCCTTCTCCGGTCCACGGCGCCAGCGTGTCGGCCGCGCCGGTTTCCTGCGGATGCACGCGCACCACGGGCACCGTCGGCGGCAGGCGCGCGCCCACTTGCGCCGCTTTCGTATCCGCGTCGGGCACGAGATCGCCCTTCGTCAGCACGATCACGGGCGCCACGTCGCAGGATCTGGCGACCATCAGGTAGCGCTCCAGCCGGCGCAGATTGAAATCGCCGTCGAGGCCCATGACCAGCAGGGCCGTGTCGACGTTGGCCGCCAGCCGCTGGCGCGTGCCGTGGGCGTCGCGCCGTACCAGCTCGTTCAGCGGGTCGACGAGCGTGTGGACCCACGCTTCGTTTTGCTCGTTAAGGTCGAACAGCACCCAGTCGCCGACGGCAAGCGAGGCGTCGAGGGATGGATGCGGCCGGGCGGGGAATTCGCGCAGGCCGTCGTGCAGGACGAGCGCGGTGCGGTGCACGCTCGCCACGCGCGCGGGTCGTCCGCGGTCGTGCGGGGCGAGGCGTGCGGCGATAGGGTTGGTGAGTCCGATGCGGCGCAGTGCCGCGATATCGAAGGCTATCATGGTCGTTGTGTTCCTGTTGCGAAGCGCGCGGACGCGCGGGCACGTTGCCGCACGCAATACGATGCGGCGGCAACGATGGATTCGGTCAGGGGTAGTCGGCGCGGCTGGCGCGCCCATTCGCAACGACGATGAGCGACGACGGTGATCGGCGAAGAAAGGCGGTCAGGCGGCCGACGGGAGGGCAATATCCGGCTGGTTCATGGGGCGCTCCTCGTCAGTGAATGAAAAGGCAAGTATAGCGCGGCGGCTCGGCCATGCAACCGACATTTGTATTGATGCCGAAATGGATATGTCTACCGTCAAAAAAATGATTGGATAGATATGTCAGTTCTGTCATAGTATCCGTGCACAACAATTCCGGAGACTAAGTGATGATCATCACCCGCAGAACCCTCCTGGGCGCCGCTGCCGCCATCGCGTGCGCCGCCGCCATCCCGGCTTTCGCCGCCAAACCCCTCACGATCGGCTTCTCGCAGGTCGGCGCCGAAAGCGAATGGCGCACCGCGAATACCGCCTCGATCAAGGACGCCGCCAAGAAGGCCGGCGTCAACCTGAAATTCGCCGACGCCCAGCAGCAGCAGCAGAACCAGGTCAAGGCCATCCGCTCGTTCATCGCCCAGCGCGTCGACGTGATCGCGTTCTCGCCGGTCGTGGAAACCGGCTGGGAGACCGTGCTGCGCGAAGCGAAGAACGCCAAGATCCCCGTGATCCTGACCGACCGCGCCGTCAAGGTCACCGATCCGTCGCTGTTCGTCAGCTTCATCGGTTCCGACTTCGTGGAAGAGGGCCGCCGCGCCGGCCGCTGGCTGCTGGACTACGCCAAGAAGAATGGCGACAAGCCGCTGAACATCGTCGAGCTGCAGGGCACGACCGGTGCCGCGCCGGCGATCGACCGCAAGAACGGTTTTGCGGAAGTCATCGGCACGAATCCGAAGCTGAAGATCATCCGCTCGCAGACCGCCGACTTCACCCGCGCCAAGGGCAAGGAAGTCATGGAAGCCTTCCTGAAGTCGGAAGGCAAGAAGATCAACGTGCTGTACGCGCACAATGACGACATGGCCATCGGCGCCATCCAGGCCATCGAGGAAGCGGGCCTGAAGCCGGGCAAGGACATCATCATCATCTCGATCGATGGCGTGAAGGGCGCGTTCGAAGCCATGAAGGCCGGCAAACTGAATGTGACGGTCGAGTGCAATCCGCTGCTCGGTCCGACGCTGATCCAGACGGCGCAGGACGTCGTGGCCGGCAAGCCGGTCCCGAAACGCATCGTCGTCAACGAGGGCGTGTTCCCGGCTGAGGTGGCGGCGAAGGAACTCCCGAACCGCAAATACTGATCGGGCGGGGCATGATCGATTCGAAGCAGCCGGTGCTGGAAGTCACCGGCATCCATAAAGCCTTCCCGGGTGTGAAGGCGCTGTCCGATGCCGGACTGCGCCTGTTCCCCGGCGAAGTCCACACGCTGATGGGCCAGAACGGCGCGGGCAAGTCCACGCTGATCAAGGTCCTCACCGGCGTCTACCAGCCGGACGCCGGCAGCATCGTGCTGGAGGGCCGGGCCATCCAGCCGCGCTCCACGCAGGATGCGCAGAACCTCGGTATCAGCACCGTCTACCAGGAAGTCAATCTGTGCCCGAACCTGTCGGTCGCGGAAAACATCTTCATCGGCCGCTATCCGCGCCGCTTCGGCATGGTCGACTGGCGCTCGATGCGGTCGCAGGCCATGGCGCTGCTCGCGCGCCTCGAGATCCACGTCGACGTCAGCAAGCCGCTCGCCGATTACCCGCTCGCGATCCAGCAGATGGTCGCCATCGCCCGTGCGCTGAACACGGAATCGCGCGTGCTGATCCTCGACGAACCCACGTCCAGCCTGGACGAGGCGGAAGTGCAGATGCTGTTCTCGGTGCTGCGCCGCCTGCGCGAAGAGGGCATGGCGATCCTGTTCGTCACGCACTTCCTCGACCAGACGTACGCGATCTCGGACCGCATCACCGTGATGCGCAACGGCGAGCGCGAAGGCGAGTACGCGTGCGCGGACCTGTCGCGCCTTGCCCTCGTCAACAAGATGATCGGCGCGCCGGCCGACGCGGAACACGCGACCGAGACGGCGGCCGCCGGTGAATCCAACGCACACGGCGAAGTCTTCCTGCGCGCCCGCGGCATCGCGCGCAAGGGCGTGCTGTCGCCGGTCGACCTGGAAATCCGCCGCGGCGAATTGCTGGGCCTTGCCGGCCTGCTCGGCTCCGGCCGCACGGAGACGGCGCGATTGCTGTTCGGCGCCGACAAGCTTGATGCCGGCAGCTTCGACATCGACGGCAGGCAGGTGAGCTTCTCGAACCCGCGCGACGCGATTCGCGAGGGCATCGGCTTCTGCTCGGAAGACCGCAAGCACGAAGGCGCGATCCTCGCGCTGTCCGTGCGCGAAAACCTGATCCTCGCGCTGCAGGCGCGACAAGGCATCTTCCGCGCCATTCCATTCAAGCGCCAGCAGCAGCTGGCGACCGACTACGTCAAGTGGCTGGGCATCAAGACGGCCAGCATCGAGACGCCGATCGGCACGCTCTCCGGCGGCAACCAGCAGAAGGTCTTGCTGGCGCGCTGGCTCGCGACTGATCCGCGCCTGATGATCCTCGACGAACCGACGCGCGGCATCGACGTGCGCGCCAAGCAGGAAATCATGGATTACGTCAGTAACCTGTGCCGCAAGGGCATGTCCATTCTCTTCATCTCGTCCGAGCTGCCGGAAGTGCTGCGCGTGTCCGACCGCATGGTCGTCATGCGCGACCGCAAGGCGTGCGGCGAATACCGGCGCGGTGAACTGGACGAGACGTCCGTGCTGCACGTGATCGCAGGGGAGACGGCATGAGCACGACCGGCGCTACCGTCAAACCGTCCGCGCAGGCAGGGGCATCGCGCACCGCCTGGCTGCAGCACCCGCTCGTGCGGCCGCTGGGCGCGCTCGTCGCGCTGCTGCTCGTCGACGCGTTCCTCGTGCCCGGCTTCTTCCACCTCGAGGTCAAGGAAGGCCACCTGTACGGCGCGATCATCGACATCCTCAACCGCGCCGCGCCGCTGATGCTGGCGGCGCTCGGCATGACCCTCGTCATCGCCACGCGCGGCATCGACATCTCCGTGGGCGCCGTCGTCGCCCTGTCCGGCACCGTGTCCGCGATGCTGATCGGCGGCAGCGAGCCCACGACGCCGATGGCGCTCGCACTCGCGGCGTCGCTGGGTGTCGCGCTGCTGTGCGGCCTGTGGAACGGCGTCCTCGTCGCCGGCATCAAGCTGCAGCCGATCGTCGCCACGCTGATCCTGATGGTGGCGGGCCGCGGCCTCGCGCAGCTGCTGACGGACGGCCAGATCGTCACCGTGTACTACGAGCCGTTCTTCTTCCTGGGCAGCGGCTATCTCGCCGGCCTGCCGTTCTCGCTGTTCGTCGTCGCGGCGGTGTTCGCGGTGACGCTGCTGCTGGTGAAGAAGACGGCCCTCGGCCTGTTCATCCAGGCGGTCGGCATCAATCCGGTGGCGGCGCGCCTCGCGGGCCTGCGCACGGCCACCTTGATCACCTTCGTGTACGTGTTCTGCAGTGCCTGCGCGGGCCTGGCCGGCATGCTGATCACGTCGAACATCAAGAGCGCGGACGCGAACAACGCGGGCCTGCTGCTGGAGCTGGACGCGATCCTCGCCGTCACGCTGGGCGGCACGTCGCTGGCCGGCGGCAAATTCAGCCTCGTGGGCAGCATGATCGGCGCGCTGATCATCCAGACCCTGACCTACACGATCTACTCGCTGGGCGTGCCGCCCGAAGTGAACATGGTCGTCAAATCCATCGTCGTCTTCGTCGTCTGCATCTCGCAGTCGAGCGAATTCAAGAACATCCTGCGGAGGTCCGCATGAGCGCGGTCGCAACCGGTTCCCGCGGCGTCACCAGTGCGCCGTGGTTCACGTCCCTCGTCACCGTGATCCTGCTGGTCGCGATGATGGGCATCGGCGGGTCCGTTTATCCGGGCTTCCTGTCGCTGCAGGTGATCTTCAATCTCCTGATCGACAACGCGTTCCTGCTCGTGATCGCGGTGGGCATGGGCTTCGTGATCCTGGCGGGCGGCATCGACCTGTCCGTCGGTTCCGTGCTGGCGCTGTCGACGATGATCTCGGCCTGGCTGCTGCAGCACGCCCACTGGCCGCCGGCCGCCGTCATCGCGCTCGTGCTGCTGCTGGGCGCGTGCTTCGGCGGCGCGATGGGCGCGATCATCCACCTGTTCAAGCTGCAGCCGTTCATCGTCACCCTGGCCGGCATGTTCCTGGCGCGCGGCCTGTGCTACCTGATCAGCGTCGAGTCGATCACGATCGATGACCCGCTGTTCACGGCGATGTCGCAGACGCAGGTGCCCATCCTCGACGGCTTCCTGTCGCCGGGCGCCATCATCGCGCTGGTCGTGCTGCTGGTCGCCATCTGGCTCGCGCACTTCACCGCGTTCGGCCGTGCCGTGTACGCCGTCGGCGGCAACGAGCAATCGGCCGCGATGATGGGCCTGAACGTGGGCCGCACCAAGGTCCTCGTGTACGCGCTGTCGGGCTTCTGCGCGGCGCTGGGCGGCGTGCTGTTCGCCTTCTACATGCTGTCCGGCTACGGCCTGCACGGTCAGGGCACGGAGCTCGATGCCATCGCCGCCGTCGTCATCGGCGGGACGCTCCTCACCGGCGGCTACGGCTACATCGCCGGCGCATTGTCGGGCGTGCTGGTGCTGGGTGCCATCCAGACGCTGATCGCCTTCGACGGCACGCTCAGCTCGTGGTGGACCAAGATCGTCATTGGCGCGCTGCTGTTCGTCTTCTGCGTCGTGCAGAGGGTGATGGGCGGCCGCGCCAAGCAATAACAAGTCACGTTGCCACGGCGCTGAACGTGCGCCCCCGCCGCCGCGGGGGCGACGTGGGCTTGTTGCCCACCGAATAAACATAAAAACTGGAGACCACATGCTCAAGCCCCTGATCGCCGCGACGCTGCTCGCGACGACGGCACTCGCCGGTGCCGCCAACCCCATCACCAGCAAGATCTTCACCGCGGACCCCGCGGCCCTCGTCGACAACGGCCGCGTCTACCTGTACGTGGGCCGCGACGACGCCCCCGTCGGCGGCAAGGACTACCTGATGAACGAGTGGAAGGTGTTCTCCAGCTGCGACATGCAGAACTGGACCGAGCATCCGGCCGGCGTGCCGTTTTCCATTTTCAAATGGGCGGCCAAGGATGCCTGGGCCACCGACGTCGCCAAGCGCAACGGCAAGTACTACCTGTACGTGACGGTCGAGCACAAGACCGTCCCGGGCAAGGCGATCGGCGTGGCCGTGTCCGACAGCCCGACGGGCCCGTTCGTCGACGCGCGCGGCACGGCCCTGGTCACGAACGACATGACGCACGAAACGCCGATCAGCTGGGACGACATCGACCCGGGAGTCTTCGTCGACGACGACGGCCAGGCCTATCTGTACTGGGGCAACACCGTCATGAAGTACGCGAAGCTGAAACCGAACATGATCGAGCTGGACGGCCCGATCCACACGGTGGGCCTGGAAGCGTTCACCGAAGCGTCGTACCTGCACAAGCACGCCGGCAAATACTACCTGTCGTACTCGCGCAAGTGGCCGGAAGAGACCGTGTACATGACGGGCCCGACGGCTACCGGGCCGTGGTCCTTCGGTGGCGTGATCATGGAAAAGAACGAGAACGTCGGCACGATCCACCACGCGATCTTCGATTTCAACGGCAAGTCCTACATCGCATATCACAACGGCAAGCTGCCGACCGGTGGCGAGTTCCGCCGCTCGGTCGCCGTCGAGGAATTGCACTATGGTCCGGACGGCAAGATCCTGCCCGTGCCCCAGACAGTACAAGGTCCTGCCGCCAATCCGTCGGCAGCCTGCAAGCGATAAAAGTTCCGCGTAAAACTACGCAGAACCGATATCGATAATGATATGATTGTCTGATGGACACGACCAATCCGAACTGGTTTCTCAAGGCCCGCCTCAAGACGCGTCAACTGCTCCTCTTGATCGCGCTGGACGACTACCGCAACATCCACCGCGCGGCCGATGAGCTGCACATGACGCAGCCGGCCGCCTCCAAGCAGATCAAGGATCTGGAGGAGATGCTGGACGTCAAGCTGTTCGAACGCCTGCCGCGCGGGATGGAGCCGACGATCTACGGCGAAACGATGATCCGCCACGCGCGCATGGCCCTGACGAGCCTGGCGCTGGCGCACGACGACATCGTCACGCTGAAGGCCGGCCTCACGGGCCAGGTCGAGGTTGGCGTGATCATGACGCCCGCGATGGCGCTCCTGCCGCGCGCCATCGCCCGCGTCAAGGAAGAAGCGCCGCTGCTGCGCATCGGCGTGCAGCTGGAAACCAGTAACCTGCTGCTGGACAAGCTGCAGCATGGCACGCTGGACTTCATGATCGGCCGCATCTTCGACACCGGCGACACTTCCGGCCTGATCTACGAAGAGCTGACGGAGGAACCGGCCTGCGCGGTCGTGCGCCCCGGCCATCCGCTGCTGGAGCGCAAGAACCTCACCTTGCAGGACATCGCGCCGCTGCCGTGGATCGTGCCGCCGCACGGCAGTATCCTGCGCTACCGCTTCGACATGATGTTCCGCCGCGCCGGCCTGGAGCCGCCCGCGAACGTGGTCGACACGACGGCGATGCTGATGATCACGGCGCTGCTGCAGCAGACGGATTCGCTGCACGTGATGCCGATCGAGGTGGCGCAATACTATGCGTCGCTGAACGTGATGCGCATCCTGCCCATCGAGATCCCGTGCAAGATGGATGCGTTCGGCATCATCCGCCACCAGGACCATCTGCTGTCGCCGGGTGCCGACCTGCTGTTGCGTGCCGTGCGGGCCGCCGCAAAAGAGATCTATTGAATCCAATGCACCAAAACGTTGCGTGCACACTTCATCATTTAAATATATTGCCCTGATTTAACATCTCGACATCGACTCGAATCTTTCCGTACCGTAACATTTCTGGGATGTGGGAAACCAGAAAAACGGGACATCCGTGCGGAAAGAGAGAACGATGAACATTCGAAATTTAAAAATTGGCAAGCGCCTCGCGCTGGGCTTCGGCTTCCTGTGCGTGGCGCTCGTCTTCATGGTCGGGCAGGGCACGATCATGCTGGGCCGGGTCAATGACGGCACCGACGAGATCGTCAACATGCGGCTGCCGCGCATGGAACTGACGTCGCGCATGCTGAGCGACGTGAACGACATCGCCATTGCGCTGCGCAACATGATGCTGGACGACAGCGCCGACGACCGCGCGAAGCAGGTCGCCAGCATCACCGCCATGCGCAAGGACCTCGACAGCCTGCTGGTGCAGCTCGACGGCCTGCTGCGCGCTCCCAGGTCCCGCACCTTGCTGGCGCAGGAAGTCGAACTCAATGCGAAGTACACGCAGGGGCAGGTCGACCTGATCCGCCTGATCGAGAGCGGCGACGACGCGGGCGCGCGCGCCTACCTGAAGACGAAGCTGCGCCCCGTGCTGGCGGACTACAAGGCCGTGATCGGCCAGCAGATCCAGGTCCAGGCCGGCCTCGCCAACGACACGGCCCGGGAAGCCCAGGTCATGTACACGAACACGCGCACCTTGATGATCGTGCTGGGCGCCGTCATGCTGGCGCTCGCCTGCGCGCTGGCCTGGTGGATCAGCGCCTCGATCACGCGGCCGCTGCGCCGTGCGCTGGACGTGGCGACCGCCGTCGCCGGCGGCGACCTGACGTCGCGCGTGGACGTCGACAGCACCTGCGAAGTGGGCCAGCTGCTGGGCGCCCTGAAGCGCATGAACGAGAACCTGGTGGGCACCGTCGGCACCGTGCGCGGCGGCACCGACGCCATCGCGCTCGCGTCCGGCGAAGTGGCGGCGGGCAACCGCGACCTGTCGGCGCGCACCGAGCAGCAGGCCAGCGCGCTGGAAGAGACGGCGTCGTCGATGGAAGAACTGACGTCGACCGTGAAGCAGAACGCCGACAATGCGCGCCAGGCCAACACGCTGGCCGCGACGGCATCGACGGTCGCGGCCAAGGGCGGCGACGTGATCGAGCAGGTCGTCGACACGATGGCGCAGATTCACACGTCGTCGAGCCGCATCGTGGACATCATCGGCGTCATCGACGGCATTGCGTTCCAGACCAACATCCTCGCGCTGAACGCGGCCGTGGAAGCGGCGCGCGCCGGCGAGCAGGGCCGCGGCTTCGCCGTCGTGGCGGGCGAAGTGCGCAACCTGGCGCAGCGCTCGGCCGCCGCCGCCAGGGAGATCAAGACGCTGATCGCCGACTCCACCAGCAAGGTCGACACGGGCAGCTCGCTCGTGCGCGAGGCGGGCAGCACGATGGGCGAGATCGTCGACAGCGTGCGCCGCGTGGCCGACATCCTCACGGAGATCACGGCCGCGAGCCAGGAGCAGAGCGCCGGCATCGAACAGATCAACCAGGCCATCACGCAGATGGACGACGTGACCCAGCAGAATGCGGCCCTCGTCGAGCAGGCGGCCGCCGCGTCGCAGGCGATGCAGGACCAGGCCGCGCGCCTGGCGGAGGCCGTGGCCGTGTTCCGGCTCGACGGCGGCGCGCCGGCGGCAGCGCCGACACGTGCGATGACTTCCGCGCCTGCACCGCGCTTGAGCAAGCCGGTTGCGAAGGCGCCGGCCCGTCCGCAGGCCACTGCCGCGAAGGTGTCCGCCGAGAGCGACTGGGAAGCGTTCTGACCGTTATTGCCTTTTCGTCCAGCTTGCGATTGTGATAGGCTGTCCGGTGCATCCGGCTCATGGCCGCTGCACCGTCACTGTCTTTACAAGGATACGCATGACTGGCTTCGTCATTACGCCTCCCGCCGTCCCGGCCCTCGCCGTGGCCGGCTCCGACCAGGTTTTCCCGCTGCGGCGCGTGTTCTGCGTGGGCCGCAACTACGCGGCCCACGCGCGCGAGATGGGTTCCGATCCGAACCGCGAACCGCCGTTCTTCTTCACCAAGCCGGCGGACGCCGTCGTGCCGGCCGGCGGCACCGTGCCGTACCCTTCGTCCACGCGCGAGCTGCATCACGAAGTCGAACTGGTCGTCGCACTGAAAGGCGGCGGCACGAACATCGCGCCGGAACAGGCGCTGGACCTCGTGTGGGGCTATGGCGTGGGCCTGGACCTGACGCGGCGCGACCTGCAGGCCGTCGCCAAGAAGGATGGCCGCCCGTGGGACATGGCGAAAGGCTTCGACGCCTCCGCGCCGTGCAGCCCGCTGATCCCCGTCGCGCGCACCGGCCACCCGCAAGAAGCGCGCATCTGGCTCGAAGTGAACGGCCAGCTCAAGCAGGAGGGCAACCTGAACGAAATGATCTGGCCGATCCCCGACGTGATCGCGGCCCTGTCGCGCCTCGTCGCGCTGGCGCCGGGTGACCTGATCTACACGGGCACGCCGGCCGGCGTGGACGCGCTGAACCCGGGCGACAAGGTGCGCGGCGGCGTCGACGGCGTGACTTCGTTCGAACTCGAGATCGGCGCGGCAGAATGAGGGTAATGCGGAAGACGGTCCTGCAGATCGGAGGCTTCGCGCCCGAGATCCAGGCCCGGATCGACGCCGAATTCCGCTGCGTCGGCCTCGCGGATCTCGAGCGCGAGCCCGGCCTGGCGAGCGAGGTCGGCGCCATCCTCACGCGCAGCAACCAGGAGGTGCCGGAAGACGTGGTGCGGCGCCTGCCGGCGCTGGAAATCATCGCCACGTGCGGCGTCGGCTACGACCTGATTCCGCGCGCGCTTGCGGCCGAACGGGGCATCGTCGTCGCCAACACGCCGGACGTGCTGAACGCGGCCGTGGCCGAGCTGTGCATCGGCTCCCTGCTGGCGCTGCTGCGCCGCCTGCCGCAGGCCGACCGCTACGTGCGCGCGGGCGCCTGGACGAACGCGAACTTCCCGCTGGCGACGAGCCTCGCGGGCAAGCACGTGGGCATCGTCGGCATGGGGCGCATCGGCAAGGAGATCGCGCGCCGGCTGGAGATGTTCGGCGTGGCGCTCGCCTACCACGGCCGCACGGACCAGCAGCTGGCGTGGCGCTACGAGCCCGACCTGGCCGCGCTCGCGCGCGATTCCGACATCCTCGTCGTCGTGGCGCCCGGCGGGGCCGAGACGCAGCACCTGATCGATGCGCGCGTGCTGCACGCGCTCGGACCGAACGGCTACCTCGTGAACGTGGCGCGCGGCACGCTCGTCGACGAGGCGGCATTGCTCGCGGCGCTGGAGCAGGGCACCATTGCCGGCGCGGCGCTGGACGTGTTCGACAACGAGCCGGACATCGACCCGCGCTTCTTCGCACTGGACAACGTGCTGCTGACGCCGCACCTGGGCAGCGCCACGCACGAGACGCGCGCGGCGATGGCGCAGCTCATGCTCGACAACGTGCGCAGCTGGTTCCGCAGCGGGCGCGCGCTGACGCCGGTCGAACCGGGCTGATGGTTGGTGGGCACGGGGTGCCCACCCTGTAAAGGCAAAGTTAAAATGTCCGCTTTCAGCAAAGTAGAAATGTCCGCTTTTTGGGGCGTTCAGATGCGCTTTTGAGCGGACATTTTCTTTGCTGCCGTCACACCCTGTGCGATGACGGTAGCAGGTTGGTCATGGCGGTAGTTACGATTGCGCGCCTTCTTGTCGAGGGTGTGATGAATAGTTTTGCTATCGACATAAGTCACGTTGGCCCGGTCAGGCTGCTCGATAGCGGTGTATGCGAGTACGTGACTGTCTGCCCGAATTTCAACTCGGCCATCGGCATACGTATGGATATTGATGGACTGCCCGATCAGCTGACGTAACGCTGGCTTGTCTTCGAGGCGATAGAGCCGCTTGCCATGCTGCAGGGTGAGTTTGGCAGTGAGCTTACGGTGGTCGCACAGTGACAGAATCAGCGCCAGATCCTCGTCGGGACGCAGTGGCGCATGGACGTCGAGCGAGCTGCGCGGAACCCGGGAGAAGGTCGCGTTGTAACGTTGAATGAAGTCGCCACTCCAGACGTTGGCGGCTTCGATGTCACTGATTCCGTCCAATCGCAGGGCCTTGACCAGCCGGTCTTGCAAAGTACGGTTGAGACGTTCCACGCGGCCTTTGGCTTGCGGGGAATTCGCACAGATCAGTTCGATGCCGAGTTCGTCGAGCGCACGCTGGAACTGGGTCTTCGTACGACTCGTTGCCGACGGCGAGCGGAACACCGCTGCTCGGTCAGCATAGAAGGCTTGCGGCTTGCCATGCTGTTCGATGTATCGCCGAGTGGCCGCGAAATAGCTGGCGGTCGTTTCAGTCTCCGCGAAGTGCAGATGCAGGATCTTTCCCGTCGCGTCGTCGACATAAACCAGCAAGGTACAAGCGTTGTCGCGCTTTTCAAACCAGTGATGACGGCTACCGTCTATCTGGACCAACTCTCCGACGCAAGGCCGTCGTTCCCGCGGCTGGTACAAGCGTGCACTTCGGGCCGCTTTCGGAATCCATAAGCCGGCCTCAATCATCAAGTTGCGTAAAGTTTCCTTCGATAGGCACAAGTCGTGCCGCTCCCGCAACTGCTCGCACGCCAGCGTCGGCCCAAAATCGGCATAGCGCTCGCGCACCAGCTGCAATGCCTTTTGCGCCAACTCGGGCGCAAGCCGATTATTGCTCGGCTTGCCCCTGTGCCTGGAGATCATTCCACGTTCGCCGTCTTCGTCAAATCGCTTTTGCAGCCGTCGAACCTGCCGCGTCGTGATTCCCAACCGCTTCGCTGCAATGACCGCCGTGATCTCACCTTTGGCACAAGCCGCGATGATATCGGCGCGCTCCAACTCTTCCATCGTAATGCTCCCGACTTTGCCCACACTCGACTCCAAACCGTTCGGAATCGACAGCATGAACTATCTAGCAAAAGCGGACATTTCTACTTTGCTAGAAGCGGACATTACAACTTTGCTCTTACACACCCTACGGTTGGATCCGTCGTAGGGTAGGCTCGCCGAGCCCACGCGGCCGTTAGTTGGCCATATTCCTGGCGACGATGGCGTCCGTCGCCGCCCGCGCCTGCTGCAACGGCTGGTTCAATACGGTGGTCGCATAGGCCGGCGCCGGCGCGGCCACCGTGCCCAGCGCGCTGCCGCCTTTCTGGCTGATGTCCACGTCGACCGTGGCCGACAGGCCCACGCGCAGCGGATGCGCCGCGAGTTCCTTCGGATCGAGCGAGATGCGCACCGGCACCCGCTGCACGACCTTGATCCAGTTGCCCGTCGCGTTCTGCGCCGGCAGCAGCGAGAACGCGCTGCCCGTGCCCGCGCCGAGGCCCACGACCTTGCCGTGGTAGACGACCTTGCCGCCGTAGATGTCCGCCTCGATAGTGGCCGCCTGGCCCACGCGGATGTCGCGCAGTTCCGATTCCTTGAAGTTGGCGTCGACCCACAGCTGGTCCAGGGGCACGATCGACAGCAGCGGCGCCCCCGGTGCGATGCGGCTGCCGACCTGCACGCTGCGCTTGGCGACATAGCCCGACACCGGCGCGACGATGGCGTTGCGGCGCGCGGCGAGCCACGCGGACAGGTAGTCGGCCTTCGCGGCCAGCACGTTCGGGTGTTCGGCCGGGGAGACGCCGGCCACCGTCACGCGCGCGGCCGCCAGCTGCTTCTGCGCGACGACGAGCGCCGCCCGCGCATCGTCGACGGCGCGGCGGGCGTGCGCCACGTCTTCGCCGGAGACGATGTTGTCCGCGGCCAGCGGCGCGCGCCGTGCCAGGTCTTCCTGCTTCGACTTCAGTTCCACGCGGCGCTGGTCGACGAGGGCCTCGTACTGCGCCACGTTCGTGTAGCGCTCGCGCTGCTGGCGCACGGCGGTGCCCAGCCGCGCCTCGGCCTGGGCCAGCGCGACCTCGGCATCGGATGGATCGAGGCGCACGATCTCCGTGCCCGCCTGCACGAGCTGGGTCTCGTCGGCGCGGATCTCGACGACGCTGCCCGTCACCTGCGACGACACGTTCACGAGGTTGCCGCCGATGTAGGCGTTGTCCGTCTCGACGCGCTTCGACAGGACCAGGGCGTAATAGGCCGAATAGGCCGCGCCGGCGGCGAGGAAGGCGGCGGTGATGCCGGCCAGGACGACGCGGCGCTTGTTGTTGGTGGGTGCTTGGGTGCTCATGGTTTATTTGGTATTCGATTGGGTGTGATAACCGCCGCCGAGCGCCTTCACGAGGGCGACCTGCGTCTGCAGGCGGGCATCCGTCAACTGCAGGTCGACGTCGCGCTGGCGCAGCACGGCCAGCCGCGCCTGCAGGACCGCGGCGCGGTCGGCGAGGCCGCGCCGCATGCGCGCCTCGGCGTTCGCGGCCAGCCTGCGGCTCGCGTCAATGGTCGCGGCGTGTGCTGCCGCCTCCTGCGCGATGCCTTGCAGGGTGGCCGCTTCGCGCGCGACGTCGCGCACCGCGTTCAGCACGGCCTCGTTGTACTCGGCCAGCAATTCGTCGCGGCTGCTGCGCGCCTGGCCCAGCTGGGCGTGCAGGCGGCCACTGTCGAACAGGGGCAGGTCCAGCGTTGCGCCGATCAGTGGGGTGCGGCTCGGGTAGCGCAGCAGCTTGCCGAGCGACGTCGCATCGAGGCCGATGGCCGCGGCGAGATTGATGTCGGGCCGGAACGCGGCTTCGCTCGCGGCCACGCGGCCCAGCTGCGCCTCGACGCGCCAGCGCGCGGCCTGCAGGTCGGGCCGGCGCGCGAGCAGCTCCATGCCCAGCTCGCGCGGGACGGCGTCGCTTGCCGGTACGGGCTGGAAGCGGGCGAGGTCGGTCAATGCGGTGGCGTCGCCCCCGATCAGCGCGCGCTGGCCTTCGCGTTCGCGCGCGGCGTCCGTGTCGTAGCGCGCGGCCTGTTCCTGCAGGCTGGCGAGGTCCTGCTCCGCACTTTGCAGGCTGTCGAGACTCACGAGCCCGTGGGCCATGCGGGCCTTGCGGCCGGCGATGACGTCGCGCTGCACGGCGATGAGGGCGTTCGTGTTGTCCTGGCGCGCCCACAGCATTTGCAGGCGCAGATAGCTTTGCACGACGGACGCCGCCAGCACCTGGCGCGCCTGCGCGCTTTCCGCGGCGGCCGCATTCGTCTCGCCCAGCGCGGCGGCGATGAGGGCGCGGTGCTTGCCCCACCAGTCGACGTCGTAGCTGGCGCGCAGGGACACGCTGGCGTCGTTGAACCACGCCCCGCCGATCGGCGGCGGGAAGAAGCCGTTCGACGAATAGCGCTGGCGGTTCAGGCCCGAGGCCAGGTCGACCTTGGCGCCTTCGTTGGCGACTTCCGCGCCGAACGCGGCGCGGGCGCGGGCGACGCGCGCGGCGGCGACGCCGAGCGTCGGGTTGTCGCGCAGGGCGCGGGCCACGAGCGCGTTCAGTTGCGGGTCGTGGTAGTCGAGCCACCATTGCTCGGCGGGCCACACGGTGGCCGGCAACTGGATCGCCGGCGCATGCTGGGCCTTGGCGAAGTCCGGGCCTGGTGCCTTGTTCGCGTCCGGCGGGACGCTGATGCAGCCGGACAGCAGCGTCAGTGCCGCGGCCGCGATGGGGATGAATTGGATGTGTCGCACGTTAGGGTCTTTCGGTCTATTCGAGGGCCGCATGGTCCACCTGCGCCGGCGCGGCGGCGGCCTTCGGTGGGCGGATCAGCAGCAGCATCGGGATCACGGCCATGGTCAGCAGCATCATCAGCCAGTAGTCGTCGACGTAGGCGATCATCGACGCCTGGCGCGTGATCTCGTTGTTGATGAGGGCGGGGCCGGCCTGCGTGGCCATGTCGTAAAGGCTCGTCGGATCGTGCACGGCGGGATTCGCCGCGGTGACCTGCGTGGCCAGCGACGCGTGCGCGATCTGCGTGTTGCGCACGAGGAGCGCCTGCACGAGGGCGATGCCGATCGACGAGCCGATGTTGCGTACGAGGCTGTACAGCGCCGTGCCTTCCGCGCGCATCTGGGGCGACAGGGTCGCGAACGTGGCGGCCGACAGCGGCACGAACACGAGGCCCAGCCCGACGCCCTGGATCACGCCGGGCCACACGATGTCGGATTGGGACAGCACCAGCGTGTAATGCGTCATCTGCCACAGCGAGAACGCGGTGATCGCGAAGCCGACGCCCAGCAGCAGCCGGAAATCGACCTTGCCCGTGAGGCGCCCGACGATCATCATCGCGGCCATCGTGCCGAGGCCGGACGGCGCCGTGACGAGGCCCGCGAGCTTGGCCGGATAGCCCATCAGGCCTTGCAGCATCGTCGGCATCAGCGCGCGCGTCGCGAACAGCACCATGCCGACGATGAAGATCAGCAGCAGCCCCGTGACGTAGTTCGCGTTCTTCAGCAGGCGGAAATCGACGAACGACTGACCGGCGGGGCGCGTCAGCGTGTGGCCGATGAAATAGGAAAACGCGAGCGTCGTCAAAATCAGTTCGACCCACGTCTCCGTCGACGCGAACCAGTCGTTCTGCTCGCCGCGGTCCAGCAGCATCTGCAGCGCGCCGATGGCGATGGACAAGGTGACGAAGCCGAACGTGTCGAAGCGGACGCGCCGGGCCGGATCGGCCGCGTGGATGTAGCGCCAGATGCCCCAGAAGGCCAGCGCGCCGATCGGCACGTTGATGAAGAAGACCCAGCGCCAGCTGTAGCTGTCCGTCAGCCAGCCGCCCAGCGTCGGCCCGAGGATCGGCCCGATCATCACGCCCATGCCCCACACGGCCATCGCGGAGCCGTGTTTTTCGCGCGGGTTGATGTCGAGGAGGACCGACTGCGACAACGGCACGAGCGCGGCGCCGAACACGCCCTGCAGCATGCGCGCGATGACGATTTCCGTCAGCGTCGCCGAGATCCCGCACAGCACCGAGGCAAGCGTGAAGCCGGCGACGGAGACGAGGAACACTTTCTTCAAACCGAAACGGTCGACGAGCCAGCCGTTCAGCGGCGTCGCGATGGCGGCGGCCACGATGAACGACGTCAATACCCACGTGATCTGGTCCTGCGACGCCGACAGCGATCCCTGCATGTGCGGCAGCGCCACGTTGGCGATGGTGCCGTCCAGTGCCTGGATGATCGTCGCCAGCATGATCGAGATCGTGATCATGGTGCGGTTGATGGGTGCCGCTGTCGTCACAGGCCGTCCTCGAGGCGCTTCCTGAGGGTTTCCAGCAGGACGGTCGCGGCGGCCAGCGCTTCGCGGTCGAGGCCGGCCAGCAGGTCGGCGCGGAACGGCTGCGCTTCCGCGAGCACCTCGGCGTAGACGGTCTTGCCGGTGTCGGTCAGCTGCACGAGTTTGACGCGACGGTCGGTGGGCGAAGGCGCGCGCGTGACGAAACCGTCGCGCTCCAGGCGGTCGAGCATGGACACCATCGACGGCCCCTCGACGCCGACCAGGTCGGCCAGCGCCCGCTGCGACATCGGCGCGCCCGACTTGGCGATCATCGCGATCGTCATCCAGCCGGACTGGCCGATGCCCAGGTGCTTGAGGCGCTTGTCCAGTGCGAGCCGCCACAGGCGAGCGCTCGTGTGCAGGGCCGCCGAGAAGCGTTCCTCGACCGACTCAGGTAGTTTGCTCATCATTAGCCATAAAATAGATAGGAACCTATCGATTTTATGCTGCGCAACCGAACTGCGCAAGTGACAACACCGGGGTCAGAGCCCGTTTTTAATCAATTGCCCAAAATCGGGCTCTGACCCCGGTTTGTCCAAGGTGAACACGGCGTGCACGTCGCCCGCCACGACGCCGCGCGCATTCCTGATGGGCGGCGCGCGGTATTGCTCGAGATGCTTGCGGCGCGTGTCGTCCAGCAGGCCCAGTTGATCGAGCACGGCGAACGTGGCCGGATGCAGCGCGCGCACGGCGCCATCGGCCACCTTGATCGCGATGCCGATGCCGGCCGAGCGGATTCCGATGGCCTGCACCGCGTCCGCGCCGATCTTCGCGACCCAGTCGCCGCCGCCGGCCCGCATCCACGCGAGGTCGGTGCGCGCGTCGCCCGACACCATGTCGGGATGCGCCGTCATCGCGTCGAACAGGTCGCCCAGCGCGGCGCCGAGGCGCGCGTCCGCGCTGCCTTGCGCGAGGCGCGCGTACAGGTGCGCGAGGCGTGCCAGCGGCATCGCGTAGTTCGGCGCCGAGCAGCCGTCGATGCCCGTGGGGAGCGTGTCTTCCGTCATCTGCACGCAGTCGGCCAGCGTACTGCGGATCGCGCGCTGCAGCGGGTGCGCGGGATCGACATAGCCTTCCGTCGGCGCGCCGTGCAGGCGGCACCAGGCGAGGAAGCCGCTGTGCTTGCCCGAGCAATTGTGGTGGACCGTGCGCCAGCGGCGTTCGGCCGGCACGGGCAGCCCGACGGCGTCGTAGTAGAGCGGCGCCGCGCAGCCGCAGGCGAGGTGGCTTTCGTCCAGGCCGATCTTGTCGAGGATGGACGTCACGCCCACCAGGTGCTTTTCTTCGCCCGAGTGGCTGGCGCACAGCAGGGCCAGCTCGGCACGCGTGAGACCGAAGCGCGCGGGGCCGTCGTCGAGCACGAAGGGCAGGGCCTGGAACGGCTTCAGCGCGGAACGGGTGAAGGTCATGAAGTCGGGATCGCCCGCCGACCACAGCAGGCGGCCGGCGACGTCGACGACGGCGATCGAACCGTAATGGATGTTCTCGACCGCGTAGCCGCCGGCAAGCTCGCCGTCGGGCGGATAGCCACGCGTGGTGGCGACCAAAGGCACTGGATGCATCGGTTCGCTCCTTCGTCTGGATGGGCTGTTCGAAGCCGACACTGTAACGGATTCCGGCCGCCCGGGGAGCGCAAACGCGGCCCGGAACGATGCCAAAAACTATATGCATCCACAGCATTTCGGTCCGGTTTTTCGACAGTTCATCCCTCCATTTCGACGCTTTGGCGTCTCGCCGATGACGCCTCAATCCGCCTTTCCTACACTGTCATCACTCGCCGCACATTAACGACGCGGTGATACGAAAAACGGTGGACCGTTAGAGCATCCGACGATTCTTTTGAAATCGTGCTAATGGTCCGTAATACATATCGAAAATTAATCTCGGAGCAATCATGCGTATCGTACAAGCCCTGGTCTTCACCGCCGCCGCCACCCTGTCCCTGGGCGCTTTCGCCGACCCGTCCATCGCGCCGTCCTCGGCCACCGCCAGCGCCGTCACGATGTCGTCGTCGACGCACACCGCCTACCGCCTGACCCAGGATGAAGCCGAACACATGCGCGGTTCGTTCCGCCTCACCGACGGCCGCACGATCACGGTCACCAACCGGATGAACAAGCTGTACGTGGACCTGGACGGCAAGCGCGAGGAAATGGTGCCGGTCGCTCCGAAGAAATTCGTCACGCGCGACACGGGTGCCCAGATCGCCTTCAACCAGGTGCCGTTCGCCGACGAGGTCGTCGTCAACCAGGCCGCGCGCTGATGCGCGGCGCCGAACACGGCCGGCCTGGCCGATGCGGACCGGGCCGGCGCATGTCAACCGCGGGTCAGATCGGCGCGCCGAAGCGCCCGGCCTGGTAATCGATGATCGCCTGCTGGATTTCTTCGTGCGTGTTCATCACGAACGGCCCGTGCGCCACGACGGGTTCGCGGATCGGAAAGGCGTGACCGAGCAGCAGCACGCTGTCGTGGTCGGCCAGGATGTCCAGTTCATCGCCCTCCGCATCGAACTCCGCAAGGTGCATTGCGCTGACCGTTTCCGGCACCCCCTGGATCACGCCGCGCACGACGTACAGGAACACGTTGCGGTCGAGTAGTCCATCCACGTGCAGGCGCGCACCCGCGTTCATCTCCACCGTGCACAGCGACACGTCCGTCAGCGATGCGATCGGCCCCGTCACGCCGCCATACGTGCCCGACACGAGGTGCACGCGCACGCCATCGCCCTTGTCCACGACGGGAATCTCGTCGCGCTGCAGCCCGATGTAGCGGGGCGCCGTCATCTTCAGCGCGGGCGGCAGGTTGACCCACAATTGCAGGATCTCGAGCGGCCCGCCGCGTTCCATGAACTCGCGCGGCGACACTTCCGCATGCACGATGCCGCGGCCGGCCGTCATCCATTGCACGCCGCCGGGACCGATCACGCTTTCATGGCCCGCGCTGTCGCGGTGCGCGAGCAGGCCGTCGAGGATGAACGTCACCGTCTCGAAGCCGCGGTGCGGATGCGGGCCGAACGGCAGGCCGCGGTTATGCGGCGGATAGACCTGCGGGCCGTGATGGTTGAGGAACAGGAACGGATCGACCTGGTCGAGATGCGGACCCGGCACGGGGCGCTGGGTGATGAGGTCGCCGATGTCGTCGCGCAGCGCGGGGTGCACGCGCCGGATGATCTTGTGGGTCATGTTCGTCTTCGTTCGAATGTGCAGCGACTACGATAACCGATTGCGCGCGGAGGAGTCGCCAGCAATCTTTACGCATCCCTGCTATGCTCGTTTCCCCCTTTCACCTGGAGATGGAGACAATGCATACGAAGACCAGCGCACGCAACCTGGCCGTGGCCATCAGCCTCGCCTGGGCAGCAAGCGCGACGGGCGCACCCGCCCAGGCCGTTCCCGGCGACACGGCGATCAAGGCGGCCAAACATGCCGTCACGGCGTACCGCGACGACGTCGTCGACACCTTGGCCAAACTGGTCAGCTACAACACGGTCGCGGACAAGGACATCCCGTGCGACCGCAACCCGCGCCACCAGGCGTTCAAGGACGCCCTGAAACAGGAAGCGACGCGCCTGGGCCTGGACTATGCGGACTACGGCTGCGTGGCCATCGTCGGCCTGGGCAAGGGCGCTGTGCGCGTGGGCCTCGTCGCGCATGGCGACGTGCAGCCCGTCGACGCGAGCAAGTGGAAGAAGTCGCCGTTCGAGCTGGACCGTACGAGCGAGCCGGGCCGCCTGCTGGCGCGCGGCGCCGAGGACGACAAGGGGCCGATCGCCACCGCGCTGTATGCGATGAAGTCGCTGAAGGACCTGCAGGTGCCGCTGTCCAGGCGTATCGAACTGTACGTCTATATGGCCGAGGAATCGGACTGGGGTCCGCTGGAAGCCTTCATCAAGACGCACCCGCTGCCGCAGATGAACATCACGCTCGATGCGGAGTATCCGGCCGTGACGGCGGAGAAGGGCTATGGCACGCTGGCCGTGACGATGCCGGCCACCACGGCCGCGCCGCCGGCCGGTAGCCCGTTCGTCAAGGCATTCAGGGGCGGCTTCTTCGGCAGCCAGATTCCGGAAGATGCGCAGGCCACGATCGCCAACGCGACGCCGGCACTGGAAGCGCAGATCCGCGCGCGCGCCGGCAAGCAGGCGGGCATGCACTACCAGTTCGAGCGCAAGGACGGCGACCTGCTCGTCGTCGCGAAGGGCTTGTCGGCGCACTCGTCGAAACCGGAAGACGGCGTCAACGCGATCAGCATGCTGGCCGACGCGCTCGCCGTGCAGGCGTGGCCGGACACGACGGCAGGCGCGCTGGTGAATTTCCTCAACGAGATGGTGGGTACCGGCTACTACGGCGAGAAGTTCGGCAGCATCGCCTACCGCGACGCATTCATGGGCCCGATGACGTTCGCGCCGACCGTGATCCGCCAGCAGGATGGCGGCGCGCCGTTTGGTGGCCTTGAAGTCGCGATCAACATCAGAAGGCCGCAAGGCAAGACGACCGAACAGCTGACCAACGAGATCAACGCCGCGCTCGCGCAGTGGCAGGGCGCGCACGTGCAGCTGGCGAAGGTGAACATGCAGATCGGCGAACCATGGGTGCAGAAGGATGCGCCGCAACTGCCGGTGCTGATGAAGACGTTCGCGTACTTCACGGGCAGCAAGGATCCGAAGCCGGTCGCGATCGGCGGCGGCACGAATTCGCGCCTGTTCCCGCACGCGGTCAGCTTTGGCCCGGCAATGCCGGGCACGGTCTACACGGGCCATTCGGAGCATGAGTTCATCACCACGAAGCAGCTCCTGCTGAACCTGCAGATGTACACGGCCGTGCTCGCCGAGCTCGCGAAATAAATGTCGCAATGCAGCGCCGCCGGGTCCGTTTCCGGGGGCGCTTCACGATGTTGGACGCCCGGCAGTCATGTAGGCCGGCTTCTCGCCAAAATGTGTAAATCCTTCCAAAAGTTTTGTAGGTTTAGGCCTACATGAGCATGGTCTTCATAGGGGATAAATACCCGTTTCCCTAGGAGAGACAGCAGGCCGGGCCACGGCCGCCCGACCGGCCTCCCTGTGCCCCGTTGATTGTCGGAAAAGCTAGAGGTGGCCCCGAGAAAATGTGGCGAAAACGCCATGATAGGATCAGACCTGACGTAGCAATGCCTGACCTGTCGATGCCATGCACAGCCAAGAACTGATCAAACCTGACGGAAGACACCTGACGTTGTACAGCAGCCGGCCCATCCCGGACGGCATCGTCGCGACCAGTCCCTTCGCCGAATCGCAACACGCCAACCCGCACCTGCGCTGGCATCCGCTGCGCGGCGAATGGGTCGCATATGCAGCGTTCCGCCAGAACCGCACGTATCAGCCGCCCCCGCAGTACAACCCGCTGGCCCCCACGCGCGATCCCGAACACCCGACCGAGATGCCGGCGGGCGACTACGAGATCGCCGTGTTCGACAACCGCTTTCCGTCGCTCGCGCTGGACGCGCACGAGCCGCCGACGCTCACCGTGCCGACCGCGCCCGCCAACGGCAAGTGCGAAGTCGTCGTGTTCACGCAGGACCCGCAGGCGGCCCTGGGCCGGCTGCCGCTGGCGCGCATCGAACTGCTGCTGGAAGTGTGGGGCGACCGCACGCGCAGGATCGGTGGCCGGCACCACATCCAGTACGTGCTGCCGTTCGAGAACCGCGGCGTGGAAGTGGGCGTCACGTTGCACCACCCGCACGGCCAGATCTACGCGTACCCGTTCATCCCGCCCGTGCCCGCGCGCCAGCTCGCACAGGAACGCGAGTACTACCTGCAGCACGGCACGAGCCTGTTGTGCGACATGGCGCGCGACGAGGCGGCCGACGAGAAGCGCGTCGTGTACCGCGACGACGAGGCGATCGCCTTCGTGCCGGCCTGCGCGCGCTATCCGTACGAGGTGTGGGTGATGCCGACCGCGCCCTGCAAGGATTTCGCGGCCTTGAGCCCCGCGCAGCGTACGAGCCTGGCGCGCGCGCTGAAGACGGTGCTGCTCAAGTTCGACACGCTGTGGGAACGCCCGTTCCCGTACCTGATGACGTGGTACCAGGCGCCGACGGATGGCGCGGATCACCCCGAGACGCAGCTGCACTGCCAGTTCTATCCGCCGTACCGCACGCGCGACCGGCTGAAATACCTGGCCGGCACGGAGATCGGCGCCGGCATGTTCGCGATGGACGTGCTGCCCGAGACCACGGCGTACGAATTGCAGCAGGTCGAGGTGCGGCTGGAGGACGGGACATGAGCCGCGCCGCCGAGGTCGCGGACAAGCTCGCGCTGCTGCGCGCGGCATTGGCGGAGGCAGGCGCGCAGGCGATCCGGCTGCGCGGCACCGACTGGTTCGCGTGGGCGACGGCGGGCGGAGATTCGTCCGTGCTGCTGGGCGCCGATTGCGGCGTGGCCGAGGTGCTCGTCACGCGCGACGACGCCGTGATCCTGACGGACACCATCGAAGCCGAGCGCCTCCGCGTGGAACAGGTTCCGCCGGGCTTCACATTCCACATCGCGCCGTGGGCCGAGACGGAGCTGCGCGACACCTATGTGCTGGGCGTGGCGAATGGCGGCGCCGTGTTGTCCGACCATCCTCGCCACGGCAACAGTCATGCCGAACAGCCGCTGCCCGCGAGCCTGCGCCTGCGCCGCATGGTGCTGCTGCCGGCCGAACAGGAACGCTACCGCGCGCTGGGCCGCGACGCGGCCAGCGCGATGGCGGAGACACTCCGTGCCGCGCGGCCCGGATGGACCGAACTCGAACTCGCGGCGGCAGGCGCACACGCCTTGTGGCGGCGCGGGATCCAGCCCGCGCTCGTGCTGGCCGCGGGCGCACGGCGGCTGCCGCTGTTCCGCCATCCCGTGCCGGCCAACGAGCCGCTGGGCGCACGCGCGATGCTCGTGTTCTGCGCGCGCCGTCACGGCCTCGTGGCGAGCCTGTCGCGTGGCGTCGCATTCAGTCCGCTCTCCGACGACGAACGCAATGCGCAGGCCGACCTGCTGCAGGTCGAAGCGACGGGGCTCGACGCCGTGCGTCCGGGCCAGTCGCTGGCGGCCGTCTACCACGCGCTGGAAGCCGCGTACCGCCACGTGAACCGGCCGGACGCGATCCGCGAGCACCACCAGGGCGGCATCACGGGTTACCAGGCGCGCGAGATCGTCGCGAGTCCGAGCACCGCGACCGGGATCGAGACGGGCATGGCGTTCGCGTTCAACCCGAGCTTCGCCGGTATGAAGGTGGAAGACACGTTCCTGCTCGGCGCGAACGGGCTGGACAACCTGACGCTGGATCCGGACTGGCCGGCGACGACAATCCAGGGCCGTGCGCGCCCTGTCTGGCTGGAGGTGACATGACATGAACAATCCCGAGACCTTCTTCGGCGGCGCTCCGGAAGCGTTCGCGTCGGCCCCCGGCCGCGTCAACCTGCTGGGCGAGCACACGGACTACAACGACGGCTACATGCTGCCCGTGGCGACGCCGCAGCGTACCGAGATCGCCCTCGCGCGCAGCCACGACGACCAGCACCACCTGTACTCGGGCACCCTGGACGGCAACGTCACGTTCGCGGCGAAAGGGGGCAGTGCACCGCAGGGCTTCGGCAGCTATATCGAAGGCTGCATCCGCCTCGTGGAAGCGACGGGCGTCACCGTGCCGCCGCTGCGCGTGTTCGTGACCACGAACCTGCCCGTCGGCTCGGGCCTGTCGTCGTCCGCGGCGCTCGAAGTGGCGATGCTGCGCGCCATGCGCAACCTGCTCGGGTTCTCCCTCGACGACGTGAAACTGGCGCAGATCGCGCAGCGCGCCGAGATCGAGTTCGCCCGCGTCAACTGCGGCATCATGGACCAGATGGCGTCGAGCCTGTGCGACGAACGCAGCATGCTGTTCATCGATGCGCGCACGCTGGAACACCATCTCGTGCCCCTGCCGGAAGGCGCGGAGCTGATCGTCGTCGACTCCGGCGTGCCGCGCACGCTCGCGGCCAGCAAGTACAACGAACGCCGCGCCGAATGCGAAGAGGCGTCGCGCAAGCTGGGCGTGAAGGCGCTGCGCGACGTGACCGACCCGGCGGCCGTGGAGTCGCTGCCCGAGCCGCTGCGCCGGCGCGCGCGCCACGTCGTGCTGGAAGACCTGCGCGTGCTGGAAGCGGCGAAGGGCGTGTCGGCCGAGCGCTTCGGCGAACTGATGAACGCGTCGCACGAGAGCCTGCGCGACGACTACGAGGTTTCGATTCCCGAGCTCGACCAGCTGGTGGCCGCGTTGCGCGCCGCCCCGGGTGTGCTCGGAGCACGCTTGACCGGCGCGGGATTCGGCGGTGCCTGCGTCGCACTATGCCGCGCCGAAGGTAAAGAAAATTCGGCACGACAGGCAGCGGAAACTGCACTCTCCACCTACAACAAAGCAGGACGTCAGGGTCGCATCCTGATCCCGGTCCCGACTCAAGGAAAGGAAAACAATGAGCCAGTTTGAGTATCCCCGCCCGCAGCTGGTCCGCGACAATTGGATCAATCTGAACGGTAAATGGCGCTTCCGTTTCGACGATGAGCTGGTCAACAAGATGCCGGCCGGCGTGACCGGCTGGACCCACGAGATCAACGTGCCGTTCGCACCCGAGACGGAGATGTCCGGCATCCAGGACACCGGCTTTCACCGCTTTTGCTGGTACGAGCGCGACTTCGAGCTGATGCCGTCCGAGGAGCGCGTGATCCTGCACTTCGGCGCCGTCGATTATTTTTCCCGCGTGTGGGTCAACGGCCAGCTCGTGGCCGAGCACGAAGGCGGCCACACGCCGTTCAGTGCCGACATCACGTCCGCGCTGAACGGCAACGGCAGGCAGACCGTGACCGTGTTCGTCGAGGACGATCCGGCCGACCTCGCCAAGCCCCGCGGCAAGCAGGACTGGCTGCTGGAACCGCACTCGATCTGGTATCCGCGCACGACCGGCATCTGGCAGACCGTGTGGATCGAGAAGGTGGCGCGCACCTTCATCCGTTCGCTGCGCTGGACGCCGATCTTCGAGACGTTCGAGATCGGCTGCGAAGTGTTTGCCGGCGGCGACATCCAGGAAGACATGTTCGTCGAGGTCAAGATCTGGCACGGCGAACAGCTGCTCGCGGACGACAATTACAAGCTGCTGCAGGGCGAGGCGAACCGCAAGATCGCGCTGTCCGACCCCGGCATCGACGATTCCCGCAACGAGCTGCTGTGGAGCCCCGAGCGGCCCACCTTGCTGGACGCTGAGGTGATCCTGCGCTGCGGCGACAAGGTCGTCGACACGGTCAGGTCGTACACGGCGCTGCGCGCGTTCCACATCAACCGCGACCGCCTGCTGCTGAACGGCCGCCCGTATCCCTTGCGCCTCGTGCTGGACCAGGGCTACTGGACCGAATCGTTCCTGACGGCGCCGTCCGACGAGCATTTGAAACGCGAAGTCGAACTGGCCAAGCTGATGGGCTTCAACGGCGTGCGCAAGCACCAGAAGATCGAAGACCCGCGCTACCTGTACTGGGCCGACAGGCTGGGCCTGCTCGTGTGGGAAGAGATGCCATCGGCCTACCGGTTCTCGCCGCGCGCGATCACGCGCATCGTCAAGGAATGGACGGAGGCGATCGAGCGCGACTACAGCCACCCGTGCATCATCGTGTGGGTGCCGTTCAACGAATCCTGGGGCGTGCCGAACCTGACGCTGACCCAGGCGCACCGCAACGCGGTCGAGGCGCTGTACCACCTGACGCGCACCCTCGACGCGACCCGCCCGGTGATCGGCAACGACGGCTGGGAAGCCTCGGCCACCGACATCCTGGGCATCCATGACTACGACTGCAATCCGGACAAGCTGAAGTCGCGCTACGAGGTCTCCGACCCCGTACGCACGCTGTTCGACCAGCGCCGCCCTGGCGGACGCATCCTCACCCTGGACGGCTTCCCGCACCGCGGCCAGCCCATCGTGCTTACCGAATTCGGCGGCATCGCATTCGATCCGAACGCGACGCCCGAGGACGGCACGTGGGGCTATACCCGTGCCCATACGGCCGAGAGTTATCACGCGCTGTACCGAGATCTGCTGAAGGTGGTCAACGAGACCTTCATGTTCAGCGGCTTCTGCTATACCCAGTTCGCCGACACGTTCCAGGAAGCGAACGGCCTGCTCAACGCGGACCGTACACCCAAGCTGCCGTTCGAGTTGATCAGCGCGGCAACGCGCAACGTCGCCCTCGAACCCAAGGACGTGGAAGAGGAGGGAGACAAGCCGGGCTGACGCAGGCGCCGCCCGGCGCGCTCCGAACCCCGACGCGAGCACGGCACCCTTTGGGCGCCCGCCCCATCGCAGCGCGGCCACGGTTGATTAGCTCACCCTTGGCCACGCTGTGGACGGGTTCGCTCGTCCGTGCCGCGTGCAGAGCGTTCGCCGCAGCGGCGCGGTCGGTCGGCCCACGCCACCGATCAATTGAACGCCCCGCGCGGGCGAGAAGGAGCCATCATGTCCACGATCGTCGTTTTCAGCCACCTGCGCTGGGATTTCGTGTTCCAGCGGCCGCAGCATTTGCTGTCGCGCCTGGCACGGCATTACCCGGTCCTGTTCGTCGAGGAACCGGTGTACGATGACGGCGCCCCGTTCATGGAGCGATCCAGCCCCGCTCCGAACGTGACCGTGTGCCGCGCGCACACCCCGATCCACGCCAACGGTTTCCACGACGACCAGCTGCGGCTGCTCCAGCCCATGGTCGCGCAGTTGGCACCGCCAGGAGAGGAGGTCGTCGCGTGGTTCTACACGCCGATGGCCCTGCCGCTGCTGCAATCGTTGCGGCCCGCGCTCGTCGTGTACGACTGCATGGATGAACTGGCCTCGTTCCGCAATCCTCCGAAGCAATTGCTGCAGCGTGAAAGCGCGCTGCTCTCCATCGCCGACCTCGTGTTCGCCGGCGGCCCCAGCCTGTACGAGGCCAAGCGCCACCGCCACCCGAACGTCCACTGCTTTTCCAGCAGCGTCGACGTCGTGCACTTCCAGCAGGCGCTGGACCGCACGCGCACGCATCCTCAGCAGGACGCCATCCCGCACCCGCGCCTCGGCTTCTACGGCGTGCTGGACGAGCGCTTCGACCCGGACCTCGCCGGCGTCGTCGCCGACGCGCACCCCGAGTGGCAGATCGTGCTGGCCGGACCGGTCGTCAAGATCGATCCGGAGCGTCTTCCACGCCGCCCCAACATCCACTACCTGGGCCAGCAGCCGTACGCCGCGTTACCCGACCTGCTGGCGGGCTGGGACGTGTGCCTGATGCCGTTCGCCATCAACGAGGCGACCAGGTTCATCAGCCCCACCAAGGTGCTCGAATACATGGCGGCGCAACTGCCGATCGTCAGCACGCCGATCGCCGATGTCGCCAATCCCTACGGCCACGTGGTCGCCATCGCGGACACGCCTGACGAATTCGTCGCGGCCTGCGAGGCGGCACTCGCGCAGACCTCCGAACAGCGCCGCCACATGGTCGACGCGATGCAGGCCGTCGTGGCCGCCACGTCGTGGGACAACACGGCCGCGCGCATGCGCGAGCTGATCGACACGGCGCCGCCGCACACGGACCGGCGCGCCACGCCGCGCAGCCTGGATGCGGCCGACGATCCTGCCGCCGCGTCCTTGCGCGGGTCGAAAGTGAACACGCTGCGCGCGCACGAGCCGCACGTGGGCACGGTCGTCATCGGCGGCGGACCGACGGGGCTGTCGGCCGCGTACCACCTCGGCGCGGATACCTTGCTGCTGGACCGCAACGAAGCCGTCGGCGGCTGGTGCCGCTCCATCGAGGACAACGGCTTCACGTTCGATCACGCGGGCCACATCATGTTCTCGAACGACCCCTACGTCCTCAAGATGTACGAGGTGCTGCTGGGCGATAACGTGCACTGGCAGAACCGCGAAGCCTGGATCTACAGCAAGGGCGTCCACACCCGCTACCCGTTCCAGGGCGCGCTGTACGGCCTGCCGCCGAAGGTCGTCACGGAGTGCGTCATGGGCGCCATCGAGGCGCGCTACGAAAGCGCGGAGAGCAGGACGGCGGCCGCGCAGGCCGTCGACGACTGCTGCGCCGACGGCACGACGGACGTGTGCAACACGGATCGCTCGGTGAAAGGCGAAGTGAAGAACTTCGAACAGTTCATCTACAAGGTGTGGGGCAAGGGCATCGCGAAACACTTCGCGATCCCGTACAACCGCAAGATCTGGACCGTACCGTTGTCCGAGATGGAGACGTCGTGGCTGGGCGGCCGCGTGCCGCTGCCGAACCTGGAAGAGATCATCCAGGGCGCGCTGGAACCGTCGCCGAAGCCGCTGGGGCCGAACGCCCGTTTCGGCTATCCGCTGAAGGGCGGCTTCCAGGCATTGATGAACGGCTTCCTCCCGCATATCAAGGGCAAGATCGAACTGAATGCCGACGTCGTGCAGGTGCTGCCGCGCGAACACATCGTCGCCCTGCGCGACGGGCGCCGCTTCCGCTACGACGACCTGATTTCCACGATGCCGCTGCCCGAGCTGATCAAGGCGATCGGCAACGAGGCGCCGGAAGAGGTGAGGGCGGCGGCAAAGGGCCTGCGCCACGTGTCGATCCGCTGCGTGAACATCGGCATCGACCGCGTCGCCACCGACAAGCACTGGATCTACTATCCGGAAGACACGATCTTCCACCGCATCTTCGTGCAGGGCAATGCGAGCCCAGGCTGCAATCCGCCGGGCGGCTTCGGCTTCACCTGCGAGATCTCGTACTCACCGTATAAACCGCTGCCAGTCGACGGCGAGGCGCTGGTCGCGCGTGCCATCGAGGATTGCCGCAAGGTCGGCATGATCCAGGACGGCGACACGATCCTCGCCGCGAACCAGGTCGACATGCCGTACGCCTACGTGCTGTACGACCACGCGCGCGCCCGCAACGTCGAGACGTGCAAGGCATGGCTGAAGCAGTACGACATCACGCTCGTCGGCCGCTACAGCGAGTGGGAATACTACAATTCCGACCACGCCCTGCTGGCCGGCAAGCGCGGCGCCGACATCGTGCATGCCAAGCGCGCGCGGGCGCAGAAAGCCAGTTCGGAATAGAGGCGCGCGCCCGCCTGGTGCTGCCTAGTGTTGTATGGCGCCGCCGGACAGGCTGACCCGGTCGCCGGTGCGGAAATCCGGCGTCGCCTGCTGGGTCACGACCTGCGTGCTGCCGTCGTCCATGCGCAGGGTGACGCGGTAGACGCGGTCGGACGAGGAACCCGACGTGCCGCCGGCGCTGCTGCCCATGGCGGCGCTGGCGCTGGTATCGCCTTCGGTGGCGGCGCTGCTCGACCGGGGCATGACTTCGATGGCGGCGACGGTGGCGTTCGGGCTCATGCTGGACGCGGCCGTGCCGCCGCCCGACGCGCCGTAGCTGCTCTGGCTGCCGCCGGTCATGCCGCTGCCGGTGGTGGCGCCCTGGTCCTGCGTCATGCCGGAGGTGCCTTGCGAGCCGGACGTGTCGTAGCCGCTCGAGCTGCCCGCCGCGCCGGAGCTGCCGGAGGAACCGGACGAGCCCGAGGACCCGCTGGCGCCACCCCAGCTGCCCGATCCTTGCGATCCGGTGCCGCCGCCGGTGCCCGACATGCCGCCGCTGGTCGACGTGCCCGTGGCCGTGCCGCTGCTGCCTGTCTCGCCGCCGCCGCTGCTGCCGCTGCTGCCCATGCCGCCGCCGCGCCAGGAACTGCACGCGGACAGCCCGACTGCCAGCGCCAGCAAGCCCGCCAGGAAGACGCTCTGGTGTTTTTGCTTCATGATCAACTCCTTCTGATGGGATAGTGTCAGGTTAGATGAGTGACGATGCCGCGTGCCACTTTGGTAAGAGGCGTGTTCGGTATCGGCGTTCAAACTGCCTGTCGTTGAACATGAGCCACGTCAAAGTCGTGGCGCGCCGGCTCAGCGTCCGGCGTCGACGGTGGCGCGCGCTGCCAGCAGGGCCATCACGCTGCCCACCACGATGGCGGCGCTGACGTCGACGGCCCAGTCGCGCACGCTGGCGCCGCGGTAGGGAAAGAAACTCTGCACGTATTCGTCGCCCGCGCCCATCGCCGCGACCGCCAGCACGGCCTTGCAGGCGCGTGCGAGCGGCGTGCCGCGGCTGCCGCTGAACCACAGCGCAGCCAGCACGGCATAGGCGATCGAATGCAGGACGGCTCCCGGTGCGTAGGCGGCGATGTCGGCGCGGGCGCCTGGAACGTTGCCGACCGTAATGATTGTCACGTACACCAGGACGGCTCCGGCAAGGCACAGCAGGCGCACGCGCGGATTCTGCAGGAAGGCGAATAAAGGCATCGTCATGGCAAGGCAGCTCGGAAAAACGCTCACCTTACCATGCTCGTTGTGCACGTGCACATGACACGTGTGCCGGCCTCAGATCGTGAGGGCTGACGCGCCGTTCGGGTAGTGGGCGTCGAAACAGCTGGCGCAGTCGGCGCAGAACAGGTGGGCCACGCGCACCGAGGACTGGCGCAGGACCAGTTTCAAGTGGCCGCTCTGGCATTTGGGACAGATCTCCCGGACGCTGCCGAAAGTCAGTACGTTAAGGGGTTGCCCGTCATCGTCGAGGTGGTCGACGACCATGCGCGGATTGAGCTCGCTGAGAACCAGGCAGTCTTCCGGTTCCGCATGGCGGCGGCGCGATGGTTCGGGGTGCTGCTGGGGTGGCGACATCGTCTCAGGTACAGGTAAAGTCATTGGACCGGCTCCTTGGAATAGTCTTGTCCCCACGCGACTGGAAAAATCGCGAGGCGCGAATTTCATCATAGCGGAAACCTGAGATGGTTCAAGTACGACAACGAAAGATTTGTCCAGTGCGTGGCGAACACAACAACAAGGATACGGAACAAAAAAATGCCCGCCAACGGAGGACGGGCACAACCCAAGATCGGGCCAAGAGACGCAGAATCCGGTGCGGTGTGCCGCGAGCGACACACCTTCTGCGATCACGCATATCGGTTGCGTGTATGCAGATGAACTCAGTATAAAGACACAATGTGAAAGGGTGATGACACATATCAAGGGTGTGCCCCTTTGTGCCGGAACGTTTTCGGATGGGACCGGTCACGTCGCGTGACGCCGATAAAAAAAAAGCCCGCTGTTAGCGGGCTTCAAACTATTTTCTTGGAGGAGAATAGTGGAGACAGGTGCCATTATGTTGCGGTGCGATATATGTGTCCAATGATGAATTCGGATATCTGTCATTGCCCCGGGTGATAATGGTTCAGCTCGCTATTCATTCTTGACGGGCACCGTGTAGTTCAGCGCCATGCGGCCACCGTCCGCATACAACGTCTGGCCCGTCATGTACGACGCATCGTCGCTGGCGAGGAACGCGGCGATGGCGGCGATTTCTTCCGGTTCGCCGCAGCGGCCCAGCGGCGTGCGCGACAGGATCGTGTGGCGCGCCTCCGGGCTGCCCAGCACGGCCTGCTTCGCCAGTTCCGTCAGGATCGTGCCCGGGCCGATCGCATTGACGCGGATGCCGTGCTGGGCCAGGCTGATGGCCATCACGCGCGTGAGCTGGTTGACGCCGCCCTTGGACACGACGTACGGGATCTGGTTTGGAATCGTCAGCTCCGCGTTCACGCTCGACATGTTGATGATGCACCCGCGCTGTTGCGTATCGTTGCGCTTGACCATTCCGCGCGCGACGGCCTGGCTGCACAGGAACATGGACTTCAGGTTGATGCGCAGGACGCGGTCGAAATCCTCCTCGTCGAGGTCGAGGAAATCGGCGGCATGCGTGACGCCGGCATTGTTGACGAGGATGTCGACGTGGCCGAACGCGGCCAGCGTGGCGGCGACCATCGCGTCGACTTCGGATTTGACGCTCACGTCCGCCTGGAAGAAGCGGGCAGTGTCGCCCAGCGCCTCAGCCGCGGCCGCGCCTTCGGGCCGCACGTCGACGAGCATCACGCGCGCGCCCTCGCGCACGAGGCGTTCGGCGCACGCCAGGCCGATGCCCTGGCTGGCGCCGGTGACGATGGCGACTTTATCGATGAGTTTCATGGTGTCCTCGCTGCTGCGGTGAAAAGAAAAGGCCGCCATTGTAGCGGGACGGGTCAGTCGTCCAGTCTCCGGAGGCGCCGCCGCCGTCGAAGGTGCCGATCGTTCAAAGCATCACGGGCCGGTCCGGCAATTCGTTCGGCCGCGCGCCGCCGGACGGGAAATGCTGGCGCAGCAGCTGGTTCACCTGGGCGATCGCGGCCAGGGTCGCCGCGTGGAACTCGCCGCGGGCGAAGCCGCGCGTCATCGTGTCGCACACGCCTTGCCACGTGGCCGCGTCGATCTTGCGGTCGATGCCCCGGTCGGCAATGATATCGACCTTCCGGTCGGCAAGATTTACGTAGATCAACACTCCGCAGTTGTCTTCGGTATCCCAGATGCCGTAGTCGGCGAACAGGGCGATGGCGCGCTGGCGGGTCGTCACGCCGGCCCACGCGAGCGACAGCGGCATGCCTTTTTCGACGATCAGCCGCACTTCGCCGCGGTGCGTTTGTTCGCCCCCCGTGATGGCTTCCATGATCGCCGTGAGGGCTTCCGGCGGGAACGCGCGCTCGGCTTCGTTGCGCGTGCTGAGTAGATGGCGCAGGGCGCGCCGCAGGCGGTTCGGTTCGTCCATCACCAGTCTCCCGAGGCGCCGCCGCCGTCGAAGCTGCCGCCACCACCGCCCGAAAAGCCGCCACCGCCGCCATCCGAAAAGCCGCCAGAAAAGCCGCCGCCGCCGCCGCGCCAGCGGTCGTTGTCGTGCTGGTGGGCCGCGTTGGCGAGGATGTTGCCGAGGATGAAGCCGGTCGTGCCGCTGCCCCAGCCGGCGCCGTAGCGGCCGGGCTGCGCGAGGTGCGTGCGGCGCGGGCGGAACACCGAACGCAGGACGGTGATGCCGACGAGGATCAGGAAGATGCTGACGACGATGTTGGGGCCGTCATCCTCCTGTTGTTGCGCGGTCGGCTGCGCCTGCGGTGCGGGGAATTTTTCCTCGTTCAGCAGGGTGGCGATGGCGCCCACGCCCGCGACGAGGCCGCCGTACCAGTCCTGCTGGCGGAAGTGCGGGGCGATCGTGTCTTCCAGAATACGCTTCGATTGCGCATCCGTGAGCACGCCCTGCACGCCGCGCCCCGCCTCGATGCGCAGGCGGCGCAGCGCCTTCGGATTGTCTTTCGCAACGACCAGCAGCACGCCGTCGTCGACGCCCTTGCGTCCAAGCTTCCATTCGTCGGCCACGCGGATGCTGTACTGCTCGATGGCTTCCGGTTCCGTCGACGATATCAGCAGCACGGCGATCTGGCTGCCCGTCTTGGCCTCGTAGTCGGCCAGCACGCCTTCCAGTTTCTGGCGTTGGTCCGGCGTCAGCATGCCGATCTCGTCGGTGACGCGCGCGCGCAACGCCGGCACGGGCTTGAACTGCTGGGCGTGCGCCTGGCAGGCCAGCAGCAAGGTCAGCATCCAGGCCCACAGCAACCGCGGCAGGGCGTTCATGGCATGGCCTTATTTGCCGAAGTTGACGGTCGGCGCCGTCGAAATGGCTTTCTCGTTCTCGACCGTGAACGACGGCTTGGCCTGGTAGCCGAACATCATGGCCGTCAGGTTGGTCGGGAAGCTGCGGACCGTCACGTTATAGTCCTGCACGGCTGCGATATAGCGCTGGCGGGCCACCGTGATGCGGTTCTCCGTGCCTTCCAGCTGCGACTGCAGGTCGCGGAAGCTGGCGTCGGCCTTGAGCTGCGGATAGTTCTCCGACACGGCCATCAGGCGCGACAGCGCGCTCGACAGCTCACCCTGCACCTGCTGGAATTTCTGGAAGGCTTCCGGGTTGTTCAAGACTTCCGGCGTGATCTGGAAGCTGGTCGCGGCCGCGCGCGCCCGCGTGACGGCTTCCAGCGTCTCCTTTTCATGCGTCGCATAGCCCTTGACCGTGTTCACCAGGTTGGGAATCAGGTCGGCGCGGCGCTGGTACTGGTTGACGACCTCGGCCCACGCGGCCTTGGTGGCCTCGTCCTTGGCCTGGAACTGGTTGTAGCCGCAGCCCGACAGCAGCGTGGCGGCCAGTACGGCGGCCAGCAGCATGCCGGCCCAGCGCGTGAACAGGGAAGGTTTCATCTGAGGACCCGTAATTAGTTGTCGAATGGCCAAAATATAACCGAAATGCCACAGCGATGGCGAGACAAACGGGCGGAAGGCTACAATAGAGGGTTTGCAATCAGATCAGAGAGCCGCCCATGAACTTCATCGACAAACTGAACGCCGCCTGGAAGCGCAACGATTCCCTGCTGTGCGTGGGACTCGACCCGGACACGGCCCGCTTCCCCGCGCACCTGCAGGGCCGCCCCGACGGCATCGTGGCGTTCTGCAAGGCCATCATCGACGCCACCGCCGACCTGGCCTGCGCCTTCAAGCCGCAGATCGCCTATTTCGCCGCCCTCGGCGCGGAAGACCAGCTGGAAGCCATCTGCCGCTACCTCCGTGAGAACTATTCCCACATCCCGCTGATCCTGGACGCCAAGCGCGGCGACATCGGCGCGACCGCGCACCAGTATGCGCGCGAAGCCTTTGACCGCTATGGCGCCGACGCCGTCACCGTGAACCCGTACATGGGCTTCGACTCGGTCGAACCGTACATGGAGTGGAAAGACCGCGGCGTGATCGTCCTGTGCCGCACGTCGAACGCGGGCGGCTCCGACCTGCAATTCCTCGACGTGGGCGGCCAGCCGCTGTACCAGCATGTGGCGCGCCTCGTCGCGGAGAAGTGGAACAGGAACGGCCAGTGCGCCCTCGTCGTGGGCGCCACGTTCCCCGAAGAACTGGCGCAAGTGCGCGCCATCGTCGGCGACATGCCGTTGCTCGTGCCCGGCATCGGCGCGCAAGGCGGCGACATCGAGGCGACCGTCAAATCGGGCCGCACGGCCGCCGGCACGGGCATGATGATCAATTCCTCGCGCGCCATCATCTACGCGCAGCCGCAGGGCGATGAAGACTTCGCCGCGGCCGCGCGCCGCGTGGCGCTCGCGACGCGCGACGCCATCAACGCGCACCGCGGCTAAGAGTCCGTCCCAGTAGGCGGGGGGCGGGGGGGACCCCGCCCCTGTGCCCACCATGCGTGAGCGCGACGCATACGCTTGGTGGGCGGAGGGCCGCCCACCCTACCGTATCTGGCCGTCCCCGCGCTGGCGGGCGACAGCCAGGTAGCGCATCCCGACCGCCAGCGCCGCGAAGCCCGATGCGGCGGCGACGCCCAGCGCCCAGCGCGGCCCCACATGGTCGGCCACCCAGCCGACGATGGGCGCGCCGATCGGCGTCGTGCCCAAGGCAATGCCGAGCCGCAACGCCATCACGCGGCCGCGCATCGCGGGTTCCGTGGACAGTTGCAGCAGGCTGTTCGATGTATTCGTGAAGGTGAGGGCGGCCACGCCCGTGAGCGCCAGCGCGGCCGCGAACCACAGGTAGCCGGGCGACACGGCCGCCAGCGCGCAGCCGGCGCCGAACACGCCGGCACCGACGACGAGTGCGCTGAACCGGGTATGCTCGCGGCGCGCGGCGAGGAGCGCGCCGACGACGCTGCCGACCGCCATCGTCGACGACAGCAGGCTGTAGCCCCGCGCATCCGTATGGAACACCGAGACGGCCATCGTGCCGATGAAGATCGGGAAGTTCAGGCCGAACGTGGCGATCAGGAACAGCATGCCCAGCAGCGCCATCAGGTCCGGCCGCTTCCATACGTAGCGCACGCCGTCCAGCATGCCCCGCCCGCCTGCGCTCCCGGGCGCGCGCGGGTGCAGCTCGTCCTTGCGCAGCCAGGCCAGCGAGCACAGGACCCCGACGTACGACAGCCCATTGACGACGAATGCCCAGCCGGTGCCGACGCCGGCGATCAGGAGGCCGGCGGCCGCGGGACCGATCATCCGCGCGGCGTTGAACGACGTCGAGTTCAGCGCGACCGCGTTGGGCAAATCGGCATCCCCGACGAGGTGCGCGACGAACGTCTGGCGCACGGGCGCGTCGAAGGCCGATGCGCAGCCGAACAGGAAGGCGAACACGTACACGTGCCACAGCGCGACGACGCCGGCCAGCGTCATCGCGCCGAGCACGAGGGCGAGCGTGCCCATCGCGGTCTGGGTGACCATCATCAGCTTGCGCTGGTCGACGTGGTCGGCGGCCCAGCCCGTCCACGGCAGCAGGAGTAATTGCGGGCCGAACTGCAGGGCCATCACGGTGCCGACGGCCGACGCGTTGTGGTGCGTCAGTTCCGTCAGCACGAGCCAGTCCTGCGCGGTACGCTGCATCCACGTGCCGACGTTGGAGACCAGGGCGCCGATGGCCCAGAGGCGGTAATTGAAGTTGCTGAGCGAGCGAAAGGCGCGGGACATCGAGGTGTGAATGGTGGGCATTCGAGGCCGGGCGCCTCAAATGAAACGTGCCCACCGTCATGCCGGTCAGTACCGGCTGGGGGCGATCATCTCCGCGTAATCATACAGGGCTCCGAGGATTTCTTCAGCGCGCTCGTCCGCCGTCTCGGACAGCGCGTCGATCTCGGCAAACAATTGATCGATCGTGCGCGCACCACCCGCGCCGTCGAACAGGCGCGCGGCGCGGTGGTCTTCCCAGGCCTGCTGCTCGTCCTCGCCCAGCGTGTGCGGGAAGTTGCGGGCGCGGTAGCGGAACAGCAGGTGCGACAGGCGCTCGTCCTCGAACGACGGGCGCAAGGTCGCCAGCTTCGGCGCGGCTTCCGCGCGCAATGATTCCAGCCGGCGCCGGTCGCCGTTCGAGACGAATCCGCCGTACAGGTCTTCGTCGACGTCGACGCTGGCGGTGACCGCCTCGCGCTGAAACACCTTCTGCCAGATCGCCGTCATGTCCGGCCCGGCCGCGGCGCTGCGGGCGTGGGCGAGGCATTGTTCGACGTCCAGTTCCCACCGGGCCGCCATCTGTGTGCTGAGCGTTTTCAGGTTACCGACCAGCATCGGCGACTTGTTCAGGTGCACGCTCTTGATCGGGAGGCGCGTCATCCCTTCCGGCATGTCGGCGGCACGGGTGAACAGGCGCTGGCGGATCGTCTCGACGTTCAGGTTGAACAGTTCGGACGGGTCGTGGCGGCAGTCCCACACGAGGACTTCGTTCTTGTTCGTGGGATGCGTCGCGAGCGGCCAGACGACGCCCAGGCAGCCGCGCTCGGCCGGGAACATGCCGGATACGTGCAGGAACGGCTGGCGCAGTGCGCGGTCGAGGTGCAGGCCCATCTGTTCCGCGACCTTGTCCTTGCGGCGCAGTTCCAGGCAGAAGTCGAACAGCTTCGGCTGCTTGCTGCGCAGCAGGCGCGCGAGCGCGATGGTGGCGCGCACGTCGGACAGCGCGTCGTGCGCGGCGTCGTGCACGAGGCCGTTGTCGCGCGTGAGGTGTTCGAGCTTGAAGCTGGGGCGGCCATCGTCGTGGCGCGGCCACGTGATGCCGTCCGGACGGAGCGCATAGGCCATGCGGACGACGTCGAGCATGTCCCAGCGGCCGCAGCCGTTCTGCCATTCGCGCGCATACGGGTCCATCAGGTTGCGCCACAGCAGGAAGCGCGTGACCTCGTCGTCGAAGCGGATCGTGTTGTAGCCGACGCCGATCGTGCCCGGCTCGGAAAACGCGGCGCAGATGCGGGCCGCGAATTCATGCTCGGGCACGCCGTGTTCCAGGCAGTGCTGCGGCGTGATGCCGGTGATCAGGCAGGCTTGCGGGTCGGGCAGGTAGTCGGGCGCCGGCTGGCAATACAACATGATCGGTTCGCCGATCTCGTTGAGGTCGGCGTCGGTGCGGATCGCGGCGAACTGTGCGGGACGATCGCGCCGCGGTTCCGCGCCGAAGGTCTCGTAGTCGTGCCAGAGGAAGGTGTGGTTGCTCATCGTGGCGCCATTCTAACGTGCATGATTCGCACGGCCTAGCACCGGCTCAATCCGGCTTTGGGAACCTTAGTGAACTTCAGGTGCCGATCCGGTCGCGGCCTGCTTCCTTGGCGCGGTACAGCGCGGCGTCGGCGGCCTCGACCAGGCCCCGTTCGTCCTGGCCGGGCAGCAGCGTGGCGACGCCGAACGATCCGGTGACGTGCGGCAGCGGCAGGCGCATGTCGTCGAACACGACGGCCTCGCGCATGCGCGCGCACAGGCGCTCGGCGACCGTCAGCGCCTGCGCCTGCGGGGTGGCGGGCAGGATCGCCATCATTTCTTCGCCGCCGTAGCGCACGGCGAAATCGGTCGGGCGCAGGCCCGCGCGGATCACGCCCGCGGCCGCGCACAGGGCGGCGTCGCCGGCGATGTGGCCATGTGTGTCGTTGAAGCGCTTGAAGTGGTCGAGGTCGATCATCACGAGCGACAGCGGCCCGCCGTCCTGGCGCGTGCGCGTGACGAGCTTGGGCAGCGCGTCGTTCAGCCAAGCGCGGTTGTACAGGCCCGTGAGGCCGTCGTTGAACGACAGCTGGCGGTAGAACTCGCCCAGCTTCTGGCGCCGGCGCAGGCGGGCGTTGGTCGCGCGGATGCGGAACGACAGCAGCCGCAGCAGGTTGCGCGCCACGCCGTTGTGCCCATCGATCAATTGCCACACGCGGTCGGGTTCGATGACGAGCAGCTCGCTGTCTTCCAGCGCGACGATGGCGTCGAGGTTCGCGGCATCGTCCAGCACGGACTGCTCGCCCACGCTTTCGCCCGGCAGGATGCGCTCGACATTGCCTTCGCCCAGCGCGCCCTCCACGGCGAGGCTGCCCGCGAGCAGGATGTAGAGGCGGGCGCGCAGGCCGTCCTCGAGCGCTTCGCCCCGCGGCAGCCGCACGAGCCGGGAATCGGCGAGCGCTTGCGTGACGGCGGGATCGTCGATGTCGCGAAAGAGCTGCAAGTCGCGAATGCGGTAGGGGGATGCACCGAAGGTGCCGGTTACGATCATCGGATTGACTGCCAGGCGACAACTTATATTGACAACCTCGCATGATACCTGAACGAAATACCAGCGCCGAAGCTTGGCGCCGATAAACAACAGTGTTTCAATGGCGGCATGACTACCACCCCCGAATTCCTGGTCGACGCCCTCGGCCACCAGCACGCACCCGCGCCCGCAGCGCGCATCGTCTGCCTCGTGCCGTCGATCACCGAGCTGCTGTGCGACCTGGGCCTCGCCGGCAAGCTCGTCGGCCGCACGGGTTTCTGCATCCACCCACGCGACGTGGTCGCGGCCATCCCCAAGGTGGGCGGCACGAAGGACGTCAACATCGAGAAGATCCGCAAGCTCGCGCCCACGCACGTCGTCGTCAACATCGACGAGAACGCCAAGCCGACCGTCGAGGAACTCGCCGGGTTCGTGCCGCACGTCGTCGTCACGCATCCGAACACGCCGCGCGACAATGTGCCCCTGGCGCGGCTGATGGGCGGGATCTTCGGCGCGGAAGAGGCCGCCGCGCGCTGGTGCCTTGCCTTCGAGGCCGAGTACGCGGCGCTGCACGCGTCGCCGAAGGGACCGGCGCGCACGGTGCTCTACTGCATCTGGCAGGATCCGTGGATGACGGTGTCGAAGGACACGTATATCGCGAACATGCTGGCCGAACTGGGCTGGCGCGTGCCGGACCTGGGCACGGACCGGTATCCGCGCTTCGCCTGGTCGCAGGCGCTCGTCGACGGGCTCGACGCCGTGCTGCTGTCGACCGAGCCTTACCGCTTCACGGAAGAGCACGCGGACGCGCTGGAAAAGCAGCTGGGGATTCCCGTGGTTCTCGTCGACGGCGAGATGATGTCGTGGTACGGCAGCCGTGCGCTGGCCGGGCTGCGTTACCTGCAGACGCTCAAGTAAAGGCCGGGGCCGCGCCGCGGCGGGCCCACACGTTGCGCAGCCACCTGGCCACCGGCTTTTCGACGCAGCGGTGCACGACCAGTGCCGCCACGCAGGCCACGGCCACGGCACCGGTCAGCAGCAGGGCGCCCGATCCGGCGTAGTGCAGCTTGCGCGCGGCCTCGACGGCGATGCTGATCGCGATGCCGTGCGTGAGGTAGAGCGGATAGGACAGCGCGCCCAGCAGGCCGCCGATGCGGCCCACGCGCAGGTTGCCGGCGGCCTCGGCCGCGACGAGGCCAATGATGATGCAGGCCGAACTCACGCCGTACAGCACGACCGGCAACAGGCCGTGCTCGGCCATGCTCTTGTAGAGACCGGTGTCCTCCACGAGGCCCGTGGCCAGGAAGGCGAGGCCCCCCGCCAGCGCGAGCAGCCGCGGGAAGCGGATCGTGCGGTGGCGCAGCACCCACGCGACGCCCATGCCGAGGAGGAACAGCAGGTTGTACGGGGAGGCGAGCGTCCGGACGGTGTCGCCGAACAGCCCGGCCGGCAGTTGGAGATCGACCACGCGCGCCGTGCAGAACAGGATCGCCCAGGCAAGCAGCACCCAGCGGCTCACGCGCACGCGCCAGATGGCCAGGCCGAACAGGGCGTAGAACAGGACTTCGTGGACGAGGGTCCAGGACTGGATCAGCATCGGCAACTGGCTCTGCGGCAACAGCAGCACGGATTTCACCCAGTAATCCCACGCGAGGTTCCCCGCGAACCAATATTTCGCGGTGATCAGGACCATCACGACCAGGTACAGCGGATAGATGCGCGTCGCGCGCTTCCACACGAACGAACCCAGCCTGCCGGGACGGTCGAGGTCGGCATGGTGGATGTAATAGATGATGTAGCCGGACAGGACAAAGAAGAACGGCACGCCCGCGTGGCCGAAGCCGAAGAAGCCGCCGAACGGCGCGCCGCGTTCCGGCTGGGCCAGTTCGACGACGTGCGATCCGTGGAAGAAGGCGACGAGCAGGGCGGCAATGCCGCGGGCCGCTTCGATGGTCAGGAGCTTGTCGGTCCGGGCGACGGGTGTGGGTTGTGCAGTCGTGGTCATGATGCTTGCAGTTGTCCGGACAAGCGTATATGGACGCTCCGGATGACGCAAGCATATTTTAATTTTTGCAACACTTTTGGCGGGCAACGGACTGGCGGCAGTCCGTTGCCCGCGACTGCGATCAGGAATTGCTGGTCAGGTCTTTATCGGACTCGGCGTCCACGGGCAGCGGTTCGCGCTTGTTCTTGTCGTTCAGCCGGCCGATGGCGCTGTCCAGGGCGCGCTTGAGCTTGCCGACGGCGCTCGTGATCGACTGCTGCAGGTTTTCCGCATGCGCATGCACGACGACGGGCGCATAACCGGAGACGAGCGCTTCCATCATGCAGTAGTTGCTGCCGTCTTCGTGCTTTTCCTTGTTCTCGTTGGAGAGGTGCACGTCCACGCGGCGCACGTGGTCGCCGAAGCGGGCGATCGCTTCTTCGACCATTGTGCGGACGCGTTCGTCGAGGCCCGAATGGCGCTGGATGGTGTTATCGGTGTTGACATTAACTTCCATAAACTCCTCCAAAAGTGGTCACATTTGCATCGATGTTACCCGCTCCGGAGAAAACCCGGCGTCCCGCACGCGCACTCAGGTGTTCACGAGGCTCGCCGCGATGTTCACGGACAGTCCGAGGATGACGAGGTTGAAGAAGAACGCCAGCACGCAATGGCCCAGCACGAGCTTGCGCATGGCGCGCGTCCTGACGGTCACGTCCGACGTCTGCACGGCGACCGACAGCGTGAACGAGAAGTACAGGAAGTCCCAGTAGTTCGGCTGCGTGTGCTGGTCGGGGAATTCCAGCGGCAGCGCGTGCTTGCTGGCCGTGTAGTAGATGTGCGCGTAATGGAAGCAGTACATCACGCCGACCAGCAGCCAGGAACCGATCACGGTCAGCGCCGTGAATCCGTAGTGCAGCGCCTTGACGTGCTCCGACGCTTCCTTCATGTTCGCCAGTTCCGTCACGATGGCATAGACGCTCAGGATCGCGCCGACGACGACGGCGCCCAGCACGGCGCCGCCGCTTTCGTCCTGCCTTTCGGCGATCGCGCGCACGCGGCTGTGGTCGGCGCGGAACATCGTCCACGCCATGATCAGCAGATAGGACCAGACGCCGCTGTTCCAGCCGATCAGGGCGCGCCGCAGGTCGCTGGAGTGTCCCAAGTTGCGGTCGGGGACGAGGATCCCGACCGCCACGCCGAGCATCAGCGCGCCGAGCAGGTACGGGCGGCTGCGGATGAAGCGCAACAGGAAGCCTGGCTGCTGTTCCATCACGCGGCCCCGGCCTTGGCCGCCTGTTCCGCCTCGTGGTGCGGGAAGCGGTCCATGCGCGACAGCACGGGGAACAGCTTCATCCACGTGCCCGTGACGACGAGCGTGGCGACGCCGCCGAACACGATCGCGCGCACCAGGCCGAACCAGCTCGCCGTCAGGCCCGATTCGAATTCGCCCAGTTCGTTGGAGGCGCCGATGAACACGGCGTTCACCGCGCTGACACGGCCGCGGATCTCGTCCGGCGTTTCGTACTGCACGAGCAGGTGGCGGATGTAGACGCTGACCATGTCGCCCGCGCCCAGCAGGAACAGCGCGGCGAGGGCGACATAAAAACTGTGCGTGAGGCCCGTCGTCACGGTGGCCGCGCCGAACAGGGCGACGCCGCCGAACATCCACGCGCCGACCTTGCGCGTGATGGGCCAGAACGCGAGCGCGATCGAGCACAAGGTGGCGCCGGCGCCGGGGGCCGTGCGCAACAGGCCCAGGCTCGTCGGCCCGGCATGCAGGACGTCGTGCGCATACGCGGGCAGCAGGGCGGTGGCGCCGCCGAACAGCACGGCGAACAGGTCGAGAGAAATGGCGCCCAGCACGATCGGCCGCGACCACACGAAGCGCAGCCCTTCCAGCAGGGTGTGCCAGCTGACGGGCGCCTTGCTTCTGGCCTGCGGCGCGCTCTTCGTGCCGGCCATCAGCAGCACGGCGATGACGAGCAGCGTGCTCGACACGGCATAGACGACGTTCGGCCCGAACACGTACAAGAGGCCGCCCAGCACGGGACCGGCGATCACGGATACCTGGAACGTCGACGAGCTCAGCGCCACGGCCTGCGAAAAGTCTTGCGTGGACACGAGGTTGCGCAGGACGGCCTGCGAAGCGGGCTGCATGAACGCGCGCGCGCTGCCGAACAGCACGAGCACGGCGTAGACGGGCCACACGGTCTTGCTGCCGGACAAGGTAAATGCGACGAGCAGCAGGCTGCACAGCAGTTGCGTGGCCATGCACGCGAGAACGATCTTGCGGCGGTTGTGCGTGTCGGCCACGTGGCCGGCCCACAGGATCAGGACGAGGAACGGGGCGAACTGGGCGAGGCCGATCAGGCCGAGGTCGAACAGGCTGTGCGTGATCTGGTAGACCTGCCAGCCGATGGCCACGCTCTGCATCTGGACGGCGAGCGTGCCGAGGAAGCGCGAGGAGAGGTAGAACGAAACGTTACGGTTGCGCAGGACGGCAAGGCGCCCTGTCGGAGAAAGCACGGACATAGGTTGGGAGAGGGAATGGCGGGAATGCAACCCTCATTGTGCCCGATGTCGGGGGAATGCGCTGTCTTGACGCTTGCGCAGGGTGGGCGGAGGCCGCCCACCCTACCTCGAAGGTGGCCGTAGGGTGTGGGCATCCCGTGCCCACCAGCCAGGCTGCGGTTTATTTCTTGACGAACCGGATCGCGAACTTGTCGTCCGGCGCGCCCTTCATTTCGAAGAACGGCTGCTCGCGCGGGTCGGACGGCGCGCGCAGGTAGTCGCTCTTCGCGTCGACCTTGAAGCCGGCCTTCGTCACCTCGTCGACGACCGTGTCCTCGTCGATGCGGTGCAGGGTCTTCGTCGCCGTGAGGCCGCTGCCCTTCTTCGCCGCGTTGTCGATGATGACGAGGTGGCCGCCCGGCTTGAGGGCGTCGTACAGGCGCTTGTTCAGCGCGGCGCGGTCGGCCGGCGTGTTGGCGATGTCATGGTACGACATGTTGATCGTGACGAGGTCGAGCGGCGGCGTGCCTTTCGGGACCGGATCGTTGAAGTCCGCGACGACGGCGTGCAGGTTCGGCAGCGTGGCCTGGCCCAGGCGCGCGTCCAGCTTGGCGTTCGGCTTGGCGTTCTGGGCCCAGACCTCGCCCTTGGGGCCCACGGCCGCCGTCAGCAGGGCCGCGGTGGCGCCGCCGCCGGACGACACGTCGAGCACCTTCATGCCCGGCTTCACCTGGGCGAACGCGAGGAATTCGGCGGATTTGCGGTGTGCGTCGCCCTTGCGGTCGTCGTCCGTGCGGAGCGGGCTGGCGAGGACGGTTTGCCAGCTGTTGCCCGCCTGGTCGGCGGCGTGGGCGGGGAGGGCACCCGAAAGGAGAGCTGTCGATACGAGGGCGGCCGACAGGGCGAGCAGGACAGGGGCACGGCGGAGCGTCTTGTACATGTTATTCGACCCTTTCTTGTTTGGTAACCGGCCGGTGCGGCCGGGGCAAACGGGAACATACTCCAAATCCTTGTCGAGATATACAGGAATCGCGTCTGCATGTGCGCCCCGCCCGGGGACGTCAGGACTGGGCCAGGTCCGCTGCCGTCGTGAAGGCGTCGGCGTAGAACTCGTCGGCCGGCAGGCCGCATTGCTCGACGTAGTCGCGCCGCGCGGAATCGACCATGATCGGCGCGCCGCACGCATACACCTGGTGGTTCGACAGGTCGGGGATGTCCTGCATCACCGCCGCATGCACGAAGCCCGTGCGGCCCGTCCAGCCATCTTCCGACAGCGCGTCCGAGATGACCGGCACGTACGTGAAGTGGGGCAGCTCGCGCGCCCACTGCTCGCACAACTCGTGCATGTACAGGTCCTGCGGCCGGCGTCCGCCCCAGTACAGGGCGACGGGGCGTTCCGATTTCAGGTGGATCATGTGCTCGACGAGCGCCTTGACCGGCGCGAAGCCGGTGCCCGAGGCCAGCAGCACGATCGGCTTGTCCGACTCCTCCCGCAGGAAGAAAGTACCCAGCGGACCCTCGAAGCGCAGGATGTCGCGTTCCTTCATCGCCCCGAACACATGGTCCGTGAAGGCACCGCCCGGGAGATGGCGGATGTGCAGCTCGAGCGGGCCGCCCAGCGACGGCGCGCTGGCGATGCTGTAGGCGCGGCGCTTGCCGTCCTTGAGCATGAATTCGATGTACTGGCCGGCGCGGTAGGCGAGGGCTTCGTTGGCCGGCAGTTGCAAGGTGAGGATGGCGACGTCCGGCGCGGCGCGGCGGATGGCGGTGACGCGGGTCGGCATCTTGCGCACCGGGTACTCGCTGCTGCCGCCCACTTCGCGCGCTTCGATCACCACGTCGCCCTCGGGCACGGCGCAGCACATCAGCGCGAAGCCCTGCAGCTTTTCCTGCTCGGTCAGCGCGCGCGCCTGGTGCGGCTTGTGGTGGATCGTGCCTTCGACGACCTTGCCCTTGCAGGAACCGCAGGCGCCGTTCTTGCAGCCGTACGGCAGGCCGATGCCGGAGCGGATCGCGGCCGCGAGCACGGTTTCGTCCGCGTCGCAGTCGTAGTGGTGGCCGCTGGGCTGGACAGTGATCTGAAACGTCATACAATCCTCGAATGGATACAAAAAACAAAGTCAGGTTCAACAAGCCGCGCCTCCTGATCGTGGGCTGCGGCGACGTCGGCATGCGTTTGCTGCCGCTGGTGCGCGAGCGTTTTCGCGTGTTCGCCGTGACGAGCCAGCCCGCCCGGTGCGCGGCACTGCGTGCGGCGGGCGCCGTCCCCGTCGTGGCCGACCTCGACCGGCCAGCGACGCTGAAGCGATTGGCAGGACTGGCGCGGCGGGTCGTTCATCTTGCGCCGCCACAGCAGGACGGCGTGCTCGATTTGCGCACGCGCAATTTGACCGCCATTCTACCCGAGGGCGCGCGGGTGGTTTATGTCAGCACCTCGGGCGTCTACGGCGACCGTGGCGGCGCGGCGACCCCCGAGACGACGCCCGTCGCCCCGCGCAATGCGCGTGCGCGGCGCCGCGTGGACGCCGAACGCGTGCTGCGCGCATGGGCCGTGGCGAGCGGGGGCAAGGTGGCGATCCTGCGCGCGCCCGGCATCTATGCGGCGGACCGCCTGCCCATCGAACGGCTGCAGCGGGGCACGCCGGCGCTGGCGAGCGCGGACGACGTGTACACGAACCACATCCATGCCGACGACCTGGCGCGGCTGTGCGCGCTGGCGCTGTTCCGCGCCTGGCCGGGGCGCGTCTACAACGCGTCCGACGACACGCGCATGAAGATGGGGGATTATTTCGATCTCGTGGCCGACGCATTCGGCCTGGCGCGGCCGCCGCGTCTCGCGCGCGCCGAGCTGGAGAAGGCGGTGTCGCCGATGCTGCTGTCCTTCATGTCGGAATCGCGCCGGCTGGACAACCGCCGCCTCGGCACGGAGCTGCGGGCCCGGCTGCGCTATCCGCATGTCGGCGGCGGCATAAGGGCGTCTTAAGCATTTCGCAACTAACCCATGTATCATTCGGGTACGCCGTAGAGCGACCACACAAAGAACTTATATCTCCCGAAACTGGCTGATTTTCCATAACCCGCTATGGGCTGTGGAAAATTTCCCATGGATGTGACAAGCGAAAGACGAACATGCCCATCAGACGCATTCCTGACGGCGCCGAGTACGACCCGAACCGGGTCCTCGACGCCATCATCGATAAACTCAAGCTCAAGAACGACGCCGCGCTGTCGCGGCTGCTGGAAGTGGCGCCGCCCGTGATCAGCAAGATCCGCCATCACACCCTGCCAATCGGCGCCACCCTCCTGCTGCGCATGCACGAGGTGTCCGACTACAGCATCCGCGAGCTGCGCGCGCTGATGGTGCGGTCCCACGCGGAGACCAGCGTGGCCTGACCCGCTCAGGCGGCCTTGTCGGCGCTGTGCGGGCTGGCGCACCAGGCGGTGGCGCTGCCGCCCTGGGTCAGCTTGCCGATGTGCGGGCTCGCGCACCAGGCCGTGTCGATCGCGCGCCGGGTCAGTTTGTCGATGTGCGGGCTCGCGCACCAGGCGGTGGCGGCAGCGCGCTTGCCTGCGGTATGCGGGCTCGCGCACCATGCGGTCGCGCTGTCCGTCGCCTGGCCCGGCTCGACGTGCGGGCTCGCGCACCACGCGGTCGCGCCGTCCGCGGCCTGGGCGACGGCGCCCGGATACGCGTCGCCGAACGTTGCTTCGTACAGCTCTTTCATGCGGTCGCCGCTGGCGAGGCGGAACTGTTCGTCATCGTCGCCGCCCATGCCGACGTACGGGTAGTGGTGCAGGAAATAGCCGAAGGCCTGCTCGCAGTCGGCGGCATATTTCATCGTGTCGAGGATGTGGTAGTGCCAGAACGTGTCGACGTCGACCAGCGGTGCCGTGTCCTCGTCCGGATACATTTTCATCAGGCACAGGAAGCGGCGGTATTCCTTTTCCACGGCGTTGGCCTTCTCCAGGCTCCAGCCTTCGCCCGATGCCGCATGCATCAGCTTCATCTTGATCGGTTCCAGGTCGAGTTGCATCACGGCGTTAAACAGGTCGTTGGTGTTCATGGTCATCCTTGTCAAGGGTTCAGGAGTGGTCGGGCGTGTGTTGCATGTCCTCAATGTAGTTGAGGGAATTCGCCCAGATTTTGATATTTGTCAAACAAATAATATGAGTTGTTTGAACGGCTATGCAGAAGTTCGATAGTGGAGTAAGGCGAGCCGGTGAAATGTCAGATGACGGCCGAACCCGCGCCTTGTTCCTGTTCCTGGGAGAGAACGGGTTCGGGGCCGCCGATGACAGGCGCCGAGACCATGACGGTCGTGCCGCCGTCCGGCTCGCTGAACACGGCGCAGGTGCCGCCGAGGATCACGATGCGTTCCTCGATGCCGACCAGGCCGAAAGAGCCGTACTTGTTGCGCCCGCCCGGCGGCAGGCCGCAGCCGTTGTCGCGTACCGTCAGCGACAGCCAGCCGCCGTTCAGGCGCAGCTCCACTTTCACGCGCGTCGCGTTGGCATGGCGGACGATGTTCGTCAGCGATTCCTGCAGGATGCGGAAAAAGGCCGTCGCGCAATGGTCGGGCAGGGCGATCTCGCCGTGGTCGTCCTGGATGTCGCACTGGATGCCGGTGCGGCGCTGGAACTGGTTCACCTGCCACTCGACGGCCGCGGACAGGCCCAGGTCGAGCACGGTCGGGCGCAGGTCGTTGATGATCTGGCGCACGCTCCTGATCGTCGTGTCGATCTGCTGCAGCGTGGAACGGGCCCGCTTGTGCAGGTGGCTGTGCGTGTCCTGCGTGCGTCCGGCCAGCAGTTCCGCCTCGATGCGCAGGGCGAGCAGGCTCTGGCCGAGGTCGTCGTGGATCTCGCGCGCGATGCGCTTGCGCTCCATTTCCTTGATCTGGTACGCGTGGTCGGCCAGGCGCCTGAGCTTCTGGTGCGACAACTGCAGCCTGGCCTGGCTTTCGCGCAGCTCGCTCGTCATCTCCCGCGCCAGTTCGAGGGCGGCGCGGCGCGACGACGTGAGCGTGTGCAGCAGGGCATAGAGCAGGATCGAGCCGAGGAAGCCGAACGCCATCATGAGCTTCGGATAATAGGTGTCGAATTCCGTGTACAGGGCGGCCCTGGGCGCGCTGAACGTCGTTTTCCATGGACGGCCGTTGAAATCGAGCGGCAGGCTGGTCGTGAAGACGTCATCGCCGACGTCGAGCGCCGGCGTCGGCTCGGCGCGCGTGCCGCGGCTGTCGAACAGCGCGAGCGGCTTCGATACCGTAGGCTGGCCGCGGGCGTCGATGCCGGGGCCGACGTCGTACAGCGTCATGCGCAGGTTCGCGACCGGAACTTCGTCCATGACGCCGTTCAGCAGCTTGGGGATACTGAACGCGATGCCGAGCGAACCCGTGTAGGCCGCGCGGCGCTGGTCGACTGTGCGCAGCGGCACGCCTTTGCGGTAGACCGGCATACGCATGCCCACGTAGATGTTGTTCGGACGCGACAACATTGGGATCGGCGTACCGGTCGAAAATATCATGCCGCTATCGCGCTCTTGCAGCAGCAAGTTCCCGAAATAGCGGTTGGCCTTCAGGTCGATCGCATAGTAGTGGGCGCCCGGCGGCGCGGGTTCGACGAAGGCGACGACCAGGTACGACGGCCGGATGCCGGGCGGCATGATATCCAGGTCGACCGGCTTGCCAAAGATGTGCGACACGTCCGTGCGCAGTGCGGCAACGAACGCGTCGCGCCCGTCATGCGGCACCTGGACCGCGTAATTGATGTAGTCGACCGCCGGGAAGCTCCTGGCCAGGTCCAGTCCGGCCACGAATTCGTGGAAGCCCTGGTGCGTCAGGACGTCGGAACTCTGGATCATGCTGCCCGTGGCGCGCAACAGGTCCGTATACGATTTCACGCGGACCGTGATGACGCTTTGCGCATGCCTGGCATGGCTGATGAAACGGGCTTCGGCGTCGCTTTCGATGGAACGTGCCGTGAACAGATACAGCAGCGCGCCGACCAGGGAAGACAGCAATGCTCCGGCCCAGAACGAGAACCGGGTCACGGAAAAAGTGTCTTTCAGCGTCGTCGCCATCAAATACGCTTTCGAAAAGAATGTGTTCCAGCACGGCCGGATATGCAATGTTAATTTGTTGCAAAACTTGTGTCGAGTGTCGCGCGAAGTCCTTTGCACAAGAAAAAGCCCGCTCCGGAAACCGAAGCGGGCTGGGATGTTGCAGGAATTGAAAGGTGTTCTTGTGGCGGGTCAGGCGGTGGCCGCTTCACTGCGACCGGGCTGCGTCTGGACCCGGGGGCTGGCGCAATACGCGGTCGCCGCCACCGCGCCTTCGCGTGCCTCCTTGCGCGGGCTGGCGCAATAGGCGGTGCCGATCCGCGGGCTGGCGCAGTACGCAATCGCCGCCACGGCGCCTTCGCGTGCTTCCTTGCGTGGGCTGGCGCAGCGGGCCGTGCCGATCCGCGGGCTGGCGCAATACGCGGTCGCCGCCACGGCGCCTTCGCGTGCTTCCTTGCGCGGGCTGGCGCAGCGGGCCGTGCCGATCCGCGGGCTGGCGCAATACGCGGTCGCCGCCACGGCGCCTTCGCGTGCTTCCTTGCGCGGGCTGGCGCAATAGGCGGTGCCGATCCGCGGGCTGGCGCAGTACGCGGTCGCCGCCACGGCGCCTTCGCGTGCTTCCTTGCGCGGGCTGGCGCAGTAGGCCGTGCCGATCCGCGGGCTGGCGCAATACGCGGTCGCCGCCACGGCGCCTTCGCGTGCTTCCTTGCGCGGGCTGGCGCAGTAGGCGGTGTCGATCCGCGGGCTGGCGCAATACGCGGTCGCCGCCACGGCGCCTTCGCGTGCTTCCTTGCGCGGGCTGGCGCAGTAGGCGGTGTCGATCCGCGGGCTGGCGCAATACGCGGTCGCCGCCACGGCACCTTCGCGTGCTTCCTTGCGCGGGCTGGCGCAGTAGGCTGTGTCGATCCGCGGGCTGGCGCAATAGGCCGCCTCGATACGGGGGCTGGCGCAGTAGGCGGCTTCGATGCGCGGGCTGGCGCAGTAGGCGCCGGCGCCGGCGCCGTCCGCGGCCTGGGCGACGGCGCCCGGGTAGGCGTCGCCGAACGTGGCTTCGTACAGCTCTTTCATGCGGTCGCCGCTGGCGAGGCGGAACTGTTCGTCATCGTCGCCGCCCATGCCGACGTACGGGTAGTGGTGCAGGAAATAGCCGAAGGCCTGCTCGCAGTCGGCGGCATATTTCATCGTGTCGAGGATGTGGTAGTGCCAGAACGTGTCGACGTCGACCAGCGGTGCCGTGTCCTCGTCCGGATACATTTTCATCAGGCACAGGAAGCGGCGGTATTCCTTTTCCACGGCGTTGGCCTTCTCCAGGCTCCAGCCTTCGCCCGATGCCGCATGCATCAGCTTCGTCTTGATCGGTTCCAGGTCGAGTTGCATCACGGCGTTAAACAGGTCGTTGGTATTCATTGGTCATCCTCGTAGTAGTTAGTGAAGTACTGCTATCCCTAGTTATGGTTTTATGCGGTGAATCTGCCGCTTTCAAACAACATTTCCATTAAACATGTGATGACGCCCGGCAACTCTTCGTCAGATTTGCGGACGTGTCTTACACGTGCTCAATTTAGTTGAGGCAATTCACAGCGTTATTGATATTTGTCAAATAAACAACATTTGTTGCTTAGGTAGATACGCCAAAGCCTTTGGATAGGGTAGGCGTATCTGGAGAGAATAGCGGAGGGAAAGGAAGCCGGGGAGGGGGGAGTTAAGTCAGATGACGGATGAGCCGGAGCCGTGCTCGATCGGCGCGGGCAGCGGGCGGTCCGGACTGCCGATGACGGGCGCCGACACCATGACGGTCGTGCCGCCGTCCGGCTCGCTGAACACGGCGCAGGTGCCGCCGAGGATCACGATGCGTTCCTCGATGCCGACCAGGCCGAATGAGCCGTACTTGTTGCGCCCGCCCGGCGGCAGGCCGCAGCCGTTGTCGCGTACCGTCAGCGACAGCCAGCCGCCGTTCAGGCGCAACTCCACTTTCACGCGCGTCGCGTTGGCATGGCGGACGATGTTCGTCAGCGATTCCTGCAGGATGCGGAAAAAGGCCGTCGCGCAGTGGTCGGGCAGGGCGATCTCGCCGTGGTCGTCCTGGATGTCGCACTGGATGCCGGTGCGGCGCTGGAACTGGTTGACCTGCCACTCGACGGCCGCCGACAGGCCAAGGTCGAGCACGGTCGGGCGCAGGTCGTTGATGATCTGGCGCACGCTCTTGATCGTCGTGTCGATCTGCATCAGCGTGGCGCGGGCGCGCTTGTGCAGGTGGCTGTGCGTGCCCTTCGTGCGGCCGGCCAGCAGCTCGGCTTCGATGCGCAGGGCGAGCAGGCTCTGGCCGAGGTCGTCGTGGATCTCGCGCGCGATGCGCTTGCGTTCCAGTTCCTTGATCTGGTACGCGTGGTCGGCCAGGCGCCTGAGCTTCTGGTGCGACAGTTGCAGCTTGGTCTGGCTTTCGCGCAGCTCGCTCGTCATTTCCCGCGCGAGCGCGAGGGCGGCGCGGCGCGACGACGTGAGCGTGTGCACCAGGGCATAGAGCAGGATCGAGCCGAGGAAGCCGAAGGCCATCATGAGCTTCGGATAATAGGTGTCGAATTCCGTGTACAGGGCGGCCTTGGGCGCGCTGTAGGTCGTTTTCCAGGTACGGCCGTTGAAATCCAGCGGAAGCGTCGTGCTGAACATGCGCGTGTCGCCGTCCGCGAGCGGCGGCATCGGGTTCTTGCTGGTACCGTGGCTGTCGAACAGCGTGCGCGGCGTCCCCGCGGTTTCATGGCCATGGACGTCCAGGCCGGGGCCGATGTCGAACAGCGTCATGCGCAGCCCCTTGACCGGTATCTCGTCCATGACACCGTACAGGAGTTTCGGCACGCTGAACGCAATGCCCAATGACCCGACATAGGCGGCGCGGCGTGCCGCCACGGTGTCGGGCTTGGTGCCGAAATAATAGATCGGCATGCGCATGCCCAGATGGGTATCGTTGGGGCCGGACAAGGCAAGAATGGGTGTGCCGGAGGCGTAGACCGTGCCGTTGTCGCGCGACTCGGCCAATTGCTTGCTGAAATAACGGTTGGCCATCAGGTCGATGCCGTAATGGCCCGGGCCCGACTGGTCCGGCTCGATATAACTGATGATCAGATAGGCGTCGCGCTGCCCCGGCGGCACGATGTCCAGCGGCGCCGCGGCGTGGATGTGCCCTCCCATTTCCTCGCGCAGGTCGCTGAGGAAGGGCTGGCGCCTGTCGTCCGTGACGTACAGCGCAAAATTGATCGAATCGACCGCCGGGAAGTTGTTGGCGAGGTCCAACCCGAGCACGTATTCGTGAAGTTTGCGGTGGCTCAGGATGTCGGTGCTATGGATCAGGCTTCCGGTCGCGCGCAGCAGGTCGGTATAGGACTTGATGCGCACGTTGATGACGCTTTGCGCATATTTGGCATGGTTGATGAACCGTTCCTGGGCATTCGTTTCGATCGACCGCTGGGTCATCACGTACAGGGCGCTGCCGACGAGCGTCGACACCAGTGCGCCGGTCCAGAACGAAAACCGGTTAACGGAAAATGCGTCCCTCAGAACGGCCTGCATAATCTTCCCAGAGGCGTGCGGCCGAATCGCGTTCGGCGACACAAAGTTTGTAATTTGCAACTTACTCGTCTCGGATGCGGTGCGACACCTAGTCATTCGAAGAGTTGTTCACTGGCAGAATTATCTCAAAAGAAAAAGGCCCGCGCCTGTTCCGGAGCGGGCAATGGGTAGGCGCGGGGAGTGCGTACGAGGAACGCGCTCCCCGGCGGTACTTCACACGTTCAGCGGCGACGTCGCGGTGGCCGGTTTCCATGGCCCGGCGCAGTACGCGGTGGCGGCATTGTTCCCGGTCCGTGCGCCCTCCTGTTTCCACGGGCCCGCGCAGTAGGCGGTGGCGGCGTGCTTGTCCCACGGGCCGGCGCAGTAGGCGGTCGTGGCCTGGGCGGCGCCATGGGCATGCGGCTTGTCCCACGGACCCGCGCAGTAGGCGGTGCTGGCGTGCTTGTCCCACGGGCCGGCGCAGTAGGCCGTACCGGCGCCGGCGGCGGCGCGGGCGCGGGGTTTGTCCCACGGACCGGCGCAGTAGGCGGTCTCGCCGCGGGCGGCGGCCTGCGCGCCCTGCTTGTCCCACGGACCGGCGCAATAGGCCGTGCCGGACGCTTCCACCGGCGCCGCGTCCGCCACCGGATAGGCTTCGCCGAACGTCGCTTCGTACAGGCTCTGCATGCGCTCGCCGCTGTCGATGCGGAACTGTGCGTCGTCGCCACCGCGCATGCCGACGTACGGGTAATGGTGGACGAAGTAGCCGAAAGCCTGCTCGCAGTCGACCGCGTACTTCATCGTGTCGAGGATGTGGTAGTGCCAGAACGTGTCCACGTCGACCAGGGGCGCGATGGACTCGTCGGGATACATCTTCATCAGGCACAGGAAGCGCCGGTATTCCTTTTCGACGGCATTGGCCTTGTCCAGGCTCCAGCCTTCGCCAGACTCCACGTGCATCAACTTCGTCTTGATCGGTTCCAGGTCGAGTTGCATTACGGCGTTAAACAGGTCGTTGGCGTTCATGTTGGTCATCCTCATTGGTTGTTGAAGATTGCGTTGTGACTGCTTCCCTAGTTGTGGTCGTGTTGGCTTGTCGGGCCAGCGCTGGACAGTAATTCCTCAAGGTTCGTGATGACATCTGCCAGCGAGTGGGTCGATTCGTGGGCGCGCCTTACACGTAGTCAATGTAATTCAGGCAATCTGATGAGATATTGATATTTGTCAAAGAAACAACATTTGTTGTTGAAGCGGCTATGCAATTTCTTTCTTATGAAGTTGCGATACCCGCGGGGAACAGGCGTGACGAGGCGTCGCCCGGTTGGGCGGCGCTGGTCGTTGCGAAGGAAGTGTTTAGACGACGGCCGAACCCGGGCCGTGTTCCTGCTGCAGGGGAGCGGCGGGTTCCGACCCGCCGATGACGGGCGCCGACACGATCACGGTCGTGCCGCCGCCCGGTTCGCTGAAGACGGCGCAGGTGCCGCCGAGGATCACGATGCGCTCCTCGATGCCCACCAGGCCGAACGACTCATACTTGTTGCGTCCGCCGGGCGGCAGGCCGCAGCCGTTGTCGCGTACCGTCAGCGACAGCCAGCCGCCGTTCAGGCGCAGCTCCACCTTCACATGGGTCGCGTTGGCATGGCGGACGATGTTCGTGAGCGATTCCTGCAGGATGCGGAAGAAGGCTGTCGCGCAATGGTCGGGCAGGGCGATCTCGCCGTGGTCGTCGCGGATCTCGCACTGGATGCCCGTGCGCTTCTGGAACTGGTTCACCTGCCATTCGACGGCCGCCGACAGCCCCAGGTCGAGCACGGTCGGACGCAGGTCGTTGATGATCTGGCGCACGCTCTTGATCGTCGTGTCGATCTGTTGCAGCGTGGAACGGGCGCGTGTGTTCAGGTGGTTGTGCGTGCCCTGCGTGCGTCCGGCCAGCAGTTCGGCTTCGATGCGCAGCGCGAGCAGGCTCTGGCCGAGGTCGTCGTGGATCTCGCGCGCGATGCGCTTGCGCTCCAGTTCCTTGATCTGGTACGCGTGGTCGGCCAGGCGCCTGAGCTTCTGGTGCGACAGCTGCAGCCTGGTCTGGCTCTCGCGCAGCTCGCTCGTCATCTCCTGCGCCAGTTCGAGGGCGGCGCGGCGCGACGAGGTCAGGATGTGCAGCAGGGCGTACAGCAGGACGGAGCCGATGAAGCCGAACGCCATCATCAGCTTCGGATAATAGACGTCGAAATGCGTGCGCAGGCGGGCTTTCGGCACGCTGTACGTGGTTTGCCATGGACGCCCGTTGAAATCGAGCGGCAGCGTGGCCGTGAACACGTCATCGCCGCCGTCGAGCGGCGGCGTGGGATTGGCGGCCGTGCCATGGCTGTCGAACAGCACCTTGGGCCAGGTCGTCGTATCGTGCCCGATCACCTCGCGCGGGCCGACGTCGAACAGCGTCATGCGCACGCCGGGAATCGGCATCTCGTCCATCACCCCGTGCAGCAGCTTGGGCAGGCTGAACGCGATCCCGAGCGAGCCGAGATAGGCCGCGCGCCGTTGTTCCGCGCCGGCCAGCAGGGGGCTGTGCCGGTACACCGGCAGGCGCATGCCGAGGTGGTTGTCGTTGGGCGCCGACACCGCCGCGATCGGCCGGCCGGACGCGCGCAACTTGCCGTCGTCGCGCGACTGCGCGAGCTGCGTGCGGAAATACGGATTGCTCATCAGGTCGAGGCCGTACAGCTGCGTATTCGTGGCGTCCGGCTCGATGTAGGTGACGACGAGGTACGCGGAACGGCGGCCGGATGGCGTGACGACCGGGCGCGCGCCCGGGCCGAGGAAGGCCTGCAGTTCCCGCGCGAAGTCTGCCTCGAATTGCGGACGCTCGTCTTCGCGCACCCAGGTAGCGAAGTTGAGGGTGTCGACGGCCGGGTAATTCCTGGCCAGGTGCAGCCCCTGCACGTAGTCGTGGAACTGGCGGTGGCTGATCGTATCGCCGCTCTGCAGCAGGCTGGCCGCGCCGTGCAGCAGGTCCGTGTACGACTTGATGCGCATGTTGATGACGGCCTGCGCATATTTCGCGTGGCGGGAGAAGCGTTCCTGCACGTCGCTCTCGATGGAGCGTGTCGTGACAACGTACAGCACGCCGCCGACCAGCGTCGACAGCATGACACCGGTCCAGAACGAGAACCGCGTAACGGAAAATGCGTCTCTCAGCGTGATCGACATGTGGCACCGCGACGGCACGAAATTGTTGGTTTAATTCAACTTACGCGGCTTGGGTGCGTGATGAACCTAGCAGATCGGGGAGTTGCCGAGCCAGCACGACGCTGGGCTCCCAGTGGAGAAAAGAAAAAGCCCGATTCGTCGCCGAACCGGGCTTTTGCGCTAGATCAAATGAGTTTTACTTGCCCCAGCTGTCCTTGAGCGTCGTCACGCGGTTGAACACGGGTTTGCCCGGCACCGAGTCGACGCGGTCGGCGACGAAATAGCCGTGGCGCTCGAACTGGAAGCGCTGGTCGGCCTCGGCCCCGGCCAGGCCCGGCTCCAGGTACGCGGTGACGGTTTCCAGCGCGTTCGGATTGAGCACGCTCATGAAATCCTTGCCGCCGCCGTCCGGTTGCGGGTCGAGGAACAGGCGGTCGTACAGGCGCACTTCCGCTTCCAGCGCGTGTTGCGCGCTGACCCACGTGATATTGCCCTTGACCTTGTAGTTGTCCGCGCCCGGCGTGCCCGATTTCGAGTCCGGGAAATAGTTCACGTGCACGGCGACGACGTTGCCGTTCTCGTCCTTGTCGAAGCCGGTGCATTCGGTCACGAAGCCGTACTTCAGGCGCACGCGCGAGCCCGGCTTGTCGTCGATGGGCGGGTAGAAGCGGTGGTACCCCTTCGTCGGCACTTCCATGAAGTCTTCCTGCTCGATCCACAGCTCGCGCGCGAACGGGAACGAACGGGTGCCCCATTCCGGATGGTGCGGGTGGACGGGTGCGCTGCACTCCACCGTTTCGCCTTCGGGGAAGTTGTCGACGATGAGTTTCAGCGGACGCAGCACGGCCACGGCGCGCGGCGCCTTCGGGTCGAGGTCGTCGCGCAGGGCGCCTTCCAGCGTGCTCATGTCGATCCAGCCGTCGGCCTTGGAGACGCCGATGCGCTCGCAGAACAGCTGGATGGATTCGGGCGTGTAGCCGCGGCGGCGCAGGCCGACGATCGTGGGCATGCGCGGGTCGTCCCAGCCGTTCACCACACCTTCCGTGACGAGCTGGCGCAGCTTGCGCTTCGAGGTGACGACGTAGGTCAGGTTCAGGCGCGCGAATTCGTACTGGCGCGGCACCGGACGTTCGAAGAAGCCGCCAGCCGCCAGCGTCTCGACGAGCCAGTCGTAGAACGGGCGGTGGTCCTGGAATTCCAGCGTGCACAGCGAATGCGTGATGTTTTCCAGCGCGTCCGAGATCGGGTGCGTGAAGTCGTACATCGGGTAGATGCACCACTTGTCGCCCGTGCGGTGGTGATGCGCATGGCGGATGCGGTACAGGGCCGGGTCGCGGTTCGTCATGATGGGCGAGGCCATCGCGTCCTCGCTCATCCTGGCGCGCAGCACGTGTTCGCCGTCCTTGTACTTGCCGGCCTTCATGTCACGGAAGATCTGCAGCGATTCCTCGACCGGACGGTCGCGGAATGGCGAGTTCGTACCCGGCGTGCCGAAGTTGCCGCGGTTGCGCGACATGTCTTCGGCGCTCTGGCTGTCGACGTAAGCCTTGCCGTTCTGGATCAGGTATTCGGCCATCGCGTACAGCTGGTCGAAGTAGTCGCTGGCGTAGTGCAGGTGGGAGTCTCCGCCTTGCTCCCACGTGAAGCCCAGCCACTTGACGCTGTCCATGATCGTGTCGACGTATTCCTGGTCTTCCTTTTCCGGATTCGTATCGTCGAACCGGAGGTGGCAGCGGCCCTGGTAGTCGCGTGCCAGCCCGAAGTTCAGGCAGATGGATTTGGCGTGGCCCACGTGCAGGTAGCCGTTCGGCTCCGGCGGGAAGCGCGTGATCACGGACGGCATGCCGGCACGCGTGTGGGTGCCCGCGGCGAGGTCGGATTCGACGATCGCGCGGACAAAATTCGGCGACGGGGTGGCCGCCGCAGCGTTCTTGTCGTTACTCATGAAGCCTATCTTGAATGGGTATGATTCCCGGCATTTTACCGTAGAAGACGGCATGCGGTTCGCTATGTGGCCAAGCGCACGGTCCACGCGCGGGGCAGTCCGCATACTGGGATGCCTGTCAAGTTGGCGCTTTCTATAGGATAATCTCGGTTTAATGTTTTTTCGGCCACAGCCGGAGAGTTCCAAGTGGAAAATTTATACGCGATCCTCGGCGTCGCGCCGAATGCCAGCGACGACGACATCAAGAAGGTCTACCGTTCGCTCGCCATGCGCTACCACCCGGACCGCAACCAGGCGCCGGGCGCGGAAGCGCGCTTCAAGGCCGTCACGAAGGCGTACGAGGTGCTGTCCGACCCGATCAAGCGGGCGGAATACGACCAGAGCGTGAACCACCGCATCGTGCTCGACGCGGAGGCCGAAGCCTTCGAATTGTGGCGCTCGGTGTTCGCCCTGAACGGCGTCAATTTGGTCAACTGAGCTCCCTGCCTCAATACGTTCCAACAGAATACGAGTCAATCATGAAAAAAGTACATCCGGAGTTCGCTTTCCAGTCGCGCGAGCTGGAAGGCCAGATCGAAGGCACCCTGGGTGACCCGCCCAACCGCAAGAACTACGACATGATGGTGCAGGCCCTCGTGTCCGAATACGCCAACGGCGATGGCCTCGACGACGTCAACATGATGGCGTTCGCGCTCGTCGACCGCATCCGCTTCACGGACCCGAAAGGCCTGATCCGCGAAGCCTACGACTACGAGGGCGGCGACCCGGCCAAGGTGTTCGCGATGGCCAACTGCGACGGCGACGACGAAGGCCGCGCGATGTATGCCGCCATCTGCGACAACCATCCGGAACTGGCGCGCCAGGCCATCGTGACGGCGTTCCTGTACAAGAACCAGGCCCGCTGGGAAGACGACGACCAGTCGCTCGACCAGCTTGCGAAAGACGACGAAGGCGACGACGAGGAACTCGACGAAACCTCCGTGGGCGACGATTTCTCCCAGCTATTCGACCAGGATGGAGGTGAGCGCGAATGAGCGACGACAACAAATCCAACCTGCCCGCGCTGAGCAAGCAGGTCGGCGAACTCGTGCTGGCCGGTTCGCTGCACCACGCCGAAGAGGCGCTGTCGCAGGCCGCCGACGAGCATGGCGACTACGCCGTGGCCGAAGTGCTGTCCACGCTGCCCCCGCAGGTGACGGCGCTGCACCTGGCCGGCTTCGACGGTGCCAAGACGTCGGTGGCGACCCTGCTGGTGCCGCCGAAGGCCTGGGCCGAAAGCCTCGCCTACCTCGCCGCCACGTGGCCGGACGACATGATCGAGGACGACCCCGAGCGCATCGCGGAAAACCTGTTCAACCACATCCACGGCATCGTCTACGCGACCGATGACGACGGGCGCCGCCACGAGCTGCTGACGGAAGCGTCGGCCACCGACTACGGCGCGACGGCATTCGCCATCGTGTGGTCGCTGGCGCCGCGCGAGATCCTCGAAGTGGCCGGCGAGATCAACAACCGCGGCCCGCACATCAACGTGCACACCACGTCCGACAGCGACATCGTGCCGCTCGCCGTCGACCTGGCCAAGGCCAGCGAGGACGGCTGGCAGCGCTCGCTGCTGGAACTGTTCCCGGAATACCGCAACACGGCCGACCTCGCGGACGTCGAGTTGCCGGACGATCCGGACGAAGAGACGGAATTCCAGCAGCGCGGCACGCGCGAACTGCTGTACCGCCTGCGCAAGCAGGTGCCGTCCGTCCGCAGCCTGCAGCGCCGCAGCGGCCGCCGCAGCATGGGCACGGACATCTTCTCGTGACGGGGGCGAGCGCATCGATGCTGCCGGCTATCGTCATCGAAAAACTGCCCCGCCTGATCCGGGCGATCCGGCAGATCCCGGGGAACGCCAATGCCGACGAGGCGGCCGGCCTCGCCGACGAGCTGGCCGGCATCACGGCGATGGTGGCCGAGAAGTTCACCAACGACCGCACGGCCGAAGGCATCCAGCGCGCGCAGCTCTTGAGCATCGGCTGCGTGTCGCTGGGCCTGGAGCACCTGGTTGAATCGGACGACGCCCAGGGCGACCTGGACGCGCTCGACGTGCTGCTCGACGAGGGCGCGGAATTCGTGTTCCAGCAGGGGTTCCGCCTGATCCGCGACCTGGCGGCGCTGCCGGAGGACACCTTGATCGGGGAATTCGACAACGACCCCGTGTACTCGGCGCGGCGCCTGAAGGAGCTGTTCGTCGACATTTGCACGGCCGACCCGGGCGAGACGTGGTCCGGCTACGAGCGCTACCAGGGACAGCTGAAGCAGCGCCGGGACGTGCAGGCCGTCGTGCGCGCCGCGCAATGGCTGCGCCGGCACCATTGGGAAGGCCCCGTCAAGGATCCGGACCTGAACGCGGAAGGCGTGATCGCGCTCGCGATCATCTTCGGCGTCGAAGGCGGCGGACGCATCGTCGCGCGCACGGGGCAGAAGGAATTCGAGCGCTTCGTGCAGACGGTCCGCAAGGCGAAGCCGGACTTCGACGCGGGCTGGGCGGCGCTGCTGGAACAGATCCCGGCCGCGCACCAGGCCATCATCGCCGACCGCATCCAGAGCTACCGCAACAGCATCCTCCTGCAGAACATCGCGGGCAAGGTGCCGCTGAAGGAGCTGTTCGTGGAGCTCGAGAATTATGCGGGCTCCGAGATCGACGCCGAGTATCCGTAACCGTAGCGTGGGCTCGGGGAGCCCACCCTACATATCACCGCAGCCGTAGGGTGGGCACCCCGTGCCCACGCGATGCTACGGTTGCCGTTACGCGTAGGGTGGGCACCCCGTGCCCACGCGATGCCCGAGTCGTCAAATCCGGTAAATCAAGCTCCCGGCGCCAAGCTCGTCAATACGGTTCGTGCGCCCCCCGATTCCCATCAGGACTACCATGACGCTCCAGCCCCGCATCCCGTGCGGATGCGGTATCGAGCCATCAATGCAAGGAGTACGTCATGTTGCAAGCAAACGAAATCCAGCAGCGATTCACTCATATTCAGCAAACCATTCAAGAAGCCCAGCAGGCCTGCCAGCAGGATGCGCCCAACGAGATCCGCGACTGCATCGAAAAACTGTCGCGCGAAGCCAGGCAGGCGCAGAGCGTGATGCAGTCGAACGACCAGCAGCGCATCCAGCAATGCGTGGACAGCCTGGAAGACATGGGCGACGAAGCCAAGCGCATCAGCCGCTCGCTGCCGACGATGCCCGCCCACGTCGAAGCCGCGGTGACCCGCGTGCATGCCGAACTGTCGGACCTGAAGCACAAGCTGCACTGACAGGCCTCACACGACGCCGCCCTCGCGCAGGGCGGCGATCTCCGCGTCGGTCTTGCCCAGCACGTCGCGCAAGACTTCCTCCGTGTGCTCGCCCAGCAGCGGCGGCGCCTTGTCGCTCGTCGCCGGCGTGGCCGACATGCGCATCGGGCTGCGCACCAGTTTCACCTGCCCGGCGGTCGGATGCGGCAGGGCGATTTCCATGCCGCGCGCGCGCACCTGCTCGTTGGCGAACACCTCGTCCAGGTCGTTGATCGGACCGCACGGCACGCCCACGGCTTCCAGCAGCGCGATCCACGCCGCGCGCGGCCGCGCGCGTACCATGTCCGCCAGCAGCGGCACGAGCACGTCGCGGTTCTGTACGCGTGCGGGATTGGTGGCGAAGCGCGGGTCGCGCGCCAGTTCCGGGCGGCCGCCCGCTTCCACGAACTTCTGGTACTGGCCGTCGTTGCCGGCGGCGACGATGATGTGGCCGTCGCTGCACGCGAACGTCTGGTACGGCACGATGTTCGCGTGCGCATTGCCCCAGCGTGTCGGCCGCTTGCCGCTGTTCAGGTAATTGCTGCCGACGTTCGCCAGCATCGCGACCTGCGTGTCCAGCAGCGCCATGTCGATGTGCTGGCCTTCGCCGGTGCGGTCGCGGTGGGTCAGCGCGGCGAGCACGGCGACGGTCGCGTACATGCCCGTCATCAGGTCCGTCAGCGCGACGCCCACTTTCTGCGGGCCGCCCCCCGGCAGGTCATCGCGCTCGCCCGTTACCGACATCAGCCCGCCCATGCCCTGGATCAGGAAGTCGTAGCCGGCGCGGTGCGCGTACGGCCCGTCCTGGCCGAAGCCCGTGATCGAGCAGTACACGAGGTCCGGCCTGATGGCCTTCAGCGTGTCGTAATCGAGGCCGTAGCGCTTGAGGTGGCCGACCTTGAAGTTCTCGATGACGACGTCGCAATGGCGCACCAGTTCGCGCAGCAGCGCCTGGCCCGGTTCGCTCGCGATGTCGACCGTGAGCGAGCGCTTGCCGCGGTTGGCCGACAGGTAGTAGGCGGCTTCGGTGGTGGGCCGGCCATCGGCGTCCGGCGCGTACGGCGGGCCCCAGGCGCGCGTGTCGTCGCCGGCGCCGGGGCGCTCGATCTTGATGATGTCGGCGCCAAGGTCGGCGAGGTTCTGCGAGCACCACGGCCCGGCCAGCACGCGCGACAGGTCGAGCACGCGGATGTGGCCCAGCGCGCCCTGCAGGCGATTGTCCGGACCGTTGTGCGGTCCGTTCGGAATGAATGCCATCTGGTCTCCGATTCGATGAGTTGTTCTCGGCGCGGATTATACGTCGCGCTCGTCGCGCTCCCGCGAGCGGGCGTCGTCCAGCGCGGCGGCGAATGCGTCGCGTTCGCGGTCGACGATGTCGTCGACCATGCGCTCGTCCAGCCCCATCCCTTCGAGCACGAAGGCCGACAACTGCAGGCTCGCTTCGAGCGTCTCCGGCACGACGACGTTGGCACCGGCCCGCTTGAGGGCGCGTGCGTGTTTTTCGTCGCGCGAGCGCGCGTACAACTGCACGTGCGGGAATTCGCGCCGGATGCCGCGCACGGCCTGCAGCGCGGAGGCTGGGTGATCCATCGTCAGCACGATTGCCGGCGCCTCGTCCGCATGCACGCGGCGCAGCAGTTCCGGCCGCGCCGCGTTGCCGAAATAAACGGGCACGCCGTTCGCGTGCAGCTGCGAGACGAGCTTCGCGTCGTTCTCGAACGCGACGTAGGGAATCTCCTGGGCCGCGAGCAGCTTGGCCAGCTGCTGGCCGACGCGTCCGAAACCGGCGATGATCACGCGGCCCCGTGCCGCATCGAGCTCGTTGTCGGCGAGGTGAGCCGCGGCGCCCTGGGATTCCGCCGCCGAGCGCTCGCCGATCGCATGGCCGATGCGCGCCAGCAGCGGCGTAATGAACAGCGACAGGCCGACGGCCAGCATCACGCGCGCGCCGAGGGCGCCGTCCAGCAGCTTCGACGCGGTCGCGTAGCCGATCACGATGAACGCGAATTCGCCGCCTTGGCCCAGCAGCAGGCCGCCTTCGATCGCGCGGCCCCACGGCAGGCCGCCGAGCCGCAGCAGCGGCGCGACGACGACGCCCTTGAGCAGGACGAGGCCCAGCACGGCGCACGCGAGCCACAGCGGCGCGTGCAGGATCTGCAGCGCGTCCATGCCCATGCCGACCGTCATGAAGAACAGCCCCATGAGCAGGCCCTTGAACGGCTCGACCATCAGCTCGACCTCGTGCTTGAATTCCGTTTCCGCGAGAAGGAGTCCGGCAATCAGCGCACCGAGCGCCATCGACAGTCCGGCCAGGTGCGACAGCGCGGCGATGCCGAAGGTCGACAGCAGGATCAGGGCCATGAACACGTCCGGCTGGCGATGGCGGGCAAACGCGCGGAACAGCGGGTGCACGACCTTGCCGCCGACGAGGTAGATGAGGGCGATGGCGACGGCCGCCTTGGCCATCGCGAGCAGGGCGATCAACGCGACGTTCGCGCCGCCGCCTTCGTTCTTGCCGAGCGCCCCGATCAGGATCAGGATCGGCACGACGGCGAGATCCTGCAGCATCAGCACGGCGAACGCGGCCTGGCCGACTGGGCTCGCCGTGCGCTGGCTCTCGGCCAGCAACTGCATCACGACGGCCGTCGACGACAGCGACAGCACGAGGCCCAGCACGAGCGCCGCGCCGAGCCGCTGGCCGAGCAGAAGATACGCCGCACCGCCGATCAATGCGGCGCACAGCACCACCTGCGCGCTGCCGGTGCCGAACACCCAGCGCCGCATGGCCCACAGGCGCGCGGCCGAGAGCTCCAGGCCGATCATGAACATGAGGAACAACACGCCCAGCTCGGCCAGCATGGCGACGTTGTCGTTGTTGGGGAACGTGAACAGGCCGAGCGGCGCGAAATCCTGCGCCATGCGCCCGAGCCCGAACGGGCCGAGGAGGGCGCCGACGGCGAGGAAGCCCAGCACCTGGTTGATGCGCAGGCGCTGCAGCAGCGGGATCAGGATGCCGGCAAGGGCGAGGAACAACAGGATTTCGCGCAGGAAGGGGAAGGCGTGTTGCTCTTGCACGGGGTCTGGCCTTTAACGGATGATCATCCCGGCAATTTTAACGCGTGGGCACCCCGTGCCCACGATGCGCAGCCTTCAGGCCTGCCTGCTCTCCGCCATCAGGATCACTTCCTCCATCTCCTGGTCGATCTCGTTGCGCAGCTCGAGATAGCGTCCCAGCGCATGGTCCAGCGACGGCAGCAGGATCCCGCGCTCGCTGTGCAGCCCCGTGTAGCGCGGCCGCGGCGCCGCGAAGCCGTACGACTCGGCCGCTACGGCTTCCAGCCGGCTGGAGTCAACGCCCGCGCGCGCCGCCGCCTGTTCGGCCAGCTCGGCCCACGTCAGCGTGCCGACGTTGGCCAGGTGCCAGACGCCGGACTCGCCGTCGATCGCGAGGTCCAGGCAGGCGTGCACGAGGTCGGGCACGTACGTTGGCGACACGGCCATGTCGCGCGCGGCGCGGAACGGTTCGCCCCGCTCCAGCGTCTGCAGCGCGAGGGTGACGAAGTTGTACTTGTCCCACGGGCCGAAGAAGGCGCTCGTGCGCACGACGAGGGCGCCCGGGTGCTTGTCCTGCACGCGCAGCTCGGCCTCGGCCTTGCTGCGGCCGTAGACGTTCAGCGGCGCGACCGCATCGCTTTCCACGTACGGCCGGTCGAGCGCGCCGTCGAACACGAGGTCGCTGGAGAACGTCGTCAGGTGCACGCCGTGGCGGGCGCACGCGGCGGCCAGGATCGCGGGGCCGATCGCGTTCTCGCGGAAGCAGCGCTCGGCGTCGCGCTCGGCATCGTCCACGCGCACGTAGCCCGCCGTGTTGACGACGGCCCAGGGCCGGTACTTGTCCAGCGCGCGTTCGACGGAGGCCGGGTCCGTGATGTCCATGTCCTGGCGCGACAGCAGCCGGTACGCGAGGTTGCGCTTGCGGCAGATGCGGGCGAACGCGCGGCCCAGCGTGCCGGACGCGCCCGTGATCAGGATCGGTGCCGCGTCCTTGCCGACGAGCGTGTGGCCGTCGGCGGTGATCGACGTCAGCGCATCGGGCGTCGCGACGGGCGTGCACAGCCAGCGGCCCGGCCGGCGCCACCAGCCCTGGCCGCGCAGCACCGGGTGCGACAGCGGTGCGTCGGCCGATAGTTCCCGCATCATGCGCGCGACGGCCGTCGGACGCGGTTCCGGCGCGCGCACGTCGAACGGGCCCGGTTCGTAATAACCGTTGTTGCACGTGACGAGGCTGTTCCAGTCGAACGAGCCCAGCAGCGACCAGACGGTGACGGCGCGCAGGTCGACGCCGTTCGCGCGCACTTCCTTGCCCGCTTCCCAGATCTCCAGCAGCCAGCGCAACTGGTCTTCGCGGTTGGCGTCGATGTGGGCCTCGGTGACGGCGAGCGGGATGTGGTACCGGTCCCAGATCTCGTGCAGCAGCGGGGCGATGCCGGCCGTGGGCGTCGCGAGCGCGCGCGAGGCCTCGATGTCGGCGCACGGGATGCCGTCGGCCACGCCGCGGTGGTGCGCCGGATAACGGTCCGGACGGTGGTCGAGCCAGCGCTCGCTCGTGACGTAGTAATTGACGCCGATGACGTCCGGCGGGCACGGGTTGTCGCGGAACCACAGGAATTCCTCGGCCGGAATACCGGTCTTCGTCAGATACGACCACAGCGCGTGCTCGGGACCGACCATGCCGCACAGCAGGTCCCACGCGAGCCAGCGGCGCTCGTTGTAGAACTCGGCGACTTTGGCCATCTCGGGCGTGCTGTAGGTCTTGCCGAGATCGTCCGTCTGCACCAGTTTCGCGTTTGGATTCACGGCGCGGATCGCGCGCATGGCCAGCACCACGGCGCGGCACTGGTTCAGCAGGGCCTGCACGAACGTGCGGTCGTCGCGGCCGTGCGGGTACCACACGCCGTACAGCCCGGCGAAGCGGGCCGTCGTGCACGGTTCGTTGACGGGGGTGTAGTACTCGATCCAGGGATAGCGCGCGGCCACGGCGCCGGCGTATTCCGCCAGCTGTTCCGCGAACGCGGGGTCGACGAGGCTCGTGTGGCGCGGGCCGCTGCCGTGGTGGATCAGGCCCGCGATCGGCGTGACGCCGTGGGCGCGGAGCGCGTTCAGGCGCTCGTCGGGCCAGGACCAGTCGGCGGCGTGGACGCCGTCGGGCGCCGTGCGTTCCCACAGCACGGGGTAGCGGATGGCGCGGATGCCGAGGGAAGCGAAACGGGCGATGTCGTCGGCCCGGGAGGCGTGGCCGTTACGGTCGAGCTGGTGGAAGTAGTCGTCGCGGACGCGGTTGACGGTGCATTCGAGGCCGCCCCACAGTTCGAGAGGGCGGGCGTGGCTGTTCGTGCTCTTCGTGGAATCCATAAATCACCAATATTGTTAATTTTATTGCAACAAAAAATACGGCATGGCCCCGAACTGGCAAAAAAGTCGGGGAAGCGTTTTGGCTTTCGAGTGGTGGCGGTTGACAGCGACGCGTCAACCTGCAACCATGCCATCCATGAATTTTTCGTATCCACATCCTGTTCTCACCTGGTGGCGCCGCTGATTGCGCGCGGCCAGTGAATTGGATAGGTATTCCGAAACGCCGCCTCGATTCCAAGGTGGCGTTTTTGTTGGCGCAGCAGGATCGAGGCAGGGCGGTTAAACTCCCAAGGAAAACTCGATGAGTCTGCAAACCCCTACCGCTACCACGCCCATCATCCTCACCGGCGACCGTCCCACCGGGCCGCTGCACCTCGGCCACTTCGTCGGCAGCCTGCGCAATCGCGTCACTTACCAGGACCAATATCGCCAGTTCATCATGCTCGCGGACGCCCAGGCGCTCACGGACAATATGGATGATATCGGTAAGGTACACCGGAACGTGATCGAGGTGGCGCTCGATTACCTTGCCGTAGGGATCGACCCCGCCAAATCGACCATCCTGATCCAGTCGCAGATCCCGGAGCTGGCCGAGCTGACCTTTTATTACCTGAACCTCGTGACCGTCGCGCGCCTCGAGCGCAACCCGACCGTCAAGCAGGAAATCATCCTGCGCGGCTTCGAGCGCGACATCCCGGCCGGCTTCCTCACCTACCCGGCCAGCCAGGCCGCCGACATCAGCGCCTTCAAGGCGACCATCGTGCCGGTCGGCGAGGACCAGATCCCGATGATCGAGCAGTGCAACGAGATCGTGCGCAAGTTCAACCGCAACGCCGGCCGCGACATCCTCGTCGAGTGCAAGGCGATCGTGCCGGAAGTCGGCCGCCTGCCGGGCATCGACGGCAAGGCCAAGATGAGCAAGTCGCTGGGCAATACGATCAACCTGGGCGCGTCCGCCGACGAGATCCGCGCCGCCGTCAAGATGGTCTACACGGACCCGCTGCACCTGAAGGTATCCGACCCGGGTCACCTGGAAGGCAACGTCGCGTTCCTGTACCTGGACGCGTTCGACACGGACAAGGAAGGCCTGGCCGAGATGAAGGCGCATTACGTGCGCGGCGGCCTGGGCGATTCCGTCGTCAAGAAACGCCTGGAAGGCATCCTGCAGGACATGCTGGCGCCGATCCGCGCCCGCCGCGAGGAACTGGCCAAGGACAAGGGCCAGGTCATGCAAATCCTCAAAGAAGGCACGATGAAGGCGCGCGAAGTGGCGGCGCGCACGACGGACGAGGTGCGCAAGGCCCTCGGGTTGTCGTATTTCTAAACCGCAGCGGGTAGCGGAAAACGCGCTTTGAGGTAGCGCAAGGTGATCGCCTTGCGCTTTCTTGTGGTCCGGTTTGTGTATCGATGGCAAGCTGCGGCTTTCGCCACCGATGAAGGAGCCGCACCATGAGCAAAGGATTGCGTTGGACCGAACAATGGATGCGCCGGGCGCTGTGGCTCGTCGCGTTCGTCTTCGCCGGGTTCCTGATCGGGCTCGGCAACCAGGTCGTCGACAACGTGATGTACCTGGAGCCCGTGCCCCCAGCCGAACAATTTCTCGATCCCGTGCAGGCGGGCCCGCTGCGGGCCGCGGTCGAGCAGGCGAAGCAGACGCGCGAAGCGGCGGACGCGGCGCTGGAGCAGGCGCAGCAGAAACACCGCGTGGCGCAGGCCAACACGACAAGCGCACGCGACGCCTTCGACAACTGGATCGCGACGCGCCACGTGACGGCGCGCCCCGACCAGGACACGGAACTGATCGCGCGCAACCGGGAACTCGATAAACTCGTGGCAGCAGAACGCGCCGCGCTCGCCGCGGTCGAAGCCCAGGAGCAGGTCGAACTCGACGCCAAACAGGCCCAGCAGAAGGCCGCGGCGGCCTACGAGGCACTGCTGGAACCGGCACGCGAGGCCGCGAACGAGGCCGCGGCCAGGGCCGCGCGCAAGGTCTTCCTGATCCGTCTCGGCGTGACCCTGCCGCTGCTGCTGGTCGCGGGCGCGCTGTTCAAATACAAGCGCAACGGCACGTACTGGCCGTTCACGTGGGGTTTCATTTTCTTCGCGCTGTTCGCGTTCTTCGTCGAGCTGGTGCCTTACTTGCCCAGCTACGGCGGCTACGTGCGCTACGGCGTGGGCATCGTGGTGACGGTCGTCGTGGGCCGCTACGCGATCCGCTGGCTGCACGCGTGGCTGGAACGCCAGCGGGCCGCGGAGGCCATGCCCGATGCCGAGCGCCGCACGACGATGCGCTACGACGTGGCGATGGAACGCATCGCCAAGAGCGTGTGCCCGTCGTGCGAGCGTGCGACGAATTTCAAGGACGAACACCTGGCCCATTGCCCGCACTGCGGCATCGGCCTGTTCGACCGCTGCCCGGCGTGCACGACGCGCAAGAACGCTTTCACGCGCTACTGCTTTTCGTGCGGCACGCCGGCCAACGTCAGCCTTGCGGACTGAGCGGGGAGCTTACTTCACGAAGCGGGCCAGCAGGCGGATGTACGCCGTCTGGTAGCCGTTCGACGGCTCGCTGACCGACCACGAGTTCAGCGGCCAGCCGTCGTTGAAGTCGAGATAGGTCTTCTGCGACGGTTGGCCATACGGCGGCGACGGCGGGGCCGAGCCGCACTGCGCCGACACGTTCGGGCAGTTGCTGTCCCAGTTGTACTGCGTGCCCGCCGGACCGCCAGCCAGGTAGCCCGGTGCCGGGCCGTACGGCGACTGCTTGGCGTCGTTCCAGGGCGTGCCCTGGGTGAACCACGTATGCCACAGACGGTTGACGGAATTCTCCGCGCCGAAGCTGACCATGTTCGACAGGTAGACTTTGCCCAGCGGGTTCACGCCATGCAGGTAGTGCACGTAGTCGGCCGCGGCATTGGCATCCTGCTCGGCCGTGTGGCGGCTGATGCCGTAATAGCTTTCTTCCGCGAACAGCGAGCCGGCGTTCGCCTTGACCGCGTTGCTGGCCCACGTGTACGAGCCGATGAAGGCGCGGTACGGGTCCGTCTGCGCATCGACCTTGCCCCAGCCGTCGTAGTCCGCGCGGCCCCACAGGTCGAGGAATTGCGTACGGATCGCGGTGGCCACGGTGGACGTCGCGTTCGGGAGCGACGCGTAGTACAGCAGGTTGCGGGCGTCGCCGGCGCTGAAGCCCGACAGGTTCCAGCTCTTGAACATCGCCGCATCGGTGTAGTTCGCGTCGACGTAGCTCTTGTACGTGGCATCGCCGGTGGCGGCGAACAGCCGGACGGCAGCCATCAGCTTCAGCGACTTGCGTCCGTTGTCGTCGGTCTCCTGCTGGCCGACGGCGAGTCCCTGGGTGCCGCGGTTCGCATCGTTGTTGTAGAACAGGACGTTCGGGTTGACCTGCGCCCAGTTCCACGCGTTTTTCGCACGCGTCAGCAGGTCGGCCGCATACGTGTTCAGCGACGCGTTGTTCAGGCTGCCCAGCACCTTGGCGCCTTCCGCGAACGCGGCGGCCGCCGCCAGCGTGGCCGTCGTGCTGGCGTCGCCGTAGTAGCTGGGGCCGGTGGACGAGGACGGCGGGCTCGCACCCACGACGCCGACGACGGACAGCACGGAGCCGTCGCTGTTCTGCATGCGCTTCAGCCAGTCCAGGCCCCACTTCGCTTCGTCGAGGATGTCCGGGATGCCGTTCCACGATTCCGGGAGATTGAAATCGTCGGTGAACACGGTCGGATTCTGGACATAGGCGTCCATCAGTTCGCCCGCGTAGCCGGCCGCCCAGCTCGTGTACTTGTTGTAATCGCCCGCGTCGGCCCAGCCGCCGCGCAGGTCGCGCGCCGTGGCGGCGTTGCCGGAATCGAGGAAGCGCCGTGCCTGCGAATCCTGGCCCGGGCCGAGGTTGCTGGCGCCGTCGGCCCAGTTCAGGCCGGCATTGTTCGCGGTGTGGGCCTGGCCTAGACGCTGGTAGTAGAACATGCGCACGGCCTGGACCAGCACGTTGCGGTAGACGTTGTCGCCGATCTCGAAGCGGGCCGAGCGCTGGCCGCCGGCATCGACGATTTCATACGTGCCCGGCGTCGTGATGTTGCTGAAGTCGAAGTGCCAGACCTGGTCGCCCGACGACGGATCGGTGGCGCGCGTGTTCCACTCCGTGGGCCACCACGTGTACACGGTCGCGCCCGTGGCTGAGTTCACCACGCTGACCTGTTGCGGCCAGAACTGGGGGCTGTTCGCGTCGTAGCCGGCGCGGGGCATGCGCAGCACCGCCACCTTGCGCGCGTTGGTCAGGTAGCCGAACTGGTCGACCATGATGTACTTGCCGGCATTGGCCGCCTGCGCCGGCCACACCGTGAAGTTGTACTGCTGGGTCGACTTGGCGCCGCAGCTGTTCGTGTACGTGGCCGTGGCCGTGCAGGTGGTGGCGCTGGTGCCGGTATTGGCGAGCTTGATGGTCTGTTCGCGCGCCGCCCCCGATGTGCCGCAACCACTCCACGCCCACGTGCCGCCCGATGCCGGTTGCGGCCCGAGGACGACGGTCGAGCCGGTGTTCAGGGCGAGCGACGACGTCATTGCCCATGACGTCGTGCCATTGATGTTGACGTACGGGGTGGTGGTACTGGATTGGCACGTTTGTGCCCACGCGGGTGCGCTCAAGGCTGCCAGTGTCAGCAGTACGCTTTTTTTGATCTCCATCCTTTTTCTCGTTGTCGTGTGCAGGCCGGGCTCGTCGCGCCAGTCCCGTTCAGGCGTGGGCAGGCCGGACTTCAACGGCCGGCCGTCGTTGAAGCCGCTGAAAGCAGCGGATGATGCGTCATCGGGGATGTATGGTTGAGTTGATTATGCGAGGGACATGGCGTCGCTGCCAGACCGAAAACCGTCAACTCGAGGTATGAAATTCGCCGACGGCATGGACGCCGCCGGCGGGTGGGAGGAGGTTAGTCCTTGAGGTCGGCCGGCACCTTGCCGCCGTTTGCCGCCAGCTTGTTCATGACCTGGCGGTGCAGCCAGATGTTCATGCTGGCCGAGTCGCTGGTATCGCCGGAATAGTTCAGCTCGGCGGCCAGTTCCTTGCGTGCCTGCAGGCTGGAATCGAGGCCCAGCAGCTTCAGCAGGTCGACGATCGACGTGCGCCAGTTCAGCTGTTGGCCGGATTGCTGCTGCATGTTGTTCAGGACAGCTTCCACGTCGACCTGCTGCATCGGTGCCGCCGCCGGCGCGCTTGCCGCGGGCGCGGCCTGCGGTGGTTGCGCGGGCTGCTGTGCCGGTTGCTGCGCGGGTGGCTGCGTCGGCTGCGGCGCGCGTTGCTGGGCGCCCGGGGCCGCCTGGCTGCTGTTCTGCGCGGCCGGGTGCGAGGACGGGAAAATCTTGTGGAAGATATTGCTCAGGATACCCATGTCGATTCCTTCTCGATGATGGTGGATGCGCTCAGTGGCGCTGCATGCCCTGGGCCATGTGGCCAAGCGCGATCGCCAGTGCGGCGCCGCCGATGGCCTTGACCAGGGTCGGGTGTTCGGCATAGAAGTCGCCCATGCGTTCGACGATGCCGGGATTCTGCTGCTCGGCCTTGGCGGCCAGTTCCTGCACCTGTTCCGGCGAGACCTGGTTCGCCTGTTCCGGCGACACGCGGGCCTGGTCGGCGCCGAGCAGGTTGCCGAGCGAGCCGCCGGCGACGGACGCCAGCACGGACGGTCCCACATTGGCCAGCAGGTGGTTCAGCATGCCGGCACGCTGGTCGGGATTGCTGTTGCCAAACAGCTGGCCGACCATCTGCGAAAACGGCGGTGTCTGGTCCGAGCGCAGCGCCTGCGTCACGCCCTGCGCGACGGTGGCGCGCGGCACGTTCTGCGCCACGTGGTCGAAATCGTTCTCGGCCTGCGCCGGGTTGGCGTTCGGGTTGGCTCCGCCCAGGTATTGCTGCAACAGGTTGCCCAAATCAAAGCTCATGATGTTCTCCACGTTGAAACCTCGAAGCGCAAGGGTAGGCGTTCGCGGAGCATTCCTCCGTACGTTCGCTAACGGAGGGGCGGCATCTATAATCCGCATTGCTGTACATAAATAAAACAACTTGCCCGAGAGAGACTATGCACGGGCGAACTGGGCAACGCGCTGTTCGGCGGCGGCTTCACGCAATACCGCTACGCCCATCCGGAACGGATGACGATGCCCGTGCTCGTGCTGGCCGGCGCCGCGGACGATGCGATCGGCCTGCCGGCCCAGCGCGCGCTGGGCCAGGCGTTGCCGCATGCGCGCGTCGTCGACTACGCGGGCGCCGGACACTTCCTGTACCTCGATGCGCCCGACCGGTTGACGCGCGACGTCACGGACTTCCTGGCCACGCCCTGACGGTGGGGTTGCCCGGTGGACACCCGCGCCGCCGGCGCGTAAGCTGGCGCCATGATCTATACGCCGCTGCTGTTCTTTTTTGCCCTGTATGGCTACGCCGCACTTGCCCTCGGCCTGCCGGCCGCGGTGGGCGTCGCGTACGCGCTCGCGAGCGCCGCCTGTTTCGCACTGTATGCGCGCGACAAGGCGGCCGCGCGGCGCGGCGACCGGCGTACGCCCGAGTGGCACTTACTGCTGCTGGGGCTGGCCGGCGGCTGGCCGGGCGGCTTGCTGGCGCAACAATGGCTGCGGCACAAGACCGTGAAACGTCCGTTCCGGCAGGGGTTCTGGCTGACCGTCGGCCTCAACCTGGCCGGTTTCTGCTGGCTGGCGCGCGCGCTGGCGCCGGCCTGACTACCGTTCGGGAGGAATACCATGTGGCCTTACCCCAGGATCCTGGCCCACCGCGGCGGCGGCACGCTGGCGCCGGAAAACACGGTGGCCGGACTGCGCCGCGGCATGGACGCGGGTTTTCGCGCCATCGAATTCGACGTCATGCTGGCGCGCGACGGCGTCCCCGTCGTGCTGCACGACCCCAGGCTGGGCCGCACGGTGGCCGGGACGGGATCGGTGGCGGACATCGATGCGCTCGACCTCGCCGCGCGCGATGCGGGCTCGTGGTTCGGTCCGGAATACGAGGGCGAACCGGTGCCGCTGTTCGTCGAATTCGCGCAGTATTGCAAGGCCCACGGCGTGTGGATGAACATCGAGATCAAGCCCGTGCCCGGCCATGACGAGGCGACCGGCACCGTGGTCGCGCGCCTGGCGGCCGCGCTGTTCGCCGCCGAGATCGCCGCAGGCAGGATGGCGCAGGTGCCGCTGCTGTCGTCGTTCAGCGAGACCGCGCTGGCGGCGGCCCGGGAGGCCGCGCCCCAGGTCCCGCGCGCCTGGCTGACGGAGGCGTTGCCGCGGGATTGGGAAGCCCGTGCGCGGGCGCTGGACGCCGTCGCGATCCACACCGACCATACGCGGCTGACGGCGGCCGGCGCCGCGCACGTGAAAGCCGCCGGCTTCGGCCTGTTCTGCTACACGGTCAACGCGCCGGCGCGGGCGCGCGAACTGTTCGGCTGGGGCGTGGACGGGTTGTGCACGGACCGGATCGACCTCATCCCGCCTGATTTTTCCTAGAACCAAAATTTTCCCTCAAGAATTGTAACGTCTTGTCGTTAATGACATTCGGCTCCCGGTCACGGCCTTATGTCACTTTCGATCAATAATCAATCGTTGTCCCTGAACGCCCAGCGCAAGCTGGCGGAGCACACGAACGAGGTGACGCGCCTCGTCGCGCGCCTGAGCTCGGGCACCGGCATCGCGAGCGCCGCCGACGATCCGGCCGGCCAGGCCATCACGGGCCGCATGAGGTCGCAGCTGACCGGGATGCGCCAGGCCTCGCGCGGCATCAACGACGCGACGTCGATGCTGCAGGTGGCGGACAGCGCGCTGTCGAACATCAACGACAGCCTGCAGCGCCTGCGCGAATTGGCGGTGGCGTCCGGCAACGGCTCGTACACGGACAGCGACCGCAACACGTTGCAGGCGGAAGCGGACCAGATCCTGTCCCAGATCACCCAGGTGGGCAATGGCGCCTCGTTCAATGGCCAGGCGATCTTTTCGCCGGCGTCCGAGAGCGGTAGCGAGGACAAGAAGAAGCGTGCCGTGCTCGACAGCCTCAAGGCCGGCTGGCTGAGCGCCGCCGAAGACATGGTCCAGCAGTACTACGGCCTGCAGGGCGATGGCTCGACCCTGAAGATCAACCTCGACACGACGGACGGCAAGAGTGGCGTGCTTGCGTCCGTCACGGGCGCGTCGGGGCTCGGCAACGACGTCACGCTGAACATCGACATGGCCGATTTCAGCGACATCAGCACGCCGGACGGCGGCACCGGACCGATGTACGACGACCGCGTCATTGCGCACGAGATGGTGCACGCGATCATGCTGCACTCGACCGGCATGAATCTTCCCCAGTGGTTCATCGAGGGCACGGCCGAGCTGATCCATGGCGCCGACGAACGCCTGGCCGGTGCGCTGGCGGGCGGGCAGACGGCGCAGGGCATCGTCGACACGATCACGGGCGGCGGCTTCAGCTATGAAGGCGGCTACGTCGCCTCGCGCTACCTGCATGAGCGGTTGAAATCGATGGGCGTCGATGGCGGCATGAAGGGCCTGATGACTTACCTGAACGGGCACCAGGGCACCGACCTCGACACGGCGCTGAAGGCCGTCACGGGCGGGCAGTACCAGGGCACCGGCGACTTCATGACGGAATTCGCCGCCAATGGCGCCGGCTTCATCGGGGGCATGAACCTGGCGAATGCGGACACGGGCGCGATCGGCGGCCTCGACGCGGACGGCGGGCCGACGCGCGACGCGCGGGGCGTCGTGCCGGAATCCGGCTTCGGCACGACCGCCCGGCCGCTGCGCAACTTCAAGGTCGAGTATCCGGACATCGGCGGCGGGGGTGTGGGCAGGCACCGGATGCAGATCCAGGTCGGAGCGTCCGCCGGCGACCTGGTCGAGATGGAGTTCGCGGCCGTGAACGCCAGCGCGCTGGGCCTCGCGGACCTGGACATGCGCAACCCGGCGGTGGCGCTGCTGCACATCGACGACGCCCTCGCGTCCGTCAACGAGCAGCGCGTGCAGGTGGGCGCCTACAGCAACCGCATGGACGCCGCGGCCAGCAACAACCAGACGATGTCGATGAACCTGGAGGCGGCGAAGAGCCGCATCGAGGACGTCGACTATGCCGGGGCCGCGGTCCGGCTGACGCGCGCCCAGATCCTGCAGCAGGCGGCATCCGCCATGCTGAGCCAGGCCAATGGCGAGCCGAGGGCGGTGCTGGCCCTGTTGCGCTGAGCGGCGCCCGGTGGGCACGGGGTGCCTACACTACGGCCGGGCCCACCATTGCCGATCCTGCAACAGCGGATCGCGTGAAAACTATTTACTTACAATAGCTACGCTATAATCGATTTTCTTTATATAGCAAGCTGCCTGAATCCGCCCCTACGACATGAAATCCACCGAAATACGCGAAAAGTTTCTCAAGTTCTTTGAGTCCAAAGGCCACACGATCGTCCGCTCCAGCCCGCTCGTGCCGGGTAACGACCCGACGATGTTGTTGACCAACAGCGGCATGGTGCAGTTCAAGGACGTGTTCCTGGGCCTGGATACGCGTCCGTACAAGCGCGCCACCACCGTACAGCGCTGCGTACGCGCCGGCGGCAAGCACAACGACCTGGAAAACGTCGGCTACACCGCGCGCCACCACACGTTCTTCGAAATGCTGGGCAATTTCAGCTTCGGCGATTATTTCAAGCGCGACGCCATCCACTTCGCCTGGGAACTGCTGACCAAGGTCTATGACCTGCCGGCGGAAAAGCTGACCATCACCGTCTACTTCGAAGACGACGAAGCCTACGGCATCTGGGCGAATGAAATCGGCGTGCCGACGGAACGCATCATCCGCATCGGCGACAACAAGGGTGCGCGCTACGCATCGGACAACTTCTGGCAGATGGCCGACACCGGCCCGTGCGGTCCGTGCACGGAAATCTTCTACGACCACGGCGCCGAGATCTGGGGCGGTCCTCCGGGCTCGCCGGAAGAAGACGGCGACCGCTTCATCGAGATCTGGAACCTCGTGTTCATGCAGTTCAACCGCGACGAAGCCGGCGTGCTGACCCCGCTGCCGAAGCCGTCGATCGACACCGGCATGGGCCTGGAGCGCCTGGCCGCCGTGCTGCAGCACGTGCACTCGAACTACGAGATCGACCTGTTCCAGAACCTGATCAAGGCTGCCGCCCGCGAAACCGGCGCGACCGACCTCGCGAACAACTCGCTGAAGGTCATCGCCGACCACATCCGCGCCGCCAGCTTCATGATCGTCGACGGCATCATCCCGAGCAGCGAAGGCCACGGCTACGTCCTGCGCCGCATCATCCGCCGCGCGCTGCGCCATGGCCACAAGCTGGGCCAGACGAAGCCGTTCTTCTACAAGCTCGTGGACGACCTCGACGTCGAGATGGGCGCCGCGTATCCGGAGCTGCACGACGCGAAAGAACGCGTGATGCAGACCCTGAAGGCCGAGGAAGAGCGCTTCGGCGAAACCCTCGAGCACGGCATGAAGATCCTGGAAGCGCAGCTCGCGAAGGATCCGCAGAACCTCGACGGCGGCACCGCCTTCACCTTGTACGACACCTACGGCTTCCCGCTGGACCTGACCGCGGACATCTGCCGCGAGCGCGGCATCAAGCTGGACGAAGAGGGCTTCGCTGCCGCCATGGAGCAGCAGAAGAAGACCGCCCGCGCCGCCGGCAAGTTCAAGATGGCCGCCAACGTGGAGTATTCGGGCGAGAAGACGACCTTCGTCGGCTACGACGCCCTCGTGCACAACAGCCGCGTGCTCGCGCTGTACTCGGGCGGCGCACCGGTCCAGGAACTGAAAGCGGGCCAGGACGGCATCGTCGTGCTGGACACGACCCCGTTCTACGCCGAGTCCGGCGGCCAGGTGGGCGACAAGGGCCTGCTGAAGGCACAGGGCGGCGTGTTCGAGGTGGAAGACACCCTGAAGATCCAGGCGGAAGTGTTCGGCCACCACGGCGTGCTGCAGTCGGGCTCGCTGAAAGTGGGCGACATGGTCGACGCGCAAGTCGACGAAGTGAAGCGCGCCCGCACGATCCGCAACCACTCGGCGACGCACCTGATGCACAAGGCGCTGCGCGAAGTGCTGGGCGGCCACGTGCAGCAGAAGGGCTCGCTGGTCGATCCGGACAAGACCCGCTTCGACTTCAGCCACAACGCGCCGCTGACGGCCGAGCAGATCGCCCAGGTGGAAACCATCGTGAATCGCGAAATTCTCGAGAATCACGCGACCCAGGCCCAGCACATGTCGATGGACGATGCGATCAAGCATGGCGCCATGGCCCTGTTCGGCGAGAAATACGGCGACACCGTGCGCGTGCTGGACATCGGCTCGTCGAAGGAACTGTGCGGCGGCGTGCACGTCACCCGCACGGGCGACATCGGCCTGTTCAAGATCGTGTCCGAATCGGGCGTGGCCGCCGGCATCCGCCGCGTGGAAGCCGTGACGGGCGAGGGCGCTCTGGCCCTGGTGCAAGCGATCAACCGCAAGCTGAACGAAGCGGCCGGCGCGCTGAAGACGAGCCCGGACGAACTGCCGTCGCGCATCGCCCAGGTGCAGGACCAGGTCAAGTCGCTGGAGAAGGAAATCGCCGCGCTGAAGTCGAAGCTGGCTGCCGGCCAGGGCGACGAACTGGTGACGAAGGCCATCGACGTGAACGGCATCAAGGTGCTGGCTGCCACGATGGAAGGCGCCGACGTTGGGAGTCTCCGCGAGACGATGGACAAGCTGAAGGACAAGCTTGGGACGGCCGCCATCGTGCTGGCGTCGGTGCTTGAGGGCAAGGTCAGCCTGATCGCCGGCGTCACGGCCGACGCGACGTCCAGGGTCAAGGCGGGCGATCTCGTCAACTTCGTCGCCAAGCAGGTCGGCGGCAAGGGCGGCGGCCGTCCGGACATGGCCCAGGCCGGCGGTACGGATCCGGCGGCGCTGCCGCAGGCGCTGGCTGGCGTCGCCGGCTGGGTCGGCGAGCGCGTTTCCGCATAACCGTAATCGCGCGTTGTAACCGCGCCGCCGCAATATGCATGTCGTGGCGGCGCGTACGTTGTAAATCGAATGGGATTTGAGCTGAATCAACTCTTGTTTCGATGGGTAAGTGGACGGCACAGCCGTCCGCCCCGCATCCCTCTCATCCGGTCATCTCCGCCTCATCTCTATCTGCCTGTCAAGTAATTGCCGTTGTTACAACGCAACACTGATACCAAATTTTGGTGCGGCGCGTCATAATGGGCTAATTGGAGTACTATCGGGTCCATGCCCTACCAACTAGCAGGCAATCGATGAGCGAAACCATAATCGACACCGGCACCATCGAGGTCCAGAAGGACCTGGATGCGCGTGGCTTGAATTGCCCGCTGCCGATCCTCAAGGCCAAGAAGGCCCTCGCGGAACTGGCCAGCGGCGAGGTGCTGCGCATCGTCGCCACCGACACCGGTTCGGTACGCGACTTCCAGGCGTTCGCCAAGCAGACGGGCAATGCCCTGCTGGCGCACACGCACATCAACGGCGAATTCACGTTCTGGCTGCGCCGGAAATAACGACAGCCTTTTCCTGAAGCCCGGCACGCCGGGCATTCCATCCCCACCCGCAAGGAAACCCGCTGACGCACAATCAAGTACGATTAGGGCATTTCCTCTAACCGAAAAACGCACGATCGTGCTTTAATTCTGACCTGAACGGAATTTGCTCTTATAATTCGGATCATTTTTAGTCTTTCACCCATTTTTCAAAGGCACACTATGAAAGTCCTGGTACCCGTCAAACGCGTGGTCGACTACAACGTCAAGGTCCGCGTCAAGTCCGACGGCAGCGGCGTCGATATCGCCAACGTCAAGATGTCGATGAACCCGTTCGACGAGATCGCGGTGGAAGAAGCCACGCGCCTGAAGGAAGCCGGCAAGGTCACCGAGATCGTGGCCGTGACCTGCGGCGTGGCCCAGGCCCAGGAAACCCTGCGTACCGCGATGGCGATCGGCGCCGACCGCGGCGTGCTGGTCGAGACCGGTGCCGAGATCGAGCCGCTGGGCGTCGCCAAGGTGCTGAAAGCGCTGGCCGTCGAAGAGCAGCCGCAGCTGATCATCCTGGGAAAGCAGGCGATCGACGACGATTCGAACCAGACCGGCCAGATGCTGGCCGCGCTGCTGGGCTGGCCGCAGGCGACGTTCGCGTCGAAGGTCGTGCTGGAAGACGGCAAGGTCACCGTGACCCGCGAAGTGGACGGCGGCCTGGAAACCGTGGCCCTGAGCCTGCCGGCCATCGTCACCACCGACCTGCGCCTGAACGAGCCGCGCTATGTCACGCTGCCGAACATCATGAAGGCCAAGAAAAAGCCGCTGACGACCGTCAAGCCGGAGGACCTGGGCGTCGACGTCACGCCGCGCCTGAAGACCGTCAAGGTCGCCGAACCGGCCAAGCGTTCGGCCGGCGTCAAGGTGCCCGATGTGGCGACCCTGGTTGCGAAGCTGCGCACCGAAGCTAAAGTCATCTAATTAAGGAATAACCATGGTCGCACTCGTCATTGCTGAACACGACAACGCCCACCTGAAGGCTGTCACCCTGAACACCGTCACCGCGGCCGCGCAATGCGGCGGCGACGTTCACATCCTCGTCGCCGGCAGCGGCTGCGGCGCCGTCGCGGAAGCCGCCGCCAAGGTCGCGGGCGTGGCGAAAGTGCTGGTCGCCGACGCGCCGCAATTCGCCGACGGCCTCGCCGAGAACGTCGCCGAGCAGATCCTGGCCGTGGCTGGCGCTTACTCGCACATCCTGGCCCCGGCTTCTGCCTTCGGCAAGAACGTGCTGCCGCGCGTTGCCGCCAAGCTGGACGTCGCCCAGATCTCGGAAATCACCAAGGTCGACTCGCCCGACACGTTCGAGCGTCCGATCTACGCCGGTAACGCCATCGCCACCGTCCAGTCGACGGACAACGTGAAAGTCATCACCGTGCGCGGCACCGGCTTCGACGCCGCCGCAGCGGAAGGTGGTTCGGCCGCCGTCGACACCGTCGCCGCCGTCGCGGACTCGGGCAAATCGTCGTTCGTCGGCCGCGAGCTGGCCAAGTCGGACCGTCCGGAACTGACCGGTGCCAAGGTCGTCGTCTCCGGCGGCCGCGGCATGGGCTCGGGCGACAACTTCAAGATCCTGGAGCCGCTGGCCGACAAGCTGGGCGCCGCGATGGGCGCATCGCGCGCCGCCGTCGACGCGGGCTATGTGCCGAACGACTGGCAGGTGGGCCAGACCGGCAAGATCGTCGCCCCGCAGCTGTACATCGCCGTCGGTATCTCGGGCGCGATCCAGCACCTCGCCGGCATGAAGGATTCGAAGACCATCGTCGCCATCAACAAGGATCCGGAAGCGCCGATCTTCTCGGTGGCCGACTACGGCATCGTCGGCGACCTGTTCGAGGTCGTGCCGGCGCTGGTCAAGGAACTGGGCTAAACCGTCGTTCCCGCGCAGGCGGGAACCCATGCTGAATCAAACGTAGTCACTGCGGCGTGTATTTTGTATGGGTTCCCGCCTTTTTTGCGCCCGACGATTGACGTTTACGTAAAGAGAAACTAGGAGACTGCGGTGACCTACAACGCCCCCCTGAAGGACATGCTGTTCGTCGTGAACGAACTGGCCAACCTGTCCGAGATCAACCAACTGCCCGGCTGCGAAGACGCGACGCCGGACACCGTCGAAGCCGTGCTGGAAGAGAACGCGAAGTTCTGCGGCGAAGTCGTCGCCCCGCTGAATCATTCCGGCGACAAGGAGCCGAGCTACTGGCACGACGGCGAGGTCACGACGTCGAAGGGTTTCAAGGAAGCGTTCCGCGGCTTCGCGGACGCTGGCTGGCAGGGCGTGCAGCACCCGGCCGAATTCGGCGGCCAGGGCCTGCCCAAGCTCGTCGCCACGCCGTGCATCGAGATGCTCAACAGCGCGAACATCGCGTTCGCCCTCGTCGGCCTGCTGACGGACGGCGCCATCGAAGCGCTGCTGACGGCCGGCAGCGCCGAGCAGAAGACCCGTTTCATCGAGCCCCTGATTACCGGCAAGTGGACCGGCACGATGAACCTGACGGAACCGCAGGCCGGTTCCGACCTCGCCGCCGTGCGCACGCGCGCCGTGCCGCAGGGCGACGGCACCTATAAAATCTTCGGCACCAAGATCTTCATCACCTACGGCGAGCACGACATGGCCGAGAACATCATCCACCTCGTGCTGGCGCGCACGCCGGACGCGCCCCCGGGCGTGAAGGGGATCTCGCTGTTCATCGTGCCGAAGTTCATGGTCAATGATGACGGTTCGCTGGGCGAGCGCAACGACGTGCATTGCGTGTCGATCGAGCACAAGCTGGGCATCAAGGCGAGCCCGACCGCAGTGCTGCAGTTCGGCGACCATGGCGGCGCGATCGGCACGCTCGTCGGCGAAGAGAACCGCGGCCTCGAATACATGTTCATCATGATGAACGCGGCCCGCTTCGGCGTCGGCATGCAGGGTATCGGCCTGGCCGAGCGCGCGTACCAGCAGGCCGTCGCGTTCGCGAAGGAGCGCGTGCAGTCGCGCGCCGTCGAAGGTTCCGCCGGCCCCGTCGCCATCATCCACCACCCGGACGTGCGCCGCATGCTGATGTCGATGCGCGCGCAGACGGAAGCGGCGCGCGCGCTGGCCTACGTCGGCGCGGGCCTCTCGGACCTCGCGCACAGCCATCCGGACGAAGCGACCCGCAAGGCCAACCTGGCCGTGTACGAATACCTCGTCCCCGTGATCAAGGGCTGGTCGACGGAGATGAGCGAGAACGTCGCCCGCGACGGCGTGCAGGTGCATGGCGGCATGGGCTTCATCGAGGAGACGGGCGCCGCGCAGCATTACCGCGACGCCAAGATCCTCACGATCTACGAAGGCACGACCGCGATCCAGGCCAATGACCTCGTGGGACGCAAGACCGTGCGCGACGGCGGCGCCGTGGCCAAGTCCATCCTGGCGCAGGTGCGTGCGACCGAGGCGCAGCTGGGCGATGCCCAGGACGCGGACTTGGCGGCAATCCGCGCGCAGTTGGCGGCCGGCAGCGCGGCGCTGGATGCGGTCGTCGACTACGTCGTGGCGAACACGAAAGCCGACCCGCGTGCCGTGTTCGCGGGCAGCGTGCTGTATCTGAAGCTGGCCGGCATCGTGCTGGGTGGCTGGCAGATGGCGCGTGCGGCCCTCGTGGCCCGCCAGAAGCTGGACGCCGGCGATGGCGACGCGGCGTTCTACCGCGCCAAGATCGCCACCGCGCGCTTCTTCGCGGACCACGTGCTGGCGCAGGCGGATGGACTGCGCCACGCGATCGTGGACGGTGCCGCCGGCGTGCTGGCGCTGGACGTCGAGCAGTTCTGACGGCTGGATGTGATCTCGAAGCGGCCTGCGGGCCGCTTTTTTCATGGGCCGCAGCAGGCGATTTGTTGCGTACTGCCGACCGCTGCTCTGCGTTTGATGCCCGTCATGCGTAATGGGTAAGCGGCGCTCCTAGAATCGATTCGTCGCATCCACAATCGAAGGAGCGCCCCATGAATCCCCTGAAGCCTGGCAAGGTATTACCGATCGCCGTCGCCGGCGCCGCATTGTGCGCGCTGGTGGCCTGCGGCGGCGGCGGCGACGCCACCCCCACGACGGCCGCGAACGATCCGCCGGCGGTGCCGAGTCCCACGCCCGCGCCGACACCGACGCCGGCGCCGACACCGACACCCGCCCCGGCGCCGCAGCCGCCCGACGATCCCGCGCCGCCGCCAGACATCGTGCTGGAGCCGGGCTACACCAAGCTCTATACGACCCTGGACAGCAGCCCGCACTGGCCGGCGTGGAGCCATACGGGTACGGCCGTCGTGGACGGCGTAGGGTGCGCGAAGAACGAGGATTACCACATCCACGCGCTCCTCTCGATCTACCAGGACGGCGTACGGCTCGGCTTGCCGGATTCGATCGGGCGCGGCAGCGGCTGTTCGTACGAAATGCACACCCACGACATCACCGGCATCCTGCACATCGAGACGGATGTGCCCAAGGTCTTCACGCTGGGGCAGTTCTTTGCGTTGTGGGGGCAGCCGCTCGGCACCGCGGCGGTGGCGGGGCTGCCCGGCACGCCGACCTATTACGTGATCGACAAGGAGCAAGTAACGCGCTTCACGGGCGACCCTGCCACGATCGTGCTGAACGCGCACCGCGAGATCGTGATCGTGACGGGTACGCCGCCGGTGCAGGTGCCGCGGTATGACTGGAGTGCGACGGGCCTGTAAAGCTGATTCCGAGCTGGTCAGCCGTACGCGCCGCCCGTGTAGAGCAGGTCGAACAGCCGCGAGATGGTGGCGATGAGTGCCGTCGTGCCCACCAGCATCGTGACCACGACGAGCAGGATCACGAACCAGTGCGACGCGGAGCGGCGGCCGGAGTTGCGGTTGTAGCGGGCATCCCATTTCTCGTCCGGCGTGAGGCCGAGGATCAGTGCTTCGCCGAAGCCGACGAGCCAGGACAGGATCAGGGGCAGCAGGACCCAGAACGGATTCGGCGCGTGGCCGAGGCCGTACACGAGGCCGGCCGCCGGAAGGCTGCAGACGTGGAGCAGGCCGAGGCGGTCGACGCTGCCCTTGAGATAGAAGCGGTGCGCGCCGAGTCCGCCGAGCAGGAAGGCGAGGGTGGTGGCGAAGGTCTTGTTCTTATGTTGCGACATCGACTGTTTGTTGAAAGGAAAGCCATCAGTATCGTCCAAAAGCGGCCGCCATAGTGGCGGAGTGTCGCGAAATCGGCGATAATCTTGGATTCGGCCGGGACTGCGCGCCAGCGTTCTTGGTTTTTATGTAAATGCTTGCTGATGCAGGATAGAGCGCGCTATAATCGTCGGCTTTCTCCGTCCAGCTTACTTTTGGAAATATTATGGTCGTTATTCGTTTAGCTCGTGGTGGTGCCAAGAAGCGCCCGTTCTACAACATCGTTGCAACCGACTCGCGCAATCGCCGCGACGGCCGTTTCATCGAGCGCATCGGTTACTACAACCCGATGGCTTCGGGCAAAGAAGTCGCCCTGAACGTCACCGCTGACCGCCTGTCGTACTGGCAAGGCGTGGGCGCACAGCTGTCGCCGGCTGTTGCTCGCCTGGTGGCTACGCAAAAGGCTGCTGCTTAATACAGCGAAGGTTCTACGGTTTGACCGATTCTGCAGCACATTCGACATCGGTATCCGCGCAAGCGGTGCCTGACGACCTGATCCAGGTCGGCCACATCACCGGTGCCTACGGGCTCCGGGGCGGCGTCCGCGTGACGCCCTATTCGATGGATGCGGATGCGCTGCTGAGCGTCAAAACCTGGTGGATCGACAAGCCGTCGCTGCGTACCGTGCAAGTGCGGAACGCGAAATACCACAGCGGCGACGTGACGGCCACGCTGGTCGAAGTGACCGACCGCGAAGCGGCCGAGGCGCTCAAGGGTGCCACGGTGCAGGTCTCGCGATCGGACTTTCCGGAACTTCCGGAAGACGAGTATTACTGGACCGACCTGATCGGCTTGGATACGGTCAACTTGCAGGGCGAAGCGCTCGGCAAGGTTTCCGACATGATGCACAATGGCGCGCAGTCCATCCTGCGGATCACGCCCGTGCCCGATCCGAACGCCGCTCCCGATGCGAAAGCGCCGGAGCGGCTGGTGCCGTTCGTGGACCAGTACGTCAAGACGGTCGACTTGCAAGCCAAAGTGATTACCCTGGACTGGGGCCTGGATTATTGATCCCGTCCACCTGAAGCGAGGTCCCGATGCAGTTTGACGTCGTGAGCTTGTTTCCCGAAATGTTTGCCGCATTGACGCAGTCGGGCGTGACCCGGCGCGCGCACGAGCAGGGCCTGTGGAATTTGTCGATCTGGAATCCGCGCGATTTCACGACGGACCGCCACCGCACCGTGGACGATCGCCCGTATGGCGGCGGTCCCGGCATGGTGATGCTGGCCAGGCCGCTCGAAGCGACGATCAACGCGGCGAAGCAGCGCCAGATCGACATGGGCTTGCCCGCACCGCGCGTCGTGTTCATGTCGCCGCAAGGCAAACCGCTGACGCACGAACGTGTGATGGGCTTGAAGAACGAGCCCGGCCTCGTCGTGCTGTGCGGACGCTACGAAGCGGTCGACCAGCGTTTGCTGGACCGTGTCGTCGACGAGGAAATCTCCCTCGGCGATTTCGTGCTGTCCGGCGGAGAACTCCCTGCGATGGCGCTGATGGATGCCGTGGTGCGGCAGTTGCCCGGTGCGCTGGGCGACGACGCGTCCGCGGTCGAAGACAGTTTTGTCAACGGCTTGCTGGATTCGCCGCATTACACGCGTCCTGAAGTCTATGAAGGCGTGGCCGTGCCGCCCGTGCTGATGGGTGGCAACCACGCCGAGATCATGAAGTGGCGTCGACAGCGCATGCTGGAGGCGACCGCGAAGAAACGGCCGGATCTGCTGGACAAGGCGCGTGGCGCCGGTCTGCTGACGAAGGCCGACGAGCAGTTTCTCGCAACCTTGCAAAAGGTCGCGGAATAAAGGCGGTGCCCATCGGGGTACCGCATGTCTAATCCCATCCTCTACCGGGCATCGAACGCGCCGGCAAGATGGTAATAGGAGTCATAAAAATGGATCTGATCCAGCAACTCGAGCAAGAAGAAATTGCGCGCCTCGGCCGCAATATCCCTGATTTCGCACCGGGCGACACCGTCGTCGTCAGCGTCAACGTCGTCGAAGGCAACCGCAAGCGCGCCCAGGCATACGAAGGCGTCGTCATCTCGCGTCGTAACCGCGGCCTGAACTCGAACTTCATCGTTCGCAAGATCTCGTCGGGCGAAGGCGTCGAGCGTACGTTCCAGCTGTATTCGCCGCTGATCGCTTCGATCGAAGTGAAGCGTCGTGGTGACGTGCGTCGTGCGAAGCTGTACTACCTGCGCGAGCGTTCGGGCAAATCGGCACGTATCAAAGAGAAACTGCCGACCCGCAAAGCCGCTACCACTGCTGCGCAGTAATAGCGATTGCGGTAGGGAAAAGGCATCCGGTCGGATGCCTTTTTCTTTTGGAGAAAGCCCTTGGCAAAACTGCATATCGATCCCAAGCGCCTGCCCGTCGACGCCATCGCCGGCGAGCCCGCCTTGCCGGCCGAGCGCCTGGACGTCACCTGGCTGCGCGAACGCCTCGCCCATCCGCCGTCGTGGGCGCCGGAGTTGCCCGAGGACATGCGCCAGCGCTTCCCCACGTTGCGCCGCGCGGCCGTCCTCGTGCCCCTCGTGCGCCGGCCGGACGGCCTCACGGTCTTGTTGACGCAGCGCACCGAACACCTGAGCAACCACGCGGGCCAGGTCAGCTTTCCCGGCGGCCGTGCGGAGGAGGACGACTCGTCGCCCATCGAGACCGCGCTGCGCGAGACGGAAGAAGAGATCGGCCTCACGCGCCGCCACGTCGAGATCGTCGGCGTGCTGCCCGACCACGTCACCGCGTCCGCCTACATCGTCACCCCCGTCGTGGGCCTCGTCACGCCGCCGTTCGACCTCACGGCCGAATCGAACGAAGTGGCCGACATCTTCGAAGTGCCCTTGCGGTTCCTCATGGATGGCATGAACCACCAGATCATGTCGTTCGACCTGCCGGACGGCGCCGGCCGCCGCAGTTTTTATGCGATGCCGTACGAACGCTTCTTCATCTGGGGCGCCACAGCAGGTATGCTCCGCAATCTGTTTCATTTGTTACGCGCCTGACCAGGCACGTCGAAAAACCTGCTGCGCGTTGCATATTGGCGGGGGCGCCTAGCCCTGCGATGCTCACTGTACTTTCGTACAGCTGCGCTTCTCGGCCAAATCTGCTGCCGCTCGCGACGGTTTTTCGAGGTGCCTTAAAGGGCATGGACTCCAGTCGGTCTCTGCGCTACCCTAGCGGGCAATGAAGTAAGGCAACAACGTACAAAGGACCGTGCATGACATTTTTCTCCATTCTGTGCGCGCTGCTCATCGAACAGCTGAAGCCGCTGCGCGCGGATAACCAGATCTACGCCGAGATCAAGCGCTTTGCCATGAAGATCGAGAGCTGGTTCAATGCCGGCCAGGTCAGTCATGGCCGGCTGGGCTGGTTCCTGATGATGGCCGTGCTGATGGTGCCGACGGCCGTCATCTACGGTGTCCTCGTGCACTACCGCTTCGTGTTCGCCGCGTTCGCCTGGAACGTGCTGATCGTCTACCTCACGCTCGGTTTCCGCCACTACAGCCATTACTTCACGTCGATCCAGTTCGCCCTCAATGCGGGCGACGAGGCGACGGCGCGGACACTCCTGGCCGAGTGGGCCAGGATCGACACGGTCGGCATGGATGCCACCGAGATCGCCCGCATCGCCGTCGAAAAATCCCTGATCACGACGCACCGCAACGTGTTCGGCGTGTTCTTCTGGTTCCTGATGCCGCTGGGCCCGGCTTGCGCCGTCATGTACCGCGTGTCCGAATATCTCGCGCGCGCGTGGAACGAGCCGGATCACATGCGCAACGAGGCGTTCGGCCAGTTCGCGGCCCGTGCGTTCTACTGGATCGACTGGATTCCCGTGCGCCTGACGGCGATCGCGTTTGCGGTGGTCGGCAATTTCGAGGATGCGATCTATGCGTGGCGCAATTTCGCCAATCGTTGGGCCGACGAATCGAAAGGCATCATCCTGGCCGCCGGCGGCGGCGCGATGGGCGTGCGCCTCGGCAGCCCGGCCGAGAACGCACCGCACGTCCTGCCGGCCGACGCGGCGACGGTCGACAGCACCGCCAGCGAGGACGACATGCTGCCCGGCGACGAGCCGAGCGTGCGCGCACTGCAAAGCACGGTCGGCCTGGTCTGGCGCGCGCTGTTATTATGGATGCTGCTCCTGCTGCTGTTGTCGGGCGCAGTCCTGCTCGGCTGATGTCCATCGTGCCGGTCCGACCAGGGCCGGCACAAGGGGCTCGTCCGCAGGTCTTCTATAAGATATAATAGTCGGGTTGTTCTCATCCACGCCTTTGTTTCAGAAGCCGCACTATGGCCGACTCACCGCAAACCGGGAAAGGCGCCGACGAATTCTTCATTCTCGGCGTGACAAGTAAGGGCAGGCAATTCCGCCCGAGTGACTGGGCCGAGCGTCTGTGCGGCGTCATGTCGTGTTTCCGGCCGGCCGGCAGCGGTGGTCCGAACGCCCACCTGAAGTTCTCGCCCTACGTGCACCCGACCGTCGTGAACGGTGTCAAGGCGGTCGTCGTGAACAACGCCCTCAAAAGCATCGAACCGCTCGCTTACCACTTCGTGTGCAATTTCGCCAAAGACAACGACCTGCAAGTCGTCGAGGCGTGCTTCGTCCCACCTGCGGACGAAAAGAAGAAGTCCTGATCTACCTCAAACTCCGATCAATGCACCATGGGTAGCTTTAACGCTTGACGTTGGAGCTCGCCATGGAAGTCGGAAAACTCTGCACGGTCGACACCGTCTGCTGCGCCCGCGATGAAAGCGTGCAGGGCGCGGCCTTACTCATGCGCAAACATCACGTGGGCGACATCGTCGTCGTCGACGACGTCGATGGCGAACGCACGCCCGCCGGCATCGTGACGGACCGCGACATCGTCGTGTCCGTCGTCGCCCTCGGCCTCGATCCGGCCGGCCTGCAGGTCGGCGACATCATGACGGACGACCTGCTCACGGCCGACGAGCACGACGACGTCTCCGTCACCATCGAACGCATGCGCCTGCGCGGCATCCGGCGCGTGCCCGTCGTGGGCGAGGGCGGACGCCTGGCGGGCATCGTCAGCGCGGACGACCTGCTCGGCTTCCTGGCCGAGGAAATGGAAGACCTCGCCCGCATCAGTCCCTACCAGCAACAGCACGAACGCCGGGTGCGGCAATAATGGTAAGCCTCGCCTAAGTACCCGTCTGTTACCATGTCCCGAGGACAACAGTAACTGACGGAGTGACATGAGCTTGACGTTTTTCCAGCGCGGCCTGGCCGCTTATACGGTCGCGGGCGGCCTGACGTTCATCGCGACCGGCAACGCCTTCGCCTTCGACCTGCCCAAGGGTGTCGTGCAAGGCCCGTCCGTCGAAGGCATCACGGAATACCGGCTGCCGAACGGCCTGAAAGTGCTGCTGTTCCCCGATTCGTCGCGACCCACCGTCACCGTCAACGTCACGTACCTCGTCGGCTCGCGCCACGAGAATTATGGCGAGACGGGGATGGCCCACCTGCTGGAACACCTGATGTTCAAGGGCAGCCCGAAGCATCCCGACATCACGCGCCAGTTCCAGGACCGCGGCATGCAGTTCAACGGGACGACGTCGCTCGACCGCACGAATTACTACGAGGTGTTCCAGGCGTCCGACGATAACCTGAACTGGGCGCTGGGCATGGAAGCGGACCGCATGACGCATTCCAGCATCGCCAGGAAGGATCTCGATTCCGAAATGACGGTCGTGCGCAACGAGTACGAAAACGGCGAGAACTCGCCGGGCGCCGTCCTCATGAAGCGCATGCAGAGCGTGGCCTACGACTGGCATTCGTATGGCCGCTCGACGATCGGCAACAAGAGCGACATCGAGAACGTCAGGATCTCGAACCTGCAGAATTTCTATCACACGTATTATCAGCCGGACAATGCCGTGCTGCTCGTCGCGGGCAAGTTCGATCCCGCGAAGACCCTGCTGTCGATCAATCGCCTGTTCGGCGCGATCCCGAAGCCGAAACGCACGTTGCCGGCATTCTGGACCGTCGAGCCCACGCAGGACGGCGACCGTACGTTCACCGTGCGGCGCCAGGGCGACGTGCAGATCGTCGCGCTCGGCTACAAGGTGCCGTCCGGCCTGCACGACGACAGCGACGTGCTGAGCTTCGCCTCGACCATCCTCGGCGATTCGCCGACGGGCCGCCTCCACAAGCTGCTCGTCGAGACGGGCAAGGCGAGCCAGGTATTCGCCTATGGCCAAACGGGCTATGCGCCCGGCCTGCAATACTTCGGCGCCGTGGTGAAGAAGGACGCGCCGCTCGAACCCGTGCGCGCCGCCCTCACGCAGGCCGTGGAAGAGTTCGCCAAGAACCCGCCGACCCCGGAAGAGATGGAGCGCACGAAGCGCACCTTCCTGAACGAATTCGAGCGCAGCCTGAACGATCCGCAGCAGGTTGGCGTCGCGCTGTCGGAAGTGATCGCGCTGGGCGACTGGCGCCTGTTCTTCGTCGGCCGCGACCGCGTCAACAAGATTACGTCGGAACAGGTTGCCGCGGCAGCGGGGCGCTATTTCAAGCGCGATAACCGCGTCACGGGCGAGTTCATCCCGGACGACAATCCGCAGCGCGCCGTGATCCCGCCCGCGCCCAGCGTGCAAAGCCTGCTCAAGGATTTCAAGCCGCGGGCATCCACCCTGAGCGCCGAGGACTTCGATCCGAGCCAGGCCAACATCATGAAACGCACGACGCTGACGACGGCGGGCGGCGTGAAACTGGCGTTGCTGCCGAAAAAGAACCGCGGCCAGACGGTCACCGTCGACCTGCGCCAGCACATCGGCGACGAGCAGAACCTGTTCGGCAAGGCGGCGCTACCGGGGCTGACGAACGCGATGCTGATGCGCGGCACGACGAAGTACGACCGCGTGCAGTTGGCCGACGCCTTCGACAAGCTCAAGATTTCCGGCAGCCTCACGCACTTCCAGACGACGCGCGAGAACCTGCCCGAAGCGCTGAAACTCGTCGCCCACGTGTTGCGCGAACCGAGCTTCCCGGCTGCCGAATTCGAACAATTGCGCCAGCAATCGATCGTCGGGCTGGAAGCGAGCCGTAGCGAGCCGACCAACGTGGCATCGCGCGCGCTGAACGAGCATTTTGATATTTATCCCAAGGGTGATATTCGCCACGAAACGACGCTCGAGGAAGATCTTGCGGACATCAAGGGCGCGACGCTGGACCAGGTCAAGGCCTTCCACCGCGATTACTACGGCACGGTACCGGCCGAGATGGCCATCGTGGGCGATTTCGATGCGCAGGCGATCACGCCCCTCGTCGACCAGCTGTTCGGCCGGTGGAAGGCCCCGATGCACGTGGCACCCGTGCTGCGCAAGAACGGCGACATCGCGCCCATCCATACGTTCCTGAATACGCCCGACAAGGAAAACGGCTTTTATACGGCGCGGATCAATGTCGATCTGAACGTGGAAGATCCGGATTACCCGGCGCTGATGCTGGCCGATTACATCTTCGGCGGCGGCGGGATGCGCTCGCGCCTGATGGACCGCATCCGCCAGAAAGAAGGGCTGTCGTACGGCGGCGGCTCGAATCTCGTCGCCGGCGACCTCGACCGTGCAGGCATGTTCGCGATCAGCGCCATCGCCGCGCCGCAGAACCTGGCCAAGGTCGACGCCGCCGTACGGGAGGAACTCCTGCGCGTGCTCAAGGATGGCTTCACGACGGCGGAACTCGATGGCGCCAAGTCGGGTCTGATGCAACAGAGGATCCAGAACCGTGCCGACGACGGCGCGCTGGCCGCCGGCTGGACGTCGTACATGTACCGCGGTCGCACCTTCGAGTGGTCGGCCGAGTTCGAGCAGCGTTTGATGGCCGTCACCTTGCCCCAGTTGAACGCGGCGTTCCGCAAGGCGGTCGACCCCGCGAAGATGTCCGTCGTCATGGCTGGAGACAAGGCAAAAGTGAAACCTGCACCCTGATTGCAACACTCGGCCGTTCATACGCTTGCAGAATGGCTGAGAAACTTGGTCATTGCCCGGGACGGGCGCTATCATGTTGCCTGAGCGCAGTATTGCTTGTAGGAAGCAAAGCTTGCGCAAGGATATTGAAAAGGAAGCATGATGAAGGGCATGACCAAGCAGACTCCGAGCGGCATTTCGTATGCAGGCAAGGTAGTGCTGGTAACCGGCGGTGCCAGCGGCATCGGCCGGGCGACGGCGCTGGCATTCGGGCGCGCGGGCGCCTGTGTCGTCATCGCCGACACGTCGGTCGACGGCGGCCACATGACTGCGGCGCTAATCGTCGAAGCGGGCGGCAAGGCGCTGTTTGTGAAATCCAATGTCACGGTCGCGGCGGACGTCGAGGCCTTGATGGACAAGGCGGTCGGCCATTACGGCCGCATCGACTGCGCCGTCAATGGCGCCGCTGTCGAGGAAGAATACCTGCCGCTGGCCGAAGGCGAGGACGACCAGTTCGACCGCATCATGGGCGTCAACGTCAAGGGTGTCTGGCTGTGCATGAAGAGCCAGCTGCGCCAGATGCTCAAGCAGGAAGGCGGCGGCGTGATCGTCAACATCGCGGACGCCGGCGGTCTCGTGGCGGCACCGCACCGCGCCATCTACTCGGCGTCCAAGCACGCCGTCGTCGGCCTGACGAAGAGCGCGGCCGTCGAATACGCCAAGGACGGCATCCGCGTCAACAGCGTGTGCCCGGGCGCCGTCAAGACCCCGATGCTGGCGCGCATGCTCGAGCGCGAGCCGGGGCGAGACAAGAAGCTCAAGGCGGCGCATCCGATGGGCCGCATCGCCGACCCGTCCGAGATCGCCAACGCGGCGCTATGGCTGTGCTCGGAGCAGGCGTCGTTCGTCACCGGCCACCAACTGGCCATCGATGGCGGCCTGACGGCGATCTGACGGGCGCCTGCCTACCGTTTCTTGTGGGTGGCGCGCTGTTGCTTCGCTTGCGTGCTCACCCGGGCCTGGCGTGCCTTGTATAACGCCACGGCATCCTCGCGCGCACGCGTGAGCGTCCGCATGTCCGGATGGTCGTCGTGCGGCGAAAAATACTCGGCCGCCTGCGCGTCGACGACGAGCTTGATGGCGGTGGCGTCGTCGAGGTCGTACAGCTCGGTCAGCAGGGTGGCGACTTCGTCGAGATAGGCTTCGTAGGTCAGGTTGGTCATGGTGTTGTTGTTGTAAAAGTTGATCAGCCGGCGCTCAGCTCGGCCACGAAGTCGTACATGTCGCCCCGAAAATAGGAGCGGCAGAATTCCACGGCCTGGCCGTCCGGCAGGAAGCCCAGCCGTTCCACGCACAGTCCCGCATCGCCTTCCTTCGATTGCAGCAGCTTCGCCTGCTCGGCGTTCAGCAGCAGGGCGGACAGGCGCTGCAGCGCGCGCACGGGACGCTTGCCGTTCGCTTCCAGCGCTTCGTACATCGACACGTCCACCGCGTCCAGCGAGGGCAGGGCGGACGCGGCAATGGTCGCGTATTCCAGGCACATCGGCATGTCGTCGGCGTAGCGGATGCGGTTGAAGCGATAGACGGCGGCGCCCGGCGACAGGCCGAGACGCAGTGCTTCTTCCGGCGTCACCAATCCTTCCGAACGCTTGAGCCAGACGCTGCGCGGCGTGCGGCCGCGCGAGCGCATGTCTTCCGAGAACGACGTCAGCTTGGCGAAATTCTTCTCGATGCGCGTGTTGATGAAATTGCCGGAGCCGGCGCGGCGCACGAGCAGGCCTTCCTCGACGAGGCCGTCGATTGCCTTGCGCACCGTGATGCGCGAGATGTCCAGTTCGGCCGCGAGCTGGCGCTCGGCCGGCAACGCTTCCGCCGGGCCGTAGACGCCGCGGTCGATCGCGTCGCGCAGGGCGCGCTGCAATTGCTGGTAGAGCGGCAGGTTGCTGGTGGCGGAAAGCTGATGCATCAGCTGCGCGAGGTGGGACATGCGGCGGGGTTCATTGGCAAGCGATCCCGGGATGATACCAAAAAAAGACCGCCCATCACTTCGGCCGGGGATTGGCCAGCTTCCGGTCCGGCTGCAGCAGCTTGCCCGAGCGCACCGCCGCGACGGCCGCCGACACGGAGCGCGCCACGTTGCGCACCTCTTCCTGGAACGCCGTGTCCTTGTCGAGCGTGTCGTGGCTTTCGGCATACGATTCGTAATAGCCGACGTAGCGGTCGAGCAGGGCAGTGGGGCCCGCGTCGATCAGGCCCATCCAGTCGAGCCAGTCGGACAGCGAGCGCCGCGTCGATTCGATGCCGGCCACGTCGCCATGCACGACGAGGCCGTAGACGCGGCCCGCGAGATGCTTCGGATAGTCCCAGTCCTGCTCCAGCACCTTCGCTTCTTCCGCGTTCTTGCCGTGCGTGGAGGTGGGATCGGGGTTGCCGCCGTCGGCGCACACGAGCCGGTCGATCATCAGCTTCAGCACGGATGGCGACTGGTACCAGTACGTGGGCGTGAGGATGATGACCCCGTGCGCGGCCACCCAGCGCTCGTAGATCTCGTTCATCCAGTCGTTTTCCTGGTTCAGCGAATGGTTCGGGTAGCAGCTGCACGGCCAATGGCACAGCGGCATCGCCGTCGACACGCAGGCCTTGCACGGGTGGATGTGGCGGTCGTAGTCGGAAATGAGGCGCGACAGGTCGAGCAGATCCGTCTCGATGCCCTCGGCCGCGATGGTGGCCTCGCACAACTGCGCGAGCCGCCACGTCTTCGAGATTTCGCCGGGGCAACTGCCGTCGTTGCGCGCGGCGCCATTGATCAAGAGGATGCGGCGCGGCGTCGCCGGATCTTTCTGGCGGGCCTCGGCGGCCAGCAGGCGGTCGTGCGCCTCTTTCCATTCGGCGGATAAGTCGTAGTCCGGGTCGGCGAACCCGGGGCCGGCCTTCACCGTGATCGGCGCCTTGTGCGAATCAATGTAGGCGCGCCACGCGACCTCTTCGACGGCCGCCAGTTCCTTCGCGACGGCCTGGTAGGCGGGATCGTAGAAGTCGCGCGAAAAGACGAGATGAAATTCGTCGCGGTTCAGCTTCGCGGGCGCCTGGCCCTTGCGTACGGTCGTCATGGCCGCCCTTTCCAGAAGAGTTGCGGTGATTATCGGCCGCATGCTCCGGCTCTGCCCGTACGGTAATTCACACAAACGAAAAAAAGCGGCGCGAACCGTGGTCCGCGCCGCCCTGTCTGCCGGTGATCCGGCCGGGATTACTTGGCCGCCATCGCACCCGTCGGGTGGTTCAGCAGCAGGATCCAGTACTTGGCCGTGTCGGACAGGCCGCCGCCGGCTTTCACTTGCTGGAAGGTCTCGATGGCCTTGTCCTTCTGGCCGGCTTTCGCGTAGGCCATGCCCAGGCGCAGCTTGGCTTCGTCCGGCGACTTCAGGCCGCCCTTGGCGATACCTTGCTGGATGAACGGGATGCCCTTGTCGAACTGGTCCATCGTGACGTATGCCCAGCCCAGGTTGACGAGGCCGGCACCGGTCTTGGCCTTGGCGGCGCCCGCTTCGCCCGCGGCGATGTTTTTCGCATCGCTTGCGGCTTCCTTGGTGGCGCGGTCGCGCAGCTGGCGGTCCTTGGCGGCGCCGCTGCCCGTGCCCAGCACGCCGGCGGCGAAGCCCGCGTCGACGACCTTCTTCGCTTCGGTCGGGAAGCCATCCTTCATGGCCAGCTCGGCCAGTTCCGTGTAGGCGTCCGACGACATCTGCTTGACGGCCGCGAATTCGAGACGCAGCACGTCAGGGATGTTGGCGTCCTGGAAGCCCGGCTTGCGCACGATGCCGCGGCTGATCAGGTCGGTCCAGAAATCGTCGGTCGGGTAGTAGGCGGCCAGCTTTTCCAGGCCGCGCAGGTAGGCGGCGTCATCCTTGACCTTGTTCGCGGCCGACGCGTACAGGCGCAGGTCTTCCTGGGTCGGGGTCTTGCCGGCCTGTTCCGCTGCCTGCAGCACCGGTTCCTGGGCTTTCAGCGCCGACGCGTAATCGCCGCTCAGGTAGTACGCGCGGATCAGCGCCGAGTTGATCTGGTCAGTCGACTTGCCCGATGCCTGGATCTGCTTGTACAGCTCGATCGCCTTCGGATAATTCTTGGCGTTGTAGTACATCGTGGCCAGCGCCTGCGTGAAGTTGCCCTTGTCCGCGTCCGGCAGCTTGCCCGACGCCAGGATCGCTTCCAGCGCGCCGATCGCCATCTGGTCGTCACCCGTCGACGTACCCAGCGACAACTTCATACGGTTCAACACATAGGTCTCGTACGGCGTCTTGTCCGGGAACGCTTCGGCCTGGGTGATGCGGTTCTTCACCTCGCCATAGTTCTTTGCGTCCATCAGCGGCTTGATCTGCGCCGGGTCGAGCAGCTTGTACAGTTCCGGGCGGACGGAATCAGGCTTCGGCGCGGGCGCCTCGGTTTTCTTGTCCTGCGCCGACGCGCTGTGCATCAGGGCCGGCGCGGCGTTCAGGCCAAGGGCGGCCAGCATCATGGCAAGGCGGGCGAAACGGAATTGGGACATTGAAAAATCCTCTCTTAATGACGATAAAGTTGCACCTATCAGAGACTGCAAATACATACGCCGACGGTGCCGGGTGCCGATCTCGGACAAAGCGTGCATTGTCCCACAAACTGCTGACGGGCGTGGCAATTGTGCCCCAGCGGTGCGACGTCGGTATGGGTCGTTACAATGCGTTACCGCCCGAGGTCAGAAGCCGGGCACCGGGCACTGTCCCGCCGCCTCGATCCCGCCCGCCAGCCAGGCCCGGACCGCATCCAGCGCGGGCGGTGCGAAGCCATAGGTCATCAGCGCGGGCGCGGCGAAGTCGAGGGCCTGGTACGGATTCCACAACGCGAGGTGCAGGTCCGGCGTCCACGTGCCACGTGCGTGCGGGCCGTAGCGGCGGCGCGAGGTCGACGCGAGGATCGTGAAGCGGCCGTCGTCCGGCAGCGCGTTCCAGTCGAACGTCTCGGCATCGGCGAACGTCACGAGGTCCACGTCGAACAGCGTCGCCAGCATCGCCGCGATGGCGCTGGCCGGCACGCCCGCTTCCGACACGCCGTCGCTGACGACGTCCTGCCGCGCCACGAGGCGCACCTTGCTGCCCGGTGCGGGACGCCGCGGCTTGCCGCGCGCCGTGAGCGCCCGGCGCCATGCGTCCGCCATCAGCGCGCGGTCCGCGTCTTCCGTCGCATACCGCACGGCGCCCGCCGGATGTGCGCGCGCGAGGCGGTCAAGGCGTGCCAGGCGCGCATGCACGTCGGCCAGCGGCAGGCGGCCGTCCTCGATGGCGGCGGCGATCGCCGCGATCGTGCGTTCCTGTGTGTCGCGGCTGCCGATGGCCATCACCATGTCCGCGCCCGCCATCAACGCATTCACGGCGGCGTCGCCGGCGTCGTACCGGTGCGCGATCGCGTGCATGTCCATGCCGTCCGTGATGATCACGCCGTCGTAATTCCATTGCGTGCGCAGCAGGTCATGCAGGATCGCGCGCGACATCGTGGCCGGATTGTCGGCGTCGAGGGCGGGGTAGACGATGTGCGCCGTCATCACCGCCGGCGCGTGCGGCGCGGCCGCGCGGAACGGCGCGAATTCGAAGCGCTCCAGTTCCGGCAAGGGTTTGTCGACGGTGGGCAGGTCGCGGTGCGAGTCGACGTGCGTGTCGCCGTGGCCGGGGAAATGCTTGACGCAGCAGGCCACGCCTTCGCTGTCGCTGCCCGCCATCCACGCGAGCGCGAGGGCCGTGGCGCGATCCGGATCGGCGCCGAACGAGCGTTCCGCGATGACGGGATTGCGCGGGTTATTGTTCAGGTCCAGCACGGGCGCGAAGTTCCAGTTGAAGCCCAGCGCGCGGATCGCGCGCGCCACGGCCGCGCCCACGTCGCGCGCGAGCGGTTCGTCGCCCGCCGCGCCGAGCGCCATCGCGGACGGCGGCGGCGGCACCCACAGCGCGCGCACGACGGCGCCGCCTTCCTGGTCGAGCGCGATCAGGGCGTGCTCGCCCATCGCATCCTTCAAGTCGCTCGTGAAGCGCGTGAGCTGCGCGGCGTCCGTCATGTTCTGGCGGAACAGGCACGCGCCGCGGATGCGGTTGGCGCGGATGAAGTCGGCCGTGTCGGCGTCGAGTGCCGTGCCGAACAGCCGGATCATGATCAGGCGCCCGGCAAGTTGGCGCAAATCGTTCGTGTGCATCAGTGCGGCTCAGTGTGTTTTTGTGACTTTGTTCAGGTGGCGCGGCTTGTCCGGATCGAGCCCGCGCGCTTTCGACAGGTGCGCCGCCATCACGTAGAACGCGTTGATCGCGACGATCGGGTCGAGGTCCGCGCAGGTCGACACGGGCAGGTCGAGATCGCGCGAGGCGATGTCGGTCGGCGCCGCGAGCAGCACGCGCGCGCCGCGGCCGCGCATCTCGTCGGCCAGCGCGACGAGGCCCGCTTGCGTCGGGCCGCGCGTCGCGAAGATCAGCAGCGGATAGCCCTCGTCGATCAACGCCATCGGGCCGTGCTTGATCTCGGCGCCGGAGAACGCTTCCGCCTGCAGCGAGGACGTCTCCTTGAATTTCAGCGCCGCCTCCAGCGCGATGGGGAAGCTGATGCCGCGGCCCACGACCATGATGTTGCGCGCCGGCGCCAGCACCTCGAGCGCCGCCGACCAGTCGGTCCGCGCGGCCTGGCGCAGCGCGTCCGGCAGGGCGGCCAGGCCGTCCTTCAACTCTGCATCCTGCTGCCATTCCGCGACGAGGCGCGCGCCGGCCGTCAGGCTCGCGATGAAGCTCTTCGTCGCGGCGACGCTCTGCTCCTTCCCGGCGCGCAGCGGCAGCGCCCATTCGGCCGCGCGTGCGAGCGGCGAATCGATGTCGTTCACGAGCGCTACCGTCGTCGCGCCGCCCTGGCGGAAGTAGCGGACCGGTTCGACGACGTCCGGGCTCTGGCCCGATTGCGAGATCGATATGGCCAGCGTGCCGGACGCCTGCAGCGGCGCCTTGTACAACGTGACGAGCGACATCGGCAGCGACGTCACGAGACGGCCCATGCGCGCCATGATCAAATAGGCGAGGTAGCTGGACGCGTGGTCCGAGCTGCCGCGCGCCACCGTCACCGCGTTATGGAAGGAGGCGCCCCGCAGGTGGTGGCCCAGCGCGGCGTAGCGGTCGGCGTCGTTTGCCAGCTGCAGGGCGACGCAGTCGGCCGCGGACACGGCTTCTTCAAGCATCAGCGAGGTCACACTGTTCTCCTTCGATATGAACGGTTTTCAGATTCAGGTCGCGGTCGAGCACGACGAGGTCGGCGAAGCAGCCCGGCGCGATGCGGCCGCGGCGCGTTTCGCCCAGGTAGTCGGCGGCGTTCGTCGACACGCGGCGCGCGGCATCGGCGAGATCGAGGCCGATCGAGACGAGGTTGCGCAGCGCCTGGTCCATCGTCAGCGTGCTGCCGGCCAGCGTGCCGTCCGCGAGGCGCACGCCGCCCATGCATTTGTGGACGACCTGGCGGCCCAGCATGTACTGGCCGTCCGGCATGCCGGCGGCGGCCGTGGAATCCGTCACGCAGTACAGGTGCGGGATGCAGCGCAGCGCCGTGCGGATCGCGCCCGGATGCACGTGCAACAGGTCGGGGATGATTTCCGCGTACTGCGCATGCGCCAGCGCGGCGCCGACCATGCCGGGATCGCGGTGGTGCAGGCCCGGCATCGCGTTGAACAAATGCGTGAAGCCGGCCGCGCCGTGTTCCAGCGCGCGCACGCCGTCGTCGTAGTTGCCGTTCGTGTGGCCGATCTGCACGCGGATGCCCGCGTCGGCCAGCTGGCGCACGAGCGCGAGGTGGCCGTCGATCTCGGGCGCCACGGTGATCAGCCGCATCGGTGCCTGCGCGTTGAATCGCTCCACTTCCGCCATCGTCGCTTCGCGTGCGAACGGCGGCTGCGCGCCCAGCTTGCCCGAGTTGATGTACGGGCCTTCCAGGTGCACGCCGAGGATGCGCGCTTCGCCCTTGCCCCGTTCCGCGCACGCAGTGCCGATGGCGGTGAGCGCCCGGTCGATATCGTCCAGCGGCGCCGTCATCGTCGTGGCCAGCAGGCTCGTCGTGCCGTGCCGCGCGTGCAGGCGGGCGATCACGTGCGGCGCGTCGCCGCCTTCCATCATGTCGCGTCCCGCGCCCCCGTGCACGTGCAGGTCGATGAAGCCGGGCAGGATGTAGTCGTCGTTGTTCGATGCCGGGTCGGCCGTGTCGCCTTCGATGGCGGCGATCGTCGCCGTGCCGTCTTCGATGACGATGCGGCCGAGGATCCAGCCGTCCGGAGTCAGGATATTGCCTTGCATGGTGGGCCCTTTCATGCCGCGACGTGCAGCTCGATCATCCGTAGTGCGCCGCGTGCGGAATCGCCTTCGGGCGCGCGGGCGCGGGCCGCGAGCGCGGGCGGGAGCCAGTCGCGCAGGGCGCTCCCCAGGCCGCCGCACAGCGCGAGGGGGAGACGCCCGTCCGGGTCGAGCGCGCGGGCGATGGCGGCAGCTTCCTCGCCGGCCTTCGCCAGGATGGCGCGCGCGGCCGGATCGTCCGCGTGCTGCAGCACGAGGGGCGCGAGCGTGGCGTACGTCGTCTGCGTGGCCTGGCCGAGCCAGACCTGGATCGCGGCGCGGTTGCCGCCGCATGCGTCGACGACGGCGTCGGCGAAGGCGCCGCCGGGCCGGCGTCCGTCGAGCACCTGTTCGATATGGTTGATGGCGGCGAGGCCGATCCACCCGCCGCTCGCTTCGTCGCCGGCGGGGAAGCCCCAGCCGCCCACTTCGCGCCGCGTGCCGTCGGGTTGCAGCACTTCGCCGACGCTGCCCGTGCCGATGGCGACGATGGCGCCGGGACGGCCACCGTGCGCGCCCAAAAGGGTAGAAAAAGCATCGGTTTCGAGACGCAGCGCGGCGTAGCCGGGATCCGCTTGCTCGAACGCCTGGGCCCACTGGCGATTGTGCACGCCGGCGAGGCCCAGGCCGATGGCGATGCGGTCAAGCGAAGGTTGTTCGATGCCGGCCGCGGCGAAGGCCTGGGCGACTGCGTCCTGGACGGAAGCCCAGGCGCGGGCGATGCCCAGGCCGAGGCCGGACGGGCCGCTGGCGCCCTGGGCCAGTTCGACGACACCGTGGGGAGAAAAGCGCGCAAGGCGCACGCGGGTGCCGGTGCCGCCGCCGTCGACGCCGATGAGATAGTCGATCATATGAGTGCTGTGCCGGGAAGGTCAGGGCACTATAGGCAGCACTGATAGGCTTGTCAACAGGTATTTAATTGGTATTGTCGCGCCGGTCGGAAGAGACAAGATTGGTCTCGTCCTCTCTGCTGGAGGCATCCATGTCGAAGGGCGAATTGGTATTGAAAGCGGTATTGTCGCGCAGCCACTCGAACAGGATCGCCATCAGGAACGGACCGACGAACAGGCCGAGCACGCCCAGGGTCGAGACGCCGCCGAGAAGGCCGAACAGCACGGCGAGGAACGGCAGGTTGACGCGCCGGCCGATCAGCTTCGGGCGGATGAATTTATCGACGAGGAACAGCTCGAACGCGCCCCAGCAGAACAGGCCCAGCGCGGCACCGGAATGACCCTGGCCCAGCAGCAGCAACGAGACGAGCGAGAACGACAGCGGCGCGCCGCCCGGCACGAGCGCGAGATAGCCCGTGAGCACGCCCAGCAGCGCCGGCGCCGGCGCGCCCGCGATGGCGTAGGCGACGCCGAGCACGCAGCCCTCGAGGATGGCGACGGAGACGAGGCCCAGCGCGGTGCCGCGCACGGACAGGGGGAACACGCGGCGCAGCATCGGATACTGGCGCGGCAGCGCGCGCATGCCGGCCGTGTCGACGTGGCGGATGGCGGCGGGGCCGTGCAGGTACAGCACGAACAGGGTGAGCAGGGCGAGGAACAGGTACAGCGCATTCGCGAGGATCGTCGAGCCCCACAGGCGCGCGGCGCCCGTCAGGTGCGGAGCGAAGTCGCCGGCCGCGCTGCCGACGAGGCGGTTCAAGCCGCCGGGCAGGGCAAGGTGTTCGTTCCACCACTGGACCGCGTGTTCGGCCACCATCGGCAGGTGCGCGATCCAGGCGGGGACGGGGATGCCCGTCTCGTTGGCGCGGGCCAGGAGGCGCTGCACGCCGGCCAGTTCGCCGCCCAGCGTATTCAGCAACACGATGGATGGGCCGACGAAACCGAGGATCAGCAGGCCCACGAGGCAGGCCGCGCTGGCGGCGGGCGGCCAGCCGCGGCGCTGCAGGTGGACGTGCGCGGGCCAGGTGATCACGGCGAGCAGGCCGGCCCAGGCCAGCGCGCCGAGGAAGTGCTGCAGGAGGACGCCCAGCGCCAGCGCGAACAGCGCCGGCACGAGAAGCCTGGACGCGCGCCGGTCCGTCATGCCTGCTGCAAGGCCGCGATGCGGTCCTCGCACGACGGGTGGCTGCTGAACAGGGCCAGCACGCCGCCGCCGGCGATGCCCGACGCGGCCAGGTTCTTCGGCAGGTCGGCGTGATCCAGGCCGCCCAGGCGACGGAGCGCGGCGATCATCGGACGGGGCGTGCCCATGATCTGCGCGGCGCCGCGGTCGGCGCGGTATTCGCGCTGGCGCGAGAACCAGGCCACGATGATGCTGGCCACGAGGCCGAACAGCAGGTCGCACACGACGGAGGTGATCGTGAACGCGATGCCGGGGCCGCGCTCCTCGCCGTCGCGGCGCAGGAACTGGTCGACGGCGTATGCGACGACGCGCGCCAGGAAGATCACGAACGTGTTCACGACGCCCTGGATCAGCGTGAGCGTCACCATGTCGCCGTTCGCGACGTGCGCCACTTCGTGCGCCAGCACCGCTTCCACTTCATCGTGCGTCATCGACGTCAGCAGGCCCGTCGACACGGCGACGAGCGACGCGTTCTTCGTCGCGCCGGTCGCGAATGCGTTCGGCGCGCCTTCGTAGATCGCGACTTCCGGCATCGCGACGCCGGCCTTCTGCGCCTGGCGGGCGACGGTGTCGAGCAGCCAGCGCTCGGTGGGGTTGGACGGCTGCGCGATCACGCGCGCACCGGTCGACCATTTCGCGATGGGCTTCGATAGCCACAGCGAAATGAACGCGCCGCCGAAGCCCATCAGGCCGGCGAAGACGAGCAGGGCGCCCAGGTTCAGGCCCTTGGCCGTCAGGTAATGGTTAACGCCCAGCAGGCTCGCCGTGATGCCAAGCACGAGCATGATGGCGAGGTTGGTGGCAAGGAAAAGCAGGATGCGTTTCATGGTCGTATCTCTCATCAATAACAAGAATCGCGGCGCAAGCGGCCGTGGTCAAGGCGAAGGATAGGACAAGGAGGCATCTTGGAAAAGCGAAGTAAACAGAAGGATTTCTTCGAAAAAATGGAATTATAACTGACGCACGTCGACGGGCGGGTTGTCCCAGTCGTCATTGCGGCCGTTCAGGTACCTGACGGGCAGCGTCGCGCGTGCGTCGGCCGCCAGGTCGTCCAGGCAGTGCACGCTGACCGCGACGTAGTCTCCCCAGCGCGGCGACGTGCCCGTGCCGAACGGCCGGATGCCGCACGTGGCGCAGAACAGGTGGCGCTCCGTGCGCACCGCGCCGCAGTGGCAGCTGCCGTGCCAGGTGCGCACGCCGCCCGTCATTGCGCCGCTTTCACGAGCGGCAGTTCGACGTAGCTGCTGTGGTAGACGCGCTGCGTGGCCTTGCGGTAGTCGCCCGGCTGGGCGAAGAAGATGTTCGGCACGAACGTCTGCGGATTGCGGTCGTACAGCGGGAACCAGCTCGATTGCACCTGCACCATGATGCGGTGGCCGGGCAGGAACACGTGGTTCGCCGTCGGCAGGCCGAAGCGGTACGCCAGCGCCTTGTTCGGCGCCAGCGCTTTCGGCTTGTCGAAGCCTTCGCGGTAGCGGCCGCGGAAGATGTCGCCGGCCACCATCAGCTGGTAGCCGCCCATCGCCGGCTGCGACCCCACCTGGTCCGGGTACACGTCGATCAGCTTCACGACCCAGTCGGAATCCGTGCCGCTCGTCGACGCGACGAGGTGCGCGACCGGCTCGCCGCTGATTTTCACGGGCGCCGTCAGGACGTCGGACACGAACGTCGCGACGTCCGTGCGGCCCGACGCCTCGCGCTGGTCGTCGACGAGCCAGCGCGGCCACGTCTGTCCCTTCGCTTCGTCGTAGCCGTATGGCGGAATCGGACGCTGGCGGAACGGCACGGGCTTGGCCGGGTCGGACACGTATTCGTCGTAGCCCTTCGCATCGGCCGCGCCGCCCAACTGGGCCTTCTGGTTCGCGGCCAGGCGCAGCGCGACGGGTTCGATGGCGCCGCCCGGCCACGCGGGCAGGTTGCGCCACTTGTTCGTGCCCGTTTCGAACGCGGTCACCGTCGGAATATCGGGTACATTCGCATCGCCTTTCAGGTAGCGCGCGAGGAACGGTTTCAAGACCTGCTGGCGCCAGTACAGCGCCGTGTCGCTGCCGAATTTCAGGGTGCCGAGCGTGGCGCCGTCGCCGATCGCGCCGCCGTGCGACCACGGGCCCAGCGACAGGAATACCTTGTTCTCCGTGTCGTGCGGCTTGATGGCCTTCCACACGGCGATGGCGCCGTAGATGTCTTCCGCGTCCCAGTAACTGTGCACGAGGAGCGTCGGCACCGTGACGGGCTGGCGCGCGAGGATGCCGTCCATCGCCTGCTGCCGCCAGAACGCGTCGTACGCCGGATGCGCGACGACCTTGTTCCAGAAGCCGCTCTGTTCCAGGCCCCGCTCGCGACCCAGCGCGCCCGCGGAACCGGCGCGCAGGTACATGTCGTAGTCGTCGTAGTTCGTGATGGGCCACTTGGCCGTGTTAGCGCGCGTGACGACCTGTTCGAGCATGTACGACATATTGATCTGCCGGAAGGCGCCGTTGTGGAACCAGTCGTCGCCCTTCCAGCCGTCCACCATCGGATTCATCGGCACCGCGACCTTCAGCGCCGGGTGCGGGTTCACGAGCGCCATCAGCGGCAGGAAGCCGTCATACGAAATGCCGATGATGCCCACGCGGCCGTTCGTCTCCGCCACGTTCTTCGTCAGCCATTCGATCGTGTCGTACGTGTCGGTCGAGTGGTCGACGGGCGTCGGGTTCAGCGGGCCATGCAGCGGGCGGTTCATCACGTAGTCGCCCTCGGACCCGTACTTGCCGCGCACGTCCTGCACGACGCGGATATAGCCTTCGCCGGCGATGACGTCGGCCGCGTTGTCGTAGCCCGTCAGGATCGTCTCCAGGTCCGAGCTGTCCGCGTGGTTCACGAGGCTGGACGCATCGTACGGCGTGCGCGTGAGCAGGATGGGTGCGTCGTGCACGCCCTTCGGCACGATGATGATGGTGTTCAGCTTCGTCCCGTCGCGCATCGGGATCATGACCGTGCGCTTCACGTAGTTGAAGCCGGCGTCGGGTGGCCTGAATTCGGCCGGGGTCTCGGACGGGAGTTCCGTATACTGCGGCGCGGTCTGCGCGTGCGCGAAACCGGCGAGCGCCACCGCACCGATGAGCGGCGCGAGGCGGACTGGGCATGACGTCATCGATATCCTTGGGCGTGTCGTGGGCGGCGCCCGCTACATTAGCACAAGGACCAGACGTTCAGCCGTGGGCGGCACGTTGCCCGGCGTGCGGATGGTCGAGCTGGACTTCGCGCAGCGCGGCCTCGAACAGCACCACGCGGCGCGCGCGCGGCAGCGCTTCCCACCACGCGAGCGGGAAGGTGAGGCGGCGGTCGGCCATGCGCACGAAGGCGTCGAAGCCGGGCCGCGTCTCGACGAGCACGATAGCCTCGTCGAGATGCGCGGCGCGCACCTCGATGCGCAGGCCGTCCTCGTTCGCATAGGCCGGCACGCGGCTCACGTCTTCCCACGGCACGGCGGTATCGCCGGCGGCGAAGCAGTCCGGGAACACGCGCACGGCGGGGGCAAGCGCCGGCACGAGACGGCGTTTCAGGCGGGCGAGTATAGGCGACATCGTGGACAGCATGGCGACGTCCTTACCGGGCCGTGTGCGAACCGCTGCGGTCGACGAGCAGCAGCTGGCCGCGCGCGCCGGTCTTCGTGTCCGCGCGGTCGGGCTGAGAGACGACGTTGACCGACGCGGTGCCCGGTCCGTGCACGACGATGTCCGCATGGGCGGCCGTCAGGCCATGGCCATCGAGGCTGCCCGAGCCGGCGATCTGGGCGTCGACCTGCGCGACGTTGCCGTCGATGCGGGCGTCGCCCGGACCGTTCATGCGCAGCAGCAGGCGCTTGCCGGACATGCTCGCCTTGAGGCCGCCGGAGCCCGACAGGGCCGCGTCCAGCGTATCGCCCACGTTCGCCAGCGTGACGCCGCCGGGGCCGCGGGCACGCACCGTCGCCTTGCCCGCCTTGAGGCCGGCCGCATCGAGATCGCCCGAGCCGGCCAGTTCCACGTCCAGGTCGCCCACCGTGCCGGCCAGCGCGACGTTGCCCGGCCCGTTCATGCGCAGCTGCGCCGTCCCGGCCTGCAGGCCGCGCACGGCCAGTTCGCCCGAGCCGTCCACTTCGCCGTCGAACTTGCGGATGGCGCCCGCGAGGCACGCATTGCCCGGTCCCCGCTGCACGCTGCGCGCGCCGCCGTCGACGCGCAGGTCGCAGCCTTCGAAATCGCCCGAGCCGGACATCTCCAGGTCCAGTTCGCGCGCGCTGCCCGACAGCTTGACGTTGCCCGGCCCGCGCATGCGTGCCGTCACCTTGCTCGCGCGCAGGCCGTCCGCTTCCAGGTCGCCGGAGCCGCCGGCCTGCACGGACAGCGTGCCGCTCACGTCGGCCAGTTCCACGTCGCCCGGACCGTTCAGCGCCAGGTCGACGTCGCCGGCTTTCAGGTGCTGCAGCTCGAGGTCGCCGCTGCCGCTGGACGTCACGGTCAGCTGGCGCACGGTGCCGCTCGCGTGGACGTCGCCCGGGCCGTTGCCGGCCAATGTGAAGCGCTCGGCGTTGATGCGGTCGATCTCGACGTCGCCGCTGCCGGCCACCGTCAGGCGTTTCAGGGCAAACGCACCGATGCGGACGGTGACGGTCTCGCGGCGCTTGCCGAAGTTGAAGAAGAAACCGTTGCGCTGCACGGGCCGCACGACGAGCGTGTCGCCACGCACGACGGTCTCGATGTCGGCCAGCTGCTTGCGTTCGCCGCTCAGTTCCAGCGACGGCTGCGCCTGCGCGTCGATCACGACGTGGTACGGGCCCGCCAGCTCGATCGCGCTGAATGCCGTGACGGCACGCCGTTCCGTGGCATTGCCGGTCTCCTGCGGCTGGGCGAACGAGGCGGGCATCGTGACGTAGGCGCCGGCCGCGAGCGCGGCGGCCAGGACGGTGAGCTTGAGGGCGTTTTTCATGGTGTCGTCGTGGTTGTCTGCGGCAGCGCCGGGAGACTGCACGATACGGCAGGCAGAACGCCGGCGCAGCCGGCTTTCGACGAATGCGCGAAAACGGGGGACAGGCTGCGGAAAACAAGGAGTGGACGGCCCGTACCTCGTCGTTCCCGCGCAGGCGGGAATCCAATTTTGCGTGCTTCTCGGTAGCGCTACATTGGGGCCCTGCCTTCGCAGGGGCGACGGTCTTCAGGGCGGCTATTTGATCGGCGTAACCGAGAATCCAGCCTGTGCGAGATCGTCCAGCAGCCCGCCGCAATCCGCGTCGTCATGCCGCGCCGCGAACAGGTTGCGCACGGGGACCACGTAGAAATGCGTGCGGCCGTCCGCCACCTTCGCCATGCGTGCGATCCAGGCGCGGTTGCGCGCACACACGAGGCCCGCGTCGAGCGGCGCCAGCCTGGTCAGCGGACTCCCGTCGGACGGCGCGCGGCCGTGCAGCAGGGCGTCGAAATCGCGCGTGAGGCGCGCCGTGGCCGCCGGGGAGGGCGGCGCACTGTCCACGACGTCCAGCAGCATCATCGTGCGGCGCGGGCCGGCGGCGCAGTAGGCGTGCATCATGCCCGTGCGGTAATCGATGTCGTGCACGGGGAGGTCCGGCCGTGCGCGCACGAGGGCTTCGGCGACGTTGCCGCCTTGTTTGTGGTCCGGCGCGGCGGACGCGAGCGCGGCCACCTGCATGCGCGCGAACTGCAGCAGCGTGAATTCGTCGCTCATCTCGACCAGGCGCGCCCAGGACTGCGCCTGCGTGTCCGGATCGGGCGCCTTCGCGAGCGCCTTGACGTCGAGCGCGTCGCGCCGGGCCATGTCGGCCTGCAGCGCGAGCGTGAGGATGCGCTGGCGCGCGTCGTTCAGCATGGCGATGCCTTGCTCGTCGAGCTGGCGCAGGTCGCATCCGGGTGCCGCGGGGCCTTCCTCGCCATCGCCGACGCCCTCGACCGCCAGCGTGGCGGACGCGCGCAGCGCCGGCAGCACGGCGCGCGTGTAATAGGCGTCGAATTCGGCCGGCAGGCCGGCGGGCGTCGCGGCGAGCACGTACAGCGTGGTCGTGCCATGGCCTTCGACCGCATGCGTGGCTTTCCAGAGACGCGGCGTGGCGGCATGCGCCGTACCGGCCGCCAGGGCGAGCAGGCACGCGAAGATGCGAGGAAGGAGGGCGGTCGTCATGCCGGAATTATAGCTACGGATTGCTTGGCAGCATGACAACCGCGACCTGCTGCAGATGTGGCTGGAGCGCAACGACGGCGCCTGCCGGGCCATTGCGCGTACCCCATCCCGACGCACGCCTGGTGCCCGGCCGTGGCCGGAACGGAGGGCGAATGTCATAATGGGTGCTCGTCAAGGAGATCATCGTGATTCGCTACATGGGCACCCGCAAGAATGCGGAAGGTGCCTCCGTCTATATATTCATCGTCAACGGCATGGAAAAGGAAGTGCGCGAGCACGCGCTCAAGCAGCATCCAGGCTGTTACGAGGCGCTGCCGGCCTCGGTGAAGGCGAAGATCGCCGCCAACCGCGCATGGTTGGGAAAATTGTAGGCCTGCTGGCTGCCGCACTGGCGCTCGCCGGGCCCGTGCACGCGCAGACCCAGGACAAGCCGCCGTCCACGTTCGGCCCCGTCATCGGCGCGGCCCTGCTGTGCCACGACCATCTCGACAACAAGTATTTCTATACCTGGCTGAAGACCCATTTCGGGCCCGCGTACAAGCACGAGGGCGGCGCGTACTGGTTCCGCACGGGCGAGACGACCCTGTGGGGCGCGCCCGTCACCGAGGTGATGGTCAGCGACGACACGAGCGAATGGGTGTTCGTGGGCGCCGTCGCCGACGTGGCGCCGGACGAACTGGAGCAGGCCGTCCGCAAGGCGGCGGGCGTGCGCCACCTGGCGGCCGATGCGTCGCCTTACCCTTTGCGCGTATCCGTCCCCGGCAGCACGATCGCTTACTACAATGCCAAAAGCAAAATATACTGCGCGAAGTTCAAACCGCTGCCCCCGCGCCGGTAAGCTTTTGGTATTGACATGTACACAAACTACTTCCACTTAAAACAGGCGCCGTTTTCCATCGCGCCCGATCCGCGGTACCTGTTCATGAGCGAACGCCATCGCGAGGCGCTCGCGCACCTGCTGTACGGGATAGGCAGCGGCGGGGGCTTCGTGCTGCTCACGGGCGAGATCGGCGCCGGCAAGACGACGGTGTGCCGCTGCTTCATCGAGCAGGTGCCGGACGACTGCCGCCTGGCCTATATCTTCAACCCGAAGCTGACGGTCGAGGAATTGCTGCAGACGATCTGCGACGAATTCCGCATCGCCGTGTCGTCCGCGGCGGGGGTGAAAGCCTATGTGGACGCGATCAACGCCTACCTGCTCGACAGCCACGCGCAAGGCCACAACAACGTGCTCGTGATCGACGAGGCGCAGAACCTGTCGGCCCAGGTGCTGGAGCAGCTGCGCCTCCTGACGAACCTGGAGACCAGCGAGCGCAAGCTCCTGCAGATCATCCTGATCGGCCAGCCGGAACTGCGCACGATGCTCGCGCGGCCGGAACTGGAGCAGTTGGCCCAGCGCGTCATCGCCCGCTACCATCTCGGTCCGTTGTCCGCCGAGGAGACGAGCGCCTATGTCGCGCACCGCCTGGCCGTCGCGGGCGTGCAGGCGGCGACGCCGGTTCCCGCCGCGCTGGCGCCATTGATCCATCGCCTGACGGACGGCGTCCCGCGCCGCATCAACCTGTTGTGCGACCGCGCGCTGCTTGGCGCCTATGTCGAGAACAGCCGCGACGTCACGCCGGCGATCCTGCGCCGTGCCGCACGTGAAGTATTTTCCGGCGACGATGCGAGCGCCGGCGGCGCGCCGCGCAAGCCGCTGCGCTGGCCGCTCGTGGCCGGCGGCGTGCTGGCCGGCGCCGCCATCAGCGCGGCGGCGTGGCAGGCGGTGCCGCATCGTCCGGCGCCTGCGCCGGTTGCGCCCGTGGCCGTGAAAGCGCAGCCCGCGCCCGCGAAGGCGGGCATGCAGCCCAAGCCGCTGGCGCTGTCCACGCAGGACGACGCGCTGCGCGAACTGGGCGCGCTGTGGGGCCAGCAACTGCCGGCCGCCGCCGCGTGCGACGCCGCGCCGCGCGCCGGCCTGCGCTGCTACCAGGGCCGTGGCGGCCTGTACGAACTGCGCCTGCTCGACCGGCCGGCCATCGTCGGCCTGCACGACGGCGCCCGGGTCGGCTACGCCGTGCTGACCGGCATGGACGACGACACGGCCACGCTCGCGATCAACGGCCGGCGCCACACGGTGAGCCTGGGGCTGCTCGCGACCCGCATCGATGGCGAGTACACGACCTTGTGGAAGGTGCCGCGCGGTTTCCGCGACCAGGTGGGGCCGGGCGACAGCGGGCCGGACGTCGACTGGATCGCCGCCCGCCTCGCCGAACTGGACGGCCGGCGCGCCGCGCCGCCGGCCAGGCAGGTCCTGGACGAGCCCACGCGGCGCCTGCTGCGCGCGTTCCAGGTCAAGCAGAACCTGAAGGCGGACGGCCTGGCCGGTCCGCGCACCTACATGCGCCTGAACCAGCTGTCGGGCGTCGACGAACCGCGCCTGCTGGCAGCCACCGGGAAGTGATATGTCGTACATCCTCGAAGCTTTGAAGAAGGCCCAGGCCGAACGCCAGCTCGGCAACGCGCCGACGATTCACGCGCCGCAGGCCGCGGCGCCCGCGCCGGCGGCCGCCGGGGCGAGCCGCAAGCCGCTCCTCGTCGGCCTCGGCGCCGGTGCGCTCGTCGTCGTCGCGGGGGCGCTGGTGCTGTGGCGGCCGGCGCCGGCGCCTGCGCCGCAGACCGTCACGCAGCGCGCGCCCGCGCCGGCAGCACCTGCGCCGGAGCCGCTGGTGGTGAGCGCGCCGCCCGCGCCGCCGCCCGTGACCGTGCGCGAACGCGCGCCCGCGCCGCCGCCCGTGACCGTGCGCGAACGCGCACCTGCGCCCACGCCCGTGACCGTGCGCGAACGCGCGCCCGCGCCGCCGCCCGTGACCGTGCGCGAAATCGTACCCGCGCCCGCGCCCTCCCGCCCGGCCCCGGTGCCGGCCGCGCCGGCGCCCGTCGCGAAGGCGGCGCCGGAAGACAGCCTGCCGTTCCTGCAGCAGCTGCCCGACGCCCAGCAGCGCGACATCCCGCGCGTCACGTTCGGCGGCTACATGTATTCCGCCAACGCGGCCGACCGCCTGCTGATCGTCGACAAGGCGCTGCGCCACGAAGGCGAGGAAGTCGCCCCGGGCCTCGTGCTGGAAAAGCTGCTGCCCAAGGCGGCCGTCATGAACTTCCGGGGAATCCGCTACCGTGTCGCCTACTGATTTCGCCGGCCGCGGGCCCGTGCTGGGCGTCATCGGCTGGTCGGGCAGCGGCAAGACGACGCTGCTGGAACTCCTCGTCGCGCGGCTGGCGGCGTGCGGCCTGCGCGTCAACGTCGTCAAGCACAGCCACCACGACGTCATGCTGGAACCGCCGCACAAGGACAGCGCCCGCATGCGCGCGGCCGGCGCGGCCGAGGTCATGATCGCGTCGCCGTACCGCGTGGCCATCATGCGCGAGCTGCGCGGTGCCGCGGAGCCGTCGCTGGCCGAACACCTGGCACGCCTCGCGCCGGCCGACCTGACCCTGGTGGAAGGCTATAAATGGGAGGCGCTGCCCAAGCTGGAGGTCTACCGGCCGGAGGTCGGCAAGCCGCCGATGTTTCCGGGCGACCCGCACATCGTGGCCGTCGCGTCCACGATGGCGCGCCCCGAAGGGCTGGCGCCGCACGTGGCGTGGCTCGACCTGCTCGACCCGGACGCGGTCTTGCGCTGGGTCAGGCAATTTAATGGTTTGCCCGCCTAAAGTTCCTGCGCGCCCTGTCGATAACAGGGGATAAGCGGCAGTGCGGGCGACCGCCGTGCTGCCCGACTGTCGACACACCCACCAGGAGCGCATATGGACGCCTTAGGTATCGCCAAGCTTGCCACCAGCATCGCCGACACCGGCACCCGCCAGGACGTCGCCGTCGCCGTGCTGAAAAAGACGCAGGACATCCAGGCTGCGGCAGCCACCCAGCTGCTGGAAGCCGTGCAGTCCGCCGCGCCGGCGTCGAACCTGCCGCCGCACCTGGGCAACCACATCAACACGACGGCCTGACGCGCGCGCGTCAACGGAATTCCCGCCGCCCGCGTTATCGGCCCAGTACCCGGCGCGACGGGGGCGGCCACACAATACCATCCGCTCAGCCGCCACCATCGGGCTGCCGCCAGCGACGACAACGTCCGGCGCGCAGCCGACAACGGCCGCCCCGGCCGGGTTACTTTTCCCCTCAGCACGTTCCGACCGGGATAGAATGCCTCCCGCGGTACGTACGCGTATTTTTGGAGAATGCTCATGAACAAACGACAAGCCCTGATCGCTGCCGCGCTCGCGAGCGTCTGCGCCACCCAGGCCACGGCCGGCGGCCAGATGGATGCGCAATCCGGCAACGAAGAAAAATGCTACGGCGTCGCCAAGGCCGGCCAGAACGATTGCGGCACCGCGACCCACGGTTGCGCCGGCATGGCGACGGCCGACAAGGACCCGGGCGAATGGAAATTCGTCCCGAAGGGCACCTGCGAAAAAGCCGGCGGCAAACTCAATCCGCCGAAGCCGGGTAAATAAGCACGACCATGGCCGCCGGCATCGGTCTGCGCGCGCCGCATTACCGCGATTTCCTCGACCGCCGGCCCGACGTTGGCTGGGTCGAGGTCCACACGGAAAACTTTCTCGCGCGCGCGGGCCACGACTGGCGCGTGCTGTCCGCGGTGCGCCGCGACTATCAAGTCAGCCTGCATGGCGTGGGCCTCGGCCTAGGGTCCGTGCACGGCTTTTCCGATGACCACCTGGCCCGCGTGGTCGCCCTCGTGCGTACACTCCAGCCGGTCCTCGTCTCCGAACACTTGTCCTGGGGCGCGCTGCGCGACCGCCAGCTGAACGACCTGCTGCCCCTGCGGCTGGACCATGAGGCGCTCGGCCTCGTCGCCGCGCGCATCCAGCGCGTGCAGGACGTGCTGGGACGGCGCATCCTCGTCGAAAACGTCTCCACCTACGTGCGCTTCGCGGGCGACGCGATGAGCGAAGCGGATTTCCTCGCCGAACTCGCGCGCCGCACGGGTTGCGGCGTGCTGCTGGACGTGAACAACCTGTACGTCAACGAGCGCAATCACGGCGAGGATCCGCATGCCGCCATCGCCGCGCTGCCGGCCGGCTGCGTGGGCGAGATCCACCTGGGCGGCCATCTCGTCACGGCCGATGGCCTCATCGACCACCACGGCGCCCGGGTCGCGCCGCCCGTGTGGGACCTGTACCGCGCGGCGCTGGCGCGCTTCGGCGCCGTGCCCACGCTCGTCGAATGGGACACGGACCTGCCGCCGCTCGACGTGCTGCTCGACGAGGCGGCGCAGGCGGACGCGATGGCGGCGACGGTAGGGCAGGGCGTCATCGCCGACAGCGCCGACAGCGCCGACAGCGCCGACAGCGCCGCCGCGCCCATCGACCCGGCGCCGGCCGCCGGCCTGGAGGCACTCCAGCAAACGTTCGGCGCGGCGCTGTTCGACAGCACGCACGACGCCGCATTGTCTCCGCTGCTGAAAGGCGATCCGCGCCGCGTCGGCATCTACCGGGGCAACCTGCACGCGCACTGGACGCGCGCGCTGGCGTCGGCATACCCCGTGCTGCGCCAGCTCGTGGGCGGGGAGTTTTTCGACGCGCTCGCCCGGGTCTACGGCCAGGCGCATCCGGCGCGCGATCCGGACCTCAATCGCTTCGGCGCCGCGCTGCCGGACTTCCTCGCCGGTTTTACGCCGGCGGCCGATCATCCTTACCTGCCCGACGTCGCGCGCCTCGAATGGTGTGTGCACGAGGCGTGGTACGCGCCCGATGCGGATGTGGCACCCGCGAGCATCGCCGGCCTCGCGCCCGACGCATTCGAAGCGGCGCGCGCCGTGCTGCATCCGGCGCTGCGCCTGCATGCGTCGCCGTGGGCCACGGTGGCGCTGTGGCGCGCGCACCAGGCGGACGGTCCGGGCTTCCCGGATAAATTGCAGGCGCCCACGCACGCGCTGGTGCTGCGGCCCCGGCTCGACGTGGAAGTGGAAGCCATCGGCGCGGCGGAACATGCGGCGCTGGCGTGCCTGGCGCGCGGCGATTCGTTCGGCGCGGCGCTCGATGCGGCATTCGATGTGGACGAGGACTTCGACGTGGCCATGCACCTGCGGCGCTGGCTCGATCGGGGAATGGTGGCGGGAGTGAAAAGCGGGGCAAACGCGGCGCCGTGGACGGTGGCGCCGCGCGCTCAGTGGTAGAAGGCGCGCAGGATGCGTTCTTCTCCGGTCCTGTCGTGGTGCAGCTCGTTGGCCGCACGCGTCGCTTCCATCATCCGGTTCAACTGGTCCTCTTCGAAGCGGGCCAGTTCCTCATTGGCGGCATTGAGCGCGACGGCCAGCTTGGCGCGGGCGTTCTGGTACACGACACCGGTGTAGTGATCGGTATTCTTGAGCAGCTCTTCCGCGTTTTCGATGACGAGACGCAGGTCGCCGATCAAGCGCTGCTGCGTCATGGGGCTTGATTCTGGGGTTTCCATCTTCCTCACCTTTGGGCCGAATGTTACGACTTCAATATAGAGAAGGGGGACTGCCCAAGTTTGTCAGCGCGCAAACGTCAACCCTACCGTCGGGGACGGCTCGCGGGGTGCAACCGCGGGGCGCGCGCGGTGCGCCTCAGCTCATTTCAGCGTACCTGAATGCGGATATCGCCCAGCGTCACGACCTGGCCGGCACGGATCTTGGCCGTCTTGCGCAGTTCCTTCTTCCCATCGACCGACACGTCGCCGCTTGCCACCACGTGCTTGCCGGCGCCGCCGCTGTCCACCACGCCGACCAGCTTCAGCAGCTGGTTCAGCTCGATGAACTCGGAAGTCAGTTCAAAAGTTGTTGTTTGCATTTTATCCTCTGTTAAAAATGGGCGTCGTATTGTTGTGTTCGTTTAGAAAACACTTTTCAAAAAAACAACGTCGCCTCCACGCGAGCGGGGCGACGTCATGTATCCGATGCGGTACCGTCAGGCCGGGCTGGGCCGCGTCATCTCGATCGGCACGATCCACTGGTCGAACTGCGTCTCGTCGACGAAGCCCGATTGCAGGGCTGCCTGGCGCAAGGTCAGGCCGTTGTGCTGGGCCGTCTTGGCGATTTGCGCGGCGCGATCATACCCGATATGCGGGGCCAGCGCGGTCACCAGCATCAGCGACTGCTCCATCAACTCGCCGATGCGCTTGCGATTCGGTTCGATGCCCTGCGCGCAATGCTCGTCGAACGAGCGCATGCCGTCCGCCAGCAGGCGCGCGCTCTGCAGGAAGTTGTGGGCGATCATCGGCTTGAACACGTTCAGTTCGAAATTGCCCTGCGCGCCGCCGACCGTGATCGCGACGTCGTTGCCGAACACCTGGCAACACAGCATCGTCAGCGCCTCGCACTGGGTCGGGTTCACCTTGCCCGGCATGATCGAGCTGCCCGGCTCGTTTTCCGGGATCGTGATCTCGCCCAGGCCGGAGCGGGGGCCGGACGCCATCCAGCGCACATCGTTGGCGATCTTCATCAGCGCCGTGGCCAGCGTCTTGAACGCGCCGTGCGCCAGCACCATCGCGTCATGGCCGGCCAGCGCCATGAACTTGTTCGGCGCCGACTTGAATTGCAGGCCGGTGCGCGACGAGATCTCGGCCGCGATGCGGTTGGCGAATTCCGGATGCGCGTTCAGGCCCGTGCCCACCGCGGTGCCGCCGGCGGCCAGCAGCAGCAGGCCCGGCAACGTGTTCTTGATCGCGTGCTCGGCGAATTCGAGTTGCGCCACGTAGCCGGAGAATTCCTGGCCCAAGGTGAGCGGCGTCGCATCCTGCAGGTGCGTGCGGCCGATCTTGACGATGTCGGCGAAGTCGCGCGACTTCACTTCCAGCGTGCCGCGCAGCTTCGCCAGCGCCGGCAGCACGTCCCTGGCGACGGCCAGCGCGGCCGCCACGTGCATCGCGGTGGGGAACATGTCGTTCGACGACTGGCCCATGTTGACGTGGTCGTTCGGATGCAGCAGGCGCGCCTCGCCCCGCTCGCCGCCCAGCAGTTCCGAGGCGCGGTTCGCGAGCACCTCGTTCATGTTCATGTTGCTCTGGGTGCCGGAGCCGGTCTGCCACACGGACAGCGGGAATTCGGACGGATGACGGCCTTCCAGCACTTCGTCGGCCGCGCGGATGATGGCGTCGGCCTTGTCTTGCGGGAGCTTGCCGAGCGAGCGGTTGACGGCGGCGGCCGCGCGCTTCACCTGCGCCAGTGCGGCGACCAGTTCCGGCGCCATCTTCTCGCTCGAAATGTGGAAGTGGTGCAGCGAACGCTGGGTCTGCGCACCCCACAGCTGATCGTTCGGTACGTCGATCGGGCCGAAGCTGTCCTTCTCAATCCGGTTTTCCATGGATGCATCCTGTTGGTTTGACAATGGAATTAAAGAGTGTACCGCAACGGCCGTTAACCACGTTGTAGCCCCCATTTTTCCACGCCATGGCCCGCCGCACCCGCCTTCTTCTCTCCAGCCTCGCTCTCGCCGCGCTTGCATCCGCCCACGCGGCCGAGCTGGGCGACCCGCGCGTGTCGTCGCACATCGGCCAGCCGCTCGTGGCCGACGTCGAGCTGACGATGCTCGACGATGCCGCCACGCCCGTGCAGGTGCGCGTGGCCAGCCCGGAGGTCTACAACGGTGCGGGCATCGCCGTCCCGCCCGTGCTGTCCAGCCTGAATTTGTCGGTGATGCGGCGCGACGGCCGCCAGTTCCTGCACGTGACGTCGCCGCGTGCCGTCGACGCGGACCATGTGCACCTGTACCTGGAACTCGTCGACAAGGGCCAGCGTGCCGTGCGCCTGGCCACGCTGTGGCTGACGCCGGATCCGAATCCCGCGCCGCCGCCCGCGCCCGCGCCCGTGCGCGTGGCGGCACCTGCGCCGGCGCCGGTGCCGCCGGCCAACCCCGACGCGGTATTGCTCGCGCAGGTCGAACGGGCCCGCGTGGCGCACGCGGCGCCGGTGGTCCGGCGCGAAGCCGCAAAACCGGTAACGCCGCCGCCCAGGCCGGTGATGCGCCGTCCGCCGCCGGCGCCCGTCGCCAGGCCGGAGGTCCCGCCGCCCGCCTGTGCGCCTCGGGCCGAGGAAGTGCAGGCCTGCGCGGCCCTCGGCGCGAAGAACGACGAGTTGCGTTCCCGCCTCGGCCAGGTCGAGGACCGGATGAAGAAGCTGCAGGTGTCGCTGGCCGCACCGGCCGTGGCGCACGAGGCGCACGAGGCGCCGAAGCCCGAGGCCAAGCCGGAGAGCAAGCCGGAGAGCAAGCCGGCGCCGCCTCCGCCGAAACCCGCCGGCCCGCGCCCGATCTCGTCGATCAAGCCGCTCGTGCCGCACAAGCCGAAGGCGCCGCCGCCGGACGAACGCTTGCCGTGGGGCTGGATCGGCGCCGCCATCGGCGTGCTGGCGCTGGGTGGGGCGGGGGCATATGCCGTCCGTCGCCGCAAGGCGCCGCCCGCGGCAGGCGGGACCGCCGAGCCGACGCTGGAGTAGTGTTCAAAATCTTCGCTCGAGTCGTCTACACAAGTGCGGATTTTGCGTTATACTCAATCCAGAAGTACACGGATCAGGGTCCGCCGCAGCCACCACCGATAGCGTGGCGCGGGGTCGGACGATCGCTGAGGAAGCGCCTGATGCCGGAAGCGGTTCGCTGCCAACAGTGGCAGACGGACGCCGGAGGCAACCGGCAAGAGGCGACGCCAGGGGATGCCTGGTAGTCGCGCTCCCCATTCCCGGAAACCGCGCTGATGACCCACGTCGCTGCGCGGTTTTTGTTTGCGCGGCGCGCGTTGGCCTCTCGCTCGGGTTATCGCTACCATAGGGGCAGATCATCGATCGAGGAGGGGGCATGAACGAGCTGGTACGCGCGGATTTATTCTCCGAATACTGCCCGTCGCGTGAAGTGCTGAAACATGTGACGAGCCGCTGGGGCGTGCTGCTGCTCGTCGCGTTGACGGATGGCACGCACCGCTTCGGCGAACTGCGCCGCAAGGTGGGCGGCATCAGCGAAAAAATGCTGGCCCAGACGCTGTATTGGCTCGAGCAGGACGGCTTCGTGCAGCGCATCGCCCATCCCGTCGTCCCGCCTCACGTGGAATACCGGCTGACGCCGCTCGGCGAGCAGATCGGGCACAAGCTTGGCGACCTCGCCGCATGGATCGAAGGGAACATGGATGGCATCCTGGCCGCGCAGAAAGCAAAAAGCCCCTTGGACGGCAAGTCGAAGGGGCTGCAGGCGGGGTAGGGCGGATCAGTGGGCCGGGCTCAGTGCGCGGTCCAGCTGGCCCATCCACGGCTCGGTGATGTCGCGCACGGCGCGGTCGTTGGCCATGATCTGCTTGAGCAGGTCGATCTTGCGCTTGCGGGCGGCGCCATCCAGCGGCGGGACGCCGCTCTTCGCCGCGCTCGACTGCAGGGCGCACTGCGTTTCCAGGCGTGCCAGGCCGTCCCAATCCCCTTCGCGCGCAGCGACAGCCATGCGGCTGCTGAGGGCGGCGATGTTTTCGTACATTGCGAGGACTTCGTTGGACGTCATGACTGCGCTCCACCAATGAGGCAAACTCCGGCCGGATTGCCGGTTGTCTGCCTTTTACGGCAGCGTTTTGGAGAACTTTAGGGTTGTCGAAAGATTTTTTTGAAATTCTTTTAGGAGAGGCACCATGAACATCAGCTGGACTCCGGTCAGGACCGTCATCGTCCTCGCGATGTGCGGTACCGCGCTCGTTACCACGGGCGCGGCGGCATCCGGGCAGACCCCGCCCGCGGCCAGGGAGGACGTCAATGCGGCCGGGACCGCCCATGCCACCTTGCGGCCGGGCGACGATTTCTTTGCCTGGGCCAACAAGGACTGGCTTGCCAAAACGACCATCCCAGAGGACCGCAGCCGCTGGGGCGCGATGGACAACCTGGCGGAAGACACCAACCAGCGCATCGTCAAGCTGATCGAAGGCGTCGACTCCAACAAGAAAGCGGGACCGGAAGCGCGCAAGGTTGCCGATTACTACAACGCCTACATGGACGAGTCCGCGATCGAGGCGCGCGGCACCGCCCCGCTGAAACCGCTGCTGGCGCAGGTCGGCGCCATCAAGGACAAGGCGGGCCTCATGCGCGCGCTTGGCGCGTCCGTGCGCGCGGACGTCGACCCGCTGAACAATACGCATTTTGCGACCGAAAACATCTTCGGCGTCTGGATCTCGCCCGGCCTGCACGATCCGGCCCACAACTGGCCGTACCTGCTGCAGGGCGGCCTGGGCATGCCGGACCGCGCCTATTATCTGGACAACAACGAGCGCATGGCCGGCCTGCGCAGCCAGTACCAGAAGCACATCGCCGCGATGCTGAAACTGGCGGGTTATGCGGCGACCGATGCGGACGCCGACGCCCGTGCCGCGAAAATCTTCGCGCTCGAAGTCGACATCGCCAACACCCACGGCACCCGGGCCGACTCGGCTGACGTGCTGAAGGCCGACAACACATGGACCCGCAAGGACTTCGCCGCCAACGCGCCGGGCCTGGACTGGGATGCGTTCTTCAAGGCCGCGCGCCTGGGCGGCCAGGAGAAGTTCATCGTCTGGCATCCGTCCGCGGTCAAAGGCGAGGCGGCGCTCGTCGACAAGATCGACCTCGCGACCTGGAAGGATTATCTCGCCTTCCACACCATCAACCGCATGGCCAACGTGCTGCCGAAGGCCTTCGTGGACCAGCGCTTCGCGTTCTACGGCAAGGCGCTGTCCGGCACGCCGCAGCAATCGATGCGCTGGAAGCGGGCGCTGGGCGCGACGAACGAGGCGATGGATGAGGCGGTCGGCAAACTGTACGTCGCGAAATATTTCCCGGCCGAGAACAAGGCGCAGCTGCAGAAGATGGTCGCGAACATCGTGGCGGCGTTCGGCAAGCGCGTCGACAAGCTCGACTGGATGGCGCCCGCCACCCGCGCCCAGGCGAAGGAAAAACTCAAGACCTTGTACGTGGGCGTCGGCTATCCGGACCGGTGGAAATCGTACGCTGGCCTGAAGGTCGATGCCAAGGATGCGTTCGGCAACGCGCTGCGCGCCGAGGCGTTCCACACGGACCAGGAATTCGCGAAGCTGCATGCGAAGCCGGACCGCACGGACTGGTCGATGCCGCCGCAGCTCGTCAATGCCGTCAACCTGCCGCTGCAGAACGCGCTGAACTTCCCGGCCGCGATCCTGCAGCCGCCGTTCTTCGACCCGAAGGCGCCGGATGCCGTCAACTACGGCGCGATCGGCGCCATCATCGGCCACGAGATCAGCCACAGTTTCGACGACCAGGGCTCGCAGTTCGATGCCCAGGGCCGCCTGCGCGACTGGTGGACGAAGGAGGACATGGAGCACTTCAAGGCCGCGTCCCGGAAGCTCGTCGAGCAGTACAACGCCTATAAACCGTACCCGGACCTCGCCGTCAATGGCCAGCTGACCCTGTCCGAAAACCTCGCCGACCTGGCGGGCCTGGAAGCGTCGTATGATGCCTACCGCGCCGCCGCCGGCAAGAACGCGTCGGCGGAGAGCGACCGCCAGTTCTTCACGGGCTATGCGCAGAGCTGGCGCACGAAGGCGCGCGAGGCGGCCGAGCGGCGCGGTATCCTGACGGACGGCCACGCTCCGCCGCAATACCGCACCGCCACCGTGCGCAACCTGGACGCCTGGTACAAGGCGTTCGACGTGCAGCCGGGGCAGGCGCTGTACCTGCCGCCGGACGAGCGCGTACGCGTTTGGTAAGCCGGCGATTTATGTCTGACGGGTAAGCTGCGCCGGTCGGAAAGAGCCCCGGACTAGAATGGATCGGGCATCTTTCATCGTGGTTCTTGCTATGAAACAGCATTATCTCGGCGTCGACCGGCGCATCATCCATCACTTTGCACCTATGATCGAAGACGACGACTACGAAGACATCACGCGGCGCACGCTGCACCATTACGACGACAACGCGCGCCGGTTCTTCGCCGGCACCATCGACCACGACGTCAGCCAGAACATCGATGCGCTGCTGAGTTCGATCGAGGCGCCGGCCCCGTACACCATTCTCGACTTCGGCTGCGGTCCGGGTCGCGACCTCAAGACGTTCACGGCGCTGGGCCACCACGCCATCGGCCTGGACGGCAGCGAACGATTCGTCGAGATGGCGCGGGCGTACAGCGGCTGCGAGGTATGGCACCAGAACTTCATCGACCTGGACCTGCCGGACGCGGCGTTCGACGGCATCTTCGCCAACGCGTCGCTGTTCCACGTGCCGCGCGAGCTGCTGCCGAAGGTGCTGAGGGAATTGTGCGCGGCGCTGAAGCCGGGCGGCGTGCTGTTCAGCTCGAATCCACGCGGCCATAACGAAGAAGGGTGGAACGGGCCGCGCTACGGCTGCTTCCACGACTACGCCGCCTGGGAGCGCTACGTCGTCGAGGCCGGCTTCGTGCCGCTGCGCCACTATTACCGTCCGGAAGGATTGCCGCGCGAGCAGCAGCCCTGGCTGGCCAGCGTGTGGCGCAAGGCAAGTTAATGGTTTGTTAGTTTGCGTACAGAATGAAGGCCGCCATCCAATTATCCTGAGTGCATCCCGCTTGATTCGCAAGCGGTCTTACTCATCAAGGAGGATTCCGACATGAACGACGACCAAATCAAAGGTAAAGCCAAGGATATCGGCGGCAAGATTCAGGAGGAAGTCGGCAAGGCTGTCGGCAGCAGCGAACAGCAGGCCAAGGGCCTGTCGAAGCAGGTCGAAGGCAAGGTGCAGGAAAAAGCCGGTGATCTGCGTGACGCGATCAACAAGGGCAACCGCTGATACGCGGCGCCTGTCCACCTGACCAACGGCCGCCGCGTGCGGCCGTTTTACTTATTCGGCCTGCCGGTCGCCGAGGATGTCTTCCACGTACAGCTTGTCGACAAGCACCATCAACATGGCCGTCAACGGCGTCGCCAGCGCGATGCCCGCGAAACCGAACAGCGTGCCGAACACGAGCTGCATGACGATGGTGAGCGCAGGCGGAATCTCGACCGCGCGCGCCTCGACGAGCGGCTGCAGCACATAGCCTTCGACCGTCTGGATGCCGAGGAACAGCAGCACCGTGTACAGCGCCAGGTCGGGACTGATCGACAGCGCGATCAATACCGCCGGTACGCCCGCCATGATCGGGCCGATGTAGGGAATGAAGTCGAGCAGCCCGGCGATGATGCCGAGGATCAGACCCAGTGGCACGCCCAGCAGCGTGAGCGCGCCGGCCGTCGCGGCGCCGACGATCAGCATCGACAGCGATTTGCCGATCAGCCAGCGCGCCAGCGTGTCGCCGATGTCGTCCATCACCTGCACGGCGCGCTCGCGCTTGCCCTGCGGTACGAGCTTCACGATGCCTTGCTTGTACTGGCGCGGCGACAGCGCAAAATAAATGCCGACGAACACGATGATAACGACGTTGCCGAGCGCGCCGAGCACGCCGCCGAAGAACAGGCCCGCGTTCGGCACGAACTGCTGCATCGATCCGATCAGTTGCCTGGCATCCGGCAGGTCGGCGGCGATGCGCGCGAGCAGCGGCTGGTTCTCCACCATCTGGCGCAGGCGCTGTAGCGATTGCGGAATCTGCTGCGCCAGTTCGGTCGATTGTTCGGCAATCTGCGGCGCCATCGCCCACCCGCCGAGCCCGATGATGAGCAGCAGCGCCAGCACGACGACGACGAGCGCGAGCTTGCGGTTCCAGCCGAAGCGCCGGCACAGGATCGCGCTCAGCTCGTACAACAGCACGGCAAACAGGACGCAGGCAAAGAGCAGCAGCAGCGCGTCGATGGCCAGCACGACGGCCGCGACGAGCGCGAGGAACAGCACCGCGATGCCGTCGACAAGGACGAAGCGGCGCATCAGTTTGCGCTGGGCCGGCTTGACGGCGGGGGAGGTGGACGTGTCGTTCATGACAGAATGCTATCAGCGGCGCCGCGGGGCCGTCGCGCGCGTGGCAATGTGCGTGCGCTAACTGAGCCATACGGGCGCGGGCGCTACGATGGTGTCGAACTTTGAACGAAAGGAGAACACCATGAATTCGGACCAGATCAACGGCAAACTGCAAGACATCGGCGGCAAGATCCAGGAGGAGGCCGGCAAGATCGTCGGCAGCTCCGAGCAGCAGGTGAAAGGCTTGCAGAACCAGCTCGAAGGCAAGACCCAGGAAAAGCTGGGCGACCTGAAGGAAAAAATCCACGACGCCACCAAATAAGCTGGCGCCAAGAAAAATCGGCCGCACTTGCGACCGATTTTTTTATTGGGAAACGAATCTTACTTCGGCGCGGTCCCGCCCAGGTTCTTCTTGAAGAATGCCTCGATCAGGCCGTACACATGGCGCTGTCCCGCACGCGACGAAATGCCGTGCTTGGCACCTGGATACGTCATCAGCTCGAAGCGCACGTTGCGGTTGACGAGCGCGTCGATCAGGCGCGTCGAGTTCGTGAACAGCACGTTGTCGTCCGCCATGCCGTGTACCAGCAGCAGCGGCGACTTCAGGCCGTCCAGGTGCGCGAACACGCCGCTGCGCTCGTACGCGGCCGGATCCGCCTGCGGCGTCGCGCCCACGAACTGCTCGGTGTAGTGCGTGTCGTACAGCGCCCAGTCCGTCACGGGCGCCACCGACACGCCCATCGCGATCTTGTCCGAGCCAGCCTCCAGCAGGCGCAGGGTCATGAAGCCGCCATAGCTCCAGCCGAACACGCCCACGCGCTTCGGATCGACGAAGCGTTGTTGCGCCAGCCAGTCGATGCCCGTCAGCTGGTCTTCGACTTCATGCGCGCCGAGGTTGCCGTAGATGACGTCGGTGAACGCGCGCTCGCGGCGCGACGAACCGCGGTTGTCCAGCACGAACACGACGAAGCCCTGCTGGGCCATGTACTGGTTGAACAGGTTGCCCCACTGGCGCGTGACGCGCTGCGAATGCGGGCCGCCGTACGTGAACAGGAAGACCGGGTAGCGCTTCGTGGCGTCGAAGTTGGCCGGCTTGATCATCGAGTAGTACAGCGTCTGGCCGTCGTGCGCCTTGATGCTGCCGTATTCCGTTGGCAGGTGATCCTTCGCGTAGTTGGCGTACGGGTGCTGGGCGTTCAGCTCGTTGTGTTCGAGCCACTCGACCATGCTGCCGTCCGCGCGGCGGATCGACACTTGCGGCGGCGTGTCCGGATCGGAGAACGTGTCCACGAAAATCTTGCCGTTGCGGGCGAACACGTCTTCGTGCCAGCCGTCCTGCTTCGTCAGGCGGACCGGCTTGTTCGCATTGCTGCCGTCGAGGTTCAGCACATACGTCTGCTTGTCGATGACGGCATCCTTGTTCGACGCGATATAGACCTTGCCGGCCTGCTCGTCGACGGCGAGGATGTTGTCGACGCCCCATTCGCCGCTCGAGATCGGGTGCAGCAGCTTGCCCGACAGGTCGTACAGGTACAGGTGCTTGCGGCCGCTGCGCTCGGAGGCCCAGATGAAGGCTTTCTGGCGGCCGAGGAAGCGCAGGTCGTCGTGGATGCTGACCCAGGTTTTCGACGTTTCCGTCAGCAGCGGGCGCTGGGTCAGCGTGGCCGCGTCGACGGCGACGAGATCGAGACGCTTCTGGTCGCGCGACTGGCGCTGGTAGACGAGGGTCCTGGCATCCGCGCTCCAGTCGGCGCGCACGAGGTAGATGTCCTTCTCGGGACCGAGGTCGACCTTCTTCTGCGCGCCCGTCGCCGGGTTCACGATCATCAGGTCGATCTCGACGTTCTTCGCGCCGGCGGCGGGGTAGCGCTGGTCGATGACTTCCGTGCGGTCCGCGAAGATCTCGAAGCGGCGCGCGACGGGCACCTGCGCCTCGTCGTAGCGGCGGTAGGCGATGGCCGAATCGTCCGGGGCCCAGTAATAGCCCGTGTGCTGGTCCATCTCTTCCTGCGCGACGAATTCCGCTTCGCCGTTGTGCACGGTGTCCTTGCCGTCCGTCGTCAGCTGGCGCTCCTGGCCCGTCGTGAGGTCGATGACGAACAGGTTCTGGTCGCGCACGTACGAGACGTAGCGGCCTTTCGGCGAGATCTTCGGATCGCCGACATTGCCGGACGCGACCTTGCGCGCGGCTTCCGGCTTATCGACGTCGACGAGGTACAGGTCGCCCGCGATCGGCACGAGCAGCTGCTTGCCGTCCGGCGACCAGCTATAGCTCAGGATGCCGGACAGGCTGGCCGTGCGGGCACGCTCGCGCCTTGCCTTTTCTTCCAGCGACAGGTTTTCGTTCGGGACCAGCTGCTTGGAGTCGACCAGGCGGTGCGTGGTCTTGTCCTTCATGTTGAATTCCCACAGGTCCAGCTGGAACTGGTTGTCGGTGCGTCCGCGCAGGAAGGTCACGCGTTCGCCGTCGGGCGAGACGCGCAGGCTGCGGACGCCTGGACCGGCCAACGCCGGGTCGGCGTGGATACGGTCCAGCGTCAGCCGTTCCGCCGATGCGGGAACGGCCGACAATGCGGCTAAAAGGCAGAGAAAAAGGCGCATGGGGGCTCTTGGGTAAAGAATTAAGAAATTATTCTTGTGCAACGGCGGAACGATACCAGAGTCGTCCGCGAAACGCTGTAAAGACGGCGGGCGGGAAGGAAGGGATGATGGACGAACTGTAATGTTTGCATCTGCTGCAATGCACTATGATCATTTCGTCGGCACCCCAATGCCGACAATAGGATGAAACTCTCTCCTAGGGTTACGCCGATGGATTCCCCGTCCATCGGCTTTTTTTTGCTTTAAATTCGGGGTCAGAGCACATTTTCGATCAATGTGTCGCTGGACAAAATCGCTGCGAGGACACCCGGCGCTTGCAACAGGAAGTGCAAGCGGGCTTGGGCCACCATTAAAGCTTGCTTCAAGGATTGTGCACAAAAAAGTGCTCTGACCCCGAATTTATGACCCCGAGTTTATGCGTGGTCGCGGATGCGCAGCTTGGAAAGTTGATTCAGCGACCATGCCAGCAACACGGCGGCCACGGTCAGGCCCAGCACGAGGCCGATCCAGAAGCCGGTCGCGGCCATCGGCTTGCCCGGCGACCACGGGAACCAGTCCGGCGCGAGGCCCAGGATCCAGCCGACGGGCAGGGCCACGCCCCAGAACGCGATCATCTGGATCACCATCGGCGAGCGCGTCACCTTGTAGCCGCGGATGGCCGAGGCGGCCGCGACCTGCGTGGAATCGGACAGCTGGAACAGCGCGGCGAACAGCAGCAGCATCACGCACGTGGCCTGGACGGCCGCGTCGGACGTGTACATCGCCGCGATCTGCCAGCGGAAGAGGGCGATGCCGATGGCCGACATCAGGCCGAACGCGATGCACATGCCCGTACCCACCCAGGCGACGAAACGCGCGCGCACCGGATTGCCTTCACCCATCGCCTGGCCCACGCGCGTGAGCGCGCCGATGCCGAAGCTCAGCGGCACCATGAACACGAGCGACACGAAGTTCAGCGCGATCTGGTGCGCCGACACCTCGATCACGCCGAAGCGCGCCACGAGCAGGCTGATGATGCCGAACGCGCTGACCTCGGCGAAGTGCGTGACGCCGATCGGCAGGCCCAGGCGCAGCATGCTGCCGATCTCTTTCCAGTTCGGGCCTTCCCAGTGCGCGAACGGATACGTCTGCCGGTACGCGCTGGACAACCTGATCCACACGACCATCGCGCCCAGCATCAGCCACATGCCGCTGGCCGTCGACACGGCACAGCCCAGCGCGCCCAGTTTCGGCAAGCCGAACTCGCCGAAGATGAACAGCCAGTTCATGCCGATGTTGTACAGGAGGCCGCAGAGCGCGATGATCATGATCGGCTTGGTCTGGTTGATGCTCGTCGTATAGCCGTACAGCGCGCGGTAGCAGGCGAACGCGGGCATGCCAAGGCTGATGATGTGCAGGAAGCTCGAGGCGCGGTCCGCGACGGCCTGGTCCAGGCCGATGTGGTCGAACACGAGCGTGCACAGGTTTGCCGCGAGACAGCCCGCGACGCCGACGCCGAGACCCATCCACAGCGCTTCGCGCACGGAGTGGGAAATGCGGTCGAAGCGGGCGGCGCCCATCTCGTGCGAGACGACCGAGTTCACGGCCATCATGATGCCCATGACGGTGACGAGGATGATCGACCACACGGACGTGCCGAGCGACACCGCGGCAAGCTCTTCAGCGCTGACGTGGCCCGTCATGGCGACGTCCGCCACGCCCATGCCGACGGTCGCGAGCTGGCCCACGAGCATGGGCCACGAGAGCCGCCACAAGGTGGCGATCTCGGTGCGGACGGGATGCGGTGCAAGGGCGCCGGCGCTGGACAGGTTGGACGTCATGGATCGGTTTGCTGGGGAAACCGATCATTTTACTTCCAACCCGTCATTCCCGCGCAGGCGGGAATCCAAGCTGAGTTTCCGAAGTCGGCTCAGGTTGCACTGACTAACATGTACAGAATTTTGTTGCTCAGCATGGGCGGGAACGACAACTAGCGCTGCGCCAGGGTCGTCCCCGGTACCGATTTCAGGTAGGCATACAGCGCCCGCAGGTCCGTCTCGTTCATCTGGCGGAACGACCCGAACGGCATCACGGCGCTGATCGCGCTGCCGTCCGGCCGGTGGCCCGTCCGCAGCATGGCCATGAACGCGTCCGCCGTCGGATAGCGGTTCATCGCGCTGCCCTTGCCGGGCGCCAGCCGCGCGGCGGGCGGCCAGGACGGCGGGGCGCCGGGGACGCGGCCGCCGGCCAGGTCCGCGCCGTGGCAGCCGGTGCACGTGGCGGCGACATAGGCGCCATACGCCGGCGTGACGGCGGCCGGCACGGCCTGCGGCGGCGCGAGGGCGTGGTCGATCTTTTCGGACGCATCCTTGATCACGCCGAACGCGTACAGCGCCTTCACGGGCACCGGCACGTCGATGACGGCCTTCGCGCCGGACACGGGGCGCATCTGTTCCAGGAAGGCGACGAGGGCGGCCATGTCTTCGTCGCTGAGGCGGCTGTAATCCTCGCTGGGCATGATCATGACGGGATTGCCGTTCGGCTTGACGCCATGGCGCACGGTGCGCACCCAGTCGATCACGCGGTAGCGCGCCGTGGTGCCGTTCGGGCCCGCCGTGATGTTGGGGGCGACGACGAGCATGGCGCCGTCGCGCACGACCGTCCTGCCGGCGCCGTCCGCGCCATGGCACTCGGCGCAGCCGCGCGTGTTGTACAGGTAGCGGCCGTGGTCGACGCGGGCGACGTCGGGTACGACGTCGAGCGGACGCACCTGCAACGCGATGCTGCGCGCCATCTTGCGTTCCCCCAGCACCTTGCCGACGCCGGCCGTGGCGACCCCCAGCAGGGCGAGTGCCGCCAATGCGATGCTCGTGCGCTTGACCCATTTGCTCACCATGACTCTCTCCTTGTTGGACGAACGGCAACACGAGGAATCTAGCACTGCCGTTTTTGGCCGGATACTGGTTGAAATGCTAAGCACGGCCAGAGGGACGTGATGAGGCATGCATCAAGCATGCGTCATTGATTTATTGGGTAGTGAAGTCGCGGCACAACTAAAACATTCGCTTTTTTTGGGTGAGGTGGCCGTGGATCATTCGATAGGCAATCTGGTCAATTCTCCTCGAGTCGTGAATCAGGTCGACCGCCGCAAAGCCTTGGAGGAACTGGGTTTTATTTGTCCGCCCGAGACCGATACACCGTGTTGCTACGACGGAAGTGCAAAATCGATCATCGTGAGCGCGGATCGAAAAGGCACGACAAGATTCGTCACTAAAGTGCATATTCAAGCACTGTTGAGCGATCGTGTGGTTAAGGTGGAGAGCCACATTTCAAAAACTGATTTTTAAGGGAGGCATGCCGGGATACCGAGCTACTTGTCATCCCACGCCAGGAAGAGGCGTAGTTGAAAAGCAAGCCCCCCGCCACAACTTACGGGACATTCAACTATCCAACCGATCCAGGAGCAAGCTCGTGGAATACAAGGACTATTACCAGACGCTTGGTGTCGAGAAAACGGCGACCCAGGACGACATCAAGAAGGCTTACCGCAAGCTGGTGCGGCAGTACCACCCCGACGTCAGCAAGCACAAGGACGCGGACGCGAAGACCAAGGAAATCAACGAGGCCTACGACGTGCTGGGCGACGCCGAAAAGCGTGCGGCCTACGACGAGCTGGGCCGCGGGCACCGTCCCGGCCAGGGCTTCCAGCCGCCGCCGGACTGGGGCACGCAGTTCGATTTCGGCGGTGCCGGCGGGGACGATTTCTTCAACGACCTGTTCGCCCACGTGGGCCGGCGCTCGCGCGCGGGCGGGGGCGCGCACGCGGGCGGCGGCGGGTTCCAGATGCCCGGCGAGGACATCCATGCGGCGATTTCCATCGACCTGCGCGACGCCTACCAGGGCGCCACGCGCACGGTCAGCCTGCGCGTTCCGCAGCACGATGCACAGGGCCGCACGACGATGCAGGACAAGACCCTCAGCGTGAACATCCCGAAAGGCGTCACGCCGGGCCAGCAGCTGCGCATGCGGGGGCAGGGGCATCCGGGATTCGGCGGCGGGCCGGCCGGCGACCTGTATCTGGAAATCCAGCTGAACCCCGACCCGCGCTATCGCGTCGAAGGGACACACGTGTACCAGGACGTGCCGGTGGCGCCGTGGGAAGCGGCGCTCGGTGCGAGCATCTCGGTGCCCACGCCGTCCGGCACGGTCGAGGTGACGGTGCCGCCGGGGTCGCAGAGCGGACGCAAGCTGCGTTTGAAAGGACGCGGCATTCCGGCCAGGACGCCGGGCGATCTGTACCTGATGCTGAACGTGGTGCTGCCGCCCGCCACCAGCGACCGTGCGCGCGAGCTGTACGAGGCGATGGCGCGCGACCTTGCCTTCAATCCACGCGAACGCATAGGAGCCTGAACGATGCATGACGATATTCTCACCGGCGTGCTGCTGGACGACGTGGCGCTGACGCTCGACGAACTGGCGCGCGCCTGCAACGTGGAGACCGACTGGGTCGTGCGCCACGTGCAGGCGGGCGTGCTGGGCGGCGAGACCAGCGTGCAGGTGACGAGCTGGCGTTTCCGCAGCGGCGACCTGGCACGGGCCCGGCGCCTGCTGCGCGTCGAACGCGACTTCGACGCCAACGAGGACCTCGCCGCGCTCGTGGTCGACATGGCCGACGAGATCCGCCGCCTGCGCGCCCGCATGCGCGTGCTCGGCATCGACTAAAGGTCCGGCCGCCTGCGGGCACCGGCCTTATGGCGGGCGCGACTGGGCACGGTGTGCGCCAGACTCGCCGTGCTATCTTGCCCGCTATGCTCAAACTACCGACCAACGCCACCGCACCGTTCTGCCCATCGGAAGTCTCCGGCACCGTCAGCGTGCCCGAGAACGATCCGCTGTGGAAAAAGATCCTGCGCTATGCGGGCCCCGGCCTGCTGGTGTCGGTCGGCTACATGGACCCGGGCAACTGGGCGACCGCCATCCAGGGCGGCTCGCAGTTCGGCTACGACCTGCTGTTCGTCGTCGTTCTGTCCAGCCTGGCGGCCATCGCGCTGCAATGCCTGAGCATGCGGCTCGGCATCGTCACGGGCAAGGATCTCGCCGTGCATTGCCGCGAACAATATTCGCCGGTGCACGCGAAAGGCTTGTGGGCGTTCGCCGAACTGTCGATCATCGCGTGCGACCTGGCCGAAGTGCTCGGCTGCGCGCTCGCGTTCCATCTGCTGCTGGGCGTGTCGCTGCCCGTCGGCGTGGCACTGACTGCCCTCGACACCATCATCGTGCTGGGCCTGAAAGGGAAGGGCTTCCGTCAACTGGAAGCCATCGTGCTGGGCCTCATCGCGACGATCGCCATCTGCCTGTTCACGGAGCTGTTCCTCGTCGACCCGGACCCGCGCGCCGTCTTGGCGGGCCTCGTGCCGTCGCTGGAAAAGGTGGGCCAGCGCGACGCGCTGTACCTCGCCATCGGCATCCTCGGCGCCACCGTCATGCCGCACAACCTGTACCTGCACTCGTCCGTCGTGCAGACGCGCGTCCTGCGCCACGACCTCAACCAGGACGGCGCCCACCTGGCCGAAGCGATCAAGCTGTCGCGCATCGACACGGTCGTGTCGCTGCTGCTGGCGCTGTTCATCAACGGCGCCATCCTCGTGCTGGCCGCGGCCGCGTTCCATAAACCGGGCGGCGGCAATGTGATGGACATCGACCAGGCCTATTACCTGCTGGCCCCCGTCGCCGGCACGGCGGCCGCGGCGATCCTGTTCGGCCTGGCGCTGCTGGCGTCCGGCCAGAGCTCGACGTTCACCGGCACCATCGCCGGCCAGGTCATCATGGAAGGCTTCCTGAAACTCAGGATTCCCTGCTGGCAGCGCCGCCTGATCACGCGCGGCCTGGCGCTGGGGCCGGCGATGATCGGCGTGCTCACGCTGGGCGACCACGCCATCGGCAACATGCTCGTCGGCAGCCAGGTCGTGCTGAGCCTGCAGCTGCCGTTCGCCATGTACCCGCTGATCCGCCTGACGGGCCGCCGCGACCTGATGGGGCAGTTCGGCAACAAGTGGTGGACCACGGTGCTGTCGTGGTTCCTGTTCGTCGTGATTTCCTCCGCCAATGCATGGATGGTGTGGCAGGCGCTGTCTGCCTGATTCGCCGCGTGCGACGCGCCCCGCCAGCCCTGCCTAGAATGGTCGATCGTCCTCATACGTTCGACCAAAAGGAGTTTATATGGAACAAGTTGCCAACAAGCCTTTGCAAGGCAAGCGCGTCGCCATGCTCATGACGGATGGCGTGGAACAGATCGAGTACACGAGCCCGCGCTCTTTCCTGGAAGAGCAGGGCGCCACCGTCGTGTTGCTGTCGCCGAAGGCCGCCGGCGACGAAGTGCAGGGTTTTAATCACATGCAGCCGGCCGACCGCTTCAAGGTCGAGATGAACGTGCGCGACGCGAAACCGGCGGACTTCGACGGGCTCGTGCTGCCGGGCGGCGTCGCCAATCCGGATCAACTGCGCCTCAGCAAGGAAGCCATCGATTTCATTCGCGACTTCGATGCCGAGGACAAGATGGTCGCGGCCATCTGCCACGGTCCGTGGACGCTGATCGATGCGGGCATCGCCACCGGCAAGCATCTCACCAGCTGGCCCAGCCTGAAGCGCGACCTGATGAATGCAGGCGCCGAGTGGTCGGATGAGGAAGTCGTGCTGGATGCCCGGCTGGTTACGAGCCGCAAGCCGGATGATCTGCCCGCCTTCAACGACATGTTGTTGAAGGAATTGCTCGTGGCGCCAGGGACGGACCCTGGGCCGACGTCGTAGTCGATGCATCCAATAAACTGGAGAACCAATCCAGAATAGTTGACGTCCTATCTTTCATATTGGAGAATACATCCATTATGAAAGATGACTCTACCGTTAACGAACGCATCGCCCAGCAGGTGCGCCTCCTCCGCAGCGAGCGCGGCCTGTCGCTCGATGCCTTGTCGACCCAGTGCGGCGTGAGCCGTTCGATGCTGTCGTTGATCGAGCGGGGCGAGACGAGCCCGACGGCCGTCGTGCTCGACAAGCTCGCGGCCGGCCTCGGCGTGCCGCTCGCATCGCTGTTCGACGACCCGGCGCGCAAGGCCGAGCCTGTCTCGCGCCATGCCGACCAGGTCACGTGGCGGGATCCGCATTCCGGCTATCTGCGCCGCAATGTATCGCCCGAAGGATTCCAGTCGCCGACACGCATCGTCGACGTGGAGTTTCCGCCGCGGACGCGCGTGACGTACGAGGCCGGTCCCCGCACGCCCGCCGTGCTGCAACAGATCTGGATCCTCGAAGGCCGCATGCAGATCACGTACGGCAGCGAATCCTGGCTGCTGGAGACGGGCGACTGCCTCGTCATTCCCCTCGACGCACCGAATTCCTTCCACAACCCCGGGGACGTGCCGGCGCGCTACGCCGTCGTCCTTACCACGCTTGGCAGGAGCTGATCATGAGTTGCCGCGTACGCCGTATCCATTCGCTGACCGATCCCGACATCGAAGGCCTGGCGGCCGTTCTCTTCGACTGTGTCGAGGGTGGAGCGTCCGTCGGGTTCATGCAGCCATACACGCTGGGGCAGGCGCTCGGCTGGTGGCGCGGGCTCGCGGCCGACGTCGAGTCTGGCCGGCGCGCGCTGCTCGTCGCCGAGGACGAGCACGGCATCGTGGGCACCGTCCACCTCGTGCTGGCGATGCCGGACAACCAGCCGCATCGGGCGGACCTGTGCAAGATGCTCGTCATGCGGCGGGCGCGCAAGCAGGGCGTCGGCGCGGCGCTGATGGATGCGGCGGAGCGGGAAGCGCGGTCGCTCGGCAAGACGCTGCTGGTGCTGGATACGGCCAGCGCCGAGGCGGAGCGCCTGTACGCGCGCATGGGGTGGACGCGGTTGGGTGTCGTGCCCGGCTTTGCGTTGCTGCCGGAAGGCGGGCTGTGCGATACGACGTTTTTTTATCGCGAGCTCGTCTGAGTGGAGCGGGTGTCTCCCCAGCGGTTTCATCCTTTGCAAGAATAATATTGAGCATAAATGCGACATTTTTTCTTCTTCGTGGAAAGGCATTTATGTTTCCCGTGGGAATCTATGTAAAATGTAAGCCGTGGTTTTGGCGGGCAATGTGCTGTTGTTGACGATATGACGTGGTCGGAAATGCCATGCAAGATGTCCGTGACTGGACTGCGCCGCCGCCGTCCTGGATAGCGCCGGTCCAATCAAAGGCTATCTAACGGTATCGCGCGGTCGTTGCGCCGGCGATGCCCTTCCGGATAAGAAGGTCGCTGAGTGAGCTCCAAATCGATCGGCCTGCCATTGCAGGTTTTTTCCCGACTTCCGTTGCCTGGACAGCTCGCCCTCATTGCGGCAGTTATCTTGCCTTGCCTGTGGGCCGTCGTGATCGCGTCGTTACACGGCACCTATGAGAAAACCTTGGCCGAGGCCGCCAAGGACAGCAATAACATTGCGCGTCTGTTCGCTGAAGAAGTCAATTCTTCCATCAACATGATCGACCTGGCGGCGATCGACCTGCGCGAACGATGGCTCGACGACCCGGACAGGTTTGATGACCACGTGCGCAAGCGTCAGGCGATTCTCGAAAAACCCGTGGCATTTCAAGTAAGTATCATCGACGCCACAGGGCACCTGGCATATTCGAGCGTGGACCGCTCGGCGCCGCGGCTCGATTTGAGCGACCGCGAGCACTTTCGCACCCATCTGGCCGGGATCGACAAGCTGTTCGTCAGCCGCCCGGTGAAGGGCCGGGTGTCGGGACGGGGAAGTATCCAGTTCACCCGTCCATTGCTGGCCGGCGGGAAGCGTTTCGCAGGCGTGATCGTGTTGTCGGTGGCACCGGAGTACTTCACCCGGTTTTCGGGGAAGCTGCAACTTGGCGCGCACGGGACAGTCGCCCTGGTTCGCTCTGACGGTACAATTGTCGCGCGCGAGCCGGCGGTGTCGTCCGAGCCGCGCAACGTACTGAGGACCATGCCGGACTTCGGCGTGATGGGCACGGAAACACTGATGTATTCACGCGCCTCGCAGATCGACGGTGTCGTTCGACTCTATGCCTGGCGTGTATTGCCGAAGAAGGCCTTGGCCGTGGCGGTCGGCCGTAGCCGCGATGAAATCCTCGAATCGTATGTCCGGCAGCGGAACCTGGTGTTGGGCGGCGCCTGTGGGCTGTCCATCCTGATTGTCCTGATCGGTTACAGCGTGTTGTCCGGAATGCGCGACCGTGCCCGCGCCCGGGCCGCGCTCGAGGAGAGCGAGTTTCGCTGGAAATATGCGCTCGAAGGCGCGGGCGATGGTGTCTGGGATTGGGACGGCCGGACCGATACGGTGTACTTTTCACACCGCTGGCGCGAGATGCTCGGCTATGGTGACGCCGAGATCCGGACCGGGAAACAATGGGAAAGCCTGATCCACCCGGAGGACCGTGGACGGGTTCTCGACGCCACGGCGAGGTTGGTGGCCGGGCTGGTGCCGACCTACGCGATGGAATACCGCATGCGGGCGAAGGATGGTAGCTGGCGCTGGATCTTCAGTCGCGGCATGGCCGTCGGTACCGATGCGGGCGGACAGGCGGCGCGGGTGATCGGGACCCATACTGACTTGACCGATCGTAAGCTGCGGGAAGAGACGCTCCTTCAGATGGAGCAGATGCACGCCGCGCAGGCCCTGTTTCAAAGCGAACAGCGTTTTCACCAGCTTGCCGATGCGATGCCGCAAATCGTATGGACTGCCGACCCTGATGGTGCGATCGATTACGCCAACAGTTGGGTGCATGCCTACACGGGACTGGTCGAGAAGATCGATGCCGACAACTGGGTCACGATACTGCACCCGGACGACGTTGCGCCGACGCTGCGCATCTGGGAGGCGTCGCTCGTCTCGGGCGCCATCTTCGAGACCGAATACCGCGTGTTTCGCAGCGCCGACCAGAGCTATCGCTGGCATCAGGTGCGTGCCATACCGATCCGGGACGAACACGGTACGATCGTAAAATGGTACGGCACCACCACCGACAACCATGACACGCGGTTGGCGAACGACGAAATCCGCAGGCTCGCACACCGGCTCGGCACCACGCTCGAAAGCATCACGGAGGCATTCCTCACAGTCGATCTGGACTGGAGATTTACGTACGTCAATAAGGAAACCGAGCGCCTGCTTCAGCGTGATCGCCAGCAATTGCTTGGACGAATGTTATGGCAGGAATATCCGGCGCTCGTCGGCGGCATCGCCGATACCGAATTTCGAAGGGCCATGCATGAACATTGCACGGTCGAATTCGATATTTACTTCCCGCCGTTGAATCGCTGGTTCAAGGTTCGTGCCTATCCTTCATCGGAAGGGCTTGCCGTATATTGCCGCGACATCAGCGCGAGCCGGCGTCTGCAGAAGTTCAAGAACGAGCAGATGAAATTGCTGGAACGGATGGCACTGGGGGCGCCGTTGCCGGAGCTCCTGGAACTTGCCACGCACATTGTCGAGTCGTCCGGAAATGCAATGCACTGTGCCGTGATGTTGCTGGGTGCGGACGGCGCCGCCTTCGAACACGTTGTCGCGCCAAGTCTTCCGGCTTCGCTACGAGGCATCCTGAACGAATTCGACGTCGATGAGGTATTGCCACCGGACCGACGCGCACGGCTGCAAGCCGGGCCGGTCTTCGTTGCCGACGTGGGGGAAGATCCGGGCTGGACTGGCGCGCACGATGCGGCCGCACTGCATGCGGATCGTGCCTGCTGGTGGTATGGCATTCGCTCCGGGCAGGACCGGCTGCTCGGTACACTCGCGGTGTTCACCGAAGCCGGACGCGTGCCCGATCAGGGCGAAATGGAGATCCTTGGCCTGTGCGCCCACACGGTCAGCATCGCGGTCGAACGACTTCACATTGAACGCAAGGCACGCGCCAGCGAGGACCAGCTTGCATATCAGTCGAATTACGACACCCTGACGGGACTTGCCAACCGTAATCTGCTTTGCGATAGGACAAGTCAAACGATGGCACGGGCCCTGAGCCGGGGCGAACAGGCCTGGCTTGTCTGTATCGATCTCGACCGCTTCGCCCTGGTCAACGAAACGCTGGGCCACGAAGCCGGCGACCTGGTCCTGCAAGAGACAGCGGCGCGCCTGAGAACGGCACTGGGGCCGAACGATACGGCCGCGCGCACCGGTGGCGATGAATTTGTGCTGGTGCTCGCCGATACACCCGACGAGCACGCCGCGATCAATACCGTCCAGCGCGTCATGGCCGCGCTGCGCGATCCGATCAAGGTCGGGGAGCACGAGCATTTCCTGAGCTGCACGTCCGGGTTGTCGGTATTTCCGGCCGACGGCGACACGGCGAACGCCTTGATCAAGAATGCCCACATCGCGATGCAGCGTGCCAAGGAAGCAGGCGGTGGCGAGCTGCAGTTTTATACGGCGTCGATGAAAGCGCGCGCGATGGAACGCCTGCGGCTCGAGGGCGACCTGCGGCATGCCGTCCAGCGGGGCGAATTGCTGTTGCATTACCAGCCACAAGTCGACGTGCGCACCGGTCGGATCGTTGGCGTGGAAGCGCTGCTGCGCTGGGCGCATCCCGAACTCGGCATGATGTCGCCCGACCGGTTCATCGACCTGGCGGAACAAACCGGGCTCATCGTCCCGATCGGCACGTGGGTATTGCGGACCGCGTGCGCGGACGCCAGGCGTTGGCATGATGCCGGCTGGGAGGGCCTGCGCGTGGGCGTCAACCTGTCGGGCAAGCAGTTCTACCAGCCGGATCTGATCGAGGTCGTGACAGGGGTCCTGGCGGAATCAGGGCTCGCGGCACGCTACCTGGACATCGAGCTGACGGAAGGCCTGGTCATGACCGACATCGACCACGCACTCGCCACCATGAATACGCTCAAGGGGCTCGGCGTACAACTGTCGCTGGACGACTTCGGCACCGGCTACTCCAGCCTGTCGTACCTGAAGCGCTTCCCGATCGATGTGCTGAAGATCGACAAGTCGTTCGTCAGGGACATTACCACCGATCCGGACGCGGCGGCGATCGCGCGGTCCATCATTTCGCTTGCCCAAAGCCTGCAATTGCAAGTCATCGCGGAAGGCGTGGAAACCCAGGAGCAGCTCAGCTATCTGACCACGTACCGTTGCGACCAGATCCAGGGCTATTATTTCAGCCGTCCGGTTCCGGCCGCGGCATTCGAGCAGTTGCTGCGCGAGGAGCGGGCGCTGCCGGTGGCGTGTCCTGACGAACAGGTGCGGACGCTGCTGCTCGTGGACGACGACCCTGGCGTCAGTGCGGCATTGCGCCGGCTTCTGCGCCGCCAGGGCTATCGGGTACTGCATGCGGCAAGCGGAGAGGAAGGTTTGAGCCTGCTTGCCTTGAACGACGTCCAGGTCGTCATCTCGGACCAGCGCATGCCCGGCATGATGGGTATCGAATTCCTGTCGCGCGTCAAGCAGATTCACCCGAAGGTTATCCGGATCATGTTGTCGGGCTACACGGCGGTCGACGCGATCATCGAAGCGACCAATAGCGGCGCCGTATTCCGGTTCCACACGAAGCCTTGGGATGACGAGGCCTTATGTGCGAGTATCGCCGACGCATTCCGTTATCACTGGCTGATGCGCAATGCGGAAACTGCGGAGGCGTGAGGGTCCGGTATTGCGTCCGCCCGTATGCGCAATCGCACAAAATAAAAGCCCCACCGGCTTGCGCCGGTGGGGCTTTTATTTTAAATACTGGTGAAGGCGGAGGGAGTCTCCAACCTCCACCATCTGTTCCATAACTCTTTGATTCTACGGTTTCGGCCCCGGCGTGGCCCATAAAACGCCCCCCACTTGGGGTGCCAAGTTGGGATTCTAGCATCAAGGGGGCGTTGACGAACAGAATGTGTAGAACTGGCTGTGAACCTCAAGATATTGCTTAAATTGCACTAGTTGCCGTTGTCGGGTCATCCACCATCTTGATTACTAGGTCGTTGCTTCGTAAGGGCCTTACCTTTACGGTCAGGGCAAAATTGCTACCACTCGGGGTACTTGATCGTGGTATTGTACAGTGGCATTTTGCTAAACCAAAAATAAAGTAGGTCTATCGTGCCATCGCTAAAATCTTCTAACGTTTATATATGCCGAGACTTAACGCGATTGTCTCCAATATAATCTAATAAAAAATCTAGATAATTTAACTGAGATGAATTCAAAAGAAATAAAAAATAAACTTATTGAGCGGGATGGTCTGCGATGCGCCATTACTGGCGAGGAGGTTTCTCGACCGGAGGATTTGAGCATTGAGCACATTAAACCGTTGAATGCAGGGGGTACTGATGATCTTGATAATTTAGTTTTGATAAGGCATGATATTAATGCTTCACTAGCAGACGATGATCGGCGCCGAACAAAAATGTTGCTTGATGAGCTAAAGGCTCGACAAGAAGAAATATCGAAACGGGAAAAGGAAGCGTTCGAAAGAGAACGAGCTTATCGACGGCAGTTAGAACGGCAGCAAAAAGAATTGGAAGAGGCCCAGGCTCGTCTTCGAATAGAACAATCAACTTGGGAGCAGGAACTGCAGGCCGAACTGGAGAGCCAGCAGAAGAGATTCCGTGAGCAGCAGAATGAATACCAGCTCAAAATGCAGCATAATGAGGATGTAATTACGAAAAAGATGCTTGCCCTAGAAGATGAGCGACGTAATTTGAATCAGGAACTACAAGCGCGCGAAGAGCTTTTGCAGTTATCTCAGAAAGAGTTGGAGCAAGAAAAGAAAAGATATAATGAAGAAAGTCAGAAGAAGATCGAGAAAAATTCAGAGGAATATGTCAATGAGGCATTATCCGCCCTTGATGAGTCTGCGAAAAAATATCACAGTATTTCCCGGAACTGGTCTCTGACGGGTCTTGCAGCGCTTATTTCTGGAGTCAGTGCAGCGGGGTATTTTGCGCTTGTAGGCCTCGGACTTGGCCCGACTAGTCAAGACACTGACTGGGCGCGCGTCATCTTTTTTGGTTTCAAAGGTGTTATTCTAGTCGCACTGTTTGTTGCGATCGCAAAGTACTGTTTTTCGTACAGCCAATCATTCATGCACGAATCGCTTAAAAATAGCGAAAGAAAGCATGCGATTAATTTCGGTAAGCTCTATCTTCAATCGTATGGCGTTAGCGCGGAATGGAAGCACGTCAAAGAAGCCTTTGAACACTGGAATATTGCGCCGTCCTCTGCGTTCTCAAAAGATGATTCTGATAAGTTCGATCCGAAGATTGTCGAGAAGGCCACACAGCTTATTGATGCGGTAGGAAAATTGAAGCCATTTCGCGAGCAAGAAAAAGTTACAGCTAAAAAAGAGTGACCCGTTGTTCGGTTCGGTCTAATCAGATAGCTTAGGCCGGCGACGAGTACATAGATCGTCTTTGCGTACCAGTATGTCTGAAAGTCGCTGAGACAGCTAAGGCTTTCGAAACGCCGGGCAAGTGGTAGGTTAGCTTAGAATTTCTTCCGTCCTTTCTTAACGTCATTAATTGACGGGATTGGGAATTCTTGGTAGCCGCGCTTAAGCAGGTCGCTGAGTGGCATAGACCGAGCGGCCTCAAGTACCGCAGCTTTCTCCAGTTCGATTTCGATCTGCAATCTGGCTCTAAGCGTACTTGCCAGTTGGCGCAAGCATGCGGCGTCGTTTTGGCTTCCTCTATATACTTTACCTTTGGAAACGGTCACTCCGTTTACGGCGACTGCCTGGCCATCGTGGATTTGTACTGTTACATAAACTTGGTTATCCTCCAGCGGCGCTATTGGATGCGCTATGAATTTATTACGTAGGTCCGTAATGTGTTGATGATTTTCCTTTAGGTGAGGTGGCAATTCACTGATCCATTCCGGCGGCAAGCCTGCGCGCGCCCCTGTCGCTTTGATGCGACCGTATTTGATCACAGCAGCATCAAATAATGAATCACATAACATCATATTGTCGAGATAGGCAATGCCGTCCGTAACGGACATCATGTCGATCTTATCCCTGGCTTCGAGTCGTTTACATATCTTTTCGACGTTTTCTAAGTCCGCTTCAATTCCCGTTAGGTCTGACAATCGTTGTGCAATTGGTACGGAAAAATCAACCAAGGTACTTAACGGAACTCCTAAGGGGACATGTTGCTTCAGAGATTTCAATAGGTCATCATCCATAAATTCTCCAAATTTTCAAAGAACGAGCAAAGTCGTACATAGCCGTTTCTCAACACAAGCCATTTCGGCAGGTTGCTGTCAGTATCATGCCCTAACCAAAATAGTAACGGGATTTAGGGGTGAGAAGGTAGTCGGATTGCCATTCTGTCTCTTGCGGTGCTGACTTGGGGTGAACAAGCCAAAACCGGGGAGCAGAAAAGGAAAAACCCCTGACGAATCAGGGGTTTATCGGAATTATGGTGGAGGCGGAGGGAATCGAACCCTCGTCCGCAAGCACTCTACAGACAGTTCTACATACTTAGCACTGTCTTTTAATTTAACCTGGTTGACGGGGACGTGCACCCTGCAGCCAAGCGAGTTACCTAAAGTTTCGGAAGCAACCAGGTAACCCGGTTGAGTCCTAGCCTCTGTAAATGACTCTACTTGCCTTGCGGCACACCCCAGAGGCGAGGTGGTGTAGAGCTAGCAGCGATTAGGCTGCGAGTGCGTACGAGTTATCGTTTGCAGTTATTGATTTCTGGATGTATTTACGAGGTAACCAGTCCTCGGTATGCCCTGTTCTGCTTTGCAACCCACGTCGAAACCAGGTCGCCCCCAGATAGGAATGCTCATTGTACCGCAATCGGCCTCCGAGCGGAGAGCCCTGTAGTGCCCTCACACCCGATATGGGTGCGAGGTGCGGAGAATCAAGGCCCGGGGATCAACGGCCCTGGTTCTGGTTGGCGATCTGGTTGCCCAGCATGCCGCCGCCGATGATGCCGGCGACCGTCGCCAGTTTGCGGCCGTTGCCGCTGCCCACCTGGTTGCCCAGCAGGCCGCCCACGACGGCGCCCGTGCCGATGGCGACGTAGTTCGGTTGCGCAGGCTGCGGAGCCGGGCGCGGTGCCGGCTCGCGATACGACGGCGCATCGTTGTGGGCGTAGCTCGTGTGGTGCGTCGTGTGGCGCGGGGCCGGTTTCGCCGGGACTTCCTTGATGATCGTTTCCTTGATCACCGTCGGTGCCGGGGCCGGCTGGGCGCTGGCGACGGCCGGCTGTGCATAGGCGCCCTGGACCGGCTGCAGGCCTTGCGGTGCCGTCGCATCCGCAGCCATCGGCAGGGCCGGTGCGGCGGTCGGCGCAGCGGCGTAGGCCGGGTTCACCTGGCTCGGAGCAGCCTCGGGAGCGCTGTGCGAGCTCGGCAGGAGGCCGGTGATCGCGGCCGTGCCAGCGAGGCTGACGACGATGACGGACACCGCGGCAGCTGCAACCAGCGGGTGGACACGGGAGGTGGCGGTCTTGATCGTTTCCATTTTGTATGCTCCTGAGACGTTGTTGTCGTATGGCTGTAGATTACCCAGAGGCATTGTCGAGAGATAGACGTATCCCTGTATCAATCGTAAAGATATGTAAATGACGAGCTGACCGATCGGGATCGCGATCTAACGAAGACGAAGACGAGAGCGTGATATCTGCAACTAACCGACGCGCGCCGCGACAATACAACCGCGCCGCCGGGGCAGGCGGCACGGCCAGGATGAAGCAATGATGAACGCCGGATCAGGCCGTTGTTACAGCAGCGCCCGCCAGCTCGCGCAGCATGTCCAGCAGGTGGCGCGGCGTGTCCAGCTGGTAGTGAGCACCCCACGTCGCCGGATCGACGGCACCGCAGTAGCCCCAGTTGCAGGCCACGGTGACCATGCCGGCCGCGCGGCCCGCTTCGATGTCGCGCTGGTCGTCGCCCACGTACCAGCAGTGGGTCGGGTCGATGTCCAGGCGGCGCGCCGCTTCCAGCAGCGGGGCAGGGTGGGGCTTGGCGTGCGGGGTCGTATCGCCCGAGATCACGCAGCCGGCGTGCGCCAGGCCGATCAGCGGGACGAGCGGGTCCGTGAAGCGGGCCGGTTTGTTGGTGACGATGCCCCAGGCCATGCCGGCCGCCGTCAGGCCGTCCAGCAGGTCGGAGATACCGTCGAACAGCGTGCTGTGCACGGCCATGTTGGACTGGTAGCGTTCGAACCATTCGAGACGCATCTCTTCATAGCCATCGTCCCCCGGCGCCAGGCCGAAGGCGGCGCCGATCATGCCGCGGGCGCCGGCCGATGCGGTCGGGCGGAGGATGGCGTACGGCGTCGGTTCCAGGCCGCGTTCCGTGCGCATCCAGTTGACGGCCGCCGCGAGGTCGGGCGCGGTGTCGGCCAGGGTGCCGTCGAGGTCGAACAGGACGGCGCGCGGCGCGGACAGGGAAGAAGAAAAGGTCATGAGTCGGTACTTAGAGCGGCTTACTGCAGGCAACCATGTAGTTGACGTCGGTGTCCTGGTTCAGCGAGTAGATCTTGGTCAGCGGGTTGTAGGTCAGGCCTTTCAATCCGTCGACGACGAGGCCGGCGTCGCGCACGAAGTTCGACAACTCGGCCGGCGTGATGAATTTGGCGTAATCGTGGGTGCCGCGCGGCAGCATGCGCAGCACGTATTCCGCGCCGACGACGGCGAACAGATACGATTTGACGTTGCGGTTCAGCGTGGAAAAGAACACGCGGCCGCCCGGTTTGACGAGCGCCGCCGCGGCGCGCACGATGGAAGCCGGGTCCGGCACGTGCTCGAGCATCTCCATGCAGGTGACGACGTCGAACTGGCCCGGCTCTTCCGCGGCCATGTCCTCGGCGGCGATCAGTTTGTAGCGCACTTCCACGCCCGATTCCAGGCTGTGCAGGTCGGCCACCTTCAGTGCCTTTTTCGACAGGTCGATGCCCGTGACCTTGGCACCCTTGCGCGCCATCGATTCGGCCAGGATGCCGCCGCCGCAGCCGATGTCGATGACGTTTTTACCGGCCAGCGGCACGCGCGCGTTGATCCATTCCAGGCGCAACGGGTTGATGTCGTGCAGCGGACGGAATTCGGACGTCGGGTCCCACCAGCGGTGGGCCAGTTCACTGAACTTCTGGATCTCTAAGGGATCGGCATTGGTCGTCGTAGTCATAGGACGGAATGATAGCGGAAATGGGTAGCGGTACGGATGGGAACGTGAAAAAAACCGGGCCATAAAAAAACCCCGCCGCAGCGGGGTTGTTCAGGCGTTAAGCCAGATTACTGCTTGTTGCCGCGAGTACCGACGACTTCGATTTCCACGCGGCGGTTCTTCGCACGGCCGGCGGCGGTCTTGTTGTCGGCGACCGGCTGCTTCTCGCCTTTGCCTTCGGTGTAGACGCGGTTCGATTCGACGCCCTTGCTCTGCAGATAGGCCTTGACGGCTTCGGCGCGGCGGACGGACAGCTTCTGGTTGTACTCATCGGTGCCGACCGAGTCGGTGTGGCCGACGGCGATGATGACTTCCAGGTTGATGTCTTTCAGCTTCGAGACCAGGTCGTCCAGCGACGCTTTGCCGGCCGGCTTCAGGACGGCCTTGTCGAAGTCGAAGAAGGCGTCAGCCGAGTAGCTCACTTTTTCCGAGGTCGGGACCGGAGCCGGTGCCGGGGCCGGAGCCGGGGCGGCAGGTGCCGGAGCGGCGACCGGCGGCGGCGGCGGAGCGACGCACTTGCCGTTTTCCAGACGCTCGGGTTCCACGCACAGCGGTGCGTCGCAGCCCGGGACCGCGTCGGCCGGGGTCCAGTAGCCCGTGCGCCAGCACAGGCCGAACGGATTACGGGCGATGACACCACGGGCATCCTGCACGTAAGCGCTGTACGGCGTCGGCGCCTTGATATCGGTGGTCAGCGGCGCATACGGAGGCGCACTTTGCGCGGATGCGCTGCCCGCCATCGCGGCCGTAGCTGCGAATACGAGGGTTGCCAATTTGTTCATATTTTTTCTTCCTTTCGGTAAAATCTTCTAGCGGCGAAACTGCCCCAGGGCAATAAGACGTGAGCATAATATTAACACTCGAGACAGCACGTCAGTTCCGCATTGTGAAACAAGCAATTAACGTCTCGGCCATTTTGCCACATACGCCACATCCGCACGACCGACCGGCGACCAATTGCCGTGCATGCTATTTGTCGCGTTGTTTCTGCGCAACAAGGTGTCGGAAGTCGCACGCAAGCTTGACGAAGGTTTATGACAAGCATGTGTCAAAGGGCTAATTATGCTTGTTTGCTATCGGCGCCGCTTGCCGTTGAAATCGGTTATTGATAGGGCTGCCGTGGTAAAATCATGGGCTTGGAATATCACTTATCAGCCTGAAGGCGCCGACCCGCACAATGGATCAATTCGCAAAAGAAACAGTTCCAATTTCCCTGGAAGAAGAGATGCGCAAGAGCTACCTCGATTACGCCATGAGCGTGATCGTGGGCCGTGCTCTGCCGGACGTGCGCGACGGCTTGAAGCCCGTGCACCGCCGCGTGCTCTACGCGATGCACGAGATGAACAACGTGTGGAACCGTCCTTACCTGAAGTGCGCGCGCGTGGTCGGCGACACGATGGGTAAGTACCACCCGCACGGCGACGCGTCGATCTACGACACCCTGGTCCGCATGGCCCAGGACTTCTCGCTGCGCTACACGCTCGTGGACGGGCAGGGCAACTTCGGCTCGATCGACGGCGACTCCGCCGCGGCGATGCGCTACACCGAGTGCCGCCTGGACAAGATCTCGAACGAGCTGCTGGCCGACATCGACAAGGACACCGTCGACTTCCAGCCGAACTATGACGGCAAGGAAAAAGAACCGACCGTCCTTCCGACGAAGATCCCGAACCTGCTGATCAACGGCTCGTCCGGTATCGCGGTCGGCATGGCGACGAACATCCCGCCGCACAACCTGTCCGAAGTGATCAGCGGCGCGATGCACGTCCTCCGCAACCCGGATTGCACGATCGACGAGCTGATCGAGCTGATCCCGGCGCCGGACTTCCCGACGGCCGGCATCATCTACGGCGTCTCGGGCGTGCGCGACGGCTATCGCACGGGCCGCGGCCGCGTCGTGATGCGTGCCAAGACCCACTTCGAGGAATACGGCAAGGACGGCGGCCGCATCGCGATCATCGTCGACGAGCTGCCGTACCAGGTCAACAAGAAATCGCTGCTGGAGCGCATCGCCGAAAACGTGCGCGACAAGAAGCTGGAAGGCATTTCCGACATCCGCGACGAGTCCGACAAGTCGGGCATGCGCGTCGTCATCGAGCTCAAGCGCGGCGAAGTGCCGGAAGTCGTGCTGAACAACCTGTACAAGCAGACCCAGCTGCAGGACACGTTCGGCATGAACATGGTGGCCCTCGTCAACGGCCAGCCGAAGCTGCTGAACCTGAAGCAGATGCTGGAGTGCTTCCTGTCGCACCGCCGCGAAGTGGTCACGCGCCGCACCGTGTTCGAGCTGCGCAAGGCACGCGAACGCGGCCACATGCTGGAAGGCCTCGCGGTCGCGCTGGCGAACATCGACGATTTCATTGCCATCATCAAGGCCGCGCCGACGCCGCCGGTCGCGAAGACGGAACTGATGTCGCGCGCGTGGGATTCGTCCCTCGTGCGCGAAATGCTGAGCCGCACCGAACTCGGCGCGTCCGGCGGCATCGAGGCGTTCCGTCCGGAGCACCTGCCGAAGCACTACGGCATGCAGCAGGACGGCCTCTACAAGCTGTCGGACGAGCAGGCCCAGGAAATCCTGCAGATGCGCCTGCAGCGCCTGACCGGCCTGGAGCAGGACAAGATCGTCAACGAGTACAAGGAAGTGATGCTGCACATCGCCGACCTGCTCGACATCCTGGCCCGCCCGGAGCGCGTCACGAGCATCATCGTCGACGAGATGGCGCAGATCAAATCGGACTACGCGGACAACGGCAAGGACACCCGCCGTTCGGCCATCGAGCACAATGCGTCCGACCTGGAAACGGAAGACCTGATCACGCCGCAGGACATGGTCGTGACCCTGTCGCACACGGGCTACATGAAGTCGCAGCCGATTTCCGAATACCGCGCGCAGAAGCGCGGCGGCCGCGGCAAGCAGGCGATGGCGACGAAGGACGAGGACTGGATCGACCAGCTGTTCATCGCGAACACGCACGACTACATGCTGTGCTTCAGCAACCGCGGCCGGATGTACTGGCTGAAGGTGTGGGAAGTGCCGCAGGGTTCGCGCAACTCGCGCGGCAAGCCGATCGTGAACATGTTCCCGCTGCAGGATGGCGAGAAGATCACCGTGATCCTGCCGCTGTCGGGCGAGAACTCGACGTTCCCGGAAGACCATTATGTGTTCATGTCGACGAGCCTCGGCACGGTCAAGAAGACGCCGCTGCGCGACTTCAGCAATCCGCGCAAGGCCGGCATCATCGCGGTCGACCTGGACGACGGCGACTTCCTGATCGGCGCCGCGCTCACGGACGGCAAGCACGACGTGATGCTGTTCTCGGACGCCGGCAAGGCCGTGCGCTTCGACGAGAACGACGTGCGTCCGATGGGCCGGACGGCGCGCGGCGTGCGCGGCATGAACCTGGAAGAGGGCCAGAACGTGATCGCGCTGCTGGTCGCCGAGAACGAGCAGCAGTCCGTGCTGACCGCGACGGAAAACGGCTTCGGCAAACGTACCCCGATCACGGAGTACACGCGCCACGGCCGCGGCACGAAGGGCATGATCGCGATCCAGACGTCCGAGCGTAACGGCAAGGTCGTCGCCGCGACGCTGGTCGACGAGACGGACGAGATCATGCTGATCACGACCGGCGGCGTGCTGATCCGCACCCGCGTGGCCGAGATCCGCGAGATGGGCCGCGCCACCCAGGGCGTCACCCTGATCGCGGTGGAAGACGGTACCAGGCTGTCCGGCCTGCAGCGCGTGGTCGAGACCGACCTCGAGGAAACGGAACTGGAGCCGGCGCCGGAATAAGCCGGATAGCCAGCGACAAAGCCGCCCTGACGCTCGCGTCTCGGCGGCTTTTTTTGCCCTCGGCATGATGATGACCGTCGTTCCCGCGCAGGCGGGAACCCAATTTCGAGCAGCCTGGATGCAAAACTTGGGCCCCCGCCTGCACGGGGGCGACGTGTCATATGCCGTCGAAATGGGGCCTGTTGAGGATTTTTTGCAAGTTTCGTGCGAAAATCGAGGAACCCGCATTGTCATGCCGGGATTGCAAGCCCCCGCACCAGCCATCATCAAGGACATCCGTGAAAAAAACTCTCGTCGCCATCGCCTCCGCCCTCGTCATTTGCTCCCCTGCCGCGTTCGCCGCGACGCCGGTGCCGTCAGCCGATCCGGCCGTCGTCGCCGCCACCAAGCAGATGCTGGCGTCGATGAAGATCCGCGACGTGATGCAGGCGTCGCTGAAGCAGGCGGACCAGCAGATGCCGGCCCAGATCAGCGCGTCGATGAATGCGATGATCGACAGCGACGCCACGCTCTCCGCGGAGAAGAAGGCCGAGGCGCACAAGAAGCTGCAGGAAGCGCTGCCCACGCTGACCGCGCAGATGCACGGCGTATTCAGCGACCCGACCCTCGTCGACGACATGCTGGCCGAAATGGTGCCGCTGTACGCCGAGACCTATACGCTGGACGAGATCCGCCAGCTGTCCGCGTTCTACGCGTCGCCGCTGGGCCAGAAGATGCTGGCGAACATGCCGACGCTGATGAGCCGCAGCATGGAGATCAGCAACCGCGTGATGATGCCGCGCGTGCAGAAGATGATGGCGCAGAGCGCGCAAAGCATCGTCGGCAAGTAAGGAGGAGACGATGACCCAGGTGTACAACTTCTCCGCCGGCCCGGCCGTTCTGCCGAAAGAAGTGCTGCGCCAGGCGGCCGACGAGATGCTCGACTGGCACGGCAGCGGCATGTCCGTGATGGAGATGAGCCATCGCGGCCCCGAGTTCATTTCGATCGCGAAGCAGGCCGAAGCCGACTTCCGCGAACTGCTGGGTGTCCCGGACAACTACAAGGTCCTGTTCCTGCAGGGCGGTGGCCTGGGCCAGAACGCGATCATCCCAATGAACATGGTGGGCCGCAAACCCCAGCCCGCGACCATCGATTTCGTCCACACGGGTTCGTGGTCCGGCAAGTCGATCAAGGAAGCGAAGCGCTACGCGAACGTGAACGTGGCCGCATCGGGCGAAGCGAGCCGCTTCACCACCGTGCCGCCGCAGGAGACGTGGAAGCTGAGCGCCGACGCGGCCTACCTGCACCTGTGCACGAACGAGACCATCGACGGCGTCGAGATCGGTTACGTCCCGACCGTGCAAGGCGATACGCCGCTCGTCGTCGACATGTCCTCGCACATCCTGTCGCGCCAGGTCGACGTGTCGAAGTACGGCGTGATCTTCGCCGGCGCGCAAAAGAACATCGGCCCGGCGGGCCTGACGATCACGATCGTGCGCGAGGACCTGCTCGATCACGCCTTGCCGATCTGCCCGGGTGTGTTCAACTGGCGCGCGGTGGCGGAGGCGGAGTCGATGCTGAACACGCCGCCGACGTACGGGATCTATATCGCGGGCCTCGTGTTCGCGCATCTGAAAAAACAGGGCGGCGTGGCCGAGATGGAACGCCGCAACATCGAAAAAGCGCGCCTGCTGTACGCGGCGCTGGACGCCGACGACTTCTACCAGAATCGTGTGGCGCCCGAATATCGCTCGCGCATGAACATACCGTTCTACCTGCGCGATGAGTCGTTGAACGAACAATTCCTGGCCGGCGCCAAAGCGCGCGGCCTGCTGCAACTGAAGGGCCACAAGTCCGTCGGCGGTATGCGGGCATCGATCTACAACGCGATGCCGATCGAGGGTGTGCAAGCCCTGGTCGATTATTTGAACGAGTTCGCGGGGCGCTGAGTCGCCGCATCCATCGTCGTTCCTGCGAAGGCAGGAACCCAAGTTGACCACCGGAGTCGCGCGAACCCGCATTCCGGTCCGCATAAAAATTGGGTCCCCGCCTCCGCGGGGACGACGTATCCATGGTACGGGCCAAACGCGAACCGCACCCAACGAGCAGACAATGACAGACAAACTCAAACCCCTGCGCGAACAGATCGATGCGATCGACGCGCAAATCCTCGAACTCCTTTCACGCCGCGGCAGGGTCGCGCAGGAAGTCGGCCACGTGAAGGCCGAGACGAACGCCCCCGTGTTCCGCCCCGAGCGCGAAGCGCAGGTGCTGCGCGGCGTCGCCGAGCGCAACCCCGGTCCGCTGAAGAACCAGGACGTGCAGACCATCTTCCGCGAGATCATGTCGTCCTGCCGCGCGCTGGAAAAGCGCGTGACGGTCGCGTTCCTCGGCCCCACCGGCACGTTCAGCGAACAGGCCGTGTTCCAGCAGTTCGGCAGCGCCGTCGAAGGCCTGCCGTGCGTGTCGATCGACGAAGTGTTCCGCGCCACCGAGGCCGGCACCGCCGACTACGGCGTCGTCCCGGTCGAGAACTCGTCCGAGGGCGCCATCAACCGCACGCTCGACCTGATGCTCGCGACCACGACGATCATCAGCGGCGAAGTGTCGATCCCCGTGCACCACAGCCTCATGACGAAGACGGGCAGCATGGACGGCGTGAAGGTCGTGTGTGCGCATTCGCAGGCGCTGGCCCAGTGCCAGGTCTGGCTCAACCTGCACCACCCCGGCATCGAGCGCCGCGCCGTCGCGTCGAACGCGGAAGCGGCCGTGCTGGCGAGCCAGGATCCGGCCATCGCCGCGATCGCGAGCGAGATGGCGGGCGAACAGTACAAGCTGGGCGTCGTGCAGGCGCACATCCAGGACGACCCGCACAACCGCACGCGCTTCCTGATCATCGGCAGCCAGGCCACGGGCCCGTCGGGCAAGGACCGCACGTCGATCGTGCTGGCCGTGCCGAACAAGGCCGGCGCCGTCTACGGCCTGCTCGCGCCGCTCGCGAAGCACGGCGTGTCGATGACGCGTTTCGAATCGCGTCCCGCGCGCATCGGCACGTGGGAGTACTACTTCTACGTCGACGTCGAAGGCCACATCGCCGATGCCGCCGTCGGCCGCGCGCTCGAAGAACTCAAGGACAACGCCGCCTTCTTCAAGGTATTGGGATCCTATCCCGTCGGCCTCTGAATCACACCACTACAGCCAAGAGAATCCCATGTCGCAATTCGGTCCCGATTACGTCCGCGCCATCGCCCCTTACCAGGCCGGCAAACCCATTTCCGAAGTCGCCCGCGAGTTCGGCCTCGATGAAGCCAATATCGTCAAGCTGGCGTCCAACGAAAACCCGTTCGGCGTTCCCGAATCGGCCAAGGCCGCGATGCTTGCTGCCGCCACTGAACTCGGCCGCTACCCGGACGCCAACGGCTTCGAGCTGAAGGCCGCGCTGGCCAAGCGCTACGACGTGCCGGCCGACTGGATCACGCTCGGCAACGGCTCCAACGACATCCTCGAGATCGCGGCGCACGCGTTCGTGCAGAAGGGCCAGGCCGTCGTCTATGCGCAGTACTCGTTCGCCGTGTACGCGCTGGCCACGCAGGGCGTCGGCGCGCGCGGCATCGTCGTTCCGGCCAGGAACTACGGCCACGACCTCGATGCGATGGCGGCCGCCATCGATGCCGACACCCGTCTCGTCTACATCGCCAACCCGAACAACCCGACCGGCACCTTCATCTCGGCACCCGAGATCGAAGCGTTCCTGGCCAAGGTGCCGGCATCCGTCGTCGTCGTGCTGGACGAGGCCTATAACGAATACCTCGAGCAGAAGGACCAGTTCGAATCGACGCAGTGGGTCCGCAAATACCCGAACCTGATCGTCTCGCGCACCTTCTCGAAAGCGTATGGCCTCGCGGGCCTGCGCGTCGGTTTCGCCATCGCGCAGCCGGCCGTGACGGACCTGATGAACCGCATCCGCCAGCCGTTCAACGTGAATTCGCTCGCGCAGGCCGCGGCCATCGCGGCGCTGAACGATAAAGAATTCCTGCAGAAGGGTGCCGAGAACAACCGCGCCGGCTACCGGCAGCTGACCGCGGCGTTCGATGAGCTCAAGCTCGAGTACGTCCCGTCGTACGGCAACTTCGTGCTCGTGAAAGTGGGCGACGACGAGGGCGCCGGCGCGCGCGTGAACCTCGCGCTGCTGAAGCAGGGCGTGATCGTGCGTCCGGTCGGCGCGTACGGTCTGCCGCAATGGCTGCGCATCTCGATCGGCCTGCCGGAAGAGAATGCGAAGTTCATCGAAGCGCTGAAGAAGGCCCTCGGTTGATGTTCACGAAAGTCGTCATCGTCGGCGTCGGCTTGATCGGCGGCTCGTTCGCGCTGGGCCTGAAGGCGGCCGGCGCCGCGGGCCATATCGTGGGCCTGGGACGCTCCGCGCAGGCGCTGGCGCGTGCGCGCGAACTCGGGATCATCGACGAAGCGGCGGCATCGCCGGAAGTCGCGCTGCGCGGTGCGGACCTCGTGCTGCTGGCGGCGCCCGTCGCGCAGACGGGGACCATCCTCGCATCGCTGCTGCCGCACCTGGAGCCGCAGACGATCGTCACGGACGCGGGCAGCACCAAGTCCGACGTCGTGGCGGCCGCGCGTGCCGCGCTGGGCGATCGCGTCCACCAGTTCGTGCCGGGCCACCCGATCGCCGGCCGTGAATCGAACGGTCCGGACGCGGCGATCCCCGACCTGTACCGCGGCAAGAAGGCCGTGCTCGCGCCGCTGCCGGAAAATGCCCCGCAAGCCGTCGAGAAAGTGGCCGCCGCGTGGCGCACGTGCGGCGCCATCATCCACATGCTCACGCCGCAGGAACACGACAAGGTGTTCGCCGCCGTCAGCCACCTGCCGCACCTCCTCGCGTACGCGCTTGTCGACGACATCGCCAACAAGCCGCACGCGGACCTGCTGTTCCAGTATGCCGCCAGCGGCTTCCGCGACTTCACCCGCATCGCGGGCTCGTCGCCGGAAATGTGGCGCGACATCAGCCTCGCGAACCGCGACGCGCTGCTCGGCGAACTGGACGCCTATCTCGCTCAATTGACACACCTTCGCGCGCGGCTCGCCGCCAGTGACGGACCCGCGCTGGAGGCGACCTACGCCAACGCCCAGCGCGCCCGCCGCGCGTGGACCGAAGCGATCGAAGCCGCGGAAAAACCGCCGGCGCCCGATCAGGAATCTGGAAAATGACACAAGCTAAAATCTATCCCCAGCACATCGACCTCGAACCCGTGATGCGCGTGCAGGGCACCGTACGCCTGCCCGGCTCGAAGAGCATCTCGAACCGCACCTTGCTGCTGGCCGCACTGTCCGAAGGCACGACGACCATCCACGACCTGCTCGCGTCGGACGACACGTCCGTCATGCTGGACGCCCTCAGGAAGCTGGGCATCCGGTGGGAAGAAGTCGACGAGCGCACGCACGTCGTCCACGGCGCCGGCGGCAAGCTGCCCGTCGGCCAGGCCGACCTCTTCATGGGGAACGCGGGCACCGCGATCCGTCCGCTGACGGCGGCGCTGGCCGTGATCGGCGGCGATTACACGCTGCACGGCGTCGAGCGCATGCACGAACGTCCGATCGGCGACCTGGTCGACGCGCTGAATGCGGTCGGCGCCAGCATCGACTACACCGGCAATCCGGGCTACCCGCCGCTGCACATCCGCGCGGGCAAGGTCCAGCCGGACCGCATCGCCGTGCGCGGCAACGTGTCGAGCCAGTTCCTGACGGCCCTCCTGATGGCCGCGCCGCTGATGGCGGTCGACAAGCCGGTCACGATCGAGGTGGTGGGCGAGCTCATTTCGAAGCCGTACATCGAGATCACGCTGAACCTGATGCGCCGCTTCGGCGTGACGGTCGGCCAGGACGGATGGGCGTCGTTCACCGTGCAGCCGGGCCAGACCTACCAGAGTCCGGGCAGCATCCACGTCGAGGGTGATGCGTCGTCGGCGTCGTACTTCCTGGCCGCGGGCGCCATCGCCGGCGGTCCGGTGCGCGTGGAAGGCGTGGGCAAGGATTCCATCCAGGGCGACGTGCGCTTCGCCGACGCGCTGGAGCAGATGGGCGCGACGATCACGAAGGGCGACAACTGGATCGAGGCGAAGTCGAACGGCGTGCTGAAAGCGATCGACGCCGACTTCAACCACATCCCGGACGCCGCGATGACGATCGCCGTCGCCGCACTGTACGCGGACGGCACGAGCACGCTGCGCAACATCGCCAGCTGGCGCGTGAAGGAAACCGACCGCCTGGCCGCGATGGCGACGGAACTGCGCAAGGTCGGCGCGACGGTGGAGGAGGGCCCGGACTACATCCGCGTAACGCCGCCCGACACGCTGTCGCATGCGACGATCGACACCTACGACGACCACCGGATGGCGATGTGTTTCTCGCTGGCGTCGCTGGATGGCGCCGCGCGCCGCGGCAACGCGATGCGCATCAACGATCCGAAGTGCGTGGCCAAGACGTTCCCGGATTATTTCGAAACGTTTTCCGGAATCGCCCAGGACACCGTATCCTGATGGTTTGATTTTCGGTGGGCACGGGGTGCCCACCCTACGTCCGACGATTGCCGTAGGGTGGGCACCCCGTGCCCGCCATCATGCGAGCATCCCGTCGGCATTTTGGTAACAAATTCACATGCCGAACTCGAATATTCCCGTCATTACGATTGACGGCCCGACCGCCTCGGGCAAGGGCACGGTTGCCCACAAGGTCGCCGACCGCCTGGGCTTCCACCTGCTGGATTCCGGCGCCCTGTATCGCCTGACCGCATTGTCCGCGCTGCGCCGCGGCACCGACCTGCGCGACGAGCACGCGCTCGCCAAGGTCGCCGAACACCTGCCCGTCCGCTTCAACGCCGGCCACATCTATCTCGGCACGGAAGAGGTGAGCAACGCCATCCGCCAGGAAGAAGTCGGCAATACCGCGTCGAAGATCGCCGCGCTGCCGGCCGTGCGCCAGGCGTTGTATGGCTTGCAACTGAGCTTCCGCGAAACGCCCGGGCTCGTGGCCGACGGCCGCGACATGGGCACGGTGATCTTTCCCGGCGCCCAGCTGAAGGTGTTCCTGACCGCAAGTGTTGAGGCACGTGCGCAACGCCGGTATAAGCAATTGATTGACAAAGGGTTTTCTGCTAATATGGACGATCTGCTGGCGGATTTGCAGGCCCGCGACGCGCGCGATACCCAGCGCGCCGTGGCCCCGCTGGTGCCGGCGGAAGGGGCGCACATCCTCGATACCTCGCAGATGACGGCGGACGAAGCCGTCGAACAGGTACTGGCCTGGTACGCGCATCCCTGAACAAGAATTCGTTCCTGAAGGCGTAGGAACTGCCGTGAGAGCGGCGTTTTTTGGTGCCCGGGATGTCCCGGGTGTGGTTCAACTTGACCCAGTTCAGATCGCATATAGCCGATCTGCTGGCTAACATCTCAAAACTTATGGCTACTGCAGCAAATCAAGATACCGGTATGGAAAGCTTCGCAGCACTCTTCGAAGAGTCGCTGGCGCGTCAAGACATGCGTTCGGGCGAAGTCATCTCCGCCGAAGTCGTGCGTCTGGATCACAACTTCGTGATCGTCAACGCCGGCCTGAAATCGGAAGCTTTCATCCCCATCGAAGAATTCAAGAATGACCAGGGCGAACTGGAAGTCAACGTGGGTGACTTCGTTTCCGTGGCCATCGAATCGCTGGAAAACGGTTTCGGCGATACCATCCTGTCGCGCGACAAGGCCAAGCGCCTGGCATCGTGGCTGGCTCTGGAAAAAGCAATGGAATCGGGCGAGATCGTCACCGGTACCGTGAACGGCAAAGTCAAGGGCGGCCTGACCGTCCTGACCAACGGCATCCGCGCATTCCTGCCGGGTTCGCTGGTCGACACCCGTCCGGTCAAGGACACGACCCCGTTCGAAGGCAAGACCCTGGAATTCAAGGTCATCAAGCTGGACCGCAAGCGTAACAACGTCGTGCTGTCGCGTCGCGCCGTCATCGAAGCATCGATGGGCGAAGAGCGTGCGAAGCTGATGGAAACGCTGAAGGAAGGCACCGTCGTCACCGGCGTCGTCAAGAACATCACCGACTACGGCGCGTTCGTCGACCTGGGCGGCATCGACGGCCTGCTGCACATCACCGACCTGGCATGGCGCCGTGTGCGTCACCCGTCGGAAGTCCTGTCGGTTGGTCAAGAGATCACCGCTAAGGTCCTCAAGTACGATCAGGAAAAGAACCGCGTCTCGCTGGGCGTCAAGCAACTGGGCGACGATCCGTGGACCGGCCTGTCGCGTCGCTACCCGCAAGGCACCCGCCTGTTCGGCAAGGTCACGAACCTGACCGACTACGGTGCGTTCGTGGAAGTCGAGCAGGGCATCGAAGGCCTGGTGCACGTCTCGGAAATGGACTGGACCAACAAGAACGTGGCGCCGAACAAGGTTGTCCAGCTGGGCGACGAAGTCGAAGTCATGGTCCTGGAAATCGACGAAGAGCGTCGTCGTATCTCGCTGGGCATGAAGCAGTGCAAGGCGAATCCGTGGGACGACTTCGGCATGACCCACAAGAAGGGCGACAAGGTCAAGGGCCTGATCAAGTCGATCACCGACTTCGGCGTGTTCATCGGCCTGCCGGGCAACATCGACGGCCTGGTGCACCTGTCCGACCTGTCGTGGACCGAGCCGGGCGAAGAAGCTGTCCGCCGCTTCAAGAAGGGCGACGAGCTGGAAGCCGTCGTTCTGGCGATCGACGTCGAGCGCGAGCGTGTCTCGCTGGGCGTCAAGCAGCTGGAAGGCGACCCGTTCAACAACTTCGCTTCGCTGAATGACAAGGGCACCCTGGTCACCGGCACCGTGAAGTCGGTCGAGCCGAAAGGCGCCGTGATCGCCCTGAACGACGAAGTCGAAGGCTACCTGCGCGCTTCGGAAATCTCGCGCGACCGCGTGGAAGATGCCGGCACCCACCTGAAAGTGGGCGACAAGGTCGAAGCCCTGGTCATCAACATCGACCGCAAGGCACGCAGCATCCAGCTGTCGATCAAGGCCAAGGACAACGCCGAGACCCAGGAAGCCATGCAGAAGCTGGCTTCGGACAACAGCGCAGCAACCGGCACCACCTCGCTGGGCGCCCTGCTGAAGGCCAAGTTCGATAACAAAGGTTAATCACCTGAGAATGAGCAGATGACCAAGTCCGAGCTGATCAACCGCCTGGCCGAGCGCTATTCTCAGCTGGTGGCAAAAGACGCCGAGTTCGCCGTCAAGACCATCCTCGATGCGATGACGGGCGCTCTCGCGAGCGGCCAGCGCATCGAGATCCGGGGTTTCGGCAGCTTTGCCCTGAACAGCCGGCCGCCCCGTATCGGCCGCAACCCGAAGTCCGGCGACAAAGTGATGGTGCCCGAAAAACGGGTGCCCCACTTCAAACCGGGCAAACAGTTGCGCGAGCGGGTGGATGCGATGGTCGGGCAACCGATCATCGAAGACTGATTCGTCTGTAACAGGCTCACAAGACGGCGTCCGCAAGGGCGCCGTTTTTTTTTGCGGCCTGGAACCCATGGGAATACAATGAACGTGCCATCTCTCATGCGTTGCGCAGACCTCGGCCATGAAACAGAAAGAATTACGGCTGGCAATCGTATTCTTCGGCGGCGTGTCGCTGGCCGTCTACCAGCATGGCATCAACCGCGAAATCCTCAACCTCGTGCGCGCGTCGAAATGGTATCGCCGGCACGACGGCCCCGCCTCCATGCACGACCACTATCCCGACGAGCCGGAACACTCGACGGGCGACGTTTATCTGCAGTTCCTCGAAACGGTCGGCAAGCAACTCGATTTGCAGGTGATCGTCGACGTGGTGTCCGGGGCCTCGGCCGGTGCGATGAATGGCGTTGCGCTGGGCAGGGCGCTCGCGCACGATCTCAGCCTGGCGCCGTTGACGGACATGTGGCTGGCCGACGCAGATATCGGACAATTGCTGCACGCCGACGCCAGGGCCAGGCGCTGGAGCAAATGGTTTTTCTGGCCCTTCGTCCGGCCCCTGCTGTCCCGGTTGAAACGCGAAGGCCTCATCATCGGACCCATCGATCGCGAAATGCAGGAACGGGCGTCGATGTTCCTCCGTTCGCGGTGGTTCAAGCCGCCGCTTGACGGCTGCCGCCTCGCCAGCCTGATCCTCGACGGCCTCACGGCCATGGAACGTGCCGGTGCAGCCGGCGAATCGCTGCTGCCTCCCGGCACGCGGCTCGACCTGCTGGTCACGGCGACGGATTTCCGCGGCCTCGATCGCGCGATCTTCATCCATGACCCGCCCGTGCTCACCGAGCGCGAGCACAGGCGTCCATTCCACTTTCAGCTCTATCATGAAAAAAGCGGGCACCTGCGCAGCGACTTCGATCTCGACAATGTCCCGTCGCTCGCGTTCGCCGCACGCGCATCCGCATCGTATCCCGGGGCGTTTCCGCCGGCCCGGATTCGCGAAGTGGACGACCTGCTGGCCGCGCGCCACCGGCCATGGCCGACCCGTGCCCAATTCATCAAACACAACTTTGGCGGCTATCGTGACCAGCGCAAGGATCCCGAGGATGCCGTGCTGGTCGACGGGAGCATCCTCGACAACAAGCCGATCAAGGCGACGCTGGACGCGATCCGCACCCACAGCGCGTTCCGCGAGGTCGATCGCCGGCTGATCTTCATCGACCCGCACTCCCAGCTCGACAAGCCGCCGCCCGGAACAGACGTGCCGGGTTTCTTCGCGACCTTGCGTGGGGCATTGTCCGACCTGCCGCGCACCGACCCGACCTACAAGGAACTGGCGGACGTCGGGCGCTACAACAAGCAGGTGCGACGCCTGAAGCAGGCGATCGCCTACGCCCGGCCGCAGGTCGCGAAACTGGTTGACGAGGTCACCGAAGGCAAGGCCAGGGGCCGGTACACCGTCAGCGATCTCCGCCATTGGCGTCTCAGCTCGACCAACGCGCTGTCCACCACGCCGATCGTCTACGATTCGTTCGTCCGGACGCTGGTGTTGGAGGCGCTGGATTTTCTCGCCGAACTGATCGCCGGTGCGTGCGGCTTTGCCCGCGAATCGACGGCATCGCACCGCGTGCAGGAGGCGATCGAACTGTGGGCCGCACGGCATGCCATTCTCCTTGCCGACTCCTACACGGCGGCGGAAAACGCCTATGAAAACGTCGACATGCCCCCGTGGGCCAAGATGACGATCGACTTTGGCGTCGTGTACAAGAAACGCCGCCTGAATTTCGTACTGCACGAGATCAGCGACCTGTATGACGCGACGGCTGCGGAAGACCTCGATCTCATCAAGATCCAGGTCCACAAACTCATCGATGCCTTATCGACGTACGACAATGCCGATTTCCTCAGCGAGCGCGCGGTCGCCATGTGCCGCACGCTGTTCGTGCCCGAGACTCCCAACCGGATGGATGTCGAGCAGTTCGTCGCCGGCCGGGACGCCGAGCTGACCGCACTGGTACGGCGGCTGGGCATCGAATGCGACCTCCCGGGCAAGAACGACGACGCCGACACGCTGTTGTCGTCCGGGCTGGTGCAGAACCTGGAACCGCACTACCGCGCGGCGATCCTCACCGGCTATCTCGGCTATTTTTATTGGGACGTCATCCTTCACCCAGTCGTCACCGCACTGGCGCTGGAAACCGGACCGATCGAAGAGATCCTGGTCGATCGCATCAGCCCCGACGACGCGCCCGGCCTCGCCCCGCCGGGCAACCCGCGCGTCCTGCTGGGCGGGACGTTTGCCGGTTTCGGCGGCTTTCTCAATCGTGCGACGCGCGAAAACGACTATCTGTGGGGGCGGCTGCATGCAGTCGACCGGCTGTTCGATATCTTGTCCAGTACGTTGCCGAACCAGATCCGGAACACGATCGACCTGCATGCCATGAAGAAGGCGGGATTCGAATGCGTGATGGCGGAGGAGGCCGGACGGCTCCATCTGGTGCCGGACCTGGTGTCCCGGCTACGCGCCGCGATCGCCGCGTTCTGACGCCAGGATGGTCAAAATGTAAGCGCGCATTGCAGGGGCGATGCCGTTCGTGCAACCCACGTATAATCACGCCGCATGCGCACAACGGCAGGGCCAGCCGTCCTAGGAATATCGTTACAAATATGCGACACTGCGCATTTGCCGTCTTTTCTTCGGGACCTGCTGATGAAACTCGTCTCCACCATCGTCGGATGCCTGCTGTTCGTCCTGTTCTTCAGTTTCGCCCTGAAGAACACGCATCAGGTCGACCTGCATTTCTTCCTGAATTACGAGGTGCGGGGACCGCTGGTGCTGATGCTGCTCGCGTTTTTCATCGCCGGCGCCTTCCTCGGCATCCTGGCCGTGACGCCGACCGTGTTCCGGCACCGCCGCGAAAGCTCGCAGCACAAGCACACGATCCAGGCCCTGCAGAGCGCGGCCGGTACCGCCGCCAATGCGCCGCAGCCGGACAGCGTCGCGCCGCGCGCCTGACCGTAACTCAGTCATCAATAAGAACAACATATGGAATTTGAAATCTGGTGGCTGCTCGGCATCCCCGTCTTTTTTGCCCTCGGCTGGATCGCCGCCCGCGTCGACATCAAGCAGCTCGTCTCCGAATCGCGCAGCCTCCCGCGCGGCTATTTCAAGGGCCTGAATTTCCTCCTCAACGAACAGCCGGACAAGGCCATCGACGCGTTCATCGAGATCGTCAAGCTCGATCCCGAAACGGCCGACATGCACTTTGCGCTGGGTAACCTGTTCCGCCGCCGCGGCGAGACGGAGCGCGCGATCCGCGTCCACCAGAACCTGCTGTCGCGTCCCGACCTGCCGATCGAGCAGCAGGTGCACGCGCAGTACGAACTCGGCATGGACTACCTGAAGGCCGGTCTGCTGGACCGCGCCGAAGAGACGTTCAACCTGCTCGTCGACACGCAGTACGGCGTGCAGGCCCGCCGCGCGCTGCTGGAGATCTTCCAGCGCGAAAAGGAATGGCGCCGCGCGATCGCCGCCGCGGAAGGCCTGATGGAATCCGGCGCCGGCGCGCACCACAAGGAAATCGCGCAGTTCTATTGCGAGCTGGCGCAGGACGCCCTCGTGCACATGCAGTCCGAGGAAGCGAAGGCGCTGCTGGACAAGGCGCTGCAGGCCGACCGCAAGAACGTGCGCGCGACGATGCTGTGCGGCGATGCGCTCAAGGCCGAAGGCGACATCGAGGGCGCGCTGAAGACGTGGCGCCGCGTGGAGCAGCAAAGCGTGCCGCACGTGGCCCTCGTCGCCGCGCGCCTGATGGATGGCTACCGCACCGTCGGCCGCCCGCAGGAAGGCGTCAACCTGCTGCGCTCCTACCTGGAAGAAGCGTCGTCGATTGATCTGATCGAGGTGGTCTTCAAGGCCGTCATTGAACTCAACGGCGTGGAGGCTGCCAAACAGCTGGTGGTGGAAGAGCTGCGCCGCAATCCGACCCTGCTCGGTCTCGACAAGCTGCTGGAAGCGCGCCTGATGGATGCGCCGGCGAACGTGTGGGAAGAGCTGTCGATGGTGAAGAACCTGGTGCACGGGTACACGCAGAAGCTGGCGCGCTACCAGTGCAGCCATTGTGGTTTCAAGGCGCGCCAGTATTACTGGCAATGCCCGGGGTGCAGCAAGTGGGAGACTTACCCGCCGCGCCGCACCGAAGAACTGAACGTGATGAACTAAGCTAAAGCGAACCATGAAGATTACGATTATCGGCACCGGCTACGTCGGCCTCGTGACCGGCGCCTGCCTGGCGGAACTCGGCAACGACGTCTTTTGCCTCGACGTCGACCAACGCAAGATCGACCTGCTGAACAACGGCGGCATCCCGATCCACGAGCCGGGCCTGGAAGAAGTCGTCGCGCGCAACCGCGCCAGCGGCCGCCTGCAGTTCTCGACCGACGTCGCCGCCAGCGTCGCGCATGGCCAGCTCCAGTTCATCGCCGTCGGCACCCCGCCGGACGAAGACGGTTCCGCCGACCTGCAGTACGTGCTGGCCGCCGCCCGCAACATCGGCCGCCACATGGACGGCTACAAGGTCATCGTCGACAAGTCCACGGTGCCCGTCGGCACGGCCGACCGCGTCGCCGCCGCCCTGCGCGAAGAGCTGCGTGCGCGTGGTGAAGAAAGCATGGAATTCGCCGTCGTGTCGAACCCGGAATTCCTGAAGGAAGGCGCCGCCGTCGACGACTTCATGCGCCCGGACCGGATCGTCATCGGCCACGACGACAGCCCCGCGGGCCAGCGCGCGCGCGACCTCATGAAGCTGCTGTACGCCCCGTTCAACCGCAACCACGAACGCGTCTACTGGATGGACGTGCGCTCGGCCGAGTTCACGAAGTACGCGGCCAACGCGATGCTCGCGACCCGCATCTCGTTCATGAACGAACTGGCCAACCTCGCCGACCAGGTGGGCGCCGACATCGAAGCCGTCCGCCACGGCATCGGCTCCGACCCGCGCATCGGCCACAGCTTCCTGTACGCGGGCGCCGGCTACGGCGGCTCGTGCTTCCCGAAAGACGTGCAGGCGCTCGAGCGCACCGCGCGCCAGTACGACCAGGAACTCCTGATCCTGCGCGCCGTGGAAGCCGTCAACGACCGCCAGAAGCAGGTGCTGGGCCGCAAGGTCGTGCAGCGCTTCGGCGACGACCTGGCGGGCATGACCTTCGCCGTCTGGGGCCTCGCATTCAAGCCGAACACGGACGACATGCGCGAGGCGCCGTCGCGCGTGCTGCTGAAGGAATTGATCGAGCGGGGCGCCAGCGTCGCCGTGCACGATCCGGTCGCGATGGAAGAAGCGCGGCGCGTGCTGGCGCTGGACCTCTCCGAAGCGCAACTCGCGCGCGTCGACTTCAAGAAGACGCCGATGGAAGCGCTGGACGGCGCCGAAGCCCTGGTGATCGTCACCGAATGGAAGGCGTTCCGCAGCCCGGACTTCGAGCAGATCAAGGCGCGCCTGAAGCACCCGGTGATCATCGACGGCCGCAACCTGTTCGAGCCGCCGCTGATGACGGGCCTGGGCATCGAGTACCACGGCATCGGCCGTTCGGTCCTGACGGGCAAGTGAGGCACGCATGACCGCTACGATCCCCAGCCGCCTGCTGCCGACCGACAGCTACCGCCAGGCCGAAGCGCCCCAACTGGAGAGCGTGCGCCTGCTCGTCGTCGGCGACGTCATGCTCGACCGCTACTGGTTCGGCGACGTCTCGCGCATTTCGCCGGAAGCGCCGGTGCCCGTCGTGCGCATCGAACGCCGCGAGGAGCGCCTGGGCGGCGCCGCCAACGTGGCGCGCAACGCCGCGGCCCTCGGCACGCACTGCGGCCTGCTGGGCGTCGTCGGTGCCGACGAGGCGGGCGACCACGTCGAACGCATCCTGCGCGAATCGAGCATCCACAGCTACCTGAAGCGCGACGAGGCGATCTCCACGATCATCAAGCTGCGCGTGATCGGCCGCCAGCAGCAGATGGTGCGCATCGACTTCGAGGACGCGCCCACCGAAACGACACTGCGCGACAAGCTCACGCAGTTCAAGGCGCTGCTGCCGGACTACGACGTGATCATCCTGTCCGACTACAACAAGGGCAGCCTCGTCAACGTGGCCGAGATGATCCGCGCCGCGCGCGCGGCCGGCAAGACCGTGATGGTCGATCCGAAGGGCGACGATTTCACGCCGTACGCGGGCGCCACGGTGCTCACGCCGAACAAGTCGGAACTGAAGCGCATCGTCGGCAGCTGGAAGACGGAAGAGCAGCTGACGGAAAAGGCGCAGAAGCTGCGTGAGGACCTCGGCCTGGAAGCGCTGCTGCTCACGCGCTCGGAAGAGGGCATGAGCCTGTACACGGCGAACGAGGTCCTGCACGTGCAAGCGGACGCGCGCGAGGTGTTCGACGTCTCCGGCGCCGGCGACACCGTCATCGCGACGATGGCCGCCATGCTGGGTGCCGGCGTATCGCTGCCGGAAGCGCTGGCGACGGCGAACCGCGCGGGCGGCATCGTCGTCGGCAAGCTGGGTACGGCGACCGTCACGCGCGACGAGCTGTTCGCGCAACGCCGCAAGGACGACGGCCACGCGTGATTGCGTGGTCGCAAACCAGGGTGTCAACCCATCGCCGTATTTATCCGTTAAGGCAACAGGCGGCCATCCCCGGCCGCCAACCAAGCCAACGATAACGGAGAATACGAGATGATCAAGAAGCTGATGCTTGCAGTCGCCACGCTGGTGGCGTCGATGGGCTTTGCATTCGCCCAGGTGGACGTCAACAAGGCCGATGCCGCCGCGCTGGATTCGGTCAAGGGCGTCGGTCCGGCCATGTCGAAGGCAATCATCGACGAGCGCACCAAGGCCGGTCCGTTCAAGGACTGGGCCGATTTCCAGAAGCGCGTGAAAGGTGTGGCCGACAAGCGCGCCGCCCAGCTGTCGAAGGCCGGCCTGCAGGTCAATGGCCAGGCCAAGGACGGCGCGCCGATGGCCGCAGCACCGGCTGACAAGACCGCCAAGACCGCCAAGCCCGCCAAAGCCGGCGCCAAGCCGGCCGACGCGAAGGCCAAGCCGGAAGCCAAACCCGAGGCCGCCAAATCGGCGACCTGATCCGGCTCCTGCCGCATGAGAACCCCGCCCCGCGCGGGGTTTTGTGTTTGTACAAAAGTATTTCGCTTGCCGGTCCCATACGCGCCCCGTCAACTCGGATTAGAATGTCGGTTTCGCGTTCGCAAAAGAGTAGGCAATGGCATACAAGACCATCGAAGACACGATCGGTAATACCCCGCTGGTGCAGCTGGTGCGCATCCCCGGGCCGGAAGCGGCGGCCCGCAACAACGTCATCCTCGGCAAACTGGAAGGCAACAACCCGGCGGGTTCCGTGAAGGACCGCGCGGCGATGTCGATGCTGCGCGGGGCCGAGGCACGCGGCCAGATCAAGCCCGGCGACACGCTGATCGAAGCGACGAGCGGCAACACGGGCATCGCGCTGTCGATGGCGGCCGCGATCCGCGGCTACAAGATGGTGCTGGTCATGCCGGACAACCTGTCCATCGAGCGCCGCCAGAGCATGGCCGCGTACGGCGCCCAGATCATCCTGACGCCGAAGACGGGCGGCATGGAATACGCGCGCGACCTGGCCGAGCAGATGCAGAAGGATGGCCAGGGCATCATCCTCGACCAGTTCGGCAACCAGGACAACCCGCGCGCCCATTACGAAACGACGGGTCCGGAGATCTGGCGCGACACGGAAGGCCGCGTCACCCACTTCGTCAGCGCGATGGGCACGACCGGCACCATCATGGGCGTGTCGCACTACCTGAAGGAACGGAACGAAGCGATCCGCATCATCGGCGCGCAGCCGGAGGAGGGATCGTCGATCCCCGGCATTCGTAAATGGCCGGAAGCCTATATGCCGAAGATCTTCGATAAATCGCGCATCGACCAGGTCGAGAATGTGACCCAGGCCGCGGCGGAACAGATGGCACGCCGCCTGGCGGCCGAAGAGGGTATTTTCTGCGGTATTTCCGCGGCCGGCGCCTGCGAAATCGCCTTGCGTATCTCGCAAACGGTGGAGAATGCGACGATCGTGTTCATCGTCTGCGACCGCGGTGATCGTTATCTGTCGACGGGTGTGTTCCCCGCCTGATTGCTTGCTTGCCCGGCGCGGGTTCCCGGCGCTGGGTCTTCCCCATCCCGCATCCGCTGCGGGGAAATACTATCCCTGACCCGGCAATCCGATCATTCGGGAGGCCGGCAGAGTCGGGCGGTGCGGCGGCATCAATGGCCGCCGTCCGGTCCGGTGCGTGCCATTATTACTCGCTGCCGCCTGCGTTGCTGTCCTTGTCTTTCGGCTTGAACTGCTTGTCGCTGATGCGGAACTTGGCACGGCGGTCGCCCATCAGGTAACGCAGGTCGCGGATCGACAGATCGGAGACTTCGTGCATGCGGATCAGCAGCGAAGCGCCGACCGGCAGACGGTGGTGGCGGATTTTCGAGATCACCGGCGGCGCAACTTCCAGGGCGCGCGACAGTGCGGCGTCGTTCTTCAGGCGCAGGTTCTCGATCAGGGTGTCGAGCAGGCGATTCGGGTTGTATTGCAGCAGTTCGTCGTTTTCCGAATCGCTGTTCATATCGATACCGACTTGGTTCGTCATGATTCACTATTCCTATGAGGGTTTGTCAGAGCTCGCGGCGGAACTTCCACTCCTGTGAGGATATGAAAGTTTCTACTAAATTATACAACTAATTTCCAATTTAGTACTTAAGAGCAATAAGGATCAGTGGCTTTCGTTGAGTTCGTTGTCCCATCGCAACAATGGCCGCAATGCAATTCTCTCACAAACTCACTGAGAATATCATTGTTTTTTATTTAAACTTAAGTGTAGAGCAATTAACGATGCGCTGCCGCACAATTAGGAATTGAGTAGTGGAATGACAACTTGAGAGGGGGTATCGGGGAGAATGCTATGTTTCTCAGGAGAACTGTCTAGAAGAAATAAGCATACCCCCGGGGAGTATAAGGTTGTCACGACTGCATGACTCAGCCGTATTTATGACAATCCTGTTACAAACTGATACAAAGTTGTTGGTTGGAGGACACTAGATTCCGCGCGCCAACCGCACCGCACGGCCTAATTCGATCACGGACATGGCATAGAAATAACTGCGATTGTATTTAGTGATAGCAAAAAAGTTAGCGTTCGCCACCCAATACTCCGTCGGGTCCGCCCCGTTTTGTAAATCGACGAGGCCGTACAGGCGGCCGTCCGGCAGGGCCGTGCGCGTCGCGACGCCGGCACCGTCCAGCTCGCCCGGACGGTAGCGCGCTTCCAGGCCGCCCAGCAGCCCTTGCCAGGCGAGACTGGGGGCCACGTTGGCCGGGAACACGGCCGGCCCCGTGTTGTTGCGATCCCAGCCGTGCTCGACGAGGAAGTTGGCCACGCTGCCGATCGCATCGGCGGCCGAGCCGCGCAGGTCGACGATGCCGTCGCCGTCGAAGTCCACGCCGTATTTCAGGATATTGCCTGGCATGAATTGCGGCATGCCGACGGCGCCCGCGAACGAGCCCAGCAGCGAGAACGGGTCGATGTTTTCCTTGCGCGCGAGCAGCAGCGTGTGTTCCAGCTCGCTGCGGAAGAACGCCATGCGGTTGGCGCGGTTCGGCGCTTCCGGATAGGCGAAGGCGAGGGTGGTCAGCACGTCGACGACGCGGAAGCGGCCCGTGTCGCGGCCATAGATCGTTTCCACGCCGAGGATGCCGACGATGATTTCGGCCGGCACGCCATACGTCGCCTCCGCGCGCGCGAGGAGGTCGGCGTTCTCGTTCCAGAAGCGCACGCCCGCGTTGATGCGGATCGGCTCGATGAAGCGGTCGCTGTACGCCTGCCAGTTCTTCGGCTTGCCGGGCGGCGCCGGTTTTACGAGCTGGACGGCGGAATCGATGAAGCGTGCGCGTTTGATCACATCCTCGATCTGCGCGCGCTCGAATCCGTTGCGGGCGACGATGTCGTCCTCGAAATCGCGCACGGCCTGCCAGTCGCTGAAATTGACGGCCTCGCCGTCGTAATCGATGGCGGGGCGGGCGGGGGCGGCGGCTTTCGCCTTCCTGCCGGCCTTTCGCCCCGCCTTGGCGGCCTTGGCGGCCTTGGCCGTGGTCTTGGCCGTGGTCTTGGTGTGATGGAGCGAGGATGCGGCGAGGGCATCCGCCGCCGGCCCGGCGCCGATGGCCAGGGCAAGCAGCAGGGGAGCGAAGGATTTCATCGAACTCGGGACAGCAAATCTCTCAGGATGGGAACGAGGCCGGTGCCCGGACTCTGCGGTCCGTAGCGGTAAGCGCTGTAGCGGCGCAGGAATTCCGTCGCGGCCGCGCCAGTCTCGGGAGCCAGGTCGGCGGCGGCGAGGCGCTGCGCGTACGCGGTCGGCCCTTCGTCCGGCGCACGCGGCACGCCAAGCTGGCCGAGGCGCTGGCACAGGAGCGAGTATAGCGCATCGGCGGGGTCGGCTTTCCGCCTCTGCGAGAATTTTTTTACCAGGAACAACATGGCGCAGAGCATGGCAATGAGCGCCAGGCTTTGCCAATGGGACAATCCTTCTTGTAAGCGTTGCACGAGATGCCGCTGGCGTTGCGGCGTGTAATTCAGCACCCACTGGTTCCAGCCATTGTTGACGGCGCCGAACATGTACCGGATGCGGCCGGGGAGCGAATCCGGATCGGGCTGCAGCAGCCGGCCCAGGCCCTCGAGGCCGAACGGCGCCGGCGGCGGCAGCGCGCGCGCCAGGCTGCGCTGCACGCGCTCCGGCGCCACGGCGGCCGTCGGGTCGATACGTACCCAGCCGCGCCGCGGCAGCCACACCTCGGCCCACGCATGCGCGTCCGATTGGCGCACGGTGAGGTAGCCGTCGATCGGGTTCATTTCTCCGCCCTGGTAGCCCGTGACGACGCGCGCCGGCACGCCCGCCGCGCGCATCAGGAACACGAAGGCGCCCGCGTAATGCTCGCAAAAGCCCGCGCGCGTGCCGTACAGGAAATCGTCGATCGAATCGCGGCCGGGCAGCAGCGGCGGCTGCAGCGTGTAGACGAAACCGCCTTCCGCAAACAGGCGCAGCACGGCCGCCACGCGGCGCGCCGGATCGGGCTCGGACGCCAGCGCCTGGCCGGCCGCGCGCGTGCGCGGATTCAGGCCGTAGGGCAGCATCAGCCATTGCCCGTCGACGGGCGACGCATCCGTCTGCAGGCTGTAGTGCACGAAGGAGACGAGGTCGTAGCGCACGCGCTCGCCGATCGGGTCGAGCGACCGGAATTCCAGTTCGCCGGACAGCGTCACGCCATGCCCCGGCAGCTCGGGGATGGCGCGCGGCATCTCGAGGGCGAACAGCCAGCGCGTGTTCGACGGTTCCAGCGTGACCTGGTAGCCGACCGGTGTGCCGCCCACGGACAGCGACAGCGCCTGCGGGCGCGTGTGGCGGGAGGGGTGCACGCGCGTCCAGGTGCGGCCGTCGTAGCTGCCCAGCACGGGGCCGCGCCAGTACAGTTGCGGCTGCGCGGGCACGGGGCCGTCGAATTTCACGCGGAACGCGACGTCTTCCGACTGCGCCAGGTTCGACATCTGGCCGGGCGCCATCGTGTCGGACAGGCCGCTCTGCGCGCTGTGCGACGCGTCCGGCATGCCCCACAGCGGTCCTTCGACGCGCGGGAACAGGACGAACGCGGCGCCCGCCAGCGGCAGCGCCAGCCCGAGCAGTTTCGCGCCCATCCACAGGCGCGTGCGCAGCGGGGGCACGGCGCCCGTCAGCTGGAACGACAACTGCGTGGCCAGCAGCGCGACGAGCGAGGCCAGCATCAGCAGGGCCGTCGGGATCGTCTGCGAATAAAAGAAATTGGTGAGCACCAGGAAGTAGCACAGGAACACGACGACGAACAGGTCGCGCCGCGCATGCATCTCCAGCATCTTGAAGGCGACGAGGAGGACGAGCATGGCGACGCCCGCATCGCGCCCCAGCAGGGTGTGATAGCTCTGCAGCACGCCGAACATCGCGGCCGCCGCGATCGGCACGAGGAGCGCGTTCGACGGCATGCGCCGGCCCAGCAGCGTGACCGCGGCGCGCCATGCCAGCGTGGCGCCGCACAGCAGGCTCACCCACACGGGCAGGTGGGCCGCGTGCGGTACCAGCACGAGCAGGCTGCTGGCGATCAGCAGCAATGTATCCTGCTTGTCCCGTGACAGGAGGATCTTCACGCCGGCTCCTCCGGCAAGCCGTACAGCGCCAGCGCGCGCAGGCACGCCGCCTGGTGCGCCGTGCCGAGCGCCACGGGGTAACGGATGTGGCCGAGGATAAAGCCATAGGGCAGGGCGCGCTGCTCCGCTTCCAGCACCCAGCGGGCCATGCGCGCGAGGCGCACTTCGACGTCGAGTTGGGCGGGCAGCGCGCCGAAGTCGAGCACGAGTTTGTCGACCGTGCCGCCCTCGAAATGCTTGGTGACGAGCTGGCCGCCCAGTTCCGGATCGAGGCGCGCGATCTGGCGCCACGCGAGGTGGCGCAGCGGGTCGCCCGGCTGGTAGCTGCGCACGCCGGCGAAATCATCGCTGCCCGTGCTGCCCGCGCCGTCGGGGCTGGGACGGCCCAGCATCGGCAGCGGCGGCGCGTCCTGCTCGGGGAACGGGTAGACGAGGGCGCGGCTGTCCGGCTGCCACCAGCTCCACGCGCGGAACAGGCCGAGCGGGAAGTGCGTGGCCAGGCGCACGCGCGGCGGACGCATCCACCCGCGCGTGCGCGTGGCCGTGCGCAGCGCGAGCGCCGTGCTGCCGCCGGCCGGCACGTCGATGGCCTGCCGCGGTTCGGGCATGTGCTCGAAATCGATCCAGACGGCGTAGCGGGCCAGGCGCGTCGGGTTCTCGACGCGCAGCTCGAACGGCGCGTCCTCGCCCGCGTGCACGTCCGGCGCGCGGCCGGGGCTGAGCACGAGGCCGGCCAGGTTGCGCGTCGTCTGCACCATGTCGACGATGGCGCAGGCGCCGGCGACGAACGTGAGGCCGAAGCCGAGGCCCAGGTTGTAGTTGATCGAACCGATCAGGAGGACGAGCAGCAGCGCGCAAAACGCGAGGCCCGCGCGCGTGGGCAGGATGTAGACGCGCCGCTGGTTCAGCAGCACGCTGCCCGTGTCGCGGGCCGTCGTCTTCGTGCGCCACTGTGCGCGCTTGCGGTTCAGCCAGCCATCGGGTCGTGCCATCGCTGGATCGGCTGCCGGGGGCATCAGACCGGGACCGATTTCTGCAACTGCAGAACGAGGTCGCGGCTGGCCATCGCCACGCCCTGCGCGGAACGCAGCGGCCGCAACCGGTGCGCGCATACGGGCACGAGCAGGGCCTGCACGTCTTCCGGGATCACGTGGTCGCGGCCTTCCAGCGCGGCCCACGCGCGCGCGGCCTGCAGCAGCGCGAGCGTGGCGCGCGGCGACAGGCCTTCCGCGAACAGCTTGCCGGAGCGCGATGCCAGCGCGAGCGCCTGCAGGTAGTCGATGAGCTTGTCGGAGGCGTGGATCGCGCGCAGCGAGCGCTGGGCGTCGAGCAGATCTTCCGGCCGCATCACGGGCTCGATGGTTTTCAGCATCGCGCGCCGGTCCTCGCCCATCAGCAGGGCGCGCTCGGCGGCGGCGTCCGGATAACCGAGCGACAGGCACATCAGGAAGCGGTCGAGCTGGGATTCCGGCAGGGGGAACGTGCCGACCTGGTGCGCGGGATTCTGCGTCGCGATGACGAAGAAGGGTTCCGGCAGCGCGCGGGTGACGCCATCGGCCGTGACCTGGCGCTCTTCCATCGCTTCCAGCAGGCCCGACTGCGTCTTGGGCGTGGCGCGGTTGATCTCGTCCGCGAGCAGCACCTGGGTGAAGATCGGGCCGGGGTGGAAGACGAAGCCGTTCTTTTCGCGCTCGTAGACGGAGATGCCGGCGACGTCGGCCGGCAGCAGGTCGCTCGTGAACTGGACGCGGTTGAACTTCAGGCCCAGCGCCAGCGCGAGCGCATGGGCGAGGGTCGTCTTGCCGACGCCGGGCACGTCGTCGATGAGCAGGTGGCCGCCGGCCAGCAGGCAGGTCAGCGCGAGGCGGACCTGCTGGTCCTTGCCGACCACGATCTGGTTGACCTGGCGGGCGGCGGCGTGCAATTGATTGAACATGGATGGCTTCCGATGGTCGTTCCGGGCGGCGGGGCTCCCGGGCGTGGTAGATTAACGCTGTTAGCAATCCTGATATGCCTGCGGTTGCCTTTCGCATCGATTCTATGCGAGAACGGAGGGACTTGCGGTATCGATGAGCATCAACCAGGAATCATGAGTACAGCCATTTACAGCCACCCGGACTGCACCTTGCACCAGATGGGCAGCTGGCATCCCGAAGCCCCCGAGCGCCTGCGTGCCATCGAGGACCAGCTGATCCTCGCGCGCCTGGAGGGGCTCGTCGAGCAGGTGAGCGCCCCGCTGGCCGACGAAGCCGACATCCTGCGCAACCACACGCAGGGTGCGCTCGACCTCGTGCGCGACAACCTGCCGCAGGCAGCAGGCGAGTTCTATCCGCTCGACGGCGACACCCTGCTGTGCAAGGACAGCTACCGCGCCGCCCTGCGCGCGGCCGGCGCCGCCGTGGCCGCGACGGATGCCGTCATCGCCGGCACCGTCGACAATGCCTTCTGCGCCGTCCGCCCGCCGGGCCATCACGCGCGGCCGACGGTGCCCATGGGCTTCTGCCTCTTCAACAACGTGGCCATCGCCGCGCGCCGCGCGCTCGACGTGCATGGGCTGGAGCGCGTCGCCATCGTCGACTTCGACGTCCACCACGGCAACGGCACGGCGGAGTCGTTCAAGGACGACCCGCGCGTATTGATGGCCAGCTTCTTCCAGCATCCGTTCTATCCGTACACGGAGCCGGAACCGATCACGCCGACCTGCGTCAACGTACCGGTCCCCGCGTACTCGGGCGGCGACGTCGTGCGCAAGCTCGTCGCCGAACAATGGCTGCCCGCGCTGCACGCGTTCCGCCCGCAGATGATCTTCATCTCGGCCGGCTTCGACGCCCACAAGGAAGACGACATGGGCGGCATGGCCCTCGTCGAGGCGGATTACGCCTGGATCACGCACCAGGTCGCCGACATCGCCCGCCGGTACGCGGGCGGGCGCATCGTCAGCTGCCTGGAGGGCGGCTACGCGCTGTCGGCGCTGGGACGCAGTGTCGTGGCCCACGTCAAGGCCCTCGCGGAACTCGACTGAAGCGCCGTCGACAGGAGGCCAGTCGACCCGGACGGCTCTGCGGCACCGTCCTGGCTGTCGTCGATTTGCGTGGACTAGGGTAAAATAGCCGGTTGCACGCAAATTTTTGAAGGTAGAGCATGTCGATTCAATGGTTCCCGGGCCACATGGCCGCCGCCCGCAAGCAGGCCGCGGAGCAGATGGAAAACACCGATGTGGTCATCGAGGTCCTGGACGCCCGCCTGCCGCAGGCGAGCAGCAACCCGATGGTCGAAGAGTTGCGCAAGTTCCGCCAGCGTCCCTGCCTGAAGGTGCTGAACAAGACCGACCTCGCCGACCCCGCCGCCACCGCGGCCTGGGCCGCGTGGTATGACGCCCAGGAGGGCGTGACCGCGTACCCGATGACGACCAAGAAGCCGTCGGACGTGGCGCGGATCCCCGACCTGTGCAAGGCGCTGGCCCCGCACCGCGGCGTGCCGACGAAGCCGCTGCGCATCATGATCATGGGCATCCCGAACGTGGGCAAGTCGACGCTGATGAACGCGCTGCTGAAAAAGCGCGTGGCCAAGGTCGGCGACGAACCGGCCGTCACGAAGTCCCAGCAAAAGCTCTACCTGGACAAATTCACGGTGCTGGTCGACACCCCGGGCATGCTGTGGCCGAAGATCGCGATGGAAAGCGACGGCCTGATGCTGGCCGCCAGCCACGCGATCGGCACGAACGCCGTCATCGAGGAAGAAGTGGCGGAATATCTGGGCGGCCTGCTGCTGCAGCGCTATCCGCAACTGTTGACGGCGCGCTACGGCATCAAGACGGACGGGCTGGACGGCTTCGGCGTGATCGAAGGCGTCGCCCAGCGCCGCGCGTTCCGCGTGCGCGGCGGCGACTACGACTACGAAAAGGCGGCCCACGTGCTGCTGCAGGATTACCGCCAGGGCGCGCTGGGCCGCATCAGCCTGGAAACCCCGCAGACCCGCGCCGAGGCGTTGGAGCGCCACCGCATCGAGATGGAAGAAAAGGCGCGCATCGCGGCCGAGAAGGCGGCGCGCAAGGCGGAAGAGGCGGCGCGCGGGAAGCGCGGGTCTTAGTGAGTGTAGACAAAATCGTCTACACCTTGTTAGGGCGCCTGACAAAAAGATGAGTGGGCAGGCAGGCGGCGGAACGCCTGATGAATGTCTGCTCGTCGCTCATGCCGGATGCATCGCAGTCCGCGATAAGTGGAGCGCACAAACGTTCGCTGGGTCCGCTTCTGGCCGGCTCCTGTCCTTCAGCTTGGGCGGCTTTCGACCTGGGACAATCGCTGGTGACGAGGGGCAAGCTATTCACTGCGCGGCGCTGGCTCGGACGACAAGTAGCGCATAAACTCAGTGAGTGAAAGCCGGACCTCGTTGGCGACAGGATCGAAATTCAGCTCGTCTTCGATCAGGACGGTATCGCTGACGAAATCAAGGGTAATATCAAAGCGGTTGAAATTGAAATAAGTTTGCTCCCGCGCGGGATTTGATTCGCGCTCACGTACCGCTTCCAGAATAAGCCCGCGAACATAAGGTGTCGCCTCCTCCTTGGCGAACTGCTCAAGTAATGAAGCCATCAGGTCACCTTTCGTCTGCCAGGTCGTGAGGGAGGAACGAAATACGTTAATGAAGATCGACTTGCGTTCTTAAAATCGAGTGCTGGCAACCGGTGCCGGTTCGACGCCGGCTCCGGGCACCATCATGAGACGTTTGGCCCGCCAAACCTGAAACTCGACACCGTCAACGCCCCAAAGAAACTCTCCTCGTGATACACGCACGCGGCCGCCTCCTGCTCGGCCGCACCCAGCGCCACCCACAGCGGCACGAGGTGATCCTCGCGCGGATGCGCCATGCGCGCATACGGTGCCTCGCTCCAGTGCAGCAGCGCCTGCTCGCGGTCGGCGGGAGATAACTCCAGCAGCACGTGCTGCAGCCACGTATCGAACGCGTTCGACGCCAGCGCGCCGCCCGGGCCGAACTGGCGCAGGTTGTGGAACGACAGGCCGCTGCCCAGGATCAGCACGCCCTCGTCGCGCAGCGGGGCCAGCGCGCGGCCGGCCGCCAGGTGCACGGCCGGGTCGTAGCCGTGGCGGATCGACAGCTGTACGACCGGCATGTCGGCCTCGGGATAGATCGGCGCGAGCATCGAGAACGTGCCGTGGTCGAAGCCGCGTTCCGCATCCAGGCGGGCAGGCTGGCCGGCATCGTTCAGCAGTTGCGCGACGCGCGCCGCCAGCCGCGGTTCGCCCGGCGCCGGATAGCGGATCTGGTACGTGTGCGGCGGGAAGCCGCCGTAGTCGTAGATCATGCCCGGGGCCGTGCCGGACGATACGGTGAAATCGTCCGTCTCCCAGTGGCTCGTCACGACGAGCACGGCCTTCGGACGCACGCCGACCTGGCGCTTGATGTCGACCAGCGACGCTTCCAGCTCGGCATATGTGGGGCCGTACTGGTCCTTCATCCACGGCCACGGGCCGCCTCCGTGCGAGACGAAATAAGTGGGCAAACGGGTCATGGCGGCTCCTTCAGACGGCAATCGAAGCGTTCATGGTAGCCGATCCACAGTGATTGCGTGGATCAGCGCAGCAGCGCCACCAGCGCGAACAGGCGCGCCATCCGCATCCACCCGAGCACGAGCACGACGAGCTGGGCCAGCACGACGGCGCCGATGGTGCCGGCCGTCCCCAGCGCGGGCACGTGCACGCGCGCGAACGCGAGCACGGCCGCGAGCGCGAGACCGGCCGCGGTGATGCCCAGATAGGTGCCCAGCAGCGCGAGCGGCCGGCGTGCCAGCTGCCCGCAGCCGCGCCACCACGCGCCGATGGCGGACGTACGGCGGCGGTCGGCGGCCAGCATGGCGCGGCCGATGTCGACCGTCGCGTGGGCCAGCACGAGCAGCACGACGGTCGCGAGCGTGGCCAGGTGCGCCGCGCGTTCGGCGTCGGTTTCCAGCCGCGCCGTCTCGGCGATCCGACCGGCCAGATGGTGGGCCGAGCTGCCGATCAGTCCCGCCACGCCCAGCGGGACGACCGACCACGCGAGCATGCGCGCGAGGCGCGGGTAGCACTGCGCGCCGGCGGCCAGCAACGCGCCCGACGCCAGCGGTTCCGGCGCGCGCGCGGCGGCGAGCGCCATGCCGGCCAGCAGCGGCGACAGCAGCAACGTCAGCGCCAGTGCGACGAGGCTGCCCGCGCCCAGCGCCGGCGCGTACTGGTCGCGCGCGGCGTGCAGGATGTCGGCGTACGCGATCATGTCGAGGCGTTCCGCCAAACGTCCCGCGTACACGGAGTGATCGAGGCTGGCGGCCAGCAGCTCCCACACCGGCAGCGCGGCGACGACGGTCGGCAGCAGCAGGAGCACGGCCCACCACAGCAGCAAACGCCATTGCAGCGCGGCGCGCGCCGCGTGCAGCACGCCATGCGGGCCGGCCGCGCGCGGCGCGAGCGAAGGGGGCGTGAGCGTTTCGGTCGTCATAAGGTGGCGATCAGGGCAAGGAGGTAGTTGACGACGGCCGCGAACTCGAAGCCCCAGCGGTGCGAGGCGCGCGCATCCGGTGCGAGCGTGCGGCTGTCATCGAGCTTGTTCACGTCCAGGTAGTGCAGGCGCTGCGGATCGAGTTCGGCGGAGACGGCCTTCGCCGGCTTCGTCCAGGTGAACTTGTGCCAACGTTCGTCGGCATCCCAGCGCGCGGTCTCGGTGCTGCCGTCGGCGAATTTCACGACGAGCGTCTGCGGCACGGGCGCGCCGTGGCGGCGGACCGTGACATCGGTGCGGTACGGGTACGGCCCGGTGTCGCCCGGATGCGTCTTGCGCCATGCCGCGCGCGCCGCGTCGATGCGCTTGTCGACGGCGGACTGGCTGGCGTGCGCGCCGGGGAGCGGCACCAGTTCCGTGCTCGTGAGGTCGGCGATGCCGTCGTCGACGCGGGAGACGGCGTAGACCTGGCGCTCGAACGCGTCCTCGATGACGGCGCGCTGGCCCGTCACCTCGGCGAGCGTTGCGCGCAGGTCGGCGGTGCTCGGGTGGCGGAATTTCCAGCGCCGGTAGTATTCCTTGAACGCGCGCTCCATCGGTGCGCGGCCGATGCGCGCTTCCAGGTCGCGCATCAGGATCGCCGTGCGCGTGTAGACGGGGCCGATGTCCTGCAGGCGGTGCCACGCGTTGGCGCCGGGCGGGTCGGCCGGGTCGTGGCGCGGCGTCGCGGTGCGTTCGGCGTCGAAGGTCGGATAGCCCGGCGCGAAGCCGAGACGGGCGAGCAGCGGGGGCGCGATGTACGCGAGCTGGCCCTGGTCGCGCATCATGCGGTTGTCCCAGTATTCGTTGAGGCCTTCGTCCAGCAGCGGTTCCTCGAATTCGTTCGACGCGAGCAGGCCGTAGAAATAGCCGTGGCCGAATTCGTGGATCGTGACGAAGGCGAGGGCGAACTGGTTCGCGGTGCGCGGTTCGACGGTCCGGTAGGCTTCGGCCGTGAAGAACGTCGGGTATTCCATGCCGCCCGCTTCCTCCGCGTTGTAGGGCGGGATCACGATGGTTAGCGTCCGGTACGGGTACGGACCCAGCGTGTTCGAGAAGTACGTCAGCGATGCTTTTGCCGCCTTCAGCGCGGGCGCCGCGCTGGCGGCGAATTCGGGCGGGTACAGCACGGTCACCGTCACGGTCGGGCTGCCCGGGCCGGTCCACGTGTCGACGAGCGGCCTGGCTGTCTGGTTGTCCGCCGTCCAGGCGAAGTCGTGGACGTCGCCCTGCACGAAGCGCCACGTGCGCATGCCGTCCTTGTCGACGGGGGCGCCTTGCGGTTCGCCCGTCGCGCCCACCGTGTAGTCGCGCGGGACGGTGAGCTTCACGTCGTAGCTGCCGAAGTCCGCATAGAACTCGGAATTCAGGTGGTACTCGTGCACGTTCCAGCGCGGGGACGTCGCCCCCCGTTCGCCCGGCAGTTCCAGCACGCCGATCTTCGGGAACCACTGGGCGACGAGGTGGAACGTGCCGAAGTAGCCGGCGCGGGCGACGACGCGCGGCAACTGCGTGAGGAAGTCGATGTCGAGCGTCGTCGATGCGCCCGGCGCCACGGCCTGCGGCAGGTCGAAGCGCACGACCGTATGGTCCGTCGCCGGGCCGTTGTCCGGATGGACGAACGTCCACGGCACGTTGGCGCCGCCTTGCGCGACGCGGCGCAGGGCGATGTGGCCCCACGCATCCTTGATGTCGACGCCGGAGCGGAAGGTGCCGTCGCGCTCGCGCCGCTCGGTGAAATACGTGCTGCCCGCGCTCTCGAACGCGTTCATGTACAGGTGCAGGTAGACCCTGCTGACGGCGACGGTGCTGCGGTTGCGCCACGTGATCCGCTCGCGGCCCGTGACCGTGTGTTTGACCGGGTCGAGCGTGGCGGCGATGTCGTAATGGACGACGCGGTCCGACAGCGTGGATTCGCGGCCCGTGCGCGGGCCGCCCCAGGCATCCGCGCTGCTGGGCACGCGCACGGCGGCGGCATCCGGCGGGGCGAGGGCGATGCCGTCGGATGCAGGTGCGGCGACCACCGCGCCCGCCAGCAGCAGCGCGGCGAGGGCGAGGTGAAATCGGAAACGAGGAAGCATGCGGGATCCCGGCGTGGCTGTTATTTTTGTGCCTACACTATACAGGTTATAATCTCGGGGTTCTGGTGCCCGCACGCGCGTCTGCGCGTGCAGTTAAACGGGAAACACGAAGCGGCGTCGCCTACGGCGGCGTGCCAACGTGTGCTGCCCCCGCAACGGTAAACAAGCGTCGCCGCATGGCGACAGGCCGCCCCGACAGCCACTGTGCTTGCATAGGAAGGTGGGACGGTCCGTCTTGGAGCCCGGAGACCGGCCAGACAGGGGAAGCCGGCGTTACGCCGCGCTTTTGTGTACGCCGGCGTGCGGGGACGCTTGCCGGCGCCAAACGAACACTGAACATCCAATGCATACTGCCGCCTCCACCCGCGGCGCGCCGGCTATCAAGCCGCTCGCGCTGGCCTGTGCCATCGTCCTGTCGTTCTCCACCGGCGCCGTGCGCGCCCAGGACGGCAACCCATCGACCGTCGTCATCACCGGGGCCCGTTTCCCGAGCGTGGAAACCCTGCGTCCGATCGGCGCCACCGTCATCACGCAGGACGACATCCGCCGCGCTGGCGTCAACGACGTCAATAGCGCGATCCGCAAGATCGGCGGCGTGTTCGGCCGCCAGAGCCTGGATTCGTCGCCCGACTTCGCGCTCGACCTGCGGGGCTTCGGCACCAACAGCGCGCAGAACATGGTGATCATGGTCGACGGCGTGCGCCTGAACGAGAACGAACTGGCGAACACCGTGCTGTCGACGATCCCGATCGACACGGTCGAACGCATCGAGATCACCCGTGGCGGCGGCAGCGTGCTGTATGGCGAAGGCGCCACCGGCGGCATCATCCAGATCACGACGCGCCGCAACGTGGCCGGCGGCCTGCACGGCTCCGTGTTTGCGGAAGGCGGCTCGTTCCACGAGCACGATGTGCGCGCGCAGCTGTCGCAGACGGCGGGCAACGTCAGCGCCGACATCGCCGTCGCGCGCCAGGGTTCGAATAACTACCGCCGCAACAGCGATTTCGACCAGACGACCGCCTCGCTGAACCTGCAGACCCGCTTCACGGGCGGCCGCGCCGGCATCCACGTCGAAAGCGCGCGCCAGGACTCGCGCCTTCCCGGCGCGCTGTCGCTGGCCCAGTTCGACGCGGACCCGCGCCTGGCCGCGACGCCGAACGACTTCGGCTCGCTGAACACGGACCGCGCGAACGTCTTCGCCGAATACCGCCTGGGCACAGTCGACCTGGCGGCCGACCTGTCGCACCGCGAGCGCAACGTGCGCTCGAACTACCTGTCCTTCGGCTCGAACAATGCGTACGACGGCCGCCAGGACCAGTTCTCGCCGCGCGCCCGCTGGCTGTCCGACGTCGGCGGCATGCTCAATGAACTGGTGGGCGGCGTTGACCTCACGCGCTGGAAGCGCAAGACGACGGCCTCGTTCTCGAGCGCCGACGCGAGCCAGTCGTCGAAAGCCGTGTACCTGCGCGACGAGCTGCGCTTCGATTCGGCCCACGACGGCCGCATCGCCCTGGGCGCGCGCCACGAGAACTTCGACAAGAGCGTCGTGGACGTCGTGGGTGGCGTCGCGCCGGAAGACCGTTCGCAATCGCAGAACGCGTGGGAAGCGCAGGCCAGCTACCGCGTGCACCCGCTCGTCGAGGTGTACGCGAAGGCGGGGCAGAGCTACCGCGTGGCCAACGTCGACGAGAACGGCTACCGTGCAAGCAGAGACATCCTGAAGGCGCAGACGTCGCACGACCTGGAACTCGGTACGACCCTGCGCCGTGCGCCGGGCGACGACAGCCGCACGTTGACGGCGCGCGTGTTCCGCCATCGCCTGGACAACGAGATTTTTTATGATCCGACGCTGAACGGCGGTTGGGGTGCGAACACGAACCTCGATCCGACCGAGCGCAAGGGCTTCGAGATCGACGCCGAGGCGGCGCTGGCCGCAGGCTGGCGTGCGAGTGCGCATCTGCAGCACGTGATCGCGCACTTCACGGATGGCCCGAACACCGGCCGCGAACTGGCGCTCGTGCCGAAGAACGTCGTGACGGCGCGCCTGGCATGGGTGCCGGCCAACGGCCAGTCGGCCGACGTGGGCGTGCAATGGGTCGACCGCCAGCGCTACGGCGGCGACTTCAGCAACACCTGCGGCGCACGGATCCCGTCTTACACGACGCTCGACGCGCGCTACAGCATCAAGGTGGGCGCATGGGACGTCGCCGCGACGGGGCTGAACCTGGCGGACCGTCGTTACTTCAGCAATGCGTTCTCGTGCAAGGGCGGCATCTACCCGAGCGACGGACGTCAACTGAAATTGTCGGCCCGGTACGACTTCTGACAAACCGGGGTCAGAGCCCTTAATTTGGAAATTGCCCAAAATCGGGCTCTGACCCCGGTGTTGGTTACGGCGGTAACCAATTGCAAGAAATAAGCCCTGGCTAAGGTTCGCGACCGAAAAAGTGGTAATCTCGCGTCGTTTGCTTAACCAACCCTAGAAGGAAAACTATGCGTTCCCTGCGTTTTGCCCTGCTCGCCACCGTCCTCGCCGCCAGCACCGCGTTCGCGTCGCCGACCGACCCGAAGAGCGGTGTCGAGTACGTGACGCTCGCTCAGCCGCAACCGGTGCAGGCCACGGGTAAAAAGGTCGAGGTGATCGAGTTCTTCATGTACCACTGCCCGCACTGCAACGCGCTGGAACCGCAGCTCGAACAGTGGGTCAAAAAGCAGGGCGACAACATCATGTTCAAGCGCGTCCACCTGCCGTCGTCGGGGCCGAACGATCCGGAAGCGCACCTGCGCCTGACGCTGGAAGCGCTGGGCAAGGCCGAAGAGTTCCAGCCGAAGGTCTTCAAGGCCTGGCACGTCGATCGCCTGCGCCTGAACACGGACGCGGCCATCATCGACTGGGCCTCGAAGAATGGTCTCGACCGTAACAAGTTCCTGGACGCGTGGAACTCGTTCGGCGTGACGACCAAGCTGCGCCGCCTGCCGCAGATCACCAGCGACTACAAGGTCGACAGCGTGCCGACCATCGTCATCGACGGCAAGTACCAGACGTCGCCGGCATTGGTCTACAATTCGGTCAAGACCCAGAACGAGCCGGCCCTGTTCGGAGCCACGCTGCAAGTAATGGATGCCCTGGTCGCGAAAGCCGCCAAGTCGAAATAAAAAGGTAGAAACAGCGCAATGAGTGATGCCGAAGGCAAGATCCTGAAGATGTACGACAAGTCCAAGCCGGACGAGGAGCATCTGTTCGATTCGAGTAACTGGAATCACGCGGCCTGGATCCTCGTGATCGTGCTCGCAGGTCTTGCATTCTGGCTCGCCATTGCGCTCGTGAACGCCGAAAACCAGCGCAATGCGCTGGTGACGAATCAATGCGCGGACCCCGTGTTCAAGGGCGAGATCGACCGGCAATGCCTGCTGACCGTGCATTCGCGCGAGCACTGGTGGGACCACCTGTTCTATGCCATGCGCCACGTGAAGCCGGAACGCCCGGCGCCGGTCGGACGTCGATAATTCCTTAAGGAAATGGTAACCTTCAGGTTTTCCACGACCTGAAGGATTGTCCATGCCGCTCCTGCGTGCCGCCGCCCTCGGCCTGCTGCTGTCCCTGTCGCTGTCTCTCGCGCATGCGTCGCCCGCTGTTCCGCAGAATGGCGTCGACTATGCCACGCTTGCCCGTTCGCAGCCCGTGCAGGCGAACGGCGACAAGGTCGAGGTCATCGAATTCTTCATGTACCACTGCCCGGTGTGCAATGCACTGGAACCGTTACTGGAGGAGTGGGTCAGGAAGGAAGGCGACCGCATCACGGTGCGCCGCATCCATTACCCGTCGACGGGACGGGCCGATCCGGAAGCGCATTTGTTCCTGACGCTCGAAGCACTGGGCCGGCTGGGCGACATGCACGCGAAAGTGTTCAAGGCGGTGCACACGGACCATATCCGTTTGAATAAAGACGACGTCATCATCGACTGGGCGGCGAAGAACGGCATCGACCGCGCGGCCTTCCTCGACGCGTGGAATTCGTTCGGCGTGACGACGCGCCTGCGCCAGCTCGACAAGGTCGCGGCCAACTACCAGGTCGATTCCGCACCCACGCTCATCGTCGGCGGCCGCTTCCTGACGAACCCCGGCCTGCTGTCGCGCCAGATGGAAGGCGCCGACCGCGCCGACGTGTTCAAGGCCACGCTGCAGGTGGCGGACAAGCTCGTCGACAAGGCCGCGCAGGCGAAGTAATCAGGCCGACAGCACGCCGTCCGGCAGGCTGATCACGAAGCGGGCGCCGCCCAGCGTCGACTGCTCGACTTTCAGGTTGCCGCCATGCAGGGCGATCGCCTTGTGCGCGATCGACAGGCCGAGGCCGAAGCCGCCGGTGGCGCGGTCGCGGCTGCGGTCGAGGCGGTAGAACGGCTCGAAGATGCGTTCCCGTTCTTCTTCGGGAATGCCGGGGCCGTCGTCCTCGACGGCGATCTCGATGCGGCAATCGTCGCGCCGCACGCGCAGCGCGACCTCGTGCGCCGCGTACTTCTGCGCATTCCGCAGCAGGTTGCCGATGGCGCGGCCGAGCAGGCGGCGGTCGCCGTCCACGCTGCCCAGGCGCTCGCCCAGGTCCACGTGCAGGCGCTGAGGCCGCGGATGCAGGCCGTCCGTGCATTCGCGCAGCAGCGGCTCCAGCTCGAACAGGGCGCGCTGCGGACCCTGCGCGTTGTCCAGCTTGCTCATCGACAGCAGTTCGTTGACGAGATCGTTCAACTCGGTCAGGTCGCCTTCCATCGCCGCGATGCGCTTGGTCAGCGCGGGGTCGCCCGCGCGCTCGGCCAGCAGTTCCAGCGCGAATTCGAGCCGCGCGATCGGCGTGCGGAGTTCGTGCGACACGGAGTGGAGCAGGTTCTTCTGCGCTTCCAGCAAGCCCTGGATGCGCTCGGCCATCGCATTGATGCGTTCGGCCAGCGGAAACACGGCGTCCGCCGGTTTCAGGTGCGCCCGTGCGGTCAGCTGCCCGGCACCGAATTCATCCGCCACGCGCGACAGCGTCTGCAATGCCTGCCAGTGCGAGCGCGACCACAGCGCGATCGGCACGAGCAGCGCCAGCGCCACGACGACGTAGCGCACCACCTCCATCGCGAGCGCCTGGCCGAGGTCGATCGGCAGGTTGTACGCGCGGATCACTTCCTCGTTGCTGCCGATGTAGCGGTCGCCTTGCAGGTCGACGCGCCGGAAGAATGCCTTGTGCTGCGGATCCAGCACGACGTCGCCCCGCTCCAGCGCCTCATGCTGGCGGGCAGGCAGGGCGGCGCGCGCCTGGTCCAGCGGGATCAGGTCGAAATGGGCTTCGGACACCTCGCGCACCTTGTTCAGGCGGCCGAGCCACTCGTCGGCCGGCGCCCGGTCGACATATTGTTCGAGCAGGAAGATCTGCGCCGACGCCTGGCGCCGCGCGATGTCGTCCAGCGGATCGCCGAACAGCCGGGCGAACACGAAATAGATGACGAACGTCGCCGCCGTGATCGACAGCATCACGAGCACGAAGAAGCGGAAAAACAGGCGATTCACGCCGCCGTCCTCCGGTCGTGGGCACTGTCTGGGGCTGAATTTGTCTTACACATCTCGAAATTGTATAGGAGCAATGATCTAAAAAACCATCCCTTACAAATTGAGGACAAATGCTGGACAGTCCGCGGATGAAGTTCTTGACCGGACTGCGTACGATGTCTACACGTCAGGACACGTCGAAAACCGTCGCGAGCGGCAGCGGTGCCGTTCGAGAGGCGCTGCTGTGCGTGAGTACAGTGAGCATCGCAGGACGGCAATGCAACGCGCAGCAGGTTTTCGACCTGTCCTCATTGGGTTTTCCGTTTGGGTCCGTCCGATGCGCGAGAGAAGGCGGACCCTTTTTTTATTCGGGATGCGTGCCGGGCACACGGCGCCATCGTTTCCAGGAGAGGGAGAGTATGAGCATGTTTGGACGCGTGATGACGCCGCTGGGCGCCATGATCGTCGGCGCGGCACTGGCCGCCTGCGGTGGAGGAAGCACGATGCATGACCAGCAAGCCAGCCCGGGAATCGCGGTCGGCGAGCCGCACCCGGCCGTCCTGGCCACCGCCCCGTTCGTCGAGATGGCGCGCACTGCCGCCTGCAGCGAGACGAAGAACCGTTTGTTCGTCATCGACGGCAAGCAAGTGTTCTGGGACCATGCCGGTCGCTGCGCGGACGCGTCCTATGAGCAAGTCCTGTTCGGCAACAAGCCGGAAGCCCGCCTGTGCTCGTACGGCGACACGATCGCCGGACCGAAGACCTATTGCCAGGACGAGAGCGCCCGCGCGCTGTTCGAGACGATCGTCAAGCATGCCGACCAGCCGGACCTGGGCCTGGGCAGCAGCCACAAGGTCGAACAACTGGCCTTCCTGCCGGCGGCCGGCACGGCGGTCACGTTCGAAACCGTCGCGAAGGACACGTTCTCGGGCGTGACGGCGCCGCAAACCGTCGTCATCAAGGACCAGGCGGCCTGGGACAAGCTGTGGGCCCAGCACACCGCCGGCCGCACCTCGGTCCCGGCCCAGCCGAAAGTGGATTTCACGCGCAAGATGCTCCTCGCCGTGTTCGCGGGCGAATACGCCAGCGGTTGCCGCAGCATGGTCGTCGGCCGCGTGGCGGCGGGCGCCAGCAAGCTCGAAGTCGAGATCGACGAGCGCGACGTGACCACGGTCGCCATCTGCCTGCCGGTCGTGACCCAGCCGATGCAGGTCGTGGCCGTGGATCGCGTGGATGCCGACGTCGCGTTCAACAAGGTGGCCGCCGCGGACATCTTCTTCCAGACCGCGGATGCGACGAGCCTGTCGGGCGTCCACGACGAACGCACGGTCGTCGTCAAGGACGAGGCTGCCTGGACCCGCCTGTGGAACGAACACGCGCCGGGCCGCGCCAGGCCCGCCGTCGATTTCGCGTCGCAGATGGTCGTCGGCGTCTTCATGGGCAGCGGCGCCAACAGCTGCTACTCGACTGCCATCGACGGCATCCTGCGTGCGGGCGACAGGATCCTCGTGCGTGAGGTGCGCTCGGTGCCGGGACCGGACATCATGTGCGCCATGCACGTGACGACCCCCGCGCACCTGGCCGTGATCCCGCGCAGCGATCTGCCGGTGGTATTTTCGACTGAAGTGGCAACGAGGCATTAAAGCAGGAAAGGATATGGGAGGAAGGAAGACAAGGACGTAGAATGTTGTCTTCCCGAATCTTTCAACCCCGAACATGAACAAGCTTCTCTTCCTCGCGCTGGGCGCTGCCTGCGGTACGGCGTGGGCCCAGACGCCGGCGACCAACCCCATGCCCGACGGCAGCCGCGACATGTACGTGGGCCTCGGCGTGCAGTCGGCGCCGCGCTGGGACGGGACGGGAAGCCGCAAGGTATCAGCGTTGCCGGTGCTCCAGGTTCAATGGAGCAACGGCCTTTTTATTTCCGGCATGAGCGCCGGCATGCACCTGACGGACAGCCCGACGTTCGAATACGGCCCGCTGGTGGCCGTGCAGCCCGGCCGCGACGAGTCCGGCACCGGCCAGACCGTCGACGGCGCCAGCGCATGGGGTACGACCCTGATTGGCCCGGTCCCGGATCCGATCGACAAGCGCCACATGGTCGCCACGCGTCTCGAGGGCATGGACAAGATCGGCGCCCGCTTGCAGGGCGGCGTCTTCGCGAACTATTACCTGACGCCGCAATGGCGCCTGACGAGCAGCGTGCTGTACGGCGCCGGCAACGACCACGACGGCGCGCGCCTGGACCTGGGCGTGCAGCGGCTCGCGTTCGAGCTGGGCAGCCAGCACCGCGTGTCGGTGTCGGCGGGCGTGTCCATCGTCAACCGCAACTATAACCAGACGTATTTCGGCATCTCGCGGGAAGAAGCGTCGCGTAGCCGCTTTTCGTATTACGACGCGGGCGGCGGCCTGCAGGAGGCGCACGTCGGCGTGCGCTGGAACTGGGCCCTGTCGCCCTCGTGGATGCTGACGTCGAACCTGCAGGCCAAGGGCCTGCTGGGCAATGCCGCCAAGAGCCCGCTCGTCGAGCGGTCCACCAACCTGACGGTTTCGACCGCCTTCGCCTACCGGTTCTGACGATGCGCGCATCCCGCCACCTCATCGCTGCCTTTGTCGCGCTGCTCGCGGCCGCTCCAGCCGTCGTGCAGGCGCAGGCACAGGCCGGCGAATGGGTGAGCTACCGGGATGCGTACCGGGCGATGGTCCAGTTCGAGAAATACGGCGGTCCGAAGAACCTGCTGCAAAGCCAGCTGCAGGTGCAGGCGCGCGACCACGCCGGACTGGGCGAGGGCGCCCAGCTCACGCTGACGGGCAAGACGACGCAGCTGAACCTGCCGCTGGACGCCCTCGGCCGCACGGTGTTTCCGCTGACGAAGGCGGCGTACGACGAGAACGCGGCGCTCGTCCTGAACCGCAAGGGCATGCCCTTCGTGCTGCGCCCGCAGGTGACGATCGCGCCGCGCGCCGACGGCCAGTACGATGCCGCCGACCTGCGCACGGCCTGCGCCCAGGCGCTCGGCTTCGTGCGCTACGTGGATGCGTCGCAGCGCGCGCGCCAGTGTGCCGGCGTGCGCTTCGTGTTCCCACGGAAGGGATCGCCCGAAACGGCCGGTGCCCGCCTGCGCCACGCGGACGGCGGCGAGCAGGCGTTGCCTGTCACGTCCGGCGCCGCCTTCGCGGGCGATCCCGACGAAGGCTTCCCCATCGTGACCTGGCGCTTCGCCACGGCGCCCGGACGGGCCCAGGTCGTCACCTACAATGCGCCGCTCGCGATCGTCCCGATCTTCGAATAACTTGGTATGCTCGTCCGGTTGCATACCACGAGGACGAGCATGGACAAGACAATCCTGATCACGGGCGCCAGCCGCGGCATCGGCGCCGCCTGCGCGCTGCTGGCCGCACGGCGCGGCTATACGGTCTGCGTGAATTACCGGGACAACGACGCGGCGGCAAACGCTGTCGTGCAGGCCATCGAAGCGGCCGGCGGCCACGCGTTCGCGGTAGCGGCCGACGTGGCAGACGAAGGCGACGTGGCGCGCCTGTTCGCCGCCATCGATGCGCGCTGCGGCCGGCTCGACGCCCTCGTCAACAATGCCGGCATCCTCGCGCGCCAGTCGCGGGTCGAACACATGGACGCCGCCCGCATCAACCGCATCCTCGCCACCAACGTCACGGGCAGCTTCCTGTGCGCGCGCGAAGCCGTGCGGCGCATGTCCACGAAGCACGGCGGCAACGGCGGGGCGATCGTGAATCTGTCGTCGCGCGCGGCCGTGCTCGGATCGGCCAACGAGTACGTCGATTACGCCGCGTCGAAGGCGGCCGTGGATGCGCTGACGATCGGGTTGGCCAAGGAAGTGGCGCAGGAGGGCATCCGCGTGAACGGCGTGCGGCCGGGGCTGATCGACACGGACATGCATGCCAGCGGCGGCGAGCCGGGGCGCATCCAGCGCCTGCAATCGTCCGTGCCGATGGCGCGGGGCGGCACGGCGGACGAGGTGGCGGCTGCCGTGCTGTGGCTGCTGTCGGACGAGGCGTCGTATGCGACCGGCACGTTCATCGACGTGTCGGGCGGCCGCTGAGACGCCGGTTGGGCTTGCATTGACCGTCATTCCCGCGAAGGCGGGAATCCAAGTGCTGCATGCGTCGCGTTAACGCGTAAAGTGGGTCTCCGCCTCCGCGGGGACGACGTTCAGTTCCAGGCCGAGGGCGAGAACAGGTAACCTTCGCCCCATACCGTCTTGATTTTCTCGGACAGGTTGTCGTCGAACTTGCGGCGCAGCTTGGAGATGCAGTTGTCGATGCTGCGGTCGAGGCCGTCGAATTCGATGCCGCGCATCTTCTTGAGCAGTTCGTCGCGCGACAGCACGCGCCCGGCGGCCTCGGCCAGCACGAGCAGCAGCTTGTATTCGGTGTTGCTGAGCACGCACGGCTGGCCGCGCCACGTGACGCTGCGGTCGCTCGTCATGATGCGCAGCGCGCCGAACTCGAGCACGCGGGAATCCGTCGTCGTCTTCGTCTGCGTACGGCGCAGCAAGGCGCGCAGGCGCGCCAGCAGCACGCGCGGCTGCACAGGCTTGTTGACGAAGTCGTCCGCACCCTGTTCCAGGCCCGAGACTTCATCATAGGTATCTTCGCGCGCCGTGAGGATCAGGATCGGCACGTCCGATACGTCCCGGATCTGGCGGCACACGACCATGCCATCCATGCCGGGGAGCATGAGGTCGAGCACGACGATGTCCGGCGCGGCCGTCTTGAAATGTTCCAGCGCGGCGTCGCCCCGCGTGACGAGGTCGACCGAGAATTCATAGCCGGACAGGTATTCCGTCACCAGTTCCGCGAGGCGCGGATCGTCTTCCACCAACAGTACGCGATACATGATGTTCTCCTTGAGCCCGACATTTTATAAGAGTGGGCAAGGTTGGAGCATGTTTGGTGGGTCGTCATGACAAAAACGTACAGTTTCGCGACAAAGCTGTCGGCGACAGGCAAAAAAAGATCCGCCGCAGCGGATCCTTGCGCGCATGGCGGAGCAGGCTCCGCCAAGCAGGACATTACGCGAAGTTCTTGTTCACGAAGTCCCAGTTGACGACGTTCCACCATGCCTCGACGAACTTCGGACGGGCATTGCGGTAGTCGATGTAATAGGCGTGTTCCCAGACGTCGCAGGTCAGCAGGGCCACGTTCTCGGTGGTCAGCGGGGTGCCGGCGTTCGAGGTGTTGACGATGTCGACGGTGCCGTCGGTTTTCTTGACCAGCCAGGTCCAGCCCGAACCGAAGTTGCCGACGGCCGACTTCTGGAATTCTTCCTTGAACTTGTCGAACGAACCCCACTTGGCGTTGATCGCATCGGCGACCGGGCCGGTCGGGGCGCCGCCGCCGTTCGGGGTCATGCAGTTCCAGAAGAAGGTGTGGTTCCACACCTGGGCCGAGTTGTTGAACACGCCGCCTTGGGATTTCTTGATGATCTCTTCCAGCGACAGGTTTTCGAACTCGGTGCCCTTGATCAGGTTGTTCAGGTTCGTGACGTAAGCCTGATGGTGCTTGCCGTAGTGGTATTCCAGCGTCTCGGCCGAGATGTGCGGCTGCAGGGCGTCCTTAGCGTACGGCAGTGGGGGCAGGGTATGTTCCATGTCTTGTTCCTTGGTAAGTTGACGGGAGAGCTCGATAAACCTGCTGCGCGTTGCATTGTTGGCCTGCGATGCTTGCTGTACATCACGTACAGCTGCGCTTCTCGGCCAACACTGCTGCCGCTCACTACGGTTTCTCGAGGTCTCGGTTTTGCTGCAATTCGGGCGCTTATTCTAAACCGGTTAGCTAAACGTTGCAGATATGACTTTGCGAATACACCAGATTGTCATTCGAGTAAGGCCTGTACGCCGGCGACACTGACCTCGGCACTGCCTTCCGCCAGGCGGATATGCAACACGTCGCGCGGCTTGATCTGGCCCGGCGCATGTAGGACTTTACCTTTCGCGTTGCTGACGATCGCATAGCCGCGCTCCAGCGTCCGCTGCGGGTTCAGCAGTTCCAGTTGCGCCGCCAGGGCGTTCAATGCCTCGCGCCGCGCGCGCAACTGGTTGCCGACGCTGGCCACGAGATGGCGCCGGTCGGATTCCAGCCGCGTGCGCAGGCCGCTCCAGTCGGGGCGATGGCGGGCCCAGCGCTGCTGCAGCTGCGCCAGCAGCACGCCGTGACGGTTCACCGGCGCGCGGACGGCATGCGTGAGACTGCTGGCCATGCCGAGAAGTTTCAGGCGCTGGTGCTGGATCTGGCTCGATGGGCTCAACAGGCGGCGCGACAGGTTGTCGAGGCCCTGGCTGGCGTCGGACAGGACGCGGTCCATCGCGCGGCGTAGGTCGCCCGCGTCCGCCTGCAGCGATGCGACCCAGTCCGCGCGCGCGGTGGCGGCGAGCTCGGCGGCGGCCGTCGGCGTGGCGGCGCGCAGGTCGGCGGCGAAGTCGGCGATGGTGAAATCCGTCTCGTGGCCCACGCCCGAGATCACGGGCATGCTGCACGCCGCGATCGCGCGCGCGACCGCTTCCTCGTTGAAGCTCCACAGGTCTTCGATCGAGCCGCCGCCGCGGCACACGATCAGCACGTCCACTTCGCGCCGGTGCGACGCGACCGCGATGGCTTCCGCGATCTTCTGCGCCGCCAGCTGGCCCTGCACGGGCGCCGGATACAGCACGATGCGCACGTGCGGCACGCGCCGCCTGAGGGCCGTCAGCACGTCGCGCAGCGCGGCCGCCTGCGGGCTCGTGACGATGCCCACCGTGCGCGCGAACAGCGGCAGCGGACGCTTGCGGCCTTCGTCGAACAGGCCCTCGGCCCCCAGCTTTTCCTTCAGACGCATGAATGCTTCGTACAGCGCGCCCACGCCCGCGCGGCGGATCGCCTCCACGTTGATCTGGTAATCGCCGCGCGCGCCGTACAGCGTGACGAGGGCGCGCACCTCGACCTTGTCGCCTTCGCGCGGGGTGAAGCCCGCGTACTGGGCACGGCCGCGGAACATGACGGCGCGCACCTGGGCCGCGTCGTCCTTCAAGGTGAAATACCAGTGGCCGCTGGCCGCGCGCGTGAAATTCGAGATCTCGCCGCCGATCCAGACGAGGGGAAAGGTGCGCTCCAGCAGGCGTGCCACCTGCTGGTTGAGGGCCGTGACGGTCAGTACGGGCGGGGCGGCGTAGGCGGGATCGGCGTCTTCGGTGGGGAACATAGGGTTGGGCTCGTTTGAACTGTCCACAAAAACATGGCTGCGCGAAGTGTAAGACACATCTGCTGTAAAACAACAGGTAGTTTTTGTAAACACCTGATTTTTATAGTAAAACGATGCTGCCTGATTTCGATGCAGCAACCAAATTACCTTACGGATCAATGGCTTGGGTGCATCTTGGGATACTTGGCCACAATCTTATCCACAGTTTATGTGTGAAAGTGGACAAGTCGGCGGTGCTTAAATATTCAGCTTGGATACATTTTTCCAAAGCAATCAAACACTTAGGGCGCTGTCCGAGGCCTTGCTCACACCGTTTTCCACAGTTTATGTGAACAGCCGCCCTTCGCGGCGCGTCGCGGGACCGGTTTTCCACTGCTTAAAAAATCTGCACGGCAAAAATACTGTTTAAATTCAAGGACTTTGTTTGCGATCAAGGATCTTGCTCACAATCTTTTCCACAAAATGTGTGAAGAAGACCGGTTGCGCCTGGACGCGACGATAACCTGGTGGCTGCGCGCAGGGAATAGCCGGCCGTCGAAGCGGTTTGCTGTGCACAAGTCGAAGATGCCTAAAAATTGGGCTTGGCTAAGAATGATGAGAAAAATCAAATAGTTAATAACCGATCGATGCGCTTGCTCACATCTTTTTCCACAGTTTGTGTGAAAAATCCTGCGGTTGGCGGTCGTGGCATGTGGACAAGCACCTGCTTAAAAAGCGGGCGAAAGTTCTTTTCGTTTAAGAATCAAAGGCTTAAGGTTCGGTCTGTGCGCTTGCGCACAATTTTGTCCACAAAAAATGTGCAGAACGGCAGGGTAGAGCTAGACCTGTAGTCAAGCACAACCGTGCCTATTTTTTGGACTCGGGAATTTCTCTGAGTAAAATCAAATACTTACCGTTGGGAAAGCTGATTCCTCACAAATTTATCCACAGAAATTGTGGGCAACTACATGCGTACAGACTCCTCCCAGGTCTGCCAAGTTCCTTCCGGGAAACGCGCTCCGACCCTGCCAAGTTTTTACGCACGGAAAAATATCCCTTAAGAATCAAGCCACTTAGCGTCACTGGACGGTCTTGCGCACACTTTTATCCACAGAAAGTGTGCAGAACTCTACTTGCCGCAATCCGGGCAACACGTTACATTGCGCAACTAACTTGTTTCATTGTTTTTTACTTATCCAGGAGTTCCCTTGCTCGCCATTCTTCAAGCCGCCGGCTGGCCCATCTGGCTGTTGCTGATCGCCTCGATCATTGCCCTGGCCCTGATCATCGAGCGCCTGATCTACCTGCGCCGCGAAAAGATCCTGCCGCGCCAGCTGCTCGATGAAGTCATCCAGGTCTATCGCAGCGGCAAGGTCACTCCGGATATCGTCGACAAGCTACAAACGAATTCCCCGCTCGGCACGGTGCTGGCCGCCGCGCTGCGCAATGTCGACGCGCCGCGCGACGTGATGAAGGAATCGATCGAGGAAGCGGGCAGGGGCGTGGCCCACGTGCTGGAACGCTTCCTGACGACACTCGGCACGATCGCGTCGCTGGCACCGCTGATGGGCCTGTTCGGCACCGTGGTCGGCATGATCGAGATCTTCGGCGCGCAGAACGCGAGCGGCACGAATCCCGCCCAGCTGGCGCACGGTATTTCGGTGGCGCTGTACAACACGGGGTTCGGCCTGGCGATCGCGATGCCGGCCCTCGTGTTCTACCGCCACTTCCGCGCGCTGGTCGACAGCTTCATCATCGACATGGAACTGCAGGCCGTGAAATTCGTCGACGTCGTCCACGGTGCCCGCAAATGATCGAATTCCGCCGCGGCCGCAAACGCGAGGATCCGGAAATCAACCTGATCCCGTTCATCGACGTGCTGCTGGTCGTGCTGATCTTCCTGATGGTGACGACCACGTACAGCAAGTTCACCGAACTGCAGATCACGCTGCCGACGGCCGATGCCGAGAAGGCGATCGAGAAGCCGTTCGAGATCAACGTCACGGTCGACGCCAAGGGCAACTACACGGTGAACAACGTGCCGGTCGCGTTCCACGGCGTGGCGAGCCTCGCCGACGACCTGAAACGTGCGGCCAGCACCGGTCCGAACGGCCAGCCGCTGGCGGCGCCCGTGAAGGATCCCGTCATCATCGTCAACGCCGACCAGTTCGCGATGCACCAGATGGTCATCAACGTGCTGGAAGCGGCGCGCATGGCGGGGTACGACAAGCTGACGTTTGCGGCGCAGACGGGCGGGCAGAAGTAAGCAGAAAGCAGCGTCGCCCCCGCGCAGGCGCGGGCCTAATTTTGCCGGCGTATCGACAGCGCATGCAGAACTTGGGTCCCCGCCTTCGCGGGGACGACGGATCATCATATGGCATCTTCCCTCGAATCGACACTCACCCGCGCCTGGCTCCGGCGCGGGCCGCTCGCCATCGCCCTGTTGCCGCTCGCGCTGCTGCTGCGCGTGCTGGTTGCGTTGCGCGTCGCCCTGTACCGCATCGGCGTGCTGAAGGCCGGACGCCTGCGCGTGCCCGTCATCGTCGTCGGCAATATCTTCATCGGCGGCACGGGCAAGACCCCGCTGACGATCTGGCTGGCGCAGCAACTGCGCGCGGCCGGTATGCGGCCCGGCGTGATCTCGCGCGGCCACGGCGGAGCCGAAGAGGCACCCCGTGAAGTGCTGGCGGCGTCGCGTGCGCAGGATGTCGGCGACGAGCCCCTGCTGATCGCGGCGCGTGCCGGCTGCCCGGTCGTCGTCGGCCGCAAGCGCGTGGAAGCGGGGCGCCGTCTGCTGGACCTGCACCCCGACGTGGACGTGCTGATCACCGACGACGGCCTGCAACACTATGCGCTCGCGCGCGACGTGGAAATCATCCTGTTCGACGGCCGCGGCACCGGCAACGGCTGGACCCTGCCGGCCGGCCCGCTGCGCGAACCGCCGTCGCGCCGGCGCGATGTCACGGTCGTCAACGCGCCTGAGATCACGCCGGCGCTGGCCGCCGCGGTGGGCGGCGATCCCTGGCAGATGCGCCTCGCGGGCGACCACGCCGAGCGCCTGATGAACGCCGGTGAGCGCGTGCCGCTGGCTGCGCTGCGCGGGAAACGTGTGCTGGCGGCGGCCGGCATCGGCAATCCGGGGCGCTTTTTCGCGCTGCTGCGCGCCGCCGGCCTGGACGTCGCCGAGCTGCCGCTGCCCGACCATCACGACTTCCTCGACGACCCGTTCCGCGCCATCGACGCCGACGTCATCCTGGTGACGGAGAAGGATGCAGTAAAATGTCGGCAACTTGAAACAATCAACAACGACCCGCGCGTGTGGGTCGTGCCGGTCGGCGCGCAGATCGATGCCGCGCTGGCTGCCCAAATCGTGGAGAAATGTCGTGGACGCCCGACTGCTTGATATCCTGGTCTGCCCGCTGTGCAAGGGACCGCTCGAATATGACAAGAAAGCGCAGGAACTGATCTGCCGCCCGGACCGCCTCGCGTATCCGATCCGCGACGGCATTCCGATCATGTGGGCCGAAGAGGCGCGCAAGGTCGAGCCCGCGCTTTGACGCATTGGCTATTCCCGTGAGTTTCGTTGTCATCATCCCGGCACGCCTGGCGTCGACGCGGCTGCCGAACAAGCCGCTCGCGGACCTGGGCGGCAAGCCGATGGTCGTGCGCGTGGCCGAACGCGCACAGCAGTCGGGCGCGTCCCGCATCATCGTCGCCACCGACCACGCCGACATCGCCGCCGCCTGCGCCGCGCATGGCGTGGAAGCCTGCATGACGCGTTCGGATCACCCGTCCGGCACGGACCGCATCGCGGAAGTGGCGCACCTGCTCGGCCTCGCGCCGGATGCCGTCGTCGTCAACCTGCAGGGCGACGAACCGCTGATCGACCCCGCGCTGCTGGCCGCCTGCGCCGCGCGCATCGAAGCAAGCGTGCCGATGGCCACCTGCGCCCATCCGCTCTCCGACATCGCCGACGCCTTCAACCCGAACGTGGTGAAGGTCGTGCTGGACAAGCTCGGGCGCGCGCTGTACTTCTCGCGCGCCACGATCCCCTGGCATCGCGACGGCTTTGCCGCCACCCGCGAGCAACTGCCTGCTGGCTACGTACCCCTGCGCCACATCGGCCTGTATGCGTACAGCAATGCGTTCCTGCAACGCTACCCACAGCTGGAACCGTCGCCGCTCGAATCCATCGAAGCCCTGGAACAATTGCGCGTGCTGTGGCACGGCGTGCCGATCGCCGTGCACGTGACGGCCGAGGCGCCCCATGCGGGCGTCGACACGCCGGCCGACCTGGAGCGCGTGCGACTTTTCTACACGTCTTGATCCGCGTAGAAACTACTCTTCAGGCTGCTTGCGCCAGGTCAAACGGCTGAGAGATCGGCCGCCGTCAGTGGCGTTTGATGCTGCTTTTGTGGTAAGTTTCGTATCAGCTAGTCAGACATGCATCAATGCGGTTATCTGTTCCCAAACTAACCGCATCTACAAGAATTATTAAATACCTTTAGGAATCCCTTCATGCGTCTCATTTTGTTAGGAGCCCCCGGCGCCGGTAAAGGCACCCAGGCGAACTTCATCAAAGAAAAATACAACATCCCCCAAATCTCTACCGGCGACATGCTGCGTGCGGCCATCAAGGCCGGCACCGAGTTGGGTCTGGCTGCGAAAAAAGTGATGGATGCGGGCCAGCTGGTGTCGGACGACATCATCATCGGCCTGGTGAAGGAGCGCCTGAAGGAATCCGACTGCGCCAACGGCTACCTGTTCGACGGCTTCCCGCGCACGATCGCGCAGGCCGACGCCATGAAGGACAGCGGTGTGAAGATCGACTACGTGCTGGAAATCGACGTGCCCGACGAACTGATCGTCGAACGCATGAGCGGTCGCCGCAGCCACCCGGCATCGGGCCGCGTCTACCACGTGAAGTTCAACCCGCCGAAGGTCGAAGGCAAGGACGACGTGACGGGCGAACCGCTGGTCCAGCGCGACGACGACACGGAAGAAACGGTCAAGAAACGCCTGGCCGTGTACCACAACCAGACCGAAGTCCTGCTCGGCTATTACAACAAGTGGGCCGAATCGGGCCTGCCGGGCGCGCCGAAGTACCGCAAGATCTCGGGCGTCGGCCCGGTCGAACAGGTGCGCGACGCCGCATTCGCGGCACTCGCAGGCTGAGCGCCAGGGCGGCGCAAGCCGCTCTTTTTGGCTCCGGATGACTAATGCCATCCGTCCAGGTTTTTAGATCAAAGTTTTGTCGCACGCTTGTGCGGCGAATGCAGCAAGGTTGGCCGTACCGCAGATCAGCTCGCGAAGCTCAACGTAGCTCAACGTAGCTCAACTAAGCGCACGCGGCCTTTCGACTCTGTGGTGGTTTGATCGAAGAACGAGGGGGACGACATGGCATCCGCGCAGCTCATCTTCGCCGTCGCGTGCGGCGTCATCGCGGTATTCTACGGCTTGTGGTCGCGCAGTTGGGTCCTGCACCAGGATCCCGGCAACGGCCGCATGCAGGAAATCTCGCTGGCCATCCAGCAGGGGGCGTCGGCCTACCTGGCGCGCCAGTACCGCACCATCGGCATCGTGGGCGTCGTCCTGCTGATCGCCATCTACTTCCTGCTCGGCGCGGCCACCGCGGGCGGCTTCCTGGCCGGCGCGGTGCTGTCCGGGGCCTGCGGCTTCATTGGCATGAACGTGTCCGTCCGCGCCAACGTGCGCACGGCGCAGGCGGCGGCGACCGGGCTCGACCAGGCGCTGAACGTCGCCTTCCGCGGCGGTGCGATCACGGGCATGCTCGTGGTCGGGCTGGGCCTGCTGGGTGTGGCGCTGTTCTATTGGATCCTGATGCTGCGCGCCGACGCTGCCCTCACGCAGCATGAGGTCATCCAGCCGCTCGTGGGCCTCGCATTCGGCGCGTCGCTCATTTCGATTTTCGCACGCCTGGGCGGCGGCATTTTCACGAAGGGCGCGGACGTCGGCGCCGACCTCGTCGGCAAGGTCGAGGCCGGCATTCCCGAGGACGATCCGCGCAATCCCGCCGTCATCGCCGACAACGTGGGCGACAACGTCGGCGATTGCGCCGGCATGGCGGCCGACCTGTTCGAAACGTACGTCGTCACGCTGGTCGCCACGATGCTGCTCGGTGCGCTGGTGATCCCCGGGATGGGCGGCACCGGCACCGTGTATCCGCTGCTGCTGGGCGGGATCTCCATCCTCGCGTCCATCGTCGGCTGCTCGCTCGTGAAGAACCATCCGGGCCACAAGATCATGTACGCGCTGTACACGGGGCTGTGGTGGTCGGCCGCGCTGTCGCTGATCGGGTTCGCCGCCGTCACGTGGCTCGTGTGGCCGGACGATGCGATGCGCTGGCGCATGCTGGGCTGCGCCACGGTCGGCATCGCGCTCACGGGCCTGATGGTCTACATCACCGAGTACTACACGGCCACGGAGTTCGCCCCCGTGCGGCACATCGCGGAAGCGTCGACGACGGGCCACGGCACCAACATCATCGCGGGGCTGGGCGTGTCGATGAAGTCCACCGCGTATCCCGTGCTGGTCGTGTGCATCGCCATCCTCGTCGCGTTCCAGCTGGGCGGCCTGTACGGCATCGCGATCGCGGCCACCGCCATGCTGTCGATGGCCGGCATCATCGTCGCGCTGGATGCCTACGGCCCGATCACCGACAACGCCGGCGGCATCGCCGAGATGAGCGGCATGCCGGACCAGGTGCGCGCCGTGACCGACCCGCTGGACGCCGTGGGCAACACGACGAAGGCCGTCACCAAGGGGTACGCCATCGGCTCCGCGGGGCTGGCGGCCCTCGTGCTGTTCGCCGACTACACGCATGCGCTGGAGGCGCACGGCACACATATCGCGTTCGAGCTGTCGAATCCGATGGTGATCGTGGGCCTGTTCATCGGCGGCCTCGTGCCCTATCTGTTCGGCGCGCTGGCGATGGAAGCGGTGGGGCGGGCGGCGGGTGCCGTCGTGATCGAGGTGCGGCGCCAGTTCCGCGACATCGTCGGCATCATGACGGGCGCAGGCAAGCCGGAATACGACAAGGCCGTCGACATGCTGACGGCGTCCGCGATCCGCGAAATGGTGCTGCCGTCCCTGCTGCCCGTGATCGTGCCGATCCTCGTCGGCATGCTGCTGGGGCCCACGGCGCTGGGCGGCATGCTGATGGGGACGATCGTGACCGGACTCTTTGTCGCGATCTCGATGACGACGGGCGGCGGTGCCTGGGACAACGCCAAGAAATATATCGAGGACAACCACTACGGCGGCAAGGGCTCCGATGCGCACAAGGCGGCCGTCACGGGCGACACGGTGGGCGATCCGTATAAGGACACGGCCGGGCCGGCCGTGAATCCGCTCATCAAGATCATCAACATCGTGGCACTGCTGCTCGTGCCGCTGTTGCCGGCCGGCGGCTGGCTGGCCGTGTCGGAACCGCAGGCGCTGTACGGCAAACCCGCCGCGACCGTGCAGGCACCCGCAGGGGCAGCCTCGAAAGCAGCGGTTCAGCGCCCGAGTGCTTCGCTGAGCGCACTTTCCAGCGATGCGCGGTCCGAATCGCCGCGGTAGCGTACGCCGTTGATGAACAAGGTCGGGGTGCCGGTCGCGCCGTCGTGGTGGGCGCGTTCGGCATCCGCTTGCACGCGTGCGCGGTGGCGGCGCTCCAGGACCTCGGTGCGGAAGCGCTCGATGTCGAGATCGAGGCTTTCCGCCAGCACGGCGAGATCCTGCTTGTCGAACACTTGGCGCTGCTGTTCGTACAGCGCGTCGTGCATGTCCCAGAACCGGTCCTGGCTGCTGGCGGCCTCGGCCGCTTCCGCCGCCAGTTCGGCGAGCGGGTGCAGGTGCGCCAGCGGCAGGTGGCGGTAGACCAGGCGGATGCCGCCGAACCGCTCGTCCAGCTCGCGCAGCGCGACGTGGGCGCGCGCGCTGTACGGGCACTGGAAGTCCGCGTATTCGATCACCGTCAGCGCCGCATCCGCCGGGCCGCGCACGTGTTCGTCGTTGCCGATCTCGTCAACTCGTTTCATACATGTCTCCTGGTCGCGTCGAGGCGACATGATGCCACGGCATGGGGGATTGTGTAGTAAATTTTCACCCGGCAAGAAGATAGGTGTAAAAACAAAACAGATGGCGACGAGTTAGCCTCCGTTGCGGTACAGTAGCGTCATCAGCGGTTTTGTTTATTGAACAAGCCGCGCCAGCTTACTAACCAAATGGAGAAAACCATGACGACCAATCTGCGAGGAAAGGGCGTAACCGACGCCCTCGGCCTTGAACCCACCGACGCACCGCGCCAGGACAGCATGCAGCAGGCCGACGTTGCCGAACGCGCCGAACTGCAGCGCGCGCTGCTGGTCTACGGCATGGCCGGCGCGCTCGGCGCCGGGCAGGCCCGCGGCGCCATCGGCGAACTGCCCAACTGACCGGTAACGCCGGTCACACGAACGGGACCCGCGCGGTCCCGTTTTTCATTTCAGAACACGCACATGCGGTCCGCTTCCTCGCGCAGCCACGGCCGGAAGTCCGGATGGGCGATCCCGATCAGCGCCTGCGCGCGCTGCTTCGCCGACTTGCCGCGCAATTGCGCCACGCCCCATTCCGTGACGACATAGTTGACGTCGTTCTTGCTGGTGGTGGCGTGCGTGCCGGGCGACAGGGTCGGCACGATGCGCGAGACCGTGCCGTCCTTCGCCGTGGACGGCAGCACGATGAACGACTTGCCGCCGCGCGAACGGTTCGCGGCGCGCACGAAATCGACCTGGCCGCCCGTGCCGGAATAGGGCAGGTGCCCGATGCTTTCGCTGCCGCACTGGCCGAGCAGGTCGACCTGCAGGCTGGCGTTGATCGACACGAGCTTGTCGTTCTGCCCCGCGACATACGGATCGTTCGTGAAGTTCGACGGATGCATCTCCAGCATCGGATTGTGGTGCATGAATTCGTACAGGCGGCGCGAGCCGAGCGCGAACGTCGCTACCATCTTGCCCGGCAACAGGGTCTTGCGGCGGTTGTTGACCGCGCCCGCTTCCACGAGCCGTAAAATGCCGTCGCCGATCATCTCCGTGTGGATGCCGAGGTCGCGCTTGTCCGTCAACTGCATGACGACGGCGTCCGGAATGCCGCCGTAGCCGATCTGCAGGGTGGAACCGTCTTCGATGTGCTCGGCCACGAGACGGCCGATCGCTTCCTGCACGGGACCGATGTGGGGCAGGCCCACTTCCATGATCGGGTCTTCGCTTTCGACCAGCGCCGTCACCTGCGAGATGTGCACGTGGCACTGGCCGTGCGTGAACGGGACGTGCGGATTCACTTCCAGCACGACGGCGCGCGCCTTGGCGACGGCCGCTATCGTGTAATCCGTGCCGAGACTAAGGGCGAAGTGGCCGGAGGCGCTCATCGGCGATGCCATCGCGAACACGACGTCGGACGGCATCAGGCCCCGTTCGATCAGCATCGGGATCTCGGAAAAATAATTCGGGATGAAGTCGCACCAGCCGCCCTGGCCGCCCGCGCGCGACGCGCCGCCGAAGAACAGCGCGGCGTGGCGCACGTGCGGCCGGCATTCGGGCGCGAAGTAGCCGTATTTGCGCATCGCGAGGATCTGCGCCACCTGGACGTCGTGGAAGCCCCTGCATTCCTGCGACAGCGCGTGCAGCAGGGTGGGCGGTTCGCCGACACCGGTCGGGACGACGATCATGTCGCCGTCACGGACGTGGTTGAGGGCATCGAAGGCGCTGCCGCGTTTGGCGCGATACATCTCCTGCAGGGTCTGCATGGTCGTCTCCTGTGTCGTTTTTGTTTGAAAAACATGCATCGTGGCAGCTTGACAGCGTGGCGCAGGAAACTGACGCTCACCTGACACCCATCCGACGCACAGCAGCGCGCCGGCAAGGCGCCGTGCGGCCGATAATGGAACGCGAGGAGCGACCCATCATGGAACCGAAACGATATGTACTGACTGCATGCATGCTGCTGGCGTGGTCGTGCATGGCGCACGCGCAGAACCAGGTCCAGCGTACGGAGCAGGCCAACCGCGACGCCGCCGTGGCCGATGAAGCGAGCACGGCCAGGCCGGCGCGCACGCCGCCGCCGGCGCCGCTGAGCTATGGCCCCGTGCTGAATCCGCGCGCGCAGCAGGGCGCCGACGCCGTCCGCAAGGACCCGGCCGAGGTGCACGACGAAGCGGATACGCTGGCCCGCCAGGCCCAGCCGCAAGACAAGCAACTCACCGACAAGCAGATCGAGGAATTGCGCCGCCGCGCCGCGCGCCGCCATCCGGCCTGGCAGGGAGAAGGCGCGATGGCGCCGCGGCCGCTGCGGTCCGGCGCGACACCGCCCGCGACGGCCGCCGTACCGATTCCTCCTCCCGCGACGGCGCCGCAGCCCACCGTGCCCAGCACCAGCGTCATCCGCGGCTGCCAAGGCATCGTTTGCACGGATGGGGCCGGCAATACCTTCAACGCGGGCGGCAATGCCGGCGTCAGCAGCACGGGCCGCGCTTGTGCGCGGAACGGGACCACCGTCACATGTTTTTGACGTGTTTGCCCAACCCCGCTAGAATCCGCTGGTTGACGTTTACGTAAACGGAAATAAGCGAAAAATAAGCGGAAATTAACGCGGAACATATCGAAAGGGAGACAGATGCAAATCCAGAATAACGTGTTCATCGTGACGGGCGGCGCCTCGGGCCTGGGCGCGGCCACCGCGCGCACCATCGTCGAGGCGGGCGGCAAGGTCGTGCTGGCCGACGTGCAACAGGAAGCCGGCGCGGCGCTGGCCGCCGAGCTCGGTGCTCGGTTTCCCGGTTCTGCACGTTTCGTGGCATGCGACGTGACGTCGGAAGCGGACGGCCAGGCCGTCGTGGCGGCGGCGCTCGAACTGGGCAGCCTGCGCGGCCTCGTCAACTGCGCCGGCGTCGCACCGGCCATCAAGACGGTCGGCAAGGACGGCCCGCATCCGCTGGACGCGTTCCAGCGCGCCATCAACATCAACCTCGTCGGCACCTTCAACATGTGCCGCCTGGCGGCCGATGCGATGGGCAAGGAAGAGGGGCTGGAACACGGCGAGCGCGGCGTGATCGTCAACACGGCGTCCGTCGCCGCGTTCGACGGCCAGATCGGCCAGGCGGCATACGGCGCATCGAAGGCGGGTGTGGCCGGCATGACCTTGCCGATGGCGCGCGACCTGTCGCGCAGCGGCATCCGCGTGATGACGATCGCACCGGGCATCTTCGAGACGCCGATGCTGATGGGCATGCCGCAGGAAGTGCGCGATTCGCTGGGCAAGATGGTGCCGTTCCCGCCGCGCCTCGGCATGCCGCGCGAGTACGCCCATCTGGCGAAGACCATCATCGAGAACGTCATGCTGAACGGCGAGACGATCCGCCTGGACGGCGCCATCCGCATGCAGCCGAAGTGAGCCCTTGAGCGATTTCGGGTACGATGCCCTCTGGTATTCCCGGAGAAATCGTATGACCAAGAAGTTGCTCGCCCCGAAGTTAATAGCTCTCCTTCTGGGCGGTGTGTTGAGCGCCGCCCTGAACCCCGTCGCTGCATTCGCCCAGGATGCTTCGGCGCTGCAGCGGTCCCCCGAGGCCGCCAGCGGCTATACCGAGAAGGCCGGCTGGACCGCCCGCAAGTACATGGTGGCGGCGGCGAATCCGCTGGCCGTCGAAGCGGGCTACGAGATGCTGAAACAGGGCGGCACGGCGATCGACGCTGCCATCGCGACGCAGCTGGTGCTCACGCTCGTCGAGCCGCAATCGTCCGGCATCGGCGGCGGCGCGTTCCTGATGTATTACGACGGCAAGAAGATGCAGGCGTTCGACGGCCGCGAGACGGCGCCGTCGAAGGCGGACGAGCATCTGTTCCAGCATGCGGACGGCACGCCGATGTCGCGGGCCGAAGGCATCGTGGGCGGCCGTTCGACGGGCGCGCCGGGCGTGCTGCGCATGCTGGCGCTGGCCCATCGCCAGCACGGCAAGCTGGCGTGGAAGACGCTGTTCCAGCCTGCGATCCGCCTGTCCGAGCAAGGCTTCGCGGTGAGCCCGCGCCTGAACAGCCTGCTGGCCGAGGACCGCTATCTGCGCAAGGACCCGACCGCGCGCGCCTACTTCTACGCGCCGGACGGCAAGCCCTGGCCCGTCGGCCACGTGCTGAAGAATCCCGAGCTGGCGCGCACCCTGCGCGAACTGGCCGCCGGCGGCGCCGAGGTGTTTTATACGGGCCGTATCGCGCGCGACATCGAGGCGAAGGTCAAGAGCCACCCGACTAATCCCGGCCTGCTGACCGCGGCCGACATCGCCGCGTATCAGCCCAAGCTGCGCGAGCCGGTCTGCAACGACTACCGCGCGTACACGGTGTGCGGCATGCCGCCGCCGTCGTCGGGCGGGATCGCCGTCGCGCAGATGCTCGGCATGTTCGAGACGCGCGACATGAAGGCGCTGGCGCCCGCGAACGGCATCCCGGGCGCGGACGCCGTGCACGTGTTCTCGGAAGTGGGCCGCCTCGCGTATGCGGATCGCGACCGCTACGCCGCCGACACGGATTTCGTCCCGCTGCCGGGCCGCGGCATCCCCGCGCTGCTCGACAAGGCCTATCTGTCGCAGCGCGCGAGCCTCGTCAAGCAGCGGTCGATGGGCAAGGCGCAAGCCGGCCATCCGCCGGGCGTGGAGACGGCGTGGCACTGGGGCCTGGACAATTCGATCGAGGCGCATTCGACGTCGCACATCGTCGCCGTCGATCCGTATGGCGCGGGCCTGTCGATGACGACGAGCGTCGAGGACGCGTTCGGCTCGCGCCAGATGGTCGACGGCTTCATCCTCAACAACCAGCTCACCGATTTCTCGTTCGATTCGCGCGACGCGAACGGGCCGATCGCCAACCGCGTGGAACCTGGCAAGCGCCCGCGCAGCGCGATGAGCCCCACGATCGTGTTCGACAAGAAGACGGGCAGATTCGTCGAGGCGGTCGGTTCGCCGGGCGGTCCGCTGATCATCAATTACGTGGCCAAGGTCCTCGTCGGCACGCTCGACTGGGGCCTCGACATGCAGCAGGCGATCTCGCTGCCGAACTTCGGCAGCCGCAACGGCCCGACCGAGCTGGAGGCCGGGCGCTTCCCGCTGTCCGAGGTGAAGGCCCTTCAAGCGCGCGGCCATGACGTGCGCGTGTTCGAGCAGACGTCCGGCCTGCAGGGCATTGCACGCATGGAGATCCACGGCGTTCCCTTGTGGTTCGGCGGTGCCGACCCACGCAGGGAAGGTGTGGCAAAAGGCGATTGAACGTTCGCGTGGGCGGGGGCCGCCCACCCTACGACGGTTGCGTTTGCCGTGGGGTGTGGGCACCCGTGTCCGCGCGAACTACGATGATTGCGTTTGCCGTGGGGTGGGCACCCGTGTCCACGCGAACTACGATGATTGCGTTTGCCGTGGGGCGGGTACCCGGGTCCACGCGAACTACGATGATTGCGTTTGCCGTGGGGTGGGCACCCGTGTCCACGCGAACTACGATGATTGCGTTTGCCGTGGGGCGGGTACCCGGGTCCACGCGAACTACGATGATTGCGTTTGCCGTGGGGTGGGCACCCGTGTCCACGCGAACTACGATGATTGCGTTGCCGTAGGGTGGGCACCCCGTGCCCACGCGAGCGCCAGCAGCGAGCGCTAGCAGGTTGTGGAACGTTTTGATTGTTTGTCGAGGCCGCAAAACAACGAAGTGTTTGTCGAAGTGCTATTTATTCAACGCAAGTTAAGCAGAGTTTGCTAATCTTGCTCTGTGGATATTGAATGTAAAACGGGTTTGATCCTCAGCGGTGGCGGCGCGCGTGCGGCCTACCAGGCGGGGGTCCTGCAGGCGATCTCCCGCATCCTGGGGGAGGCGGGGTGGCCCGCTGCGCGCAATCCGTTTGCGATCATCTGCGGCACGTCCGCCGGCGCGCTCAACGCGGCCGGCCTGGCCTGCCGCGCCGACGACTTCGGCGACGCCGTCGACCAGTTGGCGGACGTGTGGGAGGGCATCGATGTCACGCAGGTCTACCGCGCCGATTCGCTGGGCGTGCTGCGCTCCGGCGCGCGCTGGCTGTCGCTGCTGTCGTTCGGCTGGATGCTGCGCCAGTGGCACGCCGCGCCGCCGACGTCGCTGCTCGACAACACGCCGCTCGTGGGCCTGCTGCACCGCATGCTCGACCTGCCGCGCCTGGACGCGGCGCTGGCCAGCGGCTGCCTGGACGCCTTCGCGGTCACCGCGTCGTCGTACAGCGGCGGCCAGCACGTCACGTTCTACCAGAGCGAACGCGAGATCGCACCGTGGAAGCGGCACCAGCGCCTCGCCCTGCAGGGACAGATCGGCGTCGAACACCTGCTCGCGTCGAGCGCCTTGCCGTTCATCTTCCCGGCCGTGCCGTTGTATTTCGACGGCCATCTGGAATACTGCGGCGACGGTTCGATGCGCCAGCTGGCGCCGATCGCGCCCGCGATCCACCTGGGCGCGCGCCGCGTGCTCGTCGTGGGGGCGGGGCGCATGAACGAGACCGTGAACCACCTGCCGGCGCACGTGCGCTATCCGAGCCTGGCGCAGATCGCCGGCCACGCGCTGTCGTCGATCTTCCTGGACGGCCTCGCGATGGATATCGAGCGCCTGCAGCGCGTCAACGAGACGCTGTCCATGCTGCCGGAGGAGGCGCTGGCGAAGACGCCGCTGCGCCGCATCGACCTGCTCGCGATCGTGCCGTCGGAACGCCTGGACGACATCGCGGCCCGCCACGCGGTCAACCTGCCGGGGCCCGTGCGCACGCTGCTGGGCGGGATCGGGGCGATCGAGGCGCGCGGCGCCTCGCTGGCGTCCTATTTGCTGTTCGAAGGCGGCTATACGCGCGAACTGATGGCGCTGGGCCAGCGCGACACCTATGCCCGGCGCCGCGACGTACTGGAGTTTTTCGAAGCATGAAACGATGCCTGTTCCTGGTCCTCGCGCTGTTGTGGGCCGTTGTCGCCCATGCGGCGCCGACCCCGACCCTGCGCTTCGAGCACCTGTCGGTGGACGACGGCCTCGCGCAGGAATCCGTGCTGTCCATCGTCCAGGACCCGGACGGCTTCATGTGGTTCGGCACCCAGTCCGGCCTGTCGCGCTACGACGGCTACCGCTTCACGAATTTCCGCAACGTCGTCGGCGATCCGAAGACGCTCGCCAACAACTGGGTGCGCGTGCTGTACGCCGACCGCAAGGGCCGGCTGTGGATCGGCACGGACGGCGGGCTCGATCGCTACGAACCGAAGACCGGCACGTTCAGCCATTTCGTGCCCGACGAACCGGCCAAGCGGGGCAACGGCAACCGCCACATCCGCGCCATCCTCGACGACGGCAAGGAAGGCCTGTGGCTCGCGACGGCCGACGGCCTGCAGCACTTCGACATCCCGACCGGCCGCTTCGACACGTGGCACCACGTGCCGGGCGTGCCGGACAGCCTCGCGTCCGACAAGCTGACGGCCCTCGCGCGCGGGCGCGACGGCCGCCTGTGGATCGGCACCGCGGCGGGCCTCGACAGCCTCGACCCGGAGCGGATGCACTTCCGCCACCACCCGTCGCCGCGCGGCGGCAAGTACGACTTCGTGCAGACGCTGATGGTCGACGCGGGCCAGGGCCTGTGGGTCGGCAGCATGGGCGGCCTGGAACGCCTGTCGCTCGGGCCGAAGGGCGACGTGCGCACGTTCGGGCTTGACGACGGCATGCCGCCCGGCGAGATCAGCGTGTTGTACGAGGACGCCGAGCGCCAGGTCTGGGTCGGCTCGCACGACCGCGGCCTGTACCGCTGGCTGCCCGCGCTGGGCCGCTTCGAGCGCCATCCGCACCGCATCACCGACAGCTACAGCCTCGGCGACAACCAGGTCACGGCGCTGTACGGCGACCGCGTGGGCACATTCTGGGTCGGCACGTGGTACGGCGGCGTGTCGCGCGCGGACATGGGCAGCGGCGGCTTCGCGCGCATCGTGCGCGGCGACGACACGCCGCTCGCGCTGGAAGACAACAAGGTGCGCGGCATCGCCGGCGACGGCGGCGGGAAGCTGTGGCTCGCCACGAACGGCGGCCTGCACCTGTTCGATCCGGCGACCGGCGCGGACCAGGCATGGCGCCTCGCGCCCGTCGAAGCAGGGCTGACGGGCGACGCGATGGCGACGTCGGTGGCGCGCGGCCGCGACGGCACCGTGTGGCTCGGCACGCGCAACGGCCTCGCGCACTTCGATCCGAAGACCGGGCGCATCACGCGGCGTCCGCTGTCCACCGACGACGTCGACGCCAACTACGTGCGCAACGTGCACGTCACGCGCGACGGCACCTTGTGGGCCGCGACCCGCGGCGGCCTGCACCGCATCGACCCGGACGGCAAGCAGACGACGTACCAGCACGATCCGACCGCGGCCGCGAGCCTGGCCGACAACATCGTGCGGCCGATGCTGGAAGACCGCCACGGCCGGTTCTGGGTCGGCACGTTCGACGGCCTGGACCTGCTCGACCGCGCCACCGGCAAGTTCCGCCACTTCCGCCACGATCCCGACGATCCCACGAGCCTGTCGCACGACGAGGTGCATTACCTGCTGGAAGACCGGCGCGGCGACCTGTGGGTCGGCACGGCCGTGGGCCTGAACCGCATGGTGATCGGCAGCGACGGCACGCCGCGCTTCCAGCGCTACACGGTGCGCGACGGCATGGCGGACGACGTCGTGGCCGCGATGCAGGAAGACCTCGACGGCTTCATTTGGGTCTCCAGCTCGAGCGGCCTGCACCGGCTCGACCCGACCAGCGGCGCCTGGCGCAATTACAACGCGACCGACGGCACGATCGAAGGGGCGTACTTCGACGCCTCCGCGCTGCGCGTGGCCGACGGCACGCTCTACTTCGGTGGCAACAACGGCATCACCGCATTCAATCCGCGCGCGCTGCACGACAACCTGATCGCGCCGCGCGCCGTCATCACGGGCCTGCAGATCTTCGGCCAGCCGTGGCAGGACGTCCGGCCGGGCATGCTGCCGGGGCCCATCGAACGGCTGTCCGGCATCACGCTCACGCCGCAGGATTCCGTGTTCTCGCTGGAGTTCTCGGCGCTGCACTTCGCCGCGCCGGGCCGCAACCGCTTCGCCTACCGCCTCGTCGGCTTCGACCAGGACTGGATCGGCGTCGACGCCAGCAAGCGCTTCGCCACCTACACGAACCTCGATCCGGGCAGCTACACGTTCCAGGTGCGCGCGGCGAACAAGGACGGCGTGTGGAGCGATGCCGCCGCCACGCTGGAAGTGACCGTGCTGCCGCCGTACTGGAAGACATGGTGGTTCCGCACCCTGTGCGCGCTGGTGGTGATCGGCTGCGGCTACGGCGCCTACCGGATCCGCGTGGACGTCCTGCGCCGCCAGAAGGCCATGCTGGAACAGCAGGTCAGCGCGCGCACGGAACGCATCGAGCAGCAGAACCGCCTGCTGGAACGCCAGACCGAGGAACTGCGCGAGCAGGAACGGCAGGTGCGGCGCCGCACGAACGAGCTGGCGCTCGCCAACGGCGCGCTGCAGGAAAACGAGGAACGGCTGTACCAGGCCAAGCAGCGCGCGGAAGACGCGACGCGCCAGAAGTCCGAATTCCTCGCCAACATGAGCCACGAGATGCGCACGCCGCTGGCCGGCGTGATCGGCATGCTGGGCTTCGCGCTGCGCGACACGGCGCTGCGCGACTGCACGCGCGAGCAGATCCTGCGCGGCCAGGCGAATGCCCAGTCGCTGCTGGCGATCATCAACGACCTGCTCGACTTTTCCAAGATCGAGGCGGGCAAGCTGACCATCGAGAACATCGACTTCGCGCTCGACGAATCGATTTCGCATGTCGGCACGCTGTTCGAGGAGCAGGCCGGCGCGCACAGCGTGGGCTTCGCCGTGCGCCTCGATCCGGACCTGCCGCGCTTCGTCGTGGGCGACCCGACCCGGCTGCGCCAGATCCTCGTGAACCTCGTCGGCAACGCCTTCAAGTTCACCGAGAGCGGTTCCATCACCGTGCGCGTCGAGCGCCGTCCGGAAGACCAGCACGACCGCGCGGGCCGCAACATGATCCGCTTTTCGGTCGAAGACACGGGCATCGGCATCGCGCCGGACGCCTTGCCGCGCCTGTTCCAGAAATTCGAGCAGGCCGACGCGACGACGACGCGCCGCTACGGCGGCACTGGCCTGGGCCTGGCGATCTGCCGCCAGCTCGTCGAACTGATGGGCGGCACGATCGGCGTCGCCAGCACGCCCGGCGTGGGCTCCACGTTCAGCTTCGTGCTGCCGCTGGCGGACGGCGTGCAGCCGCACTCCGTCGTCGACCAGCCGCGCGCGCCGCACACGCACCGCCTGCGCGTGCTGTGCGCGGAAGACTATCCGACCAACCAGATCATCGTGCGCATGATGCTGGAGGAACTGGGCCACCAGGTCGACGTCGTCGAGAACGGCGTGCTGGCCGTGGCGGCCTGCGCGCGCACGCGCTACGACCTGATCCTGATGGACGGCCGCATGCCCGAGATGGACGGCGCCTCGGCCACGCGCCTGATCCGCGCCGGCGGTCCGCTGGAAGCGCCCGTGCTGGACCAGCACCTGATGATCGTCGCGCTCACCGCCAACGTCAGCGAGGAAGACCGGACGCGCTACCTGGCCTGCGGCATGGATGCCTTCATCACCAAGCCCATCGACGACTCGCAGCTGCACTACCACCTCACGCGCGCCATCGAGCGCCAGCTGCAGCGCGGCATCGAACTCGCACCGATGCCGGAGCCGGCCGCGCGCGCGCCGTCGACGGCCGAGCTGGACGCGATGTTCGACGTGCCGGGCGACGCCGTTGCTCCCGCCACGCCGCCGCCGCCGATCCTGCGCGCGAGCGACCTGAAGGACCGCCTGCGCGGCGCCTTCCTGGCCGACCTGCCGCGCCGCCGCATCGAACTGGACAAGGCGTTGGCGACGGGCGACCGCGACACGGCCGGACGCGTCCTGCACGGCATGAAGGGCAGCGCCGGCTACCTGGGCGAGGATGGGCTGCGCGCGCTGTGCGCCGAACTCGAGGCCCTGGCGGACGCGGGCCAGCTCGACGCCGTGCGCGCCGGCCTGCCGCGCCTGTGGGACCTGCTGGCCCGCTTCGAGGCGGCGACTGCCTGAATCGTGCGCGCGTCTCACCGCTGTATAATTGCCATTTAACAATTGCGACACAATGGGGCAGGGATGAAGGTTTTGATAGTCGACGATGACGTGGTGTCGCGCATGATGCTGATGCACATGATCGACAGCACCGCGAGCGGCGTGTTCGACGTGTTGGAAGCGGAGGATGGCGCAGACGCCTGGGCGCAGCTGGATGCCGGCGCGAACCCCGCGCTGCTGTTCTGCGACCTGCGCATGCCGCGCCTGTCCGGCATGGAATTGCTGGCGCGCGTGAAAGCGGACGCCCGTTTCGCCGGCCTGCCGTTCGTCCTCGTCTCGGCCGCGGCCGACGGCGCGACGATGGAGCAGGCGCTGTCGCTGGGCGCCGCCGGTTACATCGTCAAGCCGTTCGACGCCGCGCGCGTCGCGCACCACCTGCAACCCCTGATGCGTGCGCCGGACGAGCAGCCCGACGCCACCCTGCGCCGCCTCGGCATCGACGCCACGCGCCTGCTGCTGTATCTCGGCGGCCTGCAGCGCCAGCTCGTCAGCGCGGGCACCGACCTGGCCGCGCTGCTGGCCACGAGCCAGTTCGACGCCGCCCGCGCCCACCTCGCGCGCCTGTGCGAAGGGTGCCGCACGCTGGGCCTGTACGGTGCCGCGAACGGCTTCGACGCCTTGCGCTCCGCCCCCGACGGCGCCGCCCTGGCGCGCGAACTGGAAGCCGCACACCGCGCCGTGCTGCGCCAGACCGACGCCACCCGGCACCTGGCGATGTAAGGTTGCGCGCCTGTCCGCAACGTTAAATTCCTGCTGGAAAACGCGAAAAATTGTTGTCGAAAATGTTGTAAATCACCCCTCCACACGGCAGCGGAATCCGGCATACTGATCCTTTGCCGTGGCCGGCATGCAGCACCTCCCAGGCCGAACGGCAACTTGTCGGGCGTCTTTTTTGCCCCGTACGGACCGCGCCAAGCGCGCGCCGTCCGTCATGAGCTTGTCATTAAAATAGTCGACTTTTTCGGGCACGTCGCAAACCTGCTGCGCGTTGCAGCTTCGGCGGGGACGCCGAGGCCTGCGATGCTCGCTGTACTCTCGTACAGCTGCGCGTCTCGGCCAAATCTGCGGCCGCTCGTGACGGTTTGCGAGGTACCCTTTCACGGCAGCGCAGACTGCTGGGACGGAGCTTTGACCAGGGATTGCATGAGCGAGGACTATGAAGACCACGGTTTCCCCCAGCCTGACCTTCCTTACCGGCGGCGGCCAGATGGCCGCGCGTATCGCCGCCCATGACTGGCACATCACGCCCCTCGGCCCCGTCGAGGACTGGCCCGCCGCACTGCGCACGGCACTGAGCCTGGCGCTGAATTCCCGGTTCCCCACCTTGCTGTGCTGGGGCGCCGACCTGATCAGCTTTCCCAACGACGCCTGCATGCCGTTGCTCGGCGACAAGGCCGCGCTGGGCCGGCCGTTGCGCACGGTCTGGCCGGACGTGTGGGACACCATCGGGCCGATCGCGACGAAAGCCTATGCGGGCGAAGCCTGCCACCACGAAGACATGCCCGTGCCGATGGCGCGCCACGGCTATCCGGAACAGGCCTGGTTCACGTTTTCGTACAGCCCCGTGCGCGACGACGACGGCACCGTCGGCGGCATCCTGTGCACGGCCGTCGAGACGACGGACAAGATGCGCGCGCTGGAGTCCCTGCGCCGCCTGAACGGGGCGCTGACGCACCAGGTGGCGTCGCACGCGAGCGACCGCGAACGCCTGTGGCGCATCTCGCCCGACGTGATGGCCGCGGCGTCGCTGGCGACGGGGCGCTTCCTGACCGTGAACCCCGCGTTCACCGCGTGCTTCGGCTGGAGTGCCGAGGAAGCGACCACGCGCCCGTTCATGGACATGGTGTACCCGGACGACCGCGAGGACGTGCTGCGGAAAATGCAGATCCTGGCCGAGGGCACGCCGCTCGTCGGCTACGAGACGCGCGTGCTGCACAAGGACGGTTCGTACCGCTGGGTGTCGTGGACGATCTCCCCGGAAGGCGAGCTGCTGTACGGCGTCGCGCGCGACATCACGGCGGAAAAACACCAGGCCGACGCGCTGCGGCAGGCCGAGGAAGCGCTGCGCCAGTCGCAGAAGATGGAAGCCGTGGGCCAGCTCACGGGTGGCCTCGCGCACGATTTCAACAACATGCTGGCGGGCGTCACGGGCCACCTGGAACTGATGAAGCTGCGCCTGCGCATGGGCCAGAGCGGCGACCTGCTGACGCGCATCGACGCGGCCCTCGGCGTGACCCAGCGCGCGGCCGCCCTGACGCACCGCCTGCTCGCGTTCTCGCGCCGCCAGGCCCTCGATCCGAAGCCGACCAGCGTCAACGCGCTCGTGATGTCGATGACGGACCTGATCGAGCGCGCGGCCGGCCCGTCGATCGCCGTGCGCACGCGTCTCGCGGCCGCGCTGTGGACCACCCTGTGCGACCCGAACCAGCTGGAAAGCGCGCTGTTGAACCTCGCGAACAATGCGCGCGACGCGATGCCGGAAGGCGGCCTGCTCGTCATCGAGACGGAGAACGTCACGCTGACCGCCGCCCAGGCGCGCCGCCACGGCGACCTGCGGGCCGGAGAATATGTGCAGGTGAGCGTGCGCGACAACGGCGCCGGCATGGCGCCCGACGTCGTCGCGCGCGCGTTCGACCCGTTCTTCACGACGAAGCCGATGGGGCAGGGGACCGGCCTGGGCCTGTCGATGGTGTACGGCTTCGCGCACCAGTCGGGCGGCAACGTGCGCATCGAATCGCGGCCGGGACAGGGGACCGAAGTGCGCCTGCTGCTGCCGCGCCACCTCGTGGAGACGCAGCCGGCCGCGGGCCCGGACGTCGAACCGCCGCTGGAAGCGGGCACGCGCAAGGGTGTCGTGATGGTCGTCGACGACGAGGCGGACATCCGCGCCGTGATGGCCGAGGTGCTCGAATTGCAGGGCTACACGGTGCTCGTCGCCTGCGATGCGCCGCAGGCCCTGCGCCTGTTGAAGGACACGCGGCCGGACATGCTCGTCACGGACGTCGGCCTGCCCAACGGCATGAACGGCCGCCAGCTGGCCGACCACGTGCGCGTGCAATGGCCGCAGCTGCCCGTGCTGATGGTGACGGGCTATGCGGAAAGCACGGTCATGAAGAACGAGAAGCTGCCCGCGCAGATGGAGATCCTGACCAAGCCTTTTGCCATGAACGCGCTGGTGGACAAGGTCGGGTGCATGCTGGCGCTGGGCGCGAATGCGGAGACGGGGGCCGAAGCCGCGTAGGGTGTGGGCACGGCGTGCCCACGCGTGATATTTGCGATATGTCGGCGTTACCAGCCATCAGGCGGCCAGGTCGTTCCGGCCGTCGTCCGGCGTGACCAGTTCCCCGAAGTGCACGGTGCGCGTGGCGATGTCGTGGTACGCGCCCACGAGTCCCATCTCGCCGCGCGCGATGCGCTCGCGCAGGAAGGCGCTGCCGGCGATGATCTCGTCCAGCGAGTTCTCGATGTTGCGGCGCGTGACCGCCTCGAGCATTGCCTTGCCCTCGGGCGGATGATGGGCGCCGCACTTGCACTGGTCGACCGCCTTGCGGATCTTGCCCGTGATCGCCCCCATGCTGTGCGCGCCTTCGTTCTGCAGCGCGAGGCCGATCGCGCCGCAACTCGAGTGGCCTTTCACGACGATCAGTTTCGCGCCCAATTTATGGGCGATCTCCAAACTGCCGATGATCTCGCGGCTGATCACGTTGCCCGCGATGCGGATCGTCAGCAGGTCGCCCAGGCCGGCATCGAAGATGATTTCCGGCGACGTGCGCGAGTCGATGCAGTTGACGACGACGGCCATCGGATGCTGCCCGCCCGCCGTCGCTTCCACCTGGTGCAGATAGTATTTCTTCGTCGTGCGGCCGGCACGGAAGCGCTCGTTGCCGTCGCGCAGCAACTGCAGCACGTCTTCCGGAGCCAGCCTCGTCTGCGTGTCCTTGTCGAGGGCGGGGACGAACTGGATCGGATCGTGCAGGCTGTACTTGTCGCGCAGGCCCACGACGTTCAGCTTGACGTTGCGTTCCGCCGCGACGACGCGGTAGTCGTTGATGACTTCCAGCACGTCGTGGTCGATGTAGTCCGAGTTGGCCGCGTCGATCAGCACGTTCGCGTTCTCCGGGATTTCCCACAGCGCGCTCTTGATCGTGGCCTTGTTCAGGAACGACACCTGATTCGGCAATTCCATCTTGACGACCTCGCCGATGTGCAGGCGGTACTGTTCCATCGAGAACGGATTCTTGAAGTGGCTGCGCATCAGGTAGAACAGGCTGGCGGCCAGGCCGATCAGTACGCCGGTCAGCAGGTCCGTCAGCACGATGGCGGCCACGGTGACGGCGAACGGCACGAATTGCGACCAGCCCTTCTGGTACATGTCGCGGAACAGCGAGACCTTGGCCAGCTTGTAGCCCGTCACGATGAGGATCGCGGCCAGCGCGGCCAGCGGAATCAGGTTCAGCATGGGCGCCAGCACGAGCACGCTGGCCAGCAGCAGCACGCCGTGGAGAATGGTCGAGGCCTTGGTCCGGTTGTCGTTCTGGATGTTGACCGAGCTGCGCACGATGACGGACGTGACGGGCAGGCCGCCCAGCAGGCCGGCGCAGATGTTGCCGACGCCCTGCGCGACGAGTTCGCGGTTCATGGGCGTTTCGCGCTTGTGCGGATCGAGCTTGTCGACCGCTTCCACGTTCAGCAGCGTTTCCAGCGACGCGACGATGGCGATCGTGAAGCCGACGATCCAGACGTCGTGGTTCGTGAAATGGGCGAGATCCGGGACATTCAGGTAAGCACCGAGGTTACCGATATCGAGGGGCGGAATATCGACGAGATGTTCCGGATCGATACTCAGTGCGGGAAAGAAACGATCGAATGTCACATTCAGTGCAACACCCAATGCCACGACGAACAATGGCGCCGGCAGCAATTTGATGTTCTTGAATGGCGTCCTGTCCCAATACACGAGAATCAGCATCGACAGGAGACCAATGATCATGGCGCCGGGCGTGATCGCATTGAATGCATGCGCAATGGCGGAAAACGTATTTTCTCCATTGGCCTGGATGAACGACGTATCATCGGCCGGATTGGCGTCATAACCGATCGCATGGGGAATCTGTTTGAGAATCAGCAGAATGCCGATCGCGGCGAGTAATCCCTTGATGACGTTCGAGGGAATGTAATTGGCGATAAAGCCGCCACGGGCGACACCCATGGCCAATTGCATTACGCCGGCAATCAATATGGCCGCGAGCAGGATTTCGAAGGCGCCGAGTTTCGTGATCGAGGCGAGGACGACGGCCGCCAGCCCGGCGGCGGGGCCGCTGACGCTCGTATGGGAACCGCTGATGGCACCCACGACGATGCCGCCGATAATTCCGGAAATAATCCCTGAAAACAAAGGCGCGCCGGAGGCGAGGGCAATACCGAGACACAGGGGCAAGGCGACAAGAAACACTACTATGCCGGCCGGCAAATCGTACTTGAGGGTATTCGTATGCATGGGAATCTCACGGAAGAACGATGGTTGTCAGTCAGAATGCGCTTGTTTATTTTGCGCATGGCGATATAACGATTTACATCGGTTGATAGCCGATGAACCGGATTCATGAACGTTTGATTTGGATTGAACCAAAACGGTGCAATGCACCGTTTCGATGCATTTTCAGGAGCGTCGATTGTTAAAGCGACGGGGAAAAAATATAACATGCAGTTTGCAAATGCGTCCAGCATGCACGGTCAACCGTTACAATTCTTTTGCGCGAAATAGATTTGAATAAAAGCGGTTTTAATCGGGTTATTTTTATTGCCTTGAATAACACCGAATTACGAATCTGATAAACGTGCGGATGAGGTCGTATAGACGTCCGGCGGCGCCGAACATTGTGGGAGGAGCTCGCGTCCTGTAGAATAGCTGGCTGCAGTACGCAGAGTGTCGCCATAGTACAATGGATAGTACAAGGTCCTCCTAAGACTTAGATGCAGGTTCGATTCCTGCTGGCGACACCAGTTTCACCATCCCCCAGCCGCATCAGGCCGTCCCCCTTCGGTACAATGCCTGCTTTCTCACACTCTTACCGATATCCGCGCCGACAAGCGTCGCGGCCGCTCACACCATGGCTGTCATTTCCCTCTCTTCCGCGCAACTGGCTTTCGGCCACGTCGCGCTGCTCGACCATGCCGATTTCTCGCTGGAAGCCGGCGAACGCGTCGGCCTCATCGGCCGTAACGGCACCGGCAAATCCTCGCTGCTGAAAATCATTTCCGGCCGCTCGAAGCTGGACGACGGCCTGCTCGTGATGCAGCAGAGCGTCAAGATCGCGTACGTCGAGCAGGAGCCCGTGTTCGATCCGGAGATGACCGTGTTCGACGCGGTCGCCGCCGGCATGGGCGACCAGCAGGCGATGCTGGCCGAGTACGAATCCCTGACCGGGCAATTTGGTCACGGCAACGATGACGCGATCATGGAGCGCATGCACGATCTGCAAGTGAAACTCGATGCGACGGATGCCTGGAACCTCGGCAACCGGGTCGAGACCACGCTGGGCCGCCTGGGCCTCGCGGGCGCTGCGAAGATGGGCACGTTGTCGGGCGGTATGCAGAAGCGCGTGGCGCTGGCTGTCGCGCTCGTGTCCGGCCCCGACGTGCTGCTGCTGGACGAACCGACGAACCACCTGGACTTCACGTCGATCCAGTGGCTGGAAGGCCTGCTGCGCGAATTCCGCGGCTCCGTGCTGTTCATCACCCACGACCGCCGCTTCCTCGACAACGTCGCCACGCGCATCGTCGAACTGGACCGCGGCCGCCTGCTCTCGTTCCCCGGCAATTTCAGCAAGTACCAGGAACGCAAGAAAGAACTGCTCGCGATCGAAGAGGTCGAGAACGCCAAGTTCGACAAGGTGCTCGCACAGGAAGAAGTGTGGATCCGCAAGGGCGTGGAAGCGCGCCGCACCCGCAACGAAGGCCGCGTGCGCCGTCTGGAAGACCTGCGCCTGCAGCGTTCCGCGCGCCGCGACCAGCAGGGCCAGGTCCGCATCGACGTCGCGACCGGCGAGCGCTCGGGCAAGATCGTCGCGGAACTGGAAAACATTTCGAAGTCGTATGGCGACAAGGTGATCGTGCAGGACTTCACCGGCACGATCATGCGTGGCGACAAGGTCGGCCTGATCGGGTCGAACGGCGCCGGCAAGACGACGCTGCTGAAAATCATTCTTGGCGAAGAGACGGTGGACAGCGGCAACGTCAAGCTGGGCACGCGCTTGAACGTCGCGTACTTCGACCAGATGCGCGCGCAACTGAACGAAGAAGCGACGCTGGCCGACACGATCGCGCCGGGCAGCGACTGGGTCGAGATCAACGGCCAGCGCAAGCACGTGATGAGCTACCTGGGCGACTTCCTGTTCGCGCCCGAGCGCGCGCGCTCGCCCGTGAAATCGCTGTCCGGCGGCGAGCGCAACCGCCTGCTGCTGGCGCGCCTGTTCGCCAAGCCGGCCAACTGCCTCGTGCTCGACGAGCCGACCAACGACCTCGACATCGAGACGCTCGAACTGCTCGAAGAACTGCTGACGGATTACTCGGGCACCGTGTTCCTCGTCAGCCACGACCGCACGTTCCTCGACAACGTCGTTACCCAGGTCATCGTTTCCGAAGGGCAGGGGACGTGGCGCGAATACGTCGGCGGCTACAGCGACTGGGAGCGCGTGAAAGCGGCGCCCGCGCCCGCGGTAGCACAAAAGGCCGCGCCGGCGAAAGCGCAGGATATGTCATCCAACGCACAGAACGCGTCGGGCAAGAAGGTAAAGTTGAGCTACAAGGAACAGCGAGAGCTGGAGGAGTTGCCGCAGCTTATCGCCAGCCTTGAAGACGAGCAGTCGGCCATCACGGCACAGCTGAATGCGCCCGACTTCTACAAGACCAATCCCGCTGACGCGCGCCGGATCAATGCGCGTTACGCGGAAATCGAGGAGCTTCTGCTCGACGCCCTGGAGCGTTGGGAAGTCCTCGAAGCGCGCTCGCGGGGAGAATAGCCCATGCGTTAGCGCATCGCTGAGCGCGGGCCAGGCGCCCGCTGACGGAGAGACATGACTGAGCATGACGACCGCTACGCCGTGCCCGCCACGGCAGCCATCCCCGCCGACGCTCCCATGTTCAACCGCGCGGCCTGGCTCCGCATCCTGCCCTTCGCCGCCTACCTGGCCTTCATCGTCATCGGCGACGTGCTGCAACGCCTGGGTGTCCCGCAGGACGCCCTGCGCTGGCTGTACCCCGCCAAGATCGCCCTCGTGGCCCTGTTGCTGGCGCTGTCCTGGCGCCAGTACGAAGAACTTTCCCGCTTTCATCTCACACCGTTGCACGCGTTGACCGCGCTTGCGACGGGCGTGCTCGTGTTCGTCCTATGGATCAGCCTGGACGCCGGCTGGATGGTGTTCGGTTCCCCGTCCGGCTTCGATCCGCGCGTCGGCGGCCGTGTCGACTGGCTGCTCGTGGCGATCCGCATCGCCGGCGCCGCACTCGTCGTGCCCGTCATGGAAGAGTTGTTCTGGCGCTCTTTCCTGATGCGGTGGGTGGATGCGCCCGACTTCGAGTCGGTTGAGCCTTCTCAACTCTCCATCAAAAGCTTCGTCATCACTGTCGTGCTGTTCGGTGTCGAACATAACCTCTGGCTTGCGGGGATCGTTGCGGGCGCGGCCTACAGCCTGCTGTACATGCGTCACCGCACCCTGTGGTCGCCGATCCTGGCACATGCCGTCACCAACGGCCTGCTGGGCGTGTGGGTGGTTCGGACCGGCAGCTGGTCTTACTGGTAAGCCGTCCGCCATTAACTTCAAGAAAAAGACAAACCATCATGCTGAATTTCCGCGTGCGTCCCCTTGCCCTGTTGCTCTGCACCCTGTTCACGCTGCCGGCCGGCGCCGGCCCCAGCGATGCGCTCCACCTGTATGCCGGCGTCGGCTACGGCCACGACGACAACCTGCTGCGCGTGCCGGAGGGCCAGCCCGCGTTCGACGGCACCCGGGCCGACTCATGGTGGATGCGGGAGGGCGGATTGATCTTCGATAAGACCTATAGCCGCCAGCGGATTTCCATCGTGGCCAAGCTGTCGAAGTACGACTTCGACCACTTCAAACAGCTGAATTACGATGGCAAGGACTTGCAGGCAACCTGGTTCTGGCAACTCGGCAATCACCTCGAAGGCAAGGTCGGCACCACCTATCAACAAGTGCTGGCGCCGTACACCGATTTCCAGAGCAACGAGCGCAACCTGCGCCGCAGCCGCAGCCACTTCGCGGAAGGCGCGTGGCGCTTCCACTCGTCCTGGCGCGTGCGCACGGGCTTCCAGCGCGACAAGTACGACTACGAGCTGTTCGCCCAGCGCTACAACAACCGCACGGAAGATTCGAGCGAGGTCGAACTCGATTACCTGCCCAGCAGCGGCAGCACGGTCGGCCTCGTGGCGCGGCGGGTCAAGGGCAAGTATCCGTATCCGCGCCCCGTCGGTCCGAATCTTCTCAACGACAACTTCACGCAGGACGAACTGAAGGCGCGCGTACTGTGGATAGCGACGGGTTCCACGACGTTCGATGCACTGGTCGGCTACACGCGGCGCGACCAGCCGTCGTTCGGCACGGGCAAGACGAGCGGCGTGGCCGGCAAGATCAAGGCCACGTACCAGCCGCGCGGCAAGATGACGTACCGGGCCGCCGTCTGGCGCGACTTCGCGCCGCTGGAAAGCACGGTCGTGAGCTATACGCTGAACAAGGGCGCCAGCGTCGGTGCGCAATGGGATGCGACGGCCAAGATCAAGGTGAATGCCGACGCCGTCTACGAACGGCGCAACTACAACGCGCGCGCCTCGTTCGCCAGCGCGGGCGACATCCGCGATTCCATCCGCACGCAGAGCCTGTCCGCGACGTGGACGCCGCGGCCGACCATCCAGGTGTCGGCGGGGCTGGCGCATCAGGCGCGCAGCGGATCGCCCGTGCTCGGTACGGGCAGCTTCAAGTCGAACAGCGTGTCGCTGTCGGCCAATGCGCAGTTCTGAATGCTTTTATGACGGTCAACGACATACCGCTGATCTCGTTCTTCCAGCGCGTACTCGATCCCCTGATCATCATGGGCACGCTGTACCTGTCGGCGGTGCTGTTCCATGAACCGTTCTCGGGCTACCTGCTGGTATTGATGGTGCTGGCCTTCTTCATTTCGTCGGCCGTGTACCAGCACGTCGATCCGTACCGCACGTGGCGCAGCGGGCGCATGTGGGCCTATGCGCGCGACACCGTGTTCGGCTGGTGCGTGACGATCGCCGTGCTGATGTTCCTCGGCTCGTCCAGCGGCCTCAAATACTATTACGACGAGCGCGTGCTGCTGGCCTGGGCCGTCGCCACGCCGCTCATCCTGCTGGGCAGCCACATTGCCGTACGCATTGCGAACCGGCCCGGCAAGAGCAAGGAAGTGCGCTCGGTCGTCGTGGTCGGCGTCAACGACGTGGGCCTGAAATTCGCCGGCATCTGCGACCGCCATCCGAACCTGTTCATGCAGGTGCGCGGCTTCTTCGACGACCGCGACGGCGAACGGCACCCGGCCGAGCTGCCGCATCCGATGCTGGGCAAGACGAGCGAGCTGGTGCAGTACGTGCGCGACAACGGCATCAAGATGATCTTCATCAGCCAGCCGATCTCCGCGCAGCCGCGCATCCGCAAACTCATCGACGAGTTGCAGGACACGACCGCGTCCGTCTATTTCCTGCCGGACGTCTACATCTTCGACCTGATGCAGGCGCGCTTCGACAACGTGGGCGGCATGCCCGTGATCGCGATCTGCGAGACCCCGTTCATGGGCCTGAACAGCACCATCAAGCGCGGTTCCGACATCGTGCTGTCGAGCCTGATCCTGCTGTTGCTGGCGCCGCTGATGCTCGTGATCGCCGCGGTCGTCAGGATGAGTTCGCCTGGCCCCGTGATCTTCCGCCAGCGCCGCTACGGCCTGTATGGCGAAGAGATCATCGTCTACAAGTTCCGTTCGATGAAGGTGATGGAGAACGGCGATGCCGTCGTGCAGGCGCGCAAGGAAGACGACCGCGTGACGCCCATCGGCCGCTTCCTGCGCCGCACGTCGCTCGACGAGTTGCCGCAGTTCGTCAACGTGCTGCAGGGCAGGATGAGCATCGTCGGGCCGCGTCCGCACGCGGTCGCGCACAACGAGCAATATCGCAAGCTGATCAAGGGATACATGCTGCGCCATAAGGTCAAACCGGGCATCACCGGTTGGGCGCAGGTCAACGGGCTGCGTGGTGAAACTGCCACGCTGGACAAGATGGAAGCGCGCATCCAGTACGACCTCGATTACCTGCGCAACTGGTCGCTGTGGCTGGACCTGTGGATCGTTCTCAAGACCGTGAAAGTGGTGCTCACGCGCGAGAACGCGTTTTGAAACGCGCGCACATGTGGGGTCGCTTAGCTTCCGCTTAAAGACGCCGATTCAATCGGATCGGCGCTTGCGGCGCCCGATGGGCTGCGTGAAAATAATTGCTGAGATTGCAATTTTTTATTGATTTTGCATAACATTCGCCAGGACAACTGCCAATGAAGAAAGCGTTGATCACGGGTGTCACCGGCCAGGACGGTTCCTATCTCGCGGAACTGCTGCTGGCCAAGGGTTACGAAGTGCATGGCATCAAGCGGCGCGCCTCGCTCTTCAATACCGAGCGGATCGATCACATCTACCAGGATCCGCACGTCGAGGATAATCACTTCCACCTGCATTACGGCGACCTGTCCGACACGTCGAACCTCAACCGCATCCTGTGCGAAGTCCGGCCGGACGAAGTCTACAACCTCGGTGCGATGAGCCACGTGGCCGTGTCGTTCGAATCGCCGGAATATACGGCCGACGTCGACGGCCTCGGCACCCTGCGCCTGCTGGAAGCGATCCGTTTCCTCGGCATGGAAAAGACGACGCGCTTCTATCAGGCGTCGACGTCCGAACTGTACGGCCTCGTCCAGGAAACCCCGCAGCGCGAGACGACCCCGTTCTACCCGCGCAGCCCGTATGCCGTCGCGAAGCTGTACGCCTACTGGATCACGGTGAATTACCGTGAGGCGTATGGCATGTACGCGTGCAACGGCATCCTGTTCAACCACGAGTCGCCGCGCCGCGGCGAGACCTTTGTCACGCGCAAGATCACGCGCGGCCTCGCGAACATCTCGCAAGGCCTGGAGCAGCAACTGTTCCTGGGTAACCTCGACGCGCTGCGCGACTGGGGGCATGCGCGCGACTATGTCGAGATGCAATGGCTGATGCTGCAGCAGGACACGCCCGAGGATTACGTCATCGCGACGGGCCGCCAGTATTCCGTGCGGCATTTCGTCGAAGTTGCGGCACGCGAGCTGGGCATCGAGATCGCGTGGCAGGGCGAGGGTGTGCACGAACGCGGCGTGATCGCCGCGATCCATGGCGACAAGGCGCCCGGCGTCGTGGTGGGCCAACCGATCGTCGCCGTCGACCCGCAATACTTCCGTCCGACGGAAGTCGATACGCTGCTCGGCGACCCGGGCAAGGCGCGCCGCCGGCTGGGCTGGGAGCCGCGGACCTCTTTCGAAGCGATGGTGCAGGAGATGGTGGCGCACGACCTCGAGACGGCGCGTCGCCACAAGCTTCTCGCCTCGCATGGCTACAACGTTGCAATTTCATTGGAGTGAACGTTGAATACACAACCCCGCATCTATGTGGCCGGCCATAACGGGCTGGTCGGCTCGGCCATCGTGCGCGTGTTGCGCGCGCAAGGTCACACGAACATCGTCACGCGCAGCCACGCGGAACTCGAACTGACCGACCAGGCCCAGGTCCGCGAGTTCTTCCGCAACGAGCGCATCGACCAGGTCTACCTGGCCGCCGCCAAGGTCGGCGGCATCCATGCGAACAACACGTATCCGGCCGACTTCATCTACGACAACATGATGGTGCAGGCGAACGTCGTGCACGAAGCGTGGCGCAACGGGGTGAACAAGCTGCTGTTCCTCGGCTCCTCGTGCATCTACCCGCGCCTGGCCCAGCAGCCGATCAAGGAAGAGTACTTGATGAGCGGTATGCTGGAGCCGACGAACGAGCCGTATGCGATGGCAAAGATTGCCGGTATCAAACTGTGCGAAAGCTATAACCGCCAGTACGGGACGGATTACCGCAGCGTGATGCCGACGAATCTGTACGGTCCCGGCGACAACTATCACCCGGAAAACAGCCACGTGATCCCCGCGCTGATGCGGCGCTTCCACGAAGCGAAGCTCGCCGGCGCGCCCGAAGTCGTGATCTGGGGCAGCGGCAAGCCGATGCGCGAATTCCTGTATGTCGACGACATGGCGGAAGCGAGCGTGTACGTGATGAACCTCGACCATGCCACGTATGCGTCGTACACCGACCCGATGCATTCGCACATCAACGTGGGCACGGGCGAGGACGTCACGATCGCGGAGCTCGCGCGGCTCGTCGGCGAGACCGTCGGCTACCGCGGCCGCATCGCGTTCGATCCCACCAAGCCGGACGGCACGCCGCGCAAGCTGCTCGACGTGTCCAAGCTGAAATCCCTCGGCTGGCAGGCGCGCACGCCGTTGCCGGAAGGATTGCGGCGCGCTTACGCGGCCTTCGTCGACCTGGTGGCGGACCAGGAAAAGCGGGCCGCCGCCTGAGCGGTCGCGGCGGGAGCCGTACGGCAGAGTGTTAATTGACGAACAGAGTCCGAGTCGTGCGGCTCCCAGAATGAGCAGGCTATAACAAGAGTTCCACCCCATCCCCAAGGAAACCCATTGAACAACAACCACGTGGCTGCCAACATGAACACATCCTCTCCTACGACTCCGAAGCGCGTGCTGTGCGCCGCGCTGATCCTGGTTGCGGCAACCTTGAGCGCGTGCGGCGACAAGGCGAAAGAAAAGAAACCCGGCCAGGCGCTGGCGAGCGTGAATGGGGAAGAGGTTACGGTACTCCAGCTCAACGAGGAGCTGCAGCGCGCAGGCGTCTCCGCCGCCCAGCAGGATGCCGCCAGCAAGCAGTTGCTGCAGGTTCTCATCGACCGCCAGCTACTGCAGGAAGCGGCCGCCAAGGAAAACCTCGACCGCGATCCCAAGGTCATGCAGGCGATCGACCGCGCCAAATCGCTGATCGTCGCTCAGGCCTATCTGCAAAAGCGCGTCGGCAACGTGGCGAAGCCGACGCCGGCGGAAGTCGAGGACTACTACAACAAGCATCCCGAATTCTTTTCCAACCGTAAGCAGTTCAGCATGAACGAACTCGTGATCTCCGCCAACGACCTGACGCCCGAGGTGCGCAGCGCGGCCGACAGCGCCAAGTCGCTGGAAGAGGTCGCCGTGTGGCTGGACACGCACAAGATCAAGTACGGCCGCAACCAGGTCACGCGCTCGACGGCCGACGTGCCGCCGCAGCTGTCCTCGAAGTTGCTGGGCATGCCCAAGGGGCAGCTGTTCGTCGTCAAGGAAGGGCCGCGCGCGATGTTCATTTCCGTCGCCGAAGTCAAGGATGCACCGGTCTCGCTGCAGGTCGCCTCGAACCAGATCGAGCAATTTCTCGTGAACCGCAAGAACAAGGAACTGGCCGCGGCCGAGCTGCAGCGCCTGCGTTCCACCGCAAAGATCGAGTACCTGAACAAATCGATGGTGCCCGATCCCAAGGCCGCGCCGGCGAGCGCAGTGGCGAATGCCGATCCCGCCGCGGCGGCACCCGCCGCCATGCCCGCGGCCGACAACGCACCAGCCGACAACGCATCCGGCGCCGACAAGGCAGCGCTGGACCGCGGCGTCGCCGGACTGAAGTAATCCCAACATTGACGACCCATAAGGAGTGAAGAAGATGAAACGACTCGTACACTGGATGGTTGCGGCAGTCCTCATGCTCGGCGCGGGCGTGGCGGGTGCGGCGGAAATCCTGCTGGGCCCGGGCGACGTGGTCAAGGCATCGGTCTACGGCAGCCCCGACCTTGCAATCGAGACGCGCGTCTCGGAAGGCGGCACCATGACGTTCCCGCTGCTGGGCGAAGTGCAGGTCGGTGGCCTGACGACGCAACAGGCGGAAAAGAAAATCGGCGGCCTGCTCGAAAAGGGCGGCTACCTCAAGAAGGCCCAGGTCAACCTCCTGATCACCACGCTCGCGAGCCAGCAGGTGTCGGTGCTGGGCCAGGTCAACCGTCCGGGCCGCTACCCGGTCGACGGCCCGCGCAAGGTGCTCGATCTGCTGGCGCTGGCCGGCGGCATCGGCCCGGAAGGCGGCGACATGGTCAGCCTCGTGCGCACCCGCAACGGCGTCACCACGCGCGAAACCATCGACGTCGTCGACATGGTGCGCAAGGGTGAACTGAACCGCGATTACGAAGTCGCCGGCGGCGACATCATCTTCGTCGAGCGTGCGCCGCGTGCCTACATCACGGGCGAAGTGCAGCGTCCGGGACCGTTCCGCCTGGAACGCGCGATGACCGTCCAGCAGGCGCTGTCGGCCGGCGGCGGCCTGACCCAGCGCGGCACGCAGCGCGGCCTGCGCATCACGCGCCGCGACGCGAACGGCGCGGCGCACACGATCGAAGCGAAGGCCGACGACCTGGTCCAGGTCGACGACGTCATCACGGTCAAGGAAAGCTGGTTCTAACGCAGGGGTAGCGCCCGGTTCTTTGTTCCACTCCGTTTTAAAGGTTCATCATGAACGTTCATCAATTCCTGCTGATCTTGCTTGCACGGAAGAAGATCATCCTGACGACCCTGCTGGTCACGGTCGCGCTGGCCCTCGGGTTCAGCCTGATCCAGGCCAAGACGTACAAGGCAACGGCATCCGTTCTGTTGAACTACAAAGGCGTGGATCCATTGACCGGGCTGACGATGCCGGGGCAACTGCTGCCGGGCTATATGGCGACGCAAATCGACATCATCAGCAGCAAGAACGTGGCGCTGCGGGTCGTCGACGCGCTGCACCTGGCGAATAGCCCGGCCGTCGTCGAACAGTTCAAGGATGCGACCGAGGGCAAGGGTTCGGTGCGCGACTGGCTGGCCGACCTGCTGCTGAAGAAACTGGAGATCGTCCCGTCGCGCGAATCGTCCGTCGTCGAGATCAGCTTCAAGGGCGCGGACCCCGCGTTCGCGGCCGCGGTGGCGAATGCGTTCGCCGACGAGTACCAGAAGATCACCGTCCAGCTGAAGACCGATCCGGCCAAGAAAACGGCCTCGTACTTCAACGAACAGACCAAGCAGTTGCGCGACAACGTCGAGGCCGCGCAGGCCCGCCTGTCCAAGTACCAGCAGGAAAAGGGCATCGTCAGCCTCGACAACAACCGCGTCGACGTCGAACTGGCGCGCCTGAACGACCTGTCCGCGCAGTTGGTGGCGGCGCAGACGGCCGCGATGGAAGGCACAGCGCGGCAGGGCGCCGCCGGCTCCGCGCTGACGTCGCCGGACGTCGCCAACAACGCCCTGATCCAGACGATGCGCGCCAACGTCGCCCAGGCGCGCGGCAAGTTCGCCGACACGTCGCAGCGCTACGGCAAGAACCACCCGCAATACCAGGCCGCCAAGGCCGAGCTCGACAAAGTCCAGGCCGAGCTGAATGCCGCGTTGGGCACCGTCTCGCGCAGCGTGGGCGCGAATGCCCAGGTGCTGCGCCAGCGCGAGGCGGAACTGCGTGAAGCGGTGGCCCAGCAAAAAGCGAAGGTGCTGGAAATGAACCGCGCCCGCGACGAACTGGGCGTGCTGCTGAAAGACCTCGACAGCGCCCAGCGCGCGTTCGATTCCGCGTCGCAGCGCTTCTCGCAGACGCGCATCGAGGCGCAGTCCGAGCAATCCGATATCTCCCTGCTGAACCCGGCCGTGGCGCCGACGCAGCCGTCGGGCCCGCGCGTGCTGCTGAACACGCTGATCGCGTTCCTGCTGGGCACGATCCTCGGTGTCGGCCTGGCGCTGCTGCTGGAACTGCTGAACCGTCCGGTGCGTTCGGCCAGCGACGTCAAGGACATGCTGGGCATCCCCGTGCTGGGCACGATCGAATGGAAGTCGCCGCGTGGGCGGACGGGGGGCATCCGCTCGCTGATGACGCCGCGCCGCCTGCTCCGTCTTAACTGATCCTGGATTCCACCATGAACTCTCCGATATTCAACACGCTGCCCGCCGATCATGGGCTTGAACGTCTCGGGTCCCGAGACCAGCATGGGTGCCTTGCTGCTCGACTCGGGCAAGCTCAAGCCTGAAGACGCCGAACGCGTGCTGCGCATGCAAAAGGAGACCGGCATCCGCTTCGGCGAAGCGGCCGTGCGGCTGGGCCTGGTCAGCGAGGACGACATCCAGCAGGTGCTGGCGCGCCAGTTCTCGTACCCGTATCTGCAGAAGGGCCAGGCCGGCCTGTCGCCGAAGCTGCTCGCCGCGTACGATCCGTTCTGCCCGCAGGTCGAATCGCTGCGCGCGATCCGCAGCCAGCTGATGCTGCGCTGGTTCGCGCGCGGGCGCCGCGCGCTGGCCATCGTCGGCGTGGATCCGGAAGACGGCTCCGCGTTGTTCGCGTCGAACCTGGCGATCGTGTTTTCCCAGCTGGGCGAGCAGACCCTGCTCGTGGACGCGAACCTGCGCGCCCCGCGCCAGCAGGACGCGTTCGCGCTCAAGCCGCGCCAGGGCCTGTCCGACCTGCTGGCCGGCCGCGCCGACCTCGACGTGATCGCGCGGGTGCCGGCGTTCATCGACCTGTCGATCATGCCGGCCGGGACGCTCCCGCCGAACCCGGGCGAACTGCTGGCGCGCGAAGGCTTCCGCAACCTCAACACGCAGCTGGAAAGCCGCTACGACGTCGTGCTGTACGACGTGCCGCCATTCCAGCTCGGCATGGATTCCGTCGCGGTGGCGAGCCGCGCGGGCGGCGCGCTGCTCGTCACGCGCAAGAACTACACGCGGATCTCGCACATCGGCCGCGCCGCCGAGCAACTCGTCGACGCCGGCTGCGAAGTCCTCGGCTCCGTGGTGATGGAGTTCTGACATGGACACCGGAGCACGCGCCAGCACCGTGCGGCAGCATGCACCGGACCTGCGTGCGCTGCGCGGCGTCCTGCCCGAATGGTGGCCGGTCTTCCTGGGCCTGGCCATCCTGTTCGTCCCCACGTTCTACGACCTGTTCACCGGCGCCTGGGTCGGCGAGGAGCAGGGCCACGGGCCGATCATCTTCGGCCTCGCGCTGTGGCTCATCTACCGCAAATGGCCGGACGTGCTCGCGGCGACGACACCCCCGCGCGCCAGCTGGGCCGGCTGGCCCATCCTCGCCATCGGCCTGGTCGCCCACCTGCTGGGCCGGTCGCAGAACATCCTGATGCTGCAGATCGTCGCGATCATCCTCGTGATGGCGGCCGTGCTGCTCGTCAAGCGGGGCGGCCGCGCCCTCCGGGTGCTGTGGTTCCCGTTCTTCTTCATGCTGTTCATGGTGCCGCTGCCCAGCGAATTCGTCGCCGCGGTGACGATGCCGATGAAGATGGCCGTGTCGTGGGCGACGGAACACCTGCTGTTCGCGTTCGGCTACCCGATCAGCCGCTCCGGCGTGATCCTGCAGATCGGCCAGTACCAGCTGCTCGTGGCGGACGCGTGCGCCGGCCTGCAGACCCTGCTGACCCTGGAAGCGCTGGGCCTGTTCTACCTGAACCTGATGCGCCACCCGTCCGCGTTCCGCAACATCGGCCTCGCCCTGTTCATCGTCCCGATCTCGTTTTCCGCCAACGTCATCCGCGTCGTCGTGCTCACATTGATCACGTATTACTTCGGCGACGCGGCGGGGCAGGGTTTCCTGCATGGGTTCGCCGGCATGGTCCTGTTCGTCACGGCGCTCGTGCTGATCCTGTCCATCGACTCCGCCCTGCAATGGTGGGCGCGGCGCAGGGAGGTGGCATGAACCGCAGATTCATGGCCAGCGTGGTCCTGGGCGTGGCAATGGCGGGCACGTCCGCGCTGACGGGCGCACTCACGCCGAAGCAGAAGGTGGCCGCCGTGCAGGAGCGGTTCGACCTCGAGGCGATGATCCCGAAACGGTTCGGCAACTGGACGGTCGACAACACCGTCGTGCCGCTCACGCCCGACGAGACGCAGAAGGAACTCATCGCCACGCTGTATGACCAGACCCTGGCGCGCACCTACGTCAACGATGCGGGCCAGCGCGTGATGCTGTCGATCGCATACGGCGGCGACCAGAGCAAGCAGCTGCAGCTGCACCTGCCCGAAGTCTGCTACGTGGCGCAGGGCTTCGACATGGTGCAGGATCACAAGGCCGAGCTCGCCACGCACTACGGCAGCGTCCCCGTGAAACGCCTCGTCGCGCGCCAGAACGCGCGCAACGAACCGATCACGTACTGGGTGACGGTCGGCGACAAGGCCGTGATGTCCGGCCTGGGCCAGAAATACCAGCGCTTCCTGTACGGCCTGACGGGCAAGATTCCCGACGGCATGCTGGTGCGCGTGTCGACCATCGAGGCCGACGAACACAGCGCCTACCGCGTGCAGGACCGCTTCGTGAACCAGATGCTGGATGCCATGTCCCCGCACGACCGCACCAAGCTGCTGGGCGCGGCCACCAACAAGGGCTGACGGGACATGCAGAACTTCCTCCTGGTCTTCTATACCTCGCTGCCGTTCATCGCCGTCGTGGTGCTGGCCATCATGGCCGTGGCCGGGATGGGCGTCGGAATGGTGTGGCCGCGCTTCCTCGCGTACGTGTACATCGCCGTGTTCTTCTTCAAGAATTCGACGAGCTACGGTTCGCTGGCGACCGCCGCCGCGCCAGGCATCTACAGCCGTGGCTCCGGGGTACTGTTCTTCCCGCTGCTGCTGTGGTGCATGGCGGGGGCGTGGTGCTGCGCGCGCGTGTCGGCCGGCTTTCAGCGCTATCCGGCCCCGCCGTGCAACCTGCGGCCGTGGTTCCTCGCCTGGAGCTTGCTGCTGGGTGGCCACGTCGCGGTGGCGCTGTTCTCCAACGTGACCCTGGCGGAAGCGCTGGCCCCGTCCGGCTTTTCCAACATCATCTGGATGGCGCCGCTCGTTTCGCTGATGCTGCTGGCGTTTCGCACCCGCGAGCACGCGATCGAACTGTCGCGCTTCATCATGCTGGCGGGCCTCGGGCGCGCCCTGTTCGGCCTTGCGCGCTGGGCCTTCCTCGGCGGCGACCCGAACAACGTGTATGCGAACATGAACGCCATCAAGATCAAGCTGACGTTCTTCGACATCAACGACAGCCTGCTGTGCACGATCGCGTTCGCCATCGCCGCCGTCAACCTGTTCCAGGTGGTGAAAAACAGGCGCTCGCTGTTCTGGACCGCGATCGACTGGTCGACCCTGCTCGCGACGGCCGCGTGCATCGTGCTGTCGTACCGCCGCAGCGCGTGGATCGGCTTCGTGCTGGCCTTCCTGATCATCATGATGCGTTTCCCGCTGCAGCGCCGCATCCACATGATGGCGCTCGGCGCGCCCGTCCTCGGCGCCGGCCTGCTGTATGCGGCGTTCAAGCGCCTGGGCCATACGAAGGGCGCGGGCGGCGGATTCTCGAGCCTGTTCTACGACATGGAATCGAAGCGCTTCGGCGCCGAAAGCGAGCGGGTGCTGGAATTGAAATTCGCGCTGGCCGATTTCATCTCGCACCCGCTCACCGGCATCGGCACGTGGGGGCGCTACACGGGCTACCAGCACATCTCGTGGCAGGCGGGGCAGGACGGCGGCCTGTTCCTGCACAGCGGCGTGCTGCACATCGCCCTGAAGGCCGGGCTGCCCGGCCTGATCCTGCTGGGCGGCACGATCTGGGCGTTCACCCGACTCGCGCGCCGCGCCCTGCGCACGTTGCCGCCCGACCTGCTGGGCCTGGCGACGGCCGGCGCCGCGGGCCTCGCGTTCATGCTGCCCGACCTGCTCGTCGGCACGCCGTTCCCGCAGGTGCGTACGACGCAGATGCTGGCGATCTGCCTCGCGCTGCCTTACGTGGCGATGGCCGTGGCCAGCGCGCAACCGGCCGTGCAGCCCGTCGAGTCCCGCAAGCGCCGCCACGTCAACCTGGTGCCGGCGCACGTATGAACCTCAGCCTCGTCCGCAACGCCTTCTCGAACCTGCTGGGCGCCGTGATCCCCGCGCTGGTGGCGCTGGGCACCGTGCCGCTCGTCGTGCAAGGGCTGGGCGACGCGAACTATGGCGTGTACTCGCTCGTGACGGCGATCGTCGGCTATTTCGCCGTCATCGACATCAATGTCACGGCCGGCTCCGTGAAATACATCGCGGAATTCAACGCCCACAAGGATCAGGAACGCATAGCCGAGACCCTTTTCTTCGGCCTGTCCGTGTACTCGCTGCTGGGCCTCGTCGGCGGGCTGGGCCTGTTCTTCGGCGCCCACTTCTTCGTCACCCGCGTGTTTTCCGTGCCGGCGGCGCTGGAGCACGAAGCGGTCGCGACACTCCAGCTGGCCGCGCTCGGCTTCTTCCTCGGCCAGTTGCAGAGCTATCTGCAAAGCGTGCCCCAAGCGCTGATGCGCTACGACATCGCGAGCCGCATCGAAATGCTGTTCGGCACCGGCGTGCCGCTGTTGACGGTGGCCGTGCTGATGCTGGGCTATGGCTTGTTTGAAGTGATCCTGCTGCGCGTCATCATGAGCGCGATTAATTGCGCCGTACTGTGGCGCAGCATCCGCCGCCTGCTGCCGGACCTGCGCTACCGTAAGCCGGGTGCGGCGATCCGCAAGGAATTGCTGGGCTTTTCCGCGTACTCGTTCCTGAGCCGCTTCGCGACCTTGTCCTACGCATATGCCGACAAGCTCATCATCGGCGCGCTGGTCGGCGTGACCGGGCTCGCCTACTTCACCGTCGCGTCCACGCTCGCGAACCGTATCCTCAGCCTCACGTACCGCCTGTCCGGCGTGTTCTTCCCGGCCGCGAGCGCGCTGGCGGCCCGTGGCGAGCTCGAGCGTTTGAACCAGTTGTACCTGAAGGCGAGCCGCTACGTCGTGTTCATCAACGCGTCCGTGCTCGTGCTCGTCGCCGTGTTTTCGTACCAGATCCTGTTCTACTGGATGAACCCGCAGTTCGCCCGCGCGGGGCAGGTCGTGCTGGCCGTGATGGCGCTGTCGCAATTCATCGATTCGCTGACGAGCCTGCCCTCACTGGTGAACGACGGCATGGGCCATCCGCGCTTTTCCGGCATGTTCGCGCTGGCGCGCGCCCTGTTCGGCCTGCTGGTCGTCTACGTGGGCGTCGCGGGCTGGGGCATCGACGGCGCCGCGTGGGGCCATCTGATCGCGTCGGTGCTGCTGACGTGCGCCTTCCTCGTCGCCGTGCACGGCCGCACGGTGCCCGCGCGGCTTGGCGAGCTCGTCCGTAAAGCCTATCTGCCCAGCGTGGCGGGCGTGGCCGTCGTCGCGGCCGTCGCCAGCGCGGGCAACCGCCTGTTCGACGGCGGCCCGGTCGATCTGCTCCTGCTCGTGCTGCTGACGGCGGGCCTGCTGCTCGCGTACGGCAGCCTGTTCGTGATCGACCGCGACGACAAGAACCTGGCATGGACGCGGGTGAAGGGGTTGTTATCGATGAGGAAAGCGGCTTGAAAGTCTTGATGGTGTCGGAAGACTTGCCGGGCACGCAGGTGGGCGGCCTGGGCAAGCATGTTGTGACGTTGTCGAACGCGCTGCTCGAGCTGGGGCACGAGGTCGACATCATGGGACGCAGCGACCGGTTCCACGGTGGCAGCGCGGCCGAGATCGGCTTCAAGGGACGCGTGCTGCCCGGCTTCGATTTTTCCCGGCCGGGGTGGAAAGAGTCGCAGCTGGGCTTCTTCAATCCCGTCAAGCGGCCATGGTTTGCGCGCAGCATCGCGCGCGCGCTCTTGCGCGAGGCGGGCAAGTACGACGTCGTGCACTACCACGGCCACTTGCCGATGGCGGGGCGCTACGTGCCGCGCAGCGTCAACTTCGTGCAGACGCGCCACGACCAGGGCAGCGAATGCGTGATCCATTTGCGCTTCAGGCAGGAACACGTGTGCACGACGCTCGACGCGCGCGACTGCGCAGCCTGCATCCACCCGGCGCCGAACGCGGTGCGGCGCGAGATGTCCGGGCTGGCCGTGCGCCGCTACCGGTCGGAGACGGCGGAAGCGTTCTCGCGCCACAAGACGATCTTCGTGTCCGACTTCCTGCGCCAGGCATTCCTGCGCGCCGTGCCGGACGCGGACCTGTCGCGCGCGCGCGTGATCCACAACTTCATCCGCTACCCGTACCTGCGCGAGCGCGCGGCGCGGCCCGACGAGGTGAGGGCGGGGGAGGTCCTGCTCGTCGGCCGCATCGATGCCGGCAAGGGCTTCGGCGAATTCCTCGCGCAGGTGCAGGGCTGGCTGCCGAAGCATGCGCGCGTCACCATCATCGGCGACGGTCCGCTGCGGGGCCAGCTGGAGCGCCGCCATGCGAACGGGCAGGTGCGCTTCCTCGGCTGGCTGCCCTACGACGAGGTGATCCGCATGTCGGCGCGCAGCCACGTGCTCGTGATCCCGTCCGTGTGGGAAGAACCGTGCGGCACCACCGTGCTGGAAGCGCTGGCCCTCGGCAAGCAGTGTCTCGCGCTGGCACGCGGCGGCACGCCGGAGCTGGCCGCGTACCAGTATTACGACGGCCAGCTGCAACTGGCCGAGACCATGCCGCGGCTCGTGGAGCGGCTGGCCCACATCCTGGGCCGTGCGCCGGTGACGGTGCCGCTGCCCGATGCCTTCCCGATGGACGTGTTCCACGCCGTCCCCCAGATCCTGGACTTCTATCACGAGTGATCCCATGAACAAACCGACCTTTTCGATCGTCACGTGCACCTGGAACAGCGCCGCCACCCTGGCCGACACCCTCGCATCCGTCCAGCGGCAGACCTGCCAGGACGTCGAGCACATCTTCGTCGACGGCGGTTCCACCGACGGCACGCTGGAGATGATCGCGGCGTACCCGGGCCGCAAGCGCGTGCTGCGCGACGTGGGCGGCGGCATCAGCCGCGCCATGAACCAGGGCATCGAGGCGGCCACCGGCGAGTACGTGGCGCACCTGCATTCGGACGATTACTACGCCAGCGACGACGTGCTGGAACTCGTCGCCGAGCGCTTCGCCAGCGAGCGCGTGGACTGGGTGTTCGGCACCGTGCAGGTGTTGAAGGATGGGCAGCTGATTCCGCCGTACCGCATGGTGCCGTTCAGCTACCACGCGTTCGCGGCGGGCCGCGCGTCCGTGCCGCATCCGGCCGTCTTCATCCGCCGCAGCGCGTTCGGCCGCGTGGGCATGTTCGACGAAACGCTGAAATACGCGATGGACATCGACCTCTGGCTGCGCCTGGGCAAGGTGGCGCGGCCGGCCACGATAGCCCGGCCCTTGACCGTGTTCCGCGACCATGCGGGCAGCGTCTCGTCCGCCAACAAGATCAAGGCGCGCCAGGAGGAGTTCCAGGTCCGGCGCCGCTACCTGAAGGAGGCGCCGCTCGCGTTCGGCATCTATTGCCTGCGCTACGCCAGGCGCATGCGCGCTCTGCGCGCCGAGGCGCATGCCGGCGTACCGGTAATGCAATCGTAATGTCTGTTCCAGATCAGATAAATAACATGATTGTCGAAGTGATTAAATCGATGGCGAATTCATAAACTTTGCCGAAATAGCCGCACAGTTTTCAAAAAGTCTTTTCTGTAAAAAAACGGCTTTTAGCTGCCTGGAAATATTACCGTTAATAAGGGGTCTACAGGGTCGTCCGATTTGTGGGGTATACGAGAAAAATCTTTGATTTCTAAGGGAATTTTTCCGCGAGAAAATTTATTTGCGGTACTATTTCTCGTATCGAACAGCGCTCATTTGCATCAGCAGAGCGCTTCAAGCAAATCGGGCCCTGGCTTCCTGCCGACGGGCTGACCCTCTAGTCGTCCAGTTAATATTTCTCGGAGCAAGCACATGAAATTTCACCGGAAGGGCGTTGTCGCCGTCGCCGCACTGTCGTCGCTGTTGATGTCGTTCAGCGCGCGCGCCGACTGGGCCCAATCCACCGATCCCCTGGTCGTCCAGCCCGCGCCGGCCAATGGCGCCGTGCAGGCACAGAACCCGCCGGGTTTCGCCTGGGCGCGTCATCCGACCGGCCCGGCCAGCTACGAGATCGAGATCACCCCGTCGGGCGGCTCGCCGGTGAAGGCGACGGTCGAGCGCAACTGGTACCTGCCGACCAAGGCGCTGGCACTGGGCAATTACACGTGGCGCGTGCGCGCGGCCGGTTCGACGGAATGGTCGACCCCGCGCGCGTTCGCGATCACGAGCAAGTCGACCGTGTTCGAAGTGCCCGACAACGCCACGCTGCGTTCGCGCATCCTGAACAAGGCGCGCCCCCGTTCGCTGGCCCCGTCCTTCACCGCGTACTCGACGTGGAGCTCGGCCAAGAAGGCCGACCTGGATCCGTACGTGAGCCGCCTGATCAACGAAGTCAAGCTGCAGATGACGGCGCTGCCCGAGCTGTCGGATTCGCGCTGGCCGATCGTGATCGCGTCGCCGCTGACGGCGCAGATGGCGTCGCAGCAGACCGACGTGCGCAACCGCATCAACGAATCGTCGCGCCAGCTGGAAGCGGCCGCGGTGCTGTGGCGCCTGAAGAAGGACCCGGTCCACCTGGCCGAAGCGCTCAAGCGCGGCGACCAGCTGGCCGCGCTGAATCCGGCCGGCCCCACCAGCTACGCCAACCAGGACCAGGCCACGCGCCAGATCGCGCTGTCGCTGCTGAAGGGCATGGACCTGCTGGCCGGTGACCTGGACGCGACCCGCAAGGCCAGGTGGCTCGCCGTCGTCAAGACGCGCGTGACGGAAATGTACGGCAACATCGCAGGCGACAACGGCCGCCTCGACCAGTACCCGTTCGATTCGCACGGCAACACGCTGATGATCTACATGGCACTGATCTCGACCCTGGCGCTGGGCGACATCCCGGAAGCGCAGACGTGGTTCGACTTCACGTTCCGCTCGTACGTGAACACCCCGTCGCCGTGGTCGGGCGCGGAAGGCGGCTACGCCAACGGCACCGCCTACGCCGAGTACGCGGCGGGCTACATGACGGCGCTGTGGGACCCGATCGTCCAGGCGACCGGCGTGAACCTGTACGCCAAGCCGTGGACCTTGGGCTTCCTCGATTTCGCGACGCAGTTCACGCCGCCGGGCTCGAAAGTCCACGCCTTCGGCGACGGTTCCGAGACGAAGCCGGACCCGCGCGTGTTCCGCGCCTTCGCCAACCGCATGGTGTCGCCGCGCGCCGCCTGGTACGTGGCGAACCTGCCGGGCCTCGAGGATTCGCTGTCCGTGGTCGAAGCGCCGTATCCGATGCCGGTGACCGGCACGACGCTGAAGATCCCGCCGTCGAACTCGGCCTACTACCCGAGCACCGGCTGGGTGGCGATGCACAGTGACATCGGCTCGACGGGCCGCACGTCGTTCTATTTCAAATCCAGCCCGTACGGCTCGTTCAACCACAGCCACGGCGACCAGAACGGCCTGCTGCTGTCGGTCGCCGGCCAGCCGCTGCTGGTGAAGGCCGGCTGGTACGACTGGTATGGTTCGCCGCTGTGGACCGACTGGTACCACCAGACCAGGTCGCAGAATGCGGTCACGTTCGACGGCGGCAAGGGCCAGGTGGTCACCGGCTACCGCGAACAGCTGCAGCGCAACGGCCGCGTCACCGGCTTCTCGGCCCAGTCGACCTACGACTACGCCGAAGGCGACGCGACCCCGTCGTACGGCGGCCAATTGACGATGGCCAAGCGCCAGATCTGGTACCTGCACGGCCAGAACGCGATGGTCGTGCGCGACAGGATGCAGGCGGTCGTCGCCCACACGTACGAGTGGAACTTCCACGCGCCGGTGGCGATGACGGTCGAAAGCCCGTCGAGCGTCAAGATCGCGGCGGGCGGCCAGTCGGTGTGCCTGCGCGACCTGAACGGCAATGCGCCGTTCGCCAAGTGGAGCGGCCCGGCGCCCAAGTCCGGCGTGACGGAAGACCACGGCGCGTTCTACCTGAAGAACGACGGCAAGTCGGCGGCCGAGTTCCTCGTCCTGATCGACGTCGGCTGCAAGCGTCCCACCACCAAGGTCGCCACGTCGGGCACGACCCGCACGCTGACGGTCGGTACGCAGTCGGTGAACCTGAACTAATTGGAACCTCGAGAAACCGTCGCGAGCGGCAGCAATGGCGTCTGAGAAGCGGAGCTGTACGCGAGTACAGTGAGCATCGCAGGACGACGTTGCAACGCGCAGCAGGTTTATCGACGTTCCAAACTCAGGCGTCACGTGGTGTCGTAACGCGCCGTGCTAGACTCGACGCGATGACGACACAGGTATTCCTGATCCAGGCACACAAGGACCTGGACCAGCTCAATGCGCTGGTCGAGCAACTGCGCGACGACGAGTTTCGCGTGGTCGTGAACCTCGACCGCAAGTGCGCGCTCGACCCGTCCGCCGTGCACCCGTTCGCGCGGCTCGTGCGCGACCGCGTCGACGTCCACTGGGGCACGTTCAGCCAGGTGCAGGCGGTGCTCAACGCCCTTGTACAGATCGTGGCCGAGGTGCCCGATTTCGACAAGGTCGTCTTCCTGTCCGCCCAGGACTTCCCGTTGCTGTCGAATGCGCGCCTGAAAGAAGCGCTCGCGCGCCACGCCCACCAGGAACTGCTGGACACCGTCGCCATCGGCACCGGACCGGGCCAGTGGGCGGCCGGCTTCCGCTACCAGTATTTTTACTGCGACGACGGCCCGCGCCTGCTGCGCACCGCCTGCCGCATCGCCAACCGCGCGATGCGCGCGACGGGCATCGTGCGCCGCCTGCCGGGCGGCATGCGGCCGTACGGCGGCTCGTCGTGGTGGGCGCTGTCGCGCGCCTGCGTGCAGGACATCCTCGCGCGCGTCGCGCGCGACCCCGGCCTCGTGCGCTTCTTCCGCCGCTGCGCGTGTCCGGACGAGATGTTCTTCCAGACTCTCGTGATGAATTCGCCGTTCGCATCCCGCGTGCTGGGCCAGAACTTCCGCTACGTCCAGTGGCCCGAACACGGCGCCCGCAACCCGAAAATCCTCGACGAAGCCGACTTCGAGCGCATCGCCGCGTCGCGCGCCCACTTCTGCCGCAAGATCGACAGCGAGGCCAGCGCGGCGCTGCTGCCGCGCCTGATCGCGCTCCGCGCGGCTTGATATCCACGGGTCACCGACCCGACACTCCAACGATGCGCGGGGGGCGCATCCCGGCCAGCGCCAGCGCCGCATCGAACGCGTCCAAGCGATGTCTGGCCCGGGCCTGCGTGGCGGGCACATCGTCGACTCCTCGCTCGTGGCGCGGCCCGCCTGCCGCCTGAACATGGCCCGCGTCGCAGTGTCACGCGTTCTTTCCGACCTCTGCCATGCTGCGGAAAAACTGAACTCAACGTTCCAGAAATCCTGAGAATACGGATCGTTTTGATCTTTATAATTCTGGCCAGATTTCGAACGATTATTGGTTTCGGCTTATTGAGGACGTATATGGATAAATTTCTTGACGGGCTGATGTCCGCGCTTGCTTCACTCTTCGAGGGCAATATGGGATGGGCTATTTTGCTGCTCGCCCTTACGGTACGGTTGGCCTTGCTGCCTCTGACGCTGCACCTGTCCCGCAAAATGCTCGTCAACCAACGAAAAATCCGCGACCTCCAGCCCCAGGTCGACGCGATCAGGGAACGCATGAAGCACGATCCGCAGGCGATGTTCGCCGCGGTTTCAAAGCTGTACAGGCAGAACGGCGCGCACGTGATCGACCGCTCCAGCATCCTCGGCGCATTCGTGCAGTTGCCAGTCTTCGGCTTGCTCTACAAAACGGTCAGCAACGCAAGCGCGGCAGGCGGATCCTTTCTCTGGATGAGGAACCTGGCGTCGTTTGACGCGGTGCTGACAGCTGTCGTGCTGGTGCTCACCGGCATCGCAGCGTACTACCTGCCGTCCGGCTCGAACGCCCCGTCGACCGTGATGGTTGCGGTGCAAATCGCCATCACGGCCATCTTTCTGTGGAAGATGTCGGCCGGCCTGGGCCTGTACTGGGTAGCATCGTCCGGTGTCAGCATCGTCCAGAATGTCGTACTGCGCCGCGAACAGAAACGCGTCCCGCAGTCGTCCGTTTCCGACCGATGACGGATGCTCGACAAGTTCCAGCCACGCGTACCAGCATGCCTTAAGACTCGCGCAATTGTGCGCAGTGACGAGTAAGCTAGAATCGGATTCCATGCGTTGTTCATAAGGCAAGGAATCCATGCGCTCCATCCTCTTTGTCGTCCGCGATCCATTGCCCCCCATCCGCGCCGACGTGCGCACCCTGTTCGGCACCGAGATGCCCCGCTACGGCGTGGCGACGGAGCTGGTGGGGCAGGGCGGCAGCGGCGACGCGTCGCCGTGGCCGGCCGGCGGCATGCACGTCGTCGGCTCGCTGCGCAGCCGCTTCGCCAGCGTGTGCGCGCCGCTGTGGGACCTGCTGGGCCTCGTGCGTGCGCTGCGTCACGGCCGGCCCGACTGCATCCAGGTGCGCGACAAGATCGCCAGCGGCGTGCTGGGCCGCATCGTGGCCGCGCTGCTGCGCGTGCCGTTCCTTTACTGGATGTCGTTTCCCATCGTCGAAGGCTTCGAGGTCCGGCGCGACGATATCGGCCGCTCGGGCCGCGGTTTGACATGGATGGGGCATGCGCTGCGCGCCTGGGCATCGCGCGTGGCCATCTACCGCTTCGTGCTGCCCGGCGCGCGCCACGTGTTCGTGCAGAGCGATGCGATGGCCGACTGGCTCGCCGCGAAAGGTTTCGACCGGTCGACCATGACGGCCGTGCCGATGGGCGTGGACGCCCAGTTGTTCGACCGCGCCAATGTCGACCCGGTCGACGATCCGCGCCTGGATAACCGCCGCGTCGTGCTGTACCTGGGCCGCATCGCCCGTTCGCGCCGGTCCGACTTCCTGCTCGACGTGGCGGACAAGTTGCGCGAGAAAAAACCCGACGTGCTGCTCGTGATCGCCGGCGACGCCCCCTCCGACGACGAGATGGCGTGGATGCGCCGCGAAATCAAGCGGCGCCGCCTCGACGACCATGTGTTGCTGACGGGCTGGCTGCCGCAGCGCACGGCGCTCGGCTATGCCGTGCGGGCCGAGGTGGGCCTGTCGCCGATTCCGCGCGGCACCTTGTTCGACGTGTCATCGCCCACGAAGCTCGTCGAATACCTGGCGCTCGGCATCCCCAGCGTCGCCAACGATATTCCCGACCAGAAACTTGTCATCGACGAGAGCGGTGCCGGCCTGTGCGTGACGATGGAGCCGGTGCCGTTCGCCGATGCTGTGCTGCAATTGTTAAATGACGCGACGCTTGCTGCCGAGTTCGCATTACGTGGGCCACCGTACGTAACAAGCCATCGGACCTATGATATTCTCGGTAACAATGTTGCAAAAATTTATAGGAAAATCCTGGCGGAGTCGACCTAGACCATGTCGATGTGGACCTACTCGCTGAAGTGCTCGCTGCGTTCGCTCGTGCGCGAAGTGGTCCGCAACGTCTGGGGCAGGGCGTTCGTCTATCCTGGCCTCGCCGCGAACGAACGGTCGCGCGAGGCGCTCGCCGCATACGTCGCGCGGCGCGCCCGCCAGGTCGGCGTGCCGCTGGACGGCGACGGCACGTCGCTGCCGCGGCTGTCTCCCGGCAGCGCCATGCTGACGAAGGCCGACGTGCGCCAGCACCCGGAACAGCTCGTGCGACCGCGCGGCCCCGGCTCCTGGGTCCGCACGACCATCAAGACGAGCGGCACGTCCGGCTCGCCGCTGACCATCGTGCAGTCGCTCGGCAACCTCGTGCGCGAAGAGGGTTTCGTGCACCGCCAGCTGCAATGGATAGGCTGGCGCAAGGGCCAGCCGCGCGCGTGGATCCGCGGCGACATCGTCTGCCCCGACCATCCCACGGACGGCCGCTACTGGTGCCGCGACTGGGTGGGCAATATGCTCATGATGTCGTCGTACCATTTGTCGAACGAGACGATCGGCCGCTACATCGCCGAACTGGAACGCTTCGATCCCGTCGTGATCCACGCGTACCCGTCGTCGATCGCGGCGCTGGCCGCGTGGCTCAACGCGGCCGGTAGAAGCTATCGCGGACGCGCGTTGCGCGGCGTGATGACGTCGTCCGAGACGCTGGAACCAGGTGTGCGCGCGGCCGTCGAGCAGGCGTTCGGCGTGAAGGTGTTCGACTGGTACGGCCAGGCCGAGCGCGTGGCCGCCATCGGCACGTGCGAAGAGGGCCGTTACCACGTGCTCACGGATTATTCCGGCGTCGCCCTGCTCGAGACCGAGGGCGGTGCCTGCGAACTGGTCGGCACGTCGCTGAACAATGCCGCGATGCCGCTCGTGCGCTACCGCACGGGCGACACCGTGATCCCGGACGGAGCGCCTTGCCCGTGCGGCCGGGTGTTCCCGACGATCAAGGCCGTGATCGGGCGCCAGGAAAGGATCGTGACCCTGCCGGACGGCCGCATCATCGCCCGGCTCGACCGCGTTTTCCAGGGCCATGACCGGCACCTCGTCGAAGGGCAGGTGCTGTACCGCGGCGACGGCGAGTTCGTGCTGCGCGTCGTGACGGCCGACGGTTTTTCCGATGCGGACGAGCGGGCGCTGGCCGACAAGTTCCTGCTGCGCGTGCCCGGCGTGAAGGTGCGCGTCGAGCGGGTGGCGGCGATTCCGCGTGGGCCGAACGGCAAGTTCGAGTTCATCGCGATCGAGAGTTGAAGCGTGCGCACGGCCGAAAAATCATGATGTACTATCGAAATATTGTCCATTTTATAAGGGCTTGAGCGTTGGAACGACCAGCACAGATGCGGACGAAGGCCCCGCCACGGGTCCTGATGGTCGGCACCGCGCTCGAAGGCAGGGGCGGGGTGGCGGCGGTGGTGTCCGTGCTGCGCCGTCATGGCCTGTTCGAGCGCGAAGCGGTGCGCTACGTGGCGACCCACCGCGACGGTTCGCCCCTGGTGAAGGCGCAGGGCGCGCTGGCCGGGTTCTGGCAGACGCTCGTCGCCTGCCTGGTGCGGCATCCGGCCGTCGTCCACGTGCACGCGGCGTCGCACGCGAGCTTCCTGCGCAAGTCGGTCGTGCTGCTGATCGCGCGCCTGGCCGGTTGCAAGACCATTTTCCACCTGCACGGTGGCGGCTTCCGCACCTTTGCCACCGAAGAGTCGGGCACGCTGCTGCGGCGCTGGATCCGCCACACGCTGGAAGCGAGCTCGCTCGTGATCACCCTGTCCGAAGGCTGGGCCCAGTTCGTGCACGCGTTCGCGCCGCGCGCCCGCGTGGCCGTCGTGCCGAATGCCGTGCCGCTGCCGGTGCTGCCATCCCGCGACGCCGCCGTGCCCGGCCGCATCCTGTTCCTCGGCCGGCTGGAAACCGCGAAGGGCGTCCATGAATTGCTGGAAGCGGGCGCCCGTATCGTGCGCGAGGCGTCCGGTCCGACGCCGCTGCGTCTCGTGTTCGGCGGCGAAGGCGATGCGCAAGGGGTGCGCCGGCGCGCGGCCGAGCTGGGCATCGCCGAACGCATCGAGCTGCTGGGCTGGGTCGGCCCGGAGGCGCGCGACGCCGAGCTGGCGAAGGCCAGCGTGTTCTGTCTGCCTTCCCACGCGGAAGGCTTGCCGATGTCGATGCTGGAAGCGATGGCGGCACGCAAGGCCGTCGTGGCGACGCACGTCGGCGGCATTCCCGAAACCCTGCGCGACGGTGACAACGGCCTGCTGGTGCCGCCGCGCGACGAACGGGCGCTCGCCAGGGCGCTGGCACGACTCCTGGGCGATACCGCCCTGCGCGACCGGCTGGCCGAACGTGCGCGCGCAACCATCGAACAACAATACTCAACCGAGGTGGTGTGCGGGCAATTGTCCGCTATCTACCGTGAACTGGCGGGGACACGATGATGAGCGAAGCGACAGGGATGGTCTGGCTGGTCAACCGATTGCGCTGCATGTCCGTGGCCGAGGTCGGCTATCGGATCCAGCAGGCGGCGCTCACGCGCGTGGCGAAACGCATGCGCGCCCGCGCCGCGCCGCCGCTGCCCCGGGCCCGCACGTTCAGCGTCCACGGTGCCCCGACCCTGTCCCAGGCCGAGCGCGACGCGCTGCTGGCGGACGCCGACAGCATCTGCGCCGGCCACGTCGTCCTGTTCGCCAACCGCCGGTTCGACGTCGGCATGCCGCCCGTGTGGAACCGCGATCCGGACACCGGCGTCGTGGGGCCGGGCATCTACGCGGGCGACATCACGATCACGAACCGCGAACAGGTCGGCGACATCAAGCACGTGTGGGAACTGAACCGCCACCTGCACCTCGTGCGCCTCGCGCAGGCGTGGGCCGTGACGAACGACGTCGCCTGGCTGCACGCGCTGCAGACGCAGCTGCGCAGCTGGCTCGACCAGTGCCCGCCGCTCGTCGGCCCCAACTGGACGAGCTCGCTGGAACTGGGCATCCGCCTCATCAACTGGGGCCTCGTGTGGCAAATGATCGGCGGCGAGGGAAGCGGCCTGTTCGCAGGCGAGGAGGGCCAGCGCCTGCGCGCCGACTGGCTGGACAGCATTCACGCCCATTGCAGCGCGATCGCGCGGCACCTGTCCCGCCATTCGTCGGCGAACAATCATTTGATCGGCGAACTGGCCGGCCTGTACGTGGGCGCGTCGATCTGGCCGTGCTGGAAGTCGTCGGGCGCGTGGCTGGAACAGGCGCGGCGCGAACTGGAGCACGAAGCGCAGGCGCAGTTCTCGCGCGACGGTGTGAACCGCGAGCAGGCGTTCGCGTACCACATCTTTTCCTCCGAATTCCTGTTCGTGGCGGGCCTCGTCGGCCAGGCCTGCGACCACCCGTTCTCGCGCGCCTACTGGACCGCCTTGCTGCGCGCGCTGCGTTTCCTGCGCTCCGTGCGCGACCTGAAAGGCAACGTGCCGATGGTCGGCGATGCGGACGACGGCATCGTGTTCCGGCTGGATTCTCCCGCCAACGACCGCGCCGAACAATTGCTCGCGCTGGGCGACGCTGTGCTGCGCCGCATGCCGCCCACGCATCCGGGCGTGCGCTGGCTGCTGCACACCTTGCCCGGCAAGCGGCCGGAAGCGGATCCGCACGAATCGGAGACGGGCTGGGCGTTCCCGGACGGGGGTTATTTGCTGTTCGGGTCGCACTTCGGCGAGCCGAACGAAATCAAGGGCATGGTCGATTGCGGCCCGCTGGGCTATCTCGGCATCGCCGCGCACGGCCACGCGGACGCGCTGGCGCTGACCCTGTCCATCGGCGGCGAAGAGTGCCTCGTCGATCCCGGCACGTATTCGTACTGGCAGGAACCCAAGTGGCGCGATTACTTCCGCGGCACGTCGGCGCACAACACGGTGCGGATCGACGGGCTCGACCAGTCGGTCTCGGGCGGACGCTTCATGTGGCTGAAAAAGGCGCGGGCCTCGATCGAGCGCATGCCGCAATCGCCGCACGAATTCGATTTCCGCGGTTCGCACGACGGTTACGAGCGCCTCGCGGATCCCGTCCGGCACATGCGCAGCGTCCGGTTCGACGCGGCGAGCGCAACTCTGGTGGTGCGCGACGAGATCGCCGCCAAGAAACATCACCAGGTCGAGCTGTTCTGGCATTTCGCGCCCGGCCTGGACGTGCGCCTGAACAGCGCCGGCCTGCACGTGCGGGGCAAGCGCTTCGCGCTGCAGATGCATGCGCACGGCGCGGACCTGAAGCTGGAACTGGTGCGCGGCAACGAAAACCCGCCGCTCGGCTGGTACTCGCGCTGCTATGAAAGCAGGCAGCCATGCGACGTTCTGAAGGTCAGCACCGTATCGTCCGCCGTTCCGGTCGAGTGCAAGTTTACAATAACGTTTTTCTAACAGCGTTTTTCCATAATTTCCATAACTAAAGGGATTGTTTCAAATGCTCATCTATCTGGTCGCAGGTGCCCGCCCGAACTTCATGAAAATCGCGCCGATCGTGCGCGCGCTGCAGGCACGCGCGGATGCGCCGGCGTTCAAGATCATCCACACGGGGCAGCACTACGACCGCGAGATGAACGACGTGTTCTTCGAAGAACTGGGCATCCCGCAGCCGGACGTGTTCATGGCGGCAGGCGGCGGCAGCCACGCCCAGCAGACGGCCAAGATCATGATCGGCTTCGAAGAGCTGTGCCAGGGCGAGCGCCCGGACGCCGTGCTCGTCGTGGGCGACGTGAACTCGACGCTCGCGTGCTCGATCGTCGCCAAGAAACTCAATATCCCGGTCGCCCACGTCGAGGCCGGCCTGCGCAGCGGCGACATGGCGATGCCGGAGGAAATCAACCGTCTCGTCACCGACAGCATCTCCGACTGGTTCTTCGTCACGGAACCGTCGGCCGTGGAACACCTGCGCCGCGAAGGCAAGAAGGACGGCGCGATCCACTACGTCGGCCACGTGATGGTCGACAACGTGCTGTACCAGGCCGAGAAATTGAGCAGCGCGGACACGTCCGCATTCGAGACGAGCAAGTGGAAGGCCGAACGCAAAAAAGGGGGCAACGGCGCAGGCGAGCGCTACGGCGTGGTGACCCTGCATCGTCCGAGCAACGTCGACGATGCGGCCACGTTCACGCGCATCGCCGGCGCGCTGAAGGAGATCGCGGCCGACCTGCCGCTGATCTTCCCCGTGCACCCGCGCACCCGCGCGAACCTCGAGAAATTCGGCATCGACCTGGGCCCGAACGTCACGCTGGCGGGCCCGCAGGCGTACATGGCCTTCCTGAACCTGTGGAAGGACGCGGCCGTCGTGCTGACGGACAGCGGCGGCCTGCAGGAAGAAACGACGGCGCTGGGCGTGCCCTGCGTCACGATCCGCGAGAACACGGAACGTCCCGTGACCGTGGACGAAGGTTCGAACGTGCTGGCCGGCACCGACCCGGCCGCGATCCTCCTCGAGGCGCGCAAGATCCTGCGCGGCGAGGGCAAGCAGGGCCGCCGGCCGCATCTGTGGGACGGCCGTGCGGCGGAACGCATCGTGGACGTCCTGACGAAGGAAATCCGCGGGCAAAGTTAATCATGAGGTAGACATGAACGAGCGCATCACGCTGATGGGGTGCTCCATCGACAACCTGACGATGGAAGAGACATTGCAGACGGTCGAGGGGTTCATCCATACAGGACGGCCCCATCAACACGTGGTGGTCAACGTCGACAAGCTGGTCAAGGCCAGCCGCGATCCGGAACTGCGCCGGATCATCAACGATTGCGCGCTCGTGAATGTCGATGGCATGCCGGTCGTGTGGGCGTCGCGCCTGCTGGGCCGGCCGCTGAAGGAACGGGTCGCGGGCTGCGACCTGTTCGAGGCGCTGATGCGGCGCGCGGGCGAGAAGGGCTGGCGCGTGTTCCTGCTCGGCGCCAGGGAAGACGTGGTGGGCAAGGTGGCGTCCACGTACCGGCACAGATATCCGAACCTGGTGCTGGCCGGCTACCGCAACGGTTACTGGAAGGGCGAGGCGGAAGAGGCGGACGTGGTCGAACAGATCCGCGCCGCGCGCCCCGACCTGTTGTTCGTGGCGATCAGTTCGCCGAAAAAAGAGCAGTTCCTCGGCCGCTGGCAGGCCGAGATGAAGGTGCCGTTCGCCATGGGCGTCGGTGGTACCTTCGACGTGGCGATCGGACACGTGAAGCGCGCGCCGCTCTGGATGCAGAAATCCGGGCTGGAATGGTTCTACCGTTTCCTGCAGGAGCCGCGCCGTATGTTCCGTAGATATTTTATCGAGGACATGGCCTTCATCTGGCTGTTCCTCAAGGAGTTGAAGTTGAAGGGCGCACGATAGCGTCCACGAGGTTGTAGTACACCAAAACACCAGACAGGGATGGCGCGGGGGACTCTTTCCGCGCCGACAACATAACGATGCGCGCCGGCTCCAGCAAGAGCACGGCGGCAGCAACACTTTTACGAAAGAAGAGCATTCATGAAGATTCTCGTTACTGGCGGCATGGGTTACATCGGTTCGCACACCGTCGTGGAACTGCAGAACGCCGGCCACGACGTGGTCGTGTACGACAACCTGTACAACGCGGTGCGTTCCGTGCAAGACCGCGTGCAAAAGATCACCGGCAAGCCGTTCGTCTTCGTCGAAGGCGACATCCGCGACCGCGCGGCCATGGAAGCCGTGTTCGGTGCCCACAAGATCGATGCCGTGATCCACTTCGCCGGCCTGAAGGCGGTCGGCGAATCGGTGGCGCAGCCGCTGCGCTACTACGACAACAACGTCTACGGCAGCGTCGCGCTGTTCGAGACGATGGCCAAGTTCGGCTGCAAGACGCTCGTGTTCTCGTCGTCGGCCACCGTGTACGGCGATCCGGCCTCGGTGCCGATCAAGGAGGACTTCCCGCTGTCGGCCACCAATCCGTATGGCCGCAGCAAGCTGATGATCGAAGACATCCTGCGCGACGTGTTCAAGGCCGAGCCGGACTGGCGCATCGCCCTGCTGCGCTATTTCAACCCGGTGGGCGCCCATGAAAGCGGCCTGATCGGCGAGGAGCCGAACGGCATCCCCAACAACCTGGTGCCGTACATCGCCCAGGTCGCCAACGGCCAGCGCGAAAAACTGTCCGTGTTCGGCGGCGACTACCCGACGCCGGACGGCACCGGCATGCGCGACTACATCCACGTCGTCGACCTGGCCATCGGCCACGTCAAGACCCTGGACAAGCTGGCACAGGGTGCCGGCCTGCACACGTACAACCTCGGCACCGGCAACGGCAATAGCGTGCTGGAAATGGTGCATGCCTTCGAGAAGGCCTGCGGCAAACCGATTGCCTACCAGATCGTTGACCGTCGCCCCGGCGACATTGCCAAGTGCTACGCCGACCCGACGAAAGCGCGCGAGGAACTCGGTTGGACCGCGCAGCGTGACATCGCTCAGATGTGCGCTGATTCCTGGCGCTACCAGACTACTCCAAAATAAACGTATGAGGACCGAACCATGAAAGCGATGATTCTTGCAGCAGGCAAAGGTACGCGTGTACGTCCGTTGACCTATGACCTGCCGAAACCGATGATCCCCGTGCTGGGCAAGCCCGTGATGGCCTACCTGATCGAGCACCTGCGCAAGCACGGCGTGACCGAGATCATGGTGAACGTCAGCCACCTGCACGAAAAGATCGAGGAATACTTCGGCGAGGGCGAGCAGTACGGCGTCCAGATCGGCTATTCCTTCGAAGGCTACACGAAGGAAGATGGCGAAGTCGTCGCCGTGCCGATCGGTTCGGCCGGCGGCATGAAGAAGATCCAGGAATTCGGCGGCTTCTTCGACGACACGACCATCGTCCTGTGCGGCGACGCGCTGATCGACCTGGACCTCAAGGCTGCCCTGGCGGAGCATCGCCGCAAGGGCGCCGTGGCGTCCGTCATCACGAAGGAAGTCCCGTGGGACAAGGTGTCGAGCTATGGCGTCGTCGTGACCGACCAGAATGGCCGCATCACCCAGTTCCAGGAAAAGCCGAAGCAGGAAGAGGCGCTGTCGAACTTCATCAGCACCGGCATCTACATCTTCGAGCCGGAAGTGATCGACCTGATCCCGTCGGGCGTGGAGTTCGACATCGGTTCCCAGCTGTTCCCGCTGCTGGCCGAAAAGGGCATGCCGTTCTATGCCCAGGGCCGTCCGTTCAACTGGCTGGACATCGGCAGCGTGAGCGATTACTGGGAAGTGCTGCAGAACGTGCTGACTGGTGAGGTCAACCATATGGATGTGCCGGGCATCCAGATCGAGCCGGGCCTGTGGACCGGCCTGAACACGAGCATCGACTGGCGGGGCACGACGATCAAGGGCCCCGTCTACATCGGTTCCGGCGTCAAGATCGAGGCCGGCGCCACGATCATCGGCCCCACGTGGATCGGCCATGGCAGCCACATCTGCGAGGGTGCCGAGGTCGTCCGTAGTGTGCTTTTCGAGTACACTCGCGTGCTGAACGACGTGACTTTACATGAAATGATCGTTTTCAAAGACTACAGCATCGACCGTGCCGGGGAGATGAAGCATTCCTCCGAGTACAGCTCGTCGGAGTGGCTGAACGCGCGCGACCGTCGCCGCAGCCGGCGCAAAGAGCAGGCCGAAGAAACAGACAAGACATTAGAGAAAGCCAACGCATGAAAATTTACCCAGTCATCCTCTCCGGCGGTGCCGGTACCCGTTTGTGGCCGCTGTCGCGGGCAGTGATGCCCAAGCAGCTGCTGCCGCTGGTGACGGACAAGACGATGCTGCAGGAAACCGCGCTGCGGGTCCGCGGCTGGCCGGGGTTGATGGCGCCGCTGGTGGTTTGCGGCAATGAGCACCGCTTCCTCGTGGCCGAGCAGCTGCGCGGCGTCGGCATCACGCCGCACGGCATCCTGCTCGAGCCGGCGGGCCGCAACACGGCCCCGGCCGTGGCAGCTGCGGCCGCCTTCCTGAAAGCGCAGGATCCGGACGCCGTGATGCTCGTGCTGCCGGCCGACCACGTGATCGAAAAGAACGAAGCGTTCCGCCTCGCGGTGGAACGTGCCGCGGTCCAGGTGGAGCAGGGCGCGCTGGCCACGTTCGGCATCGTGCCGAGCGCCCCGGAAACGGGCTATGGCTACATCCGCCGCGGCGAACCGCTGCCGGGCTGCGACGATTGCTACAAGATCGAGCGCTTCGTCGAAAAGCCCGACCGCAACACGGCCGAAGGCTTCGTCGCCGACGGCGGCTTTTACTGGAACAGCGGCATGTTCATGTTCCGTGCCGACCGCTTCCTGGCCGAGATCGGGAAGCACGCGCCGACGATCGCCGAGGCCGCCGGCGCCGCCGTGCAGTCGGCGTACCGCGACCTGGACTTCTGCCGCCTGGACGAAGCCGCGTTCGCCGCGAGCCCGTCCGATTCGATCGACTACGCGGTGATGGAACATACGCGCGACGGCGTCGTCGTCGCGGCCGACATCGGCTGGAGCGACGTCGGTTCCTGGTCGGCGCTGGCCGACGTGCAGGACAAGGATGCCAACGGCAATGCGATCCGCGGCGACGTCTACCTCGACAGCACGAGCAACACGCTCGTGCGCGCCGAGAGCCGCATCGTGGCCGTCGTGGGCGTGAAGGACCTCGTCGTCGTCGAGACGAACGATGCCGTGCTCGTCGCGCACAAGGACCAGGTCCAGCGCGTGAAGAACGTCGTCGACCACCTCAAGGGCAACGAGCGCACGGAACACCTGTATCACACGAAGGTGTACCGTCCGTGGGGCTATTACGAAGGCATCGACGCGGGCGAGCGCTTCCAGGTCAAGCGCATCTGCGTGAAGCCGGGCGAAAAGCTGTCGCTGCAGATGCACCACCACCGCGCCGAGCACTGGATCGTCGTGTCCGGCACGGCCCGCGTCACGTGCGGCGACAACGTCACCCTGCTGTCCGAGAACGAGTCCACGTATATCCCGATCGGCATGACGCACCGCCTGGAAAACCCGGGCAAGCTGCCGCTGCACCTGATCGAAGTGCAGTCCGGCAGCTACCTCGGCGAGGACGACATCGTCCGCTTCGAGGACATCTACAAGCGGGCGTAAGCCCACATCCCCGCGTCCGCATTTCTCGTGCGGACGCGTCTTTTCCTTTAGTTCCGTAGCGCTACAGTGCGTATGGCCGCGCGCATGCGGCATACAATGCATCGTCGAAACCCATCGGGGGAACATCATGAAGATGAAGACGATCATCGCGGCATGCGCGCTCGCCGGCGTCGGCGGCACGGCGGCGGCAGGCGATATCATCGGCGGATCTGCTCTGCTGGACGCGGACAGCCACGCCCAACTCGAACGCTGGCTCGGCGCCGGCGAATTCAACCTCAACAATGTGTACACCCTGCGTCCCGGCGATACGTCGGACGCCTTCCACGCCGGCGCGGACGGGAAGGGCGCGACCTTCACCCTGTTCGACGTGACGAACGACGCCGGCGCCAGCTACCTCGTGGGCGGCTACAACCCGCAGGGCTGGGCGTCCGATGAAGGCTGGCACGAGACCCAGCGCGACTGGCAGCGCACGGCCTTCCTGTTCAACATGACGACCCCGGCCGTGTACCGCCAGGTCCTGACGGACTACGTGCTGCCGAGCCAGGGCTTGCGCCAGACCTATAACGAGGCCGGCTACGGTCCCATTTTCGGTTCCGGACCGGACCTGTACGTCAACGACGCGTTGACGGCGGCCACGTCGTGGCAACTGAGCTATGGAAATCCGGCAAACGAAGGCTACAGCATCATCGACGGCAGCCTGCACGGCGAGATCGTCAAGTTGAATGCAATGGAAGTGTTCGCGATTTCGCCGGTGCCGGAGCCCGGGAACGTCGCGATGCTGCTGGCCGGCATCTGCATCCTGGGGACCACGGTGCGCAGGCGCGCACGGTAGGGTGGGCGGCCCCCGCCCACGCGTCACGCCAACACGTCACCTGCGTCACGCGTGGGCACGTACTTGATGCCCCCGGTATCAATTACCCCACCCCACCGTTGTCTTCGTTGCAAGTTGTGGCATGATGTGTTCATGATCTGGATCCCAAGACTCTGCCTATCCCTGTTTTTCGCTGTCTTCCTTGCGGCACCTTCTCATGCCCAGTTCGTCAGCGCCTCCCACCTCCAGCCGGATCAACTGGCGATCGTCATCAATGATGCCGAACCGAACAGCGTCAAGGTCGGCGAGTATTACCGCAAGCGGCGCGGCATCCCGGCGGCCAATGTCGTGCACGTGCGCATACCCGGCAAGCCGCACGAGATCAGCCCGGAACGCTTCGCGCAACTGAAGGAAGAGATCGACGCGCACCTGCGGCCCGAGGTGCAGGCGGTGCTGATGGTGTGGACCGCGCCGTACAAGGTCGCGTGCAATTCGATCACGGGCGCGTACAGCCTCGGGTTCGATCCCGACCAGTGCATCAAGACGTGTTTGCCGGGGCGGCCGAGCCCGTACTTCAATTCCAGTTCCCCCCGTCCGTACACCGACCTGAACATCCGCATCTCGATGCTGCTGCCGACGGAATCCGTGGAGCAGGCGAAGGCCCTGATCGACCGCGGCGCCGGTGCGGGCTTCCGGATCGTGCCGGCCACCGCCTACTTCCTGGCGACGTCGGAAAAGGTGCGCAATTCCCGCGCCCAGTTCTTCCCGCCGGCCGGCAGGATCGCCGCGCGCAAGCTGGCGACGAAGACGATGCAGGCCGACGTGCTGGAGGGCGCGCAGGACGTCATGGTCTACGAGACGGGCATGGCCGAGGTCGCCAAACTGGACACGCTGCACTTCCTGCCCGGCGCGCTGGCCGATCACCTGACGTCGCTGGGCGGCGACCTGCTCGGCGGCGAGCAGATGAGCAGCCTGCGCTGGCTGGAGGCGGGCGCGACCGCGAGCTATGGCACCGTCAGCGAGCCCTGCAACCACTGGCAGAAATTCCCGAATCCGGCGGTGCTGCTCAAGCACTATGTGCAGGGCAATAGCGCAATCGAGGCCTACTGGAAAAGCGTCGCCTGGCCCACGCAGGGGCTGTTCATCGGGGAGCCGTTGGCTGCGCCTTACCGCAAGCGCTGAATTGGTCCGTTCGGACTAATCCGTGGTCATGATGTTGTCAATTTGTGCATTTAATATACATTTGTTAAGTGTTGCATTGACAAATCATTTCCAGGATAACCCATGACACATTTGCATTCTCCAGGACGCATGACCGTGCTGGCCGCGCTGCTGGCCGGCTTGTCGGCACCCGTGTTCGCCGCGCCGGGCGGCGTCGTCATCAGCCAGGTCTACGGCGGCGGCGGCAATTCAGGCGCCACCTACAAGAACGATTACATCGAGCTGCTGAACACGGGCGACACGGCCGTCACCCTGACGAACTGGAGCGTGCAATACGCATCGGCCACCGGAACGAGCTGGCAGGTGACGAAGCTGCCCGCCAGCGTCACGCTGGCCGCCGGCCAGTACTACCTCGTGCATGAGGCGCTGGGCAGCGGCGGCACGGACGCGCTGACGCCGGATGCCACCGGCACCATCACGATGAGTGCGACGGCCGGCAAGGTCGCGCTCGTCAACTCGGTGACGGCCCTGGCCGGCGGCAAGCCCGTCGACAACGTCGTCGACCTCGTCGGCTTCGGCACCACCGCCGGCTATTACGAAGGCTCGGGCGCGACGCCGGCGCCGTCGAACACGCTGGCCGTGTTGCGCAAGAACAATGGCTGCCTGGACTCGGACGACAACAGCAGCGACTTCGTCACCGGCGCAGCAAGCCCGCGCAACACGTCCAGCGACCGCGTGTCGTGCAGCGGCGCGCCGCTGCCGCAGCCGATCGTGCTGGCGTGCCCGGGCAGCGTCGGCATCGAAGTCGGCACCGGCACGACCGCGCCGCTGCAGGCGAGCGACGCCGACAGCCTCGTCAACAGCGCCGTCATCAGCAAGGGCGCCGTGGCCGGCATCAGCCTGACGGGCTTCACGCCGGCCACTGCCGGCAACCGCACGGCGACCGCGAACCTCGTCGTCGCCGCGAGCCTGCCGGCCGGCACGTATCCGGTCGAGATCACGTTCGCCAACGACGCGAGCCAGAGCGCGAGCTGCACCGTCAACGTGGCTGTCAGCGGCCTCGTCAAGATCCCGCAGATCCAGGGCCGCGGCCTGGCGAGCCCGTACGTGAACACGGTGCAGACGACGTCCGGCGTCGTCACGAAGAAACTGGGCAGCGGCTTTTACATCCAGGACCCGCAGGGCGACGGCGATCCGGACACGTCCGACGCGATCTTCGTGTTCGGGGCCACCGCGGCAGCCGCCGTCAAGGAAGGCGATCTCGTGCGCGTGACGGGCACCGTGACGGAGTTCACGCCGAACGGTGCGAAACGCTCGTACACGGAACTGAAGGACGTCAGCGCCGCCACGGTCCTCGGCAGCGGCAACACGATAGTCCCCGTCAACATCGACCTGCCGACCGAGCTGAGCCACTACGAAGGCATGCTCGTGCGCTTCACGAATCCGCTGACCGTCAACGGCAACAGCTATCTGGGCGACCGCGGCGAGCTGGTGCTGGCCAACGGCCGCCGCGAGACGCCGACGAACCGCTACCGCGCCGGCACGGCGGAGGCAAACGCGCTGATCGCCGCCAACGCGCAGAACATGGTGATCCTGGACGACGGCATCTTCACCGTGCCGCCGCACATCCCTTATCTTGCGGCGGACAAGACCGTGCGCGCGGGCGACACGGTGACGGACCTCGTCGGTGTGCTCGACTTCGGCGCCATCGGCGGTGGCGGGGGCTGGTACAAGCTGCAGCCGACCGAGACCCCCGTGTTCAGCCGCACGAACGCGCGCGACGATGCGCCGACCGTCGTCGCGGGCAATGTCCGCGTGGCCAGCGCCAACGTGCTGAACTTCTTCACGACGTTCACGGACGGCACCGACGCGTGGGGCCGCACGGGGCAGGGCTGCACGATCGGCTCGTCCGCACCGTCCAGGAGCAATTGCCGCGGCGCCGACAATCTCGCCGAGTTCAACCGCCAGCGCGACAAGATCGTCAATGAGCTGAAGGCGATGAACGCGGATGCCGTCGGCCTGATGGAAATCCAGAACAACGGCGACATCACGGTGAGCTACCTTGTCGACGCGCTGAACCAGGCGATCGGCGCGCCGACGCCGACGTACGCCTATGTGGCGAAGCCGGCCGCGACGGGCACGGACGCGATCCGCGTGGCGATGATCTACAAACCGGCCGTGCTGACGCCGGTGGGTGGCGCGCTGTCCGACGGCGACGCCGTCAACAATCGTCCGCCGATGGCCCAGACGTTCAAGGTCAACGCGAACGGCGCGAAGTTCTCGCTGATCGTCAACCACCTGAAGTCGAAAGGCAGCTGCGGCGGCGCCGGTGCCGGCGACACGGACAGCGGCGACGGCCAGGGTTGCTGGACCGCGACCCGCGTGCTGCAGGCCCAACGGTTGTTCACCGACTTCATCCCGACCGTCGTGGCGGCCGCGGGCGATCCGGACGTGCTGGCCGTGGGCGACTTCAACGCATACGGCCATGAGGACCCGATCGCGTACCTGACGGACAACGGCATGGTCAACGAACTGGAGCGCTTCGTGCGGCCGAACGGTACGCCGTATTCGTACGTGTTCGACGGCCAGAGCGGCTACCTCGACCACGCGCTGGCCAGCAGCGCCCTCGACCCGCAGGTGGCCGGCGTGACCGAGTGGCACAACAACGCGGACGAGCCGGACGCGATCGACTACAACCTCGGCGACACGGCCGACGACCCGTACGTGAACAATCCGTTCCGCGCGTCCGACCACGATCCGGTCGTCGTGAGCCTGAACCTGGCGCCGGCCTACGCCGACGTCACGGCCAGCGTGAAGATCGTGCCGGGCACGCTCGGCTACAACCGCGTCACCGGCAAATTCAGCGGCAACGTGACGTTCACGAACACGAGCGGCGGCGCACTGTCCGGCCCGCTGCAATACGTGCTGCAGGGCCTGCCGGCCGGCGTCACGCTCGACAACAGGAGCGGCGCTTTCAATGGCGCGCCCTACGTGACCCTGCCGGGGACGACCCTCGCACCGGGCGCGACCGTGACCGTGGCGCTGACGTTCACGAACCCGTCGAAGACGAACATCACGTTCACGTCCAAACTGTATTCCGGCACCTTTTGATTGAGAGACCGCACATGATGAACCTGAAAACCTTTTTCTCCCGCGCGCTGCTGGCGCTGTCCCTGCTGGCCGGCGCCGCGAGCGCGACCCCGGTCTATCACGTGGCCCTCGACACGACGGGTACGAGCGGCGACGGCTACATGCAGATCGACTTCCTGCCGTTCGCCACGAGCGCGGTGCTGACGGCGACGATCAGCGGCCTGGACGGCGCCTTCACGGGCACGCCGTCGCTCGACAACGTGGTGCAGTCGGGCGGCTCGTACACGTTCTCGAGCGACGCGTTCTCGGAGTTCTTCCAGTCGATCACGTTGGGTGGAAAATTCGGCTTCGACGTGACGTTCGGCGGCGCGCCGACGGACGGCGGCAGCATCGGGCTGTCCGTCAGCCTGCTGGACAGCGTGGGCGACTACCTGTCGTTCCAGGCGGCGCAGATCAGCCTGGTGGCGGGCGAGCCGGCGGCGATTGCCGTCGATCCCGGCTTCGCGACCGTGAATCCGGTGCCGGAGCCGGCGGATTGGTTGATCGTCGCGACGGGTCTCGTCTTGCTGGGGGCGATGCAGCGGCGCCGGGCCTGAACGTCATCCCCGCGCACGCGGGGATCCATGCTGAGCGTGTTAAGCCAGCCCGGCATGGGTTCCCGCATCCGCGGGAACGACGGGGCGTCGATTTATTCGATAAACATATGAATTTCCAATAGAAATCATATTGTTCAGAGGACTTTGCTTAGTGCATATTCGATCCTGTTGTCGCCGAGACAAGGATCTTATATGCGCGCACATGTCCTCGTGGCGGACCCCGACCCGGCCGTCCGCCAGCTGCTCGAACTGAACCTGACCCGTGCCGGCCACGACGTGCGCCTGTGCGCGGACGCCGAGTCGGCGCTCGTCCTGCTCGACGATGCCGTCCCCGACATGCTGCTGCTGGAGTGGGACCTGCCCGGCCAGTCGGGCGAAGCGCTGATCCGGCGCCTGCACGCGCAGGCGCGCACGCGCGGAATCGCCATCATCATGGTCTCCGCGCGGGCAGGGGAGCACGACAAGATCCTCGCGTTGGAAGCCGGCGCCGACGATTACCTGACGAAACCGTTCAACCCGCGCGAACTGCTGGCCCGCATGCAGGCCGTGCTGCGCCGGCGCGCGCCGCATGCGTCCGTCGATGCCGTGCAGATGGCCGGCCTGCACCTCGATCCGTACACGCAGCGCGTGGTGGCCGGCGCGAGCCCCGTCGCGCTGGGACCCGTCGAATTCCGTTTACTAAACTTCCTCATGCACCATCCGGAGCGGGTGCACACGCGCTCGCAATTGCTGGACAAGGTCTGGGGCCGGCACGCCGTGCTGGAGGAGCGCACGGTCGACGCCCACGTGGGCCGCCTGCGCCACGCGCTGCAGCCGAGCGGTCACCAGGAGCATATCGAGACGGTGCGCGGCACCGGCTACCGCTTCGTCGCCTGACCGTGGACCCCGTCGTCATCCTCAGCCGCCAGGAGCAGGAATACCTGCTGTGCGCCATCGAGTCCGGCCTGCGCGTGGCCGGCCCGCACCAGTTCTTCCTGTGGACCCAGGGCCAGGTGCAGGCGCTGCTGCCGCACCGGGTGCTCGTGTGCCTGCAATTCGGCCATGGCGGTGTCCTCACACGGGTGGACTGCCTGCACGGCACCGTGCTGGCGCCGGGGGCGCAGCAGGCGTTGACGGACCTGGCGCTGCGCATCGCGCGGGGTGGGCGGCTAACGGTCGCGATCGATGCGCGCGCGGCGCCGGACGGCCTGGGCGACGAGATCCTGCGGCTGGGCTTCGACAATGTGCTCGCGCACGGCACGGGGCCGACGAGCGCCGGGGGCAGCGTGTTTCTGCTGTTCGGCCTGGCGGTGCGGCCGACGGCGCGTCACGCGTATTTCCTGGAATTGCTGCTGCCGCACCTGCACCTGGCGCTGGGGCGCCTGCCGGCGGCGCGGACGGCCGTGGACGGGGCGCCGGCACGTGCGCTCTCCGCGCGCGAGACCGAGATCATCGGCTGGCTGCGGGCGGGGAAGAGCAATGACGAGATGGGGAGGCTGCTGGGGATCAGCGCGCTGACCGTCAAGAACCATTTGCAGCGGATCTACCGCACGCTCGGCGTCAACAACCGGGCGCACGCGCTGGCGCGCTGCATGGATCTACGGCTGCTGGGGGACGATCAGGACTGCGGTGCGTCGGCCGCCGCGCGGCGCATGGCTTCGTAGCGGTAGGCTTCGGCGTTCGCGTCGATGATGCGCAGGCCCTTGCAGCCATCGGCCGCGCAATCCGGCGCGGGCGAATTGGCCGAGGCGACCTGGGCGGCGCTGCCCGTCATCGCGGCGGTCTGGACCGGCTGGTCGATCTGGGCGCCACTGCCGCAGGCGGCGAGCGTGGCGGCGAGGGTGACGGCGATAGCGGTACGGAAAGCGGAGATTTTCATGATTCAAGGCAACGCAAAACTCATCGATGCGTCACTGTAACGGCAGTTTTTCCGTAGCTCAATATTTTTGTTGTTAATTTCGTGCAAATATTGTCATTTCGAAAGATTTTCGTGCGGAAATAAGCGAAGATAAGCGATGATGTTGGGAAATATCCGCACGGAAACTTTAAATGAAAGCGAGAAAAATTCGCGCGAAAACGACACAAATCCTTCCGCCATTAACGAAAAAACATAAAGGATTTCACACAGATAACGAGGTATGCTAGGCATTCCGTCACCTCTGACCCGAGGGATGGGGGAACAATTGCGCAACAGTGTTCAGGCGAGCAGAAGAAGGTTAAAATTTTGCGAAAAAGAAATCCGTTTGCGAATTCGACCGACGATCGATGCAGGAAAATGATTTGTCGCCATGACGGGGCCATGGTAGCCTTCATGCATGGCTTTACACTAAAGCAATAGAGGAGTCGGTTGGATGTATCGTGCGCAGAACCAGGACACCGCCGCGCGGGTCCGTCAGGCTGGTTTTACCCTGCTTGAACTCTTGGTAGTTATCGTTATCATCAGTTTGCTGGCGGCTTACGTCGGCCCGAAATATTTCTCCCAACTGGGCAAATCCGAGGTCACCGTGGCCAAGGCCCAGATCGAAGCGTTCGAAAAATCGCTGGACACGTACCGCCTCGACGTCGGCCGCTATCCGACGACGGAAGAGGGCCTGGCCGCGCTGCTCACGGCGCCGTCGACGGCGTCCGGCAAGTGGAACGGCCCGTACCTGAAGAAGGGTGTCCCGCTCGATCCGTGGGGCCATGCCTACCAGTACCGCGCGCCCGGCACGAAGGGCGAGTATGAAGTACTCTCGCTCGGCAAGGACGGCCAGCCGGGCGGCGAAGGCGAGAACGCCGACATCAGCTCCCAATAACGCTCCGGCCTGTCGCTCCCATGCAGTTCGCGGTTCGCACCCTTGCGCCCGACATGCGCATCGCCAGCGTGCTCGTCGACGCCCTCGACGAGGCGGACGCGCGCCGCCAGGTCGAGGCGCGCGGGCTGTTCGTCAGCGCGATCGAACCCGTGCAGGCGCCGCTGCTGCGGCGCCAGCGCGGCGGCAAGCTGTCGCTCGTGCTGTTCAGCCAGGAGCTGCTCGCGCTGCTGACGGCGGGCCTGGGCATCGTCGAAGGCCTGGAAGCGCTGCTGGAAAAGGAAGCCAGTCCCGCCACGCGCAGCGTGCTGGAACGGCTGCTGGCCGGCCTGCGCGAAGGCAAGCGCCTGTCCACCGTGATGGCCGCGCAGCCCGCGCTGTTCCCGCCGCTGTACGTGGGCATCGTGCGCGCGGCCGAGGGAACCAGCGACCTGCCGCGCGCGCTCGAACGCTATATCGAATACCAGCAGCGCATCGACACCGTGCGCGCCAAGGTCGTCAGCGCGTCGATCTACCCCGCGATCCTGCTGCTCGTGGGCGGCGGCGTGTCGATCTTCCTGATGTCGTACGTGGTGCCGCGCTTCGCCGAGGTGTACCAGGGCGCGGGCCGCAACCTGCCGTGGATGTCGCGCCTGATGCTGGACTGGGGCCAGTTCGCGGGCCGGCATGCGGCGGGGCTCTTCATCGGCTTCGCGGCGTTCGTCGCACTGGCCGCGTGGGCCATCCGGCGCGCGCTGAAACAGGGCGGCGCCGCGCGCCTGCTGGCGAAGCTGCCCGGCATCGGCGAGCGCGCCCGCATCTATGAACTCTCGCGCCTCTACCTCACGCTGGGCATGCTCAACGAAGGCGGCATCACGCTCGTGAACGCGATCGACACCGTGCAGGGCATGGTGTCGCCCGGTATCGCCGGCGGCCTGAAAGCGGCGCGCGCCGCGATCGAGGCGGGACGGCCGATGTCCGACGCGTTCGAGGCGAACGGCCTGACGACGCCGATCTCGCTGCGCATGCTGCGCGTGGGCGAGCGCACGGGCTCGATGGGTACGATGCTCACGCGCTCGGCCGCGTTCTACGACGGCGAGATCGGCCGCTGGATCGACCGCTTCACCCGTACTTTCGAACCCCTGCTGATGGCGGCCATCGGCCTCGTCGTCGGCGCCATCGTCGTGCTGTTGTACATGCCCATTTTCGACCTCGCCGGAGACATGTCGTGAACGCGCCGGAAGCAATCCTGGATGCCGCATTGCTGGCGCGCGCCCGCGCCCAGAGCCGGCAATCGCGCCGTTCCCTCGTCGAAGAGCTGCAGGGCCTGTCGGGCCTGGAGCCGCGCGAGATCGTACGCCTGCTCGCCGAGCCGTTCGGCCTCGCCACGATGGAAACGCCGGAGATGTTCGGCCAGCAGCCGGCGTTCGACCTGCTGCCGCTGGCGCAGGCGCTCGCGCGCCACTGCGTGCTGCTGCGCGACGATGCGAAACACCTGACGGGCGTGATCGCGGACCCGTTCGACCTCGACCTGCAGACCTGGCTGCAGGCGCAGGCCGGCGCGACGGCGGCGGCGCCGCTGCACCTGCGCCTCGCGCTGCAATCGGACATCCAGGCGTACCTCGGCAAGCAGGAGGAATCCGCGCGCGCCGTCGACACGCTCGCCGGCGACAGCGGCGCGAATTTGCATGATCGCCGCGACGGCAAGAGCGCGACGGTGCTGTCGTTCGCGTCGGTGTCCGAAGCCGCGAGCCCCGCCGTCAAGCTCGTGAACTCGACCCTGTACGACGCCTTGAAAGCCGGTGCTTCCGACATCCACCTGGAAAGCACCGCGGGCGGTCTCGCCGTCAAGTACCGCGTGGACGGCGTGCTCGATCACGCGGCGTCCGTCGGCGGCATCGAACTGGCGGAGCACATCATCTCGCGTCTGAAAGTGCTGGCGGAGCTGGACATCGCCGAGCGCCGCATCCCGCAGGACGGCAGCTTCCGCGTCGAATCGGCCGGGCGCGAGATCGACCTGCGCGTGTCGATCATGCCGAGCATCCACGGCGAGGATGCCGTCATCCGTATCCTCGACAAGCGCGCGATGATCGAAGCGTACGGCTCGCTCACGCTGGAAGCGCTGGGCTTCGACGCGCCGTCGCTGGCGACGCTGCGCATGCTCGCGCAGGAGGCGTACGGCATGCTGCTCGTGACGGGGCCGACGGGCTCCGGCAAGACGACGACCTTGTACGCGGCGCTGACCGAGATCCACAACGGCCGCGAAAAGATCATCACGATCGAGGATCCGGTCGAATACCAGCTGCCGGGCATCCTGCAGATTCCCGTCAACGAAAAGAAGGGCCTGTCGTTCGCGAAGGGCCTGCGCTCGATCCTGCGCCACGACCCGGACAAGATCATGGTCGGCGAGATCCGCGACCGCGAGACGGCGGAGATCGCGGTGCAGTCGGCGCTGACGGGCCACCTCGTGCTGACGACGGTCCATGCCAACAACGTGTTCGACGTGTTCGGCCGCTTCACGCACATGGGCATCGACCCGTACGCGTTCGTGTCGGCGCTGAACGGCATCTGGGCCCAGCGCCTGATCCGCATGAACTGCCCGCGCTGCCTGGTCCAGTACACGCCGTCCGACGACGAGCTGGCATCCGCGCACCTGACGCGCGCCGACGTCCACGATTACCAGTTCATGCACGGCCTGGGGTGCGGCGATTGCCGCGGCACCGGCTACAAGGGCCGCCGCTCGATCGCCGAGATCCTGACCTTGAACGACGAGATCCGCGAGCTGATCGTCGACAAGCAGCCGATTCGCCGCATCAAGGCCGCCGCCGCCGCCAACGGCACGCGCAGCCTGCGCCTCGCGGCGCTGGATCTCGTGAAGCGCGGGGCCACCACCATCGAGGAAATCCGGAGGGTCACGCTGCATGCTTAATGGTTTCAAGTCGAGCTTCGGCCAGTCGCTGCGCATCGGCATCGCGCCCGACGCGCTGGCGCTCGTGCGCACCAGCATCTGGCCGCACGAGCGCGCGCGCTTGCTCGGCCAGGTGGCGGCGACGGGCGCCGATCCGGTGTCGCTCGGCGCGGCGCTGGGCATGCTGCTGGGCGAGCATGACGTGGCCGGCCTGCCGGTGACGGTGGTGCTGGCCGACGACCTCGCGCGCCTGTGGCAGGTGACGCCACCGCAAGGCGCGACGCGCCTCGCCGACCTCGAAGCGGCGGCCATGCTGCGCTACCAGGCGCTGTTCGGCGGCGGCGTGTCCGGTTGGAGCATCAGCGCGGACTGGGATGCGGCGCGCCCGTTCCTCGCGGCCGCGGTGCCGCTGTCCCTGCTCGAACAACTGACGACGGCAGCAATCTCCCAGCGTTTCAGGCTGGTCGAGATCGTGCCGCAATTCGTCGCCGCACTGAACCAGCACCGCCGCGTGCGCCGCGCGGGCGCGTGGTTCGGCGTCGTGCACGGCGGCGTGTTGAGTATTGCCGCGTTCGACGGCGACCTGCTCGCGGCCGTGCGCACGGCGCCGATCCCGGCTGGCGCGGACCGCGACTGGCTCGAGGGCCACGTGGCGCGCGAGGCGCTGCGCGTGGGCCTGTCGCGGCCGGAGCGCCTGCAGATTTGCGGCCCGGCGCCGAAAGGCTGGGCGAGCAGCGCGGGCCGGCTGAAATTCGCCTGCACGCTGTTCGAGGACGAAACCGATCCGCTGTGGCCCGATTGCGCCCGGCTCGCGCTGACGGGGAGGGCGCCATGAAGAAGGTCCGCATCGATTTCGCGCCGCCCAGCCTCGCGCGCACGTGGCACCGGGCGCCGCGCGGGACGTGGAGCCTGTTGATCGCCGCTCTGGCACTGGCGGGGCCGCTCGCGAGCACTGTCGCGCAATACCGCGGCCTGCAGCGCGTGGCAGCGGAGCGGACGGCGCAGGTCGCGCAGGCGCAGGCACGCGCCGTCGCGCGCGCGCCCGTCGCCGCGCCCGCGCGCACGGTGCCGCCCGCGCAGGCCGGTGCCGTGAACGCGTCCGTGCAGCAGCTGAACCTCCCGTGGCGCGGCCTGCACGACGCCGTCCAGGCGGCGACGCCCGCCACCATCGCGCTGCTGGCGCTGGAACCGGACGCCAGGAAGAGCAGCGTGCGTATCACGGCGGAAGCGAAGACCAGCGACGACATGATCGCCTACGTCGAGGCGCTGCAGCGCGTCGAGTGGTTCACGACCGTCCTGCTGGCGCGCCACGAGATCAACGAACAGGACGCGAACCGGCCGATCCGCTTCCAGATCGATGCGCAGTGGAGGTCTCCGCGATGAAGACGACTTTGACGTCGCCCCTGCTGCGCCTGCGCCTGGTGCTGCTGCGCGCGAATCCGCTCGTGGCGGCGGCCGGCATCCTCGTGTTCGTGATGGCCGGCGCGCTGGCGTGGACGCTGCATGCCGTGTGGGCGATGGAACGGGCGCAGGAGGCACGCGCCGCGCAGGCGAAGCAAAAGGCGCAGGTGGCCACCGCACCTGCATCCGCGCCTGCACCCGTGCCCCCGCAGGCTCCGGACAACCTCGCCGCCTTCTACGGCGCACTGGGCGTGCGCGGCAGCGCCGAGCAGCAGGTCAAGACGCTGTTCGACCTCGCGGCCAGGTCGGGCCTCGTGCTGCGCCAGGGCGAGTACAAGCCGGGTTATGACCGTAATGCGAAGGTGTACACGTACCAGGTCAACCTGCCGGTGAAAGGCAGCTACGCGGCGATCTGGCAGTTCGCGATGGCGGCGCTGCGCGCGATTCCGTTCGCGTCGCTGGACGAGATCACCTTCCACCGCGACGCCATCGGCGACGCGACGGTGGACGCACGCCTGAAGCTGACCTTGTACCTGCGCGACGGGACGGATCCGTCATGAAGAAGGCCGACATCAAGCCGCGCCACGCGATCCTCGCGCTGGCCCTCGTCGGCGCCGCGCTGCTGGCCGCGTTCGGCGACCGGGCGCCGCAAGGCGACATCGCCGAGCCGGTCGAGCGTCCCGTCGCGAAGGCGGCGCTCGTGCGCACGGCCGTGCCGGCGCCGGTGCCCGTCGTGCCCGCGGCCAAGGCCGGCGATGCGCCCGCGGGACAGCCGATCCTCGCGCTGGTGCCGCGCGACACGCTGATCGGGGACGGCGACGCCGCGTTCGGCCAGGGGCAGAATGGCGCCGGTCCGTTCGGGCGCCATGACTGGACGCCGCCACCCCCGCCGCCGCCGCCGCCGCAACCCGCGCCACCGCCACCGCCGCCCACCGCGCCGCCGCTGCCGTTCACCTTCATCGGCAAGTCGGTCGGCGACGGCGCCTGGGAAGTCTACCTGGCGCGCGGCGACCGCACGTACGTCGTGCGCGAGAAGGGGGCCGTGATCGACGGGACGTATCGCGTCGAGTCCATCGCGCCGCCGGTCCTGACCCTGACCTATCTGCCGCTGAACCAGGTTCAGCAGCTTAATATTGGAGTATTCGATTGATCGCTCGCCCAACTCTGGCCCGGCGCCTGCTCCCGGCGCTGCTCGCCATCCTGCTGTCCGGCTGCGCGGCCCAAATGGCCTACCGCGAAGGGAACGAGCTCGTGGCCCAGGACAAGGTCGAGGCCGGGCTTACCAAATACCAGGAAGCGCTGGCCGCCGATCCGACCAACGTCCAGTACAAGTCCGCGTACCTGCGCGCCCGCGACGCCGCCACGAACCGCCTGCTGCCGCAGGCCGACCGTGAACTGGCCGACGGCAAGGTCGACCTGGCCGTGGCAGACTACCGGCGCGTGCTGGCGATCGATCCGCTCAACGACCGCGCCCGCGCCGGCCTGCGCCAGGTGGATGCCGACCGCCGTCACGGTGTGTTGATGGGAGAAGCGCGCGCCGCGCTGGAGCGCAAGGATTACGACACGGCGAAAACGAAGCTGACCGCCATCCTGACGGAGCGCCCGACGCACGAACCGGCGCGTCAATTGCTGGCCGAGGTGAACGACAAGATCGCGGCGAATTCCCCCGAGGCGGCGCTGGCGGCCGCGTTCCGCACGCCCATCAACCTGGAATTCCGCGACGCGCCGATCAAGCAGATCTTCGAAGTCATCGCGCGCCACTCGGGCCTGAACTTCCTGTTCGACAAGGACGTCAAGACGGACCAGCGCGCGTCGGTCTTCCTGAAGAACAGCACGGTGGAAGCGGCCGTGTACTATCTCCTGATGACGAACCAGCTGGAGCGCCAGGTCATGGACGGCAACACGATCCTGATCTACCCGAACATCGCGGCCAAGCAGAAGGAATACCAGGAGATGACGGTAAAGACCTTCTACCTGGCCAATGCGGAAGCGAAGTCGATCGGCAACACGCTCAAGACGATCCTGAAATCGAAGGACGTCGTCGTGGACGAGAAGCTCAACCTCGTGATCCTGCGCGACACGCCGGAGGCCGTGAAGCTGGCGTCGCAGCTCGTGGCGCTGCAGGACGTGCCGGAGGCCGAGGTGATGCTGGACGTCGAGGTGCTGGAAGTGCAGCGCAACCGCCTGCTCGACCTGGGCATCGACTGGCCCACGAGCCTGTCGTTCGCGCCGCTGACGACGGCGGCCGGCGGCGCGATCACGATCGACCAGCTGCATCACCTGGACAGCACGACGATCGGCGTGACCGGTGTCGCCGGTTCGATCACGGCCAGCAAGACGGACGGCGATTCCGACACGTTGGCCGCGCCCCGCATCCGCGTGCGCAACAAGGAAAAGGCCAAGGTCGTCATCGGCGACAAGCTGCCGACCATCACGACGACCATCTCGTCGGGCGTGGGCGGCTTCGCGTCGGAGTCCGTGAACTACGTCGACGTGGGCCTGAAGCTGGATGTCGAGCCCACGATCTACCTGAACAACGAAGTGGGCATCCGTATCTCGCTGGAAGTCAGCAACCTGGTCGACACGGTCACGACGAAGGGCGGCACGACGGCATACCGCATCGGCACGCGCTCGGCCTCCACGATGCTGCAGCTGAAGGATGGCGAGAACCAGGTGCTGGCGGGCCTGATCAAGAACGAAGACCGCTCCAGCAGCACGAAGCTGCCGGGCATCGGCGACCTGCCGATACTGGGCCGCCTGTTCGGCAGCCAGCAGGACACGCGCAACAAGACCGAGGTCGTGCTGTCGATCACGCCGCACCTGATCCGCACCCTGCAACGCCCGCCGGCATCGAGCTCCGAATTCAGCGCCGGCACGGAGGCCAGCTTCCGGCGCCGTCCCGACACGAACGTGCGCACGCCGGTGCAGATTCCGGCGCAGGGTGCGCGCGCGGCGCCGGCCGCTGCGCCCGCGCGCGCGCCGGTGCCGCCCGCCGGCGCCATGCAGCCGCCCGCCGCGCAGTCGCATCCACAGCCGCCGGCGCCGTTGCCCACGCCGTTGCCCGTGATTGGCGAAACCGGCATGGTGCCGGCCACCAGCGTCGGCAGGACCGGCACGCTGCCGCCCGCGCCGGCCTCCAGCTCGCCGTCGGAACTGCCGGCCGCGCCCGCGATCGACATCACGCCGCTGCCGCAGCCGGAGGTGACGCCAATGCGGCCCGTGCAGCCGGCGGCCAACCGCGTGCCGGCGTCGCAGGCCGCGTTCCCGAACCAGAAGTAAGCGTGCGATGAGCACCCGGCGCCGGCGCGGCTTTACCCTGATCGAGCTGCTCGTCACGCTCGCGATCCTGGCGCTGCTCGGCACGTTGGTGGTGCCGACCGCGCAGATCGCGCTGCAGCGCCGCCACGAACAGGAATTGCGCGTGGCGCTGCGCGAGATCCGCGCCGCCCTCGACGCCTACAAGAAGGCCGGCGACGAAGGCCGCGTGGCCCGCCAGGCCGGCGCCAGCGGTTATCCGCCGAAGCTGGAAGTGCTGGTCGAGGGCGTGCCGGACCAGCGCAGCCCGAAGAAGGCGAAGATTTATTTTCTGCGCCGCCTGCCGCGCGACCCGTTCAACGGCGACCCCGACCTGAAGGATGCCGAGACGTGGGGCAAGCGCAGCTACGCCAGCGAGCCGGACGAGCCGAAAGAGGGCGACGACGTGTACGACGTCTACTCGACCTCGGGCAAGGTCGGGCTGAACGGCATCCCCTACAACCGCTGGTGAAGACATGAACCTCGAACGACAACGGGGTTTTACCCTGATCGAACTGCTGGTGGTGCTGGGCATCGTGGCGCTGCTGCTCACGCTCGCGGCGCCGCGTTTCTTCCCGAAGGTCGACAGCACCAAGGAGACCATCCTGGCCGAGAACCTGCGCAACACGCGTGCCGTCATCGACCAGTTTTACGAGGACACGGGGCGCTACCCGGATTCGCTGCAGCAGCTCGTCGAGAAAAAATACCTGCCGGCGCTGCCGTTCGATCCGATCGCGGACAGCGATTCGGCCTGGACGGTCGTCCCGCCCGAAGATGGCGACAAGGGCGGCATCCACGACATCCACAGCGGCGCGCCGGGCACGGGCCGCAACGGCAAGCCGTATGCGGAATGGTAGGACGCCGCGGCGCGAGGGCGGTTTTACTTACCTCGGCCTCATCATCCTCGTGACCGTGATCGGCCTCGTCGGCGCGGCCACACTGAAGGTCGACGCGCTGCTGCGGCGCGCGGCCGCCGAGGAAGAACTGCTGGACATCGGCGCCGCGTTCGGCGAAGCGCTGCGCACGTACGCCGAAGCGACGCCGAAGGGCCAGCCGGCGCAGCCGCCGTCGCTGCAGGAACTGCTGAAGGATCCGCGTTTTCCCGGCGTGCGCCGGCATCTGCGCAAGATCTTCGTCGACCCGCTGACGGGCAAGGCCGAGTGGGGCATCGTGTGGGCCAATCCCGGCGACCGGCGCGGCGTGCTGGCGGTGTACAGCCTGTCGAAGGCGAAGCCGCTGAAGGTGGCGAATTTCGACAAGCGCTTTTCCGGTTTCGAGAACAAGCAGCACGTGTCGGACTGGAAGTTCGCGGCGACCGGACAGGCGCTGATGCAGGGGCAGGTCCTCGCGCAGGGCAAGCCGCAGATGCCCGGCCAGCCGTCGCTGTTCCAGGACCCGCCCGCGGGCACGCCGCAGCAGCCGTCGCTGTTTCCCGAGCGGGACGCGCCGCCGCCATCGGCGCCCGGCGTGGATGCGCCCGGCGTGGATGCGCCGGGCGCCGATGCGCCGCCTCCTGACAAGGAAGAGAAAGAGCCCGAGGCGGAGAACCGCCAGGCTACCCCGGCTACTTAGCGCGGCGCATGAAGTGGCGCGGCCGGAAGCCCAGCGCCAGCAGCACGGCAAAATACACGACGGCGGAGGCGCCGATGATGAGGAACAGGGCGCCCGCGCGCAGCAGGGGATGGGCACGCAGTGCGGCCCAGTCGAGCTGCGCCTGGCTGAACCAGGCCACGGCGCCCATCAGCGCGACGGCCACGACGACTTTGAAAAAGAACGGCAGCCAGCCCGCATGCGGCACGTAGATCGCACGCCGGCGCAGGCCCGTGAACAGGAAGCTCGCGTTGATGCACGCACCGAGACCGATCGACAGCGCGAGGCCGGCGACGCCCAGTACCGGTACGAACACGAGGTTCATCAACTGCGTCGCGACGAGCACGCCGATGGCGATCTTGACCGGCGTGCGGATGTCCTGGCGCGCATAGAAGGCCGGGGCCAGGATCTTGACGAGGATGATGCCGAGCAGCCCGGCCGCATAGGCCATCAGCGGCGCCGTGGCGGCCGTGACGGCGCGGGCGTTGAACGCGCCGTAGTTGAACAAGGTGGCGATCAGCGGTTCGGCCAGGGTCGCGAGGCCGACGGCGGCCGGCAGCGCGAGCAGGAACGTCAACCGCAGGCCCCAGTCGAGCAGGGAGGAGTATTCGGCGGGATCGCCGTCGGCATTCGCCTTCGACAGGCTGGGCAGCAGTACGGTGCCCAGTGCGACGCCCAGCATGCCGGTCGGGAACTCCATCAGGCGGTCCGCGTACTGCAGCACGGAGACGCTGCCGGCGCCCAGGCGCGACGCGATGTTCGTGTTGATGAGGAGGCTGATCTGCGCGGCCGACACGGCGAACACGGCCGGGCCCATCTTCTTGAGGATGCGGCGCACACCCGGGTCGGACAGGCCGGCGAACGGATTGATCGACAGGCGCGGCAGCATGCCGATGCGCTTCAGCGCGGGGATCTGGATACCGACCTGCAGCACGCCGCCGACCATCACGGCCACCGCCATCGAATAAATCGGCACGTCGAAATACTTCACCATGAACAGCGAGAAGAAGATCGACGACAGGTTCCACAGCACGGGCGTGAACGCGGGAATCTTGAATTCGCGCCAGGTATTCAGCACGGCGCCGGCCAGCACGACGAACGACATGCACAGGATGTACGGGAACATCAGCCGGGTCATGACGACGCCGGCGTCGAACGCGGGGCCTTCGAGGCCGCTGGCGATGACGTACAGGACGACGGGTGCGCCGATGATGCCGACGAGGCTCGTCGCGAGCGTCGCCCACACGAGCGTATTGGCGACGTGGTCGACGAGGGTGCGGGTGGCGGCGTCGCCTTTCTGGCTCTTGTACTCGGCCAGGATCGGCACGAACGCCTGCGAGAACGCGCCCTCGCCGAACAGGCGGCGCAGCAGGTTGGGCAGGCGGAAGGCGATGTTGAAGGCGTCGGTATAATCGCTGGCGCCGAACGCGCGGGCAAACAGGGAGTCGCGCAACAGGCCGGTGATACGGGACAGCATCGTCATGCTCGAGATGGCTGCCAGGGTCTTGAGTAGGTTCATAGCCCGCGATTATAGCTGGGCTATTGCACAAAAACGAACCAGGATTTGCCCTTCGATGAAACCTTCGCTATAATCGAGGGCTGTATTGAATTCTGTTAGCAGACACTCGTTTGGCAGGCACTGGAATGGGCCGGTTTGAATGTTTGCAAACGCAACTTGACCCCGATTAGGAAATTCCATGGCAAATACCGCACAGGCGCGCAAACGCGCTCGTCAAGCAGTCAAGCAAAACGCACACAACTCGGCTCAGCGCTCGACCCTGCGTACCGCAATCAAGGCCGTCAAAAAGGCCATCCAGGCTGGCGACAAGGCCGCTGCTTCGCAAATCTTCCAGCAGTCCGTGTCGACCATCGACAGCATCGCTGACAAGAAAATCATCCACAAGAACAAGGCCGCTCGCCACAAGAGCCGCCTGGCTGCCGCCATCAAGGCCCTGTCGGCTTAATACACCCGACAGCAACGCCCGCGCGGCCCCGGCTGCGCATGGAGTTATTGAGTCCGGGGGACTCAATAACGACGACCCGCCCCGACGCAAGTCCGGCGGGTTTTTTGTTGCCCGAATTCTCTGTTGACTAAAGGCTGTTGCCAAAAACCGGGCTCTGACCCCGGTCTTTGGCAACAAAAAAGGCAGCCCGGGTTGGCTGCCTTTTGGCAGCCCGGGTTGGCTGCCTTTTGGCAGCCCGCAGGCTGCCTGGGTGAGCGTCGAGCGCTCGCTTACTTGGCTGCCGATTCGGCCGGAGCGGCTGCGTCGGCTGCGGCGGCCTTCTTGGCCTTCTTGTGGTGCTTCTTCACTTTTTTCGCGGGTGCGGCGGGCTGCTCGGCGGTGGCCGATGCGGCCGGGGCGGCTGCGGCTGCGGCCGGGGCCTGGGCGGCGAAAGCGGAAACGGCGAACAGGGAAGCAACCAGGCCAGCGATCAGTTTGGACATTTCGGGTTCCTTTAAAGAAGAAGGTGATCCACAACGGTGAATCTGTCCCCTTAACGGTGCCTAGGAATTGCCGGTTGACAGTTTTCTGCCCATCCTACATTAACGTTTGGAAAGGTTGATCTGCCTCAAGCGTGTCACCGCTTCCCGCCCACGGCAGCGGCCGGCACTTCCATCCACTCGCCCGGCAGCAGCGGATGCGTCGCCAGCGAAAACGGCCCGATGCTCGAGCGCACGAGGCGCAACGTGGGCAGGCCGACGGCGGCCGTCATCCGGCGCACCTGGCGGTTTTTCCCCTCTTCGAGCGTGATCGCGATCCAGCTGGTCGGCTTGTCCTGGCGCACGCGGATGGGCGGGTTGCGCGGCCACAGCCACTCCGGCTCCGCGATCAGCGCGGCGCGGCACGGCTTCGTGATGAAGTCGCCCAGGTCGATCGGCGCCTGCAGGCGGTCGAGGGTGGCGCGGTCGGCGATCCCCTCCAGTTGTACTAGATAAGTCTTCGCTTCCTTGTGGTCCGGATGGGCGATCTGGTGCTGCAGGCGACCGTCGTCGGTCAGCAGCATCAGGCCTTCGCTGTCGGCGTCGAGCCGGCCGGCGGGATAAATGTTCGGGATGTCGAGGTAGTCGGCGAGGGTTTCGCGCTCGTCCTCGCGCGAGAACTGGCACAGCACCTGGAAGGGTTTATTGAACAGGATGAGGGACATGAAGGATGGATTTTGGAGCAAAATAGCGAGCCTCTGGCCCGTCGCGATCAATACTGGTGCATAATGTTGTGCCAGTGTTGCGTCTTAGACAAGACGACGGCCAGCCCACTATTCTAATGGAGATCGCAGACCTGGCGGTCCGCCGCCGCCGCGTGCCCACTTCGGAGAACATGATGTATCAACATATCAAAGTACCTACCGATGGTCAAAAGATTACCGTCAACGCGGACTTCTCGCTGAACGTCCCCGACCAGCCGGTCATTCCCTATATCGAAGGCGATGGCACCGGCGTCGACATCACCCCGGTGATGCTGAAGGTCGTCGACGCGGCCGTCGCGAAGGCATACGGCGGCCAGCGCAGGATCGCGTGGATGGAAGTGTTTGCCGGCGAGAAGTCGACGCAGGTGTATGGCCCGGACGTCTGGCTGCCGACCGAAACGCTGGACTGCGTGCGCGAGTATGTCGTGTCGATCAAGGGCCCGCTGACGACGCCGGTCGGCGGCGGCATCCGCTCGCTGAACGTGGCGCTGCGCCAGGAACTCGACCTGTACGTCTGCCTGCGCCCCGTGCGCTATTTCACCGGCGTACCGTCGCCGCTGCGCGAGCCCCACAAGACGGACATGGTGATCTTCCGCGAAAACTCGGAAGACATCTATGCCGGCATCGAATGGGCGGCCGAGTCGCCTGAAGGGAAAAAGGTCATTGAGTTCCTGACCCGCGAGATGGGCGTGCGCAAGATCCGCTTCCCGGAGACCTCCGCGATCGGCATCAAGCCGGTGTCGCGCGAGGGTACCGAACGCCTCGTGCGCAAGGCGCTCCAGTACGCGATCGACAACGACAAGCCGTCCGTCACTATTGTCCACAAGGGCAATATCATGAAGTACACGGAGGGCGGCTTCCGCGACTGGGGCTATGCGCTGGCGCAACGCGAATTCGGTGCCGAGCTGATCGACGGCGGCCCGTGGTGCAAGTTCAAGAACCCGCGCACGGGCAAGGACATCGTCGTCAAGGATTCGATCGCGGATGCGTTCTTGCAGCAGATCCTGCTGCGTCCGGCCGAGTACAGCGTGATCGCCACCCTGAACCTGAACGGCGACTATGTGTCGGACGCGCTGGCGGCCCAGGTCGGCGGCATCGGCATCGCGCCGGGCGCGAACATGTCCGACTCCGTCGCGATGTTCGAAGCGACGCACGGCACGGCGCCCAAGTATGCGGGCAAGGATTACGTGAACCCGGGGTCGCTGATCCTGTCGGCCGAGATGATGCTGCGCCACATGGGCTGGACGGAAGCGGCCGACCTCATCATCAGCTCGATGGCGAAGGCGATCGCGTCCAAGCGCGTTACCTACGACTTCGCGCGCCTGATGGAAGGCGCGACCCAGGTGTCGTGCTCGGGCTTCGGCGACGTGATGATCGAGAATATGTAAACGCGGTCTTATTGACGCAGATCAAGCCCCGTATTTGTACGGGGCTTTTTTGTTTCCAGGAGAGGGATGATGCGTGGCGGCGGGACCATAAAAAAAACCCCGCCGAAGCGGGGTTCTTTGCTTCCGGAGGGTGCTTACGCGCCGACGATGTTAGAAGCTTGCTTGCCTTTCGGGCCTTGCGTGACTTCGAATTGGACTTTTTGACCTTCTTTGAGGGTCTTAAAACCGTTCATATTGATCGCGGAGAAGTGCGCGAACAAATCTTCGCCGCCGTCATCAGGGGTGATGAAGCCAAAACCTTTGGAATCATTGAACCACTTAACAGTACCTGTTGCCATAAAATAACCTTCGATTAAAAACAAATCACACGAGCCATAAAAGCAAGAAGCTTCTTGCCCCCTCCTCAGCCTGCTCACTTCTTATCAACAAGTACATAAGTACATGTCAATAACTGCATTGTTGGCGCAAGAATCCTGTAAGTCAAGCGGTTTTGAACACGCGTTGTAAAAATTAACATAGTGGCTGAAAATCAACCTCTTGATTTTGGCAATGGAACCGCCATCTGCACTCCAACTGGAAAACGCGTAAGATGGAAAGCAAATGGGATTACCCTGAGCGTTAGTTTCCGCACACACGAAGATCGAAAGCAATTTAGAATACCCCTATGGCAACCAAGCACGATACCGAACAGCTGCTGGAGCGGCAGACAGTCAAGCCACCTCCCTTGTATCAGGTGGCGTTGCTCAATGACGACTACACGCCGATGGAGTTCGTGGTCGCCATCATCCAGGAGTACTTCAACAAGGATCGCGAGACGGCGACGCAGATCATGCTTTCTGTACACCGCCATGGTAAAGGGGTGTGCGGCGTGTTTTCCAAAGATATAGCGTGTACCAAAGTGGAGTTTGTATTAACGCATGCGCGCAAGGCAGGCCATCCCCTGCAGTGCGTGATGGAGGAAGTATGATTGCGCAGGAATTGGAAGTATCTCTACACATGGCCTTTGTCGAAGCGCGGCAGGCTCGGCACGAGTTCATCACGGTCGAACACCTGCTGCTGGCGCTGCTCGACAACCCGTCGGCCGCTGAAGTCCTGCGTGCGTGCGCGGTCAATATCGAAGACCTGCGTAAGACCTTGACGAATTTCATCGGCGATAACACTCCGACCGTGCCGGGTACCGGCGAAGTCGACACCCAACCGACGCTGGGCTTCCAGCGCGTGATCCAGCGCGCGATCATGCACGTCCAGTCGGCGTCGAACGGCAAGAAGGAAGTCACCGGCGCGAACGTGCTCGTGGCGATCTTCGGCGAGAAGGACTCGCATGCCGTTTACTACCTGCACCAGCAGGGCGTGACCCGTCTCGACGTGGTCAATTTCATCTCGCACGGCGTGCGCAAGGACCAGCAGATCGATAGCCAGAAGGCGTCGGAAGGCGTGGAAGAAGCGCAGGTCGAAGGCCAGGCCAAGGAAAGCCCGCTGGATCAGTTCACCACGAACCTGAACAAGGCTGCCGCCGATGGCCGCATCGATCCGCTGATCGGGCGCGAAGAGGAAGTGGATCGCGTGATCCAGATCCTGTGCCGCCGCCGCAAGAACAATCCGCTGCTCGTGGGCGAGGCCGGCGTCGGCAAGACCGCGATCGCCGAAGGCCTGGCATGGCGCATCGTCCAGGAAGACGTGCCCGAGATCCTGCAGAATGCCGTCGTGTATTCGCTGGACATGGGCGCACTGCTGGCCGGCACCAAGTACCGCGGCGACTTCGAGCAGCGCCTGAAGGCGGTGTTGAAGCAGCTCAAGGACACGCCGAACGGCATCCTGTTCATCGACGAGATCCACACGATCATCGGCGCCGGTTCCGCATCGGGCGGCACGCTCGACGCATCGAACCTGCTCAAGCCGGCCCTCGCGAACGGCCAGCTGAAGTGCATCGGCGCGACCACGTTCACGGAATTCCGCGGCGTGTTCGAGAAGGATCACGCGCTGTCCCGCCGCTTCCAGAAAGTGGACGTGAACGAGCCGTCGGTCGAGCAGACCGTGCAGATCCTGCGCGGCCTCAAGTCGCGCTTCGAAGAGCACCACGGCGTGAAGTATTCGGCGTCGGCGCTGTCGACCGCGGCCGAGCTCGCTGCTCGCTTCATCAACGACCGTCACCTGCCGGACAAGGCGATCGACGTGATCGACGAAGCGGGTGCGGCTCAGCGCGTGCTGCCGAAGTCGAAGCAGAAGAAGACCATCGGCAAGACCGAGATCGAGGACATCATCGCGAAGATCGCGCGGATTCCTCCGCAGACCGTCAACCAGGACGACCGCAGCAAGCTGCAGACCATCGACCGCGACCTGCGCAACGTCGTGTTCGGGCAAGACCCGGCCATCGAAGCGTTGTCGGCCGCGATCAAGATGGCCCGCGCCGGCCTCGGCAAGCAGGACAAGCCGATCGGTTCGTTCCTGTTCTCCGGTCCGACCGGCGTCGGCAAGACGGAAGTCGCGAAGCAGCTGGCGTTCATCCTCGGCATCGAGCTGGTGCGTTTCGACATGTCCGAGTACATGGAGCGCCACGCCGTGTCGCGCCTGATCGGTGCGCCGCCGGGCTACGTCGGCTTCGACCAGGGGGGCCTGCTGACCGAGGCCATCACCAAGAAGCCGCATGCGGTGCTGCTGCTGGACGAAATCGAGAAGGCCCATCCGGACATCTTCAACATCCTGCTGCAGGTGATGGACCATGGCACCTTGACCGACAACAACGGCCGCAAGGCGGACTTCCGCAACGTGATCATCATCATGACCACGAATGCAGGTGCGGAAAGCCTGACCAAGCGTTCGGTGGGCTTCGTGGATTCGAAGGCGCAGGGCGACGAGATGGCCGACATCAAGCGCATGTTCACGCCCGAGTTCCGCAACCGCCTGGATGCGATCATCAGCTTCCGCGCGCTGGACGAGGACATCATCCTGCGCGTCGTGGACAAGTTCCTGATGCAGCTGGAAGAGCAGCTGCACGAGAAGAAGGTGGAAGCCGTCTTCACCGAGAAACTGCGCAAGTTCCTCGCGAAGAAAGGTTTCGACCCGCTGATGGGTGCCCGTCCGATGTCGCGCCTGATCCAGGACATGATCCGCAAGGCGCTGGCCGACGAACTGCTGTTCGGCCGTCTCGTGAACGGTGGCCGTGTCACGGTCGACCTGAACGAGAAGGACGACGTGTTCCTCGAGTTCCCGGAAGGCGACGTCCCGCCGCCGCCGGAGCCCGTCGAGACCGTCGAGATCGAATAAACGATCGCTCTGACGAAAAGCCCGCCTCGTGCGGTAATGCCGTTCAGTTAAGACTGAACGGCATTTTTATTTAATCGTTGTAAACGCCGGGCATCGCTGTTAACCTTCGTCGCCATGTTCGACGACACTCTGCATTTTCTGGCAAATCATCTTGAGGCTCCCGACTGGGCAAGGTTGGGGGAGCATTTGCCATACGAATGGATCGAGCAGGCCGTCATGAGCACGGAAGCGACGAGTATCCGGCATCGTCGCCTGCCTGCCGAGCAGGTTGTATGGCTGATGGTGGCACTGGCTTTGTATCGGCACAAATCGATCAGCGAAGTGCTGGATGATCTTGGTTTGGCGCTACCGGACGCGCAGACGCCGTTCGTCAGCAAAAGCGCTGCGGCCCAAGCGCGCCAGCGCGTCGGACCTGAGCCCTTGAAGTGGCTATTCGAGCGCTCGGCAAGGCATTGGGTGACGCAGGACAGGATGGCTTACCTGTTCAAAGGACTGCAGCTGTTCGCCATGGACGGGACGACCTTGCGCACGCACGACACTGCGGAAAATCGCAACCACTTTGGCGCCCAGAGCTACGCCAGCGATACGGTCGCCAGCTATCCGCAAGTGCGCGGTGTCACCCTCACGTCGCTGCCCACGCACCTGGTGCATAGTGCCGCGTTCGGCCCATACTCGACCAATGAAATGCTGTACGCAAAGCAGCTTATCGAGGCTATTCCGGATGAATCGCTGACGGTCTTCGATCGAGGCTTTCTCTCGGCCGAAATCTTGTGCGGCCTGACAGGCAGCGGCGCCGAACGGCACTACATCATTCCAGCCAAATCGAACACCAAGTGGGAAGCGCTCGAAGCCGAAAGCGACGATATGTTGGTGCGCATGCGTGTGTCGCCCCAGGCCAGGGCCAAGTGCGCAGAATTGCCCGAGTTCTGGGAAGCGCGCGCGATCACCGTCGTCGACGCACAGGCCCGCAAACGCATCCTGCTGACCTCGCTGCGCGACCGTCGTCGCTACAAGCCAAGCGATATCGCCGCCTGTTACGACAAGCGCTGGGGGATTGAAACGAGCTACCGGGAGCTCAAGCAAACGATGCTCGGCACGGCACTGACGCTGCGCTCGAAAACAACGGATGGCGTATATCAGGAAATCTGGGGAACGCTTATTGCCTACAACCTGATCCGGCTCGAGATCGCCAAGGCTGCGCTGGCGGTGAAGTGCGAGCCGACCGAGGTCAGCTTCATCCGGGCATTCCACCTGATCCAATTCGAACTACACTGGGCCGGCGTCACGAGATCGTATGGAAAATTGCCCGCGTCGATGAGACACTTGCGGGAAAGGCTGGTTAGCCTCCTGAAAGACGAACGGCCCGGCCGCAAATGCGACCGGGCCGTCAAGGCAACGCCAAAGCGTTATGCCGTCCGGAAGGTCAAGAAGCTAGCTTAACTGAACGGCATTACGCCTCGTGCGGGCTTTTTTTTCGTCATGCCCATGTCACAAAAGAATGCATGGGTGTCACACATCGTCATTTTGTTGTCATACGGCATTTGTATCATCGGTCGCATCCCTCCCTTCCGGACATAACCCCATGCGACTCGCCCAGCTCTCCACCGGCACCAAGATCATCGGCGCCTTTGCCGTGGTGTCCCTCGCCATCGTCATCATTTCCATCGTCGCGCTGTGGCGCATGCATGCGGCCGACGCCATCACGAACGACCTCGTCAATAACAAGCTCGCCCGCCAACAGCTGACGGCCGAGCTGCTGGGCGTCACGCGCCTGAACGGCGTGCGCGCCGTGGCCATCGCCCGCAGCGACAGCCTGGAGGCGGGCGACTACTTCCAGGCCATGCTCCAGCAGGGCGAAAAGAACGCGGCCGCGCTCGAGGCGAAGCTGGGCGCGCTGCCGGCCGTACCGGACGAGCGCGCCCTGATCGACGCCGTTGCACAGCGCAAGGCTGCCTACGTGAGCGTCCGCAAGCAGGTGTTCCAGGCGAAGGACTTCGGCAAGACGCAGGAGGTCGAGCAACTGGCGTCCGGCGAGCTGACCACGACCTTCGACGCTTACACGCAAGCCCTCGACGCGCTGCTCGCATGGCAGACCCGCGCAGCGCACGCGCTGGCGGCCACGTCCGCACAGGCATTCGCCCTCAGCCGCGTCCTGCTGCCCGCATTCGGCCTGGCCGCGTTGCTGGTCGGCTGCGCCGCCGGCTGGCTGCTCACGCGCAGCATCGTGACGCCGCTGCAGGATGCCGTCGTGCTGGCCGAGCGCGTCGCGACGGGCGACCTGTCCGCCACCATCGAGCATGCGCGCGGCGACGAGATCGGGCGCCTGTTCGATGCGCTGAACCACATGACGGACGGCGTGTCGGCCACCGTCGTGAAAGTGCTGGACAGCGCCCGCATGATCGACGGCGCGTCGGCCGAGATCGCGGCCGGCAACAGCGACCTGTCGCACCGCACGGAAGCGCAGGCGCGCAGCCTGCATGCGACCGTGCAGGCGATGGCCGACCTGACCGAGGCCGTCGAACAGAACCACGTGAATGCCCACGATGCGAACGAGCTCGCGCTGGCCGCGTCCGGCGTCGCGAAGGACGGTGCCGGCGCGGTCGGGCAGATGGTCGAGCGCATGGAGACGATCCGCCAGTCAGCCGCCCGCATCGGCGACATCACGGCGATGATCGACGGGATCGCGTTCCAGACGAATATCCTCGCGCTGAACGCGGCCGTCGAAGCGGCGCGTGCGGGCGAGCAGGGCCGCGGTTTTGCGGTCGTCGCGGGAGAAGTCCGTAACCTGGCCCAGCATTCCGCGGCGGCGGCGAAAGAAATCAAGCACCTGATCGGCGAGTCGACGCTCGCCATCGCGTCCGGGGCCGGCATCGCCAGCGCGGCGGGCGACACGATGCGCGAGATCCTCGACCGCGTGCAGCAGGTGGCCGATCTGCTGCATGCGATCGACGGCGCCAGCGCCGAGCAGGCGGCCGGCATCGCGCGCGTGCGCGGCGTCATCGCCGAGATGGACGAGGCGACGCAGCAGAATGCGGCGATGGTCGAGCAGGCCGCGGCCGCGGCGGCCACGATGCGGGCGCAGGCGGAGGAGTTGACGGACGTGGTGTCGACGTTCCGGGTGCGCGGCAATGAGGTGTCGCGCCACGTGCCCGTCGAGCAGGGCGAGGATGAGTGGGGCCTTGCGCTGCCGGCACCGGCATATGCCTGAATAGCCGGCGGCCTCTACATGCCTCGTCCCTGCGCGGGGACGACGCATGTAGTGCGCGTCTTAAATCGCCGCCAGCGCCCGCGCCAGGTCCGCCCGCTGGTCCTCCACGTGCTCGATGCCGACCGACAGCCGGATCAACCCGTCGCCGATCCCCAACCTGGCCCGCTGATCCGCCGGAATGGTCGCATGCGTCATGATGGCCGGATGCTCGATCAGGCTCTCGACGCCGCCCAGGCTCTCGGCCAGCGTGAAGATCTCGCACTGCTCCAGGAAGCGGCGCGCGCCGGCGATGTCCGTGTCGAGGTCGATGGAGATGATGCCGCCGTAGCCGTGCATCTGGCGCCGCGCCAGTCCATGCTGCGGGTGCGACGTCAGGCCAGGATAGTAGACGTGGCGCACCCTGGCTTGGCCCTGCAGCCACTGCGCCAGGTCGAGCGCGTTGCTGTTGCTGCGTTCCACGCGCAAGGCCAGCGTCTTGATGCCGCGAAGGACGAGAAAACTGTCGAACGGGCCCTGGATCGCACCGACGGCATTCTGGATGAAGCCGAGGCGCTCGCGCCATGCCTGCTGGTGCGCATGGCCGCCCACGACGGCAATGCCGCCGATGACGTCCGAGTGGCCGTTCATGTACTTCGTCGTCGAGTGCACGACGATGTCGATGCCAAGTTCCAGCGGGCGCTGGTTGATGGGGCTCGCGAACGTGTTGTCGCACACCGTCATCACGCCGCGCTCGCGGCACAGTTGCGCGATCGCGTGTAGATCGGCGAGCTTGAGCATCGGGTTCGTCGGCGTCTCGACCCACACCATCTTCGTTTCCGGGCGCAGCGCGTTCGCGAGCGCGAGCGGGTCCGTCAGGTCGACGTACGTGAACTCGTGGCCGGCGCTCGCGCGGCGCACGCGCTCGAACAGCCGGTAGGTGCCGCCATACATGTCGTCGCCGGCCACGATGTGCGAGCCGGCCGGCAGCAGTTCGAGCACGGCCGCGATGGCCGCGAGGCCGGACGCGAACGCGTAGGCGGCGCCGCCGCTTTCGATGTCGGCCACGCAGCGCTCCAGCGCCCAGCGCGTCGGGTTGTGCGAGCGGCCGTAGTCCAGGCCCTTGTGCACGCCCGGGCTTTCCTGGGCAAAGGTCGACGTCGCGTAAATGGGCGGCATCACGGCGCCCGTCGTGGGGTCGGGCGCCTGGCCGCCGTGGATGACGCGCGTGGCGATGTGGCGCTGATGGGTATCGTTTGAATGGCTCACGTGAGAGTCCTGCGCAGATGGTTGAGAAGGTCGAAGCGGGTGATCAGCCCGTAGAACCGGTCGCCGTCGACGATGACGGCCGTCAGGCCGCGGTCGAGGATGTCGCGCAGCTGTTGCATGCCGGCGCTTGGGGCCAGCGTTTGCAGGTCGGACGTCATCGTGCCGGAGACCGGCGCCTTGAAGTGTTCCCTGTCGCTCGTCACGTGCAGCAGCAGGTCGGATTCGTCGATCAGGCCCACGAGCTTGCCCTTGTCGACGACGGGCATCTGCGCGAGGTCGGCGCTGCGCATGCGGTTGAAGGCGGTGAGCAGGGTGTCGGTCGGGGACACGGTGATGACTTCGCCGTCGTCGAAGCGGCGGCCGATCAGGTCGCGCAGGTCGCCCATGCGGGGGCGGTGCAGCAGGCCCTGGTCGACCATCCAGCCGTCGCTGTACACCTTGGTCAGATAGCGCGTGCCCGTGTCGCAGACGAAGGTCACGACGCGCTTGGGCGTCGTCTGCGCGCGGCAGTAACGCAGCGCGGCCGCGAGCAGGGTGCCCGTCGACGAACCGGCCAGGATGCCTTCCTGGCGCAGCAGTTCGCGCGCCGTGTTGAAGCTCTCCTCGTCGCTGATGGAGTAGGCCGTCTTCACGCGCGACATGTCGGCGATGGACGGGATGAAGTCTTCGCCGATGCCCTCGACGGCCCAGGAGCCGGAGACGTCGCTGACCTTGCCGGTCTTGATGTAGTCGGCCAGGATCGAGCCCTGCGGATCGGCCAGCACGAATTCCAGGTCCGGCTGCACGCGCGCGAAAAAGCGCGACAGGCCCGTCAACGTGCCGGACGAACCGACGCCCACGACGATCGCATCCAGCTCGTGGCGCATCTGGTCCCAGATCTCGGGTGCCGTGGTGGTTTCGTGCGCGGTCGGGTTGGCGGGATTGTTGAACTGGTCGGCGAACCAGGCGCCGGGGATCTCGCGCGCGAGCCGCGCCGCGTAATCCTGGTAGTACTCGGGGTGACCCTTGCCGACGTCGGAGCGCGTCAGGTGGATCTCGGCGCCGAGCGCTTTCAGGTGCAGGATCTTTTCGGACGCCATCTTGTCGGGCACGACGAGCACGACGCGGTAGCCCTTGATCCGGGCGACGAGCGCGAGGCCGAGGCCCGTGTTGCCGGCCGTGGCCTCGACGACGGTGCCGCCGGGCCGCAGGCGGCCGTCGCGTTCCGCCGCCTCGATCATGGCGCGGCCGACGCGGTCCTTGATGGAGCCGCCGGGGTTCTGGGATTCGAGCTTGAGGAACAGGCGGCAGGGACCCGTGTCCATGCGGGTGACTTCCACCATGGGGGTGTTGCCGATCAGCGAAAACAGTGCAGCTTGCGACAAGTCTTGCATATTGCCTCCGTGCGGACGGGCGGTGCGCCGCTTCATGGGCGACGCGTGCAAAAGCTGGCACCGATCGGGCGCCAGGCCGTATTAAAAAAATAATACTACGGCTTTCGATTGGCGTGTGCGTTGGGGCGCATTAAGGCGGCCCCAGGCTGATTAGCTGCCGGCTTTTAACCTGCGCCACAAGGTGGTCCGGCTGATGCCCAGGTGGCGCGCGGCCGCGTCGCGCTGGCCGTTGAAGCGCGCCAGGACGTCGGCCACGGTTTCCTGCGCCGGGGCTGCGGACGCCGGCGCGGCATTGGCCGCCAGGCCAGGGCCGGCGCCCAGCTCGGGCGCCACCGACAATAAAAATGCGGGCGTCAGCGCCTGCAGCGGCTCGGCGGCGAGGAACAGCGCCAGGCGTTCCATCAGGTTGCGCAGTTCGCGCACGTTGCCCGGCCAGGCGTACGCCTGCAACAGCGGTGCGCACGCCGCGATCTCGGCCGCCAGGTTCGGATGCGGCCGGGCGCTCAGCGCGGCGAGGGCGTTCTTCAGTGCCCACTCGGCCAGTTGCGCGACGTCCTCGGGGCGGGCGCGCAGCGGGGGCAGGGCAAGGCGCAGCACGGCCAGCCGATAGAACAGGTCGGCGCGGAAGCGCCCCTCGCGCACGCGCGCCTCCAGGTCGCAATGGGTCGCACTGATCACGCGCACGTCGATGGGCACGGGCCGCGTGCCGCCCACGCGCATCACTTCGCGCTCCTCGAGCACGCGCAGCAATCGGGTCTGCAGCGCGAGCGGCATTTCGCCGATCTCGTCGAGGAACAGGGTGCCGCCGTCCGCCGCCTCGAACAGCCCCGCGTGGCCGCCGCGGCGCGCGCCCGTGAACGCGCCTTCCTCGTGGCCGAACAGTTCCGATTCCAGCAGCGACTCGGCGATCGCGCCGCAGTTGACGGCGATGAACGGCCGGTTCGCGCCGCGCCGCGGGCTTTCGCGGTGGATGGCCTGGGCGACGAGTTCCTTGCCGCTTCCCGTCTCGCCCTGGATCAGCACCGTCGCCGGCGAGCGCGCGTACAGCACGACGGTCTGGCGCAGCCGTTCCATCGCGGAGGAGTCGCCGCGCAGGTCGGCGAGGCCGCGGCGCGCGCGCCGGCTGTCGGTGGCGGCCACGCGCCGTCCGCGTCCGCTTTCGAGCCGGGTCAGGCGCGCCATCTCGAGGGCGTCGTCGAACGCGCGCCGGATCGATTCGAGCGAGTACACGAACACGGGCTTGAGGCCCGCTTCCTCGGCCAGGTCGGTGATCAGGCCGGCGCCCACGATCACCTCGACCCCGGCCGACTTCAGCTCGGCGATGCTGGCGCGCGCGTCGTCCTCCGTGACGTACGTGCGCTGTTCGACGGCGAGGCCGAACGTGGCCGCGAACTCGGCCAGTTCCGCCACGGGACGCTGGTAGTGGACGAGGCCGATGCGCGCCGACATGCGGCGTGCGCGGGACAGGGCCTGCATGACGTCGAAGCCGCTCGCCGTCGCGACGACGACCGGCACCGACACGCGTCCTTTCAGGTAGGCGGCATTGGAGCCGGCCGCGATGACGACGTCGCAGTGTTCCGTCGCCATGCGTTCGCGGATGTGGCGCGCGGCCTCGTCGAAGCCCAGGTGCAGCGGTTCGATCTGGGCCAGGTGGTCGTATTCGGGCGTGATGTGGCGGAACAGGTCGGACAGGCGCGACACGGAGACCGTCCAGATGACGGGCTTGCCGGGGCCCTGGTCCGGCGCGGGCGCGGGACGGGTCGGGTAACTCATGTTGCAAGTGTACATGAATGTGCAACGCATGTTTCAACGCGGTTTCACGCTGAAACGGTTGGGCGCAAACATTTCGGCGAGCCGTAAGAATCGGGTAAGGCGGCCCACTTAGGATCGATACCAGCCCGTCAACCTGAGCGGCGCATTACTAGAAGATTGGAGACAAAAGTGGAAGATGACATCGTCCAGCGGGTCAAAGCAGACCCGAATTACCAAAAGCTCGTCAAATCGCGCTCCAGCTACGGCTGGTTGCTGACCTGGGCCGTGATGATCGTGTATTACGGCTTCACGCTGCTGAACGCGTTCGACAAGGAGTTCATGGCCTCGAAGATCGGCGCCGGCGTCATGTCCTGGGGCGTGCCGCTGGGTCTGTTCGTGATCCTGTTCACCGTCGCGGTCACCGGCGTCTACGTGCGCCGCGCCAACAGCGAATTCGACGCGCTGACCGACGCCATCCAGCGTAACGCCGCTTCGGGCAAGGAAAAGGTGCGCGCATGAAGAACACGACCCTCATGAAGAGCGCCGCCGCCGCGGCGCTGCTGGCCGCCACCGGCGCCGTCATCGCCGCGCCCGACCTGGGCCAGGCACAGAAACAGCCCACCAACTGGACCGCGATCATCATGTTCGTCGGGTTCGTGATCTTCACCCTGTTCATCACGAAGTGGGCCGCCAAGCGCACCCGTTCCGCCTCCGACTTCTACACGGCCGGCGGCGGCATCACCGGCTTCCAGAACGGCCTGGCGATCGCCGGCGACTACATGTCGGCCGCATCGTTCCTCGGCATTTCCGCCGCCGTGTTCGCGAACGGCTTCGACGGCCTGATCTATGCGATCGGCTTCCTCGTCGGCTGGCCCGTCATCACGTTCCTGATGGCCGAGCGCCTGCGCAACCTGGGCCGCTTCACGTTCGCCGACGTGGCCGCCTACCGCTTCGCGCAGAAGCCGGTCCGCATGTTCGCGGCCTCGGGCACGCTCGTCACCGTGCTGTTCTACCTGATCGCGCAGATGGTCGGTGCCGGCCAGCTGATCAAGCTGCTGTTCGGCCTGGATTACTGGATCGCCGTCGTGATCGTGGGCGCGCTGATGATGGTCTACGTGCTGTTCGGCGGCATGACCGCGACGACCTGGGTGCAGATCATCAAGGCCGTGATGCTGCTGGGCGGCGCCACGTTCATGGCGTTCTCCGTGCTGGCCCTGTACAACTTCAGCCCGGAAGCGCTGTTCGCCAAGGCCGTCGAAGTGCACAGCAAGAAGGATGCGATCATGGGCCCGGGCGGCTTCATCAAGGATCCGATCTCCGGCATCTCGTTCGGCATGGCGCTGATGTTCGGTACGGCCGGCCTGCCGCACATCCTGATGCGTTTCTTCACCGTTCCGAGCGCCAAGGAGGCACGTAAATCGGTGCTGTGGGCCACCACCTGGATCGGCTACTTCTACATCCTGACCTTCATCATCGGCTTCGGCGCGATCGTGCTGGTCGGTACGAACCCGGCGTTCAAGGACGCTGCCGGCAAGCTGCTGGGCGGTAACAACATGGCGGCCGTGCACCTTGCCAACGCCGTTGGCGGCGACGTGTTCCTCGGCTTCATCTCGGCCGTCGCGTTCGCAACGATCCTGGCCGTCGTGGCCGGCCTGACGCTGTCCGGCGCCTCGGCCGTGTCGCACGACCTGTACGCCACCGTGGTCAAGAAGGGCCAGCCGGCCCCGGGCAGCGAACTGCGCGTGTCGCGGATCACGACGGTCTTCCTGGGCATTGCCGCGGTGCTGCTGGGTATCGTGTTCGAGAAGATCAACGTGGCCTTCATGGTCTCGCTGGCCTTCGCGATCGCGGCCTCGGCCAACTTCCCGGTGCTGTTCATGTCCGTCCTGTGGAGCAAGTGCACCACCCGCGGCGCGACCGTGGGCGGCTTCCTGGGCCTGGCTACCGCCGTCATCCTGACGCTGCTGTCGAAGTCCGTGTGGGTCGACGTCTTCCACAATACGCACGAGATCTTCCCGTACACGTCGCCGGCACTGTTCTCGATGACCGTCGGCTTCGTCGGCGTGTGGCTGTTCTCGGTCACCGACAAGAGCCAGCGTGCCGCCATCGACAAAGCTGGTTTCGAAGCGCAGGAAGTGCGTTCGGAAACCGGTATCGGTGCCTCCACCGCATCGGCACACTGATCGAACCCCGATCCATGCAACCCGCACGCGCCCGCGTGCGGGTTGTTGCGTTTACGGCGCCACGTCGCCGGCCTTTTCCGCGAACGGTCGCGCATACTTCACGAGCGACACGAGTGTCTTGCCCGGCTCCTCGTTGAAGATCTCGTGCGCCGAATCCTCGAACCACACGAGCTGCTTGGCCGGCGCCTTCACCTTTTCGAACCATTCCGCCGTGGCCGATGCCGATACGTTGTAGTCGTGGCGGCCGTTGAAGATGACGATGGGGCAGTCGAACTTCGTGTAGACGCTGAAGTCCTGCGCGAGCACGTCCGTCAGCATGCGGCTGGACGAGAATTCCGTGCCGTCCCACATGGTCTTCAGGTCCGCATCCGTGTATTCCGGCGCCAGCTTCGCGGCCGCGGATTCGGCGTCGGACCCGTTCCGGCCGTACACGGCGCCGCCGTAGCGGGCGAGCCATTTGCGCTGCAGGTACAGATCCTTCAGCACGAGCGGCTTGCCTGGCGCGGCGTACGGCGAGATCGATTCCAGTTCGCGGATCGCCTGCCGGTTGCCCTCGCGCTTCGCCGCATCCATCGTGTACTGCCAGCCGCGGCGTTCGCTCTCCATGCCGTCCGTGATCTGGCCGATGCCGATATACGCGTGCAGCCAGTCCGGATGGCGCTGCGCCAGCTGGATGCCCAGCGACGAGCCCCACGAATGGCCCAGCACGAAGATGCGGTCCTTGCCGAATTCCTTGCGCAGCCAGGCCACCATCTCCTCGGCGTCCGCCAGCATTTGCGCGCGCGTCATCGTGGGCGCGACCTTCGCCGGATCGTTGGCGGCATACGTCTTGCCGGCGCCGCGCTGGTCCCACTGCACGACCGTGAAGTATTCTTCCCAGCCGCGCTGGAAGTACCAGCTGGTCGGCATCGCGACGAAGCCCGGGCCGCCGTGCAGGAACAGCAGCACCGGATTGCGCCGGTCCGTGCCGCGCACGCTGATCCACTGATCGATGCCGCCGATGCGCACGGCCCGCGTCTGCTCGATGCCTTGCGGGGTGACGATGCGGCGCATGTCGGCGATGATCTTCACGGCGTCGGCGCGGCTGTCCGGGCCGGCGCCATGGGCGAGCGTGGTGATGGACAGGCCGGCCAGCAGCGCGGCGCACAGCCTGGATGAGCGTTCGAACATGGTTGTCCTTGTCGTTGTGGATAGGGTCGCGCGCAGTCTGTTCAATTTTCTTCGGCGTGTCAACGATGTTTCATTCTGAAACGCCGTGAAACATGAACTGGCGGGACGGCGTGCCCAAGTCCTTGAATATCCTGGAAATCGCCGTTGGCACGGTCCTTGCAAACCCATGGACCACCATCACAGACCGCATCACGAAAGGGTAGACATGAGCCAACAATCCGCCGGCGCCAAATTCCGCCAGGCCGTCCAGGAAGAACATCCGCTGCAGGTCATCGGCGCCATCAACGCCAATCACGCGCTGCTGGCCAGGCGGGCCGGCTACCGCGCGATCTACCTGTCGGGCGGCGGTGTCGCGGCCGGATCGCTGGGCCTGCCGGACCTCGGCATCTCCGGTCTCGAAGACGTGCTGATCGACGTGCGCCGCATCACCGACGTGTGCGACCTGCCGCTGCTCGTCGACATCGACACGGGCTTCGGCGCGTCCGCCTTCAACGTCGCCAGGAGTGTACGCTCGCTGATCAAGGCCGGCGCGGGCGCCTGCCACATCGAGGACCAGGTCGGCGCCAAGCGCTGCGGCCACCGTCCGGGCAAGGAGATCGTCAGCCAGGGCGAGATGGTCGACCGCGTGAAGGCCGCCGTCGACGCGCGCACGGACGACAACTTCGTCATCATGGCGCGCACGGACGCGCTGGCCGTCGAGGGCCTGGATAAAGCCGTCGAGCGCGCGGTCGCGTGCGTGGAGGCGGGCGCCGACATGATCTTCCCGGAAGCCATCACGAGCCTGGAGATGTACGCGCAATTCAAGCAGGCGGTCAAGGTGCCGATCCTTGCGAACATCACGGAATTCGGTTCGACGCCGCTGTTCAGCGTGGACGAGCTGCGCGGCGCCGATGTCGACATCGTGCTGTACCCGCTGTCCGCGTTCCGCGCGATGAACAAGGCCGCGGAAAACGTCTACGAAGCCATCCGCCGCGACGGCACGCAGAAGAACGTCGTCGACACCATGCAGACCCGCGCCGAACTGTACGAGCGCATCGATTACCACAGCTACGAACAGAAGCTCGACGCGCTGTTCGCACAAAATAAAACGACACAGGAGACGAAGAAATGACTGACATGAAGACCGATACGCCCACCTTCAAACCGAAGAAATCCGTCGCGCTGTCCGGCGTCGCCGCCGGCAATACCGCGCTGTGCTCCGTCGGCCGCTCCGGCAACGACCTGCACTACCGCGGCTACGACATCCTGGACGTGGCGGGCAACAGCGAATTCGAGGAAATCGCCTACCTGCTCGTGCACGGCAAGCTGCCGAACGAGGCGGAACTGCGCGGCTACAAGGCCAAGCTGAAATCGCTGCGCGGCCTGCCGCATGCCGTGAAGGCCGCGCTGGAGGCGCTGCCGGCCGGCGCGCATCCGATGGACGTGATGCGCACGGGCGCGTCGGTGCTGGGCTGCGTGCTGCCGGAAAAGGACGACCACAACAGCGCTGGCGCGCGCGACATCGCCGACCGCCTGATGGCGTCGTTCGGCTCGATGCTGCTGTACTGGTACCACTACAGCCATAACGGCAAGCGCATCGACGTGGAGACCGATGACGATTCGATCGGCGGCCACTTCCTGCACCTGCTGCACGGCTTCAAGCCGTCCGACGAGTGGGTCAAGGCGATGCACACTTCCTTGATCCTGTATGCGGAACACGAGTTCAACGCGTCGACGTTCACCGGCCGCGTCATCGCCGGCACCGGTTCCGACATCTATTCCGCGATCACGGGCGCGATCGGCGCGCTGCGCGGTCCGAAGCACGGCGGCGCCAACGAAGTCGCGCTCGACATCCAGAAGCGCTACGAGAACGCGGACGAGGCGGAAGCGGACATCCGCAACCGCGTGGCGAACAAGGAAGTCGTCATCGGCTTCGGCCACCCGGTCTATACGATCTCCGACCCGCGCAACAAGGTGATCAAGGAAGTGGCGCGCACGCTGTCGCAAAGCGCCGGCTCGATGAAGATGTTCGACATCGCCGAGCGCCTCGAAACCGTTATGTGGGAAGTGAAAAAGATGTTCCCGAACCTCGACTGGTTCTCGGCCGTCTCGTACCACATGATGGGCGTGCCGACCGCGATGTTCACGCCGCTGTTCGTCATCTCGCGCACGTCCGGCTGGTCCGCGCACATCATCGAGCAGCGCATCGACAACAAGATCATCCGCCCGAGCGCGAACTATGTCGGGCCGGAAGACCTGACCTTCGTGCCGCTGGCCGAACGCAAGTAAACATACCTGCGGCCCTAAAGCCGTCGTTCCCGCGCAGGCGGGAACCCAATCACGTCGCGTACCGGCCGACTGAAATTGGATCCCCGTCTTCGCGGGGAAGACAATGCAAGGGCCGCGGACTACGGAGTCGCAAAATGAACAGCCAATATCGCAAGCCCCTGCACGGCACCAATCTCCATTACTTCGACGCGCGCGCCGCCGTCGAGGAGATCCAGCCCGGCGCCTGGGACACCCTGCCGTACACCTCGCGCGTGCTGGCCGAAAACCTCGTGCGCCGCTGCGAACCGATGGCGCTGGTGCCGTCGCTGAAGCAGATCGTCGAGCGCAAGCGCGATCTCGATTTCCCGTGGTTCCCCGCGCGCGTCGTGTGCCACGACATCCTCGGCCAGACGGCGCTCGTCGACCTGGCCGGCCTGCGCGACGCCATCGCGCAGGAGGGCGGCAATCCGGCCCTCGTGAATCCGGTCGTGCCGACGCAGCTCGTCGTCGACCACTCGCTTGCCGTCGAATGCGGCGGCTTCGATCCGGACGCGTTCGCGAAGAACCGCGCGATCGAGGACCGCCGCAACGAAGACCGCTTCGACTTCATCGAATGGACCCGCAAGGCGTTCGAGAACGTCGACGTGATCCCGCCGGGGAACGGCATCCTCCACCAGATCAACCTGGAGCGCATGAGCCCCGTCGTGCAGGTGAAGGATGGCGTGGCATTCCCCGACACCCTCGTCGGCACGGACTCGCACACGCCGATGGTCGATGCGCTGGGCGTCATCGCGATCGGCGTCGGCGGCCTGGAAGCGGAGAGCGTCATGCTGGGCCGCGCGTCGTACATGCGCCTGCCGGATATCGTCGGCGTCGAGCTGACCGGCAAGCCGCAACCGGGAATCACCGCGACCGACATCGTGCTGGCGCTGACGGAATTCCTGCGCAAGTCGAAGGTCGTCTCGGCCTACCTCGAGTTCCATGGCGAGGGCGCCGCGAATCTCACCCTGGGCGACCGCGCGACGATTTCCAACATGGCCCCGGAATACGGCGCGACCGCGGCGATGTTCGCCATCGACGAGCAGACCATCAAATACCTCAAGCTGACGGGCCGCGACGACGACCTCGTGAAACTGGTCGAGCTGTATGCGAAGGAAACGGGCCTGTGGGCGGACACCCTTTCGAACGCGCAGTACGAGCGGACACTCCATTTCGATTTGTCGACGGTCGTGCGCAACATCGCCGGCCCGTCGAACCCGCACAAGCGCGTGGCGACGTCGGAGCTGGCGCAGCACGGCATCACGGGCACGGTCGAGAACGAGCCGGGCAAGATGCCGGACGGCGCCGTCATCATCGCCGCCATCACGAGCTGCACGAACACGAACAACCCGCGCAACATGGTGGCCGCGGGTCTCATCGCGCGCAACGCGAACGCGCGCGGGCTCGCGCGCAAGCCGTGGGTGAAGTCGTCGCTGGCGCCGGGTTCCAAGGCCGTGCCGCTGTACCTGGAAGAGGCGGGCCTGCTGCCGGAGCTGGAGAAACTGGGCTTCGGCGTGGTCGCCTTCGCGTGCACTACCTGCAACGGCATGTCCGGTGCGCTGGACCCGGCGATCCAGCGGGAGATCGTCGAGCGCGACCTGTACGCGACCGCGGTCCTGTCGGGCAACCGCAATTTCGACGGCCGCATCCACCCGTATGCGAAGCAGGCGTTCCTCGCGTCGCCGGCGCTCGTCGTCGCGTACGCCATCGCGGGCACGATCCGCTTCGACATCGAGAAGGACGTGCTGGGTATCGATGCCGACGGCAATCCGGTGCGCCTCGCGGACATCTGGCCGAGCGATGCGGAGATCGACGCCGTCGTCGAGCAATCGGTGAAGCCGCAGCAGTTCCGCAAGGTCTACGACATCATGTTCGCGCGCCGCGAAGGCGGCGACGATGCCGTGGCGCCGCTGTACGACTGGCGCCCGATGAGCACCTACATCCGCCGTCCGCCGTACTGGGAAGGCGCGCTCGCCGGCGCGCGCACCTTGACCGGCATGCGTCCGCTGGCGGTCCTGGGCGACAACATCACGACGGACCATTTGTCGCCGTCGAACGCGATCATGCCGGACAGCGCCGCGGGCGAATACCTCGCGAAGATGGGCCTGCCGGAAGAAGACTTCAATTCGTACGCGACGCACCGCGGCGACCACCTGACGGCGCAGCGCGCCACGTTCGCGAACCCGACGCTGAAGAACGAGATGGTGCGCAACCCGGACGGCAGCGCGCGTGCCGGGTCGCTCGCGCGCATCGAGCCGGAAGGTACCGTAACCCGCATGTGGGAAGCGATCGAGACGTACATGGAGCGCAAGCAGCCGCTGATCGTGATCGCGGGTGCCGACTATGGCCAGGGCTCGTCGCGCGACTGGGCCGCGAAGGGCGTGCGGCTGGCGGGTGTGGAAGCCATCGTGGCCGAAGGCTTCGAACGCATCCACCGCACGAACCTCGTCGGCATGGGCGTGCTGCCGCTGGAATTCCAGCCGGGCACCACGCGCCTCACCCTCGGGATCGACGGTACGGAGACGTTCGACGTCGTGGGCGAGCGCACGCCGCGCGCGACCCTCACGCTGGTCATCCATCGCCGCAGCGGCGAATCGGTCGAGGTGCCGGTGATCTGCCGTCTCGATACGGCCGAGGAAGTGTCGATCTACGAGGCGGGTGGGGTGCTGCAGCGGTTTGCGCAGGACTTCCTCGCGTCTTCCAAAGTGGCAGCATAAAACCGTCGCCCCTGCGAAGGCAGGGGCCCAATTTGCAGGCGTCTCGACGGCGCATGCAGAACTTGGGTCCCCGCCTGCGCGGGGACGACGTGTCAGGGACAACACATATGACTCACGTACCTCAAATCAAAGTTCCCGCCGTCTACATGCGCGGCGGCACCAGCAAAGGCGTGTTCTTCCGCCTCCAGGACCTGCCGGAGGCGGCGCAAGTCCCCGGCGAGGCGCGCGACAACTTCCTGCTGCGCGTGATCGGCAGCCCCGACCCGTACGCGAAGCACATCGACGGCATGGGCGGCGCCACGTCGAGCACGAGCAAGACCGTGATCGTCGCGCCGGGCACCCGTTCCGGCCACGACGTGGACTACCTGTTCGGCCAGGTCGCGATCGACAAGCCGTTCGTCGACTGGAGCGGCAACTGCGGCAACCTGTCGGCCGCGATCGGCCCCTACGCGATCGCCAACGGCTTCATCGATCCCGCGCGCATCCCGGACAACGGGACCGTCGTCGTACGCATCTGGCAGGCCAACATCGGCAAGACGATCGTCGCCCACGTGCCCATCGCGGACGGGCAGGTGCAGGAGACGGGCGACTTCGAGCTCGACGGCGTCACGTTCCCGGCGGCCGAGGTCCAACTCGAATTCATGGACCCGGCGGCCGAAGAAGGGGAGGGCGGCAGCGCGATGTTCCCGACCGGGAATCTCGTCGACGACCTCGAGGTGCCCGGTGTCGGGACGCTCAAGGCCACGCTGATCAACGCCGGCATCCCGACCGTCTTCGTGAACGCCGCCGACATCGGCTACACGGGCACGGAGCTGCAGGATGCGATCAACGGCGACCCGAAGGCGCTGGCCATGTTCGAGACGATCCGTGCCTACGGCGCCATGCGCATGGGCTTGATCGCGCACGTCGAGGAAGCCGCGCGCCGCCAGCACACGCCGAAGGTGGCCTTCGTCGCGCCGCCGGCGGCCTATGTCGCGTCGAGCGGGAAGCAGGTCGGGGCGGGCGACATCGACCTGCTCGTGCGCGCCCTGTCGATGGGCAAGCTGCACCATGCGATGATGGGCACGGCGGCCGTCGCCATCGGCACGGCGGCCGCGATCCCCGGCACGCTCGTGAGTCTCGCCGCGGGCGGAAGGGCGCACGAAGCGGTGCGATTCGGCCATCCGTCCGGCACCTTGCGCGTGGGCGCCGAGGCGCGCCAGGAGGACGGCGACTGGGTCGTCACGAAGGCCGTGATGAGCCGCAGCGCGCGCGTTTTGATGGAAGGCTGGGTACGCGTGCCGGGTGACGCGTTCTGAGACCGTTGCTGCGCCGCATCACACGCTGAATTTCATCTTTCCATAACGTTAAATTACGTTGATTTTCAGCTATCATCCATTCAAAAATCGACAAGGCGCCACGTTAGCAGGCGTACTGGACATAGGGATGGATCGGGGAACGAGCACAGCGGCCTTGGTGGCCGACGCATTGGCATTGATCGCCGCGCCGGCCTGCGCCTGCGATGGAGAAGGCACCATCTGGGCGGCGAACGCGGCGCTGGTCGAACTGGCCGGCGGCGACGTGGTGGGGCGGCCGCTGGTGTCGCTGTTCTGCCCGCGTACGGCGGCGGCGATGGCGGTCGAGATCCGCCTGTCGCAGTCCGGCGAACGCCGCTGGGACGGTTTGATCGAACACGGCACCACCGGACGGCCCGTCGAGGTACGCGCGAAGCCACTGTCCCCGGAGGGTGCCACCTTCGTCTTCGGCGACGTGCTCACGTTCGGCGACGGCCAGGCCGCGCTGCGCGGGCGCCTGCTGGAACAGGCGGCCGTCGTCGAGCATGCGCCCGTCGGCATTGCCGTCACCTTGCCGGACCTGGTCAAGTCGTGCAATCCGCGCATGGCGGAGATGCTGGGCTACGCGCCGGAAGAACTCATCAACCACAGCCCGGCGCAGGTGTTCGCCTCGCGTGCCCAGTACGACGCGTTCATCGGCGAAGCCGTCCTCGTGCTGACGACCGGCAGCCTGTTCGAAAAGAGCGAGGTGCCGCTGCGACGGCGCGACGGCAGCGCGATCTGGTGCCGCATCCGCGCCAAGGCCGTCGACATGAGCGCGCGCGAGGCGGGCACCGTGTGGATCGTGGAGGACGTCACGGACGCGCGCCAGGCGCTCACCGAGATCCAGTCGATCATGACCAATGCCACGATCGGGATCTTCTTCACGCGCGCCCGCACCATCACGCGCTACAACCACTGTTTCGGCTCGATGTTCGGCTATGCCCCCGGCGAGGTGCTGGGCCGTTCGACGCGCGTGCTGTACACCGACGATGCCGCGTTCGACGCCATGGGCCGCACCGCATACGGCGTGCTGGGGCAGGGCGGTTCGTTCAAGACCGAAACGACGATGGTGCGCCGCGACGGCACGCGGATGTGGGTGAACATGATCGGCTACGCCGTCAATCCCGAGGAACTGGGCACCGGCACGATGATCTGGATGATCGAGGACCGCACCGGCCAGAAGGCGGCCGAGGAATCGCTGCGCAACGCGCTGCTGGAGAACCAGGCGATCCTCGACAACGCCGTGCTGGGCATCGCCGTCGTCGAGAAGGGCCGGACCTTGCACTGCAACCGCAAGATGGAAGAATTGTTCGGCCACCGGGGCGGCAGCATCGAGGGACTGCCGGTGCGCGAGCTGTATCCCGACGACGCGGGCTGGATCGCCGCGCGCGAGCAGACGCGGCGCGATTTCGAGGCGGGCCGCGTGCACATGGCCGAGTACGAACTGGTGCGGCGCGACGGCAAGCGCTTCTGGGCGCGGCTGTCGGGCCGCCCGTTCGACATGGCGGACCGGGGCGGGCGCAGCGTCTGGCTGATCGACGACGTCACCGCCCAGCGCGAGGCGGCGGACGCGCTGCGCCGCGCGCGCGACGAGCTCGAAGTGCGCGTGCAGGAACGCACGGCGGAGCTGCAGGCCGAGATCGTCGAGCGGCGCCAGGCCGAGGCGCGCGTGCACCACATGGCGTATCACGACGCGCTCACGGGCCTGCCGAACCGCGCGCTGTTGTCCGACCGCCTGGACCGCGCGCTGCTGGCGGCGCGGCGCGACGGCATGAAGCTGGCCTTGCTGTTCATCGACCTGGACCGCTTCAAGACCATCAACGACTCGCTCGGCCACCTGGCGGGCGACCACCTGCTGAAGGAAGTGGCGCAGCGCCTGTGCCGCGTCGTACGCGCCAGCGACACCGTCGCGCGCCTGGGCGGCGACGAATTCGTCGTGCTGGTGCCGGACGTGCGCGCGGCCGAGGAGTGCGGCCTCGTGGGCGACAAGATCATCGCGGCGCTGGCGACGCCCGTCGAATTCGAAGGCCACAGCCTGCACATCTCGCCGTCGATCGGAATCTGCCTGTACCCGGACGACGGCGACGACGCGGCGGGCCTGATGCGCAAGGCCGACGCCGCGATGTACTACGCCAAGGCGGCGGGCCGCAACAATTACCAGTATTACGCGGAGCCGATGAACGCGGCGGCCGCGCGCCATTTCGAGATGGAGACGCGCCTGCGCGGCGCGCTGCTGCGCGAGGAGTTCGTGCTGTTCTACCAGCCGATCGTGGGCGTGCAGGACGGCCGCGTGCACGGCCTGGAAGTGCTGCTGCGCTGGCGCCATCCGGAGCAGGGCCTCGTGGCGCCCGACGACTTCATCCCGATCCTGGAAGAGAACGGCCTGATCGTGCCGGTCGGCGAATGGGTGATCCGGCGCGCCTGCGAACAGGCGATGGCGTGGCAGCGGGCCGGGCTGCCGGCGCTGCCGCTCGCGGTGAACCTGTCCGCGCGCCAGTTCATGCACCGGGGCCTGATCCAGTCGATCCGCGCCATCGTCGACGACACCGGCATCGAGCCGGGCCTGCTGGAATTCGAGATCACGGAGACGGCGCTGATGCAGCACGGCGGCCAGACGCTGGAGACGCTGGGCCAGATCTACCGCATGGGCATCCGCCTGTCGATCGACGACTTCGGCACCGGCTATTCGAGCCTGGCGTACCTGAAGCGCTTCCCGGTCCGCAAGATCAAGATCGATCGTGCCTTCGTGCGCGACCTCGAGACGAGCAGCGAGGACCAGGCCATCGTCGCGGCCATCATGGCGCTCGCGGGGAGCCTCGGCATGGACGTCGTGGCGGAGGGCGTCGAGAACGAGGCGCAGCTGGCGCTGCTGCGCCGGCACGGGTGCCGGTATGCCCAGGGCTATCTGTTCGCGCGGCCGGTGGATGCGAAAGCGATTGCAGGTCTGCTGCAAGACGTTTGGTAGGGTGGGCCGTATCAAGCGAGCGTCGCGATCACCGGCGTGTGATCGGACGGCTGCTCCCACTTGCGCGGTTCGCGGTCGATGACGCACGCCTCGCAGCGCTTGGCGAGCGCCTGCGACAGCAGGATGTGGTCGATGCGCAGGCCGCGGTTGCGGCGGAACGCCATCTGGCGGTAGTCCCACCAGCTGTACTGCTTTTCGGGCTGTTCGAACAGGCGGAACGCGTCGACGAGACCGAGGCCGCACAGTTCGCGCAGCTGCTCGCGTTCCAGGTCGGAGCAGTGGATCTGGCCGGCCCACAGTGCCGGATCGTGCACGTCGCGGTCTTCGGGCGCGATGTTGTAGTCGCCCAGGATCGCGAACTGGTCGTGGATCTCGAGCTCTGCGCCGACCCAGGTGCGCAGCGCGGCCAGCCAGCCCATCTTGTAGGCGTATTTGTCGGAGCCGACGGCCTGGCCGTTCGGCACGTAGGCGCAGATGAAACGCACGCCGCCGATGGTGGCGGCGATCAGGCGCTGCTGCTCGTCCTGGTAATGCGGGTTGTTGCGCACGACGTCGGCGATGGGGAGGCGCGACAGGATCGCCACGCCGTTGTACGTCTTCTGGCCGCTGAACACGACTTCATAGCCGGCCTCGTTGATCGCGGCGACGGGGAATTTGTCGTCGGTGAGCTTGGTCTCCTGGATGCAGAGGACGTCGACGGGGTTGGCGGCGAGCCACTGGAGCAGGTGCGGCAGGCGCACTTTCAGCGAGTTCACGTTCCAGGTTGCGATTTTCATGGGCTATCTTGGTACGGAGGCCGGACCGTCCGGCACAATCCGGGCAGTATCGTGTCTTTGAGTCATTCTTGCAACATAACTTGGCCTGTGAAGCCATGACACGATCGTCATTATTTGTTTCGATTGCAACAAAGATGTCGTAAAATTATTGTCCGTGGAGTAAAAAATCGTAACGACGCTGGAAAGTTGGGCCGAACTGTGACAAGATGTAACAATCACAGCAAGAGACGGGACATTTACGTATTGTCTCCTTCTCGAAAGAAAAAAATTGCAGTAGGCCAACTTTGGTTGTACTATTGGCATATTGCTCTGGAACCAAGTATTCATTAGCAATTCGTTGCATTGATCAGATGGTTGCCGTGGTCGGTCGAGCGGCCGGCTTAGGCAGGTGTGTAACGATCGCGGATCCGAGAGCAGGATTTGCACACAGCTTTGTAAAGGACAACAATGCGCCAAGCATTTGAAGCATGGGCCCAACGCGATGGCCACATTGTCCGGCGTCGTGAAGACAAGCCGGAAGAGTACCTCGTGTACGAAACCCAACGCCGCTGGCTGATCTGGCAGGCCGCGCTGGCACACGGACAGAAGGCTGCGGCGGAAGCGCCGCAGAAATTCGCGCCGTCCGACAACCAGCCGCAGAAGATGCAGGCCGACGAGGCGAGCGTGCGCAATCGCGTCCTCAACGAGGTGCTGGACGCGTTCAGCGAACTGGATGACAACGCCGGCATCGAAGGCATCGTCAAGGTCATCCAGAACCTCAAGAAGAGGAATCGCGCCACGGCCGAAGAAAAGGCCTGATGCGCTACCGCCACTACAAGGGCGGTGTGTACGACGTGGTCTGCGAGGCTGTCCTCGAGGCAGACCACACGGCCGTGGTCGTGTATCGCGGGCAGGACGGCAAGACCTGGGTCCGCCCGCGGGATGCATTTTTCGGACTGGTCGACGTGGACGGGAAGCGCATGCCGCGCTTCGCGCCCATCGACCCGGTGCCGGCCGCAGCTTGACTCCGCCATCCCGGCAATCCCGGGATGCGCTTCGCCTCATGTCTTCCCGATTGCCGCCGTAAACGGATGGGTATGCTCTGTATGCATGACCGGTGAAGACATGTCCCTGATTCTTTTTCGTACCGCCTGCGCGCTTGCGCTGTGCATCGTCACGGCCGGCTGCGTGACGGCGCCCGCCGTGGCGCCGACGCAGCAGCTGGAAGTCCATACCATTCTCGGCCACCGCGAGGTGACGGGCGTGGGCTGCGTGCTGTCCAACGCGGCGGGGCGCTGGTTCGTCGTGGCGCCGGGACGGGTCACGGTCGAGCGCAGCAGGAGTCCCCTGACGATCGACTGCGCGCGCGACGGCACCGGCAGCGCGCGCGAAGTCGCCGACGCGCATGCCACTTCGTTCTTCGACACCGACCGGCTGATCGGCAACATCATCGTCAGCGCCGGGGGCGGCGGCTACGTCAATCCGTACGACGGCAACGGCGTCGCCTACCAGTCGACCCTGACCGTGCTGATGCGGCCCGCGCTGCCGCGCGCCGCGGCGGGGGAGTCGGCGCCCGGCAACGTCGTGTTCTGATGCCCGGATAAAAAACGGACGCCCGCGGGCGTCCGTTGTGCATGGCGCGGAAAAACGCTTACACGCGGTTCAGCAGGAACGTGGTGAGCAGCGGCACCGGACGGCCGGTCGCACCCTTGGCCGCGCCCGATTTCCATGCCGTGCCGGCGATGTCCAGGTGCGCCCACGTGTAGTTGCGCGTGAAGTTCTCCAGGAAGCAGGCCGCCGTGATCGATGCGCCGCCCGGCGTGCCGATGTTGGCCAGGTCGGCGAAGTTCGACTTCAGCTGCTCGTTGTACTGCTCGCCGATCGGCAGGCGCCAGGCCGGGTCGCCCGCCTGCCTGCCGGCGTCCAGCAGTTCCTGGGCGAGCGCGTCGTGGGCGTCGTCGTGGCGCGTGAACACGCCCGACGTGTGGTGCCCCAGCGAGACGATCACGGCGCCCGTCAAGGTGGCGATGTCGACGACGGCGGCCGGCTTGAAGCGCTCGGCGTAGGTCAGGGCGTCGCACAGGATCAGGCGGCCCTCGGCGTCCGTATTCAGGATCTCGATGGTGGTGCCGTTCATCGCGGTGACGATGTCGCCCGGCTTGGTGGCGCGGCCCGACGGCATGTTCTCGCACGCGGCCACGATGCCGACGACGTTCAGCTTCAGGCCCATCTCGCCGATGGCGCGGAAGGTGCCCAGCACCGAACCGGCGCCGCACATGTCGTACTTCATCTCGTCCATGTTCGGGCCCGGCTTCAGCGAGATGCCGCCCGTGTCGAACGTGATGCCCTTGCCGACGAGGACCACCGGCGCGTCGTTCTTCTTGCCGCCGTTGTGCTTCAGGACGATGAACTTCGGCGGCTCTTCGCTGCCGCGCGTGACGGACAGGAAGCTGCCCATCTTGAGGGCTTCGAGCTGCTTGCGGTCCAGGACTTCGATGTCGAAGCCGTAGTCGCCCGCCAGCTTCTTCGCCGTGTTCGCGAGGTAGGTCGGGGTGCACACGTTCGGCGACAGGTTGCCCAGTTCCTTCGTCAGGTTCATGCCGTTGGCGACGGCCTGCGCCTGCGCCAGCACGGCCTTGATCTGCGGCGTCGCGGCCGGGACGGCGATGGCGAGCTTGCGCACGCCGGTGGGTGCCGGATCCTTCTTGCTCTTTTGCGCGTCGGTGCGGAATTCCGCTTCGTTCGCGGCGATGACGATGCTGCGCAGCGCCCAGTTCAGGTCGCGGGCTTTCACATTCTCCAGCGGGAATGCGATAATGGCATCCTGCGCGCCCAGCGAAGCGAAGGTTTTCAGGGCAGCGGTCACGGCACTGGCAAAGCTTTTTTCGCTCACGGCTTCGTCGGCACCCATGCCGACCAGCAGCACGCGGGCAGGGGTCACGCCGGCCACGCCGCGCAGCAGCAGGGTGGAGCCGGGCTTGCCGGAGATGTCACCCGACTTGACGGCGGCGCTGATCGCGCCGTTCAGATCGAGGGCTTTCGCCGCCTCCGACAGTTTCTTGTTTTCGAACACCGCGACTGCCACACAGCCCGATTTGGCTGCGGCCAGCGTGTTTTTTGTGTCGAATGCTTTTATGCTAAAGTCCATTTGATTCTCCGTTTCGAGTTTTTGACGCGCGTGCTGTCCGAGGAACCTTCCAAATGGCGCCCGCTTGTGACGGTTCCCGGGGTTCCTTCCAACCAGCAATTATAACTATCGAATGATTTTCCAACGCGCCCTACAGCGTGAATTGGCCAGCGTGGCCGGTGCCACCTTCACGGTCCTGTTTACGATCTTCGTCACCTGGACCCTGATCTCCATCCTCGGCAAGGCCGCCGGCGGCAAGGTCGCCTCGGGCGACGTGCTGGCGCTGATCGGCTTTTCGGTGCTGAATTATCTGCCAACAATCATCATTCTTACCAGCTTTATCGCGGTCATCGCCACCGTGACGCGCAGCTATCGCGACTCGGAAATGGTCGTGTGGTTCGCGTCCGGCCAGTCGCTGATGCGGTGGGTGCCGCCGGTGCTCGTGTTCGGCCTGCCCATGGTGGCGATCGTCGCCGCGCTGTCGTTCGTCGCGACACCGTGGGCGAAGATGAAGAGTGCGGAATTCGTCGAGCGTTTCGAAAAGCGCGAAGACCTCAAGCGCGTGTCGCCCGGCCAGTTCCGCGAATCGCCGTCCACGAACCGCGTGTTCTTCGTCGAAGGCAGCACGAGCGGCGCGACCGTCGTGCAGAACGTGTTCGTGAATTCCGTCGACGCCGACGGCAATTCCATCGTCGTCGCCAAGGAAGGCGTGATCGAGCCGGACGGCAAGGGCGGGCAATACCTCGTGCTGAAGAACGGCCGCCGCTACCTGGGCCGGCCGGGACGCGCCGATTTCCAGTCGATGGAGTTCGAGCGCTACCGCATGCGCGTCTCCAGCCAGGCGCCCGTGATCGGCACCGAGACGCCGGCCGACGCCTTGTCCACGCCGGCGCTGCTGGCGCTGCCGGACAACCGCTACACGAACGCCGAACTGCTGTACCGGGTGTCGGCACCGATCTCCTGCCTCGTGCTGATGCTGCTGGCGATCCCCCTCGGCTTCGTCAATCCGCGCGCCGGCAGCTCCGCCAACCTGATCCTCGCGCTGCTGATCTTTTTCACGTACAGCAATCTGTCGAAACTGTTCGAAGCCAGCGTCAAGCAGGGCAAGATGAACTTCGGCGTGGCGTGGTGGCCGCTGCACCTGTTCGCGCTCGTGGTCGTGGCCGGGCTGTTCGCATGGCGCCTGAACGTCAACCATCCGTGGCATCCGCTCGCCCTGCTGGGCGCCTTCAAGCGGCGCCGCCTGCTGCGCGGCGGTGCGGTGACGCAGGAGGGCGCGCAATGAAGATCCTGCAGCGCTACTTCTTCGTCAACATCGCGCAGGCCGTCGCCTTCGTGCTCGTGGCGTTCCTGGGCCTCATCGCCTTCATGGACCTGACCCAGGAACTGCCGTCGGTGGGCAAGGGCGGCTACATGATGCAGCACGCGATCCTGTACGTGCTGCTCCTGCTGCCCGGCCACGTGTACGAGGTGATGCCGGTCGCCGCGCTGATCGGCACCATCTACACGATGGCGCAGTTCGCGCAGAGTTCGGAATTCACGATCATGCGGGCGTCGTCGATGTCGACGCAGCAGGCCGGCATCATGCTGGCGAAGATCGGCGTGCTGTTCGTCGTCGTCACGTTCCTGTTCGGCGAATTGATCACGCCGCGCACGGCGCCGATCGCGGAACGCGTGCGCCTGTCCGCGAAGGGCGCGACGGTGTCGGCCGAATTCCGCTCAGGCATGTGGACCAAGGACACGATCCATGCGGGCGGCGTGAAGGGGCCCGTGACGGGGTCGCGTTTCTTCAACGCGCGCCAGATCCGCCCGGACGGGAAACTGATCGACCTGCGCCTGTACGAGTTCGACAACAGCATGCGCATGCGCTCCCTGATCACGGCCGCCAGCGCCACGTTCAGCGGCAACAGCACCTGGCGCCTGAACGACGTCACCGAGACCCTGTTTTCGAATAGCCGCGAACTGCCCGCGCCAGGCACGCCGATTCCTGCCGGCCAGACCATCCAGAGCACGTACGGCCAGGACACGGCGTCCGTCTCCACGCGCAAGGTCGCGAGCCTGGACCTCGTGTCCGAGATCACGCCCAAGATCCTGTCGGTGTCGCGCTCCGATCCGGAGCGGATGTCCGCGAACGAGCTGGCCGTGTACACGCGCCACCTGGCGGAGAACCGCCAGGAGACGGAGCGCTTCAAGATCGCATTCTGGAAGAAGCTGTTCGACCCGCTGTCGATCTTCGTGCTGATGGCGCTCGCGCTGCCGTTCGGCTACCTGCACACGCGCAGCGGCGGCGTGAGCCTGAAGATCTTCATCGGCATCATGATCGGCGTGAGCTTCCTGTTGATTAACTCGTTGTTTTCGCACGTGGGCATGTTGTCGACCTGGCCGGCCTTCGTGACGGCCGCCGCGCCCAGCTTGCTGTTCCTGCTGCTGGCGATCGGGGCCCTGCGCTGGGTGGAGAGACACTGATGGAAAAAGCACTCGTATTGTTCGCCCACGGCGCCCGTGCCGCCGCCTGGGCCGCGCCGTTCCAGCGCCTGCGCGACCTCACCGCGGCGCAGCGCCCGGATTGCGCGGTGTCGCTGGCGTTCCTCGAACTGATGACGCCGAGCCTGCCGGACGAAGTGGGCGCCCAGGTGGCGCTCGGCGCGCGCGACATCACCATCGTCCCCGTGTTCCTGGGGCAGGGCGGCCACCTGCTGCGCGACCTGCCGCTGCTGCTGGAGCAACTGCGCGCCACCCATCCGCAGGTGACGTTCCGCACCGTCCCCGCCGTCGGCGAGGACCCCGGCGTGCTGGCGGCGATGGCCGCCTACTGTGCCGGGGCGGACGCCGCCTGAGTCTTACTTGTTGACCGTCACCGGACACATCAGGACCGGCGACGGGGTCGTGCCGATCGCCGCCGGATAACGCTTGCAGCCGGCGGGGTCGAGCGTCAAGCCATAGCGGGCCAGGTTCTGCGTGGCCGCCTTGACCACGGCCTCGTCCTTCTCGACCTGGTCGCGGGGATCGGCGGCCAGCATCGCGTAATGCGGACCGGGGCGGCTCGCGATCACGGACTGGATTCGCTCGAGGTAGGCGGGCGACTCGGGGAAGCCGGCGCCGAGCGAAATGACGCGCACCTCGCGCGGCACGAAGGTCGAGACCCAACCCATCGGCGGATCGCCGTGCGCGGTGAAGACGAGCGTCGACTCCGGATGTTCCATCGGCGGCAGCTGCGCGCTGAAACTCTTTTCGGCCCAGCCCGCGTGCCCCCACGTGATGAACGGATAGACGTAGAGCGACGTGAACAGCAGCATGGCGCCGGCCAGGTACGGGCCGACGCGCGGCCCGGTCAGGCGCGGGACCAGCACCCACACCATCAGCGGTCCCAGCAATTCGATGGGCACCAGGTAGCGGTAGATGCTGAACAGCTTCAGCCATACAAGATAGCCGACGAGCCCGAACAGCAGCAGGAAGCGCGCACGCGGCGCCAGGCGCTCGGCCGGCGCGCCGCCGCGCACCGTGTCGTACAGCCAGCGCGCGACGAACGCGAGGGCCAGCGCGTACAGCAGCGGCACGATCGCCTGCTTGAACGGCAGTTCCGAGACGCGGGCGAATTGGCGGCTGAACACGAACGGCCAGAACAGGGCTTCCAGCGCGCCGTGCGGCAGGTGATCGGTGTCCATGACGGCGACCTGCTGCGCCAGGGGGCTCTTGAAGATGCTGTTAAATTGCGGGAACAGCGGATTGCCGAACGTCTTCCACATCCGCCACCACCACGGCCCGGCCGCGATCGCGACACCGGCCAGCGTGCCGCACCCGTACGTGAACGCCGCCGCGATCCCGCGTCCGAACGTGGCGGGCACCGCCAGCAGCGCGACGCACAGCGCCAGCGCATACGACGCATTGGTGAGCTTCAGCCCGGCGCCCAGTCCCATCACGAGGCCCGCCAGCAGCAGCGTGGCGACGGCGCCGTTCGACAGGGCCTGCAACCGGTCCCAGCCGCGCATGACGATGCACAGCGAGGCCAGGATGAACAGGGCGCTCAGGTTGTCGCCCATCGTATTGCCGACCTGCGACAGGAAGCTGGGGCCGCACATGCCCGCGAGGGCCAACAGGATGCACAGGCGGTTGTCGGCCTTGTCCCGGGGCAGCATGAGGCGCGCGAGCGTCAGCAGCAGGATGAAGTTGAGTCCATGGACGAACCCCATCACGAACCCGACGGCCCGGCCCGGCAGCCACTGGTTCAGCAGGTAATAGGGGACGTCGATCGCCGGATTGAAATAGCTTTGCCAATTCCCGGCCGCCATGTCGACGTGCAGCCGGTCGTTGAACAAGGCGTAGGGGTTGTACCAGTGGTAATTGCGCAGGTCCCAGTTTTCATCTTGGCCCAGCCACACGGATAGCAGGCCGAACAGGACAGGGACGAGCATCGACATGAGCACGGGTGCGCGCTCGTGCCGCAGGAATGCGGTACAGCGATTCAGAAAACGCATGTTGATCCTTCAGGTGTATCGGTAAATCGTGTGAAGCCATGAACAGGACGGCTCGCAAAGGGCGCTGGGAAGCAGGTGCGGGGGAATGCCAGACTGTTGCTCCAAAGATTATAACTGCTCACGGGCATGGCCGATTCGGCAAGCTGGCGGGTTCGACATCTGTGTTGTCACCGTTGAATCTATCCTTGGCAATTCGATTGCATCAGTAGACATGTTCCGTTGGTTTACACGCGTCTTTACTCTCGAAAAGCAATTTCCTCATTGAATTTAAGTTTTCCATAGGGAATCATATGCGACTGGGGTAGCGACGCTCCCAGCCACCCGCCATCGATACCGACGCCATGACCACTCCCACGACCTCCCACTACGTCCGTCCGGGCCAGGCCAGCACGGCCTGGAGCTATGCCGGCGTCCCGGCTTCCGCCGTCACCGCCGTCGCCTTCGACGCGGCCAGCAGCCTGGGCCAGGCATTCGCCCGCGGCGACATGCAGTACAGCCAGGACTACGGCCGGACGTGGCTCGCCTACGCGATGCCGGTCGACGGCCAGGGCGCGTACGTGGCCACGGCCGGCACGCTGTGGCGGTTCCAGGACCGCCTGGCCGGCGACGGAACGACGCCGGACACGTTCGGCGTCCACTACAAGCTGGCGGACGGCAGCGTCGTCACGGCCGAGGACACCGTGTTCCCGGACAGCCAGCCCGTGGGCATCGTCGGCGGCGGCGGCATCGTGTTCACGACCGCGCACGCGGGCGACATCGTCGACGTCGTGGCCGGGATCGACACGGGCGACCTGACGGGCGGCCGCTGGGTGATCGAGAGCCAGTCGCAAGCGGGCCTGTTCGGCATCAGCTACAACCCCGCCGTCGACACGGCTGCCCGGCTGGTGGTCGCCGACGCGAGCCAGTTGCCGGCCGGCGGCCTGTCGGCCGCGGTGACCGTGCACTACTACGACCGCTACCAGGTCGACGCCAACGGCAGCCCGCTCCCGAACACGGGCGTCACGCAGGTCCTCACGTATGCGGTGGAAGACGGCGCGACGGACGGCCTGCCCGGCTTCGCCAACGAATCGAAAGCCGGCGCCGCGCTGGACGCGTGGACCTCCGCCCCGGCGCTGGCCACCCTGGCGGGCGGCGGCGTCGTCGCCGTCTGGCAGGGCCAGGGCGCGGGCCTGTGGGCGCAGCTGCGCGACGCGGCGGGCAATCCGCTGGGCGCCGCGTTCGCGCTCACGCCGAATGGCGATGCCGGCGCCGAAGGCCAGCCGGCCGTCGCCGCGCTGGCCGGCGGGCGCTTCGTCGTCGCGTACACGCTGAACGACGGCGGCGCGAACAAGATCGCGTATCGCGTCGTCGACGCCGGCGGCAGCGCGGGCGCCGGGCACGTGCTCGACACGGGGGCGTCCGGCGATGCCGCCATGCCGGCCGTGGCGACGCTCGCCGACGGCTCGTTCGCCGTCGGCTGGCGCAGCGGCGCCGCCGTGCACGTGCAGCAGGCCGCCGCGGACGGCACCCCCGCCGGCGCGCAGCAGGTTTACAACGCCCTCGGTTCGGCCTACAGCCCGGCGCTGGCCGCGCTCGCGGATGGCGGCTACGTCGTGTCGTGGGGGGAGATCAACGACGGCAACGTCTACGCCGCGTTGAGCCGCGCACCGGCGTCCGTGTTCGTCGCGAGCGGCGACGGCTACGCGGCCAGTACGACGACGGCCGCGCCGCTGCCGCACGTGGCGGCGCTCGCGGGCGGCGGCTTCGTCGTCGCGTGGGACAGCTATGTCAACGACCCGTGGGGCTTCGCGAACAGCGACATCTTCTTCCAGCGCTTCGACGCCGCCGGCCATGCCGTGGGCGCCGTCACGCAGGCCAACGTGGCGTCGGGCGGCGGGCATGACGATGCCGACGTCGCGGCCCTGTCCGACGGATCCTTCCTCGTCGCGTGGCAGGGCGCGGACGGCGACGGCAATGGCATTTTCGGCCGCCGGTTCGACGGGGACGGCAACGCCATCGACAACCAGGAATTCGGCATCAGCCAGCTGCGCAGCGGCGACCAGGCCAGCGCGGACGTGACGGCGCTGGCCGGCGGCGGCTTTGCCGGCGCGTGGATCGATACGGGTGCGTCCGGCACGGCCAGTGTCGAGATGCGCGTGCTGCCGGGCGTCGCCCCGGCCGCGGCGCCCGCGGGCGTGCCCACGGCCGGCGTCCAGGACGTGCCCGCGCCGGCCCCTGCACCGGCACCTGCGCCTGCACCTGCACCTGCACCTGCACCTGCACCTGCACCTGCACCGGCACCTGCACCTGCGCCCGTGGCGAGTCCTCCGGCCGCCGGCACGTTAGCGGCGCTGTCGAAAGTGGCCAGCGTCGCCATGACCAACAGTACGCACGTGCTGGCGGCCGTGGCGGGCGAGAGCAAGGTGACGGGGACGTCCGGCGTCGACACGCTCGTGTACACGACCGCGCGCGCCGGGGCGACCATCGTCGCCGCCGACGGCGCGGTGTCCGTGACGGACGCCGTCGGCAACCACGCGACGCTGGCGGGCGTCGAGCGCGTCCAGTTCAGCGACGGCGTGGTGGCGCTGGACGTGAACGGCAGCGCGGGCGCGGCATACCGCCTGTACCAGGCCGCGTTTGCGCGCACGCCGGACAAGACGGGCCTCGGCTTCTGGATCGACGCGCTGGACAAGGGCACGCCGCTGGCGCAGGCCGCCTCCGGTTTCATCGGCAGCGCCGAGTTCGCCAAGCTGTACGGCAGCAACGTGAGCGACGCGCAGTTCGTGGATGCCCTGTACCAGAACGTGCTGCACCGCGCGCCGGACGCCGCCGGCTACGCATTCTGGACGGACGCGCTGCATTCGACGTCGCGCGCGGACGTCCTCACCGGTTTCAGCGAGAGCGCCGAGAACAAGGCCCAGGTCGCCACCAGCATCGGGAACGGCATCGATTACGTGGCGCCGGCCGGCGGCACCCTGTCGGGTTCGGGGGCGCAGAAGATGGCCAACGTCGCATTCAACGGCAATGCCCACGTGCTGCCGGCCGTGGCGGGCGACAGCAAGGTGACGGGAACCGCCGGCGTCGACACGCTCGCCTACACGACCGCGCGCGCCGGGGCGACCGTCGTGGCGGACAACGGTGTCGTGTCCGTGAAGGATGCCGTCGGCAACCACGCGACGCTGACGGGCGTCGAGCGCCTCCAGTTCGGCGACGGCATGGTGGCGCTGGACGTGAACGGCAATGCGGGCGAAGCGTACCGCCTGTACCAGGCCGCGCTGGGCCGCACGCCGGACAAGACCGGCCTCGGCTTCTGGATCGATGCGCTGGACAAGGGCACGCCGCTGGCGCAGGCCGCCTCCGGCTTCATCGGCAGCGCCGAGTTCGGCAAGCTGTACGGCACCCACGTGAGCGATGCGCAATTCGTGGAAGCCCTGTACCAGAACGTGCTGCACCGCGCGCCGGACGCCGCCGGCTACGCGTTCTGGACGGATGCCCTGCATTCGACGTCGCGCGCCGACGTCCTCGTCGGATTCAGCGAGAGCACGGAAAACCAGGTGCAGGTCATCGGCAGCATCCAGAACGGCATCGACTACCTGCACTGGGGCTGAGTCGACGTAAGTTTGTCGCGCATCATGGCGATCGGCGAGGGGAGCGCCACACTGCTTCGATGTCCGCCAAGCTCACCGCCCTGTTCGCCCGCCTGCGCGCGGTCCTGCCTCAGCTGCCTCCCATGCCGCGTGCATGGGTGGAACTGCGCTGCGCCCGCCGCCTCGACCGCATCGCCGGCCGCCTGCAGCGCATGCACGCGCGCATCGCCGGCATGCAGGACCATCTGACGGGCGCCGGAGCACCAGGCGGTCCGGCATCCGATGCGGATGGCGCATTACGGCGCATGCTGGCCGGCCTGCGCGCGGAACTGGCGCGCATGCGCTGCGACCTCGCGGTCTGGCATGTGCGCGAATGCGGGGGAGAGTGCGGGACGCGGCTGGCGGCGGCGCTGGCGCGCCTGAACCGCATCGCGGTGGATACGCATGCGGCCGCGCAGCGGCTCGAGGCCGAGCTGGAGGCGCGGGCGGAGTAAGCCACCCAAGCGTCGTTGCCGCGGAGGCGGGAGCCCCATTTTGCATGCATTACGATAGCGCGTAAACCTTGGGGGGGGGCCCGCCCGCCAAGGCGGACGGCAAGTCCGGGGGACGACGGCACGCATCAGATGGTCTGGTGCGGCCGGTGTCCCATCGCCTCGCCGATCATGACGAGCACGGGACCGTGCGCCACCTCGAGACCGTGCGCCAGGTCGGCCAGTGTCAGGCGGCGCACGCGCTGGTCCGCGCGGCTGCAGTTTTCCACGACGACGACGGGCAGGTCCGGCCGGCGGCCTTCGGCCAGCAGGCGTTCCGCCGTGGCCGCGGCTTCGCGGCCGCCCATGTACTGGACGAGGGTATCGGTTTCCGGCAGCGCAGGATGATCCGGCTCGTCCGGGGCCGTGCTGGACGTGAAGAACGCGACGCTGCGCGCCACGCCGCGCTTGGTCAGCGGCTGCAGCGTGGCCGCGGCGGCGGCGACGGCCGTAGTGATGCCGGGGACGACTTCGACCTCGATGCCCGCTTCCTCGAGGGCGCGGAGTTCTTCGTCGGCGCGGCCGAACAGCATCGGATCACCGCCCTTCAGGCGCACGACGCGCTGGTAGCGCTGTGCGGCATCGACGAGTTTTTCATTGATGACGGTTTGCGCCGTGGAGCGCTGACCGGAGCGCTTGCCGACCGGAATCAGCTCGGCCTGCCTGCACAGGGCCAGCATCTCGGGAGTGACGAGGGCGTCGTACAGCACGACCTCCGCCTCCCCGAGCAGGCGCGCTCCGCGAACGGTGATGAGATCAGCAGCGCCGGGACCGGCTCCAACCAGATAAACTTTTCCCAGCCCAGCCATACGATCCCTTGGTACTAAAGGTGTTATTAAGACTTTTACATCGCATCAGGGCCTCGAGAAACCGTAGCGAGCGGAAGGAGTTTCGTCCGAGAAGCGCAGCCGTACTAACGGTACGGCGAGCATCGCAGGACGAAAATCCGACGCGCAGTAGGTTTATCGAGGTCCCACTGCTTAAATACGGATCATACCTGCTGCGACCGTTTGATGGGTAACTTCATCGATGAGGATGAAGGCACCCGTTGCGCGGATCGCATCGTAGGCGTCGGCGGCCAGCGGCTGCTGCACGGTCAGTTCGATCCGCGCGATGTCGTTCAGCTTCAGGCCTGCGGCCGGGTTGTCGACGGCGCGGCGCGTCTGCGTGTTGACGTCCAGGACGGAATCGATCGCCTTCACCTTGGCCATCGTCTGGCGCGTGCCATGCTTGATCCAGTACTTGCGGCGCACGTCCAGGGGCTCGTCGGACATCCAGCACACATCCGCTTGCACCTGCTTCAGCAAGGTGGCCGGTTGCTCGGCCGGGGCCAGCACGTCGCCGCGCGAGATGTCCACGTGCTCGTTCAACGTGATGGTGACCGACTGGCCGGCGACCGCTTGCTGCAGCGGGCCGTCGAACGTCAGAATTTCCTTCACGGTCGCGCTGTGGCCGGACGGCTGCACGACGAGCTTGTCGCCCACGGCAACCTTGCCCGACTCGATGCGCCCCATGTAGCCGCGCAGGTCGTTGGCTTCGTGGCCGTTGTGGCGCGCGACCAGCTGCACCGGGAAGCGGAACGGGGCGGCGTGCGTCTCGTCGTAGACCGACAGGCCTTCCAGCAGTTCGATCAAGGTCGGGCCTTCGTACCAGGTCATGTTGTCGCCGCGCTCGACGACGTTGTCGCCCGCGAGTGCCGACAGCGGGATCGCCGTGATGTCCTTCAGGCCCAGCGTGTCCGCGAACTTCGTGTATTCCGCGACGATGCGGTCGTACACGGTGCGGTCGTAGTTCACGAGGTCCATCTTGTTGACGGCGACGATCACGTGCTCGATCTGGAGCAGCTTGGCGATGGTCGAGTGGCGCTTCGTCTGCACCAGCAGCTCCACCGAGCCGTCATCGCCCAGCTTCACCTTCGACACGTCGACGAGGATGATGACGGCGTCCGCGGTCGACGCGCCCGTCACCATGTTGCGGGTGTACTGCTCGTGGCCCGGCGTGTCGGCGATGATGAACTTGCGCTTCGGCGTGGCGAAATAGCGGTACGCGACGTCGATCGTGATGCCTTGCTCGCGCTCGGCTTCCAGGCCGTCCGTCAGCAGCGACAGGTCGATCGTGTCGCCCACGGTGCGCTTGTGCTTGGAGCGCGACACGGCGGCCAGCTGGTCGGCGAAGATGCCCTTGCTGTCGAACAGCAGGCGGCCGATCAGCGTGCTCTTGCCGTCGTCGACGGAGCCGGCGGTGATGAAGCGCAGCAGACCGGCCTGGCCGCTTTGGTCGTTATCGTGGTTCAGGTTGTCGTTCAGGGCGTTCATCAGAAATATCCTTGTTTCTTGCGCTTTTCCATCGAGGCTTCCGACGTCTGGTCGTCCATGCGGGTCGCACCGCGCTCGGTGATCTGGGTGATCGCCGTTTCGGCGATGATGGCGTCGACGGTCGACGCATCCGATGCAACCGGGCACGTGCACGAGATGTCGCCCACGGTGCGGAAACGGACGACGCGGGTCTCGACTTCCTCGCCGTCGCGGGCCGGCGTCAGGGGCGTCAGCGGCACCAGCAGGCCGTTACGCGGGATCACCTGGCGCTCGTGCGCGAAATAGATCGGCGGCAGGGCCAGCTTTTCGCGGGCGATGTATTGCCAGACGTCGAGCTCGGTCCAGTTCGAGATAGGGAACACGCGCATGTTCTCGCCCGGGTGGACGCGGGTGTTATACAGGTCCCACAGTTCCGGACGCTGGGCCTTCGGGTCCCACTGGCCGAATTCGTCGCGGAACGAGAAGATACGCTCTTTCGCGCGCGCCTTTTCTTCGTCGCGGCGGGCGCCGCCGATGCAGGCGTCGAAGCCGTATTCGGCGATCGTTTCCAGCAGCGTGACGGCCTGGGCCGCGTTGCGCGAATCCGTCTGCGGGTTGCGCAGGCGGACGGTACCTTTCTTGATCGAGTCCTCGACGGAACCGACGATCAGGCGCTCGCCCAGTTCGGCCACGCGCGCGTCGCGGAACTGGATCACTTCGTCGAAGTTGTGGCCCGTGTCGATGTGGACGAGCGGGAACGGGAATTTACCCGGACGGAACGCCTTCTCGGCCAGGCGCAGCAGCACGACGGAGTCCTTGCCGCCCGAGAACAGCAGCGCGGGGTTCGAGCATTCCGCCGCGACTTCGCGCAGGATGTGGATGGCTTCGGATTCGAGCGCGTCCAGGTGGCGCGCATTCACGTCGCTGAGGGCGAGCGGGGTGTCACTAAAAGTCGTCATTTTGCTGAGCCTGTGATGTCTTGATTGGCCAATTAGGCCGGGGCTACGGATTTGATTCGAATGAGCTTGCCGTCCACGAGGTGCAATCCGCATTCCTTGGAGTCGGCGTTTTCCCACCACCAGCGGCCGGCGCGCACGTCCTCGCCCGGCTGGATCGCGCGGGTGCAGGGTTCGCAGCCGATCGACGGGTAGCCGCGATCGTGCAGGTCGTTGTACGGCACGTTATTGGCGCGGATGTATTCCCACACGTCCTCTTCGCTCCAGTCGGCCAACGGATTGAACTTGGCCAGGCCGTGCGCCGTATCGTCTTCCTGCACCGGCAGGTCGCTGCGCGTCGTCGACTGCGCGCGGCGCTGGCCCGTGATCCATGCCTTGTTGCCGGCGAGCGCGCGGCCCAGCGGTTCGACCTTGCGCACGTAGCAGCAGCCCTTGCGCATCTCGACGCTGTCGTAGAACGCGTTCAGGCCGTTTTTGCTCACGTACTCGTCGACCAGTTCCTGCTTCGGACGCATCACGACGATGTCGTAGCCGTAGTGGGCCTTGACCTTGTCGATCATGGCCAGGGTTTCCTTGTGCAGGCGGCCGGTCTCCAGCGAGAAGATGGTGATCGGCAGGCCGGCCTTCAAGATCAGGTCGGTGAGGACCATGTCCTCGGCCGCCAGGCTGGAAGCGAACACGGCAGGCGAAAAATCGCGCGCAATGCGCTCCAGGATGCCGCGGGTTTCATTCACCCGCGCGTTCAGGTCGCTCATGGGTTTCCTTGTTTGATCGTCAGATGCCGGCGCCGACGTCGCTGTGTTCGGGCAACGCGCCGCGCTCGTGGCGGCGGAACAGCGGCAGCGGGTTGTCGACCGCCGCCTGGTACGTTTCCGAGAATACCGTCAGGCCTTTCAGTGCGTCATGGATGTTGCGGTCCTGGCGCGTCGCATAGGCATTGAAGCCGCAGCGGACCATCTGGAACAGCTGGTCGCGCAGCACGTCGCCGATCGCGCGCAGCTCGCCCTGGTAGCCCAGGCGCTTGCGCAGGTTGTAGGCGATCGAGTAGCCGCGGCCGTCGCTGAATTTCGGGAAGTCGACGGCGACGACGGCGAACTTGTCGAGGTCGTCCTTGACCGTCGTGGCCAGCTCGTCCGATGCGAACCAGATGCCCAGTTCCCGACGCTCCGCGCGGCCCAGCAGCTGCTCGCGCTGCGCCAGCCAGACCTTGACCGGGACAATGATCTTGCCGGCCGGGACTTCAACGGTTTCCGGGGTGCCGTCTTCGACGAGTTTCAGGACGCTCCAATCGTCATCCACCACCTCGCGGTGCTTGATGATCTGCTTGTGCGAGTGCAATTCGAAATTAGGCATATTCGTCTTCCCCAACCAATGCGCCGGCCGGGATCGGCGTGGCATACACATGTTCCTTGAACGGCGCGACACCGAGGCGCTGCGCCACGTCGACGAAGCGTTCGCCCTCGACGCGATTCTTCACATAAACCTCGAGCAGGCGGCCGATGACTTCCGGCATCTGCGGTGCGGAGAACGACGGGCCGATGATCTTGCCGATGGCCGACTCGTTACCCTGTGCGCCGCCGATCGATACCTGATACCACTCGGAACCGTCCTTGTCCACGCCCAGCACGCCGATGTGGCCCACGTGGTGGTGGCCGCAGGCGTTGATGCAGCCCGAGATGTTCAGTTCGATGTCGCCGATGTCGTGCTGGAAGTCCAGGTTGTCGAAACGCTCGGCGATGGCGGCCGCGATCGGGATCGACTTCGCGTTCGCCAGCGAGCAGTAGTCGCCGCCCGGGCACGAGATCATGTCGGTCAACAGGCCGATGTTCGGCGTCGCGAGGCCGCGGGCCTTCGCCTGCTGCCAGATCTCGAACAGCTTGGCCTGCTCGACGTCGGCCAGCACGAGGTTCTGCTCGTGCGTCACGCGCAGTTCGCCGAAGCTGTACTTGTCGGCCAGGTCGGCCACGAAATCCATCTGCTCGGCGGTCGCGTCGCCCGGCGGCACGCCGGTTTTCTTCAGCGACAGCACGACGGACGCATAGCCCGGCACCTTGTGCGGCTTGACGTTGCGCTGCAGCCAGTTGGCGAACGCCTTGTTGTCGGCATGCTCCGCACGGGGATCGATGCTGGGCAGGGTCAGGTAGGGCTTCGGATTGAACCATTGCGCCACGCGTTCGACTTCCTCGCGGGTCAGCGTTTCCGGGCCATCCTTCAGGTCGGCGAATTCCGCCTCGACCATGCGCGCGAATTCCTCGGCGCCCACGGCTTTTACCAGAATCTTGATGCGGGCCTTGTACTTGTTGTCGCGGCGGCCGAACTGGTTGTACACGCGCATGATCGCTTCCGTGTACGTCAGCAGGTGCTGCCAGGGCACGAAGTCGTTGATCACGCTGCCCAGGATCGGCGTACGGCCGAGACCACCCCCCACCATGAACTTGAAGCCGACTTCACCGGCGTCGTTGCGCACGGCGGTCAGGCCGATGTCGTGGACGGCGATCGCGGCGCGGTCTTCCACGGCGCCATTGATCGCGATCTTGAACTTGCGGGGCAGGGCGATGAACTCGGGGTGGAACGTGCTCCACTGGCGGATGATTTCCGCGTACGGGCGCGCATCGACGATCTCGTCGGCGGCGACACCGGCGAATTCGTCCGTCGTCGTGTTACGGATGCAATTGCCCGACGTCTGGATCGCGTGCATTTCGACCGAGGCCAGGTCGGTCAGGATGTCCGGGGTCTGTTCCAGCTCGATCCAGTTGAACTGGATGTTCTGGCGCGTCGTGAAGTGGCCATAGCCGCGGTCGTACTTGCGGGCGATGTGGGCGAACATGCGCATCTGCGCCGTCGACAGCAGGCCGTACGGCACGGCGATGCGCAGCATGTAGGCATGACGCTGCATGTACAGGCCGTTCTGCAAGCGCAGCGGCAGGAATTCTTCTTCGGTCAGCTCGTCGGCGAGACGGCGCCGTACCTGGTCGCGGTACTGGGCGATGCGTTCACGTACGATGAGATGGTCGTATTGGTCGTAACGGTACATGGGCAAGATTCCTAAGGGGGCGGGCCAATCCTGACCCAAACTATCCCGAATATTAATAAAATCCAGCTATATTCCAAACGACGGAGAATTTATTTGCTTATATGAGCCTGCGGTATAAGCATCCTTGTAAAATGCGGCATCAGATTGACAAGATAAGGGCAATGAACCTACACCAACTACGTTTCGTGCGCGAAGCGGTCCGCCAGAACTACAACCTGACCGACGCCGCCAAGGCGTTGTTCACGTCGCAACCCGGGGTGTCGAAAGCCATCATCGAGCTGGAAGAGGAGCTCGGGGTCGACATCTTCACCCGTCACGGCAAGCGCATCCGCGGCCTGACGGAACCGGGCCGCCTCGTCCTGCAATCGGTCGAGCTGATCATGCAGGAGATCGACAGCCTCAAGCGCATCGGCAAGGAATACGCCGCCCAGGACAGCGGCAGCTTCACCATCGCCACCACGCACACGCAGGCGCGCTACATGCTGCCGAAGGTCGTGCAGGCGTTCATGCAGCGCTTCCCGAAAGTCAGGTTGTCTTTATTGCAAGGCAACCCGCGCCAGATCGCCGACATGGTCAAGAACGACCAGGCCGACCTCGCCATCGCGACGGAATCGATCGCGGCGGTCGACGGGCTGATCACCTTGCCGTGTTATCAATGGGAACACGTCCTCGTCGTGCCGCACGAGCACCCGCTGACGAAATCGAAGGCGATCTCGCTGGAAGAGATCGCGGGCTACCCGCTGATCACGTACGACGCCGCCTTCGCGGGCCGTAGCAAGATCGACCATGCGTTCGAACTGCGCAACCTCAAGCCGGACGTCCTGCTGGAAGCGATCGACGCCGACGTCATCAAGACGTACGTGGAGTTGGGCATGGGGATCGGCATCATCGCCGGCATGGCCTTCGACCAGGAACGCGACCGCAACCTGCGCGCGATTCCCGTGGGCCATCTGTTCGGCATGAACATATCGCGCGTGGCCGTCAAGCAGGGCGCCTATCTGCGCAGCTATATTTATACGTTCATCGAGCTGCTGGCCCCCACGCTCAACCGCAAGATGGTCGAGTCCGCCATGCGCGGCACCAGTGAAAATTACGAGCTTTAATACCATGAATCGACAGAATGACCCCGTCGCGCGTTACTACGCGAGCAGCACGCAGGCGGCCGACGCCGCGCTGTCGCGGGCGGAACGCGCCAACGACTTATCGAAGGTACGCGAACGCATCGCGCAACTGGTGCGCGGGCAGACCGTGCTGGAACTGGCCTGCGGCACCGGCTACTGGACGGAAGTGATCGCGGCGAACGCCGACAAGGTGCTGGCCACCGATATCCTCGACGCCATGCTCGCCCGGGCCCAGACGCGCCGCTTCCCGGAGGGCAAGGTCGCGTTCCGCAAGGTGGACGGCCTCGATCTGCCCGAGGACCTGGGTACGTTTACTTGCGTGTTCATCGGTTTCTGGTGGTCGCACCTGAAGCGCGACGAGCAGGATGCGCTGCTGGCCCAGCTGCGCGCGCGGCTCGGCCACGACGTTTCCCTGATCCTGCTGGACGACGCCTACGTCGAGGGCAGCAGCACGACGATCGCGCGCACGGATGCGCAAGGCAATACGTATGAAATCGTCGCGGCGCCGGACGGCGAGCGGTTCGAGTTGCCGAAGAATTATCCGGCCGACAGCGCGCTGCGCAAGCGGCTGGGCGGCGAGGTGAGGGAGATCCGCATCGAGCGCCTGACGTATTACTGGATGTTGACCTGCCGGCTGAAATGACGCGTGGGCACGGGTGCCCACGCGAATGACGGCGTACTTAGAACGAGTGACGCATGCCGACGGTGAACACCGACGGATCGCCACCCAGCGACGTCGCGGCCGGGGTCAGGTTGTTCGAACCCGAGTTCAGGCCGAAGGTGGCCAGGCCGTTGTTGTTCATGTTGGCGTACGACGCGTACAGGTTCGTGCGCTTCGACAGCGAATAGCTGTAGGCCAGTGCCCAGGCATTGCCCTTGGCGCCGTTTTCCAGCTTGTTCTGCTGCAGGTTCACGTAGACCTTGCTCGGGCCGAACGGGTAGCCGGCGCCCAGGTTGTACTGCTTGAACTTGTTGTTCGCGCCGTCCGGATCGGCCGACAGGTAGTTGGCCTTGATCTCCAGGCCGCCGACGTCGGCGAACGTGTAGGCGGCGCCCGCGCCGTATTCCTTGTCGTTGCCCGACGAAACGCGCTTCAGCGTGTGGTAGGCGGCGCCCAGGTACAGGCCGCCCATCTTGTATTCGGCACCGATGCCTTTCAGGTCGCCCGACGGACCCGTGGTTTTTTCGCCGGCGGAATACGTGGCCAGCAGGTCGAAGCCGTTGAACGACGCGCTCTTGTAGTTGACCGAGTTGGCCAGGCGGCGGGTTACCTTGCCCGAACCGAAGGCCGACAGGTTGGTGCCGTAGAAGCCCTGGCCGAATTCGTCGGAGGCGCCGGCCACGACGGCGATCGGCGAGTATTCGCGGCCCAGCGTCAGGGTACCGAAGGCGCCTTCCAGGCCGACGACGGCGCGGCGCTGGAACAGGCCGGAGGAATCCTGCGCGCCGGTGTCGACGGCAACGCCCGCTTCCAGGTTGAAGATGGCCTTCAGGCCGTTGCCCAGGTCTTCCGAACCGCGGAAGCCGAAGCGGCTGCCCGACTGGTTGCCCGACTGGACGTTGGTGTGGCGGCCGTCCGGATTGCCGGCGTCGCCGGACTCGATGGCGGCGTCGACGACACCGTACAGGGTCACGTTGGTCTGGGCGGCGGCGAACAGGGGGGTGAGGGCGACCACGGCTGCGGCCAGGCGTTTGACTTGCATTCAGGATTCTCCAATAAGATGTCGGACGATTCAAACAATGTGGTCTATTGCTTGATTGGCAGGCATCTTATCGAAGCGATATGTCGATTTGATGACACAGTGAAATGTTGCGAAATTACCACGCTTACTTTCACTTCTGTTGTCATCAATGTGTGACGACAGGGTTACACGAGGTGATCGTGCAGCGGCAGCACGATGTCGATACGGGTGCCGTGCGGCTCGTCGGCGCCGATCGAGATCTCGCCCTTCATCGCCCAGACCCGTTCGCGCATGCCGATCAGGCCCAGGGATTCCGCCTTTTCCATGTCTTCCGGACGGATCCCGCGGCCATCGTCGCGGATCGTGATGAGCAGGTCGCTGTTCAGCCGGAACAGATTCATCATGACGCGGGTGGCCTGCGCATGGCGGGCGATGTTCGTCAGCGCTTCCTGCACGATGCGGAAGATGGCCGTGCTGGCCGTGTCGTCCAGGCGCAGCTCGGCCTCGTCGGCCAGCAGGGTGGTGGGGATCGCGTAGCGTTCGATGAAATCGTCGCGCAGGCCCTGCAGCGCGAAATACAGGCCGCCTTCGTCGAGCGCGCGCGGACGCAGGTTGGTGGCGATGCGGCGCAGCGACGTGATCGCGGTCAGCAGATTGTCTTCCATGCCGCGCATCAGCCGCAGGCTTTCGCTGGGCGTGCCGTCGGCGTGTTGCAGCAGGGTGAGGTCCATGCGCAGCGATGCGAGCAGCTGGCCGAGGTCGTCGTGCAGTTCGCGCGCGATGTGGGTGCGCTCTTCCTCGCGGATGGTCTGCAGCGCGGCGGACAGCTGGCGCAGCTGGTCGTGCGAGCGCGTGAGTTTTTCCTGCACGCGGCGGCGGTCGCTGACGTCGCGCATGACGACCGTGTAGAACGGTGCGTTGCCGTTGGTGCGTGAAATGGAACCCTCGATGGGGAAGCGTTCACCATCCCCGCGCAGGCCCATGACCGTGTAGTCGGTGGCGCGGCGGCCTGCGCGGCCGCTGCCGGGGCGGAAATAGTCCACGGGTTCGTCGACGTCCGCATTCGGCGACTCGATGTAGCGTCCCAGCGGACTCCCCACCATCTGCTCGACGCTCGTGCCGAACAGGGCTGCCGCGGCCGGATTGGCCATGACGATGGTGTTCGACTGGTCGGCGGAAATGATGGCTTCGCTGACGTGGTTGACGATCTGGCGGCTGGCCTGCACGGTTTCAAGCTCCTGTCGGAAGCGCCGGCCCAGCCAATAGCCGGCCGCGAACCCGGCCAGAAGCCAGGTTGCGGTCCTGCCGGAAGCGCGGGGGCGGCGCGGGCGTTTCATTCAACTTGCTTGATAGAAAACAACCCGCTGTGCGGGTCTGGCATCTACCTTACCCGCCGTGCAAACTGCTGGCTTGACTTACATCTGCTTGAAGAGGTGCAGGAAGCTGCGGCTGACTTCCAGTTTTTCCGAGCGGCCCTTGATCAGCACCAAGTGGCGGCCACGGATGTCGCGCGTCACGCCTTCGATGGCGTTGACGTTCACGAGCGTGGCGCGGTGGATCTGCCAGAACAGCGACGGATCGAGTTCTTCGGCCAGGTCGCGCACCGGCTTGCGGATCAGTGCTTCGAATTTCTCCGTTTGAACGCAGGTATATTTTTCGTCGGAACGGAAAAACAGGATTTCCTCGACCGGGATCATGCGCAGGTCCTGGCCGATGCTGGCCTGGATCCATTGCAGGTATTTCGGCTTCGGCGCCGCGATCTTTTCGGCGAGCTGGGACAGCATCGCGGTCACCGTGTCGCTGACGTTGACGGACGCGGTGGCCGCCTGCGCGGGCGTCGCCAGGCGTTCCTTCAGGCGCTCGACGGTGATCTTGAGGCGCTCGGGCTCGGGCGGTTTCAGCACGTAGTCGATGGCGCCCCGCTCGAACGCTTCCACGGCGTACTGGTCGTATGCGGTGACGAACACGACCTGGCTGGCGTCGCCGATGTCGCGCGCCGCTTCCATGCCCGTCTTGCCCGGCATGCGGATGTCGAGGAAGGTCAGGTCGGGCTTCAGGTCGTCGACGAGCTGCACGGCCTCGTCGCCGTTCTTCGCTTCGCCGATGATCTCGAGATCCGGCCACACCTGGGACAATCGGGTGCGCAGCAGGTCGCGCATCAGTCTTTCGTCGTCGGCAATGATAGCGGTAGGCATGGTCGGGGGCAGGCAGTGAAGGAGTGTCGATTATTCAACGAATCGTCGGTACAGGCAATACCCGAAATGCTTACTTCGGTGCAAGCTGGTACGGGACCTCGATGGTGGCGATGACCCCGGTCGGGCTGTTGGCCGCGATGTGCAGCTGGCCCGCCTCGCCGTGCAGCAATTTCAAACGCTCGCGGATGTTCGACAGCCCGAGGCCGGTGCCCTTGCTGGGCATGACGCCGAAGCCGACGCCGTCGTCCGCGACCGTCACGCGCAGCTTGCTGTCGACCACTTCCGCCCTGACGGCCAGGTGGCCGCCCTCGGGCTTGCATTCGAGGCCGTGCTTGATCGCATTCTCGACCATCGATTGCAGCATCATCGGGGGAAACGCCGCGCTGCGCAGGCCGTCCGGCACGCTCAGTTCGACCGTCAGGCGTTCTTCCATACGCATCTTGAGCAGGTCGAGGTAGGACTTGACCATGTCGACTTCGCGGCCCAGGTTCGTGACGAGGTTGTTGTCGCGCATCTGCGGCAGCACGGCGCGCAGGTACTGGATGAGTGTCCGCTGCATGGCGGATGCGCGCGGCGGATTGGTCTCGATCAGGTGCTCGACGGAAGCGAGCGTATTGAACAGGAAGTGCGGCTCCACTTGGGCCTGCATGGCCTGCATCTTCGCTTCTGACAGCTGGCGCTGCATCGACTCGCGCTCGGCGGCGGCCGTGGCCGACTGCATCTCGGCCTCCGCGCGCTTCTTGCCGCCCACCAGCGCCTTCGTGCCGAACAGGGCGAGGATCAGCAGCCAGACGAAGCTCGTGAACCACGTCGACGCCTGCTTGTGATAGCTGCGTGCCTTTGCTTCGGCCGCGTCGTCGACGGCCGCTTCGATGGCGTTGGACAACTCTTCGCCGATTTGCGGCGGCAGGTCGATGTGGACCTCTTCGCCGTTGGCGCCGCGCAGGGTCTTCGTGACCGGCGCCTTGGGCGGGGCGGGCGGTGCCGGCGGCGCGGGCTCGGCGGGTGCGGCGGGTGCGGCGGGGTCGGCCGCGTGTTGCGCCTCGTCGGCCGCCTGTTCCGCGGCGTCGGCCTTCGCCTGCGCCTCGTCGGCCTTGCCCTCGGCCGCCGCGTGTGCCGCTTCCGCGGCCTTGGCTGCCGCTTCCGCCTTGGCCGCCTCGATTTCCGGATTGATCGTGATCGTGCCGCGCCGGCTGTTCTTGCCCGGATTGATGTGGATGCCGCTGTCGTCGATCGTGACGGTCGGTTCGGGCCGGCGTGCGCTGTGTTCCGTGCGCGTGATCTCTTCTTCGCTGCTGGAGAACAATTCGTCCTGCAGAATCTTGCCGGAGACCAGCATCAGCGCGGCGAACAGGAAGAACTTCCACCACGACAGTTGCGTCACCCACGTCGCGACCGCGTCGAAGGCCCGGTACAGTGCCGACAGGGTATTCGAGAAAGTTTGCTGGGTAGAACGCCGTGTTTGCATGAAACTTATCTTTTTCAGAAGGTGCGGCGAGTGTAACCGCTGGCATGAGCGCCGGCCATCGCTTTGCGACAGCCTGCACGTTTCGGGCCCTGGAATGCACAGGTTGATGACGCCGTGATGACGTATAGAAAAACTGTTAATTAGCAATCTTGCGCGGTATGATGACCGACGTCCTGGCTGCGCCAGCCCATGCTTCGTTCTCGACATGAAAGGGGTTTGCCGATGTCTGCCGTTCCCAAGCGTTACCGCCTCGTTACCCGCAGCGATTTCGACGGCCTCGTCTGCGCCGTCCTCCTCAAGCACCTGGACCTGATCGACGAGATCCTGTTCGTCCACCCGAAGGACATGCAGGATGGCAAGATCGCGATCAGTGCGCGCGATATCACGACGAATCTGCCGTACGTTGCCGGCGCGCACCTTGCATTCGACCATCACTTATCGGAAACGCTCCGCAACACGGGCCGGCGCGACAACCACGTCATCGACCCGAAGGCGCCCTCGGCCGCAAGAGTCGTCTACGACCACTACGGCGCCACGCGGGCGTTCCCGGCCGCCTGGCGCGACATGATGGATGCCGTCGACAAGGCCGACGCCGCGCGCTTCACGCGCGAGGAAGTGCTCGATCCGCAGGGCTGGAACCTGCTGAATTTCCTGAAGGATGCGCGTACGGGGCTGGGCCGCTTCCACGACTTCCGCATCTCGAACTACCAGCTGATGATGGACCTGATCGATTACTGCCGCAACCACACGATCGCCCAGATCATGCAGCTGCCGGACGTGCAGGAGCGTACCCGGCTGTACTTCGAGCACAGCGAGCTGTGCAAGGAGCAGATCCGGCGCTGCGCGCACGTCCACGGCAACCTCGTCGTGCTCGACCTGCGCGAGGAACCCGTGATCTATGCGGGCAACCGGTTCATCATCTATGCGCTCTTCCCCGAGACGAATATCTCGATCCACGTGCTGTGGGGCCTGAAGAACCAGAATACGGTGTTCGCGACGGGCAAATCGATTCTCAACCGTACGTCGAAGACGAATATCGGCGCGTTGATGCTCGAGTACGGTGGTGGCGGGCACGAGAATGCGGGGACGTGCCAGGTGGCCAACGACATGGCGGAAGACGTGCTCGGCGCGCTGGTCGGGCGGATTACCAGCGAAGGTTAGGCCACCGGTGTGCGTGGTGGGCACCCCGTGCCCACCTTTGCGCTTATGCGGGCTGCTGCTCTTCCAGCATGCGCTGTGCCGCCTCCGCCGCGAGGGGCTCGCTGATCCAGATGCCCTGGATGTGGTCGCAGCCATGCGAGGTGAGGAAATCCAGCTGGGGCCGTGTTTCCACGGCCTCGGCCACCACTTCCATGTTCAGGTTGTGCCCGATGTCGATCAGGCTCTTGGCCACGGCCCGGCCGCCGTCGTCCAGCGTCTGGACCGTCGTGTGCGCCAGCTTGACCTGGGTGGCCGCCAGCTGCTGCAGATAGCCGAGGTCGCACAGGCCCGCCCCAAACCCGTCGACGGACAGGTCGACCCCCATCGTATGGAGTTGTTCCGCCAGTTCCTGGCCCAGTGCCGGATTGCGGATCAGCGCCTCGATGCGCAGGTCGAGCTGCAGGCTGCGCGGCGGCAGGCGGTGGCGCGTCAGCCGGTCGGACAGGCCGGCGAGAAATCCCGGCTGGCTGTATTCGCGGTGCGAGACGTTGACGGTCACGGGCACGTTCACGTACCCGGCCGCACGCAACCGGGCCGCGAAGGCGCAGGCCTGGTCGAGCACGCGCTGGCCGATGGGCACGATCACGCCGCTTTCCTCGGCCTCGGCGAGGAAGCAGGCAGGGGACAGCACGCCCTGGTCCGGGTGGCGCCAGCGCAGCAGCGCCTCGAAGCCCGCGACGCGCCGGGTCGCGACGGCCACGCGGGGCTGGTACAGCAGGAACAGGTCGTCGTGGTCGAGCGCGTCGCGCAGCGCCAATTCGATGCGGTGCTTCGCTTCCGTGGTCGACTTCATGTCGGCCGAGAAGAAATGGACGTCGTTGCGGCCGCTGCCCTTGCCGTGGTACATCGCGAGGTCGGCCGCGCGCACGAGCTCCGCCGCCGTGACGCCGTCGTGCGGGTACAGCGACACGCCCACGCTGGCGCCGACGGGGATCTCGCGGTTGTTGAAGGCGACGGGAATCGCGAAGCTCTGGCGCAGCCGTTCGACCATGCGCAGGGTGAAACGCAGCGACGGCTGGTTGGCGAGGATCAGCACGAACTCGTCGCCGGACATGCGCGCCACCGTGTCGCTGTCGCGCACGGACGCCTGCAGGCGGCGCGCGACGACCTTCAGCACGACGTCGCCCGCCTCGTGGCCGAACGTATCGTTGATGGTCTTGAAGTTGTCGAGGTCGATCAGCACCGTGGCCACGAGCGACTTGTGGCGCTGCGCGAGATGCAGCGCCTGCTCCAGCCGGTCCCATAGCAGGTTGCGGTTGGCGAGGCCCGTCAGCGGATCGTGGTTGACCTCGTGCTCCAGGTGCGCCGTGCGCAGCATGGTCGCGGTGACGTCGGTGAGCACACCGATGTAGTGCGTGACTTCGCCATGCTCGTCCTGCACGGGCGTGATGGAGAGGTCGTTCCAGAACAGCTCGCCGTTCTTGCGCAGGTTGCGCAGCACGACCTTGGCGCCCGTGCGCGCCGCGATCGCGTCGCGCAGCTGGGCCCGCTCCGCCAGGTCCATGCCGGGTGCCGCCATGAAGCGCGGGTCCGTGCCGATGATTTCGTCCGCCGCGTAACCGGTGATGCGTTCGAAGGCCGGGTTCACGTATTCGATGAAGCTCTGGCCGTGGTCCAGCCGGGTGATCAGGATGCCGTTGCTGGCCGCGTGCAGGGCACGTTCGCGCAGGCGCAGTTGCTGTTCGTGCGCGCGTCGTTCGGCCAGGTCGACGCCCGTCCCGAACAGATATTCGCCGCCGTTGCAGCGGATCTTCGTTCCGTTCAGCAGCACGGGCGTCTCGCGGCCGCTGCGCGACACGAAGTCGATCTCCAGCTTCAGTTCGCCGCCGTCGTCGAACGCGGCGCGGATGCCGTTGGCCAGCGGCGCGCGCTGGGGCAGTTCGATGAGGTCGAGGGCGCGCGTGGCGCCCAGTTCGTCCGGCGTCATCTCCGTGACCTTTTCCAGGTTGTGGTTCCAGAGAACGAAGCGGCCGTCACGGTTGAGCACGTAAAAGGTGCCGGGGAAGGTATCCACGATGTCGGACAGCGGCGTGCGTGCGACCCGTTCGGCTTCCGTGCCGCCCCGCATGCGGCCCGTGGCGACGGCGACGGCGCACCCTCGCAAGTGGCTTTCGCCGTCGACCAGCGGCGCCAGCGTCAGCGTGCCTTCGAATACGCGTCCCCGCGCGCACATGAGCTCGACGTGGACTTCTGCCCCTTCGGGATGGCCGGTGAGGGCGCGCCAGCCGACGCTCCAGGCATCGCGTCCCGGCGGCGTGAACAACGTGGTGACAGGGCGGCCGAGAACCTGCCCGGCCGCCACACCGAACACCGCGGCGGAGCCGTCGTTCCAGGCCTCGATGGTGCCGGTCTCGTCGGTGAGAAAGACGCACCGGCTGGGCGGTTCGGATTCGTGCATGCCGGCTCCCGGTGTCGATGGAACCCGTTGGACCGCCTGGCCGTACTTCCGTTCCGCCAAAAGAAAAGGCGTGCCGCAGCACGCCTTTCGTCGATGATGGTAGCGGTCAGGCGGCCGCTTCCTGGCGCGGCGGCAGCGCGACCTGGTTGTCCACGCTGAACAGGTAATCCTTGAACACGTGCTCGGCGGACAGGATCTGGTAGGTGCCGTCCGACAGCTTGTGCGTCGTGTCCTTCAGGCGGTACGTCGTCGAGCCGCAGGTCCAGCAATTGAAGTTGCGCATGTGGGTGCACAGGCACGTCTTGTCGAACACCTGGATGTTCTTCTGGCCCGGATTCGCCTGCACCTCGCGGTTGTACGAATTGATGTAGGCGCAGTTGCCCGTCGCGTCCAGCAGGTAGCCATACGATTCGCAGCCGGGACGGATGCCCGAGCCGATCGCCGGCGTCTGCTTCAGCATGCGCATCGGATAACCCGTCGGCGAGACGCCGTTGACGATGATGTCTTCTTCGCTGGCGCGGAAATATTCCTGCTTGACGGAATCCGGCAGGCCGCATTCGCGGGTGACAGTGAAGCGGGTCGCCACCTGCACGCCGCCCGCGCCCTTTTCGAGGAACGACACGGCGTCGCTGCCCGTGAAGATGCCGCCGGCGGCGATCAGCGGGATATCGAGTTTTTCGGCGGCCAGGTACGCATGGATCTCGTCCATGATCGTGTGCAGGTCGTAGTCTTTCCAGTCTTCCATGCCGAAGCCCAGGTGGCCGCCGGCCAGCGGGCCTTCCACGATCACGTAGTCGGGCAGGCGGTTCAGGCGCGACACCTTGCGCAGGAACAGTTGCAGGGCGCGGACGGACGAGACGATGATGCCCAGCTTGGCGTCGCGGAAGCGCGGATGGTCCTTGATGAGTTCGAACGAGCCCAGGTGCAGGCCGGCCGACATCGTGATGCCGTCGATGCCCGCGTCCAGCGCGGCCGACAGGCGGGTGCGCAGGGTTTCCTTCGGCGCGTTCATCGTCAGCTTTTCCATGCAGTTCACGAAGATCAGGCCATCGCCTTTCTTCGCCGCCATGGTCGCGCCCACGTGCAGGCGCGTCGCCTCGGCCAGGCGGTCGAGGTCGAACTGGACGACGGACTTGTCCATGTTGTTGATGTTGAACTTGTACAGCTTGGTCTTTTCCTTGACGAAGCTGGTGTCGAACTTGCGGTCCGACACGTCCGGCACCATCGCATCGGAAATGTGGCCGATACCGCCCAGACGGGCCGCTTCCAGGGCCAGCTCCGACGTGGAAATGTCCACGCCCATTCCGCCGATCATGATGGGCACATATTCCTTGTTGCCCAAACGCAGGCGGAAATCATCAACACGTTTCATTGCTATTCAACTCGTTGTTATAGGTAACGCCGCCGACTGGCGTGCTCGCTCGCCCGCATTTTACCCCACGCGCGGACGGGCGGAGAGCACCATTTCCCGCACGATCGTGCGGTGCCGGCGGAGGGCGATCAGTCGCGGAAGTTGTTGAATTCCAGCGGCAGATCCTTCACGTCCTTGCGCAGCAGCGCGATCGCTTCCTGCAGCGTATCGCGATCCTTGCCGGTGACGCGCACGGTTTCACCCTGGATCGAGGCCTGCACCTTCATCTTGCTTTCCTTGATGAGTTTGGTGATCTTCTTCGCGTCTTCCGTCTCGATGCCGTTGCGCACCTTGAGGACCTGCTTGACCTTGTCGCCGCCGATCTTCTCGACCTTGCCTTCGTCGAGGAAGCGCACGTCGACCTTACGCTTGGTCATCTTGTTCAACAGCACGTCGCGCACCTGGCCGAGCTGGAAGTCGGAATCGCCGAACACAGTGATCTCGCGTTCCTTCTGCTCGACCTTGGCCGAGCTGCCCTTGAAGTCGAAGCGGGTGCCGATTTCCTTGTTGGATTGCTCGACGGCGTTCTTGACTTCGACCATGTCTGCTTCGCAGACCACATCAAACGATGGCATCTTGTTTTTTCCTTGCACAGTAATGAATGGCGATATTGTAACCACTATAATGCGCCAAACACTACCCGCCCCAGCCATGCCAGCCGACCTGCCCCTGTCCACCGACGTTTCCCTCGCTCCTTTCAACACGTTCCGCATTCCCGCGCGCGCCCGGCGCTACCTGCGCGTGACCGATCCGGCCCACCTGCAGGCCGTTGCCGCCGATGCGCAACTGGCCGCGCTGCCGCGCCTCGTGCTCGGCGGCGGCAGCAACCTCCTGATCGCGCGCGACGAGGTCGATGCCCTCGTGCTGCACATGGGGCTGGAGGGCAGGGAGATCGTCGGCGCGACGGCCGACGCCATCCTCGTGCGTGCGCAAGCGGGCGAGAACTGGCATGCGTTCGTGGAATGGACGATCGCGCAGGGCCTGGGCGGCCTGGAGAACATGGCGCTGATCCCGGGCACGGTCGGCGCGTCGCCGATCCAGAACATCGGCGCGTACGGTGCCGAGGTCAAGGACTGTTTTCACTCGCTGACCGTGTTCGACTTCGCGGACGGTTCGATCCGCACCATGGACGCCGCCGCCTGCCGCTTCGGCTACCGCGACAGCGTGTTCAAGCACGCGGAAGGCAGCACGCTCGTCGTGCTGGACGTGACGTTCGCACTGCCGCGCGCGTGGACGCCGAACCTGCGTTATGCGGAACTGGCGCAGGCGGTGGGGGACACCGCCGCGCCGACCGCGCGCGCGGTGGCGGATGCCGTGATCGCGATCCGGCGCCGCAAGCTGCCCGATCCGGCCGAGATCGGCAACGCGGGCAGCTTCTTCAAGAATCCGGTCGTGCCGCGCGAGCACTGCGCGCGCCTGCTGGCCACGTGGCCGGACCTCGTGCACCACGCCCAGCCGGACGGCAGCGAAAAGCTGGCCGCGGGCTGGCTGATCGACCGTTGCGGCTGGAAGGGGAAAAACCTGGGACGCGCGGGCGTCTATCCGAAGCAGGCGCTCGTGCTGGTCAACAATGGCGGCGCGACGGGGCACGAGATCATGGCGCTGGCACGCGCGATCCAGGCCGACGTCGAGGCGCGCTTCGGCGTGCGGCTCGAGCCGGAACCCGTGCTGGTGTAAGGCTCACCCGGCCGCGGACACCCGGTTGCGGCCGCTGCGCTTGGCGTCGTACAGCGCGGCATCGGCCCGCGCGATGAAGTCGTCCGGGCCGTCGGCCTCGCCCGGCACGATGCAGGCCACGCCCATCGACATCGTGACATACCCGCACGGCGCCCCCGGATGCGGCAGCGCCAGCTGTTGGAGTCCCGCGCGGCATGCCTCGCCCACGCGCAGGGCGCCGGCGACGTCGGTGTCCGGCAGCAGCAGCGCGAATTCCTCGCCGCCATAGCGCGCCGCCAGGTCGGCCGGGCGCTTCAACTGGCCGGTCAGCACGGCGGCCACCTTCTTGAGGCACAGGTCGCCGGCCGGATGGCCCAGGTGGTCGTTGTACAGCTTGAAATGATCGACGTCGCACAGCAGCAGCGCCAGCGGCAATTGCTGGCGCCGTCCGCGCTGCCATTCGACGTGGACGGCTTCGTCGAAACGGCGGCGGTTGGCGATGCCCGTGAGGCCGTCCAGCGCGGCCAGGCGGCGCAGTTCCTCGTTGACGCGTGCCAGGTTCTCCTGGCTCGCGCTCAGGGACCGGTAGGCGGCGTCGCGCTGCAGGCCGCTGATGTAGCCGGCGGAATGGTGGCGGATGCGGGCCACCAGTTCCAGCTCGTCGGGCAGCTTGACGAGGTAGTCGTGCGCGCCGATGGCAAACGCGTGCGCCTTCAGCTTCGCTTCGTCGCGCGTGGACAGCACGACCACGGGAATGTCGCGCAGCGCCTCGTCCTCCTGGTACGCCTGGATCAGCTGGAAGCCGTCGGCGCCCTGCATGACGAGGTCCTGCAGGATCACGGTCGGCCGGTGCCGCAGCGCGGCCGCATGCGCCGCGCGCGCGTCGGTGACGAACCGGAATTCGATGTCGTCGTGGCGCGCCAGCATGCGGCGGACGGCTTCGATCATGATGAGTTGGTCGTCGACGAGCAGGACGCGCACCTTGTAGTCGGCGTCGTCTCGTTCGCGGCCCTGGAAGTGGCTGACTGCGGACATCGGGAATCGTTGGCGGGACTGAAATGAATGTCGGTCATCATTTTACCCTAATGCGGTAGGGATATTGTTGAGCGGCAAAATTTTCTCCGCGGCGCCCAGTTCGGCCGCCGCGCGCGGCATGCCATACACGGCGCAGCTGGCTTCGTCCTGCGCGATCGTCGCCTGGCCGGCCTGGCGCATGGCGAGCAGGCCCGCGGCGCCGTCGCGACCCATGCCCGTGAGCAGGACGCCGGTGGCGTTCCGGCTCCAGTACCGCGCCACCGAGTGGAAGAATACATCGACCGACGGCCGGTAGACCTCGTCGCGCGGATGGGCATCGTAGACGAGGCGGCGTTCGGGCGTGAGGCGCAGGTGGTCGTCGCTGGCCGCCACCTGCGCGATGCCGCCTTCGACCGGCTCGCCACCCGCGATGGCGCGCACGGGCACGCCGGCCTGCTCGCCCAGCCAGCGCGCCAGCTGGCCGGCGAAGGCGGGATCGATGTGCTGCACGACGACGACGGCCGTGTCCACCGGCGGGCGCCACCGTGCCAGCAGCCGCGCCAGCGCGATCGGCCCGCCGGTGGAGGCGCCGATGGCGACCAGGCGCGCCACCGGTGAGCCGGAGGGCGCGGCCGGCGCCGGGGCGGGCGCGCTGCCGATGGGCACCGGCGCCCCCGCGATCAGCTTCGCCATGGTGCGGATCTTCGCGAGCAGGGCCGCCTCGCCGCCGGGGCGGCCGAGCAGCACGGGCGTCGCCGTCACGTCCAGGGCGCCGGCGCCCAGCGCGCGGAACACCTGGCCCACGTTGTCCTGGGGCGCGGCCGTGACGACGAGGATCGCGCACGGCGCCTCGCGCATGATGCGGCGGGTGGCCTCGACGCCATCCAGCACCGGCATGGCGAGGTCCATCAGCACGAGGTCGGGCGGCAGGTCGCGGCACAGGCGCACGGCGTCGGCGCCCGTGCGCGCCACCCACGCGACCTGGTGCTCGCCGCCGATCGCCAGCGCGCGGCGCAGCGCTTCGGAAGCGGTGGCACTGTCGTTGGCGATGCCTATCCTCATGGCGTCCTGTCTCCGTGGGCGCCGCCGACCAGGTCGCGCACGGCATCCAGCAACGTGGCGTCGTGGAACGCGCCCTTGGCCAGGTAATAATCGGCACCGGCCTCCAGGCCGCGCGCGCGATCTTCTGGACGGTCCTTGTACGACACGATCATCACCGGCAGGCGCGCCAGGCGCGGGTCGCGCCGGATGCGTTCCGTGAGGCCGATGCCGTCCAGGCGCGGCATGTCGATGTCCGTGATCACGAGGTCGTAGTCGGTCCCGCGCAACTGGTTCCAGCCGTCCAGGCCATCCAGCGCCACGTCCACGTGGTAGCCGCGCGCGGCCAGCAGCTTGCGCTGCATCTCGCGCACCGTGAGCGAATCGTCCACCACGAGCACCCTTCGGGCGCGGCCGGCCGGGGACTCTTCCGCGGCGATTCCCAGGCGCAGCGCGGCGCCGTCGTCCAGCAGGCGCGCGATCGAGTGCAGCACGTCGGGCACGTCGAGGATCAGCACCGGCGTGCCGTCGTCGAGCAGGGCGGCGGCCGCGATGTCGCGCAGCTTGCCGAACGTCGGCTCGAGCGGCTGCACGGTCAGGCTCTGTTCCCCGCGCACTGCATCCACGACGAGGCCGTAGCGCTCGCGCCCCGTCCCGATCGCGACCAGCACGAGGTCGGCTCCCGCCACGGCTTCGCCCAGCTCCAGCAACTGGCTGGCGGCGACGAGGCCCAGCTGCCCGCTGCCGTCCGGCGCGTCGACGTACTGGCGGCCGTGCAGGGTACGCACGGCGCCGGCCGGCACACGGCGCACGCCTTCGATGCGCGCGATGGGCAGCGCGTAAGCCTCGCCGGCGACGTCGACGACGAGGGCGCGCACGATCGATTGCGTGAGCGGCAAGGTGATCACGGTGGTAAAGCCCGCGCCCGGCGCCGATTCCGCGCGCACGGTGCCGTTCAGGCCTTGCACGGCGTCGCGCACGACGTCCAGGCCCACGCCGCGCCCGGACAGTTCATTCGCGCTCTCCTTCAGCGAAAAGCCGGGCAGGAACAGGAATTCCATCAGCTCCGCCTGGGACAGCTCGGCCGCGAACGCGGGCGCCGCCACCTGGCGGCGCATGGCGGCCGCGCGGATGCGCTCCGGATCGACGCCGCGGCCGTCGTCCGCGACGGCCAGCGCCAGCATGCCGCCGCGGTGGCGCGCTTCCAGGCGGATCGTCCCGTGGGCGGGCTTGCCGGCGGCGGTGCGCTCCGCCGGCAGCTCCATGCCGTGGTCGACCGCGTTGCGCAGCAGCTGGTGCAGCGGTCCTTCCATGCGCGCCAGCACGGCGCGGTCGACGAGCGTGTCCGCGCCCGCGATCTCCACGCGCACGTCCTTGCCGAGGCCCCGCGCCAGGTCGCGCACCATGCGCGGCAGCGCGTGCACGCCTTCCGCGAAAGGACACATGCGCAGCGCCAGTACCTCGTCGGCGAGGCGCGTGGAGACGGTCAGCGCCTGCCGTTCGTAGTGCTCGGCGCCCTCGATCGTGCGGTGCAGGGTGTCGCGCAGCGGCGCGGCGCGGTCGGCCACGCGCTGCGCCAGTTCGGCCAGGCGCGCGTCGCCCGTCGCGCGGATCGCGTCCTGCAGTTCGCCCAGCGCCTCATAGACGGCGCGCTGGTGGCGCTTGTAGCGCTGCAGCCCGGCGATCCACGGCCGCAGCTGGCCCGCGTGCAGGCGTGCCTGGCCGGCCAGCGTGAGCAGCTCGTCGCTGCCCGCTTGCGGGGAGGGCGGGGCCACTGGCGCGGGTACCGGCGCCGGCGGCGGGGCGGCGGCGGGCGCCGCCTTGCCCTGGCCGTGCAGGGCGCCCAGGGCCGCGACCGTGGCCGCGATACGGTTGCCGCGCGGGGCGTTGGCGCCATCGGCTTCCGCCAGCTGCTGCAGCACGTCGACGGCGCCCAGCAGCACGTCCACGCCGCTCGCGTCGAGCTGGACCTTGCCTTCCTGCGCCGCGACCAGCACGTCTTCCAGCGCATGCGCGAGGCGCACGGCCGGCTCCAGGCCGACGATGGCGGCCGCGCCCTTGACCGAATGCGCCGCGCGCATCATCGATTCCAGCCGGGCCGTGTCGACCGCGCCCTGTTCGAGCAGCAGCAGGCCTTCCGTCAGCACGCGCATCTGCTCGCGCGTCTCCATGCGGAACAGGTCCAGCATCGAGTAGCCGCTCAGGTCTTCACTCATGGTCTCGTCCTTCGTGCTCATCGCAGCTGTGCCTCCAGCTCGGCGCGCAAACGCGCCGTGTCGAGCAGGCCCGCTTCGATGGCGCCGGCGGCGAACACGCCGGCGACGAGGCCGGGCGGCGCGCGGCCCACGTTGGCGGCGGGCGGGCGCATGGCGTCCTGCGCGTGGCGCATCACGCCGTGGACTTCGTCGACCGGCAGCGCGTAGCGGTGGGGGCCGAGGGCCAGCACGAGCAGGCGCGCGAACGCGTGGCGGCCCGGCGGCGGCGGGACGTCGTCCGTGTCCACGTTCAGCAGGCGCGCGAGCGACACGGCCGGCAGCAGGCGGCCGCCGACGTTGACGATGCCGAGCAGGGCGCCGCGGCCGCGGTGCGGCAGGCGGTGCGCCGGCGCCGGCGGGGCGACTTCGACGGCGAGGGCCATGGCCACGGCCAGCCACTCGCGGCCGACGCGGAATGCCAGCGCGGCGGCGTCCGTGCGCGCCGGCGGCGGTTCGGGACGGGCCAGCTCGCGCGCCCAGGCATCGCGGTAGTCGGCGTCGACGGGACGCTGCAGGTTGTGCTGGGCGGCGCCCGCGTACACGGGGCAGTTGCGGCAATGGACATGGGTTGCCAGCTCGGGGCAGCTGAGGTCGCCCGCGACGCCGATGCCGCGCCAGCAGGCCACCTCGTCCCACGCGCGGACCGGCAGGTGCTTCATGCGTGCTGCCTCCCGCGCCGCGCATGCACGCGCGCGGCGCGCGCGCGCAGGCTCCCACCCTGGGCGAGGTCGCCGCGCTGTTCGGCGAGCAGCGCCAGCCCGCACAACGCTTCGTAATGGTCGGGATCGAGGTAGACGCAGCGCCGCCAGCAGTCTTGCGCACCCTGCGGCCGGCCCGTGCATTCGGCCGTGAGTCCGAGCAGGAACCACGCTTCGGCATCGTCCGCGCGCACGGCGAGCAGCGCGCGGCACGCGTCTTCCGCATGCGCCAGCCGGCCGGCGTCGGCGTGGGCCTTCGCTTCGGCCAGCAGGTCGCGCGGGGGCGCGGGCGGACGCGGTGCCGGGCGCGCGGCGGGGCGGGGCGGCGCGCGCAGGACGTCGGCCGCGCGCCGGCCATGCTTGCGCAATGCGAACGTGTCGTGCGGCGTGCGCGGCGCGAAGCCGGCGCGGCACAGCGCGGGCGCTTCGGCATAACCGGCCAGCAGCAGGCCGTCGTCGGCCAGCAGCGCGGCGAGGCGCGCGGCCGCCCGCTCCTGCGTGGCCAGGTCGAAGTAGATCAGCAGGTTGCGGCAGAACACGAGGTCGTAGGTGCCCGTGACGGCCGGGTCGACGTCGAACAGGTTCGCCTGGACGAACGCGACGTAGGCGCGCGGCGCCGCGCCGATCACGTGCTCGTCGCCGTCCTCCGTGAAGAAGCGCGCGCGCAGGCCCTGGTCGTCGCCGCGGAACGCGTTGCGGGTGTACCTGCCGGCGCGGGCGCGGGCGATCGCGGCGCGCGACAGGTCGAACGCGTCGATGCGGCAGTGTTCGGGTTCGATGCCGGCGTGCGCCAGCAGCATCGCGAGCGAATACGGTTCCTCGCCGCCGGCGCAGGGCAGCGACAGCACGCGGACCTGCCGCCCGGGCCGCGTCAGGAGGCGCGTCTGCACGAAGCGCAGCGCGGTCTCGAACACGGCGGGGTCGCGCAGGATCCAGGACTCCGGCACGACGACGAGGTCGACGAGCGCGTCGAATTCGGGCGTGCCCGGCTGCGGATCGTAGTCGATGCCGGCACCCGTGGCGCGCATGCGCTCGCGCACGGCCCGTTCGACCGCGGCGACGCCCAGGTCGAGACCCGTGGCGGCACGCAGGCGCAGCGTGAGATTCACGTGCCTGCTCCGAACAGCAGGGCCTCGACCTCGGGCGCGAGCAGGCGGTCCGGGGCGAGCAGCTGCAGCATGCCGTCGGCGCCGGGCGCGACCTGGCCGAGCCACGGCGCGCTCGCGACGCCCGCGTCGGCCAGTTCGCCGTCGAGGGCCGCCACGCCGATCACGCGCTCGGCCTTCAAACCCAGGCGGCGCCGGCGCCCGGCAGCAATGATCTCGACGAGCAGGATGCGGGTGTCGTAGCGCACGGCGTCCGGCGGCGTGCCGGCCAGGCGCGAGAGGTCGATCACGGGGATCGCCGCGCCGTGCAGGTCCAGCAGGCCGGGCACGAAATGCGGCGCGCCCGGCAGCGCCTTCAGGCGCGCCGCCGGCAGCACGCGCAGCACGCTCGCCAGCGGCAAGGCGTAGCGTTCGCGGCCGATGTGGAACACCATCGCCTTCATGCGGTATTCACGGAGAACGTGGCGACGGACTGCTGCAGGTCGGTGGCGGCGTACTGCAGCTGGTGCACGGCCTCGCTCGTGGCTTTCAGCGAGTCGACGGTCTGCTGGCTGGCGTCGGACAGCTGCGTCATCGTCGCCGTGATCTGCGACGCGCCCACGGCCTGCGACTGCATCCCCTGCAGCACGAGGTCGAAGCGGGGCGCCAGCTTGCGCACCTGCTCCGTCATGCCGGACAGCTGCTCGGCCACGTGGCGCGCCTCGCCCACGCTGCGGCGGATGTCCTCGGTAAACTTGTCCATGCCCATGACGCTGGCCGACACGGCGGACAGCATCTCCTTCAGCATCTGCTCGATGTCCCACGTGGACACGGACGTCTGGTCGGCCAGGCGCCGGATCTCGGCGGCGACGACAGCGAAGCCGCGGCCCGCCTCGCCGGCCTTCTCGGCCTCGATCGCGGCGTTCAGCGACAGGATGTTGGTCTGGTCCGCGACCTTGGTGATCGTGGTCAGCACGCTGTTGATGTTGCTGGCCTTTTCCGACAGGGTCGCGAGCTTGGCGGTGATGGCGTCGGTGGCCGCGACCATCTGCTGCATCGACTGGTCCATGCGCTTCAGGTTGTCCTGCGCCTCCGCGGTGGCGGCCGTCGTGTAATCGGCGACTTCGCCCGCTTCTTCCATCGTGCGCAGCAGCTGCGACGTGTTGGCCGAGATCTCGCGCGTGGTCGACAGCACCTCGACGCTCGTCTGCGCCTGCTCGATCCCGGTCGCCTCCTGCTGGCGCGCGGACGCGGCGATCTGCGTGGCCGACGTGGTCACCTGGATGCCCGCGCGCTGCACGTTGCTGACCAGGGTGCGCAGGCTGCCCAGCATCGTGCCCAGGCCTTCGCCCAGGCGGCCGATCGCGTCGCTGCCGGCGATCGTGACGGTGCCGGTCAGGTCGCCGCGGGCGGCGCGCGAGACGACGTCCAGCAGCATGTCGACCTTGGCGCGCAGTTCGTTCGTCGCCGCCAGTTCTTTCGCCTGGCTGTCTTCGATGGCCTGGGCCATGCGGTTGAATTCCAGTGCCACCTGGCCCAGGTCGTCGCGCGACAGCACCTCGGCGCGGGCGCCGTGCACGCCGCCGGCGATCTGGCCGGCAGCACTCATCAGGCTGTGCAGCGGCCGCGAGACGGCGCGCACGAGCAGCGTCGAAATGAGGACCGCCAGCACCACGCAGATGACGGCGCCCCCGGTCAGCAGCGTCTTCATGGTCTGGCGTAGTTCGTCGGTGTCCTTCTGGCGCTGGACCAGCAGGCGGTTTTCCTCGGCTTCGACGTCGTCCAGCACCTCGCGCACGCTGGCCACGGAACCCGTGCCGGCCAGTACCCCGGCCTCGGTCTGCGCCGTCACGGCCGCGCCGGTGGTCCGGCGCCGTTCGATCTGCGGGGTGACCACCTGGTCCATCCACGTGACGAGCAGCTTGTCCAGGCGGCGCAGGCGGTCCTGCTGCTGGGCGTTGTCGGTGGTGATCGCCTGCGCGCGCTTCACGTGCGCGCGCGCCGTCGCGTATTCGTTGCGGATCGGCGTCACCAGGTTCTCGTTGCCCGTCAACAGGTAGCCGCGTGTGGACGACTGGATCTGCAGCACCGACGTCGCGATGGTGTCGAGTTCGCGCAGCACCTCGAGGGTGTGGCGGTTCCACAGATTGGCATCGGACAGCCGTGCGAAATTGTCATAGGCGAGGATGAGCAGGCTCAGGATGATCGCGACGATCGCGCCGAAGCCGGCGACCAGTTTGTTCCTGATGCTCAAGTTGTGAAACATGCGCGCTCCAAATGGCGTGAAGACATGGTGAATGTAACATTTCTGCCCGGAGGCAAGGGCTCCGCGTGCACCAATCCGGGGATTGCCCGTTCAGGCCAGGGCGGGCAGGGCGTGGCGCGCGCGTGCCTGCAGGCATTTGGCGTCGCCGATCTGGACTTCGCGGCAGGGCTCGGGCCGCTGTTCGTACACGCTGCACGCGTACCTGCCGTCGGGCCCGCCCCGCAGGGCGGCGCACCGGGGCGCTTTCGCATTCGTACCGGCCATGCACGAGAAATGCGCGTTCACCTGTTCCGTGAGCGCGGGCGGCAGGCCGCGCGCGTCCGCGTCGGCCCAGTAGAAAGAGACGCGGTAGGTCATGCAGCAGGCGCCGCACGACAGGCAGGGGTTTTCGCGGGTGTCGCTCATGCGCGCTTCGTAGGCGGAAAACGAAGACGCGATGGTAGCGCGCCGGCGTCCGGCTGAAAAGAGTGAAACCTGTATTGTTAACACAAATGAGAATGATTCGCGTTTACTTATGCGTTGAAACTTGATACAGTTCGTGGCGTTCCGACAAACATTCAAAAACAACATTCAACGACCACGATGAGAACCTCGATCACCAGCCGTAAGCATCTGTCTCCTTCCACGCCGCGCCGCGCGGGCGCCGCGCTGGCCATGCTCGTGCTGCCGCTCGCCGGCCACGCGGCGCCCGATCTCGACGCCGCCGCCGATGCGGACGCCGGCGCCGGCCGCCCGCACCGCGTCCACGTCAACGGGGCGCGCGAGAACGACTACAAGGCCGAGCATGCACAATCGGCCAAGTACACGGAAAAGCTGGTGGACACCCCGCAGACCGTCATCGTCATCAAGAAGGCGCTGTTCGAGCAGCAGGGCGCGACCACGCTGACGGAGGCGTTGCGCAACACGCCCGGCGTGGGCACGTTCTTCCTCGGCGAGAACGGCAGCACGAACACGGGCGACGCGGTCTACATGCGCGGCTTCGATACGTCCGGCAGCCTGTTCGTCGACGGCATCCGCGATATCGGCTCGATCTCGCGCGACGTCTTCAACATCGAGCAGATCGACGTGCTGAAAGGCCCGGCCGGCACCGACACGGGCCGTGGCGCCCCCACCGGTTCCATCAACCTGAACACGAAGCAGCCGACGCTGAAGAACACCGGCGACGTCAGCCTCACGGTGGGCAGCGCCGACCGCGTGCGCGGCACCGCCGACATCAACCGCGTCATCGACCGCGAGTCCGGCATCGCGTTCCGCCTGAACGTCCTCGACCAGCGCGCCGGCAATCCGGCACGCGACGAAGTGCGCGACAAGCGCTGGGCCATCGCGCCGTCGCTCGCGTTCGGCCTGCACGGTCCGACCCACGTCTACCTCGACTACCTGCACGTGAAACAGGACAACCGCCCGGACGGCGGCGTGCCGACGATCGGCCTGCCCGGCTACCGGAGCCCGGACGCGACGCGGCCTTTCCTCACCGGCGCCGCGCCCGTCGATCCGCAGAATTTCTACGGCGCGCTGTCCGACTACGACAAGGTGACGGCCGACATGGCGACGGCCATCATCGAGCACGAGTTCCGCAATGGCATGCGCCTGAAGAACACGAGCCGCTACGGCAAGACGAAGCAGTTCTACCTGCTGAGCGCCTTCACGGGTTCGGCCGCGAACGTCATCGCGCCGGGCGCCGCCGACCCGTCCACGTGGTCGCTGGCGCGCACGATCCGCACGGTCAAGGACCAGGAAAACACGGTGCTCGCCAACCAGACGACGCTGACGGCCGATTTCGACACGGGCACCTTGCGCCACACGCTCGTCGCGGGCCTGGACCTGTCGAGCGAGAAGCAGTCGAACCGCAGCTACGTGGGCGGCGGCACGCTGGCGCAGGCGAACCTGTACCACCCCGACCCGGCGCTGCCGATCCCGGGCCTGAACCTGCAGCCGAGCGGCGCCCGCACGCGGGGGGAATCCGCGACGGAATCCGGCTATCTGCTCGATACGATCAAGCTGGGCGACCAATGGATCTTCAACGCGTCCGCCCGTCTGGACCACTTCGACACGACGTATGACGCCATCGCGCTGTCGACGGCCACGTCGGCCCCGGCGCTCCCCGTGGGCACGCCCGTGCCGACGCATATCGAACTGTCGGACAACCTCGTGAGCGGCAAGGTGTCCGCGCTGTACAAGCCGACGGCGAACAGCAGCGTGTACGCGCTGTGGGCCAGCTCGAAGAATCCGCCGGGCTCGAACCTGGCGCTCTCGGGCAATGCGAATAGCGCGGCGAACCCGATCTATGACCCGCAGGTCAGCACGACGACGGAGCTGGGCGCCAAGTGGGAAGTGTTCGACCGCCGCCTCGGGCTGAACGCGGCGCTGTACCGCACGGACGTGAAGAACGAGGTCGAGCAGGATCCCGTCGACCTGAAGTACTACCAGACCGGTAAAAAACGCGTGCAGGGCGTCGAGCTGGCCGTGACGGGTGAGATCACGCGCGCCTGGTCGATCAACGCGGGCTACACGTACATGGACACGAGCATCGAGGCGGGCAAGCTCGTCACGGCGAGCGGCGCCAACGCGCTGTCGTACACGCCGAAGCAGGCCTTCACGAGCTGGACGACGTATAAACTGCCGCACGGCCTGACGCTCGGCGGCGGCGTGCGCTACCAGGGCAAGCTGCTGCGCGGGACGGACGGCGCGGTCGGCACGCCGGCGTACGCGGACAGCTACTGGGTGGCGGATGCCGTCGCGGACTACCAGGTCAACCGCTGGCTGGACCTGCGCCTGAACGTCTACAACCTGTTTGACAAGGAATACGTCGCCTCGATCAACAAGAGCGGCTACCGCTACACGCCGGGCGCGCCGCGCTGGGCGAGCTTGACCGCCAACTTCCATTTCTGAGTTGTGAGCCGGCGCTGGCCGCTTCCGCCGTACGCCGCAGCCGTGGGGGCAATGCGGGGTGGGGCGGGGGTCAAGCGGTGCGCCTCCCTTTGCCGTCCTTCCGCGCAAGCAGAAGGGCGGCTTTTTTTATTACCCAGCCGTCGTCCCCGCGGAGGCGGGGACCCAATTTTTACGCGCTGCCGAAACGCGTGCAACTTGGGCCCCTGCCTTCGCAGGGGCGACGGTCTTGAGGGTACGTAAATGAAAAAGCCGCCGGTCCTCGCAGACCGGCGGCTTTTACGCGACCTTCAAAACTTATTGGCCGCGCTTCTTGCGCGCGTTCGCCGCGATCCGCATGCGCAGCGCGTTCAGCTTGATGAAGCCGCCGGCGTCGGCCTGATTGTACGCGCCGCCGTCTTCGTCGAACGTGGCGATGGTCTGGTCGAACAGCGAATCCGTCTTCGAATCGCGCGCGACGACGATCACGTTGCCTTTGTACAGCTTGACGCGCACCCAGCCGTTCACGCTCTTTTGCGTGTGGTCGATCAGCGTCTGCAGCGCGACGCGTTCCGGTGCCCACCAGTAGCCGTTATAGATCAGCGAGGCGTAGCGCGGCATCAGGTCGTCCTTCAGGTGCGCCACTTCGCGGTCCAGCGTGATCGATTCGATGGCGCGGTGCGCCTTCAGCATGATCGTGCCGCCCGGGGTTTCGTAGCAGCCGCGCGACTTCATGCCGACGTAGCGGTTTTCCACCAGGTCCAGGCGGCCGATGCCGTGCTTGCCGCCCAGGCGGTTCAGTTCCGTCAGCACGGCGGCCGGGGTCAGCTGCTTGCCGTTCAGGGCCACGATGTCGCCGTTCTGGAATTCGATGTCCAGGTATTCGGCCTGGTCCGGTGCCGCTTCCGGCGACACGGTCCAGCGCCACATCGATTCCTCGGCTTCCGCGCTCGGGTTTTCCAGGTGGCGGCCTTCGAACGAGATGTGCAGCAGGTTGGCGTCCATCGAGTACGGCGCGCCGCCGTTCTTGTGCTTCATGTCGATCTCGATGCCGGCGTCTTCCGCATACTTCAGCAGTTTTTCACGCGACAGCAGGTCCCACTCGCGCCACGGGGCGATGATCTTGACGTCCGGCTTCAGCGCGTACGCGCCCAGCTCGAAGCGCACCTGGTCGTTGCCCTTGCCGGTCGCGCCGTGCGACACGGCGTCGGCGCCGGTTTCGTTGGCGATCTCGATCAGGCGCTTGGCGATCAGCGGACGCGCGATCGACGTGCCCAGCAGGTATTCGCCTTCGTAGACGGTGTTGGCGCGGAACATCGGGAACACGAAGTCGCGCACGAATTCTTCGCGCACGTCGTCGATGTAGATGTTTTCCGGCTTGATGCCGAACTTCAGCGCCTTGGCGCGCGCCGGTTCCAGCTCTTCACCCTGGCCCAGGTCGGCGGTGAAGGTGACGATTTCGCACTTGTAGTTATCCTGCAGCCATTTCAGGATGACGGAGGTATCGAGGCCGCCCGAGTAGGCGAGGACTACTTTGTTAATGTCGCTCATGGAGATTCCAGTGGTGTCAGATGTGGAGGGGGATGATGGTCAGCCGGCCCTCGGCGGGCCGACGATCAGGCTCAATGGTCGTGGTCGTGCGATTATTTATCTTCGATGCGGCCCAGCAGCAGGTATTCGATCAGCGCCTTCTGCACGTGCAGGCGGTTCTCGGCCTCGTCCCAGACGACGGATTGCGGACCGTCGATGACGCCGGCCGATACTTCCTCGCCGCGGTGCGCGGGCAGGCAGTGCATGAACAGCGCGTCGCCGCTCGCGCGCGCCATCTTCGCTTCGTCGACGATGAAGCCGTCGAATGCCTTCAGGCGCTCGGCGTTTTCCTTTTCGTAGCCCATGCTCGTCCACACGTCGGTGTTGACGAGGTGCGCGCCGGCGCAGGCGTCGGACGGGTTCTCGAAGAAGGTGTAGTTCTTCGTGGAGACCAGCTGCGGATCGATGTCGTAGCCCTTCGGCGTGGAGACGTTCAGGTGGAAGCCGAACACTTCCGCCGCCTGCAGCCAGGAATACAGCATGTTGTTGGCGTCGCCGATCCACGCCACCGTCTTGCCGACGATGGAGCCGCGGTGCTCGTAGTACGTGAAGATGTCGGCCAGCACCTGGCACGGATGGTGTTCGTTCGTGAGACCGTTGATGACCGGCACGCGCGAGTTGGCCGCGAAGCGCTCGATGATGTCCTGGCCAAACGTGCGGACCATGATGATGTCGCACATGCGCGACATGACCTGGCCGGCGTCCTCGACGGGCTCGCCGCGGCCCAGCTGGCTGTCGCGCGTGTTCAGGTAGATCGCGGCGCCGCCCAGTTGGTGCATGCCCGCTTCGAACGACAGGCGCGTGCGCGTGGAATTCTTTTCGAACACCATGACCAGCGTGCGGTCGACGAGCGGGTGGTAGATCTCGTAGTTCTTGAACTTGCGCTTGATGACGGTCGCGCGCTCGATCAGGTACTCGAACTCGTCGCGGGTGAAGTCGGAGAACTGCAGGAAATGCTTGATGTTGGTGGGAGTCGTGCCAGCCATTTTTGTGCCTGAGATACGATAATCTCTTGGATTATAAGCGTTTTTGCTTGCTTTCCGGGAAATTGCATTTGGAGCCAAGCGGAAAAGTTGTCAGTACAACGTCTGCGCGGACTCGTGCAGCAGCTGCGCGTACAGCTCGTGGCGCAGCTTCGCGATCTTGCCGTCCGCGACCGCCTGCAGCACCGCGCACTGCGGTTCCGCCAGGTGGCGGCAGTTGTAGTACTTGCAGCCGCCCAGGTAGGGCTTGAACTCGACGAACGCCCGTTCCAGCATGCCTTCCGTCAGGTGGTACAGGCCGAATTCCTGGAAGCCCGGGGAGTCGATCAGGGTGCCGCCGGCCGGCAGCTTGTACAGGCGCGTAAAAGTCGTCGTGTGCTTGCCGGTGTCCAGCGCTTCCGAGATTTCGCGCACGGCGATGTCGGCGTCCGGCACGAGCAGGTTCACGATCGACGACTTGCCCATGCCCGACTGGCCGATCAGGATGGAAGACTGGTCCTGCAGCAGCGGCGTCAATGCCGCGACGGTGTCGTCGGGATGCGTCTTCGCCGACACTTCGTGCAGCGGGTAGCCGAGGCGCGTGTACAGGCTCGCGCGTTCGCGCGCGCGGGCGAGGTTGGGCTCGAGGTCGACCTTGTTCAGGATGAGGTGGGCGTCCACGCCGGCCGCCTCGCAGGCGACGAGGGCGCGCGACACGAGGTCGTCGGCGAAGCTGGGTTCCGTCGCGATGACGATGAACAGCCGGCTGATGTTCGCCGCCAGCAGCTTGCTCTTGTACTGGTCGGAGCGGTACAGCAAGGTCGTGCGCTCGGCGATCTTTTCGATCACGGCCTGGTCGTTCGACGTGCGCTTCAGGTGGACGATGTCGCCCACCGCCACGTTGGTCTTTTTCCCGCGCGTGACGCACTGGAGGAATTCGCCGTCGACGTCGGCCAGGTAGTGGCGGCCGTGCGCGGCGACGATCGTCCCTGTAAATTCATGCTTGCTCATGCGCCGGCCCGTCCCGCGTACAGCGCGTCCGCTTTGGCCGCGCAAATGAAATCGTTGTCGGACAGGCGGTTGCCGGCCGAATGCGTCGTCCACGACGCCGCGCAGCGGCGGTAGCCGACGGTCAGGTCCGGGTGGTGGTCTTCGCGGTGGATCATGAAGGCGAGGGCGTTCACGAATTCCATCGTCTCGTGGAAGTCGCGGAACACGAATTCGCGTTGGAGACGGTTGCCGTCGATGCGCCAGTCCGGCACCTCGGTCAACAAGGACTGGATCGTCGCGTCATCCAGCGCGGGCGCGCCGTGCACGCAGTGGCGGTCGATCAGGCTCATGCGGCCCCCGCCAGGCGCAGGTGACGGATGCGCACCGAGGCCGGCGGGTGCGAATCGTAGAATGCGGAGTGGATCGGGTCCGGCGTCAGCGTGGAGGCATTGTCCTCGTACATCTTGACGAGGGCCGACACGAGGTCGCGCGCATCGCTGTGGCTCGCGGCGAACGCGTCCGCCTCGAATTCGTGCTTGCGCGACGTGATCGACGTCAGCGGCGAGAACGGGAACGTGAACACGGGCAGCACGAGGGAGAACAGCAGCAGGGCCATCGCATCGTTCGACTGGCCCAGCAGCGGCAGCACGCCCAGGCCCGTGTAGAACCACACCTGCGTCTTGAGCCAGCCGAGCAGGGCGAGGAACGCGAGCGACAGTGCGAACAGCACGCCGATGCGCTTGATGATGTGCTTCAGCTTGAAGTGGCCCAGCTCGTGCGCCAGCACGGCCTCGATCTCTTCCGGGGCCAGGCGTGACAGCAGGGTGTCGAAGAACACGATGCGTTTATTCGAACCGAAGCCGGAGAAATAAGCGTTGCCGTGCGCGGAGCGCTTGCTGCCGTCCATCACGAACAGGCCCTTGGCCGCGAAGCCGACGCGCGTCATGAGGCCTTCGATGCGGTCCTTCAGCTTGTCGTCCGTGAGCGGCGTGAATTTGTTGAAGATCGGCGCGATGACGGTCGGGTACAACACCATCATCAGCAACTGGAAGCCGCTCCACACGAGCCAGGCGTACAGCCACCACAGGGCGCCCGTCCTGTCCATCAGGGTAAGGACGACCCACAGCAGCGGCAGGCCGATGACGGCGCCGACGAGGCCGCCCTTGACGGCATCGGCGATCCACAGCCCGACCGTCATCTTGTTGAAGCCGAAGCGCTCTTCCAGTACGAACTGGCGGTAGTACGAGAACGGCAGGTCGAGCGCACCGGAGACGACGGCGAACGCGACGATCAGCAGAATCTGGTGCACCATACCGGGGCCAAGCGCGTGCAGCAGCGCCGTCGACAGCGCCTGCAGGCCGCCCAGCAGGGTAAAACCGGTCAGCACGAGCGTGTTCCACAGCGCGGCCCACAGCCCGAAGCGGGTCTTGGCGACCGTGTAGTCGGCGGCCTTCTGGTGGGCGGACAGGGGAATCCTGGCGGCGAATTCGGCCGGCACCTGGTCGCGGTGCCGCAGGACGTGACGGATGTGGCGGCGCGCCAGCCAGTACCGCAGGCCGAGCGTGAGCAGGAGAAAGACGACGAACAAAACCGAAAACGCGGATGAAAGCATTCTATGCCTGTGAGAAAATCCTGTTTTTCGGGGTCAGAGCACCTTTTTTGATCAGCGGGTTCAGAGCACGGTTTTCACGGTTGCGCTCTGACCTCGCCAAATTAATGCTCTGACCCCGACTGATTAAAAGCTTTTAAAGCAAAGAGAGAATTATGTCACAAGCTACCACTACTGAAGTGCCCACCCAACGTCCGAACGAATTCAACCTCGTCTGGATCGACATGGAGATGACCGGCCTGGACCCGGACAACGACCGCATCATCGAAGTGGCCGCCGTCGTTACGGACGCCAACCTCAACGTGCTGGCCGAGGGCCCCGTGATCGCCGTCCACCAGAGCGATGCGACGCTGGACAAGATGGACAACTGGAACAAGGGCACGCACGGCCGCTCGGGCCTGATCGACCGCGTCAAGGCGTCGACCATCGACGAAGCCCAGGCCGAGGAACAGCTGATCGCCTTCCTGAGGCAGTGGGTGCCGGCGAACAAGTCGCCGATGTGCGGCAACTCGATCTGCCAGGACCGCCGCTTCATGGCGCGCGGCATGCCGAAGCTGGAAGCGTTCTTCCACTACCGCAACCTGGACGTGTCCACCTTGAAGGAACTGTGCCGCCGCTGGAAGCCGGAGCTGGCGTCCGGTTTCAAGAAGGCGCAGAAGCACACGGCACTGGCCGACATCATCGAGTCGATCGAAGAGCTGCGCTACTACCGCGAGCATTTCATCAAACTGTAAATCCCTCGGGTGGGCTCGGACACGAAGTTGCAATCGTGCATGGGCCCCGCCGCCAGGTATGCGAGAATCGGCCATGGCTGACATTCTGCGTACCACTGCCGGTCTCGGCGGAGAGAGCGAAGTCCGGCGTCTCCTGCAGGAGCACGACTGGCGCACGTCGCCGCTCGGGCCGCCGGAAGACTGGCCGCCCGAACTGGCGACCGCCGTGTCGATGACGGTCAGCTCCGCGTTCCCGATGTTCCTCGCCTGGGGCGCGGACCTGCGCTTCCTGTACAACGACGCCTACGCCACGATCCTCGGCGCCAAGCACCCCGCCGCGTTCGACGCGCCGTTCCAGCATGTCTGGGCCGAGATCTGGCCCGACCTCGTGCCGCTCGTCGACCGCGCGCTGTCCAATAAATCCGCGTATTTCGAAGACCTGCCGCTCACGATGGAGCGCCACGGCTTCCGCGAGCAGACCTGGTTCACGTTCTCGTACTCGCCCCTGCACGACGGCCACGGCCGCGTGGCGGGCCTGTATTGCACCGTCATCGAGACGACGAACCGCGTGCAGGCGGAGCGCCGCGCCGCGTTCGAACTGACGGTGGCCGACGCGCTGCGCCCGCTGGCGTCCGCCGACGAAGCCATCCGCACCGGCTGCACGCTGCTGGGACTGGAGCTGGGCATGGCGCGCGTGCTGTACGGCGAAGTCGACGAGGCGCTCGATACGCTGGCCGTCGCGCGCGACTGGCACCGGCCCGGCCTCGCCAGCGTGGCCGGGCACGCGTTTTCCATCGACGCCTTCGGCCCCGGCCTCGCGCACGCGGGCCGCGCCGGCGAGATCGTGCGGCTGGCCGACGTGCGCACCGACCCGCGCGCGGCCGCCCGCCAGGGCACCTATCTCGCACTGGACATCCAGGCCTGCCTCGCCGTCCCGCTGCGCAAGAGCGGACGCCTGCAGGCATTCCTCGTGCTGGGCCTGGACCGGCCGCACCCGTGGACCGACGCCGAGGTGGCGCTGGCCCGCGGCACGGCCGAGCGCATCCGGGCCGCCGTCGACCTGGCGCGCGTGCAGGGCACCCTGCGCGCGGAACGCGACCGCGGCCGCACGATCCTCGACACGATCGCGGAAGGCTTCATGCTGCTCGACCGCGACTGGACCGTCCTGCAGATGAATCCCGCCGGGCTGCGCATCGCGCACATGGATCCGGCCGGGTTCATCGGCCGCAACCACTGGGACGTGTGGCCGGAAGCGATCGACAGCGACGCGGGACGCATGTACCGCCGCGTGATGCGCGACCGCGTGGCCGGAACCGCCGAGTACCGCCAGCGCACGCCGGACGGCGTCGAGATCTGGTGCGAAGTACGCGCCTATCCGACGCCCGATGGCGGCCTCGTCTCGTTCTTCCGCGACATCACGGAGCGCAAGGCGGCTGAGGACAAGCTGCGCGCCGCCGACCGGCGCAAGGATGAATTCCTCGCGATGCTGGCGCACGAACTGCGCAATCCGCTGGCGCCGATCAGCGCGGCCGCCGACCTGCTGCGCATCGGCCGCCTGGACGAAGCCCGCGTGCGCCAGAGCAGCGCCATCATCGGCCGCCAGGTGCGCCACATGACGAGTCTCGTGGACGACCTGCTCGACGTCTCGCGCGTCACGCGCGGCCTCGTCACGCTCGCGCGCGCCCGTGGCGGTCCGCGCCATCGTCGACGAGGCCATCGAGCAGGTGCGCCCCATGTTCGAGGCGCGCCGCCAGCACCTTGCCGTCGGCATCGGCGACCCGGATGCCGTGGTGCTGGGCGACAAGCCGCGTTTCGTGCAGGTGCTCGCCAACCTCCTGAACAACGCGTCCAAGTACACGCCGGAAGACCGCCGCATCGACGTCGCGGCCACGGTCGACGATGCGCGCGGCCGGTTGCTGCTGACGGTGCACGACGAAGGCATCGGCATGGAACCGGAGCTGACGGGACACGTGTTCGACCTGTTCACGCAGGGCGAGCGCTCGGTCGACCGCGCGCAGGGCGGGCTGGGTCTCGGCCTGGCGCTCGTCAAGAACCTCGTCGAGCTGCATGGCGGTACCGTCGCCTGCACGAGTCCGGGGCTGGGGCAGGGCAGTACCTTCGAGGTGGCGCTGCCGCTGATGGAAGGGGGTTCCCCACGCGTGGCGCCGGTCGCTGACGGTGCCGGCGCAGGCGGGACAGTGGACGGTGCGCGGCGCCCGCTGCGCGTGCTGGTGGTCGACGACAACGTCGACGCGGCGGCCACGCTGGGCATGCTGCTGGAGGCGTGCGGCTACCTGGTCTACGTCGAACACGATTCGCACCGCGCGCTGGAGCGGGCGCGGCACCAGCGGCCGGACGTGGCGCTGCTGGACATCGGTTTACCGGACATGGACGGCAACGAACTGGCCCGCCGCCTGCGCGCGGATGCACAGACGGGGGGCATCGTGCTGGTGGCCGTCACGGGATACGGCCAGGAACAGGACCGCCGCGCGGCGTTCGAGGCGGGCTTTGATCACCACTTCGTGAAGCCCGTCGACATGGACGAGCTGGCGGCGCTGCTGGCACGAATCGATTCGCCCGTGCCCACGGGTGGCGCGCGGGCGGAGGGCCGCCCACCCTACTCGACGGAATCGTAGGGTGGGCACCCCGTGCCCACGCGCGACGCATGCAGAATCGTAGGGTGGGCACCCCGTGCCCACGCGCGACGCATTCAGAATCGTAGGGTGGGCACCCCGTGCCCTCGCGCGACGCATGCAGAATCGTAGGGTGGGCACCCCGTGCCCACGCGCGACGCATTCAGAATCGTAGGGTGGGCACCCCGTGCCCACGCGCGACGCCATTCAGCGCATCTGGGTGTAGTTGACGGGTACCCAGCGATACCCCTTGCCCTGCGTCTGGAGATGACCCAGCCCCGGGAACTGCAGGTGCGCCCCGCCCACGAGCCAGCCGTTCCTGGCCGCGTCGTCGAACACTTTCTTGCGTGCCGTTGCGGCCGCCTTCTCGTCGCTGTCGAACGCGATCGTCACCTGCGGATTGTCGAACTGGACGGACGCCAGGTGGATCAGGTCGCCGATCAGCACGAGCTTCTGGCCTCGGCTTTCGACCGCGTACACGGTGTGGCCGGGCGTATGGCCATGCTCGGCCTGGGCGGAGACGCCCGGGACCAGTTCGCCATCCTTCTCGATGGGCTTGAACTTGCCGGCCTGGATGTACGGGTTGATCGACGCCATCGCACCCTTGAAGAAATCCTTCTTGTCGGCCGGGGCCTTGTCCATGTTCGCCTGGCTCAGCCAGTAGTCGGCATCGGCCTTGCCGGCGCGCACGACGGCGTTCGGGAACACGCGCTGGCCATTGTTGACGAGGCCGCCGACGTGGTCGCCGTGCATGTGCGTGATGTAGATTTCGTCGATCTGCTCCGGCCGGTAGCCGGCCGCCTTCAGGTTGTTGACGAACTTGCCGACGGTCGGGCCGAACAGCGCGCCGGCGCCCGTGTCGACCAGCACCAGCTTGCTGCCGGTGTTGATCAGGAAGGCGTTGTCCGAGGTCTCGACGGGCAGCTTCAGGAAGTTCTTCGCGATGGCTGCGCGCGTCAGTTCCGGCTTCTGGTGAATGAACTGGTCCATCGGCAGGTCGAAGGTGCCGTCGCTGATCGGCGTGATTTCGACGTCGCCCAGCATCACGCGGAAGAAACCGGGGGCCGGGGTCTTGACCATCGGTGCGGCGGCCTGGGCGCCAACGGTGGCTGCGGCGAGGGCGGCGGCGAGCAGGGTGTGCTTGAGTGCTTTGATCATGTTCTTATCCTCTCTAGGTGACACAACGCGCGAACGCGCGTTGCTTATCGTACATGATTGTTCAGCAACACGCTGGACCCTGCTTGCCTTATCTCAAGGACGGCGCACCAGCGGCAGGGTGCGCAACGTGCGGCGCTCGTGTTCCTCGTCGTGCAAGGTCGCACTCGCCTTGATCAGGTCGCTGCGGCTGACGACGCCCAGCAGTTGCGCATGCCCCGTTTGCGCGACGACCGGCAGGCGCTCGATGCCGTGCACGGCCAGGCGCGTGGCCACGGCGCGGCACGTTTCGCCGGGCAGGGCGACGAGCGGTGGATTGGCGCCGAACAGGTCGCCGACGCGCATCGCGGGCGGATGGCCGTCCAGGGTGTCGCGCGCGACCATGCCGACGACGAGCCCGGCGCGCGTGACGGGAAAGCCGCGGTGCTTCTGGCCCGGGCCGAACTGCGTGGCGAGGACCTCACTGATCGTGGCATCGGCATCGATGTAGTGGACGTCCGTGCTCATCACCTCGGCCACGCTGTGGCGCTCGAGCGGATCGATGCCGTATTCGCGGTAGATGTGGTGGCCGCGGCGGGCGATCTTTTCGGTCAGGATCGAGCGGCCCATCGTCAGCACCGTGAAGCCGTAGGCGCCGGCCGCGGCGGCCAGCAGCGGCAGCAGGGCGTTGGCGTCGTGCGTCAGCTCGAACGCGAACACGACGGCCATCACGGGTGCGCGCATCATGCCGCCCAGCGTGGCGGCCATGAACACGAGCGGCCACAGCGCGGGTTCGGCGCCCGGCAGGTACGGGCCCAGCAGGGCGCCGAGGCCCGCGCCGAGCATCAGCAGCGGGGCCAGCACGCCGCCGGACGTGCCGGAACCGAGTGCGATCAGCCAGATCACCAGTTTCACCGCCAGCAGGCCGACGATGGCGCTGGCCACCATGTGGTTGTGCAGCAGATCGCCGATGACGTCATAGCCGACGCCCAGCGCGCGCGGCTCGAAGTAGCCGCCGATGCCGACGACGAGACCGCCCAGCGCCGGCCACCACATCCAGTGGATCGGCAGGCGGTGAAAGCCGTCCTCGACGCGGTACAGCGCCGTCGACATCAGCCACGCGAGCGCGCCGCATGCGATGCCGGCCGCGAGGCAGGAGAGGAGGGCGATCGGTGCGACGGGAGCCGTCGCGACCGGGAACAGCGCGCCGGAACCGATCGCGAGCGGACGCAGGAAGCCGGCCACGGCGCACGCGGTCGCCACCGGCAGCAGGCTGCGCGGACGCAGTTCGAACAACAGGAGCTCGACGGCCATCAGCACGGCGGCCACCGGCGTGCCGAACACGGCGGTCATGCCGGCCACGGCGCCGGCCACGAGCAGCGATTTGCGCTCGCCGCCCGTCAGGTGGAAGTGCTGGGCGATCAGCGAGCCGATCGCGCCGCCCGTCATGATGATCGGCCCTTCCGCGCCGAACGGGCCGCCGCTGCCGATCGCGATGCCCGACGACACCGGTTTCAGCACGGCGACCTTCGGCGACATCGCGCTGCGCTTGAACAGGATCGCCTCGATGGCTTCGGGAATGCCGTGGCCGCGGATTGCCTCGGTGCCGTAGCGGGCGATCAGGCCGATGATCAGGCCGCCGATCACGGGGATGCCGATGACCCACGGGCCCAGGGTATTGTCGGCGGGAGACAGCTCGGCGAACGAGAATTTCCCATAGAAGAACAGGTCCGTGAAGAAGCGGATCATGGCCAGCAGGACGTGCGCGGCGACCGTGCTGAGCGCGCCGATGACGGCGGCGAGGGCGGCGATGCGAAGCAGGCTGGCGTCGCCTGAAAAATCGCGCCGCGGCGTGGAGGGGTGCGTGGCAGTTTTCATTTTGTTATGCAAGATTAGGAATAGTAAAGACGCCCTGCAGGGCGCGCAGCTCGGCGCGGTGGACGGCGGCCAGCCGCGTCAACAGCGCCTCGCCCTTGGGCAGCAGGTGCACTTCCACACGGCGCCGGTCCTCGGCATTCGTGCGGCGCACGACCAGTTCGCCCGCTTCGCAGCGCGTGACGAGCGCGACGACGCCGTGCTGCTTGGCCTGCAGGCGCTCGGCCAGATCGCCGACGGTGGCCCATTCGCGTCCGGGAAAACCCTTGATGTGCAGGAGCAGCAGGTATTGCAGCGGCGTGATGCCCTCGGCCTGCACGGCGTTTTCGGAGAAGCGCTCGTAGCGCCGCATCTGGTAGCGGAATTCCGACAATGCGGCGAAATCCGTCTTGGACAGCGGGGGGGATTCGTCTTTCACTGGCTTGTTGTGCAAGGGGCGTTGGCTTCGGGAACCAAATAATATATCATAACGTGATACATTTTTTTAGCAAAAGCGTGCGATGCCCCGGCGTTGCCGTTCTTTTACAATCGACAGGAATGATGCTGGAACACAGTTTGGAATGGTTGCGCTCGTTCGTACCGCAACCGAATACAGTGCCGCGCGGGGAACGCATGCGCGCGGTGGCAGGGGCCCTCGTGGGGCTGTTCGTGACGGCGATCCTCAGCGACATGCTGACCAGGGGCTCGGGCATCGGGCCGCTGGCCCTCGTCGCGCCGATGGGCGCATCGGCCGTGCTGCTGTTCTGCGTGCCGGCCAGCCCGCTGGCCCAGCCGTGGTCGGTGATCGGGGGGAACACGATTTCCGCGCTGATCGGCATCATTTGCGCCAAGAGCGTCGCCAACCCGGCCCTCGCGGCCCCGCTGGCGGGTGCCTGCGCGATCTTCGTGATGTTCCTGCTGCGCTGCCTGCATCCGCCCAGCGGCGCGGTCGCGCTGACGGCCGTCCTCGGCGGCCCGGCCATCCACGCGGCCGGCTTCGAGTTCGCGTTCCTGCCCGTGTGCCTGAACTCCACGCTGATCGTGCTCGCGGCGCTCGTCTTCAACAACCTGACGGGCCGGCGTTATCCGCACAACCAGAAATCGGCGCTGCGCACGGCGCAACAGGCCGCGCACGCGACACGCGATCCGGCCCCGATGGCGCGCCTGGGCTTTACCGCCGAGGACCTCGATGCCGTGCTGGCCCGCTACGGCCAGGTGCTGGACGTCAGCCGCGACGACCTGGAAGACATCCTGCTGCAGACGGAGCAACGCGCCTACGCGCGCCGCTTCGGCACGGTGAACTGCGGCGCGATCATGTCGAAGGACGTCGTGACCGCCACGCCGACCATGCCGCTCGACGAAGCGTGGCGCCTGCTGCGCCACCACAACCTGCACGCGCTGCCGGTGCTGGATGCGTCGCACCGCGTGGCCGGCATCATCGGCCAGGGCGATTTCCTGCACCATGCGGGCCTGGACGATTACCAGACGTTGGGCGAACGCCTGCGCGGCCTGTTCGCCCACGTGCTGGGCGTGCGGCCGGAACGGGCGGGGACGGTGGGGGAATTGATGTCGACGAAGGTCGCGGTCGTCAGCAAGGACGAACCGATCGCCACGCTCGTGCCGCTGATGAGCAACGGCGGGTTGCACCACATTCCCGTGGTGGACGAGCGGGCGGTGTTCCTGGGGGTGGTCAGCCAGTCGGACCTGCTGGCCGCGCTGTTCGAAAGCCGCCTGGCCGAGGCGGCCTGATTGCGAACCGGGGTCAGAGCCCGATTTTGGGAAATTGCCTAGAACCGGGCTCTGACCCCGGTTTTAGTCATCGGCTCCGCAGCATTTTTTGTATTTCTTGCCGCTGCCACACGGGCAGTCGTCGTTGCGGCCGACCTTGGGCTCGTCGCGGCGCACCGTCTCGACGGCGGCCTTGCGGCGGGGCAGCCAGAAGCGGTGGATGCCCGGCAGGTTGGCCTCGATCTCCAGCGCCAGCTTGTGCGCCTTCTTCGGGTCCTCGACTTCCTTCAGCTCGCTTTCGTCGATCTCGTCGGCACCCAGCAGGTAGATCGGGCGCATCAGCGGCCCCGCTTCCGAGTCCCAGATTTCTTCCCACGAGCCGGGACGCAGTTCCATGCCTTCCCAGAAACCCCAGCACCACGCCTCGGCGTCGATCAGCGTCTCGCCGTTGATGTGGTGCTCGACGTACAGCGGCTCGAATTCCTTCGGCGCGACCTCGAAGGTGACGAGCACCTCGTTCATGAAGCGCATGATCAGGTTGACGATGCGTTCCTCTTCCTTCGGGTTTTTCCACTTGGGCACGGCGCCTTCCTCGCCCCACACGCGCGGCAGCCATTCGGCCGGCATGATGGTTTCCGGACCGATCGCGATGGCGGTCAGGTAGCCGTGCAGCGTGTCCATCGTCATCGCGTCGTCGGAGCAGCGATCGGACAGGAGGAAGTTGTCGAGGTCGTCGAATTCTTTTTCGGAGAGGGGTTGGTCGAGTTGCATTGTTTCTGTTTCCCTTGCGTTGAAGGCGCCAGTGTAACGCTTCCGCCTCCTGGCCGGCGAAAACCTTACAATGGCGGGATGGATAATCCCTCTGATAACACCTCCGGCCATCCCTTCTCGCGCCTCGATCCGGCGATGGTGCTCGATGCCGTCGACAGTGTGGGCCTGCGCGGCGACGGCCGCCTGCTCGCGCTGAACAGCTACGAAAACCGGGTGTACCGCGTGGGCCGCGAAGAAGGCCAGCCCGTCGTCGTGAAGTTTTACAGGCCCGGACGCTGGAGCGATGCCGCCATCCTCGAAGAGCACGCATTCGTGCAGGAACTGGCCGACCAGGAAGTCCCGGTCGTGCCGGCCCGCGTCCTCGACGGCCGCACGCTGCACGAGCACGGCGGCTTCCGCTTCGCCGTCTTCCCCAGCCGCGGCGGCCGCGCGCCGGAGCTGTCCGACCCGGCCACGCTGGAATGGATCGGCCGCTTCATCGGCCGCATCCACGCGGTAGGCGCCGTGAAGCCGTTCGCGGAGCGGCCCCGGCTCGACCTCGACACGTTCGGCAGGGAGCCGCGCGCCTGGCTGATCGGCCACGGTTTCATCCCGCCCGAATTGCTGACCGCTTATACGAGCGTGCTGGACCAGGCCCTGGACGGCGTCGCGCGCTGCTACGACCGGGCCGGGCAACTGTCCCTGCTGCGCCTGCACGGCGATTGCCACGCGGGCAACGTGCTATGGACGGGCGACGGTCCGCACTTCGTCGACTTCGACGACAGCCGCATGGGCCCGGCCGTGCAGGACCTGTGGATGCTGCTGTCGGGCGAGCGCCAGGAGATGGTGGGCCAACTGGCCGACGTGCTGGCCGGCTACGAAGACTTCTGCGAATTCGATCCGCGCCAGCTGTACCTCGTCGAGGCGTTGCGCACGCTGCGGCTCATCCATTATTCGGCGTGGCTGGCGATGCGCTGGGACGATCCGGCGTTCCCCGCGGCATTTCCCTGGTTTAATACCCAGCGTTACTGGCAAGACCGCATCCTCGAATTGCGCGAGCAGGTGGCGCTGATGGATGAACCGCCGTTGTTCCCGGTCTAACGCCGGAATTGACAGAGGTTTACGATTCAGCTCGGCGTGACACGAAACAGAACCGTGTCGCATAATTAAGTGCGGACTCGCCCGGGTCCGCAAAAGCCACTTGACGAGCCATCCATGACCGACGCCGACCGCACCGATCCATCCGCACAGAAAGACGACGCCGACTTCACGATCGACCTGATGCCCGCCGCGCAAGACCACGCGGCGCCGCAGGTCGAGCCGCAGCGCGAGCATCTGGAACAGCGCGCGATCAAGGAAGGCATCGCGCGCGTGGAGGCGGAAGCGAAGGCGGCGGTGGCGGCGGAGAACCGCGCCCACGCGGAAGCGCGTGCGCGCAGCCTGGCCGAGGAGCGCGCCGCAATCGACGCCGAAGCGGCGGCCGCTGCCCTCGCGAACGCGCAGGCGTCGGAAGAGGCGATCGAGGCGAACCGCGACCGTATCGAAACCCTGCGTGCCGCCGCCAAGGCCGCCGCCGAGCGCCTGGAAGCGATCCGCCAGGAGACGGCGGGACTGCGCGCCCGCGTCGAATCGGACACGCAGATCCGCATCGCGGCCGAAGCCCGCACCCGCGCCGAGGACGATGCCCGCAAGCGCGCGGCGGAACAGGCGCGCATCGATACCGAGATCGCCGCCCGCGCCCAGCGTGACGCCGACGATCTCGCGATCCACGCCGAACAGGCGCGCCTGCAGGCGGCCGAACGCGTGGCGGCCGTGCATGCGGCGCGCGAGGAAGTGCACCACAGCGCCAGCGCCGACGCCCGTGTGGCGATCCTCGCGCGCGAACGCGAACGGGCCGAGCGGGCCGCGCGCCAGACCGCGGAGAAACTGGCGCAGGCCGAAGCCGAGGCACTGGAACTGGCGCAGCAGCGCGAACGCGCGGACCAGGTGGCGCTCGCGTCCGCGTTCGCGCGCGCGTCCGCGGAGGCACGCGCAATCGAGGAAGCCCGCGCCCTCGCGCACATCGAACAGGAACGGGAAGCCATCGCGCTGGCCCAGGTGGAATCGGAGCGGACGGCCGCGCAATCGCTGCGCATGCGCCTGCAGACGGAGAAGGAATTGCGCGACGCGGCCATCCACCGCGAACGCCTGGAACAGATGGCGGCCGACGCCGCCGCCGCGCGGCGCGAAGCCGAAGCCCGCATCCTGGCCGCGACGGAAGCCCGCATCGAAGCGGACCGCAAGCTGCGCGACGTGGCCATGGCCCGCGCCGCCGCGGAAGAGGAAGAGTCCCAGCAAAGCCAGGCCCGCCTGGACGCCGAGCGCGCAGCCACCGAACAGGCGCGCCTGCGGATGGAAGCCGACCGCGTCGCGCAGGAGGCGGCGCAGCGCGATCTGGACACCCAGCAGCGCGAGCGCCAGCTGGCCGAGGAGCGCGCAGCCTTGACTGAAGCGGCCGCCGCCGCACGCGCCGCGCAGAACGCGGCAGCCGAGGCGCAACGCGCGGCCGAGGCGGAGCGGGTCGAACACGAGCGCGAAGCGGCGCGGCTGGCGGAGGAACGCGCCGCGCAGGCGCAGGCGCTGGCACAGGCCGAACAGGCGCGCGTGCAGGCGGAGCAGGAGGCGCTGGCGCGCCAGCAGGCCCGCATCGAGGCGGAACGCGCGCTGGCCGCCGCCGCCGAAGCCCGCGCCGCCGCGGAACAGGAGCAAACGATTCAACTGGCCGAACGGCTCGAAACGCAGGAGCGCGAGATCGCCGCGCTGCGCGCCGAGACGGAAGCGCGCTTCGCCGCGGCCGAACGGGAGCACGCCACCCGGCTGCAGGCCCAGCGCGACGCGTTGGCGGCCCGGCAGGCCGAATTCGACGCGCGCCGCGTGGCCGCCGAACAGGAACACGCGGCGCTGCTGGCCGCGCAGGCCGGGCACGAGCAGCGCGCCGCCGCCGAGCGCCAGGCTGCAATCGAGGCCCAGCGCGCGATCACGGAACAGGCGGCGCGCCAGGCCGACCACGAGCAGGCGATCGCCGACGCCCAGCGCGAGCAGGCCGCCCGCGCGGCCGAACTGGCGCAGGCGCAGGCCGACCGCGCCGCCCATGAACGCCGCCAGCAGGCGTTGACGGAAGAATTGCTGGCGGCCGAACGCGCCGCCGCCGATGCCGCGCACGACGCCTTGCTGCTGCTGGAACAAAAGCTGTCGTCGCAACAGCAGCAGACAGCCGCCGACGTGCGCGCCAACGAAGCGGCCGCCGCCCGCATGGCGTCCGAGCGCGCCGCGGTGACCGCGGCGGAAGCCCGCGCCGCCGCCGAAGCGGAGCGCGCGCAGCTGGCGAAGATGCGCGAGGCGGCCGAGCAGGCGGCGGCGCAGGCCGCGATCGACAAGCGCGACGCCCAGCGCGCGCTGCTCGCGAACGCCCAGCTGGCGGCGGAAATGCAGCGCAAGACGGCGCTTGCCACGCAGGAAATGGCGGAGGCGAAGAAGCGCCTCGTGGAGCTGGAATCCGTGCGCCAGGAAGATCAGGTGGCGGAACTGGCCGCGCTGCGCGAACAGATCGAGGCGCGCCAGGCCGAAGCCAAGCAGCGCGCCGAATCGGAAGACCTCGCGCGCGAGGTGCTGGGGCGGTTCTCGCAGCAGCCCTCGAAAGTGCAGGCGGCGCTGCGGCTCGCGGATGCGGTGGCCAAGCAGCGGGCCGACCGCGATCACGAGTGATCGCCGGCTGCCGAGCTTCGTAGGGTGGGCGGCCTCCGCCCACGCGTAACGCCAACTAACCGCGTACGTCGCGTGGGCACGTGGTGCCCACCCTACCAGCTTATGCTTTCGCGTTCTTCTCCAGATACGCCCCGTGCCCCGGCATCTTCGCCACCGTCTGCACGATCAGGTCGCGCAGTCCCGCGAAGTGCCCGTGCAGCTGGCGCATGTCGACATCGTCCACGAACGGATCGTAGCGCTTCGGCTCGACACCGAGGCCGACCAGCATCGCGACGAACGAGGGGAGGAGAAAACTGTCGCGGTCGAGGATCGCGACGCGGCCCGTCTCGCGGAACAGTTCGATCTGGTGCGCGAGCGAATCGGGGATCGTCATGTTCGCGCAATAGCGCCAGAATTCCGTGTCGTCGCGCTTCGTCAGCTTGTAGTGCATGACGATGAAGTCGCGGATCGACTCGTAGCGGCTGCCGATGATCCGGTTGAATTCGTCCGCCAGCTCGGGACGGAAATCGCGGTCCGGGAACTGTTCGATCAGGGTGCCGATCGCCGTTTCGATCAGGCTGATGCTGGTCGATTCCAGCGGTTCGACGAAGCCGGCCGACAGCCCCATCGCCACGACGTTCTTGACCCACGATTTCTTGCGCTTGCCGGTGACGAAGCGCAGCTGGCGCGGCTCGTCCAGCGCGGCCCCGTCGAGGCCGTCGAGCAGGTCCTGGCGCGCTTTCTCGTCGGTCGTGAACGCGTTGCTGTACACGTGGCCGTTGCCGGTGCGGTGCTGCAGCGGGATGCGCCACAGCCAGCCCGCGCCCTTGGCCGTCGAACGGGTGTACGGCGTCAGGGGTTCGACGCGCGCGCACGGGACGGCGAGGGCGCTGTTGCACGGCAGGTGCTCGCTCCAGTCGTCGTAGCCGGCCTTCATTGCCCCTTCGATCAGCAGGCCGCGGAAGCCCGAGCAGTCGATGAACAGGTCGCCGTCGAGCGTGCGGCCATCCGCCAGGCGCACGGCCGTGACGAAGCCCGTTTCCGGATGCTGGTCGACGCTGGTGATCGTCCCTTCGACGCGCTTGGCGCCGCGCGCCATCGCGTAATCGCGCAGGAAGGCGGCGTACAGGCCGGCGTCGAAATGGTAGCCGAACGAATAGGCGTCCGTGGCGCCCGGCTGCGCGTCGTTCGGCATCGTGAACTTGTTCTCGCGCGCCATGACCGATGCCATCGACCAGTTTTCCAGGGCCGGCATGTGATCGAAGGTGCGCGCGAGGCGCAGCCAGTAGTGGTGCGGCTGGATGCCGTTGATGGGCGGACCGAAGTCGCCGAAGCCGTGGAAGAAGCGGTTGCCGACGTGGCCCCAGTCCTTGAATTCGATGCCGAGCTTGAAGCTGGCCTGGGTCTTCTTGATGAAGTCCGCGTGGTCGAGCTGCAGGGCCGCGTTATAGAAGCGGATCGTCGGCAAGGTCGCTTCGCCCACCCCGATCGTGCCGATGTCCGGCGATTCCACCAGCACGATCTCGCAGCGCTGGCCCATGCGCTGGGCCAGCGGTGCCGCGGCCATCCAGCCGGCCGTGCCGCCCCCCACGATGACGATTTTACGGATGGGGTTTTGTTGCATGTCGTCTCCTGTCGTATTGCTTTCTCAGGAGAGTGTAGGGCAGGGACTTGTGGCCCGCAACAGAAATGTTTGCGTATAACATTTCTTTAACAAAATGGACGCAACAACGCATCACATATTGCTGGGGGCCACCGGATTCGACCCGCCGACGACGGCCTTGTCGACGAAGTACCCGGTCTCGCCGAAGCAGGTGCTCGGAACGCCGACGTGCTGCGAATAGGTCAGCTGCACGCGCTGCCCCATGGCCGCCTGCAGCTGGCGCACGACGTTCTCGTCGCGCACGGTGAAGTTGAAGCGCTCGGGAATGGCGCCCGGCATGCTGGACAGCAGGATCTCGCCTTCCCAGGTCTTGCACAGCCAGCCCTTGCGCGACAGTTTCTGCAGGTAGCCAGCCCGTTCGCCTTCCGAGTACGACCAGTTCAGCACGATCCACGTGTACAGGGCGAACAGCGCCACGGCGGCGATGACGACGGAGGCGAGGATGGCGATGGCGCGGCGCGGCAGGGTCTTGGGCATGGTCGGAGTAAGGTAAGGTAACGGGGCGTGACGAAGCGCGCCCATTCTGACATGGGCGCCCGGATTGTCAATTAGGCTAATCTTAGACCTGCACCCCGAACGAACGGGCGAGGGGGCCGAGGCCGCCGTTATAGCCCTGGCCCACGGCGCGGAATTTCCACTCGCTGCCATAGCGGTACAGCTCGCCGAAGATCATCGCCGTCTCCGTCGAGCTGTCTTCCGACAGGTCGTAGCGGGCGATCTCGCGCTCGCCGTCCGCGTTCAGGCAGCGGATGAAGGCGCGGGCGACCTGGCCGAAGCTCTGGCGGCGCTGGTCCGCTTCATGGATGGTGACGGCGAACGCGATCTTTTCCACCTCGGGCGGCACGCGCGTGAGGTCGACCATGAGGCGTTCGTCGTCGCCTTCGCCCTGGCCCGTGCGGTTGTCGCCCGTGTGCTTGACGGAGCCGTCGCTGGACTGCAGGTTGTTATAGAAGATGAAGTCGGCATCGCCGCGCACCTTGCCGTCGCCGCGCAGCAGGAAGGCGCTGCCGTCGAGGTCGAAGGTGGCGCCGTCGGTCGCGCGGGGATCCCAGCCGAGGCCGATGATGACCTTTTTCAGGTTCGGATCTTCCTTGGACAGGTTGACGTTGCCGCCTTTTTGCAAACTGATCGCCATCTTGCTTCCTTTCTATTGATGTCTACGGGTTTTCAGGTCGCCGACTCGAGTTGCTCGCGCTTCTTGTAGCGGATCGACGACCACAGCGATACCAGGATGAAGGCCACGCCGGACAGGCCGGTGAACCATTCGGGAATCTCGTACTCGACGCTGGCGAACATGATCAGGGCCAGGATGCCGATCGCGTAGTGCGCGCCGTGCTCGAGGAAGACGAATTCTTCCAGCGTGCCCTTGTGCACGAGGAACACGGTCAGCGACCGCACGAACATGGCGCCGATGGCGAGGCCGAGCATGATCACGACGACGTCGTTCGTGATGGCAAACGCGCCGATCACGCCGTCGAAGCTGAACGACGCGTCCAGCACTTCCAGGTATAAAAAGCCGCCGATACTGCCCTGCGAGATCAGCTTGCCGACGGCCGGGTCGGATTCTTCTTCCTCCAGCAGTCCGGAGAACCAGTTCACGCCCACGTACACGAGCACGCCGACGACGCCCGCGATGAGCGTGGACAGCTTGCGCTCCTGCGGCACGAGGCTCATGCAGCCGAACACGGCGAGCAGGGTGAGCAGGATGGCGAAGCCTTCCGAGCCGTACTTGCCGATCTTTTCTTCGATCCAGCCCAGCCAATGGAGTTCCTTTTCCTCGTCGAACAGGAAGTTGAGGAAGACCAGCAACAGGAATGCACCGCCGAACGCGGCCACTTCGGCATGGCGCGACGTCAGGTTGCGGGCGTACTCGTCCGGATTGTTGACGGCCATGTGCCAGACGTCGATCAGGCCCAGGCCCGTCGCCACCGACACGATGAGGAGGGGGAACAGCAGGCGCATGCCGAACACGGCGACGACGATGCCGACCGTGAGGAACAGTTTTTGCCAGAATGCGTTCCAGTTGCGCAGCACGGACGCGTTGACGACCGCGTTGTCGAACGACAGCGAGATCTCGAGCACGCCCAGCACGGCGGCGATCCACAGCGCTTGCAGGAGGCCGGCGCTGCCACCGTGGGAAAAGCCCCACCAGCCGGCCAGCGCCAGCAGGACGGCGGTGACGACGAACGACAACCTGAAATGTTGCATGTACCTCTCCAGTTCTTATCTACGCATTGTCTGAATGACCACACCGCGCATATTAACCCGTTTCCCGCTTTGGCGGGCGCATCGATCGCCACAGCGTGAATTGCTCACGTGACATCGCATCTGCCATAATGCCGCCCGGCGTCATGCCTCCCGTTTCCCCTTGAATGGATTTCACATGGATGTCTCTTATCTGGTCACCCCGGTGCTGACCTGGCTCGTGGTCGGCCCGATCAAATTCCTCATCAACAGTGCGCGCCAGGGGCGCTGGGCGTTCAACCTGGTCGGCAATGGCGGCTTTCCCAGCAACCACAGCGCCACCGTCACCAGCATGGCAACCCTGATCGCCCTGCGCGAGGGCATCGGCCATCCGGCGTTCGGCGTGGCCGTCACGCTGTGCTTCATCGTGATGATCGACGCCAACAGCCTGCGCCAGCACGTCGGCCGCCAGGCCGCCGCCATCAACCGCCTGGCCGCGGGACAAGCCGGCCACACGACCTTGCGCGAGCGGATGGGGCATACGCTCGTCGAGATCGGCGGGGGGATCGTGACCGGGATTCTGATGGGGAACCTGGTGTATCGCCTGCTCGTCCAGTAAGCAGCCACCAGGCGGCGGACGTCCGCCCTGTCCGCCGCCTGTCCGCCGCCTGTCCGTTTTGTCGCGCATTTCAACCTCGGCCAAACGCATTTCATCCCGCCTATCTGCAGTTCATCCCACCAAAACCGCGCTTTGCCGAAACGTCAATTGACGGTCAAGACCGCCTATTCGATACTGCGCGCTGGCCTTTTATATTCTTATTTTTACAGGTAACGAGTCCATCCTCGGGGGAACCAAGAAATGCTGCGCAAAACTATAATCTTCCTTGCTATTGCTTCCGCACTCAGTGCGTGCGGCAAACATGACAAGGACCCTGCAAAGCCCGACGCCGCTAACGCGCAGGCGGATGCGAAGCAGAAGGATGGCAAGGCCGTCCAGCTGCTCGTCGCTCCCGAGGATGTCCTGACCGTGCAGAGCAGTGCGCTCGCGAACGGTCCGGTGATCACGGGCTCGGTCCAGCCGGAACGCAAGGCCGACCTGCGCGCGGAAGTCTCCGCCATCGTGCTGCAGGTCCTGAAAGAGAACGGCGACCCGGTCAAGAAAGGCGACGTGCTCGTCAAGCTGGACGAGACGTCGATCCGCGACAGCCTGATGTCCGCCCAGGAAGCCCAGCGCGCCGCCTCCCAGGCCCTGGAGCAGTCGAACCGCGCCCTCGAGCGCCTGAAGACGCTGCGCGCGTCCGGCATGACGTCCGCCCAGGCGCTGGACGACGCCGAAGTGCGCCGCAACAGTGCCCAGAGCGAGCTGTCCGCCGCGAAGGCACGCCTCGTGGCCGCCCAGCAGCAGGTGACCCGCACCGTCGTGCGCGCGCCGTTCGACGGTATCGTCTCCGACCGTAAAGTCTCCCCCGGCGACACGGCCGCCATCGGCAAGGAATTGCTGAAGGTAATCGATCCGACGAGCATGCGCTTCGAAGGCCGCGTGTCGGCCGACAAGATCGCCGCCGTCAAGGTCGGCCAGCCGGTCTTCTTCCGCGTCAACGGTTACGGCGAGCAAAAGTTCACCGGCATCGTCAAGCGCATCGACCCGTCCGCGAACGACATCACGCGCCAGGTCGAGGTGCTCGTCGGCTTCACGAACGAGGCCCGTCCGCGCGTGGCCGGCCTGTATGCCGAGGGCCGCATCGACGCCGTCCTGTCCGACGCGATCACCTTGCCGGAATCCGCGATGGTCAAGGCCGGCGACAAGACGTATGCCTGGAAAGTGAAGGGCGGCCAGCTGGCGAAGATCGACCTGACGGTGGGTTCGCGCGATCCGCGCACCGGCAATTTCGAAATCAAGAATGGCCTGGCGTCCGGCGACACCGTGCTGCGTCACCCGGGCTCGACCCTGAAGGATGGGCAGAAGGTGGAGATGGCGGCCGCTGCGCGCGTCGCCAGCGCCGCAGGTACCGCCAACAGCGCCACCAACAGCGCACCCCAGGGTAAATAAGCGGGATTAACCACCATGTTCCTGTCCAATTTCAGTGTCAAGAAGCCCATCGCGACACTCGTGCTGATCATCGGCATGATGTGCATGGGCCTGCTCGCGCTCAATCACTTGCGCGTGAACCAGAACCCGGACGTCGAGATTCCGATCATCGTCGTGACGATCCCGTATCCGGGCGCGTCGCCGGAAACGTCCGAACGCGAACTCATCGAACGCCTCGAGAAGCAGATGCTCGCCATCACCGGCGTGACCGAGGTGAACGCGTACGCCAACGAGGGCAGCGCGACGATCGTGCTGCGTTTCGACTTCAAGCGCAACCTGATCGAGGCGTCGGACGACGTCCGCAACGCCATCGCGTCCGTCCGCTACAAGCTGCCGATCGAGATGCGCGAACCGGTGCTGCGCCGCGTCGACCCGTCCGCCCAGCCGATCATGAACCTGGCGCTGTCGTCGAGCACGCAGAGCCATGCCGAGATCTCGCGCCTGGCCGAAGACCAGCTGGCCGACCGCTTCCGTGCGATCGACGGCGTGGCCAACGTGCAGGTGAACGGTTCGCTGCGCCGTGAGCTGTCCGTGCTGCTCCATTCGGAAAAGCTGCGCGAATACAATGTTTCCGTCAGCGACGTCACGAATGCGCTGTCGCGCCAGAACACGAACGCGCCGGTCGGCAAGGTGCGTAGCGAACTGGACGAGAAGGGCATCCGCCTCGTCGGCCGCATCGAGCGTCCGGAAGATTTCTCGCAGGTGGTCGTCAAGCGCAACGGCGACACCGTCGTGCGCCTGAACCAGGTGGCCGACATCAAGGACGGCTTCGCCGACATCGACAGCGTGTCGATGCGCAGCGGCAAGCCCAACGTCGGTATCCAGATCGTGCGGTCGCGCGAAGGATCGACCGTCGGCATCGCCAAGAAGGTGCGCGCGGAAATCGAGCAGATCCGCAAGGAATTGCCGGCTGGCACCAAGCTGGACATTTCGTACGACGGCGGCGAAGACGCGCAGGACAGCCTGAACAACGTCATCGAATCGCTCGTGTTCGGCGCCGTGCTGACGATCTTCGTCGTGTACGCTTTCCTGAACTCGTGGCGTTCCACGCTGATCACCGCACTGTCGCTGCCGACGTCCGTGCTGGCCGCGTTCATCGCCGTGTGGCTGTGCGGCTTCACCCTGAACTTCATGACGCTGCTGGGCCTGTCGCTCGCGATCGGCGTGCTGATCGACGATGCGATCGTCGTGCGGGAAAACATCGTCCGCCACATGGAAAACGGTTCCGACCGCCGCACGGCCGCCCTCGAGGGTACCGCGGAGATCGGCATGGCCGTCGCGTCCACGACGTTCTCGATCATGGCCGTGTTCATCCCCGTCGCCTTCATGCCGGGCATCTCGGGCGAATGGTTCCGTCCGTTCGCACTCACGGTCGCCTGCTCCGTGATCGTGTCGCTGTTCATTTCGTTCACGCTCGACCCGATGCTGTCCGCCTACTGGGGCGACCCGCCGGGCCACCACCATGCGCCCAAGAAGGGCATCGAGAAATATCTCGCGCGCTTCAACACGTGGTTCGATCACCAGGCCAACCGCTACGGCCATGTGATCGCCTGGGCGCTGCACCACCGCCGCTGGATGGCCATCATCGCCGTCGCCAGCCTCGTCGCGGCGCTGGGCCTGCAGGGCAAGTTCGGCGGCACGTCGTTCCTGCCGAAGCAGGACAGCGGCCAGCTGCTGATCGAAGTGCGTACGCCGGCGTCGTCGTCGGTGGGCTATGCCCGCATGAAGATGGAAGAAGCGGCCACGCTGGCGCGCACGATGCCGGAGACGAAGGACACGAACGCCTCGATCAACTCGGGCGGCGGCCGCATCTACGTCGACATCGGCAAGCGCGGCGAACGCAAGCGCAGCGCCTCCGAGATCGCCGTCGAGTTGCGCGACAAGATCGCGCGCCTCGTCGGTGCCGAGTACACGGTCACGGACGACCTGAACGGCAACGGCAAGCCCGTGCAGATCGAATTCACCGGCTCGGATTCGCGCAAGCTGATGGACCTGACCAACGCGTACATGGACAAGCTGCGCCAGGTGCCGGGCGCCGTGGACGTCACGCTGTCCCAGCAGGATCCGAAGGACGAGCTGCAGATCGAGCTGGACCGCGGCCTGTCGAACATGATGGGCATCTCGGTCGGCGACGCCGCCACCGCGCTGCGCGTCGCGTTCGCCGGCATCGAGGTCGGCGACTGGGTCGACCCGACGGGCGAGACCCGCGACGTGGCCGTGCGCCTGGCGCCGGAAGACCGCGTGGGCCTGGAGAACATCGAGCGCCTGCCGATCGCCGTCACCGGCAGCAACATGATGGTGCCGTTGGACCAGATCGCCAAGATCACGATGGGCAAGGGTCCGTCCGCGATCGAGCACAAGGACGGCAAGCGCGTCGTGCGCGTGTCGGCCAATGCCCAGGGCCGCTCGAATGGCGAAGTCATGGACGACGCCCTCAAGCTGGCGAAATCGATGGACTTCCCGCCGGGCTATGGCCTGTCGTTGGGTGGCCAGAGCAAGGATCAGCAGGAGGTGTTCACGCAGATGACGATCGCGCTGGTCTCGGGTATCGGCCTCATGTACCTGATCCTGGTGATGCAGTTCGGCTCGTTCACGGCGCCGCTCGCCGTGATGCTGTCGCTGCCGCTGTCGCTGATCGGCGTCGTCGTCGCGCTGCTGCTCACGAACGGCACGCTGAACCTGATGAGCTTCATCGGCATCATCATGCTGATGGGTCTCGTGGCGAAGAACGCGATCCTGCTGCTGGACGCCGCCCGTACCCGGGAAGCGGAAGGCATGGACCGCGAAGACGCGCTGATGGCCGCCGGCCGCGCCCGCCTGCGTCCGATCCTGATGACGACGTTCGCGCTGATCGCCGGCATGCTGCCGGTGGCGCTGGCCCTGGGCGACTCGGGCGAGTTCTACCAGCCGCTGGCCATCGCGATCATCGGCGGCACGGTCACGTCGACCGTGCTGACCCTGCTGGTCGTCCCGACCTTCTACGACAGCATCGAGATCGCCCGCGACCGCATGGTGGCCAAGTTCCACCGCCGCGCGGCCCGCTTCACGGCGCTGCCGGCGTTCGTGATGACCTTCGTCGAAGCGATCTTCACGCTGGTGCTCGTGCGCCTGGTCTTCCGCCTGATCGTGAAGGCCGGCCGCTTCGCTACCGGCCGCGGCCGCCCGGCGACGGCGTAACGGTGTGGTGCCGGCTGCGGCCGGCATGCAATGAGAAGGGCCTGCAAGCGCAGGCCCAAGAAGACCTGCCCCGCAGGTCTTTTTTTTTCATCGTGTCACGGCATGCACTAGGGCCGCATCCGCCGCGCCCAGTGCATGCCGGTGCCAAGGGCCGTTCCCGACCCTTGGCCGGTGCGCCACGGCGATCAGCGGCCCGAGGTGCCGGTCCCCGAGGTGCCGGTGCCCGACGTGTCGCTGCCGGTCGTGCCCGACGTGCCCGACGTGCCCGACGAGCCGGTGCCGCCGGTCGTGCCCGTTGCGCCGGTACCGGTGGTGCCGGTTGCGCCCGTGCCGGTGGTGCCGGTGCCCGTTGCGCCCGTGCCGGTGTCGCCGGTGGTGCCGGTCGCGCCGGTTGCGCCGCCCATCGTGCCGGTCGCTCCGGTGCCGGTGCCGGTGGTGTCACCCGTCGTGCCCGTGCCGGTGGCACCGGTCGTGCCGCTGGTGCCGGAGCTGCTGCTCGGCGCGGTGGCCGACGTGTCGCCGGTACCGGTCGTGCTGGTGGTGTCATTCTTCTTGCAAGCGGCCAGGCTGGCCATCAGGGCTGCAGCAAACAGAATTTTCGATGCGTTGTTAAGAGCTTTCATTTGTTTTACTCCTCGTTCACGTCTATCGTTTACCGCCGTCTCCCGGTGAGCACTGGAAGTGAGGCGGGGCTTGGGTTCCCGATGGACCATGCGGTCCAAGCGTGAACCATCAGGGAACCGACGCAATACGCGGCCCCGGTGGCGTACGAATCCGACTGTCAGCATTTGACCGGCAGCGTGCCGGCCGGTTCGTCGGATTGCACGCCTTCTGCTTTGGGAAACCGGAGTCTCCCTTGTTCCGCCGTGCCGCCTGCAACTTCGACACATGCGGATTGGATAAGAGCCGAACCGTCATCGTTCAACCCTTTGTCCCCCGGCGAAGCTGCCGGATGGTCGTGACGCCGCATCGGCGCTGTCGCCGGCGGCCTGTTCGAGCAGGGCGGGAATGACGTCGCACAATTCCCGCGCCAGGTAACCCAGTCTGCCGAAGCGTTCGGCGAGGCGCTCGCCCGCGCGCGCGTGCAGCGCGACGCCCCAGGCGGCGGCCTGCGCGAGCGTGGCGCCGCGCGCCGCGAGCCCCGCGATGATGCCGGCCAGCACGTCGCCCGAACCGGACGTGGCGAGCCCGACGTTGCCGCCTTCGTGCTGCCATCGTTCGCCGCCCGGCGCCGCGATCACGGTGCGCGCGCCCTTCAGCGCGACGACGGCGTTCCAGTGTTGGGCCGCTTCGATGGCATGGCGGTCCGGTGCCGCGCCGATCTCGTCTTTCGCGATGTCGGTCAGGTGGGCCATCTCGCCCGCATGCGGCGTCAACAGGACCGGCACGTTGAAGCGGAAGGGTGGGTTGCCCACGGGCGGATGCAACACCGCGCCCATCGCCTCGGCGTCGAGCAACACGTTCGTGTCGGTGCCGTCGAGACGCGGCAGCAGCGCGTGCACGAGGCGGGCCGTCGCGACCTCGTCCCGCATGCCGGGGCCGATGAGGATGGCGCTGATCTTGTCCGCAAGCGGATCGAGCGCGGCCACGGCTTCGACCGTGAAGCCGCCGGCATCGTTTTCCGCCAGCCCCAGCACGCGCGATTCCGGAATAGCGAGCGCTACCAATTGGGCCACGCTGCGGCCGGTGGCGATGGTCAGCTTGCCGGCGCCGGCGCGCAGGGCTGCCGTCGCGGCCAGGATCACGGGGCCCGGCATCTCGCGCGAGCCGCCGAGGACGAGCACGTGGCCGCGGTCTTCCTTGTCGGCGTCGTTCGAGGGCACGGGCAGCGGCCAGCTGCGCAGCAGGCTCGTATCGACGTCGCGCGGGCGGGCATGGGTGTGCAGCGTCATGAAAGGACCTCAGGCCTTGGCGGCGGTGGGCTGGTCTTTGGCGACCGTGACCGGCGTGCCGGTGGCTTCGAGCGGGGCGACGAAATTGACCAGGCGGACGGCCAGCTTGCCGCGCTTGCCCAGCGTGGGATCGAACGCGTAGGACGTGACGGAGCAGTTCGGCACATCGCCGGCGCGGTCCTGCTCGAGGATCGTCGCCTCGTCCATCCGCTCGATCAGGTAGCGGAAGCAATTGACGATGACCTGGTGCGCGACGATCAGCACGCGCTCGCGCGGGTACTCGCGCGTGATGGTGTCGAGGACGCTGCGCAGGCGCAGGATGACGTCGCACCAGCTCTCGCCGCCCGGCGGGCGGAAATAGAACTTGCCGACGTGGTGGCGTTGCTCATGCAGCTCGGGATATTTCTCGGCAATACCGCGCACCGTCAGGCGGTCGAGGATGCCGAACTCCTTTTCGCGCAGCCGCTCGTCGGCGTGGACGGCCAGCAACTCGTCGCGGTTCAGGCGCTGCATCAGGATATTGGCGGTCTCGGCGGCGCGCACGTACGGCGAATGCAGCACGACGTTCGGCTGGCTGCCGGGCGGCAGCGCGGCGAACCAGCCCGACAGGGCCTGCGACTGGCGCACGCCCAGCTCGGACAGGGGCACGTCGACGTCGCGCTCGGCGATGTCGATGAGCAGGCCCGCCGCCGCTTCGGCGGCATCGCGCGCGACATTACCGGCGCTTTGCCCGTGCCTGACGAGCCAGATTTCCTGTGGCCACTTTTGATCCATCATCCGACCGTTTGTGATTTTGACATGACGCGATCATAGACGGATTCGGCGGGATTTCCGCGCACGATTCCGGACGAAAACGTGTGCCAAAACGACGTGTAGGCGGGCTCTTACGTGGACAGGAGAAAGGTTTGCACCACCTTTACGCCACTTGCTCCTCGCTGTCGAGGTTGACTTCGGCGTCGCTGTCGAACACGGTCATGTCGGTCTGGCCGAGCACGCGGCTGGCGAACGTGCCGGCCGTGATGGACCCGCTGACGTTGAGGGCGGTGCGGCCCATGTCGATCAGCGGCTCGATGGAAATCAGCAGGCCCGCCAGCGCGACGGGCAGGTTCAGCGCCGACAGCACGATCAGGGCGGCGAACGTGGCGCCGCCGCCCACGCCGGCCACGCCGACGGAACCGATGGTGACGATGCCGACCAGGGGCAACAGGAAGCTGCTCGTGAACGGATCGATGCCGACGGTGGGCGCGATCATGACCGCGAGCATCGCCGGATAGATGCCGGCGCAGCCGTTCTGGCCCATCATCGAGCCGAACGACGCGGCGAAGTTGGCGATGCCCTCCGGCGTGCCGAGGCGCGCGGTCTGCGTCTGCACGCTCATCGGGATCGAACCGGCCGACGTGCGCGACGTGAACGCGAAGGCGAGCACGGGGAAGATCTTCTTTACGTAGCGGCCCGGGTTCAGGCCCACGGCCGCGATGATCAGCAGGTGCACCCCGAACATCAGGATCAGCGCGCTGTACGATGCCGCCACGAAGCCGATCAGCTTCAGGATGTCTTGCACGCTGGAGCTCGCCAGCACCTGCGTGATCAGGGCGAACACGCCGAACGGGGTCAGGCGCAGCACGAGCGTCACCATGCGCATCACGATCACGTGGGCGACGTGGACGAACTCGCTGAACTTTTCGAATACGTCCGGCTTCTTGGCGGCAATGCCCGTGGCGGACACACCGATGAAGATCGAGAACAGCACGACGGCAATGGTCGACGTCTTGCGCGCGCCCGTCATGTCGAGGAAGGGATTCTCGGGAATGAACGACAGGATCATGGTCGGCAGCGACACATCCTGCGCCGTCGCCAGCTTGCCTTCTAAATAGTGGCCGCGCGCGACTTCGGCCGCGCTCGACGTCAGGCCGACGGCGGACAGGCCGTACAGCTTGGCCATCAGGATGCCGATCGAGGCGGCGATGGCCGTCGTGACCATCAGCGTGCCGAGCGTCAGCGCACTGATCTTGCCGAGCGACGAGGCATCGCGCAGCTTGAGGATGGCCTGGATGATGGAGACCATGATCAGCGGCATGATAATCATCTGCAGCAGCTTTACATAGCCCGTGCCGACGATGTCGAGGTACGCATTCGTCTGTGCAATGACTGGTGAACCGTTGCCGTAGAACGCCTGGAACGCCGCGCCGAGGACGATGCCCAGGCCGAGGCCCGTGAACACGCGTTTCGTGAAAGACAGGTGGCGTTGCTGCATGACGTACAGCAGGCCGCACGCGGCCAGGGCGATGGCCAGGTTCAGGATCAGGGGAAGACTCATGGTCTTATATGCGTACAGGAAATATAAGATCCGCATTCTATATCCAATCATGCACGTTTGCATGACGCTCACGATGTGTTGCAATTGTTAAACGTTGTTGACACTGCAAGCCGAGTTTGCAACACTCAGCCGTCGTCCGTCCGCCATCTCCCGGGAGAAACCATGGCCGTCCTGCGCCGCCTGCTGTGCTTCGTCTTGTTGTGCTGCTGGTCCGGCGCGTGGGCGCAGACCGCTGTCTCCGGTTTTTCGCCCGAAGGGCAGGTGCGGCGCGTGCGCCAGGCCGTGGCACGTTTTTCGCAGCCGATGGTCGCGTTCGGCGATTTGCGCGCCGAGACGCCGTTCGACGTCGCGTGCGCCGTGCCGGGCAGCGGCCGCTGGGTCGATGCGCAGACGTGGAGCTATGACTTCGAACGCGACCTGCCGGGTGCCACGAGCTGCCGTTTCACGCTGAAACCCAACGTGCGCGACCTGGCCGGCCAGCCGCTGGCGGGGCCACAGGCATTCACGGTTGCCACGGGCGGCCCGGCCGTGCTGGAAACGCTGCCGCGCGAAGGGGCGTCCGGCATCGACGAGAAACAGGCCTTCGTGCTCGCGCTGTCCGCGCCCGCGTCGGCCGACAGCATCCTGAAACAGGCGTGGTGCCGCGCGGACGGCGCCAGCGACAAGATCGGCGTGACCCTGGTGCAGGGCGAGCAGCGCGCACAGGTGCTGGCTACGTCCCGCTGGTTCGTCCGGCAAATCGTCGCAGAGGACCGCGGCAAGGAAGACATCGGACCATACCCGGACGCGCAGCTGCGCGCCGACGACAAGGCCGGCCGCCTGGCCCGCATCGTCGTGCTGCAATGCCGCCGCACGTTGCCGTCGAACGCGGACGTGGCGCTCGTCTGGGGCGCCGGCGTGGCTGCGCCGAACGGCATCGCGACGGCCGAGGACCAGACGCTCTCGTTCAAGACGCGCGCCGATTTCACGGCCCGCTTCAACTGCGAGAAAGTCAACGCGCGGTCCCAGTGCATTCCGTTCCAGCCGATGCGCGTGGACTTCAGCGCGCCCGTGCGCGCGGCCGACGCGGCCAGGGTCTACCTGGAAGGGCCCGGCGGCAAGCGCTGGCCGGCGCGCATCGACAAGGAAGGCGGGCGGACGCCGGAGTTCGTGGACCAGGCCAGTGTGCCGGGGCCGTTCCCGGAACAGGCAAGATTCACGCTGCACCTGCCGGCCGACCTGCGCGACGATGCGAGCCGGTCCCTCGTCAACGCGGGCCGCTTTCCGCTCGCCGTGCGCACGGGCGAGCAGCCGCCGCTCGTCAAGTTCGCGGCGCCGTTCGGCATCATCGAGGCGAACGGCGACCGCCTGCTGCCCGTCACCGTGCGCAACGTCGAGGCGCGCCTGGCAGGCCGCGTGCACACGAACGGCGTCGCCATGCGCCTCGACGCCAGCCGCACCGCCGACGTGCTCACGTGGCTGCGCAAGGTCGCGGGGCCGCATGGCGGGCTGAATCCCAGCCAGCCGGAAGGCGATCAACTGAAGGTGTCGATCTTCAAGGGCGCCAGGCCGGACGCGCTGCAGCGCTTCACGCTCCCGAAACCGCTCGGCCGGCGCGCGTTCGAAGTGATCGGCATCCCGCTGCGCCAGCCCGGCTTCTACGCCGTCGAACTGGAAAGCCCGCGCCTGGGCGCCGCGCTGAATCCGAAGGGCCGCACGGCCTACGTGCGCAGCGCGGCCCTCGTCACGAATCTCGCCGCGCACTTCAAGCTCGGCGCGCAATCGTCGCTCGTGTGGGTGACGTCGCTCGACAAGGGCCAGCCCGTCGCGGGCGCCCGCGTGGAAGTGCGCGACTGCGGCGCGCGGCTGCTGTGGAGCGGCACGAGCGACGCCGCCGGCATCGCGCGCATCCGCCAGGCGCTCCCGCGTGCGCGCTGCAAGGAAGGCGACATCTACGTCGTGACGGCCGCGCGCGGCGACGACTTCACGTTCACCCTGTCCGACTGGCAGCAGGGCATCGAGGCATGGCGTTTCAACCTGCCCACGGGCAGCCGCGACGAGGACAGCCGCATCGTCGCCACCGTGTTCGACCGTACCCTGCTGCGCGCCGGCGAAACCGTCCACATGAAGCACTACCTGCGCCGCCGCACGCAGCAGGGTTTTGCCTTCGTGCGCGCGAAGGATCCGGCGCCATCGGCGCTCCGCGACTGGCGCGCGCAGGAACTTGGCACGGACAAGACGGCGCTGCCGGCGCGCGGCTTCCTCGTCCACCAGGGCAGCGGCGAAAAGGTCGAATTCCCGCTGCGCTGGGACGCGAACGGCAGCGCCGAAGGCGAGTGGGCGATCCCGGCGGAAGCGAAGCTCGGCGGTTACGACGTGCTGATCGGCGGCCAGGTGGCGGGCGATTTCCGTGTCGAGCAATTCCGCGTGCCGACGATGAAGGCGCAACTGGCGGGACCGAAGCAACCCGCCGTGGCGCCGCGGGCCGTCACGCTCGATGCGCAGGTGAGCTATTTGTCCGGCGGCCCGGCGGGTCTCGCACCGGTGAAATTGCGCAGCGTCGTGCAGGATACCGGCGTGCAGTTCGCCGACTACGACGAGTTCGCGCTGGGTGCGGGCGATGTGCGTGAGGGCGTCGTCGACCAGGGTAGCGAGGGCGAGGAAGAGACGGCATCGGAAGGCACGCCCGGCCAGGAAGTGGCGCGCACGCAGAGCCTGCAGCTCGACCGCGCGGGTGGCGCGCGCATCGTCGTCGACAAGCTGCCGGCGATCGAGCGCCCGAAAAGCCTGCTGGCGGAATTGTCGTACCAAGACGCCAACGGCGAGACCTTGACGGTCTCCACGCGCGTGCCGCTGTGGCCATCCGCGTACGTCGTCGGCATCAAGCCCGATGGCTGGCTGCTGCGCCGCGATGCGCTGAAATTCCAGACCGTCGTGCTGGACGTCGCCGGCAAGCCGGTGGCGAACGTGCCGGTGACGGTCGACCTGCTCAAGCGCGCGACGTATTCGCACCGGCGCCGTCTCGTCGGCGGCTTTTACGCCTACGAGCACAGCGCCGAGATCAAGCGCATCGGCGAGGCGTGCAGCGGCACGACGGACATGCGCGGCCTGCTCGTGTGCGACGTGAAGGCACCCGCCGACGGTGACCTGATCCTGCGCGCCCGAGCGACCGATCCGCAGCAACGCGTGGCGGCCACCCATCGCGAAGTCTACGTGGCGGGCGATGAAGAGCAGTGGTTCGCGAACGCGGACCACGACCGCATCGACCTGCTGCCGGCGCAGAAGCGCTACGAACCGGGCGAGCAGGCGCGCTTCCAGGTGCGCAGCCCGTTCCGCCGCGCGACCGTGCTCGTGACCGTCGAGCGCGAGGGCATCCTCGACACGTACGTGCGGCGCCTGTCCGGCCGCGACCAGACGATCTCGATTCCCGTGAAAGCGAGCTATGCGCCGAACGTGTTCGTGTCGGCCCTCGTCGTGCGCGGGCGCGTGGCGGGCGTGCAGCCGACGGCGCTCGTCGACCTGGGCAAGCCCGCCTATAAACTCGGGATCGCGCCGATCCGCGTGGGCTGGAAGGGGCACGAACTGAAGGTCGACGTCGCGGCCGACAAGCCCGTGTACAAGGTGCGCGAACGTGCGCAGGTGACCATCCGCGTGCGCGACCCGGACGGCACGCGGCCGGCGGCCGGTACGGAAGTCGCCGTGGCCGCCGTCGATGCCGGCCTGCTGGAACTGATGCCCAACACGAGCTGGAATCTGCTCGAGACGATGATGCACGAGCGCAGCCTGCAGGTGGAGACGTCGACGGCGCAGATGCAGGTCGTCGGCAAGCGCCACTTCGGCCGCAAGGCGTTCCCGCACGGCGGGGGCGGCGGCCGCGGCGCCGGGCGCGAACTGTTCGAGACGCTGCTGCTGTGGAAGGGCAAGGTCGTCCTCGATGCGAACGGCGAGGCGAAAGTCGACGTGCCGCTGAACGATTCGCTGACGTCGTTCCGCGTCGTCGCCGTGGCGAGCAGCGGCGCGGGCCGGTTCGGCACGGGCGGCACGGACATCCGCACGTCGCAAGACCTGATGCTCGTCTCCGGCCTGCCGCCGCAGGTGCGCGAAGGAGACCGCCTGCGCGCCGGGTTCACGCTGCGCAACGCGTCCGAACGGCAGCTGGCCATCCGCCTGGACGCCGGCGTGACGGCCGATGGCGGCGAGGCGCAGGCGCTGCCGCGCCAGGACATCGTGCTCGCGCCGGGCGAATCGCGCGAAGCGGGCTGGGATTATGCGGTGCCGGCAGGCGCGGCGAAGCTGCAGTGGGACGTCATGGCGGCAGGCGAGGGCGCGAGCGACCGCATGCGCGTCACGCAGCAGGTGAACGTCGCCGTGCCGGTCCGCACCCTGCAGGCGACGCTCGTGCAGATCGACGGCACGAAGACGATGCCCGTCGAGCGCCCGGCCGACGCGCTGCCGGGACGCGGCGGCATCCGCACGACCCTGCAGGCGCGCCTCGGCAGCGACCTGCCGGGCGTGCGCGACTACATGACGGCGTACCCGTACACGTGCTTCGAACAGCGCACGTCGCGCGCCGTGGCGCTGCAGGACAAGGCGATGTGGGACACGGTCGTCACGACCTTGCCGTCGCACCTGGACGGCGATGGTCTCGTCAAGTATTTCGCGCCGATGGACCAGGGCAGCGACGTGCTCACGGCCTATGTGCTGTCCGTGACGCATGAAGCGGGCTACGCGATTCCCGACGAGCTGCGCGGCCGCATGGAAGCGGGCCTCGCCGCGTTCGTCGAAGGGAAGATCGTGCGCGGCAGCGGCCGCGCGACGGGTGAACTGGCCGTGCGCAAGCTGGCGGCGCTGGAAGCGCTGTCGCGCGACACGCAGATTCAGCCGGCCCTGCTGGACTCGATCGAGGTGCGGCCGAACCTGTGGCCCACGTCCGCCGTCATCGACTGGTATTTGATCCTGAAACGCACGCCGGCGCTGCCGCAGCGCGACCAGCGCCTCGCGCAGGCCGGCCAGGTCCTGCGCGCGCGCCTGAACCTGCAAGGCACGACGATGGGCTTTTCGACGGAGCGCGCGGACGGTTGGTGGTGGCTCATGACGTCCGTCGACGTCAACGCCAACCGCCTGCTGCTGGCGACGCTGGACGATCCCGCGTGGAAGGTCGACGCCGGCCGCCTCGCGCGCGGCGCCCTGGGCCGCCAGCAGCACGGCCACTGGGACACGACGACGGCCAACGCCTGGGGCACCGTCGCGCTCAAGCGCTTCTCCGAAATCTACGAGCGCGAGCCGGTGACGGGCAGCGCCAATCTCGTCGTCACGGGCGCGGATGCAAAACCCGTCAGCTGGACCGGGACCGTGCCGGCGACCGTGCTGCAGGCCTGGCCGCAGGGCCGTGGCACCTTGACCATGCGCCAGCTGGGCAGCGGCAAGCCCTGGGCGACGGTCCAGAGCCTCGCGGCCGTGCCGCTGAAGGCGCCGCTGTCGTCCGGCTACCGCATCGCACGCACCGTCACGCCGGTCGAACAGAAGGTCAAGGGCACGTGGTCGCGCGGCGACGTCTACCGCGTCCACCTCGACATCGACGCGCAATCGGACATGACGTGGGTCGTCGTCGACGATCCGATCCCGGCCGGCGCCAGTGTGCTCGGTTCGGGCCTGGGCCGCGATTCGCAGATCGCGACGGCCGGCGAACGCCGCACCGGCTGGACGTGGCCGGCGTTCGAGGAGCGCCTGCACACCGGCTACCGCGCGTACTACGAATGGGTGCCGAAGGGCCGCTTCACCGTCGAGTACACGGTGCGGCTGAACAACGAGGGCCGCTTCGCGCTGCCCACCACGCGCGTGGAAGCCATGTACGCGCCGGAGATGTTCGGCGAAGTGCCGAACGCGGGGATGACGGTGCAGTGATGAAGTATGTGTTCTGGTTGCTGCTGCTGTTGGCGATGCCGGTGCATGCCGCCGTGCCGACGCCGCAGGAAGTGAAGGCAGCCTGGCGCTCGTCCGACACGACGCTGCTCGACCGCCACGGCGAGACCCTCGCCACGGTGCGCGTGGACATGGCGGGCCGGCGGCTCGGCTGGGTGGCGCTGGACGACATCTCGCCCACGCTCGGCCGCGCCGTGCTGCAGGCCGAGGACCAGCGCTTCATGGAGCACGGCGGCATCGACTTCCAGGCCATCGGCAAGGCTGCGTGGGACAATTTGTTCAGCAGCGGCCAGCAGCGCACGCGGGGCGCGTCGACGATCACGATGCAGCTCGCGGGCCTGCTCGATCCGAAGCTGGCCCCGCGGTCAAAGGGCCGCACGTGGGCGCGCAAATGGGACCAGGCGCTCGCCGCGCGCGAACTGGAAGCCGGCTGGAGCAAGCGCCAGATCCTCGAAGCCTATTTGAACCTGGCCAGCTATCGCGGCGAGCTGCAAGGCATCGGCGCCGCCGCGCGCAACCTGTTCGGCAAGGCGCCGTCCGGGCTGGACGCGGGCGAGGCCGCGATCCTCGCGAGCCTGTTGCGCGCACCGACGGCGCCGCCGCGGACGGTCGCCCGGCGCGCCTGCGCGCTCGCACGCGAGCTCGCGGGTGAGCTCGAACCGCGCACGGATTGCGCGGCCATCGAGTGGGAAGTCGACGCGGCGTTCGCGCGCACCGCGTCCGCGCCGGTATCCGCGCCGACGGGTGTGACGCCGCAGTTCGTGCGGCGCCTCGGCGGCGCAGTGGGCTCCAGTTCGGGCAGCGTCGTGCGCAGCACGCTCGACGCAAGCTTGCAGCGCTTTGCCGTCGCCGCGCTGCGCCGCCACCTCGCCGAACTGGCCGAACGCAACGTCGGCGACGGCGCCGTGATCGTCATCGACAACGCCAGCGGCGACGTGCTGGCGTATGTCGCGAACGGCGGCGCCGGCGAAGTGGATGGCGTGACGGCGCTGCGCCAGGCCGGGTCCACGCTGAAACCGTTCTTGTACGAGCTGGCGCTGGAACGGGGGCAGTTGACGGCGGCGTCGCTGCTGGACGACACGCCCGTCGACATTCCGACCGTCGGCGGCCTGTATGTGCCGCAGAACTATGACCACCAGTACCGCGATGCGGCGTCGGTGCGCACGAGCCTTGCCGGCTCGCTGAACGTGCCCGCGGTGCGCACGCTGATGCTGACGGGACTGGAGCGCTTTCACGAGCGCCTGCGGCAGCTGGGCATCACGAGCCTGACCGAGGCGCCGGAGTTCTACGGCTGGTCGCTGGCGCTGGGCTCGGGCGACGTCAGCCTGCTGGAACTCGCGCACGCTTATCGCACGCTCGCGAACGGCGGCGTGCAGGACGGCAAACGACGCGTGCTGGATGCGCGCGCCAGCTTCATCGTGGCCGACATCCTGTCCGACCGCGCGGCCCGCAGCACGACGTTCGGCCTTTCCAACGAACTCGCCACCGGATTCTGGAGCGCCGTCAAGACGGGCACCAGCAAGGACATGCGCGACAACTGGTGCGTGGGCTTTTCGGACCGCTACACGGTCGGCGTGTGGGTCGGGAATTTCGACGGCGGCTCGATGTGGGACGTGTCCGGCGTGTCGGGCGCGGCGCCCGTGTGGCGCGACGTGATGGACTACCTGCACCGCGACCGCCCGAGCCGGCCGCCCGCCGCCCCGCCGGGCATCGTGCGCCAGACGGTCCGCTTCGCGCCGGCCGTGGAGCCCGAGCGCGGCGAATGGTTCGTGCGCGGCACGGAAGTCGCGCTGGTCGAGATGCTGCCGCCGGCGAAGCGCGCGCCGCGCATCGTGTATCCGGCCGCGGACAGTGTCATCGCGCTCGATCCGGACATCCCGGCACCGCTGCAGCGCGTGAGCCTGCGCGCCTACGGCGGCGCGGGCCTGCGCTGGGAACTCGACGGCGCGGATGCCGGCCCGGCCGACAGGGGCGCCACGTGGGCGCCGCTGCCGGGCGAGCATGAAGTGAAGCTGGTGGGAGAAGATGGCCGGGCGGTGGCCGCCGCCCGGTTTGAAGTACGTGGAGCGGCGGCTCCGGGTCAGCTGGCTTCCACTTTTTCGACCAGCACCGGCGGCTCCGCGATCAGGTCGAGCGGCAACGGCGAGAACAGCGGCGAGTCCGAGCGGTAGGGCACGCGTCCGGACGGCACGTGGCGCGCGGCCGGGTCCAGGTGCAGGTCCTGGTCGTCGAAGAACAGGTGCGCGCGGAATGCCTTGACGACCTTCGACTTCGGCACGCCGCCGAGGAAGAAGATCTCGTTCACGTACACGCCCCAGTGGCGCAGGGTATTGATGACCCGCATCTCGGCCGGCGCGCTGCGCGCCGTCACGATCGCGATGCGCACCGGCGACACGTCCGCGCCGAACGGCAGCCGTTCCTGCAGGCGCGCGAGCCGGCGCAGCAGGATCGCGTACGGACCGTCCTTCATCGGTTCGTTCTGCTTCTCGTCCTCGATCGTGTGGAAGCGGTCGAGGCCCTCGGTCTTGTAGACCAGTTCACTGGAATCGTCGAACAGCACGGCGTCGCCGTCGAAGGCGATGCGCACCTGGTCTTCCGGCGGCGCCTCGGCCGCGTGCGGCGGCGGCTTCAGGACCGCGGCGGCGCAGGCCTGCGCATCGATCACGCGCTGGGCGTCTTCGACATTCGTCGTCAGGAACAGGTCGACGGCAAAGGCGTCCAGGTAATCGACGACGGACTCGCCGCCGGTGAACGCATGGCGCGAAATCGGCAGGCCGCGCGACCGGATGTTGTTGAAGACGCGGACACCGGTCTCCGGGCTGTTGCGCGACATGACGACGACTTCGACGAGCGGCTTCGATTCGGACGGCGCATAGCGGTTCAGGCCGAGCAGGGCGCGCACGAGGGCCATGCCGGTGCCGTCGCGCAACGGCTCGTTCTCGCGCTCGAGCATGTAGGCGCGGTATTCCTCCAGTGCGCTCTGGGGATTCTTGATGGATCTGGCTTTGTAGATAGCGTCGGCTTCTGCCAGGTCGAACAGGGCGGTGGCGGAGATGCCGACCACGAGGGTATCGGAAAGGTCGAGGGGAGGCATGGCAGTCGGATTCCTTGGTGGCGGAACGGGAGCATTCCAAACGGAAATTATCGAGGGCAGGGCTAAAGGATACTTGAGTTCAATCGACCACCCCGCCTGAGCGAGCGCAAACTGCTCATGCGGTACGGGTAAGACCATGAAGCGCATGACGTAACGAGACAGGTGACGACATGGCCGACCAGATGGTGTGCACCGAACCCCTCGCGCGCCTGCGCGAGATCCACCGGCTCGTGCACGAGAACAACCGCTCCTGCCTGCCGGACGAGGTGATCGTCTGCCAGATCTACATGGAATCGCGCTTCGACTCTTGCGCCCAGCCCGCAGGCAGCAGTGCGCGTGGGCTGATGCAGTTGCTGAAGGTGGCGAACCGCGAACTGTTCCGGCTCGACAACCTGTGCAAGCCGGCCACCCAGCGCTGCGCGGAGCCTGCGCTGTATGCCGAAGCGGATGCATTTCACGCGAGCCCGGCGTTCATCGACGAGGCCACCAATATTCAGATGGGTACGCGCTATCTGCAGGCGTTGATCGACCGGGCCAGGCGCGAAAAGCGGGCGGATCCGATCGTGGAAGCGTACATGGATTATCGCGGCGTGCGGAACGGGATCTATTACCGCAAGATTTACTCGGCAGCGGAGAGGATCAAACGTAATCCGGACGATTTCGAGGCGTTGCGGGCCATGACGGCATGAGCGGAATGCAAAACAAAAATGATGCGACCATCACTCGTCATGCCACCAGTACGTCATATAGTGAGCTGGCCGTGTCTGCTCTCGGCCTACGGTGATTGGCTCTACATGTCGGTGTAGGAGGCCGGCCCGCCCGCCACGCCTTAGACGACCTGGCTTATCGTCGGGCTCACCAAGTCGACATCATGTGGTCCCACACGAACCGGCGTGATCGCACCAGCGGCGTGTCATGATCGAGTTCGCGACGCTGGATATGCCGGCGCTTGCGACTATTTCTCTCAAGACATCTTTTTTATTGAGATGCTATCTTTGCGCCATAAGCGAATGGATAACGTGACGGATTGCGGGGCAGAACTCGGCCAGGAACACATCGAAAGTGGCGGCAAGCGTATGTGGAAAAACAAAAGCGTAGGCGATTCCCAGATTTTCGACTGTACGCCGCCGGACACGTGGCTTCCCTCGCGACTTGCCAAGGAACGTTCAGCTATGATCGTCTTGCTGGAGCGAAGGGTGCCAACGGATGAGCAAGGTTGGCTTAACCTGGCATGGCGCCTACCAGCCGGACTGCGCAGCGCGCTGATCAAGGAGCTCGCGGCGGGCAATTGGATTGTTTCGATCTCGGATACCGGGTGGCCCCATCCGGGCAGCGTCGTCGTCACCATGTGTGAGCGATTCCACGCGACTCGCCGGGCGCCGCGGCAAGGAGCGTCATGGCGCGCAGCGAACGTCCCTCACTACTGGCGCGAAGAACTGAGCGAAAACAGCGGCGGCGCCGAATTCTTACTGATCACGTAAGCGTGGCATGGCACGCGCGTCGCTGGCTGACGCCTCTGGCAGTGCTTCTCCACACGGACCGTGGACAGGACCATGCACATGCACATGCACATGCACATGCACGTGCTCCACGAGGTCCACGGTCGTGCCAGCCTCGCTACCACCACCGTGTACACGCAGGCGAAGCGGAAGGCTGTCGAGCTAGCTACGCAGGGATGGGTTTCCTGGTACGCCCACCCGTGCCGGCTGAAGCCGCTCGGCTATACACCGCCGACAGATGTCAGCAGCGGTTGTAAACTGATACAGGCAGCGATTGAAAACTGATACACCGATTTGAGAAGATGGCCGCTTTGCGGAGCGGCCTTGAAACCCAAAGAGGTGTACGTGGAAGTCAAGCTACTGAAGAAGCATGGGTTGAGCCTTCGGCAGATTGCCGCTGAAGTCGGCTGCGCAGTGAACACGGTGCGCCGGCATCTGGCTCTGGAGGCCGTGCCGAAGTACGAGCGCAAGGTCAAGCGCCAGACGAAGCTGGCGCAATTCGAGCGGTATCTGAGGGATCGGCAGCAGGCCGCCCAGCCCGATACGATTCCAGCCACGGTGCTGTACCGTGAGATCGCAGCGCGCGGCTACGAAGGCGGCATGAGCCAGCTGCGCGCCTTCATGCGCACGCTGCGCCCGACGCCGCCGGTAGATCCGGTGGTGCGTTTCGAGACGGCGATGGGCGAGCAGCTGCAGGTGGACTGGGTCGAGTTCCGCAAGGGCAGCGCGCCGCTGTATGCATTTTGCGCCACGCTCGGCTTTAGCCGGGCCAGCTATGTGGAGTTCGTCAGCAACATGAAGGTGGAAACCCTGATCGCTTGCCACGAGCGCGCTTTCGCTGCCTTCGGTGGCGTGACGCGGCGGGTCCTGTACGACAACATGAAGACGGTGGTACTGGAGCGCGACGCTTACGGCGAAGGCGAGCACCGCTTCCATGCCGGCTTCCTGGACTATGCCAGGCATAGCGGCTTTGTGATCAAGCTGTGCCAGCCGTACCGTGCCAAGACCAAGGGCAAGGTCGAACGCTTCAACGGTTATCTGCGCCGTTCGTTCTACGTGCCGCTGGTGAGCCGGCTGGCGCAGAGCGGCCAGAAGCTTGATGTCGTAACGGCCAACGTGGAAGTGGCTCACTGGTTGCAAGAAGTGGCCAATGCACGCATCCACGGCACCACCGGGGAGCCGCCAGCCGCGGCGTTGAAGCGGGAGTCGGAGCACCTGCAGCCACTGCCAGCACCGTGGCGGGCAGACATTGCGGCAGCCCGGCCGCAACCGGCAGTAACGGCGCCTGCGGCACCACGGCCGGCGGCAGTGGTGGAGCGGATCGCGCAACCTTCTCCGGTACAGCATCCGCTGCAGGTCTACGACGCGCTGCTGATGCGGGTATCGGAAGGAGTGGTGGCATGAATCTGCAGCATGAGCGGATCGCGGCGCTGTGCGAGAGCCTGAACCTGCCGTTCGTGGCGCAGGGCTACAGCGCCGCAACCCAGAAGGCAGCCAAGCAGGGAACGGCCTACAGCGACTTCCTGGAAGGCTTGCTGAGGGAGGAAGTAGCTGGACGCAATGTGCGCAAGCAAAGCACGCTGACCCGGCTGGCCGGATTCCCGGCAGTGAAGACGCTGGATGAGTTCAACTACGACTTTGCCAAGGGCGTCAAACGCAGCCAGGTCGAGGAGTTGGCCGGCCTGGGCTTCGTCGAACGGCATGAAAACGTGGTACTGGTCGGCCCCAGCGGCGTGGGCAAGACGCACTTGGCAATGGCCCTCGGTTACAAGGCCACGCAGGCCGGCATCAAGACGCGCTTCACGACGGCAGCCGACCTGTTGCTGGCGTTGACGACGGCGCACACGCAGAACAATCTGAAGGCGGTGATGCACCGCGCGATCAAGGCATATCGGCTCCTGATCATCGACGAGATCGGCTACTTGCCGATGAACCGGGAACAGGCCAATTTGTTCTTCCAGGTGATCGCGGCCATGTACGAGCGCAGCAGCCTGGTCGTGACCAGCAACCTGCCGTTCGGGCAATGGGACACGACCTTCGCGCAGGACACGACGCTGACTGCGGCCCTGCTCGACCGGTTGCTGCACCATGCGCATATCGTGCCGATTGCAGGGGAAAGCTATCGCTTGAAACACCAGCGACAGGCCGGAATGATGAGGGGGAACGACGTTGCAGAACTGGGCTGAACACGGACGGTGTTCGGCGACGGCGGTGTATCAGTTTTAAATCGCTGGCATGACGAAATCTGTATCAGTTTTCAATCGCCGTTGACAACAGAAACCGACGTAAAGAATAGATGCAACTGAGCAGTCAGGCCATGCCGGGCTGACTCACACTAACTGGCCTCTACATGTCAAGTCCCGTCTGATCATAAACGCCTTTAACGAATAGTTGGAGTCGCTTCTGCTGTTTCTTATCACGTGATTATTTCTCGCGCTACCACGTGGCGTTCCACTATATGTAGGGCAAGCTGCTTTTTGTTCTTCTTCCGCAGACCCATAGGGTCTATTCAACTCCCCGGATCAGATGCGCACTGAAGCATTCATCCCGCCGAGCAGGCAAAGAAAGCCTACTCGCATCATAAATTAGGAAAAGCAGTTCGCAAAACGAGAAGGATCACAGACTTTGTCAGAAATGCTGCTCATTATTCTACTTGTCATAATTTAAATTGTTTCATTCGAGTTGTGCCGAAATGTAATTCTAGACTTAGATCGCCTTGCTTAGTACCATAAAGAATGTGACCTGTCTCCATTCACAGGAATTTAAGGAGACCATGCTTGGATTGCTGCTCGCAAAATTATCTTTAAAGACTTCTCGCATGCTATCAAAACCCGACTTTGTTTCAAATCAAATTTAGCAATATGTATTAACGACTCGACGGTTAAAATGCCATCGGACTATTTTCTTATGATTACGAATGTCATCGTACGGGACGTGGACATGGACTATTGCAACCATACACTCCCCAAAGACGCACGGTTATTTATACCAAACCACGATGCCACACCACGTCGACTTCAGGTCCGCTCTCGAAACTATGCCCCCCCAAGGGAACTCGAACACATCGGCGCCGAGTGATGTCGATGAAGGCAAGCACGCGAGATGCTTGGAGATGACTGTTGTAAGTGTTTTCTTCTCGGCCAGAAGGTCTTTTTCCGTGGCCTCATAACCCAAGGCGGCCACTCGGTCCTGTTCGAGCGTCAGCGTGACCGCCTGTACGACGTCTTTGAAGAATCTGAGGCCAACCAAGAAGCGTTGCCCCCACACCACAACTGACATGGGGCCATACACGACGTAATCCGGGGCGGACTTTCCGCCATTCATGTGCTGTCCAAGGCCACGGTCGAATTCCGATCGTTCAAGTCCTGGGAAGACCAATACCTGATCATCGGTGCACAGGACGCCGTTGTCTGAAGAAAAGTAGATGTTTAATGTTGTCATTTCGCGAATTTTAAAATGGGGCCCTTAGTCAGTTTTGGTTTATCGCCATCTTCAATGAAAATCTGTGAACCTCCGCCCGTTCCCAAATGAGGATTGGCAAGAGATGTGCCCTTTGCGACGCAAATGTCTTCTTTAACGACGAACGCTTGTACTTGTGTTCGCATCGGCCGCGCGTTACGGGTGTTGCCCGTATGTGCCACTTGAACAGCGTCATTGTGCCCTTTTGCCGAGCCCCCCTTTGACACCACCTCGTTATACACAAGTCCGCCATTGACGTCGCACGGCCCTTGTAAACGCCAGCGGAATCGCGTTTACTCTCGTCTTTTGCGTGGCGCAATTGGCGAACGGATCGGCGTGGACTGAACAGGATTCCGGCAACTCGATCTGGGCGATGCGCGCCTGAACCGGCGAGCGAGGACACTGATGGAAACGATGGCGGCAACACCGACGGCGAGCGTGCCGAAAGCGTGTAATGGCTGGGGCGAGACGATGGCGGCGTACCGCTTTTTTGACAATGCCAGCGTCGACTGGCAGGCGATCCTGGAGCCGCACTGGCAGCAAACGGAATAGATAATGGCCGGGCAGGCAGTGGTGTTGTGTCTGCAGGATACGACCGAACTGGACTTCAACGGACAACAGGCGCGCGGTCTCGGGCCGCTCAGCTACGAAGCGTAGCGCGGCATGTATGTGCACCCGACCTACGCGGTGACGACGACGCGCGAGCCGCTGGGCATTCTGGACGTATGGATGTGGGCTCGCGAACTGCGCAACGCCAGCGACCAGCGCGGCGGACCAAAGGAAAGCCTGCGCTGGATCGAAGGCTACGAGCGGCTGGCGGAATTGGCGCCGCGCCTTCCCGCGACCCGCCTTGTGTATGTGGCCGACCGCGAGGTGGACATGCTGCCCTTGATGGTACGGGCGCAGCGGTTGGACTGCCCGGTCGACTGGCTGGTGCGCGCCGCGCACAAGCGTTGCTTGCCCAACAGCGACAAGCTGTGGCCGCATGTCACCGAAGGCGCGTCGCTGGGCAAAATCGAATTCGCCCTGGCCCCGCGGGGAGGCACCAAAGCCCGCATCGTGCGCCAGCAACTGTGCGCGCGTCGTGTTGAACTGAATGCCGGCAACCGTAAAATCGTGACGGTGACCTGTCTCATCGCACGCGAGATCGACGCTCCGCCCGGCGTCAAGCCGATCGAATGGCGGTTGCTGACGAATCGCAGCGTCAATAGTGCCGCGGAAGTCGCCGAATTGATCGACTGGTATCGCGCCCGCTGGGAAATCGAAATGCTGTTCAACGTCCTCAAGAACGGCTGCAAGGTGGAGGCGCTTCAACTGGGCACGATCGAGCGCATCGAGCGCGCCCTGGCCCTGTATCTGGTTGCGGCCTGGCGCATTGCTTACCTGATGAGGATGGGACGTACCTGCCCGGACCTGGATGCCCGCCTGTTCTTTGATCCTGACGAGATCCGGGCCGCTTATCTGCTCAACAATAAGCTGGCGCGGCCAACGCCCAGCCTGAATGACGTGCTGCGCATGGTGGCCCGTGCGGGCGGATTCCTCGCCAGGAAAGGCGACGGTGAGCCCGGTGCCAAATCCATTTGGGAGGGCTTGCGCGATGTCCGTGCCTCGGCTAATACACTCAAAACGCTACGCGAAATGGGAATACTGTCGGGTTGTGTATAACGAGGTGGATTTAAACCGTCGTGATGTCCGACGCTGGATTTGACGCATCGAATCGGACGCGCAAGCTATTTATTCAGCGTTTCCTTTAGGCCTGCAGATTTCGAAATAACTACTGGGTCGATAGGATTGTTTCAGTTTTTGAGACTTCGTTTTCGTCCAGCCCCTCACAGATAAAGTCCATTCCATAATCAAAATCCAGCTTCGCGTAAATTTCACCATTGTTCAATTTGATCTTCGCTACCTCAGCTTCTGGCATACTGATCCATTCAATAGTGGAGCCTAAGGCGGAAGAAAGCTTGCTCATTAATGATCTAAATTCGTCCAAGGTAATGTCCTCGTTGATGGCGAAACGTTTTACCCCGCCTTGCTCTACAGATTTTATATATTTCATACGCGACCTCAATTGCAGCTAAATTTCTTTTGTATTGATGCCAGTATTTGCCCGCAGTCAGCATCTCCTATCACATTTTTATTAATGCTTCCCCGTGAGTTCTGTGCGGCTCCCATAATGTATTCGTAAGCTTCAGCACCTGTCTTGCCTTTCCCGTCGGCTTTTGCTATAGCTTGTGTCCAGGTCAACATTGGCTCAGGTTTTCCAGTAGTCGTACCAGTGTAAAGGCCAATCGCTTTTTGACGATCTTCCATCAACAGCCGGGCTCTAATTCGGGCTTCGTTCCGTAATTTGTGTGCCTGTCTAGCTTGTTGCTTAAGTGACTTACTCCGATCAATTTGACATGGAATCATTGATTCTTGCTTTATGTACCAGCAACGTGTCTCCAAATCGGATAAACTGCCGGGAGGTGGATCAGTTAGTCGGGTGCGAACTAAACCTAACGGATCTATAAAACCTGTTGGGATCGGGTATATATAGAAATTCGTGCCGCCTACAAGACGAATGGGATCCTGCGTCAAATACCGCGCCGTATCGGGATCGTAATACCTGTGGCGGTTATAGAACAACCCCGTTTCCGCATCTTCATACTGTCCTTGAAACCGGATCGGATTGCGTATCCCGGCCTTATACGCCGCAGCGCTGATCGCCTCTTTCGCGTGCCCCCACGCTTTGTATTGCGCCGACCAAGCGACTTGGCCCTCGCAATCCGTCAACTCCTGCGGCGTGCCCAGATGGTCGCACTGGTAGAAGCCGATCTCTTCCTTCCCAAACGGCTCGGCTTCCTCCTCGTACTCCCCATTCCATAGCGGATCAAGCGCAATGTCGTACTTACCGCCGTTGCGCGCCATCAGCGCCTTCACATCGGTGGTGGGCGCCAGCCGAAGTGCCTGGCTTCGACTGGCCTGCACCAACGGCACGAAGCTGTCGCGCTCATACACGTAGTGCACCGTTCGTTCGCTTGGCGCGTAGCCGTGATGCACGCTGCTTTCCAACGCCAGCGTGTCGCCGTCCCAGCCGTACATGGTTCGGGTCATCTCCCGGAACACAGTGCCTTCCATCACCTGGCTGTGCTTGGCAACACGCCGTCCCAGCGGATCGTAGGCAAAGGTGGTGACGCCATGCCAAGTGGTGGCGCGGGTCATCCGGTTAAACGCATCCCATTCATATTCGGACCGCTTGCCGTTCCGCACGCGTTCCACGAGGTTGCCGCGTTCGTCGTAGCGGTGGCTGACACCGGCATATTCTTTGAGCAGGTTGTCCAGCAGCTTTGGCAGCGGGGCATGACGGGCCATGGGTTCCTGCTGCGCGATATCGGCTACCTGGACGTTGCCGGCCGGGTCGAACGCGAAGGTTTCATGGCCCAACACGCTGTTTGCCGCCAGCAGCCGTCCGACCGGGTCGTAGCGGTATTCGACGCGGCCGCGCCGGCTGTCTTCCAGGCTGGTCAGTTGGCCGGACGGGTCGTAACGGTAGCGCCGCAGGATCGCGGCTTGCATGCCGGCTTGGACGTCGGGGCGATACTTGTCGGCGTAGAAATCCCGGTCCTTCTGGCTGACCTGTGCGATGGTTCCAAGTTGCTGTTCGATCAGGCGTCCGGCCGGATCGTACTTCATCGTTTGCAACAGGCCGTTGATCTGGGTGCGGCCGGTTTCCTGGTAGAGCGCGTCGCGCTCGAAGGAGACGAGGTCCTGCCCGTCGAGCAGGAGGCCGTGCACGTGGCCTGCGCCGTAGGTCAGCCATTCGACGCGGTGGCCGTCGGGGCGGGTGGTGCCGGTGCGCTGATTGAGTTCGTCGTAGTGGTGGTGCCAGACCGCGGTGCGCCTGTCGGGATGGAAAGGCCCCTGGTAATGCTGGTGCTCGCGGACCAGGTTGCCGGCGGCGTCGTAGAACCATTGCAGCCTGGCGTGTTCGTTCTTCGCTTCGGCCAGCTGGCCGTTGGCGTTGTAGGCGAATGTTTCGATTTGCTCCGACTGGCCGGGCGCTGCGGCCCGGCGTTGCACGAGCCGACCCGTGGGGTCGAAGTCGAGGCGGATGGTCAGGCCGGCTTCGACGGTTTCCGCCAGCACGCCACTGGCTTCGTCGTAGCGGTACTCGGTGGTCTTGCCATCAAAACCCTGTTCCTGCAGCAGGCGACCGACCGGGTCGTAGTGGAAGCGATAGACGCTGCCGTTTTCATTTTCCAGTGCGGATAGGCGGCCGAACGCATCCCACTGGTAATCCAGGCTATGTCCCAGCGCGTCGGTGCGCCTCGCGATCAGTCCGGCCGCCGTGTAGCGGTAGGCGGTGGTGCGTTGCAGTGCGTCGATGTGCGCAAGCAGCCGGCCTTCGGCGTCGTGGCGCAGTTGCTCTTCGCTGCCGTCGGGGTGGATGACGGCTTCGAGTTGGCCGGGATGGTTACCGCCTTCACCGTGTGCCTGCGTCAGCGTTTCGGCGCTGAGCGGCGTGTAACGGTAGCGGGTCACATTGCCGGCGGCGTCCATGCTTTTGACCAGACGCTTGCGGTCATCGTATTCCCAATGGCTGCTGTGCCCGGAACAGTCGGTGTAGCTGGCGAGCTGGCCGTCCGGCGTATAGGCAAGTTTCTTGACGCCGCCCTTGGCATCGGTGACTTCGACGGGCCGGCCGGCCTTGTCGTACGCGTACTGGGTCTTGTTGCCGAGCGGGTCTGTTTCCTCGACCAGATGACCCTGGACGTTGTAGTCACGCTTCCAGGTGCCGCCTTCGCCATCGAGGATGCCGGTGACGCGGTGCTGGTCGTCATACTCGAAGTGGACCTGGCTGCCGTCGGCACGGGTGTGCGTGAGCAGGTTGTCGTGTTCGTCGTAACGGAAATGCTCGCTACTGCCGTCGGTGTGAACGTGACGGACGATGTTCTTGGCGTCATCGCGGAAGAACCATTCCTCGCGCCCGTCCGGATGCACGACGCGGTACGTGTAGCCGGCGATGTCGTAGTAGTAGCGGGTCTCGTGGCCAAGCGCGTCGGTGACGTAGGTCAGGCGGATGTTCTTGTCCCACTCGAGCCGGGTGTCGTAGCTGCCGTCGTCGGCCCACTCGCGGATCGCCTTGGCACGGGCGCCGCTGTCGATGCTGGTGTCGTAGGCGAGGTTCATACCGCGTCCGGTGCGGTCGGTGTAGCGGGTGACGAGGTGTCGGTCGTACTGGTAGTGCCACGAGGCGGCGTTCTCGTCCTGCGCGCGGATCAGGTCGCCGTGGACATCGTAGTCGTAGGCGGCAAGTTGGCGCACCAGTTTGCCGTCCCGGATTTCCCACAGTGCGCGGATGTGGCCCGTATCGGCGTCGACCTGGGTGCCGGCATGGGCCACGATGGTCTCGTCCTGCTTGCTGATGATGTCGCTGAGCACCTGCTCGCCGGCGACAACGTGGTCATATCGCAGGCCAAGCGCGGCGCCGTCGCGGGCGTGTACGGCGATCAGACGGAAATGCTCCTTGCCCAGGTCGGCGGCCTTGGCGCGCACGGTGTCGGCCAGCTCATAGGTTTCGCGCCATGGGCTGGGTTCGCCTTGCGGCAGCGGCTTGCCGAAGTCGAGCGTGAGGAGGTTGATGCTCATGCGGGTGAGCGTGATTTGCTCGACCGGGTCGTAGTGGCGCTGGCCGATGCCCAGCCACGGATAGCGATGGCTGCGTCCGTCGGCGGCGTGATAGAGCAGGGCAGCGGGCTTGCCTTGGCCAACGACGTCGATGCGGGTGCTGTACGGCGTGAGCCAGCGTGCGCCGAGATGGCCGCCGTCAAAGGCGGTCAGCTGGCTGCGGTAGGTGCGGCTCCATTCGATGGGGAGCGGCGCATCCAGTACGAAGTCGGTATGTGTAAAAGTTTCGGCGCCGGTGGCGAAGCTGATCGAACGTGCGGTCCCGCCGGGTGCGGGGCACAGCTTGCAAACGTTAGCGTCGCCCTTGACTGGGCTTTGATGGCTGACAGCCTCCAGCTCGTGGCCGGGGTTGTTCTTGTTGTGATGCGCGCCCTTGGCGGACGGGACCAGCACCGGATGCCGCTTCTTATGCTTGATGACCGCGTCGCGCAGCCGCATCATTATCCACCGGATGCTCATCTGCGCCTGTTCGTCGGCCAGAGCGGCGAGCTTGCTGCGAAACGCCGGCTTAAAGTCGGTCAAGTGACCGATGATACCGGTCACGCCCGCTATTGCGCTCTGCGGCAGGTGGCTGGCTGCCGCGGCGACAGCGTAGTTCGCGGCCTTCTTGTACTGCCGGCCAAGGGCGCCAAGCATGCGGCGCCAGCTGCTTTTCACCTTGGGGTCGTACAGCTTGTCTTCCACTTCCGCAGGGGACGCCACGTCGAAAAGCGGTTCCTTGCCGATGCAGCGGTTGAGGATCTTGATCAGATCGTCGGCAATGCCGTCGGCAAGGTGGGCGCAATCGTCCAGCATCCCTGCCAGCTTGCCCATCGCACCATCGATAAAGGTCTCGATCTTTCCCGCCAGCGTGGCATTGAGGTGCGCGATCAGCACCTCGATCAGGGCGGCGCCAATATCCTTGACGCCCAGCGCCAGCTTTTGCCGGACCAGGTGCAGCGCGGGCCGCAGGCTCATGCGGGCGGCACTCATCGTCGGCGGAAACGGAACCACGCCGATCAAGTTGATGCCCAGGCTGACCCATTCCAGGAAATCAATTTCTTTCTTGGCGATGTACTTCTGGATGACCCCCACCATGTCCATGATGGCGTCGATCAACGCCATGATGTTGCCGATCACCGGCAGGCTACCGGCGACCGTGCTCAGGCGCTCCAACGTGACGTAGTCATAGCTGATCTTGCGCAACCATTTGTCAAAAGCGGCGGCTGCGGCGCCAATGTCTTGCTGGTCTATCGTGCTGAGTGGAGCGACTGCGACTTCCGGCACGCGTTCGGCCGGCTTGGACGGGGCTTGCGTGGGTTCGGTCATGGAAGTTTTTTTATACGGTGGATGTTTTCAAAGTTGACGGCGGGACTTCAGCGCCGATGCGCGGCAGCGATCCGGGCAAACCAAGGGTCGACGCAACGGCGGCGGCAGGCTTGCAGCGACTTGACGCGCCGTAGGCATTCAGGGTCGCGTGCCCGATCGGTGCCAGCAGTGCTTGCGCGCCGCCTTTTTGCAGCGACCGCACGACGCTTGCCGCTTGTTTCGCGGCTTGCGCGATCGCGCCGAAGTTGCCGGCTACGCCGGTGAGGCTGGCTGCCGCACCTTTGGCGTCGGCGAGCAGTCCGGGGTTCTGCGCCCTTGGCACCGACGTTGGCCGGTCAGCCGTGGCCGCCGCATCGGCGCCAGCCTCGGACAGCGCGACGGCCGGCCATTCGGTTCCCCGGCCGAAGTAGCTGCCTTCATCCCACGGATCGCGCGGATCCTTGCCGTAGCTGACCGTGGCCATTCCCATCGGCAGGCCGGCCACGCTGGCAAAGCCGTTGCCGTCGAGCGTTCCGCGGTGGACGCCGCCTTCGGCGTCGATGACGGTGTAGTCGCCTTGCTGGACGCCTTGCTTCCTGCCGCCTTCCTGATTCACGTACTGGTGATACAGGTCGAGCTGCCCCGGCGGTAGCTTTACGGTCTGCGGCAAGCCCGGCGTGCCTTCGCTCTTGCCGGGGTCGAAGCTATGGTTCGCCGCGTGTTGGCGCCAGATGCCGTTGGTGCCATGAACGATCCCCGATGCGTTCCAGCGGCTGAAGCTGGTGCCGCCGTTGATCACCACCTCTTCCTTTGCCGTGATCGTGATCCGGTTGGCGGTATGGGTGATGTTGAGCTTGGCCAGGATGTTGACGCTGTCCTTCAAGGAGGTGATATCGATGTCGGCGCTCGCCGCCACCAGCTTCATGCCGGCCTTGTAGGCAAACAGGCGCACCGCTTCCTTGACGCTGGCCAGCAGGCTCTTTCCAGCGCTCAGGCTGATATGGCCGCCGCTGGTCAGGGCAGAATGCTCCACGCTCATCAGATGAGTGGAGCCCTGCGTGGTGGTTTCAATGCCGGCGGGGCTGGCCAGGGTCAGGTGGGGCGCCTGGAATTCCGGGAACTCGCCTTGCGCCGGCGTGCCTCCCTGACCTTTGATGGCGTCGACCTGCGCCTGCAGCGCGTCGGTCACCTGGTCCTGGTCGCCGGGCTGGTGCGCCTGCGCCTGTTGTGCCACCTGCGACAGGCTGTCGTGCAACGCCTGGCCCTGCGCCATGCGCTCCAGCGTCTCCTCCATGTCCGTGATATGGGCCTGGGCGTTCGGCCGCCCTTCGGTGCTGAGCAGCAGGCCTTGCTGCGCGCGCACCGCGCCGCGGCCGTCGGTGCGCAGCTCGAAGCCCTGGCCGCGCGCGCCTTTGCGTCCAGCAGTGTCTTCGATGCGGTTGATATGACCGAGGCTGAGCTGGCTGGCAAGATGGTCGCTCTTGAGTTGCGCCTGGATCTGCCCTTGCGTGTCATCCAGCACCAGGTGGTTGCTGCGTCCTCCGGGCGCGTTGCCGCCGATGGCCGTCAGCTCACGGCTTCTGAGCCCGGTCAGCGCCCGCTGTTCGGGCAGCTTCCACGGCGGCATATAGCTCTGGTTGTACACCGAGCCGGTCACGATCGGATGGTCGGGATTACCGTCGAGCCATTGCACGATCACTTCCGAGCCGACCCGCGGGTGACTGGCCAAGCCTTTCTCGCCGCCGGCCCAGTTGCTGCTTACGCGTACCCAGCAGCTACCGCTTTCGTCCCGGTCCCAGTGAAACTTGACCTGGATGCGCCCGTACTGGTCCACGTTCAGGCTGCCCTGGCCTTCCGGGCCGACCACGATGGCGGTCTGCAAGGCCAGCAGTCTGGTATCCGTGCTGTTGAAGCCGCGTCCCGGCCGCCAGGGCAAGGCCTTGCTCTGGCAGAGCAGGAGGTTCTTGTACTCGGCGCGCGCATTCTTACCTTGCAGGTAATTGTTGCTGGCTTCGTGATGCACTTCCAGGATCAGGAATTCGCTGTCTTCGCTTTCGCTGAAATGGTCGAGCAGCCTGAACCACCTGCCTGCGGCGACGCGCCGGTTGTTGCCTTGTGCTTCGTGCAGCTTGCCGCGGGCTTCGATTTCTTCCATGCGCAATTGCGAAAGCCGGTAGGCGTCGGACTGGTGCTTGAATCCGTAATGCCCCTCGTAGCGATGCACCTCCAGCTGCGGAATATCGCCTTGCTGGTTGATGGTGACGGTGTCCGCATGTATCGGGCGCGGATTCTTGAAGTCGAAGCCGCTCACCGCCGTTTGTCCGGACGCCCACTGGCGCAGCGGGCTCCACTCGCCGATCGCATCCTCTTCGACCGCGCCACCGGCGCGGTGAAAGCGAATACCGGGCGACGACCCATCGATCGGCGGCGCGGCGCGGGTGTCGTCGCAGATCCTGAGCGTATGGCCTTCGCGGCTGTGTTCGTACCAATAGCTGTAGCCCGCCGATTCCCAACGCCGGCACAGGTAGTTGTGGTCGGTTTCGTCCCATTGCGTGGTCATCGTGAACTGCGGTTGTTCGGCAGTGACTTCCCATTCCCACGCGGGTAGTCCATTGTAGCCAGCGAAGATCGTCTCCGCCTGCTCGCGCAGGCTTTTGGCATGGAACAGCCGATTGTTACGACGCAGGCGCGTGTACGCCAGCCACGGCGTCAGCACGGCCTCGTAGAACGCGATGCCACCATCGGTTTTGACCAGCTTGAACGACGTGACATAACCGGTGAAGGGACGGAGGCTGCCGTCCGCCTGTACTAGTGAGACGCACAGCAGCTTGCCGTGCATCGCCTCGAGTTCTATCCTGCCGTCGTCGCTCAGGAGTTCCACCTTGAATTCGAAGTCGCGCGATAGGTATTCCGTGCCTTCGAACCGGTTCACCATCAACTTGACTCGCGGGCCGTCGTTCCTCGGGAACGACAAGCGCAACAGGCGGGTGCTTTGGTGAACTTCCAGCAGTGCTTGCAGGTCAGTCATCGTAGTTACTCATTCGTTGAGCTGCGCATTGTTGAATTCGAGGTGCTCGAAGTGGCTGTTAGCGCGCGTCTGAACTTGCGACGAACTTCCTGACTGTAGTTATTTAATTGCGAGTAAACAGTGACAAAACACAAGTTTTTGCGTGGTCGCGCGAAGTGGCCAATGCGCGCATTCGCTGCCACCGGGAGCAGCCAGCCGAAGCATTGAAGCGGAGCGTTGGGGACCTGCAGACGCTGCCGGCGACGTGGCAGGAGGAGGCCGCCAAGCCTTAGCCGAGGGCTGGAGCCCGGCGGCGGGCCGGTGTCGGTCGTGAAGTGGATCGTGCTCCCTTCTGTACGACGCGTTGCTGATGCAGGTATCGGTGCCGCGGTACGCGCGCCTGCGCCGGCACATGACGGATCACGATGTGGTAACAGAGAGACTGCTGAAGAAACAAAAAAGGCGTCACGATCACTCGTAACGCCTTGCTTTGCTACTGCTGAATTCTGGTAGGCCGTGCTGGGCTCGAACCAGCGACCAACGGATTAAAAGTCCGCTGCTCTACCAACTGAGCTAACGACCCGAAAGAAGCAAGATTATATGGGGTAACTGCGGTCGTGTCAAACGGCTTACTTCAGCGCCGCCAGCCGGTCCTTGGCTGCCTGCGCCGCGGCCGAGTCCGGGAACTTCGACACGAGCTGCTGCAGGGCCTTCTTGGCGTTTTTCTTGTCCTTCAGCTCGGTATAGCTGGAGGCGATGTTGAGCATGGCGTCCGGGGCCTTCGCGCTCGTGCCGTAGTTGGCGACGACGGCTTCCTGGGCGGCGATCGCGTTCTTGTAGTCGCGCTGCGCGTAATAGGCGTTGCCGAGCCAGTACTGGGCGTTGGCGGCATAGGCCGAGTCGGGGAAGCGGCGTACGAATTCCTGCAGGGCGCCGGCGGCGGCCTTGTAGTCGCCCGATTTGAACAGGTCCATCGCGCCGTCGTAGGTTCTCTTTTCGCTCGGCAGGACTTCGGCGGTCTGGCCGTCGATCGTTTCCTGGCGCGGTTCGAGTTTCTTGATGCGGGCGTCGAGATCCGCGTACAGGTCTTTCTGGTTCTTCTGGGCGTTGGCGACCTCGTTCGCGAGGACTTCGACCTGGCCGCGCAGGCGCGAGATTTCCTGCATGGTCTGTTCGTGCTGGTTCAGCATGTCGACGCCGATCGATTTGTCGGCCTTCGTGTCGACGCGGGCGTTGATGTCGCGTGCCAGTGCATCGACCTTGGCGCGCAGGTCGAGGATCGCCTTGCGGGCTTCATCGTCGTCGAGCAGGCCGGCGTTTGCCTGCAGGGGCAGCCAGGCGGTCAGGGCGAGGGCGACGGCGGCGAGGCGGAACTGGGACAGTTTGATCATCATGACTCTTTCTAAACTTAAAGGGAGCCTCGAAAAACCGTTGCGAGCGGCCGCAATGTCGGCCGAGAAGCGCAGCTGTACGAGCAGTACAGCGAGCATCGCAGGACGGCAGTGCAACGCGCAGCAGGTTTGTCGACGCTCCCAGGGAATCCAAATGGAAACGGGGCGGGATGCAGTCTGCACCGCATCCCGCCCCGCTGTCAAATCTGCTGGGAGCGCCAGCTCTCAGGCAGGCAAGACAGCGTCCCGATTATTGGTAGACGATGTCCGCGCGGCGGTTTTCAGCCCAGGCAGCTTCGTCGTGGCCGGTGGCCTTCGGCTTTTCCTTGCCCAGCGAAACAGCTTCCATCTGGCTGTCCGACACGCCCAGGGCAGCCATCGACTTGCGCACGGCTTCGGCGCGCTTCTGGCCCAGGGCCAGGTTGTATTCGGTGCCGCCGCGCTCGTCGGTGTTGCCCTGGATCAGGACCTTGCGCTGCTTGTTCTTGGTCAGGTAAGCCGAGTGGTTCTCGACGACCGGCTTGCCGTCGTCACGGACAACGTAGCTGTCGAAGTCGAAGTACACGCTGCGGTTCGCCAGAACGCCTTTCGGGTCATTCAGCGGATCGACGCTGCCGGTTTCGACCGGCTTGATTTCACGTGCCGGTTCGGCCGGCGGCGTTGCCTGAGCGACCGGCTTTTCTTCGACTTTCGGGGCTTCCTGCAGCTTGGTCGACGAGCATGCCGACAGCAGGGCGGCAGCAGCCACGATGAACGCTACACTTTTTACATTACGCATGGTTTTTCTCCTGGTCAAAAGTTTTTACTTCATAAACGGGCCCCAGCTGGGCTCCCGAATGTTTCCCGCTTGGGTGCTCAGGCGCTGCTTGACACGTCCGTCGACCGACACCACGGCCAATGCGGTACGCCCGCCACCCTTCGTCGCATACATGATGTATTTGCCGTTCGGCGAAAAACTCGGTTCGGTGGCCCCATCGGCCAAGCGTTGTTCCTGACCGGAAGCCAGGTCCATCGCATACAGGGAAAAACCCCCATCGCGTTGCGAAATCCACGCCAGCGTCTTGCCGTCCGGGGATACACGAGGGCTGATATTGTAGTTGCCGTTGAACGTGACGCGGGTTGCCTGCCCGCCGTTCACGCTCATCTTGTAGATCTGCGGACCGCCGCTGCGGTCGCTGGTGAAGTAAATCGACTGGCCGTCATGCGAGAACTGCGGCTCGGTGTCGATGCCGTTGCTGTTCGATACGCGGCGCAGGCCGCTGCCGTCCGCGTTCACGATCCAGATTTGCGTATTGCCGGTCTTCGACAGGGCGAGGGCCAGCTTCGTGCCGTCCGGCGACCAGGCCGGTGCGGAGTTGTTGCCCTTCTCGTTGGCGACGACGGTACGCTGGCCCGTCACCAGGTTCTGCACGTAGATCACGGGCTTGCGCAGTTCGAACGAGACGTACGCGACCTTCGTGCCGTCCGGCGACCACGACGGCGAGATGATCGGCTCGCGGCCGTGCGCGGCGACTTGCTCGCCTTCGCCGTCCGCGTCGGCCACGACGAGCTTGTAGTCGCGCGCGGCCGGGTCCTGCTTCACGTACGTGATGCGGGTCGAGAAGATGCCGCGCACGCCGGTCAGTTTTTCGTAGACGTCGTCGGCGATGCGGTGGCCTTCCAGGCGCGTATTGCGCGCCGTGACGGCATCGGACAGTTGCGACAGCTGCGACTGCTTGACGGTGTCGAGCAGTTTATAACGCACCTGGAAGCGGCCGTCCGCGAGACGCTGCACGGAGCCCACGACGAGCGCGTCGGCACCGCTGGCCTTGAAGGCGGCCAGGTCGATGTTGGCGGTGTCGGAAATGGTCTGGCGCGCGTCGATGACCTTGAACACGCCGCTGCGTTCGAGGTCGGCGCGGATGATGGCGGACACCTGTTCGGGTGCCACCGATTCGTCGGCGAATGCCGCGACTGCGACCGGGATCTGGTTGCTGCCCACGCCGGCGATTTCGACTTTCAGCTGGGCATGTGCAGCCACGCCCATCAGGAGGGTGGCCGAAAACAGCAGGGTATGTAGTTTCTTCATGTTTCTCTCAGCAATGGTTAAGGTCGGAACGCGATCACTGCAGATCCTTCATATGGAACTCGATCACGAGGGAACGCTCTACCGTACCATCTTTCTTCTTTGGCAGTGGGGACGATTTGGTGATGCCTTTTTCGACGGCATCGTCGAATGAAGGCACACCGCTGCTCTTGATCTTCCTGACCGAAATGATCTCGCCGGTCGGTAACTGCTCGACGCGGAACGTCGCCGTCGGATTGCCCGGTTCGTCGAGGCTGCCCGCATACGACGTATTGCCCTTTACCTTGGCCGTAATGGCCGCGGTATAGCCCTTGTCGATGCGCGGCGCCGTCGATTTCTCGGCCGTGCCGGTGCTGGTCGGATTGCCGGCCGCGCCCGTGATGCGGCGCATTTCCTCGGCGCGGGCGGCTTCCAGTTTCTTCTGTTCGGCGGCCGCCTTTTTCTTCTTCTCGGCTTCCTCTTTCTTTTTCTTTTCCGCTTCTTCTTTTTTCTTCTGCTCGGCTTCTTTCTTTTCAGCGTCGGCCTTGGCTTTCTTCTCTTCGAGTTCGCGTTCCTTTTTCTCGGCAAGCGCCTTCGCTTTCTTTTCTTCCGCGCGCTGCTGTTCCGCGCGCTTCTGTTCCTCAAGCTTGCGTTCGCGCTCTTCCTCGATCTGCTTGCGCTTCAATTCTTCCTTGCGTTTCTTCTCGCGCTCGAGGGCGATGTCCGGCGCCTTCGGCTGCGGCTTTTCGACGACGGGCGGCGGCTCCACGGCTTTCGGCGCGGGTTGCGGCGGCGGGGTCTCGGGTTCGGGTTCCGGCTCGGGCGCCGGGGCAGGCGCGGGCGGCGGCGCGGCGGTCTGCGTCGTCACGTCCCAGATTTCCGCCTCGACGGCGACGGGCGCATTGTTCTGCCAGCTCACGCCGATCCACAGGAACGCCAGCAACATGGCGTGCACGCCCACCGCCAGGCCGATGGCCGGCCAGCGGTTCGGTTCAGGCGGCACGCTGTAAGGCGCGCCGTTGCCGATGTTGGTCTGCTTCGTTGCTGACATCAGTTCGTCTTCACTTCGTGGCCAGGCCGACGCGGTTGATACCCATCTTCTTGGCTTCCGAAATCAGCTGGATGACGTCGTCGTATTTGCTGTCGCGGTCGCCAGCTATCAAGACCGGGTAATCCGGATGCTCGGCGTGCAGGTCGCGCAGGCGCGTGACGAGCGTCGACCGGCTCGATACGTCTTCCAGCGGCTGTGGATTCTTGCCCGTGATGCCGATCTGCAGCTGGGCGTTCTCCTTGATCGCGATCTGGATGTAGTCGTCCGGCGGCTGCGTCGAGCGCTCGGCGCTGGGCAGCTTGATCTCGCTGGGGTTCTGCGTCGGCGGTACCGCCATGAAGATGATGAGCAGCACCAGCATCACGTCGATGTACGGCACGACGTTGATCTCGGACTTGAGCTTGCGACGGCTGCCCCGCAGGCTGCTGTTGAAGGCCATGTCGGTTCCTCGTGACGGCGATCAGCGCGACTGGCGCTGCAGGATGTTCGAGAATTCCTCGACGAAGCTTTCGAAGCGGATCGCGAGGCGGTCGATGTCGTGGGTGAAGCGGTTGTACGCGACCACGGCAGGAATGGCGGCGAACAGGCCGATGGCGGTGGCGATCAGCGCTTCGGCGATGCCCGGTGCAACCGTGGCCAGCGTGGCCTGCTGCACGTTCGCGAGGCCGCGGAACGCGTTCATGATGCCCCACACGGTACCGAGCAGGCCGATGTACGGCGAGACCGAACCGACCGACGCCAGGAAGTTCAGGTGCGTGTCCATCTGATCCAGTTCGCGGTGGAACGCGGCGCGCATCGCACGGCGGGCGCCATCCAGCACGGCACCCATGTCGAGCGCGTCGCGCGACGCTTGCTTGCCCTTGATGAACTCGCCCATGCCCGCTTCGAAGATGCGGGCCAGCGGGCCGCTCTGGTCGCGCTGGCTGCTGGCGCTCTGGTGCAGGGTGTGCAGGTTGCCGCCGGCCCAGAAGCTGCGTTCGAACTGTTCCGTCTGGCGGCGTGCCGCGCGGATCGCGAACAGCTTGCGGAAAATATATGTCCAGCTCATCAGGGAAATCGCGAACAGCAGGGCCATCAGCAACTGCACCAGCACGTGGGCATGGCGGATCAGTTCAATGAATGAGAGGTCTTGGACTGCGTTCATTGGATATATATTTGGTCAAATGGATGATCAGGCGGCACGCATTTTAGCAGCGGCAAGGTCGGGGAGGGAACGTGGACGCATCGTGACGGCATCGATGCAGCCGACTTTCACGTCGGCGCTGGCGAGCAGCGTATCGCCGCGCCAGGCCTGCTGGGCGAACTCGACGGACGCGCGGCCGAGCTTTTCCACGTTCAGGGTCAGTTTCACTTCATCGTCCAGGCGCGCGGACGCGACGTAGTCGACGCTGGCATTGCGCACGACGAACAGCGCGCCGTCCTCGTCGCGCAGGGTTTGCTGATCGATGCCGAGCGAACGCAGCCATTCGGTGCGCGCACGTTCGAAGAACTTCAGGTAATTGGCGTAGTACACGATGCCGCCGGCGTCCGTATCCTCGTAATAGACGCGAACTGTCCAGGTGAAAACTGAAGGCATTTCAGCTGCCATAAATGAAAATGGGAAACATTTTACGCCATTTATACCCGTTATATGTGCGCCAGGGTACGTATACCTGGGTATGAGTGGCCGGCGTGAGAATGTGAGAGGCTCATGCCAAGCCAGCAACTGTAGCACTTTTTCATTTTGGCCGGCGCCGCTGTTACAAAGCGAAAACAATTCGTTCGCCGGTCGGCCGATTTTTGTGCTTGGCGCCTCAGCCCAGGTTGCGCTTGATGTTGAGCGGACCGTAGCCCTGGCAGGTCGGCATCATCTCGATCTGGTTGATGTTGACGTGCGGCGGCAGGGAGGCGACCCAGTAGGCGGTCTCGGCGATGTCTTCGGCCGTCAGCGGCTGCGTGCCTTCGTAGACCTTGGCCGCGGCCGCATCGTCGCGCAGGCGCACGTTCGAGAACTCGGTGCCGCCGCACAGGCCCGGCGCGATGTTCGTCGCGCGCACGCCCGTGCCGGCGAGGTCGGCGCGCAGGTTCAGCGTGAACTGCTCGACGAAGGCCTTGGTGGCGCCGTACACGTTCCCGCCCGGATACGGGGTGCGGCCGGCCACGGAGCCGATGTTGATGACCAGGCCACTGCCGCGCTCGACCATCGCCGGCAGCAGGGCGTGCGTCATCGTGACGAGGCCCTTGATGTTCGTGGCGATCATCGTCTCCCAGTCCTCCAGCGGCACCTCGTACGCCGGCTTCGTGTTCAGGGCCAGGCCGGCATTGTTGATCAGGACGTCGATCTGGCGCCAGGATTGCGGCAGCATCGACAGCGCTTCCTCGATCGAATTCTTGTCGGTGACGTCCATCGCGATCGGCAGGGCGGATTCGCCCAGTTCCCGCGCCAACGCCTCCAGACGGTCCTTGCGACGCGCCGCCAGCACCACCTGGTGGCCGTTCTTGACGAAAGTGCGCGCCATGGCGGCGCCGAATCCGGCCGATGCGCCGGTGATGAAAACGATCATTTTGGTTTTTGCCTGGCAGGTGGTAACCGTGAGATTGTAGCTGAAATGACCACGCGGGGCAGCGCCGGAAGCCGGGTTGACAGGTCGGCATCAGTTTCCTTGCCTGGCAGCCGCACAATCCCGTACAATCCGGAGTTCCATTTACATCTCACGTGACTGGCGAAAACCGTGCGCTGCCGTCCGATCAGGAGCGATCGGCCTGCCGGCGCGTGGCGAAGGTGGGCACCCACCGGGGAACGTGAGATTTCAAACTTGCCGTTCGCCTGGGCAGCCACCGACTGGTACGCGTTGGTATCGCGGCTGCCCCGCATGTGTTTCGGCTCCCGCCTGTTCAGCGCTGACCGTTGCCTGGTTCTCTTATCGATTGGAGTTTTTTCATGTTTGCAAAAGATCACACGCTCGCCAAGGTTGACCCGGAACTGTTTGATGCCATCCAGAAGGAAAACAAGCGCCAGCAGGACCACATCGAGCTGATCGCATCCGAAAACTACACGTCGCCGGCCGTGATGCAGGCCCAGGGCTCGCAACTGACCAACAAGTACGCCGAAGGCTATCCGGGCAAGCGCTACTACGGCGGCTGCGAATACGTCGACGTCGCCGAGCAGCTGGCGATCGACCGCGTGAAGGAACTGTTCGGCGCCGAAGCCGCGAACGTCCAGCCGAACTCGGGTTCGCAGGCGAACCAGGGCGTGTTCTTCGCAATGCTGAAGCCGGGCGACACCATCATGGGCATGTCGCTGGCCGAAGGCGGCCACCTGACCCACGGCATGGCGCTGAACATGTCGGGCAAGTGGTTCAACGTCATCTCCTACGGCCTGACCGAGCAGGAAGACATCGACTACGAGCAGATGGAACGCCTGGCGCGCGAGCACAAGCCGAAGCTGATCATCGCCGGCGCCTCCGCCTTCGCCCTGCGCATCGACTTCGAACGCTTCGCCCGCGTGGCGAAGGAAGTCGGCGCGTACTTCATGGTCGACATGGCCCACTACGCCGGCCTGATCGCCGCGGGCGAATACCCGAACCCGGTCCCGCACGCCGACTTCGTCACGTCGACGACGCACAAGTCGCTGCGCGGCCCGCGCGGCGGCATCATTCTGATGAAGGCCGAGCACGAGAAGGCCATCAACTCCGCGATCTTCCCGGGCATCCAGGGCGGTCCGCTGATGCACGTGATCGCCGGTAAGGCGGTCGCCTTCAAGGAAGCGCTGTCGCCGGAATTCAAGGCCTACCAGCAGCAGGTCGTCAAGAACGCCAAGGCACTGGCCGAGACCCTGATCTCCCGCGGCCTGCGCATCGTCTCGGGCCGTACCGAATCCCACGTGATGCTCGTCGACCTGCGTTCGAAAGGCCTGACCGGCAAGGAAGCGGAAGCGATCCTGGGCCAGGCGCACATGACCTGCAACAAGAACGGCATCCCGAACGACCCGCAGAAGCCGTTCGTGACGTCGGGCATCCGCCTGGGCAGCCCGGCCTTCACGACCCGCGGCTTCAAGGAAGAAGACGCCGTCAAGGTCGGCCACCTGATCGCCGACGTGCTGGACAACCCGCACGACGCCGCGACCATCGAGCGCGTCAAGGCGGAAGTCAAGCAACTGACCGACAAGTACCCGGTCTACGAAGCGTAATGCGATAGGGAGGGCGCCCTTGCGGCGCCCTCTACAAGCCCCATGAAATGTCCGTTCTGTCAGCATGAAGACACCCAGGTCCTCGATACCCGCGTATCCGAGGAAGGCGACGCCATCCGCCGCCGGCGCCGCTGCGTCGCGTGCGACAAGCGGTTCACCACGTACGAACGGATCGAGCTCTCGATGCCGTTCATCGTCAAGAAGAACGGCAGCCGTACCGAATACGAATCCTCCAAGCTGCGCGGCAGCCTGATGCTCGCACTGCGCAAGCGCCCGGTGGCGGCCGAAGCCATCGACCGCGCCGTCGCCTCCATCGAAGAGAAACTCCTTACCAGCGGCCGGCGCGAAGTCGACACGGGCCATGTGGGCGAACTCGTGATGCAGGAACTCAAGCGCCTCGACAAGATCGCCTACATCCGCTTCGCCTCCGTCTACAAGAACTTCGAAGACCTGGCCGAGTTCCAGGAAGCCATCGCCGAAGTGGGCCAGCCGCGCAAGTAATCGAGTAAATAAGCGCGTCACTTTTCCCGGTTTTTAGTTCCCTCCTCACGGTTGAGTCGTCACACGGCTTGCCGGAGCTCGACTGTTACCTTCTCAGCTCTGTTCAACGCAACGCTGGAGGTCGTCGATGCGGTCGCTGTCGGGTTCGCCACTGAGCGTGCGCGCGGGCTTTACGCTGGTCGAAGTGCTTGTCGCCCTGTTCGTCGTCGCGCTCGGCATCGCCGGCGCGGCCGCGCTGCAGACGCTGGCCGTGCGCTCTGCGCGCGACGCGGCCCGCCTGTCCGACGGCACCCGCCTGGCGCGCTCGCTGGCCGAGCGCATGCGCGCCAATCCCCGCGCGCTGGCGCAGTCCGACAACCCCTATCTCCATCTCGATTACGACGCCAGCGGCGGCGCGCCCACCGCACCGGCGCCGTGCTATGCGGACGCGGACTGCGACGCGGACGACCTGGCGCGTTTCGACGTGTTCGAAGTGGCCGAGGCCGTGGCTGCCGGTTTCCCTGGTGGACGCCTGCGCGTATGCCGTGATGCGGGCTCGCCCGATGCGGCCGGCGTGTTGCCCTGGACCTGCGACGAGGAAGACGGCGCGCCCGTTGTGGTCAAGCTCGGCTGGCGCGCGCAAGACGATCGCGAGACCGGCGCGCCGAAGCTGATGATGCCGCTGGCGGGAGCGGCGCCATGAACGCATTGCGCCATCAGCGTGGCCTGACGCTGGTCGAACTGATGGTGGCGCTGACGATCGGCCTCGGCATCGTGCTGATGGCCGGACGCCTGCTCGTGCTCGCGAACGGCGCGTACGCGGCCCAGGCCGAGTCGGGCGGCGTGGAGGACGGCGGACGCTTCGCCATCGACCTCATCGGCCGCGCCATACGCCAGACCGGCGCCGTCGACCCCGACATGCTGGCCGACCCTGCGGCGGACAATGCCCCGGCCCGCCTCGCGGGACTGGATGCGCGCACCTTGTCCCGCGCCACGGCCGGCATCGACGATCCGCTGCCGGCCGCCGTCAACGGCAGCGACGTGCTGGCCGTCCGCTTTCCCGGCGACGCCAGCGCCGTCGATTGCGCCGGCTTCCCGGTCGCGGCGGGCGAGGAGGGCTGGAGCATCTTCTACGTGGCGCGCAACGGTGAAGGCGAGGCCGAGCTGCACTGCAAGTACCGCGGCGCCGCGCACTGGAGCGCGGACGCGGTGGTGAGCGGCGTGGACGGCTTCCAGGTGCTGTATGGCGTCGATACGGACGACCCGCCGGACGGCACCCCCAACCGCTATGTGAACGCGACGGGGATCGACGCGCTCGATGCCGGCTACGCCGGCCTGCCTCCGGCCGAGTTCAACCGGCGGACGCACTGGAAACGCGTCGTCGGCCTACGCGTCGGCCTGCTGCTGCACGGCAACCGTCCCACGCGTGCACCCGGCGGCGCGCGCTACGACCTGCTGGGCACCGGGTATGCGACCGCGGCGGGCGTTGACGATCCCGGCAGCTCGCTCGACGAGGCCCGCATGACGCCGGACCTGCGCCGACGCGAGCGGCGGCTGTTCACGTTCACGGCCGCGGTGCCGGCGCCGCCATCATGAGAACGCCCGCACACGAACGCGGACTGGCCCTCGCCTGCGCGCTGGCCATGATGCTGGCGACGATGGTGATCGGCGTGGCCGTCGCGCGCGGGGCATTCGTCCTGCTGGCGTCCGCGCGCAACGAGCGCGACCGCGACGTGGCGCAGGCGGCGGCCGAGGCGGCCCTGCGCGACGCCGAGCACGACATTGCCGGCGCGGCCGGCGTGCCGGCGGAGCGCACCGCGCACTTCGGTCCCGCGGGCGGCCAGGCGTTCGCGGAGGACTGCGGCCGCGGCGCGGACGACCTTGGGCTGTGCCGCGAGCGTTCGCCGCCGGCGTGGCAGGCGCTCGACCTCGCGAACGCCGGCAACCCGGCGCTCGTGCCCTATGGCCGGTTCACGGGCGCCGTGCTGGCGGCCGGCCGTGGGGGCTTGACCGCGCGGCGGCCGGCCTACGTCATCGAAAGGATCGCGCCGGCGGGGGCGACGACGCAACTGGGCAGCTTTTATCGCGTCACGGCCATCGGCTTCGGGACCCGGACGTCGACGCGGGTCGTATTGCAGTCGCTGGTCCGGGTGCCGCCGCCGGCGGGTGGTACCGGAGGCGATCACGGACATGGAAACGACGATGATGAAGGACATGACAATGGCAACGAGGACGCACGCGGCGGCGGCAACGGCGATGGGCAGCCGCCCCGGCCGCCGGAGCGCCGGCTTCCGGCCGGCCGGATCGGCTGGCGCGAGATCGCGAACTGGGACGAGCTGCACGCCCGTACCCGGCCATGATGCGGGATTCACGCTCGTCGAACTGATGATCGTCCTGACCATTGTCTGCATCCTCGGCGCGCTCGCGTACCCGTCCTACGCCGGCTACACCGTGCGCGTCAGACGCGTCGAGGGCCAGGTGGCGCTGATCGACGCCATGCAGCGCCAGGAACGCTACCGCCTCCAGCATCAAACGTATGTCGAGTTCTCGGCGACCGAGCCCGGCGCGGACGGCTTCGCGTGGTGGTCGGGCTCGAGCGCGGCCGCCAGCGCCTACGAGCTCGACGCGCATGCCTGTCCCGGCCGCGAGATCGGGGACTGCGTCGAGATCCGCGCCCGTCCCGGCACGGCCCGCGTCGACATGCGCTTCCGCGATCCCGATTGCGGCGCGCTGACGCTCGACAGTACCGGGCACCAGGGCGCGGAACACCCGGAGGTGCGATGTTGGCCGTGACATCCATTCCCGGGCGCGCCCGGCGGGCGGACGGGGTGACGCTGCCCGAACTGGGCATCGTCCTCGCCGTGTCCGCCATCGTGCTGGCCATCGCCGTGCCGGACCTGCGCGATCTCGTGCGGACGCAGCAGCTGAAGGCGGCCACCGGCGACCTGTTCGCGGCGATCGACCTCGCGCGGGCGCAGGCGCTCGCGCGCGGGCGGCGCGTCAAGGTGGTGCCGCGCGATCCGCTCGGGGCCGACTGGCGCCTGGGCTGGCAAGTGCTCGGTGACCCTGACCGCGACCGCGACGGCGGCGGCCAACCGGGAGAGGGCGAGCTGATCGCGGAGCACGGGCCGCTGGCGCCGGGGATCGCCATCGACTTCGCTTTCACGAATGTCGCACGGCCGTACTATATCGCCTACAATGGCGCGGGACGCAGTTGCGCCGACGGTAACAGCGCGGCGGCGCGCTGGGGAACGGTGTCGCTGTTTCATGGCGGGCACATCCGCCGTATTAAAATCAACATGCTGGGCCGGGCGCGCGTGTGCGATCCGGCGCGCGATGCAGGTTGCGACGGCGCACCGGCGCCATGACGTTTGGCGGCGAGAGGCCGCCAGCGTGAACCTTCGGGCGGCGGGACGCCGCCGGTGCGAACCTGGCAACACAACGTAGCGAGACCGGAAACGAGAGTGCAGATACAGAGCGATACCGACGGCATGGCGCTGGCCCTGGAATGGGCTGCGAAGGGCATGTACATCACCGCGCCCAACCCGCGCATCGGCTGCGTGATCGTGCGCGACGGCACCGTCGTCGGCGCCGGCCACACGCAGGCCGCCGGCCAGGCCCATGCCGAGATCCAGGCGCTGCGCGATGCCCAGGCGCGCGGCAACGACGTGCGCGGCGCCACCGCCTACGTCACGCTGGAGCCGTGCAGCCACTACGGCCGCACGCCGCCGTGCTCGAACGCGCTGATCCAGGCGGGGCTCGGCCGCGTCGTCGCGGCGATGGTCGATCCGAATCCGCTCGTCGCCGGGCGCGGCCTCGCGCAGCTGGAAGCGGCCGGGATCGAGGTCAGCGCGGGCCTGCTGGCCGAACCGGCCCATGAATTGAACATCGGCTTCTTCACGCGCATGCGTCACGGGCGGCCGTGGGTGCGCCTGAAGACGGCGGCCAGCCTGGATGGCGTCACGGCGCTGGACAATGGCGAGAGCCAGTGGATCACGAGCCCCCAGGCGCGCGCGGACGGCCACGCGTGGCGCGCGCGCGCGAGCGCGATCCTGACCGGCATCGGCACGATCAAGGTCGACAACCCGCAGCTGACGGTGCGCGGCATCGACACGCCGCTGCAGCCGCGCCGCGTGATCGTCGACAGCCGCCTCGACATCGACCTCGACGCGTGCATCCTGCAGGGCGAGCCGTGCTGGATCGTGGCCGCCGTGCCGAACGCGGACAAGGAAGCGGCGCTGCAGGCGCTGGGACACGAGATCCTCATGTTGCCGAATGCGTCCGGCAAGGTCGACCTGCCGGCACTGATGCGCGAGCTGGGACGGCGCGAGATCAACGAGCTGCACGTCGAGGCCGGTTCCAAGCTGAACGCGTCGCTCGTGCGCGAGGGCTGCGTGGACGAGCTGCTCGTCTACCTGGCGCCCAGCCTCGTCGGCCCGGGGCAGGGGATGTTCGCGCTGCCGCCGCTTGCGCACCTGTCCGACAAGCTGCCGCTGCATTTCCGCGGCGTGGCCCAGGTCGGGCCGGACCTGCGCATCCTGGCGCGTTTCAAGCGGGACGAGGATCCGAGCCGCCACGCGTAATACCGCACCGATATTGTCAAAACAAAGGAAGAGATCATGTTCACCGGAATCGTCGCTGCCGTCGGCAGCATCAAATCGGTTACCCCGCTGGCGGACGGCGCGGATGCCGGCGTGCGCCTGGACATCGACGCGGGCGGCCTGCCGCTGGCCGACGTCGCGCTGGGCGACTCGATCGCCATCAACGGCGCCTGCATGACCGTCGTCGAAAAGACGGACAGCGCCTTCGCCGTCGACGTCTCGCGCGAGAGCCTCAATCGCACCGTGGGCCTCGACCAGCCGGGCGAAGTGAACCTGGAAAAGGCACTGACCCTGGCCGAGCGCCTGGGCGGCCACCTCGTCTCGGGCCACGTCGACGGCCTCGGCGACGTGCACAGCTTCGAGCAGGTGGGCGAGTCGTGGAAGCTCGTCGTCGACGCGCCCCGCGACCTGGGCAAGTACCTGGCCTATAAAGGTTCCGTCGTCGTGAACGGCGTGTCGCTGACGGTCAACAGCGTCGAGGACATCGACGCCGCCGGCAGCCAGTGCTGCCGCTTCTCGATCAACCTGATTCCGCACACGATCGCCGTCACGACGCTGAAGCACCTGCGCGCCGGCAAGAAGGTCAATCTCGAGATCGACCTCATCGCACGCTACGTGGAACGCATGCTCAGCGCCGCCAAGGCCTGAGCGGATGGCGTAGACTCCCTGCTGGCCTCCGTGCCAGCGTAGCCGGCCTGTCCGTCTTTACGTTGGCATCACAACGATAACAAGGACGAGACATGACCCGGCACCTTTCCCTCGATGGCAAGACCGTCGCGCGCGGCGCGGCATTGACCGTGCTGCTGGCGGCGGCCGCGTTGGCACATGCCGATCCGGCCGGCATGCGCACCTACCGCACGCTCGCGATGACGGCAGGCGGCGAGCGCATCGCGGCGGTGGAGGCGGTGGAAGGGGAAGCGAGAATGGGGCCGCGGATCGTCGTGCGCGACACGGCCACCGGCCGCATCGCATCGACGTGGCAGAAGGCCGATTGCGCGCCATGCCGCCTGGAGTCCCTCGCGTGGTCACCGGACCAGAAGACACTGGCCGCCGTCGTCGCCGACCCGAGGGCCGGTACCGCCGCCGTCGTGCTGGTGCGCGACGGGCGCGTGACGCCGCTGGCCACGATCCGGGGCGTCGCCGGCACGGTGCGCTGGTCGCCGGACGGCCGCCAGGTCGCCTTCCTCGCGACGGTCGGCGCGAAAAAGCTGACGGGCGCCGTCGAGGCGGGCGCGCGCCAGGTCGGCGAGATCGGCCTCGCGCAGGACGAGGACGAGCAGCGCATCGCCATCGTGCCGGCGGCGGGTGGCGACTACCGTCTCGTGTCGCCAGCCGACACGTTCGTCTACGAATACGACTGGACGCCGGACGGCAAGGGCTTCGTCGTCACGAGCGCGCAGGGGAACGGCGACAATAACTGGTGGATCGCGACGCTTGGCCACGTCGACGCGGCGAGCGGCCGCCTGCGCGTCATCGCCGCGCCGCACATGCAGATGAACATGCCGCACGTGTCGCCGGACGGGCGCACGGTCGCCTTCATCGGCGGCCTGATGAGCGACTTCGGTTCCGTCGGCGGCGACGTGTACACCGTGCCGCTGGAAGGCGGCGAACCGGTCGACGTCACGCCGGACTACAAGGGCACGTTCAACGGCATCACGTGGCGCGGCAAGGAGTTGCTCGCGTCCGTGCTGGGCGGCAGCGACGCCGGCATCGCCGCGATCGATCCCGCGGCGCGGAGCGCGCGCATGCTGTGGCAGGCCCCCGTGGGCCTCTCGGCGGGACGCGACGGGCGGGTCGTGTTCAGCGCGGACGGCCGCGTGGCCGCGTCGGTGACGGAAGACTTCGAGCACGCGCCGCGCATCGTCGCCGGACGCCTGCCGGAACTGGTGCCCATCACCCGCGACAACGACGGGTTCCTGCCGCAGGTCGCCGCGCGCAGTATCGGCTGGACCAACGACGGGTTCGACGTGCAGGGCTGGCTGTTGGGGCCGCGCAGCGTCGAGGCGGGCCGCACCTACCCGATGATCGTGCAGGTGCATGGCGGCCCGGCGGCGGCCGCGTCGCCGCGCTACGTGGCGGCCGGCGACAACGGCAACCCGCTCGTGCGCGACCTCGTGAAGGAAGGGTATTTCGTCTTCATGCCGAACCCGCGCGGCAGCTATGGCCAGGGCGCGGCGTTTACGCGCGCGAACCGGCGCGACTTCGGCGGCGGCGACTGGCGCGACATCCTGGCCGGCGTCGACGCGGTCATCGCCCGCGCGCCCATCGACGGCAACCGCCTCGGCCTGATGGGGCATTCCTACGGCGGCTTCATGACGATGTGGGGCGTCACGCACAACCAGCGCTTCAAGGCCGCCGTGGCCGGCGCCGGCATCGCCAACTGGATCAGTTACTATGGCCAGAACGGCATCGACCAGTGGATGGTGCCGTACTTCGGCGCGACGATGTACGACGATCCCGCCGTCTACCGCGCCGCGTCGCCGATCGCATCGATCAAGGCGGCGCGCACGCCGACCTTCATCTACGTGGGCGAGCGCGACGTCGAGTGCCCGCCGGCGCAATCGTTCGAGTTCTGGCACGGCCTGAAGGCGATGGGCGTGCCGACCACCTTGCTCGTGTATGACGGCGAGGGACACGCGTTCCGCAGGCCGGAGAACCAGCGCGACCTGCGGGCGCGCGAGGTCGCGTGGTTCAACAAGTACCTTGAATGAACGCGTTGGGTGGGCACCCCGTGCCCACGCGAGATCGCGTGGTTCAATAAATACCTTGAATGAACGCGTTGGGCGGGCACCCCGTGCCCACGCGATCGTCCGCGTCACGCTGACTTTCGCGTGGGCGGAGACCGCCCACCCTACGATTTGTCCGGCTTCTTCTCCGTGTCGTTCCTGGCCTGGGCCGCGGCGGCACTGGCCTCGGGATTCAGCACCACCTGCACATAATTCTCCGTGTTCAGGTAGCGCTGCGCGGCCCGCTTGACGTCGTCCACGGTGAGGTTCTGGATGTCCTTGTCGAACGTGAGGATGGTGCCCGGATCGGTCCCTTCCGTCAGCGAGGTTTGCAGGGCGGCCAGCCAGTACGCGTTTTCCTGCAGCGACTTGCGGTAGGTCTGCTGCCAGTTCGTCTTGACCTTGTCCAGGTCTTCCTGCGTGGGGCCTTCCTTGCGCATGCGGTCGATCTCCGCGAACGTCGCCGCCAGCACCTTGTCGACGTTGTCCGGGCCCGTCGGCAACTGGACGCCGATCGTGTAGTGGCTGTACGGGATGCGCGTCATCGACGCTTCCATGCCGCCGCCGTAGATGAGGCCCAACTTTTCGCGCAGGATATCGATGATGCGGATGTTCATTACTTCCGCCAGCGCGGACAGGCGCAGTTCTTCCAGTTCCGTGACCTCGCTGGGGCCAGTGAACGTCAGCGACACGTTGCTGCGGTCTTCCGAGCCGCTCTTGATCTCGCGCTTGACGACGCCCGTCACGGGACGGATGCCGAGGTCGCGGTAGGCGGTCGGGATGTCCGGCGTGGGCAGGCTGCCGAGGTAAGTCGCGATCAGCGGCTTGATGGCGGCGACGTCGAAACTGCCCACGAAGATGAACGTCAGGTCCTTGGCACTGGAAAAGCGCTGGCGGTAGATGGCGATCGCGCGGTCGAGGTCGATCTTGTTGATGTCCTCGGGGCGCAGCGCGCGCGGCGCACGCGGGTTATTGTCGTACAGCGTGGCCAGCACGGTGTCGCCGAACAGGGCGCCCGGCTGCGACAGGCGGTTGCGCGCCAGTTCCATCTGCTTGCCGATGAAGGATTTGTACAGGTCTTCGTCGCGGCGCACGCCGGCGAATTTCAGCCACACCATCTGCAGCATCGTCTCGACGTCGGTGGCGCCCGCCGTGCCCGCGACGACATCCGTGTTGTTGCCCAGGCCCGCGCTCACGGAGGCGGCCTTGCCGGCCAGGATCTTGCGCATGTCGAGCGGCGAGAAATCCTTCAGGCCCATCGCGGCGACGATCGTGTCGGCGTAGCGGGCGTTGAACATGTCCTTGTCGTCGAACAGGCTCTGGCCGCCGAAGCGCGCGGCGCTCATCAGGACCTGGTCGTTGCGGAACGTCGTCGGCTTGAGGATCACCTTGACGCCGTTCGACAGCGTCAACCGGGTGAGGCCAAGGCTCGCATCCCGGCTTTCGTCGACGATCTTGCCGGGCGCGGGCGGCTGGTCCATCAGGTGCGCGGCCACGGCCTTTTCGTCGTGCGCCTTCACGTCGCGCTTCTCGGCGTTGGTGACGGCCGCCAGCAATTGCTCGCCGGTGGGAATCGGGGCGTCGCCTTCCGTCTTGGTCGAGCCCGTGTAGATCACGAGCTTGCCGGAGTCGGCCGGGATGGTCCTGGCGGCATAGGCATTGATCTCCGCGAGCGTGATCCCGGGCGCCAGTTCCTTCACGTAGCGGTACTCCGCATCGATGCCGGGAATCGATTCGCCTTCGAGGAAGTTGCGCATCAGTTCGGCCGCGTGGACGGCGGAATCCGTCTTGTCGCGCTCGTTCCAGGCGCGCTCGTAGGTGCGCATCATCGTTTTCTTCATGCGCTCGAGTTCGGCCGTCGTGAAGCCGAAGCGGCGGGCCCGCTCGTTTTCCTGCACGAGCGCGTCGATGGCGACGGTGGCGCCGTTCATGCCCAGCGCGGCCATCGCGTTGTACGACCGGTAGCGCGGCGTCAGGCGCGACAGGGCGCTGCTGGCGCCGATGAACGGCGGGGAGGGCAGCGCCGACAGTTCCTGCAAGCGCTGGTTCAGCATGCCCGCGAACAGCGCTTCGACCAGTTGCTCGCGGTAGCCGCGCAGGGTGGCGCGCTCGTGGAACGGCTGCAGCGGGTAGCGGATCAGGATCGATGCCGGGCCCGCTTCCTTGTCGGTGACGACGAGTGCCTCGTTGTCCGTGCGTGCCGGGATCTTCGCGTAGTCGCGCGGACGCGCGTGGACGGGGTTCTTCAGGCCGGCGAAATGACGGCGGATCAATTTCTCGGCCTGGGCGGGATCGATGTCGCCCACGGCGACGACCGCCATCAGGTCCGGGCGGTACCAGTCCTTGTAGAAGCGGCGCAGCGTGTCCGGCTTGAAGGTGCGGATGACGTCTTCCTGGCCGATCGGCAGGCGGTCGGCATAGCGCGAGCCGTTGTAGATCTTCGGCATCAGCACTTTCTGCATGCGGTCGCCGGCGCCCTTGCCGAGGCGGGCTTCCTCGAGGACGATGTCGCGTTCCTTGTCGATGTCGGCGTCCGTCAGCGTGAGGCCGTGGGCCCAGTCTTCCAGCACGAGGAAGGCCTTGTCGAGTTCGTCGTTGCGGTCGGACGGCACGGGCAGGATGTAGACGGTTTCGTCGAACGACGTGTAGGCGTTCAGGTCGGCGCCGAACTTCACGCCGATCGACTGCAGGTAAGAGACGAGCTCGTGCTTCTTGAAATGGCGCGAGCCGTTGAAGGCCATGTGCTCGGTGAAGTGGGCCAGGCCCTGCTGGTCCTCGTCCTCGAGGATCGAGCCGGCCTTGACGACGAGGCGCAGTTCCAGCTTGTGCTCTGGCATGCGGTTGCGCTGGATGTAGTAGGTCAGGCCATTGTCGAGCTTGCCGACCTTGACCTGGGCCCCGACCGGCAGCGGATCGTCGAGCTTGAGGGACGCGCCCGGCGCCACGCCCTGCACGAGCAGGGCGGCGACGAGAAAAGTGATGCGGGCGATACGGATGAGCATGCGACGACGTCCTCGGCACGGAAAAAAATCATTCTACCTTGCCCGACTTGGGCCACACTTGTAAATGAGCATGATGTAATGCAGGCCGAACAAAGCGGGTCGTTGTCATTATGCAACGAAACAATGCCGCGGCAGTGGTAGCGGGACTCTAGAGTGCGCGGCCCCCCGACGGGGATACGGCCGAGGACTGGCAAATCCTTTAAAATAGCGGATTTCCGCACCAGCCGGTCCGTACTCTCGAGGAATCCACATGCCCATCTCCACCACCCAGGAAATCGTTGACGAACTGCGCGCCGGGCGCATGGTCATTTTGGTCGACGAGGAAGACCGCGAGAACGAAGGCGACCTGGTGCTCGCCGCCGAACACGTCACGCCCGAGGCGATCAATTTCATGATCCGCCACGCGCGCGGCCTCGTCTGCCTGACCCTGTCCGAGGAGATCTGCGACCGCCTCGAACTGCCGATGATGACGACCCGTAACGGCACGTCCTTCGGCACCAACTTCACCGTCTCGATCGAGGCGGCGGAAGGCGTCACGACGGGCATCTCGGCGGCCGACCGCGCCCGCACCATCCAGGTGGCGGTGGCGAAGGACGCGAAGCCGGAAGACCTCGTCCAGCCGGGCCACATCTTCCCGTTGCGTGCCGTCAAGGGCGGCGTGCTGATGCGCGCCGGCCATACGGAAGCGGGCTGCGACCTCACGGAAATGGCGGGCCTGACCCCGGCGTCCGTGATCTGCGAGATCATCAAGGAAGACGGCACGATGGCGCGCCTGCCGGACCTGCTGGAATTCGCGCAGGAGCACAACCTCAAGATCGGCACCATCGCCGACCTGATCCATTACCGCAGCCAGAACGAGACCCTCGTCGAGCGCGTGGCGGAGCGTTCGCTGGCCACCGTGCACGGCGAGTTCAAGCTGGTCGCCTTCCGCGACAAGCCGAGCGGCTCGGCGCACCTGGCGCTCGTCCACGGCAATCCGCAGGAAGACCGCGAGACGCTCGTGCGCGTGCACCAGCCGGTGTCGATCCTCGACCTGCTGGACAGCGCCTCGACGTCGCACTCGTGGAATCTCGCGGCCGCGATGCAGGCCGTGCAGCGGGCGGAGGCGGGCGTCATCGTCCTGCTCGACTGCGCCGAGACGGCCGACGAACTGTTCGCCCAGTTCCAGGACAAGCCGACGCGCCCGGTCGGCCGCGCGGCCAACCTGGACCTGCGCACCTACGGTATCGGCGCGCAGATCCTGCGCCAGCTCGGTGTGCGCAAGATGAAGCTGCTGGCCAACCCGCGCAAGATGCCGTCGATGGCCGGTTTCGACCTTGAAGTCACCGGCTACCTGGCCAAGCCCGGATGCGAGGTGAGCTCGTAATGCGTCTGCATAACGCGGTACCATTGAACTATTCATCAACGAAAGAACAAGAGGCATAGCCATGACGGTAGGAACTTTTGAAAGCAATCTGACAGGTGAAGGCCTGCGCATCGGTATCGTGCAGGCACGTTTCAATGCCGATGTCGGCCATGGCCTGCTGTCGGCATGCCTGGCAGAACTGAAGCACCTGGGCGTGGCCGACGAGGACATCCTGCACGTGACCGTCCCGGGCGCGCTGGAAATCCCGCTGGCCCTGCAAAAGATGGCCGAGACGCAGCAATTCGACGCGCTGATCGCGCTGGGCGCCGTCATCCGCGGTGAAACCTACCATTTCGAGCTCGTGTCGAACGAGTCGGGCGCCGGCATCACCCGCATCGGCCTGGATTACGGCATGCCGATCGCCAACGCCGTGTTGACGACGGAAAACGACGAGCAGGCGGAAGCCCGCATGGCCGAGAAGGGCACCGACGCGGCACGCGTCGCGGTCGAGATGGCCAACCTGCTGCTGGGCCTCGAAGAACTGCAGGCCGAAGAAGAGTAAATCGAGTACAACCATGACTGACAAGACATCGCACGCCAATCCCATCAAGAACCGCACGCCGCGCCACCGCGCGCGCGAGTTCGCACTGCAGGGGCTGTATCAATGGCTGCTGAACAATGAGCCGGCCTCCACGGTCGTCACCAACATCCGCACCGCGCACGGCTTCGACAAGGCCGACGGCGAGTACTTCACGGAACTGCTGAACGGCGCGATCGCACAGTCGGTCGAGCTGCGCGAGGTGATCGCACCCACCGTCGACCGCCCGATCGCGGAAGTGTCGCCGATCGAGCACGCCGTGCTGCTGCTCGGCGCGTACGAGCTGAAGAACCAGATCGAGATCCCGTACCGCGTCGTGATCAACGAAGCCGTGGAACTGGCCAAGTCGTTCGGCGGTATCGATGGCCACAAGTACGTGAACGGCGTGCTCGACCGCCTGGCCGGCGAGCTGCGTCCGGACGAGGTGGCGGCGGATTCGCGACGCTGATCCGTTACCCACTATATATAGTAGTGAGAAAGCCGCCCCGGGAGACCGGGGCGGTTTTTTTATGTCCACTGGTTTTACGTGGGACCTTACGGGAAAACGAAATTGAGTTCATGGCCGCGACTGCGAATGATGACCACTCACCCAACAACATTGAAGTGGAGACCATGAAAACACATTTCGTTCTTGCAGCGATGGCGGGTGCCATCCTGCTGGCGGGCTGCGGCGGCAGTGGCAGGGACACCAGCATGGCCGTCAGCGCCGGCGGCGGCGCGCACATGTCCCAGGACCAGGCCGGCAAGCGCGCGACCGGCACCGTCGGCACCGTCAACTCGACCGACCCAAGCTTCACGACGCTGTCGACGCTGCACGTGGGGCAGACGGCTTATTTCCAGATACTGGGCACCAACCTGCCCGCCGCGCTGGCGCTCGACGTCACCGATTGCGCCCATCCGGCGAAGCTGTCGGTCACGCCCACCGAAGTCCGCTTCCGCTGCACGCCGGGTGTCGCGGACGGCATGAAGACGATCTCGGTCCGGGACAAGTCCAGCGATACGGTGCTCTACACGGGCGCGGTGTACGTGCAGGCGACGACCCCGCCGCCGATCACGACGGCGCTGCCGATGCCTACCCGCGGCTTCAACCTCGGGAATTCGCTCGAAGCCATGTGGGGTTATGCATTCCCGAGCCAGGCCGTGTACACCGCCGCCGCCAACGCCGGCTTCAACGCCGTGCGCATCCCGTGCGCGTGGGTGACGAATTCCGATGCCACCGGCAAGATCGATCCCGCCTACATGGCCAAGGTCAAGCAGGCCGTCGACTACAGCATCGCGGCCGGCATGTATGTGGTCATCAATGATCACTGGGACGGCGGGTGGTTCGAGAACCATATCGGCGACACGGTCGATCCGGCCGTCGACGCGCAGATGCGCAACCTGTGGACGCAGATCGCGACCGCCTTCGCGGGGTACGACAACCACCTGCTGTTCGCGGCCGCCAACGAGCCGAACGTGTACAAGCCCGCGCACATGGCGACGGTGGCGAAGTACTACCAGACCTTCGTCGATGCGGTGCGCGGCGCCGGCGGCAAGAACACCAGCCGCTGGCTCGTGCTGCAGGGCCAGGGCGACCCGTCGTGGTTCACCAACTTGCCGTCCGATTCGACTCCCGGCCGGCTGATGGTCGAATACCACAACTACACGCCGTCGCTGTTCACGATCATCCATGGCGACCAGTCGTGGGGCAAAGCCATCTATTTCTGGGGCCAGTCCTACCACTATGCAGGCGATCCGACGCGCAACGCCACCTGGGGCGAGGAAGGCAATATCGACGCCGGCATGCAGCAGTTGAAGGACCAGTTCGCCAGCAAGGGCGTACCCGTGATGATAGGCGAGTTCCATGCGGCCGCCACCCCGGGCCTGACGGGCGACGAACAGCTCTGGAACAATGCGTCCCATCTCTACTGGAACAAGTATGTAGGCGAATCCGCCCGCGCCCACGGTCTGAGCCCGTTCTACTGGAGCACGCCGAACGCCCCGTTCATGTATGACACGGGCGCCATCACCGATCCGGCCCTGGTCACCGCGCTGACCGACGGCGCCGTTCCGCCGCCGCCGAACGGCGCACCGTACGCGGTCGCGGGTGTGGTCGCCACGGCCGCCGCCGGCCAGGTGACCGTGCAGTGGAATGCCGTGCGCGGCGCCACCGGTTACCAGCTCTATCGGACGGCGAACTCCGGCAGCGAACCGGCGACGCCTTCCGTCACCGGCCTCACCGGCACGACGTTCACGGACACGGGCCTGAATCCCGGCACGACGTATTATTACCGCGTGGTGGCGGTGAACGGCGCGGGCGCATCCGGGTTCTCGACCGAAGCGAGCGCGCGTACGCCCGGCACCAACCCCGACCCGACGAAGTTCCATTTCGAGACCGACACCCAGTTGTGGACGCCCAGCGGTGCGCTGATCAGCGGCATCGCGACGTCGACCGCCCGGCACTATGCGGGCCAGCGGTCGCTCGCCGTGAACGTCGCGGGCACGGCGGCGGGGTCGGCGTCGCTGGAGCAGAGCGGCGTGATCGTGCCGCCCGGCGCGACGATCACCTTCCACGTCTTCATCCCGGCCGGCAGCCGGATCACGAAGGTCGAGCCCTATCTGATGGACTACAACTGGGGCTGGTTCTCGAATCCGTCGACGACGTTCACGCCGGGCACCTGGAATACGTTTACGCTCACGGTGCCGGCGACGTCGGTCACGCCGCTGCAGCGCCTTGGGCTGAACCTGACGACGGGGGGCGCGTGGACGGGCACCGTCCATGTCGACTCGATTGACTGGTAATCCATAAATGAAAGCCACCGTAGCTTGCGCCGACGGTGGCTTTCGACCAGGAAAGGAGTGTAAGGGTGAGGCTCAGAGTCCGGCGACGGTCTCGCCGGTCTGGGTGCTGCCGTGGGCCGTATCCGGCGCCGCGGTGTCCGGCTTGGCCGGCGCGCTGGCCGCTTTCTGGGCCAGGGTCGTGCTCGGGGCCGCAGCCGATGCCGGCGGGAAGTAGATCGGGACGTTCTTGCCGCTCGCGACCTGTTTCAGGCGCTTGTATTCGGTCAGGACCTTGGAGCCGTAGCCGGAGTCGTCGTCGGCTGCCGCGGCGCCGACGTAGCTCTTGAGGGCGCCTTCGACGGAGCCCGTGCGCTTCACGTAATCCTTCAGGATCAGGGCGCCGACACGGATGTTGGCAACCGGATTCAGGGCAGCCTGCGAGCCGCCGACTTCCTCGAACTTGTCGCTGTGAACCTTGGACATCACCTGCATCAGGCCCTGCGCGCCCATCGGGCTTTCCGCGAACGGATTCAGGCCCGATTCGATGGCCATCACGGCCAGGATCAGCAGGGGATCCAGCTTGATCTCGTGCGCCGTGCTGTACGCGGTCGTGACGAGCATGTTGGCGGCGTCGCCGGCCACGCGGTAGCGGCGCGACAGCCAGTCCGTCACGTACTTCTGCTGACGGGTGGGGCGGTTCGCCGCCTTGTCGTCGTTCGCGATCTCGACGGCGTCCGCGCCGCGCGCCGCGACGAGTTGGACCGCGGGATTGGCGGTGGCAACCTGCGCCGGCATGGCGTGTTGCGGGCTCAGGAAATCCGACACCCGTTTTGCGAAATCGGGGCGGCTGTACAGCAGGGCAATCATTGCTACTGCGGAAAGACCGAAAACGGTCAAGGTATGTTGTGCGGTGGTCAAAACACCACGTGCCGCTTTGATCACGGAAGACCACGTGACTGGCTGGCTGGCCATCTGTTGGACGAGCCTTGCGCTCGTGCCGATGAAGCGATGGATCATCGTCTCTCCTTTGTCGCGGAAAAAGTCATCCCGTCGCAGCGCTGGAAGCGCAGCGTTCGAACGAACTCATGCCGTGCATCAGAAAACCGTCCGTCGCCGCCTGTAGCGGTCGAGGAACGCCGTCATTGCTTGCTTCAGCTGGGCCGCGCTGCAGTGGAGGCGCCCAGTAGCTAACAACTGTCTCGGGGTTGGTTGGGCAAACGCCCAGTGAAAACACTCCTAAAATGTCGCTGGGGCCCCGACCCCGTGAAAGAATGAGACCGGCTAGAATCACGTCTTGGACGGGCCTGCCTCACTTGATACGGCGGATTGTAGAAGCTCGTTTATATCAAGTCAATACTAGCACTCACGCGTTCTATTACTTTTAGATCTAAAGAACGTACAGGCGCTCATCAATTCTTTGGCAAATCAACCACTTGCCGGCGATTGTTAGCACTCATCAAAAGATGTAAAAAAGAATTAAAAATTCAATGAACTACTCTGATCTGCGGGATTTTATTGCTAAGTTGCAAGAAAACGGCGACTTCAAGCGCGTATCCGCGCCTATTTCACCGAATCTTGAAATGACGGAGGTGTGCGACCGGACGTTGCGTGCCGGCGGGCCGGCGCTGCTGTTCGAGAACCCGGTCGATGCCGCCGGCAAGCGCTATCCGATCCCCGTGCTGGCCAACCTGTTTGGCACGCCGCAGCGGGTGGCGCTGGGCATGGGCGCCGACGACGTCGGCGAGCTGCGCAAGATCGGCCACGTGCTGGCGCGCCTGAAGGAGCCCGAGCCGCCCAAGGGTTTTCGGGACATCATGGACCTGGGTTCGCTCGTCAAGGCCGTATGGGACATGGCGCCCAAGGAAGTAAAGGGCGCGCCGTGCCAGGAAATCGTCTGGGAAGGCGCCGACGTCGACCTGGCCCGCCTGCCGATCCAGCATTGCTGGCCGGGCGACGTCGCGCCCCTGATTACCTGGGGCCTCGTGATCACCAAAGGACCGAACAAGAAGCGCCAGAACCTGGGCATCTACCGCCAGCAGGTGCTGGGGCCGAACAAGGTCATCATGCGCTGGCTCGCGCATCGCGGCGGCGCGCTCGACTTCCGCGAACACTGCATCGCCAATCCCGGCAAGCCGTATCCGGTGGCGGTGGCGCTGGGCGCCGACCCGGCCACGATCCTGGGCGCGGTGACGCCCGTGCCGGACACGCTGTCCGAATACCAGTTCGCCGGCCTGCTGCGCGGCCAGCGCACCGTCCTGACGAAGGCGATCGGCAGCGAGTTGCGCGTGCCGGCGTCGGCCGAGATCGTGCTGGAAGGCCATATCTATCCGGACGAGACCCACCCGTCCGGCTTCGAGCATGCGCTGGAAGGCCCGTACGGTGACCACACCGGCTATTACAATGAGCAGGACTGGTTCCCGGTGTTCACGATCGACCGCATCACGATGCGCCGCGACCCCATCTATCACTCGACCTACACGGGCAAACCACCCGACGAGCCGGCCGTGCTTGGCGTGGCGCTGAACGAAGTGTTCGTTCCGCTGCTGCAAAAACAGTTCACCGAGATCACGGATTTCTACCTGCCGCCGGAAGGCTGCAGCTACCGCATGGCCGTCGTGCAGATGAAGAAGCAGTACGCCGGCCACGCCAAGCGCGTGATGTTCGGCGTGTGGAGCTTCCTGCGCCAGTTCATGTATACCAAGTTCATCGTCGTCGTGGACGAAGACGTCGACGTGCGCGACTGGAAGGAAGTGATCTGGGCCATCACGACCCGCGTGGACCCGACCCGCGACACGGTCCTGGTCGACAATACGCCGATCGACTACCTCGACTTCGCGTCGCCGATCAGCGGCCTGGGCAGCAAGATGGGTATCGATGCCACTAATAAATGGCCGGGCGAAACGAACCGGGAGTGGGGCACACCCATCGTCATGACGCCGGAAGTCAAGGCGCGCGTGGACGGGATCTGGCAGCAGCTGGGGCTGTGACGTCCGCTTGATGCGGGGCACTCTATATAGGTATGCGCGGCGCATCCCGGCGGTGGTTTGCCGGTATGCCCGTAACCGGTTATAATGCGAGCTGGCGGGCCCCTGCGCATTGTGGCATGGTTTACCTGGTCAGGTCGGGAACGAAGCAGCCAAAGCCGTTCACCGCAAGTGCCGCAGATCAGGCTCGCCTACTACCTTCCTTGTTCATCGATCTCCGCTTCCAGCGGGCGCATCGACACCTCCACCAGCGGATTTTCCTTCAGCATGTGCTCGTCGAGCTTGAGCCTGGCATGGCGCTTGTCGTCGCCGGCATCGGGCGGCGAGAGTACCTTGTTGAAAGAAAAATATCAGTGCAGGGGAAGTCCCGATGAGCGTCTAATGTTGCCGCGCCTCGCCCGGTCTACGGTAAAATCCCGGTATGTCCTATCAAGTCCTCGCCCGCAAATACCGTCCCCGGAACTTTGAAACGCTGGTTGGCCAGGAGCACGTCGTCCGTGCGCTGACCCATGCCTTGCGTACCGGACGGCTGCACCACGCCTATCTGTTCACCGGCACGCGCGGGGTGGGCAAGACCACGCTGTCGCGCATCCTGGCCAAGTCGCTCAACTGCGTCGGGCCGGATGGCAACGGGTCGATCACGGCCGAGCCGTGCGGCCAGTGCGAACCGTGCCGCGCGATCGACGCCGGCCGCTTCGTCGACTACGTCGAGATGGACGCCGCGTCGAACCGCGGCGTCGACGAGATGGCCCAGCTGCTGGAGCAGGCGGTCTACGCGCCGAGCAATGCACGCTTCAAGGTCTACATGATCGACGAGGTGCACATGCTCACGAACCACGCCTTCAACGCGATGCTGAAGACGCTGGAAGAACCGCCCGAGCACGTGAAATTCATCCTCGCGACGACGGACCCGCAAAAGATTCCCGTGACCGTGTTGTCGCGCTGCCTGCAGTTCAACCTCAAGCAGATGCCGCCCGGCCACATCGTGGGTCACCTGGAAAACATCCTCGGCCAGGAAGGCGTGACGTTCGAACAGCCCGCGCTGCGCCTGCTCGCGCAGGGCGCGCACGGGTCGATGCGCGACGCGCTGTCGCTGACCGACCAGGCCATCGCGTATGCGGCCGGCGCCGTCACGCTCGACGCCGTGCAGGGCATGCTGGGCGCGCTCGACCAGTCCTACCTGGTCCGCCTGCTCGATGCGCTCGCGAACCAGGATGGCGCCGACCTGATGGCCGTCGCCGACGAGATGGCCAGCCGCAGCCTGTCGTACAACGGCGCGCTGCAGGACCTGGGCACCCTGCTGCACCGGATCGCGCTGGCGCAGACCGTGCCGGCCGCGCTGCCGGACGACCTGCCGGAACTGGCCGACATCCAGCGTCTCGCCACGCAATTCGATCCGCAGGAAGTGCAGCTGTATTACCAGATCGCCGTGATCGGCCGCAACGAGATCGGCCTCGCGCCGGACGAGTACGCGGGCTTCACGATGACCCTGCTGCGCATGCTGGCGTTCCGCCCCGGACAGGGCGGGGCCGAGCAGGCCGCATCGCCGGCACCGGCCGGGCTGGCGCGCACGATGCCGCAGGCGGCACCGGCGCGTCCCACTGTTGCTGCCTCCACGGCGCCGGCCGCCGCGGCGCGTCCGGCCGGCCCGGCGGCTTCCGCGGCTCCCGCATCCGCACCGGCTTCCGCGCCGTCCGCACAGGGTGCCGGCCGCGCCATGACGTCGGCCCGTGCAGCCCTCGATGCCGCGCTGGAAGCGGCGCGCGCTGGTTCCCGCATGGGTGGCGCGCCACGCCGTCCGGCACCGGCCGCGGATCCGGCGCCCGCTGCCGCACCTTCTGCCGCGCCGGCTGCGACCGCCCCGAGCGCGCCCGCGCGCGCGGCCGCGCCGGCACCGTGGGACCAGGGCGCGCCGAACGGCGCCGCCGCTGCCGCCACGCGCACGCAGCCCCAGGCCGCCGCCCAGCCGCAGCCGGCGATGATGCGCCAGGCCGCCCAGGGGCACGCCGACGAGCAGGCCGTCGCCGACGACGAACCGCCGGCCTGGGTCACCGAGTTTTCCGACGACAGTGCCGTGGCCATGGACGCCCCGGCTGTGCAGGCGCCGCCCACCCCGGCCCGCGTCGCGGCACCGTCCGCGCCGCCGTACGCCTACGTCATCACGCCCGTGCCGGCCATCGACTGGGACGGCAACTGGCCCGCGCTGGCCGCTTCGCTGCCGCTGCGCGGCGTGGCCCAGCAGCTCGCCTTCCAGACCGAGCTGGTCGAGTGCGTGGCGGATGGTGCCGCCGCGACGTTCCGCCTGCGCGTCCCCGTCGACACGCTGCGCGCCAGCGGCAACAGCGAAAAACTGTGCGCGGCGCTGCAGGAACGCTTCCCGGCCGTGCGCGTGAACGTCGAGACCGAGATCGCGCCGACCTGGTACACGGCCAGCGCCGAAGCCAAGGCGCGGCGCGAGCGGCTGCAGCGCGAAGCGGAAGCGGCCGTCGATGCCGATCCGTTCGTGCAGGACATGGTGCGCACGTTCGACGCGTTCGTCGTGCCCGGTTCCGTGCGGCCGACCGCGTCCTGAGCCGGGCCCGTGCCCGCGCCGGTATAAACTGTATAAACGATTTACCCATCCGACTTTTTTGGAGAACACATCATGATGAAAAACCAGCTCGCAGGCCTGATGAAGCAGGCGCAGGCCATGCAGGACAACATGAAGAAGGCGCAGGAGCAGCTGGCCCAGATCGAAGTCGAAGGGCAGTCGGGCGCCGGCCTGGTGAAGGTCGTCATGACGTGCAAGAACGACGTCAAGCGCGTGTCGATCGACCCGTCGCTGCTGGGCGACGACCGCGACATGCTGGAAGACCTGGTCGCCGCCGCGTTCAACGACGCCGTGCGCAAGGCCGAAACCACCGCCCAGGAAAAGATGAGCGGACTGACCGCCGGCCTGCCGCTGCCGCCGGGCTTCAAGATGCCGTTCTGATGTTTATTGTTACCCTCACTTATACGGCGCCGCTCGAGCGCATCGACGCTTACCTGCCGGCGCACCGCGCCTGGCTGCAGGAGCACACCGCGCGTGGGCTGCTCCTGATGGCGGGCCGCAAGGAGCCGCGCGACGGCGGCATCCTCGTCGCCCATGCGGCCGACCGCGCCACGCTCGACGCCGCGCTGCGCGACGATCCGTTCGCGCAGGCGGGCCTCGCGACCTATGCGGTCACCGAATTCGTTCCCACCATGACCGCCGAGGCGCTGTCCGCCTGGCGCGCACAGTAAGCACCGGCGGAGGCTCGGCGTCCCCGGGGTCCAGGAGTCAATTATGTCCAAATCGCTCGACTTCCTCACCGAGGCACTGCGCCGCCTGCCGGGCGTCGGGCCGAAGTCGGCGCAGCGCATGGCCTTCCACCTGCTGCAGCACGACCGCGAAGGCGCCGCGATGCTGTCGCGCGCGCTGTACCAGGCCGTCGACGCGGTGCATCACTGCGCGCTGTGCAATACGTTCTCGGAGACCGAGGTCTGCGACCTGTGCGCCGACGAGCAGCGCGACCGGACACTCCTGTGCATCGTCGAGACGCCGGCCGACCAGATGATGATCGAGCAGACCCTGACGTACAAGGGCCTGTACTTCGTGCTGATGGGCCGGCTGTCGCCGCTGGACGGCATCGGTCCCAAGGACCTGCACCTGGAAAAATTGATCGGCCGCGCGGCCGATGGCGACGTGAAGGAAGTCGTACTCGCCACCAATTTCACGAACGAGGGCGAAGCGACCGCCCATTACATCAGCGAAATGCTGAAGGCGCGCGGACTCACGGTCAGCCGCCTCGCACGCGGTGTTCCCGTCGGGGGCGAACTCGAGTACGTGGACGCGGGCACCATCGCGCGCGCCATGCTCGACAGGCGCAGTGCATAATGGGCCTCCCCACAACGGGGAGCCCTCGCACCGTCACGCAACAGTGACGGCATCGTAGCGGCGCCGGACGGCGCCTGCGCGGCCAGGACGGCTCCCGGCAGCAGGCGGTGTTCGCTTGACAGTGCGCAAACCCGGCGCACCGTCTACGCTGCTATTGTGGGGATACTTTGACCGGACCCCAAGCATGCATCTCGTCGACATCACGATGTTCTACGCGGCCGAAGGAGGCGGCGTCAGCACCTATCTGAATGCCAAGGCCCACTGGCTGGCACGGCGCAGCCGCGTCCGGCACACGATCATGAGCTCCAACGTGGAGACATGCGACGACACGGTGCCCGCGCTCGTCAAGATACCGTCCGCCGGCCTGCCGGGTTTCCACGGCTTCCGCATGCCGCTGTCCGTCGAAGGGCCGTTGCGTCTGCTGGAATCGGTCCACCCCGACGTCGTCGAAGCGGGCGACGCCGGCCACTGCGCCTGGGCCGCGCTGCGCATGCGCCGGCGCTACGACATCCCGGCCGTCGCCTTCTACCACTCGGACCTGCCGCGCCTCGTGCAGCCGCGCTTCGGCCGCTGGATCGCGCGCGGCACCTGCCGCTACCTCGCCAACCTGTACCGCCAGTTCGACCTCGTGCTGGCACCCAGCCGCGTCATGGTGCAGCAGCTGGACGCGATCGGCGTGTCCGGCGCGGTCCACCAACCGCTCGGGATCGACAGCAGCGTGTTCCGTCCGCAGCGCCGCGACGGGACCCTGCGCGAACACCTGGGACTCGCGCCGGACGCGCGCCTGCTCGTCTACGCGGGCCGCTTCACGCCGGAAAAGAAGCTGCACGTCCTCATCGAAGCCGTGCGCAAGCTGGGCGACCCGTACCACCTGGTCCTCGTGGGCGGCGGCGGCGTGCTGCCGTATTGCGACCGCGTCACGCACATCCCGTTCCGGCGCGACCAGCGCCAGCTTGCCCGCCTGCTGGCCAGCTGCGACGTGCTCGTCCACCCGGGCGATTGCGAGACGTTCGGCCTGATCGTGCTGGAAGCGATGGCGTGCGGCCTGCCCGTCGTCGCCACGAACAAGGGCGGCGTGGCCGAGCTGGTCGACACGGAGACGGGCATCCTGGCCGAGCCGAACCGCGTCGACAGCCTGGCCGGCGCGATCGAGGCCATCTACCAGCGCGACCTCGTCCGCATGGGGCAGGCTGCACGGCGCAGGGCCGTCGAACGCTACGACTGGAACGAGATCCTGCCGCAGGTGATCGGCCGCTACGAAGGCCTGCTGCACGGGTATCCGCACGCGGCCGCCGACATCGCCATCGACCTGATCCATGAACGGGAGCGCATCCGTGTCACAGACTGACTGGTCCCCTGACGAGCACATGCTGTGCGTCTCGATCCACGACGTGGCGCCGGCCACGTGGAGCGATTGCCTGCGTCTCGTGGAAGCGGTGCGCGCCGTGGCGGACATCCCGCTGACGTGGCTCGTCGTCCCGCATTACCATTTCCGCCCCGAGCAGTCGCCCGCGATGGAAGCCTGCCTGAACGTGGCCCTGGAGCGCGGCGACGAGCTGGCGCTGCACGGCTACAGCCATCTCGACACGGAGGCGGGCACCGGCGGCCTGCGCGCGCGCTTCCTGCGCAACGTGTACACGCGGCGCGAGGGAGAATTCGCGGCGCTCATGGAGGCGGAAGCGCGGCGGCGCCTGGAGCTGGGCCTCGACTGGTTCGCGGCGCGCGGCTGGACGCCCACCGGCTTCGTGCCCCCGGCCTGGCTGCTGGGCGAGGGCGCCTGGCGGGCGCTGCGCGACGCGCCGTTCACGTACACGACCACGTTCAGCCATTTTCATTGCCTGCCGGCCCGCGAGCGCCACCCCGCCGCGCGGCCGCAGCGTCAGCAGGTTTTGCATGACACCGGTGATCGGCCAGGTTACCGCGGCGAGAATGTGCAATACGGCGGCGCGAGCGTCCAGTATGGCAGCGGGACTGTCCAGGCCGGCGAAGGCAACCAGTCTGCCCGCGGCCCGGGCAACAGGCAGTTCGATGCGCGCAACTGGACGGGCGCGACCGGCCCCGACCGGCGTCACGATGTGCCCGGCCGCGCCGATCCGGCGCTGCCGCAAGATTGGCCGCAAGGTCTGCGGCAAGGTCTGCCGCAAGATCAGTCGCAAGATCAGTCGCAAGATCAGTCGCAAGATCAGTCGCAAGATCAGTCGCAAGATCGGCCGCAAGATCGGCTGGAAGACGAACCGAACCCGGACATCTCTCCCGCGACGTCTACGCCATTCACGCAAAACAACCGCCACGGCACGCACGCGATCCTGTCGCCGTCGCTCGTGTACGCGGCACGCAACCGCGGTGGGCGCATCCTCTCGCCGCGCGTCGCGGACGCCACGGCAGCCATGCTGGCGCGCTCGCCGCTCGTGCGTTTCAGCCTGCATCCGCCGGATGCGCGCTATCCGGAACTGGTCCGCCACATCCAGCGGTCGCTGGAGCGCCTGCTGGAAGGTCGTGAAGCGGTGACGAAAGCCGAGTTTGCGCGCCGCGTCGTTCAGCGCTTTACCCCGCGCCTCACCCCGCGCGTTACCAATACGGATCCCACCAGCCACCCCGCCAGTAACCCGGACCCCAGCCGTAGTAGCCCGCAGGCGGTCCATAGTGCTGCAGATCGTACTTCGCACCCAGGCTGATCACGCAACTGCGCCACGCATCCGTCTGGGCCGCATAGCCCAGCCGGACACAGGCAGGGCCGTAGACCGCCATCATCCGCTCGACATCGGCTTGCGCCTGGGCCGCGCGCTCCTGTGGTGTCGTGCACGCGGCGAGCGTGAGCACCAACCCAATACCCAGCACCCGAATCATGGTGCTTCCTCCAACCAACACGCGCGTCTTGCGCGCCTTTCCACAGCTTAGAAGACAGTAAAAGCCTACGAGAGAGCTAGCTCAATCGCGCACGGGGAACCATCGCGGGTAACGGTTGTCGCGTACTCGCCCGCACGTGCAATTTCTGGCAAGATGCCGCTTTCTCCAAAGGGATGAGCGCATGCGACAACGTGGATGGGGCAAATGGGGGCGGCGGGTTGCGGTCGGGGTCGTGGTGCTGCCGGTGCTCGTCGCGGGCGGCGCCTGGATGGCCTTGCGCGCGAGCCTGCCCGAGCTCGACGGCCAGCATCGCTCGCCGCTGCTGTCGGCGCCCGTCACCGTGGAGCGCGACGCGAACGGCGTGCCGACCATCAGCGGGGCGAACCGGCTCGACGTCGCGTACGCCACCGGGTTCGTGCACGGCCAGGAGCGCTTCTTCCAGATGGACCTGCTGCGCCGCAGTGCCGCCGGCGAACTCGCCGAGCTGTTCGGCGCCAAGGCGCTGCCGCTCGACCGTGCGCACCGCCTGCACCGTTTCCGCGCCCGCGCCGAACAGGCCGTGCAGCGCATGGCGCCGGCCGAGCGCGCGTTCCTGGACCGCTACGCCGCCGGCGTCAACGACGGCCTGAACGGCCTGCGCGCGCGCCCGTTCGAATACCTGCTGAGCCGCGCGACGCCGCGTCCGTGGACACCCGCCGATTCGCTGCTGGCCGTGTGGGCCATGTACTTCGATTTGCAGGGGAACCAGGAACCGCGCGAACTGGCGCGGGGCTGGCTCGCCGCGCACCTCGATCCGGCCCAGCTGGCCTTCCTGCTGCCCGAGGCGACCCGCTGGGATACGCCGATGGATGCGGACGCCGTCGCGCTGGCGCCGGCCCCGATTCCGGCCACGGCGCCGGCCTGGTGGGGCCGCAGGGCGGGCGTCCCTGCGCGCCAGGTGGCGGGGATCGCGTTCACGGATTCCGTGGGCAGCAATAATTACGTCATCGCCGGGACGCGCACGGCCAACGGCGCCGCCATCGTCTCCGACGACATGCACCTGGGCCTGCAGCTGCCGAACACGTGGTACCGCGTCGCGCTGCGCTTCCCGGACGCGCAGGGGCAGCCGCGCCGCGTCGTCGGCGTGAGCCTGCCGGGGACGCCGCCGGCCGTCATCGTCGGCAGCAATGGCCATGTCGCCTGGGCCTTTACCAACAGCTATGCGGACACGCTCGACCTCGTCCGCCTCGGCCTTGATGCCGACCATCCCGGCCAGGTGCGCACGACGAACGGCTGGGAAACGCCCGTCGCGCACACGGAAACGCTGCTCGTGAAGGGCGAACCGGCGCAGACGATGACCGTGGTCGAGACGAGCCTCGGTCCGGTGCGCACCGTCGACGGCGTCCAGTACGCGGTGCACTGGGTCGCGCACGATCCCGGCGCGCTGAACCTGAACCACCTGAAGCTGGAAGCGTCGACGAACCTCGACGAGGCGCTCGCCGCGGCCGCCGGCGACGGCATCCCGGCGCAGAACGTCGTCCTCGGCGACGACCGCGGCGGCATCGCGTGGACCATCGGCGGCGCGCTGCCGCAGCGCGCGCAGGGCGGCCCCAGGGTGTCGTTCCCGCTCGCGGCCGACGGTGCCGTGCCCACGTGGAGCGGCCTGCTCGCGCCGGCGCAGCATCCGCGCGTCGTCAATCCGCCCGGCGGCCAGCTGGTGACGGCGAACAGCCGCCAGCTCGCGGGCGAGGGCACCGGCATCATCGGCGACGGCGGCTTCGACCTGGGCGCGCGCGTGCACCAGTTGAGCGGCAACGTGCGCCAACTGGGCGACAGGACGGACGTGCCGGCCGCGTTCCAGGCGTCCCTCGACGACCGCGCACCGTTCATCGCCGGCTGGCGCGAGCGCGCCCTGGCCGCGCTGGATGCCCAGGCGCTGGACCGGCATCCGGAGCGCGCCGAGTTCCGCCGCCTGCTGGAGACGAGCTGGGACGGCCGCGCGAGCACGACGTCCGTCGGCTATCGCCTCGCGCGCCAGTTCATGTGGTCGCTGCACGAGCTGTTGTTCGCCGGCGTCGATGCGGAGCTGGCGAAACTCGATCCGAAGGCCAGCATCGTGGTCGCGACGTCGCGCTGGCCGGACGTCGTGGCGCGCCTGCTGGACGAACGTCCGGCCGCGTGGCTGCCGGCCGGTTACGCGAGCTGGCAAGACCTGCAGCTGGCGGCCATCGACCGCGCCATCGCCGAGATCAAGGAAGACGGCACGCCGCTCGCGCAGGCCACCTGGGGCCAGCGCAACACGGCGACGATCGCGCATCCGTTCACGATCGCGCTGCCGGCGCTGCGCCGTTGGCTCAGCGTCCCGCCGGACCAGTTACCGGGCGATGCCAACATGCCGCGCGTGGCGGGGCCGAAGTTCGGGCAGTCGGAGCGCCTGACGGTGGCGCCGGGGCGCGAGGAAGAAGGGCTGTTCGACATGCCCGGCGGGCAGAGCGGGCATCCGCTGTCGCCGTACTTCCTGAAAGGACACGAGGATTGGGTGCGCGGGAAGCCGACCCCGCTGCTGCCGGGGGCGGTGGTGCACACGTTGAAATTCACGAAGCAGTAACCCGTCGTTCCCGCGAAGGCGGGAACCCAAGTTTGGCGTATCGACGGCGCTAAATTGGGCCCCCGCCTTCGCGGGGGCGACGTTGTTTTACTGTGCGGTTACCGGGCCGCCATCGGCACCCACAACTTCTGCAGCATGCCGGTCACCGCTTCCGGCGGCGCCGGCCGTCCGAGGTAGAAGCCCTGCACGAGATCGCAGCCGTATTCTTCCAGCAGCACGAGCTGTTCTCCCGTCTCGACGCCTTCCGCCACGACGATCATCTTGAGACCGTGCGCCATCGCGATGATGGCGCGCGTGATCGCGGCATTCTCGGAATCCTGCGGCAGGCCGCTGATGAAGCTGCGGTCGATCTTCAACGCGCGCACGTCGAAGCGCTTCAGGTAGTTCATCGATGAATAGCCGGTGCCGAAGTCGTCGATCGACAGGTACACGCCGATGCCGCGCAGTTGCTCCAGGGTGGCCAGCGTGGCCTTCGCATCGTCCATCAGCGTGCCTTCCGTCAGCTCGAGTTCGAGCAGGCGCGGGTCGAGGCCCGTGTCGTGCAAGGCCGAGAGCACGATCTGCGACAGGTTCTCGTCCTTGAACTGCTTGGCCGACAGGTTCACGGCGATGCGCACGGGACGGCGCCCCAGTTTCTGCCAGTGGCGCGCCTGGCTGCACGCGGTACGCAGCACCCATTCGCCGATCGGCACGATCAGGCCCGTCTCTTCGGCCAGCGGGATGAACTCGTTGGGCGAGACGACGCCCCGTTCCGCATGGCGCCAGCGCACGAGGGCTTCCACGCCGACGATCTCGTTCGAGCGCACGTCGAGCTGCGGTTGATAGAGCAGGTACAACTCGTCGTTCTGCAGCGCGCGGCGCAGGCCGACTTCCAGCTTCACGTGGCTCATGATCTGCATCGTCAGCGACGACGAGTACAGTTTGGCGTTGTTCTTGCCGCAGTTCTTCGCGTGGTACATCGCGGTGTCCGCGTACTTCAGCAGCGAGGTGCAGTCGTCGCCGTCTTCCGGGAACAGCGAAATGCCGATACTGGCCGTCACGAAGATCTCGTTGCCTTCGATGACGAAGGGGCGGCGCATGGCATCCTTCACGCGGTGCGCCACGTTGAGGGCGTGTTCGACCCGTTCGAGGTCGGGGATCAGGATCGTGAATTCGTCGCCGCCCAGGCGCGCGAGGTTCGTGCCCGCGCTGTTGGGAGTGTCCGCGCGCGGGACCAGGTCGCCGCGCGACAGCAGGTCGTTCGGGCGGATCGTCTCGCGCAGGCGGTCCGACACCTGCTTCAGCAACTGGTCGCCCACGTCGTGGCCCAGCGTGTCGTTGATGCGCTTGAACGCGTCCAGGTCCATGAACAGCACGGCGAATTTCTTGTTGCCGATCTTGGAGCGCTGCAGCTCGCGTTCCAGCATTTCCAGGAAGGCCTGGCGGTTCGGGATGCCGGTGAGGCTGTCGCAATAGGCCAGGCGCCGGATCTGTTCTTCCGCGCGCTTTCGCTCGCTGATGTCGCGCACGAGGCCCAGCACTTCGTTCGGACCGGTGGCGACGAGGCGCGCCTCGAAGTGCTGGGCCTCGCCGAAACGGATCAACTCGTATTCGACCGAGCGTACCTGCTGCACGTGCAGGGCCATGCCCACCTGCTCGAACAGGCGCTCGGCGATGTCGCGCGGCAGGACGTCCGTCACGTGGCGGCCGACGATCTGTTCGTCCGCGCCGGCGTCGCGCACGCCGCGGCCCGGCCCGTCGCGGCCCGGCTCGTAATCGAGATAGAAGCCGTCGCGCGACATGCGGAAGAAGGTGTCGGGAATGGCGGCCAGCACCGCGCGGTTCTGGGCGTCGGCGATGCGCAGGCGGACGATGGCATCGCTTGCACGCAGCACGTACAGCACGCGGTGGCCGAGGATGGGCCAGTTGATCGGCTTCGAGACGAAGTCGGTGGCGCCGGCCTCGTACGCGTTGGTGACGGCTTCCAGGTCGTCGCCGCCGGTCACCATCACGATCGGGACCATTGCGCCGTTCGGCAGGTCGCGGATCGCGCGGCATGCGGCAAAGCCGTCCATCTTCGGCATCTCGACGTCCAGCAGGATCAGGTCGGGCGCGCGGGCGTGCGCGAGGGCCACGGCTTCCCGGCCGTCCGCGGCCTCGATGCCTTCCAGCCCGACGCCTTCCAGCATCTCGAGCATCAGGAGGCGCATCACCGGATCGTCGTCCGCGACCAGGACGGTGGCAGTTTGGGCTGGCATGTCAGGTTTCCTTTTCGAGGATGGCGGTGAGCGAATGCCGGACGGCCTGGAACTCCTGTTCCATGTCGGTCAGGATCGCGTCCGCGCCTTCGGTGGTGTCGGCGCGGCCCAGGTGCTCGAGTTCCTTGCACAGGGCGGCGAGTGCCTCGGCGCCGACGTTGGCGCTGGCCGATTTCAGGGTGTGCGCGATGCGGCGCACGTTGCCCGTGTCGAGGCCGTCGATGGCGGAGCGCAGGGTGCGCAGCTGCTGCGGCGTGTCGTCGACGTAGGCGGCGATCACCTTTTGCACAAGCGCGTCGCCGCGGTCGCGCGACAGGGCGCGGATCTTGTCCAGCGCCACGCGGTTGATGACGTCGCGCTGGATCACTTCGACGGATGCGGGCGGCAGCCGCGGCGGCTCGTCGTCATGGTGCACGGTGGCCGCGAGCGGCAGCGCCATCCAGCGCCCGATCACGGCCGCGATTTCCTGCTGGCTGAACGGCTTCGACAGGTAATCGTCCATGCCGGCGGCGAGGCAGGCTTCGCGGTCGCCCTGCAGCGCGTTCGCCGTGATCGCGATAATCGGCAGCACGCGGCCGCGGCCCGCTTCGCGCTCTTCGCGCCGCATCGCGGCCGTCGCGGCGAAACCGTCCATCACGGGCATCTGGCAATCCATCAGCACGGCGTCGTAGGAGTTCGTGCGTACGGCCTGCAATGCATCTTCGCCGTTGCGCGCGCAGTCCACTTGCAGGTCGAGGCTTTCCAGCATTGCCCGGGCCACCTCGATGTTGACGGGATTGTCCTCGGCCAGCAGCACGCGCCGCGTGCGCGGGCGGCTGGCGTCCAGTTGCAGCGGGCGCGCCGGCATGAATCGCGGCGCCGGCGCCACCTGGCCGCGCGGCGGCGTCGCCAGGCACGCGAACAGATCCGCCGCGCGCGCGGGTTTGATGAGCTGGTAGGCGACGCCGGCCTCGCGCCGCTGCACCGGATCGGCGGCCAGCCGTTCGGGGCTCAGCAGCACGAGCCGCGTGGCGCGCGCGGCCGCATCAAGCTTGATCTGCGCGGCCAGCAGCAGGCCGCTCGTGTGCGCGAGCTCCATGTCGAGGATCGCGGCGTCGTACGGCCGGCCCGCGCGCGCCGCCTCGTCCAGCCGCTCCAGTGCTTCGTCCGCGCTCTCCGCCGCGTCGCATTCGACGCGCCACGTGGCCAGGTGGCGTTCGAGGCCGATGCGGCTCGTTTCGCTCTCGTCGACGAGGAGCACGCGCAGGCCGTCGATCGTGTGCTGGTGGTCGCCCGGCGCATCCGGATCGACGCGGCGCTTGTCGAAGGCGACCGTGAACCAGAACACGGATCCTTGCGTGAGGGCGTTCTCGACCCCGATGGAACCGCCCATCAGTTCGACGAGCTGTTTCGAGATCGCCAGGCCCAGGCCCGTGCCGCCGTATTTGCGCGTCGTGGAATCGTCGGCCTGCGAGAACGCCTCGAAGATGCGGCTGCGGGCTTCCCGCGAGATGCCGATGCCCGTGTCGTGCACTTCGAAGCGCAGCATCACGGCCTGGTTGTCCTCGCTCGCGATGCGCACCCTGGCGAGGATGCGTCCGTGGTCGGTGAACTTGACGGCGTTGCCGAGCAGGTTGGCCATGATCTGGCGCAGCCGGTTCGGGTCGCCGCAGATGGCGACGGGGATGTCGTTGGCGATGTCGAAATGGAGCGGGATGTTCTTCGCCTCGGCCTGCGGCGTGTAGACGGTATGGATGTCGTCCAGCAGGTCCCACAGGTTGAAATTGATGTACTCGACGGTGAGCTTGCCCGCCTCGATCTTGGAAAAGTCGAGGATGTCGTTGATGATCACCAGCAGGTGCTCGCCCGACTGCTTCACCAGCCGTGTGTAGTTGCGCTGTGTTTCGGTGAGCTCCGTCCCCAGCAGCATTTCCGTCATCCCCAGCACGCCGTTCATCGGGGTGCGGATCTCGTGGCTCATCGTGGCGAGGAAGGCGCTTTTCGCGCGGCTCGCCGCCTCGGCCGCGTTCTTCGCCTTTTCCAGCTGCTCGGTGCGCACGCCGACCTGGCGTTCCAGTTCGTCGCGGTGGTGCGTGAGCGCGGCGCCGCGGCCTTCGATCTGCGCGAGCATGTTGTTGAAGCTGTCGATCAGCACGCCCAGCTCGTCGTTGCGGTTGTGGGCGATGCGCAGCGTGTAGTTCTGGCTGGCGGAGACTTTTTGCGCCGCGTTGATCAACTTGCCGATCGGGTCGCTGATGCTGCGCCGCAGCCGCCGCACGAGCACGAACGCCGTCAGCAGCGCGGCGGCCAGCGCGGCGGCCATCACGCCCAGTGCGCGCGCGATGTCCAGCCACAGGGGCACGAGGTCGCTCTCGATCATGACGGCGCCCACGGGCGGCAGTGCGCGGCCGCCGGCGGCGGCCGGCGCGCCGAGCACGCGGTAGACGCGCAGCACGGGCAGCCAGGGGCGGCTGCCGGCATCGGCGGCCGCGGCGACGGTGTCGGGATCGAGCCCGCCGAGCGCCTCGATCTTGTCCACGGCATCCTGGCCGGTTGCACGCCAGGTGGCGAACGGTTGCCCCTTGCGGTCGTACAGGACGGCCGAGGCGAGACCGCGGCGCGCTTCCAGCGCGGCCAGCAGCTGCGTGGCGAGGCGGCGGTCGTTGAACTGCACGGCATCGAGGCCGCCCTGCGCGAGCACGGCGGCCAGCGCCTCCAGTTCCTGCCGTTCCTCGCGGCGCTCGCCGGTCACCGTCGCCAGGGCAAAGGCGACGTACACGACGAGCAGCGCGCTGGCGGCGGCCTGCAGGCACATCGACGTCAGTTTTCGGTTGAGGCTTGAGCGCTCGAGAGTCTGCATGGGTTGGGCGGATCCGGCGGTCGGCGCTGCGAACGAACCTGTCGCACAGGTTCACCATGCAAGAAAGCAAATTCTTGCAGGAACTGACTATAGGTGAGGGATATGGGGCGCCGTTTGTGCTGGCGCAAAGCGGGGGGCGCGGGGAAGGGGAGGGCCGATAAAACATCGCCCCCGGCGAAGCGGGGGCGACGATATATTGCGTTACGGTAAAAGTGCTAGCTCAGCAACAACCCCCGCGCTTGCCGCTACCGTACCGCGCTTCCTGGCGCTCGCGGAAGAATTCCTCGTAGCTCATGACCGGCTGATCCGGATGGTTCTTCTCCATGTGTGCCACATAGGTGTCGTATTCCGGCAGGCCGACCATCAGGCGCATGCTTTGCCCGAGATAGCGGCCAGCCTGTGCGAGCGCGCCGAGCATCACTGCACCTCGGCCATCGAGGCGGCAGGCGCCGCGACGAAAGGCGTCTCCTGGGCGCTCGGTTTGGCGTTCTTGCGCGCCGCCAGCGCCGTGCGGATGCCGTACAGCAGCACCGCGATCACGACGACCATGAAGAAGCCGCACAGCGTGGCATCGACGTAGTCGTTGAAGATGATGCGGCTCATCTGGTCGAGCGACTTGGCCGGCGCCAGCACCTGGCCCTGGTCGAGCGCGGCCTGGAACTTGTGGGCGTGGGCCATGAAGCCGACCTTGACGTTCGGGTCGAAGATCTTCAGCCAGCCGGCCGACAGCGTGCAGATCAGCAGCCAGATGGTCGGCACGATCGAGACCCACGCGTACTGGCCGCGCTTCATCTTGAACAGCACGACGGTGCCCAAGGTGAGGGCGATACCGGCCAGCATCTGGTTGGCGATGCCGAACAGCGGCCACAGCGTGTTGATGCCGCCCAGCGGATCGACGACGCCCTGGTACAGGAAGTAGCCCCACGCGGCGACGCACAGGCCGGTGGCGATCAGGTTCGCCGGCAGCGACTCCGTGCGCTTGAACGACGGGACGAAGGCACCCAGCAGGTCCTGCAGCATGAAGCGGCCGGCGCGCGTGCCCGCGTCGACGGCGGTCAGGATGAACAGTGCTTCGAACAGGATCGCGAAGTGGTACCAGAACGCCATCATGACCTTGCCGCCGATGACGTTCGACAGGATGTGGGCCATGCCGACGGCCAGCGTCGGGGCGCCGCCGGCGCGCGAGATGATGGTGTGCTCGCCGACGTCCTTCGCGATCTGCGTCAGCTGGTCGGGCGTGATCACGAAGCCCCAGTTCGAGACCGCGGCGGCGGCCGTCTGGGCGGTGGTGCCGATCACGGCGGCCGGGCTGTTCATCGCGAAATAGACGCCCGGGTCGATGGTCGACGCGGCGACGAGGGCCATGATGGCGACGAACGATTCCATCAGCATGCCGCCGTAGCCGATGAAGCGGGCGTGCTGCTCGTTCTCGATCATCTTCGGCGTGGTGCCCGACGAGATCAGCGCGTGGAAGCCGGACACGGCGCCGCATGCGATGGTGATGAACAGGAACGGGAACAGCGAGCCGGACCAGGCCGGACCGGTGCCGTCGATGAAGCGGGTGATCGACGGCATCTGCATCATCGGGGCGACGAACACGATGCCCAGCGCGAGGCCGACGATGGTGCCGATCTTGAGGAAGGTCGACAGGTAGTCGCGCGGCGCCAGCAGCAGCCACACGGGGATCACGGAGGCGACGAAACCGTAGCCGATCAGCATCCAGGTCAGCTGGGTGCCGTTGAACGTGAACATCGGACCCCAGGTGGCGGAATCGTGCACGTACTGGCCGCCGACGATGGCGCCGATCAGCAGCACGAAGCCGATCAGCGACACCTCGCCGATGCGGCCCACGCGGATGTAGCGCGAATAGATGCCCATGAACAGCGCGATCGGGATCGTCGCCATCACGGTGAACGAACCCCAGGGCGAACCGGCCAGGGCCTTCACGACGATCAGCGCCAGCACGGCCAGGATGATCACCATGATCATGAAGGTGCCGAACAGGGCGATCACGCCGGGGATCTCGCCCATTTCCGACTTGATCAGGTCGCCGAGCGAGCGGCCGTCGCGGCGCATCGAGATGAACAGCACCATGAAGTCCTGCACGGCGCCCGCGAACACGACGCCGGCCAGGATCCACAGCATGCCGGGCAGGTAGCCCATCTGCGCGGCGAGCACGGGGCCGACGAGCGGACCGGCGCCGGCGATCGCGGCGAAGTGGTGGCCGAACAGCACGTAGCGGTTCGTCGGCACGAAGTCGAGGCCGTCGTTGTACTTGTACGCCGGGGTTTGCCGGCGCGGGTCGAGGCCCATCACCTTGTCGGCGATGAACAGGCTGTAGAAGCGGTACGCGATCAGGTAGACGCAGACGGCGGCCATGACGACCCAGACCGCGTTGATGGATTCGCCGCGCTTGAGGGCGACGTAGGCGAGCGAGACGGCGCCCACGAGCGAAAGCGCAGCCCATCCGAGCTGGCTTGTTAGACGTTTCATGTTGACTCCTCCGATTATGTTGCGCTGCGCGACCGGTCGATGCCGGCTTGCACGAACAGCAGCGTGCCTGTCAGTATCTTGCACGGGTCCGTGACTCACAAGCGCATGATTACGCAGGCTTCTACGTGATACTACGTAGGGTGGGCGGCCCCCGCCCACGCGAAGGCGTACGTTGCGTCGACATCACGCGTGGGCGCGGGGCCCCCCACCCAACGGGGAACGGCAATTCCGGCAAGCAGCAACAGTAGATCAGTCGTACAATTTCATGTTACGACTATTTCGACGCGCACGGCATGCAATTACGGCAGAAGGTCATCTTTCTCGCGATCGCCCCGCTGATCGTGGCGCTGTGCGCGATCGCCCTGTTCGTCCGGCAGCAGGCGATCGCGCTCGCGCACGAGCAGCACGCCACCATCCAGCGGGCCTACCTGGCCAGCAAGCAGGCGGAACTGCGGCATTACGTGGATCTCGCGTCGCACTCGATCGCCCACCTGACCGCGTCCGGGCGCAACGACCCGGCCACGCTGGCCGAGGCCAAGCGCATCCTGCAATCCCTGAGCTTCGGCGACGACGGCTATTTCTTCGTCTACGACATGGACGGCCGCAACCTGATGCATCCGCGCCAGCCGGAGCTGGTCGGACGCGACCTGTGGAACCTGCACGACCAGTTCGGCGCGCCGACCATCCAGAACATCGTCGCCGTCGCGAAGCAGGGCGGGGGACTCGTGCGCTACAACTGGGTCAAGCCGTCCACGAACAAGTCCGCGCCCAAGCTCGGCTACGTCGTGCCGGTGCCGCAATGGGGCTGGATCATGGGCAGCGGCCTGTATCTCGACGACGTGCAGGCCGCGCTCGACCAGGTCGACGCCCAGCAGTCGCGCAACATCGAGACGACGATGTGGTGGATCGCCGGCCTCGCCATCCTCGCCACGCTCGTCATCGGCGGCGCCGGCCTCGCGTTGAACATCAGCGAATCGCGCGTGGCCGACACCAAGCTGAAGGCGCTGGCGCAGCGCGTCGTCGATTCGCAGGAGCAGGAACGGGCGCGCCTGTCGCGCGACCTGCACGACGGCATCAGCCAGTGGCTCGTGTCGATCAAGCTGCAGATCGAGGCCGGCATCATCCGCATGAAAGGCACGCCGGACCAGCAGCGCCAGGCCCACGCCAGCTTCGAGCGCACGGCGGAAGAACTCAACAAGGTGCTGGGCGAGGTGCGGCGTATTTCGCACGACCTGCGGCCGACCTTGCTGGACGACCTCGGACTCGCGGCGGCGCTCGACCACCTGGCCGAGGAATTCTCGCAGCACAGCGGCATGCCCGTGACGTTCGACGTGACGGGCGACGCCGAGCACCTGCCGCAGACCGTCGGCACGGTGCTGTTCCGCATTGCCCAGGAAGCGCTGACGAACATCGAGCGGCACGCGGGCGCGCGCCACATCGACCTGGCGCTGCATGCCGGCGGCGGCCGCGTGCTGTTGACCATCGCGGACGACGGCGCCGGCTTCGACGCCGAGGGCGTGGCCACGCACCCGCAACGCGGCATCGGCCTGCGCAACATGATGGAGCGGCTGGACGCGATCGGCGGCCACCTCGACATCGCATCGTCCGCGGCCGGCACCACCGTGTGCGCGAGCGTCGAACTGGAGACCTGAATGACCGAGAAGACCGTCCACATCATGCTGGTCGACGACCACCCCCTCGTGCGCGACGGCCTGCGCGCGCGGCTGGAAGCGGTACCTCACTTCCGCGTCGTGGCGGAAGCGGATTCCGGCTTTGATGCGCTGGCGCTCGCGGGGAGCACACGCATCGACCTCGTGCTGATGGACATCACCATGCGCGACGGCAGCGGCATCGAAGCCACCGCGCGCCTGTACGCGAACTATCCGGACATCGCGGTGCTGATCCTGTCCATGCACGACAAGCTGGAATACGTCACGCAGGCGATGCAGGCGGGGGCGCGCGGCTACGTGCTGAAGGATGCGCCGGGCAAGGACATCGTCCTCGCCATCGACACCGTCGTGGCCGGCGGCATCTACTACAGCGCCGCCGTCGCGCGCCAGCTCGCGCGCCCGGCCGCGCAGGACAACCAGCTGACCTCGCGCGAACAGGAAGTGCTGCGCCACATCGCCAACGGCGAGTCGAACAAGCAGATCGCGAAGGCGCTCGACCTGTCCGTGCGCACCGTCGAGACGCATCGCCTGAACATCAAGCGCAAGCTCGGCATCGAAGGGCAGGCGGAGCTGATCAAGTTCGCCCTGCAGCATGGCCGCGTCGGCGGCGCGGGTGCGTAAATATATCTGTAAAACCGTGTCCTAGAGGAAACAGAAACAGTTGCTTTCCAATAAGCCGTGCTCTACCATTAGCTGGTTACTATCAATGCATATCCGCTAATGTCCAGCGCCCCGTTCCCGGTGGTTGAAGTACGCTCCGTCGCCAACGCGCAGAACGAGTGGGTCGCTCTGTTGCTTGGCACGCCGGGAGCAGGACTCGACGATCCCGCGTTGCAGGGCCTGTTCGGCACGCCGGACCTGCTGGCCGCCATCGCCCCCCTCGACTGCATCGTGCTGCTGGACGATGCGGCTGTCCTGACGCCGCCCGTCCTGAACGTGCTGCCGGCCAACCGCGTGCTGCTGGCCGTGCGCGCGGACGCGCTGGCGACGGACGGCACGGCGCGCCGCCTGGCGGAACTGCAGATGGCCGGCTACCGCGTGCTGATCGACGGCGCGCTGCCCGAAGGCGTCGCCGCACCGATCGCGCTGCGCACCGTGGCGCGCGATGGCCGCACGGCGCTGCCGCGCGCCGGCGCGCTGCCGACGTTGTTCGGACCGCACCTCGCCTACAACGTCGACGACGCGGACGCGTATCGCGCCTGCGAGAACGCGGGCTTTTCCTGGTTCAGCGGCGACTACGCGCTGGAAGGCAGCGTGGCCGAAGGCGACGACGGCACGTCGCGCCGGCGCATGCTGACGATGCTCGCGCTGCTGGCGCGCGACGCCGACTCGCGCGAACTGGAAGCGCAGCTGAAAGCGGATCCGGCGCTGTCTTATCACCTTTTGAAACTGGTGAACTCCGCCGCGTTCTCGGTCGGTACCCAGATCACGAGCTTTGGCCAGGCGATCAGCCGCCTGGGCCGGCGCCAGCTGCAACGCTGGCTGCAACTGCTGCTGTACGCGCGCCAGCATCCGGACAGCCCGCCGAACCTGATGTTGCCGGTGGCCGCATTGCGCGGCGCCGCGCTGGAGTCGCTGTGCAAGCGCGACGGCGGCGACCGCGACGAGCAGGACCTCGCCTTCATGGCCGGCGTGTTCTCGCTGCTGGATCGCCTGTTCCAGATTCCGATGGCGGAGATCGTGCAGGACCTGAACCTGCCCGGGCACGTCGAAGCGGCCCTGCTGCGACGTGAAGGGCAACTGGGCCAACGGTTGCGGCTCGCCGAAGCGGGGCGGCCGGATCCGGAGACGCTGGAGGCAGCGGGCGTCGACGGGCCGGACTGGTGGCAGAGCGAGTTGCACGCCTATCACTGGGCCATCCAGGTAGCCCGCAATGTCTAGGATGCCAGCCGCTGCGCCGATCGATTTCGCGGGCGGCAGCGCTGCCGTCTGCGACGCCGTGTTGAAACTCCGTGGGGACGACCTGTGGGCCGAGCTGGGACGCATCGCCGGCGCGCTGCTCGCGAGCCCGCACTGCGCATACATCCCGGAAGGCGTCCTGCATCCGCACATGGTGGAGGGTGCGCTGCTGCAGGAAGTGCGCGCCGACGGCGTGTGCTTCGGCCGCTACGAAGTCGCCGGCCGCGCCTACAGCGTGGACGACCTGCGCCAGCTGGAAGCGCTGGCCGGCCTCACCGGCACGCTGATGCAGGTGCATTCGCTGGCCCAGCGCACGACGCACGCCTATGCCCAGGTCGAAGCGCAGCTGGCGCACCAGTCGCAGATCCTCGACCAGATCCACGAATCCGTGCTGACGCTGGACCGCATGGGCTACATCACCAGCTGGAACAAGGGCGCCGAGCGCCTGTTCGGCTACACGGCGCTGGAAGCCGTCGGCCGCAACATCCTGTTCCTGTACGCGGACGAGGACCAGGACTTCCAGGACGCCTTCGCGGAGCAGGGCGGCCGCATGATGGAAGTGCGGCGCCGGAAGAAATCGGGCGAGATCTTCTGGGCCAGCCTGTCGCTGTCGCCGCTGTGCGACCTGGAAGACCGCCCGACCGGCCTGATCGCGTATCTCACCGACATCACGGAACGCAAGCTGGCCGAGGAACGCCTGCACCACCTGGCCTACTACCAGGAGCTGACCGGCCTGCCGAACCGTACGCTGTTCGGCCGCCTCGTCGACCAGGCCCTGATGGTCGCCCAGCGCAACGAATCGACGGCCTGCGTGCTGTACCTGGACCTGAACCGTTTTAAGCTGATCAACGGCACGTTGGGCCGCCGGGTCGGCGACGACCTGCTGCGCCTGGTCGCCGAACGCCTGCGCAACGCGCTGCGCGACGAGGACGTCGTGGCGCACCTGTCCGGCGACGAATTCGCCGTCGGCCTGTTCGACATCCGCCAGCACTTCGAGGCCACGACGGTCGCGCAGAAGCTGCAGACCGCGCTGGAAGCGCCGTTCCTCGTGCAGGGTCACGACCTGCGCGTGGGCGCGAGCATCGGCATTTCCGTCTACCCGCAGGACGGCCAGGATGCGGAAACGCTGCTGCGCATGGCCGACATCGCGATGGAGCGCGCCAAGGAACACGCGGAAAACCCGGACCGCAGCGTCGCCTTCTACCGCCTCGACATGAACGAGGGCATGCAGCAGCGCATGCTGATCGAATCCGGCCTGCGCCACGCTCTCGGCAACGGCGAACTGATCCTGCACTACCAGCCGAAATTCGAAATCGGCTCGAGCCGCGTGGTGGGCGCCGAAGCCCTCGTGCGCTGGAGGCATCCGGTGCGCGGCATGGTCCCGCCGATCGAATTCATCCCGCTGGCCGAAAGCACGGGCCTGATCGTGCAGGTGGGCGAGTGGGTGCTGGAACAGGCCTGCGCCCAGGCCGCGATCTGGCAACGCGCGGGCCTGCCGCCGTTCCGCCTGGCGGTGAACGTGTCCGCACGCGAGTTCACGCCGTCGCTGCCGGGCCGCGTCGCGGAGACACTGCGCCGCTACCGCCTGGATCCGCACTGGCTGGAACTGGAGATCACGGAAAGCACGCTGATGCACGACATCGAGCACGTGATCGCCATCATGGACCGCATCAGCGCGCTGGGCGTGGCGCTGTCGCTGGACGATTTCGGCACGGGCTATTCGAGCCTGTCGTACCTGAAGCGCTTCCCGATCGACACCTTGAAGATCGACCGCTCGTTCACGACGGGCATCCCGCTGGACCCGAGCGATTGCGCGATCGCGAGCACCATCATCGGCATGGGGCGCAAGCTGGGGCACCGCGTGATCGCGGAAGGCGTGGAGACGCTGGAGCAGCTGGAATTCCTGCGCCAGGCCGGATGCGACGAGGTGCAGGGCTATCTGTATGGGAAGCCGCTGCCGGCGTATGAGTTCGAGAAAAGCTTGCGGGAGAACTGGCTGCTGATGGGCATGGGGGAGGCGGCACCGTCGGCCGTCCGTTTGCTGCCCGTGGGGCAATGATTTATGTATAATGCCGGTTCCTCAGGAAGCGTGGCCGAGTGGTTGAAGGCAGCAGTCTTGAAAACTGCCGACGGGGGAACCCGTTCGTGAGTTCGAATCTCACCGCTTCCGCCAGGAAACAAAAGAAACCGCCCGAAGGCGGTTTTTTTGTTTCCTGGCGGAAGCGAGGGAAGCGCCTGAGCGCTTCCCGTGTGAGATTCGAAGGGCTGCGCTTGCAAGCGCAGCCCTCTCCGAATCGCCCGTTTGCTGTCCGCAACGCGGACAGCGCGCCGCAGGCGCATACCAAAAGCAAGCAAGCCGCAACAGCCACCAAAACGCCAGAAGACCACAACCAATGTCATTCGAATGTCATTGCACCGCCTGCGGCCAAACCCACCACGGCATGCCCGCGCTCGACGCCGCTGCGCCGCTGAGCTATTACGCCGTGCCGGAAGACGAACGCGGAACACGGTGCCAGCTGGATTCGGATGCGTGCATCATCGACCGACCATCCGCTGGCAGTCAAACAGCGTGAAGGCATTTCCGTCCAGCGCGTGGCCGAATTGTATACGCGTGTCGTTCATGAGTAATCGTCAGCATTCGGAATGCACTGTTCGTCTCTGCTGATCGATATTTCATTGCCAACATGAAATACATGCGGTACCCTGAGGCAATAGTTGTCATTTCGAAATCAGCTGTTGGAGGAAGCATGGCAATGGTGTTTTGCAGAGGCTGCGGAAAAGAAATCCACGAAACGGCGATCTCGTGCCCTCATTGCGGATGTCAGCAAGCAGCCGCTGTCGCCGGCAACGTCAAAAGCCAGAGCGTGGCCACGGTGCTGGCGGCTTTCGTAGGTGGCGTCGGCATTCACCGGTTTTATTTGCGGAGTCCGGTCACTGGCATTTTCTACATCCTGTTCTGCTGGACAGGCATCCCGGGACTGATCGCTCTCATCGAAACGTTCGTGTACGCCTTCATGAGCCAGCAGAGCTGGGCCAGGAAGTACAACAATGGCGTGATCAGCGAGCCCGTCCACATCGCGATCAGAGTCCTCGTCCTGATCTTCCCTGTGGCCTTCGTCGTCGGTGTGCTTGCAGCGATCGCGATCCCCGCGTACCAGAGCTATCGGATCCGGGCCGAGGCAGCGAAGTCCACTGTGTCCATCGAGGTGCCCATGCACGTCACTCCGGCCGCGCAGCGCCATGACATTTCTCGACAAGATCAAGTCCTGGTTTACACAGCCGCATCCCGCGCCTGACGCACCGGCCCAGCCGCCCCCAGCACCGACATTGTCTGCATACATGAGACCTGTCGCCGGGTTGATTGTCAAAGTGCGCCGGCGGAATAGCGTGGACGCGCTGAGCGCCGACATGTGCCACTACAGCGGCTTTGTGCGCGAAGTGGCATTGGAACGCGCGGCCGAATTGCGCTCGCCGGACCTGCTCCCGGCCATCGTCGATCGCCTCAACGACTGGGTGCCGCAGGTCCGCCAGCGCGCGCAAGCACTCGTGCTGGACTGGCTGCCGCTGCTGGATGCCGATGCGGGTATTCGTCTGCTCGGCACGGTCCAGCATCTGCGAGTGGCCAGAACGGACCGATCACTCCGCGTGGCTGCAGGCGTTCGAACAGGCGGTCGTGGCGCAGGTCGGTGCCGACCGCATCGCCGCGGCGGCCTCGGGTGGCGACGCGATCGTTGCGCGCACCTGCTATCGCCTGCTGGCGGAGCATGGCCTGGTGGATCCCGCCGCGCTTGTCCGCCTGGGCTTGTCGAACGGCATGGATATCGTCCTGGCACACAAGGCCGCCGAGTCGCTCGTCCGGTTGAGTGCGGACGACCGCGAGGCGCTGGGCCGTCTCGCATTGCGTTCGCACTTCGGCATGGTCCGCGCGAGCGCATTGCGAAGCCTGTTGTCCGACGGGACCGAGACGCATCGGACGCTTGCCACCGATATGCTCGCCGACCCGAATAGCTGGGTAAGACTCGTCGCAAACAGCTGGCTCGAACGCCACGGCATCGACAGCGGGCCGTTGTTCGCGGCGCGGTTGGCAGCGCCCGACAGCGCCATTGCCGTGCTGCGCGCTTGCCTGATGGGACTGGCCGAAACCGGGAAACGCGATCATGTCGACCTGGTGCTGCGGATGACGATGCACCCGTCGGCGCGCGTGCGCAGCTACGCATTCTCCGCTTGGCGCCAACTTGCACCTGGGGACAAGGATCACATCGCACAGCGTGTGCTGGCGGACGAGTCGCCCCGCGTGCGCAAGGCCGTGCTGACCTTGAGCCGCAAGCATGGCGCATTCGTTCCCGCCGACGTCGCATTGTCGTTGTTGCGGGAGCGCGGCGACGTCGACCTGATGCTGCGCTACGTCCAGAGCGAGCCGTGGCACCATCTCGCACTCATCGCGGAATTGGAGACCGCATCGCGGTCGGATGCGGCACTTAGGGAGCGTTTGCGTCATGAATTGATTGCCTGGATCGACAACAGCCGTCTCCATTACACCCGGCCGACGGACGACCTCCGCGCACGCTTGGCGCAACCGGATGCCAAGGCCGATTTGCTCGCACTGCTGGGTGGTGGCGACGCGCGTGTCCGAGAGATCGTGTCCCAGCTCGACAGCATGTAAGAGCCGCGGGTCCGTCACCCGCGCGCCATCCCCGGCATCCGTTCGAACCACGGCTGTACGCCCTCCAACTGCCTTGCCACCTGCAACAACCGCTCCTCGCTCCCGAACGGCCCCATGAACTGCACCCCGAGCGGCAATCCCTCCGCCGTCCAGTGCAACGGCACGCTCATCGCCGGCGTTCCGGTCAGGTTCGACAACTGGGTAAAGGGCACATAACGCAGGTTGTCGGTCGCAATCTTGTCGACCGTCCTGTCAAGCAACCCAAGCCGCGCCAGCACACCGAGGATGCCCGTCCCGTGCAGGAACCCCAGCACGCGCTGCTCCGCCGCCGACGGATCCCCGGTCCCATGCGCAATCGGCGGATGCGCCAGCGTCGGCGTCAAAAACAGATCGTAGCGTCCAAAGTAATCTCCCACCGCGCGCGAAAACTCGTTCCAGCGATTCAGTTCGGTGGTCAGCCGCGTCGCCGACACACTGTCGCCCAGCGTAACGAGAATCCGGTTCATCAGTTCCACCTCATCGCGCCGCGCCCCCAGCGCCTGCGCACGCCGTACGGCCGCCGGGATCTGCCCGAAGTACACGTGCAAATAACTTTTTGCGAGGGCGGCGCCATCGATAGCAGGCGCCGCTTCCTCGACGTCGTGGCCCAAATGAGCCAATAACTCGGCCGTCCGCGACACAGCAAGCACGGCCTCCGGATGCACCTCCGTCCCAATCGGCGACACTGTCGAATACCCGATGCGCAGCCTGCCCGGATCGCGCCGCATCAGCGCGACGTAGGGCGCGGCCGGCGGCGCAATGACGAACGGATCGCCCGGCTCCGCACCCTGCAGCACGTCCAGCGCGAGCGCGGAATCGCGCACGCTGCGCGAAATCACGCCTTCGCTCGACGCGCCGAACCAGACTTCGCCGATGCCCGGCCCGGACGACACGCGCCCGCGCGACGGCCGCAGCGTGAACAGCCCGCAGCACGCGGCCGGGATCCGGAGTGAGCCGCCGCCGTCGTTGCCGGCCGCCATCGGCACGATGCCGGCGGCGACCGCCGCCGCCGCGCCGCCGCTCGATCCGCCCGGCGTGCGCGCCAGGTCCCACGGGTTGTTCGTGCGCCCGTACAGCTCCGGATCGGTGACGCCGCGCGTCGCGAACTCCGGCAAATTCGTCTTGCCGAAGATGACGAGGCCCGCGTCGAGATAGCGCTGCACGACGTGGGCGTGGCGCGCCGGCACGTTGTTGTTCATGCTGCGGCTGCCATAGGTCGTCGGGATGCCCGCATAGTCCTGCACGCCGTCCTTGATGAGGAAGGGGACGCCCGCCAGCGGGCCGGTCAATGGTCCCGCGACCCGGGCCCGCGCCTCGCGTTCCATCAGCCGCACGACGGCGTTCACGCGGCCGTGCACGCGCGCGTGTTGCGCGAGGGCGAGGTCGAGCAGTGCGGCGGGCGTGACGTCGCCGGCGGCCACGCGGGCGGCGAGGGCGGTGGCGTCGTGGGCCAGGTAGTCGGCGTGATTCATCGTGTCTCTTTCATGTCGTGCTGGCCAGCTGGCCATCTTGTCATGAAGGAATTGTTGCCGCAAGGCCGGGCGTGCTACGATCGCGGGAATCCGAGGCCATCCTCTAGACCTTCGTATCGGAATCCGCGACCATGTCCGAAGTCACGCAAATCATCAGCACGATCAAGCGCCAACTGAAGCTGCAAGGCAAGACGTACCGCGACGTGGCCAGTGCACTTGGCCTGTCGGAGGCGAGCGTCAAGCGGCTGCTGACGTCGGACACGCTCGGTGTCGACCGCCTCGTCGACATCAGCAACATGCTGGGCTTTACGTTGGCCGAGCTCGCGCAGGAGGCCGCGCTCTCCGGCACCCGCCTGCACACCTTGAGCGCCGAACAGGAAAAGGAGCTCGTGTCCGATACGAAGCTGTTGCTCGTGGCCGCATGCGCGCTGAATCACTGGACGCTGGCGGACATCCTCGCCGTCTACCGCCTCACGGAAGCCGAGTGCCTGCAAAAACTGCTGCACCTCGACCGCCTGCACCTGATCGCGCTGATGCCCGGCAACCGCATCCGCCTGAACGTCGCGCGCGATTTCGACTGGCTGCCCGACGGCCCCATCCGCCAGTACTTCCGCACGCAGGGCCTGGCCGATTTCCTCGACGGCCACTTCGACCGGTCCGACGAGACGCTCGCCTTCACGCACGGGATGCTGACGGAGAGCGCGCTCGCGTCCATGCAGGTGGAACTGCGCCGGCTACGTGCGCGCTTCGCCGAGCTGCACGAGGAAAGCCTAGCGTCGCCGCTGCCCAAGCGGCGGGGAAGCGGGCTGTTGCTGGCGCTGCGCGAGTGGGAGCCGGCCGGCTTCACCGCGCTGCGCCGCTGAGTCGCTGATTACTTGCCGCGCGCGTCGATGCGGTAATCCCACGCCGCCAGCGTCTGCTGCTTGCCCCCCGGCAGGCTGAAACGCTGCGCCTCGTTCGACACGTTGACCGTCACCTGCACGCTGTTGCCCTTCAACGCGCGGCGGAACGCGAACACCTTGTCGTTACCCGTCTGCAGCACCTGCACGGGACCGCCGTACTGGCCGTTCCACAGCGCCGGATTGGCGTGCTTGAGCGCGAGCAGCTTCGTGTAGAAGGGCGCGTAGGCGTAGTCTTTCCACTGGATCGGATCCTTTTCGAAGAACGCGATGCGCTTGTCGAGGCCGGCTTCCTGGCCGCCATAGATCAGCGGCATGCCGGGCAACGTGGCGGCCAGCACGGCCATCGCCTTGAAGGCCGGGCCGTACAGCTCGACGTCGCTGCCGGCCCAGGAATTCTCGTCGTGATTGCTCGTGAAGCGCATCCGATACGCGCCGGGCGGGAACGCTTTCGGCGGGTGCTCGAGGAAGTTCGCCAGCGTGCGCGCGTCCGCCTTGCCTTTCGCAATGGCTTTGAACAGGTCTTTTGTGTCCCAACCGTACGTCATGTCGAAGGCGTGCTCGTGCAGGTCGGGCTTGTCCGCCTCGGCCAGCATGAACACGGGTTTGACGCGGTCGAGTTCGGCGCGCGCCTGGTTCCAGAACGGCGTCGGCACCTTGCCGGCGACGTCGCAGCGGAAGCCGTCGATATCGGCTTCGCGCACCCAGTACAACATCGCGTCCGTCATGCCTTTCCACAGGCCGGGTTTGCTCCAGTCGAGACCCGTCACGTCGGTCCAGTACTCGGGCTCGGCGCCGTCCGTGTAGGTGACGGGATAGATCTCGCCCTTGTCATTCTTCAGATACCAGTCGCTGTGTTCCTGCGTCCACGGGTTGTCGAATGCGGTGTGGTTTGCCACCCAGTCGATGATCACGTGCATGCCCAGCCCGTGCGCCTGCTTCACGAGTGCCTTGAGGTCGTCGAGCGTGCCGAATTCCGGGTTCACGGCCGTGTAGTCGCGCACGGCGTAATAGCTGCCCAGCGTGCCCTTGCGGTTCTTTTCGCCGATCGGCTGGATCGGCATCAGCCACAGGATGTCCACACCCATCTTTTTCAGGCGGGGCAGGTGTTGCGCAAATGCCTTGAACGTGCCATCGGGCGTGTATTGCCGGATGTTCACTTCGTAGATATTGGCGTTGCGCGACCAGCTCACGTGCGGCATCGGCGCTGCGTCTGTCGCGGCGACCGCGGGCAGGGCCGCGCATAACGCCAAGGAAAGTGTAGTCAGGGTACGGCGTAGCTGTCTCATCGTTCTAATTTTCATGTAGTTTAGTTACAAAACCTGCCGATGCGATTCTAAAGCGGAATTCCCGGGCTGTCATCTTGCCGACATGCAGATGTCAGAATATGCTGACAACAACGCGGGATAAGATGAGAGTCGATTTGTGCGATATTGGACAGATAGGACCGCGGTGTAACAGCTAATGTTAAGGCGTAGAGAGGGACACGCCATGAACAAGGGTTTCGTTGCGTGCGTATTGCTGGGCGGATGTACGTCGCTAGCATGTGCACAGGATTCGGGAAGCGCTGCCGGCGCCGGCAAGCGCTCGGGGCTGGACTACGTCGGCGAAACGCCGGGTGGCCACGATATCGCCGTCTTCACGGGACAGCCGAGCAGGAGCAACGGCGCCGCCTGGCACGCGCAGCCGCGCCGCACCTACGGCCGTCTCGACGACATTGGCGTGCGCCCGGGCATCGGTGGTTTCACGCTGGGTCACCAGTACAACTTCGAATACCTCGCGCGCCCGGACGTCGGCGACCCCTTCCACGCCGGCACGGCCGGCAAGGCCAGCAATCTCGTCACGCAAAGCGGCATGCCCGTCGACAGCGGCGTGCGCTACTACAACACCCAATTCAAGCACCTGAGTACGGGCGCGTCGTACACCATCGACACGCTCGGCGGCGATCCGATGGCCGACCGCGCCTGGGGCATGACGATCGGCTTCGACTACGGCCCGGTGTCGCTGCGGGCGGCGCACCAGAACCGGCATGTGGCCCAGGTCCATTTGTACGATTTGGCCGGCAGCAATATGGATGCCAAGAATTCCCTGATCGCGGCCAACCTGCACACGCGCTGGGGCACCGCGTATGCCGCGTATTCCGCCAACCGCGGCTGGGGCAGCTCGCCGCTGTACAACCCCGACAATCCGTACGGTGCGGGCGTGGCGAGCACGTCGTCGACCGACAGCCGCGACACCCTCGTCGGCGTGGCCGTCCCCATCACGCGCTCGACGACGTTCCTCGCCTCGTTCATCCACAAGAACGACCGCGACCTGGCCAACCGCGACGCCAACCAGTTCGCGATCGGCGCCAGCTACGTCGTCTCGCGCAGCACCGACTTCTACGCCGCGTTCTCGCGCACCGTCAACACGAACGGCACCGGCATCCTGATCGGCGGCGCCGCCCGCCCGAGCGGCAGCTCGGCCGTGAACGTCGGCATGCGCCACGCGTTCTAGCGTTCCCACCGAGGCTGCCCTGCGTTGCGCCGTCGCGCGACAAAAGCAGGTAGCCTGTCCTCATGATTTTTGCATTATTTTGGAGGCAACATGACTGGCACGAGCACACTTGATCCGGATAACTTTCCGGAAGCACCCGACCGCAGCCTGGGCAAGGGCCACGGCGTCGATTCGCTCGGCCCGAGCGATATTTCGGACACGGGCAGCGACGTCGTTGGCGGCCCCGGCTTTGCCGCGAACCTGGACGATGACCAGAAGATCGACCTGGACACCGGCACGACGTCAGACAACGAAGCGAGCTACGCGCACGACAGCGCGGGCGCCGACGTCGGCGACCCGAACTTCGAAAGCGACAGCGACTTCGGCGGCACGGGAGAACGGGCGGCCGCGGGCCGCGACATCCTGGCGCGGGACGGTGCCGACATCGACACGGACCACATCGAATCGATTCCGAACCTGCCGCTGACGGACGAGGATGTCGACTTCCTCGGCAGCGAGCCGCCGAAGGGGCCGGCGCCGGGCAAATAAGCGGGGGGAACCAAACGACCAAAGGCCGGCTTTCCGGCCTTTTTTATGTAGGGTGGGGCACACCGTGCCCACGCGAATGTCAACCCGACGCAAGCCTCGCGCGTGGGCACAGGGTGCCACCCTACGCGGCGTTATGCATGCCACACCGTCCGCTGCCACGGCCTGCGCGTCAACGCCCACGCCGCCAGCAGCGCCCCGCCGAGCAGCACGGTCTTCGTGGATGCCGACCGCATCTCGAACGACGTGTACGGACTCCGCTCGACGACCCGGCGCTCGCCGTTGTTGCGCTGGCGGAGCTCCTGCTCGGCGACAGGCGCGTACAGGCTGTCGCGGCGCGCGCTCGAGTTCGGGCGCTCGGATTGCTGCTGGCCGAACATCGTGCGGCTCATGAAGCGGTCCAGCGCGCGCGGCATCAGGTAGCCCGCCACCGACGTCAGCTTCGAGTGGCCGCCCACGTACAGGTCGCGCTCGGGCACCTGGGCCGCGTGCACGATGGCCTGCGCCACCAGTTCCGGCGCGTAGTTCGGCGGCGGCAGGTCGGGCTCGTGTTCCATGTAGCTCTTGGCGTGGTTCGGGAATGGCGTCGCAATCGCGGCCGGCTTGATCACCGTGAGCGAGATGCCGGCGTCTTCCTTGTCCAGCTCCATGCGCAGCGATTCCGTGAAACCCTTGATCGCGTGCTTGGACGCCGAATAGGTGCCCTGCAGCGGCACCGAGCGGTCCGACACTTCGCTGCCCAGGTTGATGAGGGCGCCGCCGCCGCGGCCCTTCATGAGCTTGACGGCTTCCAGCGAGCCGTGCACGACGCCCCAGAAATTCGTCTGCATGACCTTGCGCATGTCTTCCAGCGCGACGTCCTCGTTCCGGCCGTAGACGCTGATGCCCGCGTTGTTGACCCACGTGTCGACGCGCCCGAAGCGCTCCATCGCCACCTGGCTGATGCGGGCGACGTCCGCCGGGTTGCCGACGTCCGCCGTAACGGTCGCCACTTCCACGCCGCGCTGGCGCATTTCGTGGGCCAGGGTGTCGAGGGCGTCGCCGTCGCGCGCGGCCAGCACGAGATGGGCGCCGCCTTCCGCCGCCATGCGGGCGGTGGCCAGGCCGATGCCGCTCGTCGCGCCCGTGATCACCATGACTTGTTCATTCAGTTTTTTCAGCTTGATCGACATGTTGCCTCCTCACAGCGCCTGGCGCAGACGGTTGGATGACCAGATGCGGCTGGCCGAGGTGCGGCTGGCCGGACGGCCCGCCAGCTTCCATGCGGCGAACAGCGCGCCGGCGCCCAGCAGCACACCGACCACCTTGCCCTTGCGCAGCGACAGCGCGGTGTACGGACACGTCTCGACCACGTGTTCCGAGAGGCCCTGGCGTTCGCGCAGTTCGTGCTGCGGGTTCGGGGCGTGCAGGGCGTCGCGGCGGTTCGGGGCGCTCGGGATGTCGGTCTGCTGCTGCTTGAACATCGTCGCGCGCATCATGCGGTCGAGCACCGAGGGCATTGCGAAGTTGCCGACGGAGAAGGCCTTGGCCGCGCCGCCGACGAACACGTCGCGCTTCGGATGCTGGGCCGCGTACAGGATGGATTTCGCGACCAGTTCCGGCGCGTAGATCGGCGGCGGCAGGGTCGGTTCCTTGTCCATGTAGTTCTTCGCGTGCGCGACGAACATCGTGTCGACGGCGGCCGGCTTGATGAGCGTGACGGCGATCGGCGCCTTGTCCTTGTCCAGTTCGACGCGCAGCGAATCCGTGAACGCCTTCACCGCGTGCTTCGACGCGGCGTAGATGCCCTGCAGCGGGATCGAGACGTCGGACAGTTCGCTGCCCAGGTTGATGATGGCGCCGCCGCCGCGCGACTTCATGTGCTTGACGGCTTCCAGCGAGCCGTGGACGACACCCCAGTAATTCGTGTCGAACAGGCGTTGCATGTCTTCCAGCGAGACGTCTTCGTTGCGGCCGAAGATCGAGATGCCGGCGTTGTTGACCCAGGTGTCGATGCGGCCGAAGCGCTCCATCGCGGCCTGGCCGATGCGTTCCACGTCGGCTGGGTTGCCGACGTCGGCCACGACCGTCGCGACTTGCGTACCGGTGCGGCGCAGTTCGCTCGCCAGCTGGTCGAGCGCGTCGGCGCTGCGGGCTGCGAGTACCAGTTTGGCACATTGCTCGGCGGCCATACGTGCCGTCGTGAGACCGATGCCGCTCGTGGCGCCGGTGATGACCATCACCTGCTCGTTAATCTTGCGTAATTGCACTGACATGAATGCTCCTTCGCTCAGGTTGGAGAAAAGCCGCCGCAGTGCGCGTCAAGCGATCCGTGCGGCTCCGTGATTACGAGTTCGTTGCTGAACACGACAATCGTAGCCGCACAGCGGATTTCAAGTCATTTGTTACAAGATTGCGCCTTGTTCAGGATTTGCAAGCCTCCGCCTCGCGGCGCAGCCAGTGGGCGACGGCCAGCGCCGCGGGGCCCGGCGGCGGGTCGGCGCGCATTGCCAAGTGGTATGTGTACCCGGGGATGGCCGGTCCGAACGGTTGCACGAGATAGCCCGCCGCGATCTCTTCGGCCACCAGGGCAAGACTCAGCAAGGCGACGCCCTGGCCTGCGACGGCGGCCTGGATCGCATGGCCTTCGTCCGAATACCGGAGTTGTCCGCGCGCAGGTTGCCATGCGAGCCCCGTGCGCGCGAACCATGTTTCCCATGTGGGATTGGCCGGGGACGCTTTTTGCCAGTCGAAGTGGATGAGCGGCACGGATTGCAGATCCTCGATCGAGCGGACGCCCAGCATCGGGTTGACGACCGGCGCGTACGTGTCGGCGAACATGACCTCGGTCATCAGTCCGGGGTAGGGGCCGCTGCCGTAGCGCACGGCGACGTCGATGCCGTGCGCGTCGAAATCGACCGTCGCATCGGACGCATGCAATTGCAGGTCGATGTCCGGATGCAATGTGTGAAAGCGGGCGCCCCGCGGTACGAGCCATTTCGCGGTGAACGCGTGCGTCGCGGACACCGTGACCCTGTCTCTCCGGTTCGGCTGCGTGAGGCGCGCCAGCATGGCTTCGATGGCATCGAAGCCCTGGCGCAGCACGGGATACAGCTGCGCCCCCGCGTCGGTCAGCGTGACTTGCCGCACCTGGCGCACGAAGAGTTTCAGGCCCGTGAAGTCTTCGAGGGCGCGGATGCGGTGGCTGATCGCCGTCGGTGTCACGGCGAGCTCATCGGCAGCTCGCTTGAAGCTGCCGTGCCGCGCCGCCGCCTCGAACGCGCGCAGGGAGGAGAGCGGTGGCAGCCGGCGTGTCGTCCGTTCGCCGAATGGGTGATTTGAAGTCATCTGATGCGTGAAAAACCATCGTTTGTCGTAAGGGCTGCTGGGGGCGATTATTCCATACATGGGTGAGTTGATCTCATCCCGTTCTTCTTTTCGAATTCAGGAGGCAGACATGCTCGAACGTATCATCACGCAGCCGGATCCGTATGAACCCTATCTGCTGTCGCAGGGCATTCGGTTCGGCGATTTGCTGTTCATCTCCGGCCAGGCCGGTGCCGGCGACGACGGACGCATCGTCGCCGGCGGCTTCCTCGCCCAAGGCGAGCAGGCTTTTGCCAACCTGCGGCGCGCGCTGGAAGCAGGCGGATCCAGCCTGCGCGACGTCATCAAGGTGACGATCTTCGTGACCGACATGGGCCATTTCCAGGACGTCGTGGCGCTGCGCAGGAAATTTTTCTCGGCGCCGTATCCCGCCGATACGATTGCCGAGATCAAGGCGCTCTACGATCCGCGGGCGATGATCGAGATCGAGGCGATCGCGGCCGTACGCAGGGAGGGCGGCGGCGATGCGCGATAACGGTCACGTTGCCATTCTCTTCGAACCGCTGGCCCTGGGTTCGCTGGCGTTGCCCAACCGTCTGGCCGTCGCGCCGATGACGCGCGTGAGTGCGGGCGCCGATGGCGTGCCGACGACGTGCATGGCCGGCTATTACGCGCAGTTCGCGGACGGCGGCTTCGGCCTCGTCATCACGGAAGGCCTGTACACGGATGAGGCGTACTCTCAGGGTTATCTGCACCAGCCGGGGCTCGCGAACGCGGCGCAGCGCGATGCGTGGCGACCCATCGTCGCAGGCGTGCAGTCACGCGGCGGCCGTGTAATCGCGCAATTGATGCATGCGGGCGCACTGTCGCAGGGGAACCCATACCGGACGGGCACCATCGGTCCGTCGGCCGTGCAGCCGAAGGGCAAGCAGATGACGTTCTATCGCGGGACGGGTGAGTACGCCGTGCCTGCCGCGATGACACCGGAGGATATCGACACGGCCGTGGCCGGCTTCGCGCGGGCAGCCCTCCGAGCTCGTGAAGCGGGGTTCGATGGCGTCGAGATCCATGGCGCGAACGGTTATTTGCTGGACCAGTTCCTGTCGGAAGGCATCAATCTGCGCGACGACCGCTACGGCGGCGGCCTCGACGGTAGGTTGCGTTTGCTCGTGGAAGTCGTCGACGCGGTGCGGGCCGCGGTGGGGACGAACTACGTCGTCGGCGTGCGCCTGTCGCAGGCGAAGGTCAACGATTTCACGCATCGCTGGGGAGGAGAGGAAGAGGCCGCCGCGATCTTCCGTACGGTTGGCGGACTGGACGTCGACTACGTGCACGTGACCGAGTACGAAGCATGGAAGCCCGCCTTCGAGACAGGGCCGAGCCTGGCCGCACTGGCGAAGCGCCACGGCGGCAAGCCGGTCATCGCCAACGGTTCGCTGCACGATCCGGCGCAGGCCATGGGCATGGTCGAGCGGGGCGAGGCGGACGTCGTGTCGCTCGGCCGCGGCGCGCTGGCCCAGGCGGACTGGCCGCGGCGCGTCAGGGACGGCGCCACGCTCGCATCATTCGATCCGGCCATCCTGTCGCCGCTCGCGGATCTCGCCAACGCGGTCCGGTGGCGTACGCAGGCGGAGTACCTGCGGCCCGGCTAATAGATCTGGTCGAACAGGCCGCCGTCCGCGACATGGGTCTTGTGCGCTTTCGTTCAGCCGACGGCGAGTTCGCCGATCGTGCATAGCTTGATCGCCGGGAATTGCACCGTGTACTGCTCGGCCCTGTTGCCAGTTGTGCGCGATAAGGCCGCGTTCGCTGATAGCATCGATGTCGTACGCGAGGGCTCAGCGTGACGAGGTCGGCCTGCAGTCTGCCGATCACGGAATGCGCTTGCTTGCCGGAGGCGCCATGCGACTGCCTGACCGTCACGTCGTCGCCCGTCTTGACTTGGTACTGCCGCGCGAACGCGGCATTACGGTCCTGGTACAACTCGCGCGTCGGGTCGTAGGACACGTTCTGCAGGGTGATGTTCGTCGCCCTTGCGGCGGACGAGCCTAGCGCAGCGGCCACGAAGAACGCAACGGCGAAAACAGTGGCGAACGCGGAGGCGACTTTTTATTGCACATCGTTTTCTTTCGGTTGAGTGTCTATAAGCAGCGCCGTAAGGTAGGTGCCTGCCCAGCGAAAGAAAACGATGAAGCTTTTGACGTCCTCCCCACCTTAAAGGACGGGGATTCCTGCAGCCAGCGTCGCACGTCCGCGACGGAGAATGTTTATCGCAGCATTGATATCGCGATCATGTGCACAACCGCAAACATTACACTGCCACTCTCTTATTCCAAGGTCTGCGATACCTTTCGGCCGCGAATCTGGCATGGCGCCACAATTCGAACAGACTTGGGAAGTAAAGCTTTCGTCGACTTCCTCGAACCACGCGCCATGCTTAACAGCCTTGGACGCCAGTTGATGTCGGAAGCGCGACCAGCCAGCATCAAGTACAGACTTGGCCATGCTGGTCCTGGCAAGTCTGGCGGCCGCCACATTGCCGACCGCGATATAGTCGAATTGCCGGACAATGCGGTCCGAGAGCTTGTGCAGAAAGTCGTTGCGACGGTTCGCTATCTTTGCGTGGATCGCCCTGACGCGCCGCTTCTTGTGGGCGCGCTGCGCCAGCGCGAGCGCTTGCTCGGCACCACGATAGATACGCTGCGCTTCAATCTTTTCGCCGGTGGAAAGCGTCGCGAAGTCTTTCAGTCCAAGGTCGATACCGACACCGCGCAACGGTTGGCGGGCATGGATATCGGGCGTGACCACATCGATCACGATATTCAGGTACCAGTTCCCTCGCGTGTCACGCGAAAAGTTGGTGCCGTCCTTGATCTTCCCTTCGGGCAGCGGCCGGCTGTTAAAGACGCGAAAAGTATTGCCTGCGAAGCGAAACGCATCACCTTCCCGCTTCAGTTCCCGTCCCTTGATCGGCACCCAGCCCAAGGAACGCTTGCCGCGATAGCGAAGATAAGGTCGCTTCTTTTGCGAACGCGATCTTGCATACTGTTCGCAGACCGCATTCACGGTCCCGGAATGCAGGCCCAGTTCCTTGCTGCTGCCGGTCGTCAGCTTGTTCAGGTCAAAGCCCGAAAGCCAGGGGCGGCCGAAACGCAGCGCATCCTTTTGCCGATCGTTGCAGTAATTCCAGACGACGTTACACGCACGCGACTGCCTGTCAAGCAGCCCGTTCAGGGATTTCACCCGGTAACGATAAACCAGAATCATGCTCCGATTATATGCAGCGTTTTTAGCAACCGAAAGGCATCGATTGACGCGCAATCGTCTTCTTTCTTCCCCGCCCTGAAAGACGGGGTTTCCTCGGAGAACCTGATGAACTTAATGCGCTTTGGACAGGATGAGCAGCCAACGGCGCAGCAGCAGCACTTCCACGTGGCCCGGCTCGACGCCGGTATCGCACTCGATGATCGGGTTGACCGGGTAGAAGCGCTTGCGGAAGTCGCGCGTTACCAGGATCTCGCGGCGACCAAAGCGCACGAGGAAAGGCGTCGGAGCATATTCAAGGCCGAAGGAGCTGTTCAGAGTCGACATGACGATCCCTTTATCGAGTTAGGTTGCGTTAGCGTTGGCAAGTTGTCTTGCTCGAGTAGGCACAGAATAGCACAACTACTGTATAAATCCACAGTTACTGTACAAAAAAACAGTTGTTGCATTTTTGTGTGGCTTTTTCGCCAATTCGCCCCATCTGGAGCGGTATGCTGAACACCGCTCCATCACGCCTGCGCCGCTTCATCGCCGCCCGCCTGTCGCCCGAAGGGCAGATGGGCCTGCACCTCACCGCCGGCCTCGCGCTGCTGGTGCTGGCGGCCTGGATCTTCGGCGAGATCGCCGAGGACGTCGTCACCGGCGACACCATCACGCTCGTCGACGTCCAGCTCGCGCACTGGTTCCACGAGCGCGCCACGCCGGGTTTCACGCGCGCCATGCTGGTCGTCACGCACTGGAACGGCATCGCCGGATCGAGCATCATGGCCGCGCTGCTGGCGCTGTGGTTCTGGCGCCGCCATGCGCATTACTGGCTGATCGTCTGTCTTGTCGCCGTGCCGGGCGGCATGCTGCTGAACGTCGCGCTGAAGCACGTGTTCCGGCGCACCCGCCCCAGCTTCGACGATCCGCTGCTGAGCCTGATGACGTACAGCTTCCCCAGCGGCCACACGGCGGCCGCCACCGTGTTCTACGGCCTGCTCGCGTGCTACCTCGTGCGGCGGGTGCGGACGTGGCGCGTGCGCGCGCTGGTCATGCTCGGCGCCGTCGTGATGGTGACGCTCGTCGCGCTGTCGCGCATGTACCTGGGCGTGCACTACCTGTCCGACGTGCTGGCCGCGGCGGCGGAGGGGGCGGCCTGGCTTGCGATCTGCATCACGGCCGTGTCGACCCTGCACCGGCGCCGGCTGGCGCGGGGGCAAACGTCGTGGAGCGAGCGCGCGCATCGCGCCGCTGCGGCGGAGGACCTGCAATGAATCCCGTGACCGTGATTGTCAACGCGGGCGCCGGCACCGGCCACGACGAGGCCGCGTGCGATGCGCTGAGAACGCAACTAACCGACGCGGGGCTGGACGCCGAGCTCGTGCGGGCAGACGGCGGCGACCAGATGATCGGTGCGGCACGGCGCGCGTTGGAGCAGGGCGCGCGCCTCGTCGCGGCCGGTGGGGGCGACGGGACGATCAATGCCGTGGCCTCCGTGATGGTCGATTCCGGCGTGCCGTTCGGCGTGCTGCCGCTGGGCACGCTCAACCACTTCGCCAAGGACCTCGGCATTCCGCTCGACCTCGGCGCGGCCGTGCGCAACCTCGCGACGGGGCGGCCCGTGCAGGTCGACGTGGGCGAGGTGAACGGCCGCATCTTCCTGAACAATTCCAGCCTCGGCCTGTACCCGGACATCGTGCGCGACCGCGAAAAACAGCAGCGCCGCCTCGGCCGCGGCAAGTGGCCGGCCGCCGCCTGGGCCGCGCTCGCGGCGCTGCGCCGCTATCCGTTCCTGTCGATGCGCCTGACCGTCAACGGCGAGCGGCTCGCGCGGCGCACGCCGTTCGTCTTCATCGGCAACAACGCCTACACGATGCAGGGCCTGGCGATCGGCGAGCGGGCGCGCCTCGACGAGGGCGTGCTGAGCCTGTACGTGGCGCAGCATCCGACGCGCCTGGGCCTGCTGCGCTTCGCGTTCGACGCGCTGCTCGGCCGCCTCGGCCAGGAGCGCGACTTCGACGTGCTGACGGCGCCCGAGTTCGACATCGACACGCACCGCCACCGTCTGCTCGTGGCGACCGATGGCGAAGTGACGGAAATGCACCCGCCGTTACGCTACCGGATGCGGCCTGGCGCACTGACGGTGCTGGTGCCTCCGGTAGAAAATGGCGTCAATCAACCATAACGGAAAGGGGAACCCCATGCGCACACTCGTCCACCTGTCCGACCTGCACTTCGGCCGCGTCGACGCCATGCTGCTTGACCCGCTGCGCGAACTGGTCCACAAGCTGGCGCCGAACGTCGTCGTCGTGTCCGGCGACCTGACGCAGCGCGCCAGGAGCGAGCAGTTCGAGGAAGCGAAGGCCTGGCTCGATACGTTGCCGGGCCCGCAGATCATCGTGCCGGGCAACCACGACATTTCGCTGTACAACGTGTTCCGCCGGTTCCTGCTGCCGCTCGACCGCTACAAGCGCTACATCACCGACGACCTCGACCCCGTCTATATCGACGACGAGATCGCGGTGCTGGGCGTGAACACGGCGCGTTCGCTGACGTTCAAGGACGGCCGCGTCAACAAGGAACAGGTGGACAAGATCCGCGCGACCCTGTCCGGACTGCCGAAGGAGGTTACGCGCGTCGTCGTCACGCACCATCCGTTCGACCTGCCGAAGGGCGCCGAAGAGGATGACCTCGTCGACCGCGCACAGATGGCGATGGACGTGTTCGCGGAACTGGGCATCGACCTGCTGATGGCGGGCCACCTGCACATGAGCCATGCGGGCAACACGCAGGCCCGCTACAAGATCAGCGAATACGCCGCGCTCGTCGTGCAGGCCGGCACGGCGACCTCCACGCGCGGGCGGGGTGAAGTGAATTCGTTCAACGTGCTCCGTATCGAGCCCCAGCGTATCGAAGTCGACCGCTACGGCTGGGACAGCGTGCACAACCAGTTCCAGGTGCTGAACACGGAGAAGTTCATGCGCAGCGGGAACGTCTGGACGGAAGTGCCGGATGGGATGATGGCGGCCGGAATTTAGCCGCAGGCGCATGGCAACGTCGTCCCCGCGCAGGCGGGGACCCAAGTACGCGTATCGACGGCTCATGCAAAATTGGACCCCCGCCTTCGCGGGGGCGACGGGTCAGATCCAATATTCTCCGAGCCGCGCCATCCATTCCTTGATCCGGTCGGACCACGGCCGGTGCCGCCACCTTTCCAGCGTGACTTCCTTCGAGTCCCTCAAATCCTCGTTGAACGCGCTTTCCATCGCCGCGCCGAACGCCGGATCGATGACAACCACGTTCAGTTCGTAGTTGTGGATGAAGCTGCGCCGGTCGATGTTGGCGGAGCCGATCGTCGACCAGCCGCCGTCGATCACGGCCGTCTTGGCGTGCAGCACCGCGATCTGCAGCTCGAAGATACGCACACCGCCGGCCAGCAACTGGTCGTAGAAGCCCTGGCCGGCGTAGCGGATCAGGCTGTGGTCCGAGACGCCCGGCAGCACGAGCCGCACGTCCACGCCGCGTTTCGCCGCGGCGATGAGCGCGTCGACGATCTGCTGGTCCGGCACGAAATAGGCCGACGTGACGTGGATCGATTTCTTCGCCTCGCTGATCGCGACGACGAGCGCCTTGTAGATGTCGGATTCGTGAGCCGGGTCGGACGCGAGCACGCGGACGATCTTGTCGCCGACGGGCGCCAGCGTCGGGAAATATTCGGCCTGCGGCAGCTCGCCGCCTTCCTGCTGCACCCACAGGTTCACGAACGACCACTGCAGCGGCGCGACGGCCGGGCCTTCGATCTTGACGTGCGTGTCGCGCCAGCCGACCTTGTCGCCGTCGACCTGGTCCGGCTTCTGGCGCGAGCGGAACAGCGAGCTGTTCGCATACGTGCTGCTGATGTTGATGCCGCCCGTGAACGCGACCTTGCCGTCGACGACCATCAGCTTGCGGTGGTTGCGGTTGTTCAGCTCCCACTTGCCGCGCGCCTTGGCGGGATTCACCGGATTGAAGACCAGCACGCGGATGCCGGCCTGGCGCATGCGGTCGAAGAAGGCGGCCGGTGTCGCGAGGGCGCCGACGGCGTCGACCATCACGTTCACGGCCACGCCCTGGCGCTGCTTCTCGATCAGCACGTCGGCGAATTCGATCCCGACCTGGTCCTGGTCGAAGATATAGGTTTCGAGGTTGATGGAACTGGTGGCGGCGCGCGCGGCGGCCATCATTTCGCGCATCGTCGCGGGGCCGTCGAACAGCAGCATGACCTTGTTGCCCGCGATGAGGGGGACGCCCGTCGCCTGTTCTTCCAGCGCCGCCAGCGCCTTCAGGTTGCCGCTCGCATTGGCCCAGCGCCGCGCCACGAGGGCGGACGCCTGCTTCGGCGCCAGGGCGCCCTTGGTCGTCGCGATCGTGGGCACGGCCTTCGCGGGCGCTTCGGGTTCGACATCCGGCAGCGACTTGCACGCGACGACGCCGCAACTGAGGCACAGGGCCATCAGCCAGGCGAACGGGGAGCAGTGACGTGCAAAGCGCTGTCGGAGTCTCATTTGAAACCTCTCGGGTTGGCAACCACGGCCTCGTCGAGGTCGCGCGGTCCGATGAAAAAGTCGAGCGGCGCCGCCCGCAGGCGGCGGCCCAGTGCGCGCAGCAGGCGGAATCCGTTGCGGAAGCGCACCTTGCGCGCCCGCAGCGCCACCCACAGCGCGAGGCCGAAGCTCACCAGCAGGTTGACCATGCCGATGAGCGCGATGCCGAGGAACGTGATGGCGATCGTTTCCGGATCGACCTGCTGGCCGAGCCCGACGAAGCCGATGGCGAGATTGGCGGATGAAAAGGTCACGTGGCGTACGTCCAGCGGCAGGCCGAGGAGGTAGCCGACGGTGCCCGTGATCCCCATCAGCACGCCGAACACGAAGTTGCCCATCAGGCCGCCCAGGTTGTCCTCGACGTAGCGGGCGAAGCGGGCGCGCCGTTCCTCGCCGAGCAGGCGGCGCAGCCAGCGCAGCTGCTGCACGCGCTGGCCCATGCGCGTGTACAGGGCCTTGTTGTCGTAGTAGCCGGACACGAGCCCCGACACGAACAGCCACACGCCCGCGATCGCGGCATGCAGCAGCGCGAGCGAATGCCACGGGTGACTGTCCGCGATCAGGTGCTCCGCCTTGGCGGGGTTCACGAGGTGCGTGCCGAAGATCCAGTACCAGGCGAGGGCGATGGCCCACGCGACCGGGATCACGGTCGCGAGATTGCCCAGCACGGCGACGATCTGCGTCCGGAACACTTTATTCACGAGGGCCGCCATGCTGTCGACGTCGACCTGGCGCCGGCTCGAGCCCCGCTGCGCCGTATCGTGCAGGGCGGCGGCGATGCGCGCGGCCGTCATCGCCGGCTGCTTGGTCGCGATGGTGAAATGCAGCACGTGCACGAGCATGAAGCCGGCCGCGTAATTGAGGCTGTAGAGCAGGGCTTCGATCAGCGGGGCGCGGTGCTGGTACGAGATCAGGATCTTGATGAGCGCCATGAAGCCGATGATGATGCCGGCCCCGGCCGACGACGCGAACATGCCGCGCAGGTCCGCGCGCCGCTCGGCAATGTAGTGCTCGCCCGTGCGGCTCGCGTTCTCCGTGACGTTGCGGGCCAGCAGGTCGATGTTGTCGCGCAGCAGGCCGCGCACCTCGTACTTCGTGTTGTGCGCTTCCGCGAGTTCCTGGGCGAGGTCGACGGCCGCCGCGCGGCGCAGGCTCGTCGGCGGCTCGGTGGGCGGCGTCGCCTCGTTCGCGAGCGTTTCCACGTCCACGGTGGGCGCGGACGGCAGTTCTCCGCTCGTGTCGACGAGGAACAGCAGCTTTCTCAGGCGGTCGATACTCTGCGTCAGCGCGACGAGCAGATAGGTCAGCGCGACGCTCGTGCCGGAGGCGAGGGCCTTGCTGCGGATCTTCAGCACGACCGCTTCGCATTGGTCGAGCATGACGAGCAGGTGGCGCGCGTCTTCCATCGTGTCGACCTCGCCGCACATCAGGCGGCCGTAGTCGTCGAGGTATTTGTTCGCCTCGATGTTCTGCATGAGGAAGGGCGAGTCCACTTCCTCGATTTCCATGTGCGCGTGGATCAGGCGCGGCTCCAGGCCCAGCGCGCAGACGCGGCACGACAGGGTGCGGATGGCGTCCAGCAGGCCCGCCAGCACGATCCTTTGCGCGCGCGAGGACTCGGCGGATTCGTGCTCCGCGCCGTCCGGCGGCGCGGCGTTCGCGACCACGTCGAACAGCTCGAGCCAGTCGGCGTTCGGTACGGCGCGGATCCACTGGTAATCGTCTTCGCGGCACAGCACGCGGTCGAGCGTGTCGGACAGGTATGAATCGTCCAGCGCGGGCGGCAGGACGCGGTAGGCGATGCGTTTTTTCAGTTCCGTGAAGAAGCCATCGTTCGACAGGATGCCGACGTCGGAATACAGGCTCGTGTGGCGGCGCGTTTCGAGCAGCCGGGTCAGATAGCGGCGCAACGTCCAGGCCTGGCCGGGATGACCCTTCAGCAGCTGGGTCAAGGTGCGCACCTGGGCGCGCGCGTAGTCGTGGTCGCTTGCGCGGCGTGGGCGCAACTGGTCGACCAGCTCGACCAGCAGGTCGATGCGGTCGCTGTCCGGGTCGAGATGTTCGAGAATCGAGAGCATGGGAATCTTCGCAGCTAGGAAAGGTCAGTGTACGCGCGGATACGCGGCGGCCACTGTACGGTGACGAACCGAGCAGGCAGGCCTGCGTTACACTTGATGCTTGACGTCATCACTGGGGAGCAGCATGTATCTGACTTACTATAACGGCCAATGGGTCGAAGGGAATACGCCGTTGTTCGGTGCCATGGACCACAGCGTCTGGCTGGGTTCGTCCGTCTTCGACGGCGCGCGGGCGTTGCGCGGCCATCTGCCGGACCTGCGTCCGCACCTGGAGCGCGTGATCGCGTCGGCGGACAAATTGGGCTTGCAGTGCCCGCTGAACGTGGACGAGATGGAAGCGCTCGTGCGCGAAGGCGTCGCGCGCTTTCCGGCCGACGCGGAGCTGTACATCCGTCCGCTCGTGTTCGCCTCCGAAGGTTTCCTGATCCCGACGCCGGAAGCGGCCGCCTTCGCGCTGACGCTGTTCGACGCGCCGCTGCCGCCGTTCTCCGGCTTCTCGGCCTGTTTGTCGGCGCTGCGCCGTCCGGAGCCGACGATGGCCCCGACGGATGCCAAGGCGTCCGCGCTGTACGCCAACACGGCGCGTGCGCTGCGCGAGGCAAAGTCACGCGGCTTCGACAACGCCGTCCTGCTGGACGCGGCGGGCAACGTGGCCGAGTTCGCGACGTCGAACCTGTTCCTCGTCACGGCCGACGGCGACGTCGTCACGCCCGCGCTGAACGGCACGTTCCTCGCCGGCATCACGCGTGCCCGCGTGATCGCGCTGCTGGGCGAGGCCGGCGTGAAGGTCGTCGAGCGCACCGTCAAGCCGGAAGAGCTGGACACGGCGCGCGAAATCTTCAACACCGGCAACTACGGCAAGGTTGCGCCGTGCACGCGCTACGAATCGCGCGAACTGCCGGCCGGCCCGATCGCGAAACAGGCGCGCGACCTCTACCTCGCGTTTACCGAGACGACCTGACACAAAAAATCGGGGTCAGAAAATTCGGGGTCAGAGCAATGTGCTCTGACCCCGAATTTGCAAACGAATGGGCTCTGACCCCGAATTGGAGAAATAGGTTGACGAAAAAAAGCCAGGCGCGCGGCCTGGCCCGGAGATCCCATTGGGGTCAATCGCTACTACTTTGCGCGGGGGATGGGGATCGCACGGATGGTGCCGCAGTCGGCCGACAGCCACTTGCCGCTGACATCCACGTCCACGGTCTGGTTGCGCCCCTGTTCTTCGCTCCGGATCTTCATGCGGGCACGGTAACTCGTGTCGTTGTCGGCGACCAGGTCGCCTTCGCCGCTCACCTTCGGTGTCGTGCAGGTGAACGTGATGTGGCCGCGCGTCGCCGATTGCTGCGTGAACGACTGCCTGCAATCGCCCTGCTGGACCGGGAATTCCTTGCGCTCGGCCATCTCGCGCGTCATGCACAGCTTGGTCTGCAGCGCGCCGTTGGCGCCGACGTCGAGCTGCACGCCATTCTGCCGCATCATCTTCTGCATCTGCTGGCGCTGTTCGGGCGACATGTTGGCCATGTGCTGCTGCATGGCAGACATCGCTTGCGATATCTGCGGGTCGCTCGACGTCATCGTGTTCGACAGCGACCACAGGCCGGGTTTCAGCGCCTGTGCGCCGGCCGGGAGCGCGGCGCAGGCACACGCCAGCACGAGCGCGGATGCAATGGATTTGTTCATCGTTATTCCTTCCTTTTAAACATTGGGCGGCATCACGACGCCTCGCCATGCCGTCCCAGCACCTTGCGCTCCAGGTACATGAGCAGCAGGACGGTCTTGGCATCGACGATGTCGCCCGTCTCGACCATCGCGAGGGCGTCGTCGAAATCCAGTTCCACGACCTCGATGTCTTCGCCTTCCCCGGGATTGCCGCCGCCGGCGTCGCAGCGCCGCGCGCGATCATACTCCGCGACGAACAGGTGGATGCGTTCCGTCGTCGATCCCGGGCTGACGTACAACTGCAGCGCGGACTGCACGTGGTCGATGTCGTAGCCGGTTTCCTCGCGCGCTTCGGCGATGGCGCGTTCGGCCGGGTCGGCGCCGTCCAGCATGCCGGCCGCCGCTTCGAGCAGGTAGCCATCGTGGCCGGCCAGACGGGCGCCGAGGCGGAACTGGCGCGTCAGCACCACCGACCGGTGGGCGCGGTTGTACAGCAGCACGGCGGCGCCGTCCGCGCAATCGTAGATTTCGCGCGACTGGACTTGCAGTTCGCCGTCCTGGCGACGCTGGGCATAGGTGACGTTCTTGAGAGGCAGATAATGGTCCGAGAGGATCTCCTCGCGGACGATGCGCACGGTGTCGTGGGTCATGGCATCTCCTGTGGTTGGCCTTGCCCGAGGATACACCGTGCGCGTCATGGACGGGCGCGCGCGCCCGCGCGGTCAACCCTGGCGGGCCGGTTCGCTGACGTAGATCTCGACGCGGCGGTTGCGCGCGCGGCCGGCCGGATCGTCGTTGGTGGCGATCGGTTCGCGGGAGGCGCGGCCTTCGACGGTGATGCGGGCCGGATTGATGCCGCGCGCCGTCAGGTAGTCGCGCGTGTGGGCGGCGCGGTCCAGCGACAGCGGCTGGTTGATCTGGTCGCTGCCCGTGTTGTCGGTGTGGCCGATGATGGTGACGTTGGTGGCCGGATTCTCGTTCAGCGTCTGGGCGAAGCGGTCGAGGATCGGGCGGAAGTTCGGCTTGATGTCGGAGCGGTTCGTGTCGAACGAGACGTCGCTCGGGATCTCGAGTTTCAGGCGGTTGTCCGAGGTCTGCGACACCTGCACGCCGGTGCCGCGCGTGGCCTGTTCCATCTGCTGGCGCTGCTGTTCCATGTGGCGCGACCAGACGTTGCCGACGACGGCGCCCGCCGCCGCGCCCAGCACCGCGCCGCGGGTGGCGCGGCCGGAACCGCCGCCGCCCGTCGTGGCGCCGAGAATCGCGCCGAGGCCGGCACCGACGCCGGCGCCGGTCGCAGTGCCGCGCTGGGTCTGGCTCATGTCGGCGCAGCCGGTGGCGGCCACGGCAAAGGCGGTGGCGCACAGGGTGGAACGGATCAGGGTTGTTTTCATGGTGGTCTCCTTCAAAAAAAAATATCCGTTTCGTAGTCGCACCCGCAGCAGTGGGCACGACCGCGAAACGGATCGGTCAGGTCCGCAGGTCACTGCGGTCCGGCACGACGCCGCGTGCCGCTATGATACTGCTATATGCCTCGGCCACTGATCAGGCGCACCAGGATCATGATGACGGCGACGACCAGCAGGATGTGGATGAAACCGCCGACGGTATAGGAAGTTACCAGACCGAGCAGCCACAGAATGATGAGAATGACGGCAATTGTGTAGAGCATGATAGTGTCCTCATGGTTGACCGGCGTTGCTGTGCCGTGAATCCAGTATCGAACTAACAAGCTTTGTATTCCGTACGATGCCGTACATTACGTCGCGCTTTTTTGTTCCTTGTGCAAGCCGGGAATCCAGCCCATGAAGCCCATCAGGCCGAGACAGCCGATCAGGCAGGTCAGGAGGCCGCCCGTGATCAGGAAAAAGACGTCCTGCGCCGCCAGCTCGGCCGCCGTCGCCTGCGGTGCCGGCTCCGCGCTTGCCAGGCCAAAGCCCGTCAAAAGAAGTCCCCAGAGAATGATGCCGATCCATGCCAGACTGTTCATGTCGCGTCCTTTCGCTTGAGTGAGCTCTGCCGTACGAAGCCGATACTGCTGTGCGGAGGCAAACTCATCCGTGCGCCAACGCACATTGCGAAAAAGAAAACTTAGTGAGCGATCGTGCAAGGTGCAAACGCCGCGCACCCGTCTCCAACATAGCACGCGGCTGGACAAAACAAAACCGGGGCCGAAGCCCCGGTTGACCGGTTGATGCGGGTTCCCTCACGCCGAACGCAGCGATCCTTTCACGATGCGCACGCGGTCGCCCGTGCGCCACGGCGGGGCGCTGTGCTGGTGGAACGTGCGCAGCGTGCCGTCGTCGAGGCGGACACGGATCTCGTAGCTGATGTCGGCCTTCATGTTGCCTTCCACCTGGTTGCCGACGACGGCACCGCCGACCGCGCCGGCGACCGTCGCCAGCTGCCGGCCGTGACCGCTGCCGACCTGGTTGCCCAGCAGGCCGCCGAGGATGGCGCCGCCGGCCGCGCCCACGCCGCTGCCCTGGGCGCGCGTCTTGATCTGGCGGATCGACTCGATGTTGCCGCAGTTGTTGCACCAGTTGCTGCCGCTGTCGTTGGATGCCAGCTTCGTCGATTGATGCGTGACCTTCGGCGCCGGGGCGCGCTCGACCGGCGCGTATTGCGGGGCCGGGGCGGGCGCGTAGTCGGCGCCGGCACTCGTCGATCCCTGGCTGCCGCCGTCGCCGTATGCGGTGGTCGGCGCGGCATAGGATTGCGCGCCGGCCGGGACGGGGTAGGTGGGCTGCACCGGCGTTTGCACCGGGTAGGTGGTTTGCGGCTGGCCCGCCAGCGGCGCGGCGGGCGCCGTGGCCGGGGCCACGTAGCCCGGCTGGCCCGGCTGTTGCAGGCCGGCCGACAGGGCCGCGCGGTCGGCGTCGCTCAACTGGCCGCGGTTGTGGCCGGTCGACGACGGCAGCCAGCCCATGATGGCCGCCGTGCCGATGGCGCAGAACAGGATGACCGCGATCGCGGCGGCGATCAGCAGCGGGTGTTGCTTCGCCCGGGCGGGCGGGGTGGGGTGCGTGTCCATGGCTTTCCTTTCCGGTGTCGGTGGGGACGAGGGCGTGTCGCGAGCCTCGAGTCCGGTACGTTTCCATTGTCCCTGGCAACAACACCCCGTTCCGTGCGTCACCGTACATACTTGCCCTGGCGCGGCCGGTACGCTGACTGAAAGTTGTCAGTAAATGTTTCCGGGCAGTGTAAATAGCCAATCTCCCAAACGTGTGAACCGATGAAGTCCAACCGCGAGGGTCCGATGAATTCAGCCGCTCCACCTGTGGTCGCCGAGCACAATGCCAACCTGCTGCTGGCATCGCTCCCGCCGCAGGAGATGGCACGGATGCTGCCGGCGCTCGACCAGGTCAAGGTGGACGTCGGCGCCGTGTTGTGCGAGCCGGGCGACATCATCCGTCACATCTATTTTCCGCACGACTGCCTGATTTCGCTGATGGCCGTGGCCGAAGGCCGCATGACGCTCGAGGTGGGCCTCGTGGGCCGCGAAGGCATGCTGGGCGCCACCGTCGCGCTCGGCCACGAGACGACGCAGGTGCGCGCCGTCGTGCAGCGTGCCGGCAACGCCAGCCGCATCGACGCCGACCGCCTGCGCATCGAATTTGCCCGCAACCCGGCCCTGCAGCGCGTGCTGTACCGCTACACGGATGCGCTGCTGGCCCAGGCCATCCAGATCGCGGTGTGCAGCCGCTACCACGTGCTGGAGGCGCGTCTCGCACGCTCGCTGCTCGTCACGCGCGATCGCCTGCAGTCCGACAAATTCCACCTGACGCATGAATTCCTCGCCCATGCGCTGGGCGTGCGCCGCGTGGGCGTCACCAAGGCCGCCAGCGCGTTGCAGCAGCAGGGGCTCATCAACTACAGCCGCGGCAATATCGAGATCCTCGATCCGGAACGTCTCGCCGCCGCTGCCTGCACCTGCTACGAGATCGTGCGCGAAGCGGGGGCCGGTGTCGGCGCGCCCGTGCTGGCCTGACCGTCGTCGATCCAAAGAAAAATGCCCCGGCAAGCGGTAATGCCGTTCAGTTAAGACTGAACGGCATTTTTATTTAATCGTTGTAAACGCCGGGCATCGCTGTTAACCTTCGTCGCCATGTTCGACGACACTCTGCATTTTCTGGCAAATCATCTTGAGGCTCCCGACTGGGCAAGGTTGGGGGAGCATTTGCCATACGAATGGATCGAGCAGGCCGTCATAAGCACGGAAGCGACGAGTATCCGACATCGTCGCCTGCCTGCCGAGCAGGTTGTATGGCTGATGGTGGCACTGGCTTTGTATCGGCACAAATCGATCAGCGAAGTGCTGGATGATCTTGGTTTGGCGCTACCGGACGCGCAGACGCCGTTCGTCAGCAAAAGCGCTGCGGCCCAAGCGCGCCAGCGCGTCGGACCTGAGCCCTTGAAGTGGCTATTCGAGCGCTCGGCAAGGCATTGGGTGACGCAGGACAGGAAGGCTTACCTGTTCAAAGGACTGCAGCTGTTCGCCATGGACGGGACGACCTTGCGCACGCACGACACTGCGGAAAATCGCAACCACTTTGGCGCCCAGAGTTACGCCAGCGATACGGTCGCCAGCTATCCGCAAGTGCGCGGTGTCACCCTCACGTCGCTGCCCACGCACCTGGTGCATAGTGCCGCGTTCGGCCCATACTCGACCAATGAAATGCTGTACGCAAAGCAGCTTATCGAGGCTATTCCGGATGAATCGCTGACGGTCTTCGATCGAGGCTTTCTCTCGGCCGAAATCTTGTGCGGCCTGACAGGCAGCGGCGCCGAACGGCACTACATCATTCCAGCCAAATCGAACACCAAGTGGGAAGCGCTCGAAGCCGAAAGCGACGATATGTTGGTGCGCATGCGTGTGTCGCCCCAGGCCAGGGCCAAGTGCGCAGAATTGCCTGAGTTCTGGGAAGCGCGCGCGATCACCGTCGTCGACGCACAGGCGCGCAAACGCATCCTGCTGACCTCGCTGCGCGACCGTCGTCGCTACAAGCCAAGCGATATCGCCGCCTGTTACGACAAGCGCTGGGGGATTGAAACGAGCTACCGGGAGCTCAAGCAAACGATGCTCGGCACGGCACTGACGCTGCGCTCGAAAACAACGGATGGCGTATATCAGGAAATCTGGGGAACGCTTATCGCCTACAACCTGATCCGGCTCGAGATCGCCAAGGCTGCGCTGGCGGTGAAGTGCGAGCCGACCGAGGTCAGCTTCATCCGGGCATTCCACCTGATCCAATTCGAACTGCACTGGGCCGGCGTCACGAGATCGTATGGAAAATTGCCTGCGTCGATGAGACACTTGCGGGAAAGGCTGGTTAGCCTCCTGAAAGACGAACGGCCCGGCCGCAAATGCGACCGGGCCGTCAAGGCAACGCCAAAGCGTTATGCCGTCCGGAAGGTCAAGAAGCTAGCTTAACTGAACGGCATTACCGGCAAGCGGGGCATTGTCTTTTGGTGCAGCCGCGATCAGTGCGTGGTCTTCACCTGGTTGCCGATCACGCCGCCGACGGCTGCGCCACCGACGGTACCGACGGCGCTGCCGCCCGTCAGTGCGCCGCCGACCACTGCGCCGGCGCCGGCGCCGATGGCGGTGTTACGGTCCTGCTTCGACATGCCGGCGCAGCCGGTCAGGCCCAGGGCCACGGTTGCCAGCGTTGCGGTCGCGATGATGTGCTTGATGGTCTTCATGTTGATCTCCTTAAGGTGGGTTACATACTCACTTCAGGCGCAGCTCATTCCTGACCGATCTGACGCCCCTCACGGTGCGCGCGGCCGCGGCGGCCGCCGCCACGTCGTCCGCGGAGCTCACGAATCCGCTCAGCTTGACGACCCCCAGGTCCGTGTCGACGTCGATCTCGTTTGCCTTCAGGCTGGCATCGCCGAGGAGGGCGGCCTTCACGCCGGCCGTGATGCCGGCATCATCGGTTTGCCCTACGACAGCCGTCGGGCTGTTCGTCGCGCATCCCGCGATCCCGCACAGGGCCAGAGCCGCCAGCAATGCCGATGTCGACAGTGCTGCCGGGGTCCTGCCTGTACCGAATCGTTTCATGCCTTCTGCGCTTCCTCGCGATGCCGGCCTGCTGTTCGGGAACGGCGCCGGCCTTACCATGACTCCAGCATAAATGTCGTTCGCATAGCGGTCTGTACGACAAATAACACTGTGACATGCCGGGCTCAACGTTTGGCGCTTTTCCCGGGCGGCGGCGCAACGGGTTTCGCGCCCGCCCTGGCCAGCAGCGCATTGCACGGGCTGTCCTTGCCCGGCCCCGTGTTGATCAGCGGGAGCAGGGCGGCGGCCGGTGCCGCGACGACGGCCAGCGCGGCCGCCGCGCCACCTTTCAGCGCGAGCACTTTCTTGTCGAGCGACAGGTCCGGATTCTTGAACGTGCCGCGCACATAGAACGGCGTGCGCAACGTGAACAGGCGCAGCCCCTTGGTCTCCGGCTTGATGCGCAGGTCCATCTGTTCGGTCGACATGTTCACCCAGCCATTGATGTCGACGATGGCTTCCTCCGTGTCGAGCACGAAGGTGCGGGTCTGCGCCACGCCATCCTTCACGCCCAGGTCGGCGGCGAGGCAGTTCAGCTTGACCTCCTTGTCGCCGAACAGTTTCGTGATGATGACGTTGCCGACGTTCAGCCCGGCCTCTTCGAGCAGCAGCTTGCTGACGACGCCCTGGCTGACGAGACCTTTCACTTCGCCGTTCGCACCGGCCAGCATCGCGCCGACGGAATCGCCCGTTGCCGAGAGCTTCGCTTCGCCATAGATCGAGCCCACGGTCGCCTGCATCTTTTCGATTTGCGGGAACAATTCCTTGATGTGGATGTCGCGCGCCTTGACGTCGGCGGTCGCCTTGATCGGGCTGTTGGCGTTGCTGCCGTCGAGCTTGATGTTCGAGTTGACGTTGCCGCCGGCCATCACGAAATTCAGCGGCTCCAGCGTGAGCACGCCATTGTTCATCACGACATGGCTTTGCAGCTTGCTGATGGGCAGGTCCTTGTCCTTGACGATGCGGTCGGCCGTGAAGCGCACGTCGGCGTCCAGCACCTTCCAGCGCTCCGTATGGAATTTCTCGACGGGGAGGGCCTTGTTTTCCGGCTGCACGGCCTCGACGCCCCGCGCGCGCTTGCTCGCGTTGGAATCGGCGCCGATCAGCGGGCCGAGGTCGGCAAAGCGCAGCTGGTGCGACACGACGTTGCCGGTGAGCTTGTTGCGCGGCTTGCCCGTCGCGAATTCGAGGCGGCCCGCGATGTCGGACTGGCCCACCTTGCCCTTGAACTTGTCGTACACCCAGCGGCTCTTGTTCTCGCCCAGTTCGCCCGTCAGGTGGCCGTCGGTCGAGAACGCGGGCGTCTCGGGCAGCAGCACGCCCGTGAACGGATACAGCCGCGCCATCGACGGCGCCGCCAGCGTCAGTTTCACATCGATGCCCGCGAGGTGGGCGGGGCGGGTGACCGTCCCTTCGACGGCGACGCGCGTATTGGCCGAGTGCACGTCGGCCTGGACGGGGAACGGCTCGTCCTGGTCGCGCAGCGACAGCACGGAACCCGTCTTGCCGCCGCCGCCCACGGGCGCGCCGTTGTACTCGCCGCGCAGCTTGAAGGCGATGCCATAGGTCGGGTCGTTCGCGATCGTGTCGATGTCGGCCGTGACGTCGGCCTTGGTCACGGCGTCGATCACGTGCACCGTGCCCTTGTTCAGAACGACCCGTTCGAGGTCGAGCGTCCACTTCGATTTCTTTTCCTCGCGCTTGTAGACCCAATTGTAGTGCGTGGCGTCCACGCGCAGCAGCTCGGCCTGCGGGCCGTCGAAGCGCAGCACGGGCACGTGGATGCGGTGGCCCAGCAGCGCGAACGGATCGAGCGAGAACGAGAACTGGCGCACGCTGGCCATGTCGCGCTGGGGCAGGCCTTCCGGGTTGCCCACGTGGACGTCGTCCGCGTACAAATGCGGCCACGGGATGTAGTCGCGCCACGTGCGCTGCGCTTTCGGTATGCTTTTCGACGGCTGCTCCCAATGCACGGCGAGATTGCCGCGAATGGCGAACGGACGGTCGATCGCGTCGCTGACCTTGTCGTTGAGCCAGGGTTTGGCGCGGTTCCAGTCGAACGTGAGGACGATGATGATGGCGATGACGGGAATCGCCACCAGCACGCCGACGATGCCGAGCGTGATCTTCACCGGACGCGACATGCGCGCGCCCTGCCTGGGCTGTTGGGTGGGCTGGGTTGTCATGGCCTTCCTTCTGGTGGGATGGGTTGATCGCAGATTAACGTAAAGGTCCTTGCGTCAATGTGCGGTGCCGCACCTTAGCCCGGCCGCAGGGGGGCCGAGGCCGTGTCTATGTGCGCCAGCGAACCGATCTCGTCCGGCGCGAGGGTTATAACGTTACCAACACAATCTAAAAACAGGAGTCGCAAGATGGATACGAAATCGATGAACCTGCTGACGCGGGTCGGCGCAGCCGCCGTGGTGCTTTCGCTGGCTGCCTGCGCCAGCCCGGAAAAGACCCCGGCCACGGCTGCCGTCGCGGTTTCGCACAATGCCGTCGAAAACGCCGTGTCGGCGGGCGCGCCCGAGCTGGCGCCGACGGAGATCTCGGCTGCGCGCGACAAGATGATGCGCGCCAACCAGGCCCTCGCCGCCAAGGATTACAAGACGGCCCGCGAACTCGCGATCCAGGCCCAGGCCGACGCCAAGCTGGCGCAGAGCAAGGCCAATTCGGCCAAGGCCACGGCCGCCGCCGACGCGCTCAACGAGGACCTGCGCGTGCTGCGCCAGGAAGTCGACCGCGCCAATTCCGACCAGCAGCAATAAAGCCCAATAACAAGAACCGCAGAAAGGAAGCATCATGAAAATGAATTTCCTGAAGGCCCTCGTCGTTGCCGGCACGATCGCCCTGGCCGGCTGCAGCACCGTCCCGACCACCACACCCACGCTGGACGAGGCGCGCGCCGACTTCGTCGCGGCGAACAACAATCCGCAGGTCGCGACGTACGCGCAAATGGAATTCAAGCAGGCCGGCGAAGCACTCGACCGCGCCAACCAGGCCGCCGCCCAGCGCGAGAGCCTGGATACGATCGACCGCCTGGCCTACATCGCCAAGCAGAAGATCGCCACCGCCCAGGAAGTGGCGAAGACGAAGTCCGCCGAGGCGGAGGTCGCGAATGCGGCCCGCGAACGCGACCGCGTCCAGCTGGAAGCCCGCACCGCCGAGGCCGACCGTGCCAAGCGCGACGCCGCCGCCGCCCAGGCCCAGGCCGCCGCGGCCCAGGCTCAGGCCCAGGATGCGCAGGCCCAGGCCGCCGCCGCCCAGCAGCAGGCCGCCCAGCAGGCCGACCGCGCAGCGCGCCTGGAAGCCCTGCTCGTCGAACTGCATGCGCAGAAGACGGAGCGCGGCATGGTCGTCACCATCGGCGACGTGCTGTTCGCCACCGACCGCGCGGAATTGAACGCGAACGGCATGGCAACCGTGAAAAAACTGGCCGAGATCATGACGCAGAACCCCGACCGCACGGTCATGGTCGAAGGATTTACCGACAGCACGGGCACCGCGGCCCACAACAAGGACCTGTCCGAGCGCCGCGCGGCGTCCGTGGCCCAGGCCCTCGTCGGCCTCGGCGTGCCGCGCGAACGCATCGGCATGCGCGGCTATGGCGAGGCATTCCCGGTCGCGTCGAACGACACGGCCGCGAACCGCCAGCTGAACCGCCGCGTGGAAATCGTGCTGTCGAACGCCGGCGCACCGATCCCGCCGCGAGCGGCACAGCGCTGAATGGGGACCTCGCAAATCTCGAGCCCCCGGATTGAAAACTCACTGAAAGAGGAAGATTCATGGAACAGAACGCATCCAACCTGGCGCACGGTTTCGACATCGCGGAAATCCGCCGCGCGGCCGCGAATCTCGAAGACGGCGCCGTCACCGAGGGCTACGCGGCCGACCGCGAAGCCGTCATCGGCATGCTCAACGCCGCACTGGCGACGGAACTGCTGTGCGTGCTGCGCTACAAGCGCCACTACTACACGGTCAGCGGTCCGAACACGGGTCACATCAAGGCCGAGTTCCTCGAGCATGCGCAGCAGGAGCAGGACCACGCCGACCGCATCGCCGAGCGCATCGTCCAGCTGAACGGTTCGCCGAACTTCAACCCGGCCACGCTGACCCAGCGCAGCCATGCGGAGTACGACGATTCGGAAGACGTGCAAGCCATGATCCGCGCCGACCTGATCGCCGAGCGCGTGGCGATCGAATCCTACCGCCAGATGATCCAGGCCATCGGCGACAAGGATCCGACCACCACGATCATGCTGACCGAGATCCTGGCCACCGAGGAAGAGCACGCCGACGACATGCGTGACCTGCTGGCCTGAACCCTTACCCACCACTACCTACAACAAGGAGTACATCATGTTAGAGTCCATCCGCGCCAATGCCAACGCCTCCCAACTGAACGGCGCAGCGAACAATGCTTCCGGCGACATGAAAGCGCTCGTCAAGGACGCACAGTCGCTGCTGAGCGCCGCCGCTTCCCTCACCGGCAACAAGGCCGATGAACTGCGCGAGCGCGGCATGGAACTGCTCGACCAGGCGCTGGGCAAGGCCGGCAAGTACCAGGATCAAGCCCTCGTCAAGAGCAAGGAACTGGCGCGCGCAACCGATGTCTACGTGAAGGACAACCCATGGCGCACCGTGGCCGTGGCGGCCGGCGTCGGCCTGCTGCTGGGTGTCATTCTGGGCCGTAAATAATTCGGGTCGGGGGCAGCCATGGATAATAATGAAACCGTCGTGCATAGCCCCGGCCTCATGGGTGGGATCACGGGCCTGGCCAAGAACCTGTTCGGGCTCGTGGTGTCGCGCGTGGAACTTGCCGCGCTCGAGCTGTCGGAAGTACGCAATCACGTGATCGAACTCGTGGTCATCTTCGCGATGGCCGCCCTGGCCACGTGGTTCGCGCTGGCCTACGGTACCGCGACGATCGTGGCGCTGGCCTGGGAAGAAATGGGCTGGAAGATCCTGCTCGTCATGTTCGTCGTGTTCGCCGTGATCACCCTGATCCTCGTGATGAAGGGACTCTCGCTGCTCAAGCAGGGCAAGCTGGCGTTCCCCGAGACCATGAAGGAATTGCGCAACGACCGCGACATGCTGTTGTAACCGGAGGAACGAGCTATGGAAAAAACGATCGGCCATCACACACATGGCTCCCTTGAAGAGCGCAAGCGGGCCCTGTTGCGCGACGGCGAGTTCTACCGCAGCGGCGTCGCCCACGCGCGCGCCCAGATCAAGCACGCGGCGCGCCCCGAAGTGATCTTTCATTCGGCGCTCGACCACGCGACCTGGGTGCTGCGTACCCGCGCCGATGCATTGCTCAAGCCGACCGGCACGAGCATTTCGGTCCTGGCCCCGTATGCGCTGACCGTGCTGGGCTTCATCCGCAAGCGCAATCTCGGCAAGCCGGCACTGGGCGTGGCCGCCGTCCTGGGCGCGCTCGGTTGGTACTTGCAGCGCAAACGCGCGCAGCAAGTGGCATACTAAGGACAACGCGGCGCGATTCGCCACCGGATCGCGCCTTCACGAATATGGTGGGGCTTGAGCGGCGTCGCAATCTTCGATTGGACGCCGTCTTTTTATGCCTTCGCCGCATCCGCTCCGCATCCTTCCCATTAAAAAAGCCGGCAGAGCCGGCTTCAAGTGTGCACGGGGCGCGCCGCTCAATAGCGATAGACGCGGCCGTCGACGATGCGCACGCGGTTGCCCACGCGCAGGTCGTACACATTGTCCTGGACGATGGTGCGGTATTCGCCATTGTCTAGACGGATATTGACTGCGTACTGCTGTTGTCCTGCTCCCTCGCGGTTCGCTTCCACACGGTTGCCGATCGCTGCGCCCGCCACGCCGCCGGCGACGGTTGCCGCCGTGCGGCCGCCGCCGCTGCCGACCTGGTTGCCGGCCAACGCACCGACGAGGCCGCCGACGATCGCGCCGGCACCGCTCGTGCGGCCTTCACCACTGGTCACCTGGATCGATTCGATCGTGCCGTAGCCCGTCGAAGCCGTGTTGTCGTAGCCGTTGGTGTAGCCATTGTTGTAGCCGCTGTTGGCGTAGCTGGGCTGGGACGACTGGCTGGCGCAGCCACCGAGGAGCGCACTGGCCGCGACGAGGGCGGCAAGGGTACGAGTAGCTTTCATGACTTGTTCTCCTGGCAAAGATGTGGGACCAGATTACGCAGTCATGCGTATGGGGTCTGTGCGATGACGCACTCACCTGCGGGTGCTCATCCGATGCTTTTTCATCATCTTTTTTCGTGTGTTCGGCAGCGAACAGAAATCGTCCTTACGGCAGAGTAAAACGTCAACATCGGTTGAAAAAAAGAGTGTCAAAAGGAGAACAAGAATGCGCACACCACACATGATCCTGTTATTGGCCGCTGCCCTGATGTGGGCTGCAGGCCATGTCCGCGCGGCGACGCCGGAAGCGAAGCTGGCTTACCAGCAGGCACGCGACACGGCGGCGGCCGAGTACAAGAACGCACGCGCCCGCTGCGATGCCATCACCGGCAATCCAAAGGACGTCTGCGTGCTGGAAGCGAAGGCCGCGCGCGTGCGCATGGAGGAAGAAGCGCGCGCCAAGTACGAGGACACGCTGAAGGCCTATACGCGGGCACGGATGCGCATCGCCTCCGCCAACTATGACCTCGACAAGGCACGTTGCGCCGGCCTGACGGGCAACGACAAGGACGTGTGCCAGGAACAGGCCAAGGCCCGTCTGGTCGCCGCGCAGGCCGACGCGAAGGCCGACCAGAAAACGATCGAAGCGCGCAACGAAGCGCGCGAGGACAAGCTGTCCGCCGCGTACCGTGTCGCCATGGAGAAATGCGACGCGTTCGCCGGCGCCGCCAAGGATCAATGCGTCTCGGCTGCGAAGGCCGAGTTCGGAAAATAGCCGGATGATAACCGCACCCCGCTCATGAAGAGCACAACCAAGTACCACCACTAACAAGGAGTTCACCATGAACGCAACCAAACGCATCGCCACCGCCATCTTCACCGCCGCTGTCGCCTTCACCGTCGTCGGCTGCTCGTCGAGCCCGACCAAGGAAAGCACCGGCGAGTACATCGACGACGCCGCCATCACCGCAAAAGTGAAGGCTGCGATCTTCAACGAGCCGACCCTGAAGGCCACCGAGATCAATGTCGAGACCTACAAGGGCGACGTGCAGCTGTCGGGCTTCGTGGCCCAGCCGCAGGATGCGCAGAAGGCCGCCGACGTCGCACGTGGCGTGAAAGGTGTGTCGTCGGTCAAGAACGACATCCGCGTAAAATAAGCTGACCGGGCGGCTCGTGCGCGGGCCGGCCCGACAGTCGTGTCGATTGCCGCGCCACGCGGCATCCGCCCTGGCAGGAAACTGCCGGCGGGTGCCCGGGACCGGCTGTTTTTTTTCAGGCAGGTACCATGCAGCTCGCCCAATCCGGCTCCGCAACATCCGAGGCATCCAACCCAGTCACGCCGGTTGCCGCGGCGCCCGCGGATGTCGAACAGGCGGCGCGTGAAGCCGGCCTCGTCAACACCGATGGAGCACCGACGGGCGAAGAGCTCGGCGCTGCCCACGGCAACCTGCGCTTGCCCGTCCACGTCAACGCGCGCGGTCTCACGCTCGGCGTGATCGCCACCGTCGCGTTCGTCTTCGGCCTGCAGTGGGCCAAGAATTTCTTCGTGCCGCTCTTGCTCGGCATTTTTATCGCCTACACGCTGAGTCCCGTCGTGCGCTGGCTCGAGCGCTGGCACATCCGGCGCGCCATCGGCGCGACGCTCGTCACGGGCCTGATCCTCGTCGGCATGGCGCTCACCATGCACCGGGTGCAGGGCGAGTTCCTCAACATCGTCGACGAACTCCCGACCCTGACGCACAAGGTCACGCGCATCCTGACGGATGGCTCGGACGGGCCGTCGACGATCCAGCAGGTCCAGGCCGCCGCGGCCGAACTCGAACAGGCCGCCGCCAACGCGGGCAGTGCGAAGCGGACGGCGGCGCCGCGGCGTGCAGCGGCACCGGCCGTCGCCCAGACGCCCGGCGGCAGCAATTTCCGCATCATGGACTGGTTGCTGGCCGGTTCCGTCGGCCTGGCCAGTTTCATCTCGCAAGCCACGATGGTCGTGTTCCTCGTGTTCTTCCTGCTGCTGGCCGGGGACACGTTCAAGCGCAAGCTCGTCAAGCTGACAGGGCCGTCGCTGACGCAGAAAAAAGTGACGGTGCACATCCTCGAGGACATCAACACGTCCATTCAGAACTACATGTTCATGCTGCTCGTCACGAACGTGCTGCTGGCGCTGCTGATGTGGGTGGCGCTGCGGTTCATCGGCCTGGAAAATGCGGGCGCGTGGGCGATCTTCGCCGGCGTCGCCCACATCATGCCTTACTTCGGCCCGCTGTTGATCACGTCGGCCACGGGCCTCGTCGCCTTCCTGCAGTTCGAATCGCTGCAGATGGTGATCCTCGTGGCGGGTGCGTCGCTGGGGATCGCGACGCTCGTCGGCATGGTGGTCACGACCTGGATGACGGGCAAGATCGCCAAGATGAATCCGGCGGCCGTGTTCGTCAGCCTGCTGTTCTGGGGCTGGCTGTGGGGCATGTGGGGATTGCTGCTCGGCGTGCCCGTCGTCGTCGTGATCAAGGTCGTGGCGGAACGCGTGGAAGGGATGGAAGTCATCGCCGAACTGCTTGGCGAATGACGGCGCCGTCCCGCCGGGGCAACGGCGCCGCGGTGGTTCAGTGTACGGGCGACGGGCGCGCATCCGGCGGCGGCGCACCTGGGACGTGCTTGTCCTTCAGGCTGCCCATCTGCAGCGCGTACTGGCGGGCGAATTCCGCGCCCAGGAAAAAAATCTGCGCCGAGTAATAGACCCATAGCAGCAGCGCGATCAGCGAACCGGCCGCGCCGAAGCTGCTCGTCGTGCCGCTGTTGCCGATGTACAGGCCGATCGCGAACTTCCCCACGGTGAACATGATCGCGGTGCCGAGGGCGCCGATGGTCACGTCGTGCCACGACAGTTTTACGCGCGGCAGCAGCTTGTAGATCGCGCCGAACATCACGGCGATGACGAGGAAGCTGACGGCCCAGGCCACCCAGCCCAGGATGATCGTCGCGGAGTGCCACATGCCGCCCAGGTATTTTTCCAGCACCGACAATGCGGCGGACACGACCAGCGTGAACATCAGCAGCAGGCCCAGGGTCAGGATCAGGCCGAACGACAGCAGGCGGGTGCGGACGGTGTCCCACCAGGTGGCGTCCTTCGGCGGCGGGACGTCCCAGATTTCGTCCAGGCTGTCCTTGAGTTCCGCGAACGCACTCGTCGCACCGACCAGCAGCAGGACCGTCGCGATGATCGTCGCCAGCTTGCCGCTTTCCTTGTTGCGGGCACCGGCCAGGATCGCCTGGATGGTTTCCGCGCCCTGGGTGCCGACGAGGCCGCGCAGCTCGTCCAGCAGCTGGCCTTGCGCGGCGTCGGTGCCGTAGAAAAAGCCGGCTATCGCGATAACGAGCACGAGAATGGGCGCCAGCGAGAACAGCGTGTAGAACGCGAGGGCGGCGCCTTTGCTCGATGCGCGGTGGTCCAGCCATTCGGTCACGGCGCAGCGCATCACATGGACGACCTGGCGCGAGAAGGGGATCCAGTTTTGTACTGCCATCAGGTAACCTCCAAAAAGACGAACGCGCCCGAAGGCGCGTTCCGGGGCCTACGCCCAGCGGTGGGCGGGGACGAAGCCCCGCGTTGAGGCGTTACTGTACGCGGCGCTCGATGGTGATCGGCTCCACTTCCACGCGGCGGTTCGGTGCCAGGCAGGCGATCAGCTCCGAACGTTTCTTCTGGTGGCAGTCGGTCACGACCGGATTCTGCTCGCCCTTGCCGTAGGCCTTCAGGCGGTTGGAATCGACGCCTTTGGCGATCAGGTACTCGCGCACGGCGTTGGCGCGGCGCTCCGACAGCTTCTGGTTGTACTTGGTCGAGCCCAGGCGGTCGGTGTAGCCGGTGATGTCCACGTCGGTGATCGACGGGTCGGCCTGCAGCGCGGCGGCGATGTCGTCCAGCTTCGGCTGCGGCGACGAGAGGGTGGCGCTGTCGAAGGCGAACAGTTCGCTGGCCGACAGCGTCACCTTCTCGAAGCGGGCCGGCGGCGGCGGCGGAGCGGCCGGTGCCGGGGCCGGCGCCTCGACGACCGGAGCCGGGGCAGGTTCCGGCGCCGGTGCTGGTGCCGGGCGCGGCGGCGGGTTGAAGGCGTAGTTCAGGCTGAACGTCGCGTACTTGGTGTTGGCGCGCGAGAAGCCGAACTTGTCGTCGTCGCGCAGGTGGGCGCGCACGTCGCGCACGTCGGCCTGCAGGGACCACTGCTCGTTCATGCTGACCTGGAAACCGACGCCGGCCTGGTAATACGGCGACCAGCCGGAGACGTTACGGATCGGATTGCTCTCGTGGTCGCGTTCGCCGCCGACACCGATCAGCAGGTACGGACGGAAGGTCTTACGCGACAGCATCAGCAGGGCGTCGACGCCGACGAGGGTCTGGCGGTAGTTGTAACCGTTGTCGTCGACGCGTGCCTGGGTGGCACCAATCTGGATATCCCACAGCGGATGCACGGCCTTACCGAACTTCAACCCGCCGCCCCAGTCCTTCTTCGAGGTCAGGAAATCATGGTCGGGCTTGATGCCGACGATCGTCGGGGCGATGTACCACGACGGATTGATGACCTCGGTGGTGTCCTGAGCCAGGGCCGTTCCGGCGGAGCACAGAATGGCGGCGGCCAGAGCGATCTTCTTCGTATTATTCACAGGTAACTCCCATAAGTTGTAAAGGTACTTGACATCGCATGGCTTGCAGTGATGTTGATGTCAAGCTTACAAGTCGGCCATTTTTCGGGTCAGTGCGCCAGCGCACCTAACAGCCGGTTGTTGTGGCGATTTTACAACGTAGCCATTTATGCCATGATTGCGGTTTGTTTCAGGATGTTACGAACTGCGGATTAACCGTCGCTTACTTCTTATAACGTCGCCCTTCGTGCATGCACGTCTCCTTTTATTACGGAATTGTCATGTCACGCGGTCAGGTCGATACCGCTTCGATTTCAAGCCGTGCAGCCGGTTCCCGTTGAGCCCCACCAATTTGTCGAGCGTCAATACGCAATCGCGTTTCTCTTGCTTTTAAGGATGAATAACTTTTCAGAAATTTTTAGAAATGTTGGATGGCGCACAGACCGGGGGTGATGAGGCAGGCAATCTTGTATCCAGTTAAGCGGAACCGGCGTGTTGTCAGGTGGTCATACACGAATACGGCGGTCCGGGCCATACACAGAACATCGTCCTTTTCACGGAGTAAACCAATATGCATGCAGCGACTCACCATAATGCGGTACAAGGCGAACTCAACGCGGTGCACACTTCCAGTAACTCTGCACTGATCGAACGCGTCCCACCGCAGCCGACCGAGCGCGCTCCGATTTCGCTCGCGCCGATCGAGCGGGTGCGGTCGACGTCGGCTACCCAGCGCCGTATCGAAAACATGCAGAAGCTGATCGGCGAGCTGCAGACCCACGAGATGCTCGCCGACGAAATCGCCTGGTTCCTCAAATTCTCGCCGTCGGGCGCCCGCAAATACATCCGCGACCTGCGCGAAGCCGGCGTCATCGAACTGGCCCGCTACATCGAAGGTACCGCCACCTACCTCGGCAAGGCCGTGTACCGTATTTCGCCGGATCCGGAGCGCGTCAAGGCCTTCCTGGGCGCGATCTGCCAGCCCAAGCGCGAAGGCGCCGCCCCGCGCAAGGAGCGTCCAGGCCTGCGCGAGCAGAGCATGGCCGGCACCGGCCGCCACTTCCACATCCTGGCCGACGACACCCATTACGCGATCCGCGTCAACCGCAGCCCGGTGACCCGCGACCCGCTCGTCGCCGCACTGTTCGGCCCGCCGCCGAGCCAGGTCGCCAAAGAGCGCGTCTGAGCGCGCTGGTGTTGATAGCGGTCGCACGACGTGGCCGCTATCAGCTGCGCCACCCCGCCGAGAGGCCGGGTGGCGCTGTTTTTTTTGCAGGATTCCAATTGAAAAGGCGACAAGCGTGCTCATATGCCGGGTGCGGCACCCCGACCGCTTACCCATCAAGGAGACTCCATGCTGCCGAGTGCCGAATCCCTGGAAGGCCAACCCGTTCCCCAGGTGACGTTCAAGGCGCGCCCCGACGACCAGTGGCGCGACCTCACGACCGATGAACTGTTCAAGGGCAAGACCGTCGTCGTGTTCGCCTTGCCCGGCGCCTTCACGCCGACCTGTTCCTCGGCACACCTGCCACGCTACAACGAGCTGGCACCCGCCTTCCGCGAGAACGGTGTCGATGAGATCGTCTGCATCTCCGTCAACGATGCCTTCGTGATGCAGTCCTGGCAGGCCGGCCAGGAGGCGGGCAACATCACCATGATCCCCGACGGCAACGGCGACTTCACGGAAGGCATGGGACTGCTCGTCGACAAGCGCGACCTCGGCTTCGGCAAGCGGTCGTGGCGCTATTCGATGCTCGTCAAGGACGGCATCATCGCCAAGGCGTTCATCGAGCCGGACAAGGAAGGCGATCCGTTCGAAGTGTCGGACGCCGATACCATGCTGCGCTACCTCAACCCGGACGCCACGCCGCGCGAGCCCGTCGTGATGTTCTCCAAGCCGGGCTGCCCGTTCTGCGCGCGCGCCAAGGCCGTGCTGAAGGCAAATGGCATCGTCTTTACGGACATCCCGCAGGATGCGAAGATCACCACCAGCGTGCTGCGCGCCGTCGCCGGCGCCACCACGTGGCCGCAGGTCTTCATCGGCGGCAAGCTGATCGGCGATGCGGAGGCGGTCGCCGCATATTTCGCGCCGCGCGCACAAGAGGCCCAGTAACGCCGGTATCGGGAGAACACGATGGAAGCCGCTATCGTCTGCGCCGTGCTCGCGCTCGGCGTGCTGTTCGCGTGGCTGCTGCCGCGCTGGCGCCTGCGCCGCGTGCTGGCGCGTCCGCTCACCGCGGCCCAGCTCGGCATCATCGAGCGCAACGTCGACCAGTACCGGGGCATGCCGCCCGACCTGCGCGCGCAGTTGCAGCGCCTCGTCAAGCAGTTCCTGCACCAGAAGACGTTCGTCGGCTGCGCCGGACTCGAGGTGACGGAAGAGATGCGCGTGACGATCGCCGCGCAGGCGTGCCTGCTGCTGCTGAACCGGCCCAGCCGCGTGTATCCGGGCCTCCACGCCGTGCTGGTCTACCCGGGCGCGTTCCTCGTGCCGCGGCTCGAGCACGACGCGGCCGGCGTCGTCACGGAAACGCGCCAGGATCTGCTGGGCGAATCGTGGGGCGACGGGCGCGTCGTGCTGTCGTGGGAACACGTGCGCCGCGCCGGCCTGGCGGCCGAGGGCACGCACAACGTCGTGCTGCACGAGTTCGCGCACCAGCTCGACAGCGAATCGGGCAGCAACAACGGCGCGCCCTTCCTCGGCAGCCCGGAGCGCTACCGGAGCTGGTCGGAAACGCTGTCGCGCGATTTCGCGCTGCTGCGGCGCGATGCCTACTGGGGCCAGCGCGACGTGCTCGATCCGTACGGCGCCACGAATCCGGCCGAGTTCTTTGCCGTGGCGACGGAGAGTTTCTTCGAGCAGCCGCACGAGCTGGCCGCGCGCCATCCGGATCTGTATGCGGAGTTCCAGGCGTATTACCGCGTGGACCCGCGCGACTGGTTTCCCGCGCCGGCGCCGGAACCGGAGCACTACGGCATGGTCTACGGACAGTGGCGCTAGCGGCTACGCTGCGTGCGCTCGCGTACAGAGACCGAGCCCAGCGGGAGGCATCATGGCCACACCTTTATATGCAGGAGGTCATCCATGTCCACGATCATTGCAGGGCACTTCCAGCTGCAGGATGACGTCGAGCGGGCGCGCCATGCCCTGATCGACGCCGGGTTCCCGAGCGAACGCATCAGCGGTTTCTACCTGAGCCAGCCGGGCCAGCACGACCTGACGCCGATTGGCGGCGACAACATCCACTCGCCGGGCGCCAAGGAATCGCCGGAAGGCGTGGCCCAGGGCGCCGGTGCCGGTGCGGCGGTCGGTATCGTGGCCGGCGCCGCGACGGCGCCCGTGACCGGACCGCTGGGCCCCGTGGTCGGCGGCCTGCTGGGCGCCCACGTCGGCTCGCTGTTCAGCTTTACGAAGATGAAGGATCCGGGCGAACGCGAGGAGGGCGGCCGCGCGCCGATGGAAAACCGTCCGGCCGGCATGCTCATCGCGGTCGCCTTCGACGATCCCGGCCTCGAGTCGCGCGCCGTCGACCTGCTGCGCGGCCTGGGCGCCCACCACATCGAGCGCGCCAAGGGCAATATCGTCGATGGCGACTGGGCCGATTTCGATCCGGCGTCGCCGCCCGACATGATTCACTGAGTCCGCGCCCCCCGCGTCTATTTGCGTTTCGTCAACGACGTCTTTGTCCATCGCCCTAGACTCGATGTTTCGTGCTGCGCACCCGGCGCGGCAGGTTGATGAAGGACGACGAAACCATGCACGATAACAAAGTAGCCTTGGTGACTGGAGGGATGGGGGGACTGGGCACGGCGATCTGCCGGCGCCTGCAGGCGGAGGGGTTCCGCGTGGCGGCAACCTATTCGCCCGGCAATGCCACGCCTGACGCGTGGCAGGCCGCCCAGAGAGACGAAGGATACCGATTCACGACGTATCGCGTCGACGTCACCGATTACGGCGACTGCGAATGGATGATGCAGAAACTGCTGGCCGAAATGGGCCGGCTGGACGTGCTGGTGAACAACGCCGGCATCACGCGCGACCGCAGCCTGCGCAAGATGACGCTGGAGGACTGGCAGGACGTCCTGCGTGCCGATCTCGACAGCGTGTTCAACATGAGCAAGCAGGCGATCGAACCGATGATGGCGCAGCAATTTGGCCGCATCGTCAATATCTCGTCCGTCAACGGCCAGCAGGGCGCCTTTGGGCAGGCCAATTATTCGGCCGCCAAGGCCGGCATGCACGGCTTCACGAAGGCACTGGCGCTGGAGATGGCGCGCCATGGGGTCACCGTCAACACGGTGTCGCCCGGCTATCTGCGCACGAAGATGGTCGAGGCCGTACCGGCCGAGGTGATGAATGGCAAGATCCTGCCGCAGATCCCGATGGGGCGGCTGGGCGAGCCGGACGAGATCGCTGGCCTCGTCGCCTATCTCGTGTCGGAAGACGCCGGTTTCATGACGGGCGCCAACCTGGCCATCAACGGCGGGCAACACATGTATTGAGCTTGACCTGACGGTGGCCGTAGGGTCGACCATGGCGCTCTTTTGCGAAGGAGCGACCATGTCCGACCCCGCCCTGTCATCGAACGACTCTTTTCTCGCGGCATTCCTTGAGGCCCGCCTGGCGCCTGCCGCATTCACCCACCGCGAGCACGTGCGCGCCGCCTGGCTCCTGCTGCAACACATGCCGCCGGACCGCGCCGCCGGCCGGATGTGCGACGCCCTCGTCATCATGACGCGGCGCTGTGGCGCACCCGAAAAATTCCACCGCACCGTCACCGAGGCATTCGTGCGGCTCATCGCCGGCCGCGGTGGCGCGGCGTCGTGGGAGGCGTTCATTGCCGCCAACGGCGACCTGCTGCTGGATGGCCGCCGCGTCCTGGCGCGGTATTATTCGGACGCGCTCCTGAATTCGACGGTGGCCCGGGAACGCTTCGTGCCGCCCGACCTCGAACCATTGCCATGACGCCAGTTTCCCGTGCCGCCCCGTTCAATCTCGGACAACTCTGCAAGGAGGTCGGGTTGGCGCGCAGCTCCGTGCTGCATTACGAAGCGATCGGCCTGCTCGTGCCGCAAGGGCGCAGCCCAGCCGGCTATCGGCTCTATGGCGACGCGCAACTGGAGCGCCTGCGCACGATCCGGCGCTTGCGCGAAGCCGGCCTGTCGCTGGAGGATATCCGCGGGCTGCTCGACCGGGGCGACGCGCCGGAACCGGCCGCGCTGCTCGAGCAACGGCTACTGGGGCTGTGCCGCGACGCGGAGCGGATACGTGCCCAGCAGCGCAGCGTGGCCCGTCTGCTGGCGCTGGCCGGCAGCGGCGGCGGGCGGGTCCATGACAAGGCGTCCTGGGTCGCCCTGCTGCGCCGCGCCGATTTCGACGACGCGGCCATGCGTGCCTGGCATACCGAATTCGAACGCGACGATCCGGCTGGCCACGCCACCTTCCTGGCCGCGCTCGGGCTCGCGCCGGCGGACACGGACGCGATTCGGCGCGACGCGAAGGGTTAGCGCCGCTCGGCCCGCGTCTGGCAGTCGATGCACAGGCGCGCCTCGGGCCGGGCCAGCAGCCGCGATGCGCCGATCGGCTGGCCGCATTCCTCGCAATAGCCGTAGCTGCCGTCCTCGATCCGGGCGAGCGCCTGGCGCAGCTGGCGCATCTCGGCCGAGTGATGGCCGGCCGCTTCGCGCGACAAGTCGTTCAGCAGACGGACGGTGGCGCGGTCCAGCGGCGACGTCTCCACATCTTCCACAGGCATTTCTCCCGCGTCCGGGCGCGGTTCCTCGATGCTGGACAGCGCGGCAAGACGCTGCTCCAGCATGGTCTTGAGCAGCGCCAGCTGCTCGGGTGTGAGGGGTTCCATGGTCACGCGACAGCGAACACGTGACGACAGGCGCCGGAAGCGGCGTGCGGATTGGCTTTCATGGATGTCCCCTCGTTCGTGTCGTTGGAAGCCGCGCGGCGGCGATTTCAGTGTAGCGCGGAACGAGGGGCGTGGATACCGCCGCACGGCGGCCGCATTCAGGCCGACGATGCGGGCAGGGACGGCGCGTTGTCGATGGCGACGATGTCGAGCTGGGTCTTGAGCCCGTCGAGGGCCGCGAGGATGGGCACGACCTGGCCCGTGCTGGCGGCCGCGGCCAACCCCAGCAGGCGCGCGACGAGCGTGATGCCGTCGCCGATGCGGGTGATGCGCTTGATCTTGTCGGCGGCGTCCACCGTCAGCTGGATCAGGTGCGCTTGCGGCTGGCCCAGCGACGACACGATGCATGCGGCCGCCTCCGTATACAGCCGGTTGGCGCGCTGGCGCAATTCCATCTCGGCATTCAACAGGGCGCGCGCGGCCATCTGCTCCGGTTCCGGCACGTCCTGGCCCTGGTGGCGGCGGATGTCGCGCATGACGCGCTGATGGATGCTGTCCGCGCACGCCGACAGCTTGTCGGCCAGTTCCTCGACCTGGTGCGCGGTCGACAACGCCTCGGCCGGGCTGGGCGGCGGCGCCGCGGCGGGCGCAGCCTGTTTCGGTTTCTCGTCGTTTGCCATGATCTCTCCTCGTGCGCTCAATCGGACAGGGCGTCGCGCAGTTTCGTCAGGTCGCGCGCATAGACGGCCAGCAACTTGCGCACTTCGTCGCCGTGCAGGTTATTCAGGTTTTCGCGCAGTTTCTGGTGGCCCAGGGCGACCTTCGTCAACCCCTGGAGGGCCAGGTCGTAGCGTTTGTCGACCAGTTTGTACTCGGTCGACTTGTTGAGATAATGGACCTTGGCCAGGGTCACGAGCATGCGGTCGGACGTCTTGGTGGAGAAGGGGATTTCGACGTCGAAGATGCCGAGCACGGTCTTCTTCTCGTTGTCGTTGGTCTTCGCGTACAGGCGGGTCAGCTCGATCATGGCTTCCAGCAAGACCTGCACGTCGGCGTCGCCGTCGCGCACCATTGTCTCGACGCTGCGGTTCTGGTAGCCGGATGCAATCACCCGCGTCAGCAGCCGCGTCAGGCCCGTGTACGCGGCGATCTGGCGCTGCTGCAAGCCGGATTCCGCGTTCGCCTTGAGACCATTGCCGAGGTCGTCGATGCGGTCGGACAAGTCGTAGCGCGCGTCGCCCGCCAGCACGCTCAACGTCTGCATGTACAGCACGACGGTCTTCTGGATGCTGACGAAGTCGTCGTACACGGCACGCCGGCGGGCATCGTTTTCCTTCGCGATGCGGTCGGCGGCGGGAGAGAGGTACGGTTGTTCGCGCTCGTAGGTGTCGCGATAGCGGCGCGACAGTTCGCCGTAGCCGCCCAGTTTGGCCGACGCGTCGGCAAATTGCCGCACCTCCGCCAGGCTCACGGGGCCGGTACTGGCGCAGCCGCCGAGCACCAGGGTGGCGGCGAGGACGATCAGGGTAAAACAGCGTCGCAGGTCCATGGGTCCTTTCTGGACGGCAAAAGGCCGGCCCGAAAAGCCCTCATTCTTTCAAACTGGCGGATGCTGTCATTGCCAATGCTCAAGTCAAGGCCGTGCGCCAACCCAGGCCGGCCACGGTATCGCCCAGCGGGATGTATTCGCAGCCGACCCAGCCGTCGTAGCCCAGCGCGTCGAGCGTGCGGAACAGGAAGGGAAAATTGATCTCGCCGGTGCCCGGCTCATGGCGGCCCGGCACGTCGGCCAGCTGGATGTGGCGGATCAGCGCCATGCGCTCGCGCAGCGTGTTGGCGAGGTCGCCCTCCATGCGCTGCATGTGATAGATGTCGTATTGCAGGAACAGGTTCGGCACGGCGGCTTCCGCGATGATGGCGGCGGCTTGCGCACTCTTCGTGAGGAAATAGCCGGGGATGTCGCGGTCGTTGATCGGCTCGATCAGCAGGTCGATGCCGTGCGGGGCCAGCGCGGCGGCGGCGAAGCGCAGGTTGTCGACGAACGTCGCGTGCGCGCGCTCGGGGGCGACGTTCGGCGGCAGCTTGCCCGCCAGGCAGTGCAGGCGCTTCACGCCCAGGTCGAGCGCGTATTCCAGCGCCAGCTCGACGGTGTCCTGGAATTCGCCCACGCGGCGCGGATCGCACGCCATGCCCCGTTCGCCCGCCGCCCAGTCGCCGGCCGGGAAATTATGCAGCGCCAGTTCGAGCTGGTAGCGTTGCAGGCGGCCGGCGATCTGCTCCGCCTCGAAGGCGTAAGGAAACAGGAACTCGACGCCGTCGAAACCGGCCGTACGGGCGGCGGCAAAGCGTTCCAGGAAGCCGAGCTCGTTGAACATCAGGCTCAGGTTGGCGGCGAAGCGGGGCATGCGAATTCCTCTTGGCGGTGAAACAACCCGCTATCCTAAACCATCGTGCCGGCCGGCGCAGCGCGCAGCGCGCGCATCGGCGTGAACAGCCAGGCCAGCAGCGCGGCGCCCACGAGGAACAGGCCAGAGCCGCCGAACAGGGTCGCCAGGGTGACGCGGCTGGCGATCCAGCCGGCCGCGACGGCCGCCAGCGGCGCCAGGCCCATGAAGATGAACATGAACAGGCTCATCGTCCGGCCCAGCAGTTCGCGCGGCACGCGCTGCTGGATCCACGTGAACACGGCGACCTGCACGAACCCGCCCAGCACACCGATGGCGACGTTGATCAGCATGCCCTGCCAGCTGGCCGTGATCAGGCCCAGCGGCATCAGCAGGACGCCGGCGATGCCGTCGATCAGCAGCAGGGTCATGCCGAGGTTGCCCGCACGCCGTTTTCCGGCGACACCGCTCGCCGCCATGCCCAGCAGCGCGCCGGCGCCGTGCGCACCCATCAGCAGGCCCAGCGCGGACGCACCGTGCAGGCGGCTGCTCGCCAGCAGCGGCAACGCGACCTGCATCACGCCGCCGATCACGCAGGCGCACAGGCCCCAGTAGATGAAGCACGTGCGCATCATCGTGTCGCGCCAGACGGCCGCGAGACCGTCCGCGACGGACTTGAATACCGGCTGCCTGGCCGCCGGCGCGAACGGGCGCGGCTGGACCTTGGCGAGCGTCCAGGCGGACAGGGCGAAGCTGATGCAGTCGAAGCCGAACGCGAGCGCCAGGCCGCGCATGTGCTGCGGACCGTCGCTGCCGTCGCCGGCCAGCGCGAACAGCAGGCCCGCCAGCAGCGGCCCGGCCAGCATCGTGATCTGGCGCAGCCCCATCATCATGCCGTTCGCGGCCTGCAGGTGCTGCGGGGCGACGGCGTGCGGCAGCATCGACGTGCCGGCTGGGATACTGAACGCCGACGCAAGCGACAGGCCCAGCGCCAGCGCGAGCACGACGGGCAGGTGCGCCTGGCCGGTGTAGACGAGGACCGCGAGCACGGCCAGCAGCACCGTGTTGACGTGCTTGGTGAGCATCAGGATGCGCTTGGGCGAGTGGCGGTCGACGAGCGCGCCGCCGAACAGGATCAGGATCGCGCGCGGAATGCCCATCAGCGCGACGGCCATGCCCAGCGCAACGGCATCGCCGGTCAGCTTGAGCACGAGCCAGGGCAGGGTGATCTGGGTGAACTGGTCGCCGAGGGTGGAGATGACGCCGCCGCTCATCAGCCACGTGAAATTCCGGTCGCGCAGCAGGGCGGTGCGCGGGTTTTGTGCGTCTTGCATGCTGGTCTCCTTGTCGTCGTGCGGGCGTGCGCGGGCCTGGCCGGCACGCCATCGTGTTGGTGGTGCGAAGGTGGATCAGCGCTGGATGCCGGCGATCTGCGCGAGCAGGTCGGACGTCGCGCGCAACTGGTCGCCGGACGGTGCGCCCAGCATGGCGCGGCTGATGTTGTCGACGACGGTCGTCGCGTTCGTCACGAGTTCGTCGCCCGTCGGCGTGATCAGGGCGTAGCCGACGCGGGCGTCGCGCGGATCGCTCTGGCGCGTGACGAGACCGATCTTTTCCAGCGGCAGCAGCGAGCGGGTGACGCCGGACGCGGTCAGTCCCAACCGGTCGGCCAGGTCGACACGGCGCAAACGCCCGCCCGGTGCGCGCTGCAGGTGCAGTAGCAACTGGTAATCGGCAAAGCTGATGCCGTGATGGCCGCCGAGGGCGCTGTCGAGCCGGCGGGCGAGCGTCGCCCAGGCCCGCGCGAGGCGCAGGCAGAATTCGGTGGTGAGACTGTCGGACATAATGACTCCTGGTACTTAATGGTTACTTGATTCGTCAAGTATATGGAGAATGTCGACCCTTGGCAAGTACTTGAGTGCGCAAATAAATTCGGGGTCAGGTCCAATTTTTTTGTAACTTCGGGGTCAGAGCTCATTTTGGTGGATGATCTTCGAAGCAAGTTCTGCCGGCGGACGCCGATTTACTCATGGGTGCAACGGGCAAACCGCACGAAATCTTGGCTTACCGGACATTGATCGAAAAAGTGCTCTGACCCCGAATTTGAGCCTTTGTTATGGGTAAAAAAAACCGGGAGCAGGTCCCGGTCTTTGTGATGTCGTCAGTATTCCGTATCAGCGCTCGCCGCCCGAACGGGCTGCCGATGCCGGGCGCGGACCGCGGCCCTGGCCGCGACCGCCGCCGTTGCCGCCGTTGCCGCCGTTGCGGTTGCCCGGCTGGCCGGTGCGCGCGCCGCCGCCGCTGTTTCCACCGTTGCCGCCGTTGCCGCCAGTGCGTTGGCCCGCGCCCTGTGCGCGCGCACCGCCCGCGCTGTTGCCGGCGCCACGGTTGCCGCCCGGGCGGCCGCGGTTCGGATGGCCCGGCACGCCGCTGCGCAGCTGGATTGGTTGCGGCTTCGCCGTCGGATCCGGCTCGAAGCCCGCGATGACCTGGCGGGGCAGCGTCTGCTTGATCAGCTTTTCGATGTCCTTCAGCATCTGGTGCTCGTCGACGCAGACGAGCGACACGGCCTCGCCGGTGGCGCCGGCGCGGCCCGTGCGGCCGATGCGGTGCACGTAGTCTTCCGGCACGTTCGGCAGGTCGTAGTTCACCACGTGCGGCAGCTGGTCGATGTCGATGCCGCGCGCCGCGATGTCGGTGGCGACGAGCGCCGTCAGGCTGCCGTCCTTGAACTCGGCCAGCGCCTTGGTGCGTGCCGACTGGCTCTTGTTGCCGTGGATCGCCATCGCGCCGATGCCGTCCTTGCCCAGCTGCTCGACGAGTTTATTTGCGCCGTGCTTGGTGCGCGTGAACACGAGCACCTGTTTCCAGCCGTGCGTCTTGATCAGGTGGGCCAGCATCGGGTGCTTCTTGTCGCGGTCGACCGGGTGGATCTTCTGGGCGATGACTTCGACGGTCGAGTTGCGCGGCGCAACTTCGATCATGGCCGGGTTGTCCAGCAGGCGGTCGGCCAGGGCCTTGATCTCGTCCGAGAACGTGGCCGAGAACAGCAGGTTCTGGCGCTTCGGCGGCAGCACGGCCAGCACTTTGCGGATGTCGTGGATGAAGCCCATGTCCAGCATGCGGTCGGCCTCGTCCAGGATCAGGATCTCGATCTTGTCGAGCTTGATCGTGCCCTGGGCGACGTGGTCGAGCAGGCGGCCCGGCGTGGCGACGAGGATGTCGACGCCGTTCGCCAGCAGCTTGATCTGCGGGTGGATGCCGACGCCGCCGAAGATCACGGCGGAGTTCAGGTTGGTGTGCTTGGCGTACATGCGCACGTTTTCCTCGACCTGGGCCGCGAGTTCGCGGGTCGGGGCGAGCACGAGGGCGCGGATCGGGCGCTTGGACGTCTTGCTGGTCAGCGAGGCGCCGAATTTGTCGGTCGACAGGCGGTGCAGCACGGGCAGCGTGAAGCCGGCGGTCTTGCCGGTGCCCGTCTGGGCGCCTGCCAGCAGGTCGCCGCCTTTCATCACGGCGGGGATCGCCTTGGCCTGGATCGGAGTCGGGGCGGTATAGCCCGCTTCAGTGACGGCGCGCACGATGGCGTCGGACAGACCGAGAGTATTGAATGACATAGTTATCTGGTAGGGATCGGCCCGTCGCTCCTGGGAGCGCCAGTCCAGCCGATCGGATTACACAACAGGGCGCCCGGTACTGGAGCCGGTACGCCGAGACGCAAACGTAGACACAAACGTCAACGGTCACGCGACATTATAGTTAAATATGTTTCGCTATGGAAATTTTAGCGCGGCCTGTGTCGTTTATGACAGGACCGGTGGAAGCGGGGGCGCGGCACCTCGTGGGTACCGGAGGCAATCTTGACAGGCCGACAACGCCGCCTGACGCGGGAACGCCGCGCGGCCAGCAAGGCCCGCGGCATTCCCCGGACTTACACAGGGCGTATTTTACGCGAAACGGCGGGAGGCCGCTCAGGCAAAGGGCTTCAGCAGCGCGACCATGCCGGCGAAGACCTTCGGGCCGGCGGCGATGATGTCGCCCTTGTTGAGGTATTCGGACTCGCCGTTGAACTCGCCGACGATGCCGCCCGCTTCGGTCACGAGCAGCGAACCGGCGGCGATGTCCCAGATTTTCAGGTTCTTTTCGAAGTAGCCGTCGACGCGGCCGGCGGCCACGTTGGCCAGTTCCAGCGCGGCCGAACCGCTCGAGCGCAGGCCGTGGCAGCGCGGGGCGACCACTTCGTACATGCGCAGGTATTCGGCCAGGTCGCGCGGCTCGGCGCCGTGGCCGGAGCCGATCAGGGCCTTGTTGATGCGGTCCGCATTGCGCACGCGGATACGCTTGTCGTTCAGGTAGGCGCCGGCGCCCTTGGTGGCGGTGAACAGGTCGTTGCGGACCGGGTCGTAGATGACGGCCTGCGTGATCACGCCGCGCTGTTGCAGCGCGATCGAGATGCAGTAGTTCGGGTAGCCGTGGAGGAAGTTGGTGGTGCCGTCGATCGGATCGATGATCCAGACGTATTCGCTGTCGTCGTTCAGGCTCGCGGTGGGGCCCGATTCTTCGCCGAGGATGGCGTGGTCGGGGTAGGCTTTCAGCAAGGTTTCGACGATCGCCTGTTCCGACGCCTGGTCGATGTCGGTCACGAAGTTGTTGTGGCTTTTTTCGCTGACGGTGATGCGGTCGAGGTCGAACGATGCGCGGTTGATGACGGTCGCGGCGCGGCGGGCGGCCTTGATGGCCGTGTTGAGCATGGGATGCATAGAGGGCTTCCGTAAAAAAATGCTGACGCCCACCGCGCAAGGGCGCCGTGAACGATCTGAACGAGAAATAATTAAAGAGCAAAGCGGTGCCGAAGCCGTTAAAATCGCGAACTTCTTGCCCGCATTTCAACGCTCGTCACCGCGCGATGGCGTTATTTTAAATGAACCCGACCGAAACTGTCTCTTCTCTTTTCACTCGTCTACGCTTCGTCCTGGTGGAAACGAGCCGCGCCGGCAACGTCGGCTCGGTGGCGCGCGCCATGAAGACGATGGGATTTTCCGACCTCGTGCTCGTCGCGCCGCGCTGCAACGACCCGTTGCACGATCCGGAGGCCGTCGCCTTCGCGAGCGGCGCCATCGACGTGCTCCAGGGCGCGCGGATCGTGGATTCCATCGGCGAGGCGCTGGACGGCTGCAATTTCGCGGCGGCCGTGTCGGCCCGCCTGCGCGAGTTCTCGCCCCCTGTATGGACGCCGCGCGAATTTTCCGCGCACGCGGCAGGGACGGAAGACCTGCATCCAGCGCTCATCCTCGGCAACGAGCGCTTCGGCCTGCCGAACCAGATCGTCGAGCAGTGCAACGTCCTGATCAACATCCCGGCCAATCCCGAGTATTCGTCGCTGAACCTGTCCCAGGCCGCGCAGGTGCTGGCCTACGAATGCCGGCTGGCCGCGCAAGGGGAGAACCGGACGCAGGAAGGCATCGGCTTCCACGGCGAGGCGGCGAGCGTCGCGCAGATCGAGGGCATGTACGCCCACCTGGAAGAGGCATTGGTCGCGATCGGCTTCCTCAACGCGAGCAACCCGAAAAAGCTGATGCCGCGCCTGAAGCGCCTGTTCGCGCGCACGCAGCTGGAGACGGAAGAAGTCAACATCCTGCGCGGCATTGCCCGCCAGATGATGAAATCCACGGGGCGGGATTCCTAGACGGCTTGCTCTAGTCCGAGTTGGTCGCCTGACCTGTTCTTTCGCTTACACTTTGAAAAACACATACAAAGGGTAGGCATGGAGACAACCCGCAGAACCTTCCTGAAAGCCGGCCTGCTGTCCGCCGCGGTCCTGGCCGCGGGCGGCGGCTGGTACCGGCACACGCATCCGGCGCCCCCGCGCGGCTTCGTGCTCGACGGCGAGGCGCGCGCCGCGCTCGACGCCATCGTCGCCGCGATCCTGTCCGGGGCCTTGCCGGATGCGCCCGCCGACCGGGCCCGCGCCATCGCCGCGACGACGGCGCGCGTGCACCAGACCATCCTCGGCCTGCCGCTGCCGGCCCAGCAGGAAGTGCGGGACCTGTTCGGCCTCCTCGCGCTCGGTCCGGCGCGGCGCCTGCTGACGGGCATCCCGGACGGCTGGGCCGCCGCGAACGAGGCGGACGTCGCCGCGTTCCTGCAGGACTGGCGCGTGCACCGCCTGTCGCTGCTGCGCACGGCGTACGCGGCGCTGCACGACCTCGTGCTGGGCGCCTGGTACAGCGAGCCGGCGCACTGGGACGCCATCGGCTATCCCGGCCCGCTGAAGGAACTGGCATGAGCAGCCAGAACGTGATTCCCGATCCGATCGTGGCCGGCCTCGCGCGCGGCTGGAAGGTCATCGACGGCGCGCGCGAAGACAAGGACCGCGATCTCGGCGCCGACGTCGTCATCGTCGGCAGCGGCGCGGGCGGCGGCGTGACGGCGGAGATCCTCGCGCTGTCCGGCCTGTCCGTGATCGTCGTGGAGGAGGGCGCGCTGAAGTCCTCGCGCGACTTCAGGATGCGCGAGGCGGACGCCTACCCGGCGCTGTACCAGGAATCGGCCGCCCGCAAGACGCGCGACAAGGGCATCAATATCCTGCAGGGCCGCACGGTGGGCGGGTCGACGACGGTGAACTGGACGTCGAGCTTCCGCACGCCACCATCGACGCTGGCGTTCTGGCAGCAGCGCTTCGGCCTGTCGACGTATGGCGAGGCCGAGCTGGCGCCGTGGTTCGCGCTGATGGAAGCGCGGCTGCACGTGGCCGACTGGCCCGGCGCACCGAACGAGAACAACGACCTGCTGCGGCGCGGCGCCGGCAAGCTCGGCATCCCGACGGGCCTCATCCGCCGCAACGTCAACGGCTGCTGGAACCTCGGCTATTGCGGCATGGGCTGTCCGACGAACGCGAAGCAGTCGATGCTCGTGACGACGATCCCGTCCGCGCTGGACCACGGCGCGACGCTCGTCACGCGCGCCCGCGCCGAGCGCCTCGTATGCACAGGCGACCAGGCCGACGGCCTCGATTGCACGCTGCTCGACGCGGGCGGCCTGCGCGCCACCGGACGCCGCCTGCGCCTGCGCGCCCGCCACTACGTGCTCGCGGGCGGCGCCATCAACACGCCGGCGCTGCTGCTCCGGTCGAAGGCGCCCGACCCCAGCGGGAAGCTGGGCAAGCGCACGTTCCTCCATCCGACGCTCGTGTCGGCGGCGCTGTTCCCGCAGCGCGTCGACGGCTACGCGGGCGCGCCGCAGACGGTCTATTCGGACCACTTCCTGCACACGCAGGCGATCGACGGCCCGCTCGGCTTCAAGCTGGAAGCGCCGCCGCTGCACCCCGTGCTGCTGGCGACGACGATGCAGGGCTTCGGCCGCGAACACGCGGAGATGATGCGCCACTTCCCGCACCTGCAGGGGATGCTGGCGCTGCTGCGCGACGGTTTTCATGCGGAGTCGCAGGGCGGCACCGTGGGCCTGAACGGGGACGGGTCGCCCGTACTCGACTACCCGCTGAACGATCCCGTGTGGGACGGCGCCCGGCGCGCCCTGCTGACGATGGCCGAGATCCAGTTCGCGGCCGGTGCCAGCGGCGTGCAGGTCGCGCACGAACGGGCGCCGCGCTACGCCAGCTGGGCCGAGGCGAAGGCCGGCATCGCCGCGCTGCCGTTCGAGCGCCACCTCACGCGTGTCGTGTCGGCGCACGTGATGGGCGGCTGCGGGATGGCGGACGGAGACCAACATCGCGGGGTGACGGGGCCGGATGGCCGTTACCGCGGGCTGGCCAACGTGTCCGTGCACGACGGCTCGCTGTTCCCGACGTCGATCGGCGCCAATCCGCAGCTGTCGATCTACGGCATCACGGCACGCCTCGCCAGCGACCTGGCGCACTCCCTCACGGGCCGGCCGGCCGCGCGGCCGCAGGCGTAAGGCATGCCGGCCAGCGCCCGCACCCTGCTGCGCCTCGTCCTGTTCGTGCAGCTGGCCGCGGCGCTGCTGATCGCGTGGACGCTGCGGCACCGGGGCGTGCCGGTGTGGGGCGCGTTGCTGGCGGGTGGCGGCGCCGTCGCGCTGGTGCGTCTCCTGATCAACATGAACAATTTTGTCATGGCGGCGCGCGTGGCGAGCCATACGCCGCCCGAGTTCCGTCTCGGACCCGCGGCACGCCTGCGCATGCTGGCCGAGGAATTCCGGGCCAGCATGCTGGTGACGTCCTGGCACGTGCCGCGCGGCTGCGCGCGCATGTCCCTCCATCGAGACAGTGGCCGCGTGCCGGTGCTGCTCGTGCACGGCTACGGCTGCAACAGCGGCTTCTGGGCGCACCTGGAACCGTTGCTGGACCGCGAGCGCTTCAGCCACGCCACCATCGACCTGGAGCCGGTCGCGGCAAGCATCGACGCTTACGCGCCGCTGGTCGAGGCGCGCGTGCGGGAGCTGTGCGCCGCGACGGGCGCCGCGCGCATCGCCATCGTCGCCCACAGCATGGGTGGGCTGGCGGCGCGGGCGTGGATGCGCTCGTACGGGAGTGCCAACGTGGCGAAGTTGATCACGCTCGGCACGCCGCACCACGGCACCGTGCTGGCGAACCTCGGCCTGGGCGTGAACGCCGCGCAGATGCGCCGCGACAGCGCGTGGCTGCGCGACCTCGCAGCGGGCGAGACCCCGGACGTCCGTGCACGCATCGTCTCCATCTTTACCCACCACGACAACATCGTCGCGCCGCAGGATTCGAGTATCCTGCCGGGCGCGCGCAACGTCGCATTCGGCGGCGTGGGGCACGTGGCGCTGGGCAGCAACCCCGACGTGCTGGCCGAGGTGTTGCGCGTTCTGACAGAACTGCAGCCGGCCATGGCCTGAGGGTCCGGTCGATGATATCCTTGCACGTGAGTCCACCCATACTTGTTTCCATGCAACAGAAAGCCCCGCGCCGAACCCGCGAACGCATCCTCGAGCTGTCGCTGCGGCTGTTCAACGAATTCGGCGAACCGAACATCACCACGACCGTGATCGCCGACGAGATGAACATCTCGCCGGGGAACCTGTACTACCACTTCCGCAACAAGGACGACATCGTGAATTCGATCTTCGTCCAGTTCGAGGCGGAGATCGAGCGCATGCTGACCGTCCCGGCCGGCCGCCGCTCGAACATGGAAGACGTGTGGCTGTACCTGCACCTCATGTTCGAGTTGATCTGGAAGTACCGGTTCTTCTACCGCGACCTGAACGACCTCCTGTCGCGCAATCGCAAGCTGGAACTGCACTTCAAGGCGATCCTCGCCCACAAGATCAAGGTCGCGCGCCAGCTGTGCGAAGACCTGCGCAGCGAAGGCTCGCTGGAAGCGGGCGACGCGCAGATCGGCGCCATGGCCACGAACATGGTCGTCGTCGCCACGTACTGGCTGTCGTACGAATACGTGCGCAATCCGCGCAAGTACAGCGAGCAGCAGGCCATCGCGGATGCACTCGCGCGCGGCTGCTACCAGGTGCTGTCGATGCTGGGGCCTTACCTGCGCGGCGACACGCTCGCGCTGTTCCAGCGCCTGTCCGACGACTTCCTCGCCAAACTGCCACCGGAAGCGCCATGAAATCCATCGCCGTCTACTGCGGCGCCTCGCTGGGCGCCGATCCTGTCTATGCCGACGCCGCCCGCGGCCTGGCGCGCGCCCTCGTCGAGCACAACATCGGCCTCGTCTACGGCGGCGGCAAGGTGGGCCTGATGGGCGTGATCGCCGACGAAGTATTGCGCCTCGGCGGCGACGCGACGGGCGTGATCCCGAAGCACCTCGTCGAGCGCGAAGTGGGCCACGCCGGCCTCACGCGGCTGTTCGTCGTGAAGGACATGCACGAACGGAAGGCGATGATGTCCGACCTGGCCGAAGGCTTCATCGCCATGCCGGGCGGGATGGGCACGCTGGAAGAACTGTTCGAGATGGTCACGTGGGCCCAGCTGGGCATCCACGCCAAGCCCATCGGCCTCCTCAACGTGGACGGCTTCTACGACGGCCTCGCGTCCTTCATCGACCACCTCGTCGGCACCGGCTTCGTGCGGCCCGCGCACGCGGAGTTGCTGGTGCGCGACGCCGACCCCGACACGCTGATCCGTCGCCTGCGTCAAGCCTGATCCAATCGCTCGATGTTTGCGGAAACATTGAGCGTTTCCTGATCGTTACACGAGCGAATCCGGGGGTCTCCGTGCGCCTTGAAATGATATCGATCGCGTGTCCCTAACATCATTGTTGTGCGCTATCATATTTTGGCAGCAGCACAAGGCGATTCGGCTTGCACGATGAACGCGATACGCGTCGATCCCCATCCACCACTAAAACGGGGCCGCCGCACGCCGGATCGATTTCGATATCGAGAAGGAGACACCATGATCAACAAGCGTCGCAACCGCCTGCTCAAGCTGCTCGACGAGCGCAAGGCGGCCACCGTGCACGAGCTGGTCGAATCGCTGGACGCGTCGCCGTCCACGATCCGCCGCGACATCAGCTGGCTCGCCGCCCGCAACCTCATCCACCGCACGCGCGGCGGGGCCGAGACGACCCCGCGGAAGAAGCGCCTCGGCGGCCTCGCCAACGACACCTTCGCCGACAACCTGCGCGCCAACGCCGCGCGCAAGTACGCCATCGCCCGCCACGCCGCCGCGCTGTGCGAGGACGGCGAAACGATCATCATCAACGGCGGCACGACGACGTTCATGATGGCCGACTTCCTGGCCGACCGCAGCCTCAAGATCATGACCAACTCGTTCCTGATGGCCGACCGGCTGCTGGCGACGAGCCAGAACGAAGTGCTGATCCCGGGCGGGACCGTCTACCGCGACGAGAACGTGATCCTGTCCCCGTTCGACAACGATGCGACGGGCGACCAGTACGCGTCGAAGATGTTCATGAGCGTGTCCGGGCTGTCGATGCTGGGCCTCGTCGAGACCGACCCGCTGCTGATCCGCGCCGAACGGCGCCTGATCGGCCAGGCCGAGAAGCTCGTCGTGCTGGTCGACAGCTCCAAGTTCGCGCGCCGCGCGGGCCTGATCCTGTGCAACCTGAAGCAGGTGCACACGGTGATCACGGACAGCGGCGTCGCCGACCTGTCCGTGCAATGGCTGGAGCAGGCGGGCGTGAAGGTGATCGTTGTCGAGCCGGAGACGCCGCCGGCGCAGGATTGCATTGCGTTGGATGGGGTGCAGTTCGGGCTGCACGGGACCATGTGCGCGATGCTGGCCTAGGGTAGCGGCTTCAACCCTTCCGCCCGCACGACCCAGGTCCCATCGTGTGGAAAGCCGGGCGCCGCCCCGGCCGGCGCGCCATCCCAGCCGCCCGCCATCATCGCGACGGCGGCCAGCAGCGCGCCGTTGCCGGGCAGGTAGACGGGCAAGTCCGTGTTCGGATTGTGCCCGGCCGCCGTGTAGCCGTTGTTCGGCACGCCCGTCTTCATCAGGACGTCGACGGCCGTCTCCGGACGGCCCAGGCGCGCCGCCGTCATCGCGATCATCGGATAATCCCAGCCCCAGATCTTCGCCTTCCAGTCCCATGCTGCGAGCACGGCGTCCAGGGTGCGGTCCATGACGGCGCGGTCGACGCCCGCGCCCGGCAGCTGGCCCAGCGCCATCAGGAACGACGGGTGGTCCTGGCGGCTGGCGACGTCGTCCCACGTGTCCGGGATCGATTCGAGCGCGACGTATTTGCCGTCCTTGACCGGGAGGGCGGACAGGTGCCGGCGTTTCTCGTCCCAGTCGCTGCTGCGCGGCAGGCCGAGGCGCGTGCGCCAGGCCTGCGCGATGTCCAGCGCCGTCGACCAGTACGACAGTTCGTACGCCGGATTCATGCTGGCGGCCGGATCGTGGATCTCCTGCGCGATCCACAGCGGCGGGCCCAGGACCCAGCGCTTGTTCCTGTCGTCCCACGCGAGCATCGACGCCATCGCATCGGCGGTCGCGAACACGAGGTCGCGGTAACGCTGGAGCGTCGCGGGCGAGGGATCGTCGCGGTACAGCAGTTCCGCGAGGTGGATAGGATGCGGCTGGTTCCACACGATCAGCGGATTGCCGCCGGGGCTTTCGCGCCCCTGCGGACTCGTCATCTTGGGCCAGCGCGCACCCTGCAGCCCGCGCGCTGCCGCGACGGCGCGCGCGGCGGGCAGCGTGGCCCGGAACCAGTCCAGCGCCCGCGCCAGATACGCCGGACGGCCCCACAGCGCGAAGTGCGCCGTGTGCCACCAGATCATCTCCGTGTGGTGCTTGCCGTACCAGGTGGACGTCGTCAGCCCGCTTTCCTGCGGCGGAAAGTCGCCGCCCGCCTGGATCGCCGTGAGGTATTGCGACAGCACGACGCGCCGTTCCAGCTCGGCCGCGCGCGGGTCCGTGCTGCCGCTGAAATCGACGGCCCCGCCGCTGCGCCAGAACGCGGGCCAGTGCGCGGCACTGCGCGCGAAGACGTCCGCCGCATCCGGCGCCGGCGTATCCGGCGCATACGCCAGCGTGAAAGCGAGCACCCGCCCGGACTTCGGCCGCAGCTCGAACGTGTGCGGCGCCGGTGTCGTTATGGTCACGGGCGTCGAGGCGCGCAGCGCCGCGCCGTAGCGATAGCCGTCGCGCGCATGCGCGAGCACGAGGGTGTCGGCCGTGCGCGTCACGATCGTCGTCGTGTGCGACGCCGGCTGCGACCAGTCCAGCGGCGGATTCTGCTTGATACCCGCGACGTAGCCGCGCGGTAGCGCGAGCCGCACGGCCAGGCCGCGCGCGAGCAGCGTCGATTCGATGCGCACGGCGAGCGTGTCGCGGTCCGGGTCGACGGCCGTCGTCACGACGACCCGTTCGCCGTCGATGGTGTACGCGCTCGTGAGCACGCCGCGCCACAGGTCGAGGCGCTGGTCGATTGCGCCCACGTCCGCCAGCGCGAGCGGTTTGCCGTCGCGGTGCGTGTAGGCGATGGCGAGTTGTGCGAGCGGCTGCGGGTGCGGATTCTCGCGCAGCCAGGCGGCGGCCGGCACGTCCATCCGCGTCGGATAGTCCACGGTCTTGCCGTGCGCCGTGTAAGTCTTGTTCGCATCGGCGAGCTGGTACCCGTGCGGATTCGGATCTTCGTGCCACGCCCACCGTGCCTGCGTTTCGAGGCCGATGCCGTTGGCGCGGTAATGGTCGGCGAAGGTCTGCAGGCCCGTCACGTCGGCGGTGAAACAGAAGCGGCCATTGCCGACGCTGAGCGGCGCCCACGGGTCGGGCGCCGCCAGGTGCGGTGAATGACGCGTGACGAGGGCCTGGCGGTCGATGCGGTCGGCCGCGTGCGCGGGCAGGACCGTCACGAGCAGGAGCAGGGCGGCGAAGGCAAAGGCGGGCATGGTGTCTCCAGGGATGCGACAGTCGATGATAACCGCCGGTTTTCGCAATTGCGATCACGTTTTTGACCAGATTTCCTTTCGGTCAGTCCACTGAGCGGTCGCCGATTGACCCTGTTCGCGGCGGCTGTCTACCATCTTTACGCCCATCGATAATCCATAAGGAAAAACGGCATGAAGACGAGACGCAAGCACAAGCGGGCCCGCGCCCACCACACCACAACGATGTCCGCGTTACTGATCGCGGCAAATCTCGGTTGCCACGCGAACGCGCAGGAAGCCGACGTATCGAAACCCGAGGAGAACAAAGTCGTCGTGACCGGCTCCCGCCTGGTCAGCCGCGGCTTCCTCGCCCCGACGCCCGTGACGACGGTCGACGCGCAGGAACTGAAATTGACCGGCACGCAGAACCTCGAGGTGATGCTGTCGGATACGCCGCAGTTCACCGCGAACCAGCTCAGCAGCCCGACGGCGAACACGGTGCAGCCGGGCCAGCCGTCCGGCACGTCCACGCTGAACCTGCGCAACCTGGGACCGACCCGCAACCTGGTGCTCGTGAACGGCCGCCGCTTCGCCATCACGGGTCCGGACTTCACCACCGACGTCAACACGATCCCCGCGGCGCTCGTGAAACGCGTGGAGACGGTGACGGGCGGTTCGTCCGCCGTGTACGGCTCGGACGCCATCTCCGGCGTCGTCAACTTCATCCTGCGCGATAACTTCGAAGGCGTGGAGATCAACGCGCAGCGGAGTATCGACCAGCCCACGCGCACGCCGAACGATTCGCTCGACCTGACCGTGGGCGGCAATTTCGGCGGCGGCAAGGGCAATGTCGTCGTCTCCGTCAACTACATGGACCGCGACGGTTTTACCCGCGGCGAGCGTGGCGGCTGGGCGCTGCCGTCGCTGGGCGATGGCTGCGTGACGGCGGCGTCCTGGTCGTCCACGCGTCCCGGCACGCCGCTCGCGGTGCCGGCGGGGCAGACCTGTGTGTCGGCGGGCGGGCGTCCGGGCCTGATCTTCAGCGGCTCGTCGAACGTGCCGACGGGACGCATCGGCAACCTGCCCGTCGTCGGTTCCGCCGCGTCGAATCCGGCCCTGAACGCGGCGCTCATCGGGGCCGGGCTGCAGAACATGTCGACCCTCGGCGCCATCTTCGACCCGGCCGGCAGGAGTGTCCGGCCATACGCGGCGCCGGGCGACGCGTACGACCTCGGCCCGCTGTCGTACATGGTCACGCCGCAGAAGCGCTGGATGAGCAATGCGTTCGCCCACTACGATTTCAGCGAGCGCGCCACGGGCTACATGGAGGCGCACTTCAGCAGCAATTCCGCGAGCGTGCAGATCGGCCCGACGAGCGCCAGCGGCAACTTCCTCTTCAATACCAACAACCCGTATCTGAGTCCGCAGATGCAGGAGGTGCTGCGCCAGCTCGACCTGCGCGAGACGGGCACGACGCGCGTCACGAACGGCACGTCGAGCCTGACCACGACGCCGGGCGACGGCCTCGCCGTGTTGAACTACAATCGCCGCTTCTCCGACCTGGGCGGACGCGTGGCGGACACGGACCACCAGGTCTACCGCATCGCGCTGGGCCTGCGCGGCAGCCTGCCGGACGTGTCGGACCGCTGGCTGCGCGACCTGAAGTACGACGTGTACTACACGAAGGCGCGCACGACGGAGACGCAGGACCAGGCGGGCTCCATCTCGCTGAGCCGCTTCCAGAACGCGATCCTGGCGCAGAACGGCGCGGCGCCCATGCTGAACCCGTTCGGCCAGAACCTGACGGAAGCGTCGGCCAATGCGATCTCGGTGGCGTCGAAATCGAAGATCACGGCGGAGCAGAACGTCCTCGCCGGTAACGTGGCGGGTTCGCTGGTGGACGTGCCGGCCGGCGCCATCGACTTCTCGACGGGCTTCGAGCGCCGCTACGCGTACAGCGCCTACAGCCCGGACGTGTTCCTGTCGTCGGGCGACGTCTCCGGCTGGAACGCGGCCCGTGCGACGAAGGGTTCGACCACGGTGAAGGAACTGTACGGCGAGGTGCGCGTGCCGCTGCTGGCGGACAAGCCGTTCGCGAAAAGCCTGTCGGTATCGGGCGCGTTCCGCCGGTCCGATTACGACGTCGCGTCGGTCGGCAAGGTCTGGACCAGTTCCATCGGCTCGGAATGGGCACCCACGCGCGCACTGACGTTCCGCGCGCAGAAGCAGAAATCGATCCGCGCGCCGAACGTGGGCGAATTGTTCGGCGGGCAGGGCACGAACGGCCCGACGGCCACCGACCCGTGCTCGAGCCGCGCCCCGCTGGCGCAGCAGACCCTGGCCGTGCGCGTGCTGTGCGAAGCGACGGGCGTGCCCGCCAACCTCGTGTTCGACCCGGCCGTGCAACCGTCGCCGTTCATCACGCAGGTCGTCGGCGGCAACCCGGACCTGTCGGCCGAGAAGTCGCACACCGTCACCGTCGGCGCCGTGTTCATGCCGCCATCGGTGAAAGGCCTGCAGCTGAGCGCGGACTGGTACCGCATCACCGTCGACGACGCCATCTCGACGCTGGGCGGCGGCGGCATCCAGTCCGTGCTGGACCTGTGCTACAACACGATCCGCAACGCGGCCAGTGTGTACTGCCGCGCGATCAACCGGGACCCGATCACGGGCCAGATCGCGGCGCCGACGTATGTGATGACGACGAACGCCAACATCGGCGGCATCGCGACGCGCGGCGTGGACCTCGCGGGCCACTACAATTTTACGAGGGACGGCATCCAGTGGACGCTCGATTCCAACTGGACGTACGTGAACGAGCTGACGTTCACGCCGATCCAGGACCTGCCCGAGCTGAAGAACCGTTGCGTGGGCACGTGGGGCGCCACGTGCGGCCAGCCGGTGCCGCGCTGGAAGGGTACGACGCGCGTCAGCATGAAGCGGGGACCGCTGCTGCTCTCGGCCCGCGCACGCTATACCGGCCCCGTGACGGTGGACTCGTACGCGCTGGCCGCGAACCCGCCCGCGCTGGAATCGCTGACGAATCCGAAGATCAAGTCCTATACTTGGCTGGATTTGACCGCCGGCTGGGAATTCAGCCGCATGGTCAACCTGACCGGCGGCGTGCGCAATGTGCTGGACAAGGATCCGCCGATCCTCGGTTCCGCGCAGCTGCCGGCGAATAACACGATCCCGGCCACGTACGACACGCTCGGACGCCAGCTGTTCGTGACCCTGAACGTGAAGCTGTGAAGGAGACCCGCACGATGATGGAACGACGTACCCTGCTGCAGGCGGCGCTGCTGGCGCCGTGGCTGCTGCCCGCCGTCGCGCGGGGCGCGGCGTGCGCGACGCCCGGCTGGGCGGACGCGCTGCGGCGCGACCTGGATGCGATGGCGGACGAGCTGACGCGCACGCTGCACCCGTGGCCCGTGCCGGACAAGGTGTTCGTGCCGGAGGCTTACGGCCTGCGGCCCGGAGAACCCGCGACGGCCGCGATCCGGCGCGCGGTCGACGCCTGCGCGGCGGCCGGCGGCGGCGTGGTCCGGTTGGCGCAGGGCGACTACGTCAGCGGCACCATCGACCTGCGCTCCGGCGTGATGCTGGAAGTGGCCGAAGGTGCGCGCCTGCTGGCCAGCACGGACCTGAAGGACTATCCGGAGCGGCGCGCGCGCCGGCCCACGGTCCAGGACAGCAATATGGGGATGAACCAGTCGCTGATCTTCGCCGAGGGCTGCACGCGCGTCGGCGTCCGCGGCAAAGGGCTCATCGACGGGCGCGGCACGCCGGCCAACTTCCCGGGCGAGGAAACGACCGGCGCCACGCCGGGCCGGCCGTTCCTCATCCGCATGCTCGATTGCAGCCGGGTCGTCATCGCGGACGTCCGGTTGAAGGATTCGCCGTGCTGGATGCAGAACTACCTGAACTGCGAGGACCTGATCGTGGACGGCATCCACGTCGAGAACCAGGCGAACCACAACAACGACGGCATCGACATCGACGGCTGCCGCCGCGTCATCGTGCGCAACTGCTTCATCAGCGCCGAGGACGACGCCCTGTGCTTCAAGGGTGCGAGCCAGCGGCCGATCGACCAGGTGCTCGTCGAGCACTGCCGCCTGTACAGCACGTGCAATGCGCTGAAGTTCGGCACGGATTCGCAGGGCGATTTCCGCAACGTGCTCGTGCGCCACGTGGAGGTGGGCGGGCCGGCGGCCGACATGCGGGCCATGAAGCGCCGCAAGGCCGACGGCGGCATCTCGTGGGAATCCGTCGACGGTGCTACGGTCGAACGGGTGCTCGTGCACGATGCGCGCATCGTGCGCGCCGAGAGCCCGCTGTTCCTGCGCCTGGGCGACCGCGGGCGCGTGCGGCCGGAACAGGCGCGCCCGCAGCCGGGCCGCCTGCGCCGCATCGTGTTCGACCGCATCACGGGCAGCGACAACGGCAGGCGCGGCTCGTTCTTCACGGGCGTGCCGGGCCACGCGATCGAGGACGTGCTGCTGCGCGACGTCGACCTGCCCATGACCGCGACGACCGAACCCGCCGTGCGGCAGCAGGACATCCCGGAAGCACCCGCGGAGTATCCCGATCCGCACATGTTCTCGACCGTGATGCCGGCCTACGGCCTGTGGACCCGCCACGTGCGCCGCCTGACCTTGCAGCGCGTGCGCTTCACCACCACCGACCCCGACCCGCGCCCGATGCTGCTGGCGGGCCCCGACGCCGACTCTCCCTGTACACCATGAAACGACTCGTATTCCTGCTGGCCGTCCTGCTGGGCACCGCGCACGCGGCGGAACCCGTGCGCACCTACCGCAACCCGATCCTGTACGCCGACTACTCCGATCCGGACGTGATCCGGTCCGGCGACGATTACTGGCTCGTCGCGTCGAGCTTCCACTTCTCGCCGGGCCTGCCCGTGCTGCGTTCGAAGGATCTCGTGCACTGGACCATCGCCGGCCACGTGCTGCCGCGGCTCCCGTTCGATCCCGTGTACGACATGGTGCCGCCGTACACGCTGACGGACGCCACGTCGAAACCCGTCACGGGCCAGCGCTACGCCCGCGGCGTGTGGGCGCCGTCGCTGCGCGAGCACGCCGGCAAATTCTACGTGTACTGGGCGACGCCGGACGAGGGCATCTTCATGAGCACGGCGAATGACCCGGCCGGGCCGTGGAGCGCGCCCGTCGCCGTCATCACCGGTCCCGGCTACGAAGACCCGTGCCCGTTCTGGGACGACGACGGCAAGGCCTACCTCGTCCACTCGAAGGTCGGCGCCGGGCCGTTGATCCTGCATGCGATGAGCGCGGACGGCACCCGCGTGCTCGACGCAGGCAGGACGATCGTCGAGGACAAGGTCAACCAGCCCACGCTGGAAGGCCCCAAGGTCTACAAGCGCAACGGCTATTACTACATCTTCGCGCCCATCGGCGGCGTGAGGCACGGGCCGCAGGCCGTGCTGCGCGCGCGCCGCATCGACGGGCCGTACGAGGCGCGCAAGGTGCTGGTGCCGGGGAACGGCATCGAGGGGCCGCACCAGGGCGGCTGGGTCGAGACGCCGTCGGGGCAGGGCTGGTTCATCCACTTCAACAGCACGGGCGCGTTCGGGCGCGTCGCGCACCTGCAGCCGGTCGTGTGGAAGGATGACTGGCCGGAGATGGGACAAGCCGGCCTGCCCGTGCTCGAGGGACCGGTCCCGGACACGGGCCGCAGCGCGCCCGCGGACCGGCTGCAGGACTCGGACGAATTCGCCGCGCCGGCGCTGGGCCTGCAATGGTCGTGGAACCACAATCCGGACGATGCGCACTGGAGCCTCACGCAGCGGCCCGGCTATCTGCGCCTGCAGGCCAACGAGGCGAAGTACCTCGTCGGCGCGCGCAACGTCCTCACGCAGATCCTGCAGGGCCCCGCGTCCGAGATCACGACGCGGCTGGAACTGAAGGGGCTGGGCGAGCGCCAGCGCGCGGGCCTCGTGCTGTTCGGCGTGGGCGTGCCGTGGGTCGGTGTCGTGCACGAGGAGGGCAAGGATTATGTGACGGTGGCGAACGGCGGCGTGGAGACCCGGGTGGGCAAGGTCGACGGCAAGACCATCGTCCTGCGCGCGGCCGTGGCGGAAGACCAGACCGTGCGCTTCTCGTATGCGCGCGACGACTCCGACGAATTCCACGCGGCCGGTATGCCGGTGAAGCTCGCGCCGTTCTCGTGGTGGAAAGGCAGCCGGCCCGCCGTGTTCACGTGGATCAAGGGCGACACCGACGCGCCGCGCGAGGGCGGCGGCCCGCGGCCGATCGTGCGCGATTACGTCGACGTCGACTGGTTCCGCGTGACCCGGTCCGGACGCTGACGGCGTCAGGCCTCGATCACCCGGTTGCGTCCCGCCACCTTGGCCGCGTACAGGGCCTTGTCGGCGCGGTTCACGGTCTCGACGATGGGCTCGTCGGGATGCCAGATGCTCAGGCCGGCCGAGAAGCTGACGTGCCCTGCGGCGCTATCGCAGGGCTTCAGTGCGGCCACGCGCGCGCGCATGCGCTCCAGCACGGCGCGTGCGTTGGCGGGCGTCGTGTTCGGCAGCATCAGCAGGAATTCCTCGCCGCCCCAGCGCGCCAGCGCGTCGCCTTCGCGCAGTTCGGCGCGCGTGGCCTGCGCGAAGTCGCGCAGCACGGTGTCGCCCGCCGCATGGCCGAAGCTGTCGTTGATCCGCTTGAAGAAGTCGATGTCGAGCACGGCGATGCAGGTCGGCCCGCGCGCGGCGTCGCGCCGGCGCTCTTCCTGCGCCAGCAGCTCGTTCATGTGGCGGCGGTTGGCCAGCTTGGTCAGCTCGTCGATGGTGGCCAGCGTGCGGATCGTGTCGAGCGCCGTCAGCAGCTCGTCCTTCTGGGTCTTCAGGCGTGCGCGCAGCTTGCTCATTTCGCCGGTCAGCAGGGTGACCGCAAGCGAGGCGACCGTCACGAACACGAAGTTCACGGCCTCGGCCTCAGGCGGAAAATGCAGCGGATCATGCGCTGCGTGCCACCACATCGTGGCGCCCATGACGGACAGGTTGAAGGCGGTCAGCATCAGGGTCTGGCGCGGACGCAGGGCGAAGACGCAGAACACGACGATGACCGGCAACCCCACCAGGGTCGCGCCGCGCAGCGGCCCGGCGATCGAATAGCCCCAGACGTGGCAGCTGATGCTGAAGATGCCCTGCAGGCCCGCCAGGATGGTCGGCGCGAGCCCGATGCGGGCGCCGATGCGCACCAGCGGGTAGAACACGGCCACGCCCGCGGTGACGTAGAGGCAGATGGCACGGGCCTGCGGCTGTCCCGCGAGCGCCGCGGGGCCGAACAACATGCCGATGACGATCGTGTACATGATGGCCGTGCCGGCCCAGTATTGCAGCATGCGGTGCAGCTTGCGGTCCGCGCCGAACAGCATGCGCGCGGTCTGGTGGCGGGTGATCATGCTCACGCCCTCGCCAATTGCGTGACGTCGCGCGGCTGGCGTTGCTGGGCCTGCAGCATCTCCGTGATGCGCTCGGCCGGCACCGGAGGGCTGAACAGATAGCCCTGCATCTCGTCGCAGTCGTTCGCCACCAGGAAGTCGCGCTGTTCGACCGTCTCCACGCCCTCGGCGATCACGCGCAGGTGCAGGCGGTGGCCCAGCGAGATCACGGCCAGGGCGATCGCCTGGTCGTCCGAGTTGGAGGCCAGGTCGCGCACGAATGACTTGTCGATCTTGAGCGTCGAGATCGGGAACGATTTCAACGCGGACAGGCTCGAATAGCCGGTGCCGAAATCGTCGATCGACAGCGTGACGCCCATCTCCTTCAGTTCGCGCATGCGTTCGATGGCCTGGTTCAGGTCGCGCATCAGCAGGCTTTCCGTCACTTCCAGGTCCAGCGCGCAGGGCGGCAGGCCGGTGTCGCGCAGGGCGCCGGCGATGCGTTCGACGAGGCGCTTTTCCTCGAACTGGCGGGCCGACACGTTCACCGACACCGTCAGCGGATCCAGCCCCGCCGCGCGCCACAACTGGGCCTGGCGGCATGCGGTGCGCACGACCCATTCGCCCAGGCCGACGATCAGGCCCGACTCCTCCGCGAGCCCGATGAAGCGCATCGGCGGCACGATGCCGTGTTCCGGATGGCGCCAGCGGATCAGCGCTTCCACGCCGAACAAACGGCCCGTGCGCAGGTCGACCTTCGGCTGGTACAGCAGGTGGAAGCGCCCCGCGGGGGCTTGCAACGCGGGCGCCTGGCCATCGGTGGCGTCGTGCGTGTCGTCCGCCAGCGTGGCGTCCAGCGCCCTGCGCATGTCTTCCAGCATCACGAGCTTTGCCTCGACGCTGGCATTCATCTCGCGCGTGTAGAACTGGAAGTTGTTGCTGCCCAGGTCCTTGGCGCGGTACATCGCGGCGTCGGCGTTCATCATGAGGGTCTTCGGATCCTCGCCGTCGCGCGGGTACACGACGACCCCCATGCTGCAGCTCACGCGCACCGCCTGGTCGCCGATCTGCACGGGTTCGGTCACGGCTTGCCGGATCTTTTCCAGCACGGGCGTGAGCGCGAGCGGACTTTCGCCGGCCTCCGGCAACAGGATCACGAACTCGTCGCCGCCCAGGCGGCCGAGGGTGTCCGTGCGGCGCAGGCAGGCCTGCATGCGGCCGCCCACGACCTTCAGCAATTCGTCGCCGGCATTGTGACCGAGGCCGTCGTTGACGAGCTTGAAACCGTCCAGGTCGACGAAGGCGAGGGCGAGATGGCCGCCGTTGCGCTGGGCGTTGCGCACGGCCTGGTCCAGGCGGTCGCGGATCAGGCTGCGGTTCGGGAGGCCGGTCAGCTCGTCGTGGTGGGCCATGTGGCGGATGCGTTCCTCGGCCAGCTTGCGCTCCGTGATGTCGCGCACCATCGCGACGGCGCCGCCTTCGACGGGCACGATCTGGCGCTGCAGCCAGCGCCCGGCCGTCGGACCAGCGGTCGCCTGCCACTCGGCCTCGATGACGCGCTGTTCGAGCACCACCTGCACGAGGTGTTCCCACATGCCGTTCGTGCGGTAAAACGGCAGCGCATCATCCAGCAGCTGGCCGCGCAGCGCCTCGCTGGCGATGCCGGTGAAGAGTTCGGAGCGGCTGTTGGAGTCCTCGACGAGGAAGTCGACGATGGTGCCGTTCATGTCCGTCACGCTGCGCAGCACGAAGAACGCGTCCGGGCTCGCTTCCGACGCGGCCGCATAAGTCTGCTGCGCCTGGCGCTCGCGCCGGCGCGCCTTCGCCACCTGCCACGACCACGCGCTGATCATCGCGACGACGGCGACGAGCAGCGAACTCGCGGCCGTCGCGCCGACGAGGTAGGTGCCGTAGTGCTGCTCGTACTGCGCCATCTGTTCGCTGTCGGCCAGGCCCACGACGGCCGTGAGCGGGAAGCCCGACAGGCGGCGCGCGCCCGCATAGCGCTCGATGCCGTCCGGTGCCGTCGGATGCGGGGCGACCGCTTCCTCCCCGATGCCGTCGAGCGCGATCGGCTGGCCCCACGACACCTTGTCGCCGATGCGCACGGCGCGCGCGACGCCGTCGCTGCCGACGAGCGCCAGCAGGCCCAGTTCGCCCCCGCGCGAGCGTTCGTACGAGCTGGTGAAATACGCCGGATCGACTTCGACGATGGCGACGCCGGCGAAGCGCCCGTGGCCGTCCTCGATGCGGCGCGTGAAGTGCAGGTGCGGCTCGGACCGGGCGGTGTCGCCGACGGTCTGGCTGACGAATACCCCGTGGCCGCCGCCGTTCGCGTGCACGGTGAAATACGGCGCGCGCGACACATCATGCGCCGGCATGGGGGGATTGCTGTCGACGATGGTGCCGTCGCGGTCCGCCACGCTGACCTGGAACACGAGGCCGGGCGGCAGCAGTTCCTCGGCGCGCAGCGTGGGCAGCGCGGCGTGGGGGCCGTTCAGTTCGACCGAATACTTGATCACCTTCAGCGTCTGGTCGATGGCGTTCAGGTTGCGCGCGACCTGCGCCTCGTACGTCTCGAGCTGCTCGCGCACGGCATCGCGCGCCGCGTCGACGGCCGCGCGCCGCTCCGTTTCGACGAAGTGGAAACAGGCGGCCCAGATGGCCACCAGCGGCAGCAGGGCGAACAGCGGCAGCGCGATGTGCGTCTCGAGGGCGCGCGCGAGCCAACGGGGACGGCGGCGGTCGGAGTCGGCGGACGGCGTCATCACTGCACCATGAGGACCGGGTGCACGCTCGCGTCGAGCGCGCTGCGTTCGATGTAGCCGATCGCTTCCGGATCGCCGGCCACCTTGCGCCGCACGGCCGCGCTGTCCGCCAGCTCCGAGGGCGGCTGGCCGCGGCCCGTGAAGACAATCTTCGACCAGTGCGCCTTCAGCAGCGCGGGCGTCTTGTTCGTCACGCGCGCATAGAATTCGTCGCGCGTCGGCGCGCCGAGGCGCAGGTCGAACGGCACCGCTTCCGTGCCGTCCGGGAAGCGCACGGATTGGCCGAGGAAGATCGCGGCCACCTGGTCGGCGCGCAAGGTGGCGACGGGATTGCGCGCGGAGACGATCACGACGAGATCGGCCGCCGTCGCCGGCGCGCCGGCCAGGATGCCGAACAGCAGGGACGTGCCCAGCAGGCGGGAATACTTGAGCGTCGCCATGCTAGTACACGAAGTCGAGTGCGACGCTGGCCACGTGGACCGGGTGGCCTGGCACGAAGCGCATCGTCGGGTTGATGAACGTGCCGCGCGAGCCTTCCTGCGGCGTCACGCGGTCGTATTGCAGCTTGAGGGCCATGTTCGTGCGCAGGTCCCAGCGCACGCCCGCCGCCTGCGACGTTTGTTGCGGGATCGTCCACAGCAGGGTGTTCAGGCCGGCGTTCAGCGCGGCCGCCGTCGGCGCCAGCGCCGGGGGCAGGGCGGCGACCGGCAGGCCGGAATCCGTCGTCGCGTTGGTGGCGCGCACGCGCGCATACGTCGCGTACGGCGTGAACGCCCGCCAGCGCCAGCCCGCGCTGACGTAGGCGCTGCGCGTCGAGCCCAGGAAGGAAGGGCTGACCGTGCGGCCCGCTTCGGCCATCACGAACCACGCGCCCGGGTCGTAGTTCACGCCGATATTCGCGAGCATCATGCGCTTGTGGTCCAGCGCGTAGCGCCGGGTCAGGTCCTGGCCGATTGGGCCGAAGGCGTCGAACGCGCGGAACAATTCGGCGCCGATGTCGCTGGAGATCTCGGCGCTGGCCACGTTGGCGCGCACGCTGAGCGCGCCCCAGTCGCTCGTGTTCGAGATGCCGATGCTGCGGCGACCGTACACGTGCAGCGGTTCGATCAGCGAAACGGAATTGTGGCCGTAGAACACCTGCGATGCATTGCGGACCCGCCCCACGCTCCAGCGCAGGGTAGCGTCGATGCCGTCGCTGCTCGTCACGGGCAACACGTTATAGCCTTCGACGGGCGGGCGCACCCACGGATACGCATAGCCGACCTTGCGGTAGTCGGCCGTCAGGAAGACGGGGAGCGCGATGCGGCCGACGCGCAGCGCCAGTTCGGGCGTCGCCTGGTACTTGATGTTGGCCCATTCGACGCGCGGCCGGTAAGTGTTGTCGAGGCCTTGTTCGCTGACCACCTGCAGCACGGCCGACCAGTGGCGCGCGAGCGTGGCGTCGAGTTGCACGCCGAGGCGGCTGTCGACGTCGGTGCTCCAGCGGCGCGTGGCGCCGGCACCGTTGGCCTTGAAGACGGACGACGTGTAATCGGCCTCGCGTTCGCCGGTGTGCACGACGCCCAGCGTGCCGAAGCCGGAAATGCGCCAGTCCGGCATGTCCTGGGCGCGGGCGGCGCTGGCGACGGCAAGTCCGGACAGCGAAAGAAACAGGAATTGGGCGAGGCGTTGTCGCTGCATGGGTCTCGTCGGGATCGGCCGACCGGCCGGAGTTCATTCAGCCTGCGCGGATGGCAGGCGCTGGGCGCAGGAAGCGCGGATCTCGACTGTAATCGGTGCGCATGCGGAAGTCGACAGCTTTTGGCCCGCGGCGGCTGATGTTCAATAACTTGTTGTGCTACGGCAACGAGGGATGATGGTCATTTCGGCCATCCATGGTGCATATTGCAATTTCCGTGGACCGCTCGGGAGCGATCACGCCCACAACCGTTCGCCGCCCAGGTCCAGCTGGGTGAGATAGAGGCGCACGTCGAATTCGAACTGGTGGTAGTCGGGCTCCATCCAGCAGCACAGTTTATAAAAGGCCTTGTCGTGGTCCTTTTCCTTCAGGTGCGCCAGTTCGTGCACGGCAATCATGCGCAGGAAGGCCGGCGGCGCGTCGCGGAACACGGTGCCGATGCGGATCTCGTGCTTGGCCTTCAAACGGCCGCCCTGCACGCGCGAGATCGCGGTGTGCAGGCCGAGGGCCTGCTGGACGATGCCGATCTTGCTGTCGTACGCCACTTTCGAAACGGGCTCGGCGTTGCGCAGGTATTCATCTTTCATATCCTGCACGTAGCCGTACAAGGCCTTGTCGGTGCGGACGTCGTGCGCGTCGGGATAGCGCTGGCGCAGGTGGTCGGCCAGGCGGTTGTCGGCGATCAGGCGCTCGACCTGGGACAGGATGTGCGCGGGATACGCGGCCAGGTATTTGAGGTGGGAAGCGGTGGACATAAGCGTGGAACTGTAGCACGTCCATGTTCCAGGCGCATCTTCCGGCAATGCGATGAGCAACCGCGCCCGGCACGGCGGCGCGGTCGGCGCTTGCGCGCTGTGGTGAGGGGAACCGCCCCAAAGTTCAAGACTCCTTGCTGCCCTGGCGGTTGCCCGCCTGAGTGCCCGCCTGGTTGCCCGATTTCGCGGCGGCGGCGGCGCGGTTGGCCGATTGCCGGCTTTCCCCGCCCTTGCGGCCGATGTCGGCCATGTGGGCGCGGTTGCGGCTGACCACTTCCCCGCCTTTCTGGCCCGCCCGGCGCGCTTCTTCTGAATCGAATTCGTGCGCCGTCCCCTTCTGGTGGGCGGCCTGGCCGCCCTTGCTGGCGATTTGACGCTGCTGGTTCTGGTCCATCGCAGCGAAACCGCGCTTGGCCGGCTGGCTTTTCTGCTCGTTGCCGCCGGCGTCGGCCGCGCTCTTGTGGCCGCCTTCCTTGCTTGTCGCCATATCGATCTCCTTGTGCCTGAACTATCAACGAGCGTTCATGGATGCGCTCGTGCGGTTAGAGAGGCAGGGGATCAAATGGTTCCGGCGGCGTGCGGTTGGTTCAATGTGCGTCGTCTGTGACCTTCAGCACCAGCTTCCCGAAGTTCTTCCCTTCGAACAGCATCGTGAGGGCGTCCGGGAAGTGATCGAGGCCTTCGACCACGTGCTCGCGGCTCTTGATCGCCCCTGCCCGCAGCCACGCGCCGAGCCGTTGTACGCCTTCCGGATAGCGCGCCGCATAGTCGAATACCACCATGCCTTCCATGCGCGCCCGGTTCACGAGCAGCGACAGGTAATTGGCCGGGCCGCGCACCGGCGTCGTGTTGTTGTACTGGGAGATCGCGCCGCAGATCACGATGCGCGCCTTCAGGTTGATGCGGGCCAGCACGGCGTCGAGGATGTCGCCGCCCACGTTGTCGAAATAGACGTCCACGCCCTGCGGGCAATGTTCCCCGAGTCCCGCCGGCACCGGCCCCGCCTTGTAGTCGATGCACGCGTCGAACCCGAGTTCCTCGACGACGTAGCGGCATTTGTCCGGCCCCCCGGCGATGCCGACGACGCGGCAACCCAGCTGCTTCGCCACCTGGCCGACGGTCGCACCGACGGCGCCCGCCGCCGCCGACACGACGACGGTTTCTCCCGCCTTCGGCTGGCCGATGTCCGTGAGGCCGAAGTAGGCGGTCATGCCGGGCATGCCCAGCACGTTCAGCCAGGCCGGCAGCGGGGCGAGGGCGGGATCGATCTTCATGGCCGCGGCCGCCTTCGCGTCGACGGGGCCCGTCCAGTACCGCTGCACGCCGAAGCTGCCGGTCAGGGTGTCGCCGACGGCCACATGCGGCGAGTTGGACGCCTCGACGAGGCCGATCCCGCCCGCGCGCATCACTTCGCCGATCGCGACGGGACGGATGTACGACTTGCCTTCGTTCATCCAGCCGCGCATGGCCGGATCGAGCGACAGGTACAGCACCTTCACGCGTACCTCGCCGTCCTGCAGCGGGGCGAGGGGTTCCTCGGTTTGTTGCCAGTCGGTGGGCCTGGGCATGCCGACGGGACGGGCGGCGAGGCGGAATTGCCGATTCGTTGTCATTTGCGTCTCCTGTTGAAACCGGGGTCAGAGCCCGGTTTTGGGCAATTTCTTTAAATCGGGCTCTGACCCCGGTTATGCGACAATGGCCGGGCTCAGTCAACCTCAACCATTCTGAAGTTTTTAGCAATGTATCCAGAATATATCCTGACCTTGTCCTGCCTGGACCACCGCGGCATCGTGCTGCGCGTCTCGGGTTTTCTGGCCGAACACGGCTGCAACATCATCGACTCGGCCCAGTTCGGCGATCCGGAATCGAAGCTGTTCTTCATGCGCATCCACTTCGCGCTGGAAGACGATGCCATCTCGGACGAATTGCTGCGCGCCGGTTTCGGCTCGCTGTGCGGGGACCTGGGCGCGGACGGCGCATTGCACGACGCCGGCGCCAAGCCGCGCGTGCTGATCATGGTGTCGAAGATCGGCCATTGCCTCAACGACCTGCTGTTCCGCTACCGCAGCGGCCTGCTGCCGGTGGAGATTCCGGCCATCGTGTCGAACCACATGGACTTCTACCAGCTCGCGGCCAGTTACAATATCCCGTTCCACCACTTGCCGCTCGAGGCGGGTGCCAGCGAATCGGCCAAGCTCGCCCAGGAGGCGCGCATCATCGACTTGCTGGATACCCACCGCATCGACCTGGTCGTGCTGGCGCGCTACATGCAGATCCTGTCGCCGGGGCTGTGCGATGCCTTGAAGGGCAGGGCGATCAATATCCACCACTCGTTCCTGCCCAGCTTCAAGGGCGCGCGTCCGTATGCGCAGGCGCATCGCCGCGGCGTCAAGCTGATCGGTGCGACGGCCCACTTCGTCACGGGCGACCTGGACGAAGGCCCGATCATCGAGCAGGACGTCGAGCGCGTCGACCACGCCATGAGCGTGGAGCAGTTGACGGCCATCGGCCGCGACGTCGAGAGCGTCGTGCTGGCCCGTGCGGTCAAGTGGTTCGTGGAACACCGTATCCTGCTGAATGGCGACAAGACTGTCGTGTTCAGCTGAACCATAGAAATAGGCACCTGAATGGCCCTGAAAGCAACGATTTACAAGGCAGACCTGAACATTGCGGACATGGACCGCAACTATTACCAGGAGCACGCGCTCACGATCGCGCGGCATCCTTCGGAAACCGACGAGCGCGTGATGATCCGCCTGCTCGCCTTCGCCTTGCACGCCGACCCGGCGCTCGCGTACGGCAAGGACCTGTTCGACGTCGAGGAGCCCGCCCTGTGGCTCAAGGACCTCACCGGTGCGATCGACCTCTGGATCGAGGTCGGCCAGCCCGACGAACGCCGCCTCATGAAGGCGGCCGGCCGTGCCGAACACGTGGTCGTGTACTGCTACAGCGCCACCAGCAACATCTGGTTCAAGGGCCTGGCCAGCAAGCTCGAACGTACCAAGAAAATTTCCATCATCAACATCCCGGCGGAAACGAGCGCCCAGCTGGAGCAGATGGCCCAGCGTTCGATGCAGCTGCAATGCACGATCCAGGACGGCCAGGTGTGGCTGACGGACGGCGAGCGCACCGTGCAGGTCGAGCGCGAAGTCCTGATGGCCGAGCGCTGATCGCACTGGACAAAATGTCACAGGGGCCGCGTGCGCCACACCGTGCATACGCGGCTATAATCGGAACATGTCGATTCTGCCGATTCGTTCGATGACAAAGCGCCTGCGTTTCGTGTGGCTGGCACTGTTCGCCGTGCTGCTGAACGCGCTCGCGCCGACGGTCTCGCATGCGCTGGCCGCCAGCCGGCCGACGATTCCGCTGGACGTCTGCAGCGTCGACGGCGGCGCCGCGTTCGCCGCCGCGGCCGCGCTGCTCGTGCAGGACGAGCATGCCGGCATGCGCGTCCTCGACGATTGCGGCTACTGCCTCGCCCATGCGGGCAGCCACGGTCTGCCGCCCCCCGTGCACGCGCCGCTCGCGCTCATGGACGGCGCGGAAGCCCGTCCCTTCCTGTTCCATCACGCACCCCGCCCGCTGGCCGTTTGGCTGGCGGCCGTGCCACGCGGTCCCCCTGTCTTTGCCTGACTCTAATTTCCCTTCGCTCCATTTTTTGTCAGGTAAAGTCATGTTCAAACCATTCCTCGTGCTGGCCGCGGCCAGCCTCGTTACGACCGCCGCGTTCGCCCAGGTGACCGTCGGCGACCCGTGGATCCGCGCCACCGTGCCGGCCCAGAAGACGGCCGGCGCCTTCATGCAGCTGCGTTCGCCCAAGGCCACGCGCCTCGTCGACGTGCAAAGCCCCGTCGCGGGCCGCGCCGAAGTCCACCAGATGGCCATGGAAGGCCAGACGATGCGCATGCAAAAGGTCGACGGCATCGACCTGCCGGCCAACCAGCCCGTCAACCTGTCCTCCGGCGGCTACCACGTCATGCTGTTCGACCTGAAGCAGCAGCTCAAGGAAGGCCAGCAGGTGCCGCTGACGTTGACCTTCGTCGGTTCCGACAAGAAGCGCGAGAACGTCACCGTGCAGGTGCCGGTCAAACCGCTGACTTACATCGCTGCTCACTGACGGAGGCCACATGAAAGCTCTCTGGATCGCTGCCTTGCTCGCGGCGCCGCTGGCGCACGCCCATATCACCGTCGCCCCGGCCACCGCCCCGGCCGGCGCCCATCAAACCCTCGTGTTCAAGGTCGGCCACGGCTGCGCCGGCAGCGCCACGACCGGCATCACGGTGCAGCTGCCGGAAGGCGTCACCGCGAAGCCGATGCCCAAGCCGGGCTGGACCATCACGCTGGCCCCGCGCGAGATCAACTGGCGCGGCGGCCCGCTGCCGGACGCGTACTACGACGAGTTCACGCTGCAGGCCAGGCTCCCCGAGGCGCCGGGCCGCCTGGTGTTCAAGGTCGGCCAGCAATGCGAGAAGGGCCGCGTGGACTGGGCCGACGTCGCCCCCGAATCGAAGACGCCCGCGCCGGTGCTGGAAGTGCTACCCGCCGCGATGCCGATGCACCATCACTGAGGTGCCCATGCGATTCCAACATCATCGCCTCGCGCTCGCCGCGCTGGCGTGCCTGACTGCGCACGTCCATGCGGACGACACGCACCTGGAAACCGTGGTCATCACCGGGGGCCGCCCGACGTCGCTGCCCGCGCAGATCCCGACGACGATCGAAGGCATCACGGGTGCCCAGGTCGAGGACCGGATCAACGCGGTCGACAGCGAAGACGCGCTGAAATACCTGCCCAGCCTGAACGTGCGCAAGCGCTACACGGGCGACTACGACCACGCCGTGCTCGCGAGCCGCGCCTCCGGCACGGGCAACAGCGCGCGCTCGCTCGTGTACGCGGACGGCATCCTGCTCTCCAACCTGCTCGGCAACGGCGCCACGTACACGCCGCGCTGGGGCCTCGTCACGCCGGAAGAGATCGAGCGCGTCGACGTGCTCTATGGCCCGTTCGCGGCCGCCTACCCGGGCAATTCGGTCGGTGCCGTCGTCGACTTCCAGACGCGCATGCCGACGAAGCGCGAAGCCCACGTCAAGCTGTCCGGCCATTCGCAGGGGTTCACGTTGTACCGCACGGATGACCGCTACGACGGCTGGCAGGGCAGCGCATCGCTGGGCGACCGCAGCGGCGCGTGGTCGTACTGGATCGACGTGTCGCGCCTGGACAGCGATGCGCAGCCCATCGGGTTCGCCAATAAACTGCTGTCGGCCGGCGTGCCGGGCGGTGGCGGCATCCCGGTGACGGGCGCCGTCGCCGGGCGCAATCCGTCGAACAGGGACTGGTGGCTGATTGGCGCGACGAGCCAGACGCACACCGTGCAGGACCACGCGAAATTCAAGCTCGCGTGGGACATCACGCCGCAGCTGCGCGCCAGCTACACGTTCGGCTGGTGGCGCAACGAGGCGAAGCGCGTGGCCGATTCGTATCTGCGCGACGCGGCCGGCAACCCCGTCACCACGGCGACGCGGGTGAACATCGACGGCCGCGCGTACGACATCCGCGCCTCCGATTTCGCACCCAGCCGCGGCACGCTGGAACACGCGATGCACGGGCTGTCGCTGAAGAAGCACAGCCGCGACACGTTCGACTGGGAGATCGCCGCCAGCGTGTACGACTATGCGCGCGACCTCGTGCGCACGCCGACCGTGCTGGTGCCGGACGCCGACACGAACGGCGCGGGCCAGGTCACGGACATGCACGGCAGCGGCTGGAACACGCTGGCGCTGAAAGGCATCTGGCGGCCGGAGGACCACACGGTCGAATTCGGCCTGCAGTCGGACCACGCGAAACTGCGCACGCGCGTGTTCGGCAGCGCGGGCGACTGGCTGCACGCGGGCGACGGCCGCCAGGTCTCCGTCTTCAACGGGAACACGTGGCTGGAAAGCCTGTATGCGCAGGACAACTGGCGCATCGGCGACGCGTGGCGTGCGACGGTGGGTGCCCGCTTCGAACGGTGGCGCGCCTATGGCGGCGAGTTGTCGAACGCCGTGCTGGCGGCGCCGCTGGGCTTTCCGTCGCGCAGCGAGACGGCATGGTCGCCGAAGGCCGCGCTGTCGTGGCGCGCCAGTCCCGACTGGACCTTGAAGGCCTCGACGGGCCGTGCCGTGCGCTATCCGACGGCGGCCGAGCTGTTCCAGGGTTCCATCGTCGACAATGCCATCGTCAACAGCAATCCGAACCTCAAGGCCGAGAAGTCGTGGACGAGCGAGCTGTCGGCCGAGACGCTGAACGACAAGGGTTCGCTGCGCGTCACGCTGTTCCGCGAAACGACGCGCGACGCACTGTATTCGCAGCCGCTGCTGGTGTCTGCCGGCACGACCGTGAACACGGTGCAGAACGTGGGCCGCATCCGGACGAACGGCCTGGAGGTATCGGCGCAGGCGGACGACGTCGGGGTAAAAGGGGTCGACCTGACGGGGAGCCTCACGTTTGCCGACTCCATCATCACGGAGAACGCGGGCTTCCCGGGAAGCGTGGGCAAGTGGCAGCCCCGCGTGCCGCGCTGGCGCGCGACGATGCTGGCGACGTGGAAGGCGAACGACCACTGGACCGCGACCTTGGGAGGTCGCTACAGCGGCCGCCAGTACGGGACGCTGGACAACAGCGACCCGAACGGCGATGCGTACATGGGGGTGTCGGACTATCTCGTGTTCGATGCGCGGGTGCGCTACCGGTTCGACCGCCACTGGAGCGCGGCGGTCGGGGTGGACAACCTCAACGACCGTACCTACTGGGCGTTTCACCCGTACACGCAGCGGACCGTGATAGGCGAAATACGTTGGGATCTGTAATTGGTGCGCCGACACGGGGTGTGTTCAGCACATGGCCGTAGGGTGGGCACCCCGTGCCCACGCGAACGTCAGCGGGGAGAGGCGCCCAGGCGTTTCACATTGCCCGAGCCGACCACCGAGCGGGTGACCTGCGGATCGCCATAGTAATTGACGTCGCCGGAACCGGCCACGGTCAGGCTCAGGCTGTCGCGCACCCACAAGGTCGCGTCGCCGGAGCCGGCCACGGTGACGCTGGCGTTCTCGGTGCGCACATGGCCCATGTCGACGGTGCCCGAACCGCCGATCGAGATCGACGTGCTGCGCGCCGTGCCGTCCAGTGCCTGCAGGTTGCCGCTGCCGCCCAGGGCGACGTTGATGGATTCGCCTTCCAGCTTGCGGACCTTGATGGAGCCGGAGCCGCCCACGTCGAAGCGCACGCGGCTGCCGCGTACGACGTCCGCATCGATATTGCCGGAGCCGCCCAGCGCGAGGCGGTCGATGTCGCGCGCCTGCACGACGACTTTCAGGTTGCGGGTGCGCAGGTTCGTGTTGCGCTTGGCGCGGATCTTCAGGGTGCCGTCCTCGACGACGGTTTCGATCAGCGGCAGCAGGTTGTCGTCCGCCTCGACCGTCACGCCTTCGCGGCCGCTGCCGCTCCTGATCTCGACGTTGCCCGGCAGGGACATCGCGAGACCGCTGAAGTGGGCGACTTCGCGTGCCTGGCTTTGCACGCGGCCGCTGCCCTGCACCTGTTCGCTCCTGCTCCAGGGCCAATCGCCCGCTTCGGCCTGCGGCGCGAGGGCGATGCAGGCAAGGGCGCAGGCGGCGAGGAGGAAACGGCGGGTGGTATGGTGGGTCATGGTGGTCTCCCTGATGTGCATGGTGTCGATGTGCACATCGTATGCGGGAGCCTGCGGGCGGGGTACCGGTTTGCGACAAAACGCATGAAAACCGGACCGGAATGCACGCAGGCGGGGTGAAACGCGCAATAAATACGTCGTCCCCGCGGAGGCGGGGACCCAATTTTGCACGAGCTATCGAAACGCATGCAGCACTTGGGTTCCCGCCTTCGCGGGAACGACGCTGGGAGTTATTTCGGCAATTCGGACGCCGCCCCCGTCACCGTCAGCGCCGCCTTGACCGTCTGCGCATGCCCCGGCTGCCCGCCGCCCAGGTACACGGTGTACGCCCCCGGCACGACCTTGCGCGCGCCGGCCGCGTCGACCTGCGACAGGGCGCGCGCATCCAGCGCCAGCGAGACGCGCTGGCGTTCCCCGGCCTTCAGGTGGATGCGGCGGAAGCCCGCGAGGGTCGGGTTGGCGGCATCGCCCGGCTTGGCCACGTACAGCTGGACGACTTCGTCGCCGTCACGCTTGCCCGTGTTGGCCACCTCGACGTCGACGTTGACGGGGCTGCCCGCCGCGACGGACGGCGCCGACAGCGCCGGCGTCCCGTAGCGGAACGTCGTGTACGACAGGCCGTGGCCGAACGGGTACAGCACGTCGCCCTTGAAATAGCGGTAGGTGCGGCCGTCCATGCGGTAGTCGGTGAACGCGGGCAGGCCGTCCACGCCGCGGTAGAACGTGACGGGCAGGCGGCCCGCCGGGCTGTAGTCGCCCGCGATCAGGCCGGCCACGGCATGGCCGCCTTCGCCGCCCGGATACCAGGCCTGGACGATCGCCGGCACGTGCTTGTCGGCCCAGTTGACGGACAGCGCGCTGCCGCTCATCAGCACGAGCACCGTCGGCTTGCCGGTGCCGACGACTTTTTCCAGCAGGCGTTCCTGCGGCGCCGGCAGGTCGAGGCTCGTGCGGTCGCCGCCCGCGAAACCGGGCACCTGCAGCTTCAGTTCCTCGCCTTCCAGGTTGGCGGACAGGCCGGCCACGAACACGACGAGGTCGGCGCGGCGGGCCAGGTCGACGGCTTCCTTGCCGCCGTCGATGGGCGTGCTCCACACCAGTTTCTGGTCGCCGCGCGCGCCCCGCTGCACGGCCTCGATCCGGATCGGATAGGTTTTACCCGCCTGCAGCTTCGCCTTGCCCGCTTCGATCGACGGCGAATCCGTCACGTCCCACGCATCCACGATCTGCTTGCCGTCGACCCAGATGCGGTAGCCGGCATTGCTCAGGTAGCGCAGGCTGTAATCGCCCGTGCGCGGCGCCTTCAGGTAGCCGGTCCAGCGCGCCGACGCATTGTGACCGCCTTCCTGCCACGCGGCGCGGGCATTCTTTTCGACGGCACCGTGCGCGGTGCCCGCCAGGTCCGGGCCCTCGAAATGCTCGGCCTTCAGGCCCGGCGTGCGGCACGCGGCGTCGACGCACAGGTTCGCGTCGGGCACGGGCGGTTCGGCCGGGCCGACGAGGCCCGTGCCCGGCGCATACACCACCTTCGCATCGGGGAAGCGGGCGCGGATGCCGGCCAGCACCGTCACCGGATGCGACGGCTGGCCGTTGTAGTTGCCGACCAGCGCATCCTCGCTGTCCGCGTTCGGGCCGATGACGGCGATCGTCTTCGGCGTCTTTTTCAACGGCAGCAGGCCGTCGTTCTTCAGCAGCACCATCGCCTCTTGCGCCGTCTTCAGCGCGACGGCGCGGTGGGCCGGGGTGTCGTTGTCGGTCGGCTTGATGCCGGCGTACGCCTGCGGCGGGTTCGCGTCGAGCAAGCCCAGGCGGATGCGGTATTCGAACAGGCGCACGAGCGCGCGGTCGACGACGGCCTCCTTCAATTCGCCCTGGCGCACGGCGTTGACGATGGGGCCGGCCTCCGTCGTCATCTTGTTGCGGTAGTCGCCGCAGATCAGGTCCATGCCCGCGCTGAACGCGGCGGCCACGGCCTGCTCGGGCGTCTTCGTGTAGTGCAGGCTGTCGTCGCGGTAGATGTTGGCGGCCGCGCCGCAGTCCGACACGACGAAGCCCTTGAAGCCCCAGGCGCGGCGCAGGTGCTGCTCCATCAGGTCGTCGCTGGCGCACGCGGGTATGCCGTTGACGGCGTTGTACGCGCACATGACGGAGGCCACTTTGCCTTCCGTGACGGTGGCGCGGAACGCCGGCAAATACGTGTCCTCGAGGTCGTGCGGCGACGGGTGGACGTCTTCGCGGTGGCGGTTCGATTCCGGCCCGCTGTGCACGGCGAAGTGCTTGGCGGTGGCGATCGTCTTGAACGATTGCGCGTCGTCGCCCTGCAGGCCGTGGATGAAGTTGATGGCGATGCGCGACGTCAGGTACGGGTCTTCGCCATAGGTTTCCTGGCCGCGGCCCCAGCGCGGGTCGCGGAAGATGTTGATGTTGGGCGACCACACGGTGAGGCCGCGGTACCAGTCCGTACCGCCGTCGGGGGCGCGCGTGGCGAGGTACTTCGCGCGGAATTCCGTCGCGATGACGTCGCCCACGTCGTGCATCAGCGGCTCGTCCCAGGTCGCGGCCATGCCGACGGCCTGCGGGAACACGGTCGCGTAGCCGGCGCGCGCGACGCCGTGCAGGCCTTCGTTCCACCAGTTGTATTTCGGGATTTTCAAACGCGGGATCGCGGGGGCGTCGTTGCCCAGCTGCGCCGCTTTTTCCTCCAGCGTCATCTGGGCGACGAGGCTGGCCGCGCGGGCGGCCGGATCCTGCTGGGCCACCGCGGGTGCCGTGGCGAGCAGGGCAGCCAAGGCGACTGGTGCGAGTGCGAAGGGAAGATGGCGAGTCATCGTAGTCTCCTGTTATAAGTTTTCGAAGATGCTAACACGAAAATGTCGTGCGCTAACAGTCGAAACGATGTGGCGGCCAAGGCACGGTCGAAGCTTGGTGCCAGAAAAAATATCTTTCCAATTGGAATTTTGACAGGATGCCGGTTTTATAATGAATGGATCGCTCATCCGGGCCCGTTTGCCATTCGACGCATGATGGAATACCACCAGTCCTCGCAGATCCCCACCTTGTCGTATATCGAAAACGAAGACCATCCGGTGTTCGGCACCCTGGTCGAGCAGATATTGCACCTGCTGAATTCGAAGCTGGTGTTTTCCGACATCATCATCCACCAGAACAGTCCGCTGATGCTCCGGCAGCCGAAGGGCCTCGTCGCGGTGACGGACTCGCCCATCACCAAGGAAGAGCTGGAAGAGTTCTTCGACGTCATCGAACCGAACTGGGCCGAGCGCATCGCCGACCGTGCCTTCGACCGCTCGATCGACCTGCACACGGCCCGTATCCGCGCCAACTGCTTCAGCTTCCAGGGCAAGAAGCGCCTGGGCTGCGTGATCCGCCGCTTCCCGAAGGAGCCGCTGGCGCTGGACACGCTCGGCCTGCACGCGGACGAGCGCGAATTCGCGCGCCTGACCAGTGGCCTCGTGCTGATCATCGGCGACACGTGCCAGGGCAAGTCGACCACGATCGCTTCCATCCTCGACGAGATCAACCGGCAGCGCTCGGGCCACATCATCACCATCGAGGATCCGGTCGAGACCCTGATCCCGCAGCGTAAATGCATCATCACGCAGCGCGAGGTGGGCGTCGATGGCGACGTCGAAAGCTATTACCTCGGTGCGCTGGACGCACTGCGCGAGCGTCCGGACGTGATCGTCATCGGCGAGATCCGCGATGCGCAGACCGCGCAGGAAGCGCTGGCGCTGGCCGAATCCGGCCCGCTCGTGCTGGCGACCTTGCACGCGCGCTCGACGGAACTGGGCCTGCAGAAGATGCTGCGCCTGCTGGGCAATTCCGAGGCGCAAAGCCAGGCCCTCGCGCACGCGCTGCGCGGCGTGCTGTGCCAGGCGCTGCTGCCCTCGAAGCAGGGCAACCGCTACCACCTGGCCACGGAATGCCTGACCATCGATCCGGCCGTCGCGGCGATGATCGAAGAGGGTGACCTGGGCGCCATCCGCGCGCACATGAACGCGGGGCGCGGGCCGGGCTGCCACACGATGAACAGCGTGCTGGAAGCGCTGCTGGCCGCGCACGTGGTCGGCGTGGACGAGGCGCGCGCGGCGACCACGGACCGGATCGGGTTTGCCGAGATGGTGTGACGGGGCGCTGAGTCGACTGGAATTGTTGCCGCACGGACAAACTTTGCACGGTTTTCCTGATTACACTATTGTATGCAGACAGCCAAAGTTTGTTGAGCTGTTCGGTAACTCTCCAGTCATTCCTCAGCGTTTACCCACTGTATCGATCACCCATGGCATATACCAAAGTGGCGGTCAGCCATACTCTCCTATGCTCGCCGGAAACGGCAAGCCGCGTGCTGGCCGATTCTCTCCTTGAAAAACTGGACGGCGGCCGCCCCGACGTGCTGATCGTCTTCGCATCTCCCGAAATCGATTACCATCCGCTACTGGCCGCACTCGAGGCTGCCTGCCGGCCGCACGTGCTTGTCGGCTGCTCGTCGGCGGGCGAGTTTTCCGGCTGCGCCACGGGGGACGGTTCCGTGTCCGTGATGGCCATCCGCACGGACGAGATCCTGTTTCGAGCCGGACTGGGCACGGGACTCCGTCAAGACTTCAGCGGCGCCCTCGAACAGGTCATGCCCGTGTTTACCGGCAGCGACCATCCCGATTTCCCGTATCGCAGCGCGCTCGTGTTGACCGATGCGCTGGCAGGCTATGTCGACGAGATCATCCACGAGATGATGCTGCGTACCGGCGGCACCTACCAGCTGTTCGGCGGCGGGGCGGCCGATGATGCCAGGTTCAGGCAGACGCATGTTTTCATCGGGACGGAAGCCCATACCGATGCGATCGTCGTACTTGAAATGCTGTCGAAGAAGCCCATCGGTCTCGGCGTTCGTCATGGCTGGCGACCGGGCAGCCCCCCGCTGCGCGTCACCGAAGCGCAAGGCACCCGCCTGGTCAGCCTGAACGCCACGTCCGCGGTGGAAGCGTTCGAAGAGCATGCCCAGGCCACGGGCCAGACGTTCAACCGTGCCGATCCGCTCCCGTTCTTCCTTCATAACGTGATCGGCATCGACACCGGCGACGGCTACAAGCTGCGCGTGCCGCTTGCGCTCGATGACGACGGCTCGATTTCCTGTGCCGCCGAGGTGCCGGTCGGGGCCACCGTGCACATCATGGTCGCGGACGCCGCCTCTGCTTGCGACGCGGCGCGCGAGGCGGCCCAGGCGGCGCTGGCGGGTCTGGATGGGGGCGAACACGCCGGCTCGCTGCTGTTCGATTGCGCCGCCACCCGGCTGCGCCTCGGGCGTGGATTCGACGACGAACTGAAAGCCGTGGGCGAGGCGCTCGGGTCGGAAAATTTCGCCGGTTGTAACACGTATGGCCAGATCGCCCGGAGCACCGGACAATTTAGCGGATTCCACAACTGTACTGCCGTCGTATGTGCGATCCCGCGCTGAGCATGCGATGATCCCGTTCGAGCTGGTGTCCATCTTTGGCGAGCTGCAGAACGCCGGGACGAGACTTGTCGGGACGACCAACCTTGCACGCTATGCCGGCGTCGCACAGGTTCTATTGTTTGGAAGGGACGCGGAAGTCGGGATATTCCTGCCTGCGCCCGGATTGCCCCAGACGTTGCGTGCCGGTGGACGCTGGCAGGCGTTCCTGCGCCGTTGTGCGGACGTCGGCAGCGCGGAGGCGGCCCTGCCGTGGGCCGGATCCGATACGGACGCGCCGGCATGGGGGCAGTGCGATTCGGACGGCAACGTCATCGTCGTGTTCCTTGGGGCGGAGCCTGCCGCGCCGACCCGTGCTGCCATTGTCGCCCTGCTGCCCCTGCTGGGTGCGAAGCTGGCCGGCGAACGGGCTGAAATCGCCGCCGTGGGGCTCGCCGCCGCCGCACGTGAAAGCCACCGCCGTGCCAACGAACTCAATACGGCCCTCGACGTCAGCCGGCGCGAACTGCAGTCGGCCTACCAGCGCATCGAAGACGAACTGGTGTTCCGGCGCGAGGCGGAGACAAAGCTGCGCGATGCCGACCGCCGCAAGGACGAGTTCCTGGCGATGCTGGCGCACGAGCTGCGCAATCCGCTCGCGCCGATCGGCATGGCGGCCAGGATCCTGAGGCTCGGGCACGTCACGCCCGATCGGGTGAAGCAGACCTGCGAGATCATCGACCGCCAGATCGGACACATGACCAAACTGCTCGACGACCTGCTCGATGTCTCGCGCGTCACGCGCGGCCTCGTGGTGCTGGCGGAGGGACTGCACGACATCGTGACCATCGTGCGCGATGCGGTCGAACAGGCGCGGCCTCTCATCGACGCGCGCCGTCACCATCTGGCACTGTCGGTGCCGACGCCAGCCGCGTACGTGCACGGCGACGGCACCCGGCTGGTGCAGATCGTCACGAATTTGCTCAACAACGCCGCCAGGTACACACCGGAAGGGGGCCGCATCGAGCTTGAACTGAGCGCGGATGCGGGCACGGTGCAACTGGTCGTGCGGGATAACGGCATCGGTATCGATGCCGCGCTGCTGCCTCATGTCTTCGATCTGTTCGTCCAGGGCGAACGTTCGTTCGATCGCGCCCAGGGCGGATTGGGGATTGGGCTGGCACTCGTGAAAAGCCTGGTCGAGCGGCACGGGGGATGCATCAGCGCGGCGAGCAGAGGACCTGGCGCCGGCAGCGAATTTACCGTTTGGCTGCCGCGGGCGCAGGCGACATCCGTCCCGGACATGCCGCGGCATGGCGATACGGCGCCAGGCCGACCGCTGAACATCCTGATTGTCGACGACAATGCCGACGCGGCCGACATGCTGTCCATGTACCTGGGCTCGATCGGGCATCAGGTGCATGTCGCCTACGAGGGACGCCGCGGGCTGGCGCTGGTGGAAGCGGCTGCGCCGGACGTGCTCCTGCTGGATATCGGCTTGCCCGATATCGACGGCTACCAGCTGGCGCAACGGTTTCGCGCATTGCCGCAGACGGCACAGGCCACGTTGATCGCGTTGACAGGCTACGGCCAGGCGGCGGACCGCGAACGTTCGATCGCTGCGGGCTTCGACCATCACCTCACCAAACCGGTCGATATCACGGCGTTGTTGCGCCTGCTCGCGAACGGGGCGGACAGCGCGCCGGGACGCGCCGGAGACCGTCCTCGAGACCTCCTCAAGTTGCAATAATGGCTGCGTACCGACGCGCGCGCCAATGGATCTGTACGCCATGTAAAATCCCGGCACTATTTTTTTTGGGGTACGGCAGCCAGTGGAAAGCCAGCGCTTAGTGGACTTGGAAGATCTGTGTAACAACGCGACGGTTGCACTGTTCGTCATGGACAACCGCCAGCATTGCGTCTACATGAATCCGGCGGCCGAACACTTGACGGGATATACGCTTGCCGAGGTCCAGGGGGCACCTCTGCATGACTTTGTCCATCACACGAAACCCGATGGAACACCTTATCCGCTGGAAGCGTGCCCGATCGATCGCGCCGCGCCCGCAAATATGCAGGAGCAGGGCGAAGAAACCTTCGTTCACAAGGACGGGCATCATTACGCCGTAAGATTCACCGCCAGCCCGATCCGGCGGAAGGGCGAGGTGGTGGGTACCGTCATCGAAGTCCAGGATGCCAGCGCCGCCCGCAAACAGGAGAACGAGCGCGAGGCGCTGTACCAGATCGGCCTGCTGATCCTGCAAGAACTCGACCACGAGAAAATCGTGCAGGCGGTGACCGATACCGCGACCAGGCTGACCGGTGCGCAGTTCGGCGCGTTCTTCTACAACGTACGGAACGAAGAGGGGGAGTCCTACACCCTGTACACCATCTCCGGCGTACCCAAGGAACGCTTCTCCAGATTCCCGCTGCCCCGCAATACCCCAGTCTTCGGCCCGACGTTTCGCGGCGAAGGCACGATCCGCAGCGACGACATCCGCCTCGATCCCCGTTACGGCAAAATGTCGCCCCATCATGGCATGCCGCCGGGACACCTTCCGGTACGTTCCTACCTGGCCGTTCCCGTCAAGCTCGGCACCGGCGACGTGATCGGCGGGCTGTTCTTCGGGCATGAGGAGACGTGCGTCTTCAAGGAAGAGCACGAGCGGATCGTGGAAACACTCGCCGCGCAGGCGGCCATCGGCTTGAACAAGGCGTCGCTCTACCAGGAGGCCGTGTTCGCCCAGCGTCGGGCGCAGCAGGAAGCCCAGGAGAAGCAGGGCCTCTACGAAGCGGCCTCGCGCGCCAGTGAAGCAAAGGACCAGTTTCTCGCGACGGTATCGCACGAATTGCGCACGCCGCTCACCTCCATTCTCGGGTGGTCGCAAATGCTGACGTCGGGCCGCCTCGACAGTGCGATGACCCAGCGTGCGATCGAGACGATCGAACGCAATGCCCGTGCGCAAGCCCAGATTGTCGAGGACTTGCTGGACATCTCGCGTATCGTGAGCGGCAAGCTGCGCCTGAATGTCCGGCTGTTTTCGCCGCAGGCCTCCGTGGAGGCGGCGATCGAGGCGCTGCGCCCGGCGGCGATGGCCAAGTCGGTGGCATTGCAGTTGGTGATCGATCCGCTGGCCGGTCCGATCTCGGGCGATCCCGAGCGGCTGCAGCAGATCGTCTGGAACCTGGTCTCCAACGCGATCAAGTTCACGCCCAAGCACGGTCGCGTGCACCTCGCCCTGCAACGTCACGAGTCCAGTGTACACATCGTCGTGACGGATAACGGCGCAGGCATCCCGGCGGAATACCTGCCGCGCGTATTCGACAGCTTCACGCAGGTGGACTCGTCGTCGAGCCGCAAGCATGGCGGCCTGGGACTCGGACTGGCCATCGTCAAGAAACTGGTCGAACTGCACGGGGGACAGGTAAGCGCCCATAGCGATGGCCTCGGCAAGGGGGCGTCGTTCACCGTGAGCCTGCCCATCGCACCCCTGGCCACGCGTTCGGCGGCCACCGAACAAGAGCTCTCGGTCCAATCCGACCGGGTGCCGCTGAATACGGATGAGTTCGGGCTATCGGGCGTGGTCGTGCTCCTCGTCGAGGACGATCACGATGCGCGCAACATGCTCGCATCCGTCCTGTCGAGCGCGCATGCCGTGGTCGAGACCGCATCGAACGCGGAAGAGGCATTGATTCTCTGGGACGGCATGCGCCCGGACCTGATCGTGAGCGATATCGGCATGCCCGGCATGGATGGTCATGCGTTCATCGCGGAGGTAAGGCGGCGCGAAAAGGAGCGCAACCTGCCCGGCGTACCGGCCGTGGCGTTGACCGCCTATGCGCGCGTCCAGGATCGCATGCGGGCGCTGACGAGCGGTTTTCAAATGCACGTCGCCAAACCCGTCGAACCGGCCGAGCTGTTGACGGTTCTCTCGACACTTCGGTCGTGGCGGCTGCCATAGCCGCTAGCCCGGCGCCGCCACGACGTGTTCCCTGATCAGCGTCCGCATGCGCGCGCAGGCCGGCGTGGGCGTCGCGGCCCCGCTGTACAGCGCGAGCCGGATGCCGGGCAACGCCGGCAAGCCATCGAGCACGCGCACGTCTCCGGGTAACCCCAGGCTGGTCCGCACCGTCACGCCGAGCCCCGCCGCGACCGCAGCCCAGATGCCCGCCAGGCTGGGGCTCGTGTAGACGATGCGCCAGGCGATGCCGGCCCGGTCGAGCGCGTCCGTCGCCGCCTTGCGCATGAGGCAGGGCGCCTGCAGCACGACGAGCCGCACCGGTTCGACGACGGGGTCGTGCGCGGCCGCGCCCACCCAGCGCATCGGATACTCGCCCAGCAAGTCCGCGTACGGCAAGTCGAGGCCCGTGTGCCACGCGAGGGCGAGGTCGATCTTCCCGGCCTGCAGCTGCGCGACGAGTTCGCTGTTGCGTGCGATGACGGCTTCGATCTGCAAGTCCGGATGGCTGCGCATGAAGCGGCCGAGCACGTTGGGCAGCAGGCGTTCGCCGAAATCTTCCTGCAGTCCCAGCCTGACCGTGCCTGCGAGCTCCAGGCCGGCCAGTGCCGTGCGCGCCTCGTCGTTCAGGTCGAGGATGCGGCGCGCGTAACCGAGCAGCGTTTCGCCGGCCGGGGTCAGCTCCAGGCCGCGCCCCGACTTGCGCAGCAGGTCCGTGCCGGCCTGTCCTTCCAGCTTCTTCATCTGCATGCTGATGGCCGACGTCGACCTCCCGAGCCTGTCGGCCGCCTTCGCGAAACTGCCGAGGTCCACGCCTTCGCAAAAGCTGCGCAGCGCGTCCATGTCGAAATTCGTTCGCCGCATGATTGTCCCGTTTTATTGAATGGTTGATTCAAATATATTCGATTTTCAGAATAGTTTGACGGCGTTACGATGGCCGTGTCAACCATTCAAGGAGCCAAGACGATGACGACCACGTTGAAAGGCCAGGGCCAGCGTGCCCTCGGCAATGTGCCGCCGCTGGCCGATCTTTCGGACCGCGTGCTGTTCGGCGAAGTGTGGGAGCGGGACGCACTGAGCAAACGGGACCGCAGCCTCGTGACGGTCGCCTGCCTGGTCGCGCTGTGCCGCGACGGTCAGCTGCCGTTCCACCTGCAGACCGCGCTCGACAACGGCGTCACCCGGCAGGAGCTGGAAGAAGTCGTGACGCACCTGGCCTTCTACGCCGGCTGGCCCGCGGCCGCCACCGCCGCGCGCCTGCTCGGCGATCCGAAGTGAGGAGGCCGCCATGCCATTCGTCCGCATCTCCCTGCGCCGCGGCAAGCCGCGCGAGTACCTGCATGCCGTGTCCGACGCCGTGCACCGGGCCCTGGTCGACGCCTTCCGCATCCCTGTCGCGGACCGCTTCCAGGCCATCCACCAGCACGACCCCGAGGAACTGGTTTTCGACCGCGATTACCTCGGCGGGCCGCGCAGCGACGATTTCATCCTCGTCTGCGTCACCGGCGGCAAGCCGCGCGACGCGGACACCAAGCAGGCGTTTTACAAGCGCCTTGCCGACCTGCTGGCCGAGGCTCCCGGGCTGCGGCCGGAGGACCTGATGGTCATCGTCCAGACGACGGACTACGCCGACTGGTCGTTCAGCAACGGCATCGCGGCGCCGCTGGCGGAGCAGAAACCATGATCGCGATGCAGTACCGCTTTGCGCTGCCGGCCGACTACGACATGGCGATCATCGACCGGCGCATCGCGGACAAGGGCCACCTGATGGACGGTTTTCCGGGGCTCCTGTTCAAGGCCTATCTCAGCGCGCGCAAGTCGGGGCCGGCGCAGGACAATGCGTACGCGCCGTTCTACGTGTGGAACACGGTCGACGGGATGCACGCGTTCCTGAACGGCCCCGGATTCGCGGGCGTGGCGCAGGCGTTCGGCCGGCCGTCGGTGGCGACGTGGCTCGTGTGGCAGGCACGATGTGCGCCGGGCTTCGAGCGCGCGCGCTTCGCGTCCGTCGAGCGGCGGACGATTCCGCCCGGCGCCGACCTGGAAGCGTTGCGCGGGGAAGAGACGGCCGACGGCGGCGGCGCGCTCGCGGTGGTCGTCGGCTACGAGCCGGGAACGTGGACGCTGGTGCGCTTCCGCCTGTGGGACAGCGAGCCGGTGGCCGACGCCGCGACGCTGGTCTATGCGGTCGGCCACGTGTCCGCGGCTAGCCGATGACGTTCATCTCGCTTTCGTCTTCGGTGTAGCGCACGGGCGCCAGGCCGTGGCTGGCGATGAGCGCCTGCACGGTCGTCGGGCCCGTGGGCTCGATGCCTTCGTGCGCGAGGACCTGGTCGAGCATCTCCGCTTCGCTGATGCGGCCGGGCGTGGTGAATTCCAGCGGTTCCTCGTTGTTGCGGTACCAGACGCGATAGTTCGGCATATCGTTCTCCTTGTGATGGGGTTATCCGTGCCGGAGGACCGCAATGATCTCGGCCCCGACGACGAGGCCGCAAATCACCATGACATGCACCGTCATCAGCACGAGGGATCGCCCAACGGCGGCCCATCTGCCGCCGCCGTAGACAGTATGCATCGCGGCGGGCACATAGGCCACGATCCACGCGACGGGCAGCAACTGCACAATATCCCAGGCCGATACGAGGGCGAAGTTCCCTTGCGCCACGCAGGCGATCAGCCAGCCCAGATTGCCCGGTATTACGATCATCACGCTGGCGAGCACGAATGCAAACGTCGTGGTGTGCAGGGCGAAGACGAGGTGCTCGCCGTAGTGGCGGCGCGAGCGCCACCAGATCAGCTTGAGATAACAGGCGAACAGCGGAAGCGCGCCGATCAACATGTAGGGCAGGTTGGCCAGGAAACCGTGGTTGACGATGTCAGCCTGTTCTTCCGGCGCGGCAGCCATGAAGCGCTGGGCGTTCTTTGCCCAGGTCCGGTCGACACTGCCGAGAGTCATGAGCGCTTGCCCCACCGTGTGTGCCCCACTGTCCGATTCGCCTTTGATGGACAGTGTCGCGACAGGGAATGTACCGTCGTTCCTCGCCAGACCGGGCATCGCGTGGCTGTAGGAGGCGCCGAACGACCGGTCGTCGAACGTGACCTGGGGAAGGTCGACGCCATACAGTTTGATCAGCCCGAACATCACCAGACTCAGCGTCAGATACAGGCGTAAAGGGTCGATGTAGGGCACGCGCCGTCCGCGCAGGAAATCCACCGTCAACTGCCCCGGCCTGGTCATTAGCAGGCGCAGCGTACGCCATAACCTGCCTTCCAGCGCCACGTAATGACCGATGAACTCATGAATGAACTCCCCCGCCGTCGGCGAGTGGACGGTGAGTGTCTCGCCGCACAGGGAACAAAAATGATCCCGTGCGCTGGCCTGGCAGTTGGGACAGCAGCGTGGCGCTTTGTGTTCCGCTGCGTGGTGATGCGCGATTTCAAGGCTGGGTTTCAAACGGTCTGACTCCTCGGGCAATATCCCCGCAAGGTTACACGACCGATACCGATGCAAAATGCGTGAATTCTCACGCGGTCGCGGCTCAATCCAGCGGCACCGCCCGCCACCGGTTGACTTCCGGCGGCGTGACGGCAGGTGCCGCATTGCCCCAGCTATTCCTCACATAGGTCACGACGGCCGCCACCTCCGCGTCGTCCAGCAGGGGACTGTACGGCGGCATGCCGAACGGCCGCGGATTCCCCGCGGTCGTGGGCGGGAAGCCGCCGTTCAGCACGACGCGGATGGCGTTCACCGGATCGATCATCGTCAGCGCGCCATTGCCGGCCAGCGGCGGATACGCGGGATGGCCGGCGACGCTCGTGCCGCGGCCGTCGGCGCCGTGGCAGTCGGCGCAGTGGTGTTCGTACAGCTTCCTGCCCGCCTTCATGATCTCCTCGGGCGGCGGCGTGATTGGCCGCCGCGGCGCCGGATCGGCCGGCAGCGATTTCAGGTACGTCGCCAATGCCCCCGCATCCGCGTCCGTCAGGTATTGCAGGCTTTGTCCCACGACTTCCGCCATCGGCCCGAACACGGCACCGCGCGGCGCGACGCCCGTGCGCAGCAGCTGGACGATGTGCGCCCGGTCCCAGTTGCCGAGGCCTGCCTCGTTGTCGGCGTCCAGCGCGGGCGCGTACCAGCCGACGATCGGAATGTGGCCGCCGGACAGCCGGGCGCCCGTCGCACCGAGACCGTTGCGCGGGCTGTGGCAGGCGCCGCAATGGCCCAGGCCCTCGACGAGGTAGGCGCCCCGGTTCCACTCGGCGCCTTTCGCTGGCTGCGGCGCGTACACGCCCGGCTTGAAATACAGCAGGCGCCAGCCGGCCAGCACGATCTGCCGGTCGTACGGGAAGCGCAATGCATGTGGACGATTCGGCTGGTTGACGGGCGCGAGGCTGCGCAAGTACGCGTACAGGGCGTCGGCGTCGTCGCGCGTGACCTTCGTCGTGTTCGGGTACGGGAAGGCCGGATACAGCAAGCGGCCGCCTGTTCCGATGCCGTTGTGCAGGGCATTCCAGAAATCGTCCGCGGTCCAGGCGCCGATGCCCGTCTGCGCGTCCGGCGTGATGTTCGGGGCGTAGACGGTGCCGAACGGCGTGGCCAGCGCGCGTCCGCCCGCGTACGGCGTGCCGCCGCGCGCGGTGTGGCACGCCATGCAGTCGCCCGCGCGGGCGAGATAGGCGCCGCGGGCGATGTTGGCTTGTGTCGCCGCCCACGCTGCCTGCGAGCGCGACGGGATGAATTCGGCGCGCGGCCACGCGACGAACAGGGCGGCCAGCGCCGCCACGATGAGGACCAGGATGACGATGCGCTTCATGGCCGCCGCTCCGGCTCGCTCCCGCACGCCAGCGGCATCGGGTGTGGCACGTCGGGCGCGGGCGTGGCATCGTCCGGCACCGGTTCGCTCGCGAGCCACCCCGAGATCGCGGCCACGTCCGCCAGCGACAGGCGCCCGGCGATCGTCGCCATGCAGTCGGGCGCGTGGGCGCGGCGGGTGCCGTTGCGCCAGGCGCCGAACTGGGCGTTGATGTAGTCGCGCGGCAGGCCGAGCAGGCCCGGGATGGCGGGCAGGGCGCCCGTCAGGCGCTGGCCGTGGCATGCGATGCAGGCCGGCACCTTCAACGTGGCGTCGCCGCGCGTGACGAGTTCGTGCCCCCGCTCGAGCTGGCCCGCCGGCAGGCTGGAGCGCGCCAGCACGGGCGCGGGCACGTGCTGCGTCGAGAACCATGTCGCGATCTCGCGCAGGTAATCGTCGGACATGTGCTCGACCATGTAGGTCATCAACGGGTACTGGCGGCGCCCCGCGCGGAAGTTCTGCAACTGGTTATACAGGTAGCCGGCCGGCTTGCCGGCGATGCGCGGGTAGTAGTTCGGACCCGCCGACGGCTGCGGCGCCGGCGCGGACTGGCTGCCGTGGCACGACGTGCACGCGGCCACGCGGCGTTCCAGCGTGTCCGGCACGGCTTGCCGGGCCCGTGCCGGCGCCGCGTGCAAGCTTGCCAGCAATAGCAATGGCAACAGCGGGGCAGGGCGCAAATGCATGACGTTCCTGTGGTCGACGAGAAAGTACAAGCGGCATGATACCGCGTCGACTTGAACTTCACGCAATCTTTTGAGAAAGCTAACTAGCGCGCGTCCTGGAACGTGCGCAGGTAAGCCAGCAGCGCGGCCATCTCTTGCTCGTCGTGGATGCCCCAGAAGCGCATCTTCGTGCCCGGTACCATCTTGTCCGGATCGCGCAGGTACGCGGCCAGCGTGCGTTCGTCCCACACGATGCCCGACGCTATCATTGCATCCGAGTATTTGAAATCGGGCGTGCTGCCGGCGCGGCGGCCGAACAGGCCGTTGAGCTGCGGACCAAAACCGCCGCGCGCGTTCGGGCCGATCTGGTGGCAGGACGCGCATGGTTTGAAGACTGTGGCGCCGTCGACCGGACCCTCGTGGCGCGAGCAGCCGGCCAGCAAGAGGGCCGCCAACAGCGGCCGGACGACGATGACACGCATGCTCAGGTGCGCGGCTTGGGCTGCGCGGCGCGCCGCGGCCCGCCGGCGATGGGCTTCGGCGGCAACGGCGGCGGCGGATTCGCGCGCCAGTGGCGGTAGATGCGCAGGGCGACGTGGGCGTCGTCGGCCGCGTACAGGATCTGCTTGTCGGACAGGCGCGGCAGGGCCCAGTTGGTCGTCGTGATCTTGCGCGATTTCTGCAGGCGCTTGCCGAAGAAGCGCGCGACGGCCGTCTTCGCGCCCAGCGCATTGCGCTCGCCGCGGCGCAGGGCCGTGGACAGGTCGAGCACGTTGCACGTTTCGATGCCCAGCTTGGCGCGTAGGCGGCGCAGGTCGTCGCCGAGGCCGAAGCCGACTTTCAGGATGGCAGGCGATTCCAGCACGGCGCGCAACACGTCGACGCCGGGCGGCAGCTCGGGAGTCGCGTCCGGCGCGCGCGGCTTGAGCACGCCGATCTGGAACAGATAGGCGTGCTGGTCGGTAGCGAGCTGGACGAGGTGCGGCCCCGTCGATTGCTCGCCCTTCTGGAACGTGGGCTTGGATTCGGTGTCGAAGCCGATGACGTCGGATGCCAGCAGCGCGGACAGCGCGCCGTCCGCATCCTGGCGCGTGCGTACGAGACGCACGTCGGCCAGGGTGATGCCTTCGTAAGGGGGGAGGGCGTCCTCGGCCTCGCTCATCCGTGCTGCCGGATCAGCGTTTCGCGAACTTGGAGGCCAGCTGCTGCAGCTTTTCCTGGCGCTTGCGGTCGGCCTCCACCTGGGCGGCGGCGTCGCGCTCGGCCTTCTTGCGCTCGGCTTCTTTCTTGAAGCGTTCCTGCAGGAGTTCCTTGGCGTGCTGGCGGTGCGTATCGGTCACTTCGGCGCCCGGATTGCCGTCCAGGTCGTAGCGCACGGTGGCTTTTTCCATTGCGCGCAGGTAGCGCATCGAGCCCGTGTGGATGCCGAGCGCGGCGCGCATGGTCTTGCGGTTCAGGCCGGGCAGGCGGGCCAGCACCTGCTTGTCGATGCCGATCGCCAGCGGCAGGCAGTCGCGGAAGGCCTTGAACTCTTGTTGCAGCTGCTTGAGCAGGGCGCGGGGCGACTGGGCGGCTTCCGGGGCCGCAGCCGGCGCGTCATTCGCAGGCGCGTCGGGCGTGGCGGGGGTGGCGTTTTCGGTGGCCTCGGGGAGCTCGGCGACAGGACTCATCGTATTCATTGACTTCATGGTAAGAACGGGAAGCGGAAGGATAGCATGGCCGCGCCGCGCGCGTGCCGCTCAGCCATGTAACGTATCGTTTTATTGAGTCGACGACTGCGATTTCACGCATGTACAGCGGCGCGCGGGCAAGAAATCGTGTATGATCCGCCCCTTTCCTTGCGCACGGTTTGCGCCGACGCAGCCAGGGTCAGGAAGAGGAAAAGGAAATATGCGTCTGAGTGATATCCCATATCGGATATTTCAATTATCGCTAAAAATTTCCTTAAGGCATAATGCCTCCGTCTCCTCTATTTCTTCTCTGGAAAATAGATTCAAGCCCGTTGTCTGACGGGCTTTTTTTCGTTCCGACATGTTAACCCGCGATTTCGACCACGTTCCGTTCCGCTTGAACCCACTGTGCACGCGCGCCGCAGCCCATCCCGGCTGCCCGGGGCGCCCGCCGGGCAGCGGCAGGAGTGCTTGATATCGGGCTTTCCGCCCCTAGCTAGGGCCTTCCCCTCATCCCCGCCCACAAGGACCGCCAAGCGGACCAGGTGGGTTATTGACTTCGCAGGCACCGCGCCACGCCTCGACTGGAGAAAGACTATGAAAAACACCGCCAAGACCCTGACACTGACAGCGAAGAAAGCGCCGGCCAAGAGCACGGCCCAGCTGTCGGTGCCGAAGACCGCGACCTCGTATTTCCTCGAAACGGAAGCGGCAGCCAAGGTGACGGTGGTGAAGACGCGTTCGCGCCTGGCGTCGCTGAAGGCAGTGCAGGCCGAGGAAGCGCCGCGTCTGCAACCGGAACAGTTCGACGACGCCGCCGCCGCGGACGAAGCGCAGGCCGAGGCCGTCGCTGCCGACGTGCAGGCATCGGAAGACGTTGCCGAGCCTGTCGCAGAGGCTGCCGAGCCCGTCGTCGCGCCCGTCGCCGCCGTGGCCTTCGATGAGACGGACGACGTGATCCCGACGCCGACCGCGCCCGCCGCGCCGCCGGTGATCGTCAAGAAGCGCATCTCGCGCCTGGCCGCGCTGAAAGCCGACACCGCGCCTGCCGCCGCCGCCGTTCCGGAACCGGTCGCCGCCGCGCCGCAGGCGCCGGCCGTGGCCGCGCCCGCCGCCGAGCCGGCCGCCCGCGTCGTGCGCACCCGCACGGCGCGCCGCATCGAGCCGTCCGCCGCGACGACGTCCGCGCAGCCGACCGGCACCGTCAGCACGACGACGGACGCCGCCGCGCTGGCCGCGATCGACACGTCCGGCTACCTGCTGCCGCAAGTGAAGGTGCCGGGCCGCCGCGGCCGCAAGCCGAGCGAATTCGTGCCGGAGAACGACGAGATCGCGGCGCTGAACGCCGTCGAGCGCGCCGAGCTGAAGGCCGCGTCGAAACTGCGTGAGCGCAAGGCCAAGGGCAGTGCCAACCTGTTCGGCGCCGCGGAAGGCTTTTCGGCCGAGGAACTGGAAAAGCGCCGCCAGCAGCTGAAGAACCTGATCAACATGGGCAAGGAGCGCGGCTACCTGACCCACGCGGAAATCAACGACCAGCTGCCGGAAAACATCATCGATCCGGAAGCGATCGAAGGCATCATCGCGACGTTCAACGACATGGGCATCGCCGTCTACGAGCGCGCGCCGGAAGCGGAAATGATGCTGCTGTCGGACGCCGTCGTCACGCCGACCTCCGAAGACGAAGTGGAAGCGGCCGCCGCGACCGCGTTGTCGACCGTCGACTCCGACTTCGGCCGCACGACCGATCCGGTCCGCATGTACATGCGCGAGATGGGCGCCGTGTCGCTGCTGACGCGCGAAGGCGAGATCGCCATCGCCAAGCGCATCGAGGATGGCCTGAAGGACATGGTGCAGGCGATCTCCGCGTGCCCGGTGACGATTTCCGAGATCATCGCGCTGTCGCACAAGATCGCCAAGGACGAGCTGAAGATCGATGACGTCGTGGACGGCCTGATCGACCACAACGAAGGCGCCCCCGCCACCGCGCCGGTGACCGGCGCGAGCGACGAGGACGAGGACGAGGAAGACGACGACGTCGAGGAAGAGGAAGACGACGGCGGTGCCGGCGGCAGCGCCGCGGCGGGCTACTCGGCCGAACAGCTGGCCGCGCTGAAGAAGGGCGCGCTGGAGAAGTTCTCCCTCATCGAGAAGCAGTTCGACAAGATGGGTCACGCGTTCAAGACGCAGGGCTATGGCTCGCCGGCCTACACCGCCGCGCAGGAAGTGATCTCGTCGGAACTGCTGGGCATCCGCTTCACGGCGAAAGTCGTGGAAAAGCTGTGCGACACGCTGCGCCACCAGATGGACGAGGTGCGCTCGATCGAACGCGCCGTGCTGGACATCTGCGTGAACCGCTGCGGCATGCCGCGCGCCCACTTCATCAAGGTCTTCCCGGGCAACGAGACGGACCTGGAATGGGTGCAGCGCGAAGTCGATTGCGCGTATCCGTACAGCGCCGTGTTGAAGCGCAACGCCCCGGCGATCCTGGAACTGCAGCAGCGCATGATCGACTTGCAGGCGCGCGTGGCGCTGCCGCTGGCGGACCTGCGCACCATCAACCGCCAGATGGCGGCCGGCGAAAAGCGCGCCCGCACGGCAAAGCGCGAAATGACCGTGGCCAACCTGCGTCTCGTGATCTCGATCGCGAAGAAGTACATCAACCGCGGCCTGCAGTTCCTCGACCTGATCCAGGAAGGCAACATCGGCCTGCTGAAGGCAGTCGACAAGTTCGAGTACCGTCGCGGCTATAAATTCTCGACGTACGCGACGTGGTGGATCCGCCAGGCGATCACGCGTTCGATCGCCGACATGGCCCGCACGATCCGCGTGCCGGTGCACATGATCGAGACGATCAACAAGATGAACCGCATCTCGCGCCAGATCATGCAGGAAACGGGCACCGAGCCGGACATGGCCACGCTGGCGACGAAGATGGAGATGCCGGAATCGAAGGTCCGCGAGATCATGAAGATCGCGAAGGAGCCGATCTCGATGGAAACCCCGATGGGCGAGGACGGCGATTCGCAGCTGGGCGACTTCATCGAAGACAACGCGACCCTGGCGCCGCTGGACGCCGCGATGCACGCGTCGATGCGCAACGTGATCAAGGAAGTGCTGGACTCGCTGACCCCGCGCGAAGCGAAGGTGCTGCGCATGCGCTACGGCGTCGAGATGTCGAACGACCACACGCTGGAAGAAGTGGGCAAGCAGTTCGACGTGACCCGCGAGCGTATCCGCCAGATCGAAGCGAAGGCGATGAGCAAGCTGCGCCAGCCGTCGCGCTCGGACAAGCTCAAGACGTTCCTGCAGAACCAGTAAGCGTTACGCGAGTCCCGAACAGCCGCGCCGCCCGTCCGGGCCGCGCGGCTTTTTCATTGCGCGGGTAGAAGTCCTGTGAGGAAAGCCTGCACCGGGCGGGACGCCTTCCCGGTCTCGGAGCAGACCAGGCCGAATTCGCGGTGAACAGGCGGCGTCAGCTGCATGACGCGTAGGCCGCGCCGGTCTTCAGGCAACGTCGATTCGGGCACGAGGGCGACGCCCATGCCTTCGCGCACCAGCATGCAGGCGCTGGCCCAGTCGCGCACGGTCACGCGGATGTCGGGCAGGCGCAGGCCCGCCTGTTCCACGAGACTCCGGCCGTGCATGGCGCAGCCGCCCGTCCCGGGGCGGGATTCAGCACCACGCGCAACTCCACCGTGCCGGCGGCCAGCCACGCTTCCACTTCCTCGTTCGTGCCTACCAGTGCCACCAGTGCACGGGCCTGCTCCACGACCTGCTCGCCCAGCGCCGTGATGCCGATGTGCCGCCGCTCGCGCGTGAACACCTTGAATCCCAGCGACGCTTCCAGTTGCGCGATGGCCTGGCTGGCATCGGCCATGGCGACCAGCAGGCGCCAATGCAAGAGGTTCATCATGGGAATCAGTAGCTCAGCAATACGTGGAAAATCAAGCGTTAATTTAACGGACTAATGGGCCACGAGGATGCTGCTCGACTGTGTCCAACGTTCCGAGTAGCTCCATGAAGCTGTACTACGCCCCCCGATACCTGTTCACCATGCTGGGCTGGTGCAGGTTCTTTGCCATCGATCTCGGCCACTGGCCCGCGTTGCAGGCCTATGTGGGGCGGATTGGCGCGCGGCCCGCCGTGCTGGCGTCGTTGCGTGCCGAAGCCGCGACGTGATCAGCCTGGCGCCTTGCCGCTGGTCGAGGCGAGGAGCTTGGCCAGGAGCGTTGAAAGTTGCGCCTGCTCCTTGTCCGTCAACCCGCTGACGATCGCCTGCTGGTTGGCGACATGCTCGGCAACAGCCTCGTCGATGAGGGCAAGTCCCGCGGCGGAGAGCGCCACCAGGGTGCCCCGGCCATCCCTTGGATTGGGCTGCCGTTGCACGAGCCCGGCCTTTTCCAGCCGATCGATGCGGTTCGTCATGCTGCCCGACGAGATCATGGCCGCTTCGTAGAGGTCGGTCGGCGTCAGCGCAAAGGGCGGTCCGCTGCGCCTCAGCGTTGCCAGCACGTCGAATTCGCCCGGCTGCAAGCCGAAGCGCGCGAATAGCGGATTGAGGTGGTCGCGCATGATCACCACGCCCGCTTCGCCCAGTCGTCCCAACAGGATCATGGGTCCCACGTCGAGATCCGGGCGTTCGCGCGCCCATTGTTCCGCTGCTTTCTGCGCTCTGTCCATGTTTGCAAGTATCTTGATGTAGAGATAAAATATCTTCACGTCAAATTATATGGAATGCCGATGGCGCAGCCAAGCGCCAAACGCTTCCAGGAATTCATCATGGTAAAACCACGCGGCGCATTTGCATTTCCGGCAGCGGTAGTGCTCGTTGGAATCAATCTTCGTCCCACGATGGCGACGATCGGACCCCTGCTCGACGTGATCCAGCGCGAGACGGGGCTGGGCGATACCGGGGCCAGCCTGCTGACCACGCTTCCGGTCGCATTGATGGGCGTGTGCATGCTGGGCGCGTCCCGTCTGCAAGCCGTATTCGGCGCGCGCCGGGGCATCGCGTCCGGCGTGCTGCTCGTCGTGCTGGCCTGCCTTGGACGCTGGGTGTGGAGCGGCCCCACGGCGTTACTCGCGACGGCGATCGCAGGCGGCATCGGTATCGCGCTGGTCCAGGCTTTGATGCCGATGGTGATCCGGCACCGCGCGGGAGGGCACACGGCAACGGTGATGGGGATTTATTCGACGGCAATCATGGGCGGGGCGATGATCTCCAGCGCAGCCAGTCCATGGCTGGCGCAAGGCATGGACTGGACCGCAGCCCTGGGCGTATGGGTGTTTCCCGCCCTGGTGGGACTGGCGGCCTGGTGCCTGGCCACGTCGCGACCCGACGTACTTCCTGTGCCCACGGCACGGCGCCCGGTCCACCGGAAGCCGCGCGGCTGGCTCCTGCTGGGTTTTTTCGGCCTGGGCACCGGTGCCTATACCCTGGTACTGGCGTGGTTGCCGCCGTTTTACACCCAGCTCGGCTGGTCGCCGGAAGCGGCGGGGGCGTTGCTCGGCGCCCTGACCTGCGCGGAAGTGGCGGCAGGGATCGCCGTGTCCGCCGTGGTCGGGCGGACGCCCGACCGGCGCGTGGTGCTGCTCCTGGCGATCGGCGCGCTCCTCGCGGGGATGCTCGGCTTTTCCGTCGCCCCGGCCGCGCTCGCATGGCCGGCGGCACTGCTGGCCGGGTTCGGCATCGGTGCCCTGTTCCCCCTGTCGCTCATCGTCGCGATGGACCATGGCGATAACCCGGCGGATGCCGGTGCCATCGTGGGTTTCGTCCAGGGCGGCGGCTACCTGCTTGCGGCGATCCTGCCGCTCGTTGCCGGACTGCTGCGCGAGCATCTCTCGAATCTAGCACCCGCATGGTGGTTGATGGCCGCGCTGTGCCTCGTGCTGGCGCTCATCGCCATTCCATTGCGCCCTGGTCATCGCATTTCTTTCCAGGGCTGATGCACGGCGTTCGACATGGCGGTCCGGCAAGCTGTGTTGTGCCGCCCCGACACAAGTTATCAAACGAAAAATGGTTCTATCGAGAAATTCACAGTCCGTTTGGTATTGCTGAGCCAGCTTGCGGATACTGGGCACATCGACTGTTCCGAATATCCGCATGGATCGCTTTTCTTCCCTTTTGTTAGCCGCCGTCTGCGGCCTGCCGCTCGCCGCATCGGCCGGCGCTGACGACACGATGACCTCCGACCGTCCCGACGTCGTCGAATCGAGCCAGGTCGTCGGCAAAGGCCGCCTGCAGCTGGAAACGAGCCTGCAGTGGGAGCGCGACCGCGCCGGCGGCGCCACGGTACACACGCTGACCATGCCGACCCTGCTGCGCATCGGCCTCGGCGAGACGATGGAACTGCGCTTCGAAACGGACGGCCGCACCATCGAGCACGCGGGCGGCGCGACGATGACCGGTTACGCCGACACGTCCGTCGGCATCAAATGGCACACGGCCGGCCAGGATGGCGCCACCCCGTCGCTGGGCTGGCTGCTGCACGCGGACCTGCCCAGCGGCAGCAAGGCGTTGCGGGGCGCCGGCGTGCGCCCGTCGCTGCGTGTCGCCGCCGAGTGGGAGCTGGCGAATGGCGTCGAAATCGGCATCATGCCCGGCGTCGGGACCGACAACGACGAGCGTGGCGCCCGCCGCGGCTACGGCATCCTCGCCGCCACGGTCGGCCGCGACATCACGGAACGCCTGCACGGCTTCGTCGAACTGGCCGCGCCGCGGATCGCCCGCGCCAACCGCGGCGGTACGCAGGCGGTCTTCGACGCCGGCGTGACCTGGCTGGTCACGAACGACATCCAACTGGACGCCGCGGTGAGCCGCGGCCTGAACCGCCGCACGCCGGACCTGGGCATCGGCCTGGGCCTGTCGGTGCGCCGCTGAAGGAGAATCCCATGCTGGCCTGGAACGTCACCGCCATCGTCTTCGTCGTGATGGCCGGCGGCATCGGCGAACTGGCCGTCGGACCGCTCGACGGCGCCATGGACGCCATCACCGGCAACGGCAGCGCCATCCGCCACCAGGTGCAGGCCGACCAGGCGCATGACGCCCTCCGGGCCGCCGCGCGCGCCGCGTATCCGGCGTTCATGGAGCGCTTCCACGTACTCGAAAAAAGCATGGAGACGCTGTCCGGACGCATCGAAGCCGGGTCGGACGACACCCGCGCCGCCGGCGGCCACGCCGCGCGCCTGGCCCTGCAATGATTACGATGTAGACAGGTTGGGCCGCGCCGGCCCGGCCTTGGCATACTGTCGGTATGCAAACTTCGATCCGCTCCGCTTCCCTGGCCTGCCTGCTGGCAGGCGTCCTGTCCGTCCCGGCCGCCCATGCGGACGACGACACCATCAACCCCGACCGTCCCAACATCGCCAACTCGAGCCAGGTGGTGGGCAGCCACCGCGTCCAGCTCGAGACGGGCGTGCAATGGGACCGCCAGCGCGACCTTGACGCGCACGTGCGCACGCTCACGACGCCGACCCTGCTGCGCATCGGCGTGGCCGACGCGCTCGAACTGCGCGTGGAGACGGACGGGCGCACGATCGAGCACGCGAGCGACCCCGCGTCCGGCGCGCACACGGTCAGTGCGGGCTGGGCCGATCTGTCCGCCGGTGTGAAGTGGCACGTCGCCGACCAGGACGGCATGCGGCCATCCGTCGGGATGATCGCCGAGGTGGCGCTGCCCACGGGCAGTGCGGCGCTGCGCGGCAGCGGGTTCCGGCCCGCGGTCGAGCTGCCGGTGGAGTGGGATCTCGGGCACGACTGGTCGCTGGGCGTGATGCCGGGCATGGCGCGCGATAGCGACGTTACGTACGGCGTGTTCGCGGCGTCGGTCGGGAAGGCGTTCAGCGAGCGGCTGCACGGTTTCGCGGAAGTGGCCGCGCCGCAGATCGGGCACGGGACGCAGGCGATCGTGGACACGGGCGTGGCGTGGCTGGTGAACAGGGATTGCCAGATCGACGCGATGGTCGTGCATGGAGTGAATCGCCAGACGCCGGGGCTCAGCCTCGCGTTCGGGATCTCGGTGCGGCGCTGATCCCGGACGCGACGTGTCCCCCTGCTCAGGCCACCGACACGACCAGCTTGCCGGCGGCCGTGCCGTCGGCGATGGCGCGATGCGCGTCGGCCACGTTGGCGAGCGTGTACTCGGTCGGGTCGATGCGAATATGGACCTTGCCGGCTTCCACCAGCCGGCTGGCTTCGCGCATGATGGCGCCGTGCGCGGCGCGACGCTTGCCGCTGATGAGGGGCAGCAGCGTGAAGACGCCCGAGTACGTCGCGGCCCGGAAGGACAGCGGCGCCAGCGCATGGGTGCCCCAGCCGAGGGCGCTGACGACGTGGCCCCCGTACAGGCGGGCGGCGCGGAACGAGGCGTCGAGGGTGGCACCGCCGACCGTGTCGAAGACGATGTCGAAGCCTGCGCCGTCCGTGTACTGCGCCACGTAGTCGTCCACGGTGCGCGTGCGGTAGTCGATCGCGGTGGCGCCGTATCCTTCGATGGTCTCGCGCTGGCTTGCGGAGCCGGTCGCATACACGTCGGCGCCGAAAGCGCGGGCGATCTGCACGGCGATGTGGCCGACGCCGCCCGCGCCGCCGTGGACCAGCACTTTCATGCCCGCGCCGACCTTGGCGCGATCCACCAGGCCTTCCCAGGCCGTGATGAACACGAGGGGCAGCGCCGCGGCTTCGCGCATCGACATATTGCGCGGTTTGTGTGCCAGCAGGTCCGCATCGACCGCGGCGTATTGCGCCAGCGATCCTTGCACGCCCGCGATGCCGCCCGTCATGCCGTAGACCTCGTCGCCGGGGCGGAAGCCTTCCACGCCGGGGCCGACGGCTTCCACGACGCCGGCCATGTCGATGCCGAGGATCGCCGGCAGGACGGTGCGTGCGTGATCGGCCTTGCCGGCCACGATCTTGGTGTCGAGCGGATTCACGCCGCTCGCCGCGACACGGACCAGTACCTGGCCGGGACCGGCGACCGGACGGGCGACGTCGCGCAGCACGAGGGGTTCGTTGTACGCGGTCAGGACAACGGCTTGCATGGTGGTCGGGTTGCTCATGATATTTCCTTTCGGGCGGTTGTGGTTGGCACCAGCTTCGATCGCAGCGCCAGTGAACCCAGTGTAGGAAAAATGCGCAGCCGGAAAAATGGCTCGGCCGCCAATGCAGAATTTCGGATTCGTGGATAATCGGATTGCCACTATTACAATACCCGCCTGTCACTCATACCGGGACGAGGAAGCATGGACCGCCTGGATGCATTGAAAGTCTTCTGTTGCGTCGTGGAAGCTGGAGCGTTCAGCCGTGCGGCCGACCGGCTGGGGATTTCCACGTCTTCGGTGACGAACCAGGTGGCGTCGCTCGAGAGCCATTTTCGGGTGAAGCTGCTGAACCGCACGACGCGCCGCATGTCCCTCACCGACGAGGGGCGCCAGTGCTACGACAACGCGGTTCGGCTGCTGGGCGACATGGATGAACTCGAAAGCGCGCTGCGGCAGTCGAATGCGACGCCCAGCGGCGTCCTGCGGGTCGACATGCCGGGCATCGTTGGCGACCTGATTGTCGCGCCGGCGCTGCCGCTGTTCTTCCGCGACTATCCGGATATCACGGTCCGGATGACGGCCAACGACCGCTTCGTCGACATGGTCGAGGAGGGCATCGACGTCCTCGTGCGGATCGGGGACCTGCCCGATACCCACCTCGTCGCACAAACCCTGGCGACGACGCGTTATGTCTGCTGTGCCGCGCCGGATTATCTGGCACGACGCGGCACGCCGCAGTCGCCCGACGATCTCACGACATTCGACTGCCTGAACTTCGTTTATCCGAAATCGCGCCGCATCCGCCCGTGGTTCTTCGAACGGGATGGACAGCCCGCGCCGCTGGCGCCGCGCGGTGTCTTCGGCACGGATCACGTCGAAACGCTGGTGGCGGCCGCGGTGGCCGGGGGCGGCATCATCCAGGTCTTGTCGTTGTCCGTGCAGGACAAGATAGCAAGAGGTGTTCTCGTTCCCGTCCTGGCGGATTACGCCGCCGCCGGGCCGGACGTCTCGGTCCTGTTCCAGCGGCAGCACCTGCGCGCGGCGAAGGTCAAGGCGTTCGTCGACTTCCTGCGCGAGACGTTCAGGCGGCGGGAGCCCGGCGGTTCGGGGTGAACCGCCGGACGATGGGCGGGCGGTCCGTCAGCCCGTGTTGCGCAACCCGGCCGCCACGCCGTTGATGGAGAGATGGATGCCGCGATGCACCCGCTCGTCGACCTTCTCCTCGGCCGACAGCGCGCGATGCCGCTGGATCAGCTCCACCTGCAAGTGATTCAACGGATCGAGATACGCAAACCGGTTCTGGATCGAGCGCGCCAGCAGCGGGTTGTTCACGAGGCGTTCCTCCGTGCCCGTGACGAGCGTGAGGCAATGCAGCGTCTCCGCATACTCGGCCGCGATGCGCTTGAAGATGCGCTCGCGCAGATCGGCGTCCGGCACCAGTTCCGCGTAGCGCGACGCGATGGCGAGGTCGGTCTTGGCCAGCACCATGTCCATGTTCGACAGCAGCGTCGCGAAGAACGGCCAGTGCTCCCCCATCTCGCGCAGCAGCGCCAGGCGCTGGTCACGGTCGCCTTCCGCCAGCCAGCCGGAGACGGCGGCGCCGAAGCCGAACCAGCCCGGCAGCAGCAGCCGGCACTGGCCCCACGAGAAGCCCCACGGGATCGCGCGCAGGTCTTCGATGCGGCGCGTCGACTTGCGCGACGCCGGGCGCGAACCGAGGTTCAGTTCCGCGATTTCCGCGATCGGCGTCGCGGCGAAGAAGTAGTCCGTGAAGCCCGGCGTCTCGTACACGAGGTCGCGGTACGCCTTGTAGGCGCGCTGCGACAGCTCGGCCATCACGGGCTCGAAGCGCGCCAGGCGTTCGATCTGTTCGCGGTCCGCGTCGTGCGGCATCAGGCCCGCTTCCAAGGTCGCGGCGACGAGCAGTTCCAGGTTGCGGCGGCCGATTTCCGGATTGCTGAACTTCGACGAGATGATCTCGCCCTGTTCCGTCAGGCGGATCTGGCCGTTGACGGTGCCCGGCGGCTGCGCGAGGATCGCGTCGTAGCTCGGACCGCCGCCGCGGCCCACCGTGCCGCCGCGGCCGTGGAACAGGCGCAGCTTGACGTTCGCGTCCGCGAACACCTTCACCAGCTTCAGCTCCGCCTGGTACAGCTCCCAGTTCGACGTCAGGAAGCCGCCGTCCTTGTTCGAGTCCGAATAGCCCAGCATGACTTCCTGCAGGCGGCCCTGGCGCTCGATCACGTCCGATACGACAGGCAGCGCCATCCACGTGCCCATGATCTCGGCCGCGCGCTGCAGGTCGGGGATGGTCTCGAACAGCGGGATCACCATCGCGTCGCTCTGCTTCTCGCTGGGGCGGAAGAGCCCCGTTTCCTTTTGCAGCAGCAGGACTTCCAGCAGGTCGGACACTTCTTCCGTGTGCGAGATGATGTAGTTGCGGATCGCGCGCGTGCCGTAGCGCTTGCGGATCTCGCGCGCCGTGCGCAGGATCTGCAGTTCGGAATTCGTGATGTCCGAATAGCTTTCGTACGGCGTGTACAGCAGGCGCGGCTGCGCCAGTTCGTCCAGCAGCAGTCTGACTTTCGCGTCCTCGGACAGCGTGGCGTAATCGCTTTCCACGCCCGCGCGCGCGAACAGCTCGGCCAGCACTTTCTCGTGCACGTCGGAGCTCTGGCGCATGTCGAGCGAGGCGAGGTGGAAGCCGAAGATGCGCGCGGCGCGTACGAGGCCGTTCAGGCGCGGCACCGCGAGGATCGCGCCGTGGTTTTCGTTCAGCGAATCGACGAGCACCTGCAGCTCGGCGCGGAATTCGGATGCGTCGCGGTACGCGTCCGCATGGCCCACTTCCTTGCGCAGGATGTTGGTGGCGCCCAGTTCGCGCGCCGTCGACGCGAGGCGGGCGTAGACGCCGATCAGCGCGCGGCGGTACGGCTCGTCGCTGCGGTGCGGGGAGTGGTCGGGCGACGCATCGGCCAGCGCCAGCAGCGCGGGGCTCGCGGACACGAGCAGCGTGGACGGCGACAGCTCCGCGCCCAGCGCGTGCACTTCGTCGAGATAGAAATCGAAGATGGTCGTCGAGTGGCGCACGAGCGCGCGCTGCATCGTCGCGGCGTTGACGTTCGGGTTGCCGTCGCGGTCGCCGCCGATCCAGCTGCCCATCTGCATGTAGGCCGCGTCGTCCAGGCCGGCGGCCGCCATGCCGTACTGCGCCGCGATCTCTTCCTCGACGTCGTCGTACACGGCCGGCAGCTCGCGCAGGAATGTCGTCCGGTAGTAGGACAGGGCGTTCTCGATCTCGTCCGCCACCGTCAGTTTTTCGTAGCGCAGCATGCGGGTCTGCCACAACGTCGCGATGCGGGCCTGCAGCAGTTGCAGGTTGCGCGCGCGTTCCTTCGGCGTCAGCGGCAGGTCGCGCTCGGCCAGCAGGCGGGCGATGTCGTGTTCGGCGTCGAGCGTCGACTTGCGCTGGACTTCGGTCGGGTGCGCCGTCAGCACGGGCGCGATCAGGGCCTCGCGGAGAAAAGCCTCCACCGCACTCTGCGCGACGCCGGCGTCCTTCAACCGGGTGAGGGCGTAGGCGACGCTGGACGGTTGCGGCTTCGAACCGGCCAGCAGGTGGGCGCGGCGGCGGCGGATGTGGTGCTGGTCTTCCGCGATGTTGGCCAGGTGCGAGAAGTACGAGAAGGCGCGTACGACGGAGTTCGTCTCTTCGCGCGACAGTTTCGCCAGCAGCGTCTTGAGTTCGGTGCCGGCTTGCTCGTCGTCTTCGCGACGGAAGCGCACGGCGGTCTGGCGAATCGTCTCGACGACGTCGAACACGGCTTCGCCTTCCTGGTCGCGCAGCACGTCGCCGAGGAGGCGGCCGAGCAGGCGGATGTCTTCTTTCAGCGGCGCGTCCTTGTCGACGTTGCCGGGCGGTTGGGGAGAGAGTGCAGCGGGATTGTCCATATCGACCATGGTTGAATTGTTGAAACTGCAGATACAACGAATCGGTATTACCAAAGGTCCTGCGGGGCGCGCTGGCGGTTTGCCATGGCCTGCGGGTAGGCCCATGCTAGAATTTGTGATCTCAGGTATGGGCTTAACCGGCGCTGCCCGATCCGGGCGCAACGACAGTGAAAGAAACCGTTTTGAACTCCAACGACACGACGCAGCACGTTCCCGCGCAACTGATTATCGCATCGCGCGAAAGCCGCCTGGCCATGTGGCAGGCCACGCATGTGCGCGACCGCCTCGCAGCATTATATCCGCAGTGCCAAATCGACATTCTCGGCATGACCACGCGCGGCGACCAGATTCTCGACAAGACGCTGTCGAAGGTCGGCGGCAAGGGTTTGTTCGTGAAAGAGCTCGAAGTGGCGATGGCCGACGGCCGTGCCCACCTGGCCGTGCACTCCCTCAAGGACGTGCCGATGGAATTGCCGGAAGGCTTTGAATTGGCCGCCATCCTCGAACGCGAAGACCCGCGCGACGCTTTCGTCTCCAACGATGTCGACAGCCTGGCCGCGTTGCCGGCCGGCAGCATCGTCGGCACGAGCAGCCTGCGCCGCCAGGCCCTGATCGCCGCGCGCTATCCGCAGCTCGTGATCAAGCCGCTGCGCGGCAACCTCGACACGCGTCTGGGCAAGCTCGACCGTGGCGACTACGCCGCGATCATCCTCGCCGCCGCCGGCCTCAAGCGCCTGGGCCTCACGCGCCGCATCCGTGCCTACCTCGAGCCGGAAGACAGCCTGCCGGCCGCCGGCCAGGGCGCGATGGCGATCGAGATCCTGTCGGGCAATGCCGCCGGTTTCGACGTCCGCGCACTGCTGGCGCCGCTGAACCACACGCAGACGGCGCAGGCCGTGCAGGCCGAACGCAAAGTGTCACAAGTGTTCGGCGGAAGCTGTCAGATTCCGCTGGCGGCGCACGCGACCGTCGACGGCGATACCCTGCACCTGCGCGCCATGGTCGCCACGCCGGACGGCCGCCGCAGCGCGTTCGCGGACGCCAGCGGCCCGGCCGCGTTGCCGGAAGCCGTGGGCGAGCAGGTGGCGCAGAAGCTGGCCGCGCAGGACGCCGCCGGGATCCTCGCCGAATGCAAGGCGACCGCCGCGGGCGATGCCTGACGCGGTCGTCATCACCCGTCCGCGCCAGCAGGCCGAGCCGCTGGCCCGCGCGGTGGCGGCGCTCGGCCGCACACCGTTCATCTTGCCATTGCTGGAAATTTCTCCGCTGCTTGATGCCACCCCGCTGCGCGCCGCGCTCGCCCGCCTGCGCGAGTATGCGCTGGTCGCGTTCGTGTCCCCCAACGCCGTCGACGCCGCGTTCGCCCATCTCGAGGCGTGGCCGGCCGAGGTGGCGCTCGCCGTCGTGGGCGAGGGCAGCCGGGCCGCGCTGGCCCGCCACGGCATCGCCGGCGACGGTTACCGCGTCCATGTGCCGCTCGACCCGGCCCGCAGCGATTCCGAACACCTGCTGCAGGCGCTCGACCTGGCCGCGCTGGCGGGCCGCAAGGTGCTCGTCGTGCGCGGCGAGACGGGGCGCGAAGTGTTGCCGGATGCGTTGCGCGCGGCCGGCATCGAGGTCGAGACCGTTGCCGCCTACCGCCGTGCCGTTCCCGTGCTGACGCCGGACCTGGCCGCGTCGCTGCGTGCCTTGCTGGCCGGCCCGAACGACTGGATAATCACGAGCTCGGAAGCCCTGCGCGGGCTGGCGGCCCTCGTCGAGCAGCTTGACGGTGGAATAAGTGTGGCAAATTTGCAACGGCAGCACCTGATCGTTCCGCATGCCCGCATCGCGGAAACGGCCTCCGCACTCGGTTTCGCCACTGTGACGCTCACGGGGTCGGGCGACGAGCGGCTGCTTGCCGCGTTACAATCACGAGCATGAACGAATTGCCCAACAATCCAGAAAAACCAAACATGGGCGGTCCGGTCGTTCCGCCGGAAAGCTATGTGACGCCGGCGCCGATGGGCCCGGGCGAGCCCCGCGTCCCCGAGGGGGGCCGCGTCGGCGGGTTGCTGCAGAAGCCGCAGAACGTCGCGATCCTCGCCCTGGCCATTCTGCTTGCCCTCCAGACATATTCCACGCACAGCCGTTTCAACAAGCTGCGCGAGGATGTCGCGCGCACGCTGCAAAAGGACAATGCCTCGAACGCCGAGACGGCGCAGACCGTGCGCGAGATCCAGGAGACGGCCAAGGAATTGCAGGTGAAGGTCGGCGTGCTGGAAAACCGCCAGACCGAGGCGCAGAGCCAGCAGGCCGCGCTCGAGCAGATGTACCAGGACATCTCGAAGAACCGCGACGAATGGGCGCTGTCCGAGATCGAGCAGGTGCTGTCCACCGCGAGCCAGCAGCTGCAGCTGGCCGGCAACGTGCAGGGCGCGCTGATCGCGCTGCAGAACGCCGACCGGTCCCTGTCGCGCTCCGACAAGCCGCAATTCATCACGATCCGCCGCGCCATTGCGCGTGACATCGAGAAACTGAAGGCGCTGCCGTCCGTCGACCAGCCCGGCATGGCGCTGCGCCTCGACAACGTCATCTCGCAGATCGACAATCTGCCGCTGCTGTCCGACGAAAAGCCGGCCGAGCCGATCGCGCCGTCGCGCGTCAACGCGCCCGCCGCCGGGAAAACGGCGGCGCCGGCCGAGCGGACGCTGGCCCAGCGCGCCGTCGAGACGTGGCGCAACTGGAGCCACGAGATGTGGGACGACATCCGGCAATTGATCCGCGTGCGTACGGTCGACAATCCGGATGCGCTGATGCTGTCGCCGAGCGAATCGTATTTCGTGCGCGAGAACCTCAAGTTGCGCCTGCTGAACGCGCGCCTGGCGCTGCTGTCGCGCAACGAAGGCACGTTCCGCGACGACATCAATACCGCACAGCAGCAGCTCGTGAAGTACTTCGACACGAAGGCACGCTCGACGCAGGCCGCGCAGGCCCTGCTGCGCCAGGTGCAGGCCAACAACGTCACCATCGACGTGCCCGACTTGTCGGAGAGCCTGAACGCCGTGCGCAATTACAAATCGAAGCCGTGAAGCGCGGGGCCTGAACGATGCGTTTATTACTCTGGTTAGTCGCCTTGATGGCTGCGGCGATCGGCATCGCCGTGACCGCGCGCTTCAATCCCGGCAACGTCGTCTTTTTCTATCCGCCGCACCGGATCGACTTGTCGCTGAACCTGTTCGTCGTGCTGGCGTTCCTGCTGTTCCTCGTGCTGTACGGCCTCGTCCGCGCCGTGCGTGCCACGCTGGGCATGCCCGAGCGCGTGGCCCAGTACCGCTACCGCAAGCGTGAACGCGAAGCGAATCGCGGTCTGCGCGAAGCGTTGAAAGCCTTGTTCGAAGGCCGCTTCGGCCATGCCGAGAAGGCCGCCATGCGCGCCGCCGACCTACCCGAGAACGCCGGCCTCGCCGCGCTGATCGGCGCCCGCGCCGCGCACCGCATGCGCGAACCGGCGCGCCGCGATGCCTGGCTCGCGGGCATCGTGCACGACCAGTCCCTCAAGACGGCGCGCCTGATGACGGTCACGGAACTGCTCGTCGACGACCACAAGCCGGAAGGCGCGCTGGAAGCCGTCGCCGAACTGAACGCCAGCGGCCAGCGCCATATCCACGCGCTGCAATGGGCCATGAAGGCCAACCAGCAGGCGCGCAACTGGCCCGAGGTGCTGCGTCTGGTGCGCATCCTCGACAAGCGCAACGCCTTGCACCCCGCGCTGTCCGCGCGCCTGCGCGAATTGGCCTACGACGCGCTGCTGTCCGAAGGCGGCCACGACGCCGAATCGATCCGCCGCGTGTGGGCCGGCGTCCCCGCCGGCGACCGGGTGAAACCGACCATCGCGGCGCGTGCCGCGGCTGCCCTGAATGCGCGCGGCCTGCACGACGACGCCCGCGGCATCGTCGAGGATGCCCTGAAAGCCGGCTGGGACGAGCGCGTCGTGCGCGCCTACCGCGAGGCGGCCGGTCCGGAAGGTTCGGCCACGCTGCTGGCGCAGATCGAAAATTGCGAAACCTGGCTGCGCGCCCATCCGAACGATCCGGAACTGGAACTGACGCTGGGTTCCCTGTGCCTGCGCCAGAAACTGTGGGGCAAGGCCCAGCGCTACCTGGAGCAGGCGCTGTCCGACGCCACCGAGCCGCACATGGTGCGCGAAGCCCACCTGAAACTGGCGCAGCTGCACGAGGCGCTGGGCCAGCGCGAAGAGGCCGACAGGCATTACCGGTTGTGCGCGCTGGCGACGGTGCTGTGACCGTCACGCGCGGTGTGCGTCGCGCTTGCCGCGCACGATGATCACGGCCATGTGGCCCGGCGTGCCGATGCTGTTCGCGACCGGGACGGCCGGCGTTGCCCGGGCATCCGGGAGGCGGTCGATGACGATCGATCCGGCGCCGGCGATGGCCAGCGTCGCGATGAAGATGGCTTCCATGTGTTTCTGGATGTTCATGCTGTTCCCCTCGGGTTGGTGACGCGGGCGGCTGCCCGCCGACGACCATCCAGCAGGAGGCGTGCCATCCCGCGATCGGGGGATTCCCGTGGCAAAAGAGGCCTGCCGGGTCGGGACCCCGCCAACACTGTGCTGCCGTGTGTGGGGGGCGGACCAACAGACTGCCTGTTGCGGCGGGCATTTCGGTGCTTACGCAACCTTGTGCGGCGCACAAGCCCAAGGCGATTCGTTATAATCGACCTTTTATTGTTTCCCCAGCAACCAAGGACTATCCATGAGCCTGAATAACGTCAACGCCGGCCGCGATGTGCCGAACGACTTCAACGTCGTCATCGAAATCCCGATGAACGCCGACCCGATCAAGTACGAAGTGGACAAGGAATCCGGCGCGATCTTCGTCGACCGCTTCATGGGTACCGCCATGCATTACCCGTGCAACTACGGCTACATCCCGAACACGATCGCCGACGACGGCGACCCGTGCGACGTGCTGGTCATCACCCCATTCGCGCTGATCCCGGGCGTCGTCGTGCGTTGCCGCGCACTGGGCGTGCTGAAGATGACGGACGAAGCCGGCGGCGACTCGAAGATCCTGGCCGTGCCGGTCGAAAAAATCCTGCCGGTCTACGCGCACCTGCAAAAGGTCGAAGACGTCCAGGAACTGACCCTGCGCCAGATCCAGCACTTCTTCGAGCACTACAAGGACCTGGAAAAGGGCAAGTGGGTCAAGGTCGAAGGCTGGGAAGGCCCGGACGCGGCCAAGGAAGAGATCCTTGCCGGCGTGAAGAACCACGAGTCGAAGGGCGCATAACTCCCGCCCCTCCGGATGCAAGGGCCGCCACCCCGGGGTGAGCGGCCCTTTGTCGTTTACGTCACCACCCGATGTCGCGCAGCAGCGGGTAGGTCAGGTCGCGCGGTGGCGTCACTTCGTGCGTCAGGTCGGTGTTGATCGCCGGTTCCATCAACTGGTTCGGCTTGGCCTCCGTCGTGTAGTGCGACACGGTCGAGCCCGGCGAGTACGTGGTCGGCGTGTACATCAGGATGCGGCCCGCGCCGTCCGTGCCGGCCAGGCGCGTCGTGTCGAGCCCCAGGCCGGCCACGACGCCCGATTGCGTGCGCGAGCGGCGCTCCAGCGCTGCCTTCAGCCGGATGCCGTCGGCCTGCGTGATGCGCACGGACGGGATCGTGATGCTGGCGTCGTTGCCGCTCATGCCGCCGACGTCGCCCGGCTGGTTGTCCGCCACGACCATGCCCAGCGCACCCGCCGCCTGCACGTTGCGCGCCTTGGTGACGAAGTCGCACGTGCCGCGGTCCACGAGGGCGATGTTGCCGCGCACGGCGAGGCGGTTCACCGCATTCAGCGGATCGCAGGCGAGGCCCGTGCCGGTGGGCTGGTCGACGACGGGCATCAGCTGGCCGGCGACGGGCGGATTGGACAGCGGCGGGCCGAACGACGCATCGCCCACTGCATAGTTGCCCGCGGCGGTGCCGGCGGCGGCGCCGCTGACGGCCAGGTTCGAGACCGGGTCCAGCACCTGCGGCACGGCCGCCGTCACGATGGGCCCGTTCCAGGACAGCCCGCGCCACGACACGGCCGACGCGGCGCGTTCGGCGTCCGTCATTTCCACCCACAGCTTGCCCGTGCGGTTGTTCAGCAGGTAGTAATCCCAGATCGACGGGATGCCCTGGATCTCGGCGCCCGTCTCGTCGTCGGTGAACGTCTGGAAGCCGAGGCCGTGCGCGAATTCGTGCAGCAGCACCGTGACGAGGTCGATCTGGCTGCCGAACTGGTCGTCGAGGCCGAGGTAGAAGCCGGAGCCGGGCAGGCAGTCGGGGAACAGCCCGAGGCGCGAGTTGAAGCGGGCGATGATGTGCGGCTCGCCCGGCGTCGCAACGTCCTGGCCCGCCAGCTTGCTGGCCAGGGCGCTCGGATACCACGTCGACGTGCGCGGCGCGCCGGGGAAGTCGGACCAGACCTCGTTGGCGCCGGCCGCGCCGAGGACGGCACTCGTGGCCGTGCACGACAGCGGCTCGAACGACGCGCCGATGCGGATCGGCACGCTGCTCGTGAGCGTCGCGCCCCAGATGTCGGCCGCGCGCCGGAATGCGTTCAGGCGCTGCTCGCCAAGCGTCGTGCCGGTATTGCCGCCGACGGGCGCGACCGGGGTGGCGTCGTTGAATCCGACGCCGGGCGCGTTCAGGTTGACGATCACGATGGTGGCCGCGGCCTGGGCCGGGGCGGCCGCGCCGAAGGTGAATGCACAGGCGGCAGCGATGCCGGCGAGGGCGCCAAGGGCCCGTTGCAGGCGCGACGATTCAACGGCTTTCATGCTTCGGCTCCCCGTGGATGTGGTCCGGGTTGTGGTCCAGTGTCTGGCCCTGCACGCATTCGCTCGTCAGCTTGCCGTCGGGACCGCGCGTGACGACTTCGTAGACCATGCTTTTCTCGCCGAGGCGCACGCCGCGCGAGCCGTCGCGGCGGCTCATCGTACCTTGCGCGCGGGGTGCGGCGAGGCCGGCGTTGGCCGGTGCCCTGGCGCGCAGTTCCTTCAGCTCGTCGGCCGTCGGCGCGCGCAACTGGCCGGTCTGCGGATCGCGCACGACGACCATGCCCTCCTGGCCCGCGGCCCTGGCGTGCATCGAAAAGGCCGCCAGCACGCACAGGGCGGCCAGCGTGCCGATGGTGAGCAGTTTTTCCTTGGACATGGCTTCCTCCGGTTCAAAGGCGTGACTGGCGGCGCAGCAGGGTGATCATGCCCAGGCCCAGCGCCAGCATCATCCAGTGCACGGGCTCCGGCACCGCCGTCACTACCGAGACCGTATCGAGGCCGATATAGTTCAGGGTATCGGCCGGTCCCAGGTAGCGGAATGCGAAGCGGCCGTTGCCGCTGTTCGTGATGGTCGCCGTGAACTGCTGCCAGTCCGTCGGGTAGCCGGCCGTGCCGCCGATCGTCGTCAGCAGCGTCGTGAAGTCGGCCATGTCGGTGCCCGTGCCCGCCGCGTAACGCACTTCGAGCAGGTCGTTGAAGCCGGGCAGGGCATCGTGCCGCGTGTAAAAGCTCAGCACCGTGGTGCCGGACAGGTCGAGCACCGGCGTGATCAGCCAGTTGTCGACGCTGCCGCTGCCGTTCGCGGCGCTGAGGAAGTTGGCGGCCGCATAGGCGTCGGGCGCGCCGGACTGGGCCGGGAACAGCGCCGGGTTGCCCTGGAACCACGCGCTGCCGGCCGGCACGCTGTGGTTCACCTGGGCCCATCCGGCGAGGCCCGCCACGTCGTCGAATCCTTCGTTGAGCACTTCGACCCCGGCCGCCCGCGCGGTCGTCGCGCCCAACGCGGCCAGCGACAGCGCGGCTGTCGCGAACAAGGCTTTTACGGGTTTCATGGAAGCCCTTTCATGAAATATGAATGGGCCCATCTTATGAGTCGGATGATAACGATCCTTGATTTTAAGCTAACGAACAGCCTGGACAAAACGGAGGTACCGATACGCGGTCCGGGCGGTGGTGTGTGGAGGGACTTCGGAGCTGCATCGTGGGAACGGGGAGCCGACTCCACGCTATTGCGACCGTAGTCGGTGGGCATCCCGTGCCCACCGACGTAGTGTGATTCAGCGTGCGCGACGGCGCATCCGCAGCTTGCCGACGATGCCGATCGGGAAGAAGTAGATGGAGAGGATGAACAGCATGCCGAGCCACAGCATCCAGCGGTCCGGATGCAGCGCGGCGGCCAGCAGCGGGGCACCGGACAGCATCCCGGAGGCCTGGCCCATCAGGGTCTTGAGATAGTTCTGCGCGAGGATGAACAGCGTGGCGCCCACGACCGCGCCATACATCGTGCCCATGCCGCCGATGACGACGATGAGCAGGATGTCCGTCATCACTTCGAAGCCGAGGCTCGTCTTGGGCCCCACGTAGCGCAGCCACAGGGCCATCAGCGCGCCGGCCAGCGCGGCCACGACCGCGCCCAGCACGTTGGCCCAGATGCGGTAGACGACGGTGCGGTAGCCGAGCGCCTCCGCGCGGAACTCGTTCTCGCGGATCGCCTGCAGCACGCGGCCGAACGGCGAGTTCACGAGCCGCAGCAGGAACAGGAACAGCACGAGGCAGCCCGCGAACACGACGTAATAGGTGACCAGCTTGCCGTCGACGCTGCGCCCGAACAGGTCGTTCTCCATCAGCGTGAAGCCCGGCGACAGGACTTCCGGCACGCTGAACGTGCGGCCGTCCTCGCCGCCCGTGAAGTCGGACAGCTGCGACGCGAGCACGGAGAACGACGACGCGACGGCCAGCGTGATCATCGCGTAGAAGATGGCGCGCACGCGCAGGGCGAACAGTCCGATGACGAACGCAAGGACCACGGTCAGCGCGAGCGCGGCGACGATGCCCGTGACGATGGCGCCCCACGTCGGCTCGTCCACGCTGGCCAGCGCGATGCCGACGCCGTACGCGCCGATGCCGTAGAACATCGTGTGGGCGAACGAGACGATGCCGGTATAGCCGAGCAGCAGGTCGTACGACGCCACGAGCACGATGTAGACGCAGATCGTGGCCGCCGTGTTCAGCGGGCGCGCGCCGGAAAAGAGGAACGGCGCGAACAGCAGGCCGAGCAGGATGACGACGAGGAGGGCGGTCAGCGCGCGGCTGCGCGGCAGGTCGCCGGAGAGAAGCCGGGTCAGCATGTCAATGACGTCCTTTCGAGTACAGGCCGGCCGGGCGCCACAGGAGGACGGCGATCATCAGCACGATGTTCGAGACGAGCGCCACCTTCGGCGCGAGGAAGCCGGCGTAGTTGGCGACGAGCGCGATCAGCAGGGAGCCGATGAAGCAGCCGCCGACGGACCCCAGGCCGCCGATGATGATGACGATGAACGTCAGCACCATGATCTCGCTGCCCATGTGCGCCACGAGCGTTTCCTTGTACAGGCCCCACATGACGCCGCCGAGGCCCGCCAGCGCGGAGCCGGCCGCGAACACGCCCACGAACAGGCGGCGGATGCGGTAGCCCAGCGCCTCGACCATCTCGCCGTTCTCGACGCCGGCGCGGATCAGGAGGCCGATCCTGGTGCGGTTCAGGGTGACGAACATCGCGGCGAACACGACGAGGCCGACGACGACCGCCAGCAGCCGGTATTTCTCGATGGCCGCCTCGCCCAGGAACACGGCGCCGCGCAACGCGGCCGGCAGCGGCAGGGCGATCTGTTCGGACCCCCAGATCACGTTGATGAGTTGTTCGGACACGATCATGCCGCCCATCGTGATCAGGATCTGTTTCAGATGCTGGCCGTAGACGGGCATGATGACGACCCGTTCGAACGCCCAGCCGAGCAGCGCCGTCACGACCATCGCGAGGAGGACCGCGAGGCCCAGCACGCCGAGGTTGGCGAGCAGTGAATCCATCTCGAGCCAGCCGCGCATCGGCAGCAGCACGAACGTCGCGGTGAATGCGCCGACGGAGACGAAGGCGCCATGGCCGAAGTTCAGCACGCTCATCAGGCCGAACACCAGCGTGAGGCCGCTGGCCATGATGAAGATCATCATGCCCATCGCGAGCCCGGCCACCGTCAGGGTGACCCAGGTCGGCAGGCTCATGCAGGGCAGCGCCGCCAGCACGACGGCCGGCACGAGCAGCAGCGGGGCGAGGTCGCGCCGTGCCGCCGGCAGCGGGGCGTCCGCCTGCTGCGCAATAGGTAAGGTTGCACTCATCGTTGTCCTATTGGTGGGAGTCGAGCGACAGGCCCAGCAGGCGCTGCTGCAGGGCGTCATCGTGCGCCAGGTCGTGCATCAGGCCCGCGTGGACAACACGGCCGTCGTCCATCACGCTCACGCTGTCGCCCAAGGTGCGCACGAAGTTGAAATTCTGTTCGACGAGCAGGATGGTCGTGCTCGTGTCCTTGAGGTCGCGGAACGCCGCCATCAGGCTTTGCACGATCGCGGGTGCGAGGCCCTTGGTCGGCTCGTCCACGAGCAGGAGCTTCTTCGGCTCGACGATGGCCCGGGCGATGGCCACCATCTGCTTCTGGCCGCCCGACAGATTGCCCGCCGGGTAGTTCCAGAATTTCTTCAGCGCGGGGAAGAAGCCGCAGATCCAGTCCACGCGTGCCGCGTCCAGCGGGCCGTTGCGCGCGGCGAGATACAGGTTCTCGCGCACCGTCAGTTCGGAAAACACGGCCATGCTTTCGGGGACGTAGGCGATGCCGGCGCGGGCGATGTCGGGCGTGGACAGCTTCGTGATGTCGCGGCCGTCGAACGTGATCGTCCCGCGGCTGGCCTTCCACAGGCCCATGATGGTGCGCAAGGTCGTCGTCTTGCCGGCGCCGTTGCGGCCCAGCAGCACGGCCAGGCCGCCGCGCGGGACGACGAGGTCGACGCCCTGCAGGATGTGGTACTGGCCGATGTGGGTGTGGACGCCGGACAGCGTGAGGATGGGTTCGGTCATGGGCAGTTTCGTTCTCAGCGTGTCATGCGGGTTCGGGGGTGCCAAGATAGGCCTCCTGCACGATTTTCGATTGCATCACCTCGGCCGGCTGGCCATCCGCCACCAGGGTGCCGTTGTGCAGCACGACGATGCGGTCCGCGAGTGCACGCACGACGTCCATCTTGTGTTCGACGAGCAGGACGGTCCGGTTGCGCTCGGCCTTGACCTGGTGGATCAGGTCGAGCACGACCGGCACCTCGTCCACGCTCATGCCGGCCGTGGGTTCGTCGAACATCAGGATGGACGGTTCCAGCGCGAGCAGGATCGCCACCTCCAGCTTGCGCTGGTCGCCGTGCGACAGCGTGCCGACGAGAGAGGTGCGCTTGCCGCTCATCGACACGCGCTCGAGGTAGTGTTCGGCGCGCTGGATGACTTCCTTGTGGCCGAACCACAGCGACAGCATGCTCATGCCGATGCCGGCGCGGCTTTGCACCGCGAGCCGCACATTTTCCAGCACCGTCAAATGCGGGAACAGGTTCGTCAGCTGGAACGCGCGCCCGACGCCCAGGCGCGTGCGGCGCGCGGGCCCAAGCCGCGTGACGTCCTGGCCACCCACGAACACGCTGCCGGACGTCGCGGGCAACTGGCCCGAGACCAGGTTGAAGTACGTCGTCTTGCCGGCGCCGTTCGGGCCCACGATCACGGTCAGCGTGCCCGGATAAAACTCGGCCGTCACCGCGTTGACGGCCACGTGGCCGCCGAAGCGGATGGTCAAATCGCGCGTGGCGAGCGAAGGCGCGGCCATGTCAGCGTTTGTTCCGCACGGGCAGCGGCAGCTCGCTGGCCGGGATTTCGCGCACCAGTTCCAGCAAGTCCCATTCGTTCTTCTGGTCCTTCTTGATGCGGAAGTGGTACATTGGCTGCAGCGCCTGGTGGTCTTCCTTGCGGAAGGTCATCGTGCCCTTCGGCGTCTCGAACGACATGCCTTCCATCGCCGCCGCCATCTGGTCGCCGTTCCCGGACGGGACTTTCTGCAGCGCCGCGACGACGGCCGCTGCCGCCGCCATGCCGCCTGCCGTGAACATGTCGGGCGGCACCTTGTAGCGCTTCGTGTGCTCGGCCACGAGCCAGTCGTTCATCTTGTTCTTCGGGAAGCCGTAGTAGTAATTGATCGTGCCTTCCGTGCCGGCGTACGCCTTCCACGTCTTCATCACGGGCAGGATGTTGCCGCCCGGGGCGAGCGAGATGCCGTAGCGTTCCGGCTTCATGTCCGCGATCTTGTTCATCGGGTTCGGGCCGGCCCAGACGATCGCCAGTACGCGTGGCTGCGGCTTGTCCTTCAGCGCGTCGAACAGGCGCTGCGTGGGCGCGGTGAAGTCCGTCGCGGCGGCCGGCGCATATTCCTCGTGCACGACGTTCGCCTTGCTGCCCGTGGCGGCCAGTGCTTCCTTGCCGGCCTTGATGGCGTCGCGGCCGAACGCGTAATCCTGCGCGAGGAATGCGACGCTGCCGTTCTTCAGCGTCGACGCGGCGGCCAGCGCATCCTGCATCGAATTGCGCGCGGTGCGGAAGATGTACTTGTTCCACTTGGCGCCCGTGATCTCGTCGGCCACGGCCGGCTCGACGATCAGCACCTTTTTGTATTCCTTCGCGACGGGCAGCATCGCGAGCGCGGCGCCGGACGACGTCGTGCCGACGGCGATGTCGGCCTTGTCGTCGCCATAGGCTTCCGCCAGCAGCGTGCGCGAGAGATCGGGCTTACCCTGGTCGTCCTTGACGATCACCTTCAGCTTGCGGCCGTTGATTTCCATCTTGCCGCCCGTGAGGTATTCGAGGCCCAGCATGAAGCCGGTCTCCGTTTCCCTGGCATACGATTCCAGCTGGCCCGTCTTGCCGGCGATGAGGGCGACTTTCAGGTCGGGGGCGGCGAGGGCGGAAGCGGTCGCCGTCATGGCGAAGGCGGCGAACAGGGCGAAGGGCAGGGGTTTTACGTATTTCATCTCGTCTCCTTGAGATGGTGGGCACGAGGTGCCCACCCTACTTTTTAGGGTACTTGGGCCAGGAAATGCAGGATCGCATCGAGTGCGACGGGTTCCGTCAGCATCGGCGCATGGCCAACGTTCGGGACTTCGACGCAGGTCATCGTCGGCGCCGCGCGCCGCATCCATGCAGTCTGGCGTTCTTCGAGCAGGTCCGACAGCGTACCGCGCACGAGCAATACGGGGCGTTCCTGCGCGAGCTTGCGGAACGCCATCCGCAGCGGCAGCGACGTCGGCCTGAGTTTACCGGTTTGCAGCGCGATCGCAATATTCGGGTCGTAGCGTGGCGCCAGCCGGCCGGCGGCGTCCGGGGCGAAGGCGCGGCGCGCCCATTTGTCCCAGTCGGCATCGACGTTGTCCGGGAAGGCGCACGCGTTGATGGCGCGGACGTAGCCGGCGGCGGCGGCCCACGAATCCAACGTAGCCGTCCGGCCCGCGTAGCCGGCGATGCGTGCCAGGCCTTTTTCCGAGATCACGGGGCCGATGTCGTTGATCACGGCGGCGGCGATCAGGTCGATGTGCTTCGCGGCCAGGGTCATCGTGATCAGGCCGCCCATTGACGTGCCGACGAACACGGCGCGCGGGATGTGCAGGTTCGCCATGAACCGGGCGACGTCCCCGGCGTACACGCTCGGCGTGTAGTTGTCGGGATTCGGATCGCGCTGCGACTCGCCGCGGCCGCGCATGTCGAGCGCCAGCACGCGCCGGCCCTGGCGCGCGACGATCGGTGCGAACTCGTCGAAGTCGGACGCATTGCGCGTCAGCCCGTGGATGCAGATCACGGGCAGGCGGACTTGGTCGGCGTCCGCCGCCGGTGCGCCGGCCGCCGCGTAGTCCCGCGCATGCAGCGCGAGGCCGTCGTTGCTCGTATAGCGGATGGAGGTGTAGTTGGCCACGCTGGCGATATCCTGTCGTTCGATGTCCGGTGGTGCGGCGGATGCCGGTGTGGGGCGCGTGGCCGGGCGGGCCGGCCACGCGGTGGGGCGAGTCAGAAGCGATACTCGATCGTTCCCTGCACGGTGCGCGGCGCACCGTAGAAGGCCGTCAGCGTGCCTTCGTTGCCCAGGGTCGGGAACAGATAGCCCGCCGTCTTGTAGTGCACGTCCGACAGGTTCTTGCCGTGCAGGCCGGCGCGGATCTTGCCGTCGGCGCGGGTCCAGACGATGCTGGCGTCGTACAGCTTGTACGCGTCCTGGTCGATCACGGACGGCGTCTCGAACTGGTACGTCTGGCCGCGGTACGACGCGCTGCCGATCAGCGACAGGCGGCCGTTGTAGCCCGCCAGCGGCATCGGCACCTCGTAGGTGGCGCGCAGGTTCGCCGAGTTGCGCGGCGTGTTCTGGAAGTGGCGCTGGTCGGCCACGTTCACGCCCGCCACGATGTACTCGTTGTACTTGGCGTCGATGTAGCTGTACATGCCGGACAGCGAGAATTCCTTCGTCAGGTGGGCCACGGCCTCGAATTCGAAGCCCTTGATCTTGGCCTTGCCGGCGTTGGTCGTGAGGCCCGCGAAGCTGTCGTCCTTGCCGTCGCCGTTCGTGTCGATGGCCACCGAGCCCGGGATCTGCACGTCCTTGTAGTCGCTGTAGAACACGGCCGTGTTGGTCGTGATGCGGCCGCCGTTGAACGAGGATTTCAGGCCCAGCTCATAGGTGCCGATCGTCTCGGGCTTGTAGCCGGCGCGGGCCTGCGCCAGCGAGATCTTCGTGCCGACCACGTTCGTGCGCGGATCGAAGCCGCCGCCCTTGAAACCCTTCGAATACGACGCGTACACGTTCTGCGACGGCGTCGCCTTCCAGCCCAGGGCGATGCGCGGCGTGAACTTCTTGTCCTCGCGCGACAGGTCGCGCAGGTCGGTGTCGGTGCGGAACAGGATCGCGCCCGGGTTGCCCATCTCCGGCGTGCCTTTCATGCCCAGGTAGATCTGGCGGTAGATGTCGGCGTCGCGCTTGTCCACCGTGTAGCGGCCGCCCAGCGACAGCTGCAGCGCGTCGGTCAGGTTGTAGCTGCCGTCGGCGTATGCGGCCCAGGCCTTCGTGTCGATGCTGCCGCTCGTGAAGGTGCTGGTCGGGACGGCGCCGGCGAGGATCGTGTCGAACTTGTTGTACGCGTTCGCGTCGATGTAGTAGACGCCGGCCACGCCCTGGATCTTCGGACCCGTGTAGGTCAGGTTGAATTCCTGGCTGAACTGGCGGTTCGTGTACAGCGCCGGCACTTCCATGTCGACGACGGGCAGGGAATCGAAGTCGATCGGCGCCCACGATTTATCCTGGCGCTGCGCGGTGATCGACTTGAACGTCAGCTCGGGCGACACGTTCCACTCGACGGTGGCGGCGACGCCGTGCTGGCGCACCGACTGCTTGTGGCCGAGGGCCGTCAGCATCTCCGCATTCGTGTCGTACACGTTCGACAGGATCGGCGCGCCGCTCGTGCGGCCGACGATGAGGCGGTGGCCGTTCTTCGGATGCGAGTCGTCCTGCGTGATGTCGCCGGCGAGGCGGATGAACAGGTCGGGCGTCGGCGTCCATTCGGCCGACAGGCGCGCGGCTTTCAGGTCCTTGTCGTAGTTCGGCGAGCCGTCGAACAGGTTCGTGCCGTAGCCGCCGTGCTTGAAGCGCGCGACCGTGCCGCCCACGCGCAGCTGCTCGTTGACGGGCGTGCTGGCCGTGATGACCGCGTCGCGCTCCTGGTAGTTGCCCAGGGTGCCGCGCAGGCGCACGTCCGTCTGCGGGGCCAGCTTGCGGGTGACGTACTTGACGGCGCCGCCGATGGTGTTGCGGCCGTACAGCGTGCCCTGCGGGCCGCGCAGCACCTCGATGCGCTCGACGTCGTAGATGTCGGCCACGGCGCCTTGCGGACGGGCGAGATAGACGTCGTCCAGGTAGATGCCGACGCCGGATTCGAAGCCGGCCAGCGGGTCGGCCTGGCCCACGCCGCGGATGAACGCGGTCAGCGTCGAGTTGGTGGCGCGCGACGCCTTCAGGGTGGTGTTCGGCAGCGCCGTCGCCAGGGCGACGACGTCGGGGACGGCCTGCTTCGACAGCTGGTCGGCGCTGAACGCAGTAACGGACACCGGGACATCCTGCAGCGTTTCCTCGCGCCGGCGCGCGGTGACGACGACTTTCTCGATCGTGCCTTCCGGTGCAGTGACGACACTGCCGGCGGCACCGCTGGCGGCACCCGTGTCCTGGGCGTGCGCGGCGCCGGCGGCACCGCCGGACAGGACGAGCAGGGCGGCAGCCGAGCGCTGGAGCAGCTGCTGTTTCTTCTTGCTAAGACGCATTGAGGTCTCCTGATTTTGTTGTGGTGTCATGCGTTCAGTCTTCGCATGCATCACAGTGTGCCTCGGATGAATTTGGCTGAAAAGACAACGCCGCGCCCACAGGGTGTGCATTTATGCACAACGCCGCGGGACGTCCCGTGAGGGGCGGCGCCAGAGGGCGCGGCGTGTCGCGACGTCCGGAAAGCGGGTTTGCTGTGCATACGCAAGCGCTGTTCCGAAAACGTTGCAGCGGCAATGTGCACTGGTGCACAATATGTCACCTTGATATCAAACAACGGTTCCCGAAAAAGCCGCAGCGAATGGCGATCCCATGCGTGGCGGGTCGGAGAATGGGGGAGACGGACATGCACAGCCTGCCGGAATGGACGGACCTGCGGTTTTTCCTGGAGCTGGCGCGCGCCGGCACCCTGTCCGGGGCGTCGCGCCGCCTGGACGTGGAGCACACGACGGTGGCGCGCCGCATCGACCGCCTCGAGCAGCAACTGGGCACCACGCTGTTCGACCGTTCGCGCGAGGGCTACGAGCTGACGGAGATGGGCCAGGCGCTGCTGCCGCACGCCGAAGCGATGGAAGGCGCGGCGCTCGCGGCCACCGAGCAGCTGGGCGGCGCGGAGGTCGCGGCGGCCGGCGTCGTGCGGCTGGGCGTGCCCGAGGTGTTCGGCACGCGGGTCGTCGCGCCGCTGCTCGTGAAGCTGTTCGAGGATCATCCGGATCTGTCGATCGACCTGCTGGCGCTGCCGCGCTTCGCCAACCTCGCCAACCGCGAGGCCGACCTGGGCGTGATGCTCGACCCGCCGTCGACGGGGCGGTACATGGTCACCCGTCTCGCCTCCTTTCGATTTTATTTGTACGCGGCGCCGACCTACCTGGCGAAGCACCCGCCGATCCGCACGCACGCGGACCTGGAGCGCCACGACTTCGTCGACTACGTGCAGGACCGCCTCGCGAGCCGCGAGCTGTCGTACCTGAACGAGCTCGGATTCACGCCGCGCCGCCGGCTGTGCTGCTCGGGCATGACGGCGCAGATCGAGGCGGCATCGCTGGGCATGGGCCTCATGATGGCGCCGCCGTACGCGGTGCCGGACGACGGCCGCCTCGTGCCCGTGCTGCCGGGCTTTTATGCCGAGCGCTCGTTCTGGCTCGCGGCACCGACGGACCTGTACCGGCTGCGCCGCGTGAAAGTCGTGTGGGACCTGCTGCGCGACCTGGCCGACAACAATCCGAAGCTGTGGTGGCACAACGGCGACATGGGGGAGGCGGCATGAACGCGACGACGATCCGCGGCTACGTCGAGACCGACCACGCCGCGGTCAACGCCGTCGCGCTGGCCGCGTTCGCGCAATACGCGGGCGACTACGACGACTGGCCCACGTTCAGCGCGGGCATCGGCCGCATGGCCGACCTGACCGCGGACGGCGACCTGCTCGTGGCCGAGCGTGGCGGCGTTGTCGCGGGGGCCGTCGTGCATGTGGGGCCGGGACGGCCGCGCAGCGCGATCTATCCGGACAACTGGTCGGTGATCCGCATGCTGGTCGTCGACCCGGCGGCGCGCGGCGGCGGCATCGGCCGCGCGCTCGTCGCGGCCACGCTCGAACGGGCGCGGCGTACGGACGCGCCGGCCGTGGGACTGCATACGAGTCCGATCATGGCGACGGCGCTGCGGCTGTACGAATCCATCGGCTTTCTGCGCGAGCACGACCTGCCGCCCAACCGCGGCGTACCGTATGCGCGTTTTATGCTGCCGGCCGCACACATCCCCGCGGCGCTGGTCAAGCTGGGGACGGCGTCATGCCATCGACACGTCGTTCCCGCGAAGGCGGGAACCCAAGGTTCGCCAGCTTCGCGATAGCGCGTGCAAATTGGGGGGCGACAGTTCATGTGCCGCGGGCCTGGTCCGCCGGATGCAGCGGCACAGGTATCGACTTCGACGTCGGCGTGCCCGCGCCCACGGCCACGCTGTCCAGCGGCACGAGGGGATTCGTCTCCGGATAGCAGGCGCCGACGCAGCCGCGCGGGATGTCGTATTCGACGAGCAGGAAGCCGTCCGCGCGGCGTTCGATGCCGTCGCTCCACACGCTCGCGAAGTCGACCTTGTCGCCCGCCTCCAGTCCCGGCATCGCGAGATCGTCGCGGTGGATGAACACGACGCGGCGCATGCCGAACACGCCGCGGTAGCGGTCGTCGAGGCCGTAGATGGTGTGACGGCGCCGGAAGTCGTCGACGGCGGCACGTGGCAGCGCATGTACGACACGTAGGTCGCCGACCGCCACGGCTTCGACGTGCGCGAGCGCATCGCGCAGGCGGGGAGCCTGCGCGCGTGGCAGGCCGTCACGGACCGCATGCTGTCCGCGATCGAGAAGGGCTACTGGAAGCCGGACGATGCGACGCGGCGCCGGCTGCTGGCCGGGAACGCACGCGCGGTCGCGGAAGCAGGTGCCGCGTGGGGATCGGATTCGTGCAGCCGCGCGACGCAGACGTTGCAGCCGCTGCTTGCGGGACGGGCGCCGGGCGAGGGCGTGGCGCCGGCGCGGTGTCCTCGAACAGTGACATGATGCGTCGGCTTGGTGGGCACGGGGAGCCCACCCTTGTATTATCCTTCTGAGCAATTTGCTTACCTGAGGGGCACCTCAGGTTCTGAGCAGCTGGATGCCGAGCCCACCCTTTGGCACGAGCCAGTTTCGTAGATTTCGCACCAGCTGCTCTCCCTCGTTCGAAGATCGGACAGTATCTTTGGCCCGGCTAGCCGTGAGCCCGTATTTCGCAAGGTGGATCAGAAGAGGATATCTATGCAAGAGTGGTACCTGGGAATTGACGTTGCCAAGAAAAAGCTCGACTGCGCGCTGCGCCAACCGGACGGCAAGCACAAGCATAAGGTTTTCGACAATACGCCCAACGGATTTAAAGAGTTACAACAATGGATTTGCAGCTTTGACGTGCCCCAGCTTCACGTCTGCATGGAGGCTACCGGGGTGTACTGGGAAGCCGTCGCCGAGTATCTGGCGAACCATCAGTACGTGGTCAGTATCGTCAATCCGGTGCAGATCAAAGCGTTTGGTGCGTCGCGTCTTGTCAGGACCAAGACTGACAAGGTCGACGCGAAGTTGATCGCTGATTTCTGCAAGGAGAGTCGGCCGGAACCGTGGAAGGCCCCGTCTTTGCAAGAACAAGAGTTACGGGCCATGGTGCTGCGCCTGGACGCTCTTCAGGAGATCCGGACTCAGGAAAGTAATCGTCTCGAAGTGGCGCGTGAAGCCGTCAAGGACGGCATTACATCCCATATCGTCTGGCTTGACGAGGAAATCGCGCATCTCAGCAAGAAAATTCGCGATCACATCGACAGCGATCCCGATTTGAAGGATCGGAAAGCGCTGCTGGACAGCATTCCTGGCGTCGGTGAACGTACGATCGCATTGCTGCTGGCTTTTTCGCTCGCTCCAGGCCGGTTCGCGAACGCCCGACAGGTGACTGCCTATGCCGGGCTCGATCCGCGGCATCATGAGTCAGGCAGCAGCGTTCAAGGAAAGACACGCATCTCCAGGGTCGGTCACAATCTGATCCGGAAAGGCTTGTACATGCCGGCTATGGTCACGTTGTATCGAACGAACTGGGGAAAGCGCTTCCTCGCTCGTCTGTCCAGCGCTGGAAAAAAGCCCATGGTCATTATCGTCGCCATGATGAGAAAGCTGCTTCATGTCGCCTTCGGCGTGCTGAAGTCCGGACAAAAGTTCAATCCAGACCTGCACGCCGCTTGACCGGGATAACAGTATCTACGGCAACGTCAACGTTCGCGTCTTCTAACGCGCTTCGGTCCGGAACGGGCTCCGGTCGTTGAGTTCATCGATGTAATCGTCGATGCCGCCGGCCTCCCGTTCCAGGAAGCGCGCGACGGCGTCAAGGAACGACGGGTGCGCGAGCCAGTGCGCGGACCACGTCCGCGTCGGCAGGAACCCGCGCGCCATCTTGTGCTCGCCCTGCGCGCCGCCTTCGAACACCTGGATGCCCTGTTCGATGCAGAATTCCAGCGGCTGGTAATAGGCCGTCTCGAAGTGCAGGCAGGGCACGTGTTCCAGCGCCCCCCAGTAGCGGCCGTACAAGGTGGTCTTGTCGTGCACGACGAGCGATGCCGCGATCGGGTGGCCGTCCCGTTCCGCGATCACGAGCAGCAGGTTGTCCGGCATCGTCTTGCCGATGCGGCGGAAGAAGTCCAGGTTCAAATAGGGCTTCGAGAAGTGTTCGGAATAGGTGTTGCGGTAGCAGCGCGCGAAGAACCGCCATTCCTCGTCCGTGATGGCCGGACCGCGCACCCGGCGCAACGTCACGCCCGCCTCGCGCACCTTGCGCCGCTCGGCGCGGATGTTCTTGCGCTTCTTCTGTTCGAGCGTGGCGAGGAACTCGTCGAACGTGGCGTAGCCCGCATTCATCCAGTGGAACTGCACGCCGCTGCGCAGCAGGAAGCCGGCGTCCGCCAGCTGCTTCGCCTGCTCGTCCGGCGGGAACAGCACGTGCGTGGACGACACGTCCGTCGCCTTCTGCGTTTTCACGAGCACGTCGACGAGGGCCGCCCGCGCGGGCGCATCGCGCGCGAGCAGGCGCGGGCCGCTCACGGGCGTGAACGGGATCGCGGACAGCAGCTTCGGGTAATAGTCGAGCCCATGCTCCTGGTAGGCGTTGGCCCAGGCCCAGTCGAACACGTATTCGCCGTACGAATGGCCTTTCACGTACAGGGGGAGTGCGGCGACCAGCTGCTCATCCGCGTCGTACAGGGCGATGTATTGCGGCTGCCAGCCCGTCTCCGGCGTGGCGCTGCCGGATTCGTGCAGTGCGTGCAGGAAGGCAAAGGACAGGAACGGGTTCGGATCCTGCTGCAGGGCCACGAGGGCATCCCAGTCCGCCTGCCCGATCTCGGACAGAGAAGAAACGATATGCGTGCGATAATTCAAGATGACTTCCGTGAGCTGTTGAGACCTATGGATAAGCGATTCTTCAACCTGTATTCCCATGATTTCGCGCGCGTGGCCGTCGCCAGCCCGCGTTGCAAGGTTGCCGACCCGGCGTTCAATGCGCAGGAAACGATCCGCCTTGCGCGTGAAGTCGCCGAGAATGGCGCCGTGCTGGCCGCGTTCCCCGAACTGGGGCTGTCGGCCTACACGTGCGACGACCTGTTCCACCAGCGCGCGCTGCTCGACGCCGTGCTGGACGCGCTGGCCGAGGTGGTCGCCGCGTCGAGCACTCTGCCGCTGGCCCTCGTCGTCGGCGCGCCGCTGCGCGTCAACCACGTGCTGTTCAACTGTGCCGTGGTCGTCGCGGGTGGCCGCATCCTGGGTGTGGTCCCGAAAAGCTACCTGCCCAATTATGGCGAATTTTATGAAAGTCGGCAGTTCAGTCCCGCGGACAACGCGGCCGTCGACCGGATCACCTTGCTGGGCCAGGACGTGCCGTTCGGTCCCGAACAGATCTTCGAGCTCGAGAATCAACCGCTGTTCCGCTTCCATGTCGAGATCTGCGAAGACGTGTGGGTGCCGGTCCCGCCGTCCTCGTACGCCGCGCTGGCCGGCGCGACGGTGCTGGTGAACCTGTCGGCGTCGAACGTCGTCGTCGGGAAGAGCGGCTACCGGCACCAGCTCGTGTCGCAGCAGTCGGCGCGCTGCCTGGCCGCGTACCTGTACACATCGGCGGGCCGCGGCGAATCGACGACGGACATGGCGTGGGACGGCCAGTCGCTGATCTACGAAAAGGGCGACAAGCTGGCCGAGTCGGGGCGCTTCCTGGCCGATTCGCACATCATCTTCGGCGACGTCGACCTGGAACGCCTGTCGGTCGACCGCATGCACACGACGACGTTCGCGCAATCGGTGCGCCGCCACGCGCATGAGGTCGAAAAATTCCGCGTACAGAAATTCGCCGTGCCGCTGCCAGTCGACCGGGACCTGCCGCTGGCCCGCCTCGTCGAGCGCTTCCCGTACGTGCCGGCCGACGGCCGCCGCCGCGACGAGCGCTGCACGGAGGTCTACAACATCCAGGTGCAGGCGCTCGTGCAGCGGCTGCAGTCGTCCGGGCACGAGAAGGTCGTCATCGGTATTTCCGGTGGCCTGGATTCGACACACGCGCTGCTCGTCTGCGCCAAGGCGCTGGACAAGCTGGGGCTTCCCCGCACGAACATCCTCGCGTACACGATGCCCGGCTTCGCGACGAGCGAACGCACGCTGCGCCAGGCGCGCGAACTGATGCGCGTCGTGGGCTGCACGGCGCACGAGATCGACATCCGCCCCAGCTGCATCCAGATGCTGAAGGACCTCGGCCACCCGTATGCGGAAGGCGCGGAACAGTACGACGTCACGTTCGAGAACGTGCAGGCGGGCGAGCGCACCAGTCACCTGTTCCGTCTCGCGAACCACCATCATGCGATCGTGATCGGCACGGGCGATTTGTCCGAGCTGGCGCTGGGCTGGTGCACGTATGGCGTGGGCGACCACATGTCGCACTACAACGTCAACGCGAGCGTGCCCAAGACGCTCATTTCCCACCTCGTGCGCTGGGTCGCCGATACGAAGCAGATCGGCGACACGGGCTCCGACGTCCTGATCAACGTGCTGGAGACGGAGATCTCGCCGGAGCTGGTCCCGGGTAAGGTGGGGGAGGCGAACAAGCCGGCGCAGGTGACGGAAGACTTCATCGGTCCGTACGAGCTGCAGGATTTCAACCTGTACTACACGCTGCGCTACGGCTTCGGCCCGGCGAAGGTCGCGTTCCTGTCGTGGAGCGCGTGGCAGGATCGCGCGGCCGGTCCGTGGCCGGAAGGCGGCAGCCCGGCGCGCAACCAGTACGACCTCGCCGCGATCAAGAAAAACCTCGGCATCTTCCTGTGGCGCTTCTTCAAGACGAGCCAGTTCAAGCGCTCGTGCGTGCCGAACGGGCCGAAGGTCGGCAACGGCGGCTCGCTGTCCCCGCGCGGCGACTGGCGCGCGCCGAGCGACTCGGAAGCAACCGTGTGGATGGACCAGCTGGCGAGGATTCCGGACTGACCGGGCACCATGCGATAATCCCGGGAAATTTTTAGGAGATAAACATGAAACAGATTACCTGCGTGATCAAGCCGTTCAAACTGGACGAAGTGCGCGAGGCGCTGGCCGAAGTGAACGTCACCGGCCTGACCGTCACGGAAGTGAAGGGCTTCGGCCGCCAGAAAGGCCACACGGAACTGTACCGCGGCGCCGAATACGTGGTCGACTTCCTGCCCAAGGTGAAGATCGAAGTGGTGGTCGACGATGCGCTGACCGAGCAGGTCGTGGATGCGATCATCAAGGCCGCGCGTACCGGCAAGATCGGCGACGGCAAGATCTTCGTGCAGGAAGTGGAGCAGGTGATTCGTATCCGTACGGGCGAGACGGGGCCGGACGCCGTATAACGTCGTCCCCGCGAAGGCGGGGACCCATACTGAAGCTCCGGCAATCGATACAGTCATGCAGCGTTGGGCGTATTCTGAGGCTCAGCATGGATTCCCGCCTGCGCGGGAAGGACGCACTAGGGTCTGTCTGACTGAGTGAACGAAATTTTGTTTGGTTGGTCAGATGGCGATGAGCCGAACTGATCTAACTGAACAGCAATGGCGGCAGCTGGAGCCACATTTGCCGCCCAATCCACGTCACGGTCATGCGTATGTCGGGCATCGACATGTGATCAACGGGATCTTGTGGCGATTGCGAACTGGCGCGCCCTGGCGCGACATTCCGCCTCGCTACGGTCCCTGGCAGACCTGCTACGACAGGTTTGTGCGCTGGTCGCGCAACGGTACATGGCACCGCCTTCTCAAGATCATGCAAGCGGCAGCGGATGCGTTTGGCCGCATCGACTGGGATGGCGCTGCGCTTGACGCGACCCATGTGAAGGCGCAACGAAGTGCGGCCGGCGCCCGGAAGACGCTTCCTTCGTCAGAAAAAAGGGGGATGTAACTGACGAGTGGCTGGGACATTCGCGTGGTGGCCTCACCAGCAAAATCCATCTCTGCGTAGACGGGCATGGCTTGCCTTTATCTTTCGTAGTCACAGCCGGGCAATGCAGCGACGCGGCGAACATCGGCACCGTCCTTGATGCCATCTCCGTGCCCCGATCGGGACGAGGGCGTCCGCGCAAACGCCCGACGTGCCTACGTGTCGACCGGGCATATGGCGCGCGTCATTATCGGCGAGAGATCCAGCAGCGGGGAATTCGCTGCGTTTGCCCGGAACGACTCGATGCACAGAAAAACCGGCTGCGCAAAGGGCGTCGGGGCGGATCGCCACCGCGCTTCGACGCTGAAGCGTACAAGGGGCGTAACGTCGTCGAGCGCGCCATCAACCGATTAAAAGACTTCCGCGCCGTCGCAACGCGATACGATAAACGCGGCCATAACTTCTTCACCGCCGTGCTTGTGGCGACAATTGTTTTATGGCTGCTCTGAGGTCAGTCAGACACGCCCTAGCGCCCCACCCGCATATCGAACCTCCACGCCACCAGCCGGAACACGACGATGAACATCGCGCTGGACCACAGCGCGAAATCGTGCGGGAAGCCGTTCATCCCCAGCAGCAGGAACATCCAATTGCCGAGGAACGCGCAGATGGCGTAGGGCTTGCCGTCCCTGAACACCATCGGCACTTCGTTGCAGACGATGTCGCGCATCACGCCGCCGAAGATCCCCGTGATCACGCCCATCATCGAGGCGATGAACAGCGGCATGTGCGCGTCCAGCGCGGACGACACGCCCGCCACGGAAAACAGCCCCAGGCCGACCGCGTCGGCGATGACGATCAGCCGTTCCGACACGATCTGGCGCAGCGTGCGGATCAGCGGCGTCGCGACGAGGGCCAGCACGAAGATCAGGATCGCGTATTCCTGGTGGATCACCCAGAACAGCGGCCGTTTATCCAGCAGGATGTCGCGCAGGGTACCGCCGCCGAATGCGGCGATGAAGGCCACCGTGAACACCCCCACCACGTCCATGCGCTTTCTCCGCGCCTCGATGAATCCCGAGAACGCGCCCACCAGGATCGCAACGATTTCAATGACGGTGATGAGGTGCATGCGGGAGGAGAGGGCCCGGGCCGCGTCAGCTGGCGTTCGGTGCCAGCGGCAGGCGCACGGCGAAGATCACCTTGCCGCCCTCGTGGCGGTAGTCGATCTCGCCCTCGTGCTCGCGCACGATCTGCTGGGCGATGTACAGGCCGAGCCCCATGCCCGTGCGGTTGCGGGGATTGTTCAGCGAGCTGCGCTTGAACGGGTTGAACAGGGCGGCCTCGGTCTCCGCCGGGATCGGCGCGCCCGCGTTCGCGATTTCCAGCACGGCAAGGCCAAGACCGGGACCGTCCCGTGGCGCGAGGCGGATGGTAATCGGCTGGTTCGGTTCGCCGTGGTGGCGGGCGTTGGACAGCAGGTTCGAGATCACCTGGCCGAGCCGGCCGCCATCCGCCAGCACGAACGCCGGCCCGGCGGTGTGCAAATCGTAGACGATGGTCGGATAGGCGAGGCGCGCTTCCTCGACCATGTCGCAGGCGAGGGCCGCCAGGTCGACGGGCTGGAGGTCGATGCCGAGCGAGAGGCCGCGGTCGATGCGGCTCATGTCCAGCACCTGGCCGATCATGCGCTGCATGCGGTTGCTGGACGACTGGATGCGCTTGCCCAGCGTGCCCTTGTTGCCGACGCCGTCCGTGCGTTCGAGGACCATGCCGGCCATGTTGATCGAGTTGAGCGGATCGCGCAGGTCGTGGCCCAGCATGCCGACCCATTTGCCGAGCCGGGCCTGGATCGCGTCCGGCCACTCCTTCACGGACGTTCGGGTGACGGTGTCGTGCGGCTCGGCCGGCAGCGACGCGACGATGGCGTCCCCCAGCGCCTGGTCGACGCCGCGGCACACGACGCGCCCGTACTGGCAGGCGACGAGCGCCTGCGCATGCGTGGATTCGAGCAGGCCGTCGCCATGCTCGACGAGGGCTTCGAGCGGGTCTTCTTCCAGCAGCAGCGATTCGATGAGGCTCGTGCGCACCTTGGCCGCGTGCTCGACCAGTTCCGCGTCCTCGCGCGCCTCGATGCCTTGCACGGTCGAGGCGATCACCTGCGCGAGCACGTCGGCCGCCATCCGCACGGAGTAGGGCACGCGCTTCGGCGCCATGTGGTGGCACGCGATCAGGCCCCACAGGCGGCCGTGGATGACGATCGACACGCTCATCGACGCGCCCACGCCCATGTTCTGCAGATACTCCACGTGGATCGGCGACACGCTGCGCAGCACGGCGAAGCTCATGTCGAGCGGCGCGCCGCCTTCCGCGCCGAGCAGCGGCACGGCGTGGTAGCCGACGTCGGCGATCATGCGCAGGGTGTTCAGCACGTACAGGCGGCGCGCCTGCGGCGGGATGTCGCCGGCCGGGTAGCGCTGGCCGAGGTAGGGCACGAGGTCGTCACGGCGTGCCTCGGCCACCACATCGCCCGAATCGTCGCCGCGGAAGCGGTAGGCCATCACGCGGTCGAAGCCCGTGAATTCGCGGATCTGGCGCACGGTGGCCTCCAGCAGGCCGTCGATGCTGCGCTGGCGGCGCAGGCGGTCGATCGACGAGTGCGCCTTGATCGCGAACTGGGCCACTTCCGCCATGCTGGCCTCGCGCATCTCGAATTCGACGAGCACGCGCCGCATGTGCCCGTGCACGACGCAGTCGTATTCGCGCCCGCCGATGGACAGGGCCGCCACCGTGGCCGGCGCGTCGCCGTCCTCCATCGTGGCCAGGCATTCCTGGATGAGTTCAGTCACCGCCCCCGGCAGCCCGAGCGTGCCGAAGGGTTGTCCCAGCGCGGGTTCGTGGTCCATGACGGTGGCGATGTTGGTGCTCCAGCCTTCGACGCGCCCGGCGTCCGACAGGAAGAGCAGGGCGCCATGCGGCTGGATGAAGCCGGGGATATGGATCGGCTCGTCCGCACAATTGTGCAGGCCGACCCGCTGCGGCGCTGCCATCGGTACCGGGCTACTGGACTTCACTCGCTCATCCTTATGCTGGCAGCACCACCTCGGCACTACGTCGTATGCATCTTACCCGTTTCGTCAAATCGGCGCGTATTTCTGACAATAAAACATGCCAATATGGCCATGGTTTAACGGATTTATTCTACGACTTGACAGTGGGAAAGAGTACTTCAATCCAGCAGTGCGGGGCGCAGGAGGACGATCAATGCGCCATTGCCCCCGTCGGCCCGGTTCGCGACGCAGAACGCGACCACGTCGTCCGTCTGCACGAGCCAGCTGTGGACCATGCCGCGCAGGACCGGTTCGCCGCCGGCCGAACCATAGCCCACGCCGTGGATGATGCGCACGCAGCGGATGCCGCGCCGGGTGGATTTGCGGAGATAGGCGTCGACGTGGCGGCGCGCCAGGTCGCGTGTGAGGCCGTGCAGGTCCAGCTCGTCCTCGACGGGCCAGTGGCGCTTGCGCAGCTTTTTCACCACGTCCGGGCCGACGCCCGGCGCCGACCAGCTGAGGGACGGATCTTCGTCGAGGAGGCCGTCCACGTCGAACTGGTCGGACAGCATCGACTCGCGCAGCACGGCGGCCGTTTCTTCTTCCAGGGTGCGGGGACGCGTGGGCAGGGGCTGGCCGCGCGTTTCGAATTCGTGCATCGGGCGCCACACGTAGCGGTCCGACTCGGGCATCTTGACGACGTCCGTGACGGCCGTGCGGAATTCGACGGCGTGCTCGCGCGCGATGCGCTCGCGCTTTTCCCGCTCGGCCTTTTCGATGGCGCGCAGCCTTTCGTCTTCCTTGAGCTTGTCGCGCAGGGATTTCAGTTCAGCGAAGTCCTTCATCGCCATAAAACCTCATCTAGATTCGCCGGGTTGCCCCGGCAACCCGGCGTTACTCCAGGGCTTCCAGGTAACGCTGGGCATCCAGCGCGGCCATGCAGCCCGAACCCGACGACGTGATCGCCTGGCGGTACACGTGGTCCTGCACGTCGCCGGCCGCGAACACGCCCGGGACGTTGGTCGCGGTGGCCATGCCTTCGCTGCCGCCGCGGGTCTTGATATAGCCGTTGTGCATGTCGATCTGGCCTTCGAAGATGCCCGTGTTCGGCTTGTGGCCGATCGCCACGAACAGGCCGTGCACCTTGAGCTCCTTGGTCGAACCGCCGTCCGTCGATTTCAGCTGCAGGCCGGTCACGCCGCTCTGGTCGCCCTTGACCTCGTCCAGCGTCTGGTTCAGTTCCAACACGATCTTGCCTTCTGCGACCTTGGCCATGAGGCGGTCGACCAGGATCGGCTCGGCGCGGAACTTGTCGCGGCGGTGGATCAGCGTGACCTTCGTCGCGATGTTCGACAGGTACAGCGCTTCCTCGACCGCGGTGTTGCCGCCGCCGATCACCGCCACTTCCTGGTTGCGGTAGAAGAAGCCGTCGCAGGTGGCGCAGGCGGACACGCCCTTGCCCATGAATTCCTGTTCGCTGGGCAGGCCGAGGTATTGCGCGGAGGCGCCGGTCGCGATGATCAGCGCGTCGCACGTGAACTCGTGCGAGTCGCCTACCAGCCGGATCGGCTTCTCGTTCAGGTAGGTCGTGTGGATATGGTCGAACACGATCTCGGTATTGAAGCGCTCGGCGTGCTGCAGCAGGCGCTGCATCAGTTCCGGACCTTGCACGCCCAGCGGGTCGCCCGGCCAGTTCTCGACGTCGGTCGTCGTCATCAGTTGACCACCCTGCTCGACACCGGTCACCAGCATCGGACTGAGATTGGCGCGCGCGGCGTACACGGCAGCGCTGTAACCGGCGGGGCCGGAACCGAGGATCAGGACTTTGGCATGTTTGCGAGTGGTCATGTGTGAACTTCTTCTATTGGATGATGCCCGGAAAGTGGGGCCGGGCAGTGCGGGAATCAAGAGGCGTCGAACCCGCGATTATAGTCGATGATGCAAACAAGCATGAATCGTGGGGCCATCGCGGCGCTATATCGCTTAGAATGGTCATCTTTGGGGAATTGTTACCCGGCAGTACCGTTTCACACCGCAATGAGCAAGAATAGTCCATCGACGAGCACGACCTATACTCACAAGCCGCGACCGCCCCGCCAGCCGCTGCCGAACCGGCTCGTGCGCCTGTTGTCGGAGGCGCGGTGGCTGGCCACGGCCGTCGCGCTGTTGTATTTCGTCCTCATTTTGCTCAGCTATAACAAGGCCGATCCGGGCTGGTCGCACGAGAACGCCGTCGCCCACGTCGCCAACCTGGGCGGCCGTGCCGGCGCCTGGCTGGCCGACTTATTGTTATTCATCTTCGGCTTTTCCGCCTGGTGGCTGTGCGTCTGCTTTACGCGCGCCGTGTGGAAGGGCTATCGGCGGCTGCACACCCGGTTCATCGTCCAGGAAGCGGAACAGGAGCCCGAGCACCAGGGCGAGACCCTGATCCGCTGGATCGGCTTCGTGCTGATGTTCGCCGGCAGTGTGGGATTGGAATACCTGCGCATGTGGTCGCTGAAAGTCGAGCTGCCGCGCGCGGCCGGCGGCGTGCTGGGCCAGCTGATCGGCCATTCCGCCCACACCGCATTCGGTTTCACGGGCGCGACCTTGCTCCTGCTGCTGCTCTTCGGCCTCGGTTTTTCCTGGTATTTCCAGGTGTCGTGGCTCGCGGTGGCCGAGCGCATCGGCGAATCCGTCGAGACGACCTGGGACTGGTTCCGCCTGCGCTACGAAGACCGCGAAGACCGCCGCTACGGCGAAGTGGCCGCGAACAAGCGCGATGAAGTCGTCGTGCACGAGCGCGCCAAGTACGTGGAAAAACACGCCGGTTCGCCGGTCCGCATCGAAACGCCGCGCGACGACGACTTCGACGAGGCACAGGACGCCGCGCCGCCGGCGCCGGGCTTCCTCGCGAAGATGAAGGCGAAGGTGAAGGCGCGCGGCGAAGCGAAGCTGGCACGCGCCCGCGCCGAGCCGCAGATCGACGATGCGGAGGCGCCAGCACAGGTGGCCATGGAACCGTCGTTCGACGAGCCGGACGAGGCGCCGCGCGCACCCGCGCCCGTAAAGGCGCCGCTGCCGCCGGCATCCGCGCCCAACCCGTCGCCGATCAAGATCGAACCGGCGATGACGAGCGTGCCGCGCTCGGAACGCGCCGAAAAGGAGCGCCAGTCGCACCTGTTCGAGGTCCACGGCGACAGCACGCTGCCGCCGCTGGCGCTGCTGGACGAGGCGCCGCCCGTCCAGGAATCCGTCGCCGTCGACACGCTGGAATTCACGAGCCGCCTGATCGAGAAGAAGCTGTCCGACTTTGGCGTCGAGGCGAAGGTCGTGGCCGCGTATCCGGGCCCGGTCGTCACCCGCTACGAAATCGAGCCGGCGACGGGCGTGAAGGGCAGCCAGATCGTCAACCTGGCGCGCGACCTGGCGCGTTCGCTGTCGCTGACGTCGATCCGCGTCGTCGAGACGATCCCCGGCAAGAACTACATGGCGCTCGAGCTGCCGAATCCGAAGCGCCAGATCGTGCGCCTGACGGAAATCCTCGGCTCGAAAGTCTATGGCGACAGCGCGTCGAGCCTCACGGTCGCGCTGGGCAAGGATATCGCCGGCAAGCCGGTCGTCGCCGACCTCGCGAAGATGCCGCACCTGCTGGTGGCGGGTACGACCGGTTCCGGTAAATCCGTCGGCATCAACGCGACGATCCTGTCGCTGCTCTATAAAGCCGATCCGGCCGACGTGCGCCTGATCCTGATCGACCCGAAGATGCTGGAGATGTCGGTGTACGAGGGTATTCCGCACCTGCTGGCGCCGGTCGTCACGGACATGCGCCAGGCCGGCCACGCCCTGAACTGGGCCGTGAACGAGATGGAGCGGCGCTATAAACTGATGTCGAAGCTGGGCGTGCGCAACCTGGCCGGCTACAACGGCAAGATCCTTGACGCGGCCAAGCGCGAGGAACACATCCCGAATCCGTTCTCGCTGACGCCGGACGCGCCGGAACCGCTGGATAAACTGCCGACGATCGTCATCATCATCGACGAGCTGGCCGACTTGATGATGGTGGTCGGCAAGAAGGTCGAGGAGCTGATTGCCCGTATCGCCCAGAAGGCGCGCGCGGCCGGCATCCACCTGATCCTCGCGACGCAGCGTCCGTCCGTGGACGTCATCACGGGCCTGATCAAGGCGAACATCCCGACGCGTATCGCGTTCCAGGTGTCGTCCAAGATCGACTCGCGCACGATTCTCGACCAGATGGGCGCGGAAACGCTGCTGGGCATGGGCGACATGCTGTACATGCCGCCGGGCACGGGCCTGCCGATCCGCGTGCACGGCGCGTTCGTGTCGGACGACGAAGTGCATCGAGTTGTAAAACATCTCCAGTCCACGGGCGAACCGAATTACATTGAGGGCATCCTCGAAGGCGGCGTGGCTGAGGATGGCGGCGGCGGTGCCGACGGCGCGCCGGCCGGCGAAGGCGGCGGCGAGTCCGACGCGATGTACGACCAGGCCGTGGCCGTGGTGCTGAAGAACCGCCGGGCGTCGATCTCGCTGGTGCAGCGCCACCTGCGTATCGGCTACAACCGCGCCGCACGCCTGCTCGAGCAGATGGAGCAAAGCGGCATCGTGTCGCCGATGCAGTCGAACGGCAACCGGGACATCCTGGTGCCTGCAACGAACGCCGAGTGACGTCACGCAAACGTCCGCGTTCAGCCAGCGTGTGAACGGCCGCGTCGCCAGCATATAAAAAAAGGAAACCGATAAGTGAACATCAAGCTGAAGACTACTCTGATGGCGGCAACCCTGCTGATCGCCGGCGTGGCCCACGCCACGGCGCTGGACCAATTCAAGACCTTCGTGTCGGGTACGAAATCCGCACGCGGCGAATTCACCCAGACGCAGGTCATGAAGACCAAGACCGGCAAGACGTCCAGCGGCACCTTCGTGTTCGCGCGCCCCGGCAAATTCATCTGGACGTACCGGAAGCCGTACGAGCAACTGCTGCAGGCCGACGGCGAGACGCTGTACCTGTACGACAAGGACCTGAACCAGGTCACGACGCGCAAGCTGGGCGGCGCGCTGGGCAGCTCGCCGGCCGCGATCCTGTTCGGCAGCAATGACCTGGACAAGAATTTCACCTTGGCCGAAGCGGGCACGCACGACGGCCTGGAATGGCTGAACGCGACGCCGAAATCGAAGGACACGACGTTCGAACAGATCGGCATCGGCCTCAAGGACGGCTTCCCGCAGGCGATGGAGTTGAAGGACAACTTCGGCCAGACCGTGCTGCTGAAATTCACGAACGTCCAGCGCAACCCGGCGCTCGGCGCGCAAACGTTCAAGTTCGACGTGCCGAAAGGCGCGGAGGTCGTCAATCAGTAGACCCCGTGCAGTAAGCCACTTGCGCTTTCAACGCGCCGGCCATACATAGGCAGGATGAACTATAACAACGCAGCCCATGGATGACCTTTTCAAGACCGAACCCGCCGCCCCGCTGGCGGAAAGCCTGCGCCCGAAGACGATCGCCGAGGTGATCGGCCAGAGCCATTTGCTGGGCGAGGGCAAGCCGCTGAACCTCGTGTTCAAGTCGGGCCGGCCGCATTCGATGATCCTGTGGGGCCCGCCGGGCGTCGGCAAGACCACGCTGGCGCGCCTCACGGCGAACGCGTTCGACTGCGAATTCATCGCGCTGTCCGCGGTGCTGTCGGGCGTGAAGGACATCCGCGCCGCCATCGAGCAGGCCGAGCACTACCTGGCGTCCGGCCACCACACGATCCTGTTCATCGACGAGATCCACCGCTTCAACAAGTCGCAGCAGGACGCGCTGCTGCCGTTCGTGGAGTCGGGCCTCGTCACGCTGATCGGCGCGACGACGGAAAACCCGTCGTTCGAAGTCAACTCGGCACTGCTGTCGCGCTCGCAGGTGTACGTGCTGAAGGCGCTGAACGACGACGAGATGCGCCAGTTGCTGGAACGCGCGCGCCAGCAGGGCGGCCTGGCGCACCTGCAGTTCGACGACGTCGCCGTGCAGACGCTGATCGGCTACGCGGACGGCGACGCCCGCCGCTTCCTGAACCTGCTGGAGCAGACGAAGACATCGGCGGAGACCGCGCAGACGATTCACATCACGCGCGAATTCGTGGAAAACGCGCTGACCCTGAACGCGCGCCGCTTCGACAAGGGCGGCGACAATTTCTACGACCAGATCTCCGCGCTGCATAAATCCGTGCGCGGCTCGCATCCGGACGCCGCGCTGTACTGGCTGTGCCGCATGCTGGACGGCGGCGCCGATCCGAAATACCTGGGACGGCGCATCGTCCGCATGGCGTGGGAAGATATCGGCATCGCCGACCCGCGCGCCATCCAGCTCGCGAACGATGCGGTCGAGACCTACGAGCGCCTCGGGTCGCCGGAGGGCGAACTGGCGCTGGGCCAGGCCGTCATCTACCTCGCCATCGCCGCCAAGAGCAATGCCGGCTACAACGCGTTCAATGCCGCGATGGCGTTCGTGCGCAAGGACAAATCGCGCGAAGTGCCCGTCCACCTGCGCAACGCGCCGACCAAGCTCATGAAGGAACTGGGCTATGGCCACGAATACCGCTACGCGCACGACGAGCCGCATGCGTACGCGGCCGGCGAAACTTATTTGCCGGACGGCATGCCGGAGCCGGGCTGGTACCAGCCGGTGCCGCGCGGGATCGAGGCGAAGATCGCGGAAAAGCTGGCGTGGCTGCGCAGCCTGGACGACGACGCCCGCACTGACTGACTACAACCCGCGGCGCGGCTGGCTGTCCGTGCCGCCTTCGTCGCGCGCGCCGCGGCGGCGCAGCACCGTCAACTGGCCGTCCGGCTCCAGCCAGGCGCGGCGGACCTGGGCGACGTCCTCGACTTCGTGCTCGTGCAGCATCGCCCGCAATTCCTCGTCGCTGATCAGCTCGCGGCGCAGCGCGGCGTCCTGCTTGACGCCATCCTTGATGATGCAGATCGGCGGCGCCAGCGCGAAGCGGCGGAAGCGGGGAAAGCGGTAACTCAGCCAGTTCAGGCCGTAGCTCCAGCCGATGATGGTGCCGATCAGCAGGAAACCGTCGACGATGGAGAGGTAGTCGCCGGCCATGGCGTTCTGGGCGGCGTCGGCGATGATCACCAGCACGAGCAGGTCGGACAGGCCCAGCGCCCCGGCGTCGCGCCGCACGACGAAGCGGAACAGGCAGAACAGGAAAAGATAGGTCAGCGTGCCGCGCACGAACAGTTCCAGCGGCGGCAAGCTGAACGTAAACAGCGATTCCCAGTCGACATCCATGGACGGCCTCCTGGCCATTGGACTGTCGTGCATGCCCAAAAGATCGGCGCGCGGATGAGGACATGCGCCGCCTACGACTTGGTACAATTGCGGTTTCGATATCCCACCCTGCGACAATCCCGACAATGATAGACATTCAACTCCTCCGCAAAGACATCGACAACGTCGCCGCACGCCTCGCGAGCCGCAAGTACCAGCTCGACGTCGCCGGCTTCAGCGCCCTCGAAGCCGAGCGCAAGGCGATCCAGACGCGCACCGAGGAATTGCAGGGCAAGCGCAACTCGCTGTCCAAGCAGATCGGCATGCTGAAAGGCAAGGGCGAGGACACGAGCGCCGTGATGGCGGAAGTGGCCGGCATCGGCGACGAGCTGAAGGCCAACGAAACCGCGCTCGCCCAGGTGCAGGACCAGCTGGCGCACTTCATGGCCGCGATCCCGAACCTGCCGCACCCGTCGACGCCGGTGGGCCAGGACGAGTCGGGCAACGTGGAAGTCCGCAAGGTGGGCACGCCGCGCGCCTTCGATTTCGAAGTGAAGGACCACGTCGACGTCGGCAGCCCGCTGGGCCTCGATTTCGACACCGCGACCAAGCTGACGGGCTCGCGCTTCGCCGTGATGAAAGGCGGCATCGCCCGCCTGCACCGCGCGCTGGCGCAATACATGCTGGACACGCACACGGGCCAGCACGGCTACACCGAGTGCTACACCCCGTACATGGTCAACGCCGATTCGCTGCGCGGCACGGGCCAGCTGCCGAAGTTCGAGGAAGACCTGTTCGCGGTGAAAAAGGGCGGCGCGGAAGGCGAGGGCGAGAATTTCTACCTGATCCCGACGTCGGAAGTGTCGCTGACCAACATGGTGCGCGACGAGATCGTCGCGCTTGACACCCTGCCGATCAAGATGACGGCGCACACCCCGTGCTTCCGCTCGGAAGCGGGCAGCTACGGCCGTGACACCCGCGGCATGATCCGCCAGCACCAGTTCGACAAGGTCGAGCTCGTGCAGATCGCGCATCCGGAACAGTCGTACGACGCGCTGGAAGAGATGGTGGGCCAGGCCGAGACGATCCTGAAGAACCTGGGGCTGCCGTACCGCGTGATGCAACTGTGCACGGGCGACATGGGCTTTTCGGCCGCGAAGACCTATGACCTGGAAGTGTGGCTGCCGGCGCAGAACACGTACCGCGAGATCTCGTCGCTGTCGAACTGCGAAGAATTCCAGGCCCGCCGCATGCAGGCCCGCTTCCGCAACGCCAAGGGCAAGCCGGAACTGCTGCACACGCTGAACGGTTCGGGCCTGGCCGTGGGCCGCACGCTCGTCGCCGTGCTGGAGAATTACCAGCAGGCGGATGGCAGCGTCGTGATTCCGGAGGTGCTGCGCCCGTACATGGGCGGGCTGGAGCGACTGGCACCGGCGGCGTGATCAAATAGCCCTTCCGTTTTCGCGTGAGGCCGTCTATAATGCGGCCTCACGCGAATACAAGCGACCGGTTACCAGGAGAGGTGGCAGAGTGGTCGAATGTACCTGACTCGAAATCAGGCGTACGGGTGACCGTACCGTGGGTTCGAATCCCACCCTCTCCGCCAGAACAAACAAGGCCCCACCGGGGCCTTTTTTGTTTTGGCGGAGAGAGCAGGGCGCCTGCGCGCCCTGCGCGGTGGGATTCGAAGGGCTGGCCTTGCAAGGCCAGCCCTCTCCGAATCGCCCATCTGCCGTCCGCCTTGCGGACGGCCCCGCGCGCCGAGGGCGCGCGCTGCAAAGCGGGCAAAGCCCACAAAGCCCGCGCCGCTAACACAGCCTCCAAAAATCCTTCAACAATCTGCATATTGTTAGCATTTTCCCGCCAATAGCTATCCTCAAGGCATAAGATTTTTCTACCCTGCAGGTTTATTAGAAATACCTGGGGGAGATCCATGAAAGCCTTGTCCACGCTGTCCGCCGCATTGCTCGCGGCATTGCTCGCCGGTTGCGGCGGCGGCGGCGGTTCCGCATCGCCGGCGACCGCACCGGTTGCCGTGACGCCCACACCGGCGCCTGCACCGGCGCCGACGCCGACGCCGACGCCGACGCCGACGCCCACGCCGACACCCACGCCGACACCCACGCCCGCACCGACCGCAGGCACCTACCCGAGCTACAACACGAATCCCATCCCGGCCGACATGTCGGGCATGTCGCACGACGCCCAGCAGATCGCGGCATCGATCCGTATCGGTTTCAACATCGGCAATACGATGGAAGCCATCGGCGGCGAAACGGCCTGGGGCAATCCGCTGATCACGAACGAACTCATCCAGACCGTCAAGAAAGCCGGCTTCAACGCGATCCGCCTGCCCGTGGCGTGGGACCAGTACGCGGACCAGAAGACGGGCCAGATCAGCGCCACCTGGCTCGCCCGAGTGAAACAGGTTGTTCAGTATTGTGTCGACAACGATATGTACGTTCTGGTCAACATCCACTGGGACGGCGGCTGGCTGGAAAAGAACATCACACCCGACAAGAAGGATGCCGTGAATGCCAAGCAGAAGGCATACTGGGAACAGATCGCGACCACGCTGCGCGATTTCGACGACCACGTGATGTTCGCCAGCGCCAACGAACCGGCGACGGGCAACGAGCAGAATACCGACGTGCCGACGCTGAAAACGGCAGTCGCCGTCCTGCAGAGCTATCACCAGACCTTCGTCGACGCCGTGCGCTCCACCGGCGGCCGCAACGCCTACCGCGTGCTGGTCGTGCAGGCCCCGGAGACCAACATCGACCTGCTGGTGAAATACATGCCGACGCTGCCGGCCGACAAGGTCGCCGGCCGGATGATGGCCGAGATCCACTTCTACGCGCCGTTCAATTTCGCGCTGATGAACAAGGATGAATCCTGGGGCAAGCAGGCCTATTACTGGGGCGCGGGCAACCACTCGACGACGGATACCGACCGCAATCCGACGTGGGGCGAGGAAGACTACGTCGATGCCCAGTTCGCGAGCCTGAAGACGGCGTTCGTCGACAAGGGCATTCCGGTCCTGCTCGGCGAATTCGCTGCCCAGCGTCGCACGAACCTGACGGGCGACTCGCTGGCGCTGCACCTCAAGTCGCGCAACTACTACCACACCTACGTCGTCAAGAAGGCCCGCGCCAACGGCGTGCTGCCGTTCTTCTGGGACGTCGGGGCACCGGACGACCAGTCGGGCAGCATCTTCGACCGCCGCACGTACCAGGTGCGCGGCCAGGCGACACTGGATGCGTTGATGGCGGGCCTCGCTCCCTGATTGCGCTAGACTGGCGGTCATGAAAACCGCCATCTTCAGTGCCCGTCCGTACGACAAATCGATGCTGTCGGACGCCAACCGGGAAGCCGGCCACGACCTGCGCTTCCTGGAAGACCGCCTGACGCCGTCGACGGCCGCACTCGCGACAGGCTGCGCGGCCGTCTGCGTCTTCGTCAACGACGCGGTCGACGCAGAGGTCCTCGCGCTGCTCGCCCGGCAGGGCACGCGGCTGGTGGCGACGCGCTCCACCGGCTACAACCACATCGACGTCGCCGCGGCGGAACGGCTCGGCATCGCCGTCGTGCGTGTGACGGACTATTCGCCGCACTCGGTGGCGGAATTCGCGGTGGGCCTGCTGCTGGCCGTCAACCGCAAGATCGCCCGCGCGAGCGCCCGCACGCGCGACGGCAACTTCGACCTGCACGGCCTGATGGGCTTCGACCTGCACGGCAAGATCGTGGGCGTGATCGGCACGGGCAAGATCGGCACGATCTTCGCCCGCATCATGACCGGCTTCGGCTGCACGGTGGTCGGCCACGACCGCTACCCGTCGCCCGCCTTCGAGGCGCTGGGCGGGCGCTACGCCACCATCGACGAACTGCTCGACTGCAGCGACGTCGTCTCGCTGCACTGCCCGCTGACGGAAGAGACACGCCACATCGTGAACGCGGCATCGCTGGCGCGGGCGAAGCGGGGCAGCATCCTCGTCAACACGAGCCGCGGCGGGCTGGTCGACACGGAGGCCGCGATTGCCGCGCTGAAGACGGGGCAGCTGGGCGGTCTCGCGATCGACGTGTACGAGCAGGAAGCGAGCCTGTTCTTCCAGGATCTGTCGTCGACGATCATCACCGACGACGTCATCCAGCGGCTGGTGTCGTTTCCGAATGTGATCGTCACCGGGCACCAGGCGTTTTTCACGGTGGAAGCCATCGGACAGATCATGCGGACGACCATCGAGAGTTTGACGGCGTTCGAGCTGGGGACGGAGTTGGTGAACCGCGTCCCGCTCGGCTGAGCGCCTGCTCTTCCGCCAAAAGAAAAAGGCTCCCGATGGGAGCCTTTTCTTTGAATCCTGGCGGAGAGGGTGGGATTCGAACCCACGGTACGGTCACCCGTACGCCTGATTTCGAGTCAGGTACATTCGACCACTCTGCCACCTCTCCTGGTAACTTTTATCATGCGGTCGTTTCGCGTGAGGCCGAATTATAGACGGTGGGTAAGAGAATCGCAAGCGTCGCCTCTGTGTCTTGTTAGCGCAAAGTAGTAATGTCCCCTAGCATTCGTCGTAGGGGAGGATGGGATAGTGATAATGATGACGGCCAAGGATGTGTTGCGCAGCCAGGTGATGGCCAAGTACTGGAGGGGAAGCTGGATTAGGCGAGCGCGGCGGGAAGGCTGGGCATCAGCGTCCGGCAAGTCAAGCGGCTGAAGCGGCGGATGCTGGACGGGGGAACCGAAGGCTTGTTGAGCCGGAAGCGCGGCAAGCCGCTGGAACGCGCCCAGCTCGACCGGTTCTTCGCGACGTACCCGCACGTGCGCGAGCGCTGGATCGCACTCGATGCGGTCGTGTTTGCCGAATTCATGCGCGCGCGGCTGCACGTCCTCGAACGCCTGGCGCATGCCCACATGATGCGCCTGTCCGGCGGCGCGCCGGTATCGCGGGTCGTCGTGCAATCGAGCCACACGGTCACGTTCGACGCGGCGTTCTTCGACGCGCCCCGCGCGGCGGACCAGTGGGACAAGCTGGCTCATGCCCTGCTCACGCCCGAATTCGGCCGCTCCGGTGGCCGTGCTGGACGTCGTCGATGCCGGCTTTCCGAGTGGGTTCGTCGACGGCATCGTCGACGGCCGCGGCCGCGGCCGCATCGCGAGTCCCGTGATCCGCCGCTGGCTGATGGATGACGCGCCCGTCTATTTCGACGAGGCCGCGCGCGCCGCATTCGTCGAGCCGGAGGATGCCGCGTGGCTCGCGTCGTTCCGCCGGCACGGCATGCGCAACATGATGGCCCACGGCGTCAAGGACCTGCACGGCGGCGCGACCCGTTACTTTTGCTTCGCGGGCGTGCCGGACGGCGGGGAAGAAAAGATGCGGCTGCCGCAGCTCATCGTGCCGCACCTGCACACGGCGCTGCGCACGCACTACCGCCTCAAGGTCCGCGCGCGGGACGTCGAGCTGTCGTCCCGCGAGCGCGAAGTCCTGCAGCTGGTCTGCGTCGGCAAGACCAACGAGGCCATTGGCTCCATCCTCGGCATCAGCCCGTGGACGGTCAAGGTCCATGTGCGCAACTTCATGGCCAAGCTGAACGTCTCGACGCGCGGGCATGCGGCGGCGATGGCGATGAAGAACGGCCTTGTGAGCATCTAACTTTTGATCCGTCGTCTCCGCGGAGGCGGGGACCCAAGTTCTGCGTGCATCGCGATAACACGTGCATATTGGGCCCCCGCCTGCGCGGGGGCGACGTGTGAGGCTATCTAACTCAGTTCACGAAGCCGACCGCGCACGATGCCGGCCAGCGTCTGCACCGCAAACACGGCGATGACGAGCATCGCGATGCCGAGGATGAGCAGTGCAATGCCATCCATCACCGGGCTGTCTACCACCGCCGCGTAGCGCAGCGCGGTCACGGCCGAGGCGGCGAGCGGGAAGCTGGCGGCCCACCACGCGACGCGGAACGGCGAGCAGGCCGGCAGGTGCACGAGGCGCGCCAGCAGCACCGGCAGCAGGAACAGCATGATCATGACGAGTCCCTGGGCGAACGCGTCGACGCGGCCGAACGTCGTCGTGTACGCCGAATAGCCCACCGCGAACGGCGCCAGCAGGATCAGCAGCGACGGCTGCAGCGCGGGCGGCAGCGGGTCTTCCGTGATGAGGCGCGACAGCAGCATCGCCAGCAGCGGCAGCGCGAAGAACAGGCCGACGGCGAGGCCGAACACCATCACGCCATGCAGGCCGTCCCAGCGCAGCACGGGCGCGGCCAGCGGGATGTCGAGCATGCCGACGACCGGCACGATCCACGCCGGCGCCACCTGGGCCGGCGTATGGCGCACGGACAGCCAGCGGGTGACGATGGCCCACGCGAACACGGTCATCCCGACGGCGCCCAGCACCCACGCGAGGCGGGCCAGGCCCAGGCTGACGTCGGCCAGCAGGAACGGCAGCAACAGGAGGCTGATGAGGGGCGTGCCGAACAGATTGCCGCCGACCGGATGGGAGAACTCGGCGCGTACCGTGGACCATCCGGCGGCGGCCTTGATGCCGTAGGCGATGGCCAGCACGGCGAAGGTGCCGATGGCGAGGGCGCCGATGGCCTGGCCGATCGCTGCCGGCACGCCGAACGCCTGGTGCGCGAGGCGCCAGGCGACGGCCAGGCCCGTGAGGCCCATGACGGCGCCGAACAGGCCGACGGGCAAATAGGCCAGGGTGGTCGGAACGGCCGGCGCGGCGGCGGCAGCGGGGCGTGCGGCTTGCATGGTATGCCTCCTCGTGATCGTGCTGAGGAGGTCATTCTGGAGGCGCGGCGCGCGTGCGGCCATGCCCGGATGCGGCAGCGTTTTGCCCGATCGTCTCGATTTGAGCCGGACCACAGAAAATTCCGGGACGACGTCCGAATGAAAAGGAAACTGCGCGAGCTGCGCGGCAATACGGCATTTTCGTGGCAGCGACATCCCTACACTTGTACTCATCCACTGTCATCAACCGGTCACCCACCAGCAGGAGACAAACCAATGAAGTACAAGCCGAAATTCATCAGCTTCGATTGCTACGGAACGCTCATCGACTTCGACATGGGGCCCACTGCACGGCGGCTGTTCGAAGACCGGGTTCCGCCCGGCCGGATGCCGGCGTTCCTGGACAGTTTTCGCTACTACCGCCTGGATGAAGTATTGGGCGAGTGGAAACCGTTCTTCGACGTAATCGCCAATTCGGTGCAGCGGGCGTGCAGGACGCACGGCGTCGAATACCGGGACTCGGACGCGGCCATGTTGTACGCGGCCGTGCCGACCTGGCAACCGCATCCGCATGTCGTCGAGACGCTGCAGGCGATCGCGCCGCACGTCCCGCTCGTGATCCTGTCGAACTCGATGGTCGACCTGATTCCGCATAGCGTCGCCCATCTCGAGGCGCCGTTCCATGCCGTGTACACGGCCGAGGAAGCGCGCGCCTACAAGCCGCGGGCACAGATATTCGAATACATGTTCGATCGACTCGGCTGCGGGCCGGACCAGATGATGCACGTCTCGTCGAGCTTCCGCTACGACCTCATGACGGCGGCCGACCTGGGATTCATGGCGAAAGCGTTCATCGATCGCGGCCACGAACCCGCTTGCGACGGCTACGGCGTCGACCGGCTGACCGATATCCGTCAGCTTCCGGGCCTGCTGGGGCTCGACCTCCTGCCCCAGGCCGGCGCGGCGAAACGGGTGGCATGATGGCCGGGAACCCTCCGCACGCGGAAGCGGCGTTGAGCACGACGGCGCCCAGCCTTCCACCGAACGACGTGGGGCGCCTGGTCCGCCGTCTGTATGGTATCGAGGGCGCCGTCACGCCGCTGGCGGGCGAACGCGACCAGAATTGCCGCATCGAGACGGCCGACGGCACGCGTTACGTCGTCAAGATCGGCAATCCGTCGGAGCCGGTGCCGGTCGTCGATTTCCAGATCGCCGCGCTCGAGCACATCGCCCGCGCGTCGGCCCGGCTGCCGGTGCCGCGCGTCGTGCGGACGCTGGACGGCCAGGCGCGCGCCGCGACGGTCTTGCCCGACGGGCGCCGGTGCACCGTGCGGATGCTGAGTTATCTCGACGGCATCCAGATCCGCGAAACGCCCCGGACCGCGGCGCAGCGCCGGGCGATGGGGACGCTGCTCGCGCGGCTGGACCAGGCGCTGCACGGCTTCGCGCATCCCGCCGCGACGCACGACCTGCTGTGGAACGTGGCGGCGGCGCACCGCCTGGTCGACAAGCTCGGCGGCATCATGGACGCCCCCCGCCGCGCACTCGCCGAGGCGTTCATGAGACGCTTCATCGACCATGTCCTGCCGCGTCTCGGTTCGGTCAGGGCGCAGGTGATCCACAACGACTATCACTTCTACAACGTGCTGGTCGCACCCGGCGATCACGAACGCATCGTGGGCATCATCGACTTCGGCGACATGCTGCACGCGCCGCTGGTCGGCGAGGTCGCCACGGCGGCGGCCTTCCACATGACGGGCAACGCCGATCCGTTCGAGGGGTCGGCGCAGTTCGTCGGCGCCTATCACGCGGCGCTGCCGCTTGCCGCCGTCGAGCAGGAGATCGTGGCCGACCTGATGGCGACCCGCCACCTCATCACGGTGTTGATCTCCGAATGGCGCGCCGCGCGCTACCCCGAGAACCGCGCCTACATCATGCGCCACAACCCGGCGGCATGGGAGGCGCTGACCCAGATGGCCGACATGTCGCGCAACGAGGCACGCGACCGATTACTGACCGAAGCACGAAAAGGAACCGCCAATGAACAGCACCACTGACTTCAATATGGTGAACGCCTACATCCCCGGCCGCGCCGACGTGGGACCGCTCACTGCGGCGATGATCGAACGGCGCGATGCGCTGCTTGGCCCGGCCTACCGGCTAATGTACGAACGCCCGCTGCACATCGTGCGGGGCGAAGGCGTGTGGCTGATCGATCCGGACGGCCGCCGTTATCTCGACGTATACAACAACGTTGCCTCGCTCGGGCATTGCCACCCGGCGGTGACCGAGGCGATCTGCGCGCAGGCGCGCACCCTCGCGACGAACACCCGCTACCTGCACGACACGATCCTCGAACTGGCCGAGCGCCTGCTGGCGACCGTACCCGAGACGAAGCTTGCGCATCTCATGTTGACCTGCACCGGCAGCGAGGCGAACGATCTCGCCTATCGCATCGCCCAGGTCCGTACTGGCGGCACGGGGGTGATCGTGACGGAGACGGCGTATCACGGCTTCACCGACGCCGTGTCGAAATTCTCGCCGTCGCTCGGCACGACGGTCGATCTGGGGGGGCATGTCCGCCTGGTGCCGGCACCGCGCCTGTATCATGCCGGGGACGCCGACCTGGCCGAACGCTTTACCCGCGACGTCGAGGCGGCCATCGCCGACCTGCGCCGCCACGGCATCAAACCGGCGGCGCTGGTCGTCGATTCCATGTTCACGAGCGACGGCATCCTTCCGGATCCGGCCGGCTTCCTGCAGGGCGCGGTCGACGCGATCAAGCGGGCCGGCGGCCTGTTCATCGCGGACGAGGTCCAGCCCGGTTTTGGCCGGACGGGCGAACATATGTGGGGCTTCCAGCGTCACGGCGTCGTCCCCGACATCGTCACGCTCGGCAAGCCGATGGGCAACGGACAACCTGTCGCAGGTCTGCTCGCGACCGCCGATGCGCTGGCGGAGTTCGGACAGAACTCGCGCTACTTCAACACGTTCGGGGGCAATACGGTATCGTGCGCGGCGGCGCTGGCGGTGCTGGACACGATCGAGCGCGAAGATCTCGTACGGCACGCCGCCAGGGTCGGCAAGATCCTGCGCGATGGCGTCGCCGAGCTGGCGAAACGCCACGAGGCCATCGGCGACGTGCGTGGCGCGGGCATGTTCGTCGGCGTCGAACTCGTGACGGACCGCGCATCGCGCGCGCCGGCTCGCGAGCTCACCACGCGGGTCGTGAACCGGATGCGCGACAACGGTGTCTTGCTCAGCGCCTGCGCGATGGGGCACAATGTGCTCAAGATCCGGCCGCCGCTCGTCCTCTCGGCGGAACAGGCCGGCATGGTGATCGACGTGATCGACGAGGCGCTGGGCACGGCGCAATCCGCGCTACGAAGCTGACCGTCATGCATTCCACAGTGTCCCTCGACCAGTTCGACATCAAGATCCTCGTGCACCTCCAGCGTGCGGGACGCTGTTCGAACGTCGATCTGGCCGCGGCCGTCGGCCTCAGCGAGAGTCCATGCCTGGCGCGTACGAAGCGGCTCCAGGAAACCGGCGTGATCCGCGGCTACGGCGCCGATGTCGCGCTGGAGAAGCTGGGCAATCACCTCATCGTGTTTTGCGAGGTCACCATCGGCAATCACCGGCTGAGCGACTTCGCCAGGTTCGAGGCGGGGGCCGGCAGGTACCCGGAGATCGTCGAATGCTACAACGTCAGCGGCGGTTACGACTACCTGCTGAAAATCGTGGTGCCCGGCATGGGGCATTTTCACGCGCTCATGGAACGGCTGCGGGACGACGATATCGGGATCGAAAAGTTCGTGAGCCGGATCGTATTGCGCCAGCCGCTCGGCCAACGCGGGTACCCGGTGAGCCTCCTCGTCACCGGAACGCCGGGCTGGGAGTGACGTGCGGCGTCAACCGCGCTTGACGGCGTGCAGCCACACGGCCGCGATGCGCTCCACCTGTTCGTAGCCTTCGCAGCCCAGCTGGCCGCCGAAGACGTCCGGGTCGAGTTCCTCGTACGACCAGCCGTCCGTGTCGGCATCGAGGCGGTCGCGGATGGCGGCGAGGAACGGATCGGCGCCGTCGACGATGGCCACGCCCGTGTACAGCAGCAGGCTGCCGCCGGGATGCAGCCGGTCCAGCGCCGCGTGCACGATGCGGATCGACAGTTCGGCGCCGTGCGTGCCCCCGCCGTGGCGGTACGTCAGCTCGTCCGGATCGAGGATGTACGGCGGGTTCGACATGATGAGGTCGAAGCCGCCTTCGATGCCGTCCAGCAGGTCGCTGTGGCAGGGCACGACGTTGTGCGCCCCGTTCAGGCCCGCGTTGACTTCCGCGAGCGCCAGCGCGGCCGGGTTGATGTCGGCCGCGTAGACGGTGGCGTCGGGACAGCGCAGCGCCAGTTCGATCGCGCCCGGGCCGGCGCCGGCCCCGATGTCGACGGCGCGCCGCACCGCGCGGCGCAAGCCCCCGTGCGCACCGAGGACGCGCTTGAGGGCGCTCGTGTAACGGTAGGTGTCGGGACCGAAGAACACGGCGTCCTCGTCGGAAGTGGGCCAGGCCGAGTGGAAGTACAGGTGGTCGCCGATGGTCGAGGCGCGCACGCCGGCACGCCAGCCGTCCGCGCCCTCCGCAACCGCCAGGCCGGCCGCGCGCAGCTGGCCGGCCATGGGCTCGGGCAGCACGCCGGCGCGCCAGGGCCGGCTCCAGCCGAACACGCCGCGCAGGTCGAGGGCCCAGGCATTTTCCGGGCGATTGTTGACCCGGCGGTGCGTGGCGGGGGTGACGGTCACGAAACGGTAGCCGGTGGCCTGTAGACTGCGGCCGAGCGCGGCCAGCGCGTCGTGGTGGGCGAAGGTGGGGGTCATGCGCGCAAGCATGCGCGTTGCCTGTGCCCGCGTCCGTACGGGAGCGCACGGAGACGTGGACAGGCCGTCATGCACGCCGGGTCTGCCATATGGCATGATGCGGCTTATGTGAAAGTTCGAACAGATGCGGCCGCGCGCCGTATGCACAATGGACGGACTGATGCAGGAAGCGTGGCCCTACAGACGAGGATGACCATGAAGACGACGCCGGACGTAACCATTCGCGAGCGACTGGAGCGTGAGGTCCAGCGGGAACGCCACGAACGCCTGCTGCACGACGAAGAGCGCGCCGGCCTGGCGGTGGACGACGAGTTCCGCCTCAAGGATGCGCGCGAAAACATGGGGTCGGTGAAGATCAGGCGTGCCAAGGAGCGCTGACGGTCCTCCGGCTCGACAACAAGCAAGGAGAACATCATGCGTTGGGAAGGCGACAGGCAGAGCGACAACATCGAGGACCGCCGCGGCGGTGGGGGCGGCGGCGGATTCGGCATCGGCGGCGGGACCGTCGGCATCGGCACGATCGTCGTGGCACTGATCGGCTCGTGGTTCTTCGGCGTGTCGCCGTCCACGATCCTGAGCCTGCTGTCGGGCGGCTCCCCGGCCCAGGTCCAGCAGGCGCCGGCGCATCCGCCCGCGAACGACCGCGAGACGCAGTTCGTGCGCACCGTGCTCGGCTACACCGAAGACACGTGGTCGCAGATCTTCCGCGCCAACGGCGCGACGTATTCGCCGCCGCATCTCGTGCTGTACTCGGGCCGCACGCCGACCGGCGGTTGCGGCACGGGCCAGTCCGCCGTCGGGCCGTTCTATTGCCCGGCCGATCGCAAGGTCTACATCGACCTGACGTTTTTCCGCATGATGCAGCAACGCTTCAAGGTGGGCGGCGAATTCACGCAGGCGTACGTGATCGCGCACGAGGTCGGCCACCACGTACAGAACCTGCTGGGCATCTCGGGCAAGGTCGACAGCGCGCGCCAGCACCTGTCGGAACGGGAGGCCAACGCGGCGTCCGTGCGGCTGGAACTGCAGGCCGACTGCTTCGCGGGCGTGTGGGCCTACCACACGAACCAGGCCAAGCAGATCATCGAACAGGGCGACGTCGAATCCGCGCTGAACGCGGCGAGCGCCATCGGCGACGACGCGCTGCAGCGCCAGTCGCGCGGCGAGGTCGTGCCGGATTCGTTCACGCACGGCACGTCGGCCCAGCGCGTGCGCTGGTTCAAGCGCGGCCTGGAGACGGGCTCCGTCGAGCAGTGCAATACGTTCGAGGCGCGCCAGCTCTGACCCGCCTCCGCCTCCGGACAACGGCCGCCGCGTGCGGCCGTTTTCGTTCGTAAAATCAATAAATTTCCTTTTAAAAACAAAGCACTACGAAGCCTCGAAAAAAGCGTTCCGAAACCCCTGTTCGTTTCCGTGCGCCTATCGCCTTCCTTAGCGTTTTGACATACCTTGTTGTCAAGCGCTCGTCCGTTACGGCGAGCCGTCATCCAATGAGGAGGAATTATGCTGGCAATGAATTACCGGGGACCGTATCGCGTCCGCGCCGATTACAAGCCCGATCCCGTCATCGAACATCCGGGCGACGCCATCGTGCGCGTGCTGCGCTCCTGCATCTGCGGGTCCGACCTGCACCTTTACCACGGCATGGTGCCCGACACCCGCGTGGGCCATACGTTCGGCCATGAATTCGTCGGCGAAGTCGTGGACGTGGGCCGCGACGTGCAGACGCTGAAGGCCGGCGACCGGGTATTGGTGCCGTTCAACCTGTTCTGCGGCTCCTGTTTCTTCTGCCAGCGCGAACTCTTCGGCAATTGCCACAACACGAATCCGGAAGCGACGGCCGTCGGCGGCATCTACGGTTATTCGCATACGGCGGGCGGCTACGACGGCGGCCAGGCCGAGTACGTGCGCGTGCCGATGGCCGACGTGGGCCCGTATCCGATCCCCGACGACCTGCACCTGGACGACGCCGTGCTGCTGACCGACGCTCTCCCGACGGGCTACCAGGCCGCCGAGATGGGCGACATCCAGGAAGGCGACACGGTGGTCGTCTTCGGCGCCGGCCCCGTCGGCATCTTCGCCGCGAAAGCCGCGTGGCTGATGGGCGCGGGCAGGGTGATCGTCGTGGACGAGGTCGAGTACCGCCTGGAATTCGTCAAGCGCTTTGCCCAATGCGAGGTCGTGAACTTCCGCGAAGTGAACGACATGGCGGAGCACATCAAGAAGATGACCGACTGGATGGGCGCGGACGTCACCATCGACTGCGTGGGCGGCGACGCGGCCGGTTCCATCGCGCAGACGCTGACGGGCCGCCTGATGAAGATGCAGGCCGGCGCCTCGACCGTGCTGCACTGGGCCATCAACAGCGTGCGCAAGGGCGGCAACGTGTCGATCGTGGGCGTGTACGGCCCGACGTTCAACGCGGTCCCCATCGGCAACGTGGTGAACAAGGGCCTGACGATCCGCGCCAACCAGGCGAGCGTGAAGCGCCACCTGCCGCGCCTGATCGAACACATCCGCGCAGGCCGCATAAACCCGAAAGAAATCATCACGCACCGGGTGCCGCTGGAAGAGGTGGCGGACGCGTACCACATCTTCTCGAGCAAGCTCGACAACTGCATCAAGCCCGTCCTGATCCCGCCGTCGGCGCGCGAAGTCCAGGCCGTGAACGCCACCGCACTGCATTGAGGAGACGCCATGGAACACCAACATCACCATCATGACAGCGACGTGGACCACGTGCATGCGCATCCGCTTCAGGGCGACATGGCCGAAGGCCCGCGCCGTCCAGGCCGCGAGGAGTTGTCGCACATCGAGGGCTGGGGCGCCGACCTCGACCGCAAGAACCGCCCCGCCGTGCCGATGGAACGCACGCCGCCGCGCTTCATCCATGCGCACGACGGCAAGCTGCCGCAGCAGCCGGAAAACGTCGAGGTTCTCGTGTCGACCGAACGGCCCGGCATCACGCCGATCTTCGGCACCGCGCAGCCGCCGACAGGCCTGTCCGGCATGATGCGCCGCCTCGCCTTCAAATGGTCGGAAAACGACCTGCGCCATTGGCTGCTGCTGCTCGCGGCGGACCGCGTGAACGTCGTCGAGGGTATCGGCGAAGACCTCGCCCACGGCAAGGTACCGAACGTGCTGGGCGAAATGGGCATCAAGGCCGAGTGGGAGCACAACCGGGCCGGCCTCGTGAAGAAGGCGGTGCTGGCCGGTGCCGTCGTCGGCACGGCCGTGTACCTGCTGCGCCGGCGCGAGCGCTGATGCGAACATAGGGCTGGCTCTCCGAGCCCTACGCCTGACGCCAACAAACTGCATGCCCCACGCGTGGGCACAGGGTGTCCACCCTACAGACCGCCTCACGGCAGCCGCAAGGCGCCGTGGGGCTCTTTGCGCTTGAGCAAATTCCTTTAAGCGAGCTCGGCCACACTGCATCGGTGTGTCCGCTCAATGAAAGGAAATCTCATGAACAAGCGCAAGATGTTGCTGGCGTCGTTCGGCGCCCTGTCCCTGGCGGTCGTCGTGCCCGCGGGCGCGGCCGGCCCCGGCACGATGAGCCCGGCGGTTGCCGCGTCCCCGCAGCTGGACGCGGCGCTGCTGGCCCAGCTGGACGCGCGCCGCGCCGCGCGCGGGCAGGATGCGCGCTACGGGTATGCGATCGTCGCGCGGCATCCCGGCACGCAGGGCACGCAGGTCGCGCGCGTGGCCCATACGTACAAGAACCTGCGCATCTTCGGCTTCGAATCCGTGCTCGTGCTGGATGCCAACGGCAAGATCCTGTCCGAATCGGACTCCGAGCAGCGCGCCAACTTCGTGAAGGCTGCCGCCACCGGGCCGGGTTCGGATTTCAGCGTCGTGCCCGCGATCTCGTCGAAGGCCGCGATCGATGCGGCGCTGGCGTCGCTGGGCGCTTCGGCGCGCCACGAGACGCCGCCCAGCGCGGAGCTGATCATCTGGCCCGCGATGCGCACGGAACGCGTGCCGGACGCGCGCGACAAGCAGGAGCAGGAGCTCAACGCGCTCGACGTGCAGGAAGTCGTCGACCACTACGAACTCGCCTACCTCGTGCACACGCGCATGGTCGTCGGCGACAAGCCCGTGTACCACGACACCATCGTGAGCGCGCGCGACGGCGCCATCCTCGCGCAGTGGAGCATGCTGCAGACGGTGGTCGGCGTGGGCCACAGCCAGTACAACGGCGACGTGCCCATCAACACGACGCTCGCCGAGGGCAAGTACAGGATGATCGACGACACCCGCGGCACGGGCGGCACGTTCGGCGCGATGGCGATCACGAACGCGAACCATGGCACGAGCGCGGGCAGCGTCTACGTCAACGATACGAACACGTGGGGCGACGGCAAGCAGTACGTGAACGGCGGCTCGACGACGAACGCGAACGGCCAGACGGCCGCCGTGAACGCGATGTGGGGCCTGATGAACACCTACGACACGATGAAGAACGTGTTCAACTGGTTGTCGCTGGACGGGCACAACACGGCCACGTACATCGCGGCGCACGTCAACACGGCCTACGACAACGCCTATTACAGCGACACGTGCCGCTGCATGTTCATCGGCGACGGCTCCAGCTTCAACAGCCTGGGCTCGATCGACGTCATCGGCCACGAGATGGGCCACGGCGTGACGGCCGCCACGTCGAACCTGACGTATTCGGGCGAATCGGGCGGCCTGAACGAATCGTCGTCGGACATCAACGGCGAGGCCGTCGAAGCGTATGCGCGCGGGGGCGGAAAGGGCGACAGCATCCCGCTCACGGGCAACGACTGGGTGCTGGGCAAGGAAATCAGCAAGTCGGGCACGCCGCTGCGCTGGATGTACCGCCCCAGCAAGGACGGCAGCAGTCCGGACGCCTGGAACAGCTCGATCAAGCGCCTGGACGTGCACTACAGCAGCGGCCCGAACAACCGCATGTTCTACTTCCTCGCGCAGGGCTCCAGCGCGGACAAGGCCGGCGATTATTACAGCAAATACCTCGTCAAGACGCCGGCCGCGATGACGGGCATCGGGCTCGACAAGGCCTACCGGATCTGGTTCAAGGCGAACACGACCAAGTTCACGTCGAGCACCAATTACGCGGATGCGCGCGCCGGGATGATCGAGGCGGCGGGCGAGCTGTACGGCAAGAACAGCAAGGAAGCCATTGCCGTGCAGCGGGCGTACGCCGCGATCAACGTGGGCGCGGACGTGGACGAAGCGCCGGGGCAGTAAAGACGCACCTCGTCAGGCGGCTTCCAGGACAATGGCCGCGGCCTGGAAGTCGCCGGCGAGGTTGGGCTGGATCCCCTGTCCCATCCAGTAGGCGCCGCTCGCCTGTTTCGGTGTGCGCGGCGCCACGCCGCCTGCGATGGTGCGCAGCGCATACGTCTTCCGTGGATCGAGTCCGCGCAACCGGATATGGGGCGCCGGATTGCGCATGCCGCCGGAGTGGAGGAAGGCGAAGAGGACGGCCTGGTTACCGTCCTGCGCGACCGACAGCGTCGCCGACCGTGCCGAGCCGCCCTGCGGCGATATCAACCGGTATAAATTGCCTTGTTGGACGGTTACGCGAATACGCTTGTACTCGGCAATCAGGCGCTTCGCTTGCGCGAAGTCGTTCGCGCTCCAGTGGTTCAGGTTCGCGCCGACCCCGAGCGACCCCTGCATGGACGACAGAAACCGGTATTCCAGCGACGTGGCGCGCTTGTTGACCCAGTTGGGCGAGTCGGTGACCCATGCCATCATGATCGCCGGCGCATAGGCCCGGCTGAAGCCGTCCTGGATCAACAGCCGGTCGTACGGATCGGTATTGTCGGACACCCAGACCTCGTCGGTCAGGGCCATGATGCCGAGATCGACCCGGCCGCCACCGCTGGCGCACGATTCGATCTCGACCTTCGGGTGGCGCCGGCGCAGCTCGCCGAGCAGCTTGTAGAGATTGTCCACGTACGTCACGTACAGGCGTTGCTGCTCCGCGGGCGGCACCTGCGGCCAGCCCGGTTCGGACCAGGCGCGGTTATGGTCCCACTTGAGAAAGGCGATGTCGTTCGCGCCGAGCAGCCCGTCCAATACCATGAGAAGGTGGTCGTACACGTCCTTGCGCGCCAGGTTGAGCACCAGCTGGTCGCGGGCTTCGGAGCGCGCGCGTCCCGGAAAATGGATGACCCAATCGGGATGGGCCCGGTACAAATCGCTGTCCGGATTGACCATCTCCGGTTCGACCCACAGCCCGAATTCCATGCCCAGGTCATTGACGCGTTTGATCAGTGGCGTCAGCCCGTTCGGGAATTTCCTGGTGTTGACGACCCAGTCGCCCAGGCCCGCTTTCGAACTGTTGCGCGCGCCGAACCAGCCGTCGTCGACGACGAAGCGTTCGATGCCGATGCTGGCGGCCTTCTCCGCGAGCGCCATCTGGCCCGCTTCGTCGACGGCGAACTCGGTCGCCTCCCACGAATTGTAGAGAACGGGCCGCGGACGGAGCGCCGGCGCGCCCGGCAGGATCCGCGTGCGCTGGTAGCGATGGAACAGGCGCGACGCGCCGCCGAAACCGTCATTGGAAAACCCGGCATGGAACACGGGCGAGGAGAGGCGTTCGCCGGGCTTGAGCCGATACGCGAAATCGAAGGGGTTGTAGCCGGCGGTCACGCGGACGCCGCCGAGCGCATCCATGTCGACACCGATGCGCCACGCGCCGCTCCAGCCCAGTGCGCCGAACCACACGGGGCCGGACTCATCTTCGGTCATGGCCCGGCTCAGCGCGATCCACGGGTTGGCCTGGTGCGACGTCACGCCCTTGCGGCTCTCGATCACCGTCGCGCCGGGACCGACCGGGCGGGTTTGCAGCGCGAACTCGCCGGCCCAGCGCCCGGTCAGGTACGACACGCGGTAATCGTCGTCGTAAGGCAGGTTGATGCTGGCCGCCGCCATCTGGTCGACCTGGATCCAGCCGTCCGTCCGGTTCTCGACGACGGCACTGCGCGTCAGGATGCCGGTTGCGGCCTCCATCGCATAGGCGAGCGTGACGTGCACGGCGCGACTGACGTCCTTGAGCCTGACCACGAGGCGTTCGCCGTCGAGCTGGTGGTCGACGTAGCGCAGGTCCAGGTCGCGCACGCCGTCGGGGAAGGTGATCTTCAGGGCCGGCTCCACCGTCAGGCCCGCGCCGAAGCCGGGATACTCGAACGGCGTGACGGTGATCGACGTTTCGTTGCTGGAGTTCTCAGCGACCGGCACCGGCGCCGGCAGCGGATCGCCCGGGGCCAGCGCGCTGCCCCAGTAGATGGTCTGCAGACGGCCATCCGGGTTGACGCCGAACGCATAGGTGACGGCGCCGCCGTCGAGACGAAAGACGCGTGCCGCGTCGTCAATGGTGGGGCGCGCCCGGGCGGCGTTGCCCATGGTGAGTCCGGCAAGTCCGCCCAGCATGCCCATGCATACGGCGCGACGGCGTCGATCGATCTTCTTCATAGTCTCCTCAGCCAGCGATTTTGTTCATCTTATCGCAATGGCCGAGGAGTGGTCGAAAAGCAAAACTTCAGGGCTGCAGCAACGGATACGGATTGACGGGCGTTCCCTTCCACCACTGCTTGTCGGGCGTCAGCTCGAACACGGCGAAGTGCAGGTGCGGCGCGTTCGGATCGGCATTCCCGGTCGCGCCCACATAGCCGATCAGGTCGCCGCGCCTGACCTGCGCGCCTTCCTGCAGGCCGTCCGCATAGCGGTCCAGGTGCGCATAGTAATAGGCATATTTTTCGGTCGGATCGAACTGGTACACGGTCAGCCCGCCCGGCTTGCTCGTGAACAGCTTCACGATCTTGCCGTCCGCCACCGCGACCACCTTCGTGCCCTTCGGCGCCATGATGTCCAGCGCTTCGTGGTGGCGTTCGGTGCCGCGCGGCTGGTCGTACGTGTCGGCGAGCCTGGAGAACGGCATGCCGTCGACGGGCACGAGCAGCTTGCCCGGCGGGACATTTGGCGCGGGGGCCGTGCCCGCTGCGGCGGCGGGCGTGTCCGGCGCGGCGGGACGCAGCGGCAGGTCGAGTTCCGTGAGGTCGGGCATGACCTGCGGCGCCGGCGGCAGCTTGCCGTCGATGCCGCTGGCGGGCGGCGGCGGCGCGGGCAGGGCACCCGTGTTCGCGGCCACGGCCGGTGCGGTGGCGGGTTCGTGGGGCATCTGGCGCAGCCAGACGAACAGGCCGCCGGCGCCCACCAGCACGCCGAGCAGGAAGGTCATCAACCATCTCATCGCCGTCTCCTTTGTTTCGGTTCAGTCTTGCAGCACGACCTCCGTGCCCGCCTGGACGAGGCCCGCCACTTCCGATGCGCTCCAGTTCGTCAAGCGGATACAGCCGTGCGATTCGCTCTTGCCGACCGAGGCCGGCACCGGCGTGCCGTGGATGCCGTAATGCGGCTTGGTCAGGTCGATCCACACGACGCCGACCGGGTTGTTGGGGCCCGCCGCGACGGTCGTCTTCTTGTCGCCCGGCTTGGCGTCCCAGAACAGTTTCGGGTTGTAGTGGTAGGTGGGGTTGCGGTGCACGCCCTCGATTTTCCAGTTGCCGATCGGCAGAGGATCGTGTTCGCTGCCGCTCGACACGGGATACTGGGCCAGCACGGTGCCGCCGGCGTCCTGCAGCTGCAGGATGCGGGCCTCCTTCGACACGACGACGCGCGCTGCCGCCGCCAGCGCCGGGGTGCCGACGACATTCGGCACGACGATCTGCTCGCCGGCGCGGCCCAGGTCCTTGCCGGGGTTGAGTTTTTCCAGCAGAGCCGGGCTCGCGTGGAATTTCTCGCCGAGACCTTCCGCCGGCGTGGCGTAGCCGAGCGTGGGTAGCTTGGCCTTTTCCATCATGTCGTCCGGCACGGGGCGGAACGGGCCCGCGACGTCGGTGTCGGCCAGCGTGTAGGTCAGCAGGGTCGGCGTCTGGTCGATGTTCAGCGCGTTCCATGTGGCGTCGTCGAGCTTGCCGGTCGGATTCAGGCCGCGCGCCTTCTGGAAGCCGGCCAGCGCCTGGCGCATGTTGGAGCCGTAGGCGCCGTCGATTTCGCCCGGCGAGAAGTGGGCGCGGTCGAGCAGCACCTGGGCGCGCAGCAGCCGCTCGAATTCGGCCGCCTGCGCGGCGGCCGGCTCGGCCTGCGTGGCCGGGGTGGCGGCGGCCGGCTGCGCCTGCGGTTGCGCGGCGCCCGCCGGACCGGCGAGGCCGGCCAGCAGGGCGATCAAAAGGGGAATGCGGGTCGTTTTCAACATGGTGTCCTGCCTGAAATTGCGTTGGCTTCAGGTTAGTGCCGCGCAAGACGGGACTCTGTGCGGGAACGAACCCAGCTTCGTCGGGCCGGCGGTACAATCCGCCGCATGACCATGTTGACCATCACCCTGCAGCCGTCCGGCTGGTCCTTCGACACCGACACGGAGACGACGGTGCTGCACGCCGCCGAACGGGCCGGCATCGACCTGCCCAGCTCCTGCCGCAACGGCACGTGCCGCACGTGCATCTGCCGCCTCGCGCGCGGCACGGTGCGCTATCTCGTGGAATGGCCGGGGTTGTCCCTCGACGAAAAACGCGAGGGCTATATCCTGCCGTGCGTCGCGGTCGCGCAGGACGATCTCGTGGTCGACCAGCGGCTCGCGAAGAAGATCGTGTTTCCCGACTGAGAGCGCCCGGCACAGCTGCAGACCTGCTTCGATAGCAACAGCCTCATGCACTCGGCTGACCAACGTTCGCTATCGGGCCAGGAACTGACCGATTGCCAGGCCGGTACCGGTAACTCATCACGTAGTCCGCTCGGTTCGTCACACGCCTGCCCGCTGAACCCCTATCTGATACACACTTCCCGCACAGCCCGGGAAGGGGCGCAAATGTAAATCATTCAAGGGGAAGGCCGTGCGTACATGTTTCTTGATAGGTCTAGTTGTTTTCCTGATGGGCTTCGCGTCTGCGCAAGCGGCGACCTGGCAGCCGTCGCCGGGACATGTGCAGATTGATATTTGGCCTGGTGCAATCCCCAATGCGGTGGCTACCCAGCAGCCGGAATCGGTCGTCGCTGCGACGGGACACGGTGGATGGGCACAGATCAATGACGTGAGCAATCCAACGATGACCGTGTACTCGCCGAAGGGCGTGAACACCGGAGCCGCTGTCATCGTATTTCCCGGTGGAGGATTCCGAGTCCTGGCCATTGACCTGGAAGGGACGGAAATCTGCGACTGGCTGACATCACGCGGGATTACCTGCGTATTGCTCAAATACCGCGTCCCCGGAGGGAACGACTACTGGGATGAGAAATGTCGATGCAGAATCTTTCCAAAGATACCGCTTGCGCTGCAGGATGCGCAGCGGACCATCAAGCTCGTGCGGTCGAAGGTAACCGAACTGAACCTGGACGCGCGCAAGATCGGTGTCATCGGCTTCTCGGCCGGGGGCTATCTGGTCGCCCAAACCAGCAACATCGTTGCGTTTGCCTACGCGCCGGTCGACGCCGTGGACAAGTTAAGCAGTCGCCCCGACTTTGCTATTGCGCTTTATCCGGGTCACCTGTGTCGCTCTGGAACACTCGAACCAGGCATTCGCGTGACGAAGGAAACACCGCCCACATTTCTATTGCAAGCCTGGGACGATCCGGTCGACCCTATCTGCAATAGCACGCTGTATGCCCGGGCGCTGAATCAGGCAGGCGTACCGGCCGAGGTTCATCTTTTTGCAAAAGGAGGGCACGCCTTCGGTCTTCGGGAGAAAGACCATCCTTTAGCAGCTTGGCCTTCGTTGGTGGAAAACTGGCTCAAGGAAATCGGCGTCCTATAAGTTAGCAAAATCGATGGCGGCTTCGGGCGATAACGGACACACGCTGCGGCCATGGCAGGCCGCGTCAGCGCGCGTCCGGGCCCAGCGCCGACTCGATCGCGCGCAGCACGCGCGGCCACGCGCCCGACGTCGCCGCCACCTCGTCGTAATGGCTGGCGCCCGGCAGGATCACGACCTCCGCGCTGTCGCCGGCCGCACGGGCGCGGGCCGCGAAGTCGTGCGCGACGCGCGGGGGCGAGATCGTGTCCAGTTCGCCGGTGACGAGGATCGTATGGCTGCCGTTCGGCATCAGGTCGCCCGCGTTCGTGTCGGAGAACACGTCCGGCCGGCCCTCGCCGGGCGTGCCGGCCAGTTCGGCGGTCTCGCGGCCGCAACTCGTCTTCAGCAGCGCGGCTTCGCGCCGCAGGTCGGCCAGGCCGCCCAGGCTGACGACCTGGCGCACGGGGACGATGTCCTTGCGGTACAGCGGACTCGACGCGGGGATGCGGGGCCGTGCCGCCAGCCATTGCACGAGCTGGCCGCCGGCCGAGTGCCCGACGGCCACGAGTCGGCCGAGGTCGAGCGGATGTTCCCGGGCCGTGCGCGCGAGCAGGTCGAGGGCTGCGTTCATGTCCTGGTAGGTGCCCGGGTAGCCGCCGCCGGCCTCGTCGACGCGGCGGTATTCCACGTTCCACACGGCGATGCCGCGCGCCGCCAGTGCCCCCGCCACGTTGCGCAGCTGCGTGATGCCGCCGAATTCCTTCGTCCAGCAGCCGCCGTGCACCAGCACGGCCACGGGGAACGGTCCCGTGCCGGACGGCAGGAACAGTTCGGCGTACTGCGACGGCGCGGCGCCGTAGCGCAGGGTGGCGGCGGGCGCGGGACCGGACAGGGCCAGGTAGTCGTCCAGCGTCATCGGGGCGGCATACACGGTAGAGGTCATGGCGAGAGTGAGCGCAAGGGCAGCGAGGCGTGTCATGGGCTCGACTATACCAGCCCCGCACGATTGAAAACCCGCCGCGATCTTCCATGCTAGGCTGCACACAACGTCAACCGCAACCATAGGGAGATCATCATGACCCAATCGAAATCCACAGGCAGCCAGAACAAGCAGTCGGGTAACCAGTCCGAGGAAGACGTCCAGAAACAGAAGGCGGGCGTCAAGGAGAAAAGCAGCCACGACCACATGTCGACCGTGAAGGCCGGCAAGGACAAGGGTGCGGGCGGCGGCGCCAAGCAGAAAGAAGGCCGTTGAGCCCGTTCGCCGGAGAAAATCGATGAGTTTGCCGGAACACGCACATTCCACGCCGGACCCCACGACGCCCGACCCGGAGCTGCCGCCGCCGCAGCCGAGTCCGGATCCGGACGACGTACCGGCGCCGGCGCGCGCACCGGTGAAGGAGCCGGATGCGCCGGAACCGCCCATCAAGGCGGAATAAGCAGGTGAAGGGAATAGGATGGGGCGGACCGTCGTGTCGCCCCATCCTTTGTCACGAGAGGGTCAGGCCTTGCCTGGGGCGGTTTGCTGGTTACCGGCCTGGCCGGCGTCCTGCTTGTTACCCTCATTGCTGCCGCGCTTGGGAATGTCGCGAATCATCTCGTCCGTTTCATGCTGGCCTGGCGAGCGCTCCCCGCTGCCGATGTCCGCTTCGTGCAAATTGGGCGGGGCGTCGGCGCCCGGATCCGGTTTCGGAATGTCGGTTCTCATGGTGTGCTCCATTGCGTTGTCGTGTTGGCGCAATACTAACAGTCCATGTCCGGCCCCGGCGCGCAATAGGATCGCCGATTGTGTACGTTGGCGCACATATATCTTTTAGGAACTTTTTAATAATAGGCTTGAGGCCAACGACTCTCGGAGGAGAAAAGCATGAGCACCACCCTGTACAACAAGATTCCGCTGGGCCGCGGCCCGCTGCTGGGGTCGCACAAGATGCACGCGGCCGTGGCGCTGGGTGTCCTGGCGGGGGCGGGCCTCGTCTGGGCCGCCGTGCGGGCGTTGCGCTGAAGGCCAGACAGGTTGCCGGGACGGCCCGTCGCCGTTACCATGGCGGGCTTGTTCTCTTGGAAAGTGGTAATGAAGAATCTGAAACTGACGGGCGACGAATACGATGCGCTCGAATTCATCCGGCGCGGCGCGAAGACCGACCGCGTCAATGCCTGTGTCGGGCGTAACGCAAAGCGCCTGTCGGGCCTGAAGCTGATCCAGTACGCGAAGAACGGGAGCCTGGCGCTGACGCCGCAGGGGACGGAACTGCTGTTCCTGCGCCGCTGCGTGCAGGCGCTGCGCGCGCTCGAGGCGGACCCGGCGGTGAATGTGGATGACGACGTCGCCCAGTTCCTCAGCCGCAAGTCGCACATTGCGGCGCGGGCCGAGGGCGGGTTCGAATTGACGGAACGTGGTCGCGAGTCGTTGGCAGATATCTCTGCCCAGGAGTAGGGTCGGCACGCCTGTGCCCACGCGGACGCCACGTTACGCGTGGGCTCGGGGAGCCCACCCAACGTATTGCCGACGTCGCGTATTAATTGGTGCGGCGGCGGTTCGGGTACACCAGTGCCCGTACCGCGATCTCCGCCGGCACGCCCATCGCCGCGAGGAATTCCGCGGCGCGCTGCAGCCCCAGCGTGGGAACGGACGCGACGGCCTGGTTGACGAGGTCGCGCGTACGCATGTCGGTGCGCGGCCTGCGTTCCGCCAGGGTGGCCGTGGCGGTGTCGATATTCAGTTCAGTCATCATCTATGCTCGGTGAGTGTATTGCTAAAGAATCACGGAGTATTGTATGAGAACGATATTGATTTAGCCACAGGAAATTGCACGAAATCTCGCACTTGTCATGCAAACTTAAAGCGGATTCGAGATTTCTTCAGGCGGCGGCCGTCTGCGGCTCGTCTTCCGGGGCCGTCAGGCCGCGTCGCTGGCGTAGCAATTGCTCGAATTCATGGGCCGGGAGCGGCTTCGAGAAATAATATCCCTGCATTTCGTCGCAGCCCTGGTGGCGCAGGTAATCGAGCTGTTCGGCCGTTTCGACACCCTCGGCGATCACGGACAGGCGCAGGTTGTGCGCCAGCGCGATGATCGAGGCGACGATGGCGGCATCGTTGGCGTCGTGCGTGATGTCGTTGACGAACGAGCGGTCGATCTTCAGGACGTCGATCGGGAAGCGCGACAGGTACGAGAAGCTGGAGTAACCCGTGCCGAAATCGTCGATCGACAGGTTCACGCCCAGCGATTTCATGCGGTGCAGCAATTCCACGGCCGGCGTGACGTCGCTCATGAACAGGCTTTCCGTCAGTTCCAGTTCGAGGCAGGACGGATCCAGGCCCGTGTCGTCGAGCACGGCCTCGATGCCCGGCAGCAGGTCGGCCGCGCCGAACTGGCGCGCCGACAGGTTCACGGCCACGCGCAGCTTGCCCAGGCCCGCATCGTGCCAGGCCTTGTTCTGGGCGCACGCGGTGCGCATCACCCAGGCGCCGATCGGCACGATCAGGCCCGTGTCCTCGGCGATGCCGACGAAGCGCGACGGCGGCACCATGCCCAGTTCCGGATGCTTCCAGCGGATCAGCGCTTCCATGCCGACGATGCGGCCCGTCTGCAGGTCGACCTGCGGCTGGTAGTGCAGCACGAATTCGTTGCGTTCGAGGGCGTTGCGCAGCGCGCTCTCGATGCGCACGCGCTCCAGCGATTCCTCGTTCATGGCCGGCGTGTAGAACTGGAAGTTGTTGCGGCCCAGTTTCTTGGCGCGGTACATGGCGATGTCCGCGTGCTCGATCAGGTTCTCGGACGGCGTGCCGTCGCTCGGGAACGCGGCCACGCCGATGCTGCAGGTGACGAAGAACTCCTTGGTGCCCAGCATGACGGGCTGCGCGACGGAGTCCATGACGCGCTGCACGATGTCCGGCGTCAGCGGCTGGTCGTGATGCTCGGAGAGGATCACGACGAATTCGTCGCCGGACAGGCGCGCGACGGTATCCGTGTCGCGCAGCGACGAGCGCAGGCGCGCCGCGACCGTCATCAGCAGGACGTCGCCGGCCTTGTGGCCCATGCTGTCGTTGACGTACTTGAAGCGGTCCAGGTCGATCAGCATCACCCAGACCTGGTGGCCGCTGCGGGTGGCGTACGCGACGGCCTGGCCCAGGCGGTCCTGCAGCAGCGAGCGGTTGGGCAGGCCCGTCAGCACGTCGTGCTGGGCCACGTGGTGCACGCGCTGCTCGGTGACCTTGCGCGCCGTGATGTCGCTGCCGGTGCCGCGGTAGCCGGTGAAGCGGCCCGTCTCGTCGAACGTCGGCTGGCCGTTGATGCAGAACCAGCGCTCCTCGCCGTTGTCGTCGACGACGCGGTATTCGAGGTTGCGGAACGGCTCGTGCGCTTCCAGGGTGGCGACGTGGTCGCGGCCCAGTTCCGTGTCCGTCAGCGCCGGCACGTAATCCCAGCGGCGGCGGCCGAGCACGCGCTCGGTGGCGATGCCGGATTTTTCCGTGAAATCGCCGGTGACGTGGGTAAAACGGAATTCCTCGTCCTGTTCCCAATACCAGTCGGATGACATGGCGACGAGCTGGCGGAAGCGCTGCTCGCTTTCCTGCAGCGCTTTTTCCGTGCGCTTGCGCGCGAGGACGTCGTCGATCAGGCGCTGGTTCGTCAGCTTCAGGTCGGCGGTGCGCTCGCGCACCAGTTCCTGGACTTTCCGCGCGCGCTCGCCGGCCGCCTGCACGAAGGCGCACAGGAGCAGGGTCGACAGCACGCCGCCGGTCAGCAGCAGGGTCGAGCCGAGATGGTCGGCCAGCCACGGGCTGGGCGCGGCGATGGCTTCCACGGTCCACGTTCTGGCCGCCGACCGTGAAGGTGTTCAAGGCGCGGCCCGTGTACCCGCCCGACAGCAGCGGGACGGGCGATTCGGACGCCGTCACGTCGCGGCTCGCATAGGCGAGGCGGGCCGGATCGGCGCGGCCGCCGCCATAGAATTTCAACTGGATGCTGTGGTCGTCCAGCAGGCCGGCCCTGGCCAGCGTGGCATTGGCGAGGGTCGGCACGGAGACCACGGCGGCGGTGTCGCCCAGCAGGCGGCCGCCGCGGGCGTACACGGGCATCAGCACTTCGAAACTGGGGGCGCCCGGTGCCTGGGCGATCTGCAGCAGGCTGGTGAGGGCGGCACGGCCGCTCGCCTGCGCCCGCCCGAGGGCGTCCATGACCTGGCGGTTCTGGCTGACGTCCAGGCCGAGGGCCGCCTCGTTACCCTGCATGGGTTCGAGATAGTCGACGACGTGGTAGCGTTCGCGCGCCGGGGCCGCCACCCGCGCGGGGCCGCGCATCTGGCGCACCACGAGGTCGGGCTGGAACTGGCGCAGTTCCGCTTCGAACGCGGCGCGGTCGGCGGCGTCCACGACGCGGTGGAAATTGAAGGCGCGGATGTACGGATTGCGCTGCAGCAGCGGCGTCGTGAAATCGTGGAATTGCGCGCGCGTGACCGGTTGCACGGTCGTGAACAACTGGTTGGTGACGTTCAGGACTTCGACGGCATCGTCCATGCCCTGGCGCAGGGCAGCCACACGCACACCGGTCCCCTGTTCGAAGGCCAGCGCCTTGTTGTCGTATTCGAGACGGCTGACGGCAACCGCCAGCACCGCGGTTGCGGCCAGGCCGCCGGCCAGCGTGAGGCCTGCTGCGAGCGTGAGCGAAAACGGCAGTCGGCGACGCGACATCCAGGGTTCCCTATGCATGAAAGATGAGAGCTTGCCCTAAGGCATGAAGAGGCATCAGTTTGTCACAGAAACTCTAGTTTCCGCAAACAAATTGTCACAAGCGGGACCGCGTAGCGCGAAGGTGTGGTAGGGCCAAAACAGATCGCGATGCGATCCAGGCAAGGATGGCTCGAACGGCTAGCCGATTCAATAATCCCAGGCCGATTCCGCGCCGGCGCCGCAGCGCCGTCAGGCGGCGCAGGACGGCATCCGCGGGGGCGTGCAATGCATACACGATGCGGTTGTTGCCCGCGACCTTGTCGAACCAGCAGGTGTGGCCGGCGAACACGGTATCGAGCGCGTCCATCACGTCCGGGTAGCGCGGATCGTACGTGAAGACGTTGGCCACGAGCACGCCGCCGGGCCGCAGCGCGTGACGGCAGTCCGTATAAAAGGGCGTGTCGGCCAGCCTGGGCGGCAGCCCGCGCGCGTCGAAGCCGTCGACCAGAAGTACATCGGCCGAGCCGGGATGCGCGGCCAGCCACTCGGCCGCGTCGGCCTGGACGACCGCGAAGCGCGCGCTGTCGGGCGGCACGTGGAAGGCGTCGCGCAGGGCGATCACGTCGGCGCGGAGTTCGATGACGGTGATGTGCGCGTCGGGAAAATGGCGGTGGCAGAACTTGGCCAGCGAGCCGCCGCCGAGCCCGACCATCACGATGCGGGCGGGAGCCGGCGCGAACAGGACAAACCCCATCATGGCGCGCAAATAGGCCAGCACGAGGGCGTCGGGCCGGGCCAGCAGCATCTCGCTCTGGATGTCGCCGGGGACGAATTCGAGCGTCCGGCGACCCCGGCGCGTACGTACGAGCGGCGGGGTGGGGCTGTTGTGAGGCATGCCGTCAAGTATAGGTGAACTTGTTGCGGTCGATAGGTTTCTGATAAGCTGGCCGTTGCAGCCCAAGCGGAGACCTCATGTTCCTGGACCACCCGACCATTACCGCCACCAACAGCCAGACCGAGCCGGACCGCATCGAGCGCCTGGATCGCGTCTATGGATATGCGATGGCGCTGGCGGACGTGGACGGCAACCCGGGTTTCGTCGAAAAGCTGACCCAGATCCACGATCATAAAGGGACCCTGATCGTGTTCTGGCACGAGCAGCCCACCGAGGCCGAACGGGAGTACTGGGCGCGTGCCTGGTCCAGCCGCGTCGGCGACGGCACGACCGCGGTCGTGCACGAATGCTGAGGTGACGATGGACGCGACCACGATGGTCCTGGCACTGGCACTCGGCAACCTGGCCTTGTGCGCCACCCTGTTTTTCTTCGAACAGTCCGGCCATGCCGGCCGTCCGGCCGTGCCCACGTGGGGCTGGTCGCGCCTCTACCAGGGCGCCGGCTGGCTGCTGCTGGCCATCGGCGCGGCGGGCGTCGTGCCGGAAGGCCTGGCCTTGCCCGTTGCCTACGTCCTCGTGTTCGCCGGCGTGGCCTGGGAATCCGGTGCCGCGTGGGAACGCGCCGGCCGCCTGCGCTGGCGCCGCGCCACGCTCCCCGCGCTGGGACTGGCAGTCGCCGCCTTCCTGCTGTGCTGGCTGATCGACCCGATCGGCCTGCGCGCCGTGGCCGCGTCCCTGGTCCTCGGCGGCTTTTATTTGTCGCTCGCGGCGGCGCTGGCGCGCGGCTGGGCGGCCGCATCGATGCTGCAACGCTTCCTGGCGCTGGCGACGACCGTGCTGGCCGTCGTCGTGGGCGCGCGCGGGGCGCTCGTGCTGCTGGCGCCCGAGGGCTGGGGCTGGATGACGAGCGATATCCTGCGCCAGCTGCACTCGGGCGCCCTGTATCTGCTGGCCCTCGTCGGCGGCTTCGGCTGGCTGCTGCTGGGCCGCGAGCGCGAACAGGCCGAGCTGGCGCGCCTGGAAATCAACGACCCGCTCACCGACGTGCCGAACCGGCGCGGCTTCTTCCAGGCCCTGGCCCCGTGGATGGCGCTGGCGCGCCGTCCCGGCCAGCCGACCGCGCTCGTCGTGTTCGACCTCGACCAGTTCAAGCGCATCAATGACGGCTACGGCCACCCGGCCGGCGACGTCGTGCTCGCGCACCTGATCAATACGTGCAAGCGCCAGTTGCGCGACAGCGACCTGCTGGGCCGCCTGGTGGGCGTGGAATTCGCGATCCTGCTGCCGCGCACGAACCTGGACGATGCGGCGATGGTCGCCGAGCGCATGCGCGGCGCGATCGAAGCGGAGCGCGTCAAGACCGAGCGCGCGATGATTTCATTGACGGCCAGCTTCGGCGTCACGACGATCCGCCCCGACGACAGCACCGTCACCTTGCTGGCCCGTGCCGACGAGGCGTTGCGGGTGGCCAAGAAGGCGGGGCGCAACCGGGTCGAAGTGGCGCCAGCCGTACTGGCGCCGGTAGAAGAATGAACGCCCCCGCGCCGGGGCGCGTACGAACACCCGTGTCAGCCATGGCGCCTTGTGCGCGCATGGCTTATGATGATGTGATCAACGATGCTCCTGTCATCGATCCGTCATCCAGCCCCGCTATCGTGGCGCCGTTTTCGACTTCGGAGTCTGCATGAGCACCACACCTCCCATTCACGCCGCACTCGTCCTTGGCTCGGACAGTTTCCGCCTGCTCGTCGGCACCGTCGAGGACGGCGCGCTGCGTCCCCTCGACAGTTTTCATGCGCCGCTGCGGCTGGCCGCCGCGCTGGACGCGCAGGGCTGCCTGAGCCCCGAGGCGATGGACAGCGCCTTCGACTGCCTGCGTACGATCCGCGCGCGCCTGTCCGACCATGCGCTGGCCGCCGTGCGCGTGGTCGCCACGTCGACCCTGCGCATGGCCCGCAACAGCCACCTGTTCCTGCCGGCCGCGCAGCAACTGCTCGGCCATCCGGTGCACGTGCTGACCGGCGAGCAGGAAGCCGTCCTGACGTATCTCGGCGTGGCCGACGGCGCGGCGCACGAAAGCGCGGCGCACGAAAGCGATACGCGCACGCTGGTGCTGGGGATCGGCGGTGGCTCGACGCAGCTTGCGCTGGGCACCGGGCGCCACGTGCAGAAGGTGGCGTCGCTGGGCCTGGGTACGTCGCGGCTGGCACTGACGTTCTTCAGCGGCGGGCGCATCGACGCGGTGTCGTTCGCGGCCGCGATCGCCTCCACGCGCGCCAAGCTGGGCGACGAGACGCCCGCGTTCGGCCCCGGCCGGCGCGACCGCGCGTGCGGCGCGTCCGGCACGATCCACACCCTGGCGCGGCTGCTGGCCGACAACGACCTGGCCGGTCCCATCACGCGCGCCCGGCTCGAGTCGCTCGCGGCGCGCGCGCTCGGCCAGGGCGGCGGCGGGGCGCCGCTGGCCGGCCTCGGTCACTTGCGCCTGCGCGACGTGACGGCCGCGCTGGCCATCCTGCTGGGCCTCATGGAAGAGCTGGAGATCGAGGAACTGGAGGTGCCGAAGACGGGGCTGCGCGCCGGCGTGCTGGCCGAGTTGCGCCACGGCCGCGCCGCGCTGGCGGCTTGACGGTCCAGGTAGGTTTTGACGGCAAGGTCTGGCATACTGTTGTCTGTTTTTAATCATTATTGCCGCCGCCGCCCTACCCAAGCCATGCTGCGCTTCCTTCGCCACGGATCGATCGCCTGCTGTTTGCTCGTCGGCGCGCCGTCGTTCGCGGCGGGCACCGTGTCCCTGTGTTTCGAACGCCAGGAAGTGCTGCCGTGGCGCACCCTCGACGGCGGCGGCCTGAATTTCGAGCTGCTGGCCGAAGTGGCGCGGCGCCTCGGGCTCACGCTCGATTACCAGAGCATGCCGTGGAAGCGCTGTCTCGCGCAGGTCAAGGCGAACCAGGTCGACGGCGCCTTCGCCGTCAGCTTCAGCCGCGAGCGCCTGGCGCTGGGCGCCTATCCCGGCGTGAAAGGCGGCGATGGCCTGGCCGATCCGGCCCGGCGCATGCACGTCGACCGCTACGTCCTGGTGCGCCGCAAGGGCGGCAAGGTCGACTGGGACGGCAAGCGTTTCGCCAACGTGGACGGCCGCATCGGCTTCCAGCTCGGCTACTCCGTCGGCGACTTCCTGCGCGCCCAGAACGTGCCCGTGGACGAGGGCAGCCAGCAGGCCGACGAACTGGTGCAGAAGATGCTGGCCGGCCGCCTCGTGGCGGCGGCCCTCGGCGGCGGCGACGCGATGCGGCTGATGCGGTCGGCGTACGCCACCCAGATCGAAATGCTGCCCGTGCCGCTGATCGAAAAGCCGTACTACCTGCTGCTGTCGCACGCCTTCGTCGCGCAGCGGCCGGACCTTGCGGAACGCATCTGGAAGACGATCGAGGACGTGCGCACGAGCCCCGCCTACCGCCGCCGCGAGCGCGAGCTGACCGGCCATGCGGGAGGCGGTCATTAATCCGCTGATCTCCACCGGCGCGCGCCGCCCGGGAGGCCTGGTGCGCGGCCTGGTCGACAGCTGGCGCCAGAACATCGTGTTCCGGCTCGGCGCCGGCATCGTGCTGGCGGTAGCCCTGTCGACGACGGTGTACACGACCTGGGTGATGCATTCGCTGCACCGCGAAGCGAGCGCGCGGCTGGGGGAACGGGTCGAACGCCAGGCCAACGTGGTGTCGCACGCGCTGGCGCGTCCGCTGTTCGACATCAACAGCGCGGCCGTGTCCTCGGTCGTCGATGCGCTGGGCGGCACGCCGGAAGTGATCATGCTGCGCGTGCTGGCGCCGAACGGCATGGTGCTCGCGTCGCTCGGCTCCGGCGCGGACGAGGAGGGCGCCGAGCGGGTCCAGCAGAAGGTCGTGTACCACGACGGCAACCGCGAATACCTGGTCGGCTCGATCGACCTGGCGATCTCGCGCCGCCAGATCGACGCGGACCTGCGCCGCCAGATCATCCAGACCGTGCTGGGCAACCTGATCCTCACCCTGGCCATCACCCTGTGCGTGCTGCTGATCGGCCGCCGCATGACGCAGCCGTTCGCCGACATCCAGGAAGCGCTGGAAAAGCTGGCGCGCGGCGAGACCGACATCCACTTGTCCGGCATCGGCCGGCGCGACCAGATCGGCCGCCTGTCCTCGGCCGTGCGGAGCTTCCGCGACACGTTGAACCGGCTGCGCCGCGCCGAGCAGGTGACGAACGGCCTGCTGCGCGAAAAGAGCGTGATCGAACAGCAGCTGCGCGACCTGAACGAAGACCTCGAACAGAAGATCGCCGCGCGCACGCGCGAGCTGCTGGACTCGATGCGCATGGCGCAGGGCAGCCAGGCCAAGCTGCAGGCCATCGTCGACACGGCGCTGGACGCTGTCGTGCGCATGGACCGGCAAGGCCGCATCGTCGGCTGGAACGCGCAGGCGGAAAAGATGTTCGGCTGGAAGGGCGAGGAGGTGCTGGGCCGCGATCTCTCCGAATGCATCGTGCCGGAGCGCCACCGGGCCGCGCACCGCAACGGCCTCGCGCGCTACGAACGGAGCGGCGTGGGCGGGGTGCTGGACAGCCGCATCGAGACGTATGCCCTGCGCCGCGACGGCGTGGAATTTCCGATCGAGCTGGCCATCACGCGCGTCCAGCTGGCCACGAGCGACGACTACGAATTCTGCTCGTTCATCCGCGACATCTCCGAGCGGCGCGAGCGCGAACAGTCGCTCGTCGCGGCCAACGTGCGCGCGGAGGCGGCGAACGTGGCGAAATCCGAATTCCTCGCCAACATGAGCCACGAGATCCGCACGCCGATGAGCGCGATCATCGGCATGGCCTACCTCACGCTGCGCACGGAGCTCTCGCCCAAGCAGCAGGACTACGTCGGCAAGATCCACCGCGCCGCGCTGTCGCTGCTGGGGATCATCAACGACATCCTCGACTTTTCCAAGATCGAGGCGGGCAAGCTGGACGTCGAGCACATCCCGTTCTGCCTGGACGACGTGCTCGCGAACGTGGCCAGCGTGACGAGCCAGAAGGCGGCCGACAAGCACCTGGAATACCTGTTCCACGTGCCGCACGCGATCCCGCGCATGCTCGTGGGCGACCCGCTGCGCCTGGGCCAGGTCCTCATCAACCTCGTCAACAACGCGGTGAAATTCACGCCGGCGGGCGAGCTGGAACTGTCGTGCGTGCGCCTCGACGATCCGGCCGCGGACCGCTTCCGCGAAGGCTACGCGACGCTGCGCTTCGCCGTGCGCGACACCGGCATCGGCATGAGCGAACAGCAGCAGGCGAAACTGTTCCGCGCGTTCAGCCAGGCCAACGGCAGCACGACGCGCGAATACGGCGGCACCGGCCTGGGCCTGTCGATCTCGCAGCAACTGGTCGGCCTGATGGGCGGGCGCATCGTCGTCGCGAGCAGCCCGGGCAAGGGCTCGACGTTCCACTTCGACCTCGACTTCCCCCTGTCCGGCGAGCCGGAACGCGTGGCCGTCGCGCCGCCGGAACTGGACGGCGCGCGCCTGCTGCTCGTCGACGATTCCGACGTCGCGCGCGAGATCATGAGCGAAGCGCTGCAGACGCTGCCGCTGCGCGTGGATCTCGCCGCCAGCGGCGCCGAAGCGGAAAGCGCGCTGCTCGCGGCCGATGCGGCCGGCGACCCGTACCGCGTCGTGCTGACGGACTGGCAGATGCCGGGCATGAACGGCATCGAACTGGCGCGCCGCATCGCCGGCAATCCGGCGCTGCGCCATCCGCCGTCGACCGTGCTCGTGACCGCGTTCGGCCGCGAGGAAGTGCAGAAAGAAGCGGAAGCGGCGGGCATCCGCGGCTTCTTGTGCAAGCCGATCGGCCAGTCCGCCCTCGTCGACACGCTCGTCGCCCTGTTCGCGCCGCCGCGCGTATCGAATGCGCGCAGCAGGTTCGAGACGTCGGGCGACCACGCGGCGCGCGTGCTGCTCGTCGAGGACAACCAGGTCAACCAGGAGATCGCGCTGGAACTGCTGCAGGCGCAGAACATCGCGGTGGACGTCGCCGCCACCGGCAACGAGGCGCTGGACATGCTGTACGAAGGCGGCCCGCAGGCCTACGACCTGGTGCTGATGGACCTCGAGATGCCGCAGCTGGACGGCCACGCGGCCACCGTCGAGCTGCGCAAGGATGCGCGCTTCGACAAGCTGCCGATCGTCGCCATGACGGCACATGCGCTGGCCGAGATCCGCGAGCGCTGCCTGCGCGAGGGCATGCAGGACTACATCACCAAGCCCGTCGAGCCGGAGAAGCTGTACGCCACCCTGGCGCGCTGGATCGGCCAGGCCGTGCCGCCGCCGCTGTCGGCCGGCGGTGCCGTCGTGGCGGACGGCCCGACGTTGCCCGGCCTGTCGACCGTGTCCGGCATCGACTCCGCGTACGGCCTGCGCCACGTGGCCGGCAACGTCGCGCTGTACGTGCAGCTGCTGGACCGCTTCCGCGCCGCCCAGCGCGACGCGGGCGCCCAGATCCGCGCGGACTACCAGGCGCGCCGCCTGCGCCAGGCGGCCGCGCGGGCGCACACTTTGCGCGGCGTGGCCGGCAACATCGGCGCGCGCGAGCTGCAGACGCTGGCGCAGTCGGTGGAAGAGGGCCTCGGACTGGCGGCGCCCGACCGCGGCCGTCTCGCGGCCGGCGTGCGCGCGCTGGAAGCGGCCGTCGATGCGACCATGGAATCGCTCGACCGCTATTTTGCCCGCGCCGCCATCGCCCCGCCGCCGCCCGTGCCGCCTTCGGTCGCTCCCGATGCGGACGACGCCGCGCTCGACGCCGTGGCCCAGCTCGACCAGCTGCTGGCCGAGTACTCGGGCGATGCCATTGACTACTTCGAGACGGTGCGCGCGCGCCTGGCCGGCGTGCTCGACGCCGAGCACATGGCGCGGCTGGAGCAGCACCTGTCCCGTTACGAATTCGAAGAGGCGCGCCAGCAGTTGCCCGCCGCAACCCGCCCCGATACCGCGGAAACCTGATGAACATTGTCACCACCGAAAAGACGAGCACGAGCAACAAGGACAAGCCGACGATCCTGATCGTCGACGACACGCCCGACAACATCATGCTGTTGTCGCGCCTGCTGAAGGACCGCTACAACACGAAGGTCGCCAACAACGGCAGCCTGGCGCTGCAGATCGCCCAGTCCACGCCCGGACTGGACCTGATCCTGCTCGACGTGATGATGCCCGGCCTGGACGGCTACGAGACGTGCCGCCAGCTGAAAGCGAACCCGGTCACGGCCGACATCCCCGTGATCTTCCTGACCGCGAAGAACCAGGTCGAGGACGAGGCGATGGGCCTGTCGCTGGGCGCCGTCGACTACATCGCCAAGCCGATCAGCCCCCCGATCCTGTTTGCCCGCGTGGCCACGCAACTGACGCTGCTCGATGCGCGCCGTCAGCTGCAGGCGCACAACGAGAACCTGGAAAAGCTCGTGCAGGACCGCACGGCGCAGCTGGCACTGATGCAGGAAGCGATCATCATGGCCATGGGCACGCTGGCCGAGACGCGCGACAACGCGGCCGTGACCAAGGGCGACCACCACATCCGCCGCACGCAGCACTACGTGCGCGCGCTCGCGCGGCACCTGCAGCACCATCCGCGCTTCGCGGCGGACCTCACGGACGAGAACATCGAGCTCCTGTACCGCTCCGTGCCGCTGCACGACATCGGCAAGGTCGGCATCCCCGACCGCATCCTGCTGAAACCCGGTGTGCTCGACCGGGAGGAATTCGAGGTCATGAAGCTGCACGCCGTGTACGGGCGCGACACCATCATGCTCGTCGAGAAGCACATCGGCGGGACCAACGGCTTCCTGATGTTCGCGCGCGAGATCGCCCACTCGCACCAGGAGAAGTGGGATGGTTCCGGCTATCCGGACCGCCTGGCGGGCGAGCAGATCCCGCTGTCGGCGCGCCTGATGGCCGTGGCCGACGTGTACGACGCGCTGATCTCGCGCCGCGTGTACAAGCCCGCGTTCACGCACCAGCAGGCGCTGGAGGTGATGCGCAAGGGCCGCGGCACGCATTTCGATCCGGACGTGCTGGATGCGTTCTTCGAGATCGAAGGGCAGTTCGCGGCGATCGCGGAGGAGTTCCGCGACGCGGAGCCCGAGGCCTGATCTTCCGGAAAACGGCTAAATGATATATATTGTTTGGCTTGTTTGAAGATGGAGGTCCCATGGCGAGGACGACGGCGGCGAAGACGCCCGTAAAGACGGCCGCGAAGCCCGCGGCGACGAAGGCGGCCGCGACGAAGGCCGCGCCGGCGAAGAAGGCGGCCATGAAGAAGCCGGCTGCCGCGCCGGCCAAACCGGTGCGCGCGAAGGCCGCGCCCACGCCGGCGAAGGTGGCGCGCGAAGCCGCGCGCGCGGTCGCGGCGCCGGTGAAATCCACGCGTGCCAAGGCCGCGCCCGCACCGGCCACGCGTCCGCACCTCGTGCGCGACAGCTTCACCATGCCGGAGCAGGAATACGCCGTGCTCGCCACCGTCAAGCAGGCCTGCCTGAAGGCCGGCTTCGAAGTCAAGAAGAGCGAGCTGCTGCGCATCGGCGTGGCGCTGCTCGGCCAGCTCGACACGGCGTCGCTACGCGCCGTGCTCGGCAGCCTGCCCCAGCTCAAGACCGGCCGTCCGCCCGGCGAATGAACCGCGTTCAGTGATGGGTCGGCGGCGGCTCCGTGCGCGCTTCCGCCGTCAATTCCTTCAGCTCGCGGATCGGGATATTCGACTTCTCGTGCATCCGCAGCAGGATCGTGGCGCCGACGTTCAGCTTGCGGTGCCGGATCTTGCTGATGATGGGCGGCTGTACCTCCAGGACGCGGCACAGTTCCGCGTCGTTCTTCAGCTGCATTCGTTGAATCAATGTGTCGAGCAATTTGTTCGGAACAAAACTCGACGGCTCCATGGCCCGGGCGCGATGCATCGCCTCGAGCAACTCCTGTTTTTTCTGCCGTACGCTCATGAACTCCTCCGCCTTGGGGTTGTGTTCAAGACAGATCGACTGTTTTGGAGAGTTGCAGGGTCCGTCCGGCTCATCCCCCGCCCGAACGGAATCCAGCCCGACCGATTTGTTGATGACTTATGCCTGGTGGGTTTGTTGGAATGCTACTACGGAGTTGACAATTATGACGCACTGTTCATGACTAAAACGCCATAAGATTCGTCTTTCTTGCGGGAACTTACGCTAATTTCAATCCGGCACGGGTCAACACGAAGGTCCGGTCGGCCAGCGCGGCGGCCGCATGGGAGTGGGTGACCATGATGGCGCCGGCGCCGCTGGCCTTGATCTCGGTGCGCAGCAGTTGCAGGATGCCGTCGGCCGTGTCGGGGTCGAGGTTGCCGGTGGGCTCGTCCGCCAGCAGCAGGGCGGGGCGGTGCACGAGGGCGCGCGCGATGGCCACCCGCTGCAGCTCGCCGCCGGACAGCTGGCGCGGAAAATCGGCGCCGCGTCCCCCGAGGCCCACGGCGTCGAGCATCTGTGTGGCGCGGGCCGGGTCGGGGCGGCCGTTCAGCAGCAGCGGCAGTGCGACGTTCTGCAGCAGCGTCAGGTGCGGCAGCACGTGGAAGGCCTGGAAGATAAAACCCATGCGCGTACGGCGCAGCCGGGTGGCGGCATCGTCGTCGAGCGCCGACATCGGCGTCCCATCGACGCGGACTTCGCCGCTATCGGGCGCGTCGAGTCCGGCAATCAGGTTCAGCAAGGTGGACTTGCCGACGCCCGACTCCCCCATGATCGCGACGAACTCGCCGGGTTCGAAGCGGTGCGACAGCGCCGCGAGCACGGCGCGGCCGCCATAGGATTTGCTGAGATTGACGAGTTCGAGCATGGAACGCCGATTGACAAAACCACTACTCTAGCACGCCCCCCAATTCGGGGTCAGAGCACATTCTTGCCAAAATTCGGGGTCAGAGCCCGGTTTCGAGAAATTGTGCTACGGACGACGACGCGTCCACACATGCGCGAAACGGCTTGATCGGGACGGCCCGCAGCGTTCGAAACCCGAATTTTATGCCATATCAAATTGTGCTCTGACCCCGAATTCGCCGAAAAATGTGCTCTGACCCCGAATTCTTGCAGGGTAAGGGCGTGCGTGCGGAATCGCGGAATCGCGTATCATGGCCGGAACGGCAACATTCCAGCTGGCCGCACGGTGCGGCCGCACCACCGAGGACACCCGATGCTGAACGCGACATCGCCCGCAGTGCCCGTAGTAAACAACGATGGATTGCACGTACCCGCCGAGCTGGCAGAAAGCCTGACGGCCCGCCAGGCCTGGATCTCGCCCAAGTTCCTGTACGACCCCCTGGGTTCGAAGCTGTTCGAGGCGATCTGCGAATTGCCCGAGTACTACCCCACGCGGACGGAAGCCGGCATCTTCGACCTGCACGGTCCCGAGATCGCGCGTACGGTCGGCACCGGTGCCACGTTGATCGACCTGGGCGCCGGCAATTGCGCGAAGGCGGCGAACCTGTTCCCGCTGCTGCAGCCGCGCCAGTACGTCCCCGTCGACATCTCGGCGGAATTCCTGGCCGATGCCGTCGAGCGCCTGCGCCAGCGCTTCCGCCACATCGAGATGCGCCCGCTCGGCATGGATTTCTCCGGCAGCCTCGAGCTGCCCGACAGCGTGCGCGAGGAGCGCCGCCTGTTCTTTTATCCCGGTTCGTCGATCGGCAATTTCACGCCCGACGAGGCGCGCGATTTCCTGCAGCGCGTGCACGCGCAGTGCGGGCGCGACGGGGGACTCCTCATAGGCATCGACCTTGCCAAGGAGCACGCCGTTCTGGACGCGGCGTACGACGATGCGCTGGGCGTGACGGCCGCGTTCAACCTCAACGTGCTGCGCCACGTGAATCGCCTGCTGGGTGCCGACTTCGACATCCGCCAGTGGCGCCACCGCGGCTTCTACAACCCGGCCCAGGGCCGCGTCGAGATGCACCTGGAAGCGCAGACCGTGCAGCAGGTGACGTGGCGCGGCGGCGGCCGCCGGTTCGCGGCGGGCGAGTGGATCCACACGGAAAACAGCTACAAATACCGCCAGAGCGACGCCGTCGGCCTGCTGGCCCAGGCGGGCTTCGCGGCCACGCGCGTGTGGACGGACCCGAAACAGTGGTTCGCCGTGATCTACGCGCGCGCACTATCGCATTGAAGGAGCCGCGATGGGAGCTTCCGAACACCGCCTGTCCACCGCTTTCGAACACGTGCGGCAGCGCACGCTGCACCTGGCCGAACCGCTGACGGCCGAGGACTGCTGTGCCCAGTCGATGCCCGACGCGAGCCCGATCAAATGGCATCTGGCGCATACGACGTGGTTCTTCGAGACCTTCATCCTCGAGCCGCGCGAACCCGGCTTCCGGCCCCATGACGCGGCGTTCCGCGTGCTGTTCAACTCATACTACAACGGCGTGGGCGCGAAGCATCCGCGCGCGCAGCGGGGCCTCTTGACGCGGCCGACGCTGGCCGAGGTGCATGCCTACCGGACCGCCGTCGACACCCGCATGCTGCGCCTGCTGGCTTCCAGGCCGGACGACGCCGACCTGGCCGCCCTGGTCGAGCTGGGCCTGCAGCACGAGCAGCAACACCAGGAACTGATCCTCACGGACGTCAAGCACCTGCTGTCGCGCAATCCGCTGTACCCGGCCTATATCGATTCGCCGCTGCCCGCTTCGGGCCCGGTGGAACCGCTGACCTGGATCGATTTCGAGGGCGGCCTCGCCGAGATCGGCCACGCCGGCGAGGGCTTCGCCTTCGACAACGAAAGCCCGCGCCACCGGCAGTACCTGCAACCGTTCGCGCTCGCGTCGCGCCTCGTGACGAACGGCGAGTACCTCGAATTCGTCGAGGCGGGCGGGTACCGCGATCCGGCGCTGTGGCTGTCCGACGGCTGGGACCTCGTCGCGAACGGCACGCTGGACGCGCCGCTGTACTGGGTCGGCGACGGCGACCGCCGGCGCGAGTTCACCTTGCACGGCCTGCAGGCGCTGGACCTGGCGCGGCCCGTCACCCACGTGTCGCTGTACGAAGCCGACGCGTACGCGCGCTGGCGCGGCGCGCGCCTGCCGACCGAAGCGGAATGGGAATTCGCCGCGCGCGACACCGCGCTGACCTGCGGCGACCTGCATCCGCGCGCGGCGGGCAGCAGCGGCCTGGCGCAGATGTTCGGCGAGTGCTGGCAGTGGACCGCGAGCGGCTACGCGCCTTACCCCGGCTTCGCCCCGGCCGCGGGCGCGATCGGCGAGTACAACGGCAAGTTCATGGTCAACCAGTACGTGCTGCGCGGCTCGTCGTGCGCGACGCCCCACGGCCACGCGCGGGCCAGCTACCGCAACTTTTTCCCGGCCGGCGCGCGCTGGCAGTTCACCGGGATCAGGCTCGCGCGATGAAATCGGCGCGCGGCCTGCGCCTGCGCGTGCTGAACCGGCGCGCCAATGCGTGGATCGTCGCGCACCCGCTCGACTTCACCCTGCAGTGCGTGCGCGCGTTCCGCGCCAACCAGGGCCTGCTGCTGGCGGGCGCCGTCGCCTATTACGCGCTGCTGTCGATCGTGCCGTTCCTGATGCTGGTCGTCGTCGTGCTGTCGCACTTCATCGACCAGGTCAACCTGCTGCTCACCTTGCGCCGCTACCTGGAACTGCTCGTGCCGGGGCAGTCCGGCTCGATCGTGGCGGAGGTCGCGCATTTTCTCGACACGCGCGACCTGATCACGTGGGTGCTCGGCTTCACGATGCTGTTCTTCAGCTCCCTCGCGTTCACCGTGCTGGAAAACGCGATGAGCGTGATCTTCGTGCACCGCGTGGCCGTGCGCCGCCGTCACTTCCTCGTGTCGGCCGTGCTCCCGTACTGCTACATCCTCGCGCTGGGCTTCGGCGTGATGATCGTGACGCTCGTCGCCGGCACGCTGCAGGTGATCGGTTCGGAGAGCGTCGAACTGTTCGGCCACACGTGGTCGCTGCACGGCGTATCCGGCGCGCTGCTGTACCTGCTGGGGCTCGTGGGCGAGATCCTCGTGCTGACGTCGATCTACCTCGTGATGCCGGTGGGACGGCTGTCGCTGTCGCATGCGCTCATCGGCGGCGTGACGGCCGCGCTGCTGTGGGAAGCCGCCCGTCACGTCCTCGTGTGGTACTTCACGACGCTGTCCAAGGTGAACCTGGTGTACGGCTCGATGAGCACCGCGATCGTCGTCATGTTCAGCCTCGAGATCGCGGCCAGCCTGCTGCTGTTCGGCGCGCAGGTCATCGCGGAATACGAGCGCGTGGGACAGAAGGGACAAGGAGAAGATCCGCAGCCGATGCGGACGGCGCCCTGATGGCCAACATCGTCTTTTGCTGGGAACTCGGCGCGGCGCTCGGCCACGCCGGCCGCCTGAAAGCGCTCGCACGACCGCTCGTCGCGCGCGGCCACGCCGTGTCCTTCGTGCTGCGCGACCTCGTGCACACGCGCCGCCTGCTGGCCGGGACAGGGGTTCCGGTCTACCAGGCGCCCCTGTGGCTGCACCGCGTGGAAGGGCTGCCGCCCGGCGAGGCGAGTCTCGCCGACATCCTGCTCGCCTGCGGCTGGCTCGACGCGGACGCGATGGCGGGCCTCGTCGACGGCTGGCGCCATCTATTCGGCGCGCTCCAGGCTGACGTCGTCGTGGGCGATTACGCACCGGGCGCACTGCTGGCCGCGCGCAGCCTCGGGATCGCGAGCAGCGCCGTCGGCGCCGGCTTCCAGATTCCGCCTGCGGCACCGCTGCCGCCGCTGCGCGACTGGGAAGCGGTCCCCCAGGCGCGCATGGCGGCGACCGAGGCACGCGTGCTGGCGACCGCCAACGCCGTGCTGGCCCGCCACGGCGCGGCGCCGTACGCGCGCGCGGCCGACCTGCTGCGGGGAGACATGCCGCTGCTGTGCACGTGGCCGGAACTGGACCCGTGGGGCCGCGCGGAGACGGATGCGCGCTGGTTCGGCCCCACGATCGGCGGCGCCGGCGCGGGCGTGCCGGCCTGGCCGGAAGGCGCCGGTCCGCGCGTGTTCGCCTACCTGCGCGGGCCGCATCCGGAGCATGGGGCGATGCTGGAAGCGCTGGCGCGCGCCGGCTGCCACACGCTGTGCTACCTGCCCGACGTGGCGGCGGGCGCCGCGCCGCCGTACGCGCATCCGCTGATCGCGTGGGCCGCGGGGCCGGTGGCTTTGGACAAGGCCTTGCGCGAGTCGGCCTTCGCGGTCTGCCATGCGGGCGAATCGACCGTATCGCAGTCTCTGCTGGCCGGCGTGCCGTTGCTGCTGCTGCCGCGCACGGCCGAGTCCTTCCTGACGGCGCGGCGCGTGCGCCGGCTGGGTGCCGGTATCAACGTGAACGAGATGGCGCGCCCGCTGGACTGGGATGCCGTCGTGGGGCGGATGCTGGAGGGGAGCGGCTTGCGCGTGGCGGCGCAAGCATTTGCGCGGCGCCACGCGGCGTTCGATGCGGACCGTCAGGCGGAAGCAATTGCCGACGTGCTGGAGACGCTGCCATAGGGTGGGCGCCCTGTGCCCACGCGTGACGCCAACATCATGCCGGCGTTCGCCTGGGCGGAGCGCCGGCCACCCTACGCGGCCTGCTGCGGCGCCTGTTCCGCGTTGAGCGCCAGCTGGCGGTTCACCGCCGACAGCACGGCCTTGAACGACGCGGTCACGATATTGCTGTCGATGGCGGCGCCGAACAGCGTCGGGCCGTTCGCGAGGCGCAGCTCGACGTAGCAGGCGGCGCGCGCATCGGCGCCCGAGCCGATCGAGTGCTCGTGGTAGTCCATCAAACGGATGTCCAGGCCGAGCGCGTTGACGAAGGCGTCGATCGGGCCGTTGCCGGTGCCCTGGTGCGGTTCCGTCACGCGGTTGTGCTGCACGGTCGTGTCGATCTGCACGCGCTCCTCGCCCTCGCTGTTCTCGACCAGGCGGTGCGAGACGTAGCGGTAGGCGGCGTTTTCCTGGTTGAAGTACTCACGGTCGAACAGGGCGTGGATGTCGGCGGCGGCGACTTCGCGGCCGGTGGCGTCGGCATGCTTCTGCACGACGCGCGAGAATTCGATCTGCAGGCGGCGCGGCAGTTCGAGGCCGTATTCCTGCTCGAGCAGGTAGGCCATGCCGCCCTTGCCGGACTGGCTGTTCACGCGGATCACGGCGTCGTAGCTGCGGCCCAGGTCGGCCGGGTCGATCGGCAGGTACGGCACTTCCCAGATGGCGTCCGCCTGCTGCTTCGCGAAGCCCTTCTTGATCGCGTCCTGGTGCGAGCCGGAGAACGCGGTGAACACGAGGTCGCCGACGTACGGATGGCGCGGGTGCACGGGGATCTGGTTGCATTCCTCGACCAGCTGGCGGACGGCATCGATGTCCGAGAAGTCCAGGCCCGGGTGCACGCCTTGCGTGTACAGGTTCAGCGCGAGGGTGACCAGATCGACGTTGCCGGTGCGCTCGCCGTTGCCGAACAGGCAGCCTTCGACGCGGTCGGCGCCGGCCATCACGGCCAGCTCGGCGGCGGCGACGGCGGTGCCGCGGTCATTGTGCGGGTGCACGCTGATCACGAGGTTCTCGCGCTGCTTCAGGTTACGGCACATCCATTCGATCTGGTCGGCGTAGACGTTCGGCGTCGCCGCTTCCACGGTCGACGGCAGGTTGACGATCACCTTGTTGTCCGCGCTCGGCTGCCATACGTCGACGACGGCGTCGACGATGCGCTTGGAGAAATCCAGTTCGGTCGTCGAGAACGATTCCGGCGAGTATTCGAGGCCCCACTTCGTGTCCGGATGCTGGGCGACCAGCTCCTTGATCAGCTTCGTGCCGTTGACGGCGATCTGCACGATCTCGTCCTGGTTCATGCCGAACACGACGCGGCGGAACACCGGCGCGACCGAGTTGTAGACGTGGACGATGGCCTGCTTCGCGCCGACGCACGACTCGACGGTGCGGCGGATCAGTTCTTCACGGGCCTGCGTCAGGACGATGATGGTGACGTCGTCCGGGATGCGTTTTTCCTCGACCAGCATGCGCACGAAGTCGAAGTCCGTCTGCGACGCGGACGGGAAGCCCACCTCGATTTCCTTCACGCCGATCTGCACGAGCTTTTCGAAGAAGCGCAGTTTCTTTTCCGGGCTCATCGGCTCGATCAATGCCTGGTTGCCGTCGCGCAAGTCCGTGCTCATCCAGACCGGCGGCTTGTCGATGATGCGGTTCGGCCACTGACGGTCGGCCAACGGGACGGCGGGGAAGGGGCGGTATTTGGCGGAAGGGTTGGTCAACATGGCGGTGCTCCTGATTATCAAATGCTGGTGAAGGTGTCGTTTCGATCGTTGTGGCGGGGGGCTGCCGGACGGGCCACGGACGCTAGGCCCGGCAACCGATCGGTAGTTTTAGCGAGCGAAACACCACACGTGCGCCGGCAGACAGCAGGATAGCTCCGGCGGAAATAACAGACAGCGTGGATGTGGTAGTGGCAAACATCGGTACAACTTTCCTTGGGCTACGAATCCGGCAACCTTGGCCGGGCGGGACAGCGGCGATTTACGCGCGTAGTAGCAGGGCTGCCGGCGTTAGCGCGCGGGCAAGCGATAGGGAAGTCGACAGAGGCAGAGGGGAGAACATTTCTCCACTCTAAGTGAATTTTGTTTGGCGTGTCAAGCGTTTCGTGTGTTGTCGTTTGGTCACCACGCTTTTTGCGAACAATCAACTTCTCCGGATGCGCCGAGTGTCACAGTACGCGCTTCATGTCGCCAGGGAGGACACCATGCCCGTACTGAAAGGTCTCGACACGACGATGGAACTGACGCGCCACGCCCAGGCGCTCAAGGAACAGGGTTACGCGTTCGCGCTGCGCTACTACAGCCACAACGCGGCCAAGAATCTGTCGCTCGGCGAGGCGCGGGCGCTGACGCAGGCGGGACTCGCGCTCGGCGCCGTGTGGGAAACGAGCGGCACCCGCGCCGGCTTCTTTACCCGCGCGCAGGGCCTGGCGGACGGCGCGGCGGCCTTCCGGATGGCGCGTGACGTGATCGGGCAACCGTTCGGCTCCGCGATCTATTTCGCGGTCGACTACGATCCGACGCAGGCCGATCTCGACGGCGCCGTCAGTCATTATTTTACCGGCGTGCACGCGGCGCTGTACGTGGCGGCGGAAGGCAAGCCGTCGTACCGCGTGGGCGTGTACGGCTCGGGCCTGTGCTGCGGCACGCTCGTCGAGCGGGGCCAGGCGGCCCTGTCCTGGCTGTCGCAGTCGACCGCCTTCGCGGGCTCGCGCCTGTACGCGGAACAGAAGCGCTACGACATCATCCAGCTGCTTCCGGCGCGCATCCCGGGTGCCGACGGGATCGTGCTCGACGTCGATCCGGACGCGACGCATCCGGACCGCGACGGCGGCTTGTTCATGGTTTAACTGAGCGTTCAGCCGACGACGACTCGCGGCGCGCCGGCCGCCATCGACCCGATGACGGCCGCATCGCCGAAGCCTTCGCGGCGGAACAGCGCCAGCACCTCGTCGACGCTGTCGGGGGCGCACGAGACGAGCAGGCCGCCCGACGTCTGCGGGTCCGTCAGCAGCACGCGCTGCGTGTCCGTGATCGCGCCGCCCAGTTCGACGTCATGGCCGTATGCATCCCAGTTGCGGCCCGACGCACCCGTGAAATAGCCGGCGTGGGCCAGCGCCTCGACGCCCGGCAGCAGCGGGATGTTCGCCATGTCCAGCCGCGCCGTCAGCTGCGCGCCGCGCGCCAGCTCGAGCAGGTGGCCCAGCAGGCCAAAGCCGGTGACGTCCGTCAGCGCGTGCACGCCGGCCAGTTCCGACAGGGCCTTGCCCGGCTTGTTCAGCTTCGTCGTGTTCGCGACCATGGCGGCATAGCCGTCCGCATCCAGTTGATCCTTCTTCAACGCGGCCGACAGCACGCCCACGCCCAGCGGCTTGCCGAGGACGAGCACGTCGCCCGCGCGCGCATCCGCGTTGCGCTTCACCTTCGACGGGTGCACGAGGCCCAGCACGACGAGGCCGTAGATGGGTTCCACGGAGTCGATCGTGTGACCGCCCGCGATGGGGATGCCCGCTTCCGCGCAGATCGATTCGCCGCCCTGGATGATCTTGCCGATCGTCTCCAGCGGCAGCTTGTTGATCGGCATGCCGACGAGGGCCAGCGCCATGATCGGCGTGCCGCCCATCGCGTACACGTCCGAGATCGCGTTGGTGGCGGCGATGCGGCCGAAGTCGAACGGATCGTCGACGATCGGCATGAAGAAGTCGGTCGTCGCGATCAGCGCCTGCTCGTCGTTCAGCTTGTAGACGGCCGCGTCGTCGGCCGTCTCGATGCCGACCATGAGCTGTTTCGGCACGGGGAAGCCGCTCGACTTCTTCAGGATCTCGGACAGCACGCCCGGCGCGATCTTGCAGCCGCAGCCGCCGCCGTGGGAGAACGACGTCAGTTTGATGGGTTGGTCGGCGGATGTGTTCATACGGTGCTCTTTTTTAAACTTGCGTTGATCTGAAGAGAAGATTATCCACCAAGTCGAGCAGGCGCGCTCGCTCGGCGGCGGGAGCGAACAGTGCCGCGCGCGCCGCGCACTGGCGGCGCAGGCGCGCGGCGAAGCGCGGGTCGGTCGCGCTGCGTTCGATCAAACGGGCCAGCGCCGGCGCATCGCCGGGTGCGAACAGGCCCGCGTAGTCGCCGCCCAGCATGCCGACGTTGCCTGAGATGTTCGATGCAAGCACGGGCACGCCGCTCGTCACCGCTTCGATGATGACGTTCGCGCCGCCCTCCATGCGCGATGCGATGACCATCGCGTGGCAGCGCCGCAGCCGGCGCCGCGTCGCCATGTGGGGCAGGGCGCCGAGCCAGCGGTAAGTGGAGGTCGCGTCCTGTGTTTCCTGCGCGCGGCGGCCGAGGTCCGGGTCGAGCGCGGCGCCGATGTGCACGAGGCGCACGCCCGGCGTGCCGACGAGGCGGGCCGCATCCATGAACGTTTGCGGATCCTTTTCGACACGCAGGTGGCCGATCATCGCGACGTCGAGCGGCATCCGTGGCCGGGCGGCACGCAGGCGCGGGGCCGACTGGTAGATCACGTGCGTCTTTGCGCGCACGGCGTCCGGCAGTTCGTCCAGGCCGCGCGGCTGCAGCACGACGAGCGCGTGCGCGCGGGCGAGCGAGGCCTGTGCGCTGGCCTCGTCGCGGATGTCGCGGTACAGGTCCGTGCCCGTGAGGACGAGCAGCGTGGGCCGGTCCGGGTGCGCGTCGTCGAATGCTGCCAGCGCGGCGGCGGACCGGCGCGCGTGCAATGCGATCAACAGGTCGGGTACCGCGTCTCCGTCCTGCCAGCCGGGACCGATCGTGACGCGGTAGTCGCGCGCGAGGTGGCGCCGCCAGCGGCTGGCGGTCTGCCAGTTGCCGTTGTTTTCGCGGGCGGATGCGGGGCTGACGATGTGGAGGTGCGCTCGGGGCATCGGTAGGAATCGGAGTCGGGATTGGTCGTACAATGATGCATGACCGTCAATCAAGCATCGTTCCGCCACGCGGGACCCAGGGAACTGGCCGTCGCATTGCAGGATGCGCGGCATTATACGCTCGCGCTGTTCGAGGCTCTCGCGGCCGCCGGCTACGACGACGCGGCCCGCGTGCCGCGCCTGCCCATCGTGAATCCGCCGTTGTGGGAGCTGGGCCATACGGCCTGGTTCGCCGAATGGTTCGTGCTGCGCGGCGCGCTGGACAGCCGGCCCGGCGCCGCCAGCGGCCACTCGCTGCTGGCGCGCGGCGACGACTGGTTCGATTCCGGCACCGTCCCGCACAGCGCGCGCTGGACGCTCGACCTGCCGCCGCCGGGTGCGGTGAAAACCTATTGCCACGAGGTGCTCGACCGCATCCTCGACCGCCTCGCGCACGAGGCCGACGACGACCTCGCGCTGTATCCGTACCGTCTGGCACTGGCGCATGAGGACATGCACGGCGAAGCCTTCCTGTACTCCCTGCAGACGCTGCAGTCGCGCGGCACGCCGGCGCCGGCGGGTGCGCTGGCGCCACGCGCGCAGTCGACGGCCGCGGGCCGGGCAGGCGAGATCGCGTTCCCCGGCGGGGCGTTCATGCGCGGCGGCGACCAGTCGAGGGGCTTCGTGTTCGACAACGAGCGCAACGCCGCGCTCGTCAGGGTGGCGCCGTTCGCCATCGACGCGGGACTCGTCAGCACGGCCGCCTACCTCGACTTCGTGCACGACGGCGGCTACGAACGTTCGCCGTACTGGACGGAGGCGGGCCGCGCGTGGCTCATGACGCAGGAGCGCTCGGCGCCGCGCTATTGGGCGCGCGAAGGGGAGGATTGGTACACGGTGCGCTTCGGCCGGCCGGTCGCCCTCGACCTCGCGGAACCCGTGCGCCACGTGAATTTGTACGAAGCGCAGGCCTGGTGCGCGTGGGCGGGCCGCCGGCTGCCGACGGAAGACGAGTGGGAATACGCGGCGGGGTCGAGCCAGCCGGGCTTTGCGTGGGGGCAGCTGTGGGAATGGACGGCGTCCGCCTTTCTGCCGTTCGCGGGCTTCGAGGCGGACCGCTACCGCGATTATTCGGCGCCGTGGTTCGGCACGCGCCAGACCTTGCGCGGCGCGTCGTTCGCGACGCCGGCACGGCTGCGCTCGCCTCACTTCCGCAATTTCTTCACGCCGGAGCGGGACGATATTTTTTCCGGATTCCGCAGCTGCGCCTTATGAACAAAATAAGCAAAACCCCCGGCACCTTGCGATGCCGGGGGTTTCGTTATGCCTGCTGACGCTTAGCGGTCGCCGAACGTACGACGAGCCGAGTCGGCCGAGCGCGGATGCGCGCCGAAGGCCGGGCGTTCGCGGCGCTGGCCGCCTTCGCTGCGGAAGCCGCCTTCACGGCGCTGGCCCTGGTAGCCGCCTTCGCTGCGCGGGGCGCCTTCGGTGCGGAAGCCGCCTTCGCGACGCTGGCCTTGATAGCCGCCGCCTTCGGTGCGCGGTGCGCCTTCGCTGCGGTAACCGCCTTCGCGACGCGGTGCGTCACCGCGGTAGCCTTCACCGGCCGGCTTGTGGAAGCTGCGCTGGCCCGGCTTGGCGCTGGCATTACGGCCGTCGCCCGGTTTCCAGCCCGGACGGGCGCCCGAACGGGGTGCCGCCGAACGCTTCGGCTCGAAGCCTTCCACCACGTCGACCGGAATGGTCTGCTTGGTGAAGCGTTCGATACGGCGCACGTTCATGCTTTCCGCGTGGTTCACCAGCGAGACTGCCGTACCGTTGCGGCCGGCGCGGCCCGTGCGGCCGATGCGGTGCACGTAGTCTTCCGGGAACTTCGGCAGGTCGTAGTTGACCACGTGGGTGATCGACGGCACGTCGATGCCGCGCGCGGCGACGTCGGTTGCCACGAGCACGCGCACCTGGCCGCGACGCATGCTGTCCAGCGTGCGGTTGCGGGCGCCCTGGTGCATGTCGCCATGCAGTGCGGCAGCCGCGAAGCCGGCGATGTTCAGGCGGTCGGCGATCATGTCGGCATCACGCTTGGTCGCCGTGAACACGACGGCCTGGTCCATGGTCTCGTCGCGCAGCAGGTGGTCGAGCAGGCGGTTCTTGTGCGACAGGTCGTCGACGAAGTGCACCTTCTGCGTGATGTTCTCGTGGCGGTTGGCCGCGCTCATGATCTGGATCACCTGCGGGTTCCTGGTGATGCGGCGCGCCATGTTGCCGACGACGCCATCCAGCGTGGCCGAGAACAGCATGGTCTGGCGCGATTCCGGCGTCGCGGCGACGATCTTCTCGATGTCGTCGATGAAGCCCATGTCCAGCATGCGGTCGGCTTCGTCGAGCACGAGGATCTCGAGCTGCGAGAAGTCGATCTTGCCCGACTCCATGTGGTCGATCAGGCGGCCCGGGGTCGCGACGAGGATTTCCGGATTCTTGGCCAGCAGTTGCATCTGCTTCGGATACGGCATGCCGCCCAGGATCGAGACGGCGCGGATGCGGCGCATGTGCGCCGTGTACTGTTCCGTCGCGGTGGTCACCTGCAGGGCCAGTTCGCGGGTCGGGGTCAGGACCAGCATTTTCGGCTGGGCTGCCTTGAAACGGACGCGCTCGCCACGGGCGCGCGTCGATTGCGCTTCCTGTGCGGGGGTGCGACCGGCCGCGGCGGGTTCGGCGTTGGCGAACTTGTTCAGGGCGGGCAGCATGAACGCTGCCGTCTTGCCCGAACCGGTTTGGGACGAGACCAGCAGATCGCGGCCCGCGATCGCCGCCGGCACCGCCTGCTCCTGCACCGGGGTCGGCTTTTCGTAGCCTGCTTCGGTAACTGCCTTGACGATGGACGCGTGTAAGCCTAGTGCTTCAAAACTCATTGTTTATTTACTTTCGGTATGGATCAGTGAGCGTCCACGCTATTCGGAGCGGAACGCGAAATAGCAACGCGAGCCAACAATACGAAATGACTCTGAAACGAAAGAAATTTCGGCACAAAAGCTTTGCGCCGGGACGGTGCCATTTTCGGCACGCAGGGCGGGAGGGCTTTATGAAAGGACATCCTTCGTGGATGCCTGGGCTTGCGTAGCTGCTAGTTGTACTACTGTCGGTGAACTGCCGCGGAAGTCTTTTCAAACGCGTTTATTGCAGCGCACAACCAACACTATACCGTACTTTTGAAGAGCGTGCACGGCATGCGTCGAGTTGTGCGCGTATTGACGGGCCAGGAGCCCGTCGCGTGGTCAAAATGACACGATATCAACGGCGCTTGCGGCCGTTGGCGTTGACGGCGGGCTTGGAACCCCGCGACACGCGGCTCTTGATCTCGGCTACCGCATGCGCGGCGCTGGCCTTGAAGCGCTGGGCGCCGGACAGCTTGCGGCCGCTGCGGCCGCTGCGGCGCGACTCGCCGCGGTCGGCTTCCAGCATCATCGACGCGTTCTCGACGATGCTTTCGGCGATGTCGTTGCTGGCGGTGGCACTGGTCTTCGGCACGAGGATGGTCGAGCCGGCCTTCAAGCGCATCTGCGGCGGGATATTGTTGGCCTGGCGGATGACTTCCGGGGTCGTGCCCAGTTTCGCGGCCAGCGAAGCGATGCTTTCGCGGGCCGACGTGATCTTGTGCGTGGTCCAGGTGGACAATGCGCGGCCCCATTGCGCGAGGTTCAGGTTGAACTTCTCGGCGTTTTCCTTCGGCAGCAGGATCTTGGTCGATTCGCCAGTGATCACGGGCTTCTTGAATTGCGGGTTCAGGGCCTTGAATTCGTCGACGGACATTTCCGCCAGCTGGGCGGCCACGGCCAGGTCGATATCGGACGTCTTGTCGACGGCGACAAAGTACGGCGTGTTGTCGATCGTCGGCAGCGCGACGCCGTACTGGGCCGGATTGGCGATGATGTTCTTGACGGCCTGCAGCTTCGGCACGTAGTTGCGGGTTTCCGCCGGCATCAGCTCGGCCAAGCTCTCGAAGTCGGTCGGCTTGCCCAGCGCGCGGTTCTTCTGGATCGCCTTCTGCACATTGCCTTCGCCCCAGTTATAGGCGGCGAGGGCCAGCTGCCAGTCGCCGAACATCGTGTACAGGCGTTGCAGGTAGGTGAGGGCGGCGTCGGTCGAGGCGAGTACGCCGCGGCGCTCGTCCTTGAACATGTTCTGCTGCAGGTTGAAGTCGCGTCCCGTGCCCGGCACGAACTGCCAGATGCCGGCCGCGTCGGCGTTCGACAGGGCCTGCGGGTTGAACGCGGATTCGATCACGGGCAGCAGGGCCAGTTCCGTCGGCATGCCGCGCTTTTCCAGCTCCTGCACGACGTGGTACAGGTACAGCGACGCGCGGCCCGAGGTGCGCGTCAGGTAGTCCGGACGGCTCGCGTACCACTGCACGTGCTTGGCGACGAGGGCGTTGTCGATGTCGGGAATGGCATAGCCGCTGCGGATGCGGGCCCACAGGTCGGGGTCCTTGTAGTCGTCGGACTTGGACGGGGCCGGGGATTGCGGCAGGATCGCCTTGGCCATGGCGGCCGCGCTGCTGCTGCTCTGGGCGATCGGGCTCGGGGCGCTGTCGGCGGCGTGGCTGATCGCGGAGACGGACAGGAGCGCGATGGCCAGGGCGTAAGTGGAGCGAGTCGTTTCGTTCATAGCTTTCCAGTGTTGCGTCCAGGAACGGCAGGACTGACGAGTGAAGTCGGAGTGTACGGACCAGTTACCGAGTCAGTCAAGAAGTATGTCGGCGCAGTTACAAAAAATCTTGTCTACTCTTTTTGCTAACGCAGGCACCCGTTATGACGATATATGTGGGGGTATGGTTCCGGCGATCTCGTCTTTGACTGACGAGGATCAAGCGTTTTTATGTATACCCCTGGGTGTATATGAAATTTCCAAGAGGAAAATCGGTGCTTTCACGAGCCCGGTATTGTCAAATTTGTACCTGGACTTCATGGACTGCCGGGTAATACCAGCCTGTCTTTCAAGTTAGTCCGGCTGGTCGGATGCTCCATGAGAGGACGCAAAAAGCGTACAATTGCCGTCTCCGCAGGACGCGGTTTTGTATTTTTTGAAAGTAAGAAATGAGCACTGCCAACGAGAACGTGGACGATGACGCCGTCATCGCCGCCACCCGGCGCTGGGTCGACCGCGCCGTGATCGGCCTGAACCTTTGTCCGTTCGCGAAGGCGGTGCAAGTGAAGGACCAGGTGCGCTATGTCGTCGCGCATGCGCGCACGCCCGAGTCCCTGCTGGACACGCTGATGGACGAGCTGCAGCTGCTGGCCGACACGGACCCGGAACAGGTCGACACGACCCTGCTGATCCACCCGTACGTGCTGCAGGATTTCCTGGACTTCAATGAATTCCTCGACGTCGCCGACGCCGCCGTCGAAGACATGAGCCTGGACGGCGAGCTGCAGATCGCCAGCTTCCACCCGGACTACCAGTTCGCGGACACGGACCCGAACGGCATCGAGAACTTTACCAACCGTTCGCCTTACCCGGTGCTGCAGCTCTTGCGCGAAGACAGCATCGACCGCGCCGTGGAAGCGATCCCCGATGCGGCCGAGATCTTCGAGAAGAATATCGAGACCATGGAAAAGCTCGGCCATGAAGGCTGGGACAAGCTCGATGTCGGCCCCGCTCGTTGATGCACAGGGAGCACCGCTCCCCGAGGACGAGAACACGGTGCCCGCGTCCTCGTCCGTGCGACTTGCCGGGGCGCTCCCGCAGCGCCCCGACACCCCCTGCGTCGCGGTCTGCTCGACCACCTTCGACGACATCTGCCGCGGCTGCGGCCGGACCGTCGTCGAAGTGGCCCACTGGGTCTCGATGACGGCCGAGCAGAAGGAAGTCGTGTGGCAGCGCATCCTGGCGCAGGGCTACCCGCGCCGCAATACCTGATCAGAACGTGCCGACGAAATCCCGCTTGCCGATGTCCAGCCCGTTATGGCGCAGGATGTCGTACGCCGTCGCGGCGTGGAAATAGAAGTTCGGCAGCGCGTAGTGCAATAAATAGACCTGGCCCTTGAACTGGCGCTGGTTGGCGCCCGTGCCGATCGTCACGTCGCGGTCGCCGCCGGCATCCACCGCCTCGCGCGCCACCGTGTCCAGGAAGGCCAGCGTCTTTTCCAGGCGTGCCTGGAGGCCCGCGAAATCCGTCTCCACATCGTCGTACCGCGGCACCTCGGCGCCCGCGAGGCGCGCGGCCGCGCCCTTGGCGAAATCCGTCGCCAGCTGCACCTGGCGCACGAGCGGGAACATGTCCGGGAACAGGCGCGCCTGCAGCAGCGCGTTCGGATCCAGCTTCTTCGCGTCCACGTGCGCCTCGGCCTTCGTCAGGATGGCGGACAGGCTGCCCAGGATCTGGCGGAACACGGGGACCGAAGCCGTGTACAGGGAAAGTGTCATCGATGCCTCCTCAATATGTAAAGAGCCCGATGATAGCAAGCCTGCATCGTTGCTGCTTGGCGCCCGCAAATAACACTTTTGGCATGTAAAACTTCAACTATTCGTATCCTCATAGGAGTCGATTAAAAAAATTCTACAGAGAACAGCGCACTCGAAAAGATACTTTGGGACATTGCCGGATTGAAAAGAGACGTCCAGCCAGGACGCAACATGGAGACCGTCGCCAATGAAGTGCCCAAAAACACATCGCATTGCTTTGTTATTTGATGCCAACCAGGCGTTCGCCCGGGAGGTCATCGGCGGGATCGCCGCTTACCTGTCGAGCCGGCGTACATCGTGGGAATTGTTCATCGAAGATGATTTTCGTGTGCGCCTGTCGAGTCTTGCGCGCTGGCAAGGTGACGGCATCATCGCCCACTTCGACGACCCGGCCGTGGCCGCGGCGCTGGCCGACAGCCGCGTGCCCGTCGTCGCCGTCGGGGGCTCGTACGCGAACGAGGCCGATTATCCGGCCAACGTGCCGTATGTCGCGACTGACAACTTCAAGCTCGTCAACCTCGCCTATACCCACCTGATCGACGTCGGATTGCGTCAGTTCGCCCTGTTTTCCCTGCCCGACGGGACGAGGCACCCATGGGCGCTCGAGCGCGAAAAGGCGTTCCGGTTCCTGATGCAGCGCGACAAATTCGATGTCGAGATCTTGCGCGGAGAGGGTGCCTGCAACTGGGAGGAGGACGTCGCGCAGCAGGTACGGTGGCTGCAGAGTCTGCCAAAACCCATCGGGATCATTGCCGCCACCGATGCCCGCGCGCGCCAGTTGCTGCAGGCTTGTCAGTTTGCCAATATCGCCGTACCGGAACAGGTCGCCATCATCGGCATCGACAACGATCCGCTGGCACGCATGCTGTCGTGTATCCCGCTCAGCTCCGTGATCCAGGGCTCGAACGAGATCGGCCGCACCGCGGCCCGGATGCTGCATCAGCTGCTCGAAGGGACGTATCTGGAATGCTCGCGCATCCTGGTGCCGCCCGCCGGCATCAACGTGCTCACGTCGAGCAGCCACCAGCCCGTCAAGAACCCCCGCGTCATGCGTGCCCGGCATTTCATCCGCCAGTATGCCTGCCAGGGCATCAAGGGCGACCAGGTCGCCGATTACGTCGGCGTCTCGCGCTCCACCCTCGAAACGTATTTCCAGCAGGAACTGGCCTGCAGCGTGCACGACGAGATCCTGCGCTTCAAGCTCGATGCCGCGACCGCGCTGCTGGCGGAAGGGGATTGCAGCGTGGCCGAGGTGGCGCAGCGTTGCGGCTTTACATCGATGCAATACCTGTTCGCCGTGTTCAAGCGCGAGCTCGGTTGTTCGCCGCGGGAGTACCAGCAGCGCGTGGCGTCGCGGCAGGAGGCCGCGCTGCAGGCTTGACGCCTGCGCCACCCGGCGCGCATCTCGACAAATCCATGGGCGACCTGTCATTATATTGATGTGGCCGCAAGACGGCCGCCAGGCCCATATTTGTCGAGGTGGCAGCAGGTAATGCAGAGTTTCTACAACAAAGCGCTCGCCGGGCTGCTGGGTCTCGTGGTGGCGAGCGTTCTCATCGGCTATGCCTGTGTCCGCAGCACCTGGATCCGGCTTCCGCTGCTGCCCGCCGCGGACAGCGGCCTGGCGTGGCGCGCCGAGCTCATGGCCGACTCGGCCGTGGGCGGGCGTTCGACGGCCAGGCTGATCGACGACACGGCCACGCTGAGCTTCGAGTTCACGTCCGTCAAGGCGGCCGCGTATCCGTTCGTCCACGCGGAATTGGCGTTCCGCGACCGCGCCGGCAAGTTCACGCACGTCGACCTGTCCCGCTACAGCGCCGTGGAGTTCGACGTCAACTGCGCGCCGGCCAACACGCTGGCGTTCGGCCTCGTGATGTTCGATGACCAGGTATCGGTGCCCGGCCAGTTCGATACCTATCGCGCCCCGTACACCTATTTTTTCTGCAACAAGAAGGGCGAACACGTCGAGCTCGACCTGGCGCGCCTGCGGACCGACCAGTGGTGGTTCGACAGGTACGGGCAGAACCTCGCGCGCCAGGAACACACGCTGACCCGGATCGCGAAGCTCTCGTTCGGCAGCACGTTCCAGAGTCCCTACGGCGTGCTCTCGAAAGTCCAGGTCAGGAACCTGACGCTGACCGGGCGCGACATGCGCTACCTGTACCTGTTCGCGGCATTCATGGTCGTCGCCTGGCCCGGTTATGGCCTGTGGTTCTTCCGCCGTCATACACAGGCATTGCTGGCGGAAGTGAAGGACAAGATGCGGCGCGACATTCCCCTGGTCGCCTACCAGCAATTGTCCCAGGACCTGCACCGCGACAAGGAGCAGAGCGCCATCCTGCGCTTCATGGCGACGGAATACGTCAACCCGGAACTGGATGTCGAGACCACGGTGAACGCGCTCGGCATCAGCCGCAACAAGATCAACGAGATCCTCAAGGCGGAGCTGGGCTTCACGTTTTCCACGTACCTGAACAAGCTCAGGTTGACGGAGGCGGCGCGCCTGCTGGGCGCGAAGGAGGACACGAGCGTGGCGGAAATCGCGTATGCCGTGGGCTACCGGAACGTCTCGTACTTCAACAAACTCTTCAAGGAAGAATACGGCTGCACGCCGAAGACCTTCCGCAAGCTGCGCGACAGCGCACCGGAATCCGCCGGGCCGTAACGCGCCCGCTCCCACGGATTTTCACCAGCCGATTGACGGATTTCGTTCTGGCGACGCCGGGCGGCGGTTCGTAGAATGCATTGGTGGCTCGCGCATCGTTCCGTCGTTCGATGCGCAGCATCATCTCCTCCCGCGTTCAAGTGGGTTAGGGACGGCTTCGGCCGTCCCTTTTTTCGCGCGCGCCCAGGCGCGCCGTGTTTTCGTGGGTTGTTTGACGGATTTCGAAATTGCTGGGGGCAGGGGCGGCAATCAGAATGCATACGATCGCCGCGCGTGCTCGACGGCGACGACATCCAAGACAACACGGAGACTTGATAACGTGAACAATACCAGGAAAACAGCGATCGCCATCGGCGTCGCGCAGCTCGCCCTGATGGCGGGCGGCGCCGCACTGGCGCAGACCGAACCGACGACCGTCGTGGTGTACGGACAGCGCGCGGCGCTCGATTCGGCGCAGAATATCAAGAAGAACGCGGACGAAATCGTCGACTCGATCGTCGCCGACGACATCGGCAAGCTGCCGGACAAGTCGGTGACGGAAGTGCTGCAGCGCGTGGTCGGCGTGAGCATCGACCGCACGATGAACCGGGTCGACCCGCAGCAGGGCGTGGGCGACAGCGTCAACCACTACGCGGCGGAAGGCACGGGCGTGTCGATCCGCGGCCTGGGCGCCGGGCAGGTCCGGTCGGAGTTCAACGGCCGCGACGCGTTCTCCGCCAACGGCGGCCGCGCGCTGAGTTTCGAGGACGTGCCGCCCGAGCTGATGGCCGGCGTGGACGTGTACAAGAACCCGTCCGCCGAGCAGATCGAAGGCGGCATCGGCGGCCTGGTCAACCTGCGCACCGCGCTGCCGTTCGATTCGAAGGGCCGCAAGGTGGCGTTGTCGACCGAGGTCTCGCGCTCGTCGCTGCGCCAGAAGACCGCGCCGCCGTCGGTGTCCGGCCTGTACTCGGACCGCTGGGACACGCGGTTCGGCCAGGTCGGCGTGCTGATCGACCTCGCGCACTCGAAGATCGCGAACCAGAGCGACAGCCTGTCGATCGCCCCGTACAGCTCGCGCGACGACCTCGTGCCCGGCAAGCGCGTCTGGGTCACCCCGTCCGCGAGCTGGGGCCAGAACACCTTCGACCGCACCCGCGACGGCCTGTATGGCGCGCTGCAGTGGAAGAAGGGCGATTTCAGTTCGTACGTGACGTTCCTGCGTTCGCGCTACAAGCAGCACTCGGACGAGCATTCCTACTTCGGCGGGACGAACCCGGCCACCTTGTCGCTGGATCCGGGCGCCACGTACGACGCCAACGGCGCCCTGCTGACCGGCACGCTGCACGACACCACCAACAGCGGTCCGGGCTTCGGTACGGGCCTGGGCTTCGGCACCGACGCGCGCGCGAGCGGCCGCACGTCCGACACGCGCGACGTGTCGTGGTCGGGCACCTGGCGCGCCAGCGACGCATGGACCCTCAAGGCCGACCTGCAGCACGTGCAGGCCACGACGGACGGCTACGACAATACGGTGGGCCTGGGCGGCTGGGTGCCAGGCCAGACGGTCGACCTGCGCGGCGGCATGCCGACGATCTCGTTCGACCAGGCGTCGCGGGCATACCTGGCCGATCCGTCCCACTACTACTGGGGCTTCACGCAGGTGCACCATGACGTGGCGAAGGCGCAGATGAACACGGCGCGCCTGGACGCCAAGTACACGTTCGACCATCCGATCCTGAACGACCTGCGCTTCGGCGTGCGCGTGACCGACCGCTCGGCGGTGACGCAGTCCACCCACGATTCGGAATGGGTCCAGATCTCGCAGGGATGGGCGGTCGGCAACCAGTCGTGGCAGCCGCTGGCGCAGTTCGCCGGCCTGGGCGACCCGCGCTTCGCGCAGGGCTTCGGCCTGCACCAGTTCAAGAACTTCTTCGGCGGTTCCGCGGCGTCGCCGGCACCGGTGATCGTGCCCGATGCGTCGCTGGCCAACTCGGTCGATGCCGTCAACAAGCTGCACGACTACTACACGACCCTGTGCAACGAAGCCAACGCGACCGGCCGCAACAACGACTGCAGCTACAAACCGCCGAAGTTCGGCGATGCGATCGGCCTGAACGACCAGCACGAACGCACGCAGGCGGCCTACGCCCAGCTGCGTTTCGCGTTCGACAAGCTCGCGTATCCCATCGACGGCAACGTCGGCGTGCGCGTCGTGCGCACGAATCCGAAGTCGATCGGCTACACGCTGTTCACGCCGCCCAACAAGCCGTTGCTGCCGGGCGTGCCGGACATTCCGGCACAGTCGGAGAAGCAGACGTTCGAGAGCACCTACACGCGCGTGCTGCCGAGCCTGAACCTGAAACTGAAGGTCAGCGACGAGCTGCAGTTCCGCCTCGGGCTGTCGAAGGGCATGTCGCGTCCGGACTTCTACCTGCTGCAGGCGTACACGACGCTGGGCATGGACATCAAGACGCACACGCCGCCCGGCGACGACCAGAAGCCGGTGGTCGACTCGATCGCGTACAACGGCCAGCTGCGCGGCAATACGTCGCTCCGTCCGGTCATGGCCACCAACCTCGACCTGACGGCCGAGTACTACTTCGGCCGCGCCAGCTCGGCGACGTTCGGCGTCTTCAACAAGCGGCTGAAGGACGTCATCATCGCGCAGACGACGGTCTACCCGCTGAAGGACGTCACCGGAACGACGCACGACTTCATGGTCACGGGTCCCGTGAACGGCATGGACGCCCGCGTCAGCGGCGTCGAGGCGGGCTTCCAGACCTATTTCGACAAGCTGCCGGGCCTGTTCTCGGGTCTCGGCGTGTCGAGCAACTTCACGTACATCGACAGCAGCACGACGTACCACAACCCGGTCAACGGCACCTGGTGCACGCCGAAGGACACGCTGATGGCCAACATGGTCCGCAACCTGCAGGGCTGCGACACGGACGGCAGGGTGTTCGGCGACATGCCGCTGGTGGGCCTGTCGAAGAACTCGTACAACGTGGCGCTGCTGTACGACAAGGATGCGGTGTCGTTGCGCCTGGCGTACAGCTGGCGCTCGAAGTACCTGCAGTCGACCAACTCGTGGGGCACGGCCGGCAACGATGGCATCGACCGCAACCCGGACAGCCCGAACTACGGCCAGGGTTACTCGGTCAACTACGGTCTGCCGACGTGGGGCGGCGCATACGGCCAGCTCGACCTGGGCTTCCAGTACAAGTTCACCGAGCACCTGCGCCTGGGCGGCCAGGTGGGCAACCTGACGAACCAGGTCTACCGGCAGTACATGCAGCAACAGGTCGGCATGAAACTGCACAACGCCTTCTACACGGGCCGCACGTTCAGCGCCCAGATGAACTACACGTTCTAAGCACGCCGCCGCAAAACAGGCCTCCCGCGACCTTTGCCGGTCGCGGGAGGCCATTTCATTCAACCCGACGGATCCACGTATGAAAAAACGCTCCAATCACCTGCTGGCCACGCTCGTCCTGATCTCCACCCAGGCGCTGGCCGCCGCCCCGATGCCGCGCCTGGTCCAGCAAGACGGCCACCATGCGCTGCTGGTCGACGGCAAGCCGTTCACCATGCTGGGCGTGCAGGCCCACAATTCCAGTAACTATCCGAATGCGCTGCCCAAGGTCTGGGCCGCCGTCAAGGATGCCCACGCCAACACACTCGAGATCCCCGTGGCGTGGGAACAGATCGAGCCCGTCGAGGGCAAGTTCGATTTCGGCTACGTCGACACGCTCGTGGCCGAGGCCCGCCGCAACGGCGTGCGCCTCGTGCTGCTGTGGTTCGGCACCTGGAAGAACACCGGCCCCGCGTACACGCCCGAATGGGTCAAGTTCGACGACAAGCGTTTCCCGCGCATGCTCGGCCGCGACGGCAAGGCCAGCTACTGCCTGTCGCCGCTGGGCGAGCAGACCCTGGCGGCCGACAGGAAGGCGTTCGTCGCCCTGATGCGCCACCTGAAGCAGATCGACGAAGCGCAGCGCACCGTGATCATGGTGCAGGTCGAGAACGAGGTCGGCACCTACGGCACCGTGCGCGATTTCGCAGCGCGGGGCGAGGCGGCGTTCCGCCAGCCGGTGCCGGCGGCCGTCCTCGCGCGCAAGAAGCCGCCCGTGCCCGGCGCCGCGAGCGGCACGTGGTCCGAGGTGTATGGCCCGTATGCCGACGAATATTTCCACGCCTGGGCCGTGGCCAGCTACATCGAAGAGATCGCGAAGGCGGGACGCGCCGTGTACGACCTGCCGATGTTCGTCAACAATGCGCTGCGCGATCCGCTCGAACCGCTGGCACCGTGGAAGGGCAACTTCGCCAGCGGCGGTCCGACGTACGACGTGATCGACATCTACAAGGCCGCCGCCCCGCACATCGACGTCGCCGGTCCCGACCTGTACGCGCCGCAATCGAACAGCGTGGCGGCGACGCTGGACAAGTTCCAGCGCCCGGACAACGCGCTGTTCGTGCCGGAGATGGGCAACGCGGCCACGTATGCCCGCTATGTCTACCGGATCCTCGGCGCCGGTGCGATCGGCGTGGCGCCGTTCGGCATCGACTACGCGGACTACAGCAATTATCCGCTGGGCTCCAAGCGCACCGACAAGAGCATGGTCGAGCCGTTCGGGACCATCTATGCCGCGTTCGCGCCGCTGGCGCGGCAGTGGGGGCGATGGGCGCTGGAGGGCCGCACGGCCGGCATCGCGGAAGGCGACGACCGCAAGCCGCAGTCGCTGGTACTCAAGGACTGGGGCGTCTCCGCCTCGTTCCGCGAGTGGCAGTTCGGCACGATGGGCAAGGACGCGAAGGAGGAAGACTACCCGCCCGGCACGGCGGCCCCGAACGGCGGCGCGGCGTTCGCGCAGATCGGCGCCGACGAGTTCATCGTGATCGGACAGCACGTCCGCCTGCATTTCTGGCCGGCCGGCGCCAATGAGGGCAAACGCTCCATGTTCGCGCGCGTGGAGGAAGGGCAGTTCGACCCGCAGGGGCGCTGGATCATGGAACGCAACTGGAATGGCGACCAGGTCGACCATGGTGTCAACCTGCCGGCGCGGCCCACGATCCTGAAGATCCGGCTGCGCGCGTATTGAAGAGGGAGTGCTCGTCATGAAGATCATTCGCATGGGCGCGCTGGCCGCCAGCATGTGGGCATCCGCATGCGCCGCCGCGCAGGTCGGCGTCACGATCGACGCGGCCAAACCGGGCTCCGTCATCAGCCGCTACGTGTACGGCCAGTTCGCCGAGCACCTCGGCACCGGCATCTACGGCGGCCTGTGGGTCGGTCCCGACTCGACGATCCCGAACACGCGCGGCTGGCGCAACGACGTCGTGGCCGCGCTGAAGGCGCTGCACGTGCCGCTCGTGCGCTGGCCCGGCGGCTGCTTCGCCGACCAGTACCACTGGCGCGACGGCATCGGCCCGCGCGCGCAGCGCCCCGTGCGCATCAACACGAACTGGGGCGGCGTCGACGAGGACAATGCCGTCGGCACGCACGAATTCTTCGACCTCGTCGAGCAGCTCGGCGCGGATGCCTACGTCAACGGCAACCTCGGCACCGGCACCGTGCGGGAGATGGCGGAATGGATCGAATACATGACGGCGGACGGCACGTCGAGCCTCGCCCGGCTGCGTGCCCGCAACGGCCACCCGGCGCCGTACAAGGTGGCGTTCTTCGGCATCGGCAACGAAGCCTGGGGCTGCGGCGGCAATATGCGGCCGGAGCAGTACGCCGACGCCTACCGCCGCTACGCGACCTTCCTGCATCCCGGCGGCGGCAACGACACGCAATTCATCGCGGCCGGCGGCCACGACGACGATACTGGCTGGACCGAGTACCTGAGCCAGCATATCCACGGCTGGGGCGTGCGCGCCCACGGCATCTCGTTCCACTATTACACGTCGCCCGGCGCGGACGCGAACGGCAAATATGGCGCGACCGGCTTCGACGAAAGCCGCTGGATCCACACGCTGAGCGAGACGCGCCGCATGGAAGGGTTCATCGCGGCCAACGTCGCGAAGCTGGACACGCACGACCCGCAGAAGAAACTCATGTTCGCCGTCGACGAATGGGGCACCTGGTACGACGCGGAACAAGGCAGCAAGCCGGGCTTCCTCCAGCAGCAGAACTCCCTGCGCGACGCGCTCGTCGCGGCCCTGAACTTCAACATCTTCCACGTCCACGCGGACCGCGTGCGCATGACGAGCATCGCGCAGATGGTGAACGTGCTGCAGGCCATGGTCCGCACGGACGGCGCGCGGATGGTGCTGACGCCGACCTACCACGTCTTCAGGATGTACGTGCCATTCCAGGATGCGGTCTCGGTGCCGGTGACGCTGGCGCACAATCCGCTGTACACGTTCGGCACCGACGCGATCCCGGCCGTCAGCGCGTCGGCGGCGCGCGGCAAGGACGGCAAGCTGTATCTTGCCCTCGTCAACGCGAACCCGCGCGAGGCGGCCGACGTCACGGTCGACGTGAGCGGCACCGCCGCACGCGGGGCGGCCGGTGCCGTGCTGACGGCGGCCGCGATGGACGCGCACAACACGTTCGCAGCGCCCGATGCCGTCAGGCCCGCGCCGTTCCAGGCCGCGGCCCGGGACGGAAAACTGGTGCTGTCCCTGCCGGCGAAGTCCGTCGTGGTCGTCGCCGTGCAGGAGTAGCGCGCGTCAGAACGACGGCAGGTTGCGGCGGCCCTTGACGCCGAACTTCAGCGCGACGCCCGCGGTCCGCGGGCCAGGCTGGCCGCCGCCGATCCACACGGTGGCGTGGCCCGGCTCGACGCTGCGCTTGCCGGCCGCGTCGACCGTGCTCAGGGCCTTGCCGTCCAGGTCGAACGTCAGCCGGCGCTTCTCGCCCGGCTGCAGCGTGACGCGGGCGAAGCGGACGAGCGTGCGGTTGGGCGCCCCGGGCCGCGGCCTGGCGACGTAGACCTGCACGACTTCGTCCCCGGCGCGCGGTCCGTCGTTCTTCACGTCGACGGCGACCTTGACGGCGCAGCCGGCGCACACGGCCCTTGGCGCGGGCGCGGCGAGCTTGTACGAGAACTGCGTGTAGCTCAGGCCATGGCCGAACGGGTACAACGGCTCGCCCTTGAAGTACTTGTACGTCCGGCCCTGCATGCCGTAGTCCTTGAACGGCGGCAGGTCGGCGGCGGATCGATAAAAGGTCACCGGCAGGCGGCCGGCGGGGCTGAAGTCGCCCGCGATCAGTTCGGCCACGGCCTGGCCGCCTTCGCCGCCCGGATACCAGGCCTGGATGATGGCCGGCACGTGCTTGTCGGCCCAGTTCAGCGCCACCGCGCTGCCGCTCATGTTGACGAGTACCAGCGGCTTGCCGAGCGCCCCCAGGCGTTCGAGCAGCGCTTCCTGCGGCGCGGGGAGGTCGAGGCTCGTGCGGTCGCCGCCCGCGAAGCCCGGCGCGTTGACCGCCATCTCCTCGCCCTCCAGCTGCCACGTCAGGCCGCCCGCGAACACGACGAGATCCGCCGCACGCGCCGCTTCCAGGGCGGCCGTGTCGTCGAAGCTGGGCCGCGTCCACTGCAGCTTCTGGTCGCCGTCCCAGCCGGCCTGGCGGGCCTCGATCTCGATCCGGTACACCTTGCCGGCCGCGAGTTCGACTGGCGTGTTCGACGTCGGCCAGGCGATGTCCCACAAGTCCGTGACGAGGCGTCCATCGACGCGGATGCGATAGCCCTGGCCGCCTTTCAGCCGCAGGTGATGCGGGCCGGTTTCGAAGGCGCGCAGGTAGCCGCTCCAGCGCGTGGAGGTCTTGCGCTCGACGTTGTCCGGCCAGCCCCAGCGGAACGCCGCCTGCGCACTGGTCGTGACGGCGGCCGGCGTGCCCGCCAGGTCGAGGTTGTCGAACCGTTCCGTGCGCACGCCGGGCTGGGCGCAGCCGGCGTCCAGGCACAGCGCGTCCGCCGGCACGTCCTGCAGCGGTGGCGCGACCCAGCCCGTGCCTTCCACGAACGTGACCTGCGCCTGCGGGAAACGGGCGCGCAGGCCGGCCAGCACGGTGATCGGCTTCGACGGGGTGCCGCTGTAGTTGCCGACCAGCGCGTCGACGCTGTCGGCGTTCGGGCCGATCACGGCGATGCGGCGCGGCGCCGTTTTGAGCGGCAGCAGGCCGTCGTTCTTCAGCAGCACGAGCGACTGGCGCGCCGCTTCCAGGTTCAGGCGGCGGCCGGCCGGGGTGTCGTAATCCTTCGCCGTGATGCCGGCCCAAGGACGCGGCGCATCGAGCAGGCCGAGGCGGATGCGCGCTTCCAGCAGGCGCAGCACGGCACGGTCGACGTCGGCCTCGGCCAGCAGGCCCTGCTGCACGGCGCGCACGGTCGTAGCGGGCGTCGCCGTGGGGCTGTTGCCGAATTCGCACATCACGTCGGTACCGGTCTTGATCGCGACCGCGACGGCCCTCTCCGGCGTGTCGACGTAGCGGTGCGCGCCTTCCGAGTGGATGTCGGCGATGGCGCCGCAGTCGGACACGACATGGCCCTGGAACTTCCACGCATCGCGCAGGAGGTCCTTGAGCAGGGGAGCGCTGGCGCAGGCGGGCAAGCCGTTCACCGCGTTGTACGCGCACATGAGGGACAGCACGTGCCCCTCGGTGACGGCGGCGTGGAACGCGGGCAGGTACGTTTCCGTCAGGTCGCGCGGGGAAGGATGCACGTCCTCGCGGTGGCGGTCGGCCTCCGGCCCGCTGTGCACGGCGAAGTGCTTGACCGTCGCCGATACCTTGGGCGCGCCCGGGTCGGCACCCTGCAGGCCGCGGATGTAGGCCACGCCCAGGCGCGACGTCAGGTAGGGATCCTCGCCATAGGTTTCCTGGCCGCGGCCCCAGCGCGGATCGCGGAAGATGTTCACGTTCGGCGACCACACCGTGAGGCCGCGGTACATGTCGGCGCCGCCGTCGGGATGCACGGTTTCCAGGTACTTCGCGCGGAACTCGGTGCCGACCGTGTCCGCGACGCGTTCGGCGAGCGCGGCGTTCCACGTGGCGGCCAGGCCGATCGCCTGCGGGAACACGGTGGCGTTGCCGGCGCGAGCGACGCCGTGCAGGCCTTCGTTCCACCAGTTGTAGGCCGGGATGCCGAGCCGCGCGATGGCGGGTGAAGTGGATTGCAGCTGGCCGGCCTTTTCGTCCAGCGTCATGCGGGCCAGCAGGGCGTGCGCGCGCGCGGCGGGATCGGCCTGCGCGGCCAGGGCGGGCAGGGACAGCGTCAGGGCGACCGCCGCGGCAAGGACGGTCCGGGAGAGATGTCGAGGTGTCATGGGCGTAGGTGATGGGTTGGCGCGCGGATGCTAACACCGGCGCGGCCGCGCGCCGGCGTCGTCCGGCGCCGCTGGTGAAAATTCTGCCGGCGCTGCGGAATTTCATGTCGCGCCGCGTGCACGCTCCGGGATTTCGTGGCTGGCCTGAGGGTTTTCGAAATTGCCGCCGTATGGACAGTCTCACAGAATGTATCGAATCCGGGCGGGTGTGCCCGCTGCCGGTACGACATCACATCATTCTGGAGACACAAACATGCACAAGATGCGACTCATCGCCTTGGCTGGCGTCGTGGCGGGCCTCGCTGCCGGCTGCGGCGGCGGCAACGCCGATCACGGCAACGGTCAAACCGTCCTGGCGGGCACCATCGGATCGGCCAGTCCCACCATCAAGCCCGCCCGCTTCGCGAGCGTGAAGTTCGGCGGCGGCGGCTACGTGCCGGGCCTGATCTTCCACCCGACCAGCCCGGACGTGCTGTATGCGCGCACCGACGTCGGCGGCGCCTACCGCTGGGATGCGGCCACCTCGTCCTGGATCGCGATCACGGACATGTTCGGCCCCGACGAGGGCTTTTACCACGGCAGCGAAACGATGGCGCTCGACCCGAACGACGACCAGCGCGTCTACATGAGCGCCGGCATGTACAACTGGGCCAGCAGCACCGCGCGCCTGTACATTTCCACCGACCGCGGCAGCCACTGGACGCACGTCGACCTGCCGTTCCCCGCGGGCGGCAACAACCAGGGCCGCGCGATCGGCGAACGGCTGATGGTCGACCCGAACGACTCGAGGATCCTGTTCTACGCCACGCGCACGGCCGGCCTGTGGAAGAGCATGGACCGCGGCCAGACCTGGAACCAGGTGACGTCGCTCTCGCCGCTGACGATGACCCAGGCGCAGATCGACACGACCTACTGGAGCAGCCCGGTCGGCATCGAACAGGTGATCTTCGACACCGATACCAAAGGTACAGGCACCGCCACGCAGACGATCTACACGGCGGTGGCGCCCGATTACGCGGGCATGGCCGGCCTGACCGCGGGCCTGTACAAGACGACCAACGGCGGCGCGTCGTGGACCAGCATTCCGGTCCCGGCCGACGTGCAGGGCTACATCATCCCGCACATGGCGCGCGCGAAGGACGGCATGATGTACGTGGCGTTCACGAAGGGCGAGGGTCCCGGCGCCGGCGGCCCGTGCCGGCTGTACAAGTTCGACGGCACCCACTGGACCCTGCTGAAAGGCTACGACGACACCCAGTGGTCCAGCTTCGGCATGGGCGGCCTGTCGGTGTCCGGCACCGGCGCCAACACCCGTATCGCGCTGGGCGTGACCAACACGTGGGGGAACTGGGTCGGCATGCCGGCCGTGCAGATGTCCGACGACGGCGGCGCGACCTGGCGCGAAATCGCCAACCTGATGCCGCGCAACCCGACCGATGGCGGCTACTCCGGCTGGGTGGACGACGTCGAGATCGACCCGAACAATCCCGACCGCGTCCTGCACGTGACCGGCGGCGGCGTGTGGGAGACCCGCAACGCGTCGGCCGCGCAGCCGACGTGGAACTTCATCGTCAGCGGCGTCGAGGAAGTCGCGACGAAGGCCCTGATGGCCCCGGCGTCGGGCGCCGGCTACTCGCTGATGCGCGCCGGCCTCGACATCGGCGTCACCGTGCAGACGGAACTTCTCAAGTCGCCCACGCGCACCTCGGGCAACTGGTTCGGCAGCGCGTTCGGCATCGACGCCGCATGGTCCAACCCCAACTACATCGCCGCCATCGGCGCCGGGTCGTACGACTACCCGGACATCGTCGGCGCCTACTCCACCAACGGCGGGGTAAGCTGGAACAAGTTCGCGACCAACCACCCGGACGCGAAGGCGCACCAGTCCGAAACGGGCAGCATCGCGGTCACGAAGGCCGCCAACGCGGTCTGGGCGCCGGCCGAGTCGGTACCGGCCTGGACGGCCGACAACGGCAACACGTGGACCTACACGAACCTGCCGGCGCTGCCCCGCATGAGCGTGTCGCGCGGCTATAAAGTCGTGGCCGACCGCAAGAACCCGAACAAGGTCTATGCGTACGACTCGGGCGGCGCGTGGTGGGCGCAATGGGGCGGCGCGGCGCACTTCTACACGTCGACCGACGGCGGCCGCACGTTCACCGAGAGCGCCACGTTCAAGAACATCGCCGCGTTGAACCAGTTCGGACAGACCTCGATCGCCGTCAACCCGAACGCGGAAGGCGACATCTGGCTGGCGGACGGGTTCAGTATCCTGCACTCGACCGATGCGGGCGCCAACTGGACCAAGCTGAACGTGACCCAGTCGGTTCCGAACCCCAGCAACTACTACGAGCCGAAGATCTATGGCGCCACGTCGATCGCGCTCGGCAAGGCCCCGGCCGGCGCCAAATACTCGTCCTCGATCTATATCGTGGGCGTGATCAACGGCCAATGGGGCTTGTATCGCTCGGATGACGGCGCCGCCAACTGGACCCGCATCAACGACGACCAGCACCAGTACGCCGGCATCAGCAACCTCGCGGCCGACCAGACCGTGCCTGGCCGCGTGTACTTCGCCGGCGCCGCCCGCGGCGTCCTGTACACCTACTGACGCAACGCCGGTCCCGCGTGTCGGACACGGGACCGGCCTCTATCCGAATACCTGGAGACATCTACATGAAACTGAAAGCAATCCTGGCCGCGCTCGCACTGGGCGTCGCGGCCGCCAACGCCGGCGCGACCGTCCTGACGTTCGACAGCCTGACCGAGATGATGTACGGCGACGGCTTCCCGCTCGCCGCCAACATGCGCTATGACGGCACGAACCTCGTGTACGAGGAGTCGGGCTACCGCCTGACCCTGAACGCGCCGGGGGCGGACGCCGGCGCGGCCCACGTCGGCGACGGCACGTTCGACCCGCAGACGTACAACTGGCACGACGGTTTCGAGAACGGCGCCGACACCTTCGTCACGCTGACGCGCATCGGCGGCGGCCTGTTCGACCTGCGCGGCTTCGACTACTACACGACCGGCAGCGCGCTGTCGACCGACGGCAACCTGCAGGCCTTCCTGGAGGGCGGCGGCACCTGGAACACGGCGCTGAACGCCATCACGGAGCTGCGTTTCACGTCGGGTGCGGTCAATGCGCTCGCCAACGTCGACGTGGAAGCGTCGGGAACCGTGCCGCTGCCGGGCACCTTGCCGCTGCTGCTGGGCGGCGTGGCGGCCTTCGGCCTGGCGCGCCGCCGGACCTGATCCGGGGAGCGGGATGCAAAGCGGAGGCTGTGTGCCTCCGCTTTTTTTTTGGCTGTGTTCGCGATAATTCGGTAACCCGCTCGTCTAGCCGAGCTGGACCGCAGCGCACAGCAGATGAGCCGGCTTCGTGAGCCGACGATCGTCCAGCATGCGCTGCCATCCCGAGTAATGGATCAGGTAGCGGCTCGCCACGCCGCGAAACCGCACCAGCCAGGTCTTGAAGCGGCTGTGCCAGCTATTCACGTTTTGAATGTGAATCGCGCCGCGCGCCCGGATGCCCGCTTTCACGTTCACCGCTTCATGCGTGATGCCGGCCTGCTCCGCGAAATGCCGATAGACGATGGCGCCGTCGGTGATCAAGAGGACGTCGTCCTGCAGCACGGGTTTGAGGCACTCATGCAATTGCGCCACCGTCACTTGGCCGCGCCCCGTATGAAAATCGAGCGTACGGCCACTGCGGTCGCGCGCGATGAGCAGGCAATCGTGTTCCCGGTTGATGCCCCGCCGCTTGGCCACGCCACCCCGCTTTCGCGGCGGCCGCGCGAGATTCCGTGCCCCCTTCTGCGATTCGAGCCGATACGTCTCGTCGACTTCGACGATGGCCGACAGCGTTGCCGGCCGGTCGCGCATCGCACCGGGCACGAACCGGTGGCGCCATCGAAAACTGGTCGTACGATGCACCCCGACGACTTGCGCGGCATCACGCACCGTGCGCGATTCGAGCACGCATTGCAGATACGGCAGCCAGAGCTCCTTCTTGCGCAGCCGCGCCAGCGGCGTACCGGTCAATGCGTTGTGGCTGCGCCCACATGTGAGGCAACGGAAGCGCTGCATTCCGCTCGCTTGGCCGCAGCGGTGCTTGCGGGCGCAGCCGCAGTGCGGACACGGCCGGCCCGCCGCCGCCTGCTCGATCAGGGCGATGCACTCGGCCGGATCCGCGATGCCGCCGATCCATTCCCGTAGCCGGGCCAGGTCGTTCTGGCGACAACCGCACCGCCAGCAACATGGCGAACAATTCGTCGAACGTCAGGCCGCGCATCGCCACTCCTCATGAGTTAACTCGACGATGCGTATGACCTCTGCAACGAATTACAGTTCACATAACTAGCGCGAACACAGCCTTTTTTTTATGGCGTACCCGGTTCGATCGTCACGTCGCCCGTCAGGCCGGACGGCTGGCCTGGCTGTGCCTGGACCAGCACGGTGAGCGTGCGCCAACCCGCACCTTTGGGCACCGCCAGGGTCAGCGGGCCCGGTTCGTACGCCGTCTTCTCGCCCAGCCTGACGCCGTCCAGCCACACCTCGGCCTTGCCGGCGATCTCGCGCATGACGAGCCGCGCATGGCCGTCGTTGCGGTCGCTGCGCAGGCCGAACGCGACGCGGTAGCTGCGCCACGGCAGCGCGTCGGGCGCCTGCTTCAGCGGCGGTTCGCCCCAGCCCCACGTGTTCATGTCGTTGTCGGCCAGGACGCGGTTCGGGTCCGGACGGTCGGCCTGCGGCGGCGACGTGCGCCACGGCGCCGGGCGCACGAGCGGCTGCGCCTCGGCGACGGCGGGGATGGGCGCGACGGCGCGCACGTCCAGCGCCAGTGCGGCGGATTGCAGGCCGTCCGCGTGCGCACGCAAGGTCAGCGGACCCTGGCCGGCGCGGCGGCTTTGCACGATCACCTGGGCGAGGCCGTTGTACAGGTTGCGCTCGGGCGCCTTCTCGGACTCGTGCGAGTTCGGGTCGCCGTTGCCGACGCCGATGATCGCGCCGGGGCCGGCCAGGTCGAACGTCACGTGCAGGTTGGCGTCGGGGACGGGACGGCCCCGCGCGTCGACGGCGCTCACCGTCACGGGCACGGCATCGGCGCCGTCGCCGGCCAGCGCCGGACGGTCCGGCGCCAGCACGAGGCGGGCGGGGGCGCCGCTCGTCTCGACCTGGTCGCGCCCGACCACGGCGCCATCCTTCAGCGCCACGGCCTCGAGCCGCCCCGGCGCATACGGCACCTGGAACGTGGCCATGTCGAACGGATCGACGTCCTGCTCGCCGACGACGGCGCCGTTGAGCTCCAGGCGCACGCGCGGCGCGTTGGTCGCGACCCGCACCTTGACCGGCTGTCCTTCCTTGCCGGCCCAGTTCCAGTGCGGCATGACCTTGACGACGGTGCGGTCCTTCAGCCACAGCGCCTGGCGGAACCAGTACGCGTTCTTCGGCAGCGCGCACAGGTCCATGATGCCGAAGAACGAGCCGGCGCTGGGCCACTCGTGCGGCGTCGGTTCGCCGCGGTAATCGAGACCGGTCCACGCGAAGCTGCCGGCCAGGAACGGGCGGGCGCTGATCTGCTTCCAGCTGCCGCGCTGCGTCTGGCCCCACTGGGCCGCGTCGTCGTCATAGCTGGCGACGAGGTGTTTGTCCTGGTCGGTCGTGTACTCGCCGCGCGACATGAAGGCCGACGTGTCCTCCGAACTGAACACGGGCTTGTGCGGGTACATCTTGTGGAAGCGGTCGTATTCCCACACCTGGTAATTGATGCCCGCCACGTCCAGCGCCTGCACGGCGCTCCTGGCGGCGAACAGGCCGCCGTGCATCGCGGCGGTGACGGGGCGCGTCGTGTCGAGTTGCTTGATGGCGCCGACCATCCGGCGCGCCATCTCGTAGCCGACCTCCGTGCCCTGCAGCGTCTCTTCGTTGAAAATCGACCACAGGATGACGCTCGGACGGTTGCGGTCGCGCTTCACGAGCCAGGTCAGTTGCTGCATGTAGTCGGGCGACGTGTTGAAGTTGCGGTTCTCGTCCATCACGAGTAGGCCGATGCGGTCGGCGATGTCCAGCACTTCGGCCGCGGGCGCGTTGTGCGCGAAGCGGATCGCGTTCACCCCCATCGATTTCAGCTGGCGCAGGCGGAATTCCCAGATCGAGTCGGGCACGGCGACACCGACGCCGGCATGGTCCTGGTGGATCGCCACGCCCTGCAGTTTCGTGGGCTGGCCGTTGAGGAAGAAGCCGCGGTCGGCGTCGAAGCGGATCGTGCGGAAGCCCGTGTGCGTCTCGGCGCGATCCAGCTCGCCGGTCGCATCGCGCAGCACGGCGCGCACGCGGTACAGCGCCGGCCCGGCCAGCGTCCACGGCTGGGGATTGCGTATGGCCAGGGCCAACCGCGTGCTGGCCCTGCCGAGCGCATCGACCTGCACGGGCGCGCCGGCGTGCGCGACTTCATGGCCGGCCGGATCGAGCAGGCTGACTTCCAGGCGCGCCTTGCGTGCGCTGTCTGCGCTGCTGTCGACGTCCACCGTCACGGGCAGCGTCCAGCGGCCGTCCTTCCGCACCGGATTCGCGTGGATGCCGTCGGTGGCGATGTGCATGGCGTCGCGCTTGACGAGCCAGGTGTGGCGGTAGATGCCGGCGCCTTCGTACCACCAGCCTTCCATCACTTCGGCGTCGACGCGCACGGCGATCGTGTTCGGCTCCGCGCCGTAGCGCATGTACGGCGTGATGTCGATGTGGCGGCCGTTGTAGCCCGACCAGTTGCGGTTCACCACGATGCCGTTGACCCACACGGTGCTGTGCGTGGCGATGCCGTCGAACCGCAGCTCGATGTGCCGTCCGCGGTCGGACGCCGGCAGGGTGAAGTAGCGTCGGTACCAGCCGATGCCGCGCGCGCGGTAGCCCTGCGACTTGTTCTGTGCGGCGTCGAACGGGCCTTCCACCGCCCAGTCGTGCGGCAGGTCGACCCGGCGCCAGCCTGAATCGTCGTAGTCGGCATTGGCCGGGCCCTGCGCCTCGCCCGCCTTGGCATTGAGGTAGCTGGCGCCATGGCCCTTGATGGCCGGCAGGGGCACGTCGCCCTGCAGGAAGCGCCAGCCCGCATCCAGCGACAGTCGCTCGCGCGGGGCCGCGTGGGCGGGTTGCAACGTTGCCAGCAGCACGGCGCAGGCGGTGAGCAGGCGGTGGAGGGCGGCGCGCATCCAGGCGCCGCGGTGGTCGTGGCCGGTCATCATGCGGGCTGCGCTCAATCGGCGTCGGCGGAAATGACGGACAGCTCGGCCGCGCTGGCCGAGCCGGAGCGCCACACATCGTCCAGCACCGTGAAACGGAAGAAGCGGGCGGTGACCGGCGCGAAACGGGCCGTCTGCAGGTCGGGGTTGTTGTGGACGTTCGCGAACGTGCCCCGTTCGACGGCGGCCTGCCAGTGCGTCCCGTCCGCGCTCGTCTCGAAGCGGTAGTTCACGGCCGTCCCCGCCACCTGCCCATCCTGCCGCGGCAGGTAGGCGAGGCCCGCGATGCGGTGGGATTGGCCCATGTCGACCTGGATGGACCGGCCGCCGCCCCACGGCGTCTGCCAGAACGTGGCGGGATCGCCGTCGACGGCGAGTGCGGCCGCGTGGCCGGCATCTTCGGCATCCGCCGCCACGACCGTGAAGCCGCGCGGCGACAAGCCCGTGAAGTCGCGCACGCCGACGACGCCGAGCCGCCCGCCGGGCAGCAGGCGCGCCGCCTTCACGATGCCGCTGCCGGGCATGGCCAGCGGCGCGCGGTACACGGGCGACGCGGCCGTCGGGGCCGAGCCGTCGACCGTGTAGACGATCGTGCCGCCGGCCGGATGGTCGAGCCGCACGGCGCCGGCGGCGTCGCGGTCGGCGATCGTGGGCGGCAACAGGTCTTCCGATTGCTTGTACAGCCCGATCTCCGCCAGCGTCGGCTCGAGGCGCGCGCCCGTGATGCGCACGCGCACGCGGTCCGTCGTCACCGGCGCGCGCAGCCGGATCAGGCGGCGGTGGCCGACCGTCGTCGTCACGTCGGCCGGGTGGCGCGCGGGCGCGGTCCACGCCGTGCCGTCCCACGTCTCGATCTCGAACGACTCGATGCGCTGGCCGCGCCGGTCCACCGCTTCCTGCAGCGACACGACGTCGAAGCGCGTGCGCCGGGGCAGGGTCAGCGTGAGCGTGCCGTCGCTGCGCCCGGGCGCCGCCTCCCACCAGGTGTCCAGGCTGCCGTCGAGGACGGCCGGGGCGGCATGGCGCGGGGCCGCGTGGTCGGCCGTCACGCGCGCGCCGCGTGCGAGGTTGACGGCGAACGTGGCGCGCACGATGGCGCCCAGCTGGCCCAGCGTCGCGACCTGGTCGTCGGGCACGAGGCCGCTCTTGTCCGGCGACAGGTTCAGGATCAGGTTGGCGTTGCGGCCGATCGACGAATAAAAGATGTCGACCAGCTGCGTGACGGGACGGGGCCGCTTGTCGTGCGCCCAGAACCACTGGCCGTTCGCCAGCAGGGTCGCGTTGGTCTCGGCCGGGTACCACCACAGGTGCGATCCGGGCTTGAGCTGCGCCCGGCTGCCGAGGTCCGCGCCCTGCATGTCGGGCCACTGGAACGCGCCGGGGGCCGTGGGCAGTGGAATCACGCTCCATTCGGTGGTGCGGCCGTAGCCGCTTTCCGTGCCGACCCAGCGCACGTCCGGCCCCTTGCCCATGATGACGGCGTCCGGCTGCAGCTTGCGGATCAGGTCGTACCAGGCCGCGTAGTCGTAGGTCTCGGCCACGCTCGGGTCGGGATTGGCGCCGTCGAACCACACTTCATGGACCGGTCCGTATTCCGTCAGCAGTTCGTACAGTTGGTTCAGGAAGTAGCGGTTGTAGTCGTCGACCTCGTACGTGAACACGGGCCGGCCCGGCGGCGGGGTGCGCCCCTGCGCGGGGTCGCTCTGGAAGCGGGCCGGGTCGGTCGGGATCGTCGAGCGGCGTTTCGCGCTGCCGTTGCCGTAATAACCGGCCGGGTTCGCGGCGTTGGTCTTCAGCTGGTACAGGTCGGCCGGCGACAGGTAGATGCCGAGCTTGACGCCGGCGCCGCGCGCCGCATCGGCCACCTCGCGCACGAGGTCGCCCTTGCCGCCGCGCCAGGGACTCGCGGCCGACGAGTGATTCGTATAGCGCGACGGCCACATCGCGAAGCCGTCGTGGTGCTTGGCCACCAGCACGAGCATCTTGCCGTCGAGCTGTTTCACCGCGCGCAACCACTGGTGCGCGTCCAGTTGCGTGGGATTGAACAGGGCAGGGTCTTCCTTGCCGTTGCCCCATTCCACTTCATTGAACGTGTTGACGCCGAAGTGCAGGAAGAACGTGCGCTCCAGCCGCATCCAGGCGGACTGGTTGGGGCGGGGCAGGGTTGTCGCGGCCTTGGCGACGATCGTGGCGGGGGTGTCGTCCGCGGCGATGACGTGTTCCGTCGCATAGGGAATGGGGGCGCCGTGCGCAGCGGCGCAGGCGAGCGCGAGGGCCAGGCCGAGGCAGCCTTGTGGGTGTCGAGGTGGGAGCATGATGTGTCGGTGTGATAAGTGGCGTATCGATTTTGTGATCGGCCGTATTACGCTTGCAATCGCGAAATCCCACAACCGGCATGGAAAATTACGTAAATCCGCGTCGCCAACGTGGCAACCAGGTAACGGTTACCGCTATCACCGTGCGCGCACGCCTAAAAAGGTGTGACGTACGGCAACTGTTGCGTGCATAATCAAAAAAACATTAACTTATTGATTTACCACAGAAAGATGTCGTATCAGCCACAGGCTGACCGGCACCGCATCTCTCCGCCATGTCCTTCCTGTCCCGTGTCGCCCTGTCCGCGTTACCGTCGCGCCTCGCGCGGCTGTACGGCCGCTCGCTGTACGCCGCGCTGCTCGTGCTGGTGGCCGGCGGCCTGGCGATACCGGCCGTCGTGGGCGGCTACCTCATGATCGGCGTGCAGGAACAGCATGCGGCGCGCCGCGAGCTGGACGAGACCCTCCAGCGCAATGCCGACATCCTCGCCCTCGGCATGCAGGAATCGCTGTGGAACATGAACATCGACGCGGCCCGCTCGCTCGTCGATTCGCTGATGGGCGACCCGGCCGTCGTGCGCGTGCATGTGGGCGCGCAGGCGGAGGGCGATTTCATCGACCGCCGCGCGGCGGCCGCGCCCGGCGGCCACGTGCTGCGCGCCGAGCGCGAGGTCGTCGTGCACGGCCAGCCGATCGGCCACGTGACGGTCGAGATGGACGACAGCCTGAGCCAGCAATCGCTGCGCGCCAAGCAGGTGCGCTACGCGCTGGTGCTGGCGGTGCAGCTGGGCGTGTCGCTGCTGCTGATCCTGATGCTGCTGCGGCGCCGCCTGCTGGCGCCGCTGGGCACCCTGATGAGCTTTTCCGATCACCTGGCGCGCGGCCAGTTCGACGCGCCGCTCGCGCTGTCCACGAACGACGAACTGGGCCGGCTCGGCGGCCAGCTGGAGCACATGCGTATCGCGATCGGCGACCTGTTCCAGGACATCGCGCGGCGCGAGGAACGCTTCCGCACCATCGTCACGCAGGTGCCGGGCGCCGTGTTCCGTGCCCGGCCGGGTGGGCCGATCGACTTCGTCAGCGACGCCATCGAAGACATCTCCGGCTATCCAGCGGCTCACTTCATCGGCGCGCACACGGACCGCTGGGCCGACGTCATCTGCCCGGAAGACCGCAAGATGCAGCGGCACCTCGTCAAGGAGGCCGTGCTGGCCGTGCGGCCTTACGAGATCGAATACCGCATCACGGACGCCGCCGGCATCGAGCGCTGGGTGCTGGAGAGCGGCCAGCCGGTCGGCTTCGACGGCAACGCCGCGTTCTGGATCGACGGGATCATCTCCGACATCAGCGAGCGCAAATACAACGAGATGCGCATCGAGGCGCTGCTGGCCGAGCAGGGCGCGGTGCTGGACAACGTCATGTTCGGCATCATGTACGTGCGCGAGCGCCGCGTCGTGTCGACCAACCGCCGCTTCGACGAATTGTTCGGCTACGGCGAGGGCGAGCTGCAGGGCGATCCGATCGGCGTGCTGTTCCCGACCGTCGAGGATTACGTGCAGGGCATCGACGCGGCGGAACCCGTGCTGGCGCGCGGCGGCGATTTCGGCGACGAGCGCCAGTTCCGCCGCCGCGACGGCAGCCTGGTGTGGTGCACCGTGAGCGGCCGCGCGCTCGACCCGGAACGCCAGGACGACGGCAGCATCTGGGTGTTCGCCGATATCACGGAGCGGCGCCAGACCGAGGAAAAGCTGCGCCTGTCGGCCACCGTGCTGGAACACATCGCCGACGGCGTGATGGTGATCGACCTGCACGGCAAGATCGTCGCGACGAACCCCGCCTTCACGCAGATCACCGGGTACACGGAGAGCGAAGCGGTCGGCACGCATTCGAGCCTCACGCGCCTGGCGAGCCACGACGCCGGGTTCTCCGAGGCGCTGTGGACCGACCTGGCGGAGACGGGCTTCTGGCGCGGCGAACTCCTGAACCGCCGCAAGAACGGCGAGACTTACCTCGAGTGGCTGACCGTGTCCGCGGTGCGCGACGATGCCGACGCCGTCACGCACTACGTCTGCGTGTTTTCCGACATCACGAAGGTCAAGGAATCGCAGGACAAGCTGGACCACCTGGCGCACCACGACCCGCTCACGGGCCTGCCGAACCGCCTGCTGTTCCACGACCGCCTGCAGCACGCGATGGTGCGCGCGGCGCGCAACAACCGCCAGCTCGCGGTGATGTTCATCGACCTCGACCGCTTCAAGACCGTCAACGACACGCTCGGCCACCACGTCGGCGACGAGCTGCTGAAACAGGTGGCGGGCCAGCTGGCCGGGTGCCTGCGCGACGGCGACACGCTGGCGCGCCTGGGCGGCGACGAATTCATCGTGCTGCTGGAAGACGTCGACGGCGCCCACGGCGCGCGCCAGGTCGCGGAAAAACTGATGCAGCTGTTCGAGCGGCCCGCGCTCGTGTCGGATTACGAACTGTTCGTCACGGGCAGCGTCGGCATCAGCCTGTTCCCGCAGGATGCCGTCGACATGAACGTCTTGATCCGGAATGCCGACGTGGCCATGTACCAGGCCAAGGCGCGTGGCCGCAACGGCTACCAGCTGTATGCCCCGTCGATGGATGGCGACGGCGCCGAGCGCCTGCGCATGGAAGGCCTGCTGCGCCGCGCGATCGAGCGGGGCGAGATCCGCCTGCATTACCAGCCGCAGGTCGAGATCGAGACGGGCCGCCTGATCGGCGTCGAGGCGCTCGTGCGCTGGCACAGCGCGGAACTGGGCCATGTGCCCCCGGTGCGCTTCATTCCGCTCGCCGAGGACATCGGCTTCATCGGCCAGCTGGGCGCGTGGGTGCTGGAAGAGGCATGCCGCCAGGTGGTATGCTGGGAGACGGCCGGGCTGTACGTGCCGAAGGTGGCGGTGAACCTGTCCGGCCGCCAGTTCGACCGCGGCAGCGTGGCGCCGCTCGTCGCGCGCGTACTCGCCGACGCTGGCCTCGCGCCGCAGCGGCTGCAGCTGGAGGTGACGGAGTCCGTGATCATGAATACGGGCGACGCGCTCCAGTACATCAACGACCTGCACGCCCTGGGCGTGGAACTGGCGATCGACGATTTCGGCACGGGTTATTCGTCGCTCGCGTACCTGAAGCAGCTGCCGGTGCAGACATTGAAAATCGACCGCAGCTTCATCAAGGACATCGCTGCCGACAAGGACGACGAGGCGATCGCGGTCGCCATCGTCCAGCTGGGCAAGAGCATGGACCTCGCCGTGATCGCGGAAGGCGTGGAGACCGCCGAGCAGGCGGCCTTCCTGCTGCGCCACGGCTGCCGGCGCGCGCAGGGCTATCTGTACGGCCGGCCGGTGGAGCCGGCTGAATTGTTGGAGACATGGAGGCAGGACGATGCGGGACACGGGCGGACCAGGTTCGGATAAGGAGGACGGTGGTCCTGTACGCACCGTGCGCGGGGGCCGGCGCCGGTTCCTGCTGGGCGGCCTGGCCGCGGGCACGGCGCTCGTCGTCGGCTGGGGCGTCGCGCCGCCGCGCCAGCGCCTGCGCGCGACCGGGCCGGCTGCCGTGCGCGATGCCGGCGCCATCGCCCTGAACGGCTGGGTCGCGATCTCTCCCGACGGCACCATCGACGTCGTCGTCCCGCGCAGCGAGATGGGGCAGGGCGTGCACACGGCGCTGCCCATGCTGCTGGCCGAGGAACTGGACGCGCCGCTGGCAGCCGTGCGCGTCGTGCAGGCGCCCATCGACAAGATCTTCGCCAACCTCACCGTCCTGCGCGACACCCTGCCGTTCCATCCGGACGATGCCGGCAACTTCCAGCTGGGTGCGCGCTGGGTCGCGGGCAAGGTGGCGCGCGAGCTGGGCATCATGTTCACGGGCGGTTCGACGAGCGTGAAGGATGCGTGGCCGACGATGCGGACGGCCGGCGCCGTCGCGCGCGCGATGCTGCTGCGCGCGGCCGCCGAGCAGTGGAAGACGACACCGGAGACGCTGGCGACGCGCGACGGCATGGTGCTCCATCCGGACGGACGGCGCGCGCCGTACGGCCTGCTCGCGCAGCGCGCGGCTGCGCTGGGCGGCGACATCGATGCGGACGACGTCCGCCTCAAGACGCCCGCGGACTTCCGCCTGATCGGCAAGCCGGTGCCGCGGCGCGACGCGCCATCGAAGGTCAACGGGCGCGCGGTGTTCGGCATCGACGTGCGGCCGGAAGGCCTGCTGTACGCGGCGCTGCGCATGGCGCCCGTGCTGGGCGCAGGTGTCGCGGGGTTCGATGCGGGCAAGGTGGCCGCGCTGCCGGGCGTCGAGCACGTCGTCGACGTATCGTCCGCGCTCGCGCCGTTGTCCGGTGCGGGCGCCGGCGTCGCGGTCGTGGCGAAGGGCTGGTGGCAGGCGCAGCAGGCCGCGCTGGCGCTGCCCGTGCAGTGGACCGCGAGCCCGCATGCCGCGTTGTCGAGCGAGTCCGTGTTCGCCGGTTTTGCGAAGGCGCTCGATGAAGAATCGGGCCATGCGTATTTCGAGGCCGGCAGCCAGGACGCGGCCGAACTCGCGGGCACGCGCACCGTGCAGGCCGAATACCGCGCGCCCTTCCTCGCGCACGCGACGATGGAACCGCAGAACTGCACGGCGCAGGTCCTGGACGGGAAAGTGACGCTGTGGTCGCCCACGCAGGTCCCGAGCATCGCGGTGGACGTGGCGGCGAAGGTCGCGGGCGTCGCGCGCGAGGATGTGACCATCGAGGTGACGATGCTGGGCGGCGGCTTCGGCCGGCGCCTGGAGACGGACATGGTGGCGCAGGCCGTCGCCGTGGCCATGCAGACGCGCGGCCGCCCGGTGCAACTGCTCTGGACGCGCGAGGACGACACGGGCCACGACGTCTACCGCCCGGCCGCGCTGGCCCGGTACACGGCGCACGTCGGCGCCGACGGGCGCGTGCTCGCGTGGGACAGCAAGCTCGCGAGCGGCGCCATCGGCCACCAGTACTTCCCGCGCAACCTCGGCCTGCCCGGCGTCGGTCCGGACAAGACGACGGCCGAGGGCGAGTACGACCTGCAGTACGCGATCGCGAACCGCCGCAGCCGCCACGTGACCGTCGACAGCGTCGTGTCGATCGGGTACTGGCGCTCCGTGGGCCACTCGCACAACGCGTTCTTCAAGGAGAGCTTCGCGGACGAGGTGGCCCATGCGGCGGGGCAGGACCCGGTCGCGTGGCGGCGCGCGCTGCTGAAGGACCATCCGCGCCACCTGGCCGCGCTGGACGCGGCGCTCGCGCGTGCGGGCACGCCGGCGGAGGGCCGCGCGCACGGCGTCGCCGTGCACCAGTCGTTCGGGACCGTGGTGGCGCAGGTCGCGGAAGTGTCGGTGCAAGACAAGGAGATCCGCGTGCACAAGGTCGTGTGCGCCGTCGATTGCGGCCTCGTCGTCAATCCGAACATCGTCGCGCAGCAGGTCGAGTCGGGTGTCGTGTTCGGCCTGTCGGCCGCGCTGGCGGGGGAGATCACCTTCAGGGACGGCCAGCCGCAGCAGACGAATTTCGGCGATTATCCCGTGCTGCGGATGGCGCAGGCGCCCGAGGTGGAGACCGTCATCGTACCGAGCGCGGAACCGCCGGAAGGCATGGGCGAACCCGCGGTGCCGCCCGTGGCGCCGGCGGTGGCGAACGCCGTATTCAAATTGACGGGCCAGCGGTTGCGGACATTACCGTTGCGACTGTCGTAGGGTGGGTACCCCTGTGCCCGTCCCACCCGCTACCTAATCATCGGCGTTGGCGAACAGCGTGCGCAGGTTGCACTCGCGCTGCCATGCCTGCCGTTCCGGCGTGGAGGCCGCCTGGCGCGTGAGTTCGTCGCCGCTCAACTCCGCCTGCGCCTGGATCAGCCGGTCCGCGACTTTCGGATCCGGCAGCATCGTGCCGAAGAACGCGACGGCATCGCCGCGCTGCACGAGCAGCGTGGGAAAATTTTCGACGTCGAGGTCGCCGACGACGTCGGCCTGGTCTTCCACGTCGATCCAGACGAACGTCTTGTCGGGATGGCGCGTGGCCAGGCCGTCGAACGCGGCGCGGTAGGACGAGCAGGTGCCGCACCAGGCAGCGCACAGGCAGGCGACGATCCAGCCGTCGCCGTGGAGGGCGGCGGCAACCTGGTCGCGGGTATCGGGATCGAGGGTCAGACTGGACATGGGCGCGATTCTACAACGGTTCCGCGCTTTTGGCTGGCCGGGCCGCCGGGTTACAATACGCCATGCCTATCATCCTCGCCATCGAAACCTCGTCCGAGCTGGCGTCCTGCGCGTTATTGAACAGCGCGGACGGCGCGGACACCTCCGGATTGCCCCACGTATTGACTCGCGTATTGACCCGCGAATCGTCCGGCGTCCGCACGCATTCGCAGTCCGTCCTGCCCATGGTGCAGGAACTGCTGCGCGACGCCGGCATCGCGCTGGCCGACTGCGACGCGATCGCGTTCGGCGCCGGTCCGGGTTCGTTCACGGGCGTGCGCACGGCGTGCGGCGTGGCGCAGGGTCTCGCGTTCGGCGCCCGCAAACCGGTGCTGCCGCTGGTGACGCTGGAAGCGATGGCCGAGGCGTGCCGCGCACGCACGGGCGCGTCCGACGTGCTCGCCGTGCTGGATGCGCGCATGGGCGAAGTCTATTGGGCGCAGTACCGCTGGACCGGCGCCTGGCAGGCCGTGCGCGCGCCTGCGCTGAGCGCGCCGGGCGCCGTCGCGCCGGAGATGGTCGAAGGCTTGACTGCCTGCGGCAACGGGTTCGCGGCGTATCCGGAAGCCTTCGCGGATGCGCCGTTCGTGGCCGGTGCGCACAGCGACATCCTGCCGCATGCGCGCGAATTCGCGGTGCTGGGCGTGGCCGCGCTGGCGGCGGGCCGCGCGGTGCCGGCCGACGAGGCGCAGCCGCTCTACCTGCGCAACAAGGTCGCGTACACGAGCGCGGAACGCCAGGCCATCAACGCGGCCAGGGCGGAGGCGCGATGACCGACGCCGCGCACCTGGAACTGCGCCCGATGGTCGTGGGCGACGTCGACGAGGTGCATGCCCTCGAATGCAGCGTGTTTCCGCATCCGTGGAGCCGCGCGAATTTCATGGACTCGCTCGCGAGCGGCTACGATGCCTGGGTGCTGCGCGACCCGGCGGGCGCGCTGGCCGGGTATTTCCTGCTGATGTATGCGCTGGACGAAGCGCACCTGCTCGACGTGGCCGTCGCGGCGCCGCTGCACGGACGCGGCGTCGGGCGCTACCTGCTGGACCGCATCGCGGCCAGGTCGCGGGCAGAGCGCATGGCGTCGATCCTGCTCGAGGTGCGGCCGTCCAACACGCGCGCACTCGAGGTGTACCGGCGCTACGGCTATGAAGAGATCGGCCGCCGCAAGGGCTATTATCCCGCGCACGAAGGGCGGCGCGAGGATGCGATCGTGATGAGGTATGTGTTATGAACGGTGTCAGCGAACGCGACGCCATCTTCCTGAACGAGATGGGCCTCGGGCCGCTGTGGCAGTTGCGCACGGCGCCGCCGCGCGAGGTTGCCCCGCAGCCGACGCCGCTGCAGCCGGTGGCGCAGTCGGCGTCCGCGCTGGCGCCCGTCGCCGCGGCCGTCGTCGAACCGCCCGCGCCGGTCGCGCGGCCGCCACGGCCCGCGCCGGCGGGGCCGCGTCCGCCCGGCCCGACGCCGCTGCAACCGGTCGCGCAATCCGTATCCGCGCTGGCGCCGCCGGCCGACCACGATTCCGCCTGGGACGATGCCGCGTTGCCGAGCGATGCGACGCCGGAAGAAATCGCGGCCATGGACTGGGACCAGCTCGCCATCGCCATCGCCGCGTGCCGGCGCTGCAGCGCGTGCCGCGAAGGGCGCGCGCCGGTGCCGGGCACGGGCGCGAAGCAGGCGCGCTGGGTCGTCGCGGCCGGCGCCACGACGGCTGCCGATGAAAAGGCGCGCGTCCCGCTCGCGGGCGATTCCGGCAAGCTGCTGGACAATATGCTGGCCGCCGTCGGCATGGGCCGCGAGCGCGACGTCTACGTGACGAACCTCATCAAATGCCGCCCGACGACGCCGAACGGCGGCGAGCGCGCGCCCACGCCGCAGGAGGCGGCCGCGTGCCGTCCCTACCTCGAACGCGAGGTGGCGTTGACGGGCGCGGAGACCGTGCTGACCCTGGGCCAGATCGCCGCCAACACCTTGCTGGGCCGCGCGCTGCCGGAGCCGCTGGCCGGCGCGCGGGGCGGCGCTCACGCGCTGGAGACGGGCGGACGCACGGTGAACCTGGTGGCGACCTTGCATCCGGGCGAACTGCTGCGGCGCGGTGCCGACAAGGCCCTCGCGTGGGCCGACTTGTGCAGGGCAAGGAACGCCCGTGCGCGCTCAGGCTGACACGTACCAGGCGCTGTTCGAACGCCGCTGGCGCCATCTGCGGCGCGCGCGGGTGCGGGCGCTGGCCTGGCTGCTGGACGCCCCGGACCTGCTCGACATCCACGACCCGCACTGGGAAGGCCGCATCGCGACGCTCGGTCCGATGACGGAAGCCACGGCGCGCTGGCTGGCCGAACTCGATGCCGATCCGGCGCCGCTGGACGCGGCACTCGGTTCGAAGATGTATACGCGCCTCGGCCTGTACGCGGAAAAGCTGATGGCCTTTTATTTCGCGCACCAGGGCCGCCTCGTCGCGCACGGCCTGCAGGTACGGGCCAGCCGCAACGACACCGTCGGCGAGTTCGATTTTCTGCTGGATGCGGGCGAGGGTGCCGAACACATCGAGTTCGCCACCAAGTTCTACCTGCTGCAGGGCGATGCCGCGACGGGCTTCGACACGTTCGTCGGTCCGAACCTGGCCGACAGCCTGGGCCGCAAGATGCGCAAGGTGTTCGAGCGCCAGCTCGAGCTGGGCCGCCACCCGGCCGCGCAGGACGTATTGCCGCGGCCCGTCGTCGCGGCGCGCGCGCTCGTCAAGGGCTGGCTGTTTTACCCGCGCGGCACGTACCAGGCCATGCAGGGCATCACGGCGGGCCACTGCCGCGGCTTCTGGTGCGCACTGGAAGAACTCGACGCCTTGCCCGGCGATCGCTTCCTGATCCTGCCGCGCCTGCAATGGCTGCCGCCGTTCCGCGCGCAATCGGCGGTGTGGATGCTGGACAAGGCCCAGCTGGCCGCGGAACTGGAAGACCACTTCATGGCGTCAAGCGCACCCGTGCTCGTGGCGCTCGTGCGCGAAGAGCCGGACAACATCGTGGAAGTCGAACGGGGCTTCATCGTCCCGAACGACTGGCGCGACCGCGCCAACGCCCGCCTGCACCCCTGACCGGGGTCAGACCTCAAGATTCGGGGTCAGAGCACATTTCGGCGCACTGTCTTTTCGGCATTGTTTGACGCCGCGCGCCCGCATGCAGGCCCTCGCGCGATCACGGCTTGCGCATCGCTGCCCGTACCGATCAATTTCTCGAAAAAGTGCTCTGACCCCGAATTGCCGAATTGGCTGGATCAGTGCTTGTGCTCGCCGATCAGCGCGAGCGAGTCGTGCTCGCGCTGGTTCGCCGCATGGCGGCGGCCGATCAGCCACATGATGCCGGCCAGCGACATGCCGAACAGGACGATGATGACGTCCAGGTCCAGGCTCAGCGTGATCATGATGGCGTACAGCGCCAGCATGGTGAGGATGGAGAGGTTTTCGTTGAAGTTCTGCACGGCGATCGAGTGGCCGGCGCTCATCAGCACGTGGCCGCGGTGCTGCAGCAGGGCGTTCATCGGCACGACGAAGTAGCCGGACAGGAGGCCGATGAGCAGCAGGAGCACGACGGCGATCGGCAGCGAATACACGATCGTCATCGAGGTCACGACGAGGCCCATGATGATGCCGAGCGGAATCACGGTCAGCGATTTCTTCAGCGGGATCATCTTCGCCGCCATCGCCGCGCCGATCGCGGACCCGATGGCGACGACGCCGATCAGCCCCGTCGCCTTGTCGAGGGACATGTGCAGCGAGCGCTTGGCCCATTCCAGCACGATCAATTGCAGCGTCGCGCCGGCGCCCCAGAACAGCGTCGTCACGGCCAGCGAGATCTGGCCCAGCTTGTCTTTCCACAGCGTGGCGGAGCAGTCGGCGAAATCGGCGATCAGCTTGGCCGGATTGCGTTCCTGGTGCTCGTAGCGGGCGCCGGTGTCGGGGATACGCAGGTTGAAGCCGGCCGCCAGCGCGTACACGCCGATCAGCACGGCGAGCTGGGCCTTGGTCGAGGAGTTGATGCCGGTGTCGATATAGGGCACGTCGAGCGTCATCAGCCAGGCGCTGCCGTGGGCACTGACGAGGGCGCCGCCCATGGCCGCGCCGAGGATGATGGACATGACGGTCAGGCCCTCGATCCAGCCGTTGGCCGCGACGAGTCGTTCGGCCGGCAGCAGCTCGGTCAGGATGCCGTATTTGGCGGGAGAGTAGACGGCGGCGCCGAAGCCGACGACAGTGCAGGCGATGAGGGGGTGGGCGCCGAAGAAGATCAGGCAGCAGCCGAAAACCTTGATTAAATTGGCGGTGAACATCACCCGTCCCTTGGGCATTGAATCGGCAAACGCGCCGACGAATGGTGCCAGGAGGACGTAGAACAAGACGAACGACAGCTTCAGCAGCGGAGTAAGCGAAGCCGGGGCTTTCATCGCCGTTAGCAGACCGATCGAGACAAATATCAGCGCGTTGTCTGCCAGCGACGAGAAGAACTGCGCCGCCATGATGGTATAAAAACCACGGTTCATTCGAAAGGTTCAAAAAACTGGATGGGTTGCTTTATACCATGAAAGACCGGTTCGCCCAAGGAATCGACAATACGGCATTTCACTGCCGGGAGTAAAATAAACCTTTCGTTCTCAGCCGTCGCCCCCATCTGAAAGCCATGCCACGTCCCCTGCACGCCACCATCCACCTCGACTCCATGCAGCACAATCTGGCCCGTGCGCGCGCCTGTGCGCCGCAGGCGAACGTCTGGGCGGTGGTGAAGGCGAACGCGTACGGACACGGTCTGGAACGGGGCATGCGCGGCTTCGCGCAGGCCGACGGCCTGGCCCTGATCGAAACGGAAAGCGCGCTGCGCCTGCGCGAGCTGGGCTGGGCGAAGCCGATCCTCTTATTAGAGGGAATCTTCGACACGTCGGACATCCCCTTGCTGGCTGAACATAATGTCAACAGCACGGTCCATTGCATCGAGCAGGTCAAGATGCTGGAGTACACCCAGCTCTACCGTCCCATCGACGTGCACCTCAAGATGAATACGGGCATGAACCGCCTCGGCTTTCAGCCGGACGAGTTCGCGGCGGCCTACCAGCGGCTGCGCGCTATCCCGGGCATCCGCAACATCACGTTGATGACGCATTTCGCGAACGCGGACGAGCTGGAGCATCCGCGCCTGTCGATCGGCGAGCAGGTACGCCGGTTCCGGCTGGGCGCGGACGGCTTGCCGGGCGAGCGCAGCCTGTCGAATTCCGGCGGGGTGCTGCACACGGCGGAGCTCGTCCAGGAATTGCAGAGCGACTGGGTGCGCCCCGGCATCATGCTGTACGGCGGCACGCCTGGTGGCCGCTCGGCCAAGGACTACGGGCTGTTGCCGACGATGACACTGAAATCCGAAGTCATCGGCATCCAGCACCTGGAGCAGGGCGACAGCGTGGGCTACGGCAGCCGCTTCCAGGCGGACCGCGCGCTGACGGTGGGCATCGTCGCCTGCGGCTATGCGGACGGCTACCCGCGCCATGCCGAGCACGGCACGCCCGTGCTGGTGGACGGCGTCCGCACGACGCTCGTCGGCCGGGTGTCGATGGACATGATGGCCGTCGACCTGTCGCCCATTGCGAACGCGCGCGTGGGCAGCAAGGTCACCCTGTGGGGCGACGGTCTCCCGATCGACGAGGTGGCGCATGCCGCCGGCACGATCGGCTATGAGTTGATGTGCGCCGTGGCGCCGCGCGTGCGCGTGGCCGAGGCGCCGCTCGGGTGCGATCCCATTTTATAACCAAGGAATCATGGCTAAACCCCGTACCAGTTTCGTCTGCAGCGATTGCGGCAGCGTCGCCAGCCGCTGGACCGGCCAGTGCGCCGATTGCAAGGCCTGGAACACGATGACCGAGCAGGTCGAGACCGCCGGCCTGAATCGCATGTCGCAAACGCCGCACATGCATAAGAGCCTCGCGCAAACGGCCCCCGTGCTGTCGCTCGCCGACATCGAGGCGATCGACGTGCCCCGCTTCGGCACCGGCATCGACGAATTCGACCGCGTGCTGGGCGGCGGCCTCGTCGCGGGCGGCGTCGTGCTGATCGGCGGCGATCCCGGCATCGGCAAGTCGACCTTGCTGCTGCAGGCGCTGGCGAACCTGGCCGCGGCGCGCAGCACGCTGTATGTGTCCGGCGAGGAATCCGGCGCCCAGATCGCCCTGCGCGCGCGCCGGCTGCAGGTCGAGGCGAAAGACCTGAAGCTGCAAGCCGAGATCCAGCTGGAAAAAATCCTCGGCACCATTGCCGACCTCAAGCCGGAGGTCGCCGTCATCGACTCGATCCAGACCGTGTACTCGGATGCGCTGACGTCGGCCCCCGGTTCCGTCTCGCAGGTGCGCGAATGCGCGGCGCAGCTCACGCGCGTGGCCAAGCAGACGGGCGTGACGATCATCCTCGTCGGCCACGTGACGAAGGAAGGCGCGCTCGCGGGGCCGCGCGTGCTGGAGCACATCGTCGACACCGTGCTGTATTTCGAAGGCGATACGCAGAGCAGCTTCCGCCTCGTGCGCGCCATCAAGAACCGTTTCGGCGCCGTCAACGAGCTGGGCGTGTTCGCGATGACGGAAAAGGGCCTGAAGGGCGTGTCGAACCCGTCCGCACTGTTCCTGTCGCAACACGACAACCAGGTGCCCGGTTCCTGCGTGATGGTGACGCAGGAGGGCACCCGGCCGCTGCTGGTCGAAGTGCAGGCGCTCGTCGACGCGAGCCATTTGCCGAACGCGCGCCGGCTGTCCGTCGGCCTTGAGCAGAACCGCCTCGCGATGCTCCTCGCGGTGCTGCACCGTCATGCCGGCATTGCCGCGTTCGACCAGGACGTGTTCATCAACGCGGTGGGTGGCGTCAAGATCACGGAGCCTGCGGCCGACCTGGCCGTCCTGCTGGCGATCAATTCATCGATGCGCAACAAGGCGCTGCCCCGCGGCCTCGTCGTGTTCGGCGAGGTGGGCCTGGCCGGCGAGATCCGTCCCGCCCCGCGTGGGCAGGAGCGTTTGCGCGAGGCGGCGAAGCTGGGCTTTTCCGTCGCCGTGATCCCGAAAGCCAATGCGCCGAAGCAAAAGATCGAGGGGATGACCATTGTGGCCGTCGAGCGGATCGATGAAGCGTTCAGCAAGCTGCGCGAGCTCGACTGATCACCTTAACGTGAATAGCGGTAACACGCAAGATTATCGTTTGCACCTATAATGCCCCTCGTTTTTAAAAGATTCACAGGCTTATCGTGGCAATAGATCAGAGGCAATCCGCACGCAAGATCCTGAAGGTGCGGGCAGTCCTGGCGATGGAGGGCCAGCCCCCCGCCCAGGGACGTACATCCGACATCGGCTCCAATGGCGTCAGCATTACCGTGCCGCATCCGCTGCAGACGGGGCAGACGGGCCAGGTCGGCTTCGACCTGCTCGTCGACGGCACGCCGTTTCCCCTGCATGCGCGCGTCAAGGTGATGTATTGCATTTTCAGCAATGGCGAGTTCAAGGCCGGGTTGCAGTTCATGAACCTGGACCTGGCGGCGATGAGCCAGGTGTCACGCTTCCTGCGCTGATTCATTGGCCGGTTGACAAGAAAAGCGGCGGGTGCCTTGGGCCCCGCCGCTTTTTCTTTGATGAGACCTCTGCGGCCCCCAATGCTATTCGTGATAGCGGTCGTGCAACCTTTGTGAACTGCCGATGCCTTCGGAAATCACCCCATACAGCACGAGGACGACCATCCCGGTCAGCATGCCTGTAATGAATAACATACCGTTCGAACGCCGTTGAGCGCTCCCCCCTATCTGTCATTCGAGATTGTAGGACTACTCCTCCATATTGCATGAACACTTTCAAATTAGCATAAGAAAGAGTATTTACAAGGCGCTTTTTCTCGACCTCGGAAGAGGGTAGAGCCGTAGATTGTGACAGCGGTCGAAGGGCTGTGTGACATGTTATTTCGGGCGGTCACATTATGCGCCGCGCATGTCATATGGCCAGGCTGGCCATGTCATAAAGCCGTCATATTTCCTCACTACACTGCGCAGCATCAACCGTGTCACACCTAACCAAAGGACCTTGATATGCGCATGAAGCAACTGCTGGCAACCATCATCATCGGCACCACCGCCGCGTTCGCGAGCACCGCGACCCTGGCTGCCGACATCACCGGTGCTGGTTCCACCTTCGCCTACCCGATCTATTCGAAATGGGCGGAGATGTACAAGAAGACCAGCGGCAACGGCCTGAATTACCAATCGATTGGCTCCGGCGCCGGCATCAAGCAGATCAAGGCCAAGACCGTCGATTTCGGCGCATCGGACATGCCGCTGTCGGTCGAAGACCTGAACGAGGCGGGCCTGGTGCAGTTCCCGACCATCATGGGCGGCGTCGTCGCCATCGTCAACCTGGACGGCGTGGCGCCGGGCCAGCTGAAACTGACCGGTCCGGTCATCGCCGACATCTACCTGGGCAAGATCGCCAAGTGGAATGACAAGGCGATCGCCGCGCTGAATCCGGGCGTGAAGCTGCCGGCCGAAGACATCACCGTCGTGCACCGCGCCGACGGCTCGGGCACCTCGTTCCTGTTCACGAACTACCTGTCGCAGACCAACCCGGACTTCAAGGCGAAGATCGGTGCCGGCACCGCCGTGAAATGGGCTGTCGGCGTGGGCGGCAAGGGCAATGACGGCGTCGCCGCCAACGTCCAGCGCATCAAGGGCTCGATCGGCTACGTCGAATGGGCATATGCCAAGAAGAACAAGCTGGCCCATACCCAGCTGAAGAACCGCGACGGCAATTTCCTGCAGCCGGACGACGACGCGTTCAAGGCCGCCGCCGCCAACGCCGACTGGGCCAAGGCACCGGGCTTCGGCGTGGTGCTGACCGACCAGCCCGGCAAGGCCGCATGGCCGATCGTCGGTGCGACGTACGCAATCATGCACAAGTCGCAAGCCGATGGCGCCAAGGGCAAGGAAGTGCTGAAGTTCTTCGACTACGCGTTCAAGAACGGTGCTGCCGCCGCCGCTGAACTGGACTACGTGCCGATGCCGGCTGCGACCACCAAGCTGGTGGAAGACGCCTGGAAGGCCAACCTGAAGGATGCTTCGGGAAAAGCGCTCTGGTAATTGAGCAATACCCGACACGTGGGTAGCGCCGCTCCCACCTCCCGGCGCGAGGTCGGGCAGGTGGGAGTGGCGCGTTTTTGCTTCTAGGTAATAAATTGGACAAACACATGAACGCACACCCCGCGCTCGCCGCCGACGAGGCCGGCCAGGCCGCGTTGCAGGAAGAAGCCCGCAACGTCGCACTGCGCAATACCATGCGCGTGCAGCGCATCCAGGACTTCATCTTCCACAAGGTGACCCTGTTGTTCGCCGCCAGCGTCCTGATCGTCCTCGTGGGCATCATCATTTCCCTGGCGATCGGCGCGGCGCCTGCGTTCCGCGAATTCGGCGCGTCCTTCCTCACCACCAACGAGTGGGATCCCGTCAACGACAAATTCGGCGCGCTGATCGCCATCACGGGTACGCTGGTCACGTCGATCATCGCGCTGCTCGTTGCCTTTCCCATCAGCTTCGGCATCGCGCTGTTCCTCACCGAGATCTGCCCGGCCTGGCTGCGCCGCCCGATGGGCATGGCCGTCGAACTGCTGGCCGGCGTGCCGTCGATCATCTACGGCATGTGGGGCCTGTTCGTGTTCGCGCCGCTGTTCGGCGACACCATCCAGCCGTTCCTGAAAGAGACGCTCGGTGTGCTGCCGTTCATCGGCCCGTTCTTCCAGGGGCCGACGATGGGCCTGGGCCTCCTGACCGCCGGGATCATCCTTGCCGTGATGATCATCCCGTTCATCGCGTCCGTGATGCGCGACGTGTTCGAGATCGTGCCGGCCGTGCTGAAGGAATCCGCATACGGCCTCGGCTGCACGAAATGGGAAGTCGTGCGCAAGATCGTGCTGCCGTACACCCGCGCCGGCGTGGTCGGCGGCGTGATGCTGGGCCTCGGCCGCGCGCTGGGCGAGACGATGGCCGTCACGTTCGTCATCGGCAATGCCAACGACATCAAGCTGTCGCTGTTCGCGCCGGGTAATTCGATTTCCTCGACGCTGGCCAACGAATTCGCCGAAGCCAGCTCGCAACTGCACGTGTCCGCGCTGTTCGCGCTGGGCCTGATCCTGTTCGCCATCACGTTCATCGTGCTGTCGGCCGCCAAATTGATGCTCGTCGGGATGTCCCGCAAGGAAGGGGTGAAGTAATGGATGCCGTTGTCAATTCCGTGTATCGGCGCCGCCTGCTGGGCCATCGCATCGGCATCGCGCTGTCCGTGCTGGCGATGGCCGTCGGCCTCGGCTTCCTGCTGTGGATCCTGGAGACCCTGCTGGTCAATGGCTTCGGCGCACTGTCGCACACGCTGTTCACGATGGACACGCCGGCGCCGGGCAGCCCGGGCGGCCTGCGCAACGCGATCGTCGGCAGCCTCATGATGGTAGGCCTGTCCACGGCGATCTCGACGCCGGTCGGCATCCTGGCCGGCATCTATCTCGCCGAGTACGGCCAGAACAACAAATTCGCCGCCGTCACGCGCTTCGTCACGGACATCATGCTGTCGGCGCCGTCGATCGTGATCGGCCTGTTCGTGTACGCCCTGTGCGTGGCGCGCTTTGGGCATTTCTCCGGCTATGCGGGCACGATCGCGCTGTCGCTGATCGCGATCCCCGTCGTCGTCCGCACGACCGACAACATGCTGCACCTGGTGCCGAACAGCCTGCTGGAAGCGGCGTTCGCGCTGGGCGCGCCGCGCTGGAAAGTGGCGACGATGGTGCGCCTGCGCGCCGTGAAGGCGGGCGTGGTGACCGGCGTGCTGCTGGCCGTGGCCCGCATCGCCGGCGAGACGGCGCCGCTGCTGTTCACCGCGCTGAACAATCAGTTCTTCAGCCTCGACATGAAACAGCCGATGGCCAACCTGCCGGTGGCGATCTACCTGTTCGCGATGAGTTCGTACGAAGACTGGCGCAGCCTCGCCTGGGGTGCCGCCCTGCTGGTGACGTTCAGCGTGCTGCTCCTGAATATCCTGTCGCGGACCCTGTTCCGCCAAAAGAACCCGCAATAAGTTGACGAAGATCCCAGATCCCATGATGACCCAGACCCTGTCCACCCCGTCGCAAACGACGCAAGGTTCGAAGCCCAAGACCAAGACCATCGAGATCTCCGGCCTGGACTTTTATTACGGCAAGACGAAGAGCCTGAAGAACGTCAACCTGGACGTCCACGACAAGCAGGTCACCGCATTCATCGGTCCGTCGGGCTGCGGCAAGTCGACCTTGCTGCGCACGCTGAACCGCATGTACGACCTGTACCCGGGCCAGCGCGCGGAAGGCGCCATCCTTTACCGCGGCCGGAATATCCTGGAGCCCGGTGTCGACGTGAACATGTTGCGCGCCAAGATCGGCATGGTGTTCCAGAAGCCGACGCCGTTCCCGATGTCCATCTACGACAACATCGCGTTCGGCGTGCGCCTGTACGAAGACCTGTCGAAAGGCGAGATGGACGAGCGCGTGGAATGGGCGCTCAAGAAGGCCGCGCTGTGGACCGAAGTGAAGGACAAGCTGAACAAGAGCGGCCTGTCGTTGTCCGGCGGCCAGCAGCAGCGCCTGTGCATCGCGCGCGGCGTCGCGGTGAAGCCGGACGTGCTGCTGCTGGACGAGCCGACGTCGGCGCTGGACCCGATCTCGACGTCGAAGATCGAGGAACTGATCAGCGAACTGAAGGGCGACTACACGATCGCCATCGTCACGCACAACATGCAGCAGGCCGCACGCTGCTCGGACTACACGGCGTACATGTACCTGGGCGAACTGGTGGAATTCGGCGAGACCGACCAGCTGTTCCTGAACCCGGTGCGGAAAGAGACCCAGGATTACATCACCGGCCGCTTCGGTTGAGCGAGGGGAGGCTCTACAACCTACTGCGCGTTGCAGGGCCGGCCTGCGATGCTCCGCTACGGCGGACCGGCCGTACCGGATGTACGGCTGCGCTTCTCGGCCACCCCTGCCGCCGCTCGCTACGGTTGTAGAGCCCCCCGAAAAGCTAACGATACGCCAGTCAAGTTAAAATTACGATATTCAATAGGAACCGAAAACATGGTAGGCGAGCACTCTTCCAAGCAGTACGACCAGGAACTGGAAGCGATCCGGTCGAAAGTGCTGCTCATGGGCGGCATGGTGGAAACGCAGTTCGACGAGGCGGTGAATGCGTTCCGCGTCGGCAACACCGAGCAGGCCGACAAGGTGGTGGCGGACGACCACGCCGTCAACCAGCTCGAAGTGCAGCTGGACGACGCCTGCAGCCACCTGATCGTGCGCCGCCAGCCGGCCGCCAACGACCTGCGTACGATCATGGCGACGATCAAGGTGATCACGGACCTCGAGCGCATCGGCGACGAGGCCGCCAAGATCGCCCGCACGGCCAAGAGCCTGCACGAGCGCGGCATGGTCAGCTTCAACCACTACGAGACGGTGCGCACGATCTCGCGCGCGACGGCCGACATGCTGCACGACGCGCTCGACGCGTTCGCGCGCCTGGACGGCAAGGCTGCCGTGCAGATCATCGCCCAGGACGACGTGATCGACCACGAGTTCCGCACCATCATGCGCAGTACCATCACGTTCATGATGGAAGACCCGCGCACGATCTCGTCGGCGCTGGACGTGCTGTGGGTGGCCAAGGCCATCGAGCGCATCGGCGACCACGCCAAGAACATCGCCGAGTACGTGATCTACGTCGTCGAGGGGCGGGACATCAGGCATAGCAAACCACAAGCCGTCGCGGCTGGCGGAGAAGGGTGATCGATGGCGGCCAACACGAGCGTCCTGATTGTCGAAGATGAGCCGGCGATCGTCGAACTGGTGAGCTATTCGCTGCGCGAGACGGGCTGGGAGATCCGCACGGCCGCCAACGTGGCGGCGGCCTGGGATTCGATCGTGCACGGCAGGCCCGACCTGCTGCTGCTGGACTGGATGCTGCCCGACCAGAGCGGCCTGCGGTTGCTGTCGCGCCTGCGCGGCGACCGCGATTTCCAGGACATCCCCGTCATCATGCTGACGGCGAAGAGCATGGAAGAGGACAAGATCGCGGGGCTCAATACCGGCGCCGACGACTACGTGACGAAGCCGTTCTCGCCGCGCGAACTGGTGGCCCGCTCGAAAGCGCTGCTGCGCCGCAAGAGCCCGCACCTGGCCGAGGCGCCGCTGTCGGCCGGTCCGGTCATGCTCGATCCGGCCAGCTGCACGGTCACCCTGGACGGCCGCCAGCTCGATATGGGCAATGCCGAATACCGCCTGCTGAAATTCCTGATGGCGCACCGCGAGCGCGTGTTCTCGCGCAGCCAGCTGCTCGACAAGGTGTGGGGCGACGCGGCGGCCGTCGAGGAACGCACGGTCGACGTCCACGTCCTCCGGCTGCGCAAGGCGCTGAAGGAAGCGGAAAAGCTGATCAAGACCGTGCGCAGCGTGGGCTACATGCTGTCCGAAAAAGAAAAATAGAAAGGTCGCCCGCTTGAATCCTCGCGTCATGTTCTGGGTCCCGGCGTTGCTGCGCCTGGGCCTGATGCTCGCGGTCGCCGGCATCGCCTGGTGGCTGCTGGGCCCTGTCTCCGGGCTGGCGCTCGCGCTGCTCATTACCCTCGGCCTGCTGATTTCCCAACTGGCCTACCTGCACAAGCTGGGCGAGTGGCTCGACGACCCGCAGAGCACGAAGCTGCCGGACGGGTGGGGCGCGTGGACCGACGTCTTCGCGCGCTTGTACCGCCTCCGCCGCGACGACGAACGCAACCGCGACGAGCTGACGGAATGGCTCGCGCGCTTCCGCCAGGCCATGCACCTGCTGCCGGAGGGCGTGGCGATCATGGACGACGTCCTGTTCCTCGAATGGTGCAACCCGGCGGCCGAGCGCCACCTGGGCCTCACGCTGGAACACGACAAGGGCCGGCGTGTGACGAACCTGATCCGCCACCCCGAATTCATCGACTACCTGATCCTCGGCCGCTACGAACAGCCGCTCACCCTGTCGATCCGCGGCCGCAAGCTGATCGTGCAGATCATCCCGTTCGAGAACCGCCGGCAAATCCTCGTCACCCACGACGCGACGGACACGGACCGCATCGAGGCGATGCGCCGCGACTTCATCGCCAACGCGTCGCACGAGCTGCGCACGCCGCTGACGGTGATCGTCGGCTTCCTCGAGATCGCGCTCGCGGATCCGGGCCTGGACGAGAAGACGCGCACCGCGCACCTGATGCTGATGACGGAACAGGCGCAGCGCATGCAGCGGCTGATCGAGGACATGCTCACCTTGTCGCGCCTCGAATCGGACGAGTATCCCCTGAAGCGCGAGCGGGTGGACGTGCGGGCTCTCGTCGAACAGGTGGCGAACGATGCGCGCGCGCTGTCCAACGGCCGCCACGAGATCGACTTCGCCGTCGACGGTCCGGACGTGATGGGCAGCAGCGAAGAGCTGCGCAGCGCGTTCGGCAACCTGGCCAGCAACGCCGTGCGCTACACGCCGCAAGGCGGGAAGATCGAGCTGCGCTGGCTGCGCGGCCCGAACGACTTGCGCTTCGAAGTGATCGACAACGGCATCGGCATCGACGAGCAGCACATCTCGCGCCTGACGGAGCGCTTCTACCGCGTCGACAAGAGCCGCTCGCGCGAGACGCAGGGCACGGGCCTCGGCCTCGCCATCGTCAAGCACGTGCTGCTGCGCCACGGCGGCAAGCTCGCGATCCGCTCGGTGCCCGGCAAGGGCAGCGTGTTTACGGCCACGCTGCCGAATACGTCGCTGCCGGGTTAATCGTCCGACCATCATCTTACGCGGCGCTTAAACCGGGGGCGGCAAACGGGCGGGATCGGGTTACAATCTCGGGATGACCTTCTCCCGACGTTCCCTTCTTGCCACGCTCGGCGCCGCGGCACTGCTCGCGGGCTGCGGCTCCACGCCCACGCAGCCGGCCGCCCCGGTGGCCGCCACGCCGGCGCCCCTTCCTCTGCGTCACGTGAAAATCGCGCTCGCCCTCGGCGGCGGCGCCGCGCGCGGCTTTGCCCACATCGGCGTGATCAAGGCCCTGGAAGCCCAGGGCATCGTGCCCGACATCGTCGTCGGCACGAGTGCCGGTTCCGTCGTCGGCGCGCTGTACGCGTCCGGCTACAACGGCTTCCAGCTGCAGAAGATCGCCCTCGACATGGACGAGACGACGATCTCCGACTGGGCCATCCCGTTCTTCAGCAAGGCCCCCGGCGTGCTGAAAGGGGAGGCGCTGCAGACCTATGTGAACAAGGCCGTGCACAACCAGCCGATCGAAAAACTGAAGATTCCGTTCGGCGCCGTCGCCACCGACCTGAAGACGGGCAAGCCGATCTTGTTCCGCCGCGGTAACACCGGCATGGCCGTGCGCGCGTCGTCGTCCGTGCCCGGCGTGTTCCAGCCGGTCGTCATCAGCGGCCGCAGCTATGTCGACGGCGGCCTCGTCGCCCCCGTGCCCGTTCGCTTCGCGAAGGAAATGGGCGCCGAATTCATCATCGCGGTTAATATCTCCAGTGCGACCGAGGCGCAGGCCACCGCGAGTTCCGTGGACGTGCTGATGCAGACGTTCACCATCATGGGCCAGCGCCTGAACCAGTACGAGCTGAAGGATGCCGACGTCGTCATCACGCCCGCGCTGGGCACGATGGGCAGCGCCGACTTCACCGGCCGCAACCTGGCCGTGCTGGCCGGGGAGCAGGCCGCGGCCGGCGTCATGGCCGACCTCAAGGCCAGGCTGAGGGCCAAACAGGGCACGCCGGCCCCGCTGTCGGCCGCGCGCTGATCGCAGACCTTTTTTGTAACGCCACACGAAAGAAAGACTCAAGATGCAAACCAAGCCCGTCCTTACCCTCGAAGACATCAAGAAGATCGCCGCCGGTGCCGAAGCCGAAGCGGTCGCGAACGGCTGGAAAGTCGTCATCGCCATCTGCGACGACGGCGGCCACCCGCTGTGGCTGCAGCGCCTGGACGGCGCCGCCCCGGTGTCGGCCCACATCGCCCCGGAAAAGGCCAAGACGGCCGCGCTGGGCCGTCGTGAGTCGAAGATCTACGAGGACATGATCAACAACGGCCGCGTGTCGTTCGCCCGCGCGCCGGAGCTGGACGGCATGCTGGAAGGCGGCGTGCCCATCGTCGTCAATGGTGAAGTCGTCGGCGCCGTGGGTGTGTCGGGCGTGAAATCGGCGGAAGACGCGCAGATCGCCAAGGCCGGTATCGCCGCGCTGGGCTTGTAATTTACGTTTACGTCAAGTCGGCGGGCGTGGTGCGATGAAACGTCGCGCCCGCCCGCCGATTTTTTTTGTGGTGTGTAGCGTGGGCACCTGTGCCCACGCGTGCGTCCGCGTGTCGCGCACTGCCGTGCGGGCTCGGGGAGCCCGCCCTACGCGCTGGATTCGATATGTGAATGGATTTCCAGAGAGTATTTAGACGAAAACCGAAGGCAAGGCGATTGCCGGCCGATATAAATCACGCTATAATTCAGAGGTTTAGCCATCACTTATCTGCCGTAGCGACTACCCACCCAAACCTCTATCTAGCGACCTGTGACACTGGGCGAGATGCATGCCCACACCCCCTGTCCGGGCCGGTCTGACGTGGCGCAGCCTACGGCAACTTTATCGGGAGTTGCCCTTGCCGCCATTTTTTTCTGGCCCAGCCGTTCCAGCCATCCTCGCTCTGGCAGACGGAACCATTTTCAAAGGATATTCGATCGGCGCCGCCGGTCACACCATCGGTGAAGTGGTATTCAATACCGCCATCACCGGGTACCAGGAAATCCTGACCGACCCCAGCTATTCGCGTCAGATCGTCACGCTGACGTACCCCCATATCGGCAACTACGGCATCAATGCCGAAGACGTCGAAGCCTCGAAAGTCCACGCCGCCGGCCTGATCATCCGCGACCTGCCGCTGCTGGCCTCGAATTTCCGCTCGACCCAATCGCTGGCGGACTACCTGAAGCAGGAAAACGTCGTCGCCATCGCCGGTATCGACACCCGCAAGCTGACCCGCATCCTGCGTGAGAAGGGTGCCCAGAACGGCGCGATCCTGACCGGCACGCAGGGCAATGAGCCGTCGGAAGCGCAGGCGCTGGAACTGGCGCGCTCGTTCCCGGGCCTGAACGGCATGGACCTGGCGAAAGTGGTCTCCGTCAAGGAACCGTACACCTTCGACCAGACCGAATGGAAGCTGGGCGAGGGCTACGGCAAGCAGGAAAACCCGCAGTTCCACGTCGTCGCGTTCGACTACGGCGTCAAGCGCAACATCCTGCGCATGCTGGCCGAGCGCGGCTGCAAGATCACCGTGCTGCCGGCGCAGGCCACCGCGGAAGAAGCCCTGGCGCTGAACCCGGACGGCATCTTCCTCGCCAACGGTCCGGGCGACCCGGCCGCCTGCGACTACGCGATCGCCGCGACGAAGAAAGTGATCGACTCGGGCATCCCGACGTTCGGCATCTGCCTCGGCCACCAGATCATGGCGCTGGCCTCGGGCGCGCAGACCGTCAAGATGAAGTTCGGCCACCATGGTGCCAACCACCCGGTGCAGGACCTGGATTCGAAGCAGGTCATGATCACGTCGCAGAACCACGGTTTCGCAGTGGATGCCGCGACCTTGCCGGCCAACTGCCGCGTGACGCACGTCTCGCTGTTCGACGGCTCGCTGCAGGGCTTCGAGCGCACGGACAAGCCGGCATTCTGCTTCCAGGGCCACCCGGAAGCGTCGCCCGGCCCGACGGACGTCGCCTACCTGTTCGACCGTTTCATCAGCAAGATGCAAGCCCACGCCAGCAAGTGAGAAGAAATAAATGCCAAAACGTACTGACATCAAAAGCATCCTGATCATCGGCGCGGGCCCGATCGTCATCGGCCAGGCGGTCGAATTCGACTACTCCGGCGCCCAGGCCTGCAAGGCGCTGCGCGAAGAAGGCTACAAGGTCATCCTGGTCAACTCGAACCCGGCGACCATCATGACGGACCCGGAAACGGCCGACGTCACCTACATCGAGCCGATCACGTGGAAGGCCGTCGAGCGCATCATCGACAAGGAGCGTCCCGACGCGATCCTGCCGACGATGGGCGGCCAGACCGCGCTGAACTGCGCGCTGGACCTGCACCGCCACGGCGTCCTCGACAAGTACAAGGTCGAACTGATCGGCGCCACGCCGGAAGCCATCGACAAGGCCGAGGACCGCTTCAAGTTCAAGGAAGCGATGACGAAGATCGGCCTCGGTTCGGCCCGTTCCGGCATCGCCCACTCGATGGACGAAGCACGTGCCGTGCAGCGCGAACTGGGCTTCCCGACCATCATCCGTCCGTCGTTCACGATGGGCGGTTCGGGCGGCGGCATCGCTTACAACGAAGAAGAATTCGAAGCGATCTGCAAGCGCGGCCTGGAAGCGTCGCCGACCTCCGAACTGCTGATCGAAGAATCGCTGCTCGGCTGGAAAGAGTACGAGATGGAAGTCGTCCGCGACAAGAAGGACAACTGCATCATCGTCTGCTCGATCGAGAACCTGGATCCGATGGGCGTGCACACCGGCGACTCGATCACCGTCGCGCCGGCACAGACGCTGACGGACAAGGAATACCAGATCATGCGCAACGCGTCGATCAACGTGCTGCGCGAGATCGGCGTCGACACGGGCGGCTCGAACGTGCAATTCTCGATCAACCCGAAGGACGGCCGCATGATCGTCATCGAGATGAACCCGCGCGTGTCGCGTTCGTCCGCGCTGGCATCGAAGGCGACCGGCTTCCCGATCGCGAAGGTTGCGGCGAAACTGGCCGTTGGTTTTACGCTGGATGAGCTGCGCAACGAGATCACCGGCGGCGCGACCCCGGCCAGCTTCGAGCCGTCGATCGACTACGTCGTCACCAAGATCCCGCGCTTCACGTTCGAGAAATTCCCGACTGCGGACAAGCACCTGACGACGCAGATGAAGTCCGTCGGCGAAGTGATGGCGATGGGCCGCACGTTCCAGGAATCGTTCCAGAAAGCGCTGCGCGGCCTGGAAGTCGGCGTCGACGGCCTGAACGAAAAGACCCGCGACCGCGAAAAGATCGAGGAAGAACTGGGCGAGCCGGGTCCGGAACGCATCTGGTACGTGGGCGACGCGTTCGCACAGGGCTTCACGCTGGAAGAGGTGCACAACCTCACCAAGATCGATCCGTGGTTCCTCATCCAGATCAAGGAAATCGTCGACATCGAACTGTGGCTGGATCACCAGAAGCTGGAAAGCCTCGACAAGCCGACGCTGTACAAGCTTAAGCAGAAGGGCTTCTCGGACCGCCGCCTCGCGTTCCTGATGCAGACGACGCCGGAAGCCGTGCGCGCCAAACGCCACGAGTTCGGCATCCGTCCGGTCTACAAGCGCGTCGACACCTGCGCCGCCGAATTCGCGACCAATACCGCGTACATGTACTCGACGTACGACGAAGAGTGCGAGTCGAACCCGACCGACAAGAAGAAGATCATGGTGCTGGGCGGTGGCCCGAACCGCATCGGCCAGGGCATCGAGTTCGACTACTGCTGCGTGCACGCGGCCCTCGCGATGCGCGAAGACGGCTACGAGACCATCATGGTCAACTGCAATCCGGAGACCGTGTCGACCGACTACGACACCTCCGACCGCCTGTACTTCGAATCGCTGACCCTGGAAGACGTGCTGGAAATCGTCGACCTGGAAAAGCCGGAAGGCGTGATCGTCCAGTACGGCGGCCAGACCCCGCTGAAGCTCGCGCTGGATCTGGAAAAGAACGGCGTCCCGATCATCGGCACGTCGCCGGACATGATCGACGCGGCCGAAGACCGCGAGCGCTTCCAGAAGCTGCTGCAGGACCTGGGCCTGCGCCAGCCGCCGAACCGCACCGCGCGCACGGAAGCCGACGCGCTGGCGCTGGCGTCCGAGATCGGCTATCCGCTCGTCGTGCGTCCGTCGTACGTGCTGGGCGGCCGCGCGATGGAGATCGTCCACGAGCAGCGCGACCTCGAGCGCTACATGCGCGAAGCCGTGAAGGTGTCGAACGATTCGCCGGTGCTGCTGGACCGCTTCCTGAACGACGCGATCGAAGTCGACGTCGACTGCATCTCGGACGGCGAGACGACGTTCATCGGCGGCGTGATGGAACACATCGAGCAGGCCGGCGTGCACTCGGGCGACTCCGCGTGCTCGCTGCCGCCGTACTCGCTGTCCCAGGCGACCATCGATGAACTGAAGCGCCAGACCTCGCTGATGGCGAAGGCGCTGAACGTCGTCGGCCTGATGAACGTGCAGTTCGCGATCCAGCAGTCGGAAGTCGACGGCCAGACCGTGGACACCGTGTATGTGCTGGAAGTGAACCCGCGTGCCTCGCGTACCGTGCCGTTCGTGTCGAAGGCGACGGGCCTGCAGCTGGCGAAGATCGCCGCGCGCTGCATGGTCGGCCAGACGCTCGCACAGCAGGGCATCACGAAAGAGATCGTCCCGCCGTTCTACAGCGTGAAGGAAGCCGTGTTCCCGTTCGTGAAATTCCCGGGCGTCGACACGATCCTCGGCCCCGAGATGAAGTCGACGGGCGAAGTGATGGGCGTGGGCACGACGTTCGGCGAAGCGTTCGTCAAGTCGCAGCTGGCCGCCGGCATCACCTTGCCGACGACGGGCCGCGTGTTCCTGTCGGTGAAGGGTTCGGACAAGCCGCGCACCGTGAAAGTGGCGCGCGACCTCGTCGAACTGGGCTTCTCGCTCGTCGCGACGAAGGGCACCGCGGCCGTCATCGCCGCCGCCGGCATCCCGGTCACCCCGGTCAACAAGGTGATCGAAGGCCGTCCGCACATCGTCGACATGATCAAGAACCACGAGATCGCGATGGTGGTGAACACGGTCGAAGAGAAGCGCAGCGCCATCGCCGACTCGCGTACGATCCGTACGTCGGCACTGCAGGCGCGCGTGGTCACCTATACGACCATCGCCGGCGCCGAGGCGGCCGTGCAGGGCATGCGTCACCTGGACGAGTTGCGGGTGTACGATTTACAAGGCCTGCATAAAACCTTAAACTAAGCGGCGATGCGGTAACATAGCAGCACCGCTTAGCAGTACCCAAGACCACAGAGTTCGCGCGGCTTGCGCCGTGCGGCTCTGTGGTTTTCACTTGGTACGTCCGCAAACACTGAGAACAGAATACGATGAACACTCCATTGACCAAATTCGGCGCCGAGAAGTTGAAGGAAGAGCTGCACCAGCTCAAGACCAAGGAACGCCGCAACGTGATCGATGCGATCGCCGAGGCGCGCTCGCACGGCGACCTGTCGGAAAACGCCGAGTACGACGCCGCCAAGGAGCGCCAGGCCTTCGTCGAGGGCCGCATCGCCGAGCTGGAACAGAAACTGTCCACCGCGCAGATCATCGACCCGGCCACGCTGGATGCGGAAGGCCGCGTGGTGTTCGCCTCGACCGTCGACCTCGAAGACCTCGACAACGGCCAGAAGGTCACCTACCAGATCGTGGGCATCGATGAAGCCGACCTCAAGGAGAACAAGGTCTCCGTCACCTCGCCGATCGCGCGCGCGCTGATCGGCAAGTACGCCGGCGACGTGGTCGAAGTGCAGGCCCCGTCCGGTCCGCGCGAATACGAAATCCTGGAAGTCCGTTACGTCTAAGTTCGCCACGATGCTTGCCAATGCGCGCCTGCTGCTGGCCGCCCTGTGGGCCGGCAGCGTGTGGGCCGTCAGCTACCTGGCCGCGCCGAGCGCCTTTGCCGTGCTCGACAGCACGCAGGCCGGCAATGTCGTCGGCGTCATGTTGACGCGCTCGGCCTGGCTGGCGATCGCGCTCGCCGTGCCGCTGGCGCTGCTGACGTCGCGTGCGGCGGATGTCGACGCGCGGCGCAAGCGCTGGCTGTATGCGCTGATCGCCGGCATGCTGGCATGCAGCCTCGTCGTCTACCTGGGCCTGCAGCCGATGATGGCGGCGATCCGCGCAGCGGCCGGGCCGGCCGGCGTGCGGGCGTCGCCGCAGTGGGGGACGTTCGCGGCGCTGCACGGGGTCTCGCAGGTGTTGTACCTGGCCGAGAGCATCCTTGGTGCGCTTCTTGTTGTGAAGGCCCGCTGAGGCATAAAAAAACCGGGGTAGCGGCCCCGGTTAATTTTTGGTGAACACGGCTTATTTCAGGGCCGTCTTCTTGGTGCTGGCCTGACGTGGCTTGGCCCGTTTGATGTTGCCGCCTTGCGTGACGCGCTCGTTACCTTTCAGCAGGACCTTGGTTACGGTCGGCTTCTTGGTGCCGCTCGGGCTCGGCTTGACGATGGTAACTTCGCGCAGGCCCTTACCGGCCTTCGTCGAACGTTCCTTGATGTCATCCTTCTTCGGGCGGTACAGCACGAGCAGCTTGCCGATGTGCTGGACCGGCGCGGCGTCGAGTTCCGCGCAGATGCGTTCGTAGATCGCGATGCGTTCTTCACGGTCGTCGCCGAACACGCGTACCTTGATGAGGCCGTGTGCGTCGAGGCTGGACGCGATTTCCTTCATGACGGCCTCGGTCAGGCCGTCTGCGCCGATCATGACGACAGGATTGAGGCCGTGGGCTTCCGCACGCAGCGCTGCACGCTCGACCGGTGTAAGTTTGATCATGATGTTATTTTGAGATACCTATTAAAAGCAGTATTTTACGCGAATGGCCAAGAACAAATTCAATAAAAACTGGATCCACGATCACATCAACGATCCGTATGTCAAATTGGCACAGAAAGAGGGCTATCGGGCCCGTGCGGCCTACAAGCTGAAGGAAATCGACGAAAGCGAAAAGCTCATCAAGGCGGGCCAGGTGATCGTCGACCTCGGCTGCACGCCCGGCAGCTGGGGCCAGTACACGCGGCGCAAGCTGGCCGGCGGCGAGGAGGGCGGCATCAAGGGCACGATGATCGGCCTGGACATCCTGCCGATGGAGCCGATCGCCGACATGCATTTCATCCAGGGCGATTTCCGCGAGCAGGAGGTGCTCGACGAGCTGGCGGGCGTTCTCGAAGGCCGCATGGCCGACCTCGTGTTGTCCGACATGGCGCCGAATCTGTCCGGTATTCCGTCGGCGGATGCGGCGCGCATGGAGGATTTGATCGATCTCGCTATTGAGTTCTCTCAAATGCACCTCAAACCTTCAGGGGCATTGTTGGTGAAATGCTTCAAGGACATGGGATTCACCCAGGTCCTGGAGAAGTTCCGCACCGAATTCAAGGTCGTCAAACAGATCAAACCGAAGGCCAGCCGCGACAAATCCTCGGAAATTTTCCTGCTGGGGCGTGGGTTGAAAAATCCGGCCGCCTGAAATTGCGAAAATCGACGGAAACGCCCTTGATTTCCTGCAGTACAACCGCACATCAGCAAAGGACAGCCACGTCTGTGTGCATCATGGCTGCGCAACGGAAATAAAAACCGGCTATAGTGGAGAAAAGGGAACCTTGAAAAACCGTCGCGAGCGGCCGCAATGTTGTGTGAGAAGCGCAGCTGTACGAGAGTACAGCGAGCATCGCAGCACGACAGTGCAACGCGCAGCAGGTTTTTCAACGTCCCGGAAGGCACTATGGCGGTCGTGCGTGGCACGGGCTGCTTATTGCGGTAAAATCTGCCTTTGAAAAAATGGGAAAAGATGCGTTCGCATCAGAGGAGTCTTCGTGAATAATATGTTTTCCAAATCCGCCATCTGGGTGGTCGTCGCGCTGCTGTTGTTCATGCTGTTCAAGCAGTTCGACAACCACAGCGTCGCGGGCGGCAGCAAGACCATTGCTTATTCCGAGCTGCTCGATGACGTCAAGGCGAAACGCATCAAGGACGTCGTGATCGAAGGTTCGAGCATCACCGCGACCCGCACCGACGACACCAAGGTCCGCACCACCGCGACCATGCTCGACCGCGGCCTGATCGGCGACCTGCGCGACAACAACGTGCGCTTCGACGTCAAGCCGCCCGAGGAACCGTCGTTCCTCCAGCAAGTCTTCATTTCCTGGTTCCCGATGCTGCTCCTGATCGGTGTCTGGGTGTTCTTCATGCGCCAGATGCAGGGCGGCGGCAAGGGCGGGGCGTTCTCGTTCGGCAAGTCGAAGGCGCGCATGATGGACGAGACGAACAACACCGTCACGTTCGCCGACGTCGCCGGCTGCGACGAAGCGAAGGAAGAAGTGGGCGAGATCGTCGATTTCCTGAAGGATCCGACCAAGTTCCAGAAACTGGGCGGCCGCATCCCGCGCGGCGTGCTGATGGTTGGTCCCCCGGGTACCGGTAAGACGCTGCTGGCCCGCGCCATCGCCGGCGAAGCCAAGGTCCCGTTCTTCTCGATCTCCGGTTCGGACTTCGTCGAGATGTTCGTCGGCGTGGGCGCGTCCCGCGTGCGCGACATGTTCGAGAATGCGAAAAAACACTCGCCGTGCATCATCTTCATCGACGAGATCGACGCCGTCGGCCGCCACCGTGGCGCCGGCATGGGCGGCGGCAACGACGAGCGCGAACAGACGCTGAACCAGCTGCTGGTCGAGATGGACGGCTTCGAGGCATCGTCGGGCGTGATCGTGATCGCCGCGACCAACCGTGCCGACGTGCTGGACAAGGCGCTGCTGCGTCCGGGCCGTTTCGACCGCCAGGTGATGGTGGGCCTGCCGGACATCCGCGGCCGCGAGCAGATCCTGAATGTGCACATGCGTAAAGTGCCGATCGGCACCGACGTGAAGGCGGACATCCTGGCGCGCGGCACCCCGGGCTTCTCCGGCGCCGACCTGGCCAACCTCGTCAACGAAGCCGCGCTGTTCGCCGCGCGCCGCAGCAAGCGCCTGGTCGAGATGAGCGACTTCGAAGACGCGAAGGACAAGATCTTCATGGGTCCGGAGCGCAAGTCGATGGTCATGCGCGAGGAAGAGCGCCGCAACACCGCGTACCACGAGTCGGGCCACGCGGTGATCGCCAAGCTGCTGCCGAAGGCCGATCCGGTGCACAAGGTCACGATCATGCCGCGCGGCTATGCCCTCGGCCTGACCTGGCAGTTGCCGGAGCACGACAGCCTGTCCGGCTACAAGGACAAGATGCTGGAAGAGATCTCGATCCTGTTCGGCGGCCGTATCGCCGAGGAGATCTTCGTCGGCCAGATGTCGACCGGCGCATCGAACGACTTCGCCCGCGCGACCAAGCTGGCCCGCTCGATGGTGACCCGTTTCGGCATGTCGGAAAGCATGGGCGTGATGGTCTACGAGGATGATCCGAACGAAGGCTTCTTCGGCGGCTCCGTGAAGACCATCTCCGAAGCGACGCAGCAAAAGGTCGATGCCGAGATTCGCAACATCCTCGACACGCAGTACACGCTGGCCCGTCGCCTGCTGGAAGAAAACCGCGACAAGGTCGAAGTGATGACGAAGGCGCTGCTCGAATGGGAAACCATCGATGCCGACCAGATCAACGACATCATGGCCGGCCGCGAGCCGCGCCCGCCGAAGTCGGTGGTCCTGACCAAGCGCACGCCTCCGAGCGACAGCGGCGTCGCCCCGAACGCGACCGCCCCGGCCTGACCAGCGCGGTCTCTCCTCGAAAAGGCACCCCGAGCGGGTGCCTTTTTATTCTTTATTCCGTTGGTTTTTCGTCATGCGTCAATACCTGCAGTGCGGCCGTTTCGGCTATAACCTCGCCCAGCGCCCGCTGGTCATGGGCATCCTCAACGTCACCCCCGATTCCTTTTCCGACGGCGGCCGCTACCAGGGCCTCGAATTCGCCGTGGAGCGGGCCGAACAGATGATCAAGGACGGCGTCGACATCATCGACATCGGCGGCGAATCCACGCGGCCGGGCTCGCCCAGCGTCCCCATCGACGAAGAACTGCGCCGCGTCATGCCGGCGATCTACGCGTTGCGCGAACTGGGCTATCCGCTGTCGATCGATACCTGCAAGCCCGAGGTGATGCGCGAGGCGATCATCGCGGGCGCCGACATGATCAACGACATCAACGGCTTCCGGGCGCCCGGCGCGATCGAGGCCGTGAAGGACGGCGACTGCGGGCTGTGCGTGATGCATATGCAGGGCACCCCGCAGGACATGCAGGCACAGCCCGAATACGTCGACGTCGTGGCCGACGTGATCGCGTTCCTGCGCGAGCGGATCGATGCGCTGCTGGCGGCGGGTGTGGCACGCGAACGCATCACGATTGATCCCGGATTTGGTTTTGGGAAGAGTGTCGAGCATAATTATGCTTTGCTCCGGAGCATAAATCGCATGGAAAGCGAACTCGGCCTGCCCGTATTGGCGGGCCTGTCGCGCAAATCGATGATCGGCGCCGTGACGGGCCGCAGCGTCGAGCAGCGGCTGGCCGGCAGCCTGGCCGGTGCGCTCGCTGCGGTAGCGCAGGGCGCCCGGATCGTACGGGTCCATGATGTGGCAGAGACGGTGGATGCGCTGAAAGTCTGGCAAGCGGCCACTACGAATAATCAATAGATGAAGAGAATTTAATTAATGGCACGCAAATATTTCGGTACCGATGGCGTACGCGGCCTGGTGGGCAAGTCGCCCATCACCCCTGACTTCGTGATGCGGCTGGGCTATGCCGCCGGCAAGGTGCTGGCCAAGGACAAGGCCGGCACCAGCGAACGTCCCACGGTCCTGATCGGCAAGGACACGCGCATTTCCGGCTACATGCTGGAAGCGGCGTTGGAAGCCGGTTTCTCGGCAGCCGGCGTCGACGTGATGCTGGCCGGCCCGATGCCGACCCCGGCCATCGCGTACCTGACGCGCGCACTGCGCCTGCAGGCGGGCGTCGTGATTTCGGCCTCGCACAATCCTTTCCAGGACAACGGCATCAAGTTCTTCTCCGGCCATGGCACCAAGCTGCCCGATGCCGTCGAGCTCGAAATCGAGGAGATGATCGACCAGCCGATGGGCTGCGTGTCGTCGGAAAAGCTGGGCCGGGCCACGCGCCTGCGCGACGCGCAGGGCCGTTACATCGAATTCTGCAAGAGCACGTTCCCGAACGAGCTCGACCTGCGCGGCCTGAAAATCGTCGTCGACTGCGCCCACGGCGCCGCCTACAACATTGCGCCGCACGTGTTCCATGAACTGGGCGCCGAAGTCATCGAGCTGGGCACCAAGCCGGACGGCTTCAACATCAACGACGGCGTCGGCGCGACGGCACCGAAGGCGATGGCGGCCGCGGTCGTCGAGCACGAGGCCGACCTCGGCATCGCGCTGGACGGCGACGCCGACCGTTTGATCATGTGCGACGCCAAAGGCCGCCTGTACAACGGCGACGAGCTGCTGTACGTGATGGTGCGCGCGCGCATGGCGACCGGCCCGGTGGCCGGTGCCGTCGGCACCCTGATGACCAATATGGCGCTGGAAGTGGCGTTCAAGGACATGGGCATCGGCTTCGCGCGCGCGAAGGTCGGCGACCGCTACGTGCTGGAAATGATGCAGGACCGCGGCTGGCTGCTGGGCGGCGAAGGCTCGGGCCACCTGCTGGCACTGGACAAGCATACGACCGGCGACGGCATCGTGTCGGCACTGCAGGTCCTGACCGCGCTCAAGCGTTCCGGCCAGGGCCTGGCCGAGTGCTGCAGCGACCTGACGCTGTATCCGCAGACCCTGATCAACGTGCGCGTGCAGCCGGGTACCGACTGGACGAAGAACGCGGCTGTCGTGGCGGAGAAGGAAAACGTCGAGCGCGAACTGGGCGACAATGGCCGCGTGCTGATCCGCCCGTCCGGCACGGAACCGCTCGTGCGCGTCATGGTGGAGGCGAAGAACGCGGAACTGGCCGAGTCGATGGCCAAACGCATCGCCGCGCGCTTCGAAGTCTGACCATCCGCCGGGGCGAGCCCCTTCATTGACGCCTCCCTCCCGGCGGGGTATGATCGTCCCAATCGGAGTGTAGCGCAGCCCGGTAGCGCACCTGCTTTGGGAGCAGGGGGTCCAAGGTTCGAATCCTTGTACTCCGACCACCGTTTGCAAACGGGCTGTCCTCGACGGCCCGTTTTCATTTATGAAGCCATACTGCCCATAGCTCAGTTGGATAGAGCATCAGCCTTCTAAGCTGAGGGTCGCTGGTTCGAACCCAGCTGGGCAGGCCATCCCCCATCCTTTCGTTGACTGCAGGCTAGCGAACGCCGGCGTGCAAACCCCCATGCTAGCCTTGACTCGACAATGGCAAGGAGGCGGCATGGTGATGGTCCGGGCGGTGTTGACGATGGTGATGTTCCTGTCGGGTTGCGCGGTCGCACACGCGCAAACGAAGGCGCCCGAATCCGCCACGCTCGCGCTCAGGCTGCCACCGGCGGGCGCGCCCGCTGAAGCGAACGGCACCGTCCAGTTCATCGGCACCGCGACGGTGCTGATCCGCTACCAGGGCTTCACGATCCTGACGGATCCCAATTTCCTGCACAAGGGCGACCACGTGCACCTCGGCTACGGCATCACGTCCGAACGCCTCACGAATCCTGCCCTGACTCTCGAACAGTTGCCGCCGATCGATCTCGTCGTGCTGTCGCACTTGCACGAGGATCACTTCGACAAGCTCGTGCAGGAAAAACTCGACAAGAACATTCCCATCATTACGACCAAGTCGGCGGCGAACAAGCTCAAGGACATGGGCTTCCAGCGCACGTTCGGCCTGTCGACGTGGGACCGGATCGACGTCGAAAAAGGCGAGGCCCGGCTGCGCATCACGGCAGCCCCGGGCCGCCACGGCAAGGCGGGCATGCAGGCGCTGCTGCCCTCGGTGATGGGATCGGTCCTCGACTTCGGCCCGAACACGGCGGCCCCGGCCTATCGCATGTATGTCAGCGGCGATACGCTGATTTACGACGACCTGAAGGCGATCCCGCAGCGGTTTCCCGGTGTCGATCTGGCCCTGCTGCACCTGGGCGGCACGCGCATCCTGGGTGTCTTCAAGGTCACGATGGACGGCAAGGACGGCGTGACCCTGATGCAGATCGTCCAGCCGAAAAAGACGATTCCCATCCATTACGACGACTACGACGTGTTCAAGTCCCCGCTGTCGGACTTCGCACGGGAAGTGAAAGCGGCCGGACTCGACCAGCAGGTCGTTTACCTGGCGCACGGCGATACCTACACGTTCGGGCCCAGCGAACACTAATCGATTACTCGCGCTCTTCGGTGCGCGGCGCCAGGGTTGCGTCGTCGTCGAATGGCCAGCCGCTCGGCGGCGGCACATGGCGCTGGAATTCGTGCGGCATCACGATCGGCACTTGCAGGCAGACGCTTTGCGTCGGCAGCACTTCCATCCACGCGCGCACGAGCTCCTTGTAGGCGATGCCGACGGGACGGATCTTGCGGTTGAGATCGAACAGGCCCAGCGCATTGACGTTGCCGTTGTTCTCGCGCAGGGCCGTGTCCCAGTCGACCTGGTCCGTCAGCGAATACCAGGTGAACCCGACGAGCGGCACGCCGTTGTTGCGCACGCGCAGGACGTTCGCCCACTCCTTGCGCAGCCAGTGCACGGCCTCGTCGCCGCGCGGCCCTTCGCACAAGTTCGTTTCCGTGTGCATCACGGGCAGCCGGTAGCGGTTGTAGTACTGGTGCGTGATGACCGCATAGCCGAAAATCTCTCCCGCCGCCCGCGTCAGCCCGTCCGCCGACACATAGTGCTCGTTGGTCTGGTAATAATCGTTGCCCATGATGCAGTGGTGCTTCAGATTATTGTTCAGGAAGAAGTGATACTCCTCGCGCGTCATGCCGTTGTCCATCATGTATTCGTACATTTCGGAATCGACGCGGCGGCCGTAATTCAGGTCCAGCGACAGGAAGCGGCGGGCGTTGTACAGCTCGGCGGGGCCGATGGCGGACGGGCTTTCGGCGTGAAAGTATTCCGTCGATTCGCTTTGTACGAACAGGGCGTCCGGACGCACTTGCAGGATCGCATGCATGGCCAGGATGTTTGCCTTGACGAGGTTCTTCGTCGCCGTGACGAAGCCGCGGTCCGTCGTCAACTGCTCGTTCCACCAGCCGTACAGGGCGGAGAAGAGGGCGCAGATCGACATCTCGTTGATCGGCGTGTACAACTGCAGCCACGGGTAGCGCCGCGCGAAGGTGCCGGCATACTCGGCGAACAATTCGGGAAAATCCGGATTCTGGAAGTTGCCGATCCAGTCGGGCACGCCGAAGTGGCACAGGTCGACGATCGATGCGATGTTGCGCTGGCGCAGGTCGTTGAGCGCCAGGTCGGCGAATTCCCAGTCGTAGCGCTTGGGCCCGAGCCACGTCTTGTGCAAGGGCGGCCCGTAGCGCAGGACTTTCAACCCGAGTTCCTGCACGAGGTCGAAGTCCGTGCGCCAGTATTTGTAGTGGCCGCACTTTTCCATCTCGTCCATACGCACGCGACCGTTGTCGATCGTGGGGATGCTGTTTTCGATACCCGTAGCGAAAATAAATCCTGGCGACATGCGAACCTCTGGCTGCTGATCGGTCCAATTCATTGTAGCCGGGATTGCAAACAGCGTTCCGAACCGTGCGCGCCCCCATTTGCGCGCGCCCCCTTTACTGTCGCGTGTAAGCTGTGCTATCAATACAGCAACATTTCATTTCTTCATCTCCTGACGCGACACGACCAGCATGCCCAATGCCACTGCGGTACGACCTGTGCTATCCAATGATGCGTCCGAGCGCAGGCTGGCAATGGGCGTGCTGGTTTCCCTGCTGCTGCATGCCCTCGTACTGTCCCTGCAGTTCGGCATTCCCGGGTTACGGCCGGGACCCGGCGGTCCGATATCGGTCCGGCTGACGACGCCAGCGGTGCCTGCGCCGGCCCCGTCGCCCGTGCCACCGCCGCCGGTACCTGCGTTGCCGCCCGCCGCAGCCGCACCTGCGCCCGCCGCAGCCGCAGCCGCACCTGCGCCCGCCGCAGCCACATCTGCGCCCGCGGCAGCGGCGCCGCTGCCCTTTCCGCCGAAGCAGCCGGCCACAGCGCGCCACGGTTTCACGGTCGTCGATCCCGTCGTGCCGGTACCGGCGCCCAAGGCACCGGCACCCACGCCCGCGCCGCCGCTGCGGCGCGTCGTCAAACGCCGCCGCAAACCGCCTGCCACGCGCGTGGCCGACGGATTGCACACGCGGGTGATCGCTCAGGAAACCCATCAGGACAACACGTTCGACGTGCCGCTGCCGGCTGTCGAGCCCGATCCCGTGCCAGACCCGGTGGCCCGCGCCGAGCCGCCGGCCGAGGCCGATGCACCCGTCGAGGACGATGCGATGGCGCAAGAATCCGCACGGGCCGAGCGCGCCCGCGTGGCGGAAGAACGCGAGCAGGAGCGGGCGCTGCGGCGCGAAGCGGACGAAGCCCGCCTGCGGGCCGAGGCCGAGGACAGGCTGCGGGCCGAGGCCGAGCAGCAACGCCAGCGTCTCGCCGAGCAATCCGCGCAATACGAGACGGCGCTGGCCGGGCAGCGCGCGGCCGAGGAAGCGCAGGCGAGGGTACGCCAGGAAGAGGAAGAGCGGCGCCGGGAAGAGCAGCGCCGCCTTCGGCAGGCCGAGCAGGAGCGGGCGCAGCAGCTCGCCGAGCAGCAGCGTATCCGGCAGGCGGAGCAGGAAACGGCACAACAGCTGGCTGAACAGCAGCGTATCCGGCAAGCCGAGCAGGAGCGGGCACAAGAGCTGGCCGAACAGCAGCGCATTCAGCAAGTCGAGCAGGAGCGGGCACAACAGCTGGCCGAACAGCAGCGCATTCAGCAAGTCGAGCAGGAGCGGGCACAACAGCTGGCCGAACAGCAGCGTATCCAGCAAGCCGAGCAGGAGCGGGCACAACAGCTGGCCGAACAGCAGCGTATCCGGCAAGCCGAGCAGGAGCGGGCACAACAGCTGGCCGAACAGCAGCGTATTCAGCAAGCGGAGCAGGAGCGGGCGCGGCAATTGGCCGAGCAGCAGCGTATCGAGCAAGCCGAGCAGGCGCGCGCGCAGCAGTTGGCCGAGCAACGCCGCGCGGAGGAGACCGTCCGGCAACAGCTGGCGGATCAGGAACGGGCCCGCCGGCTCGCTGAAGAAAGGTCGCGCCAGGAACATGCCCAGGCCGAACAGGCGGCACGGCGCCAGGCGGAAGAGAACGCCCGACTGGCCCAGGAGCAGGCCCGCCAGGCACGCGAGCGTGCCGTTCCCGACGCCGCGGCACCGGGCCCCGCGCGCGCAGGCGCGGACGGCGGCAGCGGCGATGGCGCCGGGCGCGGCAACGGCACGTTCCCGCGCGGCGCGCTGGGCAGCGACCTGGCCTCGCGTGCGCGCGAGATGACGCGCGGCATCGACATCCTGAAACCCGTGCCGCGGGCCGTGCAGCCCGCCGAGGACGCGGCACGTGCCGTTCGGCGCGCCCTGGCCGAGGCGGCGCGCCACGACATTCCGCTGCGCATGTACATGGACAGCGTGCGCCAGAAAATCGAGCGTAACGCCGTTCTGAGCGACGCCCAACTGTCGGCCGACGTGGTGCGCACCGATCCCATCGTCAGCGTGGCCATCCGGAGCGACGGCAGTGTCGAGGACGTGACCATCCTGCGCTCCAGCGGCCGAGCCGACATCGACGACTTCGTGCGCCGCATCGTGCGCCTGAACGCGCGTTACTCGGCGTTTCCGCCGAACGTCGCGGCGAACTACGATGTGATCGAACTGCGGCGCGTGTGGCGTTTCGCAGGTGCCCTGCGGCTGATGGAAGAGATGCGCTGACCTCCGTGGTCGGCGCGGCCACAGAGCCGCGACCAATCCTGTTCTCATTCGAACGCTGAAGCATGCGACATGTTTCAGCGTTCATGTCGCTCGTCCAGCATTCCCACCGTCCAGCCCTTCAGCGACCGTCCCACGCCTGCGTCACGGGATAGCAAACAATAAATGAATATCCTCCTAAGAAATTTTTCGCAGGGGAAATTTCTTTGTATTGTTTGTTACTCCTAAAAAATTTTTCTGCAAATTCATTGAACTTAGGAAGTTTCCACGCCTCAAAGCTACTCCTTTCACTTGTTGAGGCAGTTAAATGCAAAACGCAGTCAAGCTTGTTCCGAACGTTCGTATCAACCTGTTGTCGTGCTTTGGCGCTGTCGCGTTGCTGGCAGTCGGTGGGAGCGCAGTTGCAGCCACTAACATCTACGTATCGCCCACGGGCTCCGATTCCAACCCAGGCACGCAGGCAGCGCCAGTGAAGACGATCACGCGTGCGGACGCGCTGGCAAGCGCTGGATCGACGGTCCACGTTGCCGCTGGTACATATTATGTGTCGGCACCTTCCTTAAGCAATGCCGGCATCGTGACCCGGAAGAGCGGCACCTCGAGCGCGCGTATCCGCTTCGTGTCGGATGTGAAGTGGGGCGCCAAGATCGTCGTGTCGGGCACCGGCATCACGTGGGACTCGCGCGGCAGCTATGTCGATATCGACGGCTTCCAGATCACCGGCTCGGGCCGTCACGGTCTCCTGGCTTCGGGGGCGTACCTGACGTTCAAGAACAACTACATCCACGATCTGACGGTCAGCGGCGGCTGCAACGGCAGCGGCGGCGCAGCGATCGACACGTATGGTCCGGTCGGTAACGTCCTCATCGACCGCAACGTGGTTCGCAACATCGGTTATCGCTATATCGGCGCATGCAATACGATCCAGGGCATCTATATCGCCAATGCCAACAACGTCGTCACGAACAATATTGTCTCGGGCGTTGCAATGGCCGGTATCCAGCAATGGCACGGCGCCACCGCGTCGACGATCGTCAACAACACGTCGTTCCACAACAAGATCGGTATCCTGCTGGGCCAGGGCGACGCGGGCACCACGACCGGCTCTGCCAACAACTACGTCGCCAACAATATCGTCTACGACAACCGTGCTTACGGCGTGATCGAAATGGGCAAGATGGGCGGTAACAACCGTTATGCCAACAACCTGGTCGCACGCAGCGGCACCAGCTGGAAAGTGAAAGGTTCCGTGTCCGGTTCGATTTCGTCGGATCCGCTGTTCAGGAATTACCTGGCGAACGGCACCGGCGACTACCGCGTGTACAGCAGCTCGCCCGCAATCGACCGCGGCACGTCGGCCAAGGCACCGGTGATCGATTTCGCAGGCGTGGCCCGTCCGCGCGGCGCGGCAGTCGATGTCGGCGCTTACGAGTACTGATCGCACCGGCTTACGCTGATCCGCTCATCTCGCACTAGCGAGAACGATACCCGCATCGAAGTTCGATGCGGGTATTTTTATTTCCCCGCCGCCTATACGCACACTCGCGGGCAAACTGTTGCCGCTGGCGTTAATGCTGACCTGAGCCTGCCGTTTGACGTGCGCCAAAGCCATTCCGGGTAGCGGGCTTACCCTGACTCGGATCGCCAGGGGTTGGCAGCACATTCCGACAGGCAAATCATGAGAGCTTCCTCTACGCAATTTATGGCGGCCGCCTTGCTGGCGCTCGCCTTAGGCGGATGCGCCCCCGTTATCCAGTTCCGCTCGCAGGACAAAGCGGGGACCGACGAACCCGCGCCGCCGACAGAAATGATCACGGAACAACTGATCACCGTGGAACGGCAGCAGCATCAGGACGTGGCCAACCAGGGCCTGGACGAGCTGCTCGTGCAGAATCCGGCGCCCTACGCGATCGGCAGCGGCGACGTGCTGTCCATCGTGGTCTGGGACCACCCTGAACTGGCCGGGACTGCCGTAAACGCGTCCCCTGGCGCACCCGATCCCAGCGGAGCGAACGCGGCGCCGCCGGGTTTCGTGGTCGACCATCTCGGGCGCATCCAGTTTCCGCTCATCGGCCTCGTGCCCGTCGAGGGCCTGACCGAGGAGGAGGCCCGCGCGGTCCTGACGAAGAAACTTTCCAGGTATCTTGCGGGCCCGAACGTCACGTTGCGGGTCCAGTCCTACCGCAGCAAGCGCGTGTACATCGACGGCGAGGTCAAGGCACCCGGCCTGCAAGCCATCAACGACATCCCGATGACCCTCGTCGAGGCGCTCAACCGTGCCGGCGGCCTGCTGCCCACCGCCGACCAGAGCAGGATCGTCCTCGAGCGCAGCCAGCAGCGCTACCGCGTCAACCTGCGCGACCTCGTGCAGAAGGGCATCAATCCCGGACTGGTCATGCTCAAGCCGGGCGACGTGGTCCGCGTGCAATCGCGAGACGAAAGCAAGGTCTTCGTTTCCGGCGAGGTCATCACGCCCAAGGCGCTGACGATGCACGATGGGCGCCTCACGCTGAACGAGGCGCTCGGCGAGAGCGGCGGCATCAGTCCGCTGAGCGGCGATGCGCGGCAGGTCTACGTGGTGCGCAAGACGTCCGGCCGGACCCGCGTGTTCCGGCTCGACGCCCGCGAGGCCAGTTCGCTGGCGCTGGCCGAAGGCTTCGAATTGCAGCCCAAGGACATCGTCTACGTGGCAGCGACGCCCCTGGCTAACTGGAACCGGAACCTGAGCCTCCTGTTTCCGGGCGCACTGACGTCGGCCGTCAGCGCCACCACGCGGCCCTGAAACCCGCGCACACGAACGCACGCTTGATCACGCACACGGAACCCTGCAGGAGCATGACCATGAGCACCCTCGGCGAGTCGCATTCCCTGACACCTGTGGTCCATACGCCGCCTATCATCAGTGTCCCTTTCGATCCGCGCGCGACAGCGGGTGGGGCAAACGACCCGCCTTTCGACCTCAAGAGCCACCTGCACACACTCTATGACAGCCGCTGGCTGATCGGCGGAATCACGGCCCTCATCACGCTGACAGCCGTACTGTACGCGCTGCTTGCGATGCCGGTGTTCGAAGCGGACCTGCTGATACACGTCGAGGAGGAGAGCCCGAACGCCACGAAGAACATCCTCAGCGAAGCGTCGTCGCTGTTCGAGACCAAGAAGGCAGCCATCGCCGAGATGGAGTTGCTGCGCTCGCGGATGGTCGTATCGCGCGCAATCGACAACCTGCAGCTGTACATCGACACGCAGCCGAAGTATTTCCCTGTCGCCGGATTCTGGTTCGCCAACCAGAACAGCGGCGCGCTGTCCGAACCGGGACTGTTCGGCTACGGCGGCTATGTCTGGGGTGGGGAAAGGGCCGAAGTTTCGCTTTTCGAGGTACCCGAGGCCTGGCTGGGCCGCGAGTTCGCACTGACGTCATTGGGGAGCGGGCGCTTCCGTTTTTCCGGCGGCGGGCAGCGCACCGTTTTCGACGGCATCGTCGGCCAGCGCTACCGCGTACCGACGCCGGAGGGGACCATCGAGCTGAAGGTCGATCGGATCCAGGCGAAGGCCGGCGCGCGTTTCCGCCTGCGCCGCATCTCGAGGGTGGCCATGATCCAGGCGATCCAGAGCGCCCTCGTGATCTCGGAACAGGGCAAGCAGTCCGGCGTGATCGAGGTCAAGCTGCAGGGCGAGAATGCCCAGCGCACCTACGCGGTCCTGCGCGAGATCGGGCGCGAGTACATGCGCCAGAATCTGGCGCGCAAGACCGAGGAAGCGGAAAAGTCGCTGGCCTTCCTGAACCAGCAACTGCCGATCCTCAAGCGCCAGCTCGAGCAGGCCGAAGACCGTTACAACCAATTCCGCAACACCCACGGCACCGTGGACCTGCAGGAAGAGGCCAAGGAAATGCTCGCGCAGGCGGCAGCGACGCGCACCCGCAGCCTCGACCTGATCCAGAAAAAAACCGAATTGCTGGGACGCTTCACGGAAGACCATCCGATCATCGCGACCATCAATCGCCAGCGCAAGGAAGCCCAGGCGGAAATCGATGAAGTCAACGCGCGCATCAAGGCCTTGCCGGCACTGGAGCAGGAAGAAGCGCGACTGACCCGGGACATCAAGGTCAGCACGGACCTGTACACGGCACTGTCGAACACGGCCCAGCAGTTGCGACTGATTTCGGTGGGCCGGGTGAGCAACGTGCGCATGGTCGATGAGCCGGTGCCGCCCGAAAAGCCGCTCAAGCCGAACCGTCCCTTGATCGTCGCGCTCGCGGTGGTCACGGGGCTCTTGCTCGGCACCATGGTCGCGTTTGCACGCAATGCGATGAAGGGCGGCATCGACGATCCGCAGAAGATCGAGCGCTTGCTGCATGCCCGTGTGGTCTATGCCACGATCCCGCACAGCAGCAACCAGGACAAGCTGATGCACAAGGCGCGGGGCGGCATGGAGCCCATGCCTCTGCTGGCCCGTGTCATTCCCGGGGACGCCGCCGTGGAAAGCCTGCGCAGCTTCCGGGCTGCCCTGCAGTTCGCGATGCCCCACTTCAGGAACAACATCGTCATGTTCGCCGGGCCGACCCACGGCCTCGGCAGGTCCTTCGTGCTGACGAACTTCGCAGCCGTGATGGCGGCCAGCGGCAAGCGGGTGTTGCTGATCGATGCGGACTTCCGCAGCGGCCACCTGCACCGCTACTTCGGCGTCAGCCGCGACCAGGGATTGTCCAAGGCCATCAATGGATCGATGCGGATCGAAGACGTCGTGCACCACGAGGTCTTCGAGAATCTCGACTTCATCCCGACGGGCCCGTTGCCGCCGAACCGCTCGGACTTTTTGCTGCACGTGAATTTCAGCACGTTACTCGAAGCCGCTGGCGCCAACTACGACCTGGTGCTGATCGACACGCCGCCAGTCCTGCTGGCCTCCGACGCCCTCATCATCGGCAATCACGCCGGTGCCATATTCCTCCTCGCGCGCGCGCGCGTCACGACCGACGCCGAGATCACGGAATCGATCAAGCGCCTGAATCATGCAGGCCTTTCGCCGCGCGGGGTGCTGTTCAACGACATGGCCTTGCGAATTGGCGCCGGTCGTACGCAGTACATCGACGAGGCGGCGCAGCTGGGCTACTCGGCCTAGCGATGAAGACCATGATGCGAAGCCTGTTTGCAGCGTTCTCATTGGGGCGATCCCCGGATTCGCACTTGAACCTGTCTGCCACCATAGGTGCGACTGTCGCCCGCCAGATCCTGTCAGGTTCCCTGTACTTTGCCGGGATGTGCATCACCGCGCGGTTGCTCGGGCCGGCGGGTAACGGGGTGCTGGCCACGGCGATGCTGCTGCCCCAGGCGCTGTACGCATTTCTCAACCTCGGCATGGGTGCGAGCCACGTGTACCACCTGAGCTCCGGTTCCGGCAATCCGCGGCAGATGCGCGCCGCGAACTGGCTTCTTGCAGCCCTGCTATGGGTGGTCGTCGCGCTGGTACTGGCGGCCGGCAGCGAGCAACGAATTGCCCGTTACCTTCCCGGCATACACAAAGGCCTGGCCCTGTATGCCAGTCTCCTGTTCCCGCTGCTGCTGCTGGCAGGATGGTCATCGTCGATGATCCGGGGCCAGCGTGACTATCACACCTACAACAGAACGCTGTTGATCCACCCGTTCATTTTTTTCGCCGCGGTTGCCTTATTGGGGCTGACCGGCAGCGTCAGCGTGGCGGCCGTCGTGACGTGCCACATCATCGGCCAACTGTCGCTCTGGCTGATGAGCGAAGCGCGGCTCGGGAAAATCGCGCCTGGCGCCACCGGCCAGTACCGGTTGCGCGCTGCGGTTGCGTTCGGGCTGCGCGCTCACGTCAGCAATGTCATCACCTTTCTTAACTACAGGCTCGCGTTGTATCTCGTCAGCTTCATGTTGGGCGCCACCGCGACTGGATTCTACGCATTGGCGGTACAGCTGGCGGAGATGCTGTGGCTGTTCTCGGGCGCCGCGTCGTCGATCGTGTACCCGGAGTCGGCCGCCAACAGCAGGTCGCCGGAGGCGCTGGAAGCCATGGTGACGAAAGTGGCGAGACTGGTCGTGCAGGTGACGTTGGCCGGCGCGCTGGCCGCTGCCGCCATCTCGTCATTCGCGATCCCGCTCGCATTCGGCAAGGATTTCCGGGGCAGTGTCGCACCGTTCATCATTCTGCTGCCGGGGATCGTCACCTGGAGCTATATGAGCATCATTTCGAATGCCCTTGCCGGGATGGGATTTCAAAGAGTGAATATCCAAGGCGCTATCTTGTGCCTGGTGATCAATGCCATCTGCGGCGTCCTCGCCATTCCAGTCATGGGAACGAGCGGTGCGGCACTCGCGTCGACGGTCGCGTTCTCGATCACTGCCCTTTATACCGTGGTCATGTACAGGAAGATCATGGCCGCGAAGCGGGCGGAGGCGAGTGGCGCGCGCACCGATGTCGAGACCTTTGTCGATGGAGACGAGTGAATGAAACAGGAACGCATACTGGTGGTGACCACATCTTACCCTTACGGCCGGAATGAAGCCTTCATCAAGGCCGAGCTGGAATATCTTGCCCAGTGTTTCGCGCATGTCGAACTCGTGCCGGGTTTCTACTCGCGGGACGCCGCGCCGCGCCCGACCTCGCTACCGGTCAACCTCGACTACGCGAATGCGCGTTGGGGCATGAAGCGACGCTTCATGCTGGTCAGTTCATTCTTGGGAGGACTGTGGCGCTACGCGTGGCTCGACGATGCGCGGCGTGTCATGCGCGGCGCGCACCGCTGGGAGAACGTAAAGGAATTGGCGCGCGCCCTGTACCGCGCCCGCCTGTTCGAGCGCTTTCTGGTCGAGCAGGTTCAGTACGCGAACAAGAAAATCGACATCGTTTATTTTTACTGGATGTTCCCGGAAATCGCTGGCGCGATCCGTTTCCGGAATGTGTACCAGCCCTCGCTCAAGGTGGTGTCGCGAGCCCATCGCGGCGACCTGTACGAGGACAAGCGCAGCGGTGGGTATGCAGGCTTGCGGCAGGGGGTGTTGGCCGGGATCGACGCTGTCTTCAGCATTTCCGACCATGGCCGGGCCTACGTGGCGCGCGAGCATCCTGCGGCGGCACGCAAGTGCTTCACCGCGCGCCTCGGCGTGGATGACCCCGGGTTCGAGAATGCGCAGCCGCACGAGGAAGCGCTCTCCGTCGTCTCGTGTTCCTTCGTCGTGGAGGAGAAGCGCCTGCATCTCATCGTCGATGCGATTGCGCACCTGCTGGAGGCAGCCCCATCGCTGAGTGTCCGGTGGACCCATATCGGGGACGGCGGGCTGTTCGAGGAGCTCCAGGCATACGCCCAGTCGAAGCTGGGGGGAATGCGCGCCGAGGTCGTGTTCACGGGCTATCTTGCGCAGGAAGACGTGATGAAGCTGTACCGGGAGCAAACCTTTGATGTATTCATTAACGTCAGTTCGAGCGAAGGGATCCCTGTCAGTCTCATGGAGGCGAGTTCGGTCGGCATTCCGATGGTGGCAACCGACGTTGGCGGCAACAGCGAAATCGTCAATGAAAGCAATGGCATCCTGATCCCGGCCGATCCTGACGTCGCGACCATCGCCAGTGCGCTGGCGCGCTTCCGGGACAGGGCGTCGGCTGTGGCCTACCGGACGCGTGCGCGCGCCGATTGGCAGGAAAAATATAGCGCCGCCCACAATTACCCGCAGTTCGGCCAATCCCTGGTCGACATCGCGTCCCGTCCCTGAAGGCGCGCGCCGAGCCGTCCGCGGGCTTCAATCGGCGCGAAAGGTCGGTGCGACGGGCGTGCGGGCAGGGCGCTGCAGCAGCATGCGCTTGAGCAGCCGCCGAATCTGGTAAGTGTGCGATTCGAACAGCCGGTATGATAAATAGGCACCCACAAGCAATGTGGCCAGCATGGCCAGATAGATCGCGAAGTGCAGCGGCTCGTGCGGCGACAACTCGCGCAGCCCCCAGCGCTTCAATGTCCAATGCTGCAGCAGGCCGATCAGCGGCACGTGCACAACATAGAGGCTGAAGGAGAATTCCGCGAAGAAGGTGCCGATCCTGCTCAGGCGCGGCCGCAGCCTGGACGTTGCGGCGGCCTTGAATTGCAGGCTCGACAAAAGCACCAGGAATACCAGGCTGCACCCGAGATCCGGCAGGAGGTTGGCAAGGGTGAACGCGTTCATGTCGCCAGTCAGCCGGTAATACGCCCACAGCGCGGCGACCAGTATCAACCAGCCCGTGCGCTGCCCGGTGCTGCACTCGATCCGGATCCGCGAAAATGTCACGCCCAGCAACCAGATGCCGAAGTAGCCGACGATCGCGGCGGGCAACAGGGCTGCCAGCACGAGAAGCGTGGCACCGCACGCTACGCGCAGGGCGCGGCCAGGTGCGCGCAACAGCACGACCAGGAGCGGGAACAGGATGTAATACCAGGTCTCGTTGGCGAGGCTCCAGAGCGGGAAGTTGCCGCCGAACGCAGGCACGGCGATGGTTTGCAGGCCGACCAGGTTGGCGCCGAACACCACGGCGGAGTAATCGTTGGCAGGATGAAAATCGATGTCTTGCGCATCCACGATCCCGGTGGCGAAGCCGAACAGCAGTGTCAACACGAAGGTCGGCACCAGCACCGTCCACAGACGTGTTACACGGTCGATCCCATAGCCGACAATCGCATCGGGCTGCCGGATCTTGTCCAGCAGGCTGCCCCCCACCAGCCAGCCGCTGATGACGAAAAACACCAGTACCGCATGGTGCGCAAAGCCGGTAGCGAACGTGAATCCTTTGAACCAGATCGATGGATCCACGACCGTACGCAAGCTCGGGTACACATCCGCGCGCAGGTGCGCGGCGGCAACCTCGATAGCCGCCAGCCCGCGCAACAGCGAAATCACGACCGAATGCCAGCAGTCGTCGCCGGCCTGACTGTGTGCCTGGAATGTGATCCTAGGCATTTTATTGATAGCCATGATTCATTTCCTTTTGGGAGCTATGCGACCGGTTCTCTATCGGACGATATCGATGCCGGCACCAGCGTTATTGATGCTGCATAAAGCTAAATCACATCAAAACACGAGAAAACACTCCGACGTCGACTTTTTAAGTTCGCTCAATGGAATAAAAGAAAAATTCGATAAATACTCGGATTGGTTACGATTGATGTTAATCAGTTTGTGCGGTCTTAAAAATATGATAATCGCACCTGTTGTTCGATCGTCGTGCTGGATTGCCAGGTGTCGAAACGATGCACATTCTCTACGTCAATCATTATGCGGGTTCGCCGTACTATGGCATGGAGTATCGGCCGTATTACCTGGCACGAGAATGGGTGCGCATGGGGCACAATGTGCAGATTGTTGCAGCTTCCCAATCTCATATCCGAAGCCGGCAGCCTCGGCTCGCAGGCCAAAACCGCCTGAATGAAACCATCGACGGTATTCAATACACGTGGCTCGAGACGCCCGCGTATTGCGGTAACGGCATTGGACGGGTGCGCAATATGGCATCCTTCGTCAGCCATTTGTATTTCGAGAGCAAGCGAATTGCCGCATCGTTCAAACCGGATGTGGTCATTGCGTCGAGCACCTATCCAATGGACATTTGGCCCGCGCGCCGGATAGCAAAATTGGCCGGTGCGAAACTCGTCTTCGAAATACATGACTTATGGCCGCTGACGCCAATGGAACTCGGGCGGATGTCGAAATGGCATCCCTTCATCATGCTGGTGCAAGCAGCAGAGGATTATGCCTATCGTCATGCGGATACGGTCGTATCAATGCTTCCGAAAGTGCATGACTACGTGGAATCCCGCGGGGTAACGCGTGACAGATTGCACATCGTCCCGAATGGCGTCGATCCGCGGGAGTGGACGACAGGTGGCGCCGAACTCCAGGCAAGCGTCGAGGTGGCACTTTCCGCTATCAGGGATGCGGGAAACTTCGTGGTTGGCTACGCAGGCACGCATGGCGTATCGAACTCGCTGCACACCTTGCTTGATGCCGCAGCACTCATGCGCGACGACAAAGTGGTTTTTGTGCTGGTCGGAGGCGGTCCGGAAAAAGCGGGCTTGCAGCGCCGGGCGCAGGCAGAGGAGTTGCAAAACGTTCGTTTCATCGATCCGGTTGCCAAGGAGCAGATTCCGGCCCTGCTTCAACGCTTCGACATCGCGTATATCGGCTGGCAACGCCAATCTCTCTACCGTTTCGGTATTGCGCCAAACAAACTGATGGATTACATGATGGCTGCCCGCCCGGTATTGCATGCCGTCGACGCGGGTAACGATCCGGTCGGCGACGCAGGCTGCGGATTGACGGTCGCACCGGAAAATCCGGCAGTCGCGGCGCAAGGCATCCGGAATCTGCTGGCTTTGAGTCCCGGCGAGCGTCAAGCCATGGGGCTGTGCGGCAAGCGTTTTGTCATGGATAACCATGTTTATCCAATCCTGAGCGAACGTTTTCTGGCTGCCTGCAGTGCCTGAAAGGCGGGCCATGCGTATAGCCGATCGACGAGGTGAATGAAATGTCAAAAGCCGACATTTTATTTAAAAGAGCATTTGATATCGTTGCATCGCTTGCGGGATTGCTGTTGCTCGCGCCAGTCATACTCTTATGTTGGTTGGTCGCTGCGATTGAAACCCGAAGCAATGGTTTTTTTATACAAAAGCGCATTGGGCGCCATGGCCGCATCATCCGCGTTTGCAAAATCAAGACCATGTATCCGGGCGACACCCGGCGCAGTCCCATCGCATCAAGAAATCTCGCTTCGATTTCGCAATCCGGTCGCTTTCTCAGGAAATATAAACTCGATGAATTACCTCAGCTGTTTAATGTTCTGGCTGGAAGCATGAGCTTTGTCGGCCCCAGGCCGGATGTGCCTGGGTATGCAGACCGTCTGCAGGGTGAGGACCGCATCATTCTCTCATTGCGGCCAGGAATTACCGGTCCGGCATCGATCAAGTACAAGGATGAGGAGGCCATATTGGCGTCGGTCGATGATCCAGAGACGTATAACGACCGGATCATCTGGCCCGACAAGGTAAAAATAAACCGGGAGTATTTCAATAATTATTCCCTGCTGCGCGATCTGCGCTATATTTTTTATACCATTTTCGGATAAGGTCATGAGTACTTCATGCGCTACCTGGCCAAGCTTCTCACTCGAGGAAGCAACCGCTGTCAAGAATGTCATCCTGTCGAACAAGGTCAATTATTGGACGGGCACGGAATGCCGGGAGTTCGAAAAGGAATTTGCGGCTTGGGTCGGGACCCGGTACGCCGTCGCGCTATCGAACGGTACGCTCGCGCTGGACGTGGCTCTCAAGGCACTCCGCATATCGCCGGGCGACGAAGTGATCGTGACGCCAAGGACCTTCCTGGCGTCCGCGAGTTGCATCGTCAATGCGGGCGCGGTTCCTGTGTTCGCTGATGTGGACCGGGACAGCCAGAATATTACGGCCGAGACCATCCGGGCCGTGCTGACACCACGTACCAGGGCCATCATCTGCGTACACCTGGCGGGCTGGCCGTGTGACATGGACCCTATCATGGAGCTTGCCGAGGAACGCGGCATCTTCGTGATCGAGGATTGTGCCCAGGCCCACGGCGCGCGCTACAAGGGCCGGATGGTGGGAGGCATCGGCCACATCGGTGCCTGGTCGTTCTGCCAGGACAAGATCATGACCACGGGCGGGGAGGGCGGCATGGTGACCACCAATTCCCGCCAATGGTGGACCACCATGTGGTCGTACAAGGATCATGGCAAGTCGTGGGAGGCCATGTACGAACGTCAGCACCCCCCCGGCTACCGGTGGGTACACGAGTCCTTTGGTACCAATTGGCGGATGTTGGAAATCCAGGCCGTTATCGGGCGTATCCAGCTCCAGCACATGCCCATGTGGACGACCCGGCGGCAGGCGAATGCATCGAGGATCGCTGCTACATGCCGGGAATTTGCGGCATTGCGGGTACCCGTCGTGCCGGCTGACGTGCAGCACGCCTTCTACAAGTTCTACGTGTTCGTGGAGCCCGAGAAACTGGCAGGCGGCTGGACGCGTGACCGGATCATCGAGGAAATCTCTGCAAGAGGTGTCCCGTGCGTTCAAGGCACGTGTTCCGAACTCTATCTGGAGAAGGCCTTCGATAACACAGGCTATCGCCCGACGTACCGGTTGCCGGTCGCGAAGGCGTTGGGCGAGACAAGCCTGATGTTCCTCGTACACCCGTCGCTGAGCGAGCAGGATATGCAGAAGACCTGCCGGGTCATCCGGGAAGTCATGACCGTGGCGGAAGGCGCAGCATTGCCGACGAGTCCATGATGGCGTGGATGCATGTCATCGATATTGGCCATACGGCGGTGATGGTGCCAACGGCGGGTGCGATCGCTGTCTGGCTCATCTGCGGCCGGGCGTGGAAGCTGGCGTCATGCTGGTGCCTGATCTTTGCCGCAGGCCTGGGGTTGGTGGCCCTGTCCAAGATTGCCTTCCTCGGGTGGGGACTGCATGTGCCTTCGCTTGGTTTCAAGGCGCTCAGCGGTCACGCGTGGCGGACCGCGGCAGTACTGCCCGTTCTGTTGTTCGTCCTTCTGCAGGGCGCCCCTGACCGCTGGCGCGAACGCGGATTCGCGGCCGGTGTGGCGTTCAGCATTGGTCTCGGCGCACTGCTCATTCTTTTCAGGTTCCACACGGCTTCGGAGGTTCTTGCGAGCCTGGTGCTCGGCGTCGCTGCCGGCCGTGTGTTTGTACGTCTGTCGGCGACACTGCCGGCGCCCGGTGCAAATCGCCAGACCGTGGCGATGAGCTTGCTTGCTTTCTTTTTTATCTGCAGTTTGAAGCCCTCCACGATCAACCACCGGCTGGTCGACGTCGCGCTCTATTTCTCCGGGCGTGAACAGCCTTATCGATGGACCGGCGGGGTGGACACATGTGCCGCTCGGCAGCCGCGAGCATTGCAAGGTGCGTCGAAAGTGGGCTTGCACAGTCCCGGTTAATGTCCGGCAGCCCCAATACTGTATGCCCCGAGCTCTGCTCGCGTTTCGTGGGAAGAAGCGGTGGCGTATTTGCGGATGGCTGGCGAGCTTTTCCGCAAACGATAATCGCCAGTGCCGTCAGCCTGATAATTCACGAATTCGGGATCAGCTGAGATGGTGCCGCTGATGTGGCCGGCCGCGCGCACACTGGTTCCGCTCAAATACACCAGGTTATCGACATAGCGGTTGTTCGCGCCGACCTTGCCGGCTTCGATAATGCCGTAGGTCATGTTGTCGTAGACGATATTGTTTGCGACGTAATTGTTTTCTGAACCGTTCGGCAAGGTGCCGGCGTCTCCGCCGCCGATGAGTATGCCGATTTTGCAGCCGAAGACTGTGTTGTGCACAATGGTTGAATCCGTGGCGCCATGCCACTGTTGAATGCCTGCCAGCGCAACACCGGACACGATGTTGTCGACGACCGTATTCTTCGGGTTGGCGATGTAGATCCCCTGCACCGTGTTGCACTTGCCAATCATCGATTGGCCAATATTCCTGACCACGTTCCCTTTGATCAATACCTTGCCGTCACCACCGTTGGTATCGATCGCGGCGCCGCCATTACCGGTGCATCCGCCGCTGACCGTCAGCTCGTGAATGAAGTTATTCGCGATCGTGAGATCCGTGCCGTCTGCTAGTATGCCGTGGCGCCCGGTGCCGCTGATGTCGAAACCTTCGATATCGACATGGCTGCCTTTTGAATGCCAGGCGATGCCGGTTCCCACCACAATGATTTTTGCGCCCCATTTGACGTCGGATACGAATTTGAGCCGAGCGGAGGAGGTACCGCTGCGCAGCGTGCTGATGCCTGCGCTGTCCGCGCGTGGCGCGGAGACCCTGTACTCGCCGGGCGCCACATGGATCGTGTAGCCGGGAGCGGCGGCGGCATCTGCTCGTCCGATTGTCAGGAAGGGCGCGTCTTTCGTTCCAGGGTTCGAGTCGGCACCATGGGGGGCCACATACAGCTGTCTGGTGTCGGCACAGGAGGCGAGCAGGGCAGCCAGGCTGATGATTGAAACCACGTGCGCAGCCACTTGAAGCTGCACCTCGCCGCCGGCCCGGGCTTCGTGACGGTTCGGCACATGGCGTGGCTTTTCGTAGGGTGTTGACTCTCTCATGCGTACCTCCGTGGTGTCCGCCGACGGCGCGCTGGTACAGCGTCGGTGGTTCAGGCAAGCTCGTCCGATAGACGTTTCACGATCCGCGCCGCCGCGTCGCCCACGCCATAAGGGGCAATGTCTTGACCGGTAAGTCCAAGGCTGGCTTGCAGGGCATGCAGCACGGAAGCGACATCGACTGGTGGCGCCAGCCGGTTCCATCCAGCGTCCACCAACTCCGTCCACTCGGTCTCATCCCGTAAGGTCACGCAGGGAACACCATAGAAGAAGGCTTCCTTTTGGACGCCACCGGAATCGGTAGCGATGATCGCAGCGTATTTCTCCAGCTGCACCATCGGCAGATAGCCCAGTGGATCAAGCACGATCACCGCGTTTTGCAAGGCCTTCAATTTGCCCTGTTTCGCGAGAGTGCTGCGCGTACGGGGGTGCAGGGGCAGTACCACGTTGATATCGCTGGCGAAACGTGAAAGGGCGTCGACTATCGTTGTCAGCCTGACGGGATCGTCGGTGTTCTCTGCCCGGTGTATGGTGGCCAGGCAATACTCGCCTGCCCGGATACCGTGCTCTTCCCGCAGCCGCCCCAGTACACCCCCGTCGGGCGTGACCCGTGCGCCATGCCGAAGCGCGACATCGAGCATGACGTCGCCGACTTGATGAATACGATCGGCACTGGCGCCTTCGTTCAGTAAATGCACGCCCGCCTTATGGTTCGGCGTGAAGAGCCAACGCGATACCCGGTCCGTAAGGATACGGTTGACCTCTTCCGGCGATCTCATGTTGAATGAACGCAGACCTGCTTCGACGTGCGCGACCGGCATATGGAGCTTGACCGCCGCCAATGATGCTGCAAGTGTGGAATTGGTATCGCCATATACCAGGACGGCATCGGGCGTCTCCAGCAGCAATATATTTTCAATGTCGATCAACATGCGTCCAGTCATGTCGCCATGGGTGCCGCCGTGGATCCCGCACTGATAAGCGGGCGGCTTCATGCCCAGATCGGCAAAAAATACATCCGACATGTTGGCGTCGAAGTGCTGGCCGGTGTGTACGACGGTCTCGCGAAGTTGGCCGGATTCGGCAAGGACGGCCGAGACCGCACTCGCCTTGATGAATTGGGGGCGAGCGCCGATCACTGTGACGATTTTCTTTGTATTCATGGGCTTTCTTTGCTTACCGGTTGAATGCGGGGTGCCGCTTACCACGTCACAGCTTCATAAAAGCGGAAAAGATTGTCCTTGGTGTTTTCCTTCCAGTTCGTTTCGAATTGCCGCGGGTGGGTCACGAGGCACAGGCTGCGGTGTGCGGAGACCACGTTCAGGGGCGAGGTCGGCCAGTAATATTGTGGAGGCGGCCGGTCCACGATATACATGTCGATATGGTCGAGCAGGTTGCGGTCGTAGGCCTCGCACTCGATGCCACAGTCTTCGCGCAACTGCTGGTCCGCGAGGATTTCCGTATTGTTCACCTTCAGGCGGCGGTTCGCGAAGTCCCCATGGCCGGCAACGGTGCGGAGCTTTTTTCCAAGCTGCTGTTCGAGCCACTGGAAGTTCTTGCGGAAGACATGCCTGATTTCCGGGAGTCGGTCGCGCACGAGGGCAGGATCCTTGATCTTGTTCTTCTTGGCGAAAGAGGCCACTTCTTCGTAGTGGTAGCTGGCCTCGCTGCCGTAATCTTCGATTTCACGCATCAGGCCAAAGTCAAGCGTGGACAATCTGAAGTAGTAGCTCGCCTTGACGCCATACTTCTTTTCCATCTCAAATAATTTCCTGGTCGTGCGCAGGTCCGTATCGATGTCGTGCCGATGCACGATGAATGTCGAGGTCGCCGAAACGCCGGCCCGCGTACGGTCGAGGAAATCGCGGATCGAGGTCTGGAGGTAGCCGGCGTCCCTGGCGGCACAAATCAGTTTTTCGTGCGTACGCAGGCGCGACGGCATCCCGTAATCGCTATAGATACGCCTTAGTAATGGAGTCATTGGAGTGAATATTTTGCGCGATAGGGTTCGAAACCGAGCATCGTCTTGAAGGTCCTGAGCCCGGGACTGGCACCAAAGAACGTGTCATACATGAGGTAGCCGTAGGCGTGGCTTTCGATCATCCGGCAGATAATTTCCGTTACCATCAGGTGCATGGCGCCGTCATTGTTGCGCAGGCCAAGCAGGCGGTCGAAGGCGACAAAATTGCCGAAAAACCCAATATCACTGTAGGCTGCCAATTTCCCGGCGGAGTTCAACACACCGAAATATTTGTAGTTCTTCTCCGGGCTGAAGTGCGTTTGTTTTTGCCGGTATGCGTCGGCCATCGGCCGGCCCTGGCGCTGATCGAGCGAGGTGTTGATTTCATGGATGTCCTCGACGAACACGTTCCTGTCGATCTCGACGACCGAGTAACCACGCGACCTGGCTTTCCTGGCGTAGTATCCCGCCGAGTTACGCCCTTTCATGTTCGCCATATACTCGTCGGGGTCCGCAAAGCGCTTCAGGTCGACGAGTGCCGCACCTAACGATTTATTCTGGAAGATCCTGTACCTCGGGTGAGGCTTCGTGAAATGGGCGTGCATGCGCCGTACGCTATCCGGGTTCAGGTCCAGGCGGAATTCGAGGCGTGCGACAGGAAGCTTGCTGATGTCGAGGGCCAGGTTAAACAGCTGGGACAGCTTGCTTGTCATGGGATATCGCTCCGTAGAAGTCGGTCAGCCTGTTTGCCTCGACAGTCCAGTTGTACTTTTCCAGCACGGCCCGGCGGCCGTTTTCGCCCATCGCCCTCGCGGCCTGCGGATGGGTCACGATGTAATCTATCGCGGCTGCGATCGCTTCGGGATCGAGCGGGTCGACGCAGATCCCGCATCGATTGCCTTCGATGATGTCGCGCCAGAGCGGGAAATTCGAGGCGATCACGGGAATACCGGACGACATGTACTCGAACATCTTGGTCGGGTGGGAATCCAGGTGGTTCGGCAGCGGATGGAACGTCACGATGCCTGCGATCGAACGTTTCAACACGTCGCGCACGCCCTGGCGGTCGAGGAACCCATGGGCATTCACGCGGCGCCATCCAGGACTCGCCTTCACTTCCGCCTCGACCGAGGGTTCGGAAAATGTCCCCACCAGGTTCACCCGAGCCGCCGAGGCCAGCAATTCGCCCGCCTGGACCAACTCGCGGATGCCGCGAATACTGCCGATACCGCCGACATAGCAGACCTCGGCCTCCTTGTTTTCCCAGGGACCGTCACCGTCGAGTTCCCCCTCCATGGGGAAATTGTTCACATCGACAGTCAGAGGATGAATCTTGAGAAAATTTTCTCTAATAAAAGGAGTTGCCGTGATGATCCCGTCGAAGCGCGAGCAGGCGTGACGCTCCACGGCCAGATAGGCGGAGGACAGCAGCCTGCGCGAGAGCGGTCCCAGGTAGGGCTTGCCCAGCAGTTGGCGCGCAACATCTTCATGCGAATCGAAGATCACCTTCTTGCCGCGTCGCTTGAGCCGCAATCCCACGGGGAACAGCTCGGGATCGTGCAGTTGATAGATATCGGCATCGAGCGCAATTGCCTTGTCGCCGACGCGGCGCGTGGTCCGCAGGATGCGCTTGACGCGGCCACCCGGGAGGCCGACGTCGGCGATCGCTACCCCGTCCAGCTGGTCGTCGCCCAGACCGTCGGCGACGACCAGCGTCACGTCATACCCGTGCGCGACCAGGGTCCGACACTGCTTGATGAAGATACGCGTGTCGTTGCGAGGATGGGCGGACGTGAGATGAACGACCTTGCACATTGTGGGGCATCCTTTGGTGAACGGCCTACTCCGGCAATGCCACGGGTTCCACGCTGCTGCGCCGGCTGATGTCGGCCGCGTCCAGCAATACCGTTGCAACGTGTTGCGCACTCGCCGTCGACAGGTACGGGCCCATCGGCAGGCTCATCACTTTTCCGGCCATCTCGACGGCAACGGGGCAAGCGTCCGCCGCGCCCGGCGATGCATAGGCAGGCTGGCGGTGGATGGGAACGGGATAATGGATGGCGGTCGGAATTGCGGCCCGGTGCAGCGCCGCCTGCAGCGCATCGCGCTGTTCCACGACCACCGTGTACTGGGCGTAGACACTGGTCCGGTCGTCCCGCCGGCCGACCGGACGAACCCCCATGTCCTTGCCGAGCAATAGCGCATCGTAGGCGGAGGCGGCGCGCTGGCGCTGCTGCAGTTCCCAATCGAACAGCTCCAGCTTGGCCAGCACGATCGCGCACTGCAGGGTGTCCATGCGGCCGCCGACGCCGATGCGCGTGTGCACGTAGCGCTTCGACTGGCCGTGCACGCGGATTTCACGCATGGCCTTGGCCAGCTCGTCGTCACTGGTGAACAGGGCGCCCCCGTCACCATAGCAACCGAGCGGTTTGCTGGGAAAGAAGCTGGTGCAGCCGATGCCGGAAAGGTTGCAGCTCTGCCTGCCGCGGTAGGTGGCGCCGAAGCTCTGGGCGGCATCCTCGATGACGGAAAGGCCGTGGCGCACGGCAATCGCGTTGATCTCGTCCATGTCGGCCGGCTGCCCGTACAGCGACACGGGGATGATCGCGCGGGTGCGCGCCGTGATCTTCTCTTCGATCAGCGCCGGGGCGAGATTGCAGGTGACCGGATCGATATCCACGAACACCGGGATCGCGCCGAGCAGCACGATGGCCTCGGCGGTGGCAATGAACGTGAACGGGGTGGTGATCACTTCGTCGCCGCGGCCCACGCCGAGCGCCATCAACGCAATCAGTAGCGCTTCCGTGCCCGAGGCCACGGTGATGCAGTGGCGGGCGCCCGTAAACTGGGCCAGGCGCGCCTCGAGTTCGGCCACTTCGGGACCCATGATGTACTGGCCATGGTCGAGGACGGCCTGGATGCGGCCGTTGATCAGGTCGCGCGATGCCTGGTATTGAGACTTGAGGTCGATGAATTCCATGGTAGTCGGTCCGTTCGCGAGTCGGGGCGGTTCAGAGTCGGGAGGGGGCGGAAACGAGGCTGCAGACGCCGTCGACAAGGACGTACGATTCGCCGGTGTGCGGGCAGACCGCCTCGCCGTTGCCGGCCGTGGGCAGCGGCAGGCGTTCGCCGAAACGGCTGATCCAGCCGACCTGGCGCGCCGGCACGCCGGCCATCAAGGCGAAGTCGGGCACGTCGTGCTTGACCACGGCGCCGGCGCCGATGAATGCGTACGCGCCGATCGTCACGCCGCAGACGATGGTGGCATTGGCGCCGATGCTGGCGCCGCGCCTGACCAGCGTGCGCCGGTATTGATCCTTGCGGACGATGCCGGAACGCGGGTTGTAGACGTTCGTGAACACCATGCTGGGGCCGCAGAACACCTCGGCCTCGAGCGTCACGGCGTCGTAGACGGAGACGTTGTTCTGGATCTTGACGCGGTCGCCGATGACGACGTCATTACCCACGAAGACATTCTGGCCGAGCGAGCAGCCGGCGCCGATGCGGGCGCCGCCGCAGATATGCGCGAAGTGCCAGACCCGGGTGCCGGGCCCGAGCACAGCGCCATCGTCGACGATCGCGCTCGGGTGGACGTCCCTGCTGTCGATGGGAGCATTCATGATCAGTACTCCAGCGGCAGGGCCACGCGCTTGCCGTCGCGCGCCGATTTATAGGCGGCGATCAGTACTTCGAGCGACTTCAGCCCTTCGCGTCCGTCGGTCTCGGGCTCCGCTTCGCCGCGCAGCACCTTGATCACGTTGTCGTAGTACAGCGGGTGCCCAAATCCGTAGACCGAGGTGGTTTCATAGCTGGCGTCGCGTACCCTGTCGTCGTCGGGATCGGGGGTGGCGAATTCCCATTGCTGAATCTCGTTCACGGCCACCCCGCCGATGCGCACCGTGCCGTGCTCGCCCAGGATAGTGATCGACCCTTCGAGGTTGCGCGGGTAGGTCAGCATGGTAACGTTCATCGAACCCAGGGCGCCGTTGCGCCAGCGCAGGCTGAGCACCCCGGTGTCCTCGACCTCGATGTCGCGCGCCAGGGTGGCGGTATAGGCCTGCAGGCTCTCGACCGGGCCGACGATCCAGTCGATCAGGTCGACATAGTGGCTGGCCTGGTTCATGAAGGCGCCGCCGTCGAATTCCCAGGTGCCGCGCCATTTGGCGCTGTGGTAGTACTCGGGCGGGCGGGTCCAGAACACGTTCAGGTTGACCATGTAGATGCGGCCGAAGCGCTTCTTGTCGACGGCCAGCTTGAGAAGCTGCAGGGTGGCGTTGCGGCGGTTCTGCTTGACCACGAACAGGCGTACGCCGGCGGCGTCGGCCGCGGCCACCATGCGCTTGCCGTCCTCCCAGCGGGTCGCCATCGGCTTTTCCGTCATCACGTGGCGGCCGCTGTTGGCGATCTGGATCGACTGCTCGGGGTGCAGGCCCGAGGGCGTGGTGACGACGACGATGTCGGCGTCGGCGCGGCGCAGCATCTCGTGGAGGCTGGCGTAGCCTTCGGCGCCGGTCAGTCCGACCGCGCGGTCGAGCGCACGCGGGTCGACGTCGCATATGCCGACCAGCTCGGCGCGGTCCTGGTGTTTGCGCAGGGCCTCGAAGTGATTGTTGGCGATGCGGCCGCAGCCGACCAGCGCGAAGCGGATCTTGCGGTCCTGGATGGGAGCAGGATAGTGGCGCATCATGACGGTCCTCAGGCTTTCACGACGTTGGGTAGCGCGGCGAGGTAGACGCCGCGCGTGTCGACGATGAGGCTGGCGTATTGCCGTACGAGGTCATAGTCGAAGGCGGAGTGTGCCGTGGCCAGGAGTACGACGTCATAGGACGCGATACGCTGCGGGGTGAGTTCGACGCTTTTCAGGTCGAAGTGGTGTTCGCGCATGCGTGGAAAGACGGGCACGTGTGGGTCGGCATAGTCGACGACGGCGCCTTTGTCGCGCAGGATTTCCATCAGTTCGACCGAAGGCGATTCACGCATGTCCTCGACGTCTTTTTTGTAGGCGATGCCCAGCACCAGCACGCGGCTTCCCATCACGGCTTTTCCGCGCTGGTTGAGCGCATCCGTGAGCTTGCTGACGACCCAGTGAGGCATGTCGCTGTTGATTTCGCCGGCGAGCTCGATGAAACGCGTGTGCAGCCCGTATTCGCGCGCTTTCCACGTCAGGTAAAACGGGTCGATCGGGATACAGTGCCCACCGAGGCCGGGGCCGGGGTAATAGGGGGTGAAGCCGAACGGTTTCGTTGCGGCTGCGCGGATGACTTCGTGGATGTCGATCTTCATGCGATCGGCGATGATCTTCATCTCGTTGACGAGACCGATGTTGACGGCACGGTGGATGTTCTCGAGCAGCTTGGTCAGCTCCGCCGCGCGGGTCGAACTGACCGGGACGACACGGTCGATGGCCGCGCTGTACAGGGCGACTCCGGCTTCGAGGCAGGCCGGCGTCACGCCGCCGCAGACCTTGGGTATCGTACGGGTGTGAAAGTCGGGATTGCCCGGGTCTTCGCGCTCGGGAGAAAAGACGAGAAAGATGTCGCGTCCGATCACGAAGCTGCGCGATTCGAGGCGCGGCTTGAGTTCCTCTTCAGTCGTACCCGGGTATGTGGTGCTTTCCAGCGACAGAACCTGGCCTGGCCGCATGAACGGCAGCAGGGCTTCCGTCGTCTCCAGTACGAAAGACAGGTCGGGTTCGCGATACGGGTTGAGCGGCGTCGGCACGCAGATGATCAAGGCATCCGGCTCGCCCGCGCGGGTGAAATCGGTGGTCGCTTCGAAGCCCTGGCTGCGCGCCCGCGCGATGTCGGCCGCAGGGACGTGGTTGATGTAGCTTTCACCCCTGTTGAGGCGTTCGACCTTGCTGCCGTCGATATCGATCCCGAGTACGCGGAAGCCGGCTTCGGCATAGCGTAGCGTCAGTGGCAGGCCCACGTAGCCCAGGCCGATAATGCCAATGAGGGCAGTGCGCTCACTCAGACGGGCGGTGAGCTGTTCGAGATAAGCCGGTTTGCTTTCGTCACGCATGTGGATCCTCGTCGAACTGGTTGGGTAAAAGGGGCGTTCCGGTTGCCGCGCCTAGATCCGGAACGGCACGAATTTCTTGATCAGGGCCAGCCGTTCCTGCGGCGCAGCGATGGGGGCCGGCGCGGCCACGGCCGGTGCCGGGACGGGGACCGGTGCAGCCTCTTCGGCGTGCCGGCCGGGGTTGTACTCGGTCACGATGGCCTTGACCATGCCTTCGATCAGGCCGCGTTCATGCGTGTCGCAGGCCATCATGAGGCAGTTGATGAAGGTGTCCAGCACGCTCGGCCGCAAGGCGTTCTCTTTCATGCGCATGATGCGCGGATGTTCGCTCGGGAATACGACGCCGTCGGTCAGCAATTCCTCGTGCAGCTTCTCGCCGGGGAAGAGGCCGACATAGTCGATCTCGACATCCCCGCCCGGATTCTGCGGCGTCTTCTCGGTCAGGCCGGACAACGCGATCAGCGTCCGTGCGAGGTCCACGATACGTACTGGCTCGCCCATGTCGAGCACGAACACGTCGCCGCCCTTTGCCATCGCCCCTGCCTGGATCACCAGCTGGGCCGCCTCGGGAATCAGCATGAAGTAGCGCGACACGTCGGGGTGTGTGATGGTGACCGGGCCGCCCCGTGCGATCTGACGCTGGAACAGCGGAATCACCGAACCCGACGACCCCAGCACATTCCCGAAGCGGACCATGCAGAACGTCGTGTCCGCGCCGGGTCGCGCGGCCGCTGCCTGAAAGATGAGTTCTGCGATGCGCTTGCTGGCGCCCATGATGTTGGTCGGACGCACCGCCTTGTCGCTCGAAATCAGCACGCAGGTTTCGACGCCGTGTCTTGCCGCCTGTGTGGCGATCACCTGGGCGCCCATCACGTTGTTGCGCAGGCCTTCGACGATATTCGTCTCCACAAGAGGAACGTGCTTGTACGCGGCGGCGTGGTAGATGGTGTCGACGCGGTTGTCGCGCAAGATGCGCTCGATCAGGTCCGTATTACAGACCGAGCCGAGATGGGCGACCACGGGCACGTCGGGATAGCGATTGGCCATCTCCTGGCGGACCGTGTACAAGGCAAATTCGGAGTGGTCGAGCAGATGCAGCCGGCTTGGCCTCAAGGTGGCGATCTGGCGGCAGAGTTCGCTGCCGATGGAGCCGCCTGCGCCCGTGACCATGACATTTTTTGTGCGTACGCAGAGCGCAAACAGGTCGAGGCGCGGCGGCACGGGCGCGCGGCCAAGAAGGTCTTCGAACTTCAGGTCGCGGATGCTCTCGCGCGGCGTGACCTTGTCGTCGCCAAGGTCGACGAGACGGCTCAGGATCTTGGTCGTGATACCGGCCTGGGCCAGCCGCTGCATGATGTCGCGCAGGCGGCCGGGGGCCACGGCCGGGATGGCGATCACGATCGAGCGGATGCCCATCGCATTGACCGTTTCCACCAGACGATCGGTGTGAAAAACGCGGAGGCCGCCGATCGTGCGTTCACTGAGCGCGCGTTTGTCATCGAAAAAGCAGACAGGGCGATATTCGTCACTGTTGCGCATCGTTTGGGCCAGCTGCGCCCCGGATTCGCCGGCGCCGTAGATTGCCACCACCTCCGACGTGCCGCGCTGGTTCCCGTTCAGGTTGCGCAGCAGATTGCGCACTCCGATGCGCGATGCCACGACATACGAAAAAGCGATAAACCAATAAATGGCCAAAGCACTGCGCGGAAAATTTGCTTCGTTCACCGAAAACGTGATGGTGTATGCGCAGAGAACGGCAATCGCCAATGCCAGGCCTGTCGCGCTCAATAGACGCTGGTCGATAAAGCGAATCACTGCGCGATAAAGATCCGAAATGGAAAACGCCGCTATCGTGACGATTGCTACGAGAACATAAGAACCCGGCCCGAAATGGGAGGCGAGTTTCAAATCGCCGCCGCGCAGGAGCATCGCGCCCAGGAAACAAAACGGCAGTGCGATCAGATCGGCCGTGATCATCAGCGCGATTTTCGACGTGCGGTGCATGGACACCATCCGGGAGCAGATTCGGCGAACGAATACTTGGTTGAGCTTGGGCATGATTCTGAAGCATTGCGTGAGTTGATGAATGCAAACTTCCAAAGTTTGAGACAAGCACTGGTATCCCGGAAAAGCGAATTCAAAATTTATATTTATTCGTGGATAAATTGTTGTTTGTTATTTTGATGAGCAGGTCTATTTATTATCTCGATACACATCGATAAAGATTTGACCATGCTCAACCGGCAATAGGGAATTCTTTTTGGAACCCATAAACGGTAACATTGGGAAATTAATTCAAAGAATATTTCCCTTTATTTTTAAATTGGAATTCGCGACGATTCGAAATGTAATACGGGGCTGGCTGCAAGGCGGAAGGCAGCAAATGAAGGGGGATGGAAGAGGGGCGTCCATCACGCGTGATGGACGCCGTGGCGGCGGGATTCAGGCGCCGGCAGGACGTCCCGGGCGCGGCTGCGGTGCCATCGGCGGCACCACGATGTCATCGTTCAGGCTCAGGAACTTGAAGCCGGCGAGCACCTGGCCGTTCTTGCCCGCCTGGCGGTTGCGTTCCTCGCGCGCGGCGGCGCGGGCCATGTAGGACTCGAACGTTTCCTCGCGCACCTGCGGCTCGGAGGAATGGAGGAAGTGGCGCTCGCCGTCCGGCCCGAGCACGACGAGCCCCACGTGCGAAGCCCAGAACTGGCCGTCGCGTGTCGAGATCACGTTGACGAGATCGCCTTCGCGCAGCTGGCCCGCGATGGCCGTCACGCGGTCCTTCGGCACGTAGGCCTGGCGGCTCGTCTCGACGGGGATGCTGGCGTCCGTGTGGTGGCGCGTCTTGAGGAAGCGGGCGCGGTCGATCGTCATCGTGTACGCCGGGCCATCCGGGCCGGCCAGGTCGGCGCTGATGTCCGTCACGAGCCAGCGGTTCGCCACGTTCCAATCCATCTCCGTGTAGTGGTTGCGCGTGGCCACGCCGACGACGCCGTCGCGGTAGCGGATGCGCTGCAGCATCCAGAAGAATTCTTCCCACGACTGCGACAGGGCCATCGCGTAGGTGTGCTCCGCGAACACGACGCAGTCGCTGTGGTCCAGGCTGAACATCGGCAGGTCGTCATGGACCTGGTACGGAAATTCGCCCAGCAGGTTCAGGCGGTACGGCTGGCCGAGGTTCTTGCGGCCGATGGCGGCGATGCGCTTGCGCAGGTCGGGCTCGGCCTCGTGCACCCAGGCGATGTAGCGGCCAGCTTCGACGGGATGCATGCGGAACAGTGGCTTGCCCAGGATCGTCTCGAGCGGCTCCGTGGCCGCAGCCTGCGCGGTCGGGCTGGGTTCGGCGGCGGCCGGCGCGGCAACCGGTGTGGCGGCGGGCGGCGTCGCGCAGCCGGCAACGAGTATGGAAAGCAGGAGCGCGGGCAGCGCGCGGACAGGAGGCATGATGGGTCTCGATGGATAAAACGCTACGCTAACCCGGCCGCACGGTGCCGTCAAAAACAATTGCAGTCCGAGCATTCCTTTTAGTTATAGATTGTTCAACAGTAATCATTATCCAACCGCTGTGTCATCAGTCAATACTGAGCGAGAGACCGGGAAACACCGGTCCCGACGATGACTACAGAGGAGAGAGAAATGATGAAACAGAAGCCGCTCGCGGCCGCTGTCGCATTGGCATGGCTGGGCGTGGCGGGTACGCCCGCGCTGGCCCAGAACGACGCCGGCAGCACGCAGATGCAAACGGTCGAAGTGACGGGCATCCGCGCGTCGATGGCGAAGTCGCTGGCCGTCAAGCGCGACGCCACCGCCAACGTCGAAGTGATCACGGCCGAGGACGTGGGCAAGATGCCGGACAAGAACCTCGCCGATTCGCTGCAGCGCCTGCCCGGCGTGGCGGTGCGGACCGACTACGACGAAGCGGAAAAGGTGGCGATGCGCGGCACCAATCCGGACATGTCGCTGATCGTGTTCAACGGCCACACGGTCAGCAGCGGCGACTGGTACATCGCCGACCAGGCATCGAGCAGCCGGTCCACGAGCCTGTCCCTGATGCCGTCGTCGGTCCTGAACCAGGCCATCGTGTACAAGACGTCGCAGGCGAACATCGTCGACGGTGGTCTCGCGGGCACCATCAACGTCACGACGCGCAAACCCCTGGCGCAGAAGGAGCGCCTGTCGGGCGTGGCCAGCGTCGGCGCCAGCTACGCGACCCTGCCGGGCAAGACGGCGCCCGACCTGAACGCGTCCGTGAACTGGAAGAACGAGGCGGGCACGTTCGGCTTCATCCTGCAGGGCTTTGCGGAAAAGCGCTACATCCGGCGCGATTCCGCGTCGCGCCTCGCATACGGCACGAGCAGCGGCTGGGACGTCATCAACACGACCACCATGAAGGGCATCACGGACGCGTCGCTGGCCGGCAGCGGCTACAAGGCCGCGGACCTGAACGGCGTGCGCCTGCCCGGTTCGATGAGCACGGAATTCGTCGAGGGCGTGCGCGACCGCAAGGGCGGCATGTTCTCGCTGGAGTTCAAGCCGAACCAGGACGTCGACGTCACCGTCACAGGCTTTACTTCCACCTTGAAGGCACCGAACTACGGCCGCCTTAAAGCCGGCGCCATGTACAGCATGCTGCTCGGGAAAGCGTCGCTCGCCGACGGCGCCACCGGCGCGACTGCGCCGAACACCGTGGGCGTCCAGGGGCAGCAGGTGTTCGCGTCGATCCGCAATCCCGTCATCGTCACCGAGACGACGATGTACGGCGACCAGCTGCGCGTGCTGAAAAGCGCCGACATCATGTTCCCCGACGGGACGCCGCCCCAGTACATCGGCAACTCGGAAGGCTTTTATCGGCAGGGCGCGCGGGCCACCAGCTCCTTCCTCGACCTGGACGGCAAGTGGCGCGTGAACCAGAACCTCACGTTGAAGACGCTGCTGTCGACGACGCGCGGCGTCGGCAAGACGGACTACGACCAGGGCTTGACCTATGCGAGCTTCGGCACGGGCGTGTCGTACGCGCTGGCCGGTGTCGACAACGCGCCGTACGTGAAGTACTACGGCACCGGCGCCAAGCCGGACCAACTGGTGGTGCGTACGATCTCCGGCCTGAAGACGACGGACCGCGAGACGAGCGGCCAGGTCGACGGCGAATGGCGCGTCGACAACGGCTGGGTCCAGTCGGTCGAAGGCGGCGTGCGCTACGCCGACCACCACCGCGAGAGCGCGCGCCGCTACCCGGCCTATCACAACCGCGACATCACGATCGGCGCGCCGACCGGCACGATTCCGTGGCCGTCCGACTTCGGTGCGGGTCTCGACGGCCCGGCCGGCTGGGACAACACGGGCTACACGTTCGACCCGGCGGTGCTGATGGCGTATTTCCAGGGCGCGACCAAGGCGACGAGCGACCAGTACGAGCGCCGCGTCGCATCCGAACTGCACATGCGCGAACGCCAGGGCGCGGCCTATGTGATGGCCAACCTGGAAGGTGAGCGCTGGTCCGGCAACGTGGGCCTGCGCTTCGTGCAGACGCGTATCAACGCCGACATCCCGACGCCGATTCCGGCCGGCGTCTGCCTGCGTGCCGCACCCGGCCAGCCGGCAATTCCGTGCGCGGCCTATCCGGATGCGATCACGACGTCGGGCGACCTGCAGCCGGTCTACGACAACGAGCCCTTCAAGAACAACACGGGCAACACCTACTATTTCATCAAGACGGACCGCCGCTTCAACAACTGGCTGCCCAGCATGAACGTGCGCTACGAGCTGACGAAGGACCAGATCCTGCGTTTCGGCGCGAGCCGCACGGTGGGCCGCCAGAACTACAACCTGCTCGGCGCCGGCTTCGGCTCGCCGACGTGCGATGCGCAGGGATGCCGCGTGACGGGGCCGAACCCGGGCATCAAGCCGCTCACGTCGGACAACCTCGATGCGTCGTGGGCGTGGTATTTCTCGCGCCGCTCGATGGTGGGCGTGGACCTGTTCTACTCGCGCATCCAGGGCTATGCGAAGACCGGCACCACGGGCGGCGCCACGATCGACCTGTGGGATTCGGCGGCGCAGGCGATGAAGACGTACACGGTCCAGACGTCGGAGCAGCAGGGGGCGCACATCGCCGGCCTCGAACTGTCGTACGAACAGCCGTTCGGCACGACGGGCTTCGGCTTCACCAGCAACATCAGCCGCGCGCACACGAAGGTCGACGACGGCCGGCCGATGGTCGGCGCGTCCGAATGGGCCGCGAACCTGGGCGGCTATTTCGAGAACGACAAGGTGTCGCTGCGCCTCGTCGCGAACTACCGCAGCGAATACGTGAACAGCTCCACGGCGCCCGCGCCGACGGCGAACAGCCAGGGCCTGTACAGCGTCAATGGTGTCATGATGCCGACCGCGCCGACGATGGCCGCGCCGGTGACGACGCTGGCCTTCAACGCCAGCGTCAACCTCACGCCGCGGTTGCTGCTCACGTTCGACGCGACGAACCTGACGAACGTGAAGCGCGCCTACTATCGTTACAGCGAGGAGGAGCAGCAGAAGCTGGACGTCAGTGGCCGCCAGTTCTACGTGAACCTGAAATACCGCTTCTGACGTCATCGCCAGTGGGTGCAAGGGGGCCGCGGCCCCCTTTTTTGTTGCATTTCTCGACGCCGCGTAGGCCTCTTTGAAGGTGGCCTGTAGGACTGGAACTCATGGGGACGCACAGTGTGCGGCATCTAACGGTTACGACCCGGGCGGACTCGCTACGATGGAGGCGTCGAGTGAGGCACCAAGCGATCTTCCGCAGGTGGCCAACCACCTCGACAGGTCAGCCGGTCGCCTCGAGGACCGGCACCAATTTCGAAGCCGGCGGCAAGCGCGCCGGCTTCAACGGAAGCGGAGGTTGCCATGACCACGACGACGAACCACCCCCCCAAGCATCTCGTGCGCGAGTACCTCGAGCGGCGTTCGAAAGACCCGAAACCGCCGCCGACGCCGGAAGAAATCCGGCGCCAGCTGGGGTGGGGCATGCTGATGCCGTCGGACGACCGGATCGGCGCCTCCCGCTCCTGAACCAGTTTCACCGTCACCGAACAGGAGAAGCATCATGACCGCCAAGATCGGCAGCAAACACGTGGCCCAGCACCGCGGCAAGAAAGAGCGCGAGGAGATCCACAAGATGAACGTCGCGCGCGAAGCCCTCAAGATTGCCGCTGCCCGCGCCAGGTACCGCAACCAGCAGAAGGGGCTGCGTCCGCAAGCCGCGGCCTGATTCATCCGCTTTCCGAAGGGCCCGCCATGGCGACATGGCGGGCCCTTCGCCATTCACCGGCAAAGCGCCGCCATTGGCCGAAAAGCACTTCCACCCGCGCGCCGACCTCCGTTATCGTGTCGACATTCGATCACAATGGAGGAAACATGAATAGCGAAGCGTCCTACCACCTGCGGCGCCAGGTGTTGTGGGGCCTGGTCCTGGTGGGGCTGGGCGTGGCCTTCCTGCTGGACCAGATGGATGTGTTCGACGTCCGCTCGCTGTGGCATTATGCGCCGCTGCTGCTGGTCGTCGTGGGCATCAACCAGACCATCGGCTACCCGAGCGCCCGCGAATTCTCCAACGGCCTGTGGACCGTCTTCATCGGCCTGTGGCTGTTCGCCGTGCTCGAGGGCCTGTGGGGCCTCACGTTCGGCAACAGCTGGCCCCTGTTCATCATCATCAGCGGCATCACGATGGCGATCCGGCCGATCGCCGAGCGCCGCTTCGGCCAGAAGGGAGGGGACGGCCATGGAAAATAACACGAACCGCGCGTCGAGCCAGGTCGTGCTGGGCCTGCTCGTCGTGGGCATGGGCGTCCTGTTCCTGCTCGATAACCTCGACATCCTGAATTTCCGCCATGCGATCGGGTTCTGGCCGCTCGCCTTCATCGTGGCCGGCTGCGTCGCGCTGTTCGGCAACGGGACGCGCAGCGGCCGCAGCGGCAATTACATGGGCGGCGTGCTGATCGCGGTCGGCCTCCTGATGATCGTCAGCCGCATGGGCTACTTCACCATCAGCTGGGGCACGCTGTGGCCGCTCGTGATGATCGCGCTCGGCGGTCTCGTGCTGTACCGCTCGCTGGGCCCGGGGCGGGTGGCGCGCGAAGGCGTTGCCGCAGGCGCGAGTCCGGACAACGTCGTCGACATCGTCGCCGTGCTGGGCGGTTTCGAGCGGCGCGTCGGCACGCAGGACTTCCGCGGCGGCGAGATCACGGCCGTGATGGGCGGCTGCGCGCTCGACCTGCGCGACGCGTCCATCGTCAAGGAAGCCGTGATCAACATCTTCACGGTTTGGGGCGGCATCAACATCAAGGTTCCGCCCGACTGGACCGTCGTCCTGAACGGCACGCCCGTGATGGGCGGCTTCGCGGAAAAGACGGCCCGGCCGCCCGACGCCAGCAAGCGCCTCGTCATCACCGGCTACGCCATCATGGGCGGCGTGGAAGTGCGCAACTAAAGGCGCGGCCAGTGCACGGTATTTTTGCGAGCTGGCGCGCGGCGGCGCTCTACCTGCTGGCCTGGCTGATGCTGGGCCTGCTGCTGGCGGTCATGCTGGCCGTCAGTGGGGCGGGCTGGGGGGCGAGCGTGCTGTTCGCCGTGCCGCTGGCGCTTTGGTTCGCGTACGCGGCGGGCTTTTCCGCCTACTACGTGTGCCGCGCGTACCCGCTGGGACGGCGCCGTCCGCTCGCCATCGCCGCCGGCGTGGGCATGACGGCGGCCTGCGTGGCCGCGCTGTGGTGCGGCATGGGCGCGGTCTGGAACAGCCTGCTGGCCGCGCTGGCGCCGGACGCTTACGTGCCCGTCGCGAGCGGCCCCGTGCTGGCGTCGATGTTCGGCCTCGGCCTGATACTGTACGGCCTGGCGGCCGCCGTGAATTACCTGCTGATCGAGACCGAACGCGTGCGCCACCTCGAGACGCAGCGCCTGGAGATGAAGCTGATGGCCCAGGATGCGGAGCTGCGCATGTTGCGCGCCCAGGTCGATCCGCACTTCCTGTTCAACAGCCTGAATTCGATCAGCGCGCTGACGTCGCTCGACCCGGCGGCCGCACGTGCCATGACCGTGCAGCTCGCCGAGTTCTTCCGGCACACGCTGGGCCTGCGCGCCGACCGCAAGGTGACGCTCGACCAGGAACTGCAGCTCGTGCGGCATTTCGTCGCCATCGAGCAGGTGCGCTACGGCGACCGGCTGCGCTTCGATGCCGCCATCGATCCCGCCGCCGGCCAGTGCCTGCTGGCGCCGATGCTGCTGCAACCGCTCGTGGAGAACGCGATCAAGCACGGCATCGGCCAGATGATCGAGCCCGGCCTCGTGCGCATCGAAGCGACGCGTGCCGGATCGATCCTGCGCATCCGCGTGGAGAACGACGTCGACCCCGACAGCGTCGACGGTGCCGCTTCGGCACGCGGCACGGGCCTGGGCCTCGTCAACGTGCGCCAGCGCCTCGCGGCGGACCATGGGCATGAGGCGAGCGCGCACTGGATGCGGCGCGACGGCCGCTTCATCGTGGAGCTCGCACTGCCGGCCGTGACGGCCGACGAACCCCAACCCGAACTCGAAAGGACCTGACGCATGCGCGTGATCATCGTGGACGACGAACCGCTGGCGCGCGCCGTGCTGCGCGAGCATCTCGGGCTACACCCCGACGTGGAGATCGTCGGCGAATGCGCCAACGGCTTCGAGGCCGTGAAGGCCATCGCGGAGCTGGCGCCCGATCTCGTGTTCCTCGACATCCAGATGCCCAAGCTGGACGGCTTCGAAGTCGTCGAGCTGGCCGGCGCGAAGGCGCACTACGTATTCGTCACGGCGTACGACCAGTTCGCGTTGCGGGCCTTCGACGTCCACGCGCTCGACTACCTGCTGAAACCGTTCACGCGCGAACGCCTCGCGCAGGCGCTGGCGCATGCGCGCGAACGCCTCGCCGCGCCCGCGACCGAGGGGGAGGCGGCGATGCGCGCGCTCATGAGCGATGCGCGGGCGCGCCACCAGCCGATCGAGCGCGTGCTGATCCGCGACGGCGCGCGCGTGCAGGTCATCCCCGTCGCGCGCATCGACTACATCGAGGCCCAGGACGATTACGTGGCCATCTGCTCGGAAGGCCGCCAGTGGCTGAAGAACCAGCGCATGGCCGAACTGGAAAGCCAGCTCGATCCGCAGGCCTTCCTGCGCGTGCACCGGTCGTACATCGTCAACCTGGGCACCATCGCGCGCATCGAGCCGACCGGGAAGGACGGTCACTGCGCGGTGCTGAAGTCCGGGGCGCGCATTCCGATCAGCCGCAGCGGTTATCAAAAGGTCCGCGACCTGATGCGCTAGCGGTTGATTCAGGGCGGCCATGGCGTCGCTGCGGCTCCGCGCCGTGCAACCGCACTGTCTTCGTCGCCGCGCCTGGCCCTGTCCACCCTGAATGAGCCGCTAGAAGGCGGCCTTGTCGACGTGCCACCAGGCGGGCAGCAGCGCCCGCACGTCGGGCCGCGCGAAGCGGTCGTCGATCAGCCATACGACGCCGCGGTCCTGCTCCGTGCGGATCACGCGGCCCGCCGCCTGCACGACCTTCTGCATGCCGGGATAGAGATAGGTGTAGTCGTAGCCCACGCCGAACATCGCTTGCATGCGCTGGCGCAGCTGCTCGTTGACGGGGTTTACCTGTGGCAGGCCAAGGGTCGCGACGAAGGCGCCGATGAGCCGCTCGCCGGGCAGGTCGATGCCTTCGCCGAACGAGCCGCCCAGCACCGCGAAGCCGATCCCGCGGCCGCCCGCGACGAAGCGCGCGAGGAAGTCCGCACGTTCCGGTTCGCTCATGCGGCGCGCCTGTCTCCATGCGGGGATGTCGGGATGGTCGCGCTCGAAGCGGTCCGCCACCTGCTGCAGATAGTCGAAGCTGGAAAAGAACGCGAGGTAGTTGCCGGGCTTTTCGTGGTACTGGTCCGCCATCAGGGCCGCGATCGGCGCGAGCGAACTGGCCCGGGCCTGGTAGCGCGTCGAGATGCCGTGCGCGACGTGCACGTCCAGCTGGCTCGCGGTGAACGGGGAGTCGACGTCGATCCACGCGGTGTCCGCCGGCATGCCGAGCAGGTCGGCGAAATAATGCCAGGGGCTCAGGGTCGCGGAGAACAGCGTCGTCGAATGGGCGTACGCAAAGCGCGGGCCGAGGAAAGATGCGGGGACGACGTTGCGGATGCAGAGGGTCGTGTTGCGCTCGTCCTCGCGCGTGACGTCGAACAGCGAATGCGCGCCGAACGATTCCGCGAGCCGGCCGAACTGCAGCGCGCCGAAATAAAAATCCTGCAGTTCCGGGTCGAGCGGTACGGGGAACGCGGCCATGTGCTCCGTGATGGCGCTGGCCGCGCCCTGCAGCGCGTTGAGGAATTTGTCGGGCAGGCCGTCCAGCACCTGGTAGGGCAGGGGCGCGGACTTGCTCACGTCCGTCCACGCGCGCTTGACCTTGTCGAGCGGCTTGTGCAGCACGGGCGGTGCGACGGCCCGTGCCGCGCGCAGGTCCGCGCGTTGCAACGTCGCCGTGTACATCGAACGTGCGCGGGATACGAGGTTGTGCGCCTCGTCCGCGAGCACGCTGACCTTCCAGCCGCGTTCCAGCGCCAGCGCGTACAGCATCGCGCCGCCGTCGAACCAGTAGTTGTAGTCGCCCACGACGACGTCGCTCCAGCGCACCATCTCGCTGCCCAGGTAGTACGGGCAGACGTCGTGCGCGAGACCGATCTCGCGCAGCGCGGCGCGGTCGAGCATGCCCGCGTTCGCCGCCGCGTCGCGCGCGGCCGGCAGGCGGTCGTAGAAGCCCTGGGCAAGCGGGCACGAATCGCCATGGCAGGCTTTGTCCGGGTGCTCGCAGGCCTTGTCGCGCGCGCTCAGTTCGAGCACGCGCAATGGCAGCGTGCCGCCGGATTTGAGTGTCGCTGCGGCGTCCAGCGCGAGCTGGCGTCCCGGCGTCTTCGCGGCCAGGAAGAACACCTTGTCGAGCTCCTGGCCGGGCGCCGCTTTCAGCACCGGGAACAGGGTGCCGACGGTCTTGCCGATGCCGGTCGGGGCCTGCGCGAGCAGGCTGCGCTTGCCGGCATTGGCGCGGAAGATGGCTTCCGCGAGCTGGCGCTGGCCGGGACGGAAGTCAGCGTGCGGAAAACGCAGCGCCGTCAACGCGGCGTCGCGCGCGCCGCGGTGCGCGAGTTCCTGTTCGGCCCAGGCGACGAAGCGGCGGCACTGGTCTTCGAACAGCGCGGCGAGGTCGGCGCGGGTGCGGGTCTCGCGCAGCAGGGTTTCCTGCTGGGTGCCGATGTCGAAGTAGACGAGCGCCAGGTTGACGTCGTCCATGCCGAGCTCCTCGCACATCAGGTGTCCGTAGACGCGCAGCTGGGCCCAGGCCAGGCGCAGGTGGTTGTCGGGGATGCGCGCGAATTGGCCGCGGTACGTCTTGACCTCTTCGATCAGGTTGCGGTCGGGGTCGTAGCCGTCGGCCCGCCCGCGCACGTGCAGCGGGCCCCAGTCGCCCGCCAGCGTCACTTCGCTGCGGTAGTTGTCGTCGCGGCGGGATGCCACGACGGCATGGCCCGCGATGCCTTCCTGCGCCGTGGGCGACGGCGTGAAGCGCAGGTCGAGGTCGCCCTGCTTGGCCGTGAATTCGCACAGGGCACGCACGGACACGACGTAGCGTGCGTCGTTCATGCGGCGGCCTGCTCCCATTGCAGGTAGCACACCGTGACCGGCATGCCGTGCTCGGCGCAGTAATCGATCCAGCGCAGCTGGTTGTCCTGCAGGCGGTCGCCCGGGCCCTTCACCTCGATCATGTTGTAGCGCTTTTCTTCAGGCCAGAACTGGACCAGGTCGGGGAAGCCCGTGCGGTTTTCCTTCACGTCCTGCAGGATGCGGCGGAACCACAGTGCCAGGTGCGCCGCCGGGATGCAGTCCAGCGCCAGTTCGATGATGCCGCGATCGAGCCAGTCCCACGCGACGAACGGCGATTGCAGGCCTGCCTTCTCGTCGTACGTCGCCAGGATGGCGGCGCGGTGGCGGCCGTCGTCCAGCAGGGCGAGGCAGGCCTCGAAGTCGTCCTTGCGGCGCTGGTAGAAGTCGGCCGCGAACAGGTCGGCCGGACCGCGGTGGAACGGGTGGAAGAACGCGCCCGGGATGGCCGCGAAGATCGTGCGCCAGCACAACAGGCCGAACAGTGTGTTGGCCAGCGTGTTCTCGACGTAGAAGACAGGCGCGTCGGCGCGCGCCAGATGCGCCAGCACCACGCCTTCGACGCTCCATTCGCCGCCCGGCAGCGGCAGGCTCAGGTCGAGCCGCGCGGCCGGCGTCGCGCGGCGCGGCGGGCCCTTCGGGTGGCCCAGCTTGCGTGCCAGCCGCGGGCCCAGGCGCAGCAGGTGCTGGCGCTCCGCCTCGCTTTCCGGGGCCTGTTGCGCCGTCTCGAACAACGCATAGGCTGCGTCGAATTTCTCGTGCTTTTCCAGCACGCGGATCGCCCGTCCGCGCGCACCCGGATAGCGGCAATCCGCGTACACGGCATACGCATTGTCCCAGTCCCGCTCTTTTTCGAGCAGTTGGCCAAGCTGGAACAGCAGACGTTCGCGCCGGCTGTCGAGCCAGTCGTTGCCGAATGCATGGCGGGGCAGGTCGGCCAGCACGTCCAGCGCCGCCTCGCCCGCGTAGTAGCGTTCCTTGCACGCGTGCAGCTGCAGGTAGTGGTCGATGTCGTGGCGGGCCCGGAAGCCGCGCGACGCCGGCGAGAATTCGACGCGCTCGTAGCGGAACAGGCCGAGGTCGGACAGCACGAACTCCGTCCAGTCCTGCGAGAGGTTGCCGAAGAAGATGAGGCGCAGGCGGTCGCACAGCGGTTGCACGAGCAGGCGCAATGCGAGGTCGTCGCAACTCCGGTGCCAATGCGAGAACGGGCGCTCTACCTCGTGCGCGGGATCTGCGCGCAGCGCTTCGAGCTGCTCGGCCTTGCGCGCGCTCTTCTGCGCGCCCGTCAGGCGGAACGCCTCGGCCAGTTCGGGCTTGGACAGCAGGTCGAACAGCTCGTCGAGCGTCAGTACGGGATCGGACTCGATCCAGCCGCTGGGCAGCAGCGCCTCCGCCGCTGCGCGCGGGCAGCCGATCTCCGCGTAGTTGAGCTTGCTCGCCCGGAACAGGGTGCCCTTGCGCATCACCATCCGCACGAACAGGGCGCGGGCCGGTTGCGGCAATTGTGGGAAGGCGGCGATGAACGCGTGTTCCTCGCCGATGAGGAGGTCGGGGTAGCGCTCGGCGATCCAGTCCAGCACGCGCTGGAAATTATCCAGATAATAAAACTCGTTTTCCAGGACTCTGATCATCGTCATACCGCGCCAACTGTACTTTTGTACAGTATAACGGTGCCGGCGACGATGGCCCAGCAGTTTTGCTATGGTTACAGCCCGCGGCGTGGTTTTCCGCGCAGGCCGCCTTATTGTCGGGGTGGCATGCGTGGGCCACACGGCTTGTCGGCGCACGCCGCGGTTCCCGCGCCATCGGCCGCCTCCTTACGGGTGCCGGTGTGCTGGAGGATGGCCGAGATCAGGGCGACGTCCGTATCGACCCCGGCCGTCGACGGCGTCGTCCTGGCGGCGCTCGCGGTCCGCTTCTGGCGCGGCGGCGCCGGGTCCGCATGGGCCAGCACCCGGGATGCGGTCGTCCGGGACTCCGGATGCGGCCGTGCATGAGGAACGGCCGGCGTGGCGGGACGCGTGACCGGATGGCGCGACGGGGCAGACGAAGGGGGCGCCGTCGTACTGGCCGGGGCACGTCCGGCCACGTCGGACACTGCGATGGCGGTGGCAGGCTGGGGCAGATCGATGATGACGGCGCCGCGCGCTGGGACGGCTGCCGCAGGTGTCGCGTACGCAGTGGGCGCCGGCATGGACACCGGACCGTCCGCAGCCAGCGTGGCGCGCGTGCCTGGCACGTCGACGGGCGTGCTGTCGGGCGCCGGCGTCGCGCCGCGGACGAGCCACGCGATGACGACGAGCAGGGAGCACGCCAGCACACCGGCGGCGCCGTACCAGACGACGGCCGGCAGGGCGCGGAGCCGGCGCCCGGGTGCCTGGCCGTCGAGCATGGCAAGGATATTGATTTCGCTGGTCGCCCGGCGCGACGACGACATCAGGTTGGGACGTCTGGAGCCGGGTTGATTTTCATCTGTAGGGCGCACCGCATTACTCCTAAGATTGGAAAACTAATTCCAATTAGAAACAAACGGGAGAAGCCGATGCTGATCTTCCTCGCATTCTTGTACTTTTGCCTGGCTTGCAGCGTCATTTGGCTCGCCCTGTTCCCGGGCGGACGGGCCTCTGTGCTGCACGTGCTCGGCATGCTGCAACGCCGCTTCCAATGGCGCGTCGGGGGCTGGCAGCGCAGCGGTAATGCCACGCTGAGGGCGTCCTGGTCGGGCGCGCGCGGCGTGTGGTACGACGGCCGCAGGCTGCTGCGGCGGCACTGGGCGTGGTTCGCCGTCGGCGTGCCGCTCGTGCTGATTCCGACGCTGCTCGCGTTGCTGATGCGCCGGCCCGACATGCTGCCCGACTACGAGCCCCCCGACACCGTCGTCGATGCCCAGGTGGCCGCGTTGCTGAAGGGCGAGCAGCTGGTGCCGCCGGCTGCCTTGCCGCCGCTCGCGTTCGGCACGCGCGAAGTGGAACTGGTGCGTCCGATGCTGGTGGACGCCAGTCGCAACTGGGGGCTGCTGCGGCCGGAGTTCAGCCAGCGCCTGCTGTTGGTGTTCAAGATCATGAAGGAGAAGTACGGTTACGAGATGGCCTTGCTGGAGGGGTACCGCAGTCCGGCCCGTCAGGACATGCTGGCCGGCATGGGTTCACAGGTGACGAACGCACGTGCATTCCAGAGCTGGCACCAGTACGGGCTGGCGGCGGACTGTGCGTTCTGGCGGGACGGCAAACTCGTGATCTCGGAAAAAGACCCCTGGGCCATGCGTGGCTACCAGCTCTACGGCGAGGTCGCCGAATCGCTGGGCCTGACCTGGGGTGGGCGCTGGACGATGATGGACTTCGGCCATACGGAGTTGCGGATGCGCGGGGTGATGCGGCGCTGATGGCGGATGGTTCCCGGAGCGTTGTCTCACCTCAAATTTTCGACAAGGAAATAGTGCCAGTATTGCCGATGGTATTCACCAACCTTCCGAACGAACATGATGGCCCGACTCTGGCAGTTCCTCACCGACAGACGCGTTTTGGCCGTGATCGGCATCGGCGTGCTTGCAGCACTCGTGCTGCTGGGCGCGGATTCCCTCGACGTGGCCCTCATCTGGGCCGCACTGCTGGGCCTGCTCCTCCTGTGTGCGGGAGGGATCGCCTGGCTCATCCGGGCCTGGCTGCGCAAGCGCGCGGCCAGCCGGCTGGGCGAAGCGATCCTGCCCGGCGCGGAGACCGACGGCAAGGCCCAGGCGGCGCGCAACGACGCGGCCGTGCTGCGCAAGGGCATGCTGGAAGCCATCAACACGATCAAGACTTCCAAGCTGGGCCTGACGCGCGGCGCCGCGGCGCTGTACGAGTTGCCTTGGTACATGATCATCGGGAACCCCGCGGCCGGCAAGAGCAGCGCGATCAAGCATTCCGGGCTGACGTTCCCGATCCCCGGCAGCAAGGCGGTGCAGGGCGTCGGGGGCACGCGCAACTGCGACTGGTTCTTCACGACTGATGGCATCCTGCTCGACACGGCGGGGCGCTATTCCGTATTCGAGGCGGACCGCGCGGAGTGGTTCAGCTTCCTCGACCTGCTGCGCAAATACCGGTCCCGTGCGCCGATCAACGGCATCCTGATCGCCGTCAGCGTTGCCGAGCTGGCTGGCGGGAGTCCCGAGACCTCGATCGAACTGGCGAAGAGCCTGCGCACGCGCGTGCAGGAACTGACCGAAAGGCTGGGCGTCCACGCGCCCGTGTACGTGATCTTCACGAAGGCCGACCTGATCGCCGGCTTTGCCGATTTTTTCCACGGCTGCGAACTGACCGAGCGCGAGCGCGTCTGGGGCGCGACCCTGCGCTACAACCGGCGCAGCACGCCGCAGGACGTGCTGGCATTCTTCGACCAGCATTTCGATGAATTGCACGACGGCCTCAAGGAGATGAGCGTGGCCAGCATGGCGGGCAACCGCAGCATCGCGCTGCGCCCTGGCGTGTTCACGTTCCCGCTCGAATTTGCCGCGCTCAAGCCCCAGTTGCGTGCCTTCCTCGCTACGCTGTTCGAGGAAAACACGTGGCAGTTCAAACCCGTGTTCCGCGGCTTTTATTTCACCAGCGCCCTGCAGGAGGGCAGCGTGGAGAACCAGTCGGCACGGCGCGTCGCGGGACGGTTCGACCTGCAGCTGCGCCCGTTGGGCGAGAAAGCGGGCGACGACGCCGCGCCCGGCGCGGAGCAGTCGGGCTTTTTCCTGCTGCAGCTGTTCCGCAAGGTGATCTTCGCCGACCGCGACCTGGTCAAGCGCTATACGAGCCCGGCCGCCACACGCGTGAAGATCGGCGCGTTCTTCGCCGCCACCCTGCTGCTCGGCTGTGCGCTGGGCGGCTGGAGCTGGTCGTACATGGGGAACCGGCAGCTGGTCGCGAACGTCAGGGCCGACCTGGACAAGGTCATGAAGCTGCAGGCTGGCCGGACCGATCTGCAGTCGCGGCTGGAAGGGCTCGACATCCTGCAGGACCGTATCGAGCAGCTCGACAAGTATCGCCAGGACCGTCCGTGGGCGCTGGCATTCGGCCTGTACCAGGGCGAGGCGCTGGAGCGCAAGCTGCGCGACGAGTATTTCGCCGGCGTGCGCGAAGTCATGGTGCAGCCGGTGGCGGGGGCGCTGGAGAACCTGTTGACGGAGATGAACGCGAACGCCTCGCAGCTCGACCCGACCGTGCGGGCGACGCCGGCCGCCAAACCCGGCCAGCCCTACCAGGACGTATCGGCCACGAACGTCGGCGACGCCTATAACGCACTCAAGACTTACCTGATGCTGGCGGACAAGAGCCATGCCGAACCCGGTCATCTGAACGACCAGCTGACGCGCTTCTGGCGCGGCTGGCTGGAAGCGAACCGGGGCACGATGCCGCGCGAGCAGATGATCCGCAGCGCCGAGCGCCAGTTGACCTTCGTGCTGGCCCATATCGACGACCAGGCGTGGCCCCAAATCACACCCAAGCTCAGCCTGCTCGACACCGCTCGCGAGAACCTGCGCCGCGTCGTGCGCGGCACGCCCGCGCGCGAGCGCGTGTATGCCGATATCCGCACCCGCGCCTCGACGCGGTTCCCGGGCGTGACGGTGGCCCGCATCGTCGGTGAACAGGACCAGGCGCTGGTCGTCGGCAGTTACGCCGTCGGCGGCGCGTACACCCGCGACGCGTGGGAAAAATTCGTGCAGGGCGCGATCCGCGAAGCGTCGATGCGCGAACTGCAGAGCAGCGACTGGGTATTGAAAAGCGTCGCCAAGGACGATCTCACGCTGGAGGGCAGCCCGGAGCAGATCCAGAAAGCCCTCGTCGAGATGTACAAGACCGACTATGCGCGCGAATGGAGCAAGTTCGTGCAGGGCGTGACGATCGCCGACCTCAATGGTTTCGACGCCAGCGTGCAGGCGATGAACCGCCTCGGCGATCCGTTGACGTCGCCCTTGGCGAAAGTGCTCAAGACTGTCCACGAACAAACGTCCTGGGACGACCCCACGCAAGCCCGCGTCGACACCGTCAAGCTCAAGCGGGGGCTCGCAGGCTGGTTCCGCGAAGTGGTGCTGCGGCAGGCACCGAGCGAGGCGCGCCAGGTGGCCGATGCGATGGGTCCGCTGCCGGTGGGAGGCGTGCAGGCGGCCGGCCCGGTCGGCCGCGAATTCGCCGGCGTCGCGCGCCTGGTCGGCGTCAAGGAAAAAGATGCGTCGCTGATGACCGGCTACCTCGATGCGTTGTCGAAGCTGCGCAGCCGCCTGAACCAGTTGAAGAACCAGGGCGATCCCGGCCCCGGCGCCAGGCAGCTGATGCAGCAGACGCTGGAGGGCACTGGTTCCGAGCTGGCCGATGCACTGAAGTACGTCGACGAACAGATGCTGACGGGGATGACGGATACCCAGAAGCAGATGCTGCGCCCGCTTCTCGTGCGGCCGCTCGTGCAGACGTTCGCGATGATCGTGCTGCCCTCGGAATCGGAGATCAACAAGACGTGGCAGGCCCAGGTCGTCGAGCCGTTCCAGAAGACGCTGGCGGCCAAGTATCCGTTCGCGCCGTCGGCCCAGATCCAGGCCACGCCGGCCGAGATCGGCCAGGTGTTCGGTCCGGACGGCGTCGTCGCCAAATTCGTGGGCACGACGATGGGGCCGCTGGTCGTGCGCCGCGGCGACGTGCTCAGCAGCCGCACCTGGGCCGACATCGGCATCACGCTGGCGCCGCAGGCGGTCAGTGGCTTCCCCGGCTGGGTGGCGCCGTTATCGGCCAATGGCGTGGCGGCCGGCGGCGGCCCGCAGACCGTATTCCAGCTGCTGCCGCTGACCGCGCCCGGCGTCACCGAATACACGATCGAGATCGACGGCCAGCAACTGCGCTACCGGAACACGCCGCCGGCCTGGGTCAACATGGTGCATCCCGGCCCGCAGGGCAGCAGCGGTGCGAAGATCAGCGCCGTGACGTTCGACGGCCGCACGGTCGAACTGTTCAACGAGGCGGGCGAGTTCGGGCTGCAGAAGATGATCGAGGCGGCGGCCAAGAAGCGCCTCGATGCGGGTACGCACGAACTGCGCTGGAATGCAGGCAACGTCTCGGTGGCCGTCAACCTGAAGCGCGTCAGCAGCACGGACACGTCCGCCGGGAACGCCCAGGCCGGCCAGGGCTTCCGCGGCCTGCGCCTGCCCGACGCCATCGTCGGCCGCGCAGGTGCGGTCGGCGCCAGCGGCACCGGCCCGACGCTTGCAGGAGCGGCGCAGTGAACCGCGTCCCGAACCGGGCCGCCCAGCGCGCGCCCGCCGTGAGCCGCATCGGCTATTTCGGCAAGATCCCGGCGCACAGCGACTTCGTGAAGCTGGCCGACGACCAACCCGTGATCGGCATGCTGGACGACTGGATCGCGCAGGTCATGACGCGGCTGCCGTCCGATGCGCGCTGGAAGCTGAATTACGATGCGATGGCCCCGGCCAGCTTCGCATTCGTGGGGCCGGACCGGCGCCATGCCGTCGCCGGCCACCTCGTCGCCAGCCACGACCGCTCGGGGCGGCGCTTCCCGTTCCTGATGATGCGGACCGTCGACCTGCCCGACCCCGCCGGCTTCGTCGCGCGCTGCCCGCTCGCGTTCGCGCCGTTGTGGGATTACCTCGAGGGCATGGCGTCGCAAATACTGGGCAGCACCGACCCGAGCGCCCACCTGCAGGCGATCGCGGACGCACCCGTGGCGTTGGGCGAACACGACGTCGCGGTGGACAGCTATCTGGCCCTGTCCACCGTAGGCGAACTGACGGCGCAGCTGGAACTGGAGGTCAACCGGATGATCCTCGGGCTCGGCCTGCTGCTGCAGCCCGTGATGCGCAGCCGTCCCGCCAGCCTGCACAAGAGCCTCGTGCTGCCGCTGCCGCGTGAAGGTTCCCAACGTTATGCGGCGGCCGCCTTCTGGCTGGAACTGGTGCTGCCGTTCATCCGGCGCAGCGGCTTCGACCTCGTGCTGTTCGTCACCCGCGTGCGCGAGCATCCGGCGCTCGTCGTCGGCTTCGGCGGGGCGGCGGCCGGTACGCTGCATGCCCTGATCGATCCGATCGTCGCCGCCGACCAGCAGGTGCACCTCGCGGACAATGCCTGGATCGACGAGCAGCTCGGCCTGGACGTCGACGTGCGTGCGCTGGCCAGCTACCTCGAGCAGCCGGCGTTGCCCCTGCGGCTCGCGCACGAACTGTTCCTGAAAACCTTTATCGGAGCCGCGCCGTGATGCCGAAGACATTGATCCTTTACGCGGCCATTGCGGCCGTCACAAGCGTGCCCGTCAGCGCGCAGACGCAGACGCAGGTCCAGGCCCAGGCCACGGCACCCATCGTCGTGTCCGGCACGGTCGCCGACGACGCGAGCAAGGCCGCCCTGCTGGCCCGCCTGCGCGCGGTGTACGGCGCGGACCGGATCGTGGACCAGCTCGCGGTCGGCCGGGTGTCGATGCCGGCGAACTGGAACGACCATGTCGGCAAGCTGATCGGCCCGAACCTGAAGCTGATCAGCCGCGGCCAGCTGCAGGTCGACGGCACGAGCGTCAGCCTGCGCGGCGACGTCGCGAGCGAAGCCCAGCGCACGCAGATCGCGAGCGACATCGCGCTCGCCCTCGATCCGGGCTACACGGTCAACAACGGCCTGCGCGTGGCGGCGACGGAGCAGGGCATGCTGGATGCGGCGCTCGCCAACCGCATCATCGAATTCGAATCGGGCCAGGCCACATTGACGGATTCCGGCAAGGCCATTCTCGACCAGATGAGCGTGGCGCTGTTGCGCCTGAAGGACAAGCGGGTCGAAGTCATCGGTCATACGGATAATGCCGGTTCGCGCGCGGGCAATTTATCGCTCAGCCAGGCGCGCGCGGAGGCCGTCAAGGCGTACGTCGTCGGACGCGGCGTCAAGCCCGACATGGTCGCCGTGTCCGGCGAAGGCCCGGATCGGCCCGTGGCCGACAACCGTACGCCGGAGGGACGCGCACGCAACCGCCGCATCGAATTCAAGGTCGTCCAATAATCGCCCACGTACTTTTATTGTATATTTGCAAGGTTAATATCCTTGCAATAGGGCGTATGAAAATCGGCATGCAAAGTGGGGCAGCCATGGCGACATCCGGCCCTTCCTGGCGCTCGCGGAGGGCCTGCAGGCGGCGGGCAATGACGTGCACCTCGTGATTACCTGTGTCGACAGTGGTGCTTACGAAAGCGTGACGTCGGCGAACGGGGTGAAGATCAGCGTGGTGGCGTCGCCCGTGCTCACACCGGAACAGCAGGAAACCGTCGGCCGGACGGCGTACGCCATCCGCAATCCGATGACGCAGATGGCCACATCCTGCGGTTGTGCCTGGACCCGGTCGAAGACGCCATGTTCGACGCCGCGCGCCGCCTGTGCGCCGAGTCCGACGTGCTGGTCGGCCATTACTTCATGCACCCGTTACAGACCGCGGCGGAGGCGGCGGGACGGCCGTATGTCAGCGTCTTGCTGTCGCACGCGGCGATCCCCAGCGACTTCGACCATCCATTGACCGGGTCTCGCGCCGGCAAATACATCCACCGCGTGCTCTGGTGGCTGACCCGCACGCTGCTCAACCGCACGTTGAAGCATTATCCCGACCGGTTGCGCAGCCGGCTTGGGTTGCCGCCGGTGCGGGACGTCGTCACGCAGGTCTGGTTGTCGCACCACCTGACACTGGCCGCAGTCAGTGCCACGATCTGCCGCGCGCAGACGGACTGGCCCCAGTCCGTCCGCGTCTGCGGTTTCCTCGATACGCTGAACCTGGCGATGGAAGGGGACATCCCGCCCGGCCCGGCCGGATTCCTCGTGGCCGGTGACGCACCTGTCTACATGACGTTCGGCAGCTGGATGCCGCGCGACCCGACGGGACAGGCGAAAGCCTTGCGTCTGCTGACGGACGCGGCGCGCCAGGCCGGATGCCGCGCCATTGTCCAGGCACCCTCCGCGGCGGCGTGCGGCTTCCAGTCCGACGGCGACATCCTATACATCGCCGCAGCCCCGCACCACGCCATCTTCCCGCATTGCCACGCCGTCGTGCACCACGGCGGCGCGGGAACGACGCAGTCGGTCATGCGCGCGGCGAAGCCGTCGGTCGTCGTCGCCAACATCAGTGAGCAGGAGCATTGGGGCAGGGAGCTGCGCCGCCTGGGCATCGCGGGCCGGCCGGCCAGGCGCCGCAAGGTCACGGCGCCGGCACTGGCGAGTCGGCTCCGTCACGTGCTGGCGTCACCTGAGATGGCGGCGCGGGCCGCGGACATCGCCGGTGCGATGAAGCACGAGCATGGCGTCGACGCGGCCGTCGCGCTCGTCACGCAGGCGTTCGCGCACCGGCACGTCACGGTAGCGTGATCGTCACATTGGCCGACCGCGGCGGCAGCTTGACGAGGTCGTTGTAGCTGGCGAGCGCGCGATCGGTCTCGCGCCCAAGCGCACTGCGATAGCCCAGGTAGGCGCCCAGGCCGGCCAGCGCAAACACGCCGCACAGGACCCACAGCGACGTGTCGCTCCCAAGCTTGTGGGCGATCTGGTCGGGTCGTTCCGCATGCGGTGCGAACGTGCGGCTCTTGCCGCGCATGCGGGCGATTTCGTCGCCCAGGCGTGCCGTCAGGTAGTTCAGCTTGTCGCGGCCGTCCAGTGCGAAGCGGCCCTGGAAGCCGAGGAGCAGGCACAGGTGATACACCTCGAGCGCCTGCAGGTGCGCGCTGCCCTTGGCGCGCAAGTCTTCCAGGCGCTGGAAAAAATGTTCGCCGGCGAGCTGGTCGCCGAACAGGCGCAGCTGCAGCGGACGGGTTTCCCACGCTTCGCGGATGGCGTACTCGGAACCGAGGATGATCTCGTCGACGGCCGCACAGAACGCATATTTGGCGGCCGTCACGTCGTCGGCCGGAATGCCGAGGGCCTTGGCGCTGCGATCGACTTCGCCGAGGAAGCCCGTCATGCGGTCGGCGAACGCGGCCTGCTCCTGCGGGCCGCAACCGCTTTTCAGAAGGAACAGGGCATAGAAACCCTCGTACATCAGGTCGACGAGGGAGGCGGGGGCGGTGCCGGCGGCGCCGCGTGGGGAGGGCGCGGTGCGCCGTTCGACGGGATGGTTCATGCTGCGATCGCAATCAGTTCGAGTTTGAGGTCACGGATACCGTTCGGGACATAGATCGAGATGGCCTGCGCCTTGAGCATGCTGTCGTACAGCACGCCGCGGTTGTCGAGTACGAAATACACCATGTCCGGGCGTACGGGGAGCGCGCTGGGCACCTGGGCCGCATGCGCCAGCTTCACGCCGGGCATGGCGGTCAGTACCAGCTTGTCGACGTCTTCGGGGGCGCCGATCTTGAAGCGCAGCGGGACGATGTCGACGAGCTGCAGCGCCGGCAGGTCGGCGGCCACGCCCAGGTACAAGGTCGTCTGGACATTGATCTTGCCGGAGTCGAGCGCGCCCAGGTGGTACGAGGGACGGTCGTTCGACAGCGCGATCGCGAAGTAGCGCGACGAGATCACGGTGTCGAGCAGTTCGCGCAGGATGCCGTCCAGGCGGGCGAAGGCCGGTCCGGGATCCTGGTGGGCATAGACCGGCAGGTCTTCCAGCCGGGCCGTGCGCGAAAACGTCATCAGCCCGCCGGCCAGCGACAGGAGCTCCTGGAACAGGCGCTCCGGATGCAGTTCCCGGTGGGCGAGGTAATGCGTCAGCGCCGCGTAGCCGGTGCTGACCGTGTGCAGCAGCCAGAACGACGCGACGTCGCCGCCGCGCAGTTCGACGACGTGGCGGCCCGGTTCGCGGTAATGGCCGTACAGCGCATTCACCTTGGCGAGCAGTTTTTCCATCAGGCGCACGAGGCGCCCGTGCAGGCCTTGTGCGCCCGCGATGGACAGGCTGGGCGGCGTGAATGCCTGGTCGATCTCGAAGCCGCCCGTCGCCACGCGCTGCAGGCGCACGAGCGGAAAGCTGTCGTAGGCGTCGAGCGCATCGAGCTCGGACACGAGCCGCATCGCGCGGGTCAGGTAGGCCACCGGGGCAGGCGCGGCCTGGCTGAAGAGGTCTTGCGTGTCGTGCTCGCGCTGGCCGAAACGGGCGTCGGGCCGGGTCGCGCCCCGCTCGGCACAATTGTCGCCGTGCGGCTTCAACACGGGCAGGGCCGCGTGAAACGTGATCGTCTGGACGTCGGGCGGCAGCTCGTCGAGGTGAACCTGGGGCGGCAGCGGATCCTGGTCCGGTGCGCGCACGAGGTCGCCGTCCGGGAAGATCAGCGCCAGTTCGGTCACGCGCAACGTGTCCGCCTTGAGGGCGTCGGCATCGATGGCCAGCCGGCGCACGCCCCAGCAATAGGGATGCAGGGCGCTGGCTGTCTCGTTCAGGCGCGCTTCATGGTAGCGGTCCTGTTGCTGGAAGTGCTGGGGACGCAGGAACAGCCCTTCGCCCCATAAAACCTTCGCCGGAATGTTCATGAGCCTCCCTTCGCAAATCTCTAGCTTGCTGGAAACGTTGCGGGGCTTATTGACAGTGGACAAGAGACAAAGGCTTGGCGGCATTTCCGGCCGACAACGCACAGGCATGCAGGCCGATGGTCACGCCGGCGCCTTCGGCATCCGCGGCCGGGATGACGGCGCGCCAGGCATTGCCTGACGGCGCGTGAAACAGGGCGGCGACGCCGAGCCAGGGCGTGTCGCGCGCGAGCCTGTCGGTGATGTCGAGGCGCTGGCCCGGCACCAATGTGACTTCCCTGGCCTCGACGAGGTCGGCGCCGAGGGCCTCGCGCTCCGTCTGCGGCGACAGGAACGCAGCGTAGGGCGCCTGGTCGAACGCGCCGCGCTGGCGCAGCTTGTAGATCTTGACGAGCAGCGCCAGCGACTGGCCGCGCGCGTCGACGTTCAAACGCGGCGCCGCATGCAGGTGCATGACGACGCTGCGCGGTGGCTGCTGGGATTCCGGTACGGGCGCCGGCTTGCGCAGCCCGAGCGTGCCGCCGGCACAACCGCCGAGCAGACCGGCGGCGCACAACACGATCCACGTTCGTTTCATCGTTGCTCCTTGCATCTGATAAAGAGAACACGACGATTTAACGGGATCGCCCGCCATGCACCCTGAGCAGGCGCAATACCCGCGCAACAGCCTCTTCGACGCGGCGCAATGCGGCGGCAAACCTGCGTTGATGGCACGCAATTCTCCCGAGAAACCGTTCACCAATAATGGCGTCTGATTTCAACCCGGGAGAGCCAGATGACTTTCGAACGCCTGATGCCGCTTGCGGCGGTGCCCATCACATGTGTCATGTTGTTGTCGGCCTGTGCCAGTACCGCGCCGGCAGCAAGCCATGCGGCCAGGGCGGCGCCGACGATGGCGAGCGCGATGGCCGAAGTGGATGCCGCCGTGCTCGCGGGCCAGAACGACAAGGCCTACGCGATCCTGAAGAATGCCGGCACCGCCTTCCCGACCGACAAGACGCCGTGGGTGCGCATGGCCCAGATGCATTTCGACAGTACCAACTATGGCGAGGCGATCGTCGACGCGCTGGAAGCGCTCGAGCGCGACCCGGACGATACGCTGGCCAACAGCATCGTCGCCGTCAGCGGCCTGCGCGTGACGAGCAAGGCGCTGTCCGACCTGAGCCAGAAAAACAACCTCACCGGCAACGTCCGCACGGAGGCGCAGGACCTGGCCAAGCTGCTGCGCACGAGCCTCAACGAAGACGTTCTGGTGCCGAACAACCGTCCCGTGGCGCCGCGCGTGAAGGAGACGATCAAGAAGGCCGTCGGTGCCGCGTCCACTGCCCGTACCACCGCATCGAGCGATCCGTTCGGCGCGCTCAAATAATCCGTCCACAGCCCACTGGAGTCGACATGGCAAAGAATGAAAGCGTGCAGAAACGCCTGCAGAAGGTGCGCGCGCCGCGCGTGCAGATGACGTACGACGTCGAGATCGGCGATTCGATCGAAAACAAGGAATTGCCGTTCGTGGTCGGCGTGCTGGGCGACTTCGGTGCAGATCCGGAGGCAGCGAAGAAGCGCCTCAAGGACCGCAACTTCGTCAACGTCGACGCCGACAATTTCGACGAAGTGCTGGGCGGCGTGGCCCCCGCGACGAGCTTCCGCGTGGAGAACCATCTGTCGCCGGAAGGCGGCGAATTCGCCGTGCAGCTGCAGTTCAAGCAGATGGACGACTTCCGTCCCGAGGCCGTCGTGCAGCAGGTGGCACCGTTGAAGGGCCTGCTGGAGGCGCGCGGCAAGCTGGCCGACCTGCGCAACAAGCTGGCCGGCAACGACAAATTGGAAGATCTGCTCAGCGACGTGCTGTCGAATACGGAAAAACTCGGCAGTCTCCGCAAAGGCGGCAAAAGCGGCAAGGGCGGCAAGGAGGAAGCATGAGCGCGATCCTCGATACGGCGAACGTGGCGCAGGCAGCGGCGCCTGAACTGAACATGTCCCTGCTCGACCAGATCGTGGAACAGAGCCGGGTGGCGAAATCGAGCAGCGAACACGAACGGGCGCGCGACATCATCTCCGAGCTCGTCAGCCAGGTGATGGAGGGCACGATGGTCGTGTCGACGAATCTGTCGGCCACGATCGATGCGCGCCTGGCGGAGCTGGACCGGATGATCTCGGCCCAGTTGTCCGCGATCATGCACGCGCCCGAATTCCAGAAGCTGGAACGCAGCTGGACCGGACTGCACTACCTCGTCCAGAACACGGCGACGAGCAACGGCCTGCAGGTGCGCATGCTCAATGCGAGCAAGCGCGAGCTGGTGAAGGACTTCCAGTCGGCGCTGGAATTCGACCAGAGCACGCTGTTCAAGAAAGTCTACGAAGAAGAATTCGGCAGCTTCGGCGGCGCGCCGTACGGCACCCTGATCGGCGACTTCGAGATCACGCGCCAGCCCGAGGACATCTATTTTCTCGAGCAGATGTCGCACGTGGCCGCGGCCAGTCATGCGCCGTTCATCACGTCCGCCGGGCCGGAACTGTTCGGTATCGAGAGCTTCGGCGACCTGGGCAAGCCGCGCGACCTGGCCAAGGTGTTCGATACCGTCGAATACGCGAAATGGAAGGCGTTCCGCGAATCGGAAGACGCGCGCTACGTCGGCCTCACGTTGCCGCGCTTCCTGGGCCGCCTGCCATACAACCCGGCCGACGGCACCGCCACGGAAGGCTTCAACTACGTCGAGGACGTGGACGGCACCGACCACCAGAAATACCTGTGGTGCAACGCCGCGTATGCCTTCGCGACCAAGCTGACCAAGGCCTTCGAGGATTATGGCTGGTGCGCCGCGATCCGCGGCGTCGAAGGCGGCGGCCTCGTGGAAAACCTGCCCACGCACACGTTCAAGACGGACGAGGGCGAGATCGCGCTGAAATGCCCGACCGAGCTGGCGATCACGGACCGGCGCGAGAAGGAATTGTCGGACCTGGGCTTCATCTCGCTCGTGCACTGCAAGAACACGTCGTACGCGGCGTTCTTCGGCGCGCAGTCGGCGCAGAAGGCGCGCAAGTACGCGAACGAGGCGGCCAATGCCAACGCGCTGCTGTCGTCGCAGCTGCAATACATCTTCGCCGTGTCGCGCATCGCCCACTACATGAAGGCCATGATGCGCGACAAGATCGGCAGCTTCGCCGCCGCATCGAACGTCGAGGATTACCTGAACCGCTGGCTGACGCAATACGTCCTCCTGGACGACAACGCGAGCCAGGAACAGAAGGCGCAATTCCCGCTGCGCGAGGCGAGCGTACAGGTGGCCGAGGTGCCCGGGCGGCCGGGCGTGTACCGGGCCGTGTCGTTCCTGCGGCCCCATTTCCAGCTCGACGAATTGTCCGTTTCGCTCCGATTGGTCGCGGAGTTGCCGCAATCGACCAAGAACTGATTTTTTCAACAACCTGAACTGGAGTAGAACATGGCAATTGACGTATACCTGCAAATCGACGGCATCAAGGGCGAATCGGCCGACGACAAGCACAAGGACTGGATCGAGTGCAAGGCGGTCAACTGGGGCGTGACCCAGCCGAAGTCCGCCACGGCGTCGACGGGTGGCGGCCATACGGCCGAGCGCTGCGAGCACGAGGAGATCGAGATCGCCAAGCTGGCCGACCTGTCTTCGCCGCTGCTGCTGCAGACCTGCTCGTCGGGCAAGACGATCCCGAAGGCGAAATTCGAATTCATGCGCGCCGACGGGCAGGGCGAACGCGTCAAGTACTTCGAGATCGAGATCGAGAACGTGCTGATCGGCTCCGTCAAGCCGACGGTCGCGGAAGGCGATTTCCTGCACGAGAAAGTCGGCCTGAAATTCTCGAAGATCAAATGGAAGTACACCCAGCAGAAGATCGGCGGCGGCGCCGGCGGCAACACGTCGGGCGGCTGGGATCTCGCCACCAACCGGGTCGTCTGAACAGGCATTCCTGACTTACCCCGCGTCTTCCGCGGCCCCCGGGCCGCGGTTTTTTTACTGCGTCTTTGTACGGGAGCCGCGATGACCGCCTATCTTCCCGGCCTGCTCGAGCGCCTGATGGGCGAGCGGGCCCACCCCGGCCGACCAGCGGGCGAGCAGCTCAGGGACAGCATCGCGCGCGACCTGGAAGCGCTGCTGAATGCCCGCGCCGGCCTGCCGCCCGGAGCATTCGACGCCTGGCCGCTGGCGCGCGCCTCGGTCCTGAACTATGGCCTGACCGACTTCGCCGCGTTTTGCCTGTCGAGCAGCGAGGACCGGGCCGCGATCTGCGCCTGCCTGAAGGACGCCATCGAGCGCCACGAGCCGCGCCTGAAAAACGTCAGCGCGGCCCTGGCTTCGGAGCAGGGCGGCGTCAACCACCTGAATTTCGTGATCAACGCGACCCTGCACGCCGGCCCCGGCGCGGCTGTCGTTCCCGTCAACTTCAACGCCGTGCTGCAGCCGTCCTCGCTGAACTACGCGATCTGCAAGGCTGCCGCGTCAACTCCACAAAGGACCTCGACATGGACATCAACCTGAAGACCCTGATCGCCAAGCTGAACGACGTCACGCGCTCGGCCGCCACGCGCGCGGCCGGCATCTGCGTGGGGCTCGGCCAGTACGAAGTCGATATCGAGCACCTGTTCCTCGCGCTGCTGGAGCAGCCCGGGAGCGACCTCGTGGTGGTGGCGCGCGCGGCCGACGTCAGCCTGGCCGGCCTCGAATCCGATCTGCGCAAGGAAGTGGAGCGCCTGCCGTCGGGCAGCGCGCGCACGCCCGTGTTCTCGCGCCATTTGCCCGTGCTGTTCGAGCATGCGTGGCTGATCGCGTCACTTGGTGCATCGGGCCAGCCGCAGCACATCCGCAGCGGCCACCTGCTGCTCGCGCTGCTGACGGAGCCGGGCCTCGCGCAACTGGCCCAGCGCGCATCGCGCCACTTCGCCGGCTTCCCGCTCGACCGCCTGAAACACGATTTCGACAAGCTGACGCACGGCTCCGACGAAGCGCCGGCCGTGCTGGCCGCCACCCCGGCGCCGTCCGCGGACCCAGTCACCGAACTGCAGGCGAGCGCGCCCGGCAAGACGCCCGCGCTCGACCAGTACACGGCCTGCCTCACGGCGCGCGCGCGCGAGGGCAAGCTCGATCCCGTGATCGGGCGCGATGCCGAGATCCGGCAAGTGATCGACATCCTGATGCGCCGGCGCCAGAACAATCCGATCCTGACGGGCGAGGCGGGCGTGGGCAAGACGGCCGTCGTCGAAGGCCTCGCGCTGCGCATCGCGCGGGGCGACGTGCCCGATGTCCTGCGCGGCGTCGAGATCCACACGCTGGACCTGGGCCTGCTGCAGGCCGGCGCCAGTGTCAAGGGCGAGTTCGAGAACCGCCTGAAGAACGTGATCGACGAGGTGAAGAAAAGCCTGCATCCGATCATCCTGTTCATCGACGAGGCGCACACGATGATCGGCGCGGGCGGCACGGCCGGCCAGAACGACGCGGCCAACCTGCTGAAGCCTGCGCTGGCGCGGGGCGAGCTGCGTACCGTGGCCGCCACGACGTGGAGCGAGTACAAGAAATACTTCGAGAAGGATGCCGCGCTGGCGCGCCGGTTCCAGGTCGTGCAGGTCGAGGAGCCGAACGAGGAGACGGCGAGTGCGATGCTGCGCGCGATGGCGCCGCTGATGGAGGCGCACTTCGGCGTGCGCATCTACGACGAGGCGATCGTGGAAGCCGTCCGGCTGTCGCACCGCTACATCAGCGGGCGCCAGCTTCCGGACAAGGCCGTCAGCGTGCTCGATACGGCCTGCGCCAAGGTCGCGCTGGGGCAGAAGGCGACGCCCGCCGTGCTGGAGGATTGCGCGCGCGCGGTGGAGCGCCTGGACGCGCGCATCCAGGCGCTCGTGCGCGAGGAAAGCGCGGGCGCGGACCACGGCACCGCGCTGGCCGCGCTGCACGCCGAGCGCGCCCAGGCGCTGGAAGAACAGGACCGCCTGCGCGCGCGCTGGGATGCCGAGCAGGCGTTGTGCGCCGAGATCCACGCGATGCGCGCGCGGCTGGAAGCGGGGCAGGGCGACAGTCCCGCGCTGCGCGCGAAGATCGCGGAGCTGCATGCGCTGCAGGGCGAGACGCCGCTCGTGCCCGTGCAGGTCGACGGCCAGACGGTGGCCGCCATCGTCGCCGCGTGGACCGGGATCCCGCTCGGGCGCATGGTGAAGGACGAGATCCGCACCGTGATGAATCTGCAGGGCCTGTTGGACGAGCGGATACTCGGCCAGGGCCACGCGAGCGGGATCGTCGCCCAGCGCGTGCGCACGGCGCGTTCGAACCTGGAGGATCCGAACAAGCCGAAGGGCGTGTTCCTGTTCGTCGGCACGTCCGGGGTCGGCAAGACCGAGACGGCGCTCGCGCTCGCGGACCTGCTGTACGGCGGCGAACGGAAACTCGTCACCATCAACATGAGCGAATACCAGGAAGCGCACAGCGTCTCCGGCCTGAAAGGCTCGCCGCCGGGTTATGTCGGCTATGGCGAGGGCGGCGTGCTGACGGAAGCCGTGCGGCGCAATCCGTACAGCGTCGTGCTGCTCGATGAAGTCGAGAAGGCGCATGCCGACGTGCTCGAGCTGTTCTTCCAGGTCTTCGACAAGGGTGTGCTGGACGACGCGGAGGGCCGCCAGATCGACTTCCGCAACACGATCATCATCCTGACGTCGAACACGGCGTCGAGCCAGATCATGCAGGCCTGCCTGAACAAGGCGCCGAACGAGCGGCCCACGCCGGACCAGCTGGCGGAACTGATCCGGCCCGCCCTCATGAAGCATTTCAAGCCCGCGTTCCTGGGCCGCCTGACGGTGGTGCCGTTCTATCCGATCGACGACGCCGTCCTCGCCAACATCATCCGGTTGAAGCTGGACCGCATCAAGCAGCGTGTGGCCGTCAACCACAACGCCCGCTTCGAATACGACGATGCGCTCGTGGCGGCCGTGCTGGCGCGCTGCACGGAGGTCGATTCGGGCGCGCGCAATGTCGACACGATCCTGAACGGCACGCTGCTGCCCGAGATCGCGGATGCCGTGCTGGCGCGCATGGCGGAAGGCGGCGCGATCGGCAAGGTGAAGGTCGGCGCCACGAAGGCGGGCAAGATCAAATATGCCGTCGAACCGGCGTGAGGAGGGCACCATGCTGAACCTGGAACGGCTGCTCGCGCCCGTCAGCGCGGACAAGCCCTGCGGCGACGACCTCGCGTTTTCCAGCGAGATCGACGCCATCGTGCGTGCGCGCCAGGCCGACGATCCGTCGCTGGAGCAGGGCGCCTGGGTCACGGAACTCAAGGAGGCGGATTGGAAGTTCGTGGGCCGGGAGTGTGTCCGGCTGATCGAACAGCGCAGCAAGGACCTGCAGCTGGCCGTGTGGCTGGCCGAGGCCAGCGTGCAGACGGCCGGCGTGCGCGCGCTGGCCGACAGCCTGCTGCTGATCGCCATGCTGTGCGAGCGTTACTGGGACGGCCTGCATCCGCTGCCGGACGAGGACGGCGTCGAGCGCCGCATCGGCAACCTGTCCTGGCTGGCGGCGCGCATCGCGCCGTGGCTGCGCGCCGTGCCGCTCACCGACGGCGCGGACGGCCACGCCCAGCGCGACTTCGACGCCGCGCGCATGCAGGGCGGAGATTCGCTGGCGAAGCTGGAAGGCGCGCGCCAGCGCACGTCGCAAACGTTCTATGCGAACCTGATGCGCGAATGCGAGCATTGCGCGGGTGCGCTCGACCGGCTGGAAAAGAGTGTCGACGCGGTCGTCGGTGCGGACGGTCCCAGTTTCAGCGCCGCACGCTCGGGACTGGAGGGCCTCGTCCTGTTCATCAAGCCCGCATTGAAGGCGGCGGTGCCGGTCCCCGGCGCGGACGATGTCGTCGTCGCGGCGCCGGCGCAATCGCCGGTGGCGGGAGGGCCGTTGCAATCGCGCGCCCAGGCACTGGCCCAGCTGCGCGCGGTGGCGGATTATTTCCGGCGCACGGAGCCGCACAGCCCCGTCGCCTACCTGGCCGACAAGGCCGCGCACTGGGGCGAGCAACCGCTGCACGTGTGGCTGCGGTCGGTGGTGAAGGACGACGCGGCGTTCGCCCAGATCGAAGAGATGCTGGGCGTCGGGCCGCGGCCGTCCTGATTCAGTGCGACGTGGGCGCTTGCGACTGGGCGGCTTTCAACCGCTCGGTCGCGCGCGCGACCTCCTCCTCGACGCGGCGCATGGCATCGCGTGTCGACTGCGTCACCTGCTCGTAGCCCTTGAACGCATTCTCGATCGCGGCCTTGATGATTTCCACCGCGTTTTCCTGGCCCGGCTTGACGTTTTGCGTGACGTCGTAGATCAGCGCGGACAGCGTGTTCTTCGCTTCGGCCAGGTGGGTGTCGGCGGCCTGCTCGAATTCGCTCTTGATGTCGCCGATGATCTGCTTGAGCTGTTCGCCATAGGCCGTCGCTTCCGTCACGCCCGGCTGCACGCGCGCCTGCAGGGCATCAATGGCCGTCTTCGGGTCCGGTGCCTGGCTGAACTGGCGGCTGGCCTCCAGCGTGTTTTCCATCGATTGCTTGGCGGTCGCCAGGTTCAGCGCCACCACCTGCTCGACGCCCTGCACGGCCTTGGTGGCCAGGGCATTGAAGGTCTGCATCTGCAGATCGAACAGGGTCTTGGTGGCGTTTGCGAATTGCTCGGGGTTGTTGAACATCGATTTCTCCTCGGTTAGGGGACTACGGCGACCTTCTTGTTGCAAGCTCCTCTGGTGGATTATTTAGCAGGCAATGGTTTTTCGCAACGGGCGTCACGATACGGCCCGTCGGCGCGCGCCCAGCCTTCGCCGAGCGGCGTCTGCGAGCAGACGATCGTGCCCGTGCTCTTGCTGCGCCAGTGATACCACGGCGCCGGGGCCGCGTTCAGGACGACGGGGCCGGCCAGGGCGATGGCGAACAGGATGAGGACAGTCTTCTTCATGGTTCGCCGAGCTTAACCGCTTGGCGCGACAAGTCAAGCGGCCCTTTGAGCTTCCCATCGTGGGAAGGTGTATGCTGGCGCCATGAACGACACATATTTCAACATCGGCGAGGCGGCGAAGGCGTCCGGCGTGACGGCGAAGATGGTGCGTCATTACGAATCGATTGGCCTGTTGCCGCCGGCGCGGCGCACGGAGGCGGGCTACCGGCTGTATGGCGACGACGACGTGCGCATGCTGCAATTCATCCATCGCGGCCGCGCGCTGGGTTTTTCGCTCGACCAGATCGCGGACCTGCTGGCGCTGTGGCGCGACAAGCACCGGGCCAGCGCCGACGTGCGCCGCCTGGCGCTCGAACACATAGCCGCGCTGGACCGCAAGATCGCGGAACTGGAAGCGATGAAGCGGACCCTCGCCACGCTGGCCAGCTCCTGCCATGGCGACGCCCGCTCCGACTGCCCCATCCTCGACGATCTGGCGGCCCACTGAACGAGCCGGCTGGACCGGAGGCCGGCATTGCGGTCTAATGGCTGGCATGCCGCTCCGCCTGCCGCTCTCCGCCTGCCTGTTCGCACTCGCCGCCCTCCTGCTGGTGGGCGCCGTCATCGTGTGGGCGATCGGTTCGAAGTTGATCGCGGTCGAGTCGCGGCCCGTGGCGCTGGCCGGCCCGGGCTTCGAGGACGTGGTGCTGCGCGCGGCCCCGGACCAGCGCGTCATCGGTTCGTGGCTGCCGGGGCGAGGCCGCGGCGCCGTCCTGCTGCTGCACGGGATCCACGGCGACCGCCGCGACATGGCCGATCGCGCCCGTTTCCTGAACGGCCAGGGCTATGCCGTCCTGCTGATCGACTTGCCGGGCCAGGGCGCCAGCACGGCCTCCTGCGTCACGTTCGGCCTGCGCGAGGCGGATGGCGTGCGGGCCGCGCTCGAGGAGTTGCGGCGGCGGGCGCCGGGGCAGCGCATCGGCGTGATCGGCGTGTCGCTCGGCGCGGCGTCGCTCGTGCTGTGCCGCGATTGCCCTCCCGTCGATGCCGTTGTGCTGGAATCGATGTATCCGACGATCGAGGAAGCCGTCGCCAACCGCTTGCGCATGCGGCTGGGGCCGGTGGGCGGGCCGCTGTCCGTGCTGCTGCTGTGGCAGCTGCCGCTGCGTCTCGGGATCCAGCCGGATGCGCTGCACCCGATCAAATTCGTGGGACAGGTGAAGGCACCGGTGCTGATCGCGTCCGGCAGTGCCGATTTGCACACGACCCTGGCCGAAACGCAGCGGTTGTACGAGGCCGCCGCGCAGCCGAAAGCGTTGTGGGTGGTGGAGGGCGCCGCGCACGTGAACCTGCATGCGTACGCGCGCGAGGAATACGAGCGGCGCATCGGCGCGTTCCTGGCGGCGCATCTGGATCCGGTATCGGTCGCGGACGAACGCTGAAACGCAAAACGCCGCAATCCTTTTGCAAAGATTGCGGCGTTTTGCGCCAGTATCCTGGTGGTCTCGAAGACCGGGTAGCTTTTGGTGCCCACGGAGGGACTCGAACCCCCACACCTCGCGGCACATGGACCTGAACCATGCGCGTCTACCAATTCCGCCACGTGGGCATGCAAAACATCAAACGTACAACAACAGCGGTAGCTTTTGGTGCCCACGGAGGGACTCGAACCCCCACACCTCGCGGCACATGGACCTGAACCATGCGCGTCTACCAATTCCGCCACGTGGGCATGCAAAACATCAAAACGTACAACAACAGCGGTAGCTTCTGGTGCCCACGGAGGGACTCGAACCCCCACACCTCGCGGCACATGGACCTGAACCATGCGCGTCTACCAATTCCGCCACGTGGGCATACAAAACAACCATCAATGCTCGCCAGCTGGTGCCCACGGAGGGACTCGAACCCCCACACCTCGCGGCACATGGACCTGAACCATGCGCGTCTACCAATTCCGCCACGTGGGCATTGGACCGCTTTGCTTGCATTGCTCGACGTTGCCGTCGAATTCCGCTACGATATCAGGCTTTGCCGTTTTGCGCTAGACCAACTTTCGTTCGATCCTGGCGCGCACCGCCTGCGCAGCGCCTTCGTTTCCGGCTGGGCCGTTTCCGAAGAGACCGAGAGTATAGCGGATGGATGGCAAATGTCAAAGACCCTCCGAACCGGACATTCCCTGCACGGTTCACGGGCGACGTTAGGCGAATTTGCCGGTCCTCCGTTACACTACGCGTGCCTGCGTGTCAATGTAACGAGATCCGCGCTGTCAAACGGACGGCGCCACCACTGAGAAGATAAAGAATACAAATTTGAAGCACCCAACTCATACCATCCCAAGCCGCGAGGAAATCCTCGGCGTGTTCCGTGAGGCCAAGGGGCCGCTCGACAGCGGCGCCCTGGCCCGAGCCCTGCAAGTCAACCCGGAAGCGGAAGGCGTCCTGTCGCGCCGCTTGAATGCGATGGAGCGCGACGGCCAGTTGCGCGCCAATCCGGCGGGCGAATATGCGCTCACGGACCACTCGAGTTTCATTTCCGGCCGTATCAGCGCGCACCGCGACGGCTTCGGCTTCGTCATCCCCGACGAGGGCGGTGAAGACCTGTTCCTGCCCGATAAGGAAATGCAGAAGGTCCTGCACGGCGACCGCGTGCTGGCCCGCGTCGTCGGTACCGACCGCCGCGGCCGCGCCGAAGGCACGATCGTCGAAGTCACGGAACGCGCCAACACCCACGTCATCGGCCGCCTCCTGAACGAGAACGGCGTCTGGGTCGTCGCGCCGGAAGACCAGCGCATCGGCCAGGACATCCTCGTGTCCGGCGCGCCCGGCAAGGCCAAGGCCGGCCAGGTCGTCAGCGTCGAACTCCTCGAGCAGCCGTCGCGCTTCCGCCAGCCCACCGGCAGGATCGTCGAAGTACTCGGCGAACTGGACGACCCGGGCATGGAGATCGAGATCGCCGTGCGCAAGTTCGGCGTGCCGCATATCTTTTCGCCGGCCGCCATCAAGCAGGCCAATAAATTGCCGAACGAGGTGCGCGACGCCGACCTGGCAGACCGCGTCGACCTGCGCGACGTGCCGCTCGTCACCATCGACGGCGCGGATGCGCGCGACTTCGACGATGCCGTCTACTGCGAACCCGTCAAGATCGGCCGCACGAAGGGCTACCGCCTGCTCGTCGCCATTGCCGACGTCAGCCACTACGTCAAGCCGAACGATGCGCTGGATGGCGACGCGATCGAGCGTTCGACGTCCGTGTATTTCCCGCGCCGCGTGATCCCGATGCTGCCGGAAAAGCTGTCGAACGGCCTGTGCTCGCTGAACCCGGCCGTCGACCGCCTCACGCTCGTGTGCGACATGGTCGTGACGACCGACGGCGAAGTGAAGGCCTACCAGTTCTATCCGGCCGTGATGCATTCGGCGGCGCGCCTGACCTATGACGAGGTCGCCGCTATCCTGGGCAACACGAGCGGACCGGAAGCGGGCCGCCGTCCCGGCATCGTGCCGCACCTGCTGAACCTGAACGAAGTGTTCCGCTCGCTGCTGAAGGCGCGCCAGGAGCGGGGCGCCATCGATTTCGAGACGACGGAAACGTATATCGTCTGCAATGCGATGGGCAAGATCGAGAAGATCCTGCCGCGCACGCGCAACGACGCGCACCGCCTGATCGAGGAATGCATGCTGGCCGCCAACGTGTGCGCCGCCGACTTCCTGATCCGCCACGACCAGCCGAGCACGTTCCGCATCCACGCCGTGCCGACCGAGGAAAAGCTGAACCAGCTGCGCACCTTCCTGAAGCAGGTGGGCCTGAACCTGGGCGGCGGCACGACGCCGCAGGCGCGCGATTACGCCGAACTGATGACGCGCATCAAGGAGCGTCCGGACGCGACCCTGCTGCAGACCATGCTGCTGCGCTCGATGCAGCAGGCCGTCTACAGCCCGGACAACGTCGGCCACTTCGGCCTCGCGTACGAAGCCTATGCGCACTTCACGAGCCCGATCCGCCGCTACCCCGACCTGCTGACGCACCGCGCCATCAAGGCCGTGCTGAAGGGGAAGAAGTACGAGCCGACCGGCATCGACCTGTCCAAGCTGAACACGACCGTGTCGAAAGCGGTGCGCAAGCAGGCAACGAAGGACAAGGCCGAAGGCAAGCAGAAGGATCCGAAGGACCTGACGATCTGGGATGCGCTGGGCGTGCACTGCTCGGCCAACGAACGCCGTGCCGACGAGGCGTCGCGCGACGTCGAGAACTGGCTCAAGTGCTACTACATGAAGGACAAACTCGGCGAGGAATTTACGGGCGTGATCTCGGGCGTGACGCCGTTCGGCATCTTCGTCCAGCTCGACCAGTTGTTCGTCGAAGGCCTCGTGCACGTCACGGGTCTCGGGACCGATTACTTCCAGTACGACGAAGCCCGCCACGAACTGCGCGGCGAACGCACGGGCCAGGTGTACCAGCTGACGGGCCGTGTGACGGTACAGGTCGCGCGTGTCGACCTGGAATCGCGCAAGATCGATCTCGTGCTGGCCCAGCCGAGCGAGGCAGCGCCGGCGCCGCTGGAACGCGCCCGCGCCGCTGCGCTGGACGCCCGCGAACCGAAGCCGCCGCGTCGCCGCAAGGCGAAGGGGAGCGCCGTACCGGTGTCGCAGCAGGAAGCCCGCGCGACGCCGGCCGAGCCGGCCGCATCGACGTTCGGTGCCACCGACGAGAGCGAAGAAGACGTCGTGTTCGTGCCGCCGACGCGCAGCCGACGCGGCAACAGGAATGGATCGCCGGCCGCAAAAGCGGCCGCGGCAAACCAGACCGCGTCCAAGAAGACCGCGGCGAATAAAAGCGCTCCCACCAAGAGCGCCTCCAAAACCAGGAAGAAGAAGTAACGCATGAAAAATAAAATGATTTTCGGCTTCCACGCCGTGACCTCGCGCCTCCGCCACGAGGCCGCCAGCGTGGAAGAGATCTTCGTCGATGCCGGCCGCCAGGACCGCCGCATGCAGGACCTGATCGCCAACGCGAAATCGGCCGGCGTGCGCGTGATGCCCGTCGACGCCGAGCGCCTCGACAAGATCGTCGGCACCCGCCGCCACCAGGGCGTGATCGCGTTCGCGAGCCAGCTGTCGCTGGCGCGCAACCTGGACGAGTTGCTGGATGCCGTGGAAGGGCCGCCGCTGCTGCTGATCCTGGACGGCATCACCGACCCGCACAACCTGGGTGCCTGCCTGCGCGTGGCGGACGGCGTCGGCGCGCATGCCGTCATCGCCCCGAAGGACCGCTCCGTCGGCCTGAACGCGACTGCGGCGAAGGTCGCCAGCGGTGCCGCCGAGACCGTGCCTTACATCACCGTGACGAACCTGGCGCGCACGATGCGCGACCTGAAGGAGCGGGGCATCTGGCTGATCGGCACGTCCGACGATGCCGACAAGGGTTTGTACGAAGGCGATTTCACGGGCCCGACGGCGCTCGTGATGGGCTCGGAAGGCGAGGGCATGCGCCGCCTGACCCGCGAGACCTGCGACATCCTCGTTTCCATTCCCATGTTCGGCTCGGTCGAGAGCCTGAACGTCTCCGTGGCCTCGGGCGTCTGCCTGTACGAGGCCCGCCGCCAGCGCCTGGCGCGCGAAGGTTAATAATCCGGTTCGCGAAGGTGGGCTCGGGGAGCCCACCCTACGACATGCATCACCGCCGTAGGGCGGGCACCTTGTGCCCACCGACCGCCGGCATTCCGCCTCCCCAAAATTGATTCCCTCATAAGCAAGTACGGCGCGGATAAGCTACCATGCTGCTTCACTTGCACGAATCACGACTATGTTTTCCAACCTGCGCGAAGATATCCAGAGCATCATCGAACGCGACCCTGCGGCACGTAACGCATGGGAAGTGCTCACCTGCTACCCGGGCCTGCATGCCGTCGTCATGCACCGCTGGGCGCATGCTTGTTGGCGCGCCAACTTCCGCTGGCTGGGCAGGTTCATCTCGTATTTCGCGCGCGTTCTCACGGGCATCGAAATCCACCCCGGGGCGACGATCGGCCGGCGCGTCTTCATCGACCACGGCTTCGGCGTCGTGATCGGCGAGACGGCCGTCGTCGGCGACGATTGCACGATCTACCAGGGCGTCACCCTGGGCGGCACGACCCTGGTCGCGGGCACGAAGCGCCATCCGACGCTGGAGCGCGGCGTGATCGTGGGGGCCGGCGCGCAGGTGCTCGGCGCGTTCACGGTCGGCGAATACGCGAAGGTGGGTTCGAACGCCGTCGTCGTCAAGGCGGTTCCGGCCGGCGCGACGGCCGTCGGCAACCCGGCCCACATCGTGCGCAAGGAAGATCAGACGCGCAGCGCGCAGATGTTCGCCGCGTACGGCGTCACGCCGAACGGCGACGATCCGCTATCGAAGGCACTGCGCAACCTGATCAACCACGTGGCCCAGCAGGACGAGCAGATCGAGCGCATGTGCGCGACGATGAAGGCGGCCGGCATCCGCTGCCATACCCCCGACGAGAGTGATAAACTCGACCAGGCACAACTGAACCGGCTCGTAGACTAAAGGACCACCGATGCAAGACGACATCCCGGGCAGCTTCGACCCGGCATCCGACCTCGACCCCAACGAAATCCGCGTACTGGGCGTCCTCGCCGAAAAAGAGGCGCTGACGCCCGACAATTACCCCATGTCGCTGAATGCGGTGATGAACGGCTGCAACCAGCTGTCCAGCCGCGACCCCGTGATGCAGCTGTCGGAAGACGTCGTCCACGACACCCTGCAGCGCCTCATGCAGCGCAAGCTCGTGAACGGCATCGCCCAGGCCGGCGCGCGCGTCATCAAGTACGAGCACCGCATGCGCATCAAGTGGACGCTCGAGCAGGACAAGGTCGCCGTGCTGGCCGTGCTGATGCTGCGCGGCCTGCAGACGGCGGGCGAAATCCGCAGCCGCACGGGCCGCCTGCACGATTTCAAATCGGTGGCCGAGGTGGAAAGCGCGCTGCAATTCCTCATCGACAAGTACCCACCGCTCGTCGTCCGGCTCGAACGGGCGCCCGGCACGAAGGAATCCCGCTACGGGCAATTGCTCGGCGGGGCTATCGACGTCGCGCGCGTGGATGCGGGCGCTGGCGCAGCCGCCGGCGCGGCCGGCGGTACGACGGGCGCCCGCGTGGCGCAGCTGGAGCAGGAAGTGGCCGCGTTGCGCAGCGAAGTCGACGAACTCAAGGCGCAGTTCGCGGCGTTTCGCCAGCAGTTCGAGTAGTGCTCGCGGGCGCGCGCTCGTCTGCACCCGCGTCGAATTGCACGAGGGCGTCGTCCGGCCAGCCCGTGTCGCCGATCGGCACCATCATGTTCCAGCCCTGCGTTTCCAGCGTGCGCGACCGTTCGCCGTCGCGCAGCACCGCACGCCCGCCCGGTCGCGGCGCCAGCGTGCCGTAGTTGAAATCCTTCTTGGCGCACCAGTCCGACGTCAGCATCAGCGTGTTGATGGCAGCCTTCGCCATGAACGGCATCTGGTCCTTGACGATGGCGATGGTGACGCGGCACTCCAGGCGCAGGTCGCCGAGCCGGCGGACGTTGTCCGGCAGGCCGGCCGTGCGCACTTCCGGATGTCCCGTGTACAAACCGTTCTTCTGGTTCAGGATGAACGTGGCGTCCGCATCGTAGGCGGCCTGGTTGCGGCCGACGGTGAGCAGGCCGGCGGCATCGATGGGGACGTCTTCCTGGAAGCTCCCGTCGTCGCTCGCGAGCCGCAGCCGCAGGCCGTCGCCCGCGTTCGCCGGCGCGCCTTCCGCGTGGCGCATGCGGAAGCGGAGCAGGGCGTGCGGCGCCAGCGCGCGGTGCGCGTCGAACGCGTCGAGGCCGGCCACGACGCTGCGGTACGAGCGCATTTCCGGATCCGCGATGCCCTTCACCTGGACCGATGGCACGGGCTCGTCGGCGTGTGCGGCCGGCGGGATGCAAGCGAGCGCGAACAATAACCCGATAGGCCTGGTTCTCATGGCGTGGCTCCTTCGGGCGCGACGAACGCGAGGTCGACGACGGCATCGTTGCCCCAGCCGGCGTCATACAGCGGCAGCTCGAACTGGCGACCCTTCACCTTCAGCGGCAGCGTGCGCTCGCCTTCGCGCAACATGGCGGACGCGAGCGGCGATTCCACGTTCACGGACCACGTGCGGTCCTGGTCCTTGAAGAAGCTGCACCAGTCGCCCGTCAGGAACACGGTGTTGGCCAGCGCGACGACCCAGAACGGCGCCTCCTTCTTGGCGACGGTGACGAAGACCTGGCATTCGAGCCGCAGGTCGCCCAGGCGGCGTTGGTTGTCGGCCAGGCCGGGCGTGCGCACGTAGGGCCAGACCCGGACGTCCTTGCGCTTGCGGCTCAGCACCAGTTCCGCGTCCGCATCCCACGCCGGCTGGCTGCGCGGGACGTCGAACAGCGCGTCCGTGCCGACCGGCAGTGCCAGCGTGAACGCGTCGGCGGTCAGCTTCGCCGTCGGCAGGTCGCCTTCCAGCAGGGCGCCGCCACGCTTGCGTACGGCGAACCGCAGTTGCGGGACGGCGGGCGCCAGCGCATGCTGCGCGTCGAAGGTGTCGAGGCCGGCGGCGATGGCGCGGTAGGAATGCATCTCCGGATTCTTGATCGCATTCACGTGCACCACGCCTGCGCCGTTTGCGCTCGGGTTTGCGCCCGGCTCGATGTCCTGCGCGTAAGCCGTCGCGGACAGCAGGGCGAGGGCGACGAGGGCGGGGCGCATGGCCTCAGCCTTCGTCGCGCCAGCGGCGCATGCGGATGGCGGCATACAACATTGCGACGCCCATCGCGACGCCGATCCAGGCATCGATCCCGGCCAGCGACAGGTACGACTGGGACACGAGCCCGCTCATGTCGACGCCGTTCTCGGTCGGGCGCACCCCTGTCTGCAGGGCCGGCTGGAACGTGAACCAGATGCCGGGCACGATGCCGCCGAGGATGCGGGCGACGACGTCGCTCGCGTAGTGCGACAGCAGCAGCGTCTGGCCGGAGAAATTCTCGAGCGCCGCGTTGATCCACTTGATGATGACGAGCGCGACGACCGGCACGCCGACGGCCCACAGGAACGGCTTCGATTTCGCCCAGCTGGACACGAGGATCAGCCAGCCCACCGTCGGCAGCGCCCACACGACGTACACCGGCAGCAGTGCGGCGAGGCGCAGCGGCGACAGGTACAGATCGGACGACGCCAGCAGCGACGCGAACAGGTTCAGGCCCTGCGCACTGAGCGCCAGGCAGGCGATGACGAGCAGCGCCAGCGAGGTGGCGACGGCCAGCACGAGCGTGATCGCGGGCGCGACGACCGTCGCCATGGCGGCCTTCGACAGCACCGTCATCGGATCGGACACGGGCAGCGACTTCCAGAACAGGATGCTGCGGTCGCGGCGCTCGTCGTACAGTGCACCGAGGCAGTAGAAGAACACGACGCCGACCAGGATTGCGAACAGCGGCGCCGATGCGCCCAGGTACATGCCGGTGGCGATCTTCGCGACCACCAGCTTCGTTTCCTCGGGCAGGATCTGGTCGAGGCGGGCGTGATCCAGCGTCTGGCCGTTGACCGTCACGTGCGCGGGAATGCCGTGCTGCATGATGCCGTAGGTGATGGTGCAGCCCAGCAGCACGACGAGCAGCGAGCCGACGATGAGCGGCGCCCAGAACATCGAGCCTTTATGCTCCCAGAACTCGCGCCTGAGCAGCCATTTCATGGTGTTCGAGTTCATGCGTAGGTTCCTTTCATGGTCGCGACGAACAAATCGGCGACGGAGGGATTACGGGTTTCGCCGAGCGCGGCCAGCTGCTGGCGCGATGCGCCGCCGGGGCCGGCATCGAACAGCATCACGGCCTTGCCGAACACGGTGCGGCGGTCGAGTGGCTGCAGCGCGTTGGCGGCGCTCAGTTTTTCCTGCGGCACCATGACTTCGACATAGCGCTCGCCGATCTCTTCCATCGATGCGGCCAGCACGATGCGGCCGTCGCGGATGAACATCAGGTCGGTCAGGATGTGCTCGACTTCCTCGACCTGGTGCGTCGTGATGACGATCGTCTTGTGCTCGTCAAAATAGTCCTCCAGCAGGTTCTGGTAGAACTGCTTGCGGTAGATGATGTCGAGGCCCAGCGTGGGCTCGTCCAGCACGAGCAGCTTCGCATCGATGGCCATCACGAGGGCCAGGTGCAGTTGCACGATCATGCCCTTGGACATTTCCTTGACCTTCATGCCCGGCTGCAGCTTCGTGTTCGCGATATAGCGCTCCGCTTTCTCGCGGTTGAAGCGCGGGTGCACGCCGGCCACGAAGTCGATGGCGTCGCGCACGCGCAGCCAGCGCGGCAGGATCGCGACGTCGGCGATGAAGCAGACATCCTGCATCAGCTCGTCGCGGTGGGCGCGCGGGTCGAGGCCCAGCACGGACAACTGGCCCTCGAACGGGATCAGACCGAGCGCGGCCTTCAGGGTAGTGGTCTTGCCCGAGCCGTTCGGGCCGATCAGGCCGACGATCCGGCCGGCGGGGATGGTGAAGTCGATGCCGTTCACCGCCGTGCGCTTGCCGTAGCGCTTCGTCAGGTTTTTCGCTTCGATCACGGCGCTCATTTGTCGCCTCCGGCCGGTTCACGCAGCAATTGATCGATATTGAGGCCGAGGCGGCGGATTCGCTCCAGCATCGCCGGCCATTCCTCGCGCAGGAAGCGCTCCCTTTCGCTGGCGAGCAGTTTCTCGCTCGCGCCTTCCGTGACGTACATACCGATCCCCCTTCGTTTTTCTACTAAGTTGTCGTCGACCAGTTCCTGGTAAGCCTTCGAGACCGTGATCGGATTCAGCTGGTATTCCGCTGCGATCTGGCGCACGGAGGGGAGCGGATCCCCGGCCTTCAGGGCGCCATCGAGCATCATACCGATCACCCTGTCCTTCAACTGCCGGTAGATTGGAGAGTTGTCATTCCAGCCGATCGTCATTGCCGGCCTCCTTTCGTCGCGGTGCAGTACTTGTCATGCCTGCCTCCATGTTGGTGATGTAGAGTAGTGGTGTTGTAGTTAAGTATAACACCATGCCGGCAGCGGTCAATACGAGGGTGACCTAGCAGGATTGAGAGGGGTTAGATTGTTTGTCCGTCGAGGTCGAAGCGCAGGATGCGTCCGTCCTCGTCGATTGCGATCCAGCCGCCGCGGACGGGATCCGCGTCGAGTTCCCAGTCGGGCAGCACATAGCGCCGCATGCCGCCGGCCTCGTGCAGGGCGGGGCGGTGGGTGTGGCCGTGGATGATGACGTCCGTACCCGTGTCCGCATGCAGCGTGGCGACGGCGGCCGGGGTGACGTCCATGATCTCGTACGATTTTTCGCCGTGCGCCGCGCGGCTGCCTTCGCGCAGGCCGGCGATGATCGCCTTGCGCTGCGCCAGCGGCATGGCGAGGAATTGGGTCTGCCATGCCGGGTCGCGCACCTGGGCGCGGAACGCCATGTACTTGACGTCGTCCGTGCACTGGGCGTCGCCGTGCACGAGGACGACCTGGCAGCCGCCGATGGTCGCTACATGCGGCTCGGGCAGCAGGGTGAGGCCGGCCGCCTCGGCGAAGCCCGTGCCGACGAGGAAGTCGCGGTTGCCGCCGAGCCAGTAGACGGCCGTGCCGCCATCGCTCACGCGGCGCAGCGCGGTGGCGACGCTGCGGTTGAACGGGTCGTCGAGGTCATCGTCGCCGGCCCAGTATTCGAAGATGTCGCCGAGCAGATAAAGCCGCTCGGCATGCACCGCGCGTTCGGCCAGGAAGCGGAAAAACGCTTCGGCCGTACGCGGGTGGGATGCCTGCAGGTGCAGGTCGGAAATGAAGAGTGCGAGCGTGCGCGCGGGTGCGGTCATCATGTTGCCAGGACGACCGGGAGGTGGATCCCGTGCGTCATGCCTGCCTGTCTGGGATTGCTAAACACCTCGAAAAACCGTCGCGAGCGGCAGCGGATCTGGCCGGGAAGCGCAGCTGTACGAGGAGTACAGCGAGCATCGCAGGGCTAGGCGCCCCCGCCAATATGCAACGCGCAGCAGGTTTTGCGACGTGTTTACTGGACGACTTCGATCTTTTCGATGACGACGTCTTCGCTCGGCACGTCCGAGTGCATGCCGGCACGGCTCGTCTTGACGTTGTTGATCTGGTCGACGATGTCCTGGCCTTCGACGACCTTGCCGAACACGGCATAGCCCCAGCCGTCCTGGCCCGGGTAGTTCAGGAAGTCATTGTTCTTGGTGTTGATGAAGAACTGGGCCGATGCCGAGTGCGGGGCCATCGTGCGGGCCATGGCGATCGTGTACTTGTCGTTCTTGAGGCCGTTCTTCGCTTCGTTCTCGACGGTCTGCTCGGTCGGCTTTTGCTTCATGCCCGGCTCGAAACCGCCGCCCTGGATCATGAAGTCCTTGATCACGCGATGGAAGATCGTGTTCGAGAAGTGACCCTTGTTCACGTAGTCCAGGAAGTTGGCAACGGTCTTCGGTGCCTTGTCGGCGTCCAGTTCGACCTTGATGTTGCCCTTGTTGGTGGTCATGAGTACGGTGGTCATGTTTTTTCCTATCGTTGGAGTTGCGAGTTCGTTATTTTACTTTATCGCCCTTGAGGAGGGTCGCGGACTGGATCGTGACGGGCGTGACCGGCACGTTTTCGAGGCCCCGGATGTCGTCCACGACGACGGCCTTGATCTTGTCGACGACGTCCTGGCCCTTCACGACCTTGCCGAATACGGTGTAGCCCGAGCCCTGCATGTTCGGATAATCGAGCCCGGGATTGTCGACCACGTTGATGAAGAATTGCGAGGTGGCCGAGTCCGGATTGGATTCGCGCGCCATGGCGACGGTATACTTTTCGTTCGACAGGCCGTTGTTGGACTCGTTCTTGATCGGTTTGTTCGTCTTGCGTCCATGGAACTGGGCATCCATGCCGCCGGCCTGGATCATGAAGCCGTCGATCACGCGGTGGAAGATCGTGCCCTTGTAGAAGCCGGCTTTGACGTACTTGAGGAAATTGTCCACGGTGATGGGTGCTTTTTCCTGGTTCAGCTCCAGCACGATCTCGCCCATCGACGTTTTCAGCGAGACTTGCGGGTCGGCGGCGAACGCGGCTGCGGACAGGGTCAGGGCGGCCACACCTGCGACAAAGCGGGCAGTAAAGCGGGCGCCGGGCGATTTCAGGACGTGCATCGTAGCTTCCTCTCGGTGGATATAGCGCAAAGTGCTGTCAAGGGTTTTGCAGAAAAATAAACCTATGGCATATGCGGCCAGTCGGGATTTTATCAATGCTATACTTTGCGACGGACTGCCGATTCTATCAAAAAGAACAAGGTTCCCAAGATTCGCTGTCCTGACACTCCCGACGCGCCTGCCACGTCACGGCACTGCCGCAAGGCTGCGTTTCGAGCGTCATGCTCCAACCCTCTAGCAAACATCCGATGAGCCAACTCAAGATCTACAACACGCTCGCGCGTGACAAGCAGGTATTCGTTCCCCTCCAGTCCGGCAAGGTCAACATGTACGTGTGCGGGATGACGGTTTACGATTACTGCCACGTCGGTCACGGCCGGATGATGATGGCGTTCGACGTCATCTACCGCTGGCTCAAGGCATCGGGCTACGAGGTCAAATACGTCCGCAACATCACGGATATCGACGACAAGATCATCAAGCGCGCCGTCGAGAACAATGAAACGATGACGTCGCTCACGACCCGTTTCATCAAGGCGATGGACGAAGACACTGCTGCCTTGGGCATCCTGCCGCCGGATTTCGCGCCGCGCGCGACGGAGTACGTGCCGCACATGCTGTCGATTATCGAAAAGCTGGAAACGAAGGAACTCGCCTACCGGGGCGAGGACGGCGACGTGAACTATGCCGTGCGGAATTTTCCGGGCTACGGCAAGCTGTCCGGCAAGTCGCTGGACGACCTGCGCGCCGGCGAGCGCGTGGACGTGAACACGGGCAAGCGCGATCCGCTCGACTTCGTGCTGTGGAAGGCCGCCAAGGAATCCGAGCCCGACGAAGCCAAATGGGATTCGAAATGGGGTAAAGGTCGTCCGGGCTGGCACATCGAGTGCTCGGCCATGTCGTGCGCCATGCTGGGCGAACACTTCGACATCCACGGCGGCGGCGCCGACCTGCAGTTCCCGCACCACGAGAACGAGATCGCCCAGTCGGAAGGCGCGTTCGGCCCGCCGATGGCGAACTACTGGATCCACAATGGCTTCGTGCGCGTCGACAACGAGAAGATGTCCAAGTCGCTGGGCAATTTCTTCACGATCCGCGACGTCCTCAAGAAATACGATGCCGAAGTCATCCGCTTCTTCATCCTGCGTGCCCACTACCGCAGCCCGCTGAATTACTCGGACGTCCACATCGACGACGCGAAGGGCGCGCTGACGCGCCTGTACACGGCCTTGTCCGAGGTCGATGTCGGCCTCGAGCCGCTCGCCGTCGACTGGGACGAAGCCCATGCGCAGCGCTTCCGCGACGCGATGGACGACGATTTCAATACGCCGCTGGCGGTGGCCGAGCTGTTCGACCTGGCCACGGAAGTCAACAAGAGCAAATCCGTCGCGGCCGCGCGCCAGCTGAAGGCGCTGGCCGCCGTACTGGGCCTGCTCGAACGCAGTCCGCAAGCCTTCCTGCAGGCCGGCACGCCGGGCGAGGGTGGCCTGGGCGAAGCTGCGATCGTCGACGCGATCGCGCGCCGCGCCGCCGCCAAGAAGGCGCGCAATTTCGCCGAGGCGGACGCGATCCGCGCCGAGCTGACCGCAGGCGGCGTCGTGCTCGAGGACAAGCCGGACGGCAGCACCAACTGGCGTCGCGCCTGACCGGCCCTCCGCGCACGAGCATGGCACTTTCCAAGGACCTCGCGGGCGCCGTCCCGGCGCCGCCGGACGTTCAGCCTTCCGTCCCACCGTACTGGGCGGAGGCGAAGGCCGAGCTCATGCGTCGGGACCGCATCATGAACAAGCTGATCCCGCAATTCGGCGATATGCACCTGCGTGGCCATCCCGACCCGTTCACCACGCTGGCCCGCTCCATCGTCGGCCAACAGGTGACGGTCAAGGCCGCCGAGACCGCCTGGATGAAGCTGCGCACGCTGTGCCCGAAGATGACGCCGTCGCAGGTCATCAAGGCCGGCGCGGAAGAACTGGCGGGCTGCGGCCTGTCGAAACGGAAGACGGAATACATCCTCGACCTGGCCGATCACTTCAAGGCGAAGCGCGTCCATGCCGACCAATGGTCGCAGATGGATGACGAGGCCGTCATCGCCGAGCTGGTCCAGATCCGCGGCATCACGCGCTGGACAGCCGAGATGTTTTTGATATTTAATCTGCTCAGACCGAACGTCCTGCCCCTGGACGATCCCGGCCTGATCCAGGGCATCAGCCAGAATTACTTCTCCGGCGAGCCGGTTTCGCGCAGCGATGCGCGCGAGGTCGCCGCCAATTGGGAGCCCTGGCGAACAGTTGCTACATGGTATTTATGGCGTAGCCTGGATCCGGTTCCGGTATAGAATAGCGCCCTTGCCGCCGCGCGGATGATCTTCCGCGGCCACGAACACACCCGGAGGTACAATGAGTAAAACAACTTTCCTCAGTTTCGAGCAGCCGATTGCCGAGCTCGATTCGAAAATCGAAGAGCTGCGCTTCGTGCAGGACGATTCCGCCGTCGACATCTCGGAAGAAATCGACCGCCTGGCCAAGAAGAGCCAGCAACTGACGAAAGACATCTATGCCAAGCTGACCCCTTGGCAGGTTTCCCAGATCGCCCGCCATCCGCAGCGTCCGTACACGATGGATTATGTGAACGCGATCTTCACCGATTTCCATGAGCTGCACGGCGACCGTACCTTCGCCGACGACCAGTCGATCATCGGCGGCCTGGCCCGCTTCAACGGCCAGTCCTGCATGGTCATCGGCCACCAGAAGGGCCGCGACACGAAGGAACGCGCGATGCGCAACTTCGGCATGCCGCGTCCGGAAGGCTACCGCAAGGCCATGCGCCTGATGAAGGTGGCCGAGAAATTCAACCTGCCGATCTTCACGTTCGTGGACACTCCCGGCGCCTTCCCCGGCATCGACGCGGAAGAGCGCGGCCAGTCGGAAGCCATCGGCCACAACCTGTACGTGATGGCCGAGCTGAAAGTGCCGCTGATCGCCACGATCATCGGCGAAGGCGGCTCGGGCGGCGCGCTGGCGATCGCCGTCGGCGACGCCGTGCTGATGCTGCAGTACGCGACGTATTCCGTGATTTCGCCGGAAGGCTGCGCGTCGATCCTGTGGAAGACGTCGGAGCGGGCGGCGGACGCGGCAAACGCCCTTGGCCTGACGGCGCACCGCCTGAAGGCGATGGGCCTGATCGACAAGATCGTCAACGAACCGCTGGGCGGCGCCCACCGCGACCCGGCCCAGATGGCCCAGATGCTCAAGCGCGCGCTGGCCGACACGCTGCGCCAGTTCCAGGGCATGAAGACCAGGGAACTGCTGGATGCCCGCCACGCCAAGCTGCTGGCCTACGGCAAGTTCAAGGAAACGACGCCGCGCGAAGAGTGAGCCGTCGTACGCAGGGGGCGGCCGTGCTTGTCGCCCAGTTCGCGCAGGCCATCGCGGCCCTGCGCGAAGCATACCTTCCCGATGCCATGCCGCCCGTCGCGGTCGCCCTCAGCGGCGGCCTCGATTCGATGGTGCTGCTGCACCTCGTGCACGCGCACGGCCTGAACGCCCGCGCCTTCCACGTCCACCATGGGCTGAGCCCGAACGCCGACGCCTGGCGCGACCATTGCGCGGCCGCCGCCGCTGCGCTGGGCATCCCGTTCGACTGGCGCGCTGTCGTCGTCGCGAAAGGGAAGAGCGGCATCGAGGCTGCCGCGCGCAAGCTGCGCTACGCGGCGCTCGGCGAGATGTGCCGGGCCCATGGCGCCGGCGTGCTGCTGACCGCCCATCACCTCGACGACCAGGTCGAAACGGTGCTGTTGCAATTGCTGCGCGGTTCCGGTCCGGCCGGCCTGTCCGGCATGGATCCCGCCAACCGCGCACCCGGTTTGCTGGGCGACGAACGCCTGGCCATGGCGCGCCCGCTGCTGGGCGTCGCGCGCGCCGACCTCGAACAGGTCGCGCGCGAGCGGGGCATCACGTGGGTCGAAGACGAATCCAATACCGATCCGCGCTATGCCCGCAACGCGCTGCGCCACCAGGTGATACCGGCGTTGGCCGCCGCGTTTCCCGGCTACCAGCAACGCGTGGCGCGCAGCAGCGCCCACACGCGCTCGGCCCAGCGCCTGCTGGACGAGCTGGGTGAGCAGGACCTGCAGGCCTGCCTGGCCGGCGATGGTCTCGACCTCGTCCGCGTGCGCGCGCTGAGCCGCGACCGCATCGACAACCTGCTGCGCCACTGGTTCACCGTGCGCCGCCTCGCGATGCCGTCGACGGCCTGGCTGGCGCAGATGGTGGCGCAGATCCTGTCCGCGCGCGAGGACGCGCAATTGCTCGTCGAACACCCGGACGTCGACGTGCGCCGCCACCGCGACCATTTGTATCTCGTGCCGCGCCTGCCGGACCTCGCCGGGATGCGCGATCCCGAGGACGCCGGCATCATCGACAAGCACGCCCAGCCGTTCCGCTGGAATGGCGAGGCATCCATTGCGTTTCCCGATTACGGCGGCGTGCTGCATTTCGATATGGCCGAACGCGGGTTCGATCCGGCCTGGCTGCGCGAGCAGGGACTCGAGATCGATTTCCGCAAGGGCGGCGAACGGCTGCGCCTGGCGCACAACCGTCCCAGCCGCAGCCTCAAGATGCATTACCAGGCGAGCGGCATCCCGGCCTGGGAACGGGGGCGCCTGCCCATCGTGAATGCCGGCTTCGACCTGCTGTTCGCGGCGGGGCTCGGCATGGATTGCCGGCACGTGACCGAGGGCCCGGAGCGCGTCGCGTTGCGTTGGGAAAGCGCGACGGCAGCCATCCCGCGTTAATACCCTTTCCGTATTACCATATTCCTATTTGGTATAGATTTCGCATCCTGACGGCTTGTGATTCCGCGCCGCAGCATGTAGAGTAAAAGGCTCATTTGATTTTTTACAAGCGGAAATCCCTTCAGTCATGGCCTTAATAGTCCACAAATATGGCGGTACGTCGATGGGTTCGACGGAACGCATCAAGAACGTCGCGGCCCGCGTCGCCAAATGGCACGACGCCGGCCATCAAGTCGTTGTCGTCCCCTCGGCAATGTCCGGTGAAACCAACCGTTTGATCGGCCTGGCGAAAGAGATTATGTCGCAGCCGGACCCGCGTGAACTGGACATGATTGCATCGACCGGCGAACAGGTGTCGGTCGGCCTGCTGGCCATGGCACTGCTGGCGCGTGGCAAGGATGCCGTGTCGTACACGGGCTGGCAGGTGGGCATCAAGACGGACTCGGCCTTCACGAAGGCCCGTATCCAGTCGATCGACGACACCCGCGTGCGCGCCGACCTGGACGCTGGCAGGATCGTCATCATCACCGGTTTCCAGGGCATGGATGAGGACGGTAATATCTCCACGCTGGGCCGTGGTGGTTCGGACACCTCCGCCGTCGCGATCGCGGCCGCACTGAAGGCCGACGAATGCCTGATCTACACGGACGTCGACGGCGTCTACACGACCGACCCGCGCGTCGTGAGCGAAGCGCGCCGCCTGTCGAAGATCACGTTCGAAGAAATGCTGGAACTGGCGTCGCTGGGCTCGAAAGTCCTGCAGACCCGCTCCGTGGAATTTGCCGGCAACTACCGCGTGCCGACACGCGTGCTGTCGTCGCTGACCGACCCCCTGATGTCGCTCGAAGAAGAAGCCAACTCGGGTACCCTGATTTCGTTTGAGGAAGAAAGCAACATGGAACAAGCCGTCATCTCGGGCATCGCCTTCCACCGCGATGAAGCCAAAATCACTGTCCTGGGCGTGCCCGACAAGCCGGGCGTCGCCTTCCACATCCTCGGGCCGATCTCGGAGGCCAATATCGAGGTCGACATGATCATACAGAACCAGTCGGTCGACGGTAAGACCGACTTCACGTTCACCGTGTCGCGCAACGATTACCAGCGCGCCATGGGCGTCCTGGAAGGCGTGAAGGCCGAAATCGGCGCCGACAGGATCCTGGGCGATGCCAAGGTCTCGAAGGTATCGGCCGTGGGCGTGGGCATGCGCAGCCACGTGGGCGTCGCGTCGCAGATGTTCCGTACGCTGTCGGAAGAGGGCATCAACATCATGATGATCTCGACGTCGGAGATCAAGATCTCCGTCCTGATCGACGAGAAGTACATGGAGCTGGCCGTGCGCGCCCTGCACAAGGCGTTTAACCTGGAGCAAGCTTAACTTTTTTCAAAAAAATGGCCGTGCTTCCTTGACCAAAAAGGGTGTGGCCATTAATATGCGTGCACTCAGCGCTGACGCATAAACGTTGAAGCTGACTGGAGGCGTGGCCGAGTGGCCGAAGGCACTTCCCTGCTAAGGAAGCATACGGGCTTAAACCTGTATCGTGGGTTCGAATCCCACCGCCTCCGCCAGGACACCGTCCCTGAGTGTTCAGGGACATCAAAGAACCCGCTGTTCTCGTAGAGACAGCGGGTTTTTTGTTGTCTGATACTGTCCAGCGAGGGAGCCTCGCCTTCGTGGACGGCAATCCCGACTACGAAGCGATCAAGCGCGCCGGCGCACGCATCCCCACCATCGTCACCGTCAACCTCGAGCGACCCGCGATCCTAACCAATGTCGTCGACAAGACAAGGGCGGTGCTGGCCACTTTCGGCATAAGCGACGAGGCCTTGCTGGATGTCGTGACCGGGAAGGGAACGCCGGAAGGCCACTTGCCGGTGGAGCTGCCGTCTTCGATGGCGGCCGTCGCCAGGCAGCGTTCGGACCTGCCGTACGACAGCGAACGACCCTTGTTCCCGTTCGGTTTCGGACTTGCTTATTGAACCAGCCAGCTTTGGCAGGTCGACGCTCAACATGCGCATGGACGCATCGTTTTTTCCGGTACTAACAATCGGTAGAAACGGTTTTAAACGTTTCTCATTCGCCGATATGATCAGTTTTAAGCCAAGCCTTGGCAGAACCAATCACAAATCGGAGACATGCGCATGACATCGATGACTCATACCACCGGCTGAACCGAGCCGCATCTCGCGGCGTATCAAGCGTCCGCCGACTTCCTGCCGCAATCACTCGATGGAGTCCCGGTAGTGCGACCTGCAGTTCCGGCGGCCGCATCACGTCCGTCGCAGTCGGGATTCCTCGTCGGCAGGCCTGGCACGCCGCGCACGAATAACTATATGGAGACCCAATGCACCACCACACATTCGGCTTCGGCCACATGACCACCAAACTTCGGAAGGGCGCTGCCTGCACGCTGGCCGCCGCCTTCGGGACGCTGTTCGCAGCCACAGGCGCCGGCGCTGGCGAAATCGATACCGGCAACCCCGAACTGAAGCTGCGCTGGGATAACACGATCAAATACAGTGCCGCGTTCCGCCTGAAAGAACGCAGCGCCGAGTTGATCGCCACGCCAGACGCACCCAATTTCGACGACGGCGACCGCAACTTCGGCAAGGGTCTCATCTCGAATCGCGTCGACCTGCTGTCGGAGATGGACCTCACCTACAAGAACGTCGGCGCGCGCGTGAGCGGCGCCGCCTGGTACGACTCGGTCTACAACCGCCATACGGACAACGATTCCCCCTTCACCTACAACGCACTGTCGGTACCTGCCAGCGAGTTCACCGAAGCGACGCGCACGCTGCACGGACGCAAGGCCGAGCTGCTGGAAGCCTTCCTCTTCGCCAACGGCGACGTGGCGGGCAAACCGGTCTCCGTGCGTCTCGGCCGCCATGCGCTGGTGTATGGCGAAACGTTGTTCTATGGCGCCAACGGCATCGCCGCCGCCCAGCAGCCGATCGACGTCGTCAAGGCGCAATCGGTGCCGAACACGCAGTTCAAGGAACTGATCCGGCCGGTCGGCCAGGTCTCGGGCCAGGTGCAGCTCGCGTCGAACCTGACGCTCGGCGCCTACTACCAGTATCGCTGGGAGGCGAACCGGCTGCCCGGTATCGGCAGCTACTTCAACTTCGTCGACAACGTGGGCACCGGCGTCGAGAGCCTGATCCTCGGCGCGCCGCCGACGCCGCGCAGCATCTACATGGGCGTCGTCAACGCGAAGAATTCCGGGCAGGGCGGCATGCAGATCAAGTGGACGCCCGCGGGCAGCGACGTCGACCTGGGCTTCTACGCCGCGCGCTACAACGACAAGTCGCCCCAGGTTGTGCTGGGCCTCGTGCCGACGCCGGTCGGTGCGTTCCCGGCCACGTTCCGTCACTTCTACCACGAGGGCACCCTCACGTACGGCGTCAGCGCCAGCAAGACCTTCGGCGAATTCAACGTGTCCGCCGAAGCCTCGGTGCGCCGTAACGCCGCGTTGAGCAATGCCGGCTCGCCGGACCTCTACGGCGTCGTGCCGGCCGCGTTCGGCGGCCCGGTGGCGCCTTCCGACAACCGTGGCAATCCGGTGTATCCGGTGGGCCGGACGGCGCACCTGAACGTGTCGACGCTGGCCACGCTCGCACCGAACGCGATCTCCGCCGAGTCGTCGCTGGCGGGCGAGATCGCCTGGAACCGCGTCACCAGCGTGACGAAGAACGCCGACCACCTCGACCCGAACGCCGCACGCGACGCGTGGGGCCTGCGCGCCGTGTACACGCCGTCCTACCGCCAGGTGCGGCCGGGCCTCGACATCGATGTGCCGGTCGGCGTCGGCTACACGCCGAAGGGCCGCTCCGGGGCGCTCGGCCCGTCGTTCGGCGCGGACAAGGGCGGCGATTTCAGCATCGGCGTCAACGGCCGCTACGAGGATGTCTGGTTCGCCAGCATCAACGTCACGCATTACTACGGGGCGGCGGCGACCATCGCGACGAACGGCGCCGCGGGCACCGTCTACACGTACAAGCAGGCGTTGAAGGACCGCGATTTCGCGTCGTTCTCGCTGCGCCGCACCTTCTAATCACATAATAGTCAGGAGACGACAATGAACTTCACGCGAGCAATCGTGACCGCCGCGGTGACTGCGGCCATGACGGGTGCCGTCGGCGCGGCCACGCCCGAGGAGGCGGCGCAGCTGGGCAAGACGCTGACACCGTTCGGCGCCGAAAAAGCCGGCAACAAGGACGGCACGATCCCGGCCTGGGACGGCGGCCTGACCAAGGCGGCGGCAGGCTATAAGGCCGGCGGGCGGCGCGACCAGGATCCCTACGCCGGCGAAAAGCCGCTGTATTCGATCACGGCGAAGAACATGGACCAGTACGCGGACAAGCTGACCGACGGCACGAAGGCGATGCTGAAGAAGCACGCCAGCTACCGCATTGACGTGTACCCGACGCACCGCACGGCCGCGGCGCCGCAATGGGTATACGAAAACACGGCGAAGAACGCGACGGCCGGCAAGCTCGGCGAGAAACAATTCCCCACCGGAGTCTACGGCGGGATACCGTTTCCCATCCCGAAGAGCGGTGCCGAGGCGATGTGGAACCACTTGCTGAACTGGCGTGGCGAAAACTGGGAGCTCAACATTCGCGGCTACCTGATCACCGCCGAAGGCAAGCCGGTGATGACGGTCGACGCCGTAGGCGCCCAGAGCATGCCGTATTTCTTCAAGGACGGCAGCGCCGAGGCGGCCGGGGGTAATTACTGGAACATCCGGCTCGTGAACGTCGGGCCGCCGATTCGTGCCGGCGAGGCCATCCTGGGACGCCTGAACCTGGATGCGGATCGCGACAGCAGCTATGTCTACCTGGCCGGCCAGCGCCGGACGCGCAAGCTGCCGAACGCCTGCTGCGACACCCCGACGCCCGCGACCGCAGGCGTGATGAGCTTCGACGAGGTCAACGTGTTCGGCGGACGCCTCGACCGCTTCGACTGGAAGCTGCTCGGCAAGAAAGAGATGCTCATCCCGTACAACACGAACCGTTCCTTGAAGGGCAAGGATCTCGACCTGATCGGCGCGAACCACTTGAACCCCGACATGGTGCGCTGGGAGCTGCACCGCGTCTGGGTCGTGGAAGCGAACCTGAAGCCCGGCATGCGGCACGTGGCGCCGAAAGGGCGTTACTACCTCGACGAGGATACCTGGACGGCGGTGCTGGGCGATCGCTGGGATGCCAAGGGCCAGCTGTGGAAGACCACGTGGCAACTGCCGGTGATGATGCCCGACCTGCCGGCGACGACCCCGACCGTATTCGGCTTCTACGACCTGCTGTCGAGCACCTGGTTCGTCAACGGGATCGAGAACGAAAAACCGCAGCAATACAAGACGATGCCGCGCTACCCGGAAACGACGTTCTCGCAGGATTCGCTGAACAGCGGCGTACGCTGATCAGGAGGATGGCATGTCTCTCAAACTCAATATCGTCGGGCGCCGCAAGCCCGGCACGACCATTGCCGACCACCGCCATCACATCCGTGCGGTGCACGGGGAGATGGTCCTGCGTTTCATCGAGGTGGCGCCGGACTGTGCCCCGCACCGCTACGTGCAGAACGCGGTGTTCGACGGACAGTATCGTACGACCCCACCGGGCACCGACCCCTTCGCGTTGAACCGCGATTTCGTGACCCAGGTCTGGGTCGACGACTTCGCGATGCTCGAAGCGTCGCGGCGCCACCCGTTCTACAACGCCAGCCTGAAGGACGACGAAGACAATTTCGTCGACCAGGCGACGGTCGTGTTCCTGCCATCGCGGGAACGGCAGATCGTGGCGCGTGGCGACCAGCCGCCAACGTCCGTCAAGCTGTTCACCCTGATGCGGCGGGCGGCCGACGCCGACCCAGGCGACTACGCAAAGGCGTGGGTCGATGCAGCCGGAGCAGCAGGCACGCTCCCGCTGCGACACGTGCAGAACGACGTCGTGGCATTGCCGGGCGCGGCGCCCGCAGCCGACGCGATCGACGAGTTCTGGCTTCCGAACGAAGCCGACGCCCGGAGGTTCCTTGCGTCGTGGTCCGCGGTGCTGGCCGATAAGCTCGTGAAGCCGGGACTGGCCTGCCCGGGCGGCGTCGTGGCGCTGCTCGCCCGCGAGGACGTCGTGCATGCGGGCCGGACCTGACATGGCGTCCGCGATCAGGGGGGGCTCCCGTGAACGGGATGGCGCCGGGAAGGCTTCCGCGAAGTTATCGGATTTTCCGTTAGTTCGGAACGGTGCAAACGATTTTTCCTCTCTATTGATCGGAACTATGATGGATTCATGCAAAGAGCTCACACGAGCCGGCGCCACCAAGGAGAGAGCATCATGACCGCAACGTTTACCCTCCCACCGCAGCCACGCATGCACGCTTCGGCGCCATTGCGCCGGAGCTGATCCCTCGCAATACCGCAGCGCCGGCCCGCACGCGCGGGCTGGCCCCCAGGACCAGTATCGTTCATCCGGCGGCCGCCACGGCGTGCCGGACGGGCCGCCGCATGCCTGCCCGCGATACCGGTCCTTGATTAGCATCGTGGAGCGTTTCATGTACCTGAACAGATTGACATTGACCCTCGCGGCGGCCTGGATCGGCGCCGCAACCGTGCCGGTCGCCGCAGCCCCCGTTGCCGATCCGATGGCGCGCCCCGCGCTGATGGTGGCGCAGCCGGCCAGGGCCTACCTCACCGGCATCGCCCGCGCCGGCAAGCGCCTCATCGCCGTGGGCGAACGCGGCGTCATCGTGCTGTCCGACGACGACGGCGCCACCTGGCGCCAGGCCAGCGTCCCCGTCAGCGTGACGCTGGCCGCGGTCCAGTTCCCCACGCCGACGCAGGGCTGGGCCGTGGGCCATTACGGCGTCGTGCTGCACAGCGGCGACGGCGGCGCGACCTGGACGCGCCAGCTCGACGGCGTACAGGCGGCCCAGTTGGTACTGCGCGACGCCCAGGCGGCGCAGGGCGGTGCAGCCTATCTGGCAGACGCGCAGCGCCTCGTCGCGGACGGACCGGACAAGCCCTTCCTCGGCCTGCATTTCACCGACGAGAACAACGGCTTCATCGTCGGCGCCTACAACCTGGCGTTCCGCACGCGCGACGGCGGCGAGACCTGGGCGCCATTCGGCAACCGCCTGGACAACCCGAAGGCCAGCCACCTGTACGCCGTCGAGGCATCCGGCAGCGACGTGCTGATCGTCGGCGAACAGGGCGTGCTGCTGCGCTCCACGGACGGCGGCGCCACCTTTGCGCGCATCGCACTGCCGTACAAGGGCAGCTTCTTTGCGCTGACGCTGGGCGGCGCGGATGCGGTCGTTGCGGGCCTTGGGGGCAACGCGTTCTCATCGCACGACCGCGGCGCAACCTGGACCGCGCTGGCGGTGCCCGCGTCCGTCTCCGTGACGGCAGCCCATCTACGCGACGGCCGCCTGCTGATGGCGAACCAGGCCGGCATGCTGCTGGCCGGCGCCGCCGGCGCCACCGCAATCGCACCGCTGAACACGCAGGCGCTGCCCCAGCCCAACGACCTGATCGCACTGCCCGACGGCACCATCGTGACAGTCGGCGTGGCCGGCGTCGTCCGTCTGCCCGCGCACGCCGCAACCACCACGTCCATGGCCTCACGATGAACCCGACCCACGCTCCCCAACAAGTCGCCGCCGACCTGGCGCAGTTCGATCCGCGCTCCGGTTCGTTCCTCGAACGCCTGCTGTTCAACCACCGCATCGTCGTCGTGGTGCTGTGTGCCGTCGTCACCGTGCTGCTCGGCTGGCAGGCCGGCAAACTGCGCCTGAACGCCAGCTTCGAGAAAGCGATCCCCGCCGGCCATCCGTACATCGCCAACTACCTGAAGTACCAGAAGGAGTTGAGCGGCCTGGGCAACGCCGTACGCATCGCCGTCGAGAATCCGAATGGCACGATATACGACCGGCGCTACCTGGATCTGCTGGCCAGGATCAGCGACGAGGTCTTCCTGCTGCCCGGCGTCGACCGTCCGTTCATGAAATCGCTGTGGACGCCCAACACCCGCTGGGTCGGTGTCACGGAGGAAGGCATGGACGGCGGTCCCGTGATCCCCGAAGGCTACGACGGCTCGCCGGACAGCCTGCGCAAGATGGCGGCCAACGTCGCGCGCTCGGGAGAAATCGGCCAGATCGTCGCGCGCGACGCCGGCTCCAGCGTCATCTACGTACCGCTGCTGGCCGTCGACGCGCAGGGCAAGCCGCTCGACTACCAGGCCCTGTCCGGTGCACTGGAGACGATCCGCGCCAAATACGAGGCGCAGGGCGTGCGCATCCACGTGACGGGGTTCGCCAAGATCGCGGGCGACCTGATCGACGGCCTGCGCCAGGTGTTGCTGTTCTTCGGCGTAGCGATCGCCATCGCCGCCGCGATGGTGTTCTGGTACACGCGCTGCGCGCGCTCGACGCTGCTGGTCGTCGCGAGTTCGCTCGTCGCCGTCGTGTGGCAGCTCGGCCTGTTGCCGACGCTGGGCTATGCGCTCGACCCGTACTCGATGCTGGTGCCGTTCCTGATCTTCGCGATCGGCATGAGCCACGGCGCGCAGAAGATGAATGGCATCATGCAGGACATCGGTCGCGGCGCCCACAAGCTCGTCGCGGCACGCTTCACGTTCCGCCGCCTGTTCCTGGCCGGGCTGACGGCGCTGCTGGCGGACGCCGTCGGCTTCGCCGTGCTGCTCGTGATCGACATCCAGGCGATCCGCGAACTGGCCATCGCGGCCAGCATCGGCGTCGCCGCGCTGATCTTCACGAACCTGATCCTGCTGCCGATCCTGCTGTCGTACACCGGCGTGAGCGCCGCGGCGGCCCAGCGCAGCCTGCGCGCCGAAGAGACGGAGCGGGCCGGCGGCGGCAAGGAAGGCCTGTGGCGCTTCCTCGACCTGTTCACGCGCAAGCCATGGGCGGGCGTCGCCGTGGTCGCTGCCTGCGTGCTGGCCGTGGGCGCGGGCGTCACAAGCCATTACCTGAAAATCGGCGACCTCGATCCGGGCGCGCCGGAGCTGCGTCCCGACTCGCGCTACAACCGCGACGTGGCGTACATCAGCGCGCACTACGGCGCCAGCAGCGACGTGTATGCCGTGCTGGTGAAAACACCGGACGGCGGCTGCGCCGGCTACGACGTGCTCAAACGGGTGGATGCGCTGGACTGGCAGCTGCGCCAGGTCGAGGGCGTGGAATCGGTGAACACGCTGGCGCTGCTGAACCGCCGCATGCTCAGCGGCCTGAACGAAGCCAATCCGAAATGGTACGAGATGTCCCGCAACCAGGAGATGCTGAATTCGATCACCGCCGGCGCGCCGCGCGGCCTGTACAACGATGCCTGCAACCTGCTGACGGTCTACGTCTACCTGAAGGATCACCGCGCCGACACGCTGTCGCGCGTGGTCGCGCACGTCGATGCGTTCGCCGCCGCCAACGACACCGCCGACGTCAAGTTCCTGCAGGCGGCGGGCAGCGCCGGCATCGAGGCCGCGACCAACATCGTCGTGAAGCGTTCCTGGTACGAGATGCTGTTCCTCGTGTACGGCGCCGTGATCGTCCTGTGCTTTATTACGTTCCGCTCCTGGCGCGCCGTCGTCGTGGCCGTGATGCCGCTGATGCTGACGTCCGTGCTCGCGGAAGCGCTGATGGTGGTCCTGGGTATCGGCGTCAAGGTTGCGACGCTGCCCGTGATCGCATTGGGCGTGGGCATCGGCATCGACTACGCGCTGTACATCCTGAGCGTCACGCAGGCGCGCATGAAGGAGGGCATGAGCCTGTCCGAAGCGTATTACCGCGCGCTGCTCTTCACGGGCAAGGTCGTGATGCTGACGGGCGTGACCCTGGCCGTCGGCGTGGCAACGTGGGCCTTCTCGCCCATCAAGTTTCAGGCCGATATGGGCATCCTGCTTGCCTTCATGTTCTTGCTGAACATGCTCGGCGCACTCGTGCTGCTGCCCGCGCTGGGCCATTTCCTCCTGCGTTCGGCGCCGGTATCCCGCGTGGCGGCGGACGTTCCCAACACCATGCCAACCACCCAACAACGATAGAAAGCGAAACATGTTCAAGTATTTCCCAACCAACTACGTCTGGAACCTCTCGGTCGACCTGGCGATCGAGATGGGCGCGAAGATCGGCGAGATCGAGGAGATGTGTGCGCCACTGCAGGACGCGGCGAAGCAGCCCGACGCCGCCGGCACGAAGGCGTTCCGCGAGACCTGGGCGCGCATGGCCGACAAGCTGTGCGGCCTGGCGGAGGAAGACGAGGCCCGCGGCCGCCTGATCTCGGCCGGCGACAAGTACAACCGCGCCGCCACCTATTACCTGACGGCGGAGCGCCTGCAGGCGCACGGCGCGCCCGGCCGCGTGGAACTGTATAAACGGTTTCTCGACGTCTTCGCGCGCGGCCTGAAACTCAGCGGCGAGAACTGCGTCCGTGTCGAGATCCCGTACGGCGACGCGCACATCGCGGGCCTGTACGTGAGCGCCGAGAACGTGGACGGTCCGGCGCCCATCCTCGTGCAGGTCAACGGCCTCGATTCCACGAAGGAGATGAAATACCGCGTGGGCCTGCCGCAATGGCTCGCCAAGCGCGGCGTGTCGTCGCTCGTGATCGACCAGCCGGGCACCGGAGAAGCGCTGCGCCTGCACGGCATGCATGCCGTCTACGACAGCGAGCGCTGGGCCAGCAAGGTGGTCGACTGGCTCGAGACCCGCCCCGACGTCGATTCGAAACGCATTGGCCTGGAAGGCGTGTCGCTGGGTGGCTATTACTGCCCGCGCGCGGTGGCGTTCGAGCCGCGCTTTGCCATGGGCGTCGTCTGGGGCGCGAACCACGACTGGCGCGACGTGCAGAACAAGCGCCTCGCGAAAGAGGGCAGCTTCCCGGTGCCGCACTACTGGGAGCACGTGCGCTGGGTGTGGGGCGCGAAGGACCAGGACGACTTCATGCGCATCGCCGAGAACGTCCACCTGGACGGCATCCTGGACCGCATCAAAGTGCCGTTCCTCGTCACGCATGGCGAGAAGGACTCGCAGATCCCGCTGCAGTGGGCCCTCCGCACGTACGACCAGCTGGTGAACAGCCCGAAGCGCGAGCTGAAGGTGTTCACCGAGCGCGAAGGCGGCGTGCAGCACTCCAGCTTCGACAACTCGGCCAATGCCGGCGCGTACATCGCCGACTGGGTGGCCGAAACCCTGGGCGGCCGTACCGCCGTCTGAACCACGACACGATAGAGAGAACCCCATGAACATCATCGGACCCGACGCACTGGTCTTCGGCGTCGACGACGTCGCCGCCTGTTCCCAATACCTCACCGACTACGGCCTCACTCATGTGGGCGGTGGTCGCTTTGAGGCGCTGGACGGCACCTCAATCATCCTTGCGCACAAGGACGACCCGGCATTACCGCCGCCGCTGGGCACAGCAAGCATGCTGCGCAAGACGATATACGGCGTCGCCGACCGTGCGTCGCTGGACAAGATCGCCATCGAACTCGCCTCCGATCGTGATGTCAAGCGCCTGGACGATGGCAGCCTCGAAACGATGGACGACCTGGGCTTCGTGCTGGGCTTCCAGGTGACGGTGCGCCGTCCCCTCGACCTGCCGGCCGAAGCGGTGAACGCGCCCGAGGCGCACAACCGCCCGGTCAACCACGTCGCCGTGGACGAAGACGCGAAGGCGCTGCCGCGCACGTTGTCGCACGTCGTGTATTTCGTACCCGACGCGGTGAAGGCCGAGGCGTTCTACGTGCAGCGCCTGGGGTTTCGCTGCACCGACCGCCTGCTCGGCGCCGGCCCGTTCCTGCAGCCCGGCGGGACGATCGACCACCACACGCTGTTCCTGATCCAGACGCCACCGTTCATGCAGGGCTGCGAGCACTTCACGTTCCACATGGGCGGCCCGACGGAACTCATGCAGGCCGGTACGCGCTTCGTGAACAAGGGCTACCAGTCGTTCTGGGGCCCGGGCCGCCACAAGATGGGATCGAACTGGTTCTGGTACTTCAACAGCCCGCTCGGCTGCCACGTCGAGTACGACGCGGACATGGACCTGCACGACGCCACATGGACCGCGCGCGCCGTGCCGATGAGCGCCGATGCATCGCAGCTGTTCCTGTTCCAGCAGCGCGATAAGTGGGCGCCGGGCGGGCCGCCGCCGGGTGCAGCAGGCGCGGGCGAGCGCCACTGAGCGATGGCGCATCACTACCTGTGCAAGGGCAGCGACCTGGCGGAGGGATGCGCGCGCGGGTTCGACCCGCGCGGCGAGGGCGACGACACGATCTTCGTCGTGCGCAAGGACGGCCGCCTGCACGCGTATCGCGACGCCTGCCCGCACTACGGCGACACACCGATGGCCTGGCGCAAGGATGCCTACCTCGACGGCGCCGCCACGCGCATCGTATGCAGCGCACACGGCGCGCAGTTCGCGATCGACACGGGCATCTGCACGCTGGGGCCGTGCCTTGGACAGGCCCTGACCCCGGTGCCGCTCGCGCTCGCCGCGCCGGACGACATCTATGCAGTACTGGAAGAGACATAAGAGGGACATCATGACGGCAGCAAACAAGGTACTCATCATCGGCGGCGGTTTTTCCGGCATGTCCGCCGCCATCGAACTGCGCAAGCGCGGCGCCGAGGTCGACATCGTCGAAATCGATCCGGGCTGGCGTTCCTACGGCGCCGGCATCAGCCTCGGCGGCGCCACGCTGCGCGCCTTCCGCACGCTTGGCATCCTGGACGAATTCCTGCGCCGCGGCGCCGCGTTCGACGGCGTCGAGATCGGACGGCAGGACGGCGTGCACGTGGCCACCCTGCCCACGCCGCGCGTCGCCGGCGCGGACGTGCCGGGCGGCGGCTCGATCATGCGTCCGGTGCTCGCAGCGATCCTCGCCGAGGCCACGCGCGCGTCCGGCGCCAACGTGCGCCTGGGCTGCTCGTTCACCACCATCGCGCAGGACGACGCCGGCGTCGACGTCGGCTTCACCGACGGCTCCAGCGGCCGCTACGACCTCGTGATCGGGGCCGACGGCCTGTATTCGAAGACGCGTGCGGCGCTGTTCCCGGACGCGCCGGCGCCGCGCTACAGCGGCCAGGGCGTGTGGCGCGCGGTGCTGCCGCGCGCGCCGGAAGTCAACCGCGCCGCCATGTGGCTGGGGCCGAAGATCAAGGCGGGCGTAAGCCCCGTGTCGGACAGCGAGATCTACCTGTACGTCACCGAGGACCGGGTCGAGAACGTGCACATCGACCCGGCACGGTTCGTGACCATGCTCAGCGACCTGCTGGCCCCGTTCGACGTGCCCGTGCTGCAGGACGTGCGCGCCAGGCTGGACGAGACGTCGCAGATCATCTACCGGCCGCTCGAAGGCCTGCTGCTGCCGCGCCCGTGGAACAAGGGCCGCGTCGTGCTGATCGGCGACACCGTCCACGCGACCACGCCGCACCTGGCCTCCGGCGCCTGCATCGGCATCGAGGATGCGCTGGTGCTCGCCGACGAGCTGGAAAAAACGACCGATCTCGTGCAGGCCTTGAACGCGTTCCAGGAACGGCGCTGGGAACGCTGCCGCATGGTGGTCGAGAACTCGGGGCGCCTCGGCGAGATCGAGATCGCCGGCGGCGACAAGGACGAGCACAGCCGCATCATGCGCGAGTCGCTGATGGCGCTCGCGCAACCGATCTGAGGCCGCGATGCCGCGCGCACTGGATCTGGAGCAGGGCTTATTCGACCTGGACGGGCAGGTCGCCCTCGTCACCGGCGCAGCGCAGGGCCTGGGCCGCGCCATCGCCGCGGCGTTGGGGGCACACGGCGCGGCCGTCGTGCTGGCCGACCGCGACGCCGCCGGCTGTGCGGCGGCGGCCGAGGCGCTGCGCGCGGACGGCGTCGACGCGCTGGCCGTTCCGTGCGACGTCGCCGACCCCGCGGCGCTCGTCCGCCTGGCGGAGACCGCGACCGGCTGGCGCGGGCGTATCGATACGCTCGTCTGCAACGCCGGCGTGCAGGGCCCGGCCGGGCCGCTTGCCGACACGACCGACGCCGACTGGGACCACGTATTCGGCGTCAACCTGCGCGGTGCGGCGCGGCTCGCGAACCTCGTCGTGCCGGCGATGGCGGCGCGGGGCGCGGGCAGCGTCGTGCTCATGGCCAGCATCGCGGCCCTGCGCGGCAACAGGGCCATCGGCCTGTATGGCATGAGCAAGGCGGCGCTGGCGCAACTGGCGCGCAACCTCGCCGTCGAGTGGGGACCGCACGGCGTGAGGATCAACGCCATCGCGCCGGGCCTGATCCGTACGCCGCTGGCGCAGGGGCTGCTCGCGTCCGACGCATTCATGGAGCGACGCCTCGCGCTCACGCCGCTGCGCCGCGTGGGCGAGCCGCACGAGGTGGCGGGCGTCGCCGTCATGCTCGCGAGCCGCGCCGGCGCATTCATCACGGGGCAGACGCTCGTCGTCGACGGCGGCACCCTCATCACCGACTGATATCCACCAGGAGACACCATGACCCGTCGTTTCGTCGACCTGTCGATCTATCTCGAAAACGAAGTCCTCTCGGACCCCCCGCCACTGGCGCCGAAGATCACTTATCAACGACACAAGGAAACGCTCCCGGAATTCATGATGATGATTCCGGGTACGACACCGGAAGACTATCCGGATGGCGAGGCCGCCGCCGCCGAATGGGTCACGATGACTACCCACAGCGGCACGCACCTGGACGCGCCTTATCATTTTCACTCCACGATGGATGCGAAGACGGGCGAGAAGAAGCGCTCGATCACCATCGACGAGGTGCCGCTCGGGTGGTGTTTTCAGCCCGGCGTGAAACTGGATTTCCGTCACTTCCCTGACGGTTACGTCGCCACGGCGGCCGACGTGGAGGCGGAACTGAAGCGCATCGGCCATAACCTGCAGCCGCTGGACATCGTCATGGTCAATACGCGCGCCGGCAGCCGCTACGGCCATAACGACTACGTGTCGGCCGGCTGCGGCATGGGCTACGAGGCGACGATGTATCTGCTGGAGCGGGGCGTGCGCCTCACCGGCACGGATGCGTGGAGCTGGGACGCGCCGTTCTCGTACACGGCGAAGAAGATCGCCGAGACGGGCGACAAGTCGCTGATCTGGGAGGGCCACAAGGCCGGCCGCGACATCGGCTACTGCCACCTGGAGAAGCTGCACAACCTGGAAGCGCTGCCGGCCCACGGCTTCTACGTCAGCTGCTTCCCGCACAAGGTCCGGCGTGGCTCGGCCGGCTGGACCCGCGCCGTGGCCATCATCGACGACGGCCTGCTGGCGTTGCCGCGCTCCTAAGCGCCCGGCACGGGCCGGGCGTGGATGGTGGCGCTATGCTCGGCCAGCACCTGCCGCATCCAGGCCATGCCCGGGTCGCTGTCGGCGAACCGGTTCCACTGCATCGCCTCGGAGACGGTCGGCAGTTCGAACGAGGGCTCGATCACCTTGATGGGCAGCAGGTCGGCATAGTAATCGGCCAGCGTGCGCTGGATCGTCGCGATGCGTCTGGTGCCGATCACGGCCTGGGGCAGGCCGTAGAAGCCCGTCGTGATCATCTCGATGCGGCGCAACTCGCCGAAGCGCCGCAGGAACCATTCGTCGATCGCCGGGGTGCGGTTGTGGCCGAAGCGCGTCACGACATGTCCCAGCTCCATGAAGCGGTCCAGCGTGATGGCATCGTCCACGAGATCGTTGTCGCGCCAGGCGATGCAGCAGAAGTCGTCCTCGAACAACAGGGAGCTCGGGTGCCCGGCGGTCATGTAATTCTGCGGCATGATCAGGAAGTCCGCCTCGCCCCGGTCGAGCGATTCCCACGGCACGGTCGAATGGGGAATGATCTCGAGCGTGATGCCGGGCGCGATCCGGCTCAGTTCCGCCGCCACTTTCGCGACCAACACGGTGTAGACGTAGTCGCTCACCATCAGCGTGAACGTACGGACAGCGGCTGCGGGGTCGAAGCTCGGCTTCGTATTGACCATCGCTTCCGCCTGCAGCAGCAAGGTGCGCGCCGGTCCGATGAGGCTCTCCCCGAGCGGCGTCGGCACCATCTTGCGGCCGACCTGGGTCAGGAGGTCGTCGTTGAAGTACTGGCGCAGCCGGCCCAGCGCGTCGCTGATGGTGGTCTGGCTCGCGTTCAACCGCACGCCGGCCCGGGTGACGCTGCGCTCGTCCAGCAGCGCATCGAGCACGACGACGAGGTTGAGGTCGAGTTTCTTGAATCGCATGGTGTCTCCGCGGCCTTCGGCCTTCTATCGCTTTTTCCGTTAGTTTAAATCGATATAAACGGTTATTCATAGGCTTTTTTGGTCCCTAAGATGACCGTACCCGCAACATCATTCAGAAAGACAACACAAGCATGAGCATGAATCCTCTCAAGGGCTGGCAGGTCGACCGCAGCCAGATCCGCACCATCGGCACCGACCTGCAGCGCCCCGAGTGCATCCTGGCGCAACGCGACGGCAGCCTGCTGGCGGCCGACGCCAGGGGTGGCGTGATGCGCATCGAACCGGACGGTAGCCAGCGCCTGATCGTGCCCGTGCGGGCGGAAGGGGCGGCCGCCCAGGACAGCTTCGCCGACCGCTACGTGATGGCCAAGGGCTCGCTGCCGAACGGCCTCGCGCTGATGGAAAACGGCGACATCCTGATCGCCAACTGGGGCACCGACAGCGTCGAACTGCTCACGGCGGAGGGCACCCTGCGCACGCTGTACACGGAGATCGACGGCCGCCCGATCGGCAAGGCCAATTTCGTCATGCGCGATTCGAAGGGCCGCACCTGGCTGACCGTCACGACGCGTACCGTGCCGTGGACCGATTCCATCAATTCGGGCGTCCTCGACGGCTATATCGCGCTGATGGACGAGAAGGGCATCCGCATCGTGGCGGACGGCTTCGGCGGCACCAACGAGATCCGGTTCGACGCCAAGGAAGAGTGGCTGTATGTCGTGGAGAGCAACGCGCGCCGCATCTCGCGCCTGCGCGTGGGCGACGACGGCTCGCTGTACGGGCGCGAGGTCTACGGCCCGGCCGAACTCGAAGGGTTCCCTGACGGCTTCGCCTTCGACGCTTACGGCAACCTGTGGATCACCCTGATCATGAGCGACAAGCTGATCGCGCTGACGCCCGAGGGCGAGGTCCTGACCCTGCTCGACGACGGCAACCCGGAAGCGACGGCCCGTTTGAACCGCCACTTCGCCGACAAGACACTGACGCCCGAGATCATGCAGGCGGCGCGCGGACCGCTCGCGCCGTGGATGGCGAGCCTGACGTTCGGCGGCCCCGACCTGCGCACGGTTTACCTGGGCAGCCTGATGGGCACGACGATCCCGTATTTCCAGGCGCCGGTGGCAGGCCTGCCGCTGATCCACTGGTAACCCGAACGACAATAACGAAGGAGACACATGAAACTCGCAACTCTCAAGAACGGTTTCCGTGACGGCCGCCTCGTCGTCGTCTCGCGCGACCTTGGCCGCGCCGTGGACGCAGCACCCGTCGCGGCGACGATGCAGGATGCAATCGAGCGCTGGAGCACCGTCGAACCACTGCTGCGCGCCCGCTACGACGCCCTCAACGCCGGAACGCTACCTGACGCCTTTGCTTTCGATCCGGCGCAGGCGGCGGCGCCGCTGCCGCGCGCCTACCAGTTCGTCGACGGGTCCGCATTCTCGAACCACGGCGACATCATGGAGCGGGCCTACAACCTGTCCGTCAAGAAGACGCCCGGTGTGCCGATCCTGATCCAGCGCCAGGGCGACGATTTTCGCGGCCCGCGCGATGACTATGCCTTCCCGTCGGAAGACGACAACGGCGATTTCGAGGGCGAATTCGCCGTCATCCTCGACGACGTCCGCATGGGCGTGAATGCCGCGGACGCGCTGGACCATGTCAAGCTCGTCACGATCTTCAACGACGTCAGCATGCGCGCCCACCTGTTCCGCGAACTGGCTATGGGCTTCGGCTTCATCCAGGCCAAGCCGGCCACCGTGTTCGCACCGGTCGCCGTGACGCCGGACGAGCTGGGAGACGCCTGGCGCGACGGCCGCGTGCACCTGGACATGCAGGTCGAGCGCAACGGCGGCTGGTTCGGTCACCCCAACGGCGGCGAGATGGATGCCGGCTTCGGCGAACTGATTCGCCACCTCGCCTACAACCGCAACCTGGGTGCCGGGACCATCGTCGGCTCCGGCACGGTGTCGAACAAGAACTACCGCGAGGTCGGGTCCGCCTGCCTCGCGGAGCGGCGCGCGATCGAAACCATCGATCACGGCGAGCCGCGCACCCCGTTCCTGCGCTTTGGCGACCGGCTGCGTTTCGACGTGAAGGGTGGCGACGGGCAGTCGGTGTTCGGCGCGATCGAGCATCGCTTCGTGGCGGCACGCCAGGGAGACACGGCATGAACATCCTGATCACGGGCGCAAACGGCTTCGTCGGCCGCCGCCTGGTGCAGCGCCTGCTGCGCGCGGGGCGCATCGGCGCGAACCAGGTGCCGTTCTCCCGCCTGACCCTCGTCGACCTCGGCGCGGACGACTGTATCGACGACGCGCGCGTTCGCGTCGTCAGCGGAAGCATCGCCGACGACACGGTGCTGCGCGCGGCGTTTTCCGACCGTGTCGACCATGTTTTCCACCTGGCCAGCGTGCCAGGCGGCGCGGCCGAGAAGAGCTTTGCGCTGGGCCTGGACGTGAACGTGCGCGCGACCTTGGCAATGCTGGAACTGCTGCGTGGCCAGCCGGCGCCACCCGCGCGTTTCACGTTCGCCAGCACGATCGCGGTGTACGGTTCGCCCATGCCGGCGGTGGTCGACGACACCACTCCGATGCGTCCTGGTCTGAGCTATGGCGCGCACAAGCTGGTCGATGAAATCCTAATCAAGGACTACAGCAGGCGCGGCTGGATCGACGGTCGTATCGTGCGCTTGCCCGGCATCGTCGCCCGGCCGGCCGAGCCATCGGGGCTGCTGTCCGCGTTCATGAGTGACATCTTCTGGAAGCTGCGCGCCGGCGAACCGTTCACGTGTCCCGTGTCGGCCGACGCGGTGGCGTGGTGGATGTCGGTGGGCTGCTGCGTCGACAACCTGCTGCATGCCGCCGCCCTGGACGAGAAAGAGGTCGAGATGCGGCGCGACTGGACGCTGCCCGTGCTGCGGCTGCGCATCGCCGAGCTGGTCGATGCGCTGGCGCGGCGCTACGGCGAGGACCGCCGCGGCCTGGTCTCGTACGCGCCCAACGACGGGCTGGAGCAGGCATTCGGGCGCTTTCCGCCCCTCGATGCGACGGCCGCCGAAGCGATCGGGTTCCGCCACGACGGCGACGTCGACCGGCTGGTGGTCAATGCCGTTGCCCGTCATGCGGACTGACGCCATGCTGCGCAATCTGTCGATCAGGACGCGGCTCCTGTGCGGCCTCGCCATCCTGTCCATCCTGTCGGTCGTGTCCAGCGTGGGCGCCATCGCCAGTTTCAATACCTCGAAGTCGTCTCTGGGGACGTTGTACGAACAGCGCCTGATGGCGATGGCGCTGCTCGACCGCGTAAAGGTCGACCTGTTCTCGATGCAGGGCGCGATCCTGAACGCGGGCGGGACGGCACCGGCCGAAGCCAAGGTCCTGGATGGCTTGGCGGCCGACCTCGCGCGCAACTGGGCGGACTACCGCCGCAAGCCGCAAGCTGCGGACACGCGCAAGCTGGGGGACGGCTTCGACCGTACCTGGGGCGCACTGGCCAGCGACCTGCGCGCGCTGTCGAAGCCGGATGCCGCCGTGTCGATGCCGGCCCTGCAGCAGGACATGGCAACTGCGATCGCGCAGGCGCAGCGCATCAGCATGGCCCAGGAGCGCGATGGCGGCCACGCCTACCGCCAGGCTCTCGACGACCTGGCGTTCTCGATGCGCTGCGCGCTCACCGTCCTGTTGCTCAGCCTGGTGACGGCGGTGGCCGTCGCGGTGTCGCTGCTGCGCTCCATCTCGAGGCCGCTGCGTCACGTGATCGACCTGACGCAGGCGATCGCCGCGGGCGATCTGACGCGTCGCATCGAGCCCGCGTCGGGCGACGAGATCGGCCAGATCACCGCGGCGCTCGCGCGCATGCAGGAAGGCATCCGGAGCATGGTGGCGGACCTGCGCGAGACGACAGGCATGCTATTGCCGATGGCGGAGGACTTGGCGAGCGGCAGTCGCGAGCTGGCCGAGCGCAATGACGAGCAGGTATCGGCACTGTCGACCACCGCGGTATCCATGGAGGAGCTGACGACGACCGTCCAGCAGAACGCGGACAGCGCGCGGCAGGTGGACGCGCTGGTCAAGGGGGCCGCCGAGGTGGCGGCACGGGGCGGCGAGGTGGTCGGCGACGTCGTGACCACGATGGCGTCCATCGGGGCCGCGTCGGCCCGGATCGTCGACATCATCAGCGTCATCGACGGCATTGCTTTCCAGACCAATCTGCTGGCGCTGAACGCCGCCGTGGAGGCGGCCCGGGCAGGGGAACAGGGGCGCGGATTCGCCGTGGTCGCCGGCGAGGTGCGCAACCTTGCGCATCGGTCCGCGTCGGCCGCGAAGGAGATCAAGGCACTGATTGGCGCTTCGACGGCGCAGGTCGAGGACGGGAACAGGCTGGCCGGCGAAGCGGGGGCGACGATAGCGGAAGTCGTCGCGAGCGTGCGCCGTGCGACGGCCATGGTGGGCGACATCGCGCGCGCAAGCGCGGAACAGTCCGGCGGGATCGACCAGGTCGGCCGGGCCATCGTCGGCATGGACGGGGTGACGCAGCAGAACGCGGTACTCGTGCAACAAGGCGCGGCGTCGGCCGCCGCCATGCGCGAACAGGCGCAGCGGCTGGCGGCCGTGGTGGCCAGGTTCAGGCTGACGCCCGATGTGCACGTGCCTGAACGCCACCGCGTCCAGCACGGTGGGACTGCGCTGCTCGCCGGCGAGGCCTGAGCGGTCGCACGTTCAGGCTCACGCGCGCTAAGCCGGGTGTTGATGCTCGACCTGTAGCGCCTCGGGGCCGCGCGCCGCGGCCCCGCCATGGCCGTCGATCCATTCCAGCCACGAGCAGAGCGGATTGCTGCCGCACGCCAGCGCGGCCCAGAAAGAAACCAGCCCGCAGGCGAGAACGAGCAGCTGCAACTGCAGGCTGCCTTCGAATGAGATGTGCATGCGTGCTCCTCCAATGTCGGTCGCACCGGTATTCAAGCGGTGACCGGCGGCACCGTGTGCCACCGCTGCATCTGGTGTCTATTGCGTCCGATCCTAGGACGTTTGCGACGGGACGGGAAATGGAGTTTTTCGATAGCAGCTATCGATGAAACCGGTGAATGGCGTCGAGGCAAGTTTGTGTTCCATGGCCCCGTCACCGTCGACAAGATTGCCGTCGACTTCGTATTCTGATGAGCCAGAGATGAACAACATGATTCGCTCGCTCGTCCTTGCCGTGACCCTTGGCGCCGCGCTGCCGGCGATCGCGGAAGTCGTCGTTGTCAATCCGGCTGCTGCGCAGGCATCGATGACCAAGGATGAGGTCGTACAGTACTTCCTCGGCAAATCCATGGCGCCACCCCCGGTCGACCAACCTGAAAGCGCGTCGATCAGCGCCGAGTTCTACAAGAAGGGCGCGGACAAGGACATGTCGCAAGTGAAGGGGTTGTGGTACAAGCTGGTCTTCACCGGCAAGGCGACGCCGCCGAAGGAAGTCGGCGGCAGCGCCGATGTCAGGAAGACCGTTGCCGCAAACTCGAAGGCGGTGTCACGCTGTCGTCCGTCGGGTGCATTACGGCTCGGTACCGGACGGCGGGCGTGGCGGGACGCGGCCGCAACCTGCGTCGCCGATCTCGACGGCGCTGCCATCTTCGGTGCCAGTGCTGCTTGAGATCGAAGGGTATCCGGGACATGATCGACTCGGTACAGCTGTTCGTACTTGACCGGACAACGTCGACTGTCGTACCGAGTTCGTTGTCCTGCAGATAAATCAGCCTGCCGAGGTCGTCGATACGGCCGGCGAGCCGTCGGACGCGCCCGGCGCCGAACTCCCCGCGCGCCCGGCCCTGACGAAGCAGAGGATGCCGACGACTGCCACGCATACCGCGCTCACGCCAAGTCCACCGAACCCCAGAACGCTGGGAGACCGTGCCAGCGAGCGCCGGGCCGAGCGCGGAACCGATCATGAGCCCGGCGGGCATCGACGCGGTGGCGCGGCCGGTCGGGTCCAGCCGGGCAATCAGTCCGAACAGGAACGTGTGCGCAAAGATCATGACGAACGCGAACACGCTGGCTGCGGCGGCAAATGGCAGGAAGACCGTGGACGACGTGATGGCGATCGCCAGCCCGCTGTGCACGACGGGGGCGGCAATGGCCACGGTCAGCGGCGACAGGCGTCGCTGAAGCAGTCCGGCCAGCGCTGCGGGAAAGAGATTGACGATCCCTACGATGGCAAGGACGAGGTTCACGCGGTCCTGGCCGAAGCCGCGGGCCACGCCGATCCGCTCCATGAAGCTGAAGATCGTGGCCTGGTTCAGGGTCAGGCAGACGAGGCCCGCGAGCGCGTACCAGGTGGCAGGCGTGATAGGTGTGGACGTGGCCGCAGCGGGCACCCGGCCTGCATCGTCCAGCTTTTGTGGAAACATCACGGATGCAAACGCCGCGATCGACATCAGCGCGCCGATGACCGTAAACAGTACCTGGCCGCCGCGTGCGGCGATCAGGATTGGAACGGAACCATAGAAGGCGACGGCGAACAATCCGAGTGCCGAACCGGCGATCGCAAACAGCCGGTGCGGGTTGCTGCTGCGGCCGATGGCGCCATGCGTCATCGACAGCCCGCATCCGACACCTGCGCCGGCGATGACGTGCAATCCGATCAGGTTGGCCGATCCTGCGCCGTGCGCCGCAGCGAAGAATGCAGCGGCCGCGGTGCCGTAGCCCCCGATGGCGATCAGGCGCCGGGGCAGACGGTTGAACAGCGGCGCAAGCAGCAGGCTGGCGGCGACGACGCCGAGCAGGAAAGATGTCACGGTCAGCCCGGCCTGTTCGAAGTCCAGTGCGTAATGCTGTACCAGCGTGCCGACCCAGACGGGGAGGGCGACCAGGTCGATCATGCCTGCCACGTGAGTGATCAGCAGGGCCGCTGTATGGTATGACTTCATGGGTGTCGACATCTGAGGTGCTCCAGTCCGGAAATGCGGGTTCAAAGGGGAGGACCCCATACGGCGGCGGATCCTTGTCCTCGGGTGCAAAGGAGCATGCGGCCGGGGCCGCCAGAACGTAAGCATGGTAATGATGGAACGGCCCGTCAGGCCAGATGGCAGCGTGCTGCCCGGGTGCGTGCCGGCAAGGGCAAGTCAGCCGTCGTGTCTCCTTTGTTATGGTTCGACGATAGCAGCTGGGCGCCGATATGTAAAAACGGTATTCCGGATAGCCATTACCGGTTTTTCCGATGGGTGGGGATGCGATCTTCCTGGCCTTTACGGATTTACGTATCGGCAAGATCGATGCCCTTTGATCCGTGGCGACCAAAGAGGCCTTCCATGCCGTTGCGAGGACGCCTTTGCAAGCACACCGCAAATCAGCGCTAAATGACACTCGGCTGGTCAGACGTCGATGAGTCCAGGATTGTCCATCGTCGTCTTGACTTGACCAGCACAGGTAAGGGTACGGGAAAGGGTACGCACGTAAGGCGTATTGGCTCGGGCCAGTACACATGCGGGTTTCGGGTGTCAACGGCGATTGAAAACTGATACAGATTTCGTCATGCCAGCGATTTAAAACTGATACACCGCCGTCGCCGAACACCGTCCGTGTTCAGCCCAGTTCTGCAACGTCGTTCCCCCTCATCATTCCGGCCTGTCGCTGGTGTTTCAAGCGATAGCTTTCCCCTGCAATCGGCACGATATGCGCATGGTGCAGCAACCGGTCGAGCAGGGCCGCAGTCAGCGTCGTGTCCTGCGCGAAGGTCGTGTCCCATTGCCCGAACGGCAGGTTGCTGGTCACGACCAGGCTGCTGCGCTCGTACATGGCCGCGATCACCTGGAAGAACAAATTGGCCTGTTCCCGGTTCATCGGCAAGTAGCCGATCTCGTCGATGATCAGGAGCCGATATGCCTTGATCGCGCGGTGCATCACCGCCTTCAGATTGTTCTGCGTGTGCGCCGTCGTCAACGCCAGCAACAGGTCGGCTGCCGTCGTGAAGCGCGTCTTGATGCCGGCCTGCGTGGCCTTGTAACCGAGGGCCATTGCCAAGTGCGTCTTGCCCACGCCGCTGGGGCCGACCAGTACCACGTTTTCATGCCGTTCGACGAAGCCCAGGCCGGCCAACTCCTCGACCTGGCTGCGTTTGACGCCCTTGGCAAAGTCGTAGTTGAACTCATCCAGCGTCTTCACTGCCGGGAATCCGGCCAGCCGGGTCAGCGTGCTTTGCTTGCGCACATTGCGTCCAGCTACTTCCTCCCTCAGCAAGCCTTCCAGGAAGTCGCTGTAGGCCGTTCCCTGCTTGGCTGCCTTCTGGGTTGCGGCGCTGTAGCCCTGCGCCACGAACGGCAGGTTCAGGCTCTCGCACAGCGCCGCGATCCGCTCATGCTGCAGATTCATGCCACCACTCCTTCCGATACCCGCATCAGCAGCGCGTCGTAGACCTGCAGCGGATGCTGTACCGGAGAAGGTTGCGCGATCCGCTCCACCACTGCCGCCGGCCGTGGTGCCGCAGGCGCCGTTACTGCCGGTTGCGGCCGGGCTGCCGCAATGTCTGCCCGCCACGGTGCTGGCAGTGGCTGCAGGTGCTCCGACTCCCGCTTCAACGCCGCGGCTGGCGGCTCCCCGGTGGTGCCGTGGATGCGTGCATTGGCCACTTCTTGCAACCAGTGAGCCACTTCCACGTTGGCCGTTACGACATCAAGCTTCTGGCCGCTCTGCGCCAGCCGGCTCACCAGCGGCACGTAGAACGAACGGCGCAGATAACCGTTGAAGCGTTCGACCTTGCCCTTGGTCTTGGCACGGTACGGCTGGCACAGCTTGATCACAAAGCCGCTATGCCTGGCATAGTCCAGGAAGCCGGCATGGAAGCGGTGCTCGCCTTCGCCGTAAGCGTCGCGCTCCAGTACCACCGTCTTCATGTTGTCGTACAGGACCCGCCGCGTCACGCCACCGAAGGCAGCGAAAGCGCGCTCGTGGCAAGCGATCAGGGTTTCCACCTTCATGTTGCTGACGAACTCCACATAGCTGGCCCGGCTAAAGCCGAGCGTGGCGCAAAATGCATACAGCGGCGCGCTGCCCTTGCGGAACTCGACCCAGTCCACCTGCAGCTGCTCGCCCATCGCCGTCTCGAAACGCACCACCGGATCTACCGGCGGCGTCGGGCGCAGCGTGCGCATGAAGGCGCGCAGCTGGCTCATGCCGCCTTCGTAGCCGCGCGCTGCGATCTCACGGTACAGCACCGTGGCTGGAATCGTATCGGGCTGGGCGGCCTGCTGCCGATCCCTCAGATACCGCTCGAATTGCGCCAGCTTCGTCTGGCGCTTGACCTTGCGCTCGTACTTCGGCACGGCCTCCAGAGCCAGATGCCGGCGCACCGTGTTCACTGCGCAGCCGACTTCAGCGGCAATCTGCCGAAGGCTCAACCCATGCTTCTTCAGTAGCTTGACTTCCACGTACACCTCTTTGGGTTTCAAGGCCGCTCCGCAAAGCGGCCATCTTCTCAAATCGGTGTATCAGTTTTCAATCGCTGCCTGTATCAGTTTACAACCGCTGCTGACATCGGGCGACAATATGAATCCCACCGCCTCCGCCAAGACAATTGTTAGAGAGAAATCTTTAACATTCATGAGACCCGCTAGCTCTGTGAGCTGCGGGTCTTTTGTCTTTCTAACGCCCTGATTTAACATCGATATGAATCCCGCAATGGGATTCGTATCCGTTGAGATTATTTATATGGGCGGATCTGACTTAGGATGCGTCAGACCCCGGTGGGTTGAGGCCTCTGGGGAGCCGTGGAGTCCTAAGGAGACGCCCAGTCGTGGACGAAAGCTCGGCAGTGGGAGCTCCTGCGAACGGACCGGTGTGCGGCGAATAAAAATTGCTGTGTAGTAGGGCGAGATGCGCCGCTTCCGTTGAGGTGCGTCAACGGCTTGCAAAGCCAGCGAGGCGGTTCGAGACCTGTGTTCGCGTGTAACTCGATCCAGTAGGAAACCGCTTCTCTGCAGGATTGTGATTTTGACCGCCATAGCCAGCGCCGTTTGCGCAGTGAGTTATTTGAACCGGCTGAGGGTTCGATGGGCTTGGCCGGTCGTCGGGCATCATCATTTGGCTGTGCCCCCACGCTGACCTCGTCCGAAGCTCTATAGAAATCGTGTCACCACTGCGTCTTTAGATCAGTCCGAAGTCGGAGGTCTTTCGCGGGCTATACGGCATTGTTGATGCGGGTGAGTGCGAGGTTGAGGCCACCGGAGGCCGGAAAGTCGGCGCCCTGCAGTGCTTCCGCCGCGCGTTAGCCGGCAGCGGCGCCAGCCGCCGACGCAGCCACGCTGCGCCAGCTGAACCCGCTCTGCAGGCCGGTCACGATGCCGACGCCCTGGCCGATCGTGTCGGACAGGGCGGCGCGGCTCACGGCGCCGGCGATTTCTTTCGCGCCCAGGGCCGTACCGGCGCTCGCCGAAGCGACGCCCGCCGAGACGCCCCCGCCCACCGCCGACAGCGCCACACCTTTCCAGTTGAAGCCGTCCTGCGCACCGATGGCGATGCCAACCGCCTGGCTAGCGATCGATCCGGCCGCGCCGCCGATTGCGCCGGCTGCGATGGCAGTCATCGCGGTGAGACTCGAGGTGCCGCTCATCACCGCCAGTCCGGCGCTCCAGGCACCGCCGCTGGCACCGAGCATGCCCGCCGCAGCCCCCGCCGTGTAGATCGTCGCCACCACGGCCACGACCACCATGACGAGCTGCCCCAGCCCCCCGCAACCACCCCTCGACTGCTGCGGCACCGGCAACGCCATTTCGGGCGTCGTGTTGCCGACGATCGCGCCGGCGTCGTACGGCTTGAAGGTGCCGGCGCCGTTGTAGGTCGCACCGGCCTTGGCCGGGATCTTCAGCGACTGGCCCACCGTCAGCGTGCCGTTTGCCATCGTCAGGCCGTTCGCGTCCGCGATCAGATATCACAGGCGCTCGTCGCCCCAGACCGACTTGGCGATCGACGTCAGCGTGTCGGTCGCCGATTGCACGACGTAGACGCCGACGTCGGCGTTCGAGGCCGCGCTCAGGCCTTCGTGCACGCTGCTGAACGATTCATAGGCGGCGCTGCTGTAGCCGATCATCTCGTCGTCGGCCATCAGCGTGTGGGTGCGCAGGCCGTTCTGGGTCTTTTCCAAAACGTGGCCGGCGTAGTCGCCGATCATCGAGCGCGAGTTGGCGTTGTCGACCGTGGCCACGCCGTCCTTGTAGTTGCGCGCGGTCACGGCGGTCATGGCGCCGGCGAGGTTGTATTGCATCTCGCTGGTCTTGTAGGCCGTCTCGCCGTCGTTCTGGACCTTCGTCAGGCTCGTCAGGCGCGTGTCGCGCAGCACGTCGACCGTGTTGGTGGTCGTCTGCAGCTTCGCGCCGCTGGCGCCCTGGGCGGTGTACGAGGCCAGGTAGCCCAGTTCGTTGTGGTAGTTGTACTTGACCAGGCTGCGCTGGACCCTGTCCGACTGGCCCTGCATGCGCTGCACGACGAGACGGCCGCCCGCGTCGTAGTCGTTCAGCTGCACGTCGGCGCCGTCGCGCGATTCGATCACGCGGCTGGCGCTGTCGTAGTAGCGGTAGCCGGTCTGGCCGGCGGACGTGCTGATGGTCGACAGGCGGCCCAGCGCATCGTAGCCGTACGTTTCGCCGTTGTCGATGGCGCGGTTGCCGGCCCAGTCGTACGTGATCGTGTGGGCCTCGATGGGCTTGTTGTCGAAAGACGTCCATGTGACGATGACGTCGGGCGCGATGTCCTCGTACGTCATCCCCGGCTTTTCCTTCGGGAGGTACGTCGACGTGTAGACCGGGGCGTGGTAGGTCGTGTTGACGTTGCCGGAGACCTTGGTCATGCGGTCCATGGCGTCGTATTCGTAGTTGACCTCGATGGCCTTCTTGTCGCCGATGTCGTTGGTGAAGCCGGTCGTGACCTTCTTGCGGTTGCCGAAGGCGTCGTAGTCGTAGTGGATGCGGTAGTCGGCGCCGGGGACCGACGAGGTGATGTCGGTCAGCTGGCTGCGCGCGTTGTAGCCGAGCACGTTGTCCTGCAGCGCTTGGGCCTGGCCGACGCCTCGGGCATCCATGTCCAGCAGATAAAGCGCTACGAGGCCGGTAGCGCACAGCCTACGGCCGAGGCGTTGAAGAAGCTCGCCCTGGCCCTGCACGCAAGTACCGACTTTTTGCTGTTCGAGGAAGGCGAGCGCGAACCGGACGACGACCTGAAACTGCGCTTCGAGGCGATCGCGGCGTTGCGGCCGGAAGAACAGGAAGTGGCCAAGGCGGTGCTCGACGCGATCATCGTCAAGAGCCAGGTGGCGGGTGCGCTGGCCCGTGTCAGCGGGCAGCCGGCGACTAAGGAAAAGTGACGCGCGGACGGCGCTGAACATCCGATGGAAATACCGCACCCCACGCGCGGCGGCGCCGGGGTTGGGGGATCTTTTTAGCTGCTAAAAAGAGAAATGGCAGTGCAACTCATCCAGCAGGAACACACAAACATCACACCCGGCAGCTCGCAGGACGAAAGCCCTGCCGACTGAGCGCGGTATTCATTTGAACTCACGCATCTCGTTGATTTCACGACGGTTTTGTTATGAGCCGTTTTTTTTCGAGCGCAGCGAGAGCGAAAATGTATTCACTGAATCTGCTTTGAAATCAATCACTTACAGCTGAAAAACCGCCCGCGCGTTTCGTGCGTAATGTGTGTACTTGATTTCGGGCGCGGGTGTCCCGCGAAACGTCGGAACACCGGTTGCGACGGCCACAAACGCAGGCGTAGAATTTGCGCATAATCCACGCATGAACAAGAGGACTGCGCCATGGCCACCGACAACGAACCGATCCGCCTGACCCTGACCATGTCGCCAGCGCTCAACGCGAAACTGGAGCAACTGGCGACGGCCAACTGCGCGACGAAAGCCGAGATTTTGCGCAAGGCCATCGCCCTCTACGAACTCGCCTACCGCGCCAGTTTGAAGGACCAGCGTCTGGGCGTGTTCGATGAGGATGAGCGGCTTGTGACCGAAATCATTGGGCTGTAGAGTTGGACTCAGGCTCTCGCTTTCCCTCCAGAGCGAATCGGGTTAAGTACTATGCTTGACGTTTGACACGTACGGATCAACTCCAGCCTCTGTTAATCTTTTCTGTAGTTCAAATAGAACCTTGTTCGCTTCAGCCGGGCTGGACATGATTCGCTGTGCGTCTTCCTCAGATATTTCATCCTCCCGAATAGCGATCTGGTGTGCACCAGCATCGTACTGTACATAGAACTTTGTGCCCGCTTGGGACACCACCAAACCGTCTGCATCGAAAATGACTTTTTTCATCTTTAGCGTCCAAATACTGGGTTCACAACATATCCTCCCGGCGGCACCGGGTTGATAACAGCTTCAGGCAGGCCACCTGGCCAGGTCACACCACCGGGCCGCCAGAATGAATTGGCTCCGAATTCATTTCCTGTTGGGATTCTATAGCCAAGCGGTTTCGGGATATCGACTCGGACGGGTGCACCTCCCAAATATCCATCATCTAAGTAGTCGCCCAATTTTTGCTGTCAAAGCTAAATTGATCACGCAGCAGGGGTTGGGCGATGAAGCACTTGGAGTTGTCCGAAGACGAGCGGCGCACGCTGCGTGAGATGGGCGTGTTCCACCCGCATCCGCGGACACGGATGCGCGCACAGGGAATTTTGCGGTTGAGTCAGGGATTAACGCTGCAGAAAACGGCGGATGAGTTCGGGGTGCACCTGAACAGCGTCGAGCAGTGGAGGCAACGCTGGAACAAGCTTGGCCTGGCCGGATTGTACGAGGGGCGTCATACCGGTCGACCCAGGAAGTGGACGCCTCAGCAGCAGCAGGCTCTTGGCGAGTTGGCGCATTCCGAGGGCGGAAGCGTGGTTGCACTGCTGCGCCAGATCGAGCAATGCCGAGACCATGCGTCGATCAGCGAAAGCACAGCCAAACGGTATCTCAAGGAGATGAATTTCACGTACAAGCGCTATCGGTACGCTCTAAAAAAAAGCGAAATCAGGTGGCGTTCGAGCACGCCAGAAAAGTGATCAACGCACTGGCCAAGCTCGACCATGAACAACGCTGCGAGCTGCTGTACTTCGACGAATCAGGCTTCAGTCCAAATCCTCCCGTGCAGTACGGCTGGGGCAGGATCGGCGAGACCCGGGCCGTCGAACCGCTCGCGCACCGACCGCGCGTGAATGTGCTTGGAGCCTTGCGTCACGACGGCCAACTGACCTGGAGCACTCAGCAACGGCCGACGACACGCGACGATGTGATCGCATTCTTCGATCGGATTGCGCTCCAGCCTTACGCGGTTCCACGCATCGTCTTGATCGACAATGCAGGTATTCACAAGGGCGACCTGATGGAGAAGAAGCGACGCCAGTGGGCCAAACACGGGCTGTATCTGTACTACTTGCCTCCCTATAGCCCGGAGCTCAATCGGATTGAGATCTTGTGGAAGCATGCCAAGCATTTCTGGCGCCGCTTCGTTGCCAGGAACGGCGCAGATTTGCTCGACGAGATTCAATCCTTGATGAGAGGCTTCGGCAGCAAGTTCACGATAAATTTTGCATGACTACTTAGGCCTAATAGTTTCTCAAGCGCTCGGACATTGCCACCCGAACCAGCTATAGCATCGTCTGCAAGAGATTTCGGGAAAACCCAAGTTTCGGTTCTTCCAATTGTACCGGTCGGTGCTGTTGGTTGAATTCGCACGGCACCGTCCTGGAAAAGTGCTGCGTGGGCGTCTTGATAGGATTGCGTAAGATAGGTTGCAGGATCTGGGCGCGAACCCTTAGAAACCGCCAAGACATCCGACTCCGAAAAGCCTGCAACGTACTCCGGAAGAAGTGCGTTAGCACCACCGCTACCTAAGCGAGTCACCGGCGGCACCGCGTAAGTCAGGCTGCCGGAGCGGTACATGTAATTTTCGAGAAGCTCTCCAGCCTTCGGCGCAAGCCACTTCGCTGTTGCGCCAACATCGTAGCTCATACCCGGAATCTTGGTCAGGTATGGACTAGCGTAGCTGCCCCCCAAGCCCGCAACAGTGCCGACGAAGCGGCTGCCTGCAGCTCGATAATTATTGTCGAACATGGCTCCTAGTACGCCAACGGGACTATTGTCAACAATGCCCCGAGCGATGCCATCCAGCGTGACGTTGGAGCGCGGTCGGAAGCTGTTGATGTTGCCAGTGGCTAAATAAGCTAGTCCCCGATAACCATCAGCGACCGTGACCACGCCATTCCATATGCCACTTGGAATCGCCTTGATGCCATCCCAAATACCAGCTCCCAAATCGGACATTTGTTGCGCTACGATGTCATTGGATGCCTGTGCGCTGCCAATACTCTTCGGCGTCAGGCCGAAGATGGCATTCAACCGCTGGTTTACATCGCCCCCGTCAACAACGACTTGTCGAATAGGTGCCTGGTAATTTGGAATGCGTTCGTCGTTACCACCCGTTCCGTAAGGACCGTCGTAAGCTCCCAGGGCGCTGAGCCAGTCCTTATCTCCGCCAAGCACTTGGCGCGAGGTCATTCCACCGTACATGTTGCGTTCAGCCTGTTCTTGGGAGATCGGCTTGGACGTTCCTGGCGTGTCCTGAGTACCGCCAGATTGCGTCGTCATGCCGGCCAAACTATTGCCCAGCGCATTGCCAAATGCATCCGTCGCAACCCGCACAATATCGAACTTCCCACCGCGCGCGATGGCAGTCGTCGCCCCGGCCGCCATTCCGGTCGCGGTCTGCTTGAACAGGTCCTGCATGTCAAAATCCTGCAGCGCCTGGGCCGAGCGATAGCCGGCCGCGGCGCCGGCCGCCGACGCGGCCACGCTGCGCCAGCTGAACCCATTCTGCAGACCGGTTACGATGCCGACACCCTGGCTGATCGTGTTGGACAAAGCGGCGCGGCCGATGGCGCCGGCGATGTCCTTCGCGCCCAGGGCCGTACCGGCGCGCGCCGAAGCGACGCCCGCGGAGACGCCGCCGCCCACGGCCGACAGCGCCACACCTTTCCAGTTGAAGCTGTCCTGCGCACCGATGGCCATGCCAACCGCCTGGCTGGCGATCGATCCGGCCGCGCCACCAATCGCGCCCGCTGCGACGGTGCCCATTGTGCCTATCGTGCCGGTCGCTGCGCCCTGCATCACCGCCAGCCCGGCGCTCCAGGCACCGCCGCTGGCACCGAGCATGCCCGCCGCAGCCCCCCGCCGTGTAGATCGTCGCCACCACGGCCACGACCACCATGACGAGCTGCCCCAGCCCCCCGCAACCACCCCTCGACTGCTGCGGCACCGGCAACGCCATTTCGGGCGTCGTGCTGCCGACGATCGCGCCGGCGTCGTACGGCTTGAAGGTGCCGGCGCCGTTGTAGGTCGCACCGGCCTTGGCCGGGATCTTCAGCGACTGGCCCACCGTCAGCGTGCCGTTTGCCATCGTCAGGCCGTTCGCGTCCGCGATCAGATACCACAGGCGCTCGTCGCCCCAGACCGACTTGGCGATCGACGTCAGCGTGTCGGTCGCCGATTGCACGACGTAGACGCCGACGTCGGCGTTCGAGGCCGCGCTCAGGCCTTCGTGCACGCTGCTGAACGATTCATAGGCGGCGCTGCTGTAGCCGATCATCTCGTCGTCGGCCATCAGCGTGTGGGTGCGCAGGCCGTTCTGGGTCTTTTCCAAAACGTGGCCGGCGTAGTCGCCGATCATCGAGCGCGAGTTGGCGTTGTCGACCGTGGCCACGCCGTCCTTGTAGTTGCGCGCGGTCACGGCGGTCATGGCGCCGGCGAGGTTGTATTGCATCTCGCTGGTCTTGTAGGCCGTCTCGCCGTCGTTCTGGACCTTCGTCAGGCTCGTCAGGCGCGTGTCGCGCAGCACGTCGACCGTGTTGGTGGTCGTCTGCAGCTTCGCGCCGCTGGCGCCCTGGGCGGTGTACGAGGCCAGGTAGCCCAGTTCGTTGTGGTAGTTGTACTTGACCAGGCTGCGCTGGACCCTGTCCGACTGGCCCTGCATGCGCTGCACGACGAGACGGCCGCCCGCGTCGTAGTCGTTCAGCTGCACGTCGGCGCCGTCGCGCGATTCGATCACGCGGCTGGCGCTGTCGTAGTAGCGGTAGCCGGTCTGGCCGGCGGACGTGCTGATGGTCGACAGGCGGCCCAGCGCATCGTAGCCGTACGTTTCGCCGTTGTCGATGGCGCGGTTGCCGGCCCAGTCGTACGTGATCGTGTGGGCCTCGATGGGCTTGTTGTCGAAAGACGTCCATGTGACGATGACGTCGGGCGCGATGTCCTCGTACGTCATCCCCGGCTTTTCCTTCGGGAGGTACGTCGACGTGTAGACCGGGGCGTGGTAGGTCGTGTTGACGTTGCCGGAGACCTTGGTCATGCGGTCCATGGCGTCGTATTCGTAGTTGACCTCGATGGCCTTCTTGTCGCCGATGTCGTTGGTGAAGCCGGTCGTGACCTTCTTGCGGTTGCCGAAGGCGTCGTAGTCGTAGTGGATGCGGTAGTCGGCGCCGGGGACCGACGAGGTGATGTCGGTCAGCTGGCTGCGCGCGTTGTAGCCGAGCACGTTGTCCTGCAGCGCTTGGGCCTGGCCGACGCCTCGGGCATCCATGTCCAGCAGATAAAGCGCTACGAGGCCGGTAGCGCACAGCCTACGGCCGAGGCGTTGAAGAAGCTCGCCCTGGCCCTGCACGCAAGTACCGACTTTTTGCTGTTCGAGGAAGGCGAGCGCGAACCGGACGACGACCTGAAACTGCGCTTCGAGGCGATCGCGGCGTTGCGGCCGGAAGAACAGGAAGTGGCCAAGGCGGTGCTCGACGCGATCATCGTCAAGAGCCAGGTGGCGGGTGCGCTGGCCCGTGTCAGCGGGCAGCCGGCGACTAAGGAAAAGTGACGCGCGGACGGCGCTGAACATCCGATGGAAATACCGCACCCCACGCGCGGCGGCGCCGGGGTTGGGGGATCTTTTTAGCTGCTAAAAAGAGAAATGGCAGTGCAACTCATCCAGCAGGAACACACAAACATCACACCCGGCAGCTCGCAGGACGAAAGCCCTGCCGACTGAGCGCGGTATTCATTTGAACTCACGCATCTCGTTGATTTCACGACGGTTTTGTTATGAGCCGTTTTTTTTCGAGCGCAGCGAGAGCGAAAATGTATTCACTGAATCTGCTTTGAAATCAATCACTTACAGCTGAAAAACCGCCCGCGCGTTTCGTGCGTAATGTGTGTACTTGATTTCGGGCGCGGGTGTCCCGCGAAACGTCGGAACACCGGTTGCGACGGCCACAAACGCAGGCGTAGAATTTGCGCATAATCCACGCATGAACAAGAGGACTGCGCCATGGCCACCGACAACGAACCGATCCGCCTGACCCTGACCATGTCGCCAGCGCTCAACGCGAAACTGGAGCAGTTGGCGGCGGCCAACTGCGCGACGAAAGCCGAGATTCTGCGGAAAGCCATCGTCCTCTATGAACTCGCCTGTCGCGCCAGTTTGAAGAACCAGCGCCTGGGTGTGTTCGACGAGGATGAGCGGCTTGTAGTAGAAATTGTGGGACTATAACTCAGGCGACATTCGTACGAGTTAATTGCATTAGTAACTCAGAGAAGGATTTCGATATCAAGTATGTATTTTGATCATCGTTTGATGATTGGAACAAGTAAGAGTGGTCATAATAGTACACGGGAGAAGAGTCTTCTTCGATACATAAGAGCAAAAAACCTCCCCCGGCATCGCTACCAACAATGAGACTGTTGCTGGGGATGTCGTTCTTTAACTCATCATACCAGAATTGAAGGCTAAGTTGATCTGGCAAGCCGAGACCGAATAAACAGTCAATCAGCAGTTCTCCTGGCTTTTCAGGATTTATCAGAGCGTTGCTAAACACGCCTCCGTTTTTATGAATCAAAAAATCCCGATAATCTCTCGGCAAGGAAAAACCAATCGCTTTCTCAAAGTCGTCCACGTTCATCTCATTGATCGCTCCGTTTGGTGTGAACATTATTGTTGACCTTTCATAATGGAAACGCCACCTCGGTGGGTAAAGCGACTATGGATAATTTTGTCGATTTCTTGCATGGTTACGCCGTTTTCGTTATGGTGCCATGTATTTGTCGGCAGTTTTGGGCCTAGTGGAGCGGTCTTGTTAGCGTTAATGAAATCAGTTGTGTGATTGGGCACCATGTCTATGTCGACAGATTGTCGCACGTATCCGCCTCCTTCAAAATCAGGGAATCCGTTCGGGTAGCGAACAACGTTACCTACTTTGTCGCTATACACCCACGTCCCATCAAGCTCGTTCCACACACTGCCACCGTTGTCTATCCATTTTTGCGGATTTGGGGAGTTCAGCGGCTTAGCACTAACTCTATCTGCGATAAGTTTATCAATATTTCCTACTGCGCCGATTTGTAGACGTGGGTTTTTAAATCCGCTCCCAGAGCCTACGAATTCTACAGCACGCATGGCGTTAGTGATGAGCGGCGCCGTCGAGGACGCTGAACGCAGCGCTGAGAGCTCCGAGAACCCCAGTCCTTGAATGCCGCTGTACGACACAAAGTCAGCGGCTTTTCCGAGTACGTATTGAGCAGTGGCCGTTTGAGGCTTGAACGTCATGCGCTGCGCGAGCTGCGATGCCGCCTCTTCGCCAAGTCGGATGCCCTCCGGAGTGAAAAATTCCGCTAGCAATGTCGGTGTAAAGCCCGTAAAGCGGAGACACAACGGCCGCAGCCGCGCCCGACGCGATTGCGAGCGGTGTCTCGATAGCGAGACCTCCAGCGGCCTCAATCAGGTCGTCTGGCCGCTCAACCGGTGGATTGACTCCGTTGACGACTACGTGAAGGCGACCGTCAGCGTCTATATAGCCGCCATCATTTGAATCCCAAGTAAGTTTCTCTTCCCGCGCTCCAGAAGTGATACGTGCCATTTCTTCGGCACGAAGCTTATCAAGCAGGCTGCGGGAGCGAGTATCGGTGAGCGTGTTGGCAACTAGTCTTTCGCCATCTCCAAGGCCATTGGCCATGGCCTCGTCGACCTGCTTGTCCATCGCCGCGAACTTCTGTTCTCGTGAGGACGAACCTTGGTACGCCAGGCTATTGCCCAACGCATTGCCAAATGCATCCGTCGCAACCCGCACAATATCGAACTTCCCACCGCGCGCGATGGCAGTCGTCGCCCCGGCCGCCATTCCGGTCGCGGTCTGCTTGAACAGGTCCTGCATGTCAAAATCCTGCAGCGCCTGGGCCGAGCGATAGCCGGCCGCGGCGCCGGCCGCCGACGCGGCCACGCTGCGCCAGCTGAACCCATTCTGCAGACCGGTTACGATGCCGACACCCTGGCTGATCGTGTTGGACAAAGCGGCGCGGCCGATGGCGCCGGCGATGTCCTTCGCGCCCAGGGCCGTACCGGCGCTCGCCGAAGCGACGCCCGCGGAGACGCCGCCGCCCACGGCCGACAGCGCCACACCTTTCCAGTTGAAGCTGTCCTGCGCACCGATGGCCATGCCAACCGCCTGGCTGGCGATCGATCCGGCCGCGCCACCAATCGCGCCCGCTGCGACGGTGCCCATTGTGCCTATCGTGCCGGTCGCTGCGCCCTGCATCACCGCCAGCCCGGCGCTCCAGGCACCGCCGCTGGCACCGAGCATGCCCGCGGCAGCCCCCGCCGTGTAGATCGTCGCCACCACGGCCACGACCACCATGACGAGCTGCCCCAGCCCCCCGCAACCACCCCTCGACTGCTGCGGCACCGGCAACGCCATTTCGGGCGTCGTGCTGCCGACGATCGCGCCGGCGTCGTACGGCTTGAAGGTGCCGGCGCCGTTGTAGGTCGCGCCCGCCTTGGCCGGGATCTTCAGCGACTGGCCCACCGTCAGCGTGCCGTTTGCCATCGTCAGGCCGTTCGCGTCCGCGATCAGATACCACAGGCGCTCGTCGCCCCAGACCGACTTGGCGATCGACGTCAGCGTCTCAGTCGCCGCTTGCACGACGTAGACGCCGACGTCGGCGTTCGAGGCCGCGCTCAAGCCTTCGTGCACGCTGCTGAACGATTCATAGGCGGCGCTGCTGTAGCCGATCATCTCGTCGTCGGCCATCAGCGTGTGGGTGCGCAGGCCGTTCTGGGTCTTTTCCAAAACGTGGCCGGCGTAGTCGCCGATCATCGAGCGCGAGTTGGCGTTGTCGACCGTGGCCACGCCGTCCTTGTAGTTGCGCGCGGTCACGGCGGTCATGGCGCCGGCGAGGTTGTATTGCATCTCGCTGGTCTTGTAGGCCGTCTCGCCGTCGTTCTGGACCTTCGTCAGGCTCGTCAGGCGCGTGTCGCGCAGCACGTCGACCGTGTTGGTGGCCGTCTGCAGCTTCGCGCCGCTGGCGCCCTGGGCGGTGTACGAGGCCAGGTAGCCCAGTTCGTTGTGGTAGTTGTACTTGACCAGGCTGCGCTGGACCCTGTCCGACTGGCCCTGCATGCGCTGCACGACGAGACGGCCGCCCGCGTCGTAGTCGTTCAGCTGCACGTCGGCGCCGTCGCGCGATTCGATCACGCGGCTGGCGCTGTCGTAGTAGCGGTAGCCGGTCTGGCCGGCGGACGTGCTGATGGTCGACAGGCGGCCCAGCGCATCGTAGCCGTACGTTTCGCCGTTGTCGATGGCGCGGTTGCCGGCCCAGTCGTACGTGATCGTGTGGGCCTCGATGGGCTTGTTGTCGAAAGACGTCCATGTGACGATGACGTCGGGCGCGATGTCCTCGTACGTCATCCCCGGCTTTTCCTTCGGGAGGTACGTCGACGTGTAGACCGGGGCGTGGTAGGTCGTGTTGACGTTGCCGGAGACCTTGGTCATGCGGTCCATGGCGTCGTATTCGTAGTTGACCTCGATGGCCTTCTTGTCGCCGATGTCGTTGGTGAAGCCGGTCGTGACCTTCTTGCGGTTGCCGAAGGCGTCGTAGTCGTAGTGGATGCGGTAGTCGGCGCCGGGGACCGACGAGGTGATGTCGGTCAGCTGGCTGCGCGCGTTGTAGCCGAGTACGTTGTCCTGCAGCGCTTGGGCCTGGCCGACGCCTCGGGCATCCATGTCCAGCAGATAAAGCGCTACGAGGCCGGTAGCGCACAGCCTACGGCCGAGGCGTTGAAGAAGCTCGCGCTGGCCCTGCACGTGAGCACGGACTTCCTGCTGTTCGAGGAAGGCGAGCGCGAACCGGACGACGACATGAAACTGCGCTTCGAGGCGATCGCGGCGATGCGGCCGGAAGAGCAGGAAGTGGCCAAGGCGGTGCTGGACGCGATCATCGTCAAGAGCCAGGTGGCCGGGGCGCTGGCTCGTGTGAACGGGCAGCCGGCGACTAAAGAAAAATGAAGTTGACCGGCCTGCAGACGCTGTACCGCAGCATGCGTGACCAAGGGATGGGACGCGTCAAGTTTCGCTACAAGCTCAATCACCTGATGTTCGAATGCCTCTTCTTCGCCGACGTCGAACCGTTCGAGCTGGTGATGGGGTGCCTCGGGCACAATTTCGCGATCTTCGTAGAGGTGCGCAGAGGTTTTGAAATCACGCCCTACATCGAGCCGAAGGCGACCTTCTATGCGCTGTGCGACGCCTTGAAGCAAGGCGGCGGCAGCCAGCACCGTTTTGATCCGACCACGTTCTTCGTCGAGTTCAACCGGCACATCCCCCAGCATGCCACACCTGACCAGGCGCCCACGCCGGACGACGTGGTACGCCATTACCCGGATATCGAGGATGCGCAGAAGCGTTTCTTCTGCGGCTGGCTGGACAACAACAAGCAGGGCAATCGGGTCTCGTTGGCGAACCTGGACAAGACGCGGCGACTACTTGGCCAGTGTGCCCATGACTTCGCGCAACGGCGAAACCAGAGCACCAGATGGACCCACATCCAGCAGGACGCAAAAACCTTTTTCATGCCCGACTGAGTTTTGCGTTTCGGTTGTACCCTTGCACCCCACGCGCAGCGGCGCCGGGGTTGGGGAATCTTTTTAGCTGCTAAAAAGAGAAAAAGCTGCGCGACTCGGCGAGCGAAGAACCTCATAATTGCACACGAACAGGGCACGGCCAGTGGCATTGCGGGCCATGCCCCGTTTTCATTTGTAATCACCTACACCATTGATTTCACGACGATTTCCCGATGCTGCGGCTTTTGACGAGCGCAGCGAGGCCCAAAGTGTAAACAGCGAATCAGCTTTGAATTCAACCACTTACGGCTAAAAAACCGCCTGCACGTTTCGTGCGTAATGTGTGTACATGACTTCGGGTGCGGGTGTCCCGCGAAACGCCGGAGTACCGCTTGCGACGACCACGAGCGCAGGCGTAGAATCTACGCATAATCCACGCATCGACGAGAGGACTCCGCCATGGCCGCCGACAACGAACCGATCCGCCTGACCTTGACCATGTCGCCGGCGCTCAACGCGAAACTGGAGCAGCTGGCGACGGCCAACTGCGCGACGAAAGCCGAGATTTTGCGGAAAGCCATCGTCCTCTACGAACTCGCCTGCCGCGCCAGTTTAAAGGACCAGCGCCTGGGCGTGTTCGACGAGGATGAGCGGCTTGTGACCGAAATCGTCGGGTTTTAAAGAAACGAGCAGATGAAAACTATGCAAAATCTGCAGCCATGCGCATTGCTGAAAACGCTACATATGCGTCAGAGGGATCTGGACTCGTTGCCTCAGGTCCGGCTAGCCAAGCGTCCAGCACATCATCATTTTGCGAGACGACAGCTTTAAGGTTTTCTTTTAGTTGGCTAGGAGTAGCCTGCAACACGTGTTCTCGCTTCCAGTCATCAGCAATTCCCCATATCTCGGCGTAAGGTATCAGCACATATAGATCATTTGGCACTTCGGCTCGATTTAGCACTACCTTCTCAGAGGCTGGAAAAGCATCGCCCCATGCTTCTTCAATTTCCTTCGCTGTCAACAATTTATTCATCTGTAAGCTTGCCTTTCATCTTGACATATTGTTCCCAATATTTTTGGCGAACTGCGTTTGGTACTTTTGCCGCATCAAACATTTTTTCCGATAGGTCGAGCATCTTCGTTTCAGGAACTTTCGACCAATCAAATGTTCCTCCCATCTCTGCACGCGCTTGCGCACGCCATGTATTGTAGACGCCGAAGGTTGCACGATGATTTGCTTCCGGCATCAAAATGGCGGGTGCAAGGTTCGGATCATAGTTCGGATAGTTCGTCTTTACCCAAGCAGACATTACGCCATGATGTGACTGCTGACCTGGACGCGGGGATGGCATGTCGCCATGGTTAGCTACAAGAAAGTTTCCTGTTGCTGATGGTTTCGGACCGTTCGGATTGATTGCTCCAATTTGTAGGCGTGGGTTTTTAAATCCGCTTCCAGAACCTACGAACTCTACATCACGCATCGCGTTAGTGATGAATGGCGCCGTCGAGGACGCTGAGCGCAGCGCTGAGAGTTCCGAGAATCCTAGCCCTTGAATCCCGCTGTACGACACGAAGTCAGCGGCTTTTCCGAGCACGTACTGAGCAGTGGCGGTTTGAGGTTTAAAGGTCATGCGCTGCACGAGCTGAGATGCCGCCTCTTCGCCAATTCGGATGCCCTCCGGAGTGCCAAACTTTCCGCTAGCGATATCTGTGTAGACCCCATAAAGTGGGGCTACAACCGAAGCAACCGTACCCGACAGGACTGCGAGTGGCGTTTCGATAGCTAGGCCACCAGCAGCCTCGATCAGGTCATCTGCACGCTCAACTGGTGGCTTTTCTCTGTCGAGCGCCATCTCGACATGAAACAGGCCATCAGCGTCTCGATAGCCGCCGACGTCGGAATCCCAAGTTAGTTTCTCTTCACGTGCTTGCGATGTGATGCGTGCCATTTCTTCGGCATGCAACTTATCGACCAAGTTGAGGGACCGAGTGTCAATGGCCGTGTTCGATACCAGTCTCTCTCCGTTTCCAAGAACGTCGGCCATAACGTCGTCGACCCGTGCGTCCATGGCTGCGAACTTCTGCTCTCGCGCGGACAAACCTTGGTACGCCAAGCTATTGCCCAGCGCATTGCCAAATGCATCCGTCGCAACCCGCACAATATCGAACTTCCCACCGCGCGCGATGGCAGTCGTCGCCCCGGCCGCCATTCCGGTCGCGGTCTGCTTGAACAGGTCCTGCATGTCAAAATCCTGCAGCGCCTGGGCCGAGCGATAGCCGGCCGCGGCGCCGGCCGCCGACGCGGCCACGCTGCGCCAGCTGAACCCATTCTGCAGACCGGTTACGATGCCGACACCCTGGCTGATCGTGTTGGACAAAGCGGCGCGGCCGATGGCGCCGGCGATGTCCTTCGCGCCCAGGGCCGTACCGGCGCTCGCCGAAGCGACGCCCGCGGAGACGCCGCCGCCCACGGCCGACAGCGCCACACCTTTCCAGTTGAAGCTGTCCTGCGCACCGATGGCCATGCCAACCGCCTGGCTGGCGATCGATCCGGCCGCGCCACCAATCGCGCCCGCTGCGACGGTGCCCATTGTGCCTATCGTGCCGGTCGCTGCGCCCTGCATCACCGCCAGTCCGGCGCTCCAGGCACCGCCGCTGGCACCGAGCATGCCCGCCGCAGCCCCCGCCGTGTAGATCGTCGCCACCACGGCCACGACCACCATGACGAGCTGCCCCAGCCCCCCGCAACCACCCCTCGACTGCTGCGGCACCGGCAACGCCATTTCGGGCGTCGTGTTGCCGACGATCGCGCCGGCGTCGTACGGCTTGAAGGTGCCGGCGCCGTTGTAGGTCGCACCGGCCTTGGCCGGGATCTTCAGCGACTGGCCCACCGTCAGCGTGCCGTTTGCCATCGTCAGGCCGTTCGCGTCCGCGATCAGATATCACAGGCGCTCGTCGCCCCAGACCGACTTGGCGATCGACGTCAGCGTGTCGGTCGCCGATTGCACGACGTAGACGCCGACGTCGGCGTTCGAGGCCGCGCTCAGGCCTTCGTGCACGCTGCTGAACGATTCATAGGCGGCGCTGCTGTAGCCGATCATCTCGTCGTCGGCCATCAGCGTGTGGGTGCGCAGGCCGTTCTGGGTCTTTTCCAAAACGTGGCCGGCGTAGTCGCCGATCATCGAGCGCGAGTTGGCGTTGTCGACCGTGGCCACGCCGTCCTTGTAGTTGCGCGCGGTCACGGCGGTCATGGCGCCGGCGAGGTTGAATTGCATCTCGCTGGTCTTGTAGGCCGTCTCGCCGTCGTTCTGGACCTTCGTCAGGCTCGTCAGGCGCGTGTCGCGCAGCACGTCGACCGTGTTGGTGGTCGTCTGCAGCTTCGCGCCGCTGGCGCCCTGGGCGGTGTACGAGGCCAGGTAGCCCAGTTCGTTGTGGTAGTTGTACTTGACCAGGCTGCGCTGGACCCTGTCCGACTGGCCCTGCATGCGCTGCACGACGAGACGGCCGCCCGCGTCGTAGTCGTTCAGCTGCACGTCGGCGCCGTCGCGCGATTCGATCACGCGGCTGGCGCTGTCGTAGTAGCGGTAGCCGGTCTGGCCGGCGGACGTGCTGATGGTCGACAGGCGGTCCAGCGCATCGTAGCCGTACGTCTCGCCGTTGTCGGTGGCGCGGTTGCCGGCCCAGTCGTACGTGATCGTGTGGGCCTCGATGGGCTTGTTGTCGAAAGACGTCCATGTGACGATGACGTCGGGCGCGATGTCCTCGTACGTCATCCCCGGCTTTTCCTTCGGGAGGTACGTCGACGTGTAGACCGGGGCGTGGTAGGTCGTGTTGACGTTGCCGGAGACCTTGGTCATGCGGTCCATCGCGTCGTATTCGTAGTTGACCTCGATGGCCTTCTTGTCGCCGATGTCGTTGGTGAAGCCGGTCGTGACCTTCTTGCGGTTGCCGAAGGCGTCGTAGTCGTAGTGGATGCGGTAGTCGGCGCCGGGGACCGACGAGGTGATGTCGGTCAGCTGGCTGCGCGCGTTGTAGCCGAGCACGTTGTCCTGCAGCGCGCGTTGCAGCAGGTTGTTGGTGCCGAGCAGCCAGGTCTGTTCGGTGATGCGGTTGCCGGCGCGGTCGTAGCTGTAGCGTACGAGCTGGTTCAGGGCAGGGGTGATGGCATCGTTGTCCCTCACCTCCACCAGATAACCGGTGCCGCCTTCGTAGCCGAAGGTGGTCTTGCGGGCCCACGTCGTGGCGCCGTTGGCGCGCCGCTCGGTCGTGGCCAGTTGTCCCGCTCCGTTATAGGTGTTGACGGTCGTGTTGCCGCCCAGGTCGACGTGCGTCAGCACGCGGCCGTAGCCATCGTACGTCCACGACTGGCGGAGCGCCGTGCCGCTGCCCGGCGCCGCCGTGCTGGCTTCGCGCTCGGCGATCTTGTTGCCGAAGGCATCGTAGGCGCGATAGGTCGTCAGGCCATTGGCATCCGTCGACTTGATGATGTTGCCGCCCACGTCGTACACCTGCGTGCCCGTGTTGACCACGCCGTACTTGTTGCCGGCGGCATCGACCGTGTAGTTGCGCGTGACCGTCCGGTGTCCCAGCTCGTCGTACGAATAGGCGTCGACGATGGAGCGGTTCGCCACGGCGGTGGCCGCGGTGGCCGTGCCGGTGCCGGCCCAGTCGTACACCGTCACCGGCGCGCTCGTGCGCGAGACGAGGTTGCCCACGCGGTCGTAGGCATAGGAGTAGGTGACCGACTGGCTGCCGGACAGGTATTGGGTGCTCGTCAGGCGCTGGCCGAACGTGTCGGTCGTGTAGAGGGTGGAGCCGCCGTCCGCACGGGTTTCCCTGATGAGCGCGCCTTTGTCGTCATAGGCGTAGTCCGTCGCATGGCTCATGGTGCCGGCCGCGTCGACGTCCGCCGTCTTGAGCAGGCGGCCCATGTTGTCGTAGCGGTTTATCACCTTCAGCACGCCGGCGCCGGTGTCGGGCAGCGCGGTGTCGAGCATCTGGTTGTTGGCGTTGTAGGTGTACGTCGTCAGCCAGTTCGGATTGCGCGCGTCGGCAACGGTTTGCACGTTGCCCCAGCGGTCGACCGTCATCCGGTTCGGCGTCGTGTGCAGCACCAGGGCACCGGTCGTTTTGCTGTCCAGTACGGTGCGGTAGCCGTCCACGTAGCGCAAGGTCGCCTTCGACAATGCGTCGGCGAGCGCCGTGTTGAACGTAGTGCTGCTCACCGCCTGGAGGTATGCCTGCAGCCCCGCGGCGCCGTCGTCCAGCGCCGTTTCGACCTTGCCCATGAGGAGTTCGCGGCCGGTCAGCACGGCCGGATCGGCACCGGTGTACGCATAGGTGCTGGCGATGAAGTCGATGACCAGGCGCGCGCGGGTCGACGTGCCATTTGCGAGTTTCGCGGTCAGGCTGTTGAGCTCGTCTGTGGTGGGCGCGCGGCCCACGGATTGCGCGAACAGCAGCCTCACGAATGTCGCGTTGTCCGCGGTCGCGGGCAGCCTTCCCTGGATCTCCCTGGAGGCCAGGATGCTGCTCGCGATGGTGTCGAGCGGCGTGCCCTGGCGCCGCTGGTCGATACCTGACAGCAGGGCTGCCGGCTCGGGGGTACGGCCCAGCAGCGTGACGTAGAGCTGGGTGATCTCGATCGCGTAGCGGGCTTCCGGCGTGAGCGCGGCCTGGGCCGCGGCGTCGTTGCGCGTCCGGATGTCGCGCATCGCCAGCGCCATGGCGTTGACGAAGGCCGCGGTACTGGGCGTCTGCGCCGCAGCCGCGGCGCTCTGGCTGACGGACGCGAGCGCGGTCGACACCCTGCCGTGGAACACGGCGGTGTCGTTGTTGAACGTGCCGATGACGAGGCTGTCGATGAAGCCCGTGGCCAGCGCGCCGCGCGTCATCGCCGGCGGGCCGGACAGTGCCTTCGTCCAGAAGGCGAGACCGGTCGCGTCCGACGCGCGCCCGCTCGTGTTCTGGTACAGCGCGTCGATGAAGGCCGAGTTCGTTTTCGCGCCGAGCGTGGCGTCGCGTCCGATCAGCGTGTCGGCGATGGCGGCGAGCGATTCGCCGTCGCGCAGCTGGATCATCGCGCTGTTCAGCTCCAGCAGTGTCGGCTGCCGGGTCGAGCCAAACAAGGTCGTGTACAGCTGGACCACGTGGATCAGGTTTTGCGTGGGCTTGTCGGTACTCTCGATCTTCTGTTCGCTGAGCAGCAGTTGCAGGTTGGCGCCCGCGAGCTGTCCTAGCGCCGCGCTCAGGTTGCTGTCCTGCGCGACGGCAGCGTCGGCCTGGGCGTCTTTGGTGCTTTCCCTGATGACCGTGTCCAGGCTCCAGGTGATGGCCGTCACGTCATAGTTCTTCGTGGCCAGGCGCGACGCGTCCATGGCCGTGATCGACGTGGCGCCCGTACGGCCGGCCAGGACGGCCTTGTCCTGGATCGCCAGCAGTCTCGCCAGTGCGGTCTGGGTGTTCTTCGCGACGTCGTTGATGGCGACCTTGTCCAGGTAGTTGGAGTTGGCCTGCCGCTGTGTCGCCGCGGCCGTGTCGTAGGTCACCTGTGCCTGCCGGACCCTGTCGAGTGCCGCTTGCGCGGTACTCGCTGCGGCGCTGTAGCCGTCGGCCAGCGATTTCGCGCGCTGGTTGTTCGGTCCGGTCACCGCGCTGAGTTCGGCGGGAAAATTGTTGCGGACGCGGTAGCTGGTCTGCCCACCCTTCAGTTCGCCCAGCGCGCTCAGGAAGAAGTTGTAGGCGGCGGCGCCCGGGTCGGTCGTCGAGGTGTTCTGTACCCACCAGGCGAGTCCCGCGGCGTCCGGCGCGCGCCACAGGAGCGTGCTGTACAGCGTCGTGTAGAACGCCGACTTGTCGGAGAGCGACAGGCCCTGACCGGCGAGCTGCTGGAGCGTCGTGCGCCCAGCGCCCAGGTCCGCAAGCAATGCCTCCACGGTTGAGTAGGCCGTGCCGCGGCCGAATGCCACCAGCAGTTCCTGCAGCGAGTCGCGATACGAGGAATTGTAGAAGTTCTGGCCGGCTCGGGCCGCAGCCACAGCCTGATCCGCATTCGTTTTCGCGGTCCATGCCGCGTTCAGTTCGTTCTGCCGGTCATTCAACGCGCTGTTCGCGCTGTTGAGTGCGGTCAGTGCGGCACTGACATCGGCCGCGGCGCCGGCGATGCCACTCGTGGTCGTGGCGGCCGTGCTGTAGGCGCGCGCGGCGTCGGCCACGCGCTGGTCGAACGACGCTCGGGTGTTGTATTCCGATTCGAGCTGCGCCGTATGGTTGACCAGACTGTCGATGATGTCCCACGCAGTCTGGCCGCGCGTCCTGACGCCGTTCTTGATGTTCGTGACCCAGCCGGCGGCGCCGGCGTCCGGTGCGCGGCCCAGGACTTGCTGGTAGATCTGCGCAATGAACTGTTCCGGTGTCGAAGCATTGGCAAAGACTCTCATGCCCTCGGCCGAGTCGATGAACTTCTGGGCGATCGATGCCGGCGTGTCGAGGTTCTTGATCAGGGCATTCGTCCAGAACGTCATGCCGGTGTAGTCCAGCGCCATGCCGCTGGCCGGACGGTTCAACACGCCGACATACAGGCGCGCCAGCGTAAGCGTGACGAGGGCGTTGGTGCCGGCCGCCGCGTTCACGGCCGCCGACTGGGCCGCGAGTGCGTCGGTGTACGCCTTCACGGCCCCCTGTGCCTTCACGGCTGCATTGAGCGCGGCGGTCGCGGCGTTGTAGGCGGTCGTGGCCTGCTGCGAGATGGCGGTCAGTGCGTTCGCGACCTGGGCGTCGAAGGTCTGCAGGCCGGCGAGGTTGTCGTCCTTCAGCGGATCGGTGTTGGCGAGTTTGCCGTTGAGGAACGTGTTCATGATGGACACGGCCACCGCCGCCCGGCTCTGGCCCGACGCCAGGCTCTTACTCCAGAAGGCCAGGCCGGCCGTATCGGGAACACGATGCAGGATCTGATTGTAGATCTGCGTGACGAACGCGTCGTTCGACAGGGTCGCGGGGTAGATGACGCCGCCCTCGGCGCTGACGAGCATGTTCTGCGCCATCTGCACGTCGGTCTGCGACATCAGTTCGCCCGCCATGTTGACGAGGCCGTTGAGGTCGAGGGGTTTGGTGGTGGTTCCCCGGTTCAGCAGGCCGACGTACAGGCGAGCCGCCGTCAGCACGTACTTGGCCATCGGGTTCGCGGCGGCCAGCGCTTCTGCATCGGCTTCGCTGCGGGTGCGGCTCGCCAACGTGAGCGCCGCCGTCGCCGCATCTGCCAGCAACTTGGCCGCGTTCTGCGCCGCTTTCGCGGTTTCCGCCGCGGCGGCGGCGGCCAGCGCGTCGCTCGCCTTGTAGGCGGTGGCGATGGCGGCGCTGGTGTCGGTGGCGGTGACCTGCGCCAGCATGGTGGCGGCCATCTGCAGGTTGTTGCCGTCCATGTACAGCGCGTACGTCATGCCGGCCGCGGTGCGGTTGTTGAACAGGTCGCGGGCAGTTTTCAGGGCCGGATCCGCGCTGGACGTCACGTCATCGATCAAGGCGATCACGGCGGCGGCACGGCCGTTGCGGGTCACTTCGCCCACCCATTGGGTCAACGCGTCCGCACCGATGGCGCTGCCGAAGGCGCGCTGGTAGATCGTACGGATGAAGTCCGCGTCGGTGCTGCCGGCGGCCGGGGCACCCGCGGCCGCCAGCATGTCTTTAGCGACACCGGCCAGCGTGGCCTGGCCCGACGCCAGGGAATCGGTCCAGAAGTCATAGCCCTTGCGGTCCGGTGCGCGGCCGAGCACTGCGACGTACAGCTGGGCCAGGCGCAGTTGCAACGCCTCCAGCGGGTGGTCCTTGACTACGAGGTTCGCCGCGGCGGCGTACGTAGCCTTGGCAAGCATCTGCGCCTTGAGCTTCAGCTTGACCTGTTCGGCTGCCGTGGCCACGGAGGCATTCGGGGCACTGCCGTCCAGCAGCGTCCGGGCGATCTGCACCTGCGTTTGCGTGTCCACGGCGCTCATGTCCATGCGGGCGAACGCCAGCGCGAGTGCGGTCTTCGCAAACGAGGTGCGGCGGTCGGCAATGGCGCCGGCGTCGGTGCCGGCGTAGCTGCCGATCCGGTCGATGAGCTTCACGGTCCAGTCGGCGAACGTCGTGCCAGCTGCGAATGCGGCCTGTGCGTCGTTCAGCTCGGCGGTGGAGGGCACGCGCCCGACCAGCGCCATATAGGCGCGGTTCACGAACTGCTCGTTGTACTGGACGGTGGTGAGCCCGGTCGCGGGCAGGATCGTGCGGAACTCCGTGCTGTTGAGGATGTTCTGCGCCGTCGTCGTCAGCGTCTGCGTGCCGCGCAGTCCCGATTCGAAGGCCGCGAAGCCCGCGGGATCCGGCGCGCGGCCGAGCAGGGCGATGTACAGGCGCGCCAGCTTCATCGAACGCAGTTCGTCGGCCGCGGCCGCTTTCGCGTCGACGAGGGCCGCGTCGGGGGCGGTCAGAGCTTGCTTCCTGAATTGCTCGGCCTTGACGGGGTCGCTGCCGCCGCCGGTCAGGTAGGCCTGGGCGACCTTCACCTGGTTGGACAGCACGCTCGCCCTTTCCGCGACGAGGTCGACGAGGACCTGGCCGTGGTCCGTCGTGCCGAACGACACCTCGTCGTACCGTGCGCTCCACGTCTTGAGCGCATCGGCGAACGCCGGCGTGTTCTCCGTGTAGCCCAACATCACGAGCACCTTGGTAAGAATCTGGGTGGTCGTCGTGCCGCCGATTACGGTCGTGACGTCCTTGTTCGCGACCATTTCGGTGGCAATCTGTGCCAGCGTGCTGCCTTCATTCAAGCGTCCCAACCAGTAGTCGAGACCATTCGGGTCAGGTACCTGTTGCTTCATTGCCAGGTACAGCTCGATCAGCTGCCCGATCTTCTTTTCGCTGGGCTGGGCCACGATCGCCAGTTCGCCCGCGTCGAGCTGGAACGACGCGCCGGAAGTGGGTTTCACCGTGATCGACAGCTCGTACGTACCCTGCGCCAGTGCGCCGGTGTTGAATACGGGATAGCCTTCGACCCACTGGACGCGCGCGGCCGACGTCCGCCAGGGCAGCGTGCCCTTGATGCGGTAGTTCACCGTGAACGTGCTGCCGACGTCGTTGCGGTCGCCGAGCACCAGCAGGCCATCCTGCTCCGGCTTGGCCGGATCGTAGGCGACGCGGATCCAGGTGTAGTCCGGCTCGCGGTGCAGGAAGAACTGGTGCGGTGCGTACGACTGGCTGACGTCCACCACGTGCCCGAGCAGGTCGTAGCGCGTGTCGACCCGCCGCACGTCGGCGCGCCCCAGCACTTCCACGGCGCTGTTCAGGCTTTTCAGGCTCGTGGCGCCGTCCGCTGCGCTGATGAAGGTGGCCGTGGCGTTGCCGCGCACGTCGTACAGCGTCGCGCGATAGACGCCGTCGCCCGCATTGGTCAGCCACGCGCGGCCGGCGTTGTCGTAGCGGGTCTCTTCCGAGCGCAGCACCTGGGTGCCGCTGGACACCGTCGTCGCCGTCACCTCGCCGAAGGCATTGTATGCGCGGTGTTCGGTCGTGTCCGGTGCGGCGCTGCCGGTCAGGACGTTGTAGTTCCCGGGCCGCACGACGTCGGTCAGGCGGCCCAGGTTGTCGTAGCGGTTCAGCTCGAACGCGGTCTGCGCATAGGGCGTGTTTTCATTGACGATGCCCCACTGCTTGGCAACGCGCCCGAACACGTCGTACGAATACCAGGTGGCGTGGCGCTCGGCATCGATGCTCGTCTTCAGGCGGCCCAGCGCATCGTACTGGTTGACGGTGACGCGGTCGCGCGCCTTGTCGTAAGGCAGGGCAGGCCGGGTGGTCTCGGCCAGACCGTCCGGGACCGAGGTGGCGTAGTCGATGCGGAACACGACGTTGCCGAAGGCGTCCAGGCGGAATTCGCTCATCGGCATCGACTGGGCGGCGTTCGCCGTCTTTTCGATCATGGCCGTGCCGGTGGTGCGGCCCAGGGCGTCGTAGTACGTGACGGTCTTGACGCCCGTGGCATCGGTCGTGCTGCGCTGGCGGCCCAGGTCGTCGTAGTTGTATGTCGTCGTGGCGTCAGTCAGCAACCCGGTGTGTCGCTCGCTCAGTTTGTTGCCGAGGTTATCGTATGTGTAGGTCGTCGTGCGGTCGGCCGCGCTCGCGGATACGGTGGCGGTGGCCGGGGTCCAGCTCGTGGTGCTCGTGGCGTATTCCTTGCGCACCAGCAGCCGGCCCGCGTAGTCATAGGAGGACGTCGTCAGGTAGCCGGTCTGCGCGTTGTCCTTATACGTTGCCCGTTCGATCCGCGCGGTCTCGTTGCCGCGCAGGTCGTAGGCGATGAGCGTCGACGCGCTCACGGTAACTTGCGCGTCGTTGGCGCCCCTGCCGTACACGTCGCGGCGGATCAGGTCGCCAAAGGCGTCGTACACGTTGGCCGTGGTACGTGCCGCTGTGCGTTGTGTCACGCCCGGCTGCATCCAGTCGTCGTTGATCGCGACGGATGGTTCCATGATCACGATCGCCTTGCCGCGCACGTCGTACTGCGTGCGGACGTATCGGTCATCCGGCGATGCCGTGAGCGGACCGTCGGGCGTCGCCACGCGCGCCGTGTGCCGCGTCACCTGTACGACATCGCCGAAGGCATTGTACGCGTACGTCGTCGCGTTCATCGATGCGTCGACGTCGCGGATCACGCGGCCGCGATTGTCATAGAATTGGTAGCTGAGATTGCCCCCGACGTCCTTGTTGACCATGGCATCGCCAAACACGTTGTAGGTCACCTCGACCGTGAGCGCGGTTGCCGCTTTCTCGGTGCGTGCACTATAGGGAGGCTTGTCGTTGGCGGCGTCGTACACCGTGGTGTCCGGCACCGTCGTACGGATCTGGCGTCCGACTAGGTCATAGGCGTAGGAGGTCACCCGGCTGGCGGTGGCGCCCGTGACGCCTTCGGCGCGCTGGGCCAGGTTGCCCAGTGTGTCGTAGGCGTAGCTCGTGGTCAGGGTGCCTTTCGTCGGCGCGACGCTGGCCCAGCCGTCGACCGGTTCGGTGGCCGGGGCGGCATAGATGTCGATGAGAGGTGTGATTTCCGAGATCAGGCGGCCGGCCGCGTCGTAGGAATAGGTCCACGTCACCGTGGCCGTCGAGGCGACGTCCGGCCGTTTCGACAGCGTCTTGCGATTGCCGAGCGCATCATACGTGTTGGTCTCGACGTACCCCAGGGCGTCGGTCGTCGTCAGCACGTTGCCCTGCGCATCGTAGGTTCGGCTCGTTGTGCGCGGCTTGACGGTGCCATTGGCCTGGGCGGCCGCGGCCGCGGCCAGGTCGGCCAGCGTGGTGGTCGTCGGAACGGCAGTCTGGAAGGCGCGGTCCACCAAGGAGCGGCCGAGGGCATCGTATTGCGTTTCCGTCAGGTAGCCGGCCGGGTCGGCCGTGAAACGGCGGCGACCCGCCGCGTCATGGTAAAAGCGGGTCGTGCGGTCGGTACTGGACGCCACGACAAGCGCTGCGACGGCGGCGACGGTCGAGTTGGCCGCCGGGGCGCTCTTCAACGGCTGCGCATAGCGGGTTTCCCTGGTCACGTTGCCGAACGCGTCGTAGTCGCGAGCCGTCACCGCAAGGGATGGATCGATTTCGTAGGCGACCTGATTGTTGAGGTTGTAAACGTATTGCGTGACGCGGTCGAGCGGGCTGGACAGCGGCACTTTGCCGTCGGGCGACGTCGTGGCATATGCAATTCGCTGGGTTACATTGCCCTTGGCATCGTAGGCAATGCCGACGTAGGCCCGCATCGCATCGACTGTGCCGACCAGTCGTCCGGCAGCATCGTAGTAGTAACGGTCGACGCGGTCCAGGGCGGCCGCCTGCAGAGTGGTGAAAAAGTTGAACTGGCGGCTATTCGTGGCGGGGGTGGCGTACTGGGTCGTGCTGGTCAACAGACCAAGTGCATTGTAGTCGTTGTTGGTCACGGCCCAGCGGACAGTGAACGCACCAGCGGCATCGACGTCCATCGATTGCGCCACCGCGGTCGTCAGTACGCGGCCGGCCTGGTCGTATCGGTAAGCCGTCATGGCGTCCGCGGTGCTCGGGGCCATGGCCAGGATGTCGGCGTCCGTCGGCGCAACGGCCGTTAGCGGCTTGCCAAACGCGGTACGCTGGCTGACGCGGCCATCGCTGTAGTACGTCAGGGCGACGATAGACCATTGATTGTCGAGCAGGCGCGTTGCGGTCGCGATCAGGCGCCCGGCGCCGTCGTACACCATGCGCTGGACCGCATCCGCAGGGTTGGCGTTGCTCGCGATCCACGTGGCGGTGCTAGCCGAGGTCGGCGCCGTCCTGTCCGCCACGGCCATGGTCGTCGCATACGACCGCCGTTCCACGACGTCGTCCGTGTCGTTGTAGCGACGCGTCTGGACCGTCCAGGCGTTGGCGCCCGATGCGGTCAACGTCGTCGTGAGCCGCCCCGCGGCATCGTAGAAATAGCGTTCGCGTGCATCCAGGGCATTGTTGGCGGGGACCAGCGTGCCGATCGTCGCCGAGGTCGCCGCGGCGGCAGCGGCCGGGGTCGCAGCGGTGGCGAACGTGGTGCGCTCGACGAGGTTGTCGTTGGCGTCGTATTTGAAGACCGTGACCGTGCCGGTCGCGTCGATCTTGCCGGTGATCCGGCCTTCGGCATCGTAGAGTGTCCGCTCGGTTGCGGCCTGCAGGATGGTCGCCGCGCCGCTGGTCCCCGCCGGGCCGACGTAATTGCCGGCACGGCTGACCGTGATCGCCTGGCCCTGGGCATCGTAGGTTGTCGTGACCACGCTGGCTGCGTCCGCATAGCTGACGACGTTGCCGCGGTTGTCGTAACCCATCGTGACGACGCTGTCGCTGCTGCTGTTGACGGGCTGGCCCGCCGTCGTCTGCGCGTGCTGGCGGATCGAGGTCACGCGGCCGAACGCGTCATAAGCGCGGCTTTCGGCATTTCCGAGCGCGTCCACCGTGTAGTTGAGGCGGCCGTCGTTGTCGAAGCCGTAGCGCGTGTTCTGCACAGCCGTGCCCAGCGCAGCGATCAGATCGGGCTGGGGCAGGCCTCCCGTCAGCGCAGCCGCCGCTTGGCTCGACAGGCGCGTCGTGTAGCGCTGGAGTACTGCGACCTGACCGAACGCATTGTATTGTCGTCCGGTCGCCTCGCCGTCGCCGTTGATCGTGTAGCGCAGCAGGCCGTCGCGGTCGTAGTAGTAATATGTGCGGTCGTCGGCCAGGGCCTGGGTCGGCGCAGGCAGCCTGGCGGCATCGCCGCCGGTGAGCGCCGCCAGAGTCGAGGCTTCGATGCGTGTGCGATAGAGGCGCTCTCCGGCCAACTCGCCGAACGCATCATAGGTGCGCTCGCTGACTTCGCCCAGCGCGTTCACCGTGTAGACCAGACGGCCGGCGGTATCGTAGAAAAACAGCGTGCGCTTGCCGTTCTTGTCGGTCGTGCTGAGTCGCCGGCCCTTGTTATCGTAGGTGTGGCGGATCGCCTTGGCGCCGGCGAAAGGCGTTTCGGTAATCAATCGGCCGAGGTCGTCGTAATCGTACTGGGCGGCGATGCCGGCTGTCCGGACCTTCGTCTTGACGTTGCCGAATTTGTCGTACGTGTACGTGGTGCTTTTGCCGGCGACGGTTCCGGCCGGATTCGTCGTGGTTTCCGTCAGCACCTGGTTCAGCGCGCTGTACGTGTACGTCGTGGCGCGCACGTCAGGATGGGTCGCCGACAGGCCCTGCTTGACCTCGGCGAGCGTGGCGGCGGCCGGGTACACCGTCGGGGTGCCGTAGCGGATCTGGCGCACGACGTTGCCGTTGCCGTCGTAAAGGTATTCGGTGACGTAGTTGTCGCCATCGACGCTCGCGACCATTCGCCCGAATCCGTCGTAGATGCGGTGCGTGCGGAGGGTGACGGTATTGTCCTTGCTGTACGAGATCGTATCGGTCAGGAGGCCGCCGCCGTTGTAGACGTATTGGGTGCGGTACCCCATCGGATCGATCTTCAAAATGACCTTGCCGTCGGCGTCGTAGCCGGTCTCCGTGACCCGGTCCTGCGCCGAGACCGTGTCTTCCGCGCTGCTCCACAGCGTGTCGCGGTCGCGCTGGTCGGCCCGCACGGCGGTCGCGCGTTCGATCGTCTTGTTCAGGCGGCCGGCGGCATCGTACAGGTTGCGGCTCAGGTAGCCTTCCGGATCGACCTCGGCGAGCAGCCGTCCGGCCGCGTCGTAATAGTGCGCGGTGCGGCGGTCGAAGGCCGTGGCGGCTGGGCGGATGCTGGCCCACGATATGGTATCGAGCAGCTTGCCGGTCGCATCGAACAGTGCACTGGTGGCGATGCGCGTGGCGTACTGGATGATCCGTCCCGGCAGCGCGTTCGAACTTGTTTGATACACATATTCCGTCATGGCGCCGTCGGGGCCGATCTCGGCCAGCTTGCGGCCGGCGTCGTCGTACAGCCAGATGGTCTGGCGGCCGGCCTGGTCGATGCTCATGCGCAGCCGGCCCGCGGCGTCGTAGACGTTACGCGTGGTCAGCGTCAGCGTGCCTTTCGACTGCGTGGTGCTCAGGAGGCGGCCGTTGCTGTCGTACACCCGCAGCGTGCTCACGCCGGACGGATCGGTCGTAGTGACGCTCGTGCCGTTGCCGGCGTAGGCGTACAGCGTCGTGCCGTTCCCGTCGACCTGCGTGAGCGGACGCCCGAATGCGTCGTAGGTCCAGGTCGTGGTGTTGAGGTTGCCATCCTTTACCGACAACAGGTTGCCCGCGAGGTCGTACGTGTAGAGCGTGGCAACCCCGCCGGGGGCGGCCGTGTTGTTCGCAGGAGCGTTCGGGAAATGCGTGCTCGTGGCGACGCGTCCGCGAAAGTAGGTGTAATCGGTCCTGCTGACCAGGCCCGTACTGACCGCGCCCTTCGACCAGAGATCGACGGCCGCTTCGGTGGGTACCTGGTTCGACTGCAGGCCCGAGACGTCGTAGGCACCGGACATGAACGTCCATTCGCGCTGCACGAGCCCGTTCTGGGTTGTAGGTGTATTCGGTGACACGGCCTTGCGGCGTGATCGCGAAACGCACTTTCCCGGCGGCGTTCAGCACGTAGCGGGTCGTGAGCGCCGGGGCGAGGAGCGGCCCGGTACCGTCCGCATCCGTGCCCACGGCGACCGATTCCGTCAACAGCTGGTTGCCGAACTGGGCGGTGGGTTTGCCCGGATCGTAGGTGGCATACGTGCGTGTAACCGTGGTGCCGTCGGCGCGCCGTTCGACGGTCCGGTTGCCGTGCGGGTCGTATTCGTACGTCGTCAGGCGGCCGGGGCCGTCCGACACCGAGATCACGTCGCCATTGTCGTTATAGCTGTAGACCAGCGTGATCGGCGTGCCGCCCGTGATCGGGGTCGTCACACGCACCAGTTGACCCCGTGCGTCGCTGACGTAGACCGTTTGGTGGCCGAGCTTGTCCAGGACCGTCGTGGTGACGCTGCCGTCGGTGGCAACGGCATACGACAGCCGGGTGCTGCGGTCGGGCGTGCCGGAATTGTCGTGTTCGACCAATTCGGCGACGCGTCCCTGGGCATCGTAGGTCACTGCCAGCGTCGAGCCGTCCGACTGGACGACTGAGCGGATCCGGTCGGAGTTGCCGTCGTAGCCGTAGGTCACTGCGTACCCGGCGCCGACGCCCGTGTTGCGGACCGTCGTCAGGCGCCCCAGCGTGTCGACCGTGTACGACGTCTTGATCGACTGGCTGCCGCTGAGTGTCTGGCGGATGTCGATCGTCGTGCTGCCGTCGGCGTTCGTCGTGTACGTGAACCCCGTGAGCTCGCTGCCGTTGCCGATCCACGTCACCCTGCCGTTGGCGTCGTAGCTGTACGTGTTGTGAATGCCTGTCTCGTCTCCCATGCCGACGAGACTTCCCCTGAGGTTGTAGCGCTCGTAGACGCCTTTCTTGTCGTCGCGCTCGCCACTCCAGAACCATTGTTGCAGGGTCTTGTCGTAACGCACCGTCTGGTAGGCGCCACCACCGTCGGTGGACGTGTAGGCATCGCGCGCGGTATCGTACGTGAACAGGGAGATGCTGCCGTCGGGCGCCATGCGGCTGAGCGTGGTGCCGCGCAGGCTCGTGGGATTGTCGGGGGTGGCAGGGAGCCCGGAGAGTTTCGCCAGGCCATCCGTCCACTGGTGGCCGAACCCGCTTCCGAAATAATTCCCCAGCGAGTTGTAAGTGCGGGTGAGGGCAAGGTCGACGCCGGTGTTGACGGTGAGACCGTCGACGTCCTGGAGTGTCAGGTTGCCGCTAGAAACGTTCAGGACGGCTTTTTCTTTCGCAGAGCCGAAGAGCGCATTGCCGAATAACCCGTTTTGTCCCAGCACACCAGCCGAACCGTTCAGCAGCCCAAAGCCTTTTCCGCCAACAATTGCAACCATGCCCACTCTCCAAAGTCTGTGCAGGACCGTTTTATCCAGTCCAAAAACAATGTATCCACGGAAAATTGCTGGAGTTTAGGAAAGTTGGGTTTGATAGGGGCGCAAGCGGAGGGCTTGGCTTGCGCCATTGATGACAATGGAGGGAAGTGTGCCATTCCGGTCGCGCCTTAGTTGAACCGTCGGAATGGTCGTGTGCGGCTCGAATCCAGGTAAGTAGTCGTCACTGCCCCAAACCGCAGTACAATCGGCGCGTCTGCAGGGCACTGCATGGTGCGTACAGGATCGTCCTGCCACGACCAGCATATGTGAGGGTACGAGTAAGGGTGAACCGTGATGCGAGTCGAGGCGAAGCCAGTAATCATGCGGGGTTTGGGAGAGAATAGGGATCCCACCGCCTCCGCCAGAGATTCAAAGAACCTGCAAAAAGTGACTTTTTCTTTTCTGGAACAGAACAGGCGAGCAGGACGCTTGTACGTCCTGCGGGGGGATTCGCCAGAACATAGTCCCTGGAAGTCATCTCGACCGCTGTTTCTCAGGTGGTACTGCCGCGCGTGCTACACTGTTGGCCTGGCCATGCACGCCGGCGGGGGTTGCAACAGCTCGTTCGGCACTTAGCAAGTTCTCTGCGATCTTAAGCAAAACACGTAAGTTTGTTCCTTTCAGCACGGCTACCAAACCTCCCGACGTCTCGACCAACACCAGAGCAAGAGCAATGCTCGTAGCGCACCGCATCAGGCTGGACCCGAACAAGTTGCCGGCGACCTACTGTGCGCGCGCGGCCGGCACGGCCCGTTTCGCCTATAACCGGGCATTGAGCGAGTGGCGGAAACAGTACGAAGCCTGCAAAACCGATCCGACGCTGCCCAAGCCTTCCGAAGCGGGTTGCGGCGTCTACTCAACAGCATCAAGCGCGAGCAGTTTCCCTGGATGCTAGAGGTTACCAAGTGCGCGCCGCAAATGGCCATCAGATCGGTAGCGAAGACCTCAACGTCAAAGGCATGCTGGGCAACCGGCATCTGGCGGGCCATTGCCGCCATGGGCTTTCACGAGCTGCGCCGCCACCTCGAGTACAAGGCGGCCTGGCGTGGCGGGCGGGTCGCGCTGGCCGATCGCTGGTTCCCAAGCAGCAAGCTGTGCGCGTGCTGCGGATTTCGGCTGGAAACGCTCGTCGTCGATGTGCGTCGCTGGACCTGCCCGGGTTGCGGGGCATCCCATGACCGCGACGTGAACGCCGCGATCAATCCAAGAAACAGGGCGGTGAGTTCTACCGCATCTGCCTGTGGAGGGGAAGACGCTGGCCCCACGCGCGAGCGCAGGGCGAAACCGGTCCCGGCGAAGCAGGAATCCAATAGCAAAGTTATCTATGGCTAGCTTTGCGTAATGTTGGAAGAACGGAAGATGACGCGGGCGCGCAGCCCCCGCTCGCCGTCCGGCCGGTCGAGCAGGGAGATGGTCGCGCCGATCCGGTCGACGATCGACGCCGTGATCGCGAGCCCCAGGCCCGAACCGATCTCGCCGCTGCCGAGCACGCGGTAGAACGGATCGAACACGCGCTCGCGCTCGGCGGGGACGATGCCCGGTCCCGTGTCGTCGACGTCGAGAACGATGCGGTCGCTCGCGGCGGTCACGCGGATGTCGATGCGTCCGCCCTCCGGCGTGTAGCGAATCGCATTGTCGACGAGATTCTTGACGAGGATCCGGATGTCCATGGCGCGCCCCGTAACCGACGCATCGGCATCGCCTACCATGCCGAGATCGATCGCCTTGGCCTCCGCCAGCGGCACGAGGTCCTCGAAGGCTTCCTGGATCGCCTTTTGCAACGGTACCTGCGTCAACGGCTCGCCGCCGCCCTCCTGGGAGCGTGCCAGCGTCAGCAACTGGTCGAGCAGGATGCGCGTGCGTGCCAGGCCCGCCGACAGCGCGTCGAGCCTGGCCCGCGCCTCGCACGGCATCTCGGTCGCCGCCAGGCGTTCCGCCTGCAGCGACATGGCCGTCATCGGCGAACGCAGTTCATGCGCCGCGTCCGCGATGAAGCGCCGCTGCAGCGCCAGCGCGCGCGCGGTGCGGGCGATCAGCTTGTTGATCTCGCTGACGAAAGGCCACACCTCGGACGGGAGCGGCGTCCGGTCCAGTTCCCGCAAGTCGTGGCCGCGGCGCTTGCCGAGCTGTACGGCCAGCCTTTGCAGGGGCAGGAACATCGTACGCACCAGCAGCGCCGCCAGCAGGATGAGGACCGGACCGAGGAACAGGATGGGCATCACGGTGCGCAGGGCGCTCGAGCGGGCCGCGGCGTCGCGGACCGCCGTCTGCTGCGCGACGGCGACGCGTACGCCTTTCGCGTTGGTGCGGACGAAGACGCGCCAGGTTTCGTCGCCGATGGCAACCGTCTGCAACCCGTCGGGCAGGGACGGGCCGAAACGCGGGGGCCTTTCCGGTTCGGGAATGCGCGTGCCGGGCGCGTCGATGAAACGCACGACCAGGCGTGCGTCGAAATCGACGTCGCCCACCTTTTCGCGCGCCATCGGCGATGTCGGCACGGCGTCCAGTCTGCTGATGAGGTAGCCGACCTGGCGCAGCTGCGTGTCTTGGCCGCGGTGCGCCTCGGCGGTGGCGGCCAGGTAGGAGTAGAGGCCGGCGACGGCGGCACCGATCAGGATGGCCGCCGAGATCCACAGCGACAGCCTGAAGCGCAACGACGCCGTCAACGGCCCTTCGCGACCATCCATCCGACGCCCCGGACGTTCTTGATGATGTCGCTGCCCAGCTTCTTGCGGATCGAATGGATCAGGAACTCGATCGCGTTGCTCTCGACCTCTTCGTTCCAGCCGTAGACCCTGTGTTCGAGTTCCAGGCGGGAGAGGATGGCGCCTGGCCGTACGAGCAGCGCCTGCAGCAGGGGGAATTCGCGCGCCGTCAGGCGCACGGTCGCCGTGCCGGCGCGCGCCTCGTGGGTCGCGGGATCGAGTTCGACGATGCCGTTGCCCAGCACGGTGCAGCCCGTACCCTCGGCGCGCCGGCTCAGCGCGCGCATGCGCGCCAGCAGTTCGCTCATCGCGAACGGCTTGACGAGATAGTCGTCCGCGCCGCCGTCGAGGCCGGCCACGCGGTCTTCCGTCGTTTCGCGCGCCGTCAGCACCAGCACCGGAACGCCGTTGTGCGCCGCGCGGATGCGGCGCAGCACCTCCATGCCGTCCATGCGGGGCAGGTTCAGGTCCAGCAGGACCAGCGCGTACTCATGCACCAGCAGCGCGGTCAGCGCCGCTTCGCCGTCGCATACCCAGTCGGCCGCGTAGCTGGCGTCGCGCAGCGCATGCTGCACGACGCTGCCGATCATGGGATCGTCTTCCACCAGCAATACTCTCATCGTTCCACTTTCCATCCGGGCACCACCGGGCTGTCGAACATCGTGCTCGCCAGCCGCGCCAGGTCAGCCGGCCGGGCGCCGGCGGCCATGTGCGCGGTCAGCCAGCGTGCCTGTCCACCATTATGCAGCAGCTCATCGATCAATACGCACGCGGCCGGGAAGTCCGGATCGTCCGAGCGTGCCGCCAGGCGGGCGAGGTCGTCTCGCACCACGTGGGCTATGCTGTGTTTCTTCCGCGTGCACGGGTCGATCCACGCGCCCAGCACGCCGCGCCGCGTGGCGTTGAGGCGGTTCCATGGATACACGTCGGCGGCCCGCCGGCCGGGCCAGCTGCCGGGGCGTTCCGCGACTTCGACGCACAACTCGCGCGCGTAGCAGGCGAGGGCCGCGGCATAGGCCGGACGCAAAGGCGCATCGAGCGCGCGCAGCTCGACCGCCCCATTCGCGGGATCCGGACGGACGTCCCAGTCGACGTCCTCGACGCGCGTGGCGAGGCCGTAGCGCGCAAGACGCGCGACATGCTGCACGACATCCTGCCAGCTGCGCAGCGCGGGCGGCATGATGCCGCTGCCCTGGAACGTACCGGCCACGTTGTTGCGTGCGCTGCAAAAGCCCGAGTCGTGCCCACGCCAGTACGGCGAGCTTGCGGAAAGCGCGATGAACAGTGGCGCGCGCTGATTCAGCCAGGCGCCGATGCGCACCGCCTCGTCGGCGCTCGGCGCACCGATCCGGACGTGCATGCCGAAGCCCGCGCCATGGTTGCGTTGCCTGCCGCCTGTCCGGACCGGATGGGTGCCGCCGCCCGCGACCGCGGCCCCGACCGAGCGGGCGGCCCGCCGCACGCGGCACCGCATGTCTTCGAGCGCGTCCGCCGCCGCGCAGTAGCCGTCCAGCGCCGAGGTGGCCACGTCGAGTGTCGTCGCGTCGATGTCCGGCGTCGCCGCCCAGGCCGCGTCCTGCCCTTCCAGCCGGAACGCGATGTCGGGCGCCGCGGGATGCAGATCGTACGTCTCGCGGTCGAGCACCATCCACTCGAGTCCGATCCTCATGCTGCCCGGCCGCGCGGCGGCGAACCGCGGCGGCGGGATCGATCCAGCCATGTTCGACTTCCTTCCCTGAACGCGTGACGAGCGCAAGGATAGGGGGCCTCACTTAGCGAATACTTAGCCGCCGGCGCAGTCGCATTACGCACCCTGCCGCAGCGGTATGGAGGCATACCGATGGCGTTGCCGGTAACCGGCACCTGGCGTAAACATGAACCGTATTGATTTCCTGACGCTAAGGGTTTGCTAAGTCGGCCTGCCTACCATTGCCGGGTTCCCTCAGCTGCCGATCCGGCGATATGAAATACTTTGCATCTCTCATGCTGGCGCTGGCGTTCCTGTCAGGGCCGGTATCCAGCGTCCAGGCGCGCGCTGCGCGCACCGTCAAGGTCGTCAAGACGAAACCGGCACATACGCACCGGCATGCCAGGCCGCACAGGCGCCATCGGGCGCCGGCGGCGCGGGCGGCCAGGATGGTGGCGCTGAAGTCCAGCGCCGTCCTCATCCTCGACCCGAAGACGAAGGCCGTCCTGTATGGGAAGAATGCGCAGGCCGTCATGCCCATCGCTTCCCTGACGAAGCTGATGACGGCCCTGGTCGTCCTGGAAGCGAAGCAGGACATGGCGGAGGTGCTGGCCGTCACGGATGCGGACGTCGACCGTCTCAAATACTCGTCGTCGCGGCTGCACGTCGGTACGCGCCTGTCGCGCTCGGCCATGCTGCACATTGCACTGATGAGTTCGGAGAACCGCGCGGCGTCGGCGCTCGGGCGGCACTATCCGGGAGGAACGAAGGCATTTGTCGCGGCCATGAATGCGAAGGCACGGGCGCTGGGCATGCGGCGTACGCATTTCGTGGAACCGACCGGCCTGTCGAGCGCCAACGTCTCCACGCCGGAAGACCTGGCCCGCCTCGTCGTTGCCGCCGAACGCCATGCGCTCATACGGCGGTATTCGACGGACCGGCATTTCACGATCCGCCAGGGCCGGCAGCATACCGACTACCACAACACGAACCGGCTGACGGCAAACCCGCGCTGGAAGATCCGATTGCAGAAGACGGGTTACACCGCCGAGGCCGGCCGTTGCATGGTCCTGCACGCCACTGTCGCGGGGCGCCCGACGGTCATGGTGTTCCTCGACGCGCAGGGAAAATTTTCCCGGGCGGCCGACGCCAACCGGGTGCGCGCATGGCTGGCCAGAAACCGGCTCGCGGCGCGCGGCTGAGTCCGCACTTGCAATACGCCCGTGTCTCGATGCCGGGATTCCGCACAGGAATGAATTATAGGCGCGCCCGCTTTCTACCCCAGCGACGCCCGGCACGAAACGCCAACCCGAGGTTCGGGTCGAGCACGACATCCATGGCGTCCAGGTCGACGGCGACCAGCGTGCCGGGAAAGTCGGGCCATTCGGTGTGGCGCGCCAGGCCGGTGACGAGGAAGGTTCGTCGGGTCATGATGGGATCCGATCAGACGGTGGTCGCCAGCAGTTGCTGCAGGACCGGCAGCATGTTGTCCGGCTCCGGACGCCGCGTGTAGTCGGGCTTGACTTCGGCGTAGGCGATGACACCGTCGTGGCCGATGACGTAGCGGGTGGACATCGGCAGCGTCCAGGCAGGGTCGTCGTCGAAGGCCGGCAGATCGTTCTTCAGGCTCTTGTACAGGTCGACCAGGTAGTCCGGCAGCGCAAAGCCCAGGCCGAACGCGGCGGCGACATCGTTGTGCGTGTCGCTCAGGATCGGAAAGTCCAGCTTGTTCTGGTCGTTCAGCGTGAAGACCGGTGCACCGTCGCCTGCCTTGAGCGCGCGGCCGGCCTGGCCCGAGGCGACCAGTTCGGCGGTGGCGCGCTCCATGATCGGGTGGATTTCCGGCGGTGCGAAATAGGGGGCCTTGCCGCCCTTGAAGTCGGCTTTGAATGCGTCGAGTTTGGCTTGCAGCGTCATGAATCGAAGGGCGCGCTGCCCTTGCGGATCGCGATGATCTGGACCGGCGTGAAGCCGACCATGCCGCCAAGCGCGGTATGCGCCGCCAGGCAGTAGGCGCATTCGTTGGCCTGGCTGACTACCAGGTTGATGACCTCGCGCTCCTTCGCGTTCAGCCAGCTCTTGCCGTTCTGCAGGGTCAGGTAGTTGCCGAGTGCGTGCTCGGAGTGCGCCAGCGTGGCGTACAGGTTGGGCACCCTGCCCAGGCCTTCCTGCAGTTTTCGAAGATGGCCTGGTTCGCGGCATAAGATTTATCCCTTGGACAAGAGAACCGGTTTGGATGCGTTAAATGGCGCGGCCAAATTCGACGCATTCGTCGTCAATTAGCCCGTCACCAATACCTTTTTTGAACCAATCGATATACACAAAACATTGGTTCTAACTATTTTATTGAAATAGAGTGAATGAATGAGTGCCGGCCACCATCGTGTTGCATTAACCCGCGATGGAATCGAATCCTTTGTATTGACAAATGCGCCCGTGGATAACGTCTTTTTATTTATTCTGTTATCCGGGTAGGGAATCGATTGCGGGTTTCCACATGTTGTGCTCGCGGCCCTGCTGATTAGCGTTTCGTACACATGGAGACCGTAATGCCCCGCTACCGCATGTTACCGGCGATCCTCGTCGCCGCGATGTTTTCCGCCTCGCCTTTCGCTCAGGCGCAATCCGGTCAATGCGCCGTCACCAGGACGGCCCTGGCGCTGACGCCCCAGCAAAAAGCCGAAGGCTGGACCGTTTTATGGGACGGCACCTCGACCGACGCCTGGCGCAGCGTGAAATCGGACCGGTTCCCGGAACATGGATGGCGGACCTGCGACGGCCTGCTCACGATGGCAGGGAAAGGCGGCGAGGAATCGCGCGGAGGTGGCGACATCATCACCCGCAAGCGCTATGCCGATTTCGAGCTGACGCTGGATGCGCGGCTCACACCCGGCGCGAACAGCGGGGTCAAGGTCTTTACCCAGCCGAATCTGGCGCCGATCGACAAAGTGACGGGCAAGCCGGGCGCGGTGGGTTCGGCGATCGGCCTCGAGTTCCAGTTGCTGGATGACGAGCGCCATCCCGATGCCAAACTGGGACGCAACGGCAACCGGACCATCGGTTCGCTCTACGACCTCATTCCAGCCGCAAAGGACAAGATCCCCGCGCCGGTCGGCCAATGGAATCACGTGCGGATCCTGTCGCGAGGGAAGACCGTGACTTTCTGGCTGAACGGCAGGAAGACCGTGGAATTCGAGCGCGGCTCGGCCGCCTTTCGGGAAGCCGTCGCGGCCAGCAAGTTTCGCGACATCCCCGGGTTCGGCGAATGGGCCGACGGGCACATCCTCCTGCAGGATCACGGCGACGAGGTTGCTTTCCGCAATGTCCTGATCCGCGACCTCCACGGCAAATAAGCGGCCCGATGTTTCACCGGACCTTCGCGTCGATGAACACGCGGCTGAGCATGGTCTTGCCCTCAACGGCAGACCAGGCCGGCGAGCGGCTTGCGGACGAGGTGCGGGGACTGCTGCGCGAACAGGAGTCGATCATGAGCCGCTTCGTGGCCGATGGCGACCTGGCGGTGCTCAACCGGAACGCCGGCCGAGGGGCCGTCCGGGTGAGCGACGCCCTGTGGACGGTCCTGGACGCCTGCATGCGGCATCACCGCCTGACCGGGGGCGCATTCGACATCGCCCAGGGCGCGGGCCGTCCCGGCCATGGCATGCACCTGCTGGACCTCGATCCCGGTGCGCAGACCGTGCGCTTCACCGAGCCGGGGGGGCAACTCGACCTGGGCGGTATCGGCAAGGGAATCGCACTCGACCTCATCAGGCAGGTCCTGCTCGATCGGCACGTCGGCCAGGCCTTTCTCAGTTTCGGGGAGAGTTCGGTGGCCGTGATCGGCAGCCACCCCGCCGGCGCCTGCTGGCCGGTCGGCGTCGAGCACATGTTCGCGCCCGGGACGTCGTTGCACCGCTTCGACTTGCGCGACGGCGCGATGTCCACGTCGGGCAATCGTCCCGGCGAGACCCACATCATCGATCCGGCGAACGGCCGGGCGGTGGCCGGGTGCAGGACCGTGTCCGTCGCCTGTGCCGGCGCCGCGGATGCCGAGGCGTTGTCGACTGCCCTGTTCGTGCTGCCGGCAGCGCGGCGTGCGGAGGTGTTGCGGCGCTATCGGGGCGCGCAGGCCGTGGCGTTCGACTATGGCCTGGAGCGCGGGGCCTGGCGCGTAGAAAAGGAATGGCGATATGCGCAGTAAATCTTTGGACGACATTCGCCATGAGGCGCAGGAACGGCGGCGCTTCCTGGCGCGCGTGGCGGGCGTGGTGGCAGGCTCCTCCTTGCTGAGCGGGCTGCCGTGGATGGCGCCGCTCCGCGCCCAGCCGGCGGGCGATGCGCCCTCGGACCGGGTGCGCATCGGCGTGATCGGCACCGGGTCGCGCGGCAGCCTGCTGCTGCAGTACCTGCTGCGGACCCCGGGCGTCGACGTCGCGGCATTGTGCGACGACTATCCGCCGCACCTGGCCGACGCCATGGCGGCGGCGGGCGGCCGGCCGAAGGCGTTCAGCGACTACCGCAAGCTGCTGGCGATGCCGGGGATCGACGGCGTGGTGGTTGCCACGCCGCTGCACCAGCACGCGCCGGTCTGCCTGGCCGCGTTCGCGGCCGACAAGCACGTGTTTTGCGAAAAGAGCCTGGCGCTCACGGTCGACGAATGCAAGGCGATCGCGCGGGCGGCGAGCGCCAGCCCGCGGGTGTTCCAGGTCGGTCACCAGCGCCTGTTCAGCGCCACCTTCCTGCATGCGCACGCGCTGGTGCGCTCCGGGCACATCGGCCCGATCACGCAGATCCGCGCCAGTTGGCACCGCAACAACGACTGGCGTCGTCCGGTGCCGGACCCGCGCCTGGAGCGCAAGCTGAACTGGCGGCTGTACCGCGCCAGCTCGGGTGGCCTGCTGACGGAGCTGGCGTCGCATCACCTGCAGGTCGCCAACTGGTATCTCGACGCCGCGCCGCTGTCCTGCGTCGGCTACGGCAGCGTCAATCACTGGAAGGACGGGCGCGACGTGTACGACAACGTCAATGTGCTGTTCCGCTACCGCGACGGCGTGACCCTGGTCTACGACTCGCTCACCAGCAACCGTCACCACGGGCTGGAAATCCAGATCATGGGACCCAGGGGAACGATCGAAGGCGAGAGCGGCAGGTTTTACACGGAGGGGCCGCCCCCGGCGCCCGCCGTCGCGGCACTCGTCAAGCAAATCGGGCAGGGCAGGGCCGAGACGGTGCCGATCGGTGCGCCGAGCTGGAAGCCGGAAGCGAAGTCCGGCGAGGTCGGACAACAGCTGCGGCACGAACTGGGCGGCGGCGACGGCACCGAGCTGTCGATGGCCGCCTTCGCCAACGCGATCCGCCTGGGCCAGCGGATGCCCCACATGATCGAACACGCCTACCGTTCCGGGATCGCCGCGCTGATGGGGCAGGCGGCCATGGACGAGGGCCGCGAGATCGCCTGGCCCGGCAGCTATCAATAACGACAACCCGACTACTACAAGGAGACACCATGCCGCAGCCGCTTTTCTCTACCCGTCGCCGTACGATCGTCAAGGGCGCCCTGGCCGCGATGGCCACGCCGATGCTGGCGCAGGCGAAGGCATCCAATGGCAAAGTCAACCTGGCCTGCGTCGGCATCGGCAATCGCGCAGCCCAGGTCATCAAGGCGCTGCACGCGACCGGGCTCGCGAACGTCGTGGCCTTGTGCGACGTCGACATGGGCGCGCCGCATACCGTCGAGATCCTTAAAATGTTCCCCGACGTGCCGCGCTTCCAGGATTTTCGCCGCATGTTCGACAAGATGGGCAAGGAATTCGACGCGGTCAGCGTCGGCACGCCCGATTTCTCGCATTTCCCGATCGCGATGCTCGCCATGTCGCAGGGAAAACATGTCTATTGCGAGAAACCGATGGGGCAAAGCTTCCGCGAAATCGAGATGATGATGGCCGCCGAGCGCAAGTACAAGGTGGCTGCCCAGATGGGCAACCAGGGCCATTCGGAGGCGAATTACTTTCAATTCAAATCGTGGGTCGACGCCGGCATCATCAAGAACGTGCGCGCGATCACGGCGTTCATGAACAATCCGCGCCGCTGGCATGGCATGGCGGTGTCCGGATATCTGCCGCGGCAACCGGTACCGGAAACGCTGGACTGGGACGCCTGGACCGCGACCGGCCCTTACCATGATTTCAATCGCGGATACGTCAATGGCGACTGGCGCTCCTGGTTCGACTACGGCAACGGTGCATTGGGCGACTGGGGCGCGCATATCTTCGATACCGCCCACGAGTTCCTGCAACTTGGCCTGCCGACCGAAGTCGAAGCCGTGCGGCTGGAAGGGCACAGCCCCTTCATCTTCCCGCAGGCGTCGACGCTGGCATTCCGGTTCCCGCAACGCGGCGCGCTGCCGCCGCTGGAACTGACCTGGTACGACGGCGTGAACAATCTGCCGCCGCTGCCGAAGAACTTCGGCACCGCAATCGTGGACCCGAGCGTGCCGCCGCCTTCGAAAGGCAGCGCCACCGGCGCCGTGCTTCCGCCCGGGAAGGTCATCTACGGCGACGGCCTGACCTTCAAGGGCGGTTCGCATGGCTCGGAGCTCCAGATCCTCGGCGACGCCGCGCGGGATATCGCGCTGCCCGCCGTGCCGAGGAGTCCGTCGAACCACTTCGCCAACTTCCTCAAGGCCTGCATGGGCGAGGAAACCTGCCGCTCGCGCTTTGCCGTCGCGGGACCCCTGTGCCAGACGATGGGGCTCGGCGTGATCGCCCAGCGGGTCAACGCCAGGCTCGCGTTCGATCCCGCGACGAAACAGATCACCAACCACAAGCTGGCAAACGCCCTGCTGGCCGGCATGCCGCCACGCAAGGAGTGGGAGCAGTATTACAAGCTGGTCTAGCAATACGCACGCCGGCTCGCCGCTTTCCGAGATACCGGCGTGACTTCCCGCCTGTTTGCATATTCATTTGGTTGGCTTCTCCGCGAACCTTCGAGATCACACGATTTCCTATTTCAAAAACTTCCCGTGGATGCGGAAGTTGTATTGGTCAATATAAACAAAAGATTGGTTCTTATATATCGGCTAACGTAAATTAGCAGAGCAGAAATGCTAATAAATAGTCTTCCATGTTTGCGTGCTTTAAACATGGAAAGGAAATAGTGGAGACTTGAAAAACCAATGAATAATTATTCGAATTTTTATACGCGGCGCTGTCTTTTCGGAGGCCGCGACCTGTTTGCCATGACCGTCCTGGCGGGTTTGATCTCGAGCGCTTATGCGCAGACGGCGCCGGCGCAGAGCGATCCGGCACCGGTACAGGGCGATGTCGTGCCCGTCGCGAACAAGGTCGAGGTAAAGGGCATTCGCTCGTCGCTCGCGATGTCGGCGCTGGAAAAGCGCGACAATATCGGATTGAGCGACTCGGTGTTTTCGGAAGACCTGGGTAAATTCCCCGACCCGAACATTGCCGACGCGCTCGCGCGCGTCCCGGGCGTGACGGTCACCCGCAGTACCCTCGACGGCGAGGGAACGAACATCTCGATCCGCGGCATGGGGGCGTCGTTCACCCGGGTGATCCTCAACGGTGCACCGATGGCGTCGGCCTCCGGTGGCGGTTACGGGAACACGCCGAGCGCCAATCGTGAAGTGGACATGGACTTCCTGCCGTCCGAACTGTTCCGCCGCGCCACGGTGTACAAGAGTTCGACGGCGAGCATGATCGAGGGCGGCATCGCCGGCGTCGTCGACATGCGCAGCGTGCGGCCGTTCGACAAGAGCGGCTTCCGCTCGGCATTCACACTCAGCGGCAATTATCGCGACCGTGACAAAAAGCCCGGCAACACGGGTTCCGGCGTGATCAGCAATACCTGGAACACGCGCTTCGGCAAGGTCGGCCTGCTGGGCGGATTCGCTTTCGGTAACACCAAGTTTTCGACGGACGCGTTCCAGTCGGTCGACATGCGCAATTTCCAGCTGACGTCCAGCCAGGTCGGCCCGGGCGAAAAGCCGAATCCCACCAGCGGCGGCTCGCAATCGACGCCGGCCACCGTGCCCGCCGGCCTGCCGCTGAATTTGCTGCCCGACTATGCCCGCGCCGTACTCGTGCCCGGCAAGCCGATCGACCGGGCCATGTTGCTCGCCCTGAACCCCGGTGCGACGATCCAGCAGATCGACAACGGCCTGATGGGACGCCTGGGACGCCATATGCTGAATTCCGGCGATCGCCATCGCAAGGGCGAGGTGATCAGCGCGCAGTGGCAGCCGAACCAGGACCTGATGCTCTACCTGGACACCATGTTCGCCCAGAAGGGCAGCAACGTCGTCCAGCAGGAGATGAACGTCGGTACGCGCGCTTCGACGCCGATTCCGATCGGGCTGGAGTTCGACCGGAGCGATTGCACCACCGGCTGCACGATCACGAAGGGCATCTTCGCCAACACGTTCTGGGGCCTGGAATACCACCCCATCAAGGAAAACACGCACTTCCAGAGCGCCAACCCGGGCTTCGAATGGCGTCCCACCGACAAGCTGACGATCGACGGCAACATCAACTACACGCGCAGTTCCTTCTACCGGATCACGCCGGGCGTGCTGGTGGCGACGCAGTCCGCGCCATCGGTCATCAGCTACGACAACACGACGCCGGACCAGCCGCCGACCTACACGGGCAATATCGACGTCAACGACCCGAATGCCGGCTTCGGCTGGTACCAGGCCGGCAACAGCACGTCCGGCCTGCGCCTGAACCTGTACCAGCGGTATAACACCACGCGCGGTTCGCGGTTGAATGTCGCATGGGGCGACAGCGACTTTACCGTCAAGACCGGCGTCAGCTACGACGATATTGCGCGCCGGTCGTTCAGCTACGACCAGCAGCCGGCGAACGGCTGGCAGAACCTCACGTGCGGGAACAACATGAACGCCACGTTCCTGCCGCCGAATACGGGGATGCAGGGCACGTGCGATGGACGCGTCGCACCCGGCCCCGTTGCGGCCACGGCCTATCCCGGCTATGGCACGGGGTCGTCGGCGAATGGTGCGCAGCCGCTGGCTTACCAGGGTTCGGTCGTGCCGAACGCCGCCGTGGCCAATTATCTGAGAGCGACCAACCACGGCTTCGTCACGCTGGACTGGGCGAAGTTCGCCAGGGACACGAATTACCAGTACTTCGAGAACATGGCGAACCAGGTCGTCAACAGCGCAGCCGCCGGCAGCACCGCCAGCAATGTCGGGGGCTATCTCCGCGAGACCGTGGGGGCGGCCTATGTGCAGTTCGATGGTCGCGTGAATCTGTTCGGCCATACCCTGCGCTACGACGCCGGCGTGCGCTACGTGCGGACGAGACAGACGATCGGCGCATCGAACGTCGTGACGGATCCACGGAATGCGATGCTGGCGAACGGCGGCCTGTATCCGAACAAGATCGCGTTCGAGTACGAGACGAGGTACTACAACAACGTCCTGCCGGCCGGCGCCCTCGTGTACAACCTGCGCAACGACCTGCTCCTGCGCATCGCGGCGTCGAGGTCGATGACCCGGCCCGATCCGAATTCGCTGAAGCAGACCCGCTACGATACGTCGGACATCAGCCTGGCCAAGATCACGGTGACGAATCCGAACCTGAAGCCGTTCAAGTCAAACAACCTGGACGTCGGTCTCGAGTGGTACTACACGAAGGAAGCCTATGTCGCGGTGGCAGGCTTTGCCAAGGACCTGATCGATCGTCCGGTTACGATGAGCAACGTGATGTCGCTGTCGCAGTACCAGCAGAAGTACGGCTACGCGGTCGCCCTGACGACGACGCAGCAGACGGTGGTGGACAACGACGGCGGTCCGGACAACCATATCGTCACGGTGTCCGAGCCGGTGAACATTGCCACCAAGCTGAAGGTACGGGGCCTGGAGCTGACCTGGCAGCAGCCGCTCGACATGCTGCCGATCAAGGGCTTCGGCTTCACGGGCAATATGACGTTCGTTCACCAAAAGGACTCCACGGCCGGGGCACCGCCCGTGGCAGGCGTCCCCGAGCGCACGAACAACCTGACCCTCTATTACGAGGGCAGGGGCTTCAACGTCCGCGTCTCGCGCCAATATCAGTCCTCGATGGTCACGCAGACGAACACGGGTATCAGCCCACCGGATGGCGCGACGGCCTATGCGTACCAGTCCGGCCGCCAGTCGATCGATCTGTCGCTGGGTGCCAACCTGAAACAACTGTTCGACATGAAGAACAACCTGGACGTGACGTTGAGTGCCTGGAACCTGAATAACGCCGTCAGCCAGAGTTATGTCCAGTTCCCGAACGCCATCTATGACCAGTACAAGCCCGGCCGCAGCTATACGCTGTCCGCGCGCACGTCGTTCTAAGGCTGGCCGGATCGCGTGAGCGGTTCATGGGCGGGCACCACGTTCCCTCGTGGTGCCCGCCTCTTGTTAACAAAGGAGTCAGGAAACATGAAGCACAAGTTGAACAGGCGGGTCGCGAGCGCGCTTGCCCTCGCCATCGCGGCCGTCCTGGGAACGGCCCCGCCGCAGGCGCAGGCGCTCGGTATCAAGCATTTCGTCGATCTCGACGAGAAGGCCGGCGCCGGCGTCGTGCTGGCCGGGAGCGGGCGCGTGGCGCCCATCCTCGTCGGCAAGGACGATTTCCCGGGCGTGGTGCGCGCGGCGCGCGACCTGCAGCGCGACATCGGCAGCGTCACCGGCAAGACGCCGCAGTGGATCGAGGGCGATCCGGGCACCGCGCGCGACGTGATCATCATCGGGACGCTCGGCAAGAATCCGCTGATCGACCGCCTGGCGCAGCAAGGCAAGCTCGATGTCCGCGAACTCGCGGGGCAGTGGGAAGGCTTCGTCATCCAGGCCGTCGACAACCCCATGCCCGGCGTGCAGCGCGCGCTGGTCGTCGTGGGCAGCGACAAGCGCGGCACGATATTCGGCACATATGCCGTCTCCGAGCAGATCGGCGTGTCGCCCTGGTACTGGTGGGCGGACGTCCCGGTGGCCCATCACAAGGCGCTCACCGTCCCGGCGGGAACGCGCATCGGGGAAAAGCCGGCGGTCCAGTATCGCGGCATCTTCCTGAACGACGAGGCGCCCGCCCTGTCGAACTGGGCGAAGGAACGGTTCGGCGGCTTCAATCACAAGTTCTACGAAAAGCTGTTCGAACTGATGCTGAGGATGCGTGCCAACTATCTGTGGCCGGCCATGTGGAATTCGTCGTTCTTCGACGACGACAAGGAAAACTGGCCGCTGGCCGACCGGATGGGCATCGTCATGGGCACGTCGCACCACGAGCCCATGATGCGGGCGCAGAAGGAATGGCACCGCTACGGCAAGGGTCCGTGGGACTATCACCGCAACGGCGAGGTGCTGCGCGAATTCTGGGCGCAGGGCCTGCGCAATGCCGGCAACTACGACAAGGTGATCACGATGGCCATGCGCGGCGACGGCGACGAGCCGATGTCGCAGGACGCCAACGTCGAACTGCTGCAGAACATCGTCCGCGACCAGCGCGCCATCATCCGCAAGGAACTGGGCAAGCCGCCGGAACAGGTGCCGCAGCTGTGGGCGCTGTACAAGGAAGTGCAGGACTACTACGAGAAGGGCATGCGCGTTCCCGACGACATGCTGCTGCTCTGGTGCGACGACAACTGGGGCAATATCCGGCGCCTGCCGACGAGCGAGGAGCGCAAGCGCAGTGGCGGTGCCGGCATCTACTATCACTTCGACTATGTCGGCGTGCCCCGCTCCTACAAGTGGCTGAACGTCACGCAGATCCCGAAGGTGTGGGAGCAGATGAACCTGGCCAACGAGTATGGCGCGAACCGGCTGTGGATCGTCAACGTGGGCGACCTGAAGCCGATGGAAATCCCAACCGAGTTTTTCCTCGCCTACGGCTGGAACCCGCGGGCATGGCCGGCCGAGCGATTGCCGGAATTCCTGCGCGAATGGGCTGCGCGTGAATTCGGCGCGGCGCACGCGAACGAGATCGCGTCCATCGTCGAACGCTACACGCGCTACAACGCGCGCCGCCATCCGGAGCAGATCGATCCCGACACGTACAGCCTGACCGCGTACGACGAGGCGGAGCGCGTCGTGGCGGACTACAACCAGCTGGCGGACGAGGCGAAACGCGTCGGGCAGTCGCTGCCGAAGACCATGCGCGACGCCTATTTCCAGCTCGTCGAGTATCCGGTCCTCGCCTCCGCCAACGCCGTCGACATGCTCGTCTCGGCCGGCAGGAACCGCCTGTACGCGCGCCAGGGCAGGGTGACCACCAACGACATGGCCGCGCGGGTGCGCCGGCTGTTCCAGCGCGACGCCGATCTCGTCAAGCAGTACCAGCAGGGCATCAGCGGCGGCAAGTGGAACCACATGATGTCGCAGACCCACTTCGGCTACACGACCTGGGACCAGCCCTACCGCGACGTGATGCCGGCCGTGTCGGAACTGCGCGTGCCCGAGCCGGGCCAGCTGGCGGCGCCGAACGGGATCCACAGGTCGGACCACATGGGCGTGGCGATCCAGGGCGAGCCGACGGCATGGCCGGTCTTCCCGCCCAAGCCGCTGGTACTGCCGGCGCTCAGCGTGTTCGAGAAGCAGCCGCGCTACGTCGAGGTGTTCAACCGCAGCAGTGCGCCGTTCGACTACACGATCACGGCGAGCCATCCGTGGCTACGTCTCAGCCACACGGGCGGACGGGTCGCGAAGGACCAGCGCATCATGGTGGACGTCGACTGGAATGCGGTTCCCACCGGTACCACGCAGGCGACGTTGACGATCAAGGGGCCCGACACCGCGGAAGTCCTGGTCAGGGTGCCCGTGCACAAGCCTGCGGACTTGACGCCAGCCTCGGCGCAGGGCCACGTCGAGAGCCAGGGCGTCGTCGCCATCGAAGCCGAACACTATACGGCCTCCTACGCGCCGCCGGGACGGCAGTGGCTGAAGATTCCCGGCTATGGGCGCACGCTGTCCGGCATGACCACGACGCCCGCCGCCGCACCGGCACTCGCCGTCAAGGATGGCATGCATCTGGACTACACGGTGAACGTGTTCTCGGCCGGCGACGTGAAACTGCATGCGGTCCTCGGACCGACACTGAAGTTCCAGCCCGGAAGCGGCTTCCGTTACGCGGTATCGATCGATGACGAAGCGCCGCAAGAGGTCAACGTGCATGCCGACCAGTCCGAGGGGTTCTGGAGCCGCGCGGTCTCGAACAACGCCGTGGACTTCGTGACCACGCACCGCATCACGTCCCCCGGACGGCATACCGTGAAGTTCTGGGCGCTCGATCCGGGACTTGTGCTGCAAAGGCTGGTACTCGACGCGGGCGGGATGCGGCAGAGTTATCTCGGTCCGCAGGAAAGCCCGTACTACCCGGGCAAGTAAGCGCGCCAGGTGCCCGGGCAACGGAAGGTTGCCCGGGCATGGTGCATCTAGTCGAATTGCCAGTAATCGACGTTGAAGACGATGTGGCGTCCGTTGGCATTGAAGACGAAGTACAGGTCCTGCACGCCGGTCACGCCGGATGCCGGCACGGCCAGTTCCTTCCATGCGTCCGCGCCGCCGGTGGCCGGCACGTCCACGCTTGCGACCAGCGTGCCCTGCGGCGATCCGGCCCGGACGTCGATGTGGCCACCCGGGCCGGCGCTCGCCACGCTCGCCTTGAACGTGCGCGGCCCGCGCGCGCCGAAATCGACCCCGGCCACTTTCACGTAAGCACGCGGGCCGACCGGATACACGACCATCCCGCCACGCGGATCCTTCGCGGTCCTCACCCCGGCGACCCAGTCGAAAGGACGGTCCCAGTCCCGCTTCACGCGGGATTCCCATGCGATGGTCTCGGCTTCGACCCGCTCATACGGAGACAGGGGCTGGACCTGTTTCACGCCCGTCGCGTTCCAGAATGGTTGCGTCGGAATCGTGCCGTCCGGCCGATAGCTGAAATCGGTGACCGAGACGGAGCGCCGCTCCCGGTGCAACGGCGTGTCCGCGAAATTCAGCCGGTAGCTGAAGCCGAAGACGTAGGACTTGCCCTTGAAATCGACGATGCCGGGATGGTTGCCCGTCGATTCGGTGGTCGGGTCCATGATCTGGCCCTTGTATTCCCATGGTCCGGTCGGCGTGTCGCTCATCGCGTAGCCGATGCCTTCCGAACAGCACGTGGATGCATAGGCCAGGTAGTACTTGCCGTTCCGTTTGTAGACCCACGGGCCTTCCTGGTAGTTGTTGGGCTTCGCATCGATCCGTTCGATCTTGCCCGAATAGGAGATCATGTCCTTGTCGAGCCTGACGTACCAGAGGTTCGGATTTCCCCAGTACAGGTAGGCTTGCCCATCGTCGTCGATCAGCACGGTCGGATCGAAATAGCCTTCGCCGCGATCGATCAGCGGACGCCCCAACGGGTCCTTGAACGGACCGAGCGGGCTGTCGGCGACGGCCACGCCGATCACGTTCCGGGGCGAGCCGCTGACCGTGACCGGCGCGTACAGGTAGAACTTGCCGTTGCGTTCGACGACTTGCGGCGCCCAGGCATCGTTGTCCTGGTTGGCCCAGGCGAAGATCGAGAGATCGGCGACCGTCCCGCGATCGGTCCAGTTGACCATGTCTTTCGACGTGTACAGCTTCCAGTCGCGCATCTTGAACCCCTGCGCATCGTCTTCGTCGTGCGAGGTGTAGAGATACACCGTGTCCCCTTGCACCAGCGGTGCAGGGTCCGCCGTGAAATTGGTCTGGATGATCGGATTCTCGGCGAACGCCGGGAGGCAGGCCCCCCAGCAAACGGCAACGGCGACGGCGATGCAACGCAGGTTCATGTCAGGTCCTCATCGGTGGGTGATGAATCGCTCAGTGGGCAGGCGGATTGCGCGGCTTCGACGGCGGCCCGAAATAACTGTCGGGCAGCGGACTATCGGACAGGACGATTTTCTGCACGACGATCGTCGGGTCGACCATGATGATCTTCAGGTCGTACTTGCCGGGACCGTGCACCTTCACCGTGAAGCGCATGGTACGTGCATTCTCGGACGTATTCTTGAAGTGATATTTTCCAAGGAACGTCTGGTCGGCTCGCGTTGCCGGCGGAAATACCCGAACGACCTGCGGCGCGGCGTCGTCGAGGGCGACGGCGACGGCCAGCTCGCGTCCCGGATAATTGTCCAGCGTGGGCGCCGTCACCAGATCGACCTGCCAGGTGCCTGCCGACGCAAAATAGACCGGGTATTCGAGACGGGGCGAGTCGGCAAACGGTGCGCTACGCGCCGTGACCGGAAACACGGTCATCGCGCCCGGGCCCCGTCCATAGTCGGGCAACCATTCCCAGCGGGCATATTTGCCGGGGATGTTGCGCACGGCATCCTGGGCGTCGAATGCGATGGGGCCGGTCTGGCCGCCGAACGCGCCGGCCGCGGCCTTGGTCTCGTCGCCAACGGCGATGGTCGCGTAAGACCGCACGACGACGCGCTGGTTGCCTTCGCTGACCGTGATTTGCCCCAGTTGTGCCGACCCGACCGGAACGCGGCTCCAGTCGATATCGACCCAGATGCGCTGGTCGTTGCTCCCGTCGGGCGCGGGCGCCTGCGACAGCTTGACCCATGGTTTGTCGGCGAGGGCGGTGAAGCGGGGCGGGCGCCCGTCTTTCGAGAACACGTCGATGTACGAGCGCTGCTTGTTGATGGAATCGAAATACGGAAGGGTCGGCGTGCTTTCGCCGCCCGGCCAGGCCTGGTCCGAACCGTCGATGGCGACACCGAATTCGCCCGCGGCGCCGGCGGGGACGGAGGAGGTCGCCGGCATGACGTTTTCGGGTGGAGAACGCCAGTCGCGGTAGCCGATGTGGGTCTGGTCCATCATGTGATTCCATTTGCCGCCCGCCACCTGCGTGTTATAAAAATCGGACAGGTCCTGGTCGCGCTTGAACAGGGCGCGGACGCGCTCGGCCTGCGTGTTCGCGGCGTAGCGTCCTTGTTTGGCGTACAGATGGTTGCGGCCTGCCGCGATCTCGAGATCGATGAAATTCGAGAGCGCGAGGATAGGGTGCAGCACCAGTTCGTAATACGCGTCCTGCTGGTCCGCGGGAATCGAGGTTTTCAGCAGCGTGGCGCGTTTCGCCAGCGCGTTCCAGGCTTCGGAAACCCGTTCGGCCTCGCGGTAATTGACCAGGCTGAACGTATCGGGCCGCACCAGTTCCGGCTTGCGCCAGGCATTGTATTTCGCGTATTTCGCGACGAGGTCGGCGATTTCCGCGGCGTGCTGCGCGCCGAATTCGCGTTCGGCCCAGCGTTGCGTCCACCCGGCGATGTCGTCCTTGCCCATGCCTTTGGGGCTCCACGCCAAGCGGAGGAAGAACTCGATCGGCACTTCCAGCGGCTTGAGGTCGCCGACATTGGCGATCCAGATCTGGTTCGCACCGTATTCGTGGGCGAGATTCATTTGCTCCCAGATCTTGGGCAGCGGATTGCTGTTGAGCCACTTGTACGAGAACGGGCCGCCATTCATGTCCATGTGGAAGTAGATGCCCGAACCGCCGCTGCGCTTGCGCTCCGCCGGCGTCGGCAGGCGGCGCAGGTTGCCGACGTTGTCGTCCGTGAAGAGGAGGGTGACGTTGTCGGGGACCTTGAGCCCCGCGTCGTAATACTTCTGGACCTCGGTGAACAGCGCCCACAGCTGAGGCACTTGCCGCTGGTCGACGCCCATCTCTTCGGTGAGGATCTGCTGCTGGTCGTGGATGATTTTCTCGATGAGCTTCTTGTTGGCCTCGAGACCGCCCGCATCCGGCATCGCCGTATCGCCATCGCCGCGCATGCCCATGGTCACGATGCTTTCGTAGGCCTTGTTGCGCCGGATGCCGTCGCGGAAGAAGCGTTTGAGGCCGTCTTCGTTCGTCGCATAGTTCCATTCGCCGTTGCCATAGTCGCGGCGGTGCGCGAGCCATTCGTGGTGGGAGCGCACCATCGGTTCGTGGTGGCTCGTGCCCATCACGATGCCGTAGGCGTCGGCAAGCCGGGGATTGTCCGGATCGTCCTCGTTGAAGGCATTCGTCCACATGGCGGGCCACAGGTAATTGGCGCGCAGGCGCAGCAGCAGTTCGAACATGTGCGTGTACATCTTCGAATTCCCGCCGCCGAATTTTTCGCGCGACCACTTGCCCAGCGCCGGCTCCTCGTCATTAATGAAGATGCCGCGGTATTTCACGGCCGGCGGACCCTGGACCCAGGCGCCCGCACGTACGAACAGCGCGCTGGCCTTCTTCACGGGGACGTCGGCCCACCAGTACCACGGTGACACACCGATTTGTTCCGAGATCTCGTAAATGCCGTAGATCGTCCCCCGTTTGTCGCTGCCGGCAATGACGAGCGCACGCTCGACGCCGGGCATCGGATTGGCGACGTTGGCAATCACGAAGGATTCCCATTTGCCGCGTATCGCTTTCACGTCGAGTTTGCCGGCACTGACCAATGCATCGACGAGCGCGCTGTGCCCCAGCGTCCCGATGATGACGGCGGTGCGTGTATTGGCGGCCGCGGTCGACAGCGCGGGTTTCGCGCCCGTGACCTTGTCGATGTCGCCTTGCAGGTCGGTTGCCGCACGCATGACGCCCCAGTGGTCCGCCTTGTCCACGTAAAGGGGGGCGGCATTGCCGTCACTCACGAGCGGGATACTGTTTGCGCTCGGGGTTGCAGAAACGAGCTGGACGCCGAGACCGAGACTCGGCGCCGCGCAGGCCCACGGCGTCCCCAGCGACATGACAAGAACGAAGGCGATTTGCCAGAACGTGGCAAACCGCCGCTTGAATACGGACATGTGTTGCATGATTCCCTCTATCGAAAACACTGATGCGTCGTTCGCACATTGAAAAAAATCGCTCCGCGTGAGCAGAGCGATCAAACTCCCGAGAGCCAGGAGGGAGCAATGCACGGTCTTGTCGCGGCGGTACTGCCAGGCCACCGCGACGGCATGGTCATCAGAACTTCATGCGCAATCCGACGGCCAGGGTACGTCCCGGCTTGTAGCTGGTGTACGTCGCGTTCGGGTACTGGAAGTAGGCACGGCGCGTCGTGTTCGTCAGGTTCACGACGTCGAGCGTCAGCGTGGGATAGTTGTCGCGGTCCAGGATTTCCGCCAGGTCGACCTGCGACGAGAAGTCGAGCTGTTTGAAATCATCGCCGAACAATGCCGCGTTCGTGATGCCGTTCTGGTTCGGGCCGGAATTCTGGCTGCCCTGCGAATACGTGTGCGACAGGCGTGCCAGCAAACCATGGTTTTCGTAGTAGACCTGGAAGTTGTTGCTCTTCTTCGGCACGCCCAGTGCGACGAAGCCCGCGGAGCCTTCGCCGCTCGCCTTCTGGTTGATCATGGTGAGCGTTTCCGAGAAGCCGAAACCGCGCCACGGCAGCAGCTTGTCGAGCGGCTGCACCCAGCCCAACTCGAGTCCTTGCACCTTCAGCAGGCCCGAGGCGTTGCGCTGCGACGTCGTGACGATCGTCGCGGCATTCTGGCCGCCGCGCGCATCGAGCGAGCCCTGCTGGGTCGGCGTCAGGTTGCTGTACGTGATGCCGTAGGCGGCCAGGGCGCTGAACGGCACCGTCACGTTCTGGTTCAACGTGAACCCGTTCAGGTTTTTCTGGAAGACCGTGGCCGACAGATAGCCCTCGCGCCCCATGTAATACTCGACGCCGACATCGAAGTTATCCGAGATATACGGTTTCAGATCCGGGCTGCCCAGCGTCGCGGTATCGGCCGACGGCGACGAGAAGTTGATGCCGGGGCGCAGCGCATCCGGGTTCGCACGGGTCATGCTGCGCGATACCGACGCGCGCAGCACCAGGTTCTTGGCGAGGTCGTAGGCCAGGCTGGCCGAGGGCAGCGTATTGTTGTAGGTCTTGTCGATATAGACCCATTGGCTGATGTTCGGGAAAGGCGTGCTTCCCGCAGGCAGGGTCGCGTTGCGCGGGTCCACCGTGGAGTTGTAGGCGCCGACATTCTGCTTGGTACGCACGTAGCGCACACCCGCGTCGTAACGCAGCGAACGGTCGAATACAGGCACCGTACCGTCGACCTGGAGGAACAGGCCGGTCGTCTTCTCGTCGATATAGCCCGTGCTGGCACCCGTATTGGAGGAGCCCGCGACCGGCGCGGACTGCAGCAGGGCATCGTAGCCGGTGGCGGCCGCGAAGCGGTTGAAGTCGACCGACAGCAGGTTGTCCGGACCCTGGACCAGGTAGTTGGCAATGCCCAGGCCGAGCGAACCGGGGCCCTGGCAATTGGCCGAGTTGGCGCAGACCAGGTTCTGCCATGCCGTCGTGTTGTCGCGTGCGGTAATGCGGCGCATGATGTCGTCATACGCGAAGCCGCCCTTGATGCTCAACGCCTTGTCGCCCCACGTCAGGGACGATCGCACGCCTTGCGTCTTGGTCATGCGCTCTTCGGCATTGATGCTGACGCGGCCGCCTTGCGAGGTATTGAGGACCCAGCTGGCCGGATCATAGGTGTCGACGTTGCTGGTAATGCTCGGGAGCGCGCCGTTCTGATAATCGATGGTCGTGCCCGAATTTTGTGCCGTGACGGGACCGACGGTGGGCGACTGGCGCGTGAAGGTCGAGCGCGTGTAGTTCACCTGGCCGTCCATCTTCAGTTTGTCGGACAGTTTCCATTCGAAGCCGGGGTTCACGCCGATCAGGCGTACACGTTCGTTATAGGGACGATACTCGAGGAAGTACTGGGCATTGGCGAACGTGCCGCTTTCCACCACGCAGCCATTGGCGCAGTCGCCACCCGACACTTTCATGTTGAGCGGAATGACGGCGCCGTTGCGGCCGACCCAGGAGGTGTCCGTGCGCTCCAGCGTATTGTGTTTTTCGCTGAACATCGAGTCGACATAGAAGTGCAGGCTGTCGCTCGGGCGATATTCGCCGGACAGGACGGCGGTGATCTTGCCCTTGTCGCCGTACTCGGCCATGCTGCGTCCCAGGCGCGGAATCAGGGCGTTGTCGATTTGCTGGATGGTCAGGCCCGGGTTATGGGCGAGCAGGAACGCCTGGTCGATGGGGGCGCCCGGCGTCAGTCCGTTGCCCGCATTGGACGGTACGGTGGCCGGAATCGTGAAGTTGCCGCCGCCGGTATTGTTGCGCGTCGGGCTGTTGTTTTGGGCGGCCGAGAGATTTGGGTTCGTGTAGCCGATGGTCTCGTAGCCGGTCGTATGGACCTTGGTGCTGCCCCAGGCAATGCCGCCCAGCAGGCCCCAGGTGTTGTTCCAGGTGCGGCTCGATACCAGCGAACCCCGGTTACCCCATTTACCCGCGACCTGGCTGCGCGTGCCGACGACGTTGAACGAATTGAAGTCGCCCTTGTGGTCGAACGGGCGCGCGCTGCGCATGTCGACGACGCCGGCAGCGCCGCCTTCCAGCATCGATGCCGTCGGGCTCTTGCTGACCGTCAGTTTCGTGAACAGGTCAGTCGGCAGCAGGTCGAGGTCGACCTCGCGGTTCGAACTCTGGGCGTCGGTCGTGCCGGTCGACGCAACGGCGACGGGCGCGCCGTTCAACAGCACTTTCGTGAAGCTCGTACCGAGACCGCGGATCTGGACGTTGACGCCTTCGCCCGTGATTTCACGCGATACCTGGACGCCCGGGATGCGATTCAGCGATTCGGCGATATTCGTATCCGGGAACTTGCCGATGTCCTCGGCGAAGATGGAGTCCTGGAAGCCGGTGGCTTCGCGCTTGTCGCGCGCGGAGGAGGCCAGCGAGGCGCGGTAACCCGTCACGGTCACCGTCTGCGGGGCCATCGGCGCCGCTTCCTGGGCATAGGCGGTGGACACCATGCTTGCCAGGATAGTGAGTTGCAGGATGCGGGTGCCCGTACGGGCGTCGTGTCGTGAACGATTCGTGCTGCTGTTCATAGAGTCTCCAAAGTTTATTTTTATAAACAAATAAAAAATACAAACCCTGTCGGCGATGCGTATTCACGCAACCGTTCGATTCGCGACATGCGGAAAAGGCCTCGAGGGTTCAATGCATTGCACTGGCGCTTGCTGGAATCAACGCAACATGCAAGGGCGCTTGTTATCGAATTTCCAGCCGGGGATCAGGAATTGCATTGCGGCCGCGTCGTCGCGGACGCCCGTCCCCAGGTTCTTGTAATCCTGATGGGCTTTTTCAAGCTCGACCATATCGATGTCGATGCCGAGCCCCGGTTTTTGCGGCAGCCGTACCGCGCCTCCCTCGATCTTCAGGGGGTCCTTCGTCAGGCGTTGGCCGTCCTGCCAGATCCAGTGCGTGTCGATCGCGGTGACACGGCCAGGCGCAGCCGCTCCCACATGGGTGAACATGGCGAGCGAAATATCGAAATGATTGTTCGAGTGCGATCCCCAGGTCAGGCCGAACATCTCGCACAGCTGCGCGACGCGAACAGATCCCTGCATCGTCCAGAAATGGGGATCCGCCAGCGGGATATCGACGGACTGCAGCTGGATCGAATGTGCCATCTGGCGGAAATCGGTCGCGATCATGTTGGTGGCGGTCGGCAGACCCGTCGCGCGCCGGAACTCCGCCATGACCTCACGTCCCGAAAAACCGTTCTCGGCGCCACAAGGATCCTCGGCATAGGCAAGCACGTTGCCCCGGTCGCGGCAGACCCGGATCGCCTCGCTCAGCGACCATGCCCCGTTTGGATCGAGCGTGACGCGGGCATCGGGAAACCGCTCATGCAAGGCGATCGCGGCGTCCATCTCTTCGTTGGCGGAAAACACACCGCCCTTGAGCTTGAAATCATTGAAGCCATAGCGGGCATGGGCCGCCTCCGCAAGCTTCACGACTGCGTCGGGGGTCAGGGCCGGCTGGTTACGAAGCCGCAGCCAGGCATCCTCGCCAGCGGGCTCGGCGCGGTAACCCAGCGTTGTCCGGTCACGGTCGCCGATATAAAACAGGTAGCCGAGCATGTCGACGGCGTCGCGTTGAATCCCGTCTCCCAGCAGGGCCGCTACGGGAACGCCCAGAAACTGGCCCAGCAAGTCCAATAACGCCGATTCGACGCCGGTTACCGCGTGGATGGCCGTACGCAGATCATAGGTCTGCGTGCCCCGGCCGCCGGCGTCGCGGTCCGCAAACGCCGTCCGCATGGCGCCCAGCACGCTGTTGTACTCGCCAAGCGATTTGCCGACGACGAGCGCTCGCGCATCGTCGATCGTGCGGCGAATGCTCTCGCCGCCAGGTACCTCCCCGAGGCCCGTATTGCCGCTGCTGTCGGTCAGGATAATGACGTTGCGTGTGAACCAGGGGCCATGGGCGCCGCTCAGGTTCAGGAGCATACTGTCCTGGCCGGCAACAGGTACGACGCGCAGATCGGTTACGACGGGAGCATTCTTGACGGCACTATTCATGAGTAAGCTGGAAGTGATCGATGGCGTTGACAAACTGAAACGATCTTATACTTCTAGCTTATTCTGTCCAAATCAATCAATGACTCGATTGATCCACTAATTGAATGTTGGCCTCGGCTATTCGTTCGAGCCAAACGATGGCAAGACTTCTTCCAGGAAAAGACCGAGCGCGGGATTGTCGTTGTCCCGCCGCCAGGCGCCAATCGTCTCGACAGGCTCCGTTTGTATCGGAAGAAAAGCAACGTTATTGAATTGCAGGCTCGTTGCGCTTTCGGCGATCAGTGCGGCGCCGAGTCCGGCGCGCACGAGCGCCAGCATCGTGTGGACCTGGCCGACATGCTCGACGATGTCCGGAATCACGCCTGCGCTTTGAAAACGGGCGTTCAGCATGTGATAAAAGGGCCTGGCTTCCTGTGGTGAATACATGACGAACGGCTTTCCGTGAAGGCAATCGAGCGTCGGTTCTTTTGGCCACTGATCAACGGATTCGGCAGGCACGGCGAGCATGAGCGGTTCGCTGAGAAGGACCTTGCTTTCCAGCTCGTTATTCAAAAGGTGAGGGCGCATCAGGCCAATGTCCAGTTGTCTGGCATTCAGCGCCTCGACCTGGCTGGTACTGACCAGCTCTTTAAGGGAAAGTGCAATACCGGGACGGCAATCGCGTAAGCGACGGACGACTTCCGGAAGCAGGCTATATCCGGAAGCGGACGTGAAACCGATCGTCAGCGCCCCTTGCTCTCCTTTTGCGACACGACGCGCTTTTAAAGAGGCCTGCTCCGCGAAGCGTAAAATCTGCGTTGCCTCGGGTAAAAACGCTTTCCCGGCGGCGGTAAGACGTACTACTCTGCTATTTCGTTCGAGAAGTTGCGCGCCAACGTGGTGTTCCAAAAGCCTGATTTGGCGACTGAGGGGAGGTTGAGTCATATTCAACCTTTCCGCGGCGCGACTGAAATGTAATTCCTCGGCCACGGCAACGAAACAACGGAGCTGACTTAATTCAAACATCGATTTATTCCTTAAATCATGAGTCAGCCGGCGTGAAGATTATCGAGATTGTTTATTTTGGTTCCTCCAGGAAAGGCCTACCGTGCGCGAGCACAGCGTACCGGTTGGCGTATTGATAAAACAGACCGGGTTCGGGGTGGATGCCGTTTGGTCCGATCATACTTAGGGTAGTGCAGTTATCAATACTAATCCATGCATTTATTGTATGGTGAAATACAATAATCGTATTTTTTGTGCAGATTTTTCTGCCGGGGTACTTCGCCGCTCCCGGCCTGTCCATTGAACGATCCAATACCGGATTTCACTCAATTCATTCGTTGTATCGGCAGGAATACGATTTGAATCGGGTTATTCGGTGTGTTGCTGTAATATGGTTTCGTACCTCGGTTTCTCGTCTCCTCTCGCCCGGAATCGGGTATTAATGCCCTGTTCACCGAAAGGCAGACAGGGCATTTTTTTGACATATTGTTGCTTGTGGTGGCGCGCAGATCCGCACGAAACCTCCCTGGGTTCGAACCATGAAAAAATCTCGGATCGACGATACGTGCCGAAGTTTTGCTCACGGCGAAATTCCAACGCTTGCCGACGTCGCGAGATTCGCCGGCGTCTCCGTCATGAGCGTATGGAGAACCATGAACGGAGAGTCGGCAGTCACTGAGCGTACCCGGCGCAAGGTCGCCGCTGCGCTCGAGGCACTGCACTACGCGCCGAATGATCAGGCGCGCATTCTGGCCGGTTCCAGAACTGTCCGGATCGGTGTCGTTCACAACCAGGATTCCCGTTTTCTGAGCGAATTCCTGCTGAATCTCTTTAATCAATCTGTCGTCAATAATGTGAATTTGGTCGTTACCAGGGACATACGGGTCGACGGGGTGATCTTTTTGCCACCACCCTATTCGGACGAAATGCCAACAAGAGCTTTCTGCGCACCGGACATGCCTTCCGTAGTGATTGGGTCCGCATTCAGCGACGAGCATGTCAGCGCCGTGTATGGCGACGACCGCGAGGCGGCATACAAAATGGCAAGCCACCTGATTCGTCTCGGCCATCATCGAATCGGCTTCATCTCCGGACCCAGGGATAATATGGTCGGCATCCGTCGCCTGGAAGGATATCGTCGCGCTGTCGACGAAAATGGGGTAGACGGGTCCGATCATCTTGTCGTGTGCGGCGACTTCACTTATCGATCAGGCCTGGATGCGGCACAACGATTGCTCGGTTTATCGAAGCGTCCAACGGCGATTTTCGCAAGCAGCGACGACATGGCAGCTGCGGCAGTCGCGGTCGCGTTTCGTCTCGGCTTGAATGTCCCCAGCGATCTGACTGTGACGGGTTTCGGTAACACCACGATTGCAACATCGAACTGGCCCGAACTGACGACGCTGAAATATCCGGTTGCCGACATGGCGGGCCTGGCGATACATGCGCTTCTTCGGCAAGTGCGGGCCGTACGCGAGGGACGGGCGCCGAGTGTAGAGCGATCCAGTATGAGCCTTGACATCGTGCGGAGACAGTCGGACGCCGCCCCGCGACTGCGGGGCGGCAGAAAGTGTTAGAAGGTACTACGCAGTGACAGCGTATAACTGCGGCCAGGGATATTTTGGTTAAACACGGCGCCGTTGAATTGCGTGTAGGTCTGGCTGATCGCGTTGTTCACGTTCCATACACTCAACGTCAGGTCCGTGTTGTAACCGAAACCGAAGACCTTTTTCAGATTCATGCCTGCTGACAAGTCCACCTGCTGGCGCCCGGTACTGTACGCGTAGGCGCCCCCTGGTACCGTCAGGCCGGTGTTGACGTTGACGACCGTGGATGCCTGATACTGGCGCGTCACGCGCAGGTTCACCCCGTTACGCTCGTAATACAGGGTCAGGTTGTTGGTGCGTGGCGGCACGCCGGAGACGGGCGGCGCATTCGGGGTCTCGTCTTTCTGCCTGGTGTAGGTAAAGTTACCGGTAAAGCCGAAGCCCTTCACCGGCAACATATCCAGCGCTTGCTGCCAGGTGAGTTCGACACCGCGAATCTTCAGCTTCGTGGCGATGTTGTAGGGCTCGGTGATCTCGACCAGGTGCTTGTCCGGGCCACCGCTCGCATCGACGGATTGCTGTTGCGCTGCCGTCAGGCCGACCGTGCCATAGATCTGGTTCAGCTGGGCGAGCGTGTACTGCACGATGTGCGTGCCGGGACGGTCGACGATGTCCTTGGCGAACGCGCCCAAGGCCAGATAGGAGTCGCGCGACATATAGTATTCCAGACCCAGGTCCAGGTTATTGGCCTGGAACGGTTTGAGATCCGGATTGGTGATGCTGCCCTGGCGCGCACCCTGGTCGCCGATGGAGAGCCTGGTCTGGCGCAGGTCGGCGGGATTCGCCCGCGTCATCGATTTCGACGCGGCAATCCGGGCAATCATCTTCGGCGTGATGTTATAGGCGAGCGTCGCCGACGGCAGCAGGTTGTGGTAAGTCACGGTTTCGTACGACCAGGTTCCAACGGAAGGATAGAGGCCGCCGTTTTGCAGCGTCGCGTTGCGAGGATCCGCAGTGGCCGCGAGGTCGCCGATCGTCTGCCGCGTACGGGCATAGCGGACGCCGGCGTTGAAGCGCAGGGTCCGGCCATACACGTTCAGCCGGCCATTCGTTTCGACATAGGCGCCACCCACGGCTTCACGGATGTAGCCGCCACTGCCGCTAAAGAAACCTTTGTAAATGTTGTCGCGGAAATATTGGTAATTGGTGTCTTTGGCGAACTTGTTCCAGTCTAGGGTAATGAAACCATGGTCCGTCGGCTGCAGGTAATTTGCCAGTGCTGTATTCGGGACGAGCGAGCCGAGGTACGCCAGCGGCGTGGTCTGGCCGGCTGAAGAACCCGTACCGTAGCCCGGATAGGCGGTGGCGGCATTCGTCATCGGCCCCGGGGCGTACCGTCCGTCGCAACCGGGGGACTGGATCTGGGTGTTGGGACCGAAGAACGTATAGTTGAGGTTGTTGCCGCAAGTAACGTTGGCCCAGGCATCGGCGACCGTATAGCTGCGGTAACGCCGTTCGATATCGTCGTAGGTGCCGCCGACCTTGATACTGAAGTCGTCGTCGCCCCATTTGACGTTCAGGCGCGTGCCGCGCGTCGAATTGCTGCGTTCGTACAAATCCATGACCAGGCCCGACATGCCCTGGCCCGCCTGGTACCAGCCGAAGTTGCTCGGATCGTTGGGGTTCAGGTTGCCGGTGAACGTCGGCGGTTGGCCGGGCGTCGTGTTGTCGTAGGTGATGACCGACGGCGCTGCCATGGTCGCGACCTTAACCTGCGGCATGTCCCGGGAGAACTTGCTGAGCGTGTAGTTGAATGCGCCGTCGATCGTCCACTTGTCGCTCGGGCGCCACTCGAAGCCGGGGTTAAGGCTGCGGAACTTGGTCTTGTCGATATCCGGGCGGTATTCCAGTCCCCAGAACGTGTTGGCCAGGGTCGCTTTCGTAATGACGCAACCGATCGTGCAATCGCTGCGGTCGAATTCCATGCCGATGGGGATGGGCGTATTGGCACGTGTGCCCACGTTCATCGCCTGCCATTCCATCTCATTGCGCTTTTGCGCGAACACCGTGTCGAAGTAGAGGTTCCAATCCTCGTTCGGCTGCCATTGCACGCTGATCACTTCGCCTGCGCGGCGGCGTTGGCCTTCGAACACCTGATGCCGGCCCAGGCGGCCCATCAGTCCATTGTCGATCTGCTGGATGGTGGCACCCGGGTTGAGCGCCAATAACATCGCCCGGTCGATCGTGGCGCCAGGCACGAGGACCGAACGGGCGTAATCCGGCAACAGGTTCAAAGGCAGGCCTGCCGGCACCTTGTCCGGTGTCGATTGCGACCCGCCCCCCGTGCTGTTCGGGTTGTCCGCGGCGTTGGCCTGGAACGATTTCAACTGGAGATTCCGCATGTCGACGGTGTCGAATGCGTCGGTACGGTACTTGGTCATGCCCCAGGCGACGCCGCCCAGGATCCCGAACTTGCCGAACCTGCTGGTGTTCCAGGTATTGCTGATCAGGGCCGAACCCGTCGTACCCGGCTTCTTGTCCCTGTCGCGGTAATTGCCGCTGAGCGTAAAGGCCGACCGGAAGCCGGCTTTATCGAATGGCCGGACGCTGCGCATGTCCACGGTTCCCGCGATGCCGCCCTCGATGACGCTGGCCTGCTGGCTCTTGTACACCGTCGCGCTGCGGAACAGTTCGGACGGAAGAAAGTCCATGTCGACTTCCCGGTTGGCGCTGATATTGCCGCCCCAGCTGCCCGCCGATGCGGACGCCATCGGCGCACCGTTCAGCAGCACCCGGGTAAATGCCGGGCCCATGCCGCGAATCGAGACGTTCATGCCCTCGCCATCGATCGACGCCCGGGTGACCGTCACACCGGGTACGCGCGACAACGCGTCTGCGATGTTCGGATCGGGGAACTTGCCCATGTCTTCCGAAAACACGGTATCGCTCAAGCCGATATTCTCGCGCTTTTCGTTCGCAGACAGGGCCAGCGAACTGCGATAACCGGTCACGGTGACTTTCTCGACATTCTCCTTTGCGGCGGTTTTATCCGATTCGGACGCGGATTGTGCGTAGGCATTCGAAATGAGCGCCGCCATCAGCGTGAGCGTAAAAACGTTGGATCCGACACGGCCGCGGGGTTGGCATGGTGTTCTATGGTTTTTCAAGCTTATCTCCGTTTATTGAATATTTTTTGTTCCGGCGGAATAGAGCGGGTTCGCGCCGGCGCCATATAACGGTATCTTTTCGCTTTAACAAAATGCCAATTCTAATTTTGATTCAGTCAATACAATATTTGGATTCCTTTGTTCTACGCTCTGTAAGCACACGGGGACCGGTTCGCTATCAACAAAATGTTGTGCGCTAACATGCAACATTTGTCATTACGGCGCGAGCGTTGACTTCAGCCTCGTCACAGAGAAGGATTGGGAATGGATACGCTTATTGAATCGCACGGATACCAAGCGTAGATAGGTGGGTCGTCTGGATGGCGGTCACTTGTTAGTTGGCCGCGGACGATGTTATGGATGTTCATACGCTGGAAGGGAGCGAATTCATGCATTCAGCGAAGCGGGCCGGAATTCATTTGTCTATCGTCTTCAGCAATGTTTTGTGGCTACTTTTAACCGTATATTTTTTCAAACGCTGATTTTTAGCTGCGATATTTATCGTAGCCAAGGGCTGCATTAATCGGTTTCCAGTCGATGTCGCAAGCGTGCGAACGAGGCATCGCCATTGCCGACGGAGTCACGGACGCGCGAGTCAGAATCAGGTCGCGGCACCAGATGCGATGGATCGAGCACGTCGTAGGCGGCCGAGCTGCGAAAGCAGGTATGCAGTTTGATGTGCCACCTCGCCGGCGGGAGGGTGCCCGGCGCCTTCGCAACACGATCCGTCGAGATGACGCGCTACGTAATCGAGCATGGCCGGCCGCAGGGTTCTCCGTTCTGACCGGCCCCGCCAGATTGCGTGTTGGTTTTAAAGATGTATTTAATTTCCATGTTTAAGGAAAATCCCCTAAGTAGTCTTCCAGTTTTTGCTGTCAAAGTCGATCAGGCAAGGTAGCAGGAGCTAAAGATGAAGCTGCTGGAACTGTCGAAAGACGAACGACGGACGCTGCGGGAAATGGGAATTTTCCATCCGCACCCGAGGGCCCGGATGCGGGCGCAGGGAATTTTACGGTTGAGTCAGGGGCTGACGTTGCAGCAGACTGCGGACGAGTTCATGGTGCATCTGAACAGCGTCGAGCAGTGGCGGCAACGCTGGAACAAGTTCGGGTTGGCCGGACTGTACGAAGGCCGCCACACTGGCCGACCAAAGAAGTGGACGTCCGAACAGCGGCAAGCGCTGGGCGAGTTGGCGCAGTCTGAGGGCGGCACAGTGGTCGCACTGCTGCGTCATATCGGGCGGCAGCAGGAACAGGCGCCGATCAGCGAGAACACCGCCGTACGCTATCTCAAAGAGATGAATTTCAGCTACAAGCGCTACCGGTACAGTTTAAAAAAAACGCAACCAGAAGGCCTTCGAACGCGCCAGCAGGGTGATTGGGGAACTGGGCCGGCTCGATCATGAGCAGCGATGCGAACTGCTGTATTTTGACGAATCGGGTTTCAGTCCAAATCCGCCGGTGCAATATGGCTGGACGCGGATCGGCCAAACGCGTTCGGTCGAACCCCTGGCGCACCGGCAGCGCGTGAACGTGCTGGGAGCATTGCGCCACGACGGCCGGTTGATCTGGACTACTCAGCAGAGGCCGACCACGCGCGATGATGTCATCGCTTTCTTTGATCGGATAGCTGACCAGCCGCACTCGGTGCCACGCATTGTCCTGCTCGATAATGCTGGGATCCACAAAGGCGACGAAATGGAAAAACAGCGACGCCGCTGGGCCAAGAAGGGGCTGTGCTTGTACTATCTGCCGCCGTACAGCCCAGAACTCAACCGCATCGAGATATTGTGGAAGCACGCCAAATACTTCTGGCGCCGATTCGCCAGCGTCAACGGCGCCGACCTACTGGCCGAGATCCAGTCCCTGATGAAAGGTTTCGGCAGCGAATTCACCGTAAATTTTGGGTGAGTACTTAGACTTGAGCCATTCCGACAACCCGAACCTGTCATGAACATCGACAAATTCAAAGCGCAGCACATCGCCATCCTTGACGGCATCGCTCGCCTGCGCGAGGCGACGCAGGGTGGGATCGTGGAAAACGCCGCGTCCATCGCCGCGCATGTCGTCAAGCTGAGCGGCACTGTGAAGCTCCACCTCAGGGTCGAAGACAGCGTGCTCTACCCGGGGCTCGCGAGCGACGTGAATCCCAGGCTCGCGAGATTGGGGGAACGCTACCAGCGCGAGATGGACGGCATCGCCAGCGCGTATTTTGAGTTCGCTACCAGGTGGAATCTCGCGAACCGTGTCGAAGCCAATCCTGAAGGCTTTCGTGCCGACGCGAACCGTGTCCTGCGCGTGCTGTTCGAACGGATGAAGCGCGAAGACACCGAGTTCTATCCGGCGATCGAGGCCGCCCATCCGCCTGCGTAAGCCCGGCATCTACAAGATCCAGTCCAGGTACGACGATATTTTCCTCGCCGGCGCCAAGACCGGCGCACCGTCAGCGGACGGTCTTTTTACGGTGTACCTTGATCGGGGTCTCGCGCGGCGGCGGTTCCGGCAGGAGGTCGGCAAGCGTACGGCGGTCGAGCGCGGCGAGATACGCTGCCGTCGCGTCCTGCAGGACGCCTTTCAGGCGGCAGGCGCCGGTCAGTCCGCAGGGCGCGCCGTCCGGATCGAAACATTCGGCCATGTAGAAGTCGGTTTCGCTATTGCGGATGACGTCGCCGAGGTTGATGTCCTTCGGCGCATGCGCCAAGCGAAAACCACCGGAGCGCCCCCGGACGGTCTCGATGACGCCGCTGCGGCCCAGTTCGAACACGACTTTCATCAGGTGGTTCCTCGATATGCCGTGCAGGTCCGCGATTTCCTGGATGGTGACGAGGCGGTCCTGGTGGCTACCGAGATGAAGCAGCGTACGCAATGTATAGTCGGTGAAGGATGTCAGGCGCATGGTCCAGACAAGTATAAGGCATATATGTTATGCGGTCTCCGGCCTGCTTGCGGTTCCTTATCGAGGGCCGGTTCCAGGGCGTCGCCAGCGTCGACTTCATGCTGGCGCGGCCGCCGACAGTCTGCAGCAGCAGGCCGACCGGCTCGTGGCGCTGGTGGGGCAGTTCGGTACGGATGGCGCCCGGGCAGCCGATCGATACCGTTTATGTATTAATTAATCCAAACAAAGCATTGGTTTTGGATAATTAGTTGACATAGAGTGGCTCCCACGCAAGAACCGGAACAGCGCACAGGCTGGTCCAGCATCGGGAGCTCGATCCACATGAAAAAATATTCCGTACGGGCCATGTGTCTCCTGGGCGCACTGGCCCTGGGCACCGCCTCTTCCATGGCGCCAGCCGTTGCAGCAGACGCCCCAGGCGCGACCGTCGCGCGCTTCGAGCGGTTTTCCTACCAGGGCCAGTCCCAGGAAAACGTCCGGCCGCGCGCCGGCGAGTTCGTCAATCCGATATTGAGCGGCTATTACCCGGACCCGTCGATCACGCGCGTGGGCGACGATTACTACCTGGTGAATTCCTCGTTCACGAATTTCCCGGGATTGCCCGTCTTCCGCTCCAGGGATCTCGTCAACTGGACGCAGGTCGGCAACGCGCTCGACCGCCCCGGCCAGGTCGATTTCACCGGCGTGCGCGCATCGCAGGGCATTTATGCGCCGGACATCTCTTACCACGACGGCACGTTCTATATCGTCACCACGTGTTCGAGCTGCCCGGGCGGCACCGGGAGTTTCGTCATCACGGCGAAGGATCCGGCCGGCCAGTGGTCGCAACCGGTCACGATCCGGGGCTTGCAGGGCATCGATCCGTCCCTCGTCTGGGATGACGGCAAGCTTTACGTCGTATACAACAATGCCCCGGAAGGCCAGCCGCGCTACGACGGCCATCGCGCGATCTGGCTCGCGGAGCTGGACCCGCGCACTTTGCAGTTCGCCGGCAAGCCGAAAGTCCTCGTCGACGGCGGCGTGGCGCCCGACAAGCGGCCGATCTGGATCGAGGGCCCGCACATCTTCAAGAAGGATGGCCACTACTACCTCATCTGCGCCGAAGGCGGGACTGCCGACAACCACTCCGAAGTCGTGCTCCGGTCCGATACCGTCACGGGACCCTATGTGCCGGGGCCCGTCAATCCGATCCTGACGCAGCGCGACCTGGATCCGAAACGTCCGCATCCCGTCACCACGGCCGGCCACGCCGATTTCGTGCAGACGCAGAACGGACAATGGTGGGCTGTCTTCCTGGCGACGCGGCCTTATCCGGGCAATTTCTTTAACATCGGGCGCGAAACCTTCATGCTGCCCGTCGACTGGAAGGATGGCTGGCCGCTGATCCTGGAGCAGGGCAAGACGGTGCCGTATGCCGTCGCCAAGCCCGCCTTGCCGGCGCAGCCGCCCGCACCGGTGCCCACCAGCGGCAACTTCGCGTACGTCGACGAATTCGATGGCCCGCTGTCCTCGGCCTGGATCGGCATCCGCATTCCGCGTGCGCCGTTGTACTCCGTCGAACGCGGCGCACTGGTTCTGCGTGCCGGCGCGCCGCTGGGCGACCTGCGCGGCGTGCCCGCCTTCGTCGGCCGGCGCCAGCAGCATCACGTCGCGACCGTATCGACCGTCGTCGACTTCGTGCCGCAACGCGATGGCGACCGTGCGGGCCTCGTCGCCATGCAGGACGACGGCAACCACGTGTTCCTCGGCCTGGCGCGCAGCGCCGGGAAGAACGTGGTGGCCCTGTACAAGACGGAGGGCGGCAAGGAGACGCTGGTCGCCAGCAAGCCGGTTGTGTCCAAACGGGTCGAACTCGTCATGGACATGGACGGCGGCGAGGCCAGCTACCGCTACCGCGACGGGGATACGACGACGACCCTGGCCGGCAAGCTCGATATCCGCTTCCTGTCGACGCAGAAGGCGGGCGGATTCGTGGGCGTCGTGGTCGGTCCCTACGTGGCCGCCGGACGCTGACGTCGTCAAAACCCCTTGCTCTGCACATGCCATTCCGGCCGTGTGCACAGGCCGCAGCCGGCGCCCAGGAACTGGTGCGCCGCGTTGCGGTCTCCCTTGAGCTGCCAGTCGAGCCACGCGACAACCACCGTACCGAAGGCACCGCCGTTCTCTTCGCGGTACGTGCCCATGTGCGGCGTGTTCTCGCGCCAGAGTCGCACCGCGGGGATGTGGTTCGTGCGCGCGTAGTTGTCTTCCGACTGCGGGAAGGCGGCGTCCCGCGGGTCGCCGGTCAGGTACAACACGCTGCCGTGCAGGGTCGCCAGGTCCGCGATGTCCGCATGCGCGGCGGCGATTTCCCAGCTGCGCCCGTTGGCCGGAAAGACGCCGCTGTTCAGCACCGCGAGCGTGCGCACGCGCGGATCGTGTGCCGCGTCGATCGCCTGCAGGCCGCCGCAGGATTGCCCCATCACGGCGATGCGTGAGCGATCGAGCTTGCCGTGATACGGGCTACCGGGACGGGCGTTCTCCGCGATGGCCCAGTCGATCGCCTGGATCAGCTGGGCCGCGTACGTGGGGGACGGCCGCGTCGACCCCGGCGCCAGCGAGGTGCTCCCCGCCAGTTCCGGATGCGCGGCGGCCGGCGATCCCGGCGCCGGCGCGACGCGCACCGCCTTGTCCCCTGCCGGCACGATCGGGCCGATCGCGACCACCAGGTAGCCATGCGACGCGATTTCCGTCAGAAATGGACGGAACCGGTTGCCGGCGTTCTCGCAGCCGCCGTTCGCGAAGGCGACGATCGGTAGCGGGTCGGCCGGCAGCCGTGCCGGCCGGTAGACCGTGTGGGTCGGCAGGCCGGCGTCTGCTTCCATGACGGCCGGCGCGGCGAGCGCAGCGCCGGCGCCGAGGGTGAGCGTGAGTGCGAAAGCGTGAAGCGGATTGCGCATGCGTGTCTCCTCGAAGTGATCGATCAGTCGGGCCAGTGGCGCAGGAAAGGGGCCGGCTGGTAGTCGACCTGGCGCGGCAGCGCGACTTTCCACTGGCCGCTTTCGCTGCGCCGTACCAGCGCGTCGAGCGCGCCGAGCGTCTGGTCCGACGTGAAGTTGCAATGGCCGGTCTGGCCGAGATAGGCCGCGCGCACCATGCCGTCGCCGCTTTGCGCGCGTACGCGCTGCGCGTAGTCGCCGGTCATCTCGACCAGCGTCACCGGGTCATTGGCCGCCTGCAGCAGCAGGACCGGCGCGGCGACCTTCCCGGTCGGCGCGTAGAACCGCCGCATGTACGCCACCGCGCGGTCGTCGGCCGCGATGCGCGGCGCGCCGGCCAGCCGGGCCAGGTCCGCGCCGAGATCCAGCCCGGCGGCGACGTACATCCGGCGCACGAAGTCCGACTGCCCCGAACGTTCCAGCAGGACGGCATAGTCGATCCCGGTATTCCAGGATGCATTGCCGCCCGCGCGCTGCATCTGCTCCTCGCGCGGCAGCATCGTCGCGGGCAGGAAACCGTCGGCCAGCAGGCGCACGCGGGCGGCGTCATCGACGGGCTGCGGCGTCCACCCCGGCACTTGCGCCAGCGTCGCCGCGAGCGCGATGCGGGCGCGTCCCGCGGGCGTGGCTTGCTGCGCATCGAGCAGCGTCCGCCACGCGGCCAGGTCCTTGCGCATCTGCTCGCCTGAACTCGTCAACAACACCGGCAGCGGGGCCTCCGGCGCGGCCAGCGTGCGCAGCACCCACGGCCCGTCGAGTGCCGCGTTCATCATGCCGACCGTGCCGCCCGCGGAGGCGCACAGCGCGAGCGCGCCGTCGAAGCGTGCCGGCGCGCGCTCGACCAGGGCGATGGTGACCAGGCCGCCCATCGAACTGCCCCAGGCATAGGTGCGTGCGGGCTTGCCGACCGCGGCGGCGAAGGCGTCGAGCGTCGCCAGCTGGTCCGGGATCGCCTCCTCCACGGCCCAGCCGGTGCGCGCGTAGGAGGAGCCGGCCAATGCGTAGCCGGCCGCCAGCAGCGCCTCCTTTTCGGCGCCGGCGACGTTGCGGGCCGGGTTGTCGGGGCCGCGCGCATACCCGTGGCTGAACAGCAGGAGCTTGCCGTTCCACGCGTCCGGCACGTCGAACACCCAGGTGGCGCCGCTGGGCAGGCGTCCTTCGAGATGGCGCGGCGCCCCGGCCGCGCTTGACGCCAGCGGCACGGCCGCCAGCAGGAGAGTCAGGAGTCGCTTCATGGTCGGGAATCCGGTTGGTTCATGAACAGCACGCGCGGCTGGCCGAGGCGTGGGCCGAGGGAGAGCACGACGACGGCGATCGCCAGCAGGGCGGCACCGAGCAGTTCGGCCCGGGTCGGGTAAGGCAGTCCGAAACCGATCGCCAGGACGTACGACGCGACGACGCCCGCGATGATCGATGCCGAACGTTCGAGCGGCACGCAATAGGTGTTCTCGTGCTTGTCGAGCAGGATCAGTGCGGACACGATGGAAATGACGAACAGCGCCACCGACTGGATGACCAGCAGCCAGATGGCGTCGGACGACCATGCGCGCGTGAAGCCGGCATGCACCTGTTCGCCCTGCGGCCCCGGGACGGCGAGGGCGATGACGGCCAGCACCAGGAGCGACAGGGGAATCGACACCACCCGCTCCTCGACGAAATAGCGCTGGGTCGCCGCCGGGTCGGCATTCTTCGCGATCCGGGTCATGACGAACAGGCGGATGAAGTAGCCGATCGTGTACAGGACGATGATCAGCACGAGAAGGGGAGGGACATGGAAACCGTCGCGCGCCGTCACGTTGATCGCAAGGCCCGTCAGCACGAGCGCGAACGCGACCCACGAGTACCAGCGGACCTTGCGGCCGCACAGGAGGTCGACGATCGGCGCGATGATGATGATGTCCCCGCGCATCAGCAGCTGCACGAACGGGATGCTCACGCCGGCAAAGGTATACGAGAGCGGCACCGACACGAGCAGCAGGGTCGCGCCGACCCCGGCGAGGGCGGTCGCGCCGGTCGCGCCGGGAAAACCGCCCAGCCCGCGCATCGGCGTCGCCGCGCGCCACCAGCCCGAGCGCCAGATGAACACGACGAGCAGCGCGCTGCTGAGCGTCAGCGCGACCGGTAATGTCTCGAGACCGGACAGCGGACGGCTCACGACGCCGCTCCTGGGACTCGTGATCAGCTTCGTCAACACGGCATACGGCGCGTACGCGAGAAAGTAGATCAGCAAAAGCCACTCGATCGACAGCCGTTTCATGCGGCCCTCCCTGCGAATGCGACGGGCACCGCGACGGGACCGATTTCCGGCATGCGGGCGGGCACGACCTCGCCGGCGAGCGTGAAGCGGGTCGTGCGGTCGAGGAGCGCTTCCAGCGCGACGGCAAGCTGCAGCCGGGCCAGGCCGGCACCCGGGCACATGTGCGGCCCGCGCCCGAAGGCGACGGATTCCTTCATGTTCGGGCGGTCGAGCCGGAACGTCTCCGCGTCGTCGAACACGGCGGCATCGCGATTGGCCGACGCGTAGACCAGGGCGATCGCCTCGCCCGCGGGAATCGTCACGCCATGCAGCGTGACGTCGCGCGTGGCGGTCCGTGCGAAGCCGCGGTAGGGCGTGTACAGGCGCAGGAATTCCTCGACCGCCGGCGCGATCGCGGCGCGGTCCGTGCGCAGGCGGTCCTGCAGGTCCCGATCGTTCGCCAGGTGGACCACGATCGCGCCGAACACGATCTGCGGCGCGATGATGCCGACCACCAGCACCTGGCGGATCGTGCCGACGATCATGTCGTCGGGCAGCGCCGCGCCGTCCACCCGCACGGCCAGCAGCGCGGCCGTCACGTCGTCAGCCGGGTCGCGCGGATGCGCCTTGCGATCGTCCAGCAGGTGCACGGCCAGGTCGTAGAGCAGCGCACTGTTGTCCTTCGTCGCTTCCGGGTCGGACATGCCGACCGCGCGGGCATACTTGCGCGCGACGTCCGCCAGCCATTCGGCCTGTTCGAGCGGCAAATTCATCCATTCGGCGAACACACGGATCGGCACCACGGAGGCGTAGTCGCCGCACATGTCGCCGCCGCCCTGCGCCACCAGGGGATCGAGCAGCTCGTTGCAGAGGCGTTCGATGTAGGGCCGCAGCCGGTCGACGCGCTTGCCGGCGAGGAGCGGCGTGATCGCCTTGCGGTACGGCGTGTGGTCGGGCGGATCCAGGTGGAGGGGCGGGCGCCGTCCGGACGCCGCGACCCTGGGCACGACGTTCTGCACGGTGGTCGTATAGGTGGCGTAGTCGGCGGCGGCCCGGGCGACGTCCTCGTGGCGCGTCAACGCCCAGAAGCCGCCGAGCTCAATCGTATGGGCGACCGGGCAGCTGGCACGCAGCTCGCGGTACAGTGCGTACGGCGTCTCCAGGGTTTCCGGCAGGGTGGGATCGAAATCGTTCATGGGGTTTTCCTTACCAGGCCTTGTCGACCGTGAGGGCCAGGACGCGCCCGAGGGCGCTTGCTTTCGACGGGTCGTAACCGTTGCCGTAATCGGCCGCGGGCGGCGCCTTGTCGAACAGGTTGCGGGCATTCAGGGACACGCGGATGCCGTCCAGCGCCGTGCCGCTCGCGAAGCTGTACGCAAGATCCATGTCCACCGTCGTATAGGCACCGACCGTCGGCATCAGGGTGGAGAGGTTGTTGCGATAGCTGTTCGTGTAATTGGCGGCCAGTTGCGCCGACATGCCGCCGACCTTCCACGCACCGCTGATGCGGCCGGAATTCCTGGCCGGGTAAGCGATCACATTGTTACGGTCGAGGAAGACCCTGGCGTTCGGCGCTTCGTCGTACTTGAGGTAGTGAGTCAGATTGCCGCGCAGGGTGAACGTGATCCCGGCGTCGAGGCGCCATACGTTGCTCAGCGCGAGGTCCAGGCCATCGACCTTCACCGCGGCGGTATTGGTGCGGCGCGCATCCATGATTGCGGCATTGGTGTAGTTGATCGTGCCGGGCGTCGTGAACGGGGAGCTCTCGACGAGATTCTTCAGGGCGGCGTAATTGGGCGCGCCGGGGTAGGCGACATATTTCGCATACGTCACGGGATCGAGCAGGTAGTTCCCCTGCAATCCGAAGCCGTCGACGATCTGGTTGTCGTACGAGATATCGAAATACGTCAGGCCGGCCTTCAGGCCCCGCATCGAGGACGGGGAATAGTCGATCCCGAGCGACTTGGTCCGCGCTTTTTCCGGCCGCAGGCCGGGATTGCCGCCGCCCAGCGTCACGGTCGGCACGAGTCCGCGTCCCGGCACCGTTTGCTGGCCGATATAGACGCCGGACCCGGACGCGTTCGGATTCGATTCGGACAGCCACGGCGCACGGAACGACGTGCCGTACGACGCATGTACGAGCACGTCGTCGACGGGTTTCCAGTTCACGCCCACTTTCGGATTGGTGGTCGTGCCGACGTCGCTGTACTTTTCCCAGCGGCCGGCAAGCGACAGGTCGAGTTGGGCGACCAGGGGCAGCCGGTTGCCGGCCCCGAACACGGGCACGAGCACCTCGCCGTAGACCGCCTTGATCGTGCGCGCTATGTCACTGGCCAGAACCACGGGCGTCGTGCTGGTGCGGCTGTTGGCGTTGTTCGAGAAATAGGCGTCGGACGCTTCCCTGCGCACTTCCGCGCCGACGGCCGCACGTACCTCGCCGCCCGGCAGCGCGAACAGCGGTCCGTCGATGCCCGCGACGAGCGTGTTCAGGTGCGTATTGCCGCGAATGATCGATTGACCCGTCGCCAGTTGCTGCACGAGCGCGCGCGGGATCGCCTGCGGCCCGCCGAACACGTTCAACGCGGTGGCCGGATCGGAACTCGCCATGGCCTGGGCGAGGGCGTAATTGCTCAGGGCCGCGCGGTTTTCTTCCCTGTCGCCGCCCATCCCGGTGGAGGCCGACACCTTGTAATGGTAGTTGCCGAGATCGCCGTCGATACCGGTCTGGAATTGCATGACCTTGCTCGTCACCTTCGCGAAGTCCGGGCCCAGCAGGTCGCTGAACGAATAGCTGGCCAGCAGGGGCGTGGCGCTGGCGGCGGCGTCGGCGGGATAGAACGCGTTGGTCTTCGGGACCGTGTAGTTCGTGATCGTGTACAGCGCCCGGGCCGATGCCGAGCGGCGGGAATAATAGAATGCCTGGGCATACACCTTCATCGAGTCGGTCAGCTTCCGTTCCGCGTAACCGAAGACGCTGCCGCGATCGGTTTCGGGAATCAGCGTGGTGTAGGGCGTGGTCTCGCAACGATTCGCGGGACCGCTCTGAAGGTTCGCCAGGAGCAGCCCCTGGCCATTGCCATCGCGCAGCGGATAGGTCGTGCCGCCGTAGGAAAGCGTCCCGGGCGCACAGGTGCTCGGGCGCGCGTCGGCGCCGCCGAGACGGCGCCGGTCGCTCCCGATGAACGACCGGCCGCTGTTCTGCATGCCGGTGTTGTGCGCAACGTCGAACGACACGAAGACCGAGCCGTCGCCCCACGCCTTGCCGGCGATCGCCCCGGCCTGGGCGTCATGGTAACCGTCCGCATGGCCCGCGCGGATCATCGTTTCCAGCCCCTGGAAGCGCTTGCGGGGGATCAGGTTGATCACGCCCGCCACCGCGTCCGAGCCGTACACCGCGGACGCGCCGTCCGCGATGACTTCGATCCGTTGCAAGGTCAGGGGCGGCAGGAACGACGGATCGACGATATTGCCCATCGTGCCCGCGGCAGGGACGCGCTGGCCGTCCAGCAGCGTCAGGGTGGCCTGGGGGCCGATGCCGCGCAGGTTCGGGGCAGTGGCGCGCGTGATGTTCGCCGCCGCGGCGGCACCGAGCGAACCCTCGGCGTTGAAGCCCATCGACGTGACCTGCGGAATCTCCTTCAGCAGGTCGGCCGTGGTCATCGCACCCGACTTCTTGATGTCGTCGATGCCGACCTGGATCAGGCTCGAGCCGACCGGCGCCACGCCCCGGATGCGGCTGCCCGTCACGACGACCTTGTTCGGATCCTGGTCCTGCGCATTGACAGCCGATACCGACGACGCAACCAGCACGGCCAGCGACGATGCCTGGAACGACAACTTTTTCATCACCATGTCTCCTTGTATTGTTTTATTGCGAACTGGGAAAGCGCTTTCCATTGCTTATACAAGTATATCTATTATTTTTTATAAGTATACTTTTTTGATGAGGCGGTTCGATGGGCGCAAATGCGCTAGACTCCTGCTGGCACGCCCGAGGAACGCATGAACGATCAATCCGACAATCGCCCGAGAAAGCGCCGCCCGACCGGCGGTGTTTCCACGCTGGAGCTCGTGGCGGCGGAGGCGGGCGTGTCGATGGCGTCCGCGTCGCGCGCCTTCAGCAATCCGGGACGCGTGAGCCTGCAGACGGCGCAGCGTGTCAAGGAGGCGGCGACGCGCCTCGGTTATTACCCGAACCTGATCGCCGGCGGCCTGGCGTCGCAGAAAAGCCGGATCATCGGGCTGCTCGTGCCGACGATCGAGCAATCCATTTTTTCGGCCACGATCCAGGCCCTCACGGACCAGCTGGCGGCGGAAGGCTTCCACGTGATGATCGGCCAGACCGGCCTGCACGACGAACACCTGGCGGACCTGGTCGGGTCGATGGTCGGACATCGGCCATCCGGCGTGATCGTGACCGGTGTGATCGAGTCGGCCGAACTGCGCGAGGTTTTGTCGAAGAGTCATATTCCGATCATCGAAACCTGGGACTTGCCGGCGGACCCGATCGACATGGCGGTCGGGTTTTCGCACGAGGCGGTCGGTCGCGAGATTGGCCGCTTCCTGATCGAATCCGGCTATCGCAGGCCGTTCGTCGCCACGGCAACCGGGATCAGAGCGTCGGCCCGGCACCGGGGACTGGCGGCCTGTTTTCTCGAATCGGGGCGGCAGGCGCCGCCGTTCGGGTGCTACGAACCGCCGACCAGCGTGACGCAAGGACGCGCGGCGCTCGCGCACGTGCTCGCGTCGGAACGGGACACGGATGTCATCGTGTGTTCCTCGGACTGGATGGCCCTCGGCGTCATCGTCGAAGCGCGGCAGCGCAAGCTCCGGGTGCCCCAGGATGTCGCCGTGATCGGGTTCGGCAACTCGAGCATCGTGGGCGAACTCGAACCCGCGCTGACGACGATCGGGATCGATGGGAGCGCGATCGCCAGGGAGGCCGTCTCGCTGTTATTGAACAAGGCGAGGGGGGAAACGTCCGCGGCGCCTGTCGTGGACGTGGGTTATTCGCTGCTTCGGCGCGGCAGCGGCTGAGATTGCGACCGGGCCCTGTCGTGCATGCAGCCATGCACGATGGCAGCGCCCCCCGCCGCCGCGATGCCGGCCGCCAGGAAGCCATGCGCAAACCCGGCTTCGACACTGCGCCGCAGCAGCCCGGCCAGCCCGGCCGGCAGGGCGCCGGTGTCGCCCGCGATCACCCGCTCGACCAGGTGCGGCGCGATCGTCGCGCCGGCTTGCGCCACGCCGGCCAGCAGGGCCGCGCGCGTGCCGCTCGCCAGCACGGCGCCGATGCCGGCAAAGCCCAGCAGGATGCCGCAGAAGCGTGACGTCGTACTGATGCCGGAGGCCATGCCCGCCCGCTCCGGCGGGACGGTGCCCATGATCGCCTTCTGCGTCTCGCCGTTCAGCAGGCCCCCGCCCGCGCCGAGGATCGCCATGCCGATGCCGTCCAGCAGCCGGTTGCCCGGCAGGTGCGCCGCCCACACCATGACGAGGTTCCCGGCCGCGACGACCATCAGGCCGAGCGCGAGGATCCGGTAGCCCGGCATGAACGCGGCCAGGCGCCGTCCGGCCATCGGCAGCAGCAGCATCGCGAGGGCGAAGGGCAGCATGCCGACGCCCGCTTCCAGCGCCGTGGCGCCGCGCGCGTTCTGCAAATAGAGCGGCAGCAGGGAGGCCATCACCTGGGCGCAGGACGCGTAGGCCAGCATGGCCGCGACGGCGCCGACGAAGCGCCGCTGCGCGAACAGGGACAGGTCGAGCATCGGTGCGCGGACCCGGCGCTCGGTGGCGAGGAACAGCGCGAACAGGGCCAGCGCGGCCGCGGCGCGTGCCAGCACGGCCACGCTGGCCCAGCCCTCGGCGGGGCCCGAGATCAGGGTCCACGTGAAGGCGAACATGGCCGCCGCGAACAGGACGATGCCCGGCACGTCGAGCGTCCGCTGCGCCGCGCCGCGCGACTCCGGCACGTGGCGCAGGACGGCGAGCGCCAGCCCGGCACACACGGGCAGGTTGACGAAAAATGCCCAGCGCCAGCCGAGCCAGCGGCTGATGACGCCGCCGATCAGCGGCGCACACACCATCGTCAGGCCCATGATCGTGCCCCAGAAGGCCCACACGCGGGCGCGCTCCCGCTCGTCATGGAACGCATGGCCGATCACGGCCAGCGACGGCGCGAGCAGAAAGGCCGCGCCGACGCCCTGCGCGGCGCGGGCGAGGTACAGTGCCCGTGCTCCGGGAGCGGCGCCGCACGCGAGGGAGGCCGCGGCGAAGATGGCGAGGCCCAGCAAGAGCACGCGCTTGCGCCCGGCCCGGTCGGCGATGGCGCCCGCGGGCAGGAGGAGGGCCGCGAAGCACAGCAGGTAGGCGCTCACGACCCATTCGATGTCGGCGAACGTCGCGGCCAGCTCGCGCGCGATGGTCGGCAGGACGATCCCGACCACGTTGGTGTCGAGCACCGTGACGGCGCAGCCGAGCGAGGCCGTCAGCAGCAGGGGTGTCGACGAGGGGCGTGGCGGGGAGTCGGCAGGCATCGCGGGGGCTCCTGAGTTCGAATGAAAGCTGCATTACACCCCAGCCGGGAATTTCATTCATTAACGGGAAAACGTGAAATAATTCGTTCCTATCGAATACTCAATGCCTGGAGACGGATGGAGCTGCGACATTTCCGCTATTTCGTGGCGGTGGCCGAAGAACTGCATTTCGCGCGCGCCGCCGAACGGCTGGGCATTGCCCCGTCCACGCTGACCGTGCAGATCCAGGAGATCGAGCGGACGCTCCAGGCGCGGCTGCTGCAGCGGACCAAGCGCAGCGTGGGCCTGACCGCGGCCGGCGAGCTGTTTCTCGAACAGGCGCGCGCCAGCCTGCTGCGGTTCGACCAGGCCGTCGGCGTCGGCCGCCGCGCCGGCCGCGGTGAGCTCGGCCGGATCGTGATCGGCTACGTGGGCTCCGCCGCGCTGGCCGGCATCCTGCAGCGGCAGATGCGGCGTTTCCGTGCCGAGTGGCCCGATGTCCAGCTGCAGGCGAACGAACAGCCGATGGGGCGGCTGCCGGGCCTCGTCGCGGAGGGCCATGTCGATCTCGGCTTCGTGCGCCTGCCGATGGCGCTCCCGGACGAATTGCGCGTGCACGTCCTGCAGCGCAACCGCTTCTGCATCGCGCTGCCGGCCAGCCACCGCCTGGCCGGCGCCGCAGCGGTCGACGCGCAGGGGCTGGAGGACGACGATTTCGTCGTGCCCGAACAGGACCTCGGTACGCGCGAAGTCGGGCGGCGCGGGCGCTTCGCGCCGCGCATCGTCTCGGCGCCGGGCAATCTGCTGACGGTGTTGACCGAGGTATCGTTGCGCAAGGGCGTCGCGGTCGTCCCCGACGTGGTGGCCACGACGCTGGCGCTGCCGGACGTGGTCTACAAGCCGCTGGCCGGAGACCCCGTCACCTCGGAACTGGCCGCCGTCTTCCGCCGCAGCGAAGGGGCGCCCGCCGTGAAGAACCTGATCCGGCAGCTGGTGGCGGAGGGGGCAGCATGCTGATCGCCGACCCCTTGTTCTATGCCGTCGCCGTGCCGGCCGTCCTGTTGACCGGCATCTCGAAAGGGGGCTTCGGGGGCGTGCTGGGCGGCGTGGGCGTGCCGCTGATGGCACTGGCGATCTCGCCCGTCCAGGCGGCCGCGATCCTGCTGCCCGTGCTGTGCCTGATGGATCTCGTCGGCCTGGGCGCCTATTTCGGCAAGTGGGACATGCCGACGCTGCGCATCATGCTGCCCGGCGCCCTGCTCGGGATCGTCGCCGGCTTCCTCACGTTCGGCATGCTGGGCGAGGACGTCATCCGCATCCTGATCGGGAGCATCGCGGTGGCCTTCACCGTCAACAACGTGCTGGGCCTGGCGGCGCACCAGCGCCAGGCCGGCCCCTCGTTGGCGAAAGGCACCTTCTGGTCCGCGGTCTCGGGCCTGACCAGCTTCCTCGCCCATGCCGGCGGACCGCCGGCCATGGTCTACCTGCTGCCGCAGCGGATGGACAAGGTGCGCTACGTCGCCACCATCAGCGTGTTCTTCGCGGCCGTCAATGCGGTCAAGCTCGTGCCGTACGCGTGGCTGGGCCAGCTGTCGCTCGACAACCTCGGCACGAGCTTCGTGCTGGCGCCGCTCGTGCCGCTGGGCGTGAAGCTGGGCATCTGGCTGCAGGGCCGGATCAACCTCGTGTGGTTCTACCGGATTTCGCAGGCCTGCCTGCTCGTGACCGGGCTGCAGCTGGTCTGGCAGGGTGGGGCGCATTACCTGTAACTGCGCGGACCGGGATCAGGTCTCGTAAAGCTCCAGCGGCAAGCCGTCCGGGTCGGCGAAGAAGGTAAAGCGCCTGCCCGTGTATTCGTCCGTGCGTACCGGTTCCACGGCGACGCCGTGCGCTTCGAGATGCTGCTTGCACGCCTGCAGGTCGTCGACCGCGAACGCGAGGTGCCGCAGGCCGCACGCTTCCGGATACGACGGGCGTGCGGGCGCGTTCGGGAACGAGAACAACTCGACCTGCGAGCCGTCCGGCAGCGCCAGGTCCAGCTTCCAGGAGTCGCGTTGTGCGCGGTAGTTTTCGGCGACGATGCGCAAGCCCAGCACCTCGGTGTAGAAGTGCCGGGATCGTGGGTAGTCCGCACAGATGATCGCGGCGTGGTGGATGCGGGTGAACATGACGGTAGCGGTCCAGGGCGACGGTTCGCTATCGTAACAGCCCGGCGCCATCTACCCGACCGTGGCAGGGGAGCGGATCGTCACGCCGGCGCCAGCGCCTGCCCGACCGGTTCCAGCCGGCGCAGGCGCAGCGCGATCAGCAGGGCGGCGCCCAGCAGCACGCCCAGCAGCGCCACGACGCCGCCCCAGCCGCCGTGTTCCCACAGCACGCCGCACAGCCAGCCGACCAGGCTGGAGCCGAGATAATAGAAGCACAGGTACAGCGCGGACGCGAGCGCCTGCTGCGTGCGGGCGCGCCGGCCCACCCAGCTGCTGGCGATCGAGTGCGACGCGAAGAAACCGAACGTGAACACCGCCATGCCGGCCACGATGACGCCGACGTTGTGGGCCATGGTCAGCAGCAGGCCCGCCAGCATCGTGCCCATCACGGTCCATAGCACGTGGCGCCGGCCCAGGCGGTCGGCGCGGCGGCCGGCCCAGACCGAACTGAAGATGCCCAGCAAATACAGCAGCGAGATGCCGCCGACCACGCTCTGGCGCAGCCCGAACGGCGCGCCCAGCAGGCGGAAGCCGATCACGTTGTACGCGCTCACGAAGCAGCCCATCAGCAGGAACGACAGGGCGAACAGCCAGGGCAGGCCGGCGTCGCCGAAGTGGCCGCGCAGGCCGTGCAGCAGCGCCGGCACGCCGCCGGACGACGGCCGGAAGTTGCGCGACGCCGGCAGGCTGCGCCAGAATTCCCACGCGGCCAGCAGGCCCGCGACGCCCATCACGGCGAACGCGGCGCGCCACGACACGAAGTCGGACAGCACGGCCGCCAGCACCCGCCCGACCATGCCGCCGAACGCATTCCCGCCGATGTACAGGCCCATCGACACGCCGAGCGCCGCCGGTTCGATCTCTTCGCTGAGGTAAGCCATCGCGACGGCCGGCATGCCGCCCAGCGCGAAGCCGAGAAGCGTGCGCGCCGCCAGCAGCTGCGGATACGTACGCGCGCCCGCGGCCAGCACCGTCATCAGCGCGGCCACGACGAGCGCCACGACCATCATGGTCTTGCGGCCCAGGCGGTCGGACAGGACGGACGAGAACAGCAGCGACACCGCCAGCGCGCCCGTCGAGAGCGACAGCGACAGGCTGCTCTGCGCGGGCGTGAGCCCGAAATCCTGCGCCAGCAGGGGCATCAGCGGCTGCACGCAATACAGCAGGGCGAAGCAGGAAAAGCCGCCGAAGAACAGGGCGCGGTTGGTGCGATTGGTCATGGGGCCATCGTAGGATTGCGGGATACGACTGTCCAATATATATTTGTGGCGTTACTTATCGTTTGAAAATATAAGATGGAACTCAGGCACCTGCGTTACTTCGTGGCTGTGGCGGAGGAGCTGAGCTTTACGCGCGCCGCCGAGCGGCTGCACATCGGCCAGCCGCCGTTGAGCCAGCAGATCCAGGCGCTGGAACACGAGATCGGCGCCCGGCTGTTCGAGCGCAACCGGCGGCGCGTGCTGCTGACGGAAGCGGGGCGGCTGTTCCTCGCGGACGCGCGGCGCATGCTGGCGCTGTCCGAACAGGCCAAGGAAACGGCGCGCCGCGCGCACCTGGGGGAAGCGGGCGAGCTGCGCGTCGGGTTCACGTTTTCCACGCCGTTCACGCCGTTGTTCGCCCGCGTCGTGCGGCGCTACCGCCAGCAGTATCCGGGCGTGCGGCTGACGTTCCTCGAGATTCCCACGCAGCCGCAGCTCGCGCAGATCGAGGCGCGCGAACTGGACGTGGGCTTCGTGCGGCCCGGCCCCATGCCGTTGCCGCGCACGGTCGCGCTGACGATGCTGCGCCGGGATCCGCTGCTGCTCGTGCTGCCGGCCGACGCACCGCTGGCGCGGAAAAAGACGATAGCGGTGAAGGACCTGGCCGACCAGGCGTTCGTCGTCTTCCCCGAAAAGACGGGCACCGGCATCTACCACCAGATCTTCGACCTGTGCCGCGCCGCCGGGTTCACGCCGCACATCGCGATGGAGGCGGGCGAGCCGTCGACGATCATCGGCCTCGTCGCCGCCGGCTGCGGCATTTCGGTGCTGCCCAGCTCATTCGAAGGCATCCACATGGACGGTGTCGTCTACCGGCCGCTCGCCGATCCGGACGCCACCACGGCGATGCTGCTCGCGCGCCATGCCGAAGGCGGCGGCCCGCTCGTCGATGCGTTCGTGGCGCTGGCCCAGGCCGCGGCCGACGCCTAATCGGGCAGCACGGCGCGGAACGTGATCTCCACCAACTGGGCGGGAAAGGCGAGGCGCGACACCCCGATCAGGTTGCTGGCGAGCTGCGGCTGGTCGGCGCCGTACGCTTCCTTCCTGACCTTGGCCGCCGCCGGGAAGGCCGCGTCCACGTCGAGCACGTACAAGGTCTCTTCCACGACGTCGTCGAGGGTGGCGCCGAATTCGGCCAGCAGCTCGACCGCGTTGCGGTAGGTCTGGCGGATCTGCGCTTCCATCGCGTCGTAGTTCGCCGGCTTGCCGGCCGCGTCCAGGTCGGCCGGCGCGACCAGGTTGCCCTGCCGGTCGTGGCTGAGTTGTCCGGACAGGTAGACCGTGTCCTTCACCTGGATGCCCTGGACGTAGCCGAACAGGCCTTCCCAGGCGACGCCAAAATTCACGACTTTCTTGTTGATCATGTGCCCTCCGATGTGTTGTAGGCTTGGCAGCCTACCGGGCGCACGAGACGGCCGCCACTGGCCAATGGATAGGGCGGCCGCGGCCGATCAATCCGCGTAGCTGATGCGGTCGCGGCCCGCGTGTTTCGACCGGTACAGCGCCGCGTCGGCACGGCCGAGCAGGGCGACCGGATCGTGCGGGGTGCCGGGCGTAAAGGCGACGACGCCGAAGCTGGCGGTGACGGCCAGCGTGTTGCCTTCGCCGATGTCGACGGGTTCGCCGCGCACGACGGCGCGCAGGGCGTCGATGCGGGACGCGTCGGCCGGCAGGTTCAGGCCGGGCAGGACCACGACGAATTCCTCGCCGCCGTAGCGGCCCACCGCGTCGTAGGGCCGCACGGCCGCGCGCAGGCGGCGCGCCGTTTCGACCAGCACCGCGTCGCCCGCCAGGTGGCCGTGCGTATCGTTGACGCGCTTGAAGTAATCGAGGTCCAGCAGCACGAGCGCGAAGCTTTCGCCCGAGCGCGCGCATTGTTCGATTTCGCGCGCGACGATGTCCATCATCGCGACCCGGTTCCAGCACTGGGTCAGCCCGTCCTTCAGCGCGCGCAGGCGCATTTCCTCGCGTGACTGTTCCAGCTCGTGCGTGCGCGCGCGCACCAGCGCCGTCAGCTTCCCTTCGCGCGCCCGGTGCGCGCGCAGGCGCAGGCGGTGGAACGCGACGAATGCGCCCGCGACGCCGAGGGCGCACAGCACGTAGAACCGGACGCTGCGCCACCATGGCGGTGCGATCGTGAACGCCAGTTCCACCGGCGCCGACTGCTCGCCGGTGGCGCTGTCGACGGCGGCGACCTGGAAGCGGTACCGGCCGCCCGGCAGCGCCGCGTAACGCACTTCCGGCTGCACCGTGTCGTTCCACGCGTCGTCGACGCCGAGCAGGCGGAAACGATAGTGCCAGCCCCGGCCCTGGTCGAACTGCAGGTGGGCCAGGCGGAACACGATCTGGTCCGCCCGCCACGGCATCGGCGCGTCGCCCACCGGCAGCGGACCGTTGCCGCGCAGCGCCTCTTCGATCACGGGCGGGCGCAGCGCCGACGCGAACAGGCGTTCCGGATGAAGCACATGCGACAGGCCGTTGCTGGTGATGAGCCAGATCGAACCGTCCCGGTCTTCGTACGTGCCGCGGCCGTTCGAATCGTTCCACGCCAGGCCCTGCGTCTGGTCCAGCGTGCGCCAGTGCCTGCCGTTCCATACCGCGAAGCCCACGTCCAGCGCGACCCAGAGCCAGCCGCGGCTGTCTTCGCGGGCGTTCAGGATGAACCGGTCGCGCAACACCGGCGCATCGATCCGCGTCGCGCGGCCGCCGGGCCGCAGCCGCCACAGGCCGTCGTGCGTGGTCGCGATCAGGTTGCCGTCGCGCGCGCACGCCAGGCTGAGGATTTCGGCACCGCCCAGCGCCGCGTCGTACGACCGGGTCTCCCAGGCCCGTCCGTCGAAACGCCTGACGTCGCTCATCCCGGCAAACCACAGATGGCCGCGCCCGTCGGTACAGCCGTCGGCCACCGCATCCGTGACCGGTTCGTTGCCGCCGGCGGGGAGCGGCGCCGTCGCGGGGAAGACGTGCATGCCCGCTTCCGTGGCCATCCAGACGCGGCCGCCGTCCGCCAGCACCTGGTTGATCTGCGGCCACTGCGCGACCAGCGCGGTCCTGCCGTCCTCCTGCGTGCGCCGCAGCAGCGCGCCGCCGTAGGTGCCCGCCCACAGGTGGCCGTCCGCGTCGAGCGCCATACTGCCCCATTCCTGTGTCGCGTACGCGGGCTGGGCGGGGTCGGTGCGGAAGCGGCGTTCGCCGGGCACCTGCCAGGCATGCCCGGAGCGCGTTCCGACGTGCAGGATGCCGCGAGGGTCGCGCAGCACCGAGATCACGACGTCGTTGGGCAGGCCCTGCGACGTGGTCCAGTTTTCGAGGTTCCCGTAGCCGAGTAGTTGCACGAGGCCGCGGCCCAGCGTGCCCAGCCAGATGCCGTGTTCGCGGTCCTGCAGGATCGCGGTGACGCCGCCGCCGACGTCCAGTCCGTTCTGGCGGCCGAACAGCTGCCACCGGCCGTCCTGCCAGCGCAGCAGCCCGTCGTCGGCGTTCGTCAGCACCCGGCCATCCGCGTCCAGGCGCATCTCCGTGAGGAGCTGGCGCTTGCGGATCTCGGACGGCGTCCGCTCCTGGAAGCGCGCGGCGCCCGCCGGCAGCACGAAGACGTGCGTCGCGCTGCGCACCCAGAGCGTGCCCGCGCCATCACGCAGGATGCCGCTCCAGGCATCCGCGGGCAATCCGTCCTTGCCGTCCCGGACGGTCACGCGGCCGCGCTCGACGCTGCACAGGGCCGTGCCGCAACCCATCCACAGGGCGCCGTCCGCGTCGGCGTGGATGCTCAGGATCGTTGCCAGCCCGGGGTAGGCGCGGATCTGATCGGGCGTGAAGTAGGCGCGGACGTCGCCGCCGTCGCCGCGTGGCGTAATCTCCACAAGCCGGTCGCGCGCCACCACCAGCACGCGGCCGTCCGCCGTCGCGGCGACGGGCTGGCCCGGCCAGACCTCGATCGGCTTGCCGTCGAACCGGACGGAACGGAAGCGCCTGCCGTCGAACCGGTATAGATTCTCGTATGTCCCGGCCCACATGCCCGTCGCGCGGCCGTCGACCAGCGCCGTCACGATCTTGTCGGGAAAGCCCTGCGCCGGACCGTAGCGGCGGAAGCCGGTGCCATTGAATCGGAACAGGCCGTTCTGCGTGCCGATCCATACATAGCCGGCGGCATCCTGGGACGCCACCGTGACGGACAGGTTGCCGAGGCCCTCGGCCTGGCCGTAGGCCTTCAGCGGCAGGTGTTGTGCCGGCGCGCGCGCGCACAGGAACGCGAGCGCCAGGGCCGCAAGACGAAGGAGCAGCTTGGGATGCATGACGGGACGATGACTGACTTGAAGGCTTGGAATTGCGTAAGAGTAACATTTATTGTGCGTGAGTACTTACGTTTGCCGATTCCTTTTGTGCTGCAGCGCAGCAGAGCAAATAGTCGTATGTTTTCAATTTATAGAATACAATTATGCTGTTACTTAAGTCAGCCGCAAAGGATCGTCATGTCCAGCACCACCCCAGCGCAGGCGGGCAGCCTGCTGCTCATGTCGCGCGAGGATAACTGCCTCATCGCGCGCGTCGACCTCAAGGCCGGCGCCACGGTCGTCATCGACGGCCGCGAGGTTGCGCTACCCGGCGACGTCCGCCTCGGCCACAAGGTCGCGCGGCGCGACCTGGCGCCGGGCGACAAGGTGCTGCGCTACGGCGCCATCATCGGCACGGCCACGGTGCCCGTCGCCATCGGCGCGCACATCCACACGCACAACCTGGAAAGCGACTACATCCCGACCTTCACGCTCGACCAGGACGGCCACCATTTCATCGGAAGCAAAGCACCATGACCACCTCCACCGACATCACCCTGGCCGCCCTGTCCGGTTATCCGCGCGCGGACGGGCGCAAGGGCATCCGCAACGTCGTCGTCGTCGCCTATCTCGTGGAGTGCGCGCACCACGTCGCGCGCCTGATCGTGAATGCGTTCCCCGGCCAGCCCGTGCACCTGATCGGCTTCCCGGGCTGCTATCCGAACGAATACGCCGACACGATCATGCGCCGCGTGCTGACGCACCCGAACGTGGGCGCGGCGCTGCTCGTGTCGCTCGGCTGCGAGAGCTTCGACAAGAACGGTGTCGCGCAAGCCGTCGCCGACAGCGGCCGGCCCGTCCACACGGTGACGATCCAGGACGTCGGCGGCACGCGCTCCGGCGTGAAGAGCGGCGTCGAATGGGTGCAGTGGGCCGTCGAGGACCTGGCGCGCCAGGAGCGCGTGCCGATGCGCCTCGACGAACTGGTCGTCGCGACGATCTGCGGCGGTTCCGACAGCACGAGCGGCATCACGGCCAATCCGGCCGTCGGCGCGGCGTTCGACCGGCTGATTGCCGCGGGCAGCGCGTGCGTGTTCGAGGAGACCGGTGAACTGGTCGGCTGCGAATTCCACATGAAGCGCCGCGCCGTCACGCCGGAACTGGGCGACGAGATCGTCAAGACGGTCGAGAAGGCGTCGCGCTACTACACGATCATGGGCCACGGCAGCTTCGCGCCGGGCAATGCGGACGGCGGCCTGACGACGCTGGAAGAAAAATCGCTGGGCGCATACGCGAAAAGCGGCGCGTCGCCGATCAGCGGCATCATCAAGCCGGGCGACCAGCCGCCCACGGGCGGCCTGTACCTGCTGGACGTGGTGCCGGACGGCGAACCGCGCTTCGGCTTCCCGAATATCTCGGACAACGCCGAGATCGTGGAACTGATCGCGTGCGGCGCGCACGTCACGCTGTTCACGACGGGCCGCGGGTCCGTGGTCGGCTCGGCCATTTCTCCCGTCATCAAGGTGTGCGCGAACCCGGCGACCTACGAGCGCCTGGCGGACGACATGGACGTCAACGCGGGCCGCATCCTCACGGGCCATGCGACCATCGAGGAAGTCGGCGACGAAATCGTCGACCTCGTCGCCCGCGTGGCGAACGGCGAGTGCACGAAGTCGGAAGACCTGGGCCACCAGGAATTCATCCTCACGTACAAGCAGTTCGAGCCGATCGGGCCGCGCTGCCTGCCCTTGAAGGTAGCCTGACATGAAGCGGCCCGACATGGACGTCACCAAACTGGGCTTGGGCTGCGCGCAACTGGGCGGCCTGTACGACCCGATGGCGGAAGCGGACGCGTACGCGCTCGTCGACGCCGCCTGGGAACTGGGCATCCGCTATTTCGACACGGCGCCGTACTACGGTTTTACGCTGTCCGAGCACCGCCTGGGCGCGGCGCTGCGATCGCGGCCGCGCGGCGACTACACGATCAGCACGAAGGTCGGCCGCCTGATGTGGCCCGATCCGAACGTGCAGCCGGGCGAATGCGGGTGGGCGGCGCCGTTGCCGTTCCGGCCGCATTACGACTACACGCACGACGGCATCATGCGCTCGCACGAGGACAGCCTGCAGCGCCTCGGCCTGGACCGCGTGGACATGCTGTACGTGCACGACATCGGCCGCGTCACCCACGGCGAACGCCATGCGCACTACTGGAAGCAGCTGACCGAGGGCGGCGGCTTCCGCGCGCTGGCGCAGTTGCGCGACGAGGGCGCGATCAAGGGCTTCGGCCTCGGCGTCAACGAGTGGGAGGTGATCGCCGATGCCATGGACATGTGCGCGCTCGACTGCGTGCTGCTGGCCGGGCGCTACACCCTGCTGGAGCAGGCGTCGCTCGCCCCGCTGATGGACCGCTGCGCGCGGCAAGGCACGCGCGTCGTGATCGGCGGGCCGTTCAACTCCGGCATCCTGGCGGGCACGAACAAATTCAATTACGAGGACGCCCCGGCGGCAGTCGTCGAGCGCGTGCGCGCCATCGCCGCCGTCTGCCGCGACTTCGACGTGCCGCTGCAGGCCGCCGCGCTGCAATTCCCGATGGCCCATCCGGCCGTCGTGTCGTGCATCCCCGGCGCCCAGAACATCGACCAGCTGCGCCGCAACGCGCACTGGTTTTCCCAGCCGCTGCCGGCCGGCCTGTGGACCGCGCTGAAGGACGCCGGCCTGCTGGACCCGGCCGCGCCAGTGCCGTCGGCTTGATCTCCGGCCTGATTTTTCAATATCACCGTAACAAAGGAATACCATGAAACTGCTGCGATATGGCCCGAAGGGCGCCGAGAAACCTGGCCTGATGGACGCCGACGGCGTGATCCGCGACCTGTCCGGCGTGCTGCCCGACCTGACCTCGGCCCAGCTGGCCGCCGGCGCGATCGCCCGCCTGTCGGACCTCGACCCGAGCCGTCTGCCCGTCGTCGAACAGCCGGTCCGCTACGCGCCGGTCGTCGCCGACATCGGCAAGCTGATTTGCGTGGGCCTGAACTATTCGGACCACGCGGCCGAATCGGGCATGGCCGTGCCGGCGGAACCCGTGCTGTTCACGAAGGCGACCAGTTCGATCATCGGCTGCAACGACCCCGTCGTGCTGCCGCGCGGTTCCGTCAAGAGCGACTGGGAAGTGGAACTGGGCGTCGTCATCGGCAAGCGCGCGCGCTACGTCGACGAAGCGAATGCGCTCGACTACGTGGCCGGCTACTGCGTCGTGAACGACCTGTCCGAGCGCGAATACCAGCTGGAGCGGGGCGGCCAGTGGGACAAGGGCAAGGGCTGCGACACGTTCGGCCCCGTCGGCCCATGGCTCGTGACGACCGACGAAGTGCCCGATCCGCAGAACCTGGACATGTGGCTGGAAGTGAACGGCAAGCGCTACCAGACGGGCAATACCCGCACGATGGTGTTCACCGTCGCGCACCTGGTGAGCTACATCAGCCGTTTCATGACCCTGCAGCCGGGCGACGTGATCAGCACCGGCACCCCGCCGGGCGTGGGTCTCGGCCAGAAGCCGGATCCGGTCTACCTGGAACCGGGCGACCGCATGCGACTCGGCATCGAAGGCCTGGGCGAGCAGACGCAGACCGTCCACGCGTGGAACGAGGCGCTGATCGACGGCTGATCCGCAGTTTGTTGGCAGTGCACGTGGGCACGGGGTGCCCACGCTACAAGATACGGTAGGGTGGGCACCACGTGCCCACGCATGACGTACGCGATATGTTGGCTGACGGAGACTTTGCAGACATGACGGACCCCTCGACGCGGCAGTACCGGTTTTCCCTCGTGATGATCACCACACTGTTTTTCATGTGGGGGTTCGTCCATAATCTCGACCCGATCCTGATCCCGCACCTGCGGCGGTCGTTCAGCCTGACCGTGCTGGAGTCGGCGCTGGTGGATTCGGCCGTGTTCATCGCCTATTTCGTGATGGCGCTGCCGGCGGGCCTCCTGATCCGCCGCGCGGGCTACAAGGCGGCGATCATCTGCGGCCTGCTGCTGTTCGCCACGGGTTCGCTGATGTTCATCCCGGCCGCGAACACGCAGCAATACATCGTGTTCCTGGCCGCGCTGTTCACCATCGCGTGCGGCCTCACGATCCTGGAGACGGCCGCCAATCCGTACGTGACCCTGCTGGGCCGGCCGGACCGCGCGGCCCAGCGCATCAACCTGGCGCAGTCGTTCAACGGTCTCGCCGCCACGCTGGCGCCGATCATCGGCGCGCGCCTGATCCTCGTGCACGGCGCCGACGACGCGCAGCTCGCCGCGATGCCGGAAGCGGCGCGCCAGGCGGCGCTGGCGGCGGAAGCGGCCAGCGTGAAGGGGCCGTACATGATGCTGGGGCTCGTCATCCTCGCCATCGCCGTCGTGTTCTGGTTCCTGAAGCTGCCGGAAGTCGGCGGCCGCTCGGAGAATGCGCCGGCCAAGAGCTCGCTCGGCGAGGCGCTGGCCGTGCCGTCGATCCGCCGCGGCGCGATCGCCCAGTTCTTCTACGTGGGCGCGCAGGTGTGCGTGTTCAGCTTCTTCATCCTGTACGCGACCCGGTCGGCGGGCGTGTCGCCCGTGACGGCGGCGGACTACCTCGGGTGGGGCTGCGGCATGGCGTTCATGGTCGGCCGCTTCGTCGGCACGGGCCTGATGCGCGTCGTGGCGCCGGCGCGGCTGCTGTGGATGTACGCGCTGGCGTGCACGGTGCTCGCGGCGGTGGCAATGGTGGCGACCGGCGTCGCCAGCCTTGCCGCGGTGATCGGCATCGCGTTCTTCATGTCGATCATGTTCCCCACCATTTTCTCGCTGGGCCTGCAGGGCGCCGGCCACCACGCCGACATGGGCAGTGGCCTGATCATCATGGCCATCGTCGGCGGCGCGCTGCTGCCGCTGCTGTTCGGCTTCGTCAGCGACGTCACGCACAACGTGCAGTACGGCTATGCGGTGCCGCTGCTGTGCTTCGTCGTCATCGCCTGGTTCGCGCGCGCCTCGCTGCGGCAGGCCAGCCGCGAGTCCCGCGCCACGCCATCTTCCATGGGAGTCACGAAACGTGTTTGAATTGAACGACAAGAAAGCCGTCATCACGGGCGGCGGCAGTGGCATCGGCAAGGCGATCGCCCAGCTGTTCGCGCGCCAGGGGGCGCATGTCCACGTGGTCGACCTGAGCGACGCCGCCAGCCTGCAGGCGGTGCGCGAAATCCGCGAGGAGGCCGGCCGCGTCACCTCGCACGCCTGCGACGTGTCGCGCCAGGCCGACGTGGAAGCGCTGATGGCCGCGATCGGCCCGTTCGACATCCTCGTCAACAACGCCGGCATCGCCCACATCGGCAAGGCCGACACGACGAGCGAAGAGGACTTCGACCGCGTCATGAGCGTCAACGTCAAGGGCGTCTACAACTGCCTGCACGCGGCGATCCCGCAGCTGCGCGCGAACGGCGGCGGCGTCATCGTCAACATGGCGTCGGTGGCGGGCTCGGTGGGCATCAAGGAGCGCTTCGCGTATTCCACGGCGAAGGGCGCCGTGATGGCGATGACCCTGTCGGTCGCGAAAGACTACCTGCAGGACGGGATCCGCTGCAATTCGATCTCGCCGGGCCGCGTGCACACCCCGTTCGTGGACGGTTTCCTGGCGCGGAATTATCCGGGCCGGGAGGCGGAGATGTTCGAGCAGCTGTCGAAGACGCAGCCCATCGGCCGCATGGGCAGGCCGGACGAAGTGGCCGCGCTCGCGCTATACTTGTGCAGCAACGAAGCTGCCTTCATCACGGGAACCGATTATCCGATCGACGGCGGCTTCATCACCCTGAACACGTAAAGCCGCCTGATGATCATCTCTTCCGCCACCGACTATCGCGAGGCGGCGCGCCGCCGGTTGCCGCCGTTCCTGTTCCATTACCTCGACGGCGGCTCCGGCACCGAGTCGACGTTGCGCCACAACGTGGACGACCTGCAGGCCGTGAGCCTGCGCCAGCGCGTGCTGAAGGGTTCCGAAACCCTCGATTTGTCGACCGAGTGGTTCGGCGTGAAGCGCGGCCTGCCGCTGGCGCTGGCGCCGATCGGCCTCGCGGGCATGTACGCGCGCCGCGGCGAGGTGCAGGCGGCGCGGGTGGCGGCGGAACGCAACATCCCGTTCATCCAGTCCACCGTCTCCGTGTGCCCGCTGGCCGAGGTGGCGGCGCAATCGTCGCAGCCGCTGTGGTGCCAGCTGTACGTACTGAAGGACCGCGGCTTCATGCGCGACTACCTGCGCCGCGCGCGCGAGCTGAACATCGACACGCTCGTGTTCACCGTCGACATGCCGGTGCCGGGCGCGCGCTACCGCGACGCCCATTCCGGCATGAGCGGGCGCCACGGCCCGCTGCGCCGCATGCTGCAGGCGATGCTGCATCCGCGCTGGGCGTTCGACGTCGGGCTGTTCGGCCGGCCGCACGACCTGGGCAACATCTCCGCGTACCGCGGCCACGCGACGGGCCTCGCGGACTACATCGGCTGGCTCGCCGCCAACTTCGATCCGGGCATCAGCTGGAGCGACCTGCAGTGGATCCGCGACGAGTGGCAGGGGCCCATGGTCATCAAGGGCATCCTCGACGCCGGCGACGCGCGCGACGCGAAGACGTTCGGCGCGGACGGCATCGTCGTGTCGAACCACGGCGGGCGCCAGCTGGACGGCGCGCTGTCCACGGCGAAGGCGCTGCCGTCCATCGCGGCGGCGGTGAAGGGCGACCTGACGATCTTCGCCGACTCCGGCGTCCGCACGGGCCTGGACGTCGTCCGCCTGCTGGCGCTGGGCGCGGACGGTGTCCTGATCGGCCGCGCGTTCATCTACGCGCTCGCGACGGGCGGCGCGGCCGGCGTGCGCAACCTGCTCGCGATCCTCGAAAAAGACATCCGCACCAGCATGGTCCTGACGGGCGTGCAATCCGTGCGCGACATCGGGCCGGACTGCCTGGCCTGACCTTCTGCGCCGGCGCGGCCGCGCCGGCTATTCAATTTCATACGCGGGAATGGCGGTTTTCGATTGCTTTACGACTATAAATGTTTTAAATTTATAGAATACAAAACGAAAGGCAACGACATGAGTCAGATGAAGTGCGTGGTATGCGAATCCCCCGGCGACCTGCAGCTGGGTTTCAAGCCGGTGCCGGAGGCCGGTCCGGGCGAGGTGCTGCTGCGCGTACGCCGCATCGGCGTGTGCGGTACGGACATGCACATCTTCCGCGGCACGCAGCCGTTCCTCGCGTATCCGCGCGTGATGGGACATGAACTGTCCGGCGAAGTGGCCACGGCGCCCGCCGGCTCCGGCCTCGCGCCGGGCGACGAGGTGCTCGTGATGCCGTACCTGTCGTGCGGCGACTGCGTCGCCTGCCGCAAGGGCAAGACGAACTGCTGCACGCGGATCCAGGTGCTGGGCGTGCACCGCGACGGCGGGTTGGCCGAATACCTTGCGGTCCCGGCGCAGTTCGTCCTCAAGACGGAAGGCATTTCGCTCGACGATGCCGCGATGGTGGAATTCCTCGCCATCGGCCTGCACGCGGTACGCCGTGGCGCCGTCGCGGCGGGGCAGCGCGTGCTGGTCGTCGGGGCGGGGCCGATCGGCGTGGCCGTCGCGCTGTTCGCGGCGCTGAACGGCGCGCAGGTCACGGTGCTGGACGCGCGCGACGACCGCCTCGGCTTCTGCCGCGACGTGCTGAAGGTCGCGCACACGGTGACGGCGGGCGAGGGCGACGTCGAGGCACTCCGCGCGATCACGGGCGGCGACTTCTTCGACGCCGTGTTCGACGCCACCGGCAACATCAAGGCGATGGAGCGGGGCCTGGAGTTCGTCGCGCACGGCGGCACGTACGTGCTCGTGTCGATCGTGCTGGATCGGATCTCGTTCGCCGATCCGGAATTCCACAAGCGCGAGACGACCCTGCTCGGCAGCCGCAACGCGACCGTGGACGATTTCCGCGAGGTGCTCGCGGCGATGAAGGCGGGCCTGGTGCCGACGCGGGCGATGAACACGCACCGCGCCACGCTGGACGAGTTCATCGACACGCTGCCGCGCTGGATGGACCCGGCCAGCGGCGTGATCAAGGCCATCGTCGAGGTTTGAACGATGTCGCTTCCCAGCGCGGCAGCGAGTTCCGGTAGAATGGGGGATTGTCCACCCGGCCTTCTCGACTCCGGACTTCATGGCCCGACCTCCAACCATCTTCAAGCGCAGCGCGAACCTGCTGCTGCAATACATTGCCGACCACGTGGGGGTCGGCGAAGCGCTGCCGACCGAGCAGCACATGGCCGAACTGGGCGAGGGCAGCCGCACGGCGATCCGCAGCGCGCTGGCGCACTTCCACGAGTGCGGCCTGATCAGCGACCTGAAGGAACGCCGGCTGCTGCGCAAGCCCGTCCGCACGGACTACTTCGACCTGGACGAGCTGCGCACGGGCGCGGACCGCATCCGCGAAGTGCTGATGGAGCGCATCTATCACAGCGACCTGCCGCCCGGCGCCGAGTTCTCGGAAACGGAACTGGCGCGCGCGGCCGGCACGAGCACGATCAGCGTGCGCGAATTCCTGATCGGGTTCTCGCACTCGGGCCTGATCGAAAAGAAGCCGCGTGGCGGCTGGCGCCTGTGCGCGTTCGACCGCTCGTTCGCGATGGAGCTGGCGGACGTGCGCCAGATGTTCGAGTTCGCCGCGATCGACCGCTTCGCCGCGCTGCCGCCGGATTCGCCGGCCTTCGCGGAGCTGCGGCAACTGATCGCGCGGCACGAGCAGCTGGGCTCCGTCATGCCGACGCACCACAAGGATTTTCCCGCGCTCGACCGCGATTTCCACGCCTTCCTGATGGGGCAACTGGACAACCGCTTCGCGCAGGGCTTCTTCGACCTCGTGTCGCTCGTGTTCCACTACCACTACCAGTGGGACAAGACGCAGGAAATGGTGCGCAACGAGTACGCGGTGCACGAGCACCTGGACATCCTGCGGGCCCTGGCGCGGCGCGACGTCGGGGGCGCGCGCGAGGCGATGCGTGTCCACCTGAGTTCCGCACGCAGCACCCTGCTGCAATCGATCCGAGTCAGAGAAATGAAGGCGCACCCGGGCTGACGCTCCCGCGGGCGCGGGAGGGAGCATGATGCTTGTCGACGCCCATCAACACTTCTGGCGGCTGGCCGACCGCAACGGCGCGTGGCCGCCGCCGGACCTGGCCGCCATCTACCGCGATTTCTTCCCGCCCGACCTGGCGCCGACGCTCGCGCAGCACGGCGTCGCGAGGACGGTGCTCGTGCAATCGATGCCCAACGAGGACGACACGCGCTTCATGCTCGGCCTGGCCCATGCTCACCCGTTCATCGGCGGCGTGGTCGGCTGGGCCGACCTGAAGGCGCCCGACGCGCCCCGGCGGATCGCCGCGCTCGCGGCCGACCCGCTGCTCAAGGGCTTGCGGCCGATGCTGCAGGACATCGAGGACGACGACTGGATCGCCGATCCGGCGCTGGCGCCTTCGGTCGCGGCGATGCTGCGCCATGGCCTCAGCTTCGACGCGCTCGTCCTGCCGCGCCATCTGCCCGCGCTGCTCGCGTTCGCACAGCGGCATCCGACTCTACCCATCGTGATCGACCACGGCGCCAAGCCGCTGATCGCCGCGGGCGTGCTGGAACCGTGGCGCACCGACATCGCGCGCCTGGCCGCGCTGCCTCAGGTGAGCTGCAAGCTGTCCGGGCTCGTCACCGAAGCGGGCGCCAACTGGGACGTCGACTGCCTGCGGCCGTACGTCGACCACCTGCTCGCGTGCTTCGGGCCGCAGCGCCTGATCTGGGGCAGCGACTGGCCGGTGCTGAACCTGGCCGCCGATTATGGGCGCTGGCTCGCCGCCTGCGCGTCCCTGCTGGACGGACTGTCCGGTGCCGACCGGCTTGCCGTGTTCGGGCTGAATGCCCTGCGTTTCTATCGTATTGATTGAGGAGTCTTATATGCAAAGAATGGGAATGGTCATCGGCATCGAGCCGGAAAAGATCGCGGAATACAAAGCGCTGCACGCTGCCGTGTGGCCGCAAGTGCTGGCCCGCCTTGCGGAAGCCAATGTGCGCAACTACACGATCTTCCTGCGCGAGCCGGAAAACCTGTTGTTCGGCTATTGGGAATACCACGGCACCGATTTCGCCGCCGACATGGCGCATATCGCGGCCGATCCGGAAACGCAGCGCTGGTGGACGTTCTGCAGCCCTTGCCAGGTGCCGCTGGCCAGCCGGGCCGAAGGCGAGCACTGGGCGATGATGGAGCCCGTGTTCCACATGGACTGACCTTCAGCCGTCGCTGCGCAGGGCGGCGATCGGGTCGAGCGCCGCCGCCTGGCGCGCGGGGTAGACGCCGAACCCGAGCCCGACCGCCACGCATGCCAGCACCGCGAGCAGCAGGCTCACCGGCGACCACGCCACCGACCACCCGGCCAGCGCGGCGATGCTGTACGCGGCCACGGCGCCCAGCACGAGGCCGAGCAGCGCGCCGCTGACGGCGATCACGAGCGCCTCGGCCAGGAATTGTTCCACCACGTCGCGGCGGCGCGCGCCCAGTGCGCGCTTCAGGCCCACTTCGCGCCGGCGCTCCAGCACGTTGGCCAGCATGATGTTCATGATGCCGATGCCGCCCACCAGCAGCGAGACTGCCGCGATCGAACTCATGACGATGGTGAAGATGCGCTGCGTCTGCTGGTTCTGGCGGTACAGGCCCATGGGCACGATGAGGTTCGTGTCGTCGACGCCGCCATGGCGCTGGTGGATGACCGCCTGCAGCACGCGCGCCGCGTCGTCCGGCGCGACCTGGCCGTCCAGGCGCACGCTGATGCCGTCCACCTCGTCCTCGATGCGGCGGAAGCTGAAGCGCGCGCGGGCCGTTTCCCACGGCACGAACAGGCGCTCGTCGTCCAGGCCCAGCTTGACGCCTTCGAACTCCGACTTGCTGGGCGTGCGGTCGGCCAGCACGCCGACCACCTGCAGCCACACGTGGTTGACTTTCACGCGCTGGCCGACGGCCGGCGCCGCGCCGAACAGCGTGTGCGCGAGGCGCGCGCCCAGCACGCAGACCGGGGCCAGCGTCGCGCCGTCGGACGGGCGCAGCCAGCGTCCGACCTTGAGCTGCAGGCCGCCATGGTCCGCATACGCCGGCGACACGGCGAACGCGCGCCCGCTCACGACGCGGTCGTCGACGATCAGCTGGTCGACCTTGATCTCCTTTTTCAGCGCCACCGACCGCGCGCCCGGCACGACGGACAGCGCCGCCGCGGCATCGGCCGCGGACAGGCCCAGCGAGCGGGTGCGGATGTCCTTCAACTGTTCGTCCGTGTTGCCCTTGCTCTCGACGATGACGTTGTTCAGGCCCAGTTCCGCGACGAGGCGCAGCGCCTCGCGTTTGCTGCCTTCGCCCACGGCCAGCATGGCGACGATGGCGCCCACGCCGAAGATCATGCCCAGCAGGGTGAGGCCGGTGCGCAGTTTGCGGCGTTTCAGTTCGGCGACGGCTTCCAGCAGGAGTGCACGGTTCATGACTTGTCCGTTGTTGGAGGGAGGAGCAGGATGCGCGCGCCGGACGCGAGGCCGCTCCTGATTTCGCTGCGCACCGGGCCGCGCCGGCCCAGCTCGACCTTGTGCTTCACGGTGCGGCCGCCATCGGCCGTGTACACGGCGTAGGCGGCGCCGTCCTGCACGAGCGCGATGTTCGGGACCGTCAGCGCCGCCGCCTGCGTCACGAGGTGCACCGTGCCGTGCAGCGCCTGGCCGGGTTTCAGTCCCAGCTTGCGCGCCGTGTCGGTGCCGATGGCGGCGTCGAAATCGCTGTATTTGACGGGCGATTCGGGCGAGATGACGCTGGCGCTGCTGCCGACCCGCGTCACCGTGAGGTCCAGTTCTGTCCCCGTGCCGGCCAGGCGCACGCGCACGGGCAGGCCCGGCTTGAGTCCGTAGGCCTGGCCCTCGGCCACGCTGAAGTGGGCGACGAGCTTGTCGAGGTCGGGCAGCGCGCCGAACGGCTCGCCCGCCATCTGGTTGGCGCCGACCTGCGGCTTGGCGCCGTCCCAGCGCGCGGCCAGCAGGAATACGCCGTCGTGCGGCGCCACCAGTTCCAGCGCGTCCAGGCTCCTGCGCTGCTGTGCCGCGGTCTGCGCCACGCTGTCGCGTTGCGAGTGCAGCACGGCGTCCTGCGCGGCGGCGCGGGCTTGCGCCTGCCCGCCTTTCCAGTCCAGGTAGGTGCGCTTCTTGGTGAGGAAGCCGACGTCGGCCAGCGCATCGAGGATCGTGTTGCGGGCGAAGACGGACAGGTCGACGTTCGCATAGCGGCGCGCGAGGCCCAGGTCGTCCTCGAGCTTCGCGCGGTCGCCGGCCAGCACGCCTTTCTCGACGGCCGCATTCTGGCGATTCGCCTCCTCGGCCAGCGCCTTGCGCAGCAGTTCGAGGTCGGCCTGCGACAGTTCCGCGCGCGCCTGCGGGGCATCGAAACGGGCCACGACCTGGCCTTTCGTGACGGTGCTGCCGTCCGCGACCATGTCCACCAGCACGCGGCTCGACCAGCCGCTGCCCGGCACCGTCAACGGCGTGTTGGCGGCGGCCTGGATCTGGCCGTCCGCTTCCAGCGTTTCGGTCCACGCGCGCGGCGCCAGCGTTTCGACGGGGCCGCCGGCCGGCGCCGACGCGCCGCCGCAACCGGACAGCAGGGCCGCCAGCATGGCGGCGAATGTAGACAGGCGTGGCATCGGAAATCTCATGGTCGGATGGCCGCGACGCGGCGGTCGACGCCCGGCAGCAGTTCCACCTGGACGGCGGCCCCGGGCTTCAGGTCTTTCGCGGGCGCGTCGAATTCCAGCTCGACGTCGCGTATGACGACCGCCTGCGCCGCCGATTTGCTGTGGAAGGCGCGTCCCAGGCCCGTCACGTGCGCCGCCAGTGTCTGCCGCGTACCGGCCACGATGACGCGCGCCGCCTGGCCCTTCCGCACGCCCGCCGCCTGCGCTTCCGGCACGCGGGCGTTGACGCCCAGCTGGTCCGGATCGGCCAGCGTCGCGACCGACAGGCCTATCCAGACCTGGCTGCCGATGGCGAACTTCTCGCCGTTGAAGCCGGTGCGATGCAGGACCAGGCCCCGCCGCGGCGCCACGACGGTCAACGCCGACTGCCCCTTGACGAGGGTGGCGATCTTGGCCCGCAACTGCGCCGCGTCGGACTGCAGGCCGGCGCGCTCGGCCTGGCGCGCGCGCCGCTGCGCCTCGTACTGGGCCTGCGCCAGTTTCGCCAGCTGCGCCTTTTCGGCGCGGTCGATCACCAGCTTGTCGTAGTCGACGCGGCGAATGAGTTCCTTCGGCATGGTCGCCTTGCGCGCGGCCTTCTCGGCATTGCTCTGTGCCTCGGCTTGCGCCAGCACGCCGGCGCGGTCGGCCTCGGCCTGGTCCAGCTGCAGCTTGTCCAGTGCCCGTTCGCGTTCCTTCAGCGTGCCTTGCAGCGAGATCAGCTGGTTCATCACCTCGGTGGATTCGAACACGGCGATGGGCTGCCCGGCCTGCACCATCGTGCCCTCCGGCGCGAGGAACGCCAGCTTGTAGTTCCAGACGTGCGGGATGGTCGGCGGCGACACCGGCATCGTGCGGCGCGACGCGATCTCGCCTTCGATCGCCAGCGCGGCGGGCGCGGCGGCCTTCGCCTGGCGGACGCCAGCGGCCGCGGCGCCGGGCGCCAGCGGCTCCACCTGCACGCTCATCCCCGCGACGAGCGGCAGGCCATGGTCGTCGGGCAGGGCGATCCGGGCCCGGAAGTAGCGGCCGATTCCCCAGCGGGGCCGCGCTTCCGGCGCGCTCGTGATCTCGGCCAGCTTCCCGGTCACGACGACGCCCGGCAGCGCGTCGAAGCGCAGGGCGACGGCCTGGCCGTCGCGCAGGTACGGGCGGTCCGCTTCCAGTACCCAGGCCGTGACGACCATGTGGCCGTCGCCGAGCACCGTGCCGGCCGCGTTGCCCGGCCAGGCCGTGGAGCCCTCGTCCATGCGCTCGCCGTTGAACGGGCTGTAGCCGTGGACGACGACGCCGTCGCGCGTGGCGCGCACTTCCGACTGCGCCACCTGGGCGAGCTGGAACGCCTCGTTGATCTGCAGTTTCTTCACTTCGAGCGCGCCGTCCTCCTTGCGGCGGGCGACGGCCGCGCGGGCGTTCTTCAGGTTGTCCCGCTTGATCGCGAGGTCGCGCGTGGCCTGGCCCAGCGCCGCCTGGTAGCGGTCGTAGTCGAGCGCCATGATCTGCTGCTTCGGCAGCGCCGCGTCGACCTTGGCCTTGTCCAATGCGGCCTGGGCGTTGACCAGCGCTTTCTCCGCCTCGATGGCCGCGACTTCCAGCGTGGCCGCCTCGCTGTCCGCCTTCGCGCGGGCACGTTCGCGGTCCATCCGCAGCTGGTCGATATTGGTCGTGCTGGCGGAGTCGATGCGCAGCACGACGTCGCCCTTCCTGACCTGCGTGCCCTCGGCGAGGAAGTTGCGCACGACGACCGGCGACGCGTTCGACGGCGGCACGAAGATCGTCTGCGAATCCAGCGCTTCCACTTCGCCGGTGATCAGGACCGGGCGGGTGTCCGCGGCCGTGGCGGCGACGGCGACGAGGGCCAGCAGGGGAACGAGGCGCTTCATGACTGGCCCGCGACGCGGCCGTCGCGCAGGTGGATCGTGCGCTGCGCGCTGGCGGCAATGGCCGGATCGTGCGTCACCATCACGAGTGTCTGGCCGCCCGCGTGCAGTTCGCGCAGTAGGGCCATCACGTCGGCCGCGCTGCTGGAATCGAGGTTGCCGGTCGGTTCGTCCGCGAGCAACAGGTCCGGCTCGTTCAGCAGCGCCCGCGCGATGGCGGCCCGCTGCAGCTGGCCGCCGGACAACTGGCCCGGCAGGTGGTCGAGGCGCTGGCCCAGGCCGATGCGGCCGAGCAGGGCACGGGCACGGTCGGGCGCCCGCGGGTCGGGCTGGCGCGCATAACGCTGCGGTAGCAGTACGTTCTCCAGCACGGTCAGGCGCGGCAGCAGGTGGAACGACTGGAACACGAACCCGATGCGGCGGTTGCGCACGTCGGATGCGGCGTCGTCGTCGAGGGCGCTGATCTCGTCCTGCGCCAGGCGGTAGCGGCCGCTGTCCGGGCGATCCAGCCCGCCCAGCACGTTCAGCAGGGTCGACTTGCCGGAGCCGGACGGCCCCATCACGGCGACGAATTCGCCGCGCGCCACGTGCAGGTCGATGCCGTCCAGGGCATGGATGTCGCTGCCGCCCAGGCGGTAGGTCTTGCGGATCGCACTCAGTTCTATCATGCCGAAAAGTATTTCTTAAGGCACAACAGTTTGTCAATTGTCAAATGCGTCAACCGGTAGATTATTTTGGCATGACGGCAAGTTCCGCCAGCCGGCGGCAGTCGGCCACGAGACGGCGCGCGTCGACATTGGTCACGCCCAGCAGCAGGCCGCGCGCGGCCGGCGTATGCACATACCAGGGCGACAGCGGCACGGGCGCGAGGCCGGCCCGCAAGGCGCGCGCGGCCACGTCGACGTCGGACACGTCCGTGCGCAGGCGCGTGACGACGGCCATGCCGGCCGTCGCCTGCACCTCCAGCACGGCGGCGGCCTCCTTGCGCAGGCAGCGCAGCAAGGCTTCGCGCCGCGCCGCATACAGACGTTTCATGCGGCGCAGGTGGCGCAGGTAGTGACCCTCCCGCAGGAAGTCCGCGACGGCGCGCTGGATCGTCGCGCCGGGCGCCGGCGCGAGGCAGGCCGCGACGTCGCCGAACCGGCGCGCGAGGTCGGCCGGCACGACGAGGAAGCCGAGGCGCAGCGCGGGGCTGATCGTCTTGCTGAACGTCCCGATGTGCAGCACGCGGCCGCCCTGGTCGAGCGACGCGAGCGCCGGCGCCGCGCGGCCTTCCAGCTGCAGCTCGCTGAGGTAGTCGTCCTCGACGATCCAGGCGCCGTTGTCGCGCGCCCAGTCCAGCAGGGCGCGGCGGCGCGCGAGCGACATCGTCATGCCGAGCGGCGCCTGCTGGCCCGGCGTCACGACGGCGAGCCGCGCGTCCGGGGCCATGCGGACACCGGCAGCGACGTCCAGGCCCTCGGCGTCGACCGGGACGGCCGTCACCGTCGTCCCCGCGAGCGACAGGGCGGTGCGCGTCAGCGGAAAACCGGGGTCTTCGAACCACGCGCCCTGGCCTTCCAGCGCGAGCGCGCGCACGACGAGCCCCAGCGCGCCCGCGAAGCCCGCCGTGATCAGCACCTGCGACGGGTTGCAGCGGATGCCGCGCGCGATGCCGAGATAGGCGGCGACTTCGCGCCGCAGGTCCGGGTCGCCGCGCGGGTCCGGGTAGCCGACGGGGCTGGCCGCCGTGTGCCGGGCCGCGCGCACCATCACGCGCGACCACAATTTATAGGGGAACGCGTCCTGTGCCGGGACGCCCATCTGGAACGGCAGCGGCTTTGCGCCGAAGGTCGGGAACAGCTCGGGGATCGGCGAAGTATCGGGCAAGTGCGCGGGCGGTTGGCCGGGGATGCCGGGCGTGGCCGGCCGCCCGTTGACGCGGGTGCCGGCAGCGCCATAGCTCGTCGCGAGCTGCTCGTCGACGAGGCGTTCGTACGCGATGCGCACCGTGCCGCGCGACACGCCCAGCTGGGCGGCCAGGTCGCGCCACGACGGCAGCTTCGCGTCGGCCGGAATCTGCCCCGATTCGATGCCGGCGCGGATGGCCGCGTAGATCTGCGTGGCGAGTGGTGTTTTCTTGGCCCGGTCGAGGCCGATGGACAGCGTGGTCATGGCCGATGGTACATTAAAAATGATCAAACTTGGCACTGTGTTTCGGCCACCGCAACGCGCATCATGTCTTCATCCAGTTCAACCAGGAGAATCAAAATGACGCAACGCATGGATTACAACGCGGCCACCCCGGCCGGCATGAAGGCACTCGGCGGCGTGTACGGCCACATCCTGGGCAGCGGCCTGCCGAAGGTGCTCGTCGACCTCGTCTACCTGCGCGTCTCGCAGATCAACGGCTGTGCGTATTGCATCGACATGCATTCGCGCGACCTGCTGAAGGAAGGCGTCAACGTCGAGAAGCTCGTGCTGGTGCCGGCGTGGCGCGAGGCGGGCAGCCTGTTCGACACGGCCGAGCGCGCGGCCCTTGCATGGGCCGAGACGGTGACGCGGGTGGCCGAGACGGGCGTGCCGGATGCGGAGTACGCCGCCGCCGCGGCCGTGTTCGGCCAGCAGCAGCTGGCCGACCTGACCATCGCCATCGGCCTGATGAATGCGTACAACCGCATGGCGATCAGCTTCCGCGCGACGCCGGCCGCCGTGACGGCCGCGCGTTGAGGAGGCGGCGATGAAGCGCAAGATCGCCTTTTTCCTGGCGCTGCTCTGCACTGCGGCCGGCGCGCACGAGACGGTGAAACCCCTGTTCCACCGCGCGCTGTCGAACGTGCCCGGCAAGGCGCTGGTGGCGGTGGAAGTGTCGTTCGCGCCCGGCGCGGAAGCGCCGCCCCACACGCATCCGAAGTCGTCCTTCATCTACGCGCAGGTGCTGTCCGGCGAGATCGTCAGCGCCGTCGGCGATGCGCCGCCGAAGGTCTACCGTACGGGCGAGTCCTGGTACGAGGATCCGGGCGCCCGCCACCAGGTGACGCGCAACGCCAGCAAGGAAAAGCCGGCCACGCTGCTCGCCGTGTTCGTGCTGGACGAGGGGGAGCGGAAGCTCGTGCTCCCGGCGGCAAAATGATGGCGCCGATGCTGCCCGACAGCCGCATCGCGCGCGCGATCACGCAGTACGTGCGCGACACGGCGAGCGACATGCTGTTCCAGCACTCCGCTCGCGTGTACTGGTGGGGCGCGCTGCTGGGCGACAAGCTCGGCCTCGCGTTCGACCCCGAGCTGCTGTATGCCGCCGCCATGTTCCACGACATCGGCATCACGCCCCATTACCACGGCAGCCGGCAGCGCTTCGAGGTCGACGGCGCGAACGCGGCGCGCGATTTCCTGCGCGGCCACGGGATCGCCGAGCAGGACATCGAAAAAGTCTGGCTCGCGATCGCGCTGCACACGACGCCCGGCATCCCCGAGCACATGCATCCGGAGATCCGCCTCGTGCAGGCGGGCGCCGGCATGGACATGGTGGGCCGCGGCATGGACGCCATCCCGGCGGCGGAGCGGGACAGGGTGCTCGCGGCGCACCCGCGCGGCCACGGCTTCGCGCACGACGTCATCGACACGTTCTACGAAGGGCTGAAGCACCGGCCCGAGACGACGTTCGGCACCTTCAACGACGACTTCCTCGCGTTCAGGGACCCTGCATTCCAGCGCGGGAATCTGTGTAGCCTGCTGCTCGCCGCACACCCATGATGCCGTCGCCCATGCGCCGGCCCCAGTCGACCAGGTTGCGGCCGGCGCGCAGCTGCGGGACTTCCCAGTCCTTCAGGCGCGCTTCGATGGGTTGATCGGTGCGCTGCAGGGCCTGCGCGAGCGCCAGCGCATTGGCCGCCGCCTTGGCCGCGCCGCCGGCCGTGTGCGGGCGCGCGACGAAGGCGGCGTCGCCCAGCAGCAGCACGCGGCCGAACACCATGCGCGGCACGGCGAGGTCGAGGATCGCCTGCACGAACGGTTCCTTCGTTTTCTGCACGAGCGCGTTGAATTGCGGTGCGAGCAGGCGGGTTGCGTCCTTGCGCAGCACGGCCGCCTGCGCATCGGGCAGCGCGCCCGGCGGCAGCGAGAACGTGTGCGTGCGGCCGGTGCGGTCGGTCAGCAGCGCGGGCAGGCCATCTTGCGGCACCTTGCGATACCACACCCAGTTCCAGCGGCGCTGCCCCGGCGCCGTGGCGCCGTCCTCGCCGGGAACGAGGTACTCCAGCAGCATCTGCTCGCCTTCGTCGTGCTGGAATGCGAACACGCCGTCCAGCACCGCGCGGCTGTCCGCGTCGAGATCCCCTTCCGGCACGAGGCCGCGCCACGCGACGTAGCCCGAGTATTCCGGCGCAAGGTCTGGCGCAAGCGCGGGCAGCATCAGCGAACGGACCGTCGACCGCGCGCCGTCCGCGCCGATCAGCAGGTCGCCCGTCTCCACGCGGCCGCTGGCGAACACCGCGCGCACCTGGCCGCCGGCCTGCTCGATGCGTTCCAGCGTCTCGCCCGGATGGATGCAGTCGTCGGGCAGCGCGCGCCGCATGGTCCCGTGCAGCACGTTCCACGACGTCTGCGTCTGCGGCTGGTGGTCGCGCCGCACGACGTCGCCCGCGCGGTCGAGGTAGATGCGGTCGCGCGACGCCACGCCCAGCGCGCCGGCGGGCCGGATGCCCGCGAAGTGGAAGGCGTGCAGGACGTCCGGCTGCAGCACGATGCCGCCACCGCGGCTGTCCAGCGCGTGGGGCGAGCGCTCGAACACGTCGACGCTCCAGCCGATGGTTTTCAACGTGTTCGCTGCCAGCAGCCCGCCGAGCGAGCCGCCGATGATCAGGGCGCGCGGGCTCATGAGGCGGTCGCGCCGGTGGTGGCGCGGCGGCCGGCCAGTTCGCCGAACCACACGAGCAGCGCGGCGGCGGGGAAGGCCATGCCGGCCAGCAGGGCGGCGTGCCAGCCGTGGTGGGCATAGACCCAGGCGCCGGCCGCGGAGCCGAGCGCGCCGCCGGCGAAGAACAGCGCGAAATAAATGCCGTTCAGGCGGCTGCGCACTTCGGCGCCGAGCGCGAAGATGGCACGCTGGCCCAGCACGAGGTTGGCGGCGACGGCCATGTCCAGCACGATGGACGCCACGACGAGGATACCCAGCGCCAGCGCACGGGACTCGGGCTGGTACAGCGGCAGCGCGAAGCCGACGATGCCGAGGATGAGCGCGGCGGCCGTCGCCATCAGCGTGTGGCCGGCATCGGCGAGGCGTCCCGCGACCGGCGACGCGACGGCGCCCGCCATGCCGACGAGGGCGAAGATCGCGATGCCCGTTTGCGACAGATGGAATTGCGGGCCTTCCAGCATCAGCGGCGTGACGGTCCAGAACAGGCTGAACGATCCGAACAGGCCGGCGTGGTAGGCGGCGCGGCGGCGCAGCACCGGCGTCGTCGCGAGCAGATGCCACAGCGATCCGATCAAGCGGCCGTACGACAGGCTGTGCACGGGCACGCGCTGCGGCAGTTTGGCGCGCAGCACGAAGGCGAGGACGAACACCGCGCCGGCGGCGCCGCCGAACACGGCGTGCCAGCTGGCGTGGTCCGCGATCAGGCTCGCGGCCGGGCGGGCCAGCATGATCCCCAGCAGCAGGCCGCTGACGACCTTGCCGACGGCCTGGCCGCGCGTCGCTTCGTGCGACAGGTGCGCGGCGAACGGCACGAGGATCTGCGCGGCGACGGAACCGAGGCCGATGCCCAGCGACGCGACGAGGAACATCCACGCGTTCGCGCTGAACGCGGCGGTGGCCAGCGCCGCGGCTGTGGCGAGGAGGGCGGAGAACACGAGCTTGCGGTTCTCGAGCAGGTCGCCCAGCGGCACGATGAACAGCAGGCCGAGCGCATAGCCGACCTGCGTCAGCGTGACGATCAGGCCGGCCGCTTCCGGCGACAGGCCGGTGGCGGCGCTGATCGGGCCGACGAGGGTCTGGGCGTAATACAGGTTGGCGACGATCAGGCCGGCCGACGTGGCCAGCAGGCGGATCATGCCCGGCGCGATGTCGGGGGCGTGTTTGGCATTGGTGTGCATGAAAACTCCTTGTGTCAATGGCGGAATCTACGCCCGTGGTGAAGCGGGCGCGACTTCCTTTCGGTCAGGCGGCCAGCGGTTCGTAGTCGAGATAACCATGGACGCCGCCGCCATAGAACGTGAACGGGTCGGGCGTGTTGTACGGGCCGCCGCGGCGGATGCGGTCGACGAGGTCGGGGTTGGCGATGAAGCTGCGGCCGAACGATGCCAGGTCGGCCATGCCGGATGCGATCAGCGCGTCGGCCGCGGCGGGATCGAGGCCGCCGTTGGCGATGATGGCGCCGCCGAAATTCGGGCGCAGCACGGCGAGGATGCGGTCCATGTCCGGCGCGCCGGCCCACGCGTTCGAATCCGCGGCGTGGAGGTACGCGATACCGGCCTCGCCCAGCATCCGGGCCACGTAGGCGTACGTCTCTTCCGTGGCCGGGTCAGTGGCATTGTTGTAGGCGGCGAACGGCGACAGGCGCACGCCGATGCGGTCGGCCGGCACTTCGTCCAGCACGGCGCGCAGCACGAGTTCGAGGAAGCGGGCGCGATTGGCGAGCGGGCCGCCGAACTCGTCGTCGCGACGGTTCGTGTGCGGCGACAGGAACTGGTGCGGCAGGTAGCCGTTGGCGGCGTGCAGTTCGATGCCGTCGATCCCGGCGCGCATGGCGTTGCGGGCGGCGACGCGGAATTCGTCGACGGCCGCGTGGATGTCCTGCACGGTCATGGCGCGGGCCGGCGACGCCGCGATGCGCGTATAAAAGCCGTTCTCCAGGGCGGCGTACGGCTGCAGCAGGTGCAGGTCGTCGTTGACGGCGGACGGCGCCAGCGGCGCGCGGCCGTCCAGCAGCGCGTAGGAGCTCACGCGGCCGCTGTGCCACAGCTGCGCGAACAGGCGGCCGCCGGCCGCGTGCACGGCTTCCATCACGCGGCGCCAGCCGGCCACCTGCGCGTCGTCGTGCAGACCCGGCGCCAGCTCGAACGCGGCGGAATGGCGCGACACATTGGTCGCTTCGCCCACGATCAGGCCGGCCGCTGCGCGCTGCGCATAATAGGCGGCGTTGGCGGCGGTCGGGACGCCGTCGGCGCCGGAACGGGCGCGCGTGACGGGGGCCATCGCGATGCGGTTCGACAGCGTCAGGTTGCCGAGGCGGGTGGGTGAGAGAAGGTTTGCCATGTCAGGACTCCGTTGAAAAGATGGCTTCACTGTAGCGGCGCCGGCCCGCGGCGATAATCCGGCGGCAGCAGGCAACACCTTTGCGCACGCGGCAACGACGTTCGCTGATCGAACATATAATTGACTATCGAACGCGCCGTTGCTACGCTGGCGCGAAGCCGGCATCTCTGGAGACCGTCATGACCCATCCGGACCTCGACGTCCAGGCGTTCATCAACCGCCATCCCTTTTCGCCGTACCAGTGGCTCGTGTGCGCCACGTGCTTCTTCATCGTGCTGCTGGACGGCTTCGACACGGCCGCCATCGGCTTCATCGCGCCGTCGCTGCTGAAGGAGTGGGGCATCGCCAAGCCGGCGCTGGCGCCCGTGCTGTCCGCGGCGTTGTTCGGCCTCGCGGCCGGGGCGCTCGCCGCCGGACCGCTGGCGGACCGGCTGGGGCGCCGCATCGTGCTGCTCGGGGCCGTCCTCGTGTTCGGCGCGGCGTGCGGCGCGTCGGCGTTCGCCGCCAACCTCGAGAGCCTGACCGTGCTGCGCTTCGTCACCGGCATCGGCCTGGGCGCGGCGATGCCCAATGCCGTCACGCTGGTCAGCGAATTCTGTCCGGACGGGCGCCGCGCCGTCATCACGAACGCGATGTTCTGCGGTTTTCCGCTGGGCGCCGCGTGCGGCGGTTTCCTTGCCGCGTGGATGATCCCGCAGTGGGGCTGGCGCAGCGTGCTGGCGCTGGGCGGCATCGCGCCGTTCGTTCTGCTGCTCGTGATGGCGTTTACGTTGCCGGAATCCGTGCGCCACATGGTCGCGCGCGGCGCCCCGGTTGAACGGATCCGCGCCGTGCTGCGCCGCATCCACGCTTCGGGCGCCGACGCCGCGCGCTACGTGCTGGCGGAGCAGGGCGCCCGGACGGGCGGGGGCTTCGGCGTGCTGTTCGCGCGCTCGTACGCCGTCGGCACCCTGATGCTGTGGCTCGCATACTTCATGGGTCTCGTCATCTTCTACGCGCTGATCAACTGGATGCCGATCCTGTTCAAGGAGGCGGGCCTGCCCGCGCAGACGGCCACGCTGATCGCCGCGCTGTTCCCGCTGGGCGGCGTGGGCGCGATCCTGTTCGGCTGGCTGATGGACCGCTACGACGCCAACCGCGTCATCGCCATCGGCTTCGGGCTGACGGCGCTGGCCGTCTTCCTGATCGGCCAGGTGGCGGGCAACGTGGGCCTGCTGACCTTCACGGTGTTCGGCGCCGGCGCGCTGATGAACACGGCGCAGTCGTCGCTGCCCGCGCTGGCGGCCGCGTACTACCCGACGCAGGGCCGCGCCACGGGCGTCGCGTGGATGCTGGGGATCGGCCGCTTCGGCGGCATCGCCGGCTCGTTCCTCGTGGCGGAGCTGGCGCGGCGCCAGCTGCCGTTCGGCCAGGTGTTCATGGTCGTGGCCGCGGCGGCGCTCGTGTCGATGGCGGCGCTGCTCGTGAAACTGGCGGCCGACCGCAACCGGCCGGCCGCCGGCGGCCCGGCGCTGCGGGCGCAGGTGGACCTGCACTGAGCGCCGGTCCCCGTCCTCCCTGGTCTTGCCTGTTCGCTACCATTCAGGTAACGTTGGGGGATGCAGAAGACAAGTACGTTGACGGAAGTGGCAGAAGAGGCGGGCGTATCGCTGATCACGGCGTCGCGCGCGCTGCGCGGCGTGGGGCGGGTGGCGAAGGAGACGCGCGAACGCGTGCTCGCGGCGGCCGCGAAGCTGGACTATACGCCGGACATGCTCGCGCAGAAGATGCGGGGCGGGAACTCGGGCCTCGTCGGCGTGTTCGTCAACGGCTTCCGCTCGCTCGTGATGCACGAGCTGCTCAGCGCCATCAACGACGAGGCCCGCCGGCTCGGCTTCGACCTCATCGTCTTCAACGCCGACCATTTCGACGATGCGCGCCGCGCCGGCACGGCCGAGATGCTGCGCAAGCTGTGCGACGGCCTGCTCCTGCTGCTGCCGGACGCGAACGACGGCCTGCTGGTCAGGCTGGAACGCGCGCACGCCCCGTGCGTGCTGGTGAGCTTCGCGGCGCGCCCGATCGACCTGCCCGTCGTCCTCGGCTCCAACCGCATGGCGGCGAAGAGCGCCGTCGAGCACCTGCTCGGGCTGGGCCACCGCCGCATCGCCTTCATCGCCGGTACGTCGTTCACGGGCCAGAGCGAGGAGCGCCAGCGCGGCTACGAGGATGCGCTGCGCGCGGCCGGCATCGCGATCGAGCCCGCGTATCTGCGCCAGGGCGATTTCAACGACGCCAGCGGGTTTGCCGAGACGCAGGCGCTCCTCAAGCTGCCCAAGCCGCCCACCGCGATCTTCGCCGCCAACGACGCGATGGCGTTCGGCGCCATGGACGCCATTTCCGACGCCGGGCTGAAGGTGCCGGACGATCTCTCCGTCGTCGGCTTCGACGACGTGATCCGCGCGGCCGTCGTCTTCCCCAAGCTCACCACCGTGCGCCAGCCCCTGAACGAGATCGCCGTGCGCGCCGTCGCGGAACTGGTCGACGCCATGCGCAACGGCCGGGCCGAGGGTTTCCGCATCGAGCTGCCGGCCCGCCTCGTCATCCGCGATTCGACGGGGCCCGCACCGAAGGGCTGACGGCCCCGATGGCATCGTTACCACCCCGCCGCGCTCTCTGAATCGACCACCGGGTTGAGCGAAACCCTATTGTCTTTTGCGAACGTGAGTGGTAACGTTGTCACAACTCATCAGGGAGACGACATGAATCGAAGGAATGCGCTGACCCGCGGACTGGGTGCGCTGGCGCTGCTGGGCGCGCCCGGCCTGCGCGCGGCGGCCGGACCGGCGGGAGAGCAGGGCGGCGCGGCCCCGGCGCCGCGCGTGCCCAAGCGCTACCTGCGTGCCGTGGTCGACGAGGCCTTGCTGCGCCGCCGCCTGCCGCCGCCCGGGGCGTGGCATCCGTATCCGCGGGCGGGCGACCGCGCCGCGTGGGCGCAGGTGCCGGCCGACGTGGCCGCGGCGCTGATCGCCCGCGCCGACGCCTGGCTGGGCGCCGAGTGGCCGCAACTGCCGGCGAGCCTGTTCCTGGAATTCGCGGAGAACGGCAACCGCACCCATTACGAACAACGCTATTTCGAGCGCCGCAGCCGGCTGGCGGGCCTCGTGCTGGCCGAATGCGTGCAGGGGCAGGGCCGCTACCTGCACGCGATCGCGGACGGTGTCTGGCACGTGTGCGAGGAGACGTTCTGGGGCCTGCCGGCCCACAGCGGCATGTTCGAGCGTGGCGTCGGCCTGCCCGATGCTGCCGAACCCGTGATCGACCTGTTCGCGGCGGAGACGGGCGTCACGCTGGCCTATGTCCATGAGCTGGTGGGCGAGCAGCTGCGCACTGTGTCGCCGCTGCTCACCGTGCGCATCGCGGCGGAGGTGAAGCGCCGCATCCTCGATCCGGGTTTTACCCGCGACGACTTCAAGTGGATGGGCCTGAAGGACAAGAAGGAACCGCTGAACAACTGGACGTCCTGGATCGCATCCAGCTGGCTCGAAGCGAACCTGCTGCTGGAGCCGGATCCGGCGCGCCGCATCGCGGCCACGTTGAAGATCTGCCGCTGCCTGGACGGCTTCCTGGAAGACTACTCGGACGACGGCGCATGCGAAGAGGGCCCCGGCTACTGGGCGCTGTCGGCCGGTCCCTACCTCGACAGCCTGATGGCGCTGGACGCCGCGACCGGCGGGGCGGTGAACCTGGCGGCCGACCCGTTCGTGCGCCGCATGGGGCATTACGTGCTGGACGTGCACGTGGCGGGCGACTGGTACGTGAACTATGGCGATGCGCACGCGAAGGTGCGCCATTCGCCGCCGCTGCTGCACCGCTTCGGGCGCGCCACGGGCGACGTCGACCTGGCCGCGTTCGGCGCGTTCCGTGCGCCCGCGCGCGGCATCGCGCTGTCCGACCAGGGCCGGCTCGCGCGCGACGTGGCCGACGTGCTGGAGGTCGCGCGCATGCGGGCGACGCCCGGGCGCGACGCGCTGCAGCGCGCATCCTGGTATCCCGCGCTCGGCCTGATGACGGCGCGGGCGCAGGGCGGCTCGGCGCATGGATTCTTCCTGGCCGTGCAGGCGGCGCCGAACGCGCGCAGCCACGGCCACCACGATTCCGGCAGCTTCATCGTGTTCCACGACGGCCTGCCCGTGTTCGTGGACCCCGGCGTCGAAGCCTATACGGCGAAGACGTTCAGCAAGGACCGGTACACCATCTGGACCATGCAATCGGGCTGGCACAACCTGCCGCTCGTGGGCGGCCGCATGCAGGCTGGCCGGGATGCGCGCGACCGGGCGAGCCGGGTGCGCGTCGACGATATGGGGATGACGATGGACCTGGCAACCGCGTACGGCCCCGAGGCGGGCATCAGGACGTGGGAGCGGCGCGTCGCGCTCGACCGCGCCGCCGGCACGGTGAACCTGCGCGAGACGTTCGCACTGGCCCGTCCCGCGCCCGTGGCCCTCGTCTTCGTCACGCCACGCAAGCCCGATGCGGCGCAGGCGGGCGCCGTGGCGTTGCCCGTGGCCGGTGGCCGGACCGTGCACTTGAAGTTCGATCCGCGCGCGCTGCGTGCCGACGTCGAACGTCTGGCGCTGGACGACGCGGGCCTGAAGCATGAATGGGGCGACGCGCTGTACCGCATCCGGCTGGCGTCCGCGCAGCCGCTCGGCAGCGGCGACCTGAACGTAGCGATAGCGACTTGAAACCTGAAGGATCCACATGAAGAAGCGAACGATGGCGGCCATCCTGGCGAGCGGCATGCTCCTGCTGGCCGGTTGCGCGGACATGACGAGTAATCGCGCGGCCGTTCCCGCGCAGGAAGCACGCACCTCGATCCCGACGCGGGCCGAAGCGCTCGCCGTCATCGACAAGGTGAACGGCTACTGGCAGCGCACGACGCCGCCGACGGAATGGGCGTTCTGGAACGTGGCCGTCTACCACACGGGCAACCTGGCGGCCTACGAGGTCACGCGCAACGAGGCGTACCGCCAGTATTCCGAGCGGTGGGCCGAGTACAACGGCTGGAAGGGCGCCAGGTCCGACAACAAGGCCGAGTGGAAGCTCACGTACGGCGAGACGGACGACCACGTGCTGTTCGGCGACTGGCAGGTCTGCTTCCAGAGCTATATCGACCTGTATCGCCTCGGCCCGCAGGATCCGCGCCGCGTCGCCCGCGCGCGCGAGGTGATGGGGCACGAGATCGGCACGGACCGCGTCGACTACTGGTGGTGGGCGGACGGCCTGTACATGGTCATGCCCGTGATGACGAAGATGTACCACCTGACCGGCGACCGGCGCTACCTCGACAGGATGGTCGCGTATTTCGAGTACGCGAACAGCCTGATGTACGACCCCGAGACGCATCTGTACTACCGCGACGCGCGCTACGTCTACCCGCAGCACAAGAGCGTGAACGGCAAGAAGGACTTCTGGGCGCGCGGCGACGGCTGGGTGTTCGCCGCGCTGGCCAAGGTGCTCGCGGACCTGTCGCGCGACGATCCGTACCGGCCGATGTTCGAGGAGCGCTTCCGCGCGATGGCGCAGACGCTGCAAGGCATCCAGGCACCGGACGGTTACTGGACGCGCAGCCTGCTCGACCCGGCCCACGCGCCGGGCCCGGAAACGAGCGGCACCGCGTTCTTCACCTACGGCATGCTGTGGGGTATCAACAACGGCCTGCTCGACCGCGGCACGTACCTGCCGGTGGCGGCGAAGGGCTGGGATTACCTGACCCACACCGCGGTTCAGGCGGACGGCAAGGTGGGCTACGTACAGCCGATCGGCGACCGCGCGATCCCCGGCCAGGTGGTGGACCGCAACTCGACGGCGCATTTCGGCGTGGGCGCGGTGCTGCTGGCCGCGTCCGAAATGGCGAAGCTGGCCCACTGATTTCTCTCCTTCGCGGGCCGCCGCGCCCGTGTTCGGCCTGCCCAGGGATGGCAGGCTTTTTTTTAATCAATTTCCAAGAACCGGGGTCAGAGCCCGGTTTTTGGAAATTTCCCGACGCTACGAATTAAAAGCTTGCGCTTTTTTTAAGCTGCGGCGATGCTTTAGCCCTTGTTAGTGGGAAACGCGTCCATGTTGGAAGACAAAAGCGCCCACGCCGTCGGTACGTTGCGCTATACGACGGCGGGCCTCGCCATCGTCATGTTCTGGCTGCTGTTCGGCGAGTTCGCCATCGCCTTCCGCGACCGCTCGGCCATCCCCGGTGTCATGGAACTGCTGCGCCAGCACCACGCCAGCGACACGATGATCGCCGTGCTCGTGTCCGCGCTGCCGGCGCTGCTGGGCGCCGTGCTCGTGCCCATCGTCGGCTTCCGCTCCGACCGTTTCCGCAGCCGCTGGGGCAGGCGGCTGCCGTTCCTGATGGGGATCACGCCCGTCGCCGCGCTCGTGCTCATCGCTCTCGGCAACTGCGCGACGTTCGGGCGCGTCACCGACCAGTTGCTCGGGTCGCTGTCGCCCGGCGTGGACGCGTGCGTGCTCGCGTGGTTCTGCCTGTTCTGGACCGTGTTCGAAGGCGTCGCGCTCGTCACGCTCGCGCTGTATGCGGGACTCGTCAACGACATCGTGCCGCAGCCCGTGCTCGGGCGCTTTTACGCGGCGTTTCGCATCGTCAACCTCGTCGCCGGCATCCTGTTCAACCTGTGGTTCTTCAGGTTGACGGAACACCATCTGCGCGAAGTCTTCCTCGGCATCGGCCTGTTCTTCGGCGTCGCCGTCATGCTCATGTGCCTGCGCTTGAACGAGGGCGGGTACGGCCCGCCGTCGGTGGATGGCCAGGAGGCCATGACGTGGCGCGCGATGGGCCGCGCGTACTGGCGCGACTGCCTGTCGGACCGCTACTTCCTGCTCGTGTTCTTCGCCCTGACGGCGTCCGAGCTCACGTTCATGCCGTTCAATACGTTCTCGCAGCTGTACGCGGAATCGATCGGCATGGACAAGGCCACCCTGGGCCGCCTGCTCGCCTTGTCGTACGCCTTGTCGATCGGACTGTCGTACGTGATCGGCTGGCTCGTCGACCGCTACAGCGCCGCGAGCGTGACGGTGTGGGCGATGGGCCTGTACCTGTGCGTGGGCGCCGGCGGCTTCCTCGCCGTGCACGACCTGCAGAGTTTTGCGATCGTCTACGTGCTGCATGCCGTCGTGGCGGGCACGTATTACACGGCGTCCGCCTCGCTGCCGATGGTGCTGTTCCCCCGCGCCCGCTTCCTGCAGTTCGACGGCGCCAAGCGCTTCCTGTTCTCCACCTCCAACATCGTGCTGAGCTTCCTGCTCGGTCCCCTGCTCGACACGACGGGCCACTTCTACGGCCTGACGCTGCTCGTCGGCGGCCTGCTGGCGGGGACCAGCCTGGTCATGTTCCGGACACTGGCACGCGCCGCGCGCGGGCGGGTCGGCGTGGCGTCGTCGGCATAGATTCCGCCTGCGGCGCCGGACCCGTCGAATCGCGCACGGTGAGCCTGGCGGGGAAGGCGATGCGCGCCGGGCCCGTCGTCTGGCCCGCGATCATGCCCACCACTTCGCGCACGGCATAGGCGGCGATCGTATCGAACGGCTGGTGCATCGTCGTCAGCTTGGGGAACACGCAGCTTGCGGTCGGGATGTCGTCGAAGCCGATCACGGAGATGTCGTGCGGGACCTTCAAGCCGCGGCTGTTGATGGCGTCGATGGCGCCGAACGCCATCTCGTCGTTCGCGGCGAAGATGGCGGTCGGCGGGACGGGGAGGGCGAGCAGCTGTTCCGTCGCCGCATAGCCGCCCGACTGCACGAACGCGCCGTTGACGACGAGCGCCGGATCGGGCGTGATGCCGGCCGCCTGCAGCGCGTCGACGTAGCCCCGCTCGCGCTCCGCGCTCTGCCCCGTGCCCGGATTGCCGGCGATGTAGGCGATGCGGCGGTGGCCCAGTTCCAGCAGGTGATTCACGGCCACGCGCGCGCCGAGGCGGTTTTCCGCCGCGACGACGGGCACCGCGAGGGGGCGCGCATCGAAGCAGATCACGACGCTGGCCACCTGCTGGCGCTCGATGGCGTCCAGGAAGCGGTCGTCCGCACCGGGCATCACGACCATCAAGCCGTCGCACAGCTTGCCCAGCAGGTCGCACGTCGCCATGCGGTCCGGGCTGTCGAAGCGTTCCGCGTTGAACAGCAGCAGGTCGTAGCCCTGGGCGCGCGCGTGCGTGCTCAACGCGCGGATGATCTCGTGCAGCACGACGGGGCCGTAATTGTTGACGAACACGCCGAGCAGGCGGCTGCGGTCCCCGCGCATGCGGCGCGCCAGCGGATCGGGCGTGTAATTCAACTGCGCGGCGGCGGCCATGATGCGCTCGCGCGTCTCGGCCGACACGTACCCCGCGCCGCGGATCGCGCGCGATGCCGTGATCGGGGCCACGCCCGCGAGCCGGGCGACTTCACTGAGTTTGCTGACTTTACGCATGGTGGGAAGTCTGACGGAAAAATGAGACAACGTACATCACAAAATTCGTCAAAGGTATGACCGTTTGGCATGCCTGTCGTGGTTGTACGACACAGAATTTGCCAAAATGGCTGGCTATATCGAATAAAAACAATGAGTTACGCCCTGATTTGATTCGTGCGTGCACTATTGCTCTTTAATAATCGCTTGTGGTAACGTGACCACCAGCCGGCGTAAAGACCACCGTTAGTCGTGCCCCAGACCGGCATCCATGTTCCAATAACGACACAAGAATGGAGACAAGATGAACAAGAAGTTGCTCGCCACGCTGCTGCCGGTGGCGCTGGCCGCCGCCTATGGGAACCAGGCCCTGGCACAGGATGCGACGGCGCCCGCCGCGCCGACCACCGAACCGGCACCGCCGGCCGCGGACGCGCCCGCCGCGACCACCGTCGTCGTCACGGGCTTCCGTTCCAGCCTGCAGAAGGCGCTGAACCTGAAGCAGCAGGCGATCGGCGTGCGCGATTCGATCGTCGCCGAGGACATCGGCAAATTCCCCGAGGCGAACGTGGCCGAGTCGCTGCAGCGCGTGCCGGGCGTGATCCTGAACCGCGACGAAAGCTCGGCGGAAGGCCAGCGCATCTCGATCCGCGGCCTGCCGACCGAATACACGGTGACCACGCTGAACGGCGCGCCGGTCAACACGACGTCGACGAGCACCATCGGCAGCGCGGCGCGCGGTTTCAACTACGACGTGTTCGCATCCGAACTGTTCGGCCGCGTCGACTTCTACAAATCCCCGCTGGCCGAACTGCCGGAAGGCGGCATGGGCGGCGTCGTCGACCTGCAGACACCGCGTCCGTTCGACAATCCGAAGCGCACCGTTCGCTACGGCGTGTCGGCCGCCTACAACACGATGTCGGAGAAGACCGATCCGAACCTGTTCGCGCTGTATTCGAACACGTGGGGCAACTGGGGCTTCCTGGCCGGTGCGTCGCACTCGAAGGCCGTCAACAACCGCTCCGGCTTCGAGGCCACGGGCGGCTACAACAGCTCGCGCCGCGGCAGCGCCTCGCCCGTGCTGGGCAACTTCGCGTTGCAGCTGGACTACGACGATCCGCGCGCGAACCTGTCCGGCTATACCCGCGACCAGGTCGACAACGCGCTGCTGCCCCGCATCTACCGCTTCTACGGCTCGCAGAACCGCCGCACGCGCGACGGCCTCGTGACGTCGCTGCAGTACAAGGAAGGCGGCCTGAATATCAGCCTGGACGGCCTCGCCTCGCAACTGCAGAACAGCCGCGACGAACTGTATTACGGCATCCTGATCCGCAACAGCAAGACGACGAACCGCGCCGCGCCGGCCGGCCAGGCGGGCCACAACGGGCTCGTGCCGCTGGACGTGCACATCGACCCGGCGTCGAACCTGTTGACAGGCACCTTCGGCAATACGTCGTACAGCAGCGGCGTCACGTACGGCGAGGACAAGACGAAGTTCGGCTACCTCGCCCTGAACGGCCGCTGGGAAGTGAAAAAGGGCACCGTGCTGACCGGCCAGCTGTCCGCGAACAACAGCGACGCGAAGAGCTACCAGGACACGCTGTCGGGCCAGATCTTCGGCGTCGATTCCACCATCGACTACGGTTCGGACCACGTGTACCCGTCGATGTCGTCGAACGTCGACTACACGAACCCCGCCAACTTCACGGGCTTCGACATCAACACCGGCTGGACGCGCGAGACGGACAAGGGCCGCCAGGCGCGCCTCGTGCTGGACCAGGACTACGACCTGTGGGGCGGCTGGACGGGCCACTTCAAGGGCGGCCTCGTGTACGTCGACACGACGAAGACGATCGAGAAGCGCAACGGCACGACCGCCATGGTGGCCAAGCTGAAATCGTTCGGCGACGCGGGCCTGCGCAGCAACATGGTGTCGGCCCTGCCGATCCCGAACCTGGACATGGGCGACGGCTGGCCGCATCAATTCGGCACGTTCACGCGCAGCTACACGTATTCGACGTACGACCCGCTGGCCTACAACACGCCTGCCGCCTTCACGCCGGCGCAGAGCTTCGGCGCGGAAGAGAAGGTCACCACCGGTTTCGTGCAGTCCGACTTCAAGGGCGAAGTGCTCTCCCGCGAACTGCGCATCAACGCCGGCGTGCGCTGGGCGCAGACGAAGCTGGGCATCGACAACTACAAGAAGTCGGGCACGGGCGGCGCCTACCTGCCGAACCAGGAACACGGCAAGTATACGAACGTGCTGCCGGCCGTCAGCGCCGCGTACGACCTGACGGAAGACCTGATCTGGCGCGCGTCGTACGGCAAGACGATCAGCCGCGCATCGCTGTCGATCATCGCCGCGCAGACCGTCATCCCGAACCCGTTCGACAACACGGCCACCGCCGGCAATCCGAACCTGAAGCCGCAGCAATCGAAGAACCTCGACACGAGCCTGGAGTGGTACTTCAAGCCGGGCAGCCTCCTGTCGGCCGCGTACTTCAAGAAGGATCTGACCGACGCCACCGTGTCGAGCACGACGCAGACCACGTTCGGCGCACTGGGCCTGCCGGATACGGCGCTGGGCGCGATCTTCCAGGACAAGAACGGCCGCGTCGACCCGAACCTGCCGATGACGTTGCGCACCTACGGCAACGCGGGCCAGCAGACGTTGAAAGGCTACGAGCTCGCGTACCAGCAGGACTTCAACTTCCTGCCCGATCCGTTCAAGGGCCTGGGCGCGCTGGCCAGCTATACGCACATCGATCCGTTCAACAGCCAGAAATGGATCACGAACGCCGGCAAGGAAATCGAAGTCAACTCGGTGCCGAAGTACGCGTACAGCTTCACGACGTATTACGAGCGCGGCCCGCTGGCGATGCGCCTGTCGTACAACTACAAGGGCCGCTCGCTGCACGGCGACAATCCGAAGAACAACGGCGACGATTTGATTCGCTGGCGCGCCGCCCGCGGTTACCTGGACGGCACCATCAGCTACAAGCTGACCGAGAACCTGGAACTGCGTCTCGACGCGCTGAACCTGACCAACACGCTGTCGTACGATTACTTCGAGGATGCGACGGGCCAGTACGGCGACGGCCACCGCACCCGCATGGACTATGCGAAGTATGACGGCCGCACCATCAAGTTCGGCCTGCGCGGCAAGCTCTGATTCTTCATTTATTCTTACGACCACATGACCATCAGTTTCCAACGCCGCCGCCTGCTGCAGGGCGCGGCCCTGCTGCCTTTCACGGGCACACTGCACGCGGCGGCCTCCCGGCGCTTCGCGATCGGCGACCACGACTTCCTGCTGGACGGGAAACCGATCCAGATCCGCTGCGGCGAGATGCACTTCGCCCGCGTGCCGCGCGAGTACTGGGCGCACCGCCTGAAGACCATCAAGGCGATGGGCCTCAATACCGTGTGCGCCTACCTGTTCTGGAACTACCACGAATGGAGAGAGGGCCGCTACGACTGGGCCGCGCAGCGCGACGCCGCGGAGTTCTGCCGGCTCGCGCAGCAGGAAGGACTGTGGGTGATCCTGCGTCCCGGTCCGTACGCCTGCGCCGAATGGGAGATGGGCGGCCTGCCGTGGTGGCTGCTGAAGCACGACGGCGACGCGTTCCTGCGCACGCGCGACGAGGCCTATCTCGCGCCGGCGCGGCGCTGGCTGAAGGAAGTCGGGCGCGTGCTCGGCCCGCAGCAGGTCACGCACGGCGGTCCGATCCTGATGGTGCAGGTCGAGAACGAGTACGGCTTCTACGGCGACGACGTGGGCTACCTCCGCGTGCTGCGCCAGGCCTTGCTGGATGCGGGCTTCGACGTGCCGCTGTTTCAGTGCAATCCGACGAATGCCGTGGCGCGTACGCACATTCCGGAACTGTTCTCGGTGGCGAACTTCGGCAGCGACCCGGTGGCCGGCTTCAAGGCGCTGGACGCCGTGCAGAAGGGCCCGCGCATGTGCGGCGAGTACTACTCCGGCTGGTTCGACACGTGGGGATCGCCGCACCGCCGCGGCGGCGTGGAAGGGGCGACGAAGGACATCGCCGCGATGCTGAAGGCGAATGGGTCGTTCAGCCTGTACATGGCGCACGGCGGCACGACGTTCGGGCTGTGGGGCGGTTGCGACCGCCCGTTCCGGCCCGATACGACGAGCTATGACTACGACGCGCCGATCAGCGAGGCGGGATGGATCGGCGCGAAGTTCGACGCGTACCGCGCGGCCATGACGCCGTTCCTGGCGGCGGGCGAAAAGCTGCCGGAGCCGCCGCCGCGCATGCCCGTCATGACGGTGGCGCCGTTCGCGCTGGCGGAATCGGTGCCCGTCAAATCGGCGCTGCCGGCCCGGATGATCAAGGACCAGTCGCCGCGGCCGATCGAGCAGTACGACATCAGCCGCGGCCTCGTCTCGTATCGGGTGACCCTGCCGGCCGGCCCGGCGGGCGTCGTGGAAGTGGCGCGTGCGCGCGACCTCGCGTGGGTCACGCTCGACGGCAGGCAGCTCGGCACGTTCGACACGCGCCACCGCCGCTACAAGGTCGACGTGCCCGCGCGCAGCAAGCCGGCCGTGCTGGAGATCCTGCTGTACACGATCGCGCGCGTGAACTTCGGTCCCGAAGTCCATGACCGCAAGGGCATTCATGGTCCGGTCACGTTCACGGCGAAAGGCGGCGCCGCGCAGCCGCTGGAAAACTGGGAAATCCGCGCGCTCGATTTCGACGCGGACGGCGTGCTGCCGAAGCTGGCGTTCAGGAAGGGCCGCGGCAAGGGCGCCGCGTTCTACCGCGGCGGCTTCGATGCGGCGCGCACGGAGGACACGTTCCTCGACATGTCGGCGTGGGGCCAGGGCGTCGTCTGGATCAACGGCCGCTGCCTGGGACGTTTCTGGAGCATCGGCCCCACGCAGACGATGTATCTGCCGGGACCGTGGATCCGCAAGGGCCGCAACGAGGTCGTCGTGCTGGACCTGACGGGACCGCGCGGGCAGGGCACGCCGACGATCGCCGGCCTGGAAACGCCGATCCTCGACCAGCTGCACCGCGAGCGCGATTTCCCGCGCCCGCCCAGCACCGCGCGCGTGCAGCTGGATGGTGTGAAGCCGGCGCACGAAGGCGAATTCGCGCCCGGCTCGCAGACGCAGGACGTGCGCTTCGCCGCGGCCGTGAAAGGCCGCCAGTTCTGCCTGGAGTCGCTCGACGCGTTCGACGGCAAGCCGTTTGCTGCCGTGGCGGAGCTGGCGCTGCTGGACAAGGATGGCAAGACGCTGGACCAGTCCAACTGGACCATCGCCTGGGTCGACAGCGAGGAAGCGACGAAGGAGGACGGCGGGGCGCTGAACGCGATCAATGGCCAGAACAGCGACTACTGGATCACGGCGGACAAGGCCGCGTACCCGCACCGCCTCGTGATCGACCTGGGACGCGGCATGGACGTGGCCGGCCTGCGCTACGTGCCGCGCCAGGGACCGGACGGCACGCCGGGACGCATCCGCCGCTTCCGCGCCTACGTGGGCGATACCCTGGTGGTGGACAAATAATCAACGAAGGAGACGCATGAAACGACGACACTTCATGGGCAGCTTCGCGGCCGCCGCCGGTGCCATGGGCCTGAAGGGCGCCCACGCGGCCACGCCGGCACCACGCGCGGGGAACGACCGCGAGTGGATGCTGAACCTGCTGCGCCGGATGGCCGAGCCCGTGCTGGAAGCGATGGCGCGGGGCGAGCTGAAAAAACGCTTCGCGCTGGAGCTGAGCCCCACGTGGGACGGCCGGAGCCCGCAGGTCGCGTACCTGGAATGCTTCGGCCGGCTCATCGCGGGCATCGCGCCGTGGCTGGCGCTGCCCGACGATGCGACGCCGGAAGGCCGCCTGCGCGCGCGCCTGCGCCAGCTCGCGCTGCAGTCGTATGCGCACGCCGTCGATCCGAACAGCCCGGACTACCTGTCCTGGCGCGAGCATGGCCAGGCGCTCGTCGACTCGTCCTATTTCACGAATGCGCTGCTGCGCGCGCCGAAAGCCTTGTGGGATCCGCTCGACGCCACGACGAAGCAGCGCATCGTCACCGAGATCAAGGGCCTGCGCCGCGTGGAGCCGCCGTACATCAACTGGATGCTGTTCGCGGCGATGAACGAGGCGTTCCTGCTGGCCGTCGGCGAGCAGGCCGACCCGATGCGCACGAACGTCGCGATCCGCAAGGTGAACGAGTGGTACGTGGGCGACGGCTGGATCAAGGACGGCGAGACGTTCCACTTCGATTACTACAACTCGTACGTGATGTACCCGATGCTGGTCGAGATCCTCGAGGTGCTGGAGCGGCACAATGCGCCGTTCTGGAACGGCAAGCCGGCGGACCTGCGCGCCCAGGCGACGAAGCGCATGCAGCGCTACGGCGAGCACCTGGAGCGCTTCATTTCGCCGACGGGCACGTATCCCCCGATCGGCCGCTCGCTCACGTACCGCACGGCCGTGTTCCAGCCGCTCGCGCTGCTGGCCTGGCGCAAGCAGCTGCCGGCCAGCCTGCCGGAGGGGCAGGTCAGGGCGGCCATGCAGGCGGTGCACGAGGCCGTGTGGTCGGACCCGACGAACTTCACGAAGGACGGCTACCTGACCCTCGGCTTCGTCGGCCACCACCCGGAACTGGCCGACATCTATTCGAACAACGGCAGCATGTACATCGCCTCCGAAAGCCTGCTCGCGCTGGGCTTGCCGGCGACGGACTCCTACTGGACGAGCCCCGCCCAGGACTGGACGCAGAAGAAGGCCTTTGCAGGCCGCCCGTTCCCGAAGGATTACGCGGTCAACTACTGAAGCACATGCGGTGCGCATCGTCTTATATGTTTTTGGCATGCCAGAGCGTAAAGAAGCCATAGAGGCAACGATCGCACTGCTACGTACAATAAAACTCGGTGGGCGTAAAGACCACGGCGATCACGGCGCCGGAGCCCCCTTTTTGCGCCGTTTTGCGACAACGTTGTCGCCGCCTTGCAGGAATCACACATTCAAATAACGGAGATTGGAGACAAGAACATGATCAAGAACCGGATCAGCAAGACCGTACTCGCGACGGTCATCGCCGAACTGTGCATCACCGGCTATGCCGGCGCGCAGACGGCGACCGCGCAGCCCGCGGGCGGCGAAGTGCAGCAGGTGGTCGTCAGCGGCATCCGCGCGTCACTCAGCTCGTCGCTGATGACGAAGCGGCTGCAGGACGGCGTCGTCGATGCCGTGTCGGCGGAGGATGCGGGCAAGTTCCCGGACACGAACATCGCCGAGTCGCTGCAGCGCGTGACGGGCGTGCAGATCCAGCGCAACAACGGCGAGGGCCGCTACATCTCCGTGCGCGGCCTGGGTCCGGAATTCAACAACGTCCTGATCAACGGCCGCACGATGACGAGCGATACGGGCGGCCGCGAGTTCTCGTTCGACGTGCTGTCGTCCGACCTGATCTCCAAGGCCATCGTGTACAAGACCTCGCAGGCCTTCCTGCCGGAAGGCGGCATCGGTTCGACGGTCGACATCCAGACGGCGCGCCCGCTGTCCGGCAAGGCCGGCAGCTCGACCGTCGTCAACGTGTCGGATTCGTGGGACTCGAATTCGCGCAAGAACACGCCGAACCTCAGCGCCCTGTACTCGTACGCGAACGCGGAAAAGAACTTCGGCGTGTCCGGCTCGCTGTCGTACACGGACCGCGCCTCGCGCCAGTACAAGGCGCTCAACGACGCGTGGAACCTGCTGGACGTGAAGACGATCAACGGCAACCTGAATTCCAAGGGGCTCACGGCCGCCGACGTCACGACGAAGAAGCTGCTCATGCCGCAAAGCTACGGCTTCCAGAACGAGGACGAAAGCCGCAAGCGCCTCGTCGCCAACACGACGGTGCAGTACAACCCGTCGCGCGACTGGAAGATCACGGCCGACGCCCTGTATTCGCGCCTGAACCAGCGTAACAAGGTGATCGCCATCAGCGACTGGATGAATCCGACCCAGCTGAACGTGAAGACCGACGCGAACGGCCAGGTGACGGGTTTCGACCGTCCGGGCTCGAACTTCGTCGCCAACAACCCGGGCCTGGCCGCGGCGGGCATCCTGACCGAGGCGAACTCGAACGACATGATCGTCAAGGGCGGCGACCGCCTGTCGACCACGCTGGCCTACGGCCTGAATTCGAAGTGGAACCTGTCGCCGGACTGGAAACTGGAAGCCGACCTGTCGTCGTCGCGCACGGCGATCGGCTATCCCGACCTGTGGATCGTGGCCGGCATGGTGCCGAAGAACGGCGACGTGCTGACGTTCGGCTCGACGCCGACCGTGAACTTCGGCGACGGTATCGCAGATCCGTCGGCCGTGCGCGCCCACGCGGTCGGGAACACCATCGCCTCGAACCACGACAACCTGCACGAAGGCCGCCTGAACGCCACCTGGAACACGGACATGGGCTGGTTCAAGGGCCTCCAGATGGGGACCGCGTACTCGCAGCGCAAGGTCGAGCACATCCAGTGGAGCTCCGATTCGTGGAACGCCTTCTCCGGCTACCACGTGTCGCTGCCGTCGTCGCTGTTCACCGTGACGCCGCTGGGCAATCCGTTCGGCAGCGGCGGCGGCGTGCCGGCGAACTTCCTGAGCTTCGATCCGTACGAGTACATGGCTTACCTGAACCAGCCGTCGCTGATCCCGCAATCGAACGACCCGGCCCATTACGCCGACAAGTCGGTCTTCCCGAACGGCCCGATGGCGATCGACTACACGAAGCCGTCGCTGTGGGCAGTGCGCGAGAAGGTGGCGAACGCGTTCGTCCAGTCGAGGTGGGAAGGCGAGGGCTGGTCCGGCGACCTGGGCCTGCGCTACATGCACGTGAAGTCGCAGTCCTCGGGCACCAGCCGTATCCTGCTGTCGGCCGTGCAAAGCCCGAACGACACGACCTATATCCAGAACTGGGGCCCGATGCAGACGAATTCGGTCGACAACAGCTACAACGCGTGGCTGCCGTCCGCCAACCTCAAGTTCGACCTCACGTCCGACATGCTGCTGCGTTTCGGCGCGTCGAAGACGCTGACCCGTCCGACGCTGAACCAGATGGGCGTCAGCAATTCGTATGGCGGCCGTACCGGCTATGTCACGAGCGGCGGCGGCAACCCGTACCTGAAGCCGATGCGTTCGAATAACCTGGACGTGTCGTACGAATGGTACCTGTCGAAGACGAACTACGTCAGCGCCGCCCTGTTCATGAAGAAGGTGTCGGACTTCCTGGAGACGTCGCTGCAGGACACGAAGCTGCCCCAGTACCCGAACGAGATCGTGCACGACACCCGTGTCCGCAACGGCCAGAAGGGCACGATCAAGGGCGCGGAACTCGCTGGCCAGTACGCGTTCGACAACATCCATCCGCTGCTGGAAGGCTTCGGCGTGACGGCGAACTACACGTACGTGGATGCGGAAGCGAATCGCGATTCGTCCGAGGGTCCCGTGACCTGCGGCTATCCGGGCCTGTCGCGCCAGTCGTACAACGCGTCGCTGTTCTTCGAGAACAGCAAGTTCCAGGCACGGGCCAGCTATAACTGGCGCAATCACTTCTCCATCGATTGCGGCGGCGGCAGCACCTTGCCGCGCAACCGCGCGGCCTACGGCCAGACGGATGCGAGCCTGCGCTACAACCTGACCCCGCAACTGTCGCTGTACCTGGACGCCATCAACCTGACGAACGCCAAGGTGCACGAGTACGCCAACAACGACAGCCAGTTCCTCACGCTGGAAAACGACGGCCGCCGCATCAATCTCGGCCTGCGGATGCAGTTCTAAGCAGCAGGGGTCAGAGTCCGGAGCCGCACGGCGGCGGTGCTCTGACCCCGAATTCCGACGCGCCGATTATTGGATCAGCTTGCGGTCACGCAGCCACTCCTCGGCGCGCTTCGGCCACAGCGAGAAGTCGCCGTGGCCGGCGCCCATGCCGGCACCGTGGCCGCCGCGCTCGAACAGGTGCATCTCCGCCGGCACCTTGGCGCGGGTGAGGGCCTGGAAGAACAGGATGCTGTTCTCGACCGGGACGGCGCCGTCGTCCTGCGCGTGGACGAGGAAGACGGGCGGCGTCTGCGCGGTCACGCGGGTCTCCACCGACATCGCCTTCACCTGTTCCGGCGCCGGATGGGCGCCCAGCAGGGCGTAGCGCGAGCCTTCGTGCGCGAACGGCGGCATCAGGGTGATCACCGGGTACACCAGCAGCGCGAAGTCGGGGCGCGCGCTGACGGCATCCAGCGCGGCGCCCGTGCGGCCTGCCGGGTCGTCGAACAGCGTGGCCGCGCTGGCGGCCAGGTGCCCGCCGGCCGAGCTGCCCATCACGCCGACATGGTCGGGCGCCACGCCGTAGTCGGCGGCATGCGCGCGCACGGTGCGCAGCGCGCGCAGCACGTCCTGCAGCGGCGCCGGGTGGCCGTAGTCCGCCAGCCGGTACTTCAGCACGAAGGCGGCGACGCCAAGGCTGGACAACCACTGCGCGTACTGCCTGCCTTCATGGTCCGCCGCCAGGAACTGGTAGCTGCCGCCCGGGCAGATGATGACCGCGGTCTTCGCGGCGTGGCCCGCGGCGGCGGGGTAATAGGTCAGCGACGGCTGCGAGACGTTGCTGATGAAGGTCCCGTCGATCTTTTCCGGGCCGGGATTCGCTTTCGCGTTCGGCACGCCTTCCGGCCAGAGCGGAATCACGGCCGTCTGCGCCTGGGCGCCGGCGGCGAGGAAGAACAGTGTCAACAACAGTTTGCGCATGGGAAACCCCTTGAAATAAAAGGGATTGTCGTCACGGGCGCGCGCACGGCGCAATTATGAAAATGGTGGAGTGCGGCAATGATTTCTGCCGATGCTGCGATTTCATGTGCCGCCCGCGCGATTTTCGTGTGCCGTTCCGGGCCCGACCCGGCTACCATCTCCCCTTTTTGCAAGAGGAGCTGCACGTGGACCGTCTCGCCACCATCAGGAACAGGATCGCACTGCTGTGCGCCACCGCCGTCTGCTGCGGCAGCGTGCTCGCCGCCGAGCCATGGATGAATGCGAAGCTTCCGGCGGACGAGCGGGCCGCCCTCGTGCTGCGCGAAATGACGCAGGACGAAAAACTGAAGCTCGTCTTCGGCTACTTTGGCATGGACAATGATGGCAAGAAGATGAAGCGCCCGGCGCCGTCGCACGACCAGTCGGCGGGTTTCATCTACGGCGTGCCGCGCCTGGGCATCCCGCACCTGTGGGAAACGGACGCCGGCCTCGGCGTCGCCAGCCAGGCCGGCCCGAACGTGCGCCCGGCGACGGCGCTCCCGTCCGGCCTGAACACGGCGGCCACGTGGGACGTCGACACCGCCTACGCGGGCGGCGCGATGATCGGCGCGGAAGCGCGCGCCTATGGCTTCAACGTGCTGCTGGCGGGCGGCGTCAACCTGATGCGCGATCCGCGCAACGGGCGCAATTTCGAATACGGCGGCGAGGACCCGCTGCTGGCCGGCCGCATGGTCGGCGCGCAGATCCGTGGCATCCAGTCGAACCACGTCGTCTCCACGCTGAAGCACTTCGCGCTGAACGACCAGGAGGCGGGCCGCACGACGCTGAACGTCCTGATCTCCGAGCAGGCCGCAGTGACGTCCGACCTGCTGGCGCTGCAGATCGCGAACGAGGAGGGCAATCCCGGCGCCGTGATGTGCGCCTATAACCGCGTCAACGGCGCCTACTCGTGCGAGAACCGCTGGCTGCTGACCGACGTGCTGAAGGGCGACTGGGGCTTCAAGGGCTGGGTCATGTCGGACTGGGGCGCCGTCCACAGCACGGTGCCGGCGGCGAACGCCGGCCTGGACCAGCAGTCGGGCATGCCGTTCGACCTGGCCGACTACTTCGGCGCGCCGCTGAAGGAAGCCGTCGCGAACGGCTGGGTACCGCAGGCGCGCCTGGACGACATGGCGCGCCGCATCCTGCGCTCGATGTTCGAGCACGGCGTCGTCGACCACCCCGTGGCGCCGGCGCCGGAGGCTATCGACTTCAAGGCCCATGCGGCCGTGTCGATCAAGGATGCGCAGGAAGGCATGGTCCTGCTGAAGAATGCCGCGCGCGCGCTGCCCCTGGCCCCGGCCGTGAAGCGGATCGCCGTCGTCGGCGGCCACGCGGACAAGGGCGTGCTGGCGGGCGGCGGCTCGTCGCTCGTGTACCCGGCCGGCGGCAATGCGGTGCCGGGCATCGCGCCGACGTCCTGGCCCGGCCCGGTCATGTATTACCCGTCGGCGCCGCTGGAAGCGATCCGCCGGCGCGCGCCCGGCGCGACGGTCACGTATGCCGACGGCGCCGACCGCGCCGCGGCGGCTGCGCTGGCGCGCGAGGCCGACGCCGTCGTCGTGTTCGCGACCCAGTGGACGGGCGAGGGCGTGGACGCGCCCGACCTGTCCCTGCCGGCCGGCCAGGACGACCTGATCGCGGCCGTGGCCGCGGCCAATCCGCGCACGGTGGTGGTACTGGAGACGGGCGGCCCCGTCGCCATGCCGTGGCTGTCGAACGTGGCCGCGGTGCTGGAAGCGTGGTATCCGGGCACGAGCGGCGGCGAGGCCATCGCGGGCATCCTGTTCGGCGAAGCCAACCCGTCCGGCCACCTGCCGGCCACGTTCCCGGCATCGACGGCGCAACTGCCGCGTCCCGTGCTGGACGGTTATCTGGACGGGAACGAACGCCGCTTCGACGTCGACTACCACGAAGGCGCGGCCGTCGGCTACAAATGGTTCGACCTGAAAGGCCTGAAGCCGCTGTTCCCGTTCGGGCACGGCCTGTCCTACACGGACTTCACGTTGTCCGGCCTGAAGGCCACCGTCAGCGACGGCATCGTGACCGCGTCGTTCACCGTCGCGAACACGGGCAAGCGGGCGGGCAAGGAAGTGGCGCAGATCTACGTGGCGCCCGTGGGCGCGCGCTGGGAGGCGCCGAAGCGCCTGGGCGGCTTCGCGAAGGTGGACGTGCGGCCCGGCGCCGCCGCGCAGGCGTCCGTGACCGTCGATCCGCGCCTGCTGGCCGTCTACGACGCGCCCACGAAGCGGTGGAATGTGGCGGCGGGCGACTACCGGGTCATCCTCGCGGCCAGCGCGGCGGACGACAAGGCGCAGGAGACGACGGTGCGCCTGGAAGCGGCGTCGTACGACGTCCACGGCAAGCCCCTGCGCACGCGCGCGGCGCCCTGACCGGTGAGCGTCGCCCCGTTGCGTAACTGCAACGCGGCGACGAAACCGCGATCCGGCGTGAGTGGGCTGTTATGATTCCAGCGACGTCCCCATGAGAGGTGACGGCCGGAGACAATCACCCACCATGCCATATGCAAGAGTTTTATAAGAAGGCGTTGTACGCGTTCATGCTGATCGTGCTCGCGGACGCGCTGCTGGCGATCGTGCTCGTCGACCGCAGCTATCTGTCGCAGCAGCTGCCGCTGGCGCGGGAGGCCGGCGATGCCGGCGATGCCGGCGCGCTCCGCTGGCGCGTCGGCGTCACGGCGAAGCAGTGGTACCCGCCGATGGTCCAGGTCGACGCCACGGCGCGCGACAAGCTGCGCTTCGACCTGAACCTGCCGGCGGCCGATCCGGATCCGAACGCGTCCGCGGACCTGCTGGCAAGCGACGGCGAGGGCCGGCCCCTGCAGGCCGACCTGTCGATGTACAGCACTATCTCGTTCGTCGCGAAATGCGCGCCCGCCAATTCGATGATGTTCATCGTCTCGAGCTTCGACGAGCACGTGTCACAGCGCGGGAATTACCTGACTTATCCGCCCGCCACGACCTATTTCTCGTGCAACGAGGCGGGCGTGCCGGTCACGCTCGACCTGACGCGGCTGACGATACCCCCATGGTGGTTCGACGCGGTGCATCGCGACCTGGCGCGCCAGGATTACCGGCTCGACCGCGTGGAGCGCATGGTCTTCGGCGCGACGCCGCAGAGTCCGCGCGGCGTTCCGGCCCACGTCGAGATCAGCTGGATCACGCTGCGTGGCCGCGACTACCGCTACCTGGCCTGGCTGGCGGGCCTCGTGACGGCGGGCTGGGTCGCGTTCGGCGTGTGGTTCTTCCGCGGCCACGCGCGCGCGATGCTCGCGAGCGTGGACGCGCAGCTCAAGAAGGACCTGCCGCTCGTCGCCTACCGCCAGCTGACGCTGGAGCCTTACCGCGACAAGGAAAAGGCGGCGGTGCTGAAGTTCATCGCGACGAATTACACGAATCCGGAACTGGACCTCGAAGGCGTCGTCGCCGCCACGGGGACGAACCGCACCAAGGTCAACGACGTGCTGAAATCGGAACTCGGCATGACGTTCACCAGTTACCTGAACAAGCTGCGCCTGACCGAGGCGGCACGGCTGCTCACCGAGAAAAACGAGACGACCGTCGCGGAGATCGCGTACTCGGTCGGGTATGCCAACGTCTCGTACTTCAACAAGCTGTTCAAGGAGGAATACGGGTGCACCCCGAAGGCCTTCCGCACGCTGGCGGAGCAGCAGGACCCGCCCGCCGATCCTGTGCAGGAAACCGCAGCGCCATGAGTGAAGTCGTTGCGCAAGCCATACACATCGCAATTTTCATGTGTCGCGCTGGTGATTTTCACAATTGTTCCACCGGTTGCTCCTGATCAAAATTGTTGCACCGCCATTAAGCGGTACATGCCGTCTTTCGGCATTCCGATAAGAACGGACGCACAAAAACGCAGAGGAGAATACCAAGTGAAGCAGTTCCAAAGAACCGCCATCGCGACCGGGGCAGCGCAGTTCGTGCTGATGGCCAGCGGGGCCATGTTCGCGCACGGCGCGTACGCGGCCGACGCCGTGAAGAGGGACGACACGACCACCGTCGTCGTCGTGGGCCAGCGGGCCGCACTGGAATCGGCCGCCGCCCGTAAGAAGAATGCGGACGAGATCGTCGACTCGATCGTCGCCGACGACATCGGCAAGCTGCCCGACAAGTCCGTGACCGAGGTGCTGCAGCGCGTCACCGGCATCACGATCGACCGCACGCTGAACCGCGTCGACCCGCAGCAGGGCGTGGGCGACGGCATCCAGCACTTCGCCGCCGAAGGCACGGGCGTGGCCATCCGCGGCCTGACGTACGTGCGTTCGGAACTGAACGGCCGCGATTCGTTCTCCGCGAACGGCGGCCGCTCGCTCAGTTTCGAGGACGTGCCGCCCGAGCTGATGACCGGCCTGGACGTGTACAAGAACCCGTCGGCCGAGCAGATCGAAGGCGGCATCAGCGGCCTCGTGAACCTGCGTACCGCGCTGCCGTTCGACTACAAGGGCAGCAAGGGCGCCGTGTCGGTCGAAGCGTCGCGTTCGCAACTGCGCGGCAAGAATGCACCGGCGTTCTCCGGCCTGCTGTCCAACCGCTGGAACACGGATTACGGCCAGTTCGGTGCGCTGGTCGACGTCGCCCATTCGCGCATGCGCACGCGCAGCGACGGCACGAGCCTCAGCCCGTACATCCCGCGCACCGATGCCGTCGTGGGCGACAAGAGCGGCGCCACGCGCTGGATCACGAACGGTGCCAGCTGGACCACCAATAACTTCGACCGCGACCGCGACGGCCTGTACGGCGCGCTGCAGTGGAAGAAGGACAAGCTGTCGTCCTACCTGACCTATTTCCGCTCGAAGTACGACATGACCACGACGGAAACGTCGGTGTCCCAGAACACGCCCCCGTCCGCGGCGATGCTGGATGCCGGCGCCGAATTCGACAGCCGCGGCGTACTGCTGCGGGGCGTCGTGCGCGATCCGTCGAATCCGGGCGTCAGCATCGGTACCCAGAGCCGCGTCGCGGCCCGCAAGTCCGATACGACCGACATCGCCTGGAACACGCAATGGCGCGCCACCGACCAGTGGACCCTGACCGCCGACCTGCAGCACACTTCCGCCTCGTCGGTGGGGTACGACAACACGCTGGGTATCGGCACGTTCCTGCCGAAGCTGACCACGAACGTGACCACGTCGCCGCCGACGCTGTCGTTCGACGCCGCGGACACCGCTTACCTGGCCGATCCGAACCACTACTACTGGAGCTTCACCCAGGAACACCGCGACGAGTCGATCGCGACCCAGAACGCGGCGCGTCTGGACGCCAAGTTCACGTTCGACAGCACCGTGCTGAACGACCTGCGTTTCGGCGTGCGCTTCACCAACCGCGACGCGATGACGCGCTCGACGCACGACAGCGACTGGGCCCAGATCTCGCAGACGTGGTCGGTCGACACCACCGGCAACGGCTGGCAACCGCTGTCCGACTTCGCCTGGCTGAGCAAGCCGAACCTGCGCATGCCGAACGACGTCGCGACGGCGCAGTTCGCAAACTTCTTCGGCGGCAAGGCCGGGATGCCGCCGGCCGTCGTCGTCCCGAACCAGGGGCTGCTGGCGGGCGGCCCGCCGGCGTCCTTCACCACCCTGCACAGCTACACGCAAGCGGTCTGCAAGCAACCGTGCTCGCAAACCTGGAACCCGGCCGCCTACGGCGACGACAAGGGACTGAACGGCCAGCATGAGAAGACCAAGGCCGCGTACGCGCAGCTGCGCTTCGGCGTCGACACCTTGCGCTTCCCGGTGGACGGTAACGTAGGCGTGCGCGTCGTGCGCACCGACATGGCGGCGACCGGCTATACGTTGTTCGATCCGCCGCAGAACCCGTTGCCGGTGGTGCCGCTGATCCCGCGCCTGGCGGACAAGCGCGACTTCAACCACAAGTACACGAACGTCCTGCCCAGCCTGAACCTGCGCATGAAGGCCAGCGACGAGCTGCAGTTCCGCGCCGCGTACTCGAAAGGCATGACGCGTCCGGACTTCTACCAGATGCAGGCCTACACGACGCTGGAACAGAAGGTGAACACGCACCAGGAAAACGGCCAGTCGGTGGTGGACTCGATCGATTACCAGGGCACCGCCCGCGGCAATCCGGTGCTGAAGCCCGTCACGTCGACCAACTTCGACCTGACGGCCGAGTACTACTTCGGCAAGGGCAACTCGCTGACTTTGGCCCTGTTCAACAAGCGCCTGAAGGACATCATCATCGGCAAGACGTCGGCGTACACGGTGAACGACACGACGGGAACGCCGCATGACTTCCTGATCACGTCGCCGGTCAACGGCGCGTCGGGCCGCCTGAACGGCGCGGAAATCGGCTACCAGCAGTATTTCGACAAGCTGCCTGGCCTGCTGTCCGGCTTCGGCGTGTCGGCCAACTACACGTACGTCGACAGCCGCCAGAACATGGGCAAGTCGCTGGTGAACGGCTGGTGCACGCCGAAGGGCACGCTGAACGCGAACCTGGCCCGCGATCTCTCCGGTTGCGACACGGACGGCCGCCTGCTGAACGCGGACAACACGCCGCTGATCGGGCTGTCGAAGAACTCGTACAACCTGGCCCTGCTGTACGACAAGGGCCCGTGGTCCGGTCGCCTGGCCTACAGCTGGCGCACGAAGTACCTGCAGGCGGTCAACGCCTTCGGCACGACCGGCAGCGACGGTATCGACGGCAATCCGGACAGCCCGACCTACCACCAGGGCAGTTCGGTCGGTTATGCGCTGCCGGTCTGGGGCGGTGCCTACGGCCAGCTGGACGCCGGCGTCCACTACAACGTCAACGAGCACCTGAACATCTCGGTGGAGGCGTCCAACCTGACCAATGCGCTGTACAAGCAGTTCATGCAGCAGAATATCGGCATGATGGAACGCGGCACGTTCTACACGGGCCGCCGCTACACGGTGCGGATGGGCTACACTTTCTGATAGCCGCCCCGTGAGTCATACGCCTCCCGCGACCCGGCCGGTCGCGGGAGGTTTTTGCGTTTCCGAACTGGAGAAAATTATGCCCGACAAGGCCATTCGTAAAATCGTCATCGTGGGCGGCGGTACCGCCGGCTGGATGACCGCCGCGCCGCTGGCGCTGAAGCTGGGCGCGTCCTGCGAGATCGTCCTCGTCGAGTCGCCGGAGATCGGCACCGTCGGCGTGGGCGAATCCACGCTGCCGACGATCCGCTACTACAACCACGCGCTCGGCATCGACGGCGCCGACTTCGTGCGGCGCACGAAGGCCACGTTCAAGCTGGGCATCGACTTCCGCGACTGGGGCCATCTCGGCAACCGGTTCTTCCACGGCTTCAGCGATTTCGGTCCGGCCATCGAAAACCGCCCGGCCTTCATGGTCTGGCTGCATCTCGCGCGCGACAATCCGGACATGCCGTCGTACGAGGAATGGTCGATCTCGACGGCGATGGCCCACCAGAACAAGTTCGTGCCGCCGCACGGCGACCAGCCCGGCCCCACCAATGCGTATTCGTACGCCTTCCAGTTCGACGCGGGCCTGTATGCCCTGTACCTGCGCGAGTACGCGATGGCGCGCGGCGTGCAGCGCGTCGAGGGCACGGTCGGCCACGTCGAGCAGCACCCGGAGACGGGCTTCATCACCGCGCTGCAGCTGAAGGACGGCCGCCGCATCGAGGGCGACCTGTTCGTCGACTGCACGGGGTTCCGCGGCCTGCTGATCGAAGGCGTGTACCAGGCTGGCTACGAGGACTGGAGCGCCATGCTGCCCTGTAACAGCGCCCAGGCCGTGCCCAGCGCGCTGGCCGACAAGCTCACGCCATACACGCGCTCGACGGCGAAGCCGGCCGGGTGGCAGTGGCGCATCCCGCTGCAGCACCGCAACGGCAACGGCCACGTGTACTGCAATGCGTTCATGTCGGACGACGAGGCGGGACGCGTGCTGCTGGACGGCCTGGACACCGAGGCGCTGCACGCGCCGCGCCAGCTGCGCTTCACGACGGGCCGGCGGCGCAAGTCGTGGGTCAAGAACTGCGTGGCGGTGGGCCTGTCGAGCGGCTTCCTCGAACCGCTCGAATCGACCAGCATCAACATCATCGAACTGGCGGTCGGCTGGCTGATCCAGTATTTCCCGGACCGCGACTGCAATCCGGAACTCGCCGACGAATTCAACCGCCTCGTCGCGCAGCGCTACGAATTCGTGCGCGACTTCATCGTCCTGCACTACAAGCTGACGAACCGCACCGATTCCGAGTTCTGGCGCTATTGCGCCAATATGCCCATCCCCGACACGCTGCAGCACCAGATCGACCTGTTCCGCACGTCCGGCCGCATCACCATCTACGACAAGGAAGGGTTCCAGGCCGATTCGTACGCGTCGATGATGCTGGGCCACGGCATCCGCCCCGAGCGGACCGACCCGCTGCTCGACCGCATGGACCAGCCGCGCCTGCTGGACCACTTCCGCAAGGTGCACGCGACGATCCGGCAGGTGGTCGGCGCGATGCCGGACCACGCCGAACTCCTGGCGCAAATTACCGGCGAACCTATACGAAAATCGTAATGGCTTCTGGCAGATTTGATAATTGCGGGCGTCCGGGGCCACGGGCACCATCCCGTGGATAGTCGAAGAGCCGCCTGTCGAGCGGCCGTCACCTACCTTGGAAAGATACCGATGAAACGACGTGAACTCCTGCAGCACATGGCGGCCGCCATCCCGGCGCTCGCCGTGTCCCCGTATGCCGGCGCCGCCGGCGCCCGCGTGCCCATGGCAACCGGCCCGTTCGAACCGACCTGGCCCTCGCTGTCCAGATACGAAACCCCGGACTGGTTCCGCAACGCCAAGTTCGGCATCTGGGCGCACTGGGGCCCGCAATGCGAGCCGGAGCACGGCGACTGGTACGCGCGCGGCATGTACGAGGAGGGCAGCGATCACTATCAATACCACGTCGCGAAATACGGTCATCCGTCGAAGTTCGGCTTCAAGGACGTGATCCATCGCTGGAAGGCGCAGCGCTGGAATCCGGACGAACTCGTGGGCCTGTACAAGAAGGCCGGCGCGAAGTACTTCGTCGCACTGGCGAACCATCACGACAACTTCGACCTGTACAAGAGCCGCTACCAGCCCGAGTGGAATTCGACGAAGCTGGGGCCGGGCAAGGACCTGGTCGGCGGCTGGCGCGACGCGGCCCGCAAGCACGGCCTGCGCTTCGGCGTGTCCGTGCACGCGGCCCACGCATGGAACTGGTACGAGACGGCGCAGGGCGCCGACAAGACCGGCCCGCTGGCCGGGGTGCCGTACGACGGCCGGCTGAAGAAGGCCGACGGCAAAGGCCAGTGGTGGAACGGGCTGGATCCGCAGGCGCTGTACGCGCAGAACCACCCAGTCAGCCGCGACGGCGGCAGCACCGACCAGCGCTGGGCATGGGGCGGCGGCGTGCTCCCGCCGGACAAGGCGTATGCGGACAAGCTGTACAACCGCACCGTCGACCTGCTCGACAACTACGACCCGGACCTCGTGTATTACGACGACACGGTGCTGCCCCTGTATCCGGTCAGCGACATCGGCATGCGCCTGGCCGCGCACATGTACAACCGCAGCGTCGCGAAGCACGGCAAGGTCGAAGCCGTCGTCAACGGCAAGATCCTCGACGAGGTGCAGCGCAAGTCGATGGTGTGGGACATCGAGCGGGGCCAGAGCCCGCGCATCGAACCGCTGCCGTGGCAGACCTGCACCTGCATCGGCAGCTGGCACTATGACCGCCGCATCTACGACCGCAAGGCGTACAAGAGCGCGCAGACCGTGGTGCACACGCTGATCGACATCGTCAGCAAGAACGGCAACCTGCTGCTGTCCGTGCCCGTGCGCGGCGACGGCACGATCGACGAGCAGGAACGCGCCATCGTCGAGGAAATCGGCCGCTGGATGGCCGTCAACGGCGAAGGCATCTACGATTCGCGCCCGTGGGCGCTGTACGGCGAAGGCCCGGTGGCGGAGGCGGCCGCGGCGCCGATGTCCGGCCCCGGCTTCAACGAAGGCAAGGGCAAGCCGTTCTCCGCCGCGGACATCCGCTTCACGACCGGCAAGGACGCCGTGTACGCGTTCGTGATGGGCTGGCCGGAAGACGGCACCGTGACCATCAAGGCCATGCGCGCCGGCGGCGAGCACCTCAGGAAGGCCGTGTCCCGCGTCGAACTCGTGGGCGGCGGCGTGCTCGCGTTCCACCAGACGGCCGAGGGCCTGCAGGTCACGCTGCCGCGCGAACGCGCCGCACTTCCGTATGCAATCACGCTGAAAGTCGCCTGAACATGAAACACGTACACCTGATCCCGGCGTTCGCCGCCATCGCCGCCGCCATGCCGGCGCACGCCGCCGCGCCGTACACGGTCGTGTCGCCGGACCACCGCACCCGCATCGAACTCACCGCCGCCGACGGCCAGCTGGCCTACACGGTCATCCGCGACGGCGTGACCGTCATCGCGCAATCCCCGCTCGGCCTCTCCACGACCCAGGGCGCGCTGGACGGCACCACCCTGCGCGTCACCGGCGTCGAGAACAAGACCGTCGACGAGACGTGGCACCCCGTTGCCGGCAAGGCCGCCAGCGTCGCGGACCGCTACAGCCAGGTCGAGCTGCAACTGGCCGGCAAGGACAAGCCGGTCAAGGTCAATCTCGTCGCCCGCGCCTACGACGACGGCGTCGCGTTCCGCTACGTGCTGCCGCGCCAGCAGGTGGCCGACCTGGGCATCAACGGCGAGGCCACGCGCTTCGACTTCCCGGCCGACTACCGCTGCTGGGGCTTCAATCCGGGCCGCTTCGACAGCTCGCACGAGGGCGAGTTCGACCCCGTGCCGGCATCGACGATCCGTCCGCACCACACGTTCGACGCACCGCTCGTGTGCAAGACGGGCAACAAGAAGACCACGTTCGCCATCGCCGAAGCGGACAAGCGCGGCTATGCCGGCGCGTATTATTCCGGCCGCGGCGACGGCGGCCTGGGCGTCGCGGTCGTGCTGGCGCCGCATTACGACGGCGACGTGCAGGTGCATGGTCCGGCCGTGCGCACGATGCTGGCCGACGCGCCCCTCGCCACGCCGTGGCGCGTGGTGATGGTGGCCGACACGCCGGGCGGCCTGACGCAATCCAGCCTGATCGCGACGCTGGGCAGCCCGTCGACGATCGCGGACACCAGCTGGATCAAGCCGGGCAAGGCATCGTGGGACTGGTGGAACGGCTGGGCCGTCGACATGCCGGGCGCCGGCGTCAACACCGCAACCTATAAAGCCTATACGGACTTCGCGGCCAGCCTGGGCCTCGACTACATCCTGATCGACGAAGGCTGGTACGAAGGCAGCTCCGAACAACCGCTGCCGTCCAATCCCTTGAAGCCGGTCCCCGCGATGGACATGCAGGAGATCATCAAGTACGCGAAGCAGAAGAACATCGGCGTGTGGGTCTGGCTGCAGTGGAAACAGCTCGACCGCCAGATGGACGACGCGTTCGCACTGTACGAATCGTGGGGCATCAAGGGCGTCAAGGTCGACTTCATGGACCGCACCGACCAGGACATGGTGGCCTTCTACCACAAGATCCTGTCGAAGGCCGCGAAGCACCACCTGATGGTCGACCTGCACGGCGCGTATCCGCCGGACGGCCTCACGCGCACCTATCCGAACTACATGACGCAGGAAGGCGTGATGGGCGCCGAGTACAACAAGTGGAGCGCACGCGTCACGGCGACCCACAACGTGACCCTGCCGTTCACGCGCATGATCCTCGGTCCGATCGACTACACGCCGGGCGGTTTCCGCTCGATCGCGGCGAAGGACTTCATGGCCCAGCGCCGCAACGTGAAGCCGTTCGTGCAGACGACGCGCGGCCAGGCCGTCGCCATGTACGTCGTGTACGATTCGCCGTTCGGCATGGTCGCCGACAGCCCGGACGCCTACCGCAACGCGGACGGCACCTGGGCCGACGGCGCGAAGTTCATCGGCGCCGTGCCGACCACGTGGGACGAGACGCGCGTGCTGGACGGCGACATCGGCCAGTACATCGTGACCGCCCGCCGCAAGGGCAGCACGTGGTACATCGGCGCGATGACGAACGAGTCGGGCCGCACCGTCGACGTGCCGCTGGACTTCCTGGCGCCGGGCGCGAATTATTCGGCCGCCATCCTGGAAGACGGCAAGGACCGCAACCACCTCGCTGCGCGCACCACGCGCGTGACGGGCAAGAGCCGCCTGCAGCTCAAGCTCGCCGGTTCCGGCGGTGCCGTGGTCACGCTGACGCAAGGAGCGCAATGATGCGGCGGCCGCTGCGGGCCGCGCTGGCGGCGTGCGTGTTGCTGCTGTGCCGGGACGCCGCGTTCGCGGCGATCCGGGACGTGCGCGAGTCCGGCAGCGGCATCGAATACCGGGTGGACGACACCCGCGTGAAGGTCGAATTCGTCACCGACCGCATCGTGCACGTCACGGCGACGCGCAATGGGGACTGGTCGACGTCCGCCCACCTCATGCGAGTGCCGGTCGCCGCCAAGCCGGGGGCGATCACGGCCAGCGACGAGGGCGAGGCCCGCATCCTGCGCTCGGCGCAGGCGGGCGTCGCGGTGAACCGGAAGACGGGCGCGCTCGCGTTCCGCAACGCGGCCGGCGCGGTGCTGCTGCGCGAAGACGATGCGGCGCCCCGTGCGTTCGACCGCGTCGCCGTGTTCAAGTCGACGCCCGATCCGGCCACGGTGTCCACCGTCAAGACGGTCGACGGCGACCGGCAGGTGGCCGGCAAGTATGTGCAAATGAAGGACCGCGACGCGTGGAAGGCGACGGCGCGGTTCCGCCTGGGCGACGACGAAGCGCTGTACGGCCTGGGCTTCGACGAGACGGCCGACCTCGACCTGCGCGGCAAGACCAGGCGCCTGTACCAGCACAACCTGCGCATCGCGATCCCGTTCGTCGTGTCAACGCGCGGCTACGGCGTGCTGTTCGACACGTACAGCGCCATGACGTTCGCGGACGGGAAGACGGGAATGCAGGTGACGAGCGACGTCGTGGACGATCTCGATTACTACTTCATCCTGGGGCCGTCGATGGATGGCGCGGTCGAAGGCTACCGTGAGCTGACGGGTGCCGCGACGATGCTGCCGCGTTGGGCGTACGGCTACGTGCAGTCGAAGGAACGCTACAAGACGCAGGACGAAGTCGTCGAGACGGTGAAGGCATTCCGCAAGCGCCGCATCCCGCTCGACCTCATCGTGCAGGACTGGAATTACTGGACGCCGGACCACTGGGGCAGCCCGGTGCCGGAAGCGGCGCGCTATCCCGATATCGCGGCGATGACGAAGGCCGTGCACGATGAGAACGCGCACGTGATGATCTCGATCTGGCCGAATCCGAGCCCGCTCGATGCACCGGGCAAGGAACTGAAGGACGGCGGCTACCTGAGCGGCGGCACGCCGTACGTCGATTTCTTCCGTCCCGAGGCGGCCGACGTCTATTTCAGCAACGTGTGGAAATACCTGGGCCGGCACGGCATCGATGCGTGGTGGTGCGACTCGACGGAGCCGGAAGTCGCCGACTGGACGTGGGATGCCAAGCGTTCCGGGCGCGCGGACGACGTCAACGTCGACGGCCTGGCGCGCGTCATGGATCCGCAGTACCTGAACGCGTACGCGCTCGTCGACGCGCAGCATTTCATGCGCAACTGGCGCAGGCACGCGCCCGGCAAACGCCTCGTGAACCTGACGCGGTCCGCCTATCCCGGCAGCCAGGCGGCGGGAGCCGTCGCATGGACCGGCGACATCTCGGCCACGTGGTCCGTGTTCGCGCAACAGGTCGCGGCGGTCCAGAGTTACAGCGCATCGGGCAACCCTTACGTCACGTTCGACATCGGAGGATTCTTCGTCGCCCGCGGCCGGCCCTGGTTCATGGCCGGCGACTTCGACCAGGGCGCCGCCGACCTGGGCTACCGCGAGCTTTACACGCGCTGGCTGCAGCTCGGCGTCTTCCTGCCCATGTTCCGCAGCCACGGCACCGACACGCCGCGCGAGCCGTGGCACTTCGGCGCGCCGGGCACGCCGTTTTATGACGCGATCGTGGATGCCATCCAGCTGCGCTACCGCCTGCTGCCGGCAATCTATTCGCAGGCCGGCCTCGTGCACCTGCGCGGCGCATCGTTCATCCGTCCGGTGGCGTTCGCGTTCCCAAATGACCCGCGCACGCACGACCTCAAGTCGCAGATGCTGTTCGGCGACGGCATCATGGTGAGCCCCGTGACGACGCCGATGTATTTCGCCCCCGGCTCCCGGCCGATCGAGGGCGCGGCGCGCACGCGCGACGTGTATCTGCCGGCGGGCACGTGGTTCGATTTCCGGACCGGCGAGCGGCTGGCTGGCGGCCGCACGGTCGCGGTGGCCGCGCCGATCGACCGCATGCCGGTGCACGTCCGGGCGGGTAGCATCGTCCCGCTGGGCCCCGTCGTGCAATATGCGTCGGAACGGCCCGATGCGCCGATCGAGCTGCGGATCTACCCGGGCGCCGACGGCGACTACACGTATTATGAGGACGCCGGTGAGGGCTGGGGCTACGAGCGCGGCGAATACGCACTGACCGGCATGCACTGGGACGACGCGGCACACAAGCTGACGATCGCGCAGCGCCGCGGCGCGTTCCCCGGCATGCAGGCGCGGCGCCGGTTCAAGGTCGTCATCGTCGGCCGGGAGGGCAAGGCGGCCGATCTCGTGTACGATGGCCGGGCCGTGACAATCCAACAATAATCCATTCAGGAACCGAGACATGAAGATTCAGCTTGCCGCCGCCATGGCGGCCGCCCTCCTGTGCGCCGCCGCCCAGGCGCAGGACACCGACGTCGGCGCCAAGGACAACGCCAAGGTCAGCGCAGAAACGGCGCGCGCCAATTTCGCGCGCACTATCGTCCTCGCCGCCGACGACGTGCGCGCGTTCGCGCCGCCGCCCGCCGGATTCGCGGATGCGCAGCCGGGCCGCGCGCAAGGGAAGGTGGAGACGTTCACCTACGCGTCCAGCGTCACGAACAAGCGCCGCACGGCGAACGTCTGGCTGCCGCCCGGTTACGACAAGTCGCACCGCTACCCGGTGCTGTACCTCCTGCACGGCATCGGCGGCAACCAGGACGAGTGGCGCGGCTATGTGCGCGCGCAGGACGTCCTCGACAACCTCGCGGCCGCCGGCAAGATCGTGCCGATGATCGTCGTGATGCCGAACGGCCGCGCACTGGCGGACGACCGCGCGCCGCCGGAGAACAAGGTCTTCACGCCGGAAAACGCGGCCGGCTTCGCGCGTTTCGAGCGCGACCTGCTGGATTCACTGGTTCCCGCCGTCGACGCCGCGTATCCGACGCTGAAGGACAGCGCGCACCGCGCGATCGGCGGCCTGTCGATGGGCGGCGGGCAGGCGCTGAATTTCGGCCTGGGGCATCCGGAAGCGTTCAACTGGGTGGCGGGTTTCTCGCCGGCGCCGAACACGGAAGCGCCCGCGAAGCTGGCGGGTGAGGCGGCGCAGGCGAAGGGCAAGCTGAAACTGGTGTATCTGTCGTGCGGCAACCGCGATGGACTGATCAACGTCGCGCAGGGCGTGCACCGCCAGCTGCGCGAGCAGGGCGTCGCCCACGTGTGGAACGTGGACGGGTATGGGCATGACCGGGACAGCTGGGCGGAAAACCTGTATCACTACGCCCAGCTGCTGTTCCGTTAAGGAGCGTCGTAAAACCTGCTGCGCGTTGCACTGTTGCCCTGCGATGCTCGCTGTACTACTCGTACAGCTGCGCTTCTCGGACAACATTGCTGCCGCTCGCGACGGTTTTCCGAGGCTCCTTTTCAGTTCTCCTCGACGATCGCGAGATCCCACGGCGCCAGCGTGACGGTCTCGTCGCCCTTGACGGCGCGGGACGTCAGCAGGTCTGTGCCGGTCTTGTGGCGGTACGTGAACGTCGCGGGGCTGCCCGAGTAGTTGAAGTAATACCGGATGGTCTTGCCGAACCGGTTCACGCCCGTGCGCGCCTGGATGTGCGACGGCAGTTGCTGGTCCGGCCCGATCAGGCCCTTCTCCTGCAGCACGGATTGCAGCACGGCCTTCTGCAGCTTGTCCGACAAATACGTGCCTTCGTAGACGGCCTTGCCCGCGCCGAACTGGTTCGCCGTGATGGCCGGCCAGCGCCCGAAGAACGGGTGGTCGTACCAGGCGAGCGCCTTCGCCGTATCCAGCTGCAGGAACTCGGCCCAGTGGCGCACCTTGTTGTCGTCGCCGGCCTGGAACGGGTCGCCCTTCAGCGCGAGCGGTTGTGCGAGGTTCGAGAATTCCTGGTAGTGGAAGCCGAGCACCTGGCGCAGGGGACCCGGCGCCATCGTCCAGCGCACCGCGGCGTTCTCGTTCGCGAAGCCGCTCTTGAAGCCCATCACGACGTGGCCGCCCTTGCGCACGAACTCGGCGATCCGCTGCAGCAGCGCGTCGTCCGCGATGTACAGCGACGGCACGACCAGGACCTTGTACGCGGACAGGTCGGCCGTGTCCGGGAACACGAAGTCGGTGCCGACATTCAGGTCGTACAGCGCGCGGTGGATCTGGCGCACTTCCGAGCCGTAGTCGGCGTTGCTGCCCGCCGAGCCCCATTGCGACTGCTTCGCGAACGGCATGTCGTTGATGGCATTGAGCGAATCGCGGCTCCACAGGATCGCGACGTCGTTGTGGATGCGCAGGTCGACGAGGCGCTGGCCGATCTTCTGCAGTTCCTTGCCGGTGCGGCTCATTTCCGCGTAGGCGCGGTTCGGCTCCAGGTCGTGCGAGAGGACGCCTTTCCAGTACGTCTCCTGGTTCGCGTGGATCGACGCCCAGTGCCAGTATTCGACCATGTTGGCGCCGTTGGACAAATGCGTGTAGACGTCCTGGCGGAACTGGCCGTCGTACGGCGGGTACTGGAACGAGGAGCTCCAGTCGGTCGTCTGCGCGTTCGTTTCCGTGACGAGGAAGTTGCCGCCCTTGAGCGAACGCGTGAAGTCGCCGTCGAGCTTCTGGGCAGCGCCGTTGTACTGGTCCTGCGTGCCCCAGTGGTAGATGTTCACGCCGGCGACGTCGAGCTTCTGCGCGACGGCGCTTTCGTTGACGTCGCCGTGCAGCGAGCCGGCGAAATCGTGCGTGACGAACTGGCGCGGGCCCGCGCATTCGCGCACGAGCTGCGCCTGCCAGTGCAGGAAGTCCGTCACGCGCATCTGGCTCCAGCGCGACCATTCCAGTTTGTAGCCCGTGCTCTGGGCGCCGTCCGGCCGGGGCAGGTCGGTCCACGAATGCAGGTCCTGGCCCCAGTAGTTCAGGAACCAGGCGCGGCTGAGGTTTTCCGGCGTGCCGAATTTCTTTTCCAGGTAGTGCTGGAAGCGGATGAAGACGTCGTCGTTGGCGGCGCCGTAGCTGCCCGTCTCGTTGTCGACCTGCCAGCCGATGACGTTCGGGTTGTCCTTGTAGTGCGCGGCGATGCGGCGGATCAGGCGCTCCGCGTAGAAGCGGTAGGCGGGAGAATCCGTATTCATGTTCTGGCGCATGCCGTACGTGTTCTTCGCGCCGTTGAATTTGGTCGCCAGGATTTCCGGATGCTGGCGCGCCATCCACGCGGGGATCGAATAGGTGGGCGTGCCCATGATGACCTTGATGCCGGCCTTGCCCATCGCGTCGACGACGCGGTCCATCCACGCCGTCTCGAAGCGGCCGTCCTCCGGCTCCCACAGGCTCCATGTCGATTCGCCCAGGCGCACGACGTTGAAGCCGGCCGCCTTGATCATCTGGACGTCCTTGTCCAGCCGCTCGTAGGGCATGTATTCGTGATAGTACGCGGCGCCGTAAAGGACGGTCGGGAAGTCCGGCTGGGCGGCCGCGGCGGGGGCGCATGCGCCGCCTGCGAGTGCGCACGCCAGCGCGAGTGGGAGGAGTCTCCGGGTGAACATTCGTAGCCTTTCTTATGGATAGAGGTCTGGATAGTCATGCATTCTGACGTGTCGGGACAGGGTCGGGCAATTACGAAATTCGCTTCCTGCCATACGATTTGTCGTAGGTGTCGAGGTTGGGCAATTTCGTATGGGGTGCTGGCATTTTTCACAATTGCGGCGGCGCGTCATGGCTTCCACAATGGCTGGGTAGTCTCCTACCGCCTGGCATGGTAGGTTTTATGGGGCGGCCCTGGGCCGCCCCTTTTTTTGCCTTCGTATTGACCGGGCTGTTATGATCGGAGCGATCGAAGATCACTCAACGGCCGTACGACCATGCAAGAGTTTTACAAGAAGTCGCTGCTCTTTCTGATCGCGCTGCTGGTCGTGGATGCGCTGCTCGCGGCCTTGTTCATTTTCCTGAGCCAGCCGACCTATACGTTGTCGCCGGCGCTCCGGGACGGCATCCGCTGGGACCCCGTCGCCGTGTCCGACAAGGAGTTGGACGGCACGTCGGCAGTCAATCTGCGCGGTGCGGGACCCGGCGCGGTATCCTTCGACTACCGCCTGACGCACGACGGCAAGTTTCCGTTTGCCGGCATCCGGTTCATGGCCAAGGACGCGAAGGGCAACCTGGCCACGGTCGACCTGCGGGGATACGAGACCATCACGTTCACCGCGCGCTGCTTGCCCGCCTATCCGATGATGCTGGGCATGACCGTGTTCGACGACAAGATCTCGGTCCCGGGCCAGTACCTCACCTACCGGTCGCCCGGTACGTTCTTTCCTTGTAACGAACAAGGCGTGCCCGTGTCCATCGACATCCGGCGGCTGACCGTCCCCGACTGGTGGCTGTCGATGATGAAACTGCCGCTGTCGTCCAAGGATTACCAGCTCGACAAGGTGGCGCAGTTTTCCTTCGGTTCGAGTTCGCGAACGCCATTCGACCTCGATGCGCACGTGGAAATCAGCAATATCAAATTGCACAGGCAGGATTACCGGTATATCGGCGCGCTTGCCGTGATTCTCGTAACGGGCTGGATCATGTTCGGCATCTGGTTTTTCCGGACCCATACAAGGACCCTGGCCGCCAGCCTGAATTCCAGATTGAAAAAGGATCTGCCGCTGGTCGCTTACCGCCAATTAACCGTGCAGCCATATCGGGACGAGGAAAGCGCGACGGTGCTGAAATATATCGCGACGAATTACACGAATCCCGAACTGGAACTGGAAAGCGTGGTGGCCGGCACCGGTGCCAACCGGAATAAAGTGAATGAGCTGCTGAAAACGGAACTCGGCATGACGTTCACCGGTTATGTGAATAAATTGCGGCTGACCGAAGCGGCGCGCCTGCTCACGGAAAAAAGCACCGCGACCGTGGCGGAAATCGCCTATTCGGTCGGCTATGCCAACGTGTCGTATTTCAACCGTTTGTTCAAGGAAGAGTACGGTTGCACGCCGAAGGCATTCCGGACGCTGGCACCTGGCCAGCCGTCCATCGACGCCGAGTCACGGCCAAAAAAGGTGGGAAACGGCTGATCCAGCCTTCCACTCCCTGCAAAACTGATCGTACTTTTTGCACGGTGAAAGAAATCCGCTTGCTGACGTTATAGGCGCCCCGGGGTGGGATCCTATTCTTGAGCTGAAGGGGCGCCGCCACCGGCACCCCGGTCACGCTACGAGGAACCATCCCATGACTGCGCATGTCCCGTGCCCAACCCATTCCAGCCGCGCGCTCGCAATGAGCGCATCTTCCCGCCGTCTGGAAAACACCATCCATTGTTTGCCCCGCTTTGCCGGGCATTGCGCTGCCTGATCTCCTTGTTGCTGCGTTATCTGTTTACTGAGCTGTTTACTAAACATGCCATGCCGGGCCCGTTTAGCCCGGAAACAAAATAAAAATAGTTTCACAGGAGACGACAAGAGTGAAAACGACGAAAGCCTATCGGATAGCGCTGCTATTCAACGGAAACAAAACCTTCGATCGCGATGTGATTGCCGGAATTGCCGGCCATTTGGGCGGTACGCGCGTGGCCTGGGATTTATTTCTGGAAGAGGATTTCCGCCTGCGCCTGAATGGAATGGATCGCTGGCAGGGCGATGGCGTCATCGCCGATTTCGACGACCCGGCCGTCGTCCGGGCATTATCCGGCTGCACGGTGCCGGTGGTCGGCGTCGGCGGTTCCTATGCGAACGAGGACGCGTATCCGCCCGGCGTGCCCTATGTCGCGACCGATAATGTCAAGCTGGTCAAGCTGGCGCGCGACCACCTGATCGACGTCGGCCTGCAACGCTTTGCCATGTTCAGCCTGCCCGAAGCGCAGGAAAGCCGCTGGGCGCAGGAGCGCGAGCGCGCGTTCCGCACCCTGATGGCCGACGACCGGATGGAAGCGGAGATCTTCCGCGGCTGCGAGACCAGCGCGGCGTCGTGGGACGCGGCGGTGCAGGGCCAGATCGACTGGCTGCGCAGCCTGCCCAAGCCGGTGGGCGTCATCGCCGTCACGGACGCGCGCGCGCGCCAGCTGCTGCAGGCCTGCGCGATCGCCGGCATCTCGGTGCCGGAGCAGGTGGCGCTGATCGGCATCGACAACGACCCGCTCGTGCGCATGCTGACCCGCATCCCGCTCAGCTCCGTGATCCAGGGCGCGCACGAGATGGGCCGCACGGCGGCGCACCTGCTGGAGCAGATGCTGCACGGCGTGCGCCTGTCGAACACGCGCATCCTCGTGCCGCCGGCCGGCATCAACGTCCTCGCGTCGAGCCGCTACCAGGCCGTCAAGCATCCGCACGTGATGCGGGCCTGCCACTACATCCGCCAGTACGCGTGCCAGGGCATCAAGACGCACCAGGTGGCGGAGTACGTGGGCGTGTCGCGCTCCTCGCTGGAAGTCTACTTCCGCCAGGAGCTGGGCTGCAGCGTGCACGACATGATCCTCAAGTCGAAGCTGGAAGCGGCCAAGGCGGGACTGGAAAGCGGCGAACGCAGCATCGCGGACGTGGCGCTGGGCTGCGGGTTCACGTCCACGCAGTACATGCACCTCGTGTTCAAGCGCGAACTCGGCTGCACGCCGCGCGCATGGCGCGACCGGGCGCTGGGCGAACGCACCGCGGCGTAGCATCGGCGAGAATCGTTCGGCCCGTTGGTGATTTTCGTAATTGAAACACAACGCGCGGGCCGGGAGAATGGCTTCCTATCGAACCTCGGGAAGCCAGACTGCAATGACGATCCACCTCATTCCGGGCGCCCCGGCCGTGTCGGCCGGCGAACGCTCGTTCATGCTCGAGAACGCGGCCGGCATGACCGTGACGATCGGCGAACGGGGCGCGCAATTGCGTGCCTGGGTCGCGCCCGACCGTTACGGGCGCATGGCCGATGTCGTGCAGTCGGACCTCGACGGCATCCCGTCCGGCGGCCGCGCCACGCGCTGGGAGGGGCGGCAGGCGAACGGCGTCGTGTCGCTGGCGCTCACCGCGGGCGGCGACGGGGCGGGGATGCTCGTGCATTACCGGCTGGACGACGAGGGCGCCCTGTCGATCGAGTACCAGGCCGTGGCCGGCGTGCCGATCCCGCTCGCGGCGCTGGCGCATCCTTCCTTCAATCTCTCCGGCAGCCTGGCCGACGTGGGCGACCACATGGTGCAGATCGACGCCGACTATTTCGAGGAAACGGGGCCGGGCGGCACGCCCGCCGGCGTGGCCGCCGTGGGCGGGACGGCCTTCGACTTCCGCCAGGCCGCCGCCATCGGCCCGCGCCTGCACTGGACCGACACCCAGCTGCAGCGCGCCGGCGGCTTCGATCACTGCTTCTGCGTCCGCAACCACTTCGCCGGCGGCCAGGGGCAGTTGCGCGAAGTGGCCCGCGTGTTCGACCCGGCCTCCGGGCGCCGCCTCCAGCTGCACACGACCGAGGCGGCCGTGCGCTTCAGCAGCGGCGCGGGCCTGCCGCGCCTGGACGCGTTCCGCGTCGAAGCCCACGCGCGACCCGGCCTCATGAGCGCGGCGTGGCCGCGCGTGATGCTGCATCCGGGGCAGGTGTACCGGCAGACGACCGTTTACCGGTTGTCGTTGCAGGCGTAATTTCGTGTAGCGGGTAGGGCGGGCACCCCGTGCCCGCGCGAACGTCAAGGCAGCGTGATCGTCAGATTCGCCGCCCGCGGCGCCATCTTGACGACGTCGCTGTACGCATTCATGCGCGCCTCGCTCGTGTGCCCGAGCGACGTGCGCAGTCCCACGTAGCCCAGCACGCAGATCAGGCCGAACACCGAGTACAGCACCCACAGCGGCAGGTCGCTGCGCAGCTTGTGGCGGATCTGGTCGGGACGTTCCGCGTGCGGCGCGAAGCCGCCGCGCTTGCCCTTCATGTGCGCGATCTCGTCGCCCAGGCGCGACGTCAGGTAGTTCAGCTTTTCCGTCCCCTCCAGGATGTAGCGGCCCTGGAAGCCGAGCAGGAGGCACATGTGGAAGACTTCGAGCGCTTCCACGTGGGCGCTGCCGCGCGCGCGCAGCTGTTCCAGGCGTTCGAAGAAGTGCTCGCCCGCGAGCTGGTCGCCGAACAGCTGCAGCTGCAGCGGGCGGCGCTCCCACGCGTCGCGGATCGTGAAGTGCGAGCGCAGGATGATCTCGTCGACCGCGGCGCAGAACGCGTATTTCGCGGCGTCGACGTCGTCCGGCGACGCGTTGTGCTTGCGCGCGTTGCGCCCGAAGTCGTCGAGGAATTGCGTCATCTTGCGCGCGAACGCGGCGTCGTCCTGCGGGCCGTTGCCGTTCTTGAGCATGAACAGGGCGTAGAAGCCGTCGTACATCAGGTCCAGCAGCGTCTGCGGCGCCGCCGGCGCCGCCGCCGGGGTGCCGGCGGCCATGAGGGAAGGTGCGGTTGCGGTGGTCATGGAAGGTCTCTCGGGTTCAGGAGGTCACGGCGACGAGGTCGGGCTTCACGTCCGCCATGCTGCCGGGGACGTAGATCGAGATCGACTGCGCCTGCAGCATGCGCTCGTACATCTGGCCTTTCGCTTCAATGGCGAAGTAGACGGCGTCTGGCCGCACCGGCACGGCGGCCGGCACCTGCGGCGCGTGCACGAGGCGCACGCCGGGCATCGCGGACAGCACGAATTTTTCCACGTCGTCCGGCGCGCCGATCTTCAGCCGCAGCGGCACCACGTCCACCAGTTCGCTGGCCGCCATGTCGCCGGACACGGCCAGGTAGAACGTCGTCTTGTCGTCGATCTTTTCCGAGTCCAGCATGCCATGCCAGTACGACGGTTTCACTTCGCGCAGCGCGATGGCGAAGTAGCGCGACGAGATCACGGTGTCGAGCAGTTCGCGGATGATCTGGTGCAGCGTCGCGAACGCGGGGCCGGGGTCGGCGTGCTGGTACGGCGGCAGGTCGGCCAGGGTCCAGCTCTTCGAGAACGTCATCAGGCTGCCCGCCAGCGACAGCAGTTGTTCGTACAGCCGTTCCGGATGCAGCGCCGGATTGTGGAAGTAGTGCGACAGGTTCGCGCACGCCGTGCTGGCCGTGTGCAGCAGCCAGAACGACGACATGTCGCCCGAGCGGAATTCGATCACGTGCCGGCTCGGTTCGCGGTGGTGGCCGTACAGCGCACTGACCTTCGCCTGCAGCGCATCCAGCAGCCGGCGCAGCTGCAGGAACAGCAGCGGCGCGCTCCTGATCGTCAGGCTGGGCGGCACGAACGACCCATCGAGCTCGAAGCCGCCGGTGGCCGCGCGGCGCAGCCGCAGCACGGGCACGTGCACGTAGGCGTCCAGCGGCTCCCCATCCGACACGAGGCGCACCGTCTTGCGCAGGTACGTCAGCTGCGCGCTCGCGGCCTGCGTGTACAGGTCCGGCGTGTCGCGGTCCAGCTGCGCGAAACGCGCGGTGTGCGTGCCGTCGCCGTCGGTCCGGTGCCCGCTGAAATTCGCGCCGTATGGCTTGAAGCCGGGCAGGGCGGCGTGCCACGTCACCGTCTGCACGGATTGCGGCAGCTGGCTCAGGTCGACGGCGTCCGGCAGGTCGTCGCCGCCCGGCGCGGAATACAGCTCGCCGTCGGGAAAACGCACCGACAGTTCGAGCAGGCGCAGCGCGTCGTTGGCCAGCGCGTCGCGGTCGACCTGGACCGCGACGACGCCCCAGGCATACGGGTGCAGCAGGCCCGCCGTGCGGTGCAGCCGATCCTCGTGGTACTGGTCCTGTTGCTGGAAATGCTGGGGGCGGAGGAATAGTCCTTCGCCCCATAAGATTTTGCCGCTCATGCGTTGGTTATCCCCTGGCGCTGCTGAAAATGAAAATGGCAGAACAGTAACATTTCTTACGGAAATTTAGCGCACGATTATGACACAAATTTTCTTTGTGATAATTCGTGATATTTCTTTGGCATAACGTCAGATGCCGTCAGGTTACAAGGAAAATCAATGGGAAATAGTGGAAATTGGTGAGCATTTCACTCGTCACTGACCCGCGTACGATTGTAAATAAAATTGAGGTTGATCAATAATATAATTCTGATACTATAAAAAAAGTTTTACAAAGTTAATACCAAGGCATCACTTAGTTCACCCTTTTGCGAGGACCCGCATGACCCCTGCATTTCCCGTTGGCCGCTTGAGCCGTTTCGTTGGCGCCGCCGCCTGCGCCCTCCTTCTTTCCGCTTGCGCGACGACGAAGCCGGAACTGGCCGAGAAGCCGCCCGTGCCCACGATGGACGAGCTGCTGGCCAAGGCCACCGAGGCCAGCACCGCCGGCCGCAAGGAAGACGCGGTCACGCTGTGGAAGGAGGCGGCCGCCGCCTACCCGGCCGACAAGGCGCCGTGGTCCAGCATCGCCCAGACCCGCTACGACGCCGGCCAGTACGGCGAAGCGATCGTCAGCGCCCAGGAAGTGCTGGTGCGCGATCCGAACGACCGCCTGGCGAACAGCATCATCGCCATCAGCGGCCTGCGCCTGTCGACGCGCGCCCTGGCCGACCTGAGCCGCCAGAACAACCTGTCCGGCTCGATCAAGACGGAGTCGCAGGACCTGGCCAAGCTGCTGCGCGAGAGCCTCGGCGAGCAGATCCTCGTGCCGCCGCCCGTGCAGGCCGCGCCGCCGGCGAAAGCCGCCGCGAAGGGCCGCGCCAGGCCGAAGGCGAAACACGCCGTCGCCGCCGGCGCGTCCGGTGCCGATCCGTTCGGCGCACTGAAATAACGTCCGAAACAACCACAGGGGAATCCCATGTCCAGAAATTCCAGTGTGCAGAAAAAACTGCAGAAAGTCCGCCCGCCGCGCGTGCAAATGACGTACGACGTCGAGATCGGCGATGCGATCGAGAACAAGGAGCTGCCGCTGGTCGTCGGCGTCGTCGGCGATTTCGGCGGGAATTCCGAAGTCCCGCAAAAACGCCTGAAGGAGCGCAGCTTCGTCGGCATCGACCGCGACAACTTCGACGAAGTCATGAAGGGCGTCGAACCCCGCGCCACGTACCGCGTGAACAACGAACTCACGGGCGAGGGCGGCCAGTTCGCCGTCGACCTGACGTTCCGCTCGATGGACGACTTCCGTCCCGAGGCTGTCGTGAACCAGGTCGAGCCGCTGCGTAAGCTGCTCGAGGCCCGCACGAAGCTGGCCGACCTGCGCAACAAGCTGGCCGGTAACGACAAGCTCGAAGACCTGCTCAACGACGTGTTGAACAGCACCGAAACCCTGGCCAAGCTGGGCCAGCCGACGACGAAAGAGTGATCATGTCCGCACTCCAGAACGCGGCCCTCGCGGCCGACACTCCCCTCGCACCCGAGGCCGACCTGCTCGACCAGATCGTCGAGCAGAGCAAGGTGGCGAAATCCAGCGCCGAACATGCGCGCGCCCGCGACCTGATCGCGGAACTGGTCAACCAGGTCATGGACGGCACGGTGGTCGTGTCCGACAACCTGGCGGCCACCATCGACGCCCGCGTGGCGGAGCTGGACCGCCTGATCTCCGCGCAGCTGTCGGCGGTGATGCACGCGCCGGAATTCCAGAAGCTGGAATCCAGCTGGACGGGCCTGAACTACCTCGTCAACAACACGGCGACGGGCCCGAACCTGAAGGTCAAGATGCTCAACGCGACCAAGCGCGAACTGGTGAAGGACTTCCAGAGCGCCATCGAGTTCGACCAGAGCACCATGTTCCGCAAGGTCTACGAAGAAGAATTCGGCACCTTCGGCGGCGCGCCGTTCGGGGCGCTGCTGGGCGACTTCGAGATTACCCGCCAGCCGGAAGACATGTACTTCATCGAGCAGATGTCGCACGTGGCGGCGGCCGCGCACGCGCCGTTCATCACGGCCGCGTCGCCCGAGCTGTTCGGCCTCGAAAGCTATTCGGATCTCGGCAAGCCGCGCGACCTGTCGAAGATCTTCGACACCGTCGAATACGCGAAATGGAAGGCGTTCCGCGAATCGGAAGACGCGCGCTACGTGGGCCTGACCTTGCCGCGCTTCCTCGGCCGCCTGCCGTACAACCCGGCCGACGGCGCCACCACCGAAGGCTTCAACTACGTCGAGGACGTGGACGGCACCGACCACCACAAATACCTGTGGTGCAACGCGGCCTACGCGTTCGGCACCAAGCTGACGGGCGCGTTCGAGGACTACGGCTGGTGCGCGGCGATCCGCGGCGTGGAAGGCGGCGGCCTCGTGGAAAACCTGCCGACCCACACGTTCAAGACGGACGAAGGCGAGATCGCGCTGAAATGCCCGACCGAGATCGCCATCACCGACCGCCGCGAAAAAGAGCTGTCGGACCTCGGTTTCATCTCGCTCGTGCACTGCAAGAACACGGACTACGCGGCCTTCTTCGGCGCGCAGTCGGCGCAGAAGGCGCGCAAGTACGCGAGCGACGCCGCCAACGCGAATGCCGTGCTGTCGGCCCAGCTGCAATACATCTTCGCCGTCTCGCGCATCGCCCACTACATGAAGGCCATGATGCGCGACAAGATCGGCAGCTTCGCCGCCGCGGCCAACGTCGAGGACTTCCTGAACCGCTGGCTCACGCAGTACGTCCTGCTGGACGACAACGCGAGCCAGGAACAGAAGGCGCAGTTCCCGCTGCGCGAAGCGAGCGTGCAGGTGCAGGAAGTGCCGGGCCGTCCGGGCGTCTACCGGGCCGTCTCGTTCCTGCGTCCGCACTTCCAGCTCGACGAACTGTCCGTATCGCTGCGCCTCGTCGCGGAACTGCCGGCATCGGCCACCTGATCAACTTTGTAGTCCCCCCGTATCAACTGAACTGAAAGGAAAAACACAACATGGCAATCGACGTCTACCTGCAAATCGACGGTATCAAAGGCGAATCCGCCGACACCGCACACAAGGACTGGATCGAAGTCAAGAGCGTCCAGTGGGAAGTCCTGCAACCGAAATCGGCCACCGCGTCGACCGGCGGCGGCCACACCGCCGAGCGCACCGAGCACAAGGACATCGTCGTCTCGAAGCTGGCCGACCTGGCCACCCCGATCCTGCTGCAGACCTGCTCGTCGGGCAAGACCATCCCGAAAGCGAAGTTCGAGTTCCTGCGTGCGGACGGCCAGGGCGAGCGCGTCAAGTACTTCGAGATCGAACTGGAAAACGTCCTGATCTCCAGCGTCTCGCCGTCCGTCGAGCAGGGCAACATCCTGACCGAAGACGTGTCGATCAAGTACTCCAAGGTGAAATGGAAGTACACCCAGCAGAAGGTCAACGGCGGCACGGGCGGTAACACGTCGGGCGGCTGGGACCTGTCGGCCAACAAGATCGCGGCCTGATAGCGCGCCGGCACGATGTCCGCCAAAGGATTCATGCCGGGGTTGTTCGATCGCCTGATCGACCGTCCCGGCCAGGCCCAGACGGGCACCGTGCCGCGCGTCTCGCTCGAGGAAATGAAGGATTCGGTGGCGCGCGACCTGGAGGCGCTGCTGAATACCCGCGCCGTGATGCCGGAAGAGGCATTCCGGCGCTTTCCCGAATGCGCGCGTTCCATCGTCGCGTACGGCCTGCACGATTTCGCGGGCCTGTCGCTGTCGAGCACCGACGATCGCGCCTTCATCTGCCGTAGCCTGGAAGCGGCGATCGCGCGCCACGAACCGCGCCTGCGCAACGTGCAGGCCCGCCTCGAACTGCGCGACGATGCCGTGAACCGCCTGAATTTTTCGATCACCGCGCTGATGGTCGTGAGCGCGGCGCACGAGCCGGTCAACTTCGACGCCGTGCTGCAGCCCTCCAGCCAGCATTACACCATCAGCAAGGCCCGCCGTGCGGCGGCGCCGGGAGCCTGAGTTGGACCAGTTATTACCGTATTACGAGCAGGAGCTCGGTTTCCTGCGCCGCCATTCGCGCGAATTCTCCGAGCGCTACCCCAGGATCGCCGGCAAGCTGCTCATCGGCGGCGAAGTGTGCGAAGACCCGCACATCGAACGCATGATCGAATCGTTCGCGCTGCTGAATTCCCGCATCGCCAAGCGCCTCGACGACGACTACCCCGAATTCACCGAAGCGCTGCTCGACGTCCTGTACCCGCACTACCTGCGCCCGTTCCCATCGTGCTCGATCGCGCGCATGGACTTCGGCGGCGCCGCCGCGCAGCCCGGCGCCGCCGGCGAGATCCCGCGCGGCACGCAGCTCGCCACGCGCCCCGTGCGCGGCGCGCCGTGCACCTTCCGCACCGCCTACCCCGTGACGGTGGCGCCGCTGGACCTGGCGCGCGCCCGCTTCGACGCCATCCTCGACGCGCCCGACGCCGTGCGTCCGCCGCCGCAGGCGACGTCGAAGCTGTCGATCACGCTGGCCGCCACGGGCGCCAATCCGATCGCGGGCCTGAAGCTGGCGAGCCTGCGCGTATTCATCGACGGCGAACCGTCGTTCTGCGCCGCGCTGCGCGACGCGCTGTTCATGCGCGGCGTGTGCGCGTACGCGGAAGCCGACGGCAACGGGCGCTGGATCCCGCTGTCGAAGATCCCGCTGCAGCCGGCCGGCTTCGGCGAGGACGAGTCGCTGATCGACTTCCCGGCCCGCTCGCACACGGCGTACCGCCTGCTCACCGAATATTTTTGCTTCCCCGAGAAGTTCAACTTCTTCGACATCGACCTGGCCGCATTGACGGCCGCGCTGCCGGCAGGGACGCGTACCATCACGCTGCACCTGGCCTTGTCCGGCCTGCGCGCGGATTCGAACGCGGCCCGCATGCTGGGCACGTTGTCCGCGACGAACCTGCTGCTGGGCTGCACGCCGGTGGTGAATTTGTTCCGCCAGCGCGGCGAACCGATCCGCCTGACGCACACGACGGCCAGCTATCCCGTGCTGGCGGACGCGCGCCGCGCCTTCGCGTTCGAGGTGCAGGCTATCGACAGCGTGCGCCTCGTGCGCCAGACCCCGCAGGGCGAATCCATTGTGGAGTTTCGGCCGTTTTACTCGCTGCGCCACGGCCAGATGCCCGACAAGAGCGGCCATTACTGGATCATGCGGCGCGACCCGCTGCTGGCCGAACGCAGCCCCGGCTACGAGACCCAGATCTCCCTCGTCGACATCGATTTCGACCCGGCCGAGGTGGAGACGGACACGCTGAGCATCGAGCTCACGTGCACCAACCGCGACCTGCCCGCGCTGCTGTCGTACGGCGTGCGCGGCGGCGACCTGTTCATCGAGGGCGGATCGACGGTGCAGTCGATCAGCTTCCTGCGCAAGCCCACGCCGTCGTACCGCTTCGAGCGCGGACGCGGCGCGCACTGGCGCCTGATCTCGCACCTGTCGCTGAATCATCTGTCGCTGTCGGGCGGCGGCATCGCCGCGTTCCGCGAGATGCTCACCCTGTACGACCTGCCGCGCTCACCCTCGACGCAGCGCCAGATCGGCGGCATCCTCGCCGTCGAGCACCGCCCCGCGACGGCATGGCTGCCGGGGAATCCGTTCGCCTGCATGGTGCGCGGCATCGAGGTGCGGCTGACGATCGACGAGGAGGCGTTCGTCGGCAGCGGCGTCGACGCGTTCGCCCACATCGTCGAACGCTTCCTCGGCCTGTACGTGCACGCCAACAGCTTCACGCAACTCGTGATCGTTTCCAACAAGACCGGAGGAGAGCTGCTGCGATGCACGCCCCGAAGCGGCGATTTGAGCCTGCTGTAATCGAGCGGCTGTTCGCGCAGCCGTACCGCTTCCAGTATTTCCAGGCCGTGCGCATGATCGAGCTGTGGCTGCGCAAGCGCGGCATGGCGGAAGAGGGCGCGCTGGCGAATTTCCTGCGCTTTAGCAATTCGACCTCGCTCGCCTTCCCGGCCAGCGAGATCGAGGCGCTGCACGCGGAACCGCGCACGGTCGCGCCGAACAGCGCCGCCCTGGCCGCCGCTTTGCAGTCGCAGGAGCTGAAGTACGTGCGGCTGACGCCCACGTTCATGGGCCTGCTGGGTTCGAGCGGCGCCTTGCCGGCCCATTACACGGAGCGGGTGGCCGCGCAGCAGATCGCCGAACGGGACGACGGCCCGCGCGCCTTCCTCGACACGTTCTCGACCCGCACGCTGGCCCTGTTCTACGAGGCCTGGCGCAAGTACCGGCTGGAGCTGAAATACGGCGGCCGCCGGGATGGCTTCCTGCCACTGCTGCTGTCGCTGGCCGGCATGGGCCACACGGCGCTGCGCCGACGCCTGTCCGACCACGGCGACGGCGTGCTGGACGAAACCTTCGCCTACTTCGCCACCGCGATGCGCCAGCGGCCCGCGTCCAGCGTGCAGATCGCGCGCGTGCTGTCCGAGTACTTTGGCCAGCCCGTGCGCGCCGAGCAGTTCATCGGCCGTTGGTACGACGTGCCGGCCACGCAGCAGACGGCGCTCGGCCTCGGCAACGCCACGCTGGGCGGCGGCGCCATGGCCGGCACGCGCGTGTGGCAGCGCGACCTGCGCCTGCGCCTCGTCATCGGTCCGCTGGACCTGCCGTCCTACGAAGCCTTCCTGCCGGGCGGGCGCGCGGCGCGCGCGCTGGGCAATATGGTGACCATGTTCACCGGGCTGTCGCTCGAATACGAAGTGCAGCTCGTGCTGCGCGCGGCCGACGTGCGGGGCAGCACGCTGGCCGGCACGCGGACGGCCGGCGCACGCCTGGGCTGGGACGGGTTCCTCGTCGACGGCCCCCAAATACAAGACCGCGCCGATGTGCGCTATGAGATTCACGCAAACTAAGACATGCCAACTGAAAGAGGACACGCGATGAGCATCAACCTGAAAACCCTGATCGGCAAACTGGACGACACCTGCCGCGCGGCCGCCACGCGGGCGGCCGGCCTGTGCGTGTCGCTGGGACAGTACGAGGTCGACATCGAGCACCTGTTCCTCGCGCTGCTGGAACAGCCCGCGTGCGACCTGGCCGTGATCGCGCGGCGCTGCGGCGTGTCGATCGAGCGGCTCGAGGCGGACCTGCACGCGGAAGTGGCCGGCTTCAGGAGCGGCAACACGCGCACGCCCGTGTTCTCGGAGCGGTTGCCGAAACTGTTCGAACACGCGTGGCTCATCGCGTCGCTCGACCTGCGCGCGGGCCAGCAGGCCGGCATCCGCAGCGGCCATCTGCTGCAGGCGCTCCTGAGTTCTCCCGAGCTGGCGCAGCTGGCGCACCGGGTGTCGCCGCAGTTCGCCGAATTCGACCTGGACCGCATCAAGCACCATTTCGACGACGTGACGGGCGGCTCCGACGAAGCACCGGCCGTCGCCGCGGCGCCCGTGCAGGACGCGGGCGGCGACCCGGTGGGCGAGCTGCGGCGCCAGGGACCGTCGAAGACGCCCGCGCTGGACCAGTTCACGACGAACCTCACGCAGCGCGCGCGCGACGGCAAGGTCGATCCGGTGATCGGGCGCGACGCGGAAATCCGCCAGCTCGTCGACATCCTCATGCGCCGCCGCCAGAACAACCCGATCCTGACGGGCGAAGCGGGCGTCGGCAAGACGGCCGTCGTGGAAGGCCTTGCATTGCGCGTCGCGACGGGCGACGTGCCCGAGGTATTGCGCGGCGTGGAAATTCACGTGCTGGACCTGGGCCTGCTGCAGGCCGGCGCCAGCGTGAAGGGCGAGTTCGAGAACCGCCTCAAGAACACCATCGACGAAGTGAAAAAAAGCCCGCACCCGATCATCCTGTTCATCGACGAGGCGCATACGATGATCGGCGCGGGCGGCCAGGCGGGCCAGAACGACGCGGCGAATTTGCTGAAGCCGGCGCTGGCACGGGGCGAGCTGCGCACGATCGCGGCCACCACGTGGAGCGAGTACAAGAAATATTTCGAGAAGGATCCCGCGCTGGCGCGCCGGTTCCAGGTCGTGAAGGTCGAGGAGCCGAGCGAGGAACTGGCGTGCGCGATGCTGCGCGGGATGGCGCCGCTGATGGAGAAGCATTTCAATGTCCGCATCCACGACGAGGCCATCACGGAAGCCGTGCGCCTGTCGCACCGCTACATCAGCGGGCGCCAGCTGCCGGACAAGGCCATCGGCGTGCTGGACACGGCGTGCGCGAAAGTGGCGCTGGGCCGCGACGCGGCGCCGGCCCGCATCGAAGACCTCACGCGCCAGCTGGAGCGCCTCGATGCCGAACGCGCGGCCTTGGAGCGCGAGCAGGCGGCGGGCGAGGGCGCGCACGACGCGCGGCTGGGCGAGTTGTCCGCGGCGCGCGGTGCCGCCGAGGACGAACTGGCCACGTTGCGTGCGCGCTGGGAGCGTGAGCGCGATCTCGTGGTCCGCATCCGCGAAGCGCTAGACGCGCGTGGCCTGCGCGACGAACTGAAGGCCGTGCAGGGCGAAACGCCGCTCGTTCCGCTGCAGGTGGATGGCCACGTGGTCGCCGGCATCGTCGCCGGCTGGACCGGTATCCCGCTCGGCAAGATGGTCAAGGACGAGATCCGCACGGTGCTGAATTTGCAGGACCTGCTGGAGCAGCGCGTGCTGGGCCAATCGCATGCGATCGACGCGGTCGCGCAGCGCGTGCGCACGGCGCGCGCGAACCTCGACGATCCGAACAAGCCGCAGGGCGTGTTCCTGTTCGTCGGCCCCTCCGGCGTCGGCAAGACGGAGACGGCGCTGGCGCTGGCCGACGTGCTGTACGGCGGCGAACGCAAGCTCGTCACCATCAACATGAGCGAATACCAGGAAGCGCACAGCGTCTCCGGCCTGAAAGGCTCGCCGCCGGGCTACGTGGGCTATGGCGAGGGCGGCGTGCTGACGGAGGCCGTGCGCCGCAACCCGTACAGCGTCGTGCTGCTCGACGAGGTGGAAAAGGCCCACCCGGACGTGCTGGAGCTGTTCTTCCAGATCTTCGACAAGGGCGTGCTGGACGACGCGGAAGGCCGCGAAGTGGATTTCCGCAACACCCTCATCATCCTCACGTCGAACGTCGCGTCGAGCACACTGATGCAGGCTTGCCTGAACAAGGCGCCGGAAGAGGTGCCGGGCGCCGAGGAACTGGAGGCGCTGATCCGTCCCGCGCTCGTCAAGCAGTTCAAGCCGGCATTCCTGGGCCGCCTGAAAGTCGTGCCGTTCTATCCGATCCCGGACGACGTGCTGGCGCAAATCATCGAACTCAAGCTCGGACGCATCGGCCAGCGCGTGGCCGCCAACCACAAGGCGGCGTTCGCGTACGACGAGTCGCTCGTGGATGCGGTGCTGGCCCGCTGCACGGAAGTCGATTCCGGCGCGCGCAACGTCGACAACATCCTCAACGGCACCTTGCTGCCGCAGATTGCCGAGGCCGTCCTGGCGCGCATGGCGGAAGGGGCGGCGATCGAGCGGATCGCGGTGGGCGCCGACGAGAGCGGCGATTTCACGTATGCAATCGCGTAGAAATGGACGGGCGGGCTGCGCTCGTCGATATCGATAACAAACAGGGTGTGGTCGACGCCGGTGCGCGCCGATCCACGCTGCACGGTTTTAGGGCCGTGTTAGCGATAACGCCCGTCTCTACCGTATCTTCCTCGCATCACTAGTAAAAATCATAACGCCGAATGGTTGCTTTTATTACTCGGCGAACTCCTATAATCCATTCGCATTGTTATCGATATCTAAAACGGCAGCCGGCTGCATGGCAAGCCGTAAAACCAGCGAAACAATAAGACGACAAGTCCATTCGGATTACTTGGAGGAGAAGAAGATGCACCAGAAATACTACAACGTCCCGCGCATGACCCTCGTCGCACTGGCCCTGTCCCAGGCCTTCGCGTCGCAAGCGCTGGCACAGGTCGCGCCGGTCGAAGCCAACACCGTCGTCGTGAAGGGCCTCCGCGCCAGCGCGGAATCGTCCCTGTCGATCAAGAAGAACGCGATGGAAGTCGTCGACTCCATCACTGCCGACGACATCGGCAAGCTGCCCGATCCTAACGTCGCGGAAACGCTCACACGCCTGCCGGGCGTGCAGGGTTACCGCTACGGCGGCGAAGGCGCCTCGCCGGGCGGCAACGGCTCCGGCATGACCATCCGCGGCCTGTCGAACCAGACGGCGTCGCAAATCAACGGACGCGCCTATTTCACCGCCGGCTCGCGCGAATTCAACATCGAAGACGCGGTTCCGGCCATGGTCGCCGGCATCGACGTCTACAAGAACCCTTCCGCCGAACACGTCGAAGGCGCCATCGGCGGCCTGATCAACCTGCGCACCCGCAATCCGAGCGATTTCAAGGGTTTTACCGCTGTGCTGAACGGCAATATGCGCTACAACGATCTCGTCCGGAAGAAAGAACCTGAAGTAAGCGGACTGCTCGCCAACCGCTTCGATCTCGGCGGCGGTTCGCGCATCGGCGTGATGGCCGCCTTCGCCTTCCAGAAGACCACCAGCCGTAACGACTCTGCCGGCACCAATGGCGGTATGAATTACCGGCGCACGGTTCGTGGCGACAGCGCCGAGTACGCGAGCCTGGCGGCCGCGAACACGGGCAATAACGTGGCCCTGCCCATGTCGAAATATGTCGGCCGCAGCGACATCACTTACCTGGCGCCCGTGGACGTGATACCGGCGGCGGGCACCGTTACTCCCAACGCAGTGCCGGACACGTCCAAGCTGACACCCGCACAGGCCGCCAACATTATCTCCGCCAATACCCTCGGTCCCTGGCCCAGTGTGGAAAGCATCGCGCGCACGCGCAAAGCCCTGAACCTCGGGGCCGATTATCGCGTCAACAATACCTTGCGCTTCTACACCGAAGGCGCCTACACCTCTTACCTGTACAACCAGAACTATCTTTTTACCCGCATTTTCAACGACTACGGGGGTAACGTCCAGAACCTGACGCTCACGCCGTTCACCATCAACGAGTACATGGCCAACCGCAACGCCAACGGCGGCAGCAACGACGTCGTGACTACCCAGCGTGCGCTCGGCGGTACCTTCCTGAACCAGCCGATCGGTACGTGGGGCGGCGATGAGCACAGCCTGTACACGACCTGGAACGTGGCCACGGGCGTCGAGTGGAGCCCGACCCCCGCACTGTCGCTCAAGGGCGATATCAACTACATCAGGGCGGACCGCATCAAGGACAACCGCCGTGTCGAGATGGGCAACGCACCCGGCCAGTACTTCGATATTACTCGCGTCAACCAGAACTGGAACGACGGCCACTACACCGACATTCACGGCAACGATTGGTCCGATCCAGCCAAATTCGTCTTCCAGAAATACAGCGGCGACGGCTACCAGGAATTCCACGACAATGGCGCCGCGACCGCGCTCAGCGGCATCTATACGTTCGAAGACGGCTTCTTCACCAGGTTGAAGTTCGGCACGCGCTTTGCGCATCAGACCAATCGGTTCTTTGACAAGAATCCCTACAACGGGGGCAAGTGGTTGACGACGGACGGCAAGCCGCTCGCCGCCGATTACTCGAACGCGATTTCCGCGGCGTCCAAGCCGGGCGTCCTGGGACAGGCGCCGACGAACATGCTGGGCAATCAGAACGGCTATACCGGGGGCTTTGTCGTGTACAACCCGGACGCGCTGCTGGGCAACCAGGTTGCCGCACAATTCCCGCAAGCGAATATCGTCCCCGAGGGCAGCTACCCGGAATATGAGCTGGGCCGTCGTTATCTCAACGAGAATACGCTGGCCGGTTACGTCTCCACCGACTTCGCGGCGTTCGACGAGCGCCTCAAGGGTAACGTCGGCGTACGTGTCGTCCGCACCAAGTCCCAGGCGACCGCGCGCGTCCTCTCCGACCCGGCCCAGGCGACGTCCCCGCTGATCGACAATACGAAAACGACGACCTACACGAATGTCCTGCCGGCGTTTAACGTCACCTACGACATCGCGAAGGATTTCCTGGCCCGCTTCGGCTATGGCCGCGGCATGACCCGTCCCAATCTGGACCTGCTGAATCCGAACTACTCGTACAACTTCGGAAACGGCACCGCCAACGTGGGCAATCCGGACCTGAGCCCGCAGAAAGCCGACAGTGTCGACCTCTCGCTCGAGCGCTATTTCAGCCCGACGAACTATCTGGCGCTCGGCCTGTTCAACAAGGACATCAGCGGCTTCTTCAGCCAACTCTCGAGCTGCGGGATGCCGCAGAATGCGGTGTCCTACACGGGGCCCAGCAACGGCTGCTCGAATGGCCAGTGGATGGTCTCGAAGAACGTCAATGCCGCGAAGGGCTATGCGCGCGGCGTGGAATTGTCCGGGCAGTGGTTCTTCAACGACAAGGATAGCTGGCTGAAGAACTTCGGTGTGGCAGGCTCCTATACGTATGTCGATACGTCCGCTCCGCTGAATATCGGCACGAACACGGCGCCCATCTTCATCGACGCGCAGCAGAACTTCGTATCCAAGAACAGCTACAGCCTTACCGGCATGTACGAGGACAGCAAGCTGTCGGCCCGCCTCGTGTACACCTGGCGTTCGTCCCAGAACCGGGGTTACAACGGACTCATTCCGTTGTTCAGCACTTACATCGGGTCCTACGGTCTGGTCGACGGATCGATCAACTACGCGATCGACGAGCACCTGACGCTGTCCTTCAATGCGTCGAACATCACGAACACGGCGCCCAACCGCTACGCCGGCGAAGTGCAAACCATGGAAACGGGCCGGGAGTACTCGCACATGGACAACGGCCGCTCGTTCAGCCTCGGCCTGCGCTACAAGTTCTGATCACGGCAAGCACCGGCACGGACGACCGCACTGCGCGGCCGGCCGTGCCGGTTTTTTTCTTTGGATACCGACCACATGACCATCAGTTTCCAGCGCCGCCGCCTGTTGCAGCGCGCGGCTGCATCTGCTGCGCTCTTGCCGTTTACGGGCACCCTCCACGCGGCAGCCTCGCACCGGTTCGCGATCGGCGACCACGACTTCCTGCTGGACGGGAAGCCGATCCAGATCCGCTGCGGCGAGATGCACTTCGCGCGCGTGCCGCGCGAGTACTGGTCGCACCGCCTGAAGACCATCAAGGCGATGGGCCTGAATGCCGTCTGCGCCTACCTGTTCTGGAACTACCACGAGTGGCGCGAAGGGCGCTACGACTGGGCCGCCCAGCGCGACGCCGCGGAATTCTGCCGGCTCGCTCAGCAGGAAGGCCTGTGGGTGATCCTGCGTCCGGGCCCGTATGCCTGCGCCGAGTGGGAGATGGGCGGCCTGCCGTGGTGGCTGCTGAAGCACGACGGCCACGCGTTCCTGCGCACGCGCGACGAAGCCTATCTCGCGCCGGCGCGGCGCTGGCTGAAGGAAGTCGGGCGCGTGCTCGGCCCGCAGCAGGTCACGCACGGCGGTCCGATCCTGATGGTGCAGGTCGAGAACGAATACGGCTTCTTCGGCGACGACGTGGGTTACCTGCGCGTGCTGCGCCAGGCGCTGCTGGATGCCGGCTTCGACGTCCCGCTGTTCCAGTGCAATCCGACGAATGCCGTCGCGCGCACGCACATCCCCGAACTGTTCACGGTGGCGAACTTCGGCAGCGATCCGGCCGCCGGCTTCAAGGCGCTGGACGCCGTGCAGAAGGGCCCCCGCATGTGCGGCGAGTATTACTCAGGCTGGTTCGATACATGGGGCTCGCCGCACCACGGCGGCGGCGTCGAGGGTGCGACGAAGGACATCGCCGCGATGCTGAAGGCGAACGGTTCGTTCAGCCTGTACATGGCGCACGGCGGCACGACGTTCGGCCTGTGGGGCGGCTGCGACCGTCCGTTCCGGCCCGATACGACGAGCTACGACTACGACGCGCCGATCGGAGAAGCGGGCTGGATCGGCGAAAAGTTCGACGCGTACCGCGCGGCGATGACGCCGTTCCTCGCGCCGGGCGAAACGCTGCCCGAGCCGCCGCCGCGCATGCCCGTCATGTCGATTTCCCCGTTCGCGCTGGCCGAGTCCATGCCGGTGAAGACCGCGCTACCCGCGCGCGTGATCAAGGCAGTATCACCGAAGCCGATCGAGCAGTACGACATCAGCCGCGGCCTCGTCTCGTATCGCGTGACCCTGCCGGCCGGTCCGGCGGGCGTCGTGGAAGTGGCGCGCGCGCGCGACCTCGCGTGGATCACGCTCGACGGCAGGCAGGTCGGCACGTTCGACACGCGCTACCGCCGCTACAAGGTCGACGTACCGGCGCGCGGCAAGCCGGCCGTGCTCGAGATCCTGCTGTACACGATCGCGCGCGTCAACTTCGGCGTGGAGATCCATGACCGCAAGGGCATCCACGGTCCCGTCACGTTCACCGCGAAGGGCGGCACCGCACAGCCGCTGGAGAACTGGGAAATCCGCGCCATCGATTTCGATGCGGACGGCGTCCTGCCGCCGCTCGCCTTCAAACAAGGCTGGGGCAAGGGCGCGGCGTTCTACCGCGGCGCCTTCGATGCCGCGCGCACCGACGATACGTTCCTCGACATGGCGGCCTGGGGCCAGGGCGTCGTCTGGGTCAACGGCCGCTGCCTCGGCAGGTTCTGGAGCATCGGCCCCACACAGACGATGTATCTGCCGGGACCGTGGATCCGCAAGGGCCGCAACGAGGTCGTGGTACTCGACCTGACGGGACCGCGCGGGCAGGGCACACCGACGATCGCGGGACGTACGACCCCGATCCTCGACCAGCTGCACCGCGAGCGCGACCTGCCGCGCCCACCGAGCACCGTCCGCCTGCAGCTGGACGGCGTGAAGCCGGCGCACGACGGCGAATTCGCGCCCGGCTCGCAGACGCAGGACGTGCGCTTTCCCGCTTCGGTGAAAGGCCGCCAGTTCTGCCTGGAGGGACTCGACGCGTTCGACGGCAAGCCGTATGCGGCCGTGGCGGAGCTGGCCCTGCTGGACAAGGACGGCAAGACGCTCGACCAGTCCAACTGGACCATCGCCTGGGTCGACAGCGAGGAAGCGACGAAGGAAGACGGCGGCGCGCTGAACGCCATCAACGGCCAGAACAGCGATTACTGGATCACGGCGGACAAGGCCGCGTACCCGCACCGCCTCGTGATCGACCTGGGACGGCAGATGGACGTGGCGGGGCTGCGCTACGTGCCGCGCCAGGGGCCGGACGGCACCGCGGGACGCATCCGCCGCTTCCGCGCCTACGTGGGCGACAGGCTGGTGGTGGAATAATCGAGGAGACGCAATGAAAGTATTCCTGGCAGCCGCGGTCCTGGCCGTGGCGACCCACGCGCAGGCCGGCGACGTGTTCCGGCCCGGCGCAATCTGGCCCGACGACAAGGGCGTGCACATCAATGCGCACGGCGGCGGCATCCTGCGGCACGACGGCGTGTATTACTGGTTCGGCGAGCACAAGGTCGCCGGCACGGCCGGCAATCGCGCGCAGGTCGGCGTGCACGTGTACAGTTCGCGCAACCTGACCGACTGGAAGGACGAGGGCATCGCGCTCGCCGTCACCGACGACCCCGCGAGCGACATCGTGCGCGATGCGATCATCGAACGGCCGAAAGTGATCCGCAATGCAAAGACGGGCAAGTTCGTCATGTGGTTCCACCTGGAGCTGAAGGGCAAGCGCTACGACGCGGCGCGCGCCGGCGTGGCCGTCGCCGACAAGGTGACGGGGCCGTACGTGTATCAAGGCTCGTTCCGGCCGGACGCGGGTGCATGGCCGGTCGATGTCAAGCCCGACGACAAGGATGCCGCCACGTCCTTCCTCGCGCGCGACTTCGCGGGCGGGCAGATGTCGCGCGACATGACCTTGTTCGTGGACGACGACGGCAAGGCCTGGCAGTTCTACGCGTCGGAGGAAAATCACACGATGCACGTGTCGCGCCTGACGGACGACTACCTGCGTTCGGCCGGACAGTACGCGCGCGTGAAGCCGAACGGCGACGACGAGGCGCCGGCCGTCTTCAAGCACGGCGGCAAATACTACCTCGTGACGTCGGGCCTGACGGGCTGGGCGCCGAACGCGGCGAAGTCGTACGTCGCGGACAACCCGCTGGGTCCGTGGACGGCGCTGGGCAACCCGGTGCGCGGCACGCCGGAACAGCAGAAGATCACGTTCGGCGGCCAGTCGACCTACGCGCTCACCCTGCAGCGCAACGGCTGCACGCGGCATATCCTGATGCTCGACGTGTGGCGCAAGGAGAATGCCATCGACGGGCGCTACGTGTGGCTGCCCATCGAATGGGAAGGCGGCAAGCCGGTGGTGCGCTGGCGCGACCAGTGGACGCTGGCGGAGATGGACAAGCTGCCTTGCGACGGGCCTGGCGCCATGGGAGGCAATCGATGACCGAACCCGGCAAGACCGACCGCTCTGCGGGCGGCGCGACGGTGTGGGACGTCGCCAGCCGGGCCGGGGTCTCGGCCATGACCGTCTCGCGCGTCATCAACGGCAATACGAGCGTCAGCATCAAGAACCGGGAAAAGGTGATGCGCGCGATCGGCGAACTCAATTACGAGGTCAATGTGGCGGCGCGCGCCGCGCGCATCGGTACACTCCGTGTCGGCCTGTTGTACAGCAATCCCAGCGAGGCCTTCCTCAGCGCGTTCCTCGTCGGCGCGCTCACCGAGTGCGGCCAGAGCGGCGCGCACCTGATCCTCGAACACTGCGACAACCTGAAGAGCCAGCGCAAGGCGATCGACCGCCTGATCGACGGCGGCGCCGACGGCATCCTCGTGCCGCCGCCGCTGTGCGATTCGAAATCCGCCCTCAAGATGCTTGCGGAACTGGGCATCCCGTCCGTCGCCGTGGCCACGGCGCGGCCGTCGCCGCGGATGTCGGCGGTGCGCATCGACGACTACGAAGGCGCGCTGACGATGATGCGGCACCTGCTCGCCCTGGGCCACACGGACATCGGCTTCATCAAGGGCGACCCGGAGCACACGCCGACCCAGCTGCGCTACCAGGCATTCATCGATGCGATGCGCGGCGCGGGCCTCGACGTGCCCGCCGAGCGGGTGGCGCAGGGCATGTTCACCTACCGTTCCGGCTTGCTGGCGGCGCGCGAGCTGCTCGGGCAGCCGACCCGGCCGACCGCGATCTTCGCCAGCAACGACGACATGGCGGCCGCCGTCATCGCGGTGGCGCACGGGATGCACCTGCAGGTGCCGGACGACCTGACGGTCTGCGGCTTCGACGACACGCCCGTCGCGACGACCGTGTGGCCGGAACTGACGACGATCCACCAGCCGATCACGGACATGGCGCGCAGCGCCGTCGCGCTGCTGATCGAGCATGTCCGCGCCCAGCGCTCGGGTCACGCCTACGACCGGCGGCACCAGCTGATGCCGTTCACGCTGGTGGTGCGGGAGTCCACCTCGGGGGCCGACTGACGGTCATCGGCGTTGCCGATGGCGCCGATCGGTTTTTCCCGTTTCTCTTTCCGGTACGGTGCGCCGACAATCGCGCCATCGATGTCACGGGAGGGGAAATGAACAAGGAAAAGGTATTGGTTGTCGGCGGCAGTTCGGGGATGGGACTAAGTCTCGCGCGGTCGCTGCTCGCGGACGGCAGCGCCGTCGTCATCGCGGGGCGTTCGCCCGACCGCCTGGCACGGGCGCGGGCCGCGCTGGCCGACGTGGGCGACGTCCACACGGTCGCTGCCGATATCACGCGGGAGGACGACGTCATCCGCCTGTTCGGCGAATGCGGCCACCTGGATCACATCGTGTCCACCGCCGCGGACATCGAAGGCGCTTATGAACTGCTGCCCGACCTGGCGCTGGCCGCGGCGCGCAAGGTCTTCGATTCGAAGTTTTTCGGGCCGCTGCTGTTGGCGAAGCACGGTACGTCCCGGCTCGCCGCGCACGGCTCCATGACGTTCACGTCCGGGATCGCGGCCTACCGCCCGGCGCCGCGCGGGTCCGTTGTCGCCGGCGTCAACGGCGCCCTCGCGTCCCTCGCGTACGCGCTGGCCGTCGAGCTGGCGCCGATCCGGGTCAACGTCGTGTCGCCGGGCTGGGTCGACACGCCGATCTGGCAGCACGTCGCGGGCGCCGAGGCGCCGGCCCGGCTGGACGCCATGGCGCAGAAGCTGCCGGTCGGCCGCATCGGCCGGCCCGACGACATCGCCGACGGCATCCGCTTCCTGATGCGCAACGGCTACGCCACCGGTTCAGTACTGCATCTCGACGGCGGCCACCGCCTCGTGTAACGCGGTTATCGCGGACGACGCCCGCGCGCGCCAGGCGAGTGAGAGGGGCACCGTCGCGCCTTCGCCACGCCAGGGCACCATCGCGACGCGCGCGTCCGCGAGCGCGGGCACCATGCGTGGCACGATGGCGCAACCGAGGCCCCGTTCGACCATGCGAACGATCGCCGCCACGCTGTCGGACTGCCCGGCGATGACGGGTTCTCCGTCCACGCGCGACCGGAACGCCGCCTCGAACATCCGGCGATAGGCGCAGCCCGGCGCCGTCACGAGAAAGCGCTCGTGTGCGACGTCGTCGTGGCCGGCGCTCGCGCGCGCCGCCAGCCGATGGCCGGGCGGCACGATCAGCATGAGGGGCGCATGGGCGATCACGCCGCATCGAACGCCGTCGTCGTGCGGGCGCGTACCGAAGAAGAGGGCGGCGTCCAGCGTGCCGTCCTTCACCTGCGCATGCAGTGTCGACGTCTGCGCCACGGTCACGCGGACGGCGATGTCCGGGTGGGTGGCCGCCATGCGCGCCACGACGTCCGGCAGGAATGCGGCGGCGAGGGTCTCGATGCCGCCCACCTCCAGCGTCCGGCATGCGCTGCCGGCCGCGGCGAGGACGGCGGCGCGCGCCTCGTCCGCCAGGCCGATCAGCCGGTCCGCGTAATCGAGCAGGCACGCGCCCCCGTCCGTCAACGCGAGCCTGCGGTTCGAGCGGTCGAACAGGGGCACGCCGAGGTCGGCCTCCAGCGCCTGGATCTGTTCCGTGACGCTCGATTGCGTGCGGTGGATCTGCCGCGCGGCCTCGCTGAAGTTCAGCGTGCGGGCCACGCGGACGAAGGTTTTCAATCGTTTGAGGTCCATGGTGCGGAAGAGTTTACCCCGCCGGCGGTACCCCCAGCATTTCCTCGAGATGCGCCAGCGCCCCCTGGTCCTTGACCACGGAGCGCAGCCACGTGTGCAGATCCTGCTCGCCCGCCGCCGCGGCCTTCTCGACGAAGTACGACACGGGGCTGTGCGGTTCCGTCTCGCGGAAGAATTTCGCGATCAAACGCAGCTGCGCGATCGCGTCCGTGCGCGAGCGGATCGCGCCTGCGACGACGGCCTGCGGCTGCGGCGCCGTCACGACGGCTTGGGCTCCAGCGGATGGTTCTGCGGGCGCTTCCGGGGGAACAACGGCCTGCGGTGCGGCCGCGGGCGCCGGCAGTGTGTGCAGCAGCGCCTGCACGGCGTCGCGCGCCTGCGAAAAGCCGGGACTGTCCTGGCCGAGGCGTGCGTCGGCCGCGCGTTCCAGTTGCGCGAGCGCGTCCAGGCAGTTTTCCGCGTCCGCGCGCATGCCCTCGATGAAGGCGGTGGAGTTGCCGCGTTTTGCCGCTTCCATGTCGGCCAGGCGCGGCGCCGTGTCTGCCTCGCCGCCGGCGGCGGCGCGGCGGCGCGCGGCTTCGAAATCGACGGTGGAATACGCGGTGCCGCGGCCTTCGGTCAGCGGCATCTCGCGCACGAGGGCGCGCGTGCGCGACAGGATCCACGCGAGGTTGCCGATGCGCTGTTCCTGGTCGCCGCCATCCGCTTCCGGATACAGGCCCAGGTCCCAGTAACGTTCGCACAGGCCCGCCAGTACGCGGAAGCCTTCGCCCAGGCCGCGCAGGTGGTGGCGCTTGGCGGCGGCTTCCGTCAGCCAGACGGCGAGGCGCAGGTCCTTGGTCTGTTCGGCCAGCAGGCGCGCGCAGCGGTCGACGACGAAGCCCCAGTCGGCCTCCTTCAGGTCCGTCACCCATTCGCCCTGCGCGAGCGACGGGTCGTCGAACTGGCGCGCGCGGGCGATGGCGTCCAGTTCGGGCGAGAAGGCGAGGTCGGCGCCGCACGGGGCGGCGGCGGAGATCGGGGCGAGCAGGGCGTCGGCGGTGAACATGGTGTCTTTCAATGGAAAATCATTGCGCGAGGCGGAATTCGATGCGGCGGTTGCGCGCGCGGCCCTCGGCGGTGTCGTTGCTGGCGATCGGGCGGTCCGGGCCCTGGCCGCTGGCGGACAGGTTCTCTTCCGCGATGCCGTGCGCGGCCAGGTAGGCTTTCACCGTGGCGGCGCGCGCCTGGCTCAGGCTCACGTTGCTGGCGCGCAGGCCGGCGCTGTCCGTGTGGCCGATGATCTCGATGCGGCGGCCCTTCAGCTTCTGCATCGCCGCGACCATCTCGTCGAGGATCGCGCGGCCGGTCGGCGTCAGGGTCGCCTTGCCGCTCTCGAATTCCACGGTGCGGTTGGCCAGCGTGTTGTCGAGCAGGGCCTGCTCGGTGGCGGCGACGCGCAGGCCGTTGTTGACGGTGTAGGTCGGGTTCAGGTTGGTGGCGACGTTGCTCGCGATGCGCTGGCGCAGCGCCTCGTTCGCGACTTCGCCGCGCAGGCTGACGTTGCTGCCGTCGATCCTGAGCTGGCCGCGGCTGATCTGGCGCAGGTCCGGCGTGATCAGCTTCTGCACGTAGCCGTTCCAGTTCGCGGGCATGGCGACGGGGCCGATGGCGATCTGGTCGACGACACGGTCGGCGCCGTAGACCTCGCGCAGCTTCGCGAGCACGGCGGCCTTGGTCGCCTCGTCCGGCACGGTGCCGCTGGCCGTGACCTGGCCCGGTTGCGCGGCGGCGGGGGCGGGCGCGGTGTTCTGCGCGGCGGCGATGCCGGCGTGGCACGTGACGAAGAACGCGAGGAGGGCGCGCTGGGTGAAGATTCGCATATCAGGTTCCGATGAATGCCGCGGCGACGGAATCGAGCGCGGACTTGAGGGACAGGCTGCCCTGCGCCAGCCAGGCGGAGAGCTTGCGCACGGCGTAGTCGCCGTCGACCTGGTCCTCGACCCATTCGAGGTCGGCGAAGCCGATGAGGTGGTCGAGGCCCGCCTGCGGGTCGATGAGCGTGCGCAGCGTCTGCGCCGACGCGCCGGAAAAGCCGACGACGAGCGCCGGCCGGCCGTCCAGCCGCGTGACGAACAGCGCCAGTTCGAAGTCGGCGCGCGCGAGGAAGGGCGCGATCACGTGCATCCAGAACGCGGCCACGAGGTTGCGGTGGATGGGGTCTTCCGGCAGCGGCAGCACGAGGCTTTTTTCCAGGCGCCCGGACCCGCTGGCCAGCACCGGCTGCAGCAGCATGCCCAGCGCCAGCAGCACCTGGCGCGTGGAGACGGCGAAGCCGGCGCCCGCCAGCAGCGCATCCAGCGCGGCGATCGTCTGCACTTCCAGGAAGTCGTCGAACGCCGGGTCGTATGCGGCGGCGCGCAGGTCCAGGTCGATCGGCTGGCTGCTGGCCGCAAGCAGCGGCGCGGCCGGGTCGCCCGCGTTGCGCACGCCCGCCGTCAGGGTCTCGAGCCGGCACCACAGGCGCGTGAACACGAGCGGCGTCGTGGGCAGGAACGCGGCGGGTTCCGCGATTTCCATCGCGCCGGCCATCAGGAACGGATAGCGGCGGCTCGATTCGTCGCTGCTCGCCACGATGTGGCCGCCGATCGCGTGGCGCCGGCGCGGGCCGACGAACGCGAAGTGCAGCGGCGCGGCGGTGTCGTACGCGAGCTTCCAGCGCGCGTTGGTGCTCATCAGGTCCATCGCTTCCGACAGCCAGTCGTCCAGCACCTTGAGGAGGGCTGGGCTGGCGCTGCCGCGCACGAAGTCGCCGCGGCTGGGCAGCTTGCCGAAGTAGCCGACGCTGACGGGGGTCGTGAGGCGGCTCATTGCGCAGCTCCCGCCAGCGCCGTCTGCACCGGGGCGGTGCGCGGCGCCGTGATCGTTTCCGGCAGGCGCAGGCGCTTGAAGCCCTGGCCCGACGTGGACGCCTGGACAGGTGCGGGCGCCGGCGCGGCCGGCAAGACCTTCAGGTTCGCCGTCACGGTGACGCCGCCGGCCTGCCACGACAACTCGAACGCGCCGTCGGGCTTGCGCTTGCGCTGGGCCGCGTCGATCATTTTCTTGAGGCCGAAGTGGCCCGGTTCGTCCAGTATAACGACGTTGCGGCCTTCAGGCGTCAGCGCGGTGATCTTCGCGCCCGGCACGCCCTGCGGATTCGGCCACACCATGTGCACCCAAGGCTGCGGCTGGCCGCGCCAGCGCAGCGACTGGCCGTCGATCTCCAGCGTGAATTCGGTCGCGCCCTGCGTGCCCAGCGCCTGCAGGTCGAAGCGCGTCTGCGCCTCGCCGCCGCTGCTCGCCGCGGCATTGGCGACGCCGCCGGCCGCCAGCGGCGCGACCCAGCCCGGGAAGCTCGCGACGACGTTCGGGGCGAGGTTCACGCCCATGTCCGCCCACGTGCGCGGGCTGAGCGAATCGCCGCGGCGCACGACCAGCGGACCCACCGTCGTGTTGAAGAATTTCGCGATGGCGCCGTCCGGGCCGAAGATCTGGCCGATCTCCGCATTGCTCGCCTCGGCCTTGGACTCCGTCGAGAACGGATACTTCGTCGCCAGGTCGCGGTTGAACGGTTGTACCACCTGCGCCGCCCACACCTTGTTGATCTCGGCTTCCGCCGGCCGCACGATCACGGCGAACGTCTGCATCAGCGGGCGCACGAGCACGGGGCGCAGCGCCTGGCGCTGGGCGTCCGTCATCCCGACCAGCATCTGCTCGTCCACGTATTTCAGCGCGTCGGCCAGTTCGGAACCGCTGCCGTCCAAGGTCTGCTGCATCAGCTGCTTGGCGCCGGGGCCGGGGTCGCCCTGGTTCTTGATCTGGTTGAAGCGGGCGCGCAGCTTCGACAGGTTGTCGACGTAGCCGCGCATCAGCGACGCGTCCTTGTCGCGCGCGACCACGAGGCGGGCGACGCCGGCGAATTCGCGGCCCACGGGGCCCAGCGCCGGGGTGGACGCGGCTTGTGTGCCTTGCGCCGGCAGGCTGACGTTCACGATGGCCGGCTTCTGGCGCAGGATCGTCTCGCGGAACCACCCCGTCAGGCCGCTTTGCGCGCGCTGCAGCGTGGCGCCGGCCAGGGTCGGGTTGTCCCACGACGTCTGTTCGTACACGGTCGACACGAGCTTGTTGATGGGCGAATTCTGCGGATCGCCCAGGCGGTTCATCGCGGCGGCGGCGCCGTCGAACCCTTCCAGGTCCTTCACCGTCACGCCCTGCATGAACTTCTGCCATTCGCGCGCGTATTCCGCCTTGTACAGGTCGACGAGCGATTTCTGGATCTGTTCCGGGCTGCCCTCCAGCGTGAGGTCGTCGCGCGCGGCGGTTTTCAGCACCCAGTCGGCGCTCTGCAGCTCGCGGTTGGCGGCGTCGCGGAACGCCTGCTGCACGAAGCCTTCCCACGCCTGGCGCGTGAAGGCGCCGGAGATGGCGTAGCTGCCGAGGACGAGGTCCTTGTCCTGGTCGCCGACGATGCGCGCCACCGTGATCGACGGATAGCGCGTGGCGGCGCGCGCCTTCACGTCCGCGTACACGCGCTCCATCGCCGGCATGCCGCGCACGACCTTGCGCAGGCTGTCGCGGGTCTGGTCGACGAGCGCGAGGCGCGTGTCGATGACGGGCCACGACGGGTCGTTCACCTGCGCGAGGTAGAACGAGATCATGCGCTCGGCGCTGCGGATCATCTGCTCGCGCGGCATCGCGCCGCGGTTCGATTCCAGCCAGTTGCGCCAGAAGCGCGTCAGCTGGTCGTTCAGGTGGGCGCTCTCGGCGCGCGATTTATCGCCCAGCATCAGGTACGTCTTCAGCGCGTTGTACGCGTCTTCGGTATCGGCGGGCGACGCGTCCTTGAATTGTTGCGGCGCGTCGGCGGCGGGCGCGGTGGTGCCGGCGGGCTTGTTCAACGGCTGCAGCTGGCCCGCGTTGCCGTTCACGTCGGCGAGGTACGATTCCAGCGATTGCCCGACGGGCTTCAGCATCAGTTCGCGCACGCCGGCGAAGTACTCTTCCTTCAGTTTCCGGTTCAGCAGGTTGCCCTGGTACAGGCCGAGGCTGAGGCTCAGCGGGCGGTGTTCGGCATAGCGGTCGAGCTGCTCGATGCGGTCCTGCAGGATCTCCAGCGCCTGGAAGCGCGACTGCAGGTCGAGGCTCTTGCTCTGCACGCGGATCGCCTGGTCCAGGTCGGCCTGGACGTTGGCGACGAGCTGGCGGTTGTTCATGTACGACCAGCTCCAGCCTCCGAGCGCGAGGCCGACGATGGCCGTCGCGGCGAAGAACGCGGCATAGCGCAGGCGCGTCTTGGCGGGGCTGGCGTATTGCGCGACGAGGTCCTTGTCGGCGAAGATCACCTTGCGGAACAGGTTCAACAGGAAGTAACCCTGCTGCTGGTGCTGGTCTTCGTGCGCGGGCGGCGCGAGGCGCAGGTCGAAGCGCTGCGCGACGCGGGCGGACGACGTCGACACCGTCTCGCCTTCCTGCAGCGCGCTCGTGAAGTAGAAGCCGCGGAACACGGGCTTGAACTGGAACGGGTTGTCCTCGAACAGCGTGGCGACGAACGCGCGCAGCGCGGGCTTGATCGACGCGAATTCGAGCGGGAACGTGAACACGCCGGACGGCATGCTCTCGCGCCGCTGCAGCGCCATGTTCGCGAGGCTCAGTTCCTTCAGGCCGTCGTACAACTCGTCGAAGCGGGCGTCGAACTGGTCGAGCAGGCGTTCGCTCGTCACGTGCTGGTCGTAGGGCAGCGTCGCGCCCCACACTTTTTCGCGCTCGGCGCGTTCGCTGTCCTGGAAGAATTCGTTGAAGCCGTCGATCAGGTCGGCCTTCGTGAACACGACGTAGACGGGGGCGTGCACCTCCAGGCGCTCCGTCAGTTCCTGCACGCGCTGGCGCAGGTTCTTGGCCAGGTTGATCGCGAACTCGGGACGGTTGCGCGTGAGTTCCGCGATGCTGACGGCGATGATCACGCCGTTGATCGGCGCCTTGCGGCGGTGCTTCTTGAGCAGGTCGAGGAAGCCGAACCACTCGGCGCGGTCCTGGTCGACGACGGAGTAGCGCCCGGCCGTGTCGAGCAGGATGCCTTCGGTCGTGAAGAACCAGTCGCAGTTGCGCGTGCCGCCCACGCCCTGCACGACCTTGCTGTCGGCGAAGGGGAATTGCAGGCCCGAGCTGGCGATCGCCGTGCTCTTGCCGGCCGCCGGGTTCCCGATGATCATGTACCACGGCAGTTCGTACAGCGCGGCGCTGCCGGACAACTGGCCCAGCTTGGAGCCCTTGATCGTCGCGATGGCGTCCAGCAGCCGCTTGCGGATCACTTCCGTCTCCTGGCGCTGCGTGGCGTCGGGGACGGGTCGATGTTGGTCCTGGTTGGCCTGTTGTTCGAGCATGTCGCCGATCTGTCCGGCCTTTCTCGCATGGCGCCAGCGGCGGAACAGCCAGACGGCGGCGCCGACGGCGAGCGCGATGCCGAGCACGATCCACGGCAGCGAGGCAGGCCATTGCAGCAGCCGCGCGGCCACGAACAGCAGCGCGGCGAAAGCCACCCAGCCGATGACGGCCAGGCTGGTGCGGGTGGTCAGGAAATCCCAGATTTTTTGCATGATTACGAGAGTGTGATTAATGCTTCATGACCCCGGGCAGGCGCAGTTCCGTGTGCCCGAAGTCCATCATTTTCCAGCGTCCGCCCCACGTGAGGCCGACGGATTCGGCCACCTGGCCGTACAACTGGTAGCCGCGCATCGCCCACGGATCCTTTTCCGAGATCACGAGCTTGCCGTCGCGGACGAACGCGCAATCGGCGGCGAGGCCGTACTGGTGCCAGCTTTGCCACGAGCGCGCGTTCGTGACGCCCGGTCCCAGCGCGGCCAGCGCATCCTGGCGCGCGGGACTGCGATAGCCTTCCAGGATCGCCATCTCGTAGCCATGGCGCTCCTTCATGATCCGGAAGACGGTCAGCAGGCGCTGCGTGTAGTCCGCGTTCAGCATGGCCCAGTCGCGGCTGGCCGAGGCGAGCAGCGGCCGTTCCTGCGCCACTTCGGCCGTCGTGAACACGAGCGGCGGCAGCGGGGGCGGCGGCACGAGCTGCTCGCCCTGCAGCAGGTCGGCCACCTGCGTGTTCATGGGGCGCTCGGTCGACTCGTAGCCGCTCAGCATGGGCCGTTCCGCGAGCAGCAGGGCGGCCAGCGGCGGCAGCCCGACGAGCGCGGCGCCGCACGCGCAGGCGATCCAGTGGCGCCGCACGAAGCCGGCCAGGCTGTCCGCCGCCGCGCGGCCGTTCGCGGCCAGCGCATCCGCGTCGCGCAGGCGCTGCTGCGCGAGCGCGCCCGCGCGCCGGCCCAGCCGCAGCCCGGCCCCCGCCAGCGCGTCCAGCACGAATTCGCGGCCGGCCGGGAACAGCACCATCCAGCTGATCGCGCACGCCAACACGAAATACACCGTTACTGCCAACACCCACACCGCTCTCTCCGGAAGCTGTTCACATTGTTGTCGAAGAAATATTTCCCGAAAGTATAAATCCGGTAAGCGACAACCCCGCGCACGATTGAAAAAACGCAAAAACTCACCAATTGTGTTAATCGCGCACGATTAAAAGCAAATTAGAGGCACAATTGTCTTGATTCTTGTAAAGTAATGCAAACTTTTTTAAGGAGCTGATTTGCAACATCAAGGCGATCGCCCGGTCCGAGGCGGCCGGCCCAGCCTGCTCTCGCCCGAAGAGCAGCCGGTTCAGGAGCGGCAGGGCATCCTCAGTTCGCTGGACGGCATGCCCGGGCAGGCAGCGGCGGCACCCGGGCCGCGGCCCCGTTCGCGTGCGCTGGCTTGGGGCGGCGTGGCCGCCGGCGTGGTTGCCGTGTGCGGCGCGCTGTTCCTGTTCGGCGGGAGCGACGAACGGTCCGTGCCTGCCGCGGCGCCGGTCCAGGTCGCGGCCGCACCGGCCACGCCGTCCGTCACGCCGGTCGCGCTGCCGGCGCCCGCACCGGCACCGGCGGCCGCCGTGCTGCACGACGAGCCGGCGGCGCCGGTCGAGCCCATGAGCAATCCGCTGGCCGACATGGCGCCGGCCGTGCCCGCGCCGCACAAGGAGCGGGCGGCCAAGCCGGAGAAGTCCGCGCGGGTGGAGAAGGCCGAACGCAAGGAAGCGCATGCAAAGGTCGCGCACGCCAAGGCACAGGAGCGGGCGCAGGAGCGGGCGCGCGAGGCCGCGAAGGACAAGAAGGCGAAGACGAAGCCGGGCGCGGTGCGCGAGCAGGACAGCGACGTGGTGCTGCTGGCCGCGCTGATCGGCCACATGGAACCGAAGCGGGGCAAGGCGACGCCGGCGGAACAGCTGGCGTCGTGCCGCCGCTACAACGCGGCCGGCGAAGAGCAGTGCCGCGCGCGGGTGTGCGCCGCGGCGGGCCCCAAGGAGCCCGCGTGCAAGCGCGTGCGGGCCGCGCGCGCGGACGCGGAGTCGTGACCTAGCGCTGTCCGGCCGGCGGCCGGTACGCGCCGTAGCGCATGCCGAGCGCCGCGATGGCGCCGTCGGCCAGGCGCGCACGCACGATGCCGTTCACGCGATCCAGCGTGGCGGCATCCGTGTCGAGCAGGTCGATCGCCACATCGAAGGCGAATTCGGCCGGATCGAGCAGCGTGTCCAGCACGCGCAGGCTCCCCGTGCCGGCTTGCTGCCGATACCAGCCGGCCGCCACGTCCGACACGACGCCGGCGTCCGCGTCGCCCCGCACCACGGCGGCGATGATCTCGGGATCGGTCCGGAACCGCACCCACACGGGCACGCCGTGCGCATCGAGCCAGCGGTGCGCCCACGAGCCGCTCGGCACCGCGACGCTGCCCGTGCGCAGTGTGTCCAGCGTCGCGCCGGGAGCGCGGCCCGTGTCCACCACGACCGCACCGGCCCGCATCCACGGCACCGTCAGCACGTTGCGCCACGACGCCGGGTGGTCCTCCTCCTTGACGACGGCCGCGCCCATGATCGCATCGCAGCCCACGCGGCGGGCCAGTTCGCGGCGCGGGATCCAGCGGATGGCGAGCGTGAGACCGAGGTCGGACGCGACGAGCCGGCCCAGGTCGACGTACAGCCCGGCGGGCGTGCCGTCGCGCCGCGAGAACGGCATGTCGTCCGGCGCCGCGCAGATGACGAACTCGTTCGACGCCGCCATCTCGGGCAGCGTACGCGCCTGTGCGGTGGCCGCCACGCAGGCCAGGGCGACCAGGCCATGCTTACGAAGACGCGCCATGGCGGCCTCCTATTTCGCCGCGCCGGCATTCTTCAGCGACAGGATGTACGCGGTGAGCTCCTGGATCTGCTGCTCGTTGAACGCGCCTTTCCACGCCGGCATGTTGAAGGCGCCGCGCTGCTTGCCGTTGGCGATCGTCTCCATGACGTATTCCCTGGTCAGGTCGTCGCGGCCCTGCAGCGGCGCCGCCTTGCCGCCCGAGCCGGCATTGCCGTGGCAGTAGACGCAGCTCTGGTTGAAGCGCTTCGCGCCCGCGTCGATCATGGCCTGGTCGGGCCTGGCGGGGCCGGAAATGGTCGGCGCGACGGCAATGGCGGCGGATGCGCACAGCAGCTGGACCGCGAGGGCGCAGGCGATGGGTTTGAACATGAGAGTCTCCTTGATTGTCGTTGGTGGTGAAGCGGGCGCGCGCGGCGCCCGCGGTGAAGTGAAAACGAGCGCGCCGCGCGCGCTGAACGTCAGTCGAGCGCGAACACGACCATCGCCGCGCCGCCCGTCAGCTGCTTCACGGCCGGGAACGCGGAGGCCATGAAGCCGGGCGCCAGCGAGCCCCAGCCGCTCGGCACGGCGATGTACTGCTTGCCGTTCACCGCATAGCTGACGATGCCGCCGCGGATGCCGGAGCCGGTCTGGAACTTCCACAGCTCCGCGCCCGTGTCGGCGTCATACGCGTGCACGAAGCCTTGCGGGTCGCCGTTGAACACGAGGCCGCCGCCCGTCGTCAGCACGCTGCCCAGGCCGGGGACCGGGTACTTGACGCTCCATTTCAGCTTGCCCGTGAGCGGGTCGCGGGCATCGAGGCGGCCTTCGGCGGGACGGTCCGGCGGCGGCACCGCCTCGAGCTTGTCGACGCCGAGGTACAGGCTCGCGATGCCCATGCCGGAGGTCTCCTGCTTGGCCGGGATCACGTTCTGGCAGACTTCCATCGCGTTCGTGTACCACAGCTTCGTCTTCGGGTTGTACGCGCCCGCGTTGTAGCTGCGCGTGCCGAGCAGGTAGGGGCACAGCAGGGTCTCCTTCCCGACCGGCATCTCGCGCCGGCCGATCAGTTCCCCCGTCTTCGGATCGATGGTCTTGACGAAGTTGTAGGTCTGGCTCAGGGGCCACACGTTTTCCAGCTTGCCGTCCGCCTTGTCCATCACGAACACGAAGCCGCTCTTGTTCAGGTGGACGACGACGTCCTTGCCGTCCTTCTTGAGCAGCAGGGCTTCGTAGGTGGAGTCGTAGTCGAACGTGTCGTGCGGGATTTCCTGGCGATGCCATTTCAGCTTGCCCGTCTTCGGATCGAGCGCCAGCAGGCTCGCCGTGTACAGGTTGTCGCCCTTGCGGCCGTCGCCGTAGAAGTCCGGCGCCGCGTTGCTCGTGCCGATGAAGAACGTGTCCGACGCGGCGTCGTACGTGCCCGGCATCCACGCGCCGCCGCCCGCGACTTCGCCCGTGTCGCCGGGCCAGCTGGCCGGATCGTCGCGGATCGTGTCGAAGGTCCACATCTGCGCGCCCGTGATGGCGTTCACCGCGTAGATCTTGCCGCGCTGCGCCTGGTCGCCGCCCGTCGTGCCGCCGATCAGGACGTCGCCCGCCAGCACCGGCGAGGACGAGAACAGGCAGCCGAAGCATTTCTTCAGGTCCGTCAGCTGCGTGGACCACACTTCCTTGCCCGTCTTGTCGTCGATGGCGACGAAGCGGCCGTCCAGGGTGCCGAGGTAGATGCGGCCGTGGCCCAGCGTCAGGCTGCGGCCCAGCGACGCATAGAAACTTTCGGACGCGACGGCCGCCAGCTTCGGCTGGTAGTGCCACAGCGGCTTGCCGGTGGCGCCGTCCAGCGCGAACACGTGGTTGTTGGGGCCAACGTAGTACAGCACGCCGTCCTTCACGAGCGGCGTGGAAACGAGGCCGGACGTGATCTCGCCCGGCTGGTGGATCCACACGGGTTTCAGCTGCTTGACGTTGCGCGTCGTGATCTGGTCCAGCGGCGAATAGCGCCAGGCGTTCGACGTGCGGTGGTATTGCGTCCAGTTGGCGGCGTCCTCGTCGTCGTGGGCGGCGGCGGGCTGCGTGAGGGACAGGGCGAGCAGGAAGGCGGCGACGGCGGCCGCCGTGTTGGAACGGGTGGTCGGATGCATGTTGGATTCCTCGGAATGCGTTGGATGGATTACCACACGAAGCGGCCGCCGAGCGTCGCGTAGCGGGTGTTGGTCGGCCGGCCGAACACGGGGTTCAGCGAGAACGTCGAGCGCGCAAGTTCGGCATACACCGTCACGTGCGGGTTCACCGCGTAATAGGCGCCGCCGATGCGCGATTGCGCGAGGTGGCCCGGCGTGCTCGCGGTGTCGTCGATGCGCGTCCGGCCGTAGCTCGCGCGCAGCGACAGCGCATCCGTCGCATGCCACACGACCTGGGCGAAGCCGCCGCGGCTGCGGCGTTCGCGGCCCGCGGCATCCAGCGCGTCGACGTCCTGCATCAGCACGGACCCGAGGCCGTCCGCCTTGAAGCCGGAGACGTGGAAGTTCAGCGGGCCCACGTCGACCGTCGTGCCGGCCGAGATGCCGCGCGTGTGCACGTCGTCCTGGACGCAGGCGCCGCCGCCCGCGACGGTGCAGTGGCGCGCCGTCTGCCACGTGAAGTCGCCGTACAGCTTGAACTTCGCGCCGGCCAGCTGGTCGTTCCAATACACGCCGCCTTCCACGCGCGGCGAATTCGTCTGGTCCGCGCCGGCGCCCGTGAACGTGTTGCGGATCTGGCTCGGGTCGTACAGCGCCACCGAGAACGACAGCGGCGCGGTCTTCGGCGAGTTGTAGCGCAGGCCCGCGTTGAAGTTCGTGTACATATAGCCCGCGTTGAAGGTCGCGGCCAGCGCGTTGGTCGTGTTGACGACGTCGTAGCCCGTCAGGCCGCCCGCCAGCACGGACGCATCGGCCAGCACGGGTTCCGCCTGGTAGATGCCGTAGGACTTGCCGATCACGATCTCGCCCCAGGAGGCGGTCGCCTTGGCCCACATCTCGCGCGGGTCCAGCGACTTGCTGCCCGTGTTGCCGACGTTGCCCGCGTTGCGGAAGTTGCCTTCGCCCGATTGGGAGTTGATGTACAGGCCCACGCGGCTGCTGTACGTGATGCCGTCGATGGCGGGCGAGGTGACGGTGAATGCGAACAGGCTCGGCGTCGTGCCCGACGTCATGCGAAAGCCCGTCGTGCCGGCGTCGTCGCCGTTCTGGCGGTGCGCCTGCACGATGATCCAGCCGTCCGTGCCGAGCTTCCAGCCGCCCGGCGTCTCGAATTCCACGGCCGCGTGGGTGGAACCCGCGGCCGCGCAGGCCAGCAGCGCAAGCAGCTTGCCCGTCTTGTGTGTCTCTTTCATGTCGTCTCCATTGATTGTTGTAGGTACTGCGCTGGTCGCATCTGCAAAAACGGTGCCACCGCGCGGCTCACTCTTGCAGGGCTGCGCGCGGCCGTCCGCGCTGAAACAGATGTCGCAGGCGGGTGGCCCGTGCCTGCGACAGATGGCGCGTCCGCGCGGCCGAAACGGGCGTTTTTGCCCGTCGCGACGGGGAAACGGGCATGGCATCGAATTTGCTGAAGGGGTAGGTGCATGCACCAACCCACAGACAAGGAGACAGCAACATGCAGCCGACACGGGAACACCTGCTCTGGATGTACGAGAAGATGATCGAGATCCGCGAGTACGAAGAAACGATGGCGAAGGTTTACCTCGAGGGCAAGCTGCCCCCGAAGATCCAGAAGGGCCTCGCGTTCGACATCGGCGCCGGCCCCGTGCCGGGCGAGATGCACCTCGCGGCCGGCCAGGAGCCGGTCGCCGTCGGCGTGTGCGCGCATTTAGGCAATGACGACAGCGTCGTCGGCGCGCACCGCTCGCACCATTTCGCCATCGCCAAGGGCGTGCCGCTCGACGCGATGACGGCCGAGATGTTTGGCAAGGACACGGGCCTGGGCCGCGGCAAGGGCGGCCACATGCACCTGTTCCACGTGCCGACCAAGTTTTCCTGCAGCGGCATCGTGGGCGCCAGCGCCCCGCAGGCCTGCGGCGCCGCGCTCGCCGCGCGCAAGCTCGGCAAGGACTGGGTGGCGATCGCCTTCTTCGGCGAAGGCGCCGCCAACCAGGGCGCGTTCCACGAAGCCTTGAACCTGGCCGCCGTGTGGAAGCTGCCCGTCGTCTTCGTCTGCGAAGACAACAAGTACGGCATCTCGGTCGAGAAATCCGTGTCGACGTCGGTGGCGTCGAATGCCGTGCGCGGCGCCGGCTACGGCATGCCGGGCGTGCTCGTCGAGCGCAACGATGCCGTCGAGGTGTACGCGGCCGCCGGCGCCGCCATCGCCCGCGCGCGCCGCGGCGAAGGCCCGACCCTCATCGAAGTCAAGACGGACCGCTACTTCGGCCACTTCCAGGGCGACCCCGAGACCTACCGGCCGAAAGGCGAAAGCGCGGCGCTGCGCCAGGACGATCCGATCGCGCGGCTGGGCGCGCGCCTGCGTGCGGAAGGCCTGATCGACGATGCGCAGGACCGCGACCTGCGCCTGGCCGTCGCCGGCCGCGTCGAGGCGGCATTCGCGTTCGGCCGCAACAGCCCGTACCCGGATCCGCAGGACGCCCTGAAACACGTATTTGCCGAATGAACAAGGAGACAGACAATGCAAAGCAATAGCAAAGGCGCCGTGCGCACGCTCACGATGGCGCAGGCCATCGCCGAAGCCATCGGCCAGGAAATGGAGCGCGATCCGTCGGTGTTCGTGATGGGCGAGGACATCGGCAAGTACGGCGGCATCTTTTCCGCCACCACGGGCCTGCTCGACCGCTTCGGCCCCGAGCGCATCATGGAAACGCCGATCTCGGAAACCGCGTTCATGGGCGCGGCCGTGGGCGCCGCGGCGGAAGGGTTGCGTCCCATCGCGGAACTGATGTTCGTCGACTTCTTCGGCGTCTGCTTCGACCAGATCTACAACCACATGGCGAAGAATTCGTACATGTCCGGCGGCGCGCTGAAACTGCCGGTGGTGATCACGACGGGCATCGGCGGCGGCTACAACGACGCGGCCCAGCACTCGCAATGCCTGTACGCGAGCTTCGCCCACATGCCCGGCCTGAAGGTCGTCGTGCCGTCCAATGCGTACGACGCGAAAGGCCTCATGGCCCAGGCGATCCGCGACGACAACCCGGTCGTGTTCTGCTACCACAAGGGGATCATGGGCCTGTCGTGGATGTCGTACTTCGAGGGCAGCACGAACGCCGTGCCCGAGGAAGCCTATGCGATCCCGTTCGGCGAGTCGCGCATCGTGCGCGAGGGCAGCGACGTCACCATCGTCACGCTGAGCCAGATGGTGCAGAAGGCCGCCATCGCGGCCGGGCAGCTCGCCGCGGAGGGCATCTCCGTCGAGGTGCTGGACCTGCGCACCATCGTCCCGCTCGACCGCGCCGGCGTGCTGGCGTCCGTCGCCAGGACGGGCCGCGTGCTGATCGCCGACGAAGACTACCTGAGCTTCGGCCTGTCCGGCGAGATCGCCGCGCTCGTCGCCGAACACCTCGACACCATCCAGCTGCGCGCGCCGGTAAAACGCCTCGCGGTGCCCGACGTGCCGATCCCGTTCAGCCGACCGCTCGAGCAGGCCGTCATCCCGCAGGTGGACGCCATCGTCGACGCCGTGCGCGGCCTGATGCGCGCGCAACCCATTCATCAACTTCAACAAGGAGCACAAGCATGATCGACGTGAAACTGGACGGTGGCGTCTGGGACGATGTGGAAGAGGGCACGGAAGCCCTGCTGCAGGACTGGCAGGTCGAGGTGGGCCAGCCCGTGACGGCGGGCCAGACGCTCGTCGTCGCGGAACTGGTCAAGACGACGCACGAGGTGACGGCGCCCGCCGCCGGCCGCCTGGCCGCCATCGAGGTCGCCGCGGGCGACACGTTCGGCCGCCACACCGTGCTGGCGCGGATCGAGGGGTAGGCCATGGATGCCGTGACCGTACCCGCGACGGTGCCGCTGACGGGGATGCGCGGGGCCATCGCACGCAACATGGAGCAGGGCTGGCGCGTGCCGCGCGTGGCGCAGTCGGTCGAGGTGGACGTGACCGCGCTGCAGGCCCTGCGCGCGGCGGCGCCGGAGGACGAGCGGGTCAGCCTGACCGCGTACGTGCTGCGCGCCGTCGCGCTGTGCCTGCGCGCGCACCCGCGCCTGAACGCCCGCATGCGCGAGAAGGACATCGAGCTGCTGGACGACGTGAACCTGGGCCTGGCCGTCAGCCTGGACGACGGGCTGATGGTGCCGGTCTTGCGCAACGCCGACCGCAAGAGCGCGGCCGAGCTGGGGCGCGAGGCGCGCACCCTGGCGGAAGGCGCGCGTGCAGGCACGTTGTCGGCCGGCAGCTACCAGCGCGGCACGTTCACCGTGACGAACCTGGGCAATACCGCCATCGACAGCTTCACGCCGATCATCAACAGCCCGCAGGTGGCGATCCTCGGCGTCACGCGCGTCGCGGCCCGGCCCGTGGCGCGGGGCAACGAGGTCGCGATCGCGCCGATGATGGGCCTGCACCTCGTGTTCGACCACCGGGCCGTCGACGGCTTCCCGGCCGCGCTGTTCCTGACGGACCTGAAACGGCGGCTGGAAGCCGCGAAGGAGTTGTAATGGATGCCCGGATGGTCTTCATCGACACGGTGACCTCGTACGAGGAACAGGCGTGGAACGCGGCCCAGCTGCGCGAGCCCGTCACCGAGCCGCGCGTGCGCCTGTGGACCTACCGGGTGCCCGGCGTCGTGCTGGGCTGCTCGCAGACGGCGCTGCGCGAGCGGCTCGTGGCTGGCCACGCGCTGGCCGGCTCCGTCGTGCAGCGCGGCTCGGGCGGCGGCGCCGTCCTGACCGGGCCGTGGATGGTCAGCGCGTCCGTCGTGCTGCCGCCGGACCATCCGCTGCTCGGCCGCAGCACGCTGTCCAGCTACCGCTGGCTGGGTGCGCTGCACGCGGGCCTGCTGCGCGACGCCGGCATTCCCGCGTATGCGATCCCGCCCGAGGAAGTGCGGCTGCGGCCGGGCGACGCGCGCCTGAAGTGGGCGTGCTACGGCGGGCTGTCGCCGTGGGAGGTCGTCGTCGGCACGCGCAAGATCGTCGGCCTGGCCCAGCTGCGGCGCCGCACGGGCGTCCTGATGACGTCGGGGACGCTGATCGCGCCGCCCGACTGGTCGCTGCTGTGCGGCGCGCTCGGGCAGGAATCCGCCGACGCGGCGCTGCTCGACGACTGCACCACGTCGTTCGCCCAGCAGCTCGGCGCGCCCGTGCTGGCGGAGGTACTGGCCGAGCGCCTGCACCACATGCTCACCGACGTGCTGGGCGCCGCGTCCGATGCATTCCCCCCGCGGCCGCCCGGCCCCGCGCCGGTCCATTTTCCCACCCTGTCCCATTGAAAGAGGTTCACATGAAAGATCAACCATCGAACGCATGCACGGGCATGCGCGTGCTGCCGAAGGTCGTCACCGTCACGCGCCGCGGCTTCCTGCGCGGCGGCGCCATGGCCATCGGCGCGGCGGCCGCCGGCCCGGCCGCGCTGGCCGCGTCGAACGACAAACACCTGGCGCATGACTTTCCCACGCTGGGCGCGGCCACCGCGCAGACCCTGCTGCGCATGGCGCGCGACGTCTTCCCGCACGACAAACTGGCTGACCGCTACTACGTCGAGGCGATCCAGCCGTTCGAGCGTGCGGCCGCGAAGGATCCGAAGCAGGCGGCCCTGTTCCGCGACGGTGTGCGCGACCTGGACAAGGCCGCCATGAAACGCTTCGGCAAGCCCTATGCGGCCGTCGGGCGCGAGTCGGAGCGCGTCAGCCTCCTGAAGGCGATCGAGCCGTCGCCGTTCTTCCAGAAGGTGCGCGGCGAGATGGTCACGAGCCTGTACGACAACAAGGCGGTGTGGCCGCTGCTCGGCTACGAGGGGTCGTCGTGGGAGCAGGGCGGCTACATCAACCGCGGCTTCAACGACATCGACTGGCTGTAAACGCCCACACCATAACAAAAGACAGGAGACGGCAATGAGCAAGAAAATCGAATTGGGCGACGACGACGCGATCGTCATCATCGGCTCGGGCGCGGGCGGCGCGACGCTGGCCAACGAACTGGCCCAGCGCGGCGTGGACAAGATCGTGATCCTCGAAGCGGGCAAGCATTTCACGCAGGCGGACTTCGAGAACGACGAGTGGGCCATGTTCAACAAGATCTCGTGGCTCGACAAGCGGATTTCGGCCGGCGGCTGGCACCACACGAAGACCTACCCGAACCTGCCGGCGTGGATCGTCAAGGCGGTGGGCGGGTCGACCGTGCACTGGTCGGGCGTCGCGCTGCGCTTCCAGGAGCACGACTTCAGGACGCGCACGACCTACGGCAAGGTGGACGGCGCCAACATCCTCGACTGGCCCATCACGCTGGCGGAACTGGAGCCGTACTACGAACTGGCGGAAAAGAAGATGGGCGTGGCCGGCACGCGCGCGAGCGGCCTGCCGCCGATGCCGGAATCGAACCAGACCAGGGTCGTGGCGGCCGGCGCGCGCAAGATCGGCTACAACAAGATCATCCGCCCCGTCGCATCGAATTCGCAGCCGTACGACGGGCGTCCCGGCTGCCAGCAGATCGGCTTCTGCATGCAGGGCTGCAAGGTGGGCGCGAAATGGTCCACCTTGTACACCGAAGTGCCGAAGGCGCTGGACACCGGCCGCGTGGAACTGCGCCCGGAAAGCATGGTGCTGCAGATCCAGCACGACAAGACCGGCAAGGTGAATGGCGTGCTGTACGCGGACAGCCAGGGCCGCCACGTGCTGCAGAAGGCGCGCCTCGTCGCCGTCGCCGGCAATTCCATCGAGTCGCCGCGCCTGCTGCTGAACTCCGCGTCGGCCATGTTCCCGAACGGCCTCGCGAATTCGTCCGGCCAGGTGGGCCGCAACTACATGAACCATGCGACGGCGGCCGCCGTGGCGATCCACAAGAAGCCCGTGTACATGAACCGCGGCTTCGACATCGGCGCCGTCGTCGCCGACGAGGTGGCCCTGAACACGCGGCGCGGCTTCAACGGCGGCTACTATCTCGAAGGCCTCGCCCTGGGCCTGCCGTACACGGCGGCCTTCATGAAGCCGGGCGGCTGGGGCCGGGACGTGACGTCGGCGCTGGAAATGTACGACCACATGACGGCGATCTGGGTCTGCGGCGAAGACATGGCGCGCGAACAGAACGGCATCACGCTGCACCCGACCGAGAAGGACCAGTACGGCCTGCCGATTCCGATCGTGTCCAAGACGTACCACAAGAACGACAACGCGATCGCGGCGCACGGCCTGGTCCAGTTCCGCAAGCTGTCCGAAGCGGTGGGCGCCACGCGCGTCATCGACATGCCCGCGTACCCGGCCAGCCACAACCTCGGCACGAACCGCATGAGCGAGCATGCGCGCGACGGCGTCGTCAACAAATGGGGCCGCACGCACGACGTCAAGAACCTGTACATCTCGGACGGCAGCCAGTTCGCGTCGAGTTCCGCCGCGAATCCCACGTTGACCATCGTCGCGCTGGCGATCCGCCAGGCCGAGCACATCGCCGGCGAGCTGGCGCGCGGCGCGGTGTAGGAGCAGCGATGAAGCCGACCTCCAAACAGCTGGGCGCGGCCAAGACGAGCCGCATTCCCATCAAGATCGTGCCGGCCGAGCGCTTGCCGAAGCCGGACTGGATCCGCACGCGGGCACCGGCGCCGTCGTCGCGGTTCTTCGAGATCAAGGCCATCCTGCGCGCGAACGCGCTGACGACGGTGTGCGAGGAGGCCAGCTGTCCGAACATCGGCGAATGCTTCGGCAAGGGCACGGCCACGTTCATGATCATGGGCGACAAGTGCACGCGCCGCTGCCCGTTCTGCGACGTGGGCCATGGCCGGCCCGATCCGCTCGATGCCGCGGAACCGGAGCGGCTCGCGCGCACGGTGGCGGCGCTCGGCCTGCGCTACGTCGTGATCACCTCGGTCGACCGCGACGACCTGCGCGACGGCGGCGCCGGCCACTTCGCCGCCTGCATCCGCGCGGTGCGCGCCGCGGCACCGGCGACCCGCATCGAAGTGCTCGTGCCCGACTTCCGCGGGCGCCTGGATGCCGCGCTGGAAGCGCTGGATGCGGCGCCGCCCGATGTCCTGAACCACAACATCGAGACGGTGCCGCGCCTGTACGGGCCCGTGCGGCCCGGTGCCGACTATGCGCATTCGCTGGCGTTGCTGGAACGGTTCAAGGAGCGCCACCCTGGCGTGAAGACCAAGTCGGGCCTGATGGTGGGCCTGGGCGAGACCGACGACGAGGTCGAGGACGTGCTGCACGACCTGCGCGCGCACGGCGTGGACATGGTCACGATCGGGCAGTACCTGGCGCCGTCCGGCGCGCACCTGCCCGTGCGCCGCTATGTGACGCCGGACGCGTTCGCGCGCCTGCGCGACGCCGCGGAGGCGCTGGGCTTCGCGCATGCGGCCGTGGGCCCGCTCGTGCGGTCGAGCTACCATGCGGACGTGCAGCATGCGGCGGCGGACCTGGACCGCGGCTGGCTGTTCGGCGCCAGCGATCCGCTGGACGAACTGCAGCCGTTCCGCGCCGCACCCGAACACATGGGATGAGTTTACAGTTCATAAATGGAGTACCATAAACCGTAAGTACACGACCGGCAAACGACGAGTTGCCGGCGCTGCAGGAGACGACAATGACGAATCAGGCACAGAACCGGCACATCGACAACGTGATGTCGGTGGCCATGCACGGTACCGCCGCGAACGGCGCCAACGAGTTGATCCACAACTCGTGGCGCCGCTGCGTGAACGATTACGGGCTCGATCCGGCGCGCCCGAAGGCGCCGCACATCGTGACGTCCGCCACCCTCCGGGCGCACCAGGAACAGATCGAGGAGTTCATGCAGGTGGCCCGCGTGGGCATGGAGCAGATGTACAAGCGCGTCTCGAGTCTCGGCTACGTGCTGCTGCTGACGGATGCGCAGGGCGTCACCGTCGACTACATCGGCAACGACGCGCGCGCGCCGGACCTCAAGAGGGCCGGCCTGTACCTGGGCGCGGAATGGAGCGAGCGGTCGGCCGGCACCTGCGGCGTGGGCACCTGCGTGGCCGAACAGACGGCACTGACATGCCACCAGGACGACCACTTCGATCCCACCCATATCCCGCTGACCTGTTCCGCCGCGCCGCTGTTCGACCCGGAAGGCAAATTCCTCGCGGTGCTCGACCTGTCGGCGCTGACGTCGCCGACGTACAAGGAAAGCCAGCATCTCGCGCTGCACCTGACGATGATGTATGCGGAAATGATCGAGGATGCGAACTTCCTGCGCCATTTCCAGGACCGCTGGATCCTGCGCCTCGGCACCGCATGGGCGCTGGTCGAGGTGAGCGGCGAGATCATGCTGGCCTATGACGACGACGGCATCGTGGTGGGCGCCAACACGGGCGCGCGCCGGCTGTTCGGCCGCGCGGCCGGCGACGTCGTCGGGCAGCCCCTCACGGCGCTGTTCGACCTCGCGCCCGACGACCTGCTGCGGCTCGCGCGCGCCGGCACGATGGGCGAGCGCTCGATCGTCACGCGCGGCTCGAACCAGATGTTCTATGCGAGCGTGAAGGCGCCGCGCCCGCGTCCGGCCGCGCGCGGCAGCGTCGTCGTCGAGACGGCGGACAGCGCGGCGCCCGCCCACCATCCGGAACTGGATTGCCTGGCCGGCGACGACAACACGATGCGGCGCCTGCTGGACCAGGCCAAGCGCCTGCTGAACCGCAAGCTGAACATCCTGATCCACGGCGAGACGGGCACCGGCAAGGAAGTCATCGCCAAGGCGCTGCACCGGTCGAGCGAGCGCGCTCACAAGCCGTTCGTCGCCGTGAACTGCGGCGCGATTCCCGAGTCGCTGATCGAAAGCGAATTGTTCGGCTACACGGCCGGCGCGTTCACGGGCGGCCGCGCGAAAGGCATGAAGGGCCTGATCCTGCAGTCCGACGGCGGCACCCTGTTCCTCGACGAGATCGGCGACATGCCGCTGCACCTGCAGACCCGGTTGCTGCGCGTGCTGTCGGAAAAGGAAGTCCTGCCGCTCGGCGCGGACAAGCCCGTCCCCGTGGACCTGACCGTGATCGCGGCATCGCACCGCGACCTGCGCAACCTGATCAGCGCCGGCAGCTTCCGCGAAGATTTGTATTACCGACTGTGCGGCGCGACCCTGCACCTGCCGGCGCTGCGCGACCGCGCGGACAAGCGCTACCTGATCGAAAAAGTCCTGGCCGAGGAGGCGGAACTGCTCGGCATGGACGCGCACCTGTCGCTGGACGCCATGCACGCCATGCTGTGCTTCGCGTGGCCGGGCAACATCCGCCAGCTGCGCAACGTGCTGCGCTTCGCGCTGGCGGTGTCCGATGGCGAGACGATCACGGCGGCCGACCTGCCGCAGGAATTGACCGAGCAGTTTTCCAGCCTTCCGGCGGCTCCCGTCGCCGCCGCGATCCCGTCCGGCGGCGAGGACTGCGAGGCCGCGCCGCTGCTCGACGCGCTCGTGCGCCACAAGTGGAGCGTGACCAAGGTGTCGGAAGAGCTCAACCTCGCGCGCGCCACCGTGTACCGCTACATGAAGAAGTACGGCATCGTCCCACCGAACCAGCGCTGACCCTCACGCGACGCCCGTCTGGAGCGCATCCCAGACGGGTCCCGTCCGTTCCATCACCCAGGCCAGCGACACCAGCGCGACGCCCAGCGCGACGCAGCGGCGCATTCCGTCGTCCCGGCCGGGCGCCAGGCCCCTGGCGCCCGCCAGCAGCAGCCATACGGCCGCGCCGACGAGCAGCTGGCCCGCTTCCACGCCCACGTTGAACGACACGAGCGACGCGACGACGTTCGGACCCGTGTCCGACAGCAGGTCGCGCAGCCCGACGGCGAGGCCGCAGCCGTGCACGAGGCCCACGACGAAGACCAGCGCCGGCGCGCCCCCGCGTTCGCGCCGGCCCAGCATCAGCAGCGCCGTGCCGAGCACGGACAGCGCGATCAGCAGCTCCACGCCGGGGATCAGCCATGGCCGGTCGGGCAGCAGGCCGTAGAAGCTGGCCGCGATGGCGCATGCGTGGCCCGCGCTGAACGCGGTGATGCGCAGGGCGATCGCGCGCAGGCGCATGCCGCCCGCGACGAGGCACACGACCAGCAGCAGGTGGTCGGCGCCTTCGAGGATGTGGGCGGCCCCCGCGTGGATGAACTGCCAGACCGACAGCCACCAGGACGGGTTGACGTCGATGGCCGCGCCATCCATGCGGTACTGGTCCGTCGTGCCGGCGCGGTGCGACAGCAGGATCGTGTTCAGCGGCGCGTCGGACAGCTTCCCCGGCGCGAGCGTCCCGGTAAAGCGGAACGCCGCGGGGCGCACGCCGGGATACGCGATGGCGGCGTCCAGCACGACGTCGCCGATGTCGGGCATCGCCGCCGGCAGCGGCGTGCGCGTCGCGGCCGCCGCGCGCGCCTGCGCGGGCGTGGCGAACGGCGGCACGCTGCCCTTCACGTGCACGGCGGCCGCCAGCACGTTCGGCGCCACCGCCCGGCCATCCACGGACACGGTGTGCGCGGCGGCGAGAACGCGCGCCGCCGCCAGCGGATCGACGGCGGCCGTGTCCACGTAATGAAACCACTGGCCGCTTTCCTTCCTCGCGACGACGTACGGTGCCGGTCCCAGTGGCGCGAGCGACACGCGGTAGTACGCGGTCATGCCCGCCGCGTCGTACGTGAAGTGCACGACCCGCACGCTGACCCGGCCGTCGACATGCGCCCACGCGCGGCCGGGCAGGCATACCGCGACGAGGACCGTGGCGCAGATCGCGACGCATTTCGCGGCCAGCACCGCCATCGTCGCCGTCTTCATTTGGCCGGGGAGCGCGGATCCCACAGGGCGCGCCTGGCCGTCTTCTCGTAGGCCATGCCCTTCGGCGTGCTGACGATTTCCAGCTGCAGGCCCCACGGCGCGAGGAAGTACATCCACGTCAGGCCGGCCGCCGGGCCTTCCGTGAACGTGCTGGGCGCTCCCAGCGTGCGCACGCCTTTCGATTTCAGGTACGCGACGGCCTTGTCCATGTCGTCGACGTAAAACGCGAGGTGATGGCCGCCGACGTCGCTGTTGCGGGGCGGCGTCCTGCCCTGGTTCGGCGCCGAGTATTCGAAGATCTCCAGGTTCGTGCCATGGCCGCAGCGGACCATCTGGAAGCGCTTGATCTCCGCGCGCGGGTTGACGTTCAGGTGCACGTTCATCCAGTCGTCGGCGAACTTGAACGACCCGAGCTTGATGGATTCCTCGCAGCCGACGACGTCGACGAAGAAGCGGACGGCGTCGTCCATGTTCGGCACCGTGAGCCCGACGTGGTGGGCGCCTTCCATGCCGGGCATGCCGGCGTGGGCGCTGAAGGGCAGGGCGAGGGCGAGGCCGATGCCGGCGAGTGCGCGTTTGAAGTTCATGCTGTCTCCTGATGTTGATGGTGGTCCGCCGTCGCTGCGGCGGCATCCATGGGAGAGCAAATTGCAAGCCAGGCCGGCGCGAGGGGCGCGCGCCCCTGCGCGGGCGGCGCGGACGGCACATCTGTCGCGCGCGTGCGCAACATCTGTCGCAGCCCGCGCCGGCTTACGGTTCGGCGAGCCGACGCGACCCGCCTCGATGCGCCCGGTCTCGACGCGGCGCGATCACGTCTTCTTCCAGCACGCGGTGGTCGCCAGCCGTGCCGCGCAATGGTCGGACGCGTCGTGGTGCACGGCCTTTTCCGGCCTGCCGTGGTAGCCCGTGTCACCCTGGGCAGCGCAAGCCGGTGCGCGCTGCCGGGCGCCGCGGTTGCGGTTCCTGACGAGCGCCTCCAGTCCCGCGAGCTGATAGGTCCAGAATGTCGCGAACGCTTGCGCGATGTCCGCACCGGACGCGTACCGTTCCAGGATGGCCGCGATCATCGCCACGGTGTTCGCAAAGACCTGGCGGAGCACCATGTCGAAGTGGGCGTCGGGCGCGGCCGCCGTTTGGCGGCGCACGAAGCGGGCCGCCTGGCGCGCCATCTCCTGCGCCATGCGCTCGCGCACGGGCGCGAAGCGCGTGCCCGCCGCGCCGTTCAGGAGGATCAGCACCGCGAGCCGGTGCTCGACCCAGAACTCCAGCAGTGCCTTCGCGTGGGCGGAGCCGTCCGCATGCGCGTCGGACCAGCTGCCCAGCGTGTCGAACTCGCGCAGGCGCGCGCGCAGGAGACGGAACAGGCGTGCCGCGATGGCGGGCGTGACGACGGCGTCGAACAGCGCCTGCTTGCTCCCGTAGTACTTGTAGATGTTGCTGGGGGCGATGTCCGCGTCGCGCGCGATGTCGGCCAGCGTAGCCTGCACATAGCCCCGCTGCGCGAACGTGCGCGCGGCCGCGGCCAGGATGCGGTCGCGGACGTCGTCTTTCAATCGTTGCGGCATGCCAGCCCGTCCTGCATCGCGCGCAGCCGCGGCGCCCAGTCCGCCGCCGCTTCGAGCTGGAACGCGAGGCGCAGCAGCAGCGCATCCGCGTCGTGCGCGGCCGTGAAATGGCAGCCCAGCGGCAGGCCCGCATCGGACCAGTACAGCGGCACCGACATCGCGGGCCAGCCCGCCAGCGACGCGGGCACCGTGTAGCCGGCCAGCCGGTTGGTGAACGCGATCAGGTCGTCCGGGTCCTGGCCGGGGCCGTGGCGGCCGAGCGGGAAGGCGGTGAACGGGACGGTGGGGCTCAACAGCACATCGAAACCGGCGCCGGCCGCCCGCGCCGACGCGCCTGCCGCCGCCAGCGCCGCGCCGGCGGCCCGCACCTCGTCGGCCGATGCCGCCCGCGCGCGCCGGACCAGGTCGCGCGTATAGGGTTCGAACAGGCCCGCGTCGAAGGCCGGCCCCATCAGCGCCGCCGCCTGGTCCGCCATGCCGGCCAGCCCGGCCGCCGTGAGCGTGAAAAAGGCGCGGCTCACGGCCGGTGCGTCGCAGGCCGGGCCCGCCGTCTCGACGACGTCGTGGCCCAGGTCCGTGCACAGGCGCGTGGCGGCGTCCAGCGCGGCGAGGGCGTCGGGCGACGGGAGTTCTCCGAACAGGTCGCGGCGGTAGACGCCGATGCGCAGGCGTGGGGGCGGCGTGTCGCGCAGCGCCGCGAGGTCCGGCAGCGGCGCCGCGTGGCCGGGCGCTTCGGTCGCCTTCAGCCACGCCGCGCTGTCGCGCACCGAGCGGCTCACGCAGTGGTCGGCAAGGAGGGCGGCCGTCGGCATGTCCGGCGGGATATCGGCGGCCACCGTGCGTCCGCGGCTGGGCTTGAAGCCGAACAGGCCGCAGAACGAGGCGGGGCCGCGGATGGAACCGCCGCCGTCGGACGCGTGCGCCACCGGCACCATCCCCGCCGCGACGGCCGCCGCCGCGCCGCCGGACGAACCGCCCGCCGACAGGTCGTGCCGCCATGGATTGCGCGTGGGGCCCGTCGCGAGGGGTTCCGTCGTGCCCAGCAGGCCGAATTCCGATGTGGTGCTCTTGCCCAGCACGACGAGGCCCGCACGCCGCAGCGCCTGCGCATACGGCGACGTACCCGGCAGCCGCGCGCCGTGGAACAGGCGCGAACCGAACCCCGTCGGGAAGCCGGGAACCGCGAGCAGGTCCTTGACGAGCGTGGGCACGCCCGCGAACACGCCGCCGGGCTCGCGGCCGTCCGCCTGGCGCCGTGCCGCCTCGGGGTCGAAGTCGACGAGCGCGTTCACGCGCGGTTGCAGCGCCTCGATGCGCGCGATGGCAGCCTCCAGCAGCTCGGCGGGCGCGATGTCGCCCGTGCGGATCAGCGCCGCCTGCCCCGTCGCGTCCAGGTCCAGCAGCAGCGCGACGTCCCGTCCAGTCGTTCCCATGGTCGTCTCCGGTGAGATTTTAAAAGAGAATGCATCATTCTTTTTTAATCGTCAAGCGCGACCGGCGGGCCGAAAAATGATAAAGTGCGGGCCCCGGCATGTGCCGGCAGACCATCATCCAATGAATCGCATGAGAGATCTCGCGCCAGTCGTGCCGGATGCGGACGCGGCACCGTTCGACGCCGCCTTCCTGCACGATCCGTATCCCACCTATCGCCGCCTGCGCGCGGCGGGACCGGTGCTGTGGCGCGAGGACGTGTTCCAGGGCGCCTGGGTGCTGACGCGCCACGCGGACATCGAACTGGCGCTGCGCGATGCGCGCCTGTCGTCGCAGCGCACGGGCGGCTGGATCAAGCGCATCCCTGGCGTCGACGCGAGCCTGGCGGGACGCCGCGCCCAGGCGGGCCTCGACCTGTTCCAGCGCCTGTTCGGCAGCGCGATGGTGTTCCTGGACGGCGCCGACCACCAGCGCGTGCGCAAGGCGATGGCGGCCGGTTTTCATCCGACCCTGATCCGCACCTTGCGGGCCGACGTCGAGCGGCTCACCGACGAACTGCTGGACGGTCTCGACGCGCAAGCCGGCTTCGACTTCATCGCCGAAGTCGCGCGTCCGCTGCCGTCGCGCGTCATCGGCCTGATGCTGGGCATCGCCCGCAAGGACGAGGCGCGCTTCATGGCGTGGTCGGACGACCTTGCCGCCTTCATCGGCGCGCTGCAGCCGACGGCCGACCAGCTGCGCGCGGCCCAGCGCAGCCTGTTGCAGATGGTGCGCTATTTCGACGCGTTGCTGCCCGCGCGCCGGGCGTCCCCCGGCACGGACCTCGTCAGCCGCCTGCTGCAGGCCGAGGCCGCGGGCGAACTGCGCGCGGACGGCGAGTTGCTGGCGCAATGCGCGATGCTGCTGTTCGCCGGCCACGAGACGACGCGCAACCTGCTCGGCAATGGCCTGTACACGCTGCTCACGCACCCGGACGCGTGGGCGCGGCTGCGCGCGGACGAAGACGGCATCACGCTCGCCATCCGCGAACTGCTGCGCTACGACAGTCCCGTGCAGTACACGGGCCGGCGCGTCGCCACGGAACTCACCTTGCACGGCACCACGCTCAGGCGCGGCGACCTCGTGATCGCGCTGATCGGCGCGGCGAACCGCGATCCGGACCGCTTCGCCGATCCGGACACGTTCGACATCACGCGCCGCGCCGGCAGCCACCTGTCGTTCGGCAGCGGACCGCACGTGTGCATCGGCGCCGGCCTGTCGCTGCTGGAGGTCGACGTCGTGCTGCGCGCCGTGCTGCGCCGCTGGCCGACGCTCCGCATGCCCGACGCGGCCCCGCGCTGGAACGGCATCGCCGGCCTGCGCGGGCTGGCCGCGCTGCCCGTCAGCGTTTCGTGAAACGCTCGACGGCGTCGTAGTTGACGCCGTTCGACTTGACCTCGACCAGCTCGCCGCCCACGATGGCCAGGCCGTCGAACGGCGCCGGTTCGGCCGCGTAGATCCGGTCGGGCACGCACACGGCACCGCCCGCGTAATCGATGCACCAGTTGGGCTGGCCGTCGACGATCTTGCGGCTGACGAAGGTGCCCGTCAACGTGACGCTGCGCTGCGGCTGCTGCGCCGTCACCTTGTCGATGGAGGCCGAGACCGATCCCGGCATGATGGACGAGGCCACTGTGCCGACCCAGGTCGCCGTCGTAGGGGCGCTCCACACTTGCGTGGCGATGACGTCGCCCGTGCAGGCCGTGTTGGCATAGTAATTCGTCGTGACGGCGATCGTGAGCGCGTTGTTCGATCCGGCCGCGCGCGCGATGACGGCCGTGTCGACCGCGTGCGACGCGCACGCGGAGGTCCACGTGCCGACGTACGCGTCGAGGTTGCCGTTGCTGGACACGGGCGGCGTCAGCGGGGTATTTCCCGTGCCGGCATTGCCGCCGCCACCGCCGCAGGCCGTCAGGCACGCAGCGAGCGCGGCGGCATACATTCCTTTGTTCATCTCACTCTCCTGGCATCAGCTTCTGGATCGGCTGTTCAGGAGCGATGATACGCGATCAGCGCACCCCGAGCTGCTGCAGGATCTCGCGGTCGATCGCTTTCAACGGCACGGATTTCTCGACGCCGCCCCGTTTGACGGCTTCCTTCGGCATGCCGTAGACGACGCAGCTGTCCTCGTCCTGCGCGACGGTGCGCGCGCCCGCCTTGCGCATCTCGAGCAGGCCGGCCGCGCCGTCGTCGCCCATGCCCGTCATGATGATGCCCAGCGCGTTGGCGCCCGCGTGCCTGGCGACGGAACGGAACAGCACGTCGACGGACGGGCGGTGGCGGTTCACGAGCGGGCCGTCGATGACGTCCACGTGGTAGTTGGCGCCGTCGCGCCGCAGCAGCATGTGCCTGCCGCCCGGCGCGATCAGCGCGCGGCCCGGCAGCACGCGGTCGCCGTGGCGCGCCTCGCGCACCTCGATCTGGCACAGGCCGTTCAGGCGGTCGGCGAAGGCGGCCGTGAATTTTTCCGGCATGTGCTGCACGATGACGATGCCGGGCGTGACGCGCGGCAGCGCCGCCAGCACTTCTTCCAAAGCCAGCGTGCCGCCCGTGGAGGTGCCGATGGCGACGACGCGCTCGGTCGTGCGCAGCAGGGCGCGCGTGTCGGGCGCGGCCGGCAGCACGGCGTCCGCGGTCAGCTTTACGGCGACGGGCGCGGGCGCGGCGCGTGCCGCCAGCCTGCGCACGTTCGCGTGGCTCGCCGCCCGCACGGCGGAGATCAGTTCGTCCGCGCTCTCGCTGAGGAAGTCCTTCAGGCCCAGCTTGGGTTTCGTGATGATGGACACGGCGCCCGCCGCGAGCGCGGCCATCGTCGTCTCCGCGCCTTTTTCCGTCAGCGTCGAGCAGATGACGACGGGCGTGGGCCGCTCCGCCATGATCTTGCGGAGGAACGTGATGCCGTCCATGCGCGGCATCTCCACGTCCAGCAGGATCACGTCGGGCCAGGCCTGCTTCATGCGCTCGATGGCGAGCAGTGGGTCGGCCACGGCGTGCAGCAGGCGGATGCCGGGCGCGGATTCCAGCACCGCGCCGACGACCTTGCGCACGACGGCCGAGTCGTCGACCACCATCACATCGATTGTTTTCATGCCGGTTAGGGTAGACGGTAGACGGAAGGGATCACGGCACGGAGCACGTCGCCCATCTCCTGCAGGCTTTCCGAGTGGCCGATGAACAGATGGCCGCCCGATTTGATGCGCTGCATGATGCGCGTGACGACGTGGCGCTTGGTGTCGCCGTTAAAGTAGATCATCACGTTGCGCAGGAAGACGAGGTCGTAGGTGCCCAGGTCGCCGGGCAGCGCCGTGTTCAGGTTCACCTGGCGGAACTGCACGCGCTCGCGCAGGCCGCGTTCCACGAGCAGCGTGCCGTGCTGGTCGCGGATGCCCTTCAGGCAATAGCGGCGCAGGTAGTCCTGCGGCACGTGGGTCGCGCGTTCCATCGGATAGTGGCCGGTGCGGGCGCGCTCCAGCACGCGCGTGCTGATGTCGGAGGCCACGACTTCCCACGGCGCCGATCCCAGCACGTCGGCCAGCACCATCGCGATGCTGTACGGTTCCTCGCCGGACGAGCAGGCCGCGCTCCACACGCGGAACGGCGCATTCGCCCGCAGCGACGGGCGCGCCGCTTCGGCCGCTTCGCGCAGCAGCTCGAAGTGGCGCGCCTCGCGGAAGAAATAGGTCTCGTTCGTCGTCAGCAGGTCGACGGCCAGCTGCACCTCGTCCTTGTGCGCGCCGTCCGTCAGCAGCCGGAAATAGGCGTCGTACGACGGCAGGCCGAAATGCTGCAGGCGCTTGGCGAGGCGGCCGCTGACCAGTGCCTTCTTCGAATCGGACATCGAGATGCCGGCGATGTCGAAGATGAAGCGCTGGAAGCGCGCGAACTCGCCCTGGCTGATCGCACAGTTCTGCATGGCGCTCAGGCGGCGAGGGCGTCGGCGCCGGCCAGGTCGGGCAGGCCGTCCAGCGCGAGAACCTGCTGCACGTTCAGCAGGATGACGAACTTGCCGTTCACCTTGCCCATGCCGGCGATGAAGTCGCCGCGGATGCGCGTACCGAACGACGGCGCCGGCTCGATGTCGGCGGCCGCGATGTCCAGCACGGCGCTGACGGCATCGACGACGACGCCCGTCAGCTGGCGCTCGCCGTCGTGTTCCAGCTCGACGATGACGATGCACGTGCGCTTGCCCGCCACGGATTGCGGCCGGCCGAAGCGGGCCGCGAGGTCCATCACGGGCACGACGGCGCCGCGCAGGTTGATCACGCCGCGGATCGCGTCCGGCATCATCGGTACTTCCGTGAGGCCGGAGAACTCGATGATCTCCTTGACGGCCATGATGCCGATGCCGAAGGCTTCGCCGCCCAGCATGAAGGTGAGGTATTGGGCGGACTGGCCGTCCGCGTGCGTTGCCTGGTTCGTGTGCGTCATACGGTCACCGTGGATCAGAAATGGGTGAAACTGGCTTCGTCGGGCTCGGCCTGGATGGGCGCGCCGCCGGCCACGCGCAGCGTCGTGCGCTTGGCGCGGGGCGCCGGGCGCGTGCGGGCAGTCTGGCCAGCCGCGCCGGCCGCGAGGCGGAAGAAGCCCATCGTCTGCTGCAGCTGCTCGGCCTGGGAACTCATTTCCTCGGCCGTCGCCGCCAGCTCTTCGGAGCTGGACGCGTTCTGCTGCGTCGTCTGGGCAAGCTGGCCCACCGCCGCGTTGATCTGGCCGACGCCAGCCGACTGTTCTTCCGACGCGGCCGTGATTTCCTGCACGAGGTCCGACGTCTTGCGGATGTTCGGCACCATCTGGTCGAGCAGGGTGCCGGCGCGTTCCGCCAGCTCCACGCTGTTGGTCGCCACTTCGCCGATCTCCTGTGCCGCGACCTGGCTGCGTTCGGCCAGCTTGCGCACCTCGGCGGCGACGACGGCGAAGCCCTTGCCGTGTTCGCCGGCGCGGGCAGCCTCGATGGCGGCGTTCAGCGCCAGCAGGTTGGTCTGGTAGGCGATGTCGTCGATGATGCCGATCTTCTTGGCGATCTGGTTCATCGCGGCCACGGTTTCCTTCACGGCCGCGCCGCCTTCGGTCGCTTCCCTGGCAGCATTGGTCGCCATGCCGTCGGTGACTTTCGCGTTCTCGGTGTTCTGCGCGATCGATGCCGTCATCTGCTCGACCGACGCGCTGGTCTCCTCGACGCCCGCCGCCTGTTCGCCCGATGCCTGCGACAGCGACTGCGCCGTCGCGCTCACCTGCTCGGACGCGCTGGCGAGGGAATCGGCGGCCGCGTTGACCTCGGCCACCACCTGCGCCAGCTTGTCCACGGTGTTGTTCGCGTATTCCTTCAGCTTGGCGAACTCGCCCTCGTAGGACTTGTCGATGCGCTTGGTGAGATCGCCTTCCGACATCGCGCCCATCACGCGCACCACGTCCTCGACCGATGCGCTCGTCGTCGCCACCAGCTGGTTCAGGCCTTCGCCCATCTCTTTCTGGAAGCCCTGCAGGCCCGCGAGTTCCACGCGCTCGTCGAAGTTGCCGCGATTGGCCGTCTGCACGACGCGGCGCTGGCCCTCGATCACCTGCGTCAGCTTGTGCACGGTGTTGTTCGTATATTCCTTCAGCTCGCCGAAGGCGCCCTGGTACGGCTTGTCGATCTGGTTCGAGAGGTCGCCGCGCGACACCGCGCCCATCACGCGCACCACGTCGGTGATGCTGGCGCCGGTCGTCGCCATCAGCTGGTTCAGGCCTTCACCCATCTCCTTCTGGAAGCCCTGCAGGCCCGCCAGGTCGACGCGCGCATCGAAATTCCCGCGGTTCGCGGCTTCCACCGCGGCGCGCTGGCCGTCGATGACCTGAGTGAGCTTCGCGACCATGCCCTTGACGGCGGCCAGCATGCTGGCGTCGTCGCCCGGCTTCGTGTGAATGTCGGCGTCCAGGTCGCCGCCCGCGATGCGGGCCATGACGGCGCCCGCGTACGCCGGTTCGCCGCCCAGTTGGGCCAGCAGGCTGCGGGTGATGTAGAAACCGAGCAGGCCGACGGCCGCCAGCGTGGCGACGGCAAAGGCGAGCGACATCGTCTCCGCCGAGTTCTGGATCGCGACGGCACGCTCGCCGCCGTTCTTCGCCAGTTCCTCGTTGTACGTGCGGTGGTTCGCGAACGCTTCCCAGTTCTTGTCCGCCAGGGCGACCTTCGCCATCATCAGGTCGCGCGCTTCGGTGTTCTTGCCGCCGCGCGAGAGCTTCAGCACCTCATCCACGACGCGGGCGTAGTCCGCGAGGCTGGCGCGATCGGTCGCGAGCAGCGCCTTGTCCTTGTCGTCCGAAACGAGCGACTCGTATTTCTTGAGCGCCTCGTCGATCTTGCGGCGGTTCTCGCCGATCTGCTGGTCGATCGCAGCCAGATTGTCCGCGTCGGTCTGCGCGATATGCTGCCACACGCGGGTCCGGTACACGGCCAGCTGTTCGAACGCTTCGTCGAGGGCGAGGAAGCTGGGAACCGAATTGACCGTGCCGTAGCTGGCCGCATCGTAGACGCGGATGAGCTGGTAGCGCCCCATTGCCGCCAGGGCGACGATACCGATGAGCGCTGCCAGCACGAGCAGGATCATCTTCTTTACGACTGTCATGGTATTTCCTTAACTTTTAAAAATGTGCGAAGTCGGCTTCGTCCGGTGCGCCGACCGAGGCGAGAGCCAGCGTCCCGATCGTCCTCGGGGCATGGCGCTTCGCCGTATTTGTCTTGAACGGCTTGCCGGCGGCCGCTTTGATGCTGTGTCCCGCGTCCAGCTTGAAGAACGCCATCGCCTGCTGCAGCTGCTCGGCCTGGGAACTCATTTCCTCGGCCGTCGCGGCCAGCTCCTCGGAACTGGATGCGTTCTGCTGCGTCGTCTGGCTCATCTGGCCGACTGCCGCGTTGATCTGGCCGACGCCGGCCGATTGCTCTTCCGACGCTGCCGTGATTTCCTGCACGAGGTCCGAGGTCTTGCGGATGTTCGGCACCATCCGGTCGAGCAGGCCGCCGGCGCGCTCGGCCAGCTCCACGCTGCCGGTCGCCACTTCGCCGATTTCCTGCGCGGCGACCTGGCTGCGTTCGGCCAGCTTGCGCACCTCGGCGGCGACGACGGCGAAGCCCTTGCCGTGTTCCCCGGCGCGGGCCGCCTCGATGGCGGCGTTCAGCGCCAGCAGGTTGGTCTGGTAGGCGATGTCGTCGATGATCCCGATCTGCTTCGCGATCCGCTTCATGGCGGCGACGGTCGCCTTCACCGCTTCGCCGCCTTCCGCGGCCTCGCGCGCGGCCTGCGTGGCCATGCCGTCGGTGACGCGGGCATTCTCCGTGTTCTGCGAGATCGATGCCGTCATCTGTTCCAGCGAGGCGCTCGTCTCCTCGACGCCGGCCGCCTGCTCGGACGCCGACTGCGACAGCGCCTGCGCCGTCGCGCTGACTTCCTCCGACGCCGACGCCAGCGACTGGGCGCTGCCGTTGACGTCGCCGACGACCTGCGCCAGCCGGTCCATGGTGCCGTTCGAATAATCCTTCAGCTTCGCGAACGCGCCCTGGTAATCCTTGTCGATGCGCTTCGTCAGGTCGCCTTCGGCCAGCGCGGACATGACGCGCACGACGTCGTCGATGCTGGCGCCGGTCGTCGTCACGAGCTGGTTCAGGCCATCGCCCATCTCTTTCTGGAACCCCTGCATCCCGGCCGTGTCGACGCGTACGCCGAACTCGCCGCGGTTGGCCGCTTCCACGACGGCGCGCTGGCCCGCGATCACCTGGCGCAGCTTCGTCACCATCTGGCCGACGGCGTGCAGCATGCTGTCGTTGTCGCCGCGGCGCAGCGCCACGTCGCCGGACAGGTCGCCGTTCGCGATGCGCTTGAGCAGGTCGGCCGCGTAGGCCGGCTCGCCGCCCAGCGTACGGGTGAGGCTCAGGGTGATCCAGAAAGCCATGCCGATGCCCATCAGGACCGCGGCGGCGCCCAGCAGCGTGAGGCGGTTGCGGGTCTCGACGTATTCGGCCGACGCGTCCGTGGCCGACTGCTCCATCGACGCATTCTGGTGATCGATCAGCTTTTCGATCGCCTTGATGTACGCGTCCTGCACCGGCTGGATCTGCGTCGTCAGCAGTGTCCTGGCCTCGGCGCGCTTGCCTTCGTGTATGAGGCGCACGAACTGGTCCTGCACCACCAGGTTTTTCTGGCGCTGCTGGTTCATGCCCTCCATGATCTGGCGTCCGGCGGCCGACTTGACGAGGTTCTGCAGCTTCTCGATATCCGCGCGCTGGTCGTTGCGCGATTCGTCGAACTGCGCCAGCTCGCGCCGGGTCGCTTCCGGATCCTCCGTCAGCACGATGTTGCGCATCGCGGTGGCGATCTCGTGGATGTTGCCGATCGCGTCGTAGCTGAGCACGACCTTCGGATACTTGTCGTTGGCCATCTCGCCAACGTTGTCGCTCACGCTGGCGACGCTGTGGATGCCCATCGCGACGACGGCGGCCAGCAACACGCTGACGGTGCCGAAGCCAAGTGCCAGGCGGGCGCTGACTTTCAGGTTACGGAACATGGCAGGTCTCCTCGGGGCGGCTGCGGGGTATCAGAATCGGGTGAAGCTGGCTTCGTCCAGGTCCGCCTCGGCGGCGTACGCGGGGTTGTGCATGGCGATGCCCTTGCGCTTCGGCGTCGCGGCCGGATGCGCGGGCGCGCGCCGTGCAGGCTGGCGCGCCGGCGCCGGCGCGTCGCCGCCCGCCAGGCGGAAGAACGCCATCGCCTGCTGCAGCTGCTCGGCCTGGGAACTCATTTCCTCGGCCGTCGCGGCCAGCTCCTCGGAACTGGATGCGTTCTGCTGCGTCGTCTGGCTCATCTGGCCGACTGCCGCGTTGATCTGGCCGACGCCGGCCGATTGCTCTTCCGACGCGGCCGTGATTTCCTGCACGAGGTCCGAGGTCTTGCGGATGTTCGGCACCATCCGGTCGAGCAGGCCGCCGGCGCGCTCGGCCAGCTCCACGCTGCTCGTCGCCACTTCGCCGATTTCCTGCGCGGCGACCTGGCTGCGTTCGGCCAGCTTGCGCACCTCGGCGGCGACGACGGCGAAGCCCTTGCCGTGTTCCCCGGCGCGCGCCGCCTCGATGGCGGCGTTCAGCGCCAGCAGGTTGGTCTGGTAGGCGATGTCGTCGATGATGCCGATCTGCTTTGCGATCCGCTTCATGGCGGCGACGGTCGCCTTCACCGCTTCGCCGCCTTCCGCGGCCTCGCGCGCGGCCTGCGTGGCCATGCCGTCGGTGACGCGGGCATTCTCCGTGTTCTGCGAGATCGATGCCGTCATCTGTTCCAGCGAGGCGCTCGTCTCCTCGACACCGGCCGCCTGCTCGGACGCCGACTGCGACAGCGCCTGCGCCGTCGCGCTGACTTCCTCCGACGCCGATGCCAGCGACTGGGCGCCGCCGTTCACGTCGCCGACGACCTGCGTCAGCTTCGCGATCATGTTCTTCATCGCGGCCAGCAGCAGGCCGGCCTCGTCGCGCGCATGGCTGTCGATGTGCACCGTGAGGTCGCCGGCCGCCAGGCGGTCGGCCGCGTTCACGGCGACGCGCAGCGGACGGGTGACGGACAGGGTGATGAAGGCCGCCACGGTCAGCGCGAGCAGGGCGGCGCCCGCCGTCATCGCGATCACCAGCCGGCGCGTCTCTTCATACGTGGCGCCCGCCTCGTCGGCCTTCTTCTGCATCTTGTCGGACTGGTGCCTGGTCAGTTCGTCGACGGCCGCGATCAGTTCGCGGTTGAGCGGGACATAGGTCTTGCTGACGAATTCCGCGGCGTGCTGGCGGTCGCCGCGCACCAGGCCATAGAACTGGGCATACGCCGGTTCCAGGGCCGCATGCCTGTCGGTGATCTGCTTGAGCATCTTCTTGCCCGTCTCGCTGGCGACGAGCCGGGTGAGTTCGGCGATGCGTCCGTTCGTGTCGGCGCGCAGCTGTTCGATCACCTTGCGATAGCGCTCGCTTTCCGCTTCGTCGCTGGTGAGCAGCATGCCGCGCATCTGGCGCGGGGCGTCGACGACGTCGCGGATCAGGTCCTTGGCGATGGCGACTTTCGGGTAGGCATCCGCCGTGATGTAGGCGGTGGCGTCGTTCATGACCGCCATGCGGTTCATGGTCAGCAGCGCGATCGCCAGCAGGAGCAGCAGTACCGCACCGAAGCCGAGGCCCAGGCGGATGCCGATTTTCAGGTTCTTGAGCATGTGGCTCTCCACTTCAGTTAAATGTCAGGCCGCGGCGGCCTGGCTTTCGTGTTCGACGCCGGCCAGCAGGGCCGCCATGTCGAGGATCAGTGCGACGTCGCCGTTGCCGAGGATCGAGGAGCCGGACAGGAAGCGGGCGCCGGCGAACACCTTGCCGAGCGGCTTGATCACGGTCTGGAATTCGCCCAGCAGGCTGTCGACGACGAGGCCGGCCTTGCTGCCGCCGTAGCGCACGACGACGATGCTGCGGCGCCGTGCCGGCACGCCTTTGACGCCGAAGCGTTCCCTCAGGCGCACGAAGGGCAGCGGCTGGCCGCGCAAATCGACCCAGTCGCAGCCCGGCTGTTCGACGAACTCGATGCATTCCTCGATCATGTCCATCGGGATCACGAACACCGACTTGCCGACGCCGACCTGGAACCCGTTGATGATCGCCAGCGTCAGGGGCAGGCGCACCGTGACGGTGGTGCCTTGCCCTTCGGTGCTGGCGATGTCCACGCTGCCGCGCAGCGCGACGATGTTGCGCTTGACGACATCCATGCCCACGCCGCGGCCGGACAGGTTCGTCACCTGTTCCGCCGTCGAGAAGCCCGGTTCGAAGATCAGGTTGAAGATTTCCTTGTCCGTGAGCAGGCGGCCCGGCTCGACGAGGCCGCGTTCGACGGCTTTCGCGAGGATGCGCTCCCGTTTCAGGCCGCCGCCGTCGTCCGACACTTCGATCACGATGCTGCCGGAGTCGTGGTAGGCGTTCAGGGCGACGGTGCCCTGGGCCGGCTTGCCGCGCGCGGCGCGCACGTCGGCCGGCTCGATGCCGTGGTCCATCGCGTTGCGCACGAGGTGCGTGAGCGGGTCGCCGATCTTCTCGACGACGGTCTTGTCCAGTTCCGCGTCCTCGCCGCTGACCACCAGGCGGATGTCCTTGCCCAGCTCGCGCGCCACGTCGTGCACGACGCGCTGGAAGCGGTTGAACGTGGCGCCGATCTTCACCATGCGCAGCTGGAGCGCGCTGTCGCGCACTTCCTCGACGAGGCTGGACAGCGTCGACGTGCATTCCAGCAGCTCGGGGATCTGCGTGCGGCGCGCGATCAGGTTGGCGCCCGCGCCCGCGATGATCAATTCGCCCACGAGGTTGATCAGGCGGTCCAGCTTGTCCGCATCCACCCGCACCGAGCGGCTTTCCTGCTGCTGGCGCGGCGCGTCCGGCGCCTGGCGCTGCTTCGCGAGGGCCGCTTCGACGACGGGTGCGCGCACGGTGCCCTGTTCGACGAGGATCGCGCCGATCGGTTGCGCCGGCGCGCTGCTTGCAGCCTGCGCCGCCAGCGCGTGTTCCAGTTCGTGCGCGGTGACGCTGCCGCAGCGGACGAGCATCTGGCCCAGGCGCTCGCGCTGCGCCGGCGCCTCGTCCAGCCACGCGAGGTATTCGGCGAGGCGGTTCTCGGGCGGCAGGATGCGGATCGCGCAGTCGTCGCGCACGAAGTCGAACACGCCGTCGATCGTCGCCTTGTCGGCGGTGCTGTGGAAGCCGATCTCGAAGCCGAGGTAGCACGACTCGGGATCGAATTCGTCCAGCGCCGGCAGGTCGTCGGCGATCGTCGCGATGCCGGTGATGGTGCCCAGCTGGCCCAGGTAGCGGATGAACGACAGCGGGTCCATGCCGTTGCGCAGCACGTCGGGGCCGAAGCGCAGCGAGATGTGCCAGTGGCCGGCCGCGCCGCCGGTCGCTTCGGGTGCCGTGGTGGCGGCGGCGGCGGTGGGCGCCGGTGCCGCGCCGCCGTCCAGGTAGGCCTGCAATTGGGCGACGAGCGGCGCGCCTGCCGCGGCGAGATCCGCATCGTCGAGGGTGCCGCTTTCCACCGCGTCGACGAGGGCGCCGATGTGGTCGCGGCATGCGAGCAGCAGCGCGACGAGTTCGTCGCCGACGGGGATGGCGCCGTCGCGCACCTTGTCCAGGACGCTCTCGGCCACGTGCGTGAATCGCACGACGGGGTCGAGGCCGAACATGCCGGCCGATCCCTTGATCGTGTGCGCCGCGCGGAAGATCGCGTTGACGGCGTCGAGGCCGTCGCGCGTGACCGCGAGCAGGGCGCTTTCCATCTGCTCCAGCAGTTCGCGGCTTTCGGCGATGAAGGTGTGCGTCACATGGTCGATGTCGATGTTCATGCAGGCTCTCCTTCGGCGGTCATGCCGAGCATTGCGAACGCGTCGCACACGGCGGGGCTGGCGTCCCGCAGCGCGAGCGCCTTGCCGAGGCGCCGGGCTTCACGCCGCGCCACGAGCAGCAGCTGCATGCCGGCGCAGTCGAACTCCGTCACCTGGGACAGGTCGAGCGCGGGCGCATCGATCGTGCGTACGGCGTCCAGCAGCACGGGGTGCAGCTCCGCGGCGCGGTAGATCGTCATTTCGCCTTCGACCGCCAGGCATGCGGCGGCCCCTTGGCTCGTTTCGCCAATAATCGTCATTGCATCATTGCTCCGTGATGGCCGGCCTGCGCCGGCGCGGTGGGTCAGCCGAACGTCAGCTTCTGGACGGCGGCCAGCAGGGCTTCCGGCTTGAACGGCTTGACCATCCACGCTTTCGCGCCGGCGGCCTTGCCCTGTTCCTTCTTGTCTTCCTGCGACTCGGTGGTCAGCATGAGGACCGGGGTGAACTTGTAGGCGGGACGGGTCTTCAGTTCGCGCACGAACGCGATGCCGTCCATGTTGGGCATGTTGACGTCGCTGATGATCAGGTTGACCTTCTGGCCGGTCAGCTTGGCCAGCGCGTCCTTGCCGTCGACGCCTTCGATGACGTCATAGCCGGCCTGCCTGAGTGCGATGCCGACGACCTGGCGGATCGAGATCGAATCGTCCACCACCATGATGGTTTTTGCCATGGTTAAATCCTAGTCTAGAAAAACGTGATGTCTTCGGCCAGCTGCGGCGCGGGCTTCGCGGTGCTCTTGTGGAGCGTGCGTTCCTCGGCCATCGCGTAAGTGCTTTCGAGTTCGGCCAGCAGGCTGCGGGCATCGAGGCCGCCACCTTGCTGCTGCTCGTCCAGCCACGAGGGCAGGCGGGCGATGTTGTCGCGGACGTGCGACAGGATCTGGCTGACGCGGTCCTGGAACTGCAGCTGCACGAGCGCGTCGCCGACTTCCGCCTGGATGCCGGCGCTCTCGCGCTGGAGCAGGCCGGACGAGGCCACGAGGGCGTCGGTGACGCCGCGCAGGGACCCGAGCACGTTGCCGATCATCTGTTCGGACGCCTGCACGGCGCGCGTCTCCGCGCGCATGGAGTCCTCGGCCGCGCGGCACGTGACGTCGATCGCGGCGCTGATGCGGCCGACCTGTTCGGCGATGTGCTTGCCCGCGTCGGCGGAGCGGTTCGACAGCATGCGCACCTCGCTCGCGACGACCGCGAAACCCCGTCCCGCCTCGCCCGCGCGCGCCGCCTCGATGGCCGCGTTCAGCGCCAGCAGGTTGGTCTGCCACGCGATGCTGGCGACGTCCGCCGCCATCTTCTGCAAGGTGGCCGTGATTTCTTCCAGGCCTTCGATCTTCTGCAGCATCTGCTGCTTGCTGGCGGCCGCGCCGGCCAGCATGTCCAGCAGCGAGCGCAATTCCTTTTCGCTGGCCGCGAACGCGTCGACGATGGTGTCGCCGTTGCGCGCCGTGCCCGACGCGTCGAGTGCCTGGCCGAGACGGGTGACGATGCCGGAGAAGCGCTCGACGAGGGCGACGACGGCCGTCTCCATCTGGTCGCGCGACGCATCGATGTGCGACGTCCAGACGCCGGCCACGTCGGCGCTGAACGCGCGGCGGTCGGCGAAGTCGGCGCCGGGGGATTGCCCGGCCTGCGGCAGGGGCGCGCGCAGGGCGGCGAACGCGCCGCCGGCCAGGAGGAGGGCGGCGCACAGCCAGCCGTGCCACTGCCAGCCGGCCAGCGGGACGATGACGCCCGACGCGGCCACGGCCACGATCAGCGGGGAATAAGTTTGCAGGGGGCGTAGTCGGGGCACGCGGCGCTCCGTCGATGTTCGGGTAGGTTTCGTGTTTGCGGTATCTCGGACCGCATCGGTGCTGATCATGTCAGATCGAATTGCCGTGTGGCAAGCTTCTTGCCGAGAAATGTCACGGATACGCGGGGAAAACAACACTTGCTTGAGTGATCGCTAACATATTGTCGCAAAAGGACTTTTCGATTCGCTACGCGGTTTTGACGCCTTGCCAACCCAGCGGGAATCCCGGGATTATCGTTCCAATATTTTACGCGCAGGCATGGCGGGCGTGATTGTGCCTTCGGCTGGGTCGAAGCGTGACGCCGGAATTGCCGGATTGCGGGCGCCCAGCCCGTCGACTACCATCGTGACATGAATACGATGATTCTCACCTTCGCGGCAGGCGTGGTGGCCGGTGCGATGAATGCGCTGGCGGGCGGTGGTTCGTTCGTCAGCCTGCCGGCGCTGATCGCGGCGGGTGTGCCTCCGGTGCAGGCGAATACGTCGAGCACGGTCGCGCTGTTTCCGGGTGGGTTGGCCAGCGCGTGGGCCTATCGCGACGGCCTGGGGCCGGTCGGCGCCGTGCCGCTGCGCGCGCTGCTGGCCGCGACCCTGTGCGGCGGCCTCGTCGGCGCCGTGCTGTTGCTGCGGACGTCATCCGGCGCGTTCACGGCCGTGTTGCCCTGGCTGCTGCTGGTGGCGTCCATCGCGCTCGCGTTCGGGCGGCGCATCGGCGAAGCCCTGCGCGCGCGCTGGCGCATCCACGCACGCGCGGTGCTGGCCGTGCAGTTCGCGCTGGGCGTCTACGGCGGTTATTTCGGCGGGGCGGTGGGGATCATGATGATCGCGATGTGGGGACTGCTCGACAACCGCGACCTGAAACTGTTGAATGCGCCGCGCACGTTGCTGGTCAGCGCGGCGAACACGGTGGCGGTACTCGCGTTCATCGCGGCCGGCGCGGTGCGCTGGCCGGAGACGCTGGCGCTGCTGGCCGGCGCGACGCTCGGGGGGTACGGCGGCGCGCACATCGGACGGCGGGCGCCGCCGGGGGTGATCCGCGCCGTCACGCTGTGCGCGACGACCGCGATCACGGTTGCCTTCTTCGTCAAAACCTACTTTGTGTGAGGACACCATGCTGCAGGCATTGCTCGCAACCATAGGCGTGCTGGCCATCGCGGCCAGCATCGCCGCCAAGTTCGTCAGGCTGCCGGTCAGCGCTTCAGTTGCGACAGGTCGCGCACGGCGCCGCGGTCGGCCGACGTGGTCAGCGCCGCGTAGGCACGCAGTGCCTGCGAGACTGCGCGCTCGCGGTTGACCGGCTGCCACGCGGCGTCGCCGCGCGCTTCCATCGCCGCGCGGCGGTGCGCCATCTCTTCAGCCGTCACGCGCAGGTTGATGGTGCGGTTCGGGATGTCGATGTCGATCATGTCGCCTTCCTCGACGAGGCCGATCGCGCCGCCTTCCGCCGCTTCCGGCGACGCGTGGCCGATCACGAGGCCCGACGAGCCGCCCGAGAAGCGGCCATCCGTGAACAGCGCGCACGCCTTGCCGAGCCCCTTCGACTTGATGTAGGACGTCGGGTACAGCATCTCCTGCATGCCCGGGCCGCCTTTCGGGCCTTCGTAGCGGATGATGACGACGTCGCCCGCGTTCACCCGCTTGTTCTCATCCTGGCCGAGGATGCCTTCGACGGCACTGTCCTGGCTTTCGAACACGCGCGCCTTGCCCGAGAACTTCAGGATGCTTTCGTCGACGCCGGCCGTCTTCACGATGCAGCCCTTTTCCGCGATGTTCCCGTACAGGACCGCGAGGCCGCCGTCCTGCGAGTAGGCGTGGGCGCGGTCGCGGATGCAGCCTTCGGCGCGATCGAGGTCGGCGCTGTCGAAGCGCTCGGCCTGCGAGAACGCGACCTGCGTCGGCACGCCGCCCGGCGCCGCGCGGAACAGTCGATGTACGGCCTGGTCGTCGCTGCGCTTGATGTCGTATTTCTCGATCGCGTCGCCCAGCGTCGGGGAGTGCACGGTCGGCAGCGACGTGTCGAGCAGGCCCGCGCGCGCCAGTTCGCCGAGGATGGCGACGATGCCGCCGGCGCGGTGCACGTCTTCGATGTGGTACTTGTTCGTCATCGGCGCGACCTTGCACAGGCAAGGCACGTTGCGCGAGATGCGGTCGATGTCGGCCATCGTGAATTCCACGCCCGCCTCGTGCGCGGCGGCCAGCAGGTGCAGCACCGTGTTGGTGGAACCGCCCATCGACACGTCCAGCGCCATCGCGTTCTCGAACGCGGTCTTGGTCGCGATGCTGCGCGGGAGGATCGTGTAGTCGTCGCCCTCGTAGTGGCGCTTGGCCAGGTCGACGATCAGGCGGCCGGCGCGCAGGAACAGTTCCTTGCGGTCGGCGTGGGTGGCGACGATGGTGCCGTTACCCGGCAGCGACAGGCCCAGCGCCTCGGTCAGGCAGTTCATCGAGTTCGCCGTGAACATGCCGGAGCAGGAACCGCAGGTGGGGCAGGCCGAGCGCTCGACCTCGGCCACGTCGGCGTCGGAGATCTTCGAGTCGCCGGCCTGGATCATCGCGTCGACGAGGTCCAGCTTGATGATCTTCTTGTCGTTGTTGACGACCTTGATCACCTTGCCCGCTTCCATCGGGCCGCCCGACACGAACACGGTCGGGATGTTGATGCGCATGGCGGCCATCAGCATGCCCGGGGTGATCTTGTCGCAGTTCGAGATACAGACCATCGCGTCGGCGCAGTGGGCGTTGACCATGTACTCGACGGAGTCGGCGATCAGGTCGCGCGACGGCAGCGAGTACAGCATGCCGCCGTGGCCCATCGCGATGCCGTCGTCGACGGCGATGGTGTTGAATTCCTTGGCGACGCCGCCCGCCGCCTCGATCTCGCGCGCCACCAGCTGGCCCAGGTCCTTCAGGTGCACGTGGCCCGGCACGAACTGGGTGAACGAGTTGACGACGGCGATGATCGGCTTGTCGAAGTCGCCGTCCTTCATGCCGGTCGCGCGCCACAGGGCGCGGGCGCCCGCCATGTTGCGGCCCTGGGTCGTGGTGTGGGAACGGTAAGTCGGCATGGTGTCTCCTCGGGAAATCGTAAAACCCCAAGATTGCCGTGGGTATGGAAAGTTGTCCAATATATGATTCGGTGGGCTGTGATTCGCATTTTATATCGATCACGCCGGGCCGCCCGCCGGGTTCCGTATCGGGCTGCCCGCCGTGAAAGCGAGTCCTATAATTTCTTCAACTGAATTCACGAGCGGCAAGTTACGCCTTGTCTGGATGGACCACGCGTGGCCTGGGTGACGTGTTCGCGTCTTCCCGGCTACGGCCGATGAACCGAGCCGATTCTTTTGGAGGAGCGTACGGGCATGACACGGAGATTTCATGGTGTGGCGGGGGCGACGCTGACGATCGCGGCGCTGGCCGGGCTCGGCGTCGCACTGTTCAATTATTTCGCGCCGATGACCGGCGTGACCGGAACGATCGGCGCCCTCGCTGTCGTCGTGTCCACCCTGTTGCTGGCGTTGCTCGGCTTTGTCCTGGCGCGCAGGCGCACCGGCCGTTCCCGGCTCGTGCGGGTCCTCGCGCTTCTGATGGCGCTCGGCACCCTGGCGGCGGCCTGGCTGCTGCATGAGTTCTTGCTGGTTGCCGCCATGGTCGTCGCGCTGCTGGCGCTGGCCGTCGATTCGATGAGTGGCCCGGACAGGCACCCGGCGGCGACCGTCGCCTCGCTGTTGCTCGTGCCTGCTCTGGGCATCAGCCTTGGCCTCGCAGCCATCGGCCGGCTGCCGGCTGCGACGGCCCAGGGGGCGGCGGCGGCCGGGAATGTTCAAGACGCGCCGGAGCCACAACCATTGGCACCGCCAAAGCCGGTCTGGAACAGCTTCCACGGGCAATTGAGCGCGCAGAAATACTCACCGCTGTCGCAGATCGATACCTCGAACGTCGGCAAGCTGAAGCTGGCATGGGAGTACCATACCGGGGATGTCTCCGACGGCAGCGGCGGCAAGCCGCCGACCGTCTGGTCGGCCACGCCCATCTATGCCAACGAGACCCTGTACATCGGCACACCGTTCTACCGGATCATCGCGCTCGATCCGGCGACCGGGAAGGAGCGTTGGCGGTTCGACACCCATTCGACCCTGAAGGCGCTTACGCAGCCCGCGTTGAAGACCCGCGGCGTCGCCTACTGGGAAGCCCGGCATCCGGTCGCGGGGCAGGCCTGCCAGAAGACCGTCTACATCGGCACCATGGATGCGCGACTCTTCGCCGTCGATGCCGACACGGGCAAGCCGTGCCCCGGCTTTGCCGACCACGGCGTACTCAACGTCAATAAATGGAACAACATCAATGATGCCTGGCCGCTGTCGGTGCTCCAGCCGCCCACCGTGGCGGGCGACCACCTCATCATGGGCTGGGCCGGCAAGGACTGGGCGCTGGCCGAGGCGCCGCCGGGCAGGGTCTTCTCGGTGAATGCGCGCACCGGCAAGCTGGAGTGGGTCCTGAACATTCTGCCCGACGATATCGTCAGACAGAGCGGCACTGCCAATGTGTGGACCGCGATGTCGGTCGACGAGGCGCTTGGGCTCGTGTACTTGCCGGTGTCGTCGCCTTCGCCCAACTACTGGGGCGGCAATCGCGCCGAACCTGTCCCGCTGGCGACCTCCACCACCGCTGTCGACATCGACACCGGCAAGGTGGTGTGGTCGCGTCAGTGGGTGCACCATGACCTCTGGGACTACGACATCAATTCGGCACCGACGCTGATGGACATCACGGTCGATGGCAAGACGGTTCCGGCGCTGATGCAGGCCACCAAGATGGGCTACCTGTTCGTCGTGAACCGCAGGACCGGCGAGGATGTCTGGCCGATCGAGGAGCGGCCGGTCCCCACCGGCAATGTGCCCGGTGAGGTTTACGCGAAGACCCAGCCGGTTCCTACCCGGCCTGCGCCGCTGCTGGACCAGTCCCGCAAGCCGAAGGTGTGGTGGATTGCCGACATGGTCGGCTTCGGCCAGTGTTCGCGCCTGTTCGATGCAATGCATTACGATGGCATGTACACGCCGCCGACCGTCGGGGATGCCGGCACGCTGGGCTATCCGTTCAGCGCCGGCGCCGTCCAGTGGGGCGGTGTCGCCTTCGACCCGCGCAGCGAGACGGCGATCGTCAACACGTCGCATCTCGTGCAGCAACTCAAGCTGTTGCCACGCAATGTGTACGACAGCGTGGCCAGGGGCTCCGGCGCGGAGCAGGGCTTCTATCCGCAGAAGGGGGCGCCATTCGGCATCATGCTGGAAAACGCGCTCAACTGGCTCGGCATGCCATGCTGGGAACCGCCCTTCGGCGAACTGGTTTCGATCAACATGAAGACCGGCGCGATCAACTGGCGTCGCCCCGTCGGCGCATCCCAGCAGTACGGCTTCTACATGCCGGAGAGCCTGGGCTCGCCGACCATCGGCGGGCCGGCCGTGACCGCAGGTGGCCTGATCTTCATCGGCGCCTCGATGGATGCGAAAGTGCGGGCCTATTCGCTCGCGACGGGTAAGGAGTTATGGTCCGACCTGGTCCAGGCCCCGGTGGTCGCGAATCCGGCGGTGTACGAATACAAGGGCCGTCAGTACGTCGCCTTCGTGGCCGGCGGCAATCCGATCATCAAGGACCAGGTGGGCGACCAGCTGGCGGTGTACGCGCTGCCACGGTGACCTGTATCGGCCGGGCCGCGCGGAGAAGGATGGGCAAAGATGGTCGAGCGCCATGGCGTGCGTGAGCAGGCCAAGCGTGGGCATGAAGATGTAACATAAGGCATGCTGATCCGGACCATCGTGAATGCGGGGCTGCGACGCACCCTGAAGCCCCTCTGGGACGACATCCCGTCCGTCGCACGCATGCGCGCGGCGTATCACCGTATCGACCGTCTGGGGACGCTCGGCAGGCGGCCCGTGCGCGTCGATGTCGCCGACGCCGGCGGCGTGGCCGTCGAATGGATCGGGCGGCGCGAGGCCGCGCGCGACGGCGTCATCCTGTATCTCCACGGCGGCGGTTTCGCGGTGCGTGCGGCGGCGGCCGATCGCCGTTACTGTGCCGGCCTGGCGCGCCGTACCGGATGTCCCGTCGTGCAGGTGCCGTACCGGCTCGCGCCCGAGTTTCCGTTCCCGGCGGGCCTGGACGACTGCTGCGCCGTCTACGCCGGCCTGCTTGCCGCCGGCATCCCGGCGCACAAGATCGTCGTGATCGGGCATTCCGCCGGTGCGAACCTGGCGCTCGTGCTGCTGATGCGGGCGCGGGACAACGGCTGGCCCCAGCCGGCGGGCAGCATCCTGCTGTCGGCGCCGATCGACCTGACGGCCGGCAGTCCGTCCGCAGCCGCCAACGCCGCGCGCGACAGCATGCAGTCACCGAACATCTGGCCATGGGTGCGGATGACGTACCTGGGAGGCGTCGCGCCGGACCACCCGGACGTGTCGCCGCTGTTCGGCGACTGGGCGGGACTCGCGCCGCTCCACTTCCACGTGTCGGACACCGAGATCATCCTCGACGACAGCACGCGCGCGGTCGAACGCGCGCGCCGGGCCGGCAACCGCGTGACGCTCACCATCTGGCACGACGTGCCGCACAGCTTTTATTACATGAACGCGCTGCGCGAGGCGTGGCGGTGCCGGGCGGAGGTCGTCGCGTTCATCGGCGCGGCCTTGCGGCGGCGATAAAAATTGTCCGCTGCTCGGCGGAGATCCTGGCTCGGGCAGGGAGGGGAATCGGTGTCCTCAAACCAGCATCGACTGCTGGGCAAAGATGCCCGCCATCGCGCCTTGCCATGAGGCCGTGGTAACCGAGGGCATTTGGGGATTGGCGAGGTCGCCCGCGGCGTAGATGCCCCGCATGCTGGTTTCGCGGCGCTCGTCGACTTTGAGGGCGGTGCCCTGGGGCGTATCGACCGTGGCAAGGCCCAGCGCTTCGTGCAGGCGTGCGGATGGCTTGTTGCGCGGGTGCGCGAACAGGATGTCGACCGCGACCTGGGGGCCGGCGTCGACTTTGACGATGGTGTTATTGCCTTCGTGACGGTCGATCTCGGTGATGCGGCCATCGACGGCCGGGATGCCGCGGCGTGCCAGATCTGCCCGGATCTCCGGTGGAATGTCGTGACCATCGGCGAAGACCGTCAGGGTGTCGGTCCAGTCGTGATACAGCCTGACATAGTTATGCGACGGGGCGCCGGACCAGACGAGGCCCCAATGCCGGCCGGCGACTTCAAAGCCGTCGCAATAGGGGCAAGGCACGATGGAGGTACCCCAGCCTTCGGCGAAGCCCGGAATACCAGGCATTTGATCGGCGACGCCATAGCTCAGGATCAGGCGGCGCGCTTTGAGGCTTTCGCCATCGCCGGTGAGGACGGAGAAATCGTCCATGGTGCCGGAGACGCTCTCGGCGCGGGCATTGACCAGTTTGATCGTGGGATAGCGCGCCAGCTGCCGCCGCGCCTCCGCCAGGATATCCTGCGGCGGCTTGTGGTCGTGGCCGAGCAGCCCATGCGAATGGTCGGCGAAACGATTGCGCGGCAGGCCGGTATCAAGAACCGTGACCGTGCGGCGGGCACGGCCAAGCTGCAGCGCGGCGGCGAGGCCGGCAAAGCTGCCGCCGATGATGATGACGTCATTCATGGTGGTGGGCTCCGTGTTGTCGATGGTTGAGGCTGACTTTGCGGTGGAATGTGCTTGGGCGAGACCGGTGGTGGAAAGCGCGGCCAATTTCGATCACAGTGGATCGCAAATTTACGATACCATGCAGTATCTTAGATCGTGAATTAAGATACTGTCAAGTACTGGAAACGACGTGAACGAAAAAAAGCACGGGCGCCGCGGCCGTCCCGCCAACGAAGCACTTGGCCAAACGATAGTCAGCGCTGCAAACGAACTCTTTGTGGAGCTGGGGTTTCAAGCGACGACAATGGACAAGGTCGCCCAGCGGGCGAAGATATCCAAGCTGAGCATCTATCGGCATTTCGACAACAAGGAGGCGCTGTTCAGCGCGGCTATCACGGCCGGCTGCCATCGGTTGTTTGCACCACAGGCCGTTCTTGAAGGCGTCGACGGTTCGGTCGAAGATCGGCTGATGGCGGTGGGATCATCCCTGCTCCGCACGCTGTTGAGACCAGACGTCCGCAGTGTCGAAGCCATGGTCATGGCCGACAAGACGAATCAAAGCTCGTTAAGCAGGCTCCATTACGAAGCCGGCCCCGCCCATGTCATTGCCCAAATCGAGGCCCTGTTGCGTCAGTTGCACGCGAAGGCGCTTCTGAACGTGCCCGATCCTCGCGGGTCCGCCCGCCTGTTTGCCGCGCTTTTCAAAGGATCCGATCTCCTGATGATCGTACGCTTCGATCAGGCGAGGGCAGCGGACGACAACGAAATCGAATCCTACTGCCGTTCGGCCGTCACCATGTTCATCGCCGCGCACGGTGGCAACGACCACGCAGGCGGATGACCGAAGGTAGCTGGTCGGCGGTGCCGAATGGCAGGCATGGCTGCAAGTTGGATTCCTCTTTGCCGCCCGGGTGTCGGAAAGCGCCGGCATATGTTGAACTCGCCCAAGTCCTTGATAAACCTGTTATATCGGGCCTTGGCGTAGTCCAGCGCAGTTCGGTGCTGGAGTCTTCCTGAAATAAAAAAAGGCAGCCCGCAGGCTGCCTTCGTATCGCTGGCGCTTGGTGGGCTCGGGGAGCCCACCCTACGTCATCGCTGTAGAGTGGGCACCCCGTGCCCACGATTGCATATCACCACCACATGCCGTAGGCTGTAGAGTGGGCACCCCGTGCCCACGATTGCATATCACCACCACATGCCGTAGATCGTGGCCAGCACTACGCAGATGACGGCCGAGCCGAGGGCGAACGCGCCGTCGACCTTGAACAGCTTGGTGTCGACGATCAGTCCCTTCACCTTGCCGCGGGCGAACACCGTGCTGAGCAGGACCATGCCGGCGACCACCAGCCAGAACACGATGAACATGCGGTCCAGGAACGGGATCTCATACACGCCCGAGCCGTTGTCGTGGGCGAAGCCGATCGGGGCGAGGAAGGACAGGTCCATCATCCCCGGCAGGAACTTCAGGATGATCGAGAACACGAGACCGCCCACGGTCGCGAACATCGCGGCGCTGGACGTGGTCTTTTTCCAGAAGAAGCCCAGCAGGAACATGGCCAGGATGCCCGGCGAGACGAAGCCCGTGTATTCCTGGATGTACTGGAAACCGCCCTTCTTGTCGATGCCCATCAGCGGGGCGATCAGCACGGCCAGCAGCATCGACACGACGACGGTCATGCGGCCGATCCACACCATCTTCTGCTCGGTGACGTTCGGGTGCAGGCGTTTTTGATAGATGTCGAGCGTGAAGATCGTGGCGATCGAGTTGGCCTTGCCGGCCAGCGATGCGACGACGGCGGCGGTCAGTGCCGCGAACGCGATGCCTTTCAGGCCCGACGGCAGCAGTGCCAGCAGGGTGGGGTAGGCGCGGTCCGGATTCAGTTCGCCGCCGACGCGCATCGCGTCGCCCAGCGCGCCGGAACGGTCCAGCGCGAACGCGGCGATACCCGGCATGACGACGATGACCGGCATCAGCAGTTTCAGGAACGCGGCGAACAGCAGGCCTTTGCGGGCCGTCGGCAGGTCGGCGCCGAGCGCGCGCTGCGTGATGTACTGGTTGCAGCCCCAGTAGTTCAGGTTCACGATCCACATGCCGCCGATCAGCGTGGACAGGCCCGGCAGGTCCATGTAGTTCGGGTTGTCGCGGCCCAGCACCATTTCGAAGTGGTCGCGGGTCGAGTTGTACAAGGTCGAGAAGCCTTGCAGCGCGCCGTGGCCGTTGCCCAGTTTGGCGACGAGGTCCAGGGCCAGCCACGTGGTCACGAGGCCGCCGATGACGAGGCAGGTCACCTGGATGACGTCCGTGTAGCCGATGACCTTCATGCCGCCCAGCGTGATGATGGCGGCGAAGACGGCGAGGAACAGCATGCAGGGCAGCACGCCGATGCCGGTGACGCTGCCGATGGCCAGCGCGCCCAGGTACAGGATCGAGGTCAGGTTGACGACGACGTACAGGCCGAGCCAGAACAGGGCCATCGTCGTGGCGACGGCCTTGCCGTAGCGCTGTTCGAGGAACTGCGGCATCGTGTAGATGTGGTTCTTCAGGTAGACCGGCATGAAGAACACGGCGACGATGACGAGCGTGGCGGCGGCCATCAGTTCGTACACGGCGATGGCCATGCCGATGCGGAAGCCCGAACCGCTCATGCCGATGAACTGCTCGGCGGAGATGTTCGAGGCGATCAGCGAGGCGCCGATGGCCCACCACGTGAGCGAGCCTTCGGCCAGGAAGTAGTCGTGCGAGGCGGAGGTGTTGGCGCTCTTCTTGCGGCGGTAGACCCACAGGCCGTAGCCTGCGACGACGACGAAGTAGAACAGGAAGACAATGGTGTCCAGGCGGGAAATCAGGTTCATGAGCGTTGTCTCGAATGACGGACAGTGCTCGAACGAGGCACCATCCGCTGGTTGTTATATCGTCCGCCGGAACCGGCGACGCCGGCTCCGAGCTTCCAATCTACAAGAGATTATCGGAAACGCTCAAGAAATGCTATTCCGAAAAGTCCTTTTTACGCACTTTTATAACACAATTTGTTTGCGCAAACATCGCGTAGGGTGGGCACCCTGTGCCCACGCGTGACGTTTGCCATGTGTTGGCGTAACGCGTGACGTTCGCCGTGTTGGCGTAACGCGTGACGTTCGCCATGAGTTGGCGTAAACGCGTGGGCTCGTTTCATTTGAGGCCCCCGGCCTCAAATGCCCGCCCTACGGTGTCTTGAGGGAGGGTTTCGAGGTGTGAACAGACACAGCATGAATGTCAGCCGACGACGAGCGCCCGGCTGCCGGACGAACGGCGCGCGGCCTCGTCCAGCTTGAACACGCTGACGAGATGGTCGAGCGCCTCGGCCTGTTCGTGCAGGCTCTGGGCCGCCGTCGCGGCTTCCTCGACGAGGCCGGCGTTCTGCTGGGTGACGGTGTCCATCTGCGAGACGGCCTTGTTCACCTGCTCGATGCCCGCACGCTGTTCGCGGCCGGCGTGGCTGATCTCGACCATCAGCTCGTGCATCTGCTGCACGGTCCGCAGCACTTCGCGCATCGTGGCTCCGGCTTCGGAGACGAGACCCGCGCCCGCTTCGACCTGCTGGACGGAGGCGCCGATCAACTCCTTGATTTCCTTGGCGGCGGCGGCCGAACGCTGGGCCAGCGTGCGCACTTCGCCCGCCACGACGGCGAAGCCGCGGCCCTGTTCGCCGGCGCGCGCCGCTTCCACGGCCGCGTTCAGCGCGAGGATATTGGTCTGGAAGGCGATGCCGTCGATGACGGCGATGATGTCGACGATCTTCTGCGACGACGCGTGGATCGATCCCATCGTGTCGACGACGCGCGCGACGGCCGTGCTGCCCTGCTGGGCGACGCCGGCGGCCGTGTCGGCGAGGGTGTTGGCCTGGTTCGCGTGTTCCGCGTTGTTGCGCACGGTCGCGGTCAGTTCTTCCATCGAGGCGGCCGTCTGCTGCAGGGCGCTGGCCTGCTGCTCGGTGCGCGAGGACAGGTCCAGGTTACCGGCCGCGATCTGCGTGGAGGCGCTGGAGATCGTGCCGGTCGCGGCGCGCACGTTGCCGACGATGTGGGCCAGGTTGCCCTGCATCGCCTTCATCGCGGCGAGCAGGCTGGATTGGTCGCCGGGGCGGGTCTGCACGTCCATCGACAGGTCGCCGGCCGCGATGTGCTTGACGATGTCGGTCGCGTAGTCCGGCTCGCCGCCCAGGCGGCGCATCAGCCAGCGCGTGAGCAGCGTGGCGCCGGCTGCGCCCAGCAGCACGCAGCCGCAGACGAGCGACACGATCAGCACGCGCGATGACGCGTAGCGGCGCGAACCATCGAGCGCGGCGGCGCGGCCGCCTGCCGTGTAGTTGTCGACGGCCTTGTCGACGTTGGCGCGGATGGCGACGATCAGCTTGTTCGATTCGCCGCGGATCAGCGACTTGGCCAGGGCGCCGTCGTTCTGGCGCGCGGCGGCGCGGACCTTGGCGTCTTCCGCCATGTAGCGCTGCCACAGGCCGAGGAATTCCGCGTAGCTCTGCTGTTCTTCCGGCGATTCGAGCAGCTTGACGTAGTCGTCCTGCATGCGCCGCAAGTCTTCGAGGTCTTGCGCGATCACCTTGTCGTATTTGTCCATCTCGGCCGGATCGCTCGAGATAATGTATTGCAGCTCGCGCGTGCGGATGCGGGCGACCTGCGACTTGATGTCTTCGATGACGCGGATCCCCGGCATCCAGTGCCCGGACAGGCGCAGCGACGTGTCGTTGACCTTCGCCAGTTGATGGATCGAGATGGCGCCGACCAGCACGGTGAGTGCGAGGACGGCGGCGAACGTAATGCCCAGCTTGCTCGCCAGGCGTAGACGGTTGAACCAGTTCATCGGCATTTCTTCACGATAAGGTTTCCACAAACCAACGATGATAACCGACATTCAATGTTGAAGTCATGCAATGTAGTTATACGTATATTCCACAATCGAAATAGTTTGCTACAAATGTTTGCTTCCCAGCGGTAACGTGCGGAGTGTTGCAGGATCGACAGCCTATACTGCGTTCGTGTGTTCCGGATCCACTACCGTTCTCATGCACGATGACGCCACCGTTCTCCCGTTCCGCAGTCCTGCTCGTCAAGCTGATCCTGCTGGGTCTGCTGGTCGGGCTCGCAACGTGGATCGCGCTGGCCCGCTGGACCATGTCGCCGCGTAACGTGACCTTCGCCCCCGTCGCCCAGCCGATTCCGTTCAGCCACAAGCACCACGTGGCCGACGACGGCATCGATTGCCGCTACTGCCACACGTCGGTGGAGAACTCGGCCACGGCCGGGATGCCGTCGACGTCGGTCTGCCTCAGCTGCCATTCGCAGCTGTTCGTGGATTCGCCGCTGCTTGCGCCGCTGCACGAAAGCGCACGCACGGGCAAGCCGCTCCACTGGGTGCGCGTGCACGACTTGCCGGACTTCGTCTATTTCGAACACGACATCCACGTGGCCAAGGGCGTTGCCTGCATCGAGTGCCACGGGCGCGTGGACCAGATGCCCATCACGTGGCGCACGGCCTCGCTGGAGATGCAGTGGTGCCTGCGCTGCCACCGCGACGCGCCCAACCACGTGCGGCCGCTGAACCAGGTGCTGTCGATGGCGCCGCAAAAGCCGCTCAGCGCGGACGAGATCCGCCAGCTGAACCGCCTGTACCACCTGCGCGATGCGCAGGCGCTCACCAATTGTTCGACCTGCCACCGATGAAGACGCATCCGCTCATTCCGATTGCCCAGGACGAACCGGCACGGCGCCGCTTCCTGAAGCTGATGGCCGCATCGGCCGCGCTGGCGGGCGCCGGGTGCAGCGGGCCGCCGGCCGAAACCATCGTCCCGTACGCGACGATGCCGGAGCAGGGCGTGCCGGGCCTGCCCATGTTTTACGCGACCGCGTTCGTGCGCAACGGGCTCGCGCACGGCGTGCTCGTGGAATCGAACATGGGGCGGCCGACGAAGGTCGAGGGCAATCCGGACCATCCGGTGAGCGCGGGCGCCACCGACGTGTTCGCGCAGGCGTCCATCCTGCAGTTGTGGGACCCGGACCGGTCGCAGGCCGTGTTCCGCGGCGACGAGATGGCGACGTGGGGCGCGTTCGAGGCGGCGCTGCAGGCACGCCGGCCCCGCTTCGAGCAGGACGGCGGCGCGGGATTGCGCATCCTGACGGGCACCGTCACGTCGCCCACGCTGGCGGCGCAGATCGCGGCGCTGCAGCAGCGGCTGCCGAACCTGCGCTGGCATGCGTGGGACCCGCTGCACGACGACGGTGCCGCGCACGCGGCGCAACTGGCGTTCGGCCGGCCGCTCGACCCGGTGTACCGGCTCGACGAGGCGCAGGTCGTGCTCGCGCTGGATGCCGATTTGTTCGGCACGCTGCCCGGCAGCCTGGCGCATGCGCGGGCGTTCACGGCGCCGCGCCGGCTGGGAGCAGCGCCGGACGCGAACCGCCTGTACGTGCTGGAAGCGACGCCCACGTTGACCGGCGCGTATGCCGACGCGCGCCTCGCGCGGGCGCCGCACGAGATCGAGGCCGCGCTGATGCGCATCGCGTCCAGGCTGGGCGTGGGCGCCGACCCGGGCCGCGCCGCCGATGCGGCGCTGGACCGGTGGGAGGCGGCGGTGGCGCAGGCGCTGGACGGTGCGCGCGGCGCGGCACTGGTCGTCGCCGGCCCGAACGTGAGCCCGGCCGGCCGCGCGCTTGCATATGCGCTGACCCAGCGCCTGAACGGTCCGCTCGCCTTCATCGAGCCGGTCGAGCGCAGCCCGCTGGACCACGGCGCGTCGATCGCCGCGCTGGCCGGCGACCTGCGCGCCGGCCGCGTCGACACCTTGCTCATGCTGGACGCGAATCCGGCCTACGATGCGCCCGCGGACCTCGATTTCGCCGCGCTGCTGCGGCGGGTGCCGCTCTCCGCCCACCTGGGCCTGTACCGCGACGAGACCGCGCGCGCGGCCGGCTGGCACCTGCCGATGGCGCACTGCTACGAGGCGTGGAGCGATGCGCGGGCGCACGACGGCACGGCGAGCATCGTGCAACCGCTGATCGCGCCGCTGTACGGCGGCCGCTCCGCGCACGAGATCCTCGCGCTGCTGGCCGGCGCGGAGACGAGAAACGGCCACGCGCTCGTGCGCGCGACGTGGGGCGGCGCGGACGCGGCGTGGCGCGACAGCCTGCGCCGGGGCAGCGTCGCCGGGAGCGCCGCGCGGCCCGTGTCCGTGCCCGCCGCGCGTCCGCCCGGACCCATGCCCGTGCCGGCCGCGCCGCCGCTCGTCGCCCTGTTCGCGCCCGACCCGGCCGTGGATGGCGGCGCCTTCGCCAACAACGCGTGGCTGCAGGAGTTGCCGCGGCCCCTCACGTCGCTCACGTGGGACAACGCGGCGCTGATCGGCCCGGCGACGGCGCAGCGCCTGGGCCTCGCCGACGGCGCCGTCGCGCGGCTGCGCGTGGACGGGCGGACGGTGGATGCGCCGGTGCTCGTCGTGGCGGGGCAGGCCGAGGGCGTCGTCACGCTGCCGCTGGGGTATGGCCGGCGCGCGGCGGGCGGCGTCGGGGAGGGCGTCGGCTTCGACGCGTACCGGCTGCGCACCCGCGTTTCCCTGCCCGCGCTGACGGTCGAGCGCACGGGCCGCACGCACGATCTCGTGTTCCGCCAGAAGGAAGTCGACATGCAGGGCCGCAGTCCGGTTCAAGTTCGCGTCCACGTGCGCGAACTGGCACGCGAACGGCCGGAGCAGGCGTCGATGTATCCCGAACGCGAATACAAGGACTACAAATGGGGCATGGCGATCGACCTGAATGCGTGCATCGGCTGCGCATCGTGCACGATCGCGTGCCAGGCCGAGAACAACATCCCCGTCGTCGGCAAGGAGGAAGTGGCGCGGGGCCGCAGCATGCACTGGATCCGCGTCGACCGCTACGTGGCCGGCCCGCGCACCCTGTTCCAGCCCGTGCCGTGCATGCATTGCGAGCACGCGCCGTGCGAGGAAGTGTGCCCGGTCGGCGCCACGATGCACGACAGCGAAGGCCTCAACGTGCAGGTCTACAACCGCTGCATCGGCACGCGCTTCTGCTCCAACAACTGCCCGTACAAGGTCCGGCGCTTCAATTTCCTGCAGTACGCGAACCAAAAAGTGGAAAGCCTGAAGGCGCTGCAGAATCCCGAGGTGACGGTGCGCCGGCGCGGCGTGATGGAGAAATGCAGCTACTGCCTGCAGCGGATCACCCGCGCCCGCATCGAGGCCGAGAAGGCGGGACGGCGCATCCGCGACGGCGAGATGGTCACCGCGTGCCAGGCCGTGTGCCCCACGCGCGCGATCCGCTTTGGCGATCTGAACGACCCCGCCAGCGACGTCGTCGCGGCGAAGGCGTCGCCGCTCGATTACCACCTGCTGGAAGAACTCAACACGCGCCCGCGCACGAGTTACCTCAGGCGCGTGCTGAACCCCGATCCGGAGCTGGAATGAGTACCCCGGAGAATACCGACGTGCTGCGCCCCGGCTGGGGCTATGCGAGCGTCACGGACAAGATCGCGGGCATCGTCCTCACGGGCCATTTCGGCTGGCGCTGGTGGACGGCGTTCCTCGTCGCGTCCGCAGGCGTGTGCGCGCTGCTGGTCGCCGTTTCCTGGCTGCTCGTGAAGGGGATCGGCATCTGGGGCGTCGACATTCCCGTCGCGTGGGGCTTCGCCATCGGTAACTTCGTGTGGTGGATCGGGATCGGCCATGCCGGTACCTTCATCTCCGCCGTGCTCCTGCTGCTGCGCCAGAAGTGGCGGACGTCGATCAACCGCTTCGCCGAGGCGATGACGCTGTTCGCGGCGGGCATCGCGGGCCTGTTCCCGATCCTGCACCTGGGCCGGCCGTGGTTCTTCTACTGGCTCGTGCCTTATCCGAACGTGATGAACGTGTGGCCGCAGTGGCGCAGCCCCCTGGTCTGGGACTTCTTCGCCATCGCGACCTACCTGACCGTGTCGCTGCTGTTCTGGTACGTGGGCCTGATCCCGGACCTCGCCACCCTGCGCGACCGCGCCGGCCAGCGCGGCCAAAGGAAAAGCCAGATCGCGTACGGCCTGCTGGCGCTGGGCTGGCGCGGCGAGGCGCGCCACTGGGCGCGCTACGAATGGGCATATTTGCTGCTGGCGGGGCTGGCGACGCCGCTCGTCGTGTCGGTGCACACGATCGTGTCGCTCGACTTCGCCGTCGGGAACACGCCCGGCTACCACTCGACGATCTTCCCGCCATACTTCGTCGCCGGCGCGCTGTTCTCCGGCTTCGCGATGGTGCTGACGCTCGCGATCCCGCTGCGCGCCGCGTTCGGCCTGCAGGATTTCATCACGGGCCGGCATCTCGCCAACGCGGCCAAGGTGCTGCTGGCCACGTGCTGGCTCGTGAGCTACGGCTACCTCGCGGAGATCTTCACGTCGTTCTACAGCGGCGACATCTACGAGCGCTACATGACGGTCAACCGTTTCACGGGGCCGTACGGTCCCGTGTATCTGGCCATGCTGGCCTGTAACGTGCTGGTGCCGCAGCTGTTCTGGTTCCGGCGCGTACGTCACAGCGCGGCGCTGCTGTTCGTGCTGAGCCTCGTCATCAACTGCGGCATGTGGATGGAGCGCTTCCTCATCGTCGTCACGTCGCTGCACCGCGACTTCCTGCCGTCCGCGTGGGGCATGTTCTATCCGACGCGCTGGGACTGGATCACGCTGTTCGGTTCCATCGCGCTGTTCGTCTGGCTGTTCCTGCTGTTCGTGCGCTTCCTGCCGCTGATCTCGATCGCGGAGATGCGCGAGCTGGTACGCGAATCGGCGAAGGGGGAGGCATGAGCGGACCGGGCGTGTACGGCCTGCTGGCCGAGTTTCCCAGCGCGGACGCCCTGTGCGCGGCCGCGCGCCATGCGCGCGCGAACGGCTACACGCGCGTGGAGGCCTATTCGCCGTTCGCGATCGAAGGTCTGGACGACATCGTCGGCGCCGACAAGGGCTGGATCGCGCCGCTCACGCTGCTGGGCGGGATCCTCGGCGGGGCCGGGACGTACTTCCTGCAATGGTATGCGGCCGTCGTCGACTACCCGATCAACATCGGCGGCCGGCCGCTGCACAGCTGGCCCGCGTTCATTCCGGCCACGTTCGAGATCACGATCCTCGGCGCGGCCGTGGCGGCCGTGCTCGCGATGCTCGTGCTGAACGGATTGCCGCGGCTGTACCATCCGCTGTTCGAGGTCGAGGAATTCGAACTGGCGAGCCGCAACCGCTTCTTCCTGTGCCTGCCCGCGCGCGATCCCGTATTCGCGCCCGGCCCGGCGCGCGACCTGCTGGAGGAACTGCAGCCGCTGCTGCTGCGTGAGGTGCCGGCATGAAGCGTATCGTGTTCGCCCTGTCGTTGTGTGCCCTGGCCGGCTGCGAAGGCGCGAAGCAGGACATGTACGACCAGCCGCGCTATAAAACGTACGCGCCGAGCGCGCTGTTCGAGGACGGCGCGTCCGTACGGCAGCCCGTCGCCGGCACGGAACCGCGTGCGCGGGGCGCGTTCGCCGACAGTTCCGGCGGCCGCGCGGGCACGGACCTCGTGCGGCGCGACGCGCTGGCGGAAGACGCGCAGACGAACCCGTATCCCGTCGACATGGCCCTGCTGAAGCGCGGCCACGACCGCTACATGATCTATTGCATGCCTTGCCACAGCCCGGCCGGCGACGGCGATGGCCTCGTCGTGCGGCGCGGCTTCCCGGCGCCGCCGACGTATCACCAGGACCGCCTGCGCAATGCGCCCGACCGCCACATCTACGACGTCATCAGGAACGGCTACGGCGTGATGGCGCCGTACGGCGACCGCGTGGAGCCCGCCGACCGCTGGGCCATCGTCGCCTTCATCCGCGCGCTGCAACTGAGCCAGCATGCGGACGCGGCGAGCCTGCCGCCGGACGTGCGCGCGCACCTGGGAGCGCAGCCATGAAGGCGCGCACGCTGGCGGTTCTCGCGCTCGTCGCCGCCGTCGCCGGCTGGCGCCTCGACCTGCGCGCGCTGCTGGCCAGCTATCTCGCCGCGTGGTGGTTCGTCACGGGCGCGCTGCTGGGCGGTCTCGCCAACGTGTGGCTGCACCAGCTGACGGGCGGCGCGTGGGGCGAGACGATCCGCGGCCCGCTGCTGCGTGCGGCGCGCTGGCTGCCGCTCGCGTGCATCCTGTTCCTGCCCGTGCTGCTGGGCGCACCGCTGCTGTATCCGTGGCAGCACGGCGTGCAGGACGGCGCATTCCGCCAGATGTGGCTGAGTCCCGTCTTCTTCACGATCCGCAGCATCGGCTATCTGCTGCTGTGGTGCGGACTTGCCATCGTCGAGACGCGTGCCCGCACGCGGTCGCCTTTGCGCGCGGCCCTGTGCCTGGTCGCCTACGGCTTCTCCGTGAGTCTCGCGGCCGTCGACTGGATCATGTCGCTGCAGCCCGAGTGGTATTCCAGCGTGTTCGGCTGGCTGGCGGGCACGGGCCAGATGCTGACGGGGCTGGCGCTGGCCGTGCTGCTGATCGACCGCGGCGCCGCGCGCAAGCGCCTGCCCGACCTCGGCAACCTGCTCATGATGTACGTGCTGACGTGGGCCTACCTCGCGTACGTGCAATTCCTGATTATCTGGGCCGCGGACCTGCCGCACGAAATCGCGTGGTACCTGCGCCGCGGCGCGCCCGGCTGGCAGGCCGTCGCGTGGGTGCTCGTCGTCGGCCACTTCGCCGGGCCGCTGTGCATCCTGCTGTCGCGCCACGCGAAGACGGCGCCCGCGCTGATGGGCGTGCTGGCCGCCGCGCTGCTGGCGGCTCACCTGCTGGACTGCTGGTGGCTCGTGCTGCCGTCCGTCGAGCATTTGACGCGCCACTGGCTGTGGCTCGCGCCACTCGTCGCGGCCTGGTTCGGACTGGCGGCGTGGCTCGCGCTGGACAGGACGAGGAAGGAGAGTGTCCATGCCTGACTACACGGGCGGCGATCTCGATCTGCGCGGCCTGCGCATCGGCGCCTGCATCATCGTGGCCGGCATCGCCTGTGCGCTCGGCGCGGCCGCGCTGATGCTGCGCGAGCAGGCTGCGGCCGCGAACACGCCGCCTCACGCATTCGCCGGCAAGGCGCCGCTGCTGCAGCCGGCCCCGCAGCCGGACCGCGCCGCCTACTTCGAGGAGAAGCGCCGCGCGACGGGCAGCTACGGCTGGGTCGACCGCGAAGCCGGCATCGCCCGGATTCCGCTGGACGAGGCCATGAAGCTGATGGCGGCGCAGGGGGCAAGATGATCGCCGCACTCGCCTTCCTGCTGATGCTGGCCGGCGGTCCGGCCGCCGCGCAGGCCCTGCAACTGCCGCCGCCCCCGGCCGCGCGCTTCGATCCCGTGCCCGGCACCCGGCTGCCGCTCGACGCCGTGCTGCGCGACGATGCCGGGCAACCCGTCCGGCTGGCCGCGTTGTTCGACCGTCCGGTGGTGCTGGTGCCCGGCTATTACACGTGCCCGAACCTGTGCAGCACGGTGTTCGAAGGCGTGCTGCAGGCGCTCGCGCTGTCCGGGCTCGCGGCCGGGGACTATCGCCTCGTCGGCCTCTCCATCGATCCGCGCGACGGCGCCGCCGCGGCCACGGAGAGAAAGCGCGCGTATGCCGCGCTGCTGCCCGGCGGCGCGCGCGATCTCGCGCTGCTGACTGGCGACGCGCAAACGCTGGCGCGGCTGGAGAACGCCCTCGGCTACCGTTCCGTGGCGGACAAGGACACGGGCGAGCTGGCCCACGCGGCCGGCTTCGTCGTGCTGGACGCCGACGGCCGCATCGCGCGCGCCTTCTCCGGCGTGCGCTTCGATCCGGCCGCGCTGCGCGCCGCGGTCAGGACACCGACGCCCTCGTTCGGCGAGCAGGTGCTGATGCTGTGCGCGCACTTCGCGCCCACGTCCGGCCGCCACACGGCGGGTGCGCTGGCGTTCGTGCGCGCAGGCGTGCTGCTGTTGCCGTTGCTGTTCCTGGGCTGGCTGTGGCGGCGGGGAGGGCGGCGTGCGTCCTGAATTCCACCTGCTCCCGGCGGACGCCGCCGTCTCCGCCACGCGCCTGGACAGCCTCGCGCTGTGCCTGCTGTTGCTGTGCGGTGCCGTCGCGCTGGTGCTGTTCGTGCTGATGGTCGGCTTCTCGATCCGCTACCGGGCCGGTTCCGGCGCGGACCGCACGCACGTGCCGAAGAAGGGACTGCCCGTCGAAATCGCGTGGACCGTGATCCCGCTGCTGCTGTTCCTCGGGATCTATGCGTGGGGCGCGATCGACTACCTGAAGCTGTACCAGGCCCCCAGCAACGCGATGCCCGTGTTCGTCGTCGCGAAGCAGTGGATGTGGGAGGCGGAGCACCGCAACGGCCGCAGGGAAAAGGGCGAGCTGCACCTGCCGCTGGGCCGGCCGATCCGCATGGTGATGACGTCGCAGGACGTGATCCACAGCTTCTTCGTCCCGGACTTCCGGGTGAAGCAGGACGTCGTCCCGGGCCGCTACACGTCCATCGTGTTCACGCCCAGCCGCACGGGCGAATACCGGCTGTACTGCGCCGAATACTGCGGCACGGAGCACGCGATGATGCTGGGCCGGATCGTCGTCATGCGGCCGGCGGCGTTCGCGCAGTGGCTGGACGCGGGCCCGCACCAGCCGGGCATGGCGGCGCGCGGCTACGAACTGTATCGCCGCTACGGCTGCAGCGGCTGCCACGACCCGGGATCGAACGTGCACGCGCCCGACCTCACGGGCCTGCTGGGCCGGCGCGTGCATCTCGCGGACGGCCGCGAGCTGACGGCCGACGAGCCGTACGTCCGCGATTCCATCCTCGTGCCCACGAAGGACGTCGTCGCGGGCTACGCGCCCATCATGCCGTCGTTCGCGGGGCAGATCGGCGAGGAAGACATCCTGGCCATCATCGAATACATCAGGGAGAGCGCGCATGACGAGCTACCTCGCGGGCGGTGACAGGCTGGCCGACTGGCTGACGACGCGCGACCACAAGCGCATCGCCGTCCTGTATGCCATCTCCATCACCCTGTTCTTTTTCCTGGGCGGCGTGGCGGCGGCGTTGATCCGCCTGGAGCTGGCGACGCCGCAGGGTGACCTCGTCAGCGACGACACGTACAACAAGCTGTTCACGGCGCACGGCATCATCATGGTGTGGCTGTTCCTGATCCCGTCGATCCCCGCGGTGCTGGGGAATTTCCTGATGCCGCTGATGATCGGCGCGCGCGACCTCGCATTCCCGCGGCTGAATCTCGCGAGCTGGTACCTGTACATGGCGGGCGGCGCGATCGTGCTGTGGGCGCTGCTGGCGGGCGGCGTCGACACCGGCTGGACGTTCTACACGCCGTTCTCGTCGATGTTCTCGAACTCGCACGTCGTCGCGGCGCTGTGCGGGGTGCTGGTGCTCGGGTTCTCGTCGATCCTGACGGGGCTGAACTTCATCGTCAGCGTGCACACGTTGCGCGCGCCGGGCCTCGGGTGGTTCCGCCTGCCGCTGTTCGTGTGGGCGAACTACGCGACGTCGCTGATCCTCGTGCTGGCCACGCCCGTGCTGGCGATGACGCTGGTGCTGGTCGCGATCGAGCGGCTGTTCCAGGTCGGGATCTTCGACCCGGCGCTGGGCGGCGACCCGCTGCTGTTCCAGCACCTGTTCTGGTTTTATTCGCACCCGGCCGTGTACATCATGGTGCTGCCGGCGATGGGCGTCGCCAGCGAGATCATCCCGTGCTTCGCGCGCCGGCCCGTGTTCGGCTACCGCTTCATGGCGTACGCGATCCTCGCCATCGCCGTCATCGGCTTCCTCGTGTGGGGCCACCACATGTTCGTCAGCGGCCAGTCGATGTACGCGGGGATGGTGTTTTCGCTGCTGTCGTTCCTCGTCGCGATCCCGTCCGCGATCAAGGTGTTCAACTGGACGGCCACGCTGTACAAGGGCAGCATCCGCTTTTCCGCGCCGATGCTGTACGCGCTGGGTTTCGTCGGCCTGTTCACGATCGGCGGGCTGACCGGCCTGTTCCTCGCGGCGCTCGCGCTGGACGTGCACCTGTCCGACACCTATTTCGTCGTCGCGCACTTCCACTACATCATGGTGGGCGGCTCCGTGATGGCCTACCTGGGCGGCATCCACTTCTGGTGGCCCAAGGTCACGGGGCGGATGTATTCGGAAACGTGGGGGAGGATCGCGGCCCTCGTGATCTTCGCCGGCTTCAACCTGACGTTCTTCCCGCAATACCTGCTGGGCTATGCGGGCATGCCGCGCCGCTACCACAGCTATCCGGAAGAATTCCAGCTGCTGCACGTGCTGTCGTCCGCGGGCGCCGTCACGCTGGCCATCGGCTACCTGATGCCGCTCGGTTACCTCGCATGGTCGCTGCGCCATGGCGCGCGGGCGCCGGCGAATCCATGGCTGGCCACGGGGCTCGAATGGCAGACGGCGTCGCCGCCGCCCGAACACAATTTCGCGACGCCGCCGGTCGTCGTGCGCGAGCCGTATGCCTACACGCCGGAGGGGCCATGAACGCGCCGGTCCTGGAACCGCAATTCCGCGACCACGCGCAGCAGGACTTCGCGCGCTCGTTCGGCATGTGGGTGTTCCTGTCCAGCGAGCTGCTGTTCTTCGGGCCGCTGCTGTTCGGCTACCTGTATCTGCGCATGCACCACCCGGAAGCGACCGGGATGGCGAGCCGCCACACGGACATGCTGCTGGGGACCGTCAACACGGCCGTCCTGCTGACCAGCAGCTTCTGCATGGCGCTGGCCGGCCACGCGGCGCAAAAAGGGAACGACATGCGGGATCGCCGCCGTGCCGCGCGCCTGCTGGCACTGACGGCGGCGCTGGGCATTGTCTTCCTCGCCATCAAGGGCGTCGAATGGCACCAGGAATTCGACGAGCACCTGTTCCCCGGCGCCGGTTTTCACCCGTCCGACGGCGGGAACCTGGGCACCGTCTACGGCATGGAACTGTTCTTCCTGCTGTACTTCGCCGCGACCGGCCTGCACGCGCTGCACCTGTTCATCGGCGTGTCGGCCTGCCTGTGGCTGATGCGCAGTCCGCGCGCCGACGCCGTGGAACTGGCCGGCCTGTACTGGCACTTCGTCGACGTGGTGTGGATCTTCCTCTACCCGTTGCTGTACCTGACCCTGCGCTCGGGAGGCTGACGTGGACCGGACCGTACGCCCGCTGGTGCTCACGTGGCTCGCGCTGATGGCGCTGCTGGCCACGACGGCCGCCTGCGCGCTGCTGCGCCTGGGCTGGCTGAACACGGCGATCAGCCTCGCGGTGGCGCTGGCGAAGGCATCGCTGGTGGCGTTCGTGTTCATGCGCCTGAAGCGCGCGCCCGCGCTGCTGCGGCTCGCGGCCGTCGCGGGCGCCGTCACGCTCGCGCTGCTGTTCGGGCTCGCGCTGACGGATTACACGACGCGCACGGCACTCAAGGCGCCGTGGCAACAGCCGGCGACGGTGGCGCCGCGGTTGGGGAGCCGGTAAGCGTTGTAAGTAAATTTCCGTATGGCAAATTTAGTTACCTTGAATTAAAATGCCCGGTTGCCGCCATTCGCCCCATTTCCACCGAATCCCGCCGTGTTGTCCCAAGATCCCCAACGTCCCAGCCTGACCATCGACTGCCGCCGCGCCGAATTCGCGGACCCGGCCAGCGAGTCACGCTTCACGCACCACTTCCTGCCCGAGCGGAACCGCCAGCTGAAGGCCAGCCTGCTGTTCGCGGCCGCGTTCTACGTCGCGTTCGCGGCCACCGACTTCGCCACCCTGGGCGCCACGGCGATCGCGTGGATGCTCATGGGCCTGCGCATGGTCGTGGCGCTCGTGGGCCTGGGCTGCTTCGCGGCCATCGTCCGCCGCCCGCGGTCGGTGCGGGTGTCGATCCGGGCCGCGTGTACGCTGCTCGTCGTCGCGCTGGCCGTGTTCATGGTCGTGTGCTGGTTCCAGCCGGAGGTGCTGGCGTGGAATGCGATGTCGCAGGCGCTGATCCTGATGGCGGTCTACGTCACGATCCCCAACCGTTTTGTCTACGCGGTGGCGATCGGCGTCGGGTCGAGCATCGTGTTCGCCGCGCTGCTGGTCATCCAGGGCAATCTGCGGGCGGACGATCTCTTGACCCTCGTACTGCTGCTCGTGATGGGCAATGCGCTCGGCTATATCGCCGCGCGCCGCTTCCACGTCGCCCAGCGCGAACAGTTCCGCGCGTCGATCCAGCTGCAGCAGCTGGCCGACCGCGATCCGCTGACCGGCTGCTACAACCGCCGCTTCCTGCAAAAAGGCCTGCTGAACGCGGAGCTGGAGCGCACGAGGCGCTACGGCACGCCGCTGTCGGTGGTCCTGTGCGATCTCGACCATTTCAAGCGCATCAACGACACCTACGGCCACGCGGCCGGCGACCAGGTGCTGGCGGATTTCGCCGGCCTGCTGCTGTCGCTCACGCGCGACACGGTCGACAGCGTGGTCCGCTACGGCGGCGAGGAGTTCCTGCTCGTGCTGCCGCAGACGGACCTCGCGGGCGCGCAGACGCTCGCGGAACGCATCCGCGCGGCCTTCGCCGACGCGCCCGGCGCAACCGTCAAGGCGACGGCGAGCTTCGGCATCGCGTCCGTGCCCGCGCAGGCGCCGGTGCTGCCCGCGTCGTCCGAAGCGCTGATCGGCGCCGCGGATGCGCAACTGTATGCCGCCAAGCGGGGCGGGCGCAACAGGGTGTGCGCGACGCTCGCCGGACGGTGAATCAGCGGCCGCCCGCCGCGCGCACGCGGTACCAGGCGAGGCCGATCCACTCGTACGTCGCATACCACGACCGGCGCATGCCCTCGGCGCTGGGCACCCAGGCATGGATCGACAGCGGCTGGCGGCCGAAGAACATCGTGGGCGCGCTGACGACGTCCAGCCCGGCGCGCGCGAACACGGCGCTGGCGCGCGGCATGTGCATCGCGTCGGTGACGAGCAGGATCCGGTGGATGCCGTCCGCGCGCAGGATGGCGGCGCTGAAGGCCGCGTTCTCCGCCGTGTCGCCGGAGCGGCCCTCGAGCCACTTCACCGGCACGCCGAAATCTTCGCGCAGGGCGGCGGCCATGCTGTCGGCTTCCGAGCCGCCGGGGTTGCCCTTGTCGATGCCGCCGTTGCCGCCGCTGACGAGGATGGGCAGTCCCGTCTTGCGCTGCAGGTGCGCCCCGTAGCGCAGGCGCGCGAGGGCGATGTAGTCGGGGATGTCGCGGTCCCCGTATTCGGGGGCATGCCGCACGCGGCCCGCCGCCAGCACGACGATGGCCTGGGCGCCGGCGCGCTCGGGTTCCTGCAGCGGGGCCGTCAGCCGCTCCAGCGGTGCGACGAGGAGAGTGGCGCCGCCCGTCGTCGACAGGAAGGCCAGCAGCGCGAACCCGGTGCCGGCGACGATGCGGCCGGCGCGCGGCCGGCGGCGCCACAGCACGAGGCCGATGACGATGACGAGGAACAGGCTGGCGGGCGGCAGGATCAGGCCGCGCGGGATCAGGTTGACGATGTCGAGCAGCGGTGCAAAGGTCATGGATCGTGGGCGTGATGGTGGCGCCCGGAGTAGACCGCAGCCGGGCCGCCGCGTCAAGCGGCCCGTGACCGGCTTTACGTCTTGCGCCGGCGCGCGGCGGTCGCACCCGCGAGGCCGAGGCCCAGCAGCGCCAGCGTGCCGGGTTCCGGCACCGGGTTGCCGGTGCCATCGTCGACGAAGCGCGCGGTCCAGTAGCCCGCCGTCGGGAAGCCGGCCCACGGGCTGCCGTTGTTCAGCGCATTGAACTGGTCCTTCACGGCACCACCCACCGGGCTGCCGACCGTGATGCTGAGGAACGTGGTCGCATCGTTGATCGACGCCCCCGCGTACGCGATGACGGCCAGGCCCTGGCCCGGATCCAGGTACTGCAGCGCGCCCGTGACAGGATCGACAGGGACGGAAAACGTCCAGCCGATGATGCTGGCGGTGGTATTGTCGAACGCGAGGCCGGGGTACGCCATCTGGATATTCGTGATGTCGTTGTAGCCGATGGTGCCCGTCTGGACGACGCTCGCGGCGACGTCGAACGTGGCGAACGTCGGTTGGCCGACGTGCGCACCGAAGCCCTGGCTCGTCGTCGTCCAGCTGTACGTGTAGACCGGCGCAGCCCAGGCCGTGCCGGCGCACAGGCAGAGGAGTGCGGTGAATCTCTTCATTGTCGCGATCATGTCGATACCCCCTTCGATGAGTGGATGTACATTGCGGTGTATTGACAAGCATCAATCGTGCCGTGACTTTTTGTCGTTGGAAGTCAATGACTTGCGATAAGCGTCGGTGTCGCCTGTCAAGTTTGTCGACAGTCGTCCATCCCAGGCCGCGATCAGGTCGCGGTACGCCGTCCCGACGGGCCGGATGCGGCGGTCCAGGTCGTACAGCCCGCGCGGATTGACGATGCCGCGGTCTTCGCGCAGTTCGATGTGCCAGTCGACCTGGTCGGTCAGCGAATACCACGTGAAGCCGCCGACCCGCACGCCGCTCCGCATCAAGCCGCGCACGTGGGCCCACTGGCAGCGCAGCCACTCGCGCGCTTCGTCGCCGCGCGGCCCCTGGTCGAGGTTCGTCTCCGTGTGCATCAGCGGCAGGCCGTAGCGCTGTGCGTATTCCTGCGCGATCATCGCGTACCCAAGTGTCTCGCCCGCATCGCGCGCAGTGCCGTCCGGTTCGACGTCGTGTTCGTTCGTCATGTAGTAATCGGTGCCGAGGATGCAGCGGTCGCGCAGCGCGTGGTCTTCGAAGAAGCGGCATTCGTCCGGCGTCATGCCGTGCGCCAGCACGAACTCGCGCTGTACCGGCTCGAGCGGGCGGCCGTAGTTGAAGTCGAGCGACAGGAAGCGCAGGCGGTTGCGCCGTTCGGCTTCCGCGACGGCGTCGGGATGCGTCGCGTGGAAATATTCGCTCGATTCGCTCTGGATGAACACGGCGTCGCGACGCAGTTTCACGATCTCGTGCATCGCCAGCACGTTGGCGCGGGCCAGGTGCTTCAGCGCCGTCACGTACGACCGGAAATCGCGCGCCTGCTCGTTCCACCACCCGAACAGCGCGGAGAATTTCGCGCACACGTACATCTCGTTGACGGGCGTGTACAGCCGGATCCACGGATAGCGCGTCGCGAAGGCCCGGGCATAGCCCTGGAACAGCGCCGGGAAATCCGGGTTCTGGAAGTTGCCGACCCAGTCCGGCACGCAGAAGTGGCACAGGTCGGCGACGGGGTCGATGCCGAGCCGCTGGAGTGCCCCGAACGCCTGGTCCGCGAACGCCCAGTCGTAGCGGTCCGGCCCCAGCCACGTGCGGTGCAGCGGCACGCCGTAGCGCAGGGTGCGGACGCCCAGGTGCGCCACCAGCGCGAAGTCCGTCTGCCACAGCCGGTAGTGGCCGCATTCTTCCATCTGGTCGCGGCGGATGCGGCCATTGGCTATCGTCGGCGCGCTGTTCTCGATTCCGGTGGCGAACATGAACGGCAGCATTCAGCGCCTCCCCAGCGGCGGCTGCGCGGTGACGACGCCCGGCTCGATGCGCTGCAGGTTGTCGAGGCCCGTGAGCAGCATGCAGTCCTGCAGTTCCTGCTCCAGCAGGGTGAGGGCGCACGCGACGCCTTCGCGCCCGCGCGCGGCCAGGCCGTACAGCCACGCGCGCCCGGACAGGCAGGCGTGGGCGCCGAGGCCGATCGCCTTGACGATGTCGCCGCCCGTGCGGATGCCGCCGTCGAACAGGACTTCGATGCGGCCGCCCACGGCATCGACGATTTCCGGCAGCACGGAGATCGACGACGGCGCGCCGTCCAGCTGGCGCCCGCCGTGGTTCGACACGATGATGGCGTCCGCGCCGATGTCGATGGCGGTGCGCGCGTCGTCCGGATTCATCACGCCTTTCAGGATCAGCTTTCCCTGCCATTTCTCGCGCACCCAGCGCGCCGTGTTCACGTCGAACGAAGGATCGAACTGCTCGTCGATCCACTTCGACAGCGAGCCGATGGAGCCGGCCTCCTTGATCTCGTGCTCGAAATTGCCGAACGTATGGCGCTTGCTGCACGCCATGTTCGCGAGCCAGCGCGGGTGGCCCACCATCTGCATGATGTTCGCCGGCGTCAGGCGCGGCGGCACCGCGAGGCCGTGCTTTTCGTCGGCCCAGCGCTTGCCCTGCGTGTGCAGGTCGATGGTCAGCACGAGCGCCGAGCAGTTTGCATCGTGGGCGCGGCGCATCAGGCTTTCGTTGACCTTGTGGTCCTTCATCAGGTACAGCTGGAACCAGAACGGTTTGTCGATCGCCTCCGCCACGTCTTCGATGGAATTGATGGAGCACGTCGACAGGCAGAACGGCACGCCGAAGTCCACCGCCGCGCGCGCCGCCTCGCATTCGCCGTTGGCCCACGTGAGGCCCGCGAGGCCCGTCGGGCCGAGGGCAAGCGGGATGCGCGCGGGGTCGCCCGCCATCTTGACGCCGGTGTCGCGGTGCGACACGTCGCGCAGGCTGTGCTGGCGCAGCGCGAGCGCGCGCATGTCGTCCAGGTTGCGCCGCACGGTCAGCTGCTGTTCGCTGCCGCCGTGGATGTAGTCGAACACGACGCCGGGCAGGCGCTCCCGCGCGAGGCATTCGAGGTCGAAGATGCTGGCTACCTTGCTCATGTCCGGTCCTTCCTACAATTCCCCGCGCGCCGCGAGCGCCCGGATGCGCGCGCCCATGCGGCAGGCGAGGGCCTGGATCGTCAGCGACGGGTTCACGCCGCCCGCCGTCGGGAACAGCGAGCCGTCGCAGATCCACAGGTTCGGCACGTCCCAGCTGCGGCCGTCCGCATCCACGACGCTCGTCTCCCGGTCGCTGCCCATCCGGCACGTGCCGAGGATGTGGCTCGTGTCGTCGCTCGTCCAGGCGTCCTTGCCGCCGGCCGCCGCCAGCATCTCGCCCATGAAGCGGCGCGCGTGGTCCTGCATGCGGCGGTCGTTGGCGGAATATTCGAACGTCACGTGCGCGACGGGCAAGCCGTGGCGGTCGCGCACATCCGCCAGCGCCACGCGGTTGCACGCGCGCGGCTCCGTCTCGGCGACCGCGACGAGGCCCGCCATGTGGTTGTAGTCCGCCATCTCGCGGCGCAGCGCCATGCCCCATAGATGCCGCTCCGTCACGAGCAGCTGGGCCCACGCGCGCGGCAGCGGGCCCTGGCTCATGAAGGCGTAGCCGCCATGGAAATCCTTGCCCGCGTCCGTGTAATTCCAGTGCTCGCACACGGCCATGTTGGGCGGGCCCTTGTACCAGCGGATGGCTTCGTCGAAGCGGGCCCACACGCCGGGGCCGGCGTGCGTCGTCAGGTGCGTGCCGACGAGGCCCGAGCCGTTCGCGAGGCCTTGCGGGAAGCGGCCGCACGCGGAATTCAGCAGCAGGCGCGGCGTCTCGATCGCATAGCCCGAGACGACGACGTTGCGCGCGCGCTGGAAGCGCCAGGCGTCGTTGCGGCGATAGTGCACGCCCGCCGCGCGGCCGTCTTCTCCCAGTTCGATGCGGCCGGCCATCGCGAGGTCGCGCACTTCCGCGCCCGCCGCCAGCGCGCGCGGGATCCACACGATCAGCGCGCTCTGCTTCGCATTCGTCGCGCAGCCGAAGTTGCAGAAGCCCCGGTACACGCACGGCGGCGACTTGCCGCGCGGTGCGGACACGGTCGCCAGCGGCACGGATGACCACTCGATGCCCATCTTTTCCGCGCCGCGCGCGAGCACGAGGCCCGCCGCGTTCATTTCGTGTTCGCGGTACGGGTAGCGGCGGCGCGGCGGTCCCCACGGATAGTTGACCGGTCCGGACACGGCCAGCGCCCGCTCCGCCTCGTCGTAATAGGGCGCCAGTTCGTCGTACGTGATGGGCCAGTCGAATCCGTAGCCCAGTTGGCTGCGCGATCGGAACCACTCGGGCCGGAAGCGCAGCGAGATCATGCTGAAGTGGACGGTCGACCCGCCCACGCCCCAGCCGGAATTGTTCCCGCCGAGGGCCAGCGCATCGGCGCCGCCGGACAGGCGTTCTTCCAGCCAGTACAGCTGTTGCTGCGCTTCCTCGTCCGACGCGAAATCCTCCAGCGGGCGCCAGAACGGGCCCGCTTCCAGCACGACGACGGAGAAGCCGGCTTCCGCCAGCTTGCACGCGAGCGTGGCGCCGCCCGCGCCGGCGCCGACGATGGCGAAATCCACCACCTCGTCGTCGCCGTATTCGCGCATCGTCACCCAGCCTCCGCGTTCGAATACGTCGGGTGCGCGGCCGCCGCCTGTCCGTGGCGCGATCACGGCGCCTCCTTCGCTTCCCACGGGTCGCGGCTGTCGAACCCGAGGCGCACGTACCCGCGGGGGTTCGCCGGCCCGCCGAAGCCGATCTCGTTCCAGGCGAGGGGATGCGCGTAATAGAAGCCGGCCGCCGTCTTGAGCAGGTGATGGATGAAGAAGCGCCGCGCGTCGAGACCCTGCCAGCGGGGAGACATGGCGCGGCCGCCTTCGAGGGTATGCAGGAGCGCGTCCTGCGCGTCCGCATCGAGCCGGACGAACGGCCGGTCGTGCAGCCGGCGCGCCTCGTCGTCGACGGCGGCCAGGCCCTGGCGCCAGGCGGCGCGCAGCGGGGGCATGTCCGGATGGCGGTAGCCCTCGCCGCGGTCGTCGTGCAGCATGGCGTCGATCCACGGCGTGATCGGGATGGGGTGCGCGCGGTCGGGCTGGGGCAGCAGGCGCGCGTTGATCGCATCCAGCAGGTCCCACTCGTCCTGCGTCAGCCAGCGCCGGGGCGGCACGTCGTCCAGCCGGGCCGCGAGCGTGTTACGGGTGATGGCGTCGAACGACGGGCTGTCCCACCTGGCCAGCACGTCGTAGCCGGGAAAGCGCGGCGTGGGAGCGTCCTCGTTCATGGCCGCTCCTGCGCCGCACGCAGCGCCAGCGCGGCGCGGCCGGCGAGTGCGAGCGCGGAAAAGCTGGGCGGCGCCGGCAGCGGCGGGCCGGCAAGCAGGTTCTGGCTCCAGTTGCGCCAGCCGCCCATCTGCCTTGCGATGCCGCGGGCGTGGAAGGCCATCCCCAGCGCGCCGAGCCACGTGCACGCCTTCAGCAGCGCATCCGTCAAGCGGCGCGGGCCTGGCCGGCCGGGCAGCGCCGCGCCGGCCAGCAGCACGGCCGCCGCGGGCGGCACGCTGACGGGCAGCCACATGGCGGGATGCTGGAACGCGCCCCGGAAGTGCAGCAGCGCCGCTTCCGCGCTCGTGCCGGTGAGGCCGAATGCGGCCAGGCCGCACAGCGCGCGGCCGGACGGCAGGCCGGCGAGCGTGGGGGCGCCGGCGGCGACGGGACGGGCGGCGAGGCCCAGCACGCCGGCCAGCGTGAGCGCGGCGGGCGCGCCGAGGGGCGCCGCATAGAACAGATTCGCCCACGACAGGCCGCCGGGCCGGCGCAGCACGTTGTACGCGTGGAAGCCGAGACCCGCCGTGCCGACGGCGCAGGCGGTCGCATACGGTGCGGACGAGGGCTTCGCGCGCAGCGCACAGCCCAGCACGACGGCCGCGCTGGCGAGCGGCGCGAACATGCCGGGGTTCTCGAAGCCGCCCCGGTAGTGTTCCAGCGCGCTGTCGCTCAGCACGGACGCGGCCAGCAGCGCGGCGGCCTGGTACAAGCGGTCGGCGGTCCGGTCAGGTGCGGGCGGCGGGGGCGCGGGCAGTCGCCGTCGCAGCAACAAAGCGCCCAGCGCCAGGCCGAGGGTGGCGGCGCCGAGCGCACGCGCCGTGGGGCGCGCGTGGGCGGGCGCCACCGTGTTCACCTCCTGTCTCCGGGGAGGAGGGTGCTGAGCACCTGCTTCGCCACGCCGGCCAGCATCGAGCCTTCGCTCGGGTCGCCCTTGGCGATCGTCGTCATGAAGTGCCTGGCCTGCTCCAGCGTGATGTGCGAGGGCAGCGGCGGCACTTCCGGGTCCGTCTTGAATTCGAGGACGACGGGACGGTCGGCCGCCAGCGCCTCGCGCCACGCTTCGCCCACCTGGTCGGGATCGTTGCAGAAGATGCCTTTCAGCCCGATCAATTCGCCGAAGCGGTGGTACGGGACGTCGGGGATCTGCTGCGTCGCCTCGAACTTCGGATTGCCTTCCATGACGCGCTGTTCCCACGTCACCTGGTTCAGGTCCTGGTTGTTGAAGACGCACACGATCCAGCGCGGGTCCTTCCACCGCTTCCAGTACTTGGCCACGGTGATCAGCTCCGCCATGTTATTCATCTGCATGGCGCCGTCGCCGACGAGCGCGATCACGGGGCGGTCCGGGTGCGCGAACTTGGCGGCGATCGCATACGGCACGGCCGCGCCCATCGACGCGAGGCCGCCGGACAGCGAATACATCTGGCCGCGCTGCACCTTCAGGTCGCGCGCATACCAGTTCGCGCAGGAGCCGGAATCGCTCGTGACGATCGCGTCGCGCGCCAGCAGCGGCGACAGCTCGTAGCACACGCGCTGCGGGTTGATCGGGTTCGCGGATGCCAGTGCCCGTTCTTCCAGCGTCTTGTACGATTCGCGCACTTCCTGTTCGATCTTCGCGCGCCAGTCGGTGTCGGTCTTGTCCTTCAGCAGCGGCAGCAGCAAACGCAGCGTTTCGGCGCTGTCGCCGTGCAGGTTGACCTCGGCCGGGAAGCGTATGCTCAGCATCGTTGGGTCGATGTCGATCTGCACCGCGCGCGCCTTGCCTTCCTTCGGCAGGAATTCCGCGTACGGAAAGCCGGTGCCGACCAGCAGCAGGGTGTCGCAGTCGTTCATCATCTCCCAGCTGGCCTTCGTGCCGAGGATGCCGATGGAGCCCGTCACCCACGGCAGGTGGTCGGGCAGGGCGGCCTTGCCCAGCAGGGCCTTGGCGCAGCCGGCCTTCAGGCGCTCGGCCACGGCGATGACTTCGTCGGTCGCCCGCAGCGCGCCGGCGCCGACGAGGATCGCGACCTTGCTGCCCGCGTTCAGCACGTCGGCCGCGCGTACGAGATCGGCCTCGTACGGAACGACGCGCGGCTTCGTGTAGCCGATGCCGGAGAACACCGAGCCGTGCTTGCGCGGCGGGTCTTCGTACGGCTTTTCCTGCAGGTCGTTCGGCAGCACGAGGACGCTGACGCCGTTGCGGCCCAGCGCCGTGCGCATGACGCGGTCGAGCAGGTGGCGCACCTGCGACGGCTGGCTCGCCTCGTACACGTAATCCGCCACGTCCTGGAACAGGCGGTCCAGGTTCAGCTCCTGCTGGTAGTGCGCGCCGCGCGCCGTCGTCGGCGCCTGGCCGCAGATGGCGAGTACCGGCACGTGGTCGCACTTGGCGTCGTACAGGCCCGTCACGAGGTGGGCCGCGCCGGGGCCGCCCGTCGACAGGCACACGCCCGGCTCGCCCGTGAACTTGGCGTGCGCGGCGGCCATGAACGCGGCCATTTCCTCGTGCCGCACCTGGATGAACTGGATCTTGCCTTGCGCGCGGTCCAGCGCGCCCAGCACGCCGTTGATGCCGTCGCCGGGATAGCCGAAGATGGTACGGACGCCCCATTCGTACAGGCGTTCGACGAAGAAGTCGCCTACGGATTTGCTCATGTCGTGTCCTCGTTAAGTGTTCAGTGTCTGCGCAGCTGCCTCAGGCCCAGTGCCACGCCGGCGGCGCCGATGCCGGCCAGCAGCCACGCGCGGTGCGTCGTCGCCCACAGCTGCATGCTGCGCGTGCTCGCGCCGTCGTCGAAGGTGCCGTGCGCGGCATACGGTCCGGGCACGGGCCGCCACAGGTTGTTCGGCCGGTCGGCCGGGATGGGCCGCGGGCCCTGCTGGCCCGCCACGCCCTTGCGGGCCAGGTACCGGTCGAGCAGGCGCGGGACGAATTTCTCGGCCATCACGGTGGACAAGGTCGGCGCGCCGACGCAGATCTCGGCCCGGCGCGCATGGGCCGCCCAGTAGATGGCGCGCGCGGCGACTTCGGGCTGGTAATACGTGCCGATCGGCTTGGGATGGTGCGTCAGCGTGGTCTTGCACCACTCGAACTGCGGCGTGTTCACGCCCGGCATGTCGACCACGGCGACGTGGATGTCGCTCCGTTCATGCTCGAGTTCCGTGCGGATGGATTGGGTAAAACCCTTGATCGCGTGCTTGGCGCCGCAGTAGGGCGATTGCAGCGGGATCGAGCGGTACGCGAGCGCCGAGCTGACCTGCACGATGGTGCCCCGGTTGCGGGGCCGCATGCGTTTCAGCGCGGCCATCGTGCCCCACACGAAGCCGTGGTAGGTGACGTCGGTGACGCGGCGAAAGTCTTCCGGAGAAATATCTGCGAACGGCGCGAACACGGTCGCCATCGCATTGTTGATCCAGATGTCGATGGGGCCCAGTTCGGTCTCGGCCCGTTCGGCGGCGGCCTCGACCTGGGCGTGATCCGCCATGTCGGCGGGGATGGCGATCGCTTGCGGCGAGCCGAGCCGTTCGGCTTCCGCACGCGCCGCTTCCAGGCGTTCCGGGTCGCGCGCGATCAGCGCGATGCGTGCGCCGGCGCGGGCGAATTGCTGTACCGCGGCGCGGCCGATCCCCGCGCTGGCACCCGTGACGACGACGACTTCATGGCGTGCTTCCGGCATAACCGAGGCCCTCCGATGGTGCGATGCAGGGCAAGCTTAGCACCAACCGTCGATGAGCCTCGTCACGTTATGTTTGTGAAAAAGTTCTTGAACAAATGCACGTTCTACGGGGTTGCCGGACGGCTGCGCAACGTCACGACAGCACCCTTCAGCCCGGCACCGTCCGCGCGCACGGTAATCGTGCCGCCGGCACCCGCCCGGGTCCGCACGATGCCCAGCACGAGGCCGTTGAACGCGGCCCTGTCCTTCGCCTGGAACGATTCGAAGCTCGTCGCATCGCCGTTGTCGGTGGCGACGAGGTCCGCCGGTCCCTCGACGGTGAAGCGCACGCGGTCGTGCGCGCGCGGCGCGGGCAGCCCATCCTTGTCGACGATGCGCACGGTGACGAAGGCGAGATCGCGCCCGTCGCTGGTGAGCGCCGTGCGGTCGGCCTGCGCCTGCAGCGCGGCGGGAGCGCCGGCCGTCCTGACGGTTTCCTTCGCCCATTCCTTGCCGTTCTTGTACGCGACGACCGTGATCTCGCCCGGCTCGTACTTCACGGCATCCCAGCGCAGGCGGTAGGCGTACGGCGCCTTCTTCTGGCGGCCCTGCGACTTGCCGTTGACGAACAGCTCGGCCTCGTCGCCCGACGTGAACACGTGCACGGGCGTGACCTGGCCCACGCGCTCCGGCCACGTCCAGTGCGGCAGCACGTGGACCATCGGCAGGTCCGGGCGCCAGCGCGACTGGTACAGGTAATAGCGGTCCTTCGGGAAGCCGGCCAGGTCGACGATGCCGGAATACGAGCTGCGCGCGCCGTAATAGGGCGTCGGCTCGCCCAGGTAGTCGAAACCGGTCCAGACGAATTCGCCCGCCACGTAAGGGTTGCGGTCGAGCTGCGCGAACACCTTGTCGGCGGACGCGCCGAAATCGACGGCGTACAGTTCGTAGCCGCTGACCTGCTGGCTGTGCGAGTCGCCGCCCCGGCCGTCGCGGACGATCGAGCTGTTCGACGGATGCACCGGGAACAAATAGACGCCGCGGCTGCTGAAGGCCGACGCGGATTCGGTGCTGAGGATCATCTTGTCCGGGAATTTCGCATGGAACAGCGGGTACTGCGGCGGCGTGCGGATCCGGTCGGTCCCTTCGAATTCCGGATCCTGGCGGATGCCTTCGCCCTGGTAATTCAGGCCGATGACGTCGACCTCCGCGGGCAGCGGCATATCCGACTTGGCGTAGTTCATCGCGGTCGTCGTCGGCCGGGTCGGATCTTCCTCGCGGGCGATCCGGTGCAACTCGTGCGCCACGGCGGCGCCGGCCTTGTCGGTGTACTGCTCGCCGACCTCGTTGCCGATGCTCCAGATGATGATGGACGGGTGGTTGCGGTCGCGCCGGATCATCGCGCGCAGGTCCTGCTCGTGCCAGTCGGGGAAGACCAGGTGGAAGTCCAGCGGCGTCTTCTTGCGCTCCCACGAATCGAACACTTCGTCCATCACGAGGAAGCCCATGCGGTCCGCCAGGTCCAGCAGCTGCGGGTCGGGCGGATTGTGGCTCAGGCGGACGGCGTTGGCGCCCATCGCGCGCATGATCTCCAGCTGGCGCTCGGCCGCGCGCACGTTGAACGCGGCGCCCAGCGCGCCGAGATCGTGGTGGTTGTTCACGCCGCGCAAGGGGATGTGCTCGCCGTTGACGAGGAGTCCCCGGTTCGGATCGAAGCGCACGGTGCGGATGCCGAACGGCGTCTCGGTGCGGTCGACGACACGGCCGTCCTGGCGCACCGTCGCCACCAGCGCGTAGCGGTGCGGCACCTGCGTGGGCGGCGGGCCCCACAGGCGCGGCTTGCTCACGGTCGTCGAACCGCTGACGCTGCCGCTCGTGCCGGCGGCGACGGTCGTCGGTGCCGCTACGGCGGTCGCCACCGGCTTGCCCGCGATGCGTCCGCGCTCGTCCAATAGGTACAGTTCCGTCGTCACCGTCGCGCTGGCCGGCGTGCTGCCCTCGTTGTCGAGCGCCACCTGCCACGCGACACGCGCCGCCTCGGCCGACACGTCCGGCGTCGTCACGGTCACGCCCCACTGGCCCACGTGCACGGGCGCCGTCTTCGTCAGCCAGACGTTGCGGTACAGGCCCGCGCCCGGATACCAGCGCGCCGATTCGGGCGGGTTGTCGAGCCGGATCGCGAGCTGGTTCGCGCCGCCCGGCCGCAGCCACGGCGTCAGGTCGATGCGGAACGAGTTGTAGCCATAGGGCCAGCCGCCCGCGAGGTGGCCGTTGACCCACACGCTCGCGTACGACATGGCGCCGTCGACGTCGAGGAAGATCTTCTTGCCGCGGTCGGCGGCGGGAATGTCCAGTTTGCGCCGGTACCAGGCCGGACCCCACGTCTTGAGGCGGCCCATGCCGCCGTACGGGCCCGTCGTCAGGAACGGGCCTTCGATGGCCCAGTCGTGCGGCAGGGTGACGGGGCGCCAGCCGCCGTCGTCGAATGCCAGTTTGGCGAACGGTGCGTCGACGGCCGGTTCCGCTGCCGGACGCCGGTAGCGGCGGGCCGGATCGCGGATGAATGCATTGCCGCTCGGGAGGATCCAGGGCTTCAGCACGGGCGTGTCCGCGTGCGCGACCCGGGCCGCTTCCTCGGGCCGGGCGTCGGCCACCTTGCCGTCCGCCGATGCGGTCACTTCCGGCCGGACGTCGTACAGGTACGGCGCGGAGCCGCCGTCCGGGTCGCCGGCGTGGAAACGCCAGCCATCGTCCAGCAGGATGCGCTGGCGCGGCGCGAGGCGGTCGGCCGCCCGGGCCTGGACGGCGAGCGGCGACATGGCGGGAAGCAGGGTGGCGGCAAGGGTGATGCCGAGCGTGGATACGAGCCGGCGTGCGGCCTTGCGATGCGTGTGTTGCACAGTCTCCTCCTGGTAGGCAGCTGCGCAGCTTGTTATAACATTTGAAATGGTAGCGCAACCATTCGAAGTGTATGCGTGAAGGTCCGGCTGGTCAAATGCAAATGATCAATTTTTTGATTGTTTCGCCGGCGGCGCCGCACTACCATGTCCGCCCATGCGCCGCCTCGCCCTCATCCTGACTTTTACCGCCAGCTTCGTTCGCGCCCAGCCGTTCGAGCTCAACGACACCACCATCGTCCACGCCGGCCAGCCCACGATGCGGCTCGCCGCCGGCATGCTCGCGCGCGACCTCGAACGCGTGAGCGGCACGGCGCCGGCGCTGGCCACGCGATTGCAGGATTGTCCGCGCCGCTGCGTCGTCGTGGGCACGGCGGATTCGGCTCTCGTGCAGGAGGCGGCGCGGGCGCTGGGCGCGGACCTCGCGCCGCTGGCCGGCCAGTCCGAGCGCTACCTGCGCGTGGCGGGCGAGGCGGGCGGCCGCGCGCTGCTGCTGGTGGCGGGATCGGACCGGCGCGGCGCGGTGTACGGCGTCGTCGACCTGTCGCGCGAGCTGGGCGTTTCGGCGTGGGAATGGTGGGCCGACGTCGCGCCGGCGCACCTGGACCGCCCGGCCGTCGACGGCGCGCCGCGTCTGTCGCACGCGCCGGCGGTGGCGTACCGCGGCATCTTCATCAACGACGAGGACTGGGGGCTGCAGCCGTGGGCGGCCAAAACGTTCGATCCGGCGCACGACATCGGTCCGGCGACGTACGCGCGCGTGTTCGAGCTGCTGTGGCGCCTGAAGGCGAACCTCGTGTGGCCCGCGATGCACGAATCGACGCGGCCGTTCTACGAGGTCGCGGGCAATGCACGGACGGCCGACGATTACGCGATCATCGTCGGCACGTCGCATGCGGAGCCGATGATGCGCAATAACGTGCGCGAATGGAACGGCGGCCCGTTCGACTGGTTCCGCAACCGCGACCGCCTCGTCGACTACTGGCGCACGCGCATCGACGAAGTCAAAGGCATGGAGACGATGACGTCGCTGGGCCTGCGCGGCGTGCACGATTCCGCGATGGAGGGCGCGGCCAGTCCCGAACAGGCGCGCGACACGTTGCAGGACGTGTTCAAGGTCCAGCGCGCGATGCTGGGCGAAGCGCAGGGCAAGCCGCCCGCGCGCATCCCGCAAGCCTTCACGATGTACAAGGAAGTGCTGGATTACTGGAACCTCGGCCTCGCCGTGCCCGACGACGTGACGCTCGTGTGGCCGGACGATAACTACGGCTATCTCGCGCAACTGGGCACGGACAGGGAGGGCCGGCGGGCGGGCGGGCAGGGCATCTATTACCACGTGTCGTACTGGGGCCGGCCGCACGACTACCTGTGGCTGGCCACGACGCATCCATCCCTGATCCGCGACCAGCTGGAGCGCGCGTGGGCGACCGGTGCGCGCCGCCTGTGGGTGCTGAACGTGGGCGACATCAAGCCGGCCGAATACCTCACGCAGTACTTCCTCGATGCCGCGTTCGACGCCGACGTCCTGCAGCGGGATCCCGCGCGCCACCTGGAGGCGTGGGCCGCCGCGCAGTTCGGACGCGTTCACGCCGCGGAAGCGGCGGCCATCCTGCGCGAGTACTACCGCCTCGCGTGGGAACGCCGTCCCGAATTCATGGGCTGGAGCCAGACGGAACCCACGCGTCCCGTGCGCACCACGGCCTATGTGCGCACGGGCGGCGACGAAGCGGAGCGGCGGCTCGCGGACTACCGCGCGCTGACGGCGCGGGCCGAAGCGCTGGCCGCGCGCATCCCGGCGCCGCTGCGCGACGCGTACTTCGAACTGGTGTTGTACCCGGTGCGGTCGAGCGCGAACCTGAACACGCGCATACTGAAACTGGACCTCGCGGCGGAATACGCGCGCCAGCAGCGGCCGTCCAGCAACCTGTATGCGCGCCAGGCAAAGGCGGCGCACGCGGCGCTCGTCGCCGACGCGGCCGCGTACAACGGCCTCGCGGGCGGCAAGTGGCGCGGCATCATGGACATCGCGCCGCGCCGCCTGCCCGTGTTCGCGGAGCCCGAGTATCCGACGTGGAGCGTATCGGCCCGGCGCGGCTGCGGCATCGTCTACCCGGCACCGTTTGCCGTCGACGGCGACCGGCTCGTGCTGCGCCGCGGCCAGCCCGCCACGCGCACCGTGACGCTGGTGAGCTACGGCGGACAGGACGCGCGCTGGTCCGTGCGGGCCGGCGCCCGCGCCGTGCAGGCGGATCCGAATGGCGGTACGCTGGATGGCGCGCACGGCCACGAGCAGCGCATTACGCTGCGCTACGACGGCGGCGCCGACCCGGCCCTGTCGTTGCAATGCGGAGAGCAGGCCGTGAACGTGCGCTTCGGGGAAGGCGGCATCGTCGTGCTGCGCGCCGGCAGCGCCGCGGCCACGCGCGACTGGACGCCGCAGCCGGGCCTCGGCACGTCCGGCGGCGCGATGCGCGCGCGGCTCGACCTGCCGTCGCGCGCGGTCGGCGATCTCGCGGCCAGCGCGCCACTGGTGTATCGATTCGCGACGGCGGACGCCGGCGACATGCAGATCAGGCTCGTCGCCGTGCCCGAGCATCCGCTGACGGCGGCGCACCGCGTGCGCTTCGCCGTGAGCCTCGACGGCGGCGCGCCGGAAGTGGTCGACATCACGACCGTCGGCCGCAGCGAGCAATGGAAGGAAGACGTGCTGTCCAACATGGCGGTGCGCGCGTGGCGCGTGGGGCGCCTGGCGCCCGGCATGCATACGCTGGCGGTGCACGCGCTCGACCCCGGCGTCGTGCTGGACCGGATCGACGTCGTGCCGGACGGCGCGCCGGATTACTACGGCATGCCGCCGCTGGATTGAATGTTGCTTGGAATTTTAGGCAAGACTTTCGGAAAATCGCCTATTCAATCGTACCCGTCCAGCATCTAGAATCATCCTCCTGGAGTGCCTAAAGTCTGGCACTCCGCACGCAGCAAGGAGGAACGATGTCGCAATCCACGCAACCCGTTCTGGTTCATCGCCGACGCCACCACCGGCCTCGCCGCCGCGCTGGCGGAGGCCGTGCTGGCGTCCGGCCAGCATGCCGTCCTCGCGGCGCGCGCGCCGGCGCAGCTGCAGGCCCTCGTCGACCGCCATCCGGACCGCGCGCTGGCGCTCGCGCTGGACGTGACGGATGCCGCCAGCGTCGACACGGCCGTCGTCGCCGCCGAGCGGCGGTTCGGGCGCATCGACGTGCTGGCGACGAGCGCCGCCCAGCGTTATCCGGGCGCGATCGAGGAAGGCGAGGAGGGCGCCATGCGCGCCCTGTTCGAGGAAAACGTGTTCGGCCCGATCAACCTCGCGCGCCGTGTGCTGCCCGGCATGCGCGCGCGCCGTGCCGGCCACATCGTGATGCTGGCCCGCGCGTCCGTGCAGGCGCCCGCGTTCGAAGGCTTCAGCCATGCCGCGCGCTCCGCGCTGGAAGCACTGGCGGAGGCGCTGTTCTATGAAGTGGAACCGCTCGGCATCGGCGTCACGCTCGTCGATCCGGGCAGCGGCGACGACGCGGAAGGCGCCGTCCCGCGCTTGGCCGGCATTGCCGACTACGATGGCATGGCGAGCCGCACGGCACTGGGCCGGGGCGCCGCCCAGGTCGACACCGCGCGCGGCGCCCAGGCCATCATGCAGGCCGTCGCCGCCGGCCGCGGTCCGCTGCGTCTCGTGCTGGGACGGGCGGCGTTGCAGCGTGCGTACGACCGCCTGCGCGTGCTGAAAGTGGGGTTCGATGCGTGGGCGGACCTGGCCGCGTCGGCCGACGTCCCCGCGCCGGCGCGTCCCGCGCACCCGTTGCCGCCGGCCGGCGTCCGTCCGCGCAGGGCCGTGCGTTCACGCGCCTGACGTGACGGGGCGGCCGAGCAGGGCCGGCACGGCGGATGCGTCCATCGGTCGCGCGAACAGATAGCCCTGGTATTCGTCGCAGCCGAGCGCGCGCAGCAGCGCCAGCTGCTCCTCGGTCTCCACGCCTTCGGCCACGATGCGCATCGAGAGGCCGTGGCCCAGCGCGACGACGGAGCGGACGATGGCCGCGCTGTCGGCGTCGCGCCCGAGGTCGCGCACGAACGCCCGGTCGATTTTCAGGCGCTGCACGGGGAAGCGCTTCAGGTAGGCCAGGCTCGAATAGCCGGTGCCGAAATCGTCGATCGAGAGTTCCACGCCGAGGTCGCGGATGCCGCCCAGCAGGCGCTCGACGACGTCCACGCGGCTCATCGCGATGCTTTCCGTGATCTCCAGTTCGAGCGCTTGCGGCGGCAGGCCCGCGTCGGCCAGCGCATCGGCGATCACCTTCAATAGATCTTTCTGGTAGAACTGGCGGATCGACAGGTTCACGGCGACGCGGGTGGCGATGCCGTGTTCGCGCGCCCAGCGGCTCGCCTGCGCGCACGCGGTGCGCAGCACCCATGTCCCGATCGGCACGATCAGGCCCGTTTGCTCGGCGATCGGGATGAAGCGCGCCGGCGACACGGGGCCGAGCACGGGGCTGTTCCAGCGCAGCAGCACCTCGAACCCGGTCACCTGTCCCGTCGCGATGTCCACCTTCGGCTGGTAGTGCGGCGTCAGCTCGCCGCGCGCCAGCGCGTACCGCAGCTGTTCCTCGATGGTGAGCCGCTCGTCCAGCTGGAGGTGCGTGGACTCGGAGTGGAAATGTACGGGCTCGCCCGCGTCGCTGCGGGCGCGGTGCTTGGCGATGTCGGCCAGGCGCATCAACTCGTTGGCGGACGCGGCGTCCTGCGGATACGTCGCGATGCCGATCACGGGCGCCAGGTGGAACTCGCGCCCGCCCACGCGCACGGGTTCGGCCAGCAGCGCGTGCAGTTCGAGCGCGACGGCGTCGACGGGGCGGTGGCCCGGCCCCGCCGGCAGCACCACCGCGAATTCGTTGGTCTTCACGCGCGCCACGCACAGGGCCGCGGGCGCCAGCCCGTCGAGCCGCGCGGCGACCTGGCGCACGGCGTCGTCGCCCGCCTCGATGCCGAGCAGGTCCGCCACTTCCTGCTGGCGTTCCAGCGCGATCAGCAGGAGGACGACCTGTTCGCCCCGCAGCGCGTCCGCCAGCACGCGGCGCAGTTGGTTCAGGTTCGGCAAACCGGTCAGCGGGTCGTGGTCGGCCAGGTAGGCAAGGCGCAGTTCGACCTGCTTGCGTTCCGTGATGTCGGTGAGGCTGTTGACGATCTGGACGGCGCCGCCTTCGCTCCCGAGCTGCGCGGCGAGCTGGATCGCGGTGCGGGTGGCGCCGCTGCCGTCGCGGATTTCCGCCTCCAGCGCATGCACGCCGTCGGCCGCGCTGTCCGCATACAGCCGGGCGCGCGCATCGGCGCCGGCCGGGTCGAGCACTTCCGTTTCGAGCCGTCCCGTCACCGCGTCCTCGTTCCGGCCCGTGAACTGCAGGAAGGCGCGGTTGAACAGCACGATGCGCCGTTTCGCATCGAGCACCCACAGCGGCGTGGCGAGCGAATCGAGGATGGTCTTCAGGTAGCGCGCACCGTCCGCGAGCCGGCGCTCGCTGGCCTGCAGGCGGGCGATCAGCGCGGCCTGGCGCGCCGCCTCGCGGCTCATGCGCCAGGCCAGCGCGGCCAGCGTGACCGACAGCAGCGCCCAGGCCAGCACGGCGATCCACAGCCAGCCGCGCCACACGGCCAGCGTGTCGGACAGGTCGCGACCCGTGACGATCAGCAGGGGGTAGCCGGCGACGGCGCTGTAGCCGTACAGGCGGCTCACGCCGTCGATGGGGCTCGTCGCCTCGAACGCGCCGACGGCCGCGCGCGGCAGGTGCGTCTGGAACAGCGGCGTGTGGATGAAGGAGTGGCCGATGGCCCTGGGAAGCGTCGGGCTGCGCACGAGCATCGTGCCGTCGCGCTGGTGCAGGGTGACGGAGCCGCCGTGTCCGAGGTCGGCGGGATCGAAGATGCGCTGGAAGTAGGCGGCGTCCACCTCGATGACGGCCGGGCCGGTGGGCAGCACCCGCGCCAGGGTGATCGTGGCGGGACCGCCGTCCGGCGGCAGCGCGATGCCGATCTTCGGCGCGCCGGAAGGCAGCGGGCGGCGCGGCGCGTCCGGCCCGAGCCTGCGCACGCGCGCCGGAATGGCTTCGGGCGCGCCGCCGGGCAAGGCGGCCGCCGTGTCCGAGCCGTCGTGCGGCGCGTGCTCCGCCGCGCGCGCGAGGGCCAGGTCCAGCGCGAGCGTGGCGTAATGGGTCTGGGCGGCGAAGGCTTCCGCCAGGTTGCGCAGATTCGTCTGCTCGCGTTCGATCGTGTCGTGGTAGCTCGACACCAACAGGCCGGCGAGCGTCACCGTGAGCGCGACGATCAGCATGGCCGCCGCCGCGAGCGGCCGCGTGTCGCGCGGGGTAGGGGTCGGAGTGGGCACGTTCGTCAATACATTGATGTCGAGCCCAAGTATAAACCGGCGGACGTCCGCCGGGGGGCGATCACCGCCTGGGCAGGCGGATTGCCACGCGCAGGCCGCGCGGCCGTGCATCCTGCAGCTCGACGGTGCCGCCGTGCTGCGCGACGATGTCGCGCACGATCGCCAGCCCGAGCCCGCACCCTTCGCCCTGGTCCGTGGCGCGCACGAACCGTTCGAAGACGCGGGCGCGGTCCGCTTCCGGGATGCCCGGGCCGTCGTCGGTGACGGTCACGAGGACGTCGCCGCCATCCGGCGCAACCCGGACCGTGATCTCGCCGCCGCGGCCCGTGTACTTGATCGCGTTGTCGATCACGTTGGTGAGCGCTTCGCGCAGCAGCAGGGCGTTGGCCTCGATGCGCAGCGGCGCGGCGGCGGGCGGCTCGGCATCGTCCATGCCGAGGTCGATCTGCGCCCGCAGCGCGCGCGGCACGTATTCGGCGACGATCTCCTGGACGAACGCGGGCATGTCCAGCGGCGCCTTGTCGGAGGCCGCCGCGGCCTCGGGATCGGCGCGCGCCAGCATCAGCAACTGGTTGATCAGGTGGGCGCCGCGGGTCGCGCTCTGGTCCACCAGTTTCAGCCGCGCGATCAGCGCGGGGTCGTCGGTCGCCGCGATCGCCAGTGCCGTCTGGCTCTTCAGGCCCGCCAGCGGCGTGCGCAACTGGTGCGCCGCGTCCGCGATGAAGCGCTTTTGCGCATTCACGTTCTGGCGCACGGACGCGAGCAGGGCGTTCAGCGCGCGCACGAGGGAGTGGACTTCCTGCGGCGCCGATTCGATCCGCAGCGGCGCCAGGTCGAGCGGCGAGCGGCCCTCGACCTCCTTGCGCAGGCGCAGCAGCGGCGCCAGGCCGGCGCCGGTGCCGATCCAGACGATGAGCGTCAGCAGCGGAATCAGTGCGGACAACGGGAGGAGGGTGTCCATCAGGATGAGCTTGAAGATGTCCTCGCGGTGCGCCATGTTGCGCGCCACCTGCACGAGCATCCACTGCTCCTTGCCTTCCGGCGCGGCGTAAGGGAGATAGAGCGCCGCGATCCTGACCTTCATCGATTCCCGCAGGCCGCGTCCGCCGGCGGGACCGGCGGACTTGATCTCGCCGTCGTAGAAATACGGGTCGTTCAGGCGCGGCCGCATGGACGCGGGGGGCATCGGGATGCTGTTGTTGCCGAGGATGAATTCGCCGGGCGGCGTGCTGACCATGTAGAACAGCCGGTCGTTGGGATCCGTCTCGAGCACTTCCTGCGCGGCGCGGGGGAAATCGATCAGCAGGCCGTTGCCGATGGGCTTGACCCTTCGGGCCAGCGCGCGGGTGGCCTGGGACAGGGTCGCGTCGGCCGCCTGGTTGACGTAGCGGACGGCCAGCCGGTACGTGGCGAAGCCGCCCGCGACCCACAGTACGAGCTGGGGCAGCAGCACCCAGATGACCAGCTGGCGGCGCAGGGAGAGCGTGCGGGTTCCCCGTTCAGGCCGGTCGTCCATCGGCGCGCTCGACGGCCAGCAGGTAGCCGAGTCCGCGGACGGTGCGGATCTCGAGGCCCGAACTCTCCAGCTTGCGGCGCAGCCGGTGGATGTGGACCTCCGCCGTGTTGCCCGCGCCGACTTCGGTGCCGTCGCCGGCCCACGCCGTGGCGATCTGGTCCTTCGTGACGACCTTGTCGGCATGGACCAGCAGCAGTTCCAGCAGGGTCGCTTCGCGCGGGCTCAGCTCGACCGGTTCGCCGTGGATGACGGCGCGCCGCGCGGCCCGGTCGAAGTGGAGGCCGGACAGCGCGACGTCGGCGGGCGCCGCCGCCGACGTGCGTGCGCGCCGCAGGATCGCCCGCAGGCGCGCTTCCAGTTCCGGGAACTCGAACGGTTTCGTCATGTAGTCGTCGGCGCCGGCGTTCAGGCCCGCCACGCGGCTGTCGAGCCGGTCGAGGGCCGTCAGGACGAGCACCGGCAAGTCGGGCCGGGTCGCGCGCAGGTTCTTCAATACCGTGAGGCCATCGACCATGGGCAGGCCGAGGTCGATGATGGCGATATCGAAGTTCTGCCGGGTGAGCAGGTATTCCGCCACCGGGCCGTTCGGTGCGTGCTCGACGGTGAAGCCCGCGGCATTCAGTTGTGCGGTCAATCCGTTTGCGAGGATGGGGTCGTCTTCGGCGAGTAAAAGTTGCATTTCTTAATATTAACGGATTTGTGACGGCGTTACCATCGGCGACCGTTTCGGGCTAAGATGCACGCCATGAAAGTCTTCGCCACGGCAATTGCGCTCGCTACCGCCTGGTGCGCCACTGCCGTACACGCGGGCGAACTCGAGGTGCTCCACTTCTGGGACGTGGGCGACGACGCACGCGCCGTGGACGTGCTGAAATCGACCTTGCAGCGCCAGGGACATACGTGGAAGGACTTCGCCGTGACGGCCGACGCGAACGGCTTTCCGCTCTTCCTGCTGCGCTCGCGCGTCCAGTCGGGCAATCCGCCGGCCGCGGCCCAGGTGAAGGCGCCGGTCATCCAGCAATGGGCGCGCGAAGGCGCCCTCGCCAACCTGGATGCCACGGCACGCGCGGGCCAGTGGGACGCGGTGCTGCCGCGCGTCGTCAGCGACGCCATGAAGTACAAGGGCAGCTACGTCGCCGTGCCGGCCAATATCCACCGCATCAACTGGCTGTGGATTAACACGCGCATCCTGAAGCGCGCCAATGCCCAGGTGCCGGTCACGTGGGACGACTTCTTCGCCGCGGCCGACGCCATGAAGCGGGCCGGGTATATCGCCGTCACGCATGGCGGCCAGCCTTGGCAGGACTTCCTCCTGTTCGAAAACGTCGTGCTGGGCGTCGGCGGCCCCGAGTTCTACCGCAAGGCGTTCGTGGCGCTGGACCCCGGCGCACTGGCCGGCCCGGTCATGGAACAGGCGTTGCAGACGTTCCGCCGCATCAAGCCGTACACCGACGTCGCCGCGATGGGGCGCAACTGGAACGTGGCGGCGTCGCGGCTGGCGAACGGCGAGGCGGGCATGCAGTTCATGGGCGACTGGGCCAAGCCCATCTTCCAGACGGCGCAGCGCAGCGGCCGCCTGGAGTTTGCCTGCGTGCCCGCGCCCGGAACGGCCAAGGCCTATGCCTATACGGTCGACTCGTTCGCCCTGTTCAAGGTTAACAGCCCCGCCAAGACCCGCGCCCAGCAGGACTTCGCCGCCGACTTGCTGGCGCCCGGCGTGCAGGAGGCATTCAACCTCGTCAAAGGGTCGATTCCGGTGCGCCAGGGCGTCGACCTCACGAAATTCGACCGCTGCGCGAAGCAGTCGGCCGCCGCCTTCGAGGCCGCCTCCCGTGGCGGCACGCTCGTCCCCAGCATCTCCATGACTCTGCCGCCCGCGGTCGAGGATGCCATGCGCGAAGCCGTCAGCGCCTATTGGCACGACGACCGCATCACCGCCCGCGCGACGATGCAGCGCCTCGTCGCGGCCGCCCGCCGTCCCTGATTCCCCTCCTGTTGCTCCTTGCACCGTCGCGCTTCGGTCCGAAGTGTGAGTTTTCGCGTGTATCTGTTCGGCCACACCCGTGAACATTCTCACTATTTGATTTGACTAACAAAAACATTGCGGCGTAGACTTAATTAATGCCACGTTAATTTAACGAGAATATTCGTTAATAATGTTTCACGCCGCGTCGACGGCGCATTCCAAACCAAGGAGATGATGTGAACCAGTTCAGGAAAACGGCTATCGCCGTCGGCGTGTCTCAAGTCGTGCTGCTCGCCAGCGGCATGGCATATGCACAAACCACCCCTGCCACCGACAATGGGACCACGTCGGTCATCGTGGTCGGCCAGCGCGCCTCGCTGGAAAATGCCCAGAAAATCAAGCAGAACGCCGACGAGGTCGTCGACTCGATCGTCGCCGACGACATCGGCAAGCTGCCGGACCGTTCGGTCACCGAGGTGCTGCAGCGCGTGGTCGGCGTGACCATCGACCGCACCATGGCCAAGGGCGACCCGGAACACTATTCGGTCGAAGGTTCGGGCGTGATGGTCCGCGGCCTGAGCTACGTGCGTTCCGAGCTGAACGGCCGCGACTCGTTCTCGGCCAACGGTGGCCGTTCGCTGAATTTCGAAGACGTGCCGCCCGAGCTGATGGCCGGCATCGACGTCTACAAGAACCCGTCGGCCGAACAGATCGAAGGCGGCATCTCCGGCCTGATCAACCTCCGCACCGCGATGCCGTTCGACTTCAAGGGCCGCAAGCTGTCGGTCTCGGCGCAGGATACGTATTCCACGCTGAAGAAGGGCAAGCCCCAGCCGTCGTACTCGATGATGTTCTCCGACCGCTGGAAGACGCGCTTCGGCGAGTTCGGCGCCCTGTTCGACCTGGCCACGTCGCAGAGCGGCACCCGCACCGACGCCTTCCAGGTCTCGCCTTACTACCCGCGCACCGACGTCGTGCCCGGCCAGACCGTCTGGGTGCCGAACGCCGCGAGCTTCCGTTCGCTGGAATTCGACCGCAAGCGCGACGGCGGCTATGCTGCGTTCCAGTGGAAGCCGAACAGCAACGTCCAGTCGTCGCTCACCTGGTTCAAGTCGCGCTACAAGATGAAGTGGGACGAGCAGGCGATCTTCGGCCAGTCCAGCCCGTACAACCTGCAGGTCGCGAACGGCAAGTTCGATCCGAAGGGCGCCATGATCAGCGGCGTGCTCACCGATCCGACCGACGGCGGCGTCAACTTCAACGACGACACCCGCACCTCGACGCGCAAGTCGGCCACGACCGACATTTCGTGGAACCTGCGCTGGCGCCTGAACAGCCAGTGGACCGTGACGACCGACCTGCAGAAGGTGCGCGCCACCACCGGCAGTTTCGACTCGACGGTCGCTACCGGCCTGCAGATCCCGCAGATGGGCATGGACATGAGCACGACGCCGGCGCGCCTGACGTTCGACGACGCCACGAAGGCGTACATGGCCAATCCGAACAATTACTACTGGGGCTTCACGATGGAGCACCAGGACGCGAGCGTCGCCAACGAGAAGGCCTGGAAGACCGACGTCAAGTACGAGTTCGACAATCCCGTGCTGCGCGACCTGCGCGTGGGCGTGCGCCTGACCGACCGCGATGCGACGACGATCAACTCCGTGCCGGGCTATAACTGGGCGGCGATCACCCAGCCGTGGCAGGTGGGCCCGGTCGGTTCGTGGCAGCCGCTGACCCATTTGGCCTACCTGGGCGATCCGCGCTTCTCCGCCGGCACGCACCTGAACACGTTCCCGAACTTCTTCAACGGCAAGGCGTCGGTGCCGGCCGTCGTGTTCCCGAACACGTCGGTGGCCGACGGCTTTCCGGGCACGTATTCGCAGCTGCACCAGTATTACAACGTGTTGTGCGCCGAGCGCAGCGGCGGCACGCTGGACAGCTGCGGGGCCTGGAAACCGGCGACGTTCGGCACCGATCCGTCGGGCACCAACGACCAGAAGGAGCGCAGCAAGGCCCTGTACACGCAGCTGCGTTTCGGCTTCGACGACCTGAAGTATCCGATCGACGGCAACATCGGCGTGCGCTACGTGAAGACCAACATGGTCGCCCACGGCTACACGGTGTTCAGCTTCACGGCCCCGAGCATCCCGGACGGCGCCACGGTGACCGGCGTGCCGATCCCGAACATCCCGAACTTCCAGCAGAAGCAGGACTTCGACAATTCGTACAGCAACGTGCTGCCGACGCTGAACCTGCGCATGAAGGCGTCGGACAAGCTGCAATTCCGCTTCGCCTACGGCAAGGCGATGTCGCGTCCGGACTTCTCGCAACTGCAGGCCTATACGAGCCTGTCGGAAGCGACCACCACGAGCACGAACACCGCGACCAACGTCGTCAACGTCAGCAATGTCAGCCTCACCGGTACCGGCAGCGGCAATCCGATGCTGCGTCCGACGATGGCCAAGCAGGCCGACATCACGGCCGAGTGGTATTTCGCGCCGACGGGTTCGTTCACGGCCGCGCTGTTCCACAAGAAGCTCAGCGACGTCATCATCAACCAGAGCTACAACTTCTCGCTGCCGGACGTGAACGGCACGATGCATGACTTCGTGACGACGGGTCCGGTGAACGGCGCGAACGGCACGGCGAAGGGCATCGAACTGGCGTACCAGCAGTACTTCGACATGCTGCCAGGCTGGCTCGCGGGCTTCGGCGTGCAGGCGAACTACACGTACGTGAAGAGCAGCCAGGACCTGTACCACCCGGTGTACCAGGCGTACTGCTCGGGCGGCAGCGGCGCGGACAACCTGAACCTGAACCTGAACGGTTGCGACGTGGACGGCAAGACCTTCGGCAACCTGCCGCTCAACGGCCTGTCGAAGAACTCGTACAACCTGGCGCTGCTGTTCGACCGTGGTCCGATCTCGGCCCGCGTGGCGTACAGCTGGCGTTCGAAGTCGCTGCAGGCCATCAACGCCAACGGCACGAACGGCGGCGACGGCACCGACACCAACCCGAACAGCCCGACGTTCGGCCAGCACAACGTGCAGTACGCGCTGCCGACGTGGTCGGACGCCTACGGCCAGGTGGATGCGTCGGTCTTCTACAAGATCACCGAGAACCTGTCGTTCGGCCTCGAGGCGCAGAACCTGAACAACGCCATGTACAAGCAGTTGATGCAGCAGGGCGTCGGCTTCAAGGTCCGCGGCGCGTACGTGACCGGTCCGCGCTACACGGCGCAGATGCGTTATTCGTTCTGACGCGAACCAGGTATCTCTCTTCTGCTGACGGCAGATGTTTCAGGCGGCTTCGGCCGCCTTTTTTTATGGCTGTGTTCGCGGTAATTCGGTAACCCGCTTGCCTAGCCGAGCTGGACCGCAGCGCACAGCAGATGAGCCGGCTTCGTGAGCCGACGATCGTCCAGCATGCGCTGCCATCCCGAGTAGTGGATCAGGTAACGGCTCGCCACGCCGCGGAACCGCACCAGCCAGCTCTTGAAGCGGCTGTGCCAGCTATTCACGTTTTGAATGTGAATCGCGCCGCGCGCCCGGATGCCCGCTTTCACGTTCACCGCTTCATGCGTGATGCCGGCCTGCTCCGCGAAATGCCGATAGACGATGGCGCCGTCGGTGATCAAGAGGACGTCGTCCGGCAGCACGGGTTTGAGGCACTCGTGTAATTGCGCCACCGTCACCTGGCCGCGCCCCGTATGAAAATCGAGCGTACGGCCGCTGCGGTCGCGCGCGATGAGCAGGCAATCGTGTTCTCGATTGATACCCCGCCGCTTGGCCACGCCGCCCCGCTTTCGCGGCGGCCGCGCGAGATTCCGTGCCCCCTTCTGCGATTCGAGCCGATACGTCTCGTCGACTTCGACGATGGCCAACAGCGTTGCCGGCCGGTCGCGCATGGCGCCGGGCACGAACCGATGGCGCCATCGAAAACTGGTCGTACGATGCACCCCGACGACCTGCGCGGCATTACGCACCGTGCGCGATTCGAGCACGCATTGCAGATACGGCAGCCAGAGCTCCTTCTTGCGCAGCCGCGTCAGCGGCGTACCGGTCAATGCGTTGTGGCTGCGCGCACATGTGAGGCAACGGAAGCGCTGCAGTCCACTCGCCTGGCCGCAGCGGTGCTTACGGGCGCAGCCGCAGTGCGGACACGGCCGGCCCGCCGCCGCCTGCTCGATCAGGGCGATGCACTCGGCCGGATCCGCGATGCCGCCGATCCATTCCCGTAGCCGGGTCAGGTCGTCTGGCGACAACCGCACCGCCAGCAACATGGCGAACAATTCGTCGAACGTCAGGCCGCGCATCGCCACTCCTCATGAGTTAACTCGACGATGCGTATGACCTCTGCAACGAATTACAGTTCACATAACTAGCGCGAACACAGCCTTTTTTATATGCGTGTTTCTGTTGACAGTGGAAAAGTGTGAGTATTAGACTCCGTTCATGTTCATTAACTAAGTATATGCATCATGTTAATGTTCCTCTCGATAACAACGGAGACATCATGAAACGGAAAACGAATATCATCATCCCGGCCTTGCTCGCAGCACTCCTCGCCGGCTGCAGCGGCGGCAGCACGACCCCCGGCGCGACGGGCACGGCCGCCCCGGTCCTCGCCGCGACCGTCGGCTCGGCCACCAGCTGGACGAGCGTGAAGTGGGGCGGCGGCGGCTACGTTACCGGCCTGGTCTACCACCCGCGTAATGCGAGCCTGCTGTACGCCCGCACCGACGTGGGCGGCGCCTACCGCTGGGATGCGGCCGCGTCGACGTGGATCCCCATCACCGACGGGATTGGCTGGGGCGGCGGCGAAGGCCGGTTCCATGGCGTCGAAAGCCTGGCCCTCGATCCGAACAACGACCAGCTCGTCTACATGATGACCGGCGACAGCGTGGGTAACGACACGCCCGGCCGCATCTACATCTCCAGCGACCGCGGCAACACGTGGACGCACTACGACCTGCCGTTCGCGATCGGCGGCAACGACGACGCTCGGGCCTATGGCGAACGCCTGGCGGTCGATCCGCAGAATCCGACGACGCTGATGTACGGCTCGCGCAAGTCCGGCATCTGGAAGAGCACGGACTCGGGCCATACCTGGAACCAGGTCACGGGCTTCTCGAGCAAGACGGTGCTCCAGGGGCCGAACCTGTATGGCGTCGGGCAGATCATCTACGATACCCCGTTCGTGCAGAGCCAGAACGCAGCGCCGACCCAGATCGTCTGGGCCACCGTCGCCTCCGACTACGCGCAGGCGGCGGGCCTGGCGTCGACCCTGTACAAGTCCACCAACGGCGGCGCCACGTGGGCGCCCGTTGCGATCCCGTCCAACGTGGCCGGTTACGATATTCCCCACGTCGTGCGTGCGGCCGACGGCAACTTCTACATGGCGTTCCGCGCGCATCCCAATACGGCCGCTGGCGCCCAGGCCCAGGGCGCCGGCGGTCCGAGCTATCTCTACAAGTTCGGCGCCAGCAACAACGGCACCTGGAACCAGCTCAAGTTCGACGCCAACGTCGGCTTCGCCGGCCTGTCCGTGTCCGGCACCGGCCCGACGACCCGCATCGCGCTGGGTGTGACCGGCTGGGCCGACTCGAACCAATTGATCCAGTTGTCCGACAACGACGGCCTCGCCTGGCACGAAGCCGAAGCCAACATGCCGCATACCGGCATCGCCGCGGACGAGTGCGCAGGCTGGGTCGAGGGCGTCGCGATCGACCCCGCCAACCGCGACCACATCATGCACATTCACGGCGGCGGCATCTGCGAAACGACGAATGCGTCGTCGACCACGCCCACCTGGAGTCCCAAGGTCGCCAACCTCGAAGAGACGGTGACGCTGTCCCTCGTCGCGGCGCCGGCCGGCGCGCCTTACAAGTTCATCAACAGTGCGGGCGACATCGGCACCTGGGCGCAGACGGACCTCGCGACGCGGCCGACGCGCGGCCCCATGAACTGGTGGAGCAGCGGTAACGCGGCCGACCTGGCGTGGTCCGACCCGACCTACATCGCCGCCTCCGGCGTCGACAACAAGAACGGCCACACCGTCAAGGCGTTCTGGTCGGGCGACGCCGGCAGCAGTTGGAACCAGTTCGCGTCCCTGCCGACCGGCGCCGCGGCCAGCCAGAGCCACGTGCAGAGCATCGCGGTCACGTCCCGCAACAACCTGGTCTGGGCACCGCCCGATTCGGTGCCGTCGTACAGCACGAACAGCGGCGCAAGCTGGACGGCGACCAACCTGCCGGCGTTCAACGCCGTCTGGAACGGCTTCCAGCGCGCCTATCGCGTGGTCGCGGACCGCGTGAATCCGAGCAAGGTCTATGCGTTCGATTCCGGCGGTGCGCCGTGGAGCAATGAGCCGGGCAAGGTCTACATCTCGTACGATGGCGGCCACAACTTCGGGTTGAGCGGGATGTGGGGTGCGCAGGCCATGGCGCCGAACGCCTGGGGCGACACGGCGATGGTCGTCAACCCGAACGCCGAGGGCGACATCTGGGTGACCGACGGCAATGCCCTGTACCACTCGGTGAATTCGGGCTGGAACTGGGTGCAGGTCGGCGCGTTCGCGTCCGCCAACGGCACGAAGGGCGCCACCAAGGTCGCGCTGGGCAAGGCACTGGCCGGCGCGCCGTACTCGGCCGCGATCTACGTGGAAGGCACGCTGAACGGCCAGTGGGGGATCTTCCACTCGGACGACGGCGGCGCCACCTGGGCCCGCTTCAACGACGACAACCACCAGTTCGGCGACTCCGGCGTGATGGCGGGCGACTGGAACACCTACGGCCGACTCTACGTCAACGGCGCCGCCCGCGGCCTCATCTACAGCAACTGAGCAATACGACCTTGAGGCAACCCAGGACCGCTGCAGAACGGGAACGATCTGCAGCGGACTTGTCGTTCATTTCCTGTTACATCTCCTGTAACCGTGAGTTGTGTTGACAGTTGAAAAATACGGGCATTAAACTCTTTAATGTTTGTTAATAAAAATACGTCGACACATTAATGTGCTCCGATCGGGGATGTCCAAGAGTACGGGATTGTTTTCACCATAACGAGTGCCGGCACACGCATGCGGGCGCAGCCAGGACGGCGGAGCTACGTTCTCAGCCAATCCAATAGAGGAGATCTCATGCATCGGAAGCACCTGTTCATCATCTCGGCCGCGGTTGCGGCGTTCGTCGCAGGCTGCAGCGGCGGCGACCGCACCGCCGGCCCGTCGGCCACGGCGCAAGCCCCCGTCGTCGCGGCCACCGTCGGCTCGGCCACGAGCTACACGAGCGCGAAGTGGGGCGGCGGCGGCTACGTCACCGGCCTCGTCTACCATCCGACCAGCTACAACGTCATGTACGCCCGCACCGACGTCGGCGGCGCCTACCGCTGGAACGGGGGCGGCTCGTGGACGCCCATCACCGACGGCATCGGGTTCGGCGGGGGCGACGGTGCCTACCACGGCGTCGAAAGCATTGCCGTCGATCCGACCAACGACAACAAGGTGTACCTGGTCACGGGCATCACGTCGCACGACTGGCAAGGCACCCCGATCAACGGCCGCATCTATGTCTCGGGCGACCGCGGTGCCAGCTGGACGCATTACGACCTGCCGTTTCCGGTGGGCGGCAACGAGAATGCCCGCGCCATCGGCGAACGCCTGAAGGCCGACCCCACCAACCCGTCGACGCTGTTCTACGCCTCGCGCACGGCCGGCCTGTGGAAGAGCACGAACTCGGGCCAGACCTGGACCCAGACCGGGTTGTCGAGCAAGGTGCTGTCGGCCAGCGAGATCCAGGGGCTGGGCAGTTCTCCGGTGGGCGTCGAGCAGATCATGTTCGACAACTCGAACGTGGGCGGCGGCGCGACGACGTGGATCATGTACGCTGCCATCGCGCCGGACTACGTGCAGAAGGCGGGCCTGACCTCGACCATGTACAAGTCCGTCAACGGCGGCGCCACGTGGACGCCGGTGCCGGTGCCGTCCAACGTGTCCGGCTACTACGTCCCGCACATGGTGCGCACCAGCGACGGCAACTACTACGTGGTGTTCAACCAGAACGCCGGGCAGGGCGCCGGCGGTCCCGGCTACCTCTACCGGTTCGGCGGCGTAAGCTTCAACGAGTCCTGGACCCAGCTCGCCACCACCACGCAGGGCGGCTACGGCGGCGTGTCGGTCTACGGCACCGGCTCGACGGCCCGCATCGCGCTGGCCGTGACCGGTACCTGGAGCGCCGGCCAGCCGGTCGTCCAGCTGTCGGACAACGGCGGCGCCCCCGGCAGCTGGCGCGAAATCGCGGACGGCATGACGCATTGGGGCGGAGACTACAGGGGCTGGGTGGACGACATCGAGATCGATCCGACCAACAAGGATCACATCCTGCACGTCCACGGCGGCGGCGTCTGGGAAACCTGGAACGCGTCGGCCACCAACCCGAGCTGGGATGCTCCGGTCAACAACCTCGAGGAAACCGCGACCCTGGCGCTCGTCACGCCGCCGGCCGGCGCGTCGTACAAGTTCGTCAACAGCGCGGGCGATATCGGCAACTGGGTCCAGACGGACCTCGCGACGAAGCCGACCCGGACGCCCAACAGCGCATGGGGCAATGGCGACGCCGCCGACGTGCTGTGGTCCGATCCGAACTACATCGTCGCTGTCGGTATCACCTCCAACACGCCCGTGACCGCCTACGGCGCCTGGTCCGGCGACAGCGGCAACTCGTGGTCGAACTTCGCATCGCTCCCCGCCGGCGCCTCCACCAACTTCGCCGACACGGTGAGCATCGTGACGACGTCGCGCAATAACATCGTGTGGGCGCCCGCCAATTCGATCCCGTCCTGGACCTCGAACAATGGCGCGAGCTGGACCCAGGTCAGCGGCCTGCCCGCGCCCAACGGCGGCCTGAATAACGCCTATCGCCTGGTCGTCGACCGCCAGAGCCCGAACAAGGTGTACGCCTTCGACGGGGGCGGCGCGTGGTGGAACGGCACGACGGGCAAGGTCTACCAGTCGACCGACGGGGGCCATTCGTTCGCGCTGGTCCAGGGTTCGGTCGCGGCGAACTTCGCCCCCAATGACTTCGGGCTCACGACGATGGTGGGCAATCCGAACGCCTCGGGCGACCTGTGGGTGGCCGACGGCAACGCCGTGTACCACTCGACCAATTCGGGCGCGAGCTGGACCAAGCTCTCCGGCTTCGCGACGGTCGCCGCCAGCGGCTCGACGGGGGCGCTGCAAGGCGCCACCAGGATCGCGCTGGGCAAGGCGCAGTCGGGCGCGTCGTACTCGGCCGCGGTCTACGTCGTCGGCACGCGGGGCGGCGTGTGGGGCATCTGGCATTCCGACGATGGCGGCGCAACGTGGGCGCGCTTCAACGACGACGCCCACCAGTACGCCGGCATCGGCGTGATCGCGGGCGACTGGAGCACGTACGGGCGCATCTACTTCAGCGGCAACGGACGTGGCGTGATCTATACTAACTGAGCAGTATCGACCGCCGCGGCATCGGCCGCGGCGGTTTTTTTTCATCGACAACGACACATCATGAAGCAGACCTTCCTCTTACTCGCACTCGCCGCCTGCCTGCCGGCCGAGGCGGCCGACCTCGGCCTCGCCCGCATTTTTTCCGACCACGCCGTGCTGCAGCGCGACCAGCCCATTGCCGTGTGGGGCACGGCCGGCGCGGGCGGCAAGGTGACCGTGACCCTGGGCGGCCAGACGGCGAGCGCCAGCGCCGACGCGCAGGGCAAGTGGAAGGTGCAGCTGCCGCCGCAACCGGCGGGCGGGCCGTACGCGCTGACCGCGACCTCGGACGGGCAGACGGTCAGCCGCGCCGACATCCTGCTCGGCGACGTCTACCTGTGCTCGGGCCAGTCGAACATGGAATTCCTCCAGCGCGCGTCGACGAACGCCATCGGCGCCACCTATACCGCGCAGAACGACCGCATCCGCTACCTGAACGTCCCGCGCAACAGCGCGCTGGCGCCGCAGGACGACCTCCTCGCGCCGGCCGCGTGGACGCCGATGAACGCGGACACCATCGGCGACGCCTCCGCCGTCTGCTACTACATGGCCCGTTCGCTGCAGGCGGACTACAAGGTGCCGGTCGGCTTCATCCAGGCCAGCTGGGGCGGCACGACGATCCAGGGCTGGATCGGGGCCGAGTCGCTGCGCACCTTCGGCGACTACAAGACGGGCATCGACCTCGTGACGCAATACGGCACGGATCCCGCGGCGGCGCAGCGCGCCCAGGATGCGCGCACGGAAGCCTGGTGGCGCGCGCACGACCCGGCGACGGCCGCGCAGCGCGCCTTCGTCGCGCCGGACTTCGACGACAGCGCGTGGGAGAGCGTCACGCCGGCTGGCTCCAGTTTCGACGGCGTCACGTGGTACCGTACGACCGTCACGCTGACGGAAGCGCAGGCGCGGGCGGCCAACGCGCTGCACCTGGGCCCCGTCGACACGTACGACACCACCTGGGTCAACGGCCAGCGCGTGGGCGGCGCCGGGCTGGCCTGGCTGGGGCGCGACTATACGGTGCCGGCGGGCGTGTTCAAGCCGGGCCGCAACGTGATCGTCCTGCGCGTCCTGGGCAGCGGCGGCATGACGGGCGCGCCGGCCAACCGTACCATCGGCCTGAGCGACGGCCAGGCGATCCCGCTGCCGGCCGCGTGGAAGGTCCGGCGCGGCAGCGCGCTGAAGGGGCTCGCCGTGCCGCCGGCACCGTGGGACATGCTGACGAGTTACACGACGCTGTACAACGGCATGATCGCGCCGCTGGTCGGCTACAAATTCAAGCTGGCGGCGTGGTACCAGGGCGAAGCGAATGCCGACGCGGCGGATGAATACCGCACCCTGCTGCCCATGCTGATGCGCGACTGGCGCCAGCGCTTCGGCCAGCCCACGCTGCCCTTCCTCGTCGTGCAACTGACGTCGTACGGCGCGACGGCGACGGCGCCGGGCGATTCCACATGGGCCGAGCTGCGCGCGGCGCAGGCCGACACCGTCGCGCATGATGCGCACGCGGGGCTGGCCGTCACGCTCGACGTGGGCGACCGCTTCGACATCCACCCCACCCAGAAGACGGTCGTCGGCGAACGTCTCGCGCGGGCGGCGCGCGCCGTCGCGTACGGCGCGCAGACGGCGCCCGGCGGCCCGACGGCCGTCGCGGCGGCGCGCAAGGGCAAGGACATCGTCGTGACGTTCAGGGACACGGGCGCCGGCCTCAAGACGTATTCGGCCGACCGCGCGATCGGCTTCGAGGTGTGCGCGGGCAAGGCATGCCGCTATGCCGACGCGCGCGTCGCCGGCGACCGGATCGTCCTGCCCGGTGCGGCGGCGCCCGGCGTCACGCGCGTACGCTACGCGTGGGCCGATGCGCCGTTCGTGAACCTGTTCGGCGGCGACGGCCTGCCGGCCGCGCCGTTCCGGCTGGACGTGCGCTGATCACATCTGCCTGAACAGGTGCGCGAACAACGGGCTGACGCGCAGCTTGTCGGCCCGGTTGCGCAGGTGCAGCGTCAGCTTGCCGGCATCGTCGCGGCTCGCGCTCGTCACGTGCCGCATGTTGACGATGGCGCCGCGGCTGATCTGGCGGAACTGGTCCGGATCGAGCTGGGGCAGCAGGTCCTTCAGGCTCAGGCGGATCAGCGCGTCGCCCTCGGCGCTCGCCACGTTCACGTACTTGTCGAGCGCCTGGAAGTACAGCACCTCCTGCACGGGAATCATGCGGATGATGTTGCCGACCGCCGCGCGGATCACCGTCAGGCGCTCGGCCGGTGCCGCGCCTGCCGGGAGCAGGGCGCGCATCTGCTCGACGAGTTGCGCGAGGCCGTCAGCGGCCGGCGCGTCCCGCACCGTGAGCGCCTGCAAACGCTCGACGGTGCGCGCAAGGCGCGTGTCGCTCACCGGCTTCATCACGTAGTCGACGGCGGCCTGCTCGAACGCCTGCACCGCGTAATCGTCGTACGCCGTCACGAACACGATGTGCGGGAACGGGCGCGCACCTTCCCAGCGTTCGGCCAGTTCCTGCGCCGCTTCCAGGCCGGTCTGGCCCGGCATCTTGATGTCCAGGAACAGGATGTCCGGCTGCAGTTCCAGCGCCTGCTGCACGGCCGCGACGCCGTTCGGCGCCGTGCCGGCGATGTCGAGGTCGGGCCACAGGCGCCGCAGCGTCGCGGCAAGCGTGGCGGCGAGGATCGGTTCGTCCTCGGCGATCAGGGCGCGGATGGGTGGCGTTGCGTTCATGCGGTCTCCAAAGGAAGCGTCAATCGGGCCAGCACGCCGTGCGGCTGGGCGGGAATGAGGGTCAGGGCGGCGCGCGCGCCGTACAGCACCTGCAGGCGTTCGCGGGTCGTCGTCACGCCGACGCCGGTGCCCTTGGCCGCGGTCTGCGTGTCGTCCAGGCCGAGGCCCGTGTCGCTGACGCAGATCTCGAGCAGGCCGGCGCGCGCGCTCGCCTCCACGGTCACGGTGCCGCCTTCGATCTTCGGCTCGAGGCCGTGGATGATGGCGTTTTCCACGAGCGGCTGCAGCAGCATCGCCGGCAGCCGCGCGCTCCGCAGTTCGGCGGGCAGGATGCAGCGGTACGCGAGGCGCGCACCCATGCGCACGGCCATCAGGCCGAGATAGGCTTCGGCCGCCTCGAATTCCTGGGCCAGCGTCGTCGTCTCGGCGCGGGTGGCGGACAAGGTGGCGCGCAGGTACTGGATCAGGTGGTCCAGCATCCGGCTCGCCTGTTGCGGGTCGATGGCGATCAGGCCCTGCAGGTTCGCCAGCGTGTTGAACAGCATGTGCGGTTCGATCTGGGCCTGCAGCAGCCGCAGTTGCGCCTGCAGGGCCTGGCGTTCGATCGTCTCGGCGCGCGCCTTGGCCTCGGTGCGTTCCAGCTTGATGCGCTCGACCCGTTCGCGGTTCAGGATCAGGAGGGCCATCGCACTGATCGCCAGGAAGGTCAGCCCGATCATGCCTTTCTGGCCATGGTCGTTCGGGTACTCGGACAGGTCGGGCAGGGGGTGGCCCAGGATCAGGCTGCCCATCGAGATGCCGGTGTAGTGCGCGACGGGCGCCATCGCGACGAGCAGCACGATGCACGGCACCAGCCAGCGGCGGCGCCGTGCCGGATCGTCGAGGAGCGTGAGGCGGACGCCGTCGAGGACCACCAGCGCCACGAGGCCGACGCAGATCGAGTACACCATCTGGTCGTACAGTTCGAACGTCCTGCCGTTGACGAGCGTGATCAGGACGGCGGTCATGCTGCACACGATGACGGTCAGGCCGATGTCGTCAGCCAGGCGGCGGACGATCGGGCGGCACGCGCCCCGCGTGGAGGGAAAAAAGCGGAAGAGGGTGTTCATGCCGGAATTGTGCCGCCGGGCCCGGACGGCGGCAACCCGGCTGCGACGAAACCGCCTTGGGGCCGACCGAAACGGGGGATAATCGGACCGAAACCACTTATTGGCCCGTCCAGCATGGAATTCCAGTTCCTCGGCACCTCGTCCGGCACCCCGAGCAAGACCCGCAACGTGAGCGGCCTGGCCCTCCGGGGGCCGGACGGGGGCTGGTCGCTCGTCGACTGCGGCGAAGGCACGCAGCACCGCATCCTCCATACGACCCTGTCGCTGCACGACCTGCGCGCCATCTTCATCACCCACCTGCACGGCGACCACTGCTACGGCTTGCCCGGCCTGCTGGCCAGCGCCGGCATGCTGAACCGCACGGCCCCGCTGGCCCTCGTCGGGCCGCCGGCGCTGCGCACCTTCATCGACGGCGCGATGGCGACGAGCGAACTGGGGCTGCCGTATCCGCTCGAGTTCATCGCCGTCGACGGCCTGGCCGGCAGGCCGGTCCTGCCCGACCTGGCCGTGGACGCCATCGCGCTGTCGCACCGGATCCCGTCCTGGGCGTACCGCTTCACGGAGCGCACGGTGGAGCGCAAGCTGGATACGGCCCGGCTGCGCGCGGCCGGCATCGCGCCGGGCCCCGCCTGGGGCGAACTCCAGCAAGGCAGTGATGTCGTGCTGGACGACGGCCGCGTGCTGCATGCGGCCGACTGGCTGCTCGCGCCGCGCAAGGCGCGCACGGTCGTCGTGGGCGGCGACAACGACGACCCGTCGCTGCTGCTGGAGGCGGCGCGCACGGCCGACGTGCTGATCCACGAGGCGACCTACACGGAAGAGGTGCTACTCAAAGTGGGGCCGGGGCCGATGCACAGTTCCGCGCTGCGGGTGGCGCGGATGGCGCAGGCGGCCCGGTTGCCGAACCTCGTGCTGACCCATTTCAGTCCCCGTTACCAGGACGGCGAAGGGCCGTTGTCGATGGGCGCGCTGGAGGCGGAGGCAAGGAGCGAGTACGCGGGCAGCCTGTTCCTCGCGCGCGACTTCGACCGGTACCTGCTGGGCCGCGACGGCACGCTGGCCGCAAAATATTTTTTGTAACACGTAAAAAAACCTGCGATATCCTTTTTGGTTTTCGAATCGATTCCATTCCAAAAAAAGTTATCGCGGATTCCCTCATCGATCATCATATTTTTTATTTACGACCCTAAATCCGTTTTTTTGGAATCGCAGCTGTTTCTCTGCTGAAATCTGTAAATTATCCGGTCGAATCAGTGACTTAGATGCGCTGCCGGCCCTGTTGCAAAGCATCTGAAAATGCCGCATTCTCCGTCCGCAACCATAATTATTAGACGGAGACTACAGTGAACAAACCCTTGTCCCTGGCGGGATTGGGCGCGCTATTCGCGTCCTGCTTCATCGCCGCCAATGCATGCGCCCAGGCCGGCGCCACGCTCCCCACGTTCCAGAACGCGTCCGTGCACGACCCGTCGGTGCTGAAGGCCGGCGACACGTTCTACGTGTTCGGCTCGCACCTGGCATCGGCCAAGTCGAAGGACCTCATGAAGTGGACGCAGATGACGGACGGCGTCAGCGCCACCAATCCGCTGTTCCTGAACGGCTCGAAGAACGTCTACACGGAACTGGCCGAGACCTTCGCATGGGCGAACACGACGACCCTGTGGGCGCCGGACGTGCGCCAGCTCGCGGACGGCAAGTACTACATGTACTACGACGCCTGCCAGGGCGACGCGCCCCGGTCCGCGCTGGGCATCGCCGTCGCGAACAGTCCGGAAGGCCCGTACGTCAACAAGGGCGTGATCCTGAAGTCCGGTATGTGGGGCCAGCCGAGCTACGACGGCACCGTCTACGACGCGCTGAAGCACCCGAACACCGTCGACCCGAACGTCTTCTTCGACAACGCGGGCAAGCTGTGGATGGTCTACGGCTCGTACTCGGGCGGCATCTTCATCATGCAGATGAACCCCGCCACCGGCTTCCCGTATCCGAACCAGGGCTACGGCAAGCGCCTCACTGGGGGCAACCACTCCCGCATCGAAGGCGCGTACATCATGTACAGCCCGGCCACGTCGTACTACTACCTCTTTACCTCGTTCGGCGGCCTGGATGCGAACGGCGGCTACAACATGCGTGTCGCGCGCTCGACCAATCCGGATGGCCCGTACTATGACGCCCAGGGCAATGCGATGGCGAACGTGAAGTCGGATCCGTCGAAACCGCTGTTCGACGACGCGTCGATCGCGCCGTACGGCGTCAAGATGATGGGTAACTTCCTGTTCGAGCGCAAGCTGGGCGAGGCGGGCACCGGCATCGGCACGGGCTATGTCTCGGCGGGCCACAACTCGGCCTGGTACGACCCGGCGACCGGCAAGCACTTCCTCATCTTCCACACGCGCTTCCCGGAACGCGGCGAGCAGCACGAGGTGCGCGTGCACCAGATGTTCATGAACGCGGACGGCTGGCCCGTCGTGGCGCCGTACCGTTACGCGAACGAGACGGCGACGGCCGTGCGGCCGGAATTCGTGTTCGGCGACTACCTGTACGTCAACCACGGCAAGGACATCACGGCGACCATCAAGAAGTCGCAGCTGATCACGCTGAACGCCAACGGCAGCATCACCGGGGCAGTGTCCGGCACGTGGCGCAGGATGGGCACCAACCAGGTCGAGATCAACCTGCCGGGCGCATCGACGTACAAGGGCGTGCTGCTGACGCAGTGGGACGAGACGTCGCGGTCGTACGTGACGACGTTCACCGCGTCGTCGCGCGAAGGCATCGCCATCTTCGGCAGCCGCCTGATCCCGCGCACCGACATGCAGGTCGCGACCGCCATCTACAATGAGCTGAGCCTCGGCGCCACGACGGCCGTCACGGGCAACCTCACGCTGCCGACGAGCGCGGCCCGCAATGCCGTCATCCGCTGGACGTCGTCGAACCCGGCGGTGGTCAGCAACACGGGCGTCGTGACGACGCCGGCCACCGGCGCCGTGAACGTCACGCTGACCGCGCGCATCACGAAGGGCACGGCCACCCTGACGAAGACGTTCACGGTCACCGTGCGCAAGCTGGGCGGCCTGGTCGCGTACTACGCGTTCGACGGCAATCTCGCGGATTCGAACGGCGCCTTCGCGGCCGGCTCGGTCAGCGGCGGCAAGATCGACACGGCGGGCGGCAGCCTGACGTACGGCGCCGGCATGCGCGGCAACGCGGCCGTGTTCGACGGCGCGACCGGCGTGCGCCTGCCGAACGGCCTGATCTCGTCGAACACGTACACCGTCGCGATGTGGCTGAAACCCGCGCAACTGACGGCGTTCACGACGACGTTCTTCGGCGCGCGCACGACCGATTCGTGGGTCAGCTTCCTGCCGATGGGGCATGGCGGCGTGGGCGGCGCGTCGATGCTGTGGTCGGGCGCCGCCTGGTACGACGCGGGATTGGGCATGAACATCCCCGTGAACCAGTGGTCGCACGTGGCGTTCACCGTCAACAACGGCGCCGTCAACGTGTACGTGAACGGCGTCAAGCGCTTCTCCGGCACGAACTTCCCGAACGTGTTCACGACGACGACCGGCACCTTCGCGCTGGGCGTGAATTACTGGGACACCCCGTACAAGGGCGCGATCGACGAACTGCGCATCTATAACGCGGCCTTGAGCGATGCCGAAGTCGCCGGCATCGCACACTGAAAGGGATGAACATGAAGAAGACGATCATCGGCCTGCTGGCCACGATGGCCTGCGCGCTGGCGCATGCGACGGTCATCCATTTCGACGACCTGCCGGGCGACGAGTCGCTGCCCATCGATGCCGGCTACGCGGGCTTCAACTGGGACAACATGGGGACGATCCGTGCCGATGCGTACCCGGGCAGCGGCTTCGAGGCGGGCGTCGTGTCGCCGGCCAACGTGGCGTACAACTGGTTCGGCCAGCCCGCGACGATTTCGAAGGCGGACGGCAATGCGTGGGCGTTCACCGGCGCGTACTTCACGTCGGCCTGGATCGACCAGGAGATCTCGTTCGAAGGCTGGCGCAACGGCCAGCTGCTGGTCACGTCGGGCGCCTTCACGCTGGACACGACGGCGCCGCGCTGGGTCCAGCTGGACTGGGCCGGCATCGATACGCTCGTCATCTACAACAGCAGCCCGACGGCGTGGGCGATGGACGAGTTCACGGTGCCGGAGCCGGGGTCGTTGGCGTTGATGGGCACGTCGCTGTTCGCCTTGATGGCGGGCCGCAGGCGCAAGCGCGCCGTGTGAGGCGTGGCGGGCTCGGGGAGCCCACCCTACGGCCCACGAAGACGTAGGGTGGGCACCCTGTGCCCACCGAGCGCAATCGTCATCGATTACTCCAGGTTCTCGTGGTGCTCGGCGACGCCCTGTTTCCAGTACGCCGACACCCGCGTCGCCTCGCGCGGCACGCCTTGTTCGTTCAGCACCTGGCGCACCCGCGCCATCAATGACGCTTCGCCGCCGCCCCACGCGAACCCGCGGCCGGGCGGCAGCGCGAGCGCCTGCAGATCCGCGACGAGCGCCTCCGGCGTATCGAACCAGCGCAGGTCCACGTCCGCGGCACTCCTCAACACGCGCCGGTCGGCCGGCGCCGCGTGCACGAGCACGATCGCCCGGCTGCCGCCCGGCAGTTCTTCCAGCCGCCGCGCGATGGCGGGGAGGGCGGTCGCGTCGCCCGTCAACAGGTGCCAGTCGAGTTCCAACGGCACGATCATCGAACCTTTCGGCCCGCCAACGAGGGCGCGCTGCCCCACCACCGCGTTGCGAGCCCAATCGGACGCCTTGCCGTCGCCGTGCAGCGCGAACTCGATCGTGAGTTCCAGGGCTTCGCGGCTGAAGCGTCGTGGGGTATAGTCGCGCCTCACCTGTCCGCCGTCCGCATCCGCGTCCGGGAACATGAACTTGACGTGGTCGTCGAACGACAGGGACGTGAAATCGGCCAGCGCCGCGCCCGTGAAGGTGATGGCGGCGAAGGCGTCGCCCAGGCGTTCGATGCGCGCCACGGTCAGTTCGCGCAGCTTGAGCTCATGGCGGACGCGGCGGACGAGAAGGTGTTCAGCTTGCTGCATCGTTGCTCCAATTAGTTGATAATGTCACCTACCTGCCCATTATGCGAAATATAGTTGATGAAGTCAACCAAAATCCCCCGTCGCCCGCGCTCGAGGTGCTGGAACGCGTCCACGCGATCATGCACCTGTACCGTTCGGCCCAGCAGCGCAGCCTGCGTGCCGGGCCGCACGACCTGGCGCACATGGAGATCAAGGTACTGGGTTTCTTCGCGCGCCGGCCCGGTGCGACGCAGAGCGACCTCGCCGCGCATTCGGGACGCGACAAGGCCCAGCTGGCACGCCTGATCCGCGGCCTGCGCGACCGCGGGCTGCTCGACGCGGTCGCGGACGAGACGGACAAGCGCAGCACGCGGCTGTCGCTGTCGGAGGCGGGCAAGGCGATGTTCGCGGCGCTGCACCGCCATGACGGCGCGCTGGCCGAGACGGCGCTGGAGGGGATTGCGGAAGCGGACCGCGCGACCCTGCTCGACTTGCTGGAGCGGGTGCGCGCGAACCTGGAGGCGGGGCAGGCTTAAGGCAGGCTCAGGGCGGGGACTTCGGACAACAGCACTTCGCGCCGTTCCGCCGCGCTGATCCGGCCGGCGTCGAGCAGGCGCATGACGGTCAGCGCCTGATGGGCCGGCACGGGATTCGGCGCCTTGCCGAGCAGCGCGTCGCGGATGCCGGCGTAGTACGACGGATACGCGCCGTTTTCGGTCGGCACGGCGGACGACGCCACCTTGCCATCGTTCAGGACGGCCAGCACGCCGGTCTCGGCGTCCACGCCCCATGCGGCCGCATCGCCGCTCGGCCGGCGGCCCGCGATCAGGTCCGCTTCCTGCGGGTCGAGGCTCTGCTTGACCCAGCTCCCGTTCAATCCATGCAGCGCCACGCGTGGGCGCGCGACGGCGGCCAGCATGCTGGCGCCGAGGTCCACGCGCAGGCCGTCCGCATAGCGCAGACGCGCCTGGAACTGGTCTTCGCAGCGGCTGCCCGGACGGAGGATGGGCAGGTCCGCCTCGATCGCGAGCGGCTCGCCGAAGTACAGCAGGGCTTCGTCGATCAGGTGCGGACCCAGGTCCAGCCAGATCCCGCCGCCCGCATCGGCCTCTTCCTTCCAGCGTTCCTGCGGCTGCGGGCGGAAGCGGTCGAAGTGCATGGCCGCGTGGCGGACTTGTCCCAGGGTGCCGCCGGCGAGCAGGCGCAGCGCGGTGCGCGTCGTGCTGTCCCAGCGGCGGTTGTGGTAGACGCTCAGCAGCAGGCCCTTGTCTTCCGCAAGGCGCACGAGTTCCGCGGCCTGCGCGGCCGTATCCGTGAACGGCTTGTCGACGACGACGTGCTTGCCCGCCTCCAGCGCGGCCCGCGCCAGCGGATAGTGGGTCGCGTTCGGGCTGGCCAGCACGACGAGGGCGACGTCCGGATCGGCGAGCAGGGCGGCCGGCTCCGCATGGACGGCGACGCTGCCGAGGTCGGCGCGTACCTTGTCCGGATTGCGGCTGGAGACGGCGGCGATGGCGAGACCCGGGGTCGTGCGCAGCAGCGGCGCGTGGAAGACCTGGCCGGCGAAGCCATAGCCGATGAGTCCAACGTTGATCGTGTCAGCGGTCATTGTGTTCCTTGATGTTGTTGCGGTCAGTGCGGCAGCGCCAGCCCCGCCGGGCGGGTGGCCGTGCCGCGGCCGGTCTCGCGCTCGATGCGCAGCACGTCGAGCGGACGCGTGACGCGGTAGCGCGCCAGCGCGGCGGCGCCCACGGCGACGGCCTGGGCGCCGAAATGCGAGGTGCGGATGGCGGGCGGCGGCAGCATGGCGGCGTGCGCATAGGCGGCCAGCACGTGCCGCGCGGGTTCGATGAAGGCGTCGCCCAGCTGCAGCGCGGGGCCGCCGATGACGATCGCCATCGGATCGAAGCCGGCCCACAGGTTGTTCAGCAGGATGCCGAGCTGGCGGCCGGCCGCGTCCACGGCGGCGCACGTCGCCGGGTCGCCGTCGGCCACGCGCTGGAACAGCCGCTCGAGCGCGGGATGGCTGGGGCGTTCGCGGCCCAGCAGCGAACCGAGGCCGATCAGCGCGTCGGCGCAGCCGCGCCGGCCGCACTGGCACAGCGGGCCGCCCGCCTGCAGGATCGCGTGGCCCACCTCGCCGGCATAGCCGTGCAGGCCGGTCAGCAGGCGGTCGTTGACGATCACGCCGGCGCCCACGCCATACCCGATCGACAGGTAGATCAGCGGATCGGTGCCCGACTGGTCGGCGAATTCGAATTCGCCCAGCGCCGCCACGTTCGCCTCGTTCTGCATGTACAGCGGCAGCCCGTCCAGCGGCGAGCCGGCGACGTGCGTCCGCACGATGCCGGCCACGTCGATGTCGCGCCAGCCCAGGTGCGGCGCGTGGCGCAGCAGGCCCAGGGCCTCGTCGACGGCGCCGTGCAGGCCGATGCCGACGCCGAGCACGCGCCGCGGCTTGCCGTGGCCGGCAGGGCGGGCGAGCCGCTTCGCCAGTTTCACGAGCGCGAGCGCAACGAGGCGGATGCACGAGGCGGGATCGGCCGGGTCTTCGTACGTGAGGATGCGCGTGTCGAGCACTTCGCCCAGCAGGTTCGTCGCGACGACGCGGGCCTCGTCCACGCCCAGGTCGGCGCCCAGCAGGGCGAGCCGCGACGGGTCCAGGTGCAGGGGCGTGGCGCGCCGGCCCACTTCGCCCGTCACGAGCAGTTCGCTTTCCGTGAGCCAGCCTTCGTCGACCAGTTCGCGCACGAGCAGGCTGATCGTGGATTTCGTCAGGCCCAGCACATCGGCCAGCGCCGCGCGCGACAGTCCAGGCTGGATGCTGACCTGGCGAACCAGTGCCATGCGGTTCAGTTGCTTGAGGAGTTGCTGGTCACCGGTGACGGGCATGGGTGGGAAAAATCAAGTGGGTTGTGATGATTATGCAACAGATTGGAAAATTTTGTTGGTCATGCATTATGCATAATCATAACTCCCGCGCTGTCGGTTGGTGAAAAGTATAACGGGATGCGCTTTGTCGCGGTTCCGAACGAAGTAATTGATTTATTTATGAAATCGATTTCTTGAACAAAAACCGGACATGGCCATACGTACGTTACGTAATGCATCATTCTCACGAATAACCACCGCCCAAACTGGTGCGCGGGCGCCTCTCGACCGTGCAAACAGTTGGTTCGACCGATTGACCAATGGAAGTATTGTTCTTAATCTTAAACAAATGATGTCCGCTATCAGTGACCAAAGAGTCAATCCATGAAGCGGGTACGCCAGGAGTAGTACCACCACCACGGACGTCGCCGCCCGGCGGGCGCGGCGTTTTTTTCGAGAGACGAGAGGAGACACAGTGCTGCACACCAAGAGGGTCTTTACCCACCACCTGAACACCAGGCACCGCCTGATCAGCCTCGCCGTTGCGAGCGCCTGCGCCGCCCTGGTCGCACCGGCATTCGCACAGGACGCGAGCAATGGTGCTTCCAATGGCGTCGCATCGCCCAACGACCCGGCCGTCACCGCGCCGGTGCAGGGCGTCGCGACGAACACCGTCGTCGTGAAGGGTATCCGCGCCAGCATGCAGTCCACGCTGAACCTGAAGCGTAACTCCGATGGTATCGTCGACGGCATTGTCGCCGACGACATCGGCAAATTCCCCGACACCAACCTGGCCGAATCGCTGCAGCGCATTTCCGGCGTGTCCATCGACCGTTCGCGCGGCGAGGGTGCCAACGTCACCGTGCGCGGCGTTGGCCCCGACCTGAACGTCGTGCTGCTGAACGGCCGCCAGATGCCGACCGCCAGCCTGGCCGACCAGGCCGGCCGCGCATTCGACTTTTCGAACCTCGCTTCGGAAGCCGTGTCGCAGATCCAGGTGTACAAGAGCGCGCGCGCCGACACGCCCCCGGGCGGCATCGGCGCCACGCTGAACATCATGACCGGTCGTCCGCTCGACCTGGGCAGCCAGGCCAGCATCGGCGTCAAGGGTGTGTACGACAAGTCGAACAACAACCTGCCGGGTATCGACGCCGGCAAGAAGATCACGCCGGAAGTCTCGGGCCTGTACAGCACCACGTGGAACGACGGCATGTTCGGCCTCGCCGTCACCGGCAGCTACCAGTCGCGCAACCTGGGCGTGAACCAGGCGGCCATCACCAACGGCTGGCTCGGCCCGTACAAGGGCAACACCGTCAGCGACGACCCGGGTCCGATCCCCGCGAACGGCGCCGGCGTGACGAATCCGCCGAAGGCGTCCGACATCTACCTGACGCCGCAGAACCTGTCGTACTTCGTGCGCGGCTCGCAGCGCCAGCGTACCAACGGCCAGCTGACGTTCCAGTTCCGCCCGGTCAAGGAACTGACGACCACGCTGGACTACACGTACGCGCAGAACAAGATCCAGACCAAGTACCACGAACTGTCGGTCTGGTTCAATCACCCGCTGAACGCCCAGACCAGCAGCTGGACCAACGGTCCGCTCGCGTCGCCGATCTATTATGAAGAGCAGGTGAAGAACCAGGATCTGGCGATGAACGGCGGTAACTTCGCCACCAAGTCGACCCTGGACTCGATCGGCTTCAACACGCAGTGGCGCGCCTCGCCGGCCCTGCGCCTGTCGCTGGACATGCACCACTCGCAGGCCAAGGCCGAGAAGGACAGCCCGTTCGGTTCGAACAACGACCTCGCGACCGTCACCTTCAGCCGCAACACGACCGGCGTCGACTTCACGCAGGAGATGCCGATCCTCGTCATCCCGGGCGGCGCCAACTACCAGGCCTCGCCGAACCAGGTGTCCGGTTCGTGGTTCCAGGACGGCCTGAACAAGATGAAGATCGACCAGATCCAGGCCGGCGGCAGCCTGAAGCTGTTCGAATCGTCGAACCTGAACTTCGGCCTGTCGCACACGAAGGTCAACAACCATTCCGTGTTCCAGCAGGTGCAGCGCGACACGTGGGCGGGCGGCACGTCGAACAACGCGGGCGTCGACTATGACCAGAGCCTGTGGCATGCCGACACCATCAGCCAGTACTTCAGCAAGCTGGGTGGCTCGGGCGATCCGCGCCTGTACAACCAGTTCATGCTGTTCGACTTCGCCAAGGTGCGCGACAACGCGATCAAGGTCACGGGCGACCAGGCCGGCTACACCCCGAGCCTCGCGAACCCGAGTTTCGACCGCACGACGATCGAGAAGACCAAGGCGTTGTACATGCAGTTCAACACCGACTGGGATACCGCGCTGCCGATGCACACCGGTATCGGCTTCCGCTACGAGAAGACCGACGTCGCGTCGACCGGTCTCGCCAAGCTGCCGGTCGGCGTGCGCTGGATCTCGCAGAACGAACTGCCGGTGGACTTCGGCAACCAGGTCTTCCAGACGCAGCATGGCAAGTACAGCAACTTCCTGCCGACCGTGGACTGGGACATGGACGTGCGTTCCGACCTGAAGGTGCGCGCGAGCTACGGCGTGTCGATCGGCCGTCCGCGCTACGACCAGATCCAGGGCGGTACCACGTACAGCTCGACGGCGGGCGTGACGGGCGTGACGGGCAGCAGCGGCAACCCGGCGCTGACGCCGGTGAAGTCGAAGAACCTGGACCTGTCGACCGAGTGGTACTACACGAAGCAGAGCATGGTGTCGCTGGGCCTGTTCCACAAGGACCTGTCCGACTACGCGGGCCAGACCGTCGTCACGTCGCCGTCGCCGACGGCGCTGACGCCGGTGGGCGGCGCCTACTGGAAGGCTGCGATCGCGTCGGGCTGCGTGGCGACCGACACGAACTGCATGCGCGACTACATCCTGAAGAACTTCAACGGCCAGCCGGGCGTGACGTCGAAGGGCATCAACGGGGAAGGGCACTACACCGGCACGATCACGGGCGTGCCGGGCGACCCGGCGCTGCCGTACCAGATCACAACGTACATCAACCAGAAGAAGGCCTCGCTGAAGGGTGCGGAAGTCAACTGGCAGCACATGTTCAGCAACGGCCTCGGCTTCCAGGCGAACTACACGTACGTGAAGTCGGACCTCAAGTACGACAACCTGGGCACGGGTAACCAGTTCGCGCTGGTCGGCCTGTCGAACTCGGCCAACCTGGTCGGTATCTACGAGGACGACAAGTGGTCGGTGCGCCTGGCCTACAACTGGCGCGGCGAGTTCCTGGCGAACGTGGCCGACAATGGCAAGCCGAACCCGCAGTACGTCGAGCCGTACGGCCAGACCGACCTGTCGATCGGCTACAACGTCAACAAGAACCTGTCCGTGTCGCTCGAGGCGATCAACCTGACCGACTCGACCCAGCGCACGCACGGCCGCAGCGACCAGCAGGTGCTGCAGGTCACGACCGGCGGCCCGCGCTACATGCTGGGCGCGCGCTACAAGTTCTGATGAGTTGCTGACGCGGCGCTTCCGCGTCGCGTGGGATGCCGGGCTACCCTGCGGGGTGGCCCGTTTCGTTTTTGGCTTTGTCGGCTTTGAAGTAGCTCAACCCCCTGACCTGTGGGCTGTGCGATGTGTCGCGAAAATTTTCCTGCGTGACATTTGGTGAGCCTTCGGAATTGCTGCGCTGCTAACATTCGCCCCGGCATTTCGATCTAATCACTCAGGAGGGGCGATGAGCCAGCCATTGATCGTTCTCGGCGATAAGACCAGCCATGGCGGCACAGTCATCACGTGCTCACCCACTTGCGACACGATGGGGAAGGGGTGGGCGCGCGTCGGCGACATGGTGTCGTGTCCGCGTTGCAAAGGGGTGTTCCCGATCAGTCAGGGCGACCCGAGCCTGATCGATGACGGCCATGCCGTTGCCTATCACGGCTGCAAGGTTGCCTGCGGCGCCACGTTGATATCCAGTCAGATGATGACGCTGACCGAGCCGTCGGGTGGGGCCGGGCAGGGGGCTGCCGAGTCCGCAGCCGGCGGCGCGCTTCCAAAAGGCTTTGGGAGTGTCGGTGAGACCAAGGCTGCTGGCTATCAGGATGAAGCGGTGGGTAAAGAGGAGCACCGGTTTCGCGGCCGTTTCCAGGTCGTGGATCGCTCTACTGTCAACGGCGATTGAAAACTGATACAGATTTCGTCATGCCAGCGATTTAAAACTGATACACCGCCGTCGCCGAACACCGTCCGTGTTCAGCCCAGTTCTGCAACGTCGTTCCCCCTCATCATTCCGGCCTGTCGCTGGTGTTTCAAGCGATAGCTTTCCCCTGCAATCGGCACGATATGCGCATGGTGCAGCAACCGGTCGAGCAGGGCCGCAGTCAGCGTCGTGTCCTGCGCGAAGGTCGTGTCCCATTGCCCGAACGGCAGGTTGCTGGTCACGACCAGGCTGCTGCGCTCGTACATGGCCGCGATCACCTGGAAGAACAAATTGGCCTGTTCCCGGTTCATCGGCAAGTAGCCGATCTCGTCGATGATCAGGAGCCGATATGCCTTGATCGCGCGGTGCATCACCGCCTTCAGATTGTTCTGCGTGTGCGCCGTCGTCAACGCCAGCAACAGGTCGGCTGCCGTCGTGAAGCGCGTCTTGATGCCGGCCTGCGTGGCCTTGTAACCGAGGGCCATTGCCAAGTGCGTCTTGCCCACGCCGCTGGGGCCGACCAGTACCACGTTTTCATGCCGTTCGACGAAGCCCAGGCCGGCCAACTCCTCGACCTGGCTGCGTTTGACGCCCTTGGCAAAGTCGTAGTTGAACTCATCCAGCGTCTTCACTGCCGGGAATCCGGCCAGCCGGGTCAGCGTGCTTTGCTTGCGCACATTGCGTCCAGCTACTTCCTCCCTCAGCAAGCCTTCCAGGAAGTCGCTGTAGGCCGTTCCCTGCTTGGCTGCCTTCTGGGTTGCGGCGCTGTAGCCCTGCGCCACGAACGGCAGGTTCAGGCTCTCGCACAGCGCCGCGATCCGCTCATGCTGCAGATTCATGCCACCACTCCTTCCGATACCCGCATCAGCAGCGCGTCGTAGACCTGCAGCGGATGCTGTACCGGAGAAGGTTGCGCGATCCGCTCCACCACTGCCGCCGGCCGTGGTGCCGCAGGCGCCGTTACTGCCGGTTGCGGCCGGGCTGCCGCAATGTCTGCCCGCCACGGTGCTGGCAGTGGCTGCAGGTGCTCCGACTCCCGCTTCAACGCCGCGGCTGGCGGCTCCCCGGTGGTGCCGTGGATGCGTGCATTGGCCACTTCTTGCAACCAGTGAGCCACTTCCACGTTGGCCGTTACGACATCAAGCTTCTGGCCGCTCTGCGCCAGCCGGCTCACCAGCGGCACGTAGAACGAACGGCGCAGATAACCGTTGAAGCGTTCGACCTTGCCCTTGGTCTTGGCACGGTACGGCTGGCACAGCTTGATCACAAAGCCGCTATGCCTGGCATAGTCCAGGAAGCCGGCATGGAAGCGGTGCTCGCCTTCGCCGTAAGCGTCGCGCTCCAGTACCACCGTCTTCATGTTGTCGTACAGGACCCGCCGCGTCACGCCACCGAAGGCAGCGAAAGCGCGCTCGTGGCAAGCGATCAGGGTTTCCACCTTCATGTTGCTGACGAACTCCACATAGCTGGCCCGGCTAAAGCCGAGCGTGGCGCAAAATGCATACAGCGGCGCGCTGCCCTTGCGGAACTCGACCCAGTCCACCTGCAGCTGCTCGCCCATCGCCGTCTCGAAACGCACCACCGGATCTACCGGCGGCGTCGGGCGCAGCGTGCGCATGAAGGCGCGCAGCTGGCTCATGCCGCCTTCGTAGCCGCGCGCTGCGATCTCACGGTACAGCACCGTGGCTGGAATCGTATCGGGCTGGGCGGCCTGCTGCCGATCCCTCAGATACCGCTCGAATTGCGCCAGCTTCGTCTGGCGCTTGACCTTGCGCTCGTACTTCGGCACGGCCTCCAGAGCCAGATGCCGGCGCACCGTGTTCACTGCGCAGCCGACTTCAGCGGCAATCTGCCGAAGGCTCAACCCATGCTTCTTCAGTAGCTTGACTTCCACGTACACCTCTTTGGGTTTCAAGGCCGCTCCGCAAAGCGGCCATCTTCTCAAATCGGTGTATCAGTTTTCAATCGCTGCCTGTATCAGTTTACAACCGCTGCTGACACGGGAGGCTGGGGCATGTCCCGGCGGGCGCGCCCAGGGCGCTTCATACCCATGAAATCGCGGAGCTGGTGACGACCTTCGCCCAGGCCTGCGCCCACGCGCGCGACGCCGGCTTCGATGGCGTCGAACTCCATGGTGCGAACGGGTACCTGTTCGATCAATTCATGAACTCGGTACTGAATACCCGTACGGATCGCTATGGTGGCGCAAGCGTGGCCAACCGTACCCGTTTCCTGATGGAAGTCGTCGACGCGGCGGTACGGGAACTTGGCCCCGGACGCGTCGGCGTTCGCCTTTCCCCGTTCGGAACATTCAACGCCATGCCGACGGACCCGCTTGCGGTGGAAACCCTGGTCTATGTTGCCGAGCAACTGGGGCGACGCGGCGTCGCCTATCTGCATCTCGTGTACGAGCTGATGCCCGAAGGGAATATGGAAACCGCCGAGTTCCAGGCCAGCCACATCGATCACGCCCTGCTTGCAGAAGTGCGAACGAAGTTCAGGGGTGCGATTATCTGGTGTGGCGGCTTCGACGGCCGCGCCAGTGCGCAACGTGCTCTCGACACCGGCCTCGTCGACCTGATCGCCTTCGGTCGGCCTTATATCGCGAACCCTGACCTGGCCGAACGGCTGCGACACGGCTGGCCATTGGCTGAAGCGGCCCCCTCGTCCTATTACACGCGCCGTGGCGAAGCCGGATATACGGACTTCCCGGTCTACGCGACGCCCGACGACGACGCTCGCGCGGCCTGACGGGCGCGCGGCCCGCGGGCCGGAAACTGCGAAATAAAAAAGGAGCGGCCGGAGACACGGCCGCTCCATGAATACCGGACCGCCAGCAAAACGGCCCGGGGAGACGCAACTAAGTGATCAGAACGAGGTACGCAGGGACATGGTGTAGCTGCGGCCCGGCTTGTTCTCGTCGAAGATCGCGTTGGAGAACGCCGTGTAGTTCTGGCTCTTCGCGTTGTTCAGGTTCCAGACGCTGAGCGTCAGGTCCGCGTTGTAGCCGAAGCCGAACACCTTCTGCAGGTTGATGCCGGCCGACATGTCGACCTGCGAGCGCCCCGTCGAATACGCATACACGCCATTGCCCAGCCCCGTGTTCGTGTTGCTGATCAGGCTAGCCTGGTACTGGCGCGATACGCGCAGGTTCAGGCCGTCCTTCTCGTAGTACACGGTCAGGTTGTTGGTGCGCGGCGGGACGCCGGCCACCGGCGGTGCGCCCGCGGCTTCATCCTTCTGCTTCGTGTACGTGAAGTTGCCCGTGAAGCCGAAGCCTTTCACCGGCAGCATGTCCAGCGGCTGCTGCCACGTGAATTCCAGGCCGCGCACCTTCAGCTTGGAGTCGATCATGTACGGCTCGGTGATGATCACGTGCTTCTTGTCGCGACCGCCGGCGGCGTCCACGGCCGCCTGCTGCGCGTCCGTCAGGCCCACCGTGCCGTAGATCTTGTCCAGGTCGGACAACGTGTAGTCGATCTGGCGCTGGCCCGGGCGGCTCACGATGTCCTTGGCGAAGCCGGACAGCGCGACATAGCCTTCGCGGCTGAAATACCATTCCAGGCCCGCGTCCAGGTTGTTGGCCTTGAACGGCTTCAGGTTCGGGTTCGTCACGTTACCCTGGTTCACGCCCTGGTCGCCGATCGAGAGCTGGGTCTGGTGCAGGTCGGCCGGATTGGCGCGGGTGAGCGACTTGGAGCCGGACAGGCGCGCGATCACGTTCTTCGTCAGGTTGTACGACAGGTTAAACGACGGCAGGATGTTGTGGTACTTGGTCGATTCGTACACCCAGGTCTGCATGTCCGGGTAGCGGCCGCCCTGTTGCAGGCCCTGCGCGGCGTTGCGCGGGTCGGGCGTGTTGACCGGGGCGCCGATCGTCTGCTCCGTCGTCGCGTAGCGCACGCCGGCGTTGTAGCGCAGCGTGTGGCCGAACACGGGGAAGCGGCCATTGGTCGAGACGTAGAATGCCGACACCTTCTCGCGCAGGTAGCCGCCGTTGGTCGTCGGCGCGGCGAAGAACAGGTTACGGTAGTGCTGGTAGTTGGTGTCCTGGGCAAACTTGTCCCAGTCGATCGTGATGAAGCCGTGATCGCTCTTGTGGACGTACTTCGCCAGGTCGCCGTTCGTGACCGCGGAGCCCAGATAGGTCAGCGGCGCCGTCTGGCCCTGCGTGTAGCCTGTGCCGTAGCCGGGATAGGTGCCGGCGGGGATCGGACCCGGCGCGAAGCGGCCGTCGCACTGGCCTTGCAGCGCCCGGTCCGGCTGGATGAACTGGTAGCTGGTCTGGTTGCCGCAGGTGTAGTTCATCCACGCGTCGGCGTTGCCGTAGTCCGTGTAGCGGCGCGTGATGTCGTCGAACGAGCCGCCCACCTTGATCGCGAACGTGTCGTCGCCCCAGTTCAGGTTCAGGCGCGAGCCCTTGGTCGTGTTGCGGCGCTGGTAGATGTCGCCGCGCAGGCCGGAGAGGCCCTGGCCCGGCTGGTACCAGCCGAACTTGGTCGGGTCGTTGATGTCGATGTTGCTCGACATGACCGGAATCTGTCCGGGCGTCGAGTTGTCGTACTTGACGACGGTCGGCGCCGACTGCGTCGCCACCAGCACGGTCGGCATGTCGCGGTAGAACTCGCTGTCCGTGTAGTTGACGTGGCCGTCGATGGTCAGGCGGTCGGACGCGTGCCACTCGAAGCCCGGATTGATGCTGCGGAAGTGCGTGTTTTCCTTCATCGGGCGGAACTCCAGGCCCCAGAAGGTATTCGCCAGCGTGCCGCCCGTGATCGTGCAATAGGCCGAGCAGTCGGTGCGGTCGAACGTCAGGCCGATCGGGATCGGGGTATTGGCGCGCATGCCGGCGGCCATGTCTTCCTGCTGCATCTTGTTGCCCTTCTGGGCGAAGATCAGGTCCGTGTAGACCATCCAGTCCTCGTTCGGCTGCCACTGGAAGCTCAGCGTCTCGCCGCGGCGGCGGCGCTCGCCGTCATACACCAGGTAGCGCGGCAGGCGGCCCATCAGGCCGTTGTCGATCTGCTGGATCGTCGCGCCCGGGTTCAGCGCCAGCAGCATCGCGCGGTCGATCGGCGCGCCCGGCTTCAGCACGGCCTGCGCGTACGCCGGCAGGGACGACAGGTCCATGCCGCTGGGGACGGTGGTCGGGCTGTTGAAGTAGTCGCCGCCGATCGAGGCCGGGTCGGAGGCGTTGCGCTGGTCCGCATTCAGGCGGAACGTGCGCATGTCGACGGTCTGGAACACGTCGGTGTGGTATTTCGTGTTACCCCAGGCGAAGCCGAACAGCGCGCCGACCTTGCCGAAGCGCGTGTTCCACGTGTTGCTGACGAGGGCCGACCCCGTGTTGCCCCACTTGCCGTCCTTGTCGCGGTAGTTGCCGCTGGCCGTGAACGCCGAACGGAAGCCGTTCTTGTCGAACGGGCGCACGCTGCGCATGTTGACGGTACCGGCCACGCCGCCTTCGCTGATGTCGGCCTGCTGGCTCTTGTACACGGTCGCGCTGCGGAACAGTTCGGACGGCAGGAAGTCCATGTCCACTTCGCGGTTGGCGCTGATGTTGCCGCCCCAGCTGCCGGCCGAAGCGGACGCCATCGGGGCGCCGTTCAGCAGCACGCGGGTGAACGCCGGCCCCATGCCGCGGATCGAGATGTTCATGCCTTCGCCGTCGATCGACGCGCGGGTCACGGTGACGCCCGGCACGCGCGACAGCGCGTCGGCGATGTTCGGGTCGGGGAATTTGCCCATGTCCTCGGAGAACACGGTGTCGGTGAGGCCGTTGTTCTCGCGCTTCTCCAGCGCGGACAATGCCAGCGAGCTGCGGTAGCCCGTCACGGTAACGGTCGGGGCGCTGCCCTGCGCCTTCAGTTCGGTGTTGTCCTGCGCCCAGGCGCTGGACACGAGGCCGGCCAGGACGGTCAGTGCAAACGCGTTGCGGCAATACGGTGTCTTGCGCCGGGCGGCGCTGTTCCAGTGGTGCATCATTTGTCTCCTCTCTCTTCTTCTCTGGTGGCCTTGAGGCCTTTTTGGTCTTGCGGTGAGATGGTCGGTGCAGCGTTCATTTTCCGGTAACGGTTCTCCTTGTTCGGTATTTTTTGCGCTCGCCCTAACACAAAATGTTAAACGCTAACATTTTTGGCCACGGTACGAACTGCGCCGGACTATCGATGAAAACACCCTATAAAGGTTGTTATTCAAGTACGACGTCTGACATGTAGGTACCATACTTGAGTAAATATCATCGAACCAATAAATTTTTTCTCGTCATCGATACTCGAATTCATATCGCTCGCCTCATAGACGGGGACGCTCCCTCTGAGATTTGCTATCCGCTACCACAAATTGCGTGTTAGGGGTGTTATGCGATAACAACACATAGGATGTCTGACCTTATTCAGGTTGCATGCATCACATGGGTTTGGGTTCAAATGTGTCGTAATTCCCCGTCGACGCATTGCCGGGGATTCCATCGCCATCGCCCCCCCCGGCATCGCGAGCCCGTCGCATGCCGCCGGCAAGGACCAGGAACAGCCGGGCCGCTGCTACGGCATCAACGCCTGCAAGGGCGAGCGCCTGTGTGCCACGGCGAAGAACGGTTGCAAGGGCCGGAACCAGTGCAAGGGCCAGGGCGTGATCGCCAAGACGCCGACGGAATGCATGGCGCCCGGCGGCACGCCGACCGAAAAAGAACAGGTCGTCACCGAAGAAGCGCAGGGCGGGCTCCGCGAGCCCGCGCGAACGCCGGCGTGACGCGACCGTTACCACGCACACCGATCGAATGAGCGAGCCATGTCAAGCGCCCGAAGGCGCTCGTCGGCGCGGGCGATCCCCCGTATGGGTCGGATCACCTCTCGTGGTCGCGCACCGGCCGTTTCAACTTGCACGGGCTGCGGCCTGCCGCTGGACGTGAACGACGTGCACGTCAGCGCCGCGAATCGCGGTTTCGATCCTTTCGCTTATCTCGACGGCATCCCCGCGCAGCACGTGCGCCAGGGTCCATCTCGCGGGCCACAGCCGGAGCAACCCGCCGCGCGCGTGGACGCTGGATGCCTTCCCGGATCACCGGGTTCTGCGCGAACTGGCGTGGATCGAGTGGTCGCTGGCGACGGCCTTCGTCGCGCGCGCCTGCGCGTGCTTGCGGCTGCGGATTTCGAAGCACTGCAGTTCGCCCGCGCCGCAGGGAGCTCCGGCGCGCTGTGCACGCGGCTCGCCGACTGGGCCTGGGCTGGCCTGGGCTGGGCGGCGCTGCTGGTGCCGCTGATTGCGAAGGGAGGGGGAGACTGGTCGCTGGACCGGATGATCGGGAGTTGGTGGGCTCGGGGAGCCCACCCTACCGCTGCGTCGAATTCGTAAAGTGGGCACCCTGTGCCCACCATGCGTCACGCGATTATTTACCTACGACTTTCACGATGCTCGACAGGTTCTTCGCCAGGTTCGCATCGCCACCGCGGGCCTCGAGCTTGCCGGCACCGTCGTTCCACTGCAGACGGGTCGTCGTGCCCTTGCCCTTCTCGTAATCGTACGACACGCCGTCGTCGTCATACAGGTCGAAGGACGCGTCGCGGCCCGGGTAGACCTTGATCGACGCGATACCCTGCTTCGTCGCGGTCGACTGGATGTCGGTGCCGAACGGGACGATCGAGCCGGCCTTCACGAACACCGGGATCTGCGAGATCGGTGCGGCGACCTTGACCCACTGGCCGCCGGCGAGCTTCTCGTCGGTCCAGAAGTTGTACCAGTCGGTGCCGGCCGGCAGATAGACGTTCTTCTCCGTCTGGCCCTGCTCCGTCACCGGCGCCACCAGGAACGCCGGGCCGAACATGTACTGCGTGCCGATGTTGGCGACGTTCGGGTCGTTCGGGAAGTCCATCCACAGGGCGCGCATGAACGGTGCGCCCGTGTCGTGCGTGAACTTGGCCTGGCTGTAGATGTACGGGATCAGCTGGTAGCGCAGCGTGTCGTAGCGGGCCAGGATGGTTTCCGCCTGCTTGCCGAAGGACCAGATGTCCGTGTGCTTGTGCTGGCCGTGCAGGCGCAGCGTGGGCAGGAACGTACCGTACTGGAACCAGCGGGTCAGCAGCTCCGGATAGTCGTCGTTCTGGCCGACGACGTCGCGCGCATCCGACGGATCGAGCAGCGGCGGCTTGGTGCCGTCGCTCTTGCCCGGGATGCCCTGCCAGCCGCCGATGTCGTTACCCCACAGCGCGATGCCGGAAGCCGTCATGTTCAGGCCCGTCGGGATCTGGCGCTGCAGCGCTTCCCACGTCGCGTTCACGTCCGAGGACCAGAACAGCGCGCCCGTGCGCTGCGAGCCGAGGTAGGCGGCGCGCGACAGGATCAGCACGCGCTTGTTCGGCTTCCACGTGCGCATGTTGTCGGCGAAGCCTTCCACGTGCAACAGCGGGAACAGGTTGTGGTAACGGTCGCCCGAGCCGATCGAATAGAAGTAGCCGTCCGGGACGAGGTCCGGTTCGGTCTCGTCCAGCCACGGGTAGTCAAAGCCGTGCGACAGGATGTTGTCGCGCGACTTCTCCCAGAACCACTGGCGCGCTTTCGGATTGGTCGCGTCGATCAGGCCGCCGGTGCGGTCCGAACGGAACGGCAGGCCGTCGACGGTCTTGCCGTCCTTGTCCTTCAGCAGATAGCCCTTCGCATCCAGCTCGTTGAAGTAGCGGCCCGCCGTTTCATAGCGCGGCCAGATCGAGACGATCGACTGCATGCCCATGTCGTGCAGCTGCTTGTTCATGCCGTCCGGGTCCGGGAACTCGGCCGGGTTGATGTCCATCTGGCCCATGCGGGTCCAGTAGAACCAGTCGACGACCATCACGTCGAGCGGGTATTTTTTCTGGCGATAGGTGTTCGCGACGCGCAGCACTTCCTGCTGGCTGTCGTAGCGCGCCTTCGACTGGATCAGGCCGAACGCGGCCTTCGGCGGGATCGGCGTCTTGCCGGTCAGGCGCGCGTAGCCCGAGTAGATCTCGTCGCTGGTCTTGCCGGTGATTACGAAGAACGACACGCGCTCGCCCACGTTCGACTGGAAGCTCGTGCGCCCGTGGATGCCCGCGTTGAAGCGCGTGACCGACGGGTTGTCCCACACGATGCCGTAGCCCTTCGACGACACCATGAACGGCACGCAGACGGATTCGCCGGTCGGCGCGTCGTACCAGTGCTTGCACTCGAGCGTGCGGCCGCGCAGGTCCAGGGGACCCGTCGATTCCTGGTTCTGGCCCATGCCGTAGTAATGCTCGTCGCGGGCAGCGGCAAACGACGCGCCGACCTGGTAGGTCTTCTCGCCGTTGACGGTCTGCGGCGACATCTCCCAGCCCTGCATCTCGAGGATCTGCTCGCCCTTGGCGTTCTTGACCTGCAGGCCCACCGGCGCCAGCGACGGCGCGAAGTATTTCTCCGGCTGGCTCGGCGTGCGCGCCGGCGGCGCCGCGTTCACGTGCACGGTCATGCCATTGGAGGTGAACGTGTCGCCGTCCTGGCCCGCGGCGTGGCGGAACGCGCCGTTGTCCGCGTTCTTCTTCAGGATGCCGTAGCCCGGCCCCTTGAGGACTTCGTCCTTGTCGACGGCGATCGTCACGTGGACGATGTTCGGGCCATACGCTTCCACCGACACCCAGGCACCGTTACGGTCCAGGGTGGTAAGCGGAGCGGCGAAGGCCGCGGGTACGAAGGCAAGCGCCGATGTTAGCGCAATCAGCGTGCGGTGCAGGGTAAGTCTCATCCAGTCCTCTATCGCAGGGGGTGAATCGGGCGACGCGTTCGCAAGTGGCGGCGATGGGCCGGAGAGGCTGTCATTACGGGCCGTATGACCCGTGGCACGCGCGTGGCGGGCGGTTTCGGACGTCTCCTCGGCACATTACCTGCCGGGAGCGGCGGCGTGCGCGTTATAGTTGAACTGTTATTGTCGCTGTTAGCGGTCACATACGCAATCGCTAAAAACGCCGGAAAGGGATAAAAATCTGCTTGAACCGCATTGCTATACGCTACCATAACGCGTTGATCGCGACACCTCAGCACATTGGGATGGCAGTTGCCCGGCGCGCCCTGGCAGCAAGGCGCGGCACGATCATTCCCATCTGTGTCAGTGTCGGCGCGAGCAAGGCCTCGTCACGGATGCCCGGCACCGTCGCGATACTGCCGGGGGCAGACCGCACCAGCCGCGCGGTGGCGCAACAATGGAGCGCATGGCCCTTACAGCCTGTCCGGCAACGTCGTGGATGGCGTGAGCTTAGGTTCGTCGAGAAGCTGGGCTTTATAAACCATAAGTTCGCTTTCGTCGATGTCGAATCGTTTCAGCCATTGTTCGGCTCCCCACCCTGTCAGACGGGGTTCGCCATTCTTTGACGCATAATGCAAATCGACTTTTGGCGCGCGCACCGATTGAAAGAGCTTGTTCGGCAACACGAGACAAGCTGGCTTCGGCTGGTCGGTCGGCGCTGCCTCGGGCTTGGGTCCGGCCTGGATCACGAGACCGGCACCGTAGTTATAGAGCGCGAACCAGTCCATTGGCAGTTCGGAGCGAATCGTCCCCAGTCCACCAACTTTCTCGACCATATCCTGGCTGACGGCCGTCAGCCAGGATATGGTCTTAATTCCTTGGTGCGCGGTACGGGAAGCGTCAATGGGCTGGCCAACATCGAGTCCATTCAGCTTTTCGGAAAGATATGCTTCGAAAGGCTGATTTTCGTCTTCTCGTACCACCGATACGACCAGACCATAGCCGGCGTAACCGTGAATGGCGTTCAGACGTCGTGCAAAGTTCACGAACATGGTCTGAAAGTCAGCCGGGTGTTCCTCGACATATAGCAGGGGCATGCTGAAACGCAGAGACGAAGTCCCGCGCACAATCATTTTCGCTTCCCAGCCGCGTCGACCAAACACCTGGAATTCCCACTCACCTGCTTCGTGCGGCTGTTCGCCGCTGATGTATGTGAAACTGACCAGGTCGTCTTCATCCATGCGCTTCATCATGGCGCGCATGGGCTTGGATTTTAAGTACGCAATTTTGTCCGGGCCTTCCGGCGGTTCGGCTCGCCAAAGCCAAGTTAAATGTTTTTTCGCAACTACTTCATACTCGTCAAAGCAAGCACAAATCGCTTCACGCACCTCCGGAACGTGCGCGTCGTTAAAGAACAGCGTCCCGGTCACGGCGGGCATACTCCCCACGTAGGTTTGTGCGCCTTGCTTCGTCAACAGACCGCCGGGAATGCGCATTTTTTCGGGATGCTCTCGCATCAATTCAACCGGATCGAAAGGTAAATCGGACATGGTGTTTCCTTATAAAGCCGGCGCTGGCACAGGCGGAGGCCGCTTGGTAAAAAGGGTGTACAAAATTCCGGCAATACTTGCTGCCGCACCTAGCTGTTCGACCGGAACCTTCGGCGGATCGGGATCAGGCTGATCACAGTCGCATTCTTCTGGCCCCATAACCACTACCTTCTTATCGTCACCGGCAATGTGTATGTACGCATCTTCCTGAGGCTTGGTAATTGTATCCGGCGGGAACTTTATCTCGACAACTTGTTTGATGTTGTCCTGAGTCGGAGGCTTACTGGGATCGTTTACGATAACGACGTCGGGCCGGCGAATATAGCCCTTCCCAGCCTTGAATCCGGGCCGCGTGTTGCCGTCTCCGTCCGGAATATGCCAATACTTCTTGATCCAGCCAGGCAGCCAATCATGTGCTCTCGTTTCGATCTCGCTATGCATTATTGGCGCCGGGGGCTCCTTCGTCATGTCGTAGTTCACCTCAGGTTTATACGGGCTCAGGTGTTTTAGGAGAGCGTCGAGGCTATTTAGTCGTCCAGACACGCACGATTGCTTCAGCGATCGGCCATCCTTGCCGACACCAGGCGTGTCTTTGCACTTGCATATGGCCGAGCACAAGACTTTCTTATCGACGTAATCGAGCTTGACACGATTGATATTAACAACTGTCGTTGTGCCGTCTCGCGACATACCGCCGGTAGCCAGTGGTGGAGTTGGTTTCGTGGGCTCGGTCATTGCTGCCCCAGAAGTTCCAAAGCCAATGCTTCGTTGACGTCACGCTCTACCCACTGCGTAAAACCGTCGGCGTCGGTCGTTCTTTCGAGATACTGGCCGCTCGTAGAACGCAGACGTACCCGCTCTCCTGCGACAGGCTCCCCGGTAGATGTCAGCAGCGGTTGTAAACTGATACAGGCAGCGATTGAAAACTGATACACCGATTTGAGAAGATGGCCGCTTTGCGGAGCGGCCTTGAAACCCAAAGAGGTGTACGTGGAAGTCAAGCTACTGAAGAAGCATGGGTTGAGCCTTCGGCAGATTGCCGCTGAAGTCGGCTGCGCAGTGAACACGGTGCGCCGGCATCTGGCTCTGGAGGCCGTGCCGAAGTACGAGCGCAAGGTCAAGCGCCAGACGAAGCTGGCGCAATTCGAGCGGTATCTGAGGGATCGGCAGCAGGCCGCCCAGCCCGATACGATTCCAGCCACGGTGCTGTACCGTGAGATCGCAGCGCGCGGCTACGAAGGCGGCATGAGCCAGCTGCGCGCCTTCATGCGCACGCTGCGCCCGACGCCGCCGGTAGATCCGGTGGTGCGTTTCGAGACGGCGATGGGCGAGCAGCTGCAGGTGGACTGGGTCGAGTTCCGCAAGGGCAGCGCGCCGCTGTATGCATTTTGCGCCACGCTCGGCTTTAGCCGGGCCAGCTATGTGGAGTTCGTCAGCAACATGAAGGTGGAAACCCTGATCGCTTGCCACGAGCGCGCTTTCGCTGCCTTCGGTGGCGTGACGCGGCGGGTCCTGTACGACAACATGAAGACGGTGGTACTGGAGCGCGACGCTTACGGCGAAGGCGAGCACCGCTTCCATGCCGGCTTCCTGGACTATGCCAGGCATAGCGGCTTTGTGATCAAGCTGTGCCAGCCGTACCGTGCCAAGACCAAGGGCAAGGTCGAACGCTTCAACGGTTATCTGCGCCGTTCGTTCTACGTGCCGCTGGTGAGCCGGCTGGCGCAGAGCGGCCAGAAGCTTGATGTCGTAACGGCCAACGTGGAAGTGGCTCACTGGTTGCAAGAAGTGGCCAATGCACGCATCCACGGCACCACCGGGGAGCCGCCAGCCGCGGCGTTGAAGCGGGAGTCGGAGCACCTGCAGCCACTGCCAGCACCGTGGCGGGCAGACATTGCGGCAGCCCGGCCGCAACCGGCAGTAACGGCGCCTGCGGCACCACGGCCGGCGGCAGTGGTGGAGCGGATCGCGCAACCTTCTCCGGTACAGCATCCGCTGCAGGTCTACGACGCGCTGCTGATGCGGGTATCGGAAGGAGTGGTGGCATGAATCTGCAGCATGAGCGGATCGCGGCGCTGTGCGAGAGCCTGAACCTGCCGTTCGTGGCGCAGGGCTACAGCGCCGCAACCCAGAAGGCAGCCAAGCAGGGAACGGCCTACAGCGACTTCCTGGAAGGCTTGCTGAGGGAGGAAGTAGCTGGACGCAATGTGCGCAAGCAAAGCACGCTGACCCGGCTGGCCGGATTCCCGGCAGTGAAGACGCTGGATGAGTTCAACTACGACTTTGCCAAGGGCGTCAAACGCAGCCAGGTCGAGGAGTTGGCCGGCCTGGGCTTCGTCGAACGGCATGAAAACGTGGTACTGGTCGGCCCCAGCGGCGTGGGCAAGACGCACTTGGCAATGGCCCTCGGTTACAAGGCCACGCAGGCCGGCATCAAGACGCGCTTCACGACGGCAGCCGACCTGTTGCTGGCGTTGACGACGGCGCACACGCAGAACAATCTGAAGGCGGTGATGCACCGCGCGATCAAGGCATATCGGCTCCTGATCATCGACGAGATCGGCTACTTGCCGATGAACCGGGAACAGGCCAATTTGTTCTTCCAGGTGATCGCGGCCATGTACGAGCGCAGCAGCCTGGTCGTGACCAGCAACCTGCCGTTCGGGCAATGGGACACGACCTTCGCGCAGGACACGACGCTGACTGCGGCCCTGCTCGACCGGTTGCTGCACCATGCGCATATCGTGCCGATTGCAGGGGAAAGCTATCGCTTGAAACACCAGCGACAGGCCGGAATGATGAGGGGGAACGACGTTGCAGAACTGGGCTGAACACGGACGGTGTTCGGCGACGGCGGTGTATCAGTTTTAAATCGCTGGCATGACGAAATCTGTATCAGTTTTCAATCGCCGTTGACATCCCGTCCGGACCGTGTGCGAAGACATTCGCCTCCGCCCTTTCATCGGAGACGCCCAACGGCGCCTGCCCGTCCGGCATCAGCGACGGGTGCGCCATTCTGCCTACGTGCCATAGCTGCAGGAAGATCGTGCCCCCTGCGCGGTGGACGCGTTCCGTCACCTTGCGCCAGCCCGCTCGCTGGGCTTCCGTGTAGATGCCAGGCGTCAGCGCGTAGCCGTTGCTCGATGGCGCAACGTCGGTCGCCTCGGTCACGAGCAGGCCGCCGCTTGCCCGTTGCGCGTAGTAAGTCGCCATGAGGTCGTTGGGAACATCGCCTTCGGACGCCCGCGTACGCGTCATGGGCGCCATCACGATCCGGTTCTTCAGCTGAACGGATCCGCCAAGCATAAAAGAGTCGAACAGGTCTATCATGGATTTCCTTCGGGTTGGTTCGGTCGAAAGAAAATCTTAATGTTCGATGGCCCCCGCGATCTACACACCAATCGGTTAGCAGAGAAATGAAGATCATGAAGCGATTGCCGGGCTTGCCGGTCGAGCGTGCGCTGGGTGTCCTCGCCGGACGCTGGAAAGCGGTGCTCTTGTATGTATTGTTGGACGGGCCGCAACGGACCCGTGATCTGGAGCGGCGTATCGTCGGGATATCGCAAAAGGTGCTGATCGAGCAGTTGCGCGCGCTGGAAGAACACGGGACGGTGACACGACGGTCGAGTGCCGGGGACCCCCAGGGCGTCGAGTACCAGCTCACGCCGCTCGGCGCAAGCCTGGAGCCTGTCCTGGAATCGCTCATCGATTGGGGGACGTTCCACGCCACCGAGCTCGACGAAGCGGACAGGCTTCTGCCCTGCGCCGCCGTCGTTCGACATCGCGCTGCCTGAAAGGCGTTCGCGACCGGAATGCGCCGCCCGCGCGCGGCGTTTATCGTTGGATGGGCGACCAGTTGAACCGCACGCCGTCGCTTCCATCCGGCACCGGCCCCGGACTGTCCGCCCGCACCGCATGCGTGACCGGATCGACACGCACGAACCGGTTCGTCACGAGCGACATCAGCACCAGTTCGCCGGTCGGCGTCTCGATCCACTGGAAGCTCTCCGCCTTGCCGGGCTTCCCTTTGCGCACGCCCACGTTACCCTTCGCGTCGACGCTGACCCAGGCCGCGCCGGACTGCAGGGTGACACGTCCGAGCCCCATGTCCTGCACCCGATACGGCGCCACCTTGCGGCCGGTCTTGAATTCCGCGAGCTGGATGCGCTGTCCGAACGGGATCGCGCGCATCAGGCCGTGCGGATTCGGCTGGTAGACGTCGATGCTGTCGAAATCCGCGTGCCCACCCGTCTTCCCGGACTGGTTGTAGTTGAAGAGGGCATAGCGCACGCCCTGGAACGTCTTCAGCTGGAACACCATCGTGAACGGCGCGCCGATCGGCGCGAAGTCCTTGCCGTCGACGGACCAGGAAAAGCGCGCCTGCTCCGTGAGGAAGTCGCAATCCGCGCGCAGCTGCACGCGCGTGGCGCCGGCCGGCAGCGGCACGCGCACGGTGCGGTCGGCTACCTGGTCGTACAGTGCCACTTGCAGGCCGGTCGCCGTCTTTTCCACGCCCAGCGTCGCATACGGAAGGTTCAGCAGGGCGAGACCGGCGACGTCGCCGTCCGCGAGTCCGGACGCATCCAGCGTCACTGTCGGCGACGAGCGCGGGCCGATGGCGCGCTGGGTCAGGCTGTTGCGCGCCTGCCAGAACGACGTCGCCGGCAGCGCGTGCAGGCGCAGGTAGCCGGGGCGCTCCGTCAGCGACCACTGGCCGTCGACCGGCACGTGGTTCCACTGCCAAAGCGGCTGCAAGGTCGTGCCCGAAAAATCGTCGCTGCGCGCAAACGGTACCGCGATCGGGGAGGGCGCGGCCGTCTTCGGCTTGACCCACGTGCGCGGGTTGCGGCCCAGGTTGCCGGGCAGGCCGAAGTACGGCCAGCCATCCTTCCACGTGATCGGCGAAAGGCTGAGCAGGCGGCCGACCGAATTAAAATCCATCATCGAGAAGCCCCACCATTCGCCGGCGGGCGTCAGCACGATGCCGCCCTGGTGCAGCGAGTTGCTGTTGCGGGCCGACGGGTCCGGCGGCTCGATCGCGGAGAGGGTCCTGTTGTCCTTCAGCCGGTAGCCCTGCGCCATGCCGAAGTCTTCGTCCTTGCTGATCGCCTGGTTCACTTCATACGGTCCATCGACCTTGTCCGCGCGCGCGGCGGGCATGCGGAAGCCGCCCGCGTAGTTGGCGGAGAGGATGTAGTACTTGCCCTGGATCTTGTAGATGTGCGCGCCTTCGCCCATGCCGGCGTCCTGCGCGAACAGCACTTTCTCGGTGCCGGGCACGATGTCCGTCAGGTCGTCCGTCAGCTGCGCGATGTGCATGCGCTGGTGGTCCCACACGACCCACGCCTTGCCGTCGTCGTCGAACAGGACGGACAGGTCGTGCAGGCTGCGCTTCATCTCGCGGTGCGTCCAGGGGCCGCGCGGATCGGTGGCGGAGAAGATCTGCGTGGCGCGGCCGTTCACGTTGCTGAAGATGTAGAACGTGCCGTTCCGGTAGCGCAGGCTCGGGGCCCAGATGCCCTGGCCATAGATGCTCTTGCCGTCCTCCAGGCGGTAGGCCGGGCCGAAGTCCAGCTTGTCGACGGCATAGCCGAGGAATTCCCAGTTCACGAGATCGCGCGAGCGCAGGATCGGCAGGCCGGGCATCGCGTGCATCGTCGTGCCGGTGAGGTAGAACCAGTCGCCCACGCGGATCATGTCCGGGTCGGAGAACTCGTCGTAGAACAGCGGGTTCGTGAACGTGCCGTTGCCGTTGTCCGGCGTCCAGGTGGACGTCGACAGGCCGGTGGCGGGGCGCGGTTCTTCCTGCGCGCGTGCGCCCATGCAGGCGAGGGCGGCGCAGAGGGCGAGGACCGTCGCGGCAAGGCGCGGCGGGCGGGGGCGGTGTGCGGTCATGTGCGGTCCGGTGGATTCAGGGCATCCGGCAATGTAGGGCATGCATGCTAGCGCTGTCAAAAGGGCGGTGTGGTGCCGGCGGCGGCAGGTGCACGGCGCGCCGGCGTCGCCAAGTCGTTGTTATTGCTGGCTTTTACGCGATAACCCGCCATCAGTTCTGCAACTAACCGACATGAGCGATACCCAACCCGATATCGGTCGCCAGGAAAAAATCATCGCTCCGCGGCTGTGCCGGACGGCGCGGTCAATGCTGGCCAGGCGCGGGCGGCTGTTCGGCGACCGACTGTAATGGCGCCGGAGGCGCCCCGGCCGTCATGCCCGGCGGCAGCGCCGCACGCACGGGCCGGCTGTGCAGGTTGGCGGAGGAGAGCACGTTGTCCGTCGTGCCCGGCGCGGCGTCCCACACGGGTGCGGCGATTCCCTCGAACACGGTTTTAAGTTGCTGGCCCCAGCTGGTGCGCAGCAGCTGGAAGTACTGGTTGTGTTCGTCGATGGTGACGAAGCGGGTGACGGCCAGGCTGCCGTCCTCGTACACGAGCAGGTCGAGGGGCAGGCCGACCGAGATGTTCGAGCGCAGGGTCGAATCCATCGAGATCAGGGCGCACTTGGCCGCGTCGTCCAGCGACGTGCGCGGCGTGACGACGCGGTCGATGATCGGCTTGCCGTATTTCGCCTCGCCGATCTGGAAATAGGGGTTTTCGTCGTGCGACTCGATGAAGTTGCCGGCCGAGTACACGTAGAACAGGCGGCAGCGCTCGCCCCGGATCTGGCCGCCGAACACGATGCTGATGTTGAAGTCGACGCCGTGCTCGGCCAGCCGGCTCGACTCCTGCCGGTAGATCGCGCGGACCGCTTCGCCGACGATGCGCGCGGCCTCGTACATGTCCGGTGCGGTCCAGATCGTCGTGCCGTTCTCGCTCACCCACGCCGACACGGTCTGGCGCACGGCCTGCGAGATCGCAAGGTTCCCCGCGGTCATCATGACCATCATGCGGTCGCCCGGGTTTTCGAAGACGGAGAGCTTGCGGAACGTGCCGACCTGGTCGACGCCGGCGTTCGTGCGTGAATCGGCAAGGAACACGAGGCCGGCCTCGAGGCGCATGCCCACACAGTAAGTCATCGGCGAAATCCGTAATGGTCGAGGAAAGCGGTCATTCTACACGGGGACGATCTGCGCCTCGACCCGCATGACTTCGTCGCCGCCGCCGCGCCGCATGCCGCGCACGGGGGCGGCCGATTCATAGTCGCGGCCGATCGCCAGGCGGCAGTACCCGTCAGTCATCAGGCGGTTGTGTGTCACGTCGATGCTGACCCAGCCCGTGAAGTCGGCATCCTCGGCCCAGGCGTCGACCCACGCATGGCTGGCCGCGTGGCCTGTCGATCCCGGATCGATGTAGCCGGACACGTAGCGCGCCGGTACCCCGTGCGCATGGCAGCAGGCGAGGAACACGTGGGCATGGTCCTGGCAGACGCCGGCGCCCAGCAGCATCGCCTCGGCGGCGGCCGTGTCCACGTGGGTGGCACCAGTCTGGTACGTGATCGCACCGTGGACGTGCGCGGCGAGCCGCAGCAGGTCGGCCGTCGTCACCGGGTTCCCGCGCGCCGGCAGGCAGGCCGCCGCGACGTCGGCCAGCGCCGTCGTCGGTTGCGTCAGCCGGGTGGGGACCGTGAAGATCAGCGGCGGCAGGCTGTCGTGGGCCTGCAGGCGCCCGCCGGGCAGCGGCACCGTCGCGACGATCCCTTCGACGAGGATGCGCACGGCGGTGTGCGGCGCGTTCAAGGTCAGCATGTGCGAGGCGTTGCCGTAAGCGTCCACGTAAGCGGCACAATGGCCGGGGGTCGCGATGTGCCAGGACAGCACCTGCTGTTGCGGCTCGGCGCGCGGCGTCAGGTGCAGTTGCTCGATACTGTAGGCCTGCGGCTGCGAATAGCGGTACAGGGTTTCGTGGCGGATGGACAGGTGCATGTCAGGCTCCCAGGGGGACGAGGAAATCGCGGCTGATGCCGTTGCCGAGCGCGTAGATGTTTTCCATGAAGGTGCCGAGCGTCTCGTCGATGCCGGCGGCCAGCACGTCCTCGATGCGCGCGAACTGCAGCTCGGCGTGCATCTTCCCCGCCAGCCGCTCCGTGCCGGCGGAGACGTCGTTGCGCACGGCCTTCAGGTTCGCGACGACCTGCTCCATGCAGGCGAGCAGGGAGCGCGGCATGTCGGCGCGCAGCATCAGCAGTTCGGCCACGCGCGCCGGCGTGATCGAATCGCGGTAGACCTTGCGGTAGATTTCGAAGCCGGCCACGGAGCGCAGCAGCGCCGCCCAGTAATAGAACTCGCGCTGCGTGAGCACGTCATGCGTGGCCGCGGCGCCGGCGCCGTGGTATTTCACGTCCAGCAGGCGGGCCGTGTTGTCGGCCCGCTCCAGGAACGTGCCGAGGCGGATGAACACGAGGGCCTCGTCGTCCAGCATGGTGCCGAGCGTGACCCCGCGCGCCAGGTGGCAGCGCAATTTGACCCAGTCGAAGAACTCGCCCGGGTCGGCGTCGAGGTTCGCGCCGAGGCGGTCGCGCAGCTCGATCCATGTCGCGTTCTGCGTTTCCCACACTTCCGTCGTGAGCACGCCGCGCACGGCCCGGGCGTTCTCGCGCGCCGCCGTCAGGCACGCCACGATCGACGACGGATTGGCCGGATCGCTCACCATGAAGGCGAGGACGTTCTTCGCGTCGAGCGTGCCGTAGGCGGCGTCGAACGCGCCCTGCAGCTCGGAGATGCCGAGGATGGCGCGCCACGCCTGTTCGGTGTCGAGGGCGGACTGCGGCAGCATGGCCGTCTGCACGGCGACGTCGAGCATGCGCGCCGTATTCTCGGCGCGCTCGGTGTAGCGCGCCATCCAGTACAAGTGGTCTGCGGTGCGGCTCAGCATCATTCCTCCAGTATCCAGGTGTCCTTGGTGCCGCCGCCCTGCGACGAGTTCACCACCAGCGAGCCTTCCTGCAGCGCGACCCGGGTCAGGCCGCCCGGCACCATCGAGATGGTCTTGCCCGACAGGACGAACGGACGCAGGTCGATGTGGCGCGGCGCGATGCCGCTTTCCACGTAGGTGGGGCACGCCGACAGGGCCAGGGTCGGCTGGGCGATGTAGCCGTCCGGGCGGGCGAGGAGGCGGCGCCGGAAATCCTCGATCTCCTGCTTCGAGGCCGCCGGCCCGATCAGCATGCCGTAGCCGCCGGCGCCGTGCACCTCCTTGACGACCAGCCGGTCGAGGTGGTCCAGCGTGTACGCGAGGTCTTCCGGCCGCCGGCACTGCCAGGTCGGCACGTTGTGCAGCAGCGGTTCTTCCGACAGGTAGAAGCGGATCATGTCGGGCACGTACGGGTAGATGGACTTGTCGTCGGCGACGCCGGTCCCGATGGCATTCGCCAGCGTGACGCGGCCGGCGCGGTAGACGGAGAGGAGGCCCGGCACGCCCAGCGTGGAATCGGCGCGGAATGCCAGGGGATCGAGGAAATCGTCGTCGAGGCGGCGGTAGATCACGTCGACGCGGCGCGGTCCGCGGATCGTCCGCATGTACACGGCGTTGGCGTCCACGAACAGGTCCTTGCCCTCGACCAGCTCGACACCCATCTGCTGCGCGAGGAACGCATGCTCGAAGTAGGCCGAGTTGTAGGTCCCGGGCGTCATGACGACGACGGTCGGGTCGAGCACGCCGGCCGGCGCGACGGAGCGCAGGTTCTCCAGCAGCATGTCGGGATAGTGCTCCACGGGCGCGACGCGGTGGCGCGCGAACAGTTCCGGGAACAGGCGCATCATCATCTTGCGGTCTTCCAGCATGTACGACACGCCGGACGGCACCCGCAGGTTGTCTTCCAGGACGTAGAACTCGCCTTCGCCGGCGCGCACGATGTCCACGCCCGCGATGTGCGCATAGATGTCGGACGCCACGCTGATGCCCTGCATCTCCGGGCGGTACTGCGCGTTCTGGTAGATCTGCTGCGCCGGGATGATGCCGGCGCGGACGATGTCCTGGCCGTGGTAGATGTCGTGCACGAACATGTTCAGCGCCTTGATGCGCTGCGCGAGGCCCGCCTGCAGCCGCGCCCACTCGTGCGCCGGTATGATGCGCGGGATCGTGTCGAACGGGATCAGCCGCTCGGTGCCGGCGCCGTCGCCGTACACGGCGAAGGTGATGCCGACGCGGCGGAACGTGAGGTCCGCCTCGGCGCGCTTGCGTTCGATCCGCTCGGGCGGCTGGTGCCTGAGCCAGTCGTCGAAGGCGCGATAGTGGTCGCGCACGGCGCCCGCGCCGTCCGCCGTCATCTCGTTGAAAAAGTCTGTCATGGCCGCCTTCCGTGATGTCGACACGGAAGTCGTATCAAGAAGCGTGCCAGCGGAATACGGCTGCGCCGCACGATTCCGGTGCAGGCGGTGCCGCGGCTTGACATCGCCCGCACGCACAGTAAGATCGCAGGATCCACCCAGCCGTACATACGATGACCCCTGTCTTTGCTTCCCCCCTCGTCCTGTTCGTCGCCTTCCCGGGCATGGGTCTGCTCGACCTGACCGGGCCGCAGACCGTGTTCTGGTGCGCCGCCAAGCGGATGGCGGAGCGGGGTCTCGTGCCGTACGAACGGCACACGGTCAGCGTGGACGGCGGCCTCGTGGTGACGGCCGAAGGCGTCGCACTCGACACGCTGCCGGCCGCGCAGTTCGCGGGGCGCGCGCTCGACACGATCCTCGTGCCCGGTGCGCCGGGCATCGCGGCCGTGCTCGCGGACGTGGGCACGACGGTCGACTGGATCGCCGGCGCCGCGCCGCATGCGCGCCGCGTCACGTCCGTGTGCACGGGCGCGTTCCTGCTCGCGCAGGGCGGGCTGCTGGATGGACGGCGCGTGGCGACGCACTGGAACATGGCGGACGTGCTGGAACAACGCTTCCCCGCGCTCGAAGTGGACCGCGAGGCGATCTTCGTGCGCCAGGATCCCGTGTGGACGTCGGCGGGCGTCACGGCCGGCATCGACCTCGCGCTGGCGCTCGTCGAAGAAGATTGCGGGCGCGCGCTCGCGATGGACGTCGCGCGCGAACTGGTCGTGTTCATGAAGCGCGCCGGCGGCCAGGCGCAGGAGAGCGAACTGCTGCGCGCCCAGGTGCGCGACGATGCGGCATTCGACGCGCTGCACGGCTGGATCCTCGACAACCTGCACGACGCCGGTCTCACCGTGGAACGCCTGGCCGCCCAGGTCCATATGAGTGCCCGCAACTTCGCCCGCGTCTACAAGCAGAAGACCGGCCGCCCGCCGGCGAAGGCGGTGGAACTGTTCCGCATCGGCGCGGCGAAGCGCATGCTGGAACAGTCGGAAGCGAATCTCGCCCAGATCGCCCGCCAGTGCGGCTTCGGCGACGAGGACCGCATGTGCACCGCGTTCCGGCGCCACCTGGACGAGACGCCTTCGGCCTACCGCAAGCGGCTCGCCGGCGCCGGCGCCTGAGCCTGCAGCCAGTTGCCGATGCGGCTGGCGCCGAGGCGCGCGGGGCCCTGCGGCACCAGCGTGTCCTCCTTGAGCTCCGCGCCGAAATAGCGCGCGTGGACGTCGGCGCGCACCGTGCGCGTGTCGCCCCTGGCCGCGAGGTAGTCGCGCACGAGGTCGGACAGGCGGAAGCGGTCCGGCCCCGCGATCTCGACGATGCCGTTCACGGGCGCACCGAGGACCACATCCGCCAGCGCCGCCGCCACGTCGTCCGAGGCGATGGGCTGGATGAACGCGGGCGACAGGGCGATCGTGTCGTCCTGGCCCGCCGCCGCGGCCGCAGTTGCAACCGCGCCGAGGAATTCGAAGAACTGCGTCGAGTGCACGATGGTGTACGGCAGGCTTGATGCGCGAATGAGCTCTTCCTGCGCGATCTTGGCGCGGAAGTAGCCGCTCTCGGCGAGGCGCTGCGTGCCGACGACGGACAAGGCCACGTGGTGCCGCACGCCCGCCCGGCGTGCGGCGGCCAGCAGGTTGCGGCCCGAGGTCGTGAAGAATTCGAGGACGGCGTCGTCCGCGAACGACGGCGAGTTCGCCACGTCCACGACGACGTCGCAGCCTTCCAGCGCGGCGTCCAGGCCTTCGCCCGTCAGCGTGTTCACGCCCGAGTTGGGGGACGCGGCCAGCGCTTCATGGCCGCGGGCGCGCAGCAGGGTCACGAGCTTGCTGCCGATGAGGCCCGTGCCGCCGATGACGACGATGTTCATGGATGTCTCCTTGTCAGGCGAGGTTGGCGCGGTCCAGGCCGAAGTCCTTGTCGTACGAACCCGGCACCGCCTGGAACGCGACGTTGATGCGGTTCCACGCATTGATCGCCATGATCTCGTACGTCAGGTCCACGAGTTCCTGCTCCGTGAGCTGGGTGCGCACGCGCTCGTAGATCTCGTCCGGCACGCCCTGGCGCGACAGCGTCGTCAGCGCTTCCGTCCACGCCAGCGCCGCCCGTTCGCGCGGGGCGAACAGGGTCGATTCGCGCCACGCGGCCAGATGGTGCAGGCGCAGCGCGCGCTCGCCGTGGATCGTGGCCTGCTTCACGTGCATGTCGATGCAGAAGGTGCAGCCGTTGATCTGCGACGCGCGGATGGCGACGAGGTCGCGGATGCTTTCCTCGATGCTGCCGTCGTTGATCAGGGTGCCCAGCTCGACGAGCTTCTTGAAGAGGGCGGGGGACTGCTTGAGGTAGTTGATACGCTGGGTCATCTCGTTCTCCTTGGTGGTTGTGGTACGACAGGAGTGTAGGCAGCGCGCCGCGCGGCCGGTAGGCGGCTGGCCGGCCGCACGGTGGTGCCGAAAACGCACCAATGAGCGCACCAATGAGCGCACCAATCAGCGCGACAGGCGCACCCCGGCGACGACGAGCAGCAGCGCGGGTCCCAGGCGCCACCAGCTGCCTGCGGCCACGGCGCCCGTGACGGCCAGCGCGAGCGTGGACAGCACGGGCGTCAGGTAGGACAGAGACCCGATCGTCGCCGCGCGGCCCAGGCGCATGGCGCGGTCCCACAGGACGAACGAGAGACCGAGCGGCCCGATGCCGATGGCGGCCATGCCGGCGAGCTCCGTCCCGGACGGCCGGTACGGCGGTTCGAACAGCGCGTGCGCCGCCAGCGCGAGCAGGCCGGCGCCGAGGCAGAAACCGCCCGTGGCCCAGGACGAATAGGCGGGCAGGCGGGACGGCGCCAGCGAATACACGGCCCACGTGAACGCCGCGAGCACGGCGAGCGCGTAGCCGGCGAGATGCGTGACGGTGGGCGCGGACGGCGCGATGACGAGCGCCCCGCCCGCGAAGGCGATGATGCAGCCGGCCAGCTGGCGCCGCCGCAGCGGCACGGCGCGCTGGGCCAGCACGACGATCAACAGCGGCCACAGATAATTCAGCAGGTTCGCCTCGGCGATCGGCGCGAGCCGGAACGCGGCCACGAGGCTCGCGTGGTACAGGAACAGGCTGGCGATCCCGAAACCCAGGATGGCGGCCGGCACCCTCCATTCGCGCCACCGGTGGATGGAAGCGAGGCCGCCGCAGCACAGCGCGACGCCCGTCAGCAGCAGCGGCGGGGCGTCGCCCGCCAGGCGCACGAGGGCCGCGAACAGCGCCCACAGCAGGATGGCGCCGAGCGCGCATGCCCAGGCGGTCCGGCTCATGGCTGGCCTCCGCCCGCCAGGTCGGGATCGTCGAGGCCGAGGGCGCGGATGCGCTGCGAGATGTCGTCGACGAAGACGCGCACGCGCATCGGCATGTGGTGCCGGCTCAGGTAGCACAGGAAGTGGCCGCGGTCGTCCGGCGCGTACTCGGCCAGGCAGGCGACGAGGCGCCCGGCGCGCAGGTGGTCGCGGATCTGGTAGCCGGCCATCTGCGCGATGCCGTCGCCGTCGAGGACGGCCTGCAGCACGAGGTCGGCGTCGTTGAAGCAGATCCATCCTTGCGGCGTGTGCTTGTGCACGGCGCCGTCGACCTTGAATTCCCAGTCGAACAGGCGGCCCGACGCGAAGCGGAAGTTGACGCAGCCGTGACCCGCCAGTTCGTCCGGCGTGCGCGGCAGGCCGTGGCGCTGCGCATACGCGGGCGATGCGCACACGAGCATGCGCATCGGGACGAGCTTCTTGGCGACGATCTGGCTGTCGTCCATGCGGCCGTTGCGGAAGGCCACGTCGATGCGGTCGGACGTGAAATCGGTGGGGCGGTCGTCGAGGATCAGGTCCACGGTGATGTCCGGGTAGCGCGCATGAAAATCCTTCAGCAGCGGCGCGACGATCTTGCGCCCGAAGCCCACGGTGGACGAGATGCGCAGGTGCCCGCGGGGGATGCCCGTACGCAGCTCGCGCATCTCGTCGAGCGCCTGGAAGATGCGGTCGACGCCGGGCCGGCAGCCCTCGAAGAAGCGCTGGCCCTCGGCCGTGAGGGCCGTGCTGCGCGTCGTGCGCAGGAACAGCCGCGTGTCGAGCTGGGTCTCCAGTTTCAGCACGCTGCGGCTGACGGCGGAGCGCCCGATGCCGAGCCGCTCGGCCGCCCGGGCGAAGCTCCCTTCGTGGACGACGGCCATGAATGCGACCACGCCCGCATACGTCGTGGCGAAGCTGGAGGCCAGCGCGTCGTTGCGGTCGGGGCTGGGAAGAACGGAAGTGAGGCTGCGGGGCACGGCTGTCCTGTCGGTACGCAAGTACGCCGATGGTAGGCCTGCTCCCTTCCAGCGGCAATGACAAGAATCCCCGGTTTCCTGCCAGCGCCGCCCGCGCCGATTGGTGTTTTTGCGGCACCGGCTTGCGTCCCCGCCGGCGCCTGTCGCAGGGCGGGCGCGCTGTCTACACTGGCGTTTTCACGCACAACAAGGACCTCGATCATGTTCCGCCACCTTCCCCTCGCCCTGGCCGCCTGCGCGACGCTCGCCCACGCGGCCCCGCCCGAACCCGTCGTCAAGACGCTGATGAACCAGGCCCTGTCCGACGCGCCGGGCAAGGAAGTCATGACGCTCACCGTCGACTACGCGCCCGGCGCGGCCGACCCCGTGCACCGCCACGACGCGCACGGCTTCGTCTACGTGCTCGAAGGGACCATCGTCATGGGTGTGGAGGGCGGCAAGGAAAAGACGCTGCGCGCCGGCGAGACTTTTTATGAAGGGCCGCGCGACGTGCACACGGTCGGCCGCAATGCGAGCAAGACGAAGCCGGCGCGCTTCGTCGTGTTCTTGCTGAAGGACAAGGACAAGCCGGCGCTCATCCCGGTGGGGAACCACTGACGGCAGCGAGCAGCTGCGCCATGTCGACGGGCTTCACCAGGCGCACGTCGAAGCCCGCGTCCAGCGCCTGGCCGCCGTCGTGCTCGATGCCCCAGCCGGTCACGGCGACGAGCCGCACGGCCGCGCCCCACGGCTGTTCGCGTACCCAGCGCGCGACCTCGTAGCCGTTCGCGCCCGGCATGCCGATGTCCAGCACCATCACGTCCGGGCGGTGCGCTTCGGCCAGTGCCATCGCGGTGATGCCGTCGAACCCCGTGTGGACCGTGTGTCCCTCGGCTTCCAGCAGCAGCGCCAGCAGGTTCGCCGCGTCGGCATTGTCGTCCGCGAGCAGCACGCGCAGGCCGCGGGCGCCGCCGTCGGCCGCCGGTGCGCCGGATGCGGCGGCAGGCGCGGATTGCGCGAGGGCGGGCAGGGTCACGCGGATGCGCGTGCCCTGGTCCGCGCCCGCGCTGAACGCGCGCACGGTGCCGCCATGCAGGCCGACGAGCGAGCGCACGACCGCGAGGCCGATACCCAGGCCGGGCGTGCCGCCGTGTGCCTTCGTCTCGCCCTGCGAGAACATCTCGAACACGCCGTCCAGCCGGTGCGGCGCGATGCCGATGCCGTCGTCGGCGACCTCGATCACCGCGTCCAGGTCTTCGCGCGCCACGCGCACCTCGATGTGTCCCGGCGCCGGCGTGAACTTGGCGGCATTGACGAGCAGGTTGGCGACGACTTGCGTCAGGCGGACCTCGTCGCCGACGACCATGACCGGTTCCGCCGGCAGCGACAGGCGCAGGCCGTGGCCCTTGCCCTCGAGCGCGGGCAGGGCGTTCTCGCACGCGAGTTCGGCGATCCCGCGCACGTCGAGCGGCGCCCGTTCGAGTTCGATGCGGTTGTGGGCGATGCGGCTCAGGTCCAGCAGCTCGTCCAGCATCTTCGCCATGTGGCCGATCTGGCGGTCGATCACGTCGATGGCGCGGGCGCGCGCGGCGGCGTCGTCCGGGGCCTGGCGCAGCAGCGCGATCGAATAGCGCGCGGCGCCCAGCGGGTTGCGCAGCTCGTGCGCGAGGATCGCCAGGAATTCGTTCTTCTGGCGGTCGGCGCGTTCCAGTTCCCCGGTCTTGCGTTCCAGGTTCTGGCGCGTCTCGATGTCGGCCGTGACTTCGCGCGCCGTGCCGATCACCATGGACGGCTTGCCGTCCGCGCCGCGCAGCACGCGCGCGCTCGACGCGATCCAGCGCACGATGCCGTCGGCGCCGCGGAAGCGGTATTGCATGCGGTAGTGGTCCGCACCCGCGAACGCGGCCTTCCACGCGTCGATCACGTGGGGCCGGTCCTCGTCGTGGATGTCGGCCAGCCAGGCGTCCACGGTCGCCGGCGCATGGCCGGGCGGCTGGCCCAGCATCGGCCCGAGGTCGCTGGAGGCGGCGATCGTGCGGTCGCGCGGATCGTACTGCCACGTCGCCATCCCGGCCGACCGCAGCGCGATCTCCAGGCGCGCCTGCGCCTGTTCGGCCCGCGCGCGCTGCGCCACGTTGTCGAGGCAGGCGCGCACCGCATAGCCGATGCGCGGGTAGTGCTTGGGCGTCTTGGTGATGTAGTCGTCGAGGCCTTCCTTCATGGCCTCGACGGCGATTTCCTCGTTGCCGCTCGCCGTGAACATGATCACGGGACGCGCGGGGAAGCGGCGTTTCAGCTCGCGCAGGACCGTGATGCCGTCCGTGAAGCGCAGGCGGTAGTCCGTGATGGCGATGTCGAAGCGGCCGTCATCGAGCGCCGCGGCCAGCGTCTCCGGGCTGCCCGCCTCGGTGATGCGGACGTCGGGAAAATGCCGCCCCAGCTCGCGCGCGACGAGCGCCCGGTCGTCCGGGCTGTCGTCGACGAGGAGGGCGGCGAACGTCACACGGGCTCCGGCGGCGCGGGCAGGTCGACCGCGAACGTGGCCCCGCTGCCCGGCGCCGACTCCACGGCGACGCGGCCGCCCATGCGCTCGACGCCCTTCTTGACGATCGCGAGGCCGATCCCGGTGCCCGGGTATTCCTCCTCGCTGTGCAGGCGTTCGAACACGTTGAAGATGCGGGCCTGGGCCGGCGGCGCGATGCCGATGCCGTCGTCGGCCACGGTGACGCGCACCATCGATCCCGCTGCGCTGGCGCCGATGCGCACGACGGGCGTCTCGCCGGGCCGCACGAACTTGACGGCGTTCGACACGAGGTTCGTCAGCGCCTGCACGAACGTCTCGGCGGTGCGCTCGCACGGTCAGGCCGTCCGGCACGTCGATCTGCAGCCGGGCCTTCGCCTGCTGGATCTCGGCGTGCAGCGCGGCCGTCACTTCGTGCAGCGCTTCGGTGACGACGACGTTTTCGGTGGCGATCTCGGTGCGCGACAGGCGCGCGAATTCGAGCAAATCGGACACCATCGTGTCGACGCGGTGCGCGACGGCCTCGATGCGGCCGATGTACAGGCTCGCCTTGTCGAGGTGGCCCTCGGCGAAATCCTGCTTGAGGACATTGGCATAGCCCTGGATCGTGCGCAGCGGCTCGCGCATGTCGTGCGAGACGGAGAAGCCGAACGTCTCCAGCGCCTCGTTCGCCTCCTGCAGCTGGCGCGTGCGCGTGGCGATGCGCTGTTCCAGGTCGGCGTTCAGGCGCAGGATCTCCAGTTCGGCGCGGCGCAGCGATGTTACGTCGTCCACGATGCCGTCGACCGCGTCGTGCCCGTTCACGCGCACGCGCACGAGCTTGACCTTGAAGGCGCGGCCGCCCATGTCGAGGTCGCCCGCGTCGAGCTGCAGGTCGGCCGCATCCAGCGTCGCCTTCAGTTCCGGTATGTGCTGCCGCACATCCTCGATCAGCGGGTGGTGCGCCGCCTTCGTGAATTCGCCGGACCCGAGGCCCAGCATGCTCCAGAACGCGCGGTTGCCTTCCTCGATCTCCCCTTCGAGCGAAATGCGGAAGACGCCCACCTGGATGTTCTCGAGCAGCGATGCGAGCCGCGTCTCGCTGCGGATGGCGCGCGAGCGGATCTCGGTGCGGTCGAGGCAGGTGCGCACGGCGACGGGCAGCCGCGCGTAGTGGCGCGGGCTCTTGATGACGTAGTCGTCCAGGCCGTGCTTCATGGCTTCCACCGCGATCTCCTGGGTGCCCGTCGCGGTGAACATGATGACGGACAGTTGCGGAACGTGCGCCTTGATCAGCTTGAGCGCGTCCAGGCCCGTCGTCCAGCGCATCTGGTAGTCGGTGATGACGAGGTCGAACGGGAAGCCGGCTTCGGCGACCTGTTCGAAGCCTGCGCGGTCGCCCACTTCCGTCGACTGGCACTCCGGAAAATGGCGTTCGAGTTCGCGGCGGGCGAGCAGGCGGTCGTCGGGATTGTCGTCGAGGAGGAGGAAGCGCAGGGGCATGGTGGGGTCGCGGACGGGGCTTGTCGTGGTGCAAGGCTTCCTATTGTAGCCGTAATATGACAGGCCGCGTCAGGCCACCGGCGGCGCATCCGCCGGCGCGGCGGCCGGCCGGGGTTGCGGACGCGGCCGTTGCAGGCACAGCCGGAACACGGTTCCATCCGGCGCCGGTTCGACGCGGATCGTGCCGCCCAGGCGCTCCACGCCTTTCTTCACGATCGCGAGGCCGATGCCCGTGCCCTGGTACTGGTCTTCGCCGTGCAGGCGCTCGAACACGTCGAACACGCGCTCGCGCTTGTCTTCCGGAATGCCGATGCCGTTGTCCGCGATGCGCACCCAGGCCGCGTCGGCGTCGACGCGGGCATCGATGCGCACGTGCGGCGTCACGTCCGGGGCGACGAACTTGATCGAGTTGCCGATCAGGTTCTCGAATACCTGCACGAGGACCGCTTCGTTGCCGAGCACCGTGGGCAGCGGGGAGGCGGCCTCGATGCGGGCGCCGGCCGCCGCGATCTGCATCTCCATGTCGCCCAGCGCGAGCTGCACGACACGGTCCAGTTCGACGGGTTGCAGGCGCAGCTCGGCGCGCGCCAGCTGGCTGTAGGCGAGCAGGTCCGTCACGAGCCGGTCCATGTGCTGGCTGACGGCGAGGATGCGGCGCAGGAACCGTTCGCCCTTCGCACTCAGCGTGGCCGCCTCGTCTTCCAGCAGCGCGGCCGCGTAGCCCTGCACGTTGCGCAGCGGCGCGCGCAGGTCGTGCGCGATCGTGTGGGCGAAGGCGCGCAACTCGATATTGGCCTCCGCCAGCTGCTCCGTGCGGTCCTGGATGCGGTGTTCGAGCAACAGGTTGGCGTCGCCGAGTTCGCGCTGGGCGCGCTTCAGCGCCGTCACGTCCAGCATGCTCATCACGGCGCCGCGCACCTCGCCATCGACGAGGAGCGGCTGGCAGTTGAGCTGCCACGCGCGCATCCGCTCCGGGTGCGCGGAGCTGCTGCCGGTAATCGGAATGCCCGTCACGGCCTGCTTTTCGCGCAGCGCCGCCCGCAGCGCGGCGGCCAGTGCGTCGTCGTCGCTGCGCGAGCCGGCGATGCGGAATACCGTCGTCAGCAACTGGCCGCGCGCTTGCGCCTCTTCGCAGCCGAGCAATTGTTCCGCCACCCGGTTCATGAACCGCACGCGGCCGAACACGTCGACGGCGATCACGGCTTCGCCGATGCTGCGCAGGGTCGCGTCGAGATTGGCCCGCTGGTCGGCAAGAAAGTCGGCGTCGCGGCGCGCCATCGCCCGGACGAAGAACAGCAGCGCGACCGACAGCACGGACACGGCGCCGGCGGCCGCGATCGTGCGTGCGCGGTCGGTGCCCGCGGCCGCGTCGCGCAGCACGAGCAGCCGCTCTTCCTCGGCCAGCAACGCGGCGATGCGCAGGGCGATCGCCTGGCGCAAGGCCCGCTCGTCGTCCTTGCTGGGATAGGCCATGGCGCGCTCCATGCCGGTGCGCAGGTTGCGCACGTACTCGTCCAGCAGCCGGCGCAGGTCGGCCAGTGTACGCTGCTGGGTCGGATTGTCGCTGGTCAGTTGTGTCAGCGTTTGGAGTGCGTGCGGCAGGGCGGTCAGGCGCTCCTGGAATTCCGCATCGTCGCGCCGGCTGTATTCGAGCCGCAGCGATTTCTGCAGCGCATCGGCCTCGTTGATCAGGCTTTGCGTGCCCTGCACGTGCTGCAGCACTTCGCGCGTGTGGTTGACCCAGCGCCAGGACGCAGCCGTGCGCTGGATGCCGACGGCAAGCGTGGAGATGCCTGCGAGCAGTACAGCTATGCTGATGGCTGCTGCGATATTGACGTACCGATGTGTCCTGTGGATGAGCATTGTGTCGGCGCCGGGCTTCATGTTTAACTATTCTACCCATGTGGGGGGCGATTGCGGGCTCGACGACGTGTGTCCCCTGTGATTCGGGACGGCCATCCCCATCTGCCCCGCATGCGAACCCTGCTGCGCAGCCTCCTCATCGCCGTCCTCCTGCTCGCCGCCGAGGGCATCCTGCGCCCGTGGGTGGACGACGTCGTCTACGCGATCCGGCTCGGCTCCCTGCCGGCGCCGGCGGCGTTGCCGGTGCCCGTGGCCGGCGTGAAGGCGGCGCAACTGGCCGATACGTGGGGCGGCGCGCGCAGCGGCGGGCGCAGGCACGAGGGCATCGACATCTTCGCGCAGCGGGGCACGCCCGTGCTGTCGAGCACGGAAGGCATCGTGCTGCGCGTGGGGACCAACCGGCTGGGCGGGCAGGTCGTCTGGGTGCTGGGACCCCCGGCGGCCAGCGCCACTACTATGCGCACCTGGACCGCTACGGCGACGTGCGCGCGGGCATGCGCGTGCGGATGGGCAGCATCCTCGGCTATGTTGGCAATACCGGCAACGCCGCGACCACGCCGCCGCACTTGCATTACGGCATCTATACGGCGGGCGGAGCCATCAATCCCTATCCGCTGCTGAAGGCTGGATCGGCATAGTCCTACACGCGCACGGCTGTTCGATGACGGGGGACGCGCACGCACTACAATCAGGTATACAACCGAGGTAAACCTGAGTTTCAAGCCATGGATATTGCAGCTGGCACCATCGTCGATCTTGCGCGCGCCGACCGGCGCAGCGCGGGCGAACCATTGCGCAGCGACACTGTGCTGTGGCGCTATCTCGACGCGGCCAAGCTGTTCGATTTCTTCGAGAATTCCACGCTGTTCTTTTGCCGTGCCGACCATTTCAGCGACAAGTTCGAAGGCGCGTTCACGCCGTCGCTGCGCGCCCAGATCAGCGAAGCGCACGCGCGCGGCGAGATCGACTACGACTACGAGCAGTTCAAGCGGCGCATGCGCGAATCCGTCTTCATCAACTGCTGGCACCGCAACCAGGACGACAGCGCGGCCATGTGGGCGTTATATGGCAAGTCGGAATGCGCGGTGGCGCTGACGACGACGGTCGGCCAGCTCGCGGACACGGTGGAACACATCGCCGAGCACAAGATCTCGATCGCCCGCGTGGAATACGTGAAGCACTGGAGCGACCCGAAGCTGGACGTCTCGCCGGACTACACGCGCATCTTCGCCTACAAGACCAAGGCCTACGAATACGAAAAGGAGGTGCGCGTGATCATCGATCGCACCCGCGATGCGTCCGCACCGGACCTGCGCCAGCCCGGCATCGTCGTGCCCATCGACGCCGACCGCCTGCTGCGCACCATCGTGATCGCGCCGGACGCGCCGCCGTGGTTCGAAAACCTCGTGCGCCAGTCGGCGCAGCGCTACGGCATCCGCGCACCCGTGCGGCGCTCGAAGCTGGCGACCGACCCGATCTGACCCCGAAGTCGAGACTTCGGGGTCAGAGCCCGGTTTTAGGCAACATCTCTCAGGCAAGCGAGATTGCGGGCGAAAAAAAGCCGGGCACGCGGCCCGGCTTGAAATGACGGCCTGGGTCTCAGGCCGCGCGGTGAGAGGCGTTTGCGTCATTGGCGGCCGACGCGTGCTTGACGCTGTCGCCGCCGGCGCCCATGCCGTCGTCGTGGTGGAACGGCGCGAACCACGTGGCGAGGAACGATGGGATCGTGGCGATCATGACCGCGACGAAGTAGCTGACGTAGCCCAGGTATTCCTGCAGCATGCCGCTGAGCGAGCCCGTGACCATCATGCACAGTCCCATCAGGCCCGTGCCGAACGCATAGTGCGTCGTCGTGTACTTGCCCGGCGCGAGCTGCTGCATCAGGTAGATCATGTAGCCGACCGAGCCGAAACCGTAGAAGAATTTTTCCACGATGACGCCGGCCGCGATCGTCCACGGATCCGAGGGCAGCGCCATGGCCATCGCGAGGAAGGTCAGGTTCGGGATGTTGACGGCGCAGCACAGGATGAACAGCGTGCGCTTCAGGCCGCGCTTCGCGACGAACATGCCGCCCAGCAGCGAGCCGGCGAGCACCGCGATCAGGCCCCACGTGCCGTAGATGATGCCCAGGCTCTCGTTGGAGAGACCGAGACCGCCCTTCGCGGCCGAATCGACCATGAAGAAGGGGCCGATTTTTTCCAGCATGCCGATGCTGAAGCGGAACAGGAACGCGAAGGCGATCATCTTCCACACGTCGCGCTTCTGGAAGAACGTGACGAACGAATCCAGCAGGATGACGGCGGCGCCGCGCACGTTCGTCGGCGTGTTTTCCGCGCGCGCGCCCTCGGGCATCACGCGCGCATGCCAGGCGGCCATCACGAGGACGAGGCCGGCGACGATGAAGAAGATCACGCGCCACGCGTCCATCCAGTCTGGCCCGAAGACCTTCGGATCGTGGTGGAACACCTCCGTGTGCAGGCGCCCGCTCAGGTAGACGAGGAAGCCGGAAGCGACGATCGGCCCGACGTTCCACGACAGGCTCTGCACGCCGCAGTACAGCGCCTGCGTGCGCGTGTCGAGCGACGTCACGTAGACGCCGTCGCTGGCGATGTCCTGCGTCGCGCCGATGAACGACATCAGGACGAACAGCGACAGCATCACCACCATCCAGTTGGGCAGGCTCATCGCCAGCCCGGCGCCGGCGAAGCCCAGCGCGATCAGCACCTGCATCAGCAGCACGAAGAATTTCTTCGTCCGGTACATCTCGACGAACGGCGCGAACAGCGGCTTTGCCGTGTAGGCGAAGATCAGCAGGCTCGAATACGCGGCGGCGCGCGTATTGTCCATGCCGATGTTCTTGAACATGATGGCGGTGACGCTCGTCAGCATGATGTAGCCCATCGCCATCGTGAAGTACCCGGTGGGTACCCACAGCAACGGGTGGCTGATGCGGTCAGGTGTGCGCATGATGGGCCGCCGTGACGGAGTCGATCGGGGCGCGCTGGGACGCAGCGCGGGCGTCGACCAGCTGCTGGTCCAGCATCGCGGCGGCGCCGGCCAGGGCGGGGTAGGGCGCGTGGATCACGTACACCGGGATCTGCCTGCAGAAGTCGGTGAAGCGGCCCTTGTTCTCGAAGCGGGCGCGGAACGACGACTTCGCGAAGAACTCGCCCAGGCGCGGCACGACGCCGCCGCCGATGTAGATGCCGCCGCGCGCGCACAGGGTCACGGCCACGTTCGCGGCCATCGTGCCCAGCGCGCCGCAGAAGACGTCCAGCACTTCCGCGCACAGTGCATCGCCCGCCAGGCCGCGCTCGACGACCTGCGCCGGTTCGAGCGCTGCGCCCGCGACGCCGTCGATGGCGCACAGCGCCTCGTGGATGGTGGCGAGACCCGGGCCCGAGATCAGGCGCTCGGCCGACACGTGGTCCCATTTCGTCCAGCAGTAGGCGAGGATCGCCTGTTCGCGCGCGTTCGACGGCGAGAACGCGACGTGGCCGCCTTCGCTGGGCAGCACCTTCCAGCGGCCGGCGTCGGGAATCACGCCGCCGACGCCGAGGCCGGTACCGGCGCCCACGAGGCCGATCACGGCGTCCGGGCTCACGCGGGTGCCGCCGACCTGTTCGAGGTCCGCGTCCGCCAGGCTGGGCACCGACATCGACAGCGCGGCGAAGTCGTTCACGACGAGCAGCGTGTCGAGGCCGAGGTCGCGGCGCGCGGCGTCGATCGAGAACTGCCAGTGGTGATTCGTCATCTTGATGAAATCGCCCTCGACCGGATTCGCGATCGCGATCACGGCATGGCGCAGTTCACGGGCGGCGCCGGGATGGCCGGCCAGGTAGGCACGCACGGCATCCGTGAACGTGGCGTGGGCGGCGCAGGCCAGCGTCGCGATTTCCTCGATGCGGCCGGGGCCGCGCTGCAGCGCGAAGCGGGCGTTCGTCCCGCCGATGTCGGCGAGCAGGCGGGCGCCGCCGAAAAGCACATCATCCATGGTATCCCTCATGTCTTCCTCGGTCTCCTGTTTTTCTCACCTCACCCCCGTGGGGGTCAGGCTGCGCGCAATGCGGCGCGCTGACCGGCGATGAAGTCGCGGTACCACAGCGCGCTCGCTTTCGGGATGCGCTGCTGCGTCGCGTAGTCGACATACACGATGCCGAACCGCTTCTCGTAGCCGGAATTCCATTCAAAATTGTCCATCAGGCTCCACAGGAAGTAGCCGCGCACGTCCACGCCCGCGTCCATCGCGGCCTTCAGGGCCTCGAGGTGGGTGCGGACGTATTCCACGCGCTGGGTGTCGTTGACCTGGCCGTCGGCGCCGACGCTGTCGACCGCGGCCATGCCGTTTTCCGTAATGTACACCGGCGGCAGGTCCGGGTACTCCAGTTTCAGCTGCACGAGCAGGTCCGTGAGGCCCTGCGGGTAGATTTCCCAGCCCATGTCGGTGAAGCCCAGGCCACCTTCCGGCTTGCGCGGCGGGACTTCCGCGCTCATGACTTCGCGGCGGTAGTAGTTCACGCCCAGGAAGTCGAGCGGCTGGGCGATGATGTCGAAGTCGCCCGCATGCACGACCGGCGCGTTCGCGCCATGCGCTTCCAGCGACAGGGCGGGATAGCGGCGCTTGAAGATCGGGTCCATGAACCACTCGATCGAATTGGCCCATTCCAGTGCGGCCAGGCGGCGGTCGGCTTCCGTGTCCGTGGCCGGTTCCGCGGTCCACTGGTTCAGCACGATGCCGAGCTGGCAGGTGGGATTCACCGCGCGCATTGCCTGCATGGCCAGGCCGTGCGACAGCAGCAGGTGGTGCGACACCTGGATCGCCTGTTTTTTATCCGCGACGCCCGGCGCGAACTGGCCGTTGCCGTAGCCGAGGTTCGCCGTGCACCACGGCTCGTTGTGCGTGGCGATGCTGGCCACGCGGTTGCCGAAGCGGCGCGCCACTTCGGCCGCGTAGTCGGCGAAGCGGTGCGCGGTGTCGCGCGACATCCAGCCGCCGTCGTCCTGCAGGCCCTGCGGCAGGTCCCAGTGGTACAGCGTGATGTGCGCGACGATGCCTTTTTCGTCCAGCGCGTCCAGCAGGCGCGTGTAGAAATCGAAGCCCGGTTCATTCCATGCGCCCTTGCCGGTCGGCTGCACGCGCGCCCACGCCATCGAGAAGCGGTAGGCGTTCACGCCCAGCGACGCCATCATCGCCACGTCGTCGCGGTAGCGGTTGTAGTGGTCGCACGCGACGTCGCCGTTGCTGCCGTCGATGATGTTGGCCGGATCGTGCGAGAACGTATCCCAGATCGAAGGGCCCTTGCCGTCGGCGTCAAAGGCGCCTTCGATCTGGAAGGCGCTGGTGGCGACGCCCCACGTGAAGTTGGAAGGAAAACGGATGGAGTCGGTCATGGCGCGTTGTAGTCGTTATGAGAATGAACTTGGAATTCGCTTGAAATCGATTTCATCGTACATGCGTCATCGGCAGGGTGTCAACACCATTTTTTCCTTCCAAGCATCAATGCCACATGTCAAACGGGCATGTCTGGTGTATATTCACGAGCTTCGCGGCAGCCGCCGTGTATAGATGCAGGCCGAAACGCATGAAAAAGGATTCCAGCAGTTCGCCGATGGTCACGGTCCACGAGGTCGCCCGTGTGGCGGGCGTGTCCGCGGCAACCGTCTCGCGCTTCCTGAACGGCACCGCCAAGGTGTCGGAGGAAAAGCGCCAGGCCATCGAAAGCGTCATCGAAAAGCTCAATTACAAGCCCAACGTGCTGGCCCAGAACCTCAAGACGGGCAGTTCGCGCACGATCGGCGTCCTGACGCAGTCGCTCGTGTCGGGCTACTTCGCCGACGCCATGGCCGGCATCGACGAGGCCCTGCAGGGCACGGGCTACGCGCCGCTGATCGTGTCCGGCCACTGGCATGCGGACGAGGAGGCCGAGCGCATCGAGCTCCTGATCGCGCGCCGCGTCGACGGCCTCGTCATCCTGAGCGGTAAATTGAAGGATGCGCAGATCCTGAAACTGTCGCAGCGCGTGCCCATCGTCGCCTTCGGCCGCGACCTGAGTTCGCCGCGCGCGTACGGTTTCTGCCTGGATAACTATTGGGGCGCGTGCGAGGCGGTGAGCTATCTGCTCGACCAGGGCCACCGTAACATCGCGTTCATCACCGGCCCGTCCGACCACCAGGATGCGCTGGCCCGCCTGGCCGGCTACCGCGACACGCTGGCGAAGCACGGCATCAAGGAACAGCAGCAGCTGATCGTCGGCGGCGACTTCCAGGAATCGAGTGGCCTGCTGGCCGTCGAGCGCCTGCTGGAATCGGGCCAGCGCTTTTCCGCGATCTTCTGCGCGAACGACCTGACCGCGTACGGCGCCCGGCTGGCGCTGTACCGGCGTGGCATCCGCGTGCCGGAGGACATTTCCGTGATCGGCTTCGACGATCTGCACAGCTCGATGTACACGACGCCGCCGCTGACGACCGTGCGCCAGCCGCTGTTCGACGTCGGCAAATGCCTGGGCCGCGCGATCGTCAAGATGATCGGGCACGAGATGCTCGACATCGAGGTGCCGCAGCTGAACCTCGTCGTGCGCGAGTCCGTCAAGCGCGTCGACTGAACACCGGGGTCAGAGCCCGATTTTGGGAAATTTCCAAAATCGGGGCTCTGACCCCGGTTTTACGCCGCGAAGCCGCCGTCGACCGCCAGGTCCGACCCCGTGACGAAGCTCGCTTCCGGGCTCGCCAGCCACGCGACCATCGCCGCGACTTCTTCCGGCCGGCCATGGCGCGGCAGGGCCATGAAGCCGTGCAGCGACTTGCCGAAATCCGTGTCGGCCGGATTCATGTCCGTGTCGACCGGCCCCGGCAGCACGTTGTTGACGGTGATGCCGCGCGGCCCCAGGTCGCGCGCCAGGCCTTTTGCGAGGCCGGTGAGGGCCGACTTGCTCATCGCGTAGACCGCGCCGCCGGCGAACGGCATGCGCAGCGCGTTCGTGCTGCCGATGTTGATGATGCGGCCGCCATCCGGGAGGTGGCGCACCGCGGCCTGCGCCGCGGCGAACACGGCGCGCACGTTCACGGCGACGGTCTTGTCGAAGTCGGCGAGCGGGAATTCCGTCACGTGGCCGCCGAGAAAGACGCCCGCGTTGTTGACGACGATGTCCAGCCGCCCGAATTTCGCGGCGGCCGTGTCGATGGCGGCGGCGAGCGCCTCCGCATCGGCCACGTCGGCGCGCAGGGCGAGGGCGCGGCCGCCCGCGGCTTCGATGCGTCCGGCCAGCGCCTGCGCGGCGGCGTCCGACGACTGGTACGTGAAGGCGACCGCCGCGCCGTCGCGGGCGAGACGCTCCACGATGGCCGCGCCGATGCCGCGCGATCCGCCGGTGACGAAGGCGACTTTGTCGTTCAGGTTCGTGTTTGCCATGATGCTCTCCATTCGGTTGGGGTGGTTGATGTCTGCAGTATCATTCCAACTCCCGGTTCAAACTAGCCGGTCAAAAAGCACAAGACTTTCAACCCTTAGTTAAAGGTCGGCCATGGAGCATCTGGATTCCTTCATCTACAGCGCCGAGGACGGCGGCTTTTCGGCGGCTGCGCGGCGCCTCGGGCTCACGCCGGCCGGCGTCAGCAAGAACGTGGCCCGGCTCGAGGCGAACCTGGGCGTGCGCCTGTTCCGGCGCAGCACGCGCAAGCTGAGTCTGACGGAGGAGGGCGAGCAGTTGCTGCGCGAGGTGGCCGAGCCCTGGCACCGCATCCAGGACGCGATGGCCGTCGTGCGCCAGGGCGCCAACCGCGCCGCGGGGCCGTTGAAGGTGGCGATGGCGCCGGCCGTCGGACGCATGCATTTCGTGCCGATGCTGGCGGAATTCCGCCGCCGCTATCCCGATGTGCTGCCCGACCTGCACTTCGATAACCGCCAGGTCGACCTGATCGCGGAAGGGTTCGACGTCGCGATCGGCGGCGGTGTCGAGCTGCCGCAGGGCGTCGTCGCGCGCGAACTGGCGCGGGTGCGCATCGTGCTCGCGGCGTCGCCCGACTACCTGGCCCGGCGCGGCACGCCCGCGCACCCGGACGACCTGGCCGCGCACGACGGCATCGCGCGCCGCTCGATCCGCACGGGCCGGCTGCAGGTACTCACGCTGCGCGACGCCTCGGGCCGCGTGGCGCCTTACGATCCGCGCCCGGTGGCCGTGCTGGACGATCCGGAGGCGATGGCGCATGCGGCCGCCGCCGGTCTCGGCATCGCGCTGTTACCCGCGCCGCACGCGGGGCCGCTGCTGGCGGACGGGCGCCTCGTGCGGATTCTCCCGGACTGGTACGCGGAGACGGGCCCGCTGTTCCTCTACTATTCGAACCGGCGGCTGCTGCCTGCCAAGACGCGCGTGTTCGTCGAGTTCGTCGTCGAGCGTTTTCGGGAGCAGGGGCTGGCGGCGCACTTCGCGGGCTGAGGGCTGTCACGGAACTGACATCTGGCCTTAATACAATGTACGATTGCCAATCACCAGCAACCCGACAGAAAGACCGACCGCATGAGACCGTCCTGGCTGAAGACTTCGCTCACCCTGATCACCTGTTGCGCGCTTTGGCTGCCCGCATTGGCCCCCGCGGCGGGTGCCGACAGGCCGGCCGCATCCGGCCAGGGCGCCGCGCAGGCGCAGCCGCCGAAGCTGGTCGTCGTGATGGTCATCGACGGCCTGCCGGCCGAGCAGGTCCAGCGCTACCGCAACCAATTCGGCCCCGGCGGCCTGCGCCGGCTGCTGGAGCAGGGCGCGTCGTTCACGGATGCGCACCAGGCGCACGGGATCACGGTGACGGCCATCGGCCACTCGGCCGTGCTGACGGGCGCGTACCCGTACCGGCACGGCATCATCGGCAACAACTGGATCGATTCGAACGGCAAGCAGGTCTATTGCACCGAGGACACCCGTTACCACTACATCGACGAAGAGACGGACCCGCACGACGGCACGTCGCCCGCGAACCTGCGCGTGGACACGCTCGGCGACCAGTTGCGCTACGCCACCGGCAACCGCAGCAAGGTCGTGACCGTCTCCGGCAAGGACCGCGGCGCGATCCTGCTCGCGGGCAAGACGGGCACCGCATACATGTACATGGACAAGACGGGTGACTTTGCCAGCAGCACCTATTACATGGACAAGCATCCGGCCTGGGTCGAACGCTTCCGCGCGTCGAAACCGCAGGACCGCTACTATGCGAAGTCGTGGAAGCCGCTGCTGGACGACAAGGCCTACGCGGACGACGCCCCGTACCCGGAAGCGACGACGTCCAACCCGAACCGTTTTCCTTTCATGTTTTACAGCGAGAGCGGCAAGCCGGCCGCCGACTATTACGGCCGCTTGAAGGTAAGCCCGGCCGTGGATGAACTGACCCTCGAGTTCGCGGAGGCCGCCGTCGACGGCGAGCAGCTGGGCCGCAATCCGACCGGCGCGCCGGACCTGCTGGGCGTGAGTCTCTCCGGCCACGATTACGTGAATCACGCGTACGGCCCGGAAAGCCGCATGTCGCACGACCACCTGCAGCGGATCGACCGCAAGATCGGCGAATTCTTCGCGTTCCTCGACAAGCGCGTCGGCCTGGACAACGTCCTCGTCGTGCTGACGGCCGACCACGGCTGCGCCAACACGGCCGAGTTCGCGCGCACGCAGCATGCGGACGCCCTGCGCGTGAATCCGAAGACCCTGCTCGAAAACCTGAACGCCGCGCTGGCCGAGCGCTTCGACGGCGCGAAGCTCGTCAAGACATCGCTGCTGCCCGACGTGCGCCTGGACGACGAGGCGATCGCGCGCCGCGGCCTTGTCCGTGCCGACGTGGAAAACGCCGCCGCCAGGTTCCTGCTGACGCAGCCGGGCATCTCGGAAGTCTTCACGCGCACGCAGCTGGAGCAGGGCGTCGCCGCGAAATCGCGCCTCGGCACGCTGATGCAGCGGGCGTGGAACAGCCAGCTGTCCGGCGACCTGCTGGTCGTGACGACGCCGTACACGATCTTCGGCAGCGGTTCGTCGGGCGCGAGCCATGGCACGCCGTGGCAGTACGACACGTCGGTGCCCCTGCTGGTCATGGGCAAACGGTGGATCCGGCCGGGCGAACAGCCAGGTTATGCGGAAGTCGTCGACATCGCCCCGACGCTGGCGCAGATCCTGCATGTACGCCGTCCGGCGGGCGCGGAAGGGCGCGTGCTGAAGGAGGCGCTGCGTTGATGGCGTTCCCTGAAGACGTAACGGGAGACGCGGGAGCGTCGGGGGCCGCTATACTGCCGTCAACGCCACTCAATGCGAGCCCTTCCATGTACGCAGCAGTCGACCTCGGCTCAAACTCCTTCCGCCTGCACATCGGCGAGCCCATCGCGGGCCAGATCCACATCGTGCGCACGGCGCGCGACCCGATCCGCCTCGCGGCCGGCCTCGGCCCGGACAATGCGCTGTCGGAGGCTGCGGTCGAGACGGCGCTGCGCACCCTGCGCGACTTCAGCGGCATCCTGCGCCAGTTCCGGCTGGACGCGGTGCGCGTCGTCGCGACCAACACGATGCGCGTGGCCACCAATGCGGAGGCCGTGCTGCCGCGCCTGGAAGAGGCGATCGGCTATCCGATCGAGATCATCTCCGGCGAGGAAGAAGGGCGCCTGATCTACATGGGCGTCGCACGTGCGTTGGGCCGGCGCACCGGGCGGCGGCTCGTGATCGACATCGGCGGCGGCTCGACGGAAGTCATCGCGGCGGATGGCGACGACATCCGCATCGTCGAGTCGTTCACCACCGGCACGCATCCGCAGAGCGCCACGTATTTCCGCGGTGGCCACATCAGCGCGGACGCGTTCGAAACGGCCGTCAACGCGGCGCGTGCCCAGTTCGAAGACCTGGCCGGCCAGTACCGCCAGCATGGCTGGGATGCGGTCTACGGCTCGTCGGGCACGATGCGCGCGATCAGCGAGGTCATCTCGCGCAACCGGATCGGCGACGGCACGATGTCGCTGGCGAGCCTCTTCGCGCTGCGCGACAGGCTCATCGAGCTTGGCCACGTCGACGCGTTCGACCTGCCGGGCGTGAAACGCGAGCGCGTGATCGTGATGACGGGCGGCCTGTCGATCCTGATCGGCGTGATGCAGGAACTGGGGGTAGCCGCCATGACAGCGATTAACGCCGGCCTGCGCCTCGGGGTGCTGTCCGACCTGGAACTGCGCGCCAACCGCCACGACCGCCGCGACCTGGCCATCCAGGACTGCATGCGCCGCTTCGGCGTCGACGCGCAGCGCGCCGCGCGCACGGCGGCCATCGCGAAGACCCTGTTCGACAAGCTGGCGCCGCAGGACGAAGCCGTCGTCCACCACCTGCTGCGCAGCGCCATGCTGCACGAGGTGGGACAGGCCGTCTCGCACACGGGCGCGCACAAGCATGCGGCCTACATCGTCGAACACGCCGACCTGCCCGGTTTCACGGCGCGCGAGCAGCGGCTGATGAGCCTCATCGTGCTGGGCCAGAAGGGCAACCTGCGCAAGGTGAGGGAGGTATTGGGCGTCCCCGACCTGGCCAAGGCGGTGCTCGCATTGCGCCTGGCCGCCGTGTTCATGCACGCGCGCGTGGATGGCGACGTGGACGCCGTCCGCCTGCGCATGAAGGGCCGCATCGACATCGAGACGCCGCGCGGCTGGCTGCGCCAGCACCCGACGGTCGCCGCCTGGTTCGAGAAAGAGGCGGACGCGTGGAACGACGTGGGCGTGCCGTTCAGCGTGACCACGTGATCCGCCGCACGTTCGGCGCGCCGCCCGCCGCCTGACCGCGCTTGCAATCCCGGGTGCGGAAGCGATACTGGAAGTCCGATCATCGACTTTCAGGGAGAGGATCATGAACGAGCAAGCCAACATCAGCCTGATCAAGCAGGCGTACGACGCGTACGGCAGGGGCGACATCCCAACGCTGCTCGGCCTGGCTGCGCAGGACATCGACTGGGAGCTGCCCGAAGTGGAAGGCATTCCGTTCAGCGGCAAACGCCATGGCGTGAGCGAGATGGCCGACTTCTTCCGCATCCTGGCCGAGTGCCAGGAACCGCGCGAATTCCAGCCGGACCGCTTCATCGCCCAGGATGACCAGGTGGTCGTGCAGGGCCACGGCACGTTCGTCGTCAAGGCCACCGGCGCCGAGTTCAGCGGCGACTGGTGCCATATCTTCCGCGTCGCCGGCGGCAAGATCGCCAGCTTCAAGGAATACGACGATACCCACCAGGCCGCGCAGGCCTACCAGCCGCGGGGTGCCGGCGCGGGCATCACCGCGGCGCAGCCGTTCTGTTCATTAACGCTCTGCTATCATGGGGGACATGAACCCCGTCCCCCTCGCGGGCCGCCACGTGCGGCTCGAACCTTTTGACGAGACGCTCCGCGCACCCGTGCGCGGCGCGCTCGATTGCGACCCCGACGCATGGCAGCTGTTCGCGATCAACGGGCATGGCGACGGCTTCGACGGCTTCTGGGACAGTCTCAACGCACAGGTGGCGCAGGGCGGCTGGATCGCCTACGCCATCCGCGCCGTCGCGAGCGGCGCCGTCGTCGGCACCACCAGCTTCCTGAACATCAAGCCCTCGCGCCAGACCGTGGAAATCGGCGGCACGTTCATCCACCCGGACGTGCGCTCCACGGCCGTCAACGCGGAAGCGAAATACCTGATGCTGGCGCACGCGTTCGGGAGCGGCATGCGCCGCGTCGAGCTGCTGACGGATGCACGCAACGTGCGCAGCCAGGCCGCCATCGCGAAACTGGGCGCCGTGCGCGAAGGCGTGCTGCGGCGCGAACGGGTCACGTGGACCGGGCACGTGCGCGACAGCGTGCTGTTCGCGATCACCGACCTCGACTGGCCGGACGTCCGGGCGGGCCTGGAGCGGCGCCTGGGCGTCAGCCAGGCCTCACACGGGTGCCATGGCGCCGGAACGCCCCCGGCGTGCAGCCGTATTCTTCCTTGAACAGCTTGTTGAAGTACGAGACGTTCGCATAACCAACCGAAAATGCAATGTCCGCGATGGGCGTGCCGGCCTGCTCGGTCAGCAGCCGCGCCGCTTCCGTCAGCCGCAATTGATTGACGTAGGCCGTGAAGGTCATGCCGAGCTCCGACTTCAGGATCTCGTTGATCTTTTCGCGGTCCGCGCCGATGCGCGCGGTCACCGTGCCCATGTCCAGGTCGGGGTTCATGTAATGGGTGCCGATGTAGTGCAGGATGGCAGCCTGTTCCTTGTCCCTGAACGGTTCCAGGGTCAGCTGCCGGTAGGCGACGAATTGCCTGTCGTTTTTCAGTTGCGACTGCAGGCTGGCGACGAGTGCCCGCGAGTGTCCCCGCAAGAACCAGACGGCGAACGCGCCCCAGCCGATCACCGAGATGACCGCCAGCGCGACACCGTAGCGCTCGTCGTGGCCGTGCAGCGTGAATTCGCTGATCTCGACCCTGGAATCGGTGTCGCGCGGGCTCTTCTGGGTGACGCCGAATACGAATCTGCCGACCTGCCCAAGATCGTAGGACTGGCGCGCCGGGTCGACCTTCGACGTCTGGAACCACCACGGCGGAATCGTCAGGCGGGTCAGGTCCAGCGACACCGGCGTGCCCTGCTCGCTGCAGGAGAAGTAGGTTTGTGGCGACGGGTAGGTATGAAACAGGCCCGGCGTCGAGATGGCCGGGTCGAACGCGGACAGGCTGAACAGCAGTGAATTGGCGGGCGCGCATCTGGCGACGAACGTGACGGTGGTGTACTTCGACAAGTCGGCCGGCCCCGCCTTGGCCTGGCCATCGTCCAGCAGCATTTCGGCCGCCACGTAGGGATAACTGGCGGCGGGCGTGACCCGGAAGTCGAAGCGCAGCGCAGCGCGGCCCGGTTCCAGGATGCGAATGGTCGACGTGCCGCCCAGGAAGGCGTCCGTGATGACGTCCGGGCGCCAGTGCACGTCGCTTCGTTCCCTGGGAATGAGCCTGGCGGACGGGTGGCTTTGGCGGATGCAGAACCAGGCGACCAGCGCATTGGCCACCAGGACGAGGATGAGCGCAACCAGCGCTTTCTTGTAGAACTCTTGCATGGGCCTATGTAGTGATTCCCCGCGCGGGGGAATCATTTTATACGCGTCACTGCGCCCAGCTCAGCGACTGCGCATCCAGCGACACCTCGTAGTAGCCGCGGCGATCCCAGGCCAGGGGCTTGCCGTTCTGCGACAGCGTGCCGCCGTTCACCACGACGCGCAGCTTGCGGCCCGTCGGGAAGTTGGCCGGCAGCGTCCAGCGCCACGTGGTCACGCCGGCACTGGCCGTGGGCGTGGCTGCCTGCAGCAACTGCTGGCCGCGCCAGTAGGCGCCGATGTTGACCACGCTGTCGATCCATACCGTGCCCAGCGCCTTGGCGTGGGCCATGTTGCCGGTGACCGCGCCGATGTCCACGCCGCCGCCCCAGTCCTGCGTGGTGGGCAGCAGCGTGTGGAACAGATAGATCATCCAGCGGCCCTGGCTCGCGGCGGCGTCGAATTTGGACGTGTCGCTGGGGAACTCGGCGAGCGGCAGGTTCTGCGCGTCGCTGCCCGTGCCGGCTGCCACCATGCCCGGCCACACGCCGCGCGAGACGAGGAAGCGCGATGCGGCCGCGGCCTTGTAGTCCGTGTCGCCGAACGGGTAGGCGGACGTCCAGACGGCGGACTGCCCGAGCTTCGTGCGGATGTAGACGCCGGTGTCGTCGAACTCGGCCCCGGCGCTGCCCAGGCTTGCCGGGCAGGTTTTGGGATCGTTGTCGGTCAGTTCCGCGGCCCGGCAGTGGTGCGTCGTGTGGTTGCCGATTTCCGAACCCTGCGCGACCGCGTCCTTCCACGTGGCGTCGTAGTTGGGATACCAGTTGGCGACCGGATTGACGTAATAGGTGACGCGGACGCGCTGCGCCCTCAGGTCCGGATAGTGATCGATCTGCGACGGCTGCGAGTCGTCGAAGGTATAGGACAGGGCGGCCTTGAAGCCGGCCCAGTCGAGCACGCGCAGCCCGGGCTGGCCCGTGGTGTCGCCAGGGCGGGCCACGTCGCTCGCCGCGAGCGGCAGCGGCAGGCCCGCCGCGCCGCCGTCGTTCCAGGGAAGCACTTGTACCTTCAGCGGGGCCTGGCTGGTGCGCTGGCCATCGCTGACCTGCACGCTGAGGTCGTAGTCGTTGTGGCCATCGGCGTCGCCGGGCTGCGCGGTGTCCGGCGCCTGCCGGAACGACAGGGCGCCGGTCGCGGGATCGATCTTGAAGCGCGCCGCGTCGCCGCCGGCGAGGGACCACGTGGCGGTACGCCCGCCGGCGACGGTCGCCGTCGGGATAAGGAACGTCGCAGTCAGGCCTTCGTGGACGCCCAGGCTGGCCGGCACCGACAGGACGGGGGCGGCCGCGGCCGCGCCGCCGGCGCCCGCCTGGACGTCGGGACCGTTGACGGCACTGCCGCCCGCACTGCCGCCCGCACTGCTGCCTCCGCTGCAGGCTGAAAGAAACGCCACCAGCAGGGCAGGGATGGCGGCCTGGATGTTGTACTTCCTGTTCAAGATGGACTCCTCCAATCGTTATTGTCGACCCCGATCGTAGGCATCCGCCCGATGGCGCTCTAACGCTTATTGCGGAAATTTCCATCGTGTGCAGAAATTTATAAGAATGTCTGCAGATTGTTTTAGTGCCCGGAAGGCGTTTTCAGCCGGCTTGCGAGCCTTCTGAATTCCCTGGGGGAACAACCATATTCTTCCTTGAACAGCTTGTTGAAATACGAGCCATTGGCATAGCCGACCGAATACGCGACCTCCGCCACGGTCGCGCCGGCTGCGTCGGTCAGCAACCTGGCTGCTTCGGTCAGCCTCAGCTTCTTCAGATAGCCGGGGAATGTCATGCCGAGTTCGGTCTTCAGCACATCATTGACCTTGCCGCGGGCCGCGCCCGTGCCTGCGGCGACGGCGTCCAGGTCCAGTCCGACCTGCGCGTAATGGGTGGCGATGAAGCGCAGGATGTCGGCCTTTTCCTTGTCCTCGAACCGTTCGACGGTCAGCTGGCGATACGCCGCGAAGGACCGGTCGTTCCTGAGCCGGGATATCACCTTCGCACCGAGGGCGCGGGACTGCGCCCGGTAGAAGCCGATGCCGAAGGCGCTCCAGCCGATCAGCAGGATCACGGCCAGTGCGACGAGGTAGCGGTCGTCGCGGCCATGCAGCGTGAGACCGCTGATCTCGACATGCGAATCGAGCTCACGCGGGCTGTACTGGCTCGCGCCGAATTCGAGTTTTACCACCCGATCCAGCCGGTAGGAGCGGCGCGCAAGGTCGACATGTTGGGCGTCGTACCACCACTCCGGAATGGCCAGGCGGGTAAGGTCCAGCGAGACCGGCATGCCCTTTTCGTTGCAGGAAAAGAAAGTCATGGCGGGCTTGGCGACACCTTCGTCAACCACGGTGACGTTGAGGATCAGCGAATTGGCGGGCGTGCATTTCGCAAGGAAGGTCACCGTCGAGTACGCCGACAGATCCGCCGTCCCATCGAACTGCAGCGCCGCCCACGCCCAGGGATGCGGGATGGCGTCCGATACCTTGAAGTCGAACCGGAGCGATTGCCGCGTGGCCTCCTGGATGCGTAACGTCGACGCGCCGCCGAACGGGGCGTCATCGATGGCGGCGGCGTGCCAGCGGGGCGCCGTGCGATCCCGCGGCAGGAGCGACGCGGATGGCGCGCTGCGATGGATGCAGAAACCCGCGATCAGCGCGTCGGCGGCCAGCAGCAGCACGAACGCGCCGAGGGCCTTCCTGTAAAAGTGCTGCATGTCAGCGCTGCGCGAAAAACGCCGACGGCGAACAGCCGAACGTCTTCCGGAACATGTGCGAAAAGGCCGACTGGCTCGTATAGCCCAGTTCCTCGGCCACGCGGGACAGCGGCATCCCGCGCGCGATCAGCGGCGCCGCGTGCGCGAGGCGAACCTGCTGGCGCCATTCGGTGAAACTCATGCCCAGTTCCCGCTCGAACAGCCGCGCCAGCGTGCGTTCCGATGCGCCCACCTGGCGCGCCCAGTCGGCCAGCGTGTGGGTGGCGCCGGGTTCATCGAGCAGGCGTTCGCACAGGCTTTGCAGCCGCTTGTCGCGCGGCAGCGGCACGCGGATCGGCAGCGCGGGCGAGCGCGCCAGCTCGTCCAGCATCAGTTCCGACAGCATCGTCGCGCGCGGCGACGGTTCCAGCTGCGGCAGTTGTTCCAGTGCGAGGATCAGTTCGCGTAGCAAGGCCGACACTTCCAGCACGCGGCATGGATCAAAGGGGAAGGGCGAGCGCGCGGCGTGGATGCGCACGGGACGCAGGCGCACGGGTTCGAGCACGGTGACCTCGTGCACGACGCCGGGCGCCGTCCAGATCGCGCGCGACGGCGGCACGATCCAGCTGCTGCCGGCGGCCGTCAGGCGGATCACGCCTTCGCGCGCATAGGTCAGCTGGCCGAACGTGTGCGTGTGCGGCGCAACATTGTCCAGCGCCACCAGGTCGCGCGCCGTCAGGGTGACGGGCCGCGCCGGCGTGGGATCGAAGCAGTCGGGGAACGGCTGCGTATGGTGGACGACGGGGATGCTCACGGATGTCCGATTCTCGATAGAAGTTGTCCTGCTATCGTAATTCAGCCGTGGTCCATTTGCCTACACTGGCGTTTTCCCCTGGAGTAAATATGTCACAAGACAGCACCCTGCGCGCCGACGCGCGCGTGATCGCCCTGGTGGGGCTCGCCCACGGCACGTCGCACTTCTACCACCTGATCCTGGCCGCGCTGTTTCCCTGGCTGAAGCCCGCGTTCGGCCTCAGCTATGCGGAACTGGGCCTGCTGCTGACGGCGTTCTTCGTCGTGTCGGGCGTCGGCCAGGCGCTGGCCGGCTTCGTCGTCGACAAGGTCGGCGCCCGCAGCGTGCTGTTCTTCGGCATGACGATGCTGGGCGTCTCGGCCCTCGTGCTGTCCGTCGCCGGCAGCTATGCGGCGCTGATGGCGGGCGCGCTGCTGGCCGGCGTCGGCAACAGCATTTTTCATCCGGCCGACTACACGCTGCTGAACCAGCGCGTCTCGCGCGCCCGGCTCGCGCACGGCTTTTCCGTGCACGGCATCAGCGGCAACATCGGCTGGGCCGCGGCGCCGCTGTTCATGACGACCGTCGCCGCGTTCTCCAGCTGGCGCATGGCGCTCGCGTCGGCGGCGAGCCTGCCGTTCCTGGTGCTGGCGATCCTGATGCTGAATCGCGCACACCTGCGGCCCGAACCGAAACCGGTCGCCGCACCGGTCGCCGCCGGCGGAGAAGGGACGCTGTCGTTCCTGCGCCTGCGTGCCGTGTGGATGTGCTTCGCGTTCTTCTTCCTGACGGCCGTGGCGCTGGGCGGCATCCAGGCCTTTGCGTCGATCGGCCTGATGCAGCTGTATGGCATCTCGCGCGAGCTGGCGACGGGGTCGTACACGGCCTACATGCTGGCGTCGGCGGGCGGGATGCTGCTGGGCGGTTTCGTCGGGGCAGGCCGGCAGGACCACGACCGCACGGTGGCCATCGCCTTTGCCGTGGCCGCCGCGCTGGCGCTGCTGCTGGGCGTGGCCGTCGTGCCGGGCTGGCTCGCGTTGCCGCTGATGGCGCTGGTCGGCTTCTTCTCGGGCATCGCGGGACCGTCGCGCGACCTGATGATCCGCGCGGCGGCGCCGAAGAATGCGACGGGGCGGGTGTATGGGATCGTGTATTCGGGGCTCGATGCGGGGCTGTCCGTGGGGCCGGCGCTGTTCGGGCTCGTGATGGATGCGGGGCATCCGGGCTGGCTGTTCGCGGGGATCGCGTTGTTCCAGTCGCTGGCGATCGTCACGGCGGTGGGCGTGGGCGGCGGGACGCGGAGCGGCAGGTTGCAGAACGCGCCGCTAGCGTAACTTGCCCACGATATCCGGCCCCACGGCCAGCCTGACGAACGGCGCGGGATCGTCTTCCCCTTTGCTGGCGATCCAGAACACGCTGGCCTTGCGGATCTTCCAGTCCTGCGCGGTCCCGGCAAAGATCAGCGACGCCACCTGGCCGAGCAGCGGCTGGTGCCCGATTACGACGACGGGATTCTTGTTGTCCGGCCAGCCGGCCGCTTCCAGGATGCGCTCCGCCGACGAATCCGTGTTCAGCGCTTCCACGGTGATGAACTTGCGGCCCAGCGCCTGCGCCGTCTGCACGCAGCGCGCGGCGGGGCTGGACAGGATGCGGCAGTGCGACGGCAACTGGCGGTCGAGCCACGCGCCCACGCGCGACGCGTGGCGCGCACCCTTGGCCGTCAGCTCGCGCAACTGATCGCCCTGGCGGTCGGGCACGTGCGGCTCAGCCTCGGCGTGGCGCCACAGGATCAGTTCCATGGTCGTTCTCCTTGTTATGTCCGTGGGCGGTGCTTTGCGCGCCCAGCGTCTCCATCAGGAATTGCTGGGCGCTGAAGGCCGCCTGGCTGCCGCGGGCCTTGCGGCGCTTGTAGCGGCCGTCGCTGCCCAGTTCCCAGGCATTCACGTTGTCCTTCAAATAGACTTGCAGGCCCTCGCGCAGCACGCGCTTCTTGAGCGCCGGCGAGCGGACGGGGAAAGCCACCTCGACCCGGCGGAACAGGTTGCGGTTCATCCAGTCCGCGCTGCCCAGGTAGATGTCGTTCTTGAGATTATTGCGGAAGTAGTAGACGCGCGTGTGTTCGAGGAAGCGGCCGACGATCGAGCGCACGCGGATGTTCTCCGACAGCCCCGGCACGCCGGGCCGCAGCGAGCACGCGCCGCGCACGATCAGGTCGATGCGCACGCCGTCCGCGGACGCTTCGTACAGGGCGCGGATCACGGATTCGTCGGTCAGCGAATTCATCTTGGCGATGATGCGCGCCGGCTTGCCTTCGCGCGCGATCGCCGCTTCCTGGCGGATCGCCTTGACGATTTCCTTCTGCAGCGTGAACGGCGCCAGCCACATCGCCGACAGCTGCGTGGGCCGCGTCATGCTCGTGAGGTGGATGAACACCTCGTTGACGTCCGCCGTGAGCTCCTCGTCCGACGTGAGCAGGCCGAAGTCCGTGTAGAAGCGCGCCGTCGTCGGGTTGTAGTTGCCCGTGCCGAGGTGGGCGTAGCGGCGCAGGCCGTCCGGTTCGCGGCGCAGCACGAGCGCCATCTTCGCGTGCGTCTTGAGGCCGACGACGCCGTACACGACCTGGGCGCCGGCTTCTTCCAGCCGCTCGGCCCAGTTGATGTTCGCCTCTTCGTCGAAGCGCGCCATCAGTTCGACGATGACGGTGACTTCCTTGCCGCGCAGCGCCGCGTTGATCAGCGAATCCATCAGCTCGGAGTTCGAGCCGGCGCGGTAGATCGTCTGCTTGATCGCGACCACGTTCGGATCGGCCGCGGCGCAGCGCACGAATTCGATCACGGGCTGGAACGACTGGTACGGATGGTGCAGCAGGACGTCCTGCTTGCGCAGCACGGAGAAGGTGTCGTGCGCGTTCACGAGCTTGGCCGGGAAGCCCGGCGCATACGGCGTGAACTTGAGGTCCGGACGGGCGTTGCTGTTGGCGATTTCCAGCAGGCGGCCCATGTTGACGGGGCCGTCCACCGTGAACAGGCGCGAGCGGTCGATCGAGAACTGGTCGAGCAGGAAGTCGGCCAGGTGCTTCGGGCAGCCGCGCGCGACTTCCAGGCGCACGGCGAAACCGTAGTTGCGGCTATGGAGTTCGCTTTGCAGCGCCTGGCGCAGGTTTTTCACTTCTTCCTCGTCCACCCACAGGTCGCTGTTGCGGGTGACGCGGAACTGCGAGTACGACACCACCTCGCGTCCCGTGAACAGGTCCGCCATGTGGGCCTGGATCACGGACGTGAGCAGGCAGTAGGACGCGCCAGGCTTGTCGGACAGTTCGTCCGGCAGGCGGATCAGGCGCGGCAGCACGCGCGGCGCCTTCATGATCGCGATGCCGGTGCCGCGTCCGAACGCATCCTTGCCGGCCAGTTCGATGATGAAGTTCAGGCTCTTGTTGATCACGCGCGGGAACGGGTGCGCGGGGTCGAGGCCGACCGGCGTGAGCAGCGGGCGCACCTCCTTGTCGAAGTACTGCTTGACCCACGCCTTCTGCGCCGCGTTGCGGTCCGAGCGGCGCAGCAGGTGGATGCCGTTCGCGGACAGCTGCGGCAGGATCTGGTCGTTCAGCAGCGCGTACTGGCGCGCGATGATCTGGCGGCATTCGTCGGCGGCGCCGTCCAGGTCGGCCTGGCCGGGCTCCGGGCCGCCGTGCGCCTGGTGCTGGGCGAGCAGGCTGGCGACGCGGACCTCGAAGAATTCGTCCAGGTTGCTGGAGACGATCGTCAGGAAGCGCAGGCGTTCGAGCAGCGGGACGGACGGATCTTCCGCGTTTTCGAGCACGCGGCGATTGAATTCGAGCAGCGACAGTTCGCGGTTGAGGAACAGGTGTGGGCTATCGGGCGGAAGCGCGGCAAGTGCCTCGTCCGTTTTTAACTTCATATCCATTTTTCGGGAATATTTCACTCGTGACAACGGAGTGTAGAAGCCGATTATGACAACATTGTGACAGAGAACGCTCGGCAGCGTCGTCCCGTCACAATGGTTAGAGTGGGCGGGCTTGCACGCGTTTCAGATTCTTACGCAACGAAATCCACTCCGCTGTCCAATTCGGGCCTGAAGGAGCCGAGGCGGGCTTGAAGATGCCCGCGCCGTTTGAGCAGATCGCGAATTCTTATCTGCCGCCTTCACCGTTCTGACGCACACACGCTCGGACGGTCATGACCTTGCGTAGCTACAAGTTGTCTGCGGTTACTCAATGGAAGTCGCACTTGTTATGTCACGATAACGAGCTGTCGCGACCGTATTGCCGTAGAAAGCACGGCACTCCTTGGCTTGCTCCGGGCATTCTCATTGTCAATAGTAATTCCTTGACGACTCAACAGCGATGAGGTAATCGTTCCAATGGCCGATCTGAAAAGTGCTCAAACCGTATATCAAGCGTTCATCGGACAGCAAGATAGGCTTCTGAAGCTGACAGGCCCGCTTGGTGACGAGACATTTCTTCCCCAACGTGTAATCGCTCATGAGCGGCTGGGCAGGGGTTACGAGTATACGATCGATGTCATATCGGTACGCAGTGATGTCGAACTGAAAAAGCTGGTTGCGCAGCCAGTAACGCTCTGGGTTAAACAGGCCAATAGGAGCTACTTGCCGATCAACGGCTACGTGCATACGGCGAAGCGGTTAGGAAGCGATGGCGGGTTGACGTTCTGCCAAATAGCGTTTGCGCCATGGCTGTATTTTCTAAAGTTCCGCAAGGACGCGCGAGTTTGGCAAGACAAGAAAGCGGACGACATTCTTGCCGAGGTGTTTTCTGCACACCCGCAGGCGCGCGGGAATTTTCGCTTTGATCTTACCGAGCCGGTTTCACGACGTTCCTATTGCACCCAATACGAAACTGACTGGAACTTCGTTCATCGGTTGATGGAAGACGAAGGCTGGTATAGCTACCACGAGCAAAATGCCGATGGTACAGCCCACGTGCTCGTCGTTACGGATGCGACACATCATCTCAGACCGGTCGTGCCTCAGCAAATTCATTTTCATCGCGGAAGCACCGAGGATGAGCTACATAGCATTGTGCATTGGAGCGCAAACCGTACGTTGAAGTCGAGCCAGCTCACTCTCAGAACTAACGATTACAAGGCTCCTGCCTATCAAAAACAGAGTAACACGGCCGTACTCGCGGAGCACGGGAGACTCCCAAGCCAACTGGAGATCTATGAATATACCGGCGCTTATACATATTCAAGACAAGAACAGGGGGACAAACAGTCGCGTATCCGCGTGGAAGAATGGGAGTCCAGCATAAAGCGTTTCTATGGAGTCTCCGGGGTACGCTCTCTGCCCGTCGGGAGATGGTTCACGTTGGAAGGTCATCCTGCACATCAGGTCGAGACAGAAGAAGGCCGTCGGTTCATGGTCGTCGCTGTTGAGTGGAGTATTGAAAACAACCTATCGCTGGCGAATAGTGCCAGAGAGTTTCCAGGGAGCCTCGTGGCGCAAACCGAAGCGTTTAAATCTGGAATTGGGCGTGATATCGGGCTCGGGCAGCCGGGCAGTGGAGAATCGACCAGGAATGGTAGCAATGGCCACTGCTTCAACAGGTTTGAAGTACAGCGACGCATCGTTCCGTTCCGCAGCCCGCTTATACACATCAAGCCTGAGCTACATCCGCAGACTGCCATCGTTGTCGGCCCCCCCGGTGAAGAGGTTCACACCGATTATCTCAACCGCGTCAAGGTCCAGTTTCGTTGGGATCGACAAAATCCTGGTGATGAACGGGCTTCCTGCTGGGTGCGCGTCAGTTACCCAAACGCAGGTCAGGGATGGGGGGGCATCAGCGTGCCCCGCGTTGGTCAGGAAGTCATCGTTACCTTCTTGGGCGGTGATCCTGACCGTCCCGTTGTCACCAGCCGGCTCTATAACCAGGATCAGACGCCGCAATGGCATACCAACGGCAGGCTTTCAGGCTATAAGTCAAAGGAATTTAATGGCAACGGGTTCAATCAACTTGTTCTTGACGACACGACTAATCAAAATAGGGTCCAGCTCTACACTACGAGTGCTCATGCGCAGCTAAACCTCGGTTATCTAATCACGCAACAGGGCAATGAGCGGACCCGTTTTTTCGGAACCGGATTTGCGTTGAGTACCGATGAATTTGGCGCAATTGTCACGAACAAGGGACTATATATCAGTGCCTATGGGCGTCCAGGAGCGCAAGGTACGCAGCTCGACGCAACGGAAGCCTCTAGCCAACTGAAAGCGGGCGCATCGCTAGTTAAGGACCTTTCTGAAACTGCATCCAAAGCTGGAGCCGAGGCCCTCGCCGGTCAGGAGGTACTCGGACAGTTTATCGATGCGACACAGGACCGCTATGAAGGTCCAGGACAGAGGGATGCTAAGCGCTTCAAAGAACCCATCATATTGGTCGCGTCGCCGTCCGGCATCGGGCTGACGAGCGCAAAAGGCGCGCATGTCAATGCAAGCGATCAGGTAACGCTGTCTTCCGGAAAGGACACCAATATCGCGGCCGGAAAAAGCTTGCTTGTCAGCGTCGCTGAAAAGATCAGTCTGTTTGCTTCGAATGCTGGAATCAAACTCTTCTCGGGGAAGGGGAAAGTCGAGGTGCAAGCGCAAGCTAATGACCTCGACCTTATCGCGGAAAAAGTGGTGCGCTTGCTTTCGACAACTTCCCGTATCGAAATTCACGCAAAAGAGGAAGTGGTCATCTCGGCAGGCGGCTCTTTTATAAAAATCAACGCCTCGGGCATTACCAACGGCACGTCTGGCAGGTGGATTTCACAAGCGTCAGCACACAGCTTCGAACGACCGACCACGAATTCGTACGTCATGCCGCATTTGCTCAAGGCCGATCCGCAAAAGACGGATCTTGAGTTTCGTCATGTAACCAACTGGGGGCTGCCACTAGCCGGGGCTGTCTACAAGGCGACGTTAAGCGATGGCAGCGTTCGCAAAGGAACACTCGACGCCCAAGGCATTGCCCGGATCAGCGACGTGTCAGCGGGTACCACTGCAAAGATCGAGTATGACTACAAGCCATTGCAGGTGAGGGCAAATGTAGCGTCGGAATTACACGAAGATATCCATCAATTGCTGAATTGGACTCCAGGCAGCAAAGTCCGTGAAGGTGATGCATGAGCCAAAGTCCTTCGTCAACCGATCAACATACCATACTCGCGGATGCGTGGGGACATGTCGTTGGCGGAATGGAATGGCTCCAGTCTGTGCTCTTCGGAGAGTTCGCCGACCATCGACCGCTGTCCGCCGTGGTTGCCGACATGCTGGTCAGCTTTATTCCAGGTGTGGTTATTGTCACGAGCGCGCGCGACGCCGTAGCCGTGGTCTTGCGTCTGGCCATCCACCCGGAGAAGCGCGACGAACTTATGGAGTGGGCACTCCTGTGCGCATGCCTGATCGTCATTGCCCTGCCAATCGCGATGGCTGCTGGCAGTGCCGTCGCGCTCGGGGTAGGTGCCATCGTCGGTGGAATCGCCGGCTCGGAGCTCGGCGCCGCGCTACGCGCAGTCATGCTTTTGCTGATCAAAGAGACGTCTAAACTCGCAGAACTCTTGCACTTCCTGCAAAAATTCATGGAGGGCGACATCCTGAAGTTTTTGCGCGCAATTCGGTTCGCGAAATACGAAAAGGCCCTGATTCAGGCCGTAAGCAAAATTATCGGGAAACTCATAGAGGTTGTAAGGACGCTACGTGTTCATCTGGAGACTCTGCCGTCCTTCGAAACAGTCAAGGCCACTATTGCCAAATTGGCAGAGTGGGAGGAGAAGTTCTATAGTGTCCAGCGTGACGCGCTCAGGCAAGTGCCAAAGGCATTGGCAGAGCTCGATAGAAGGCTCGCGAATGTGCTGGCGCAGAGCACGCCGAAAGAAGTGCATACGACGGTTGCCGGTGTGCGGACAGAAAACACCGTTGCGGCACCGCCGATGAAACAGCGAGTTAGAGATACCTCGGGAAAGGTGTTGGAGAAGGGAGACGCGACAATACCCGAACCCAATAGTGAAGCAACGTCTCATGCCAGTGTTAAGCGTATAGCCAAGACAGAGCCAGACTCGAGCGCTCCACTCAAAAACAATCCTGAGCCAATTAAATCCCCTGATGAATCGCCAAATACTAAGAAGCAGGCGGTGGCCGATGCTGCCATCGCCGCAGAACGTGAGCGAATTACGCAGTTGTCGAAGGAAGGCAAAATTGATGAGGCACGTGCAATTCTGCAGCCTCATGTTGAAGCGGCAAAGAATGCAAAGACAGTGCCAGAGAAGGAAGCTGCAATGAAGACTATAATTGCAAGGTTGGACGTAACGTCCGATAAGGAGAAAATGTTTTGGTCCGGCAATAAGAATTTGGCGGGAAAAATAGCGACTGAAAAAGGAAAAATTATCCTCGAGCAAACTCCAGGTGGCAAAGTGATTGATGGTTGGGAGGACTTGAATAAAACATTTTCATGGGATGCAAAGGACATGGGGCCCCATGGTTGGAATTTGTGGGGTGACGTGTCTACTGAGTATGCCAAACATGCAACCGGGGATATCGAGATCATCCAAGATATTGAGAAGTTCCCGGCTGGTGGTCCCACTTGGAGGACAAGGGAGTGGACGACGATAGTAGATGAGGGTAAGGTTACATCGATGAAGATTTATGGGATGGACAAGTTGGGCAATATCCTTAAGAGCACGACAATGGAGCCAGATGGTGCTATTGCTAAAAATTTATTTGGGGAGGGGCGATGACGCTGGCGTTCGAAAAATTTATGAGGCAATATGAATCGACAGGGCCGGAAAAAGCCGACGGCTATAGTCAGGATGTATTCTTGGGCCTGGATGAGAATGAGAAAAAAAAGGCATTTGAACTGTTGGTAACGGAGCTCCCGTGGGGGATCGAGTGGTTGTTTTTTCTTGAGCCCCAAAAAGCGCTAGCAGTTGCGAAGGATAGAGAAGCCAAATTGCGGGGGAAGCCTTATGCTGATACTTATATGTTGCAACAGCAAATCGTAAAATATTCTGGAGATTTGCGTTACCAACAGCATATGATTGATGATTATCCTGGATACTCGGAAAATGTCAGGCCGCTTGTGGTGGACGCTATACATAGCACGCCACAAAACGAAAATACAATGGCTTTTTTTAAAAGCGTTATTCTGACAGAAGTCAGCGGGAGTGCGGTCGCCAGGGCAAGTCGGCACTTGTTGGACGCGTTAAGAGTCCCTCAAGTGACCCCAGCTGAGAAGGAGAATTACAGGGCGCTGGTGGCTGAATTGCGTAGCGACGACACTCAAAGGAAGTTGAGGACTATTGCTAAACTCGAGAGAAAGTACGTGACTTAGCAACTGACGGTAAATCACTGACTCGAAAATGCGAATTCTGACGGATAGTGATGGTAGCCGTCGAAATCGGATTTCCCGACCGGCACGCCGGCCTGGCGCGCGATCGCATAGACCATCGAGTAATGAAAGAAGAAGTTGGGCACCGCATACATCTGGTAATACTCCGTCGCGGGCAACGATAGCTCGGCGAAGCCCGCAGTCGTATCGACCGTCAAGCCATCCATCCCGTCGAATGCCGCATCCGGGATCGCCGCCAGGTACGCCATCGTCCTTTCGAGCTCGCCGAAGACGCTGGGAAATGTCAACGCGTCGGCGCGGAACGAGACGATCTCGCGTCCCGCCAGCGGACAGGTGGCGCGCAAGGTGAACCCGATCGCGACCCGGGCCTGCTGCAGCAGCGGGAACATGTCCGGGTGCAGGCGGCGGTCCGCAACGGTCCCGTCGAACGCCTCGACCTGCTTCAGGAGGGCGTCCAGTCGACCCAGGTAATGCAGGAAAAGCCGGGCCGGCGTGACCGTCATACGACCGCCTCCCGCACGCGCCGGAGATCGTCGCGCGGCGGCCGTCCGAACATGCGGCTGTACTCGCGCGTAAACTGCGACGGGCTTTCGTAGCCGACCTGGTACGCGACGGCCGCCACGTCGCAGCTGGCGGCCGCGAGGCGGGCGCGCGCCTCGTGCAGGCGGATCTGCTTCTGGTATTGCAGGGGGCTCAGCGACGTGAAGTCCTTGAAGTGGCGGAACAGCGACGACGCGCTCATGCCGCTCACCGCCTCCAGCTGCTGCGTCGAGACGGGTTCCGCGTAATGCTGCTGCAGCCAGCGGATCGCGCGGCCGATGCGGGAGGCGCGGCTGTCGGCCAGCCCCACCTCGCGCAGCATCGGGCCGTGCGGGCCGGACAGCAGGCGCCACAGGATCTCCTTTTCCAGCAGCGGCCGCAGGATGCGCGCGTCGTCCGGGTGGTCGAGCAGGGTCACCAGGCGCCCGACGGCATCCAGCAGCTGGCTGGACGCCGCATGCACGGCCATGGGCGCGGCGGCCGGCGGCGCCTCGGCTTCCGCTTCGACGATCAGGCCCGCGATCTCGGCCGGGCGCAGCGTGAGCGCGACGCCGAGATACGGTTCGGCCTCGCTGGCATGGGTCACCTGGCCCGTCGACGGCATCGTCAGCGACACGATCACGCAGTCGCCGGGACCATACTCGTAGGTGCGCCCGCCGATCGTCGAGCGCTTGCGGCCCTGCAGGATCAGCGCGAACATCGGCTCTTCGATGCCGCTCATCGGCATGGTCGGCGCCGTGACCGAACGCACCCGCAGCCCGGGCACGATGCAGTCCGGGCCCGTGCCGGCATGGCGCATGGCGAGGTGGCGAAGGTCGTGGAGAGTCATCATGATGTCGTTCGTTCGTAAAGGACGCGCATGTCATTACGGGACACTGATCGTAACATGATCGACGCTACCATGACACATATGCATATCTACGGCTGGCCGGCCGGGACACCGCCGGCGAGGCGGCGCCACCACGGCCGCCGCGCCGGCCGCTCGTACGCCTGGCCGGCGGGCACCGTGAGCGCGACGACCGTCCCGCGTTCGGCGCCCGGTCCGATGTCGAGCCGCGCGCCGATCGCCGCCGCGCGCTCGCGCATGCCCGCGAGGCCCCAGTGGCCGGGCCGGGCGGCCTCGCGGATGCCGCGGCCGTCGTCGCGCACCCGCAGTTCGAACGCCTGCTCGCCGTAGGCCACCTCCAGCACGACCTCGCTCGCCCGCGCGTGCCGGAACGCGTTCTGCAGCGCTTCGCGGGCGATGAAGCACGTCTCCTGGGCCACGTCGCGGCACAGCGCGCGCCGCTGGCCCTCTACGCGCACGTCGAAGCGCACGCCGAACTGCTCGCCGAGGATGTGGCCCAGCGGGACGACGGCGCCGACGAGGTCCTCGGCCGGCGCCGCCGCGCCGCGCAGCGCCGTCAGCTCGTCGCGGCCTTCGCGCAGCGCGTTGCGCGCCTGTTCGAGCGTGCGGTCGATCAGCGGGCGGTCGGGGCAGTCCTGCGGCAGCCGGTCGCGCGCGTGCTCGAACAGCATCAACAGGGCCTGCACGGATTGCATCAGCGTGTCGTGCAAGGTGCGCGCGATGCGTTCGCGTTCGCCCGCGCGCTCCTGCAGCAGGCGGCGCAGCTGCAGCGTCACCCGGCGCAGGCGCAAACGGTACAGCAGCCATGCCGCCAGCGCGAGGAGGGCGGCGCACAGCGCCTTGAACGGCGCGCCCTGCACGAACGTGGGCGCGATCGTGACGTCGAGCGCGGCCCCCGTCGGGTTCCACACGCCGTCCTCGTTGGCGGCGCTGACGGCGAAGCGGTAGCGGCCAGGACCCAGGCGCGTGTAATAGGCCGTGCGGCGCGGGCCGGCGTCGCGCCAGTCGTCGTCGACGCCTTCCAGTTTGTAGCGGAAGCGGACCCGCTCCGGCATCGTGAAGCTGGGGGCCGTGTAGGCGATCTGCAGGTCCCGCGTGCCGGCCGGCAGGATCAAGCCGCCCGTTGCATCGAGCGTGCGCCCGCCGGCGGTCACGCTCGTGATGTGCACGGGCGGCGCCAGCCGGTTGCGGGGCAGGCGGGCCGGGTCGATCCAGGCGGCGCCGTCGGTGCCGTACAGCCACAGGCGGCCGTCGGGCGTCTCCATCAGGCTCGGTTGCCCCGAGCGGAACTGCGCGATGCCTGGATAGCCGTCGGTCGCGTCGAACAGGTCGTAGGCGGCGATGGTGCCGGCCGGCGCCTTCAGGAACGCGCGCCACTGCGCGGCCGGGATGCGCACGAGGCCGCGGCTGCCGTTCAGCCACAGGTCGCCGTCGGCGCGCAGCAGCATGCCGGTGATGCCGGCCAGGGCCTGCGGGTCGGCCAGCCGTACCGGGACGAAGCGGCCGCGGGACAGCATCGACAGACCCTTGTCGCCGGCCGCGAGCACGACGCCGCCCGCGTCGGCCACGCTGCCGATCACGCCGACGTCGAGCCCGTCCGCGGCACCGTAGCGCCGCGCCTTCCCGTCGCGCAGGGCGCATACCGTGCTGTCGCGGTAGCCGAACCACAACGTGCCGTCGGCGCCGCGCGCCATGCTGATCGCCTGTGTGTCCGGCAGGCCGGCCTCGTGCGCGGGATGCCAGCGGCCGCCTGCCCAGCGGTACGTGCGGTTGTAGGAAAAGCCGGCCCACAGTCCGGATCCATCGTCCAGCATCGTGCGCACGCCGGCGTCCATCGCTTCCAGGGGGACGTCGCGCGGGAGCAGGATGCGCGTGACGGCGCCGGCCTTGCGCCGTTCGATGACGCCGGGCCGTGCCACCAGCAGGGCGCCGTCCGCGGCCGTGGCGAGCGCCCGCACGTCCCGCTCGGGCTGTTCGGCGAGGCCGGCCGCGTCGTACGTCCACAGCCGCAACCGGCGGATGCTCTCCGCGCCCGTCCACACGCGGCCCGCGTCGTCGAGCGCCATCGTCACGTTCGAGTAGCCGGGCGGCAGGTCGAGCGACACGACCCGGTTGCGCCGGAACCGCTCGACGCCGCCGCGCGTGCCGAGCCAGATATTCCCTTCGCGATCCTCGAACATGACCATCGGTGCGCCGGTGACGAGGCCCGACGGCGCGCGCTCGCGGGGATCGATGCGCTGGCGCCACGTGTCGACGCGCGCCAGCGCCGCCGGACCCAGGCGGCACAGGCCGTCGCAGCCGGCATGCCACAGGTTGCCGTCGCGGTCGAAGATGGCGTCGAACGAGTACGACGTCATCCACCAGTCGCGTGGCCGCGGCGGCGTGGCGAGGCGCTCCGGCAGGCGCGTCATGCGGTCCAGGTACCACAGCCACAGGCGCCCGTCGCGGTCGGCGATGACGTTGAAGTGCTGGCCCGCGAGGCCCGTGGCGACGAACCGGTCGACGCCGGGATCGCGGTAGTACAGGGCGTTCTCGGTGTTCACCCACAGCCGGCCGGACGGGTCGCGGCGCACGCCTTCGGACGTGCCCGCGAGGCCCCAGTCCGCGCCGATCTTGCGCCAGCGCGCGCCTTCGAGCATGAACAGGCCCTTGCCGGTCGCGGCCCAGGTGCGCCCACGCTCGTCCGCCACGACGGAATACACGATGGAGGGCTCGAGGCCGTCCGCCTCGGCATAATGGCGCAGGCGGCCGCCGCGATACACCGACAGGCCGTTGAAGCGGTACCCGATCCACAGCGACCCGTCGGGAAACGCGCGCACCGTCGCGATCACGTTGGACAGCAGCGGCACGCCGCCGAGCGACCGGATGTGCTCGAAGCGCACGCCGTCGAAGCGGTACAGGCCGGACGGCGTGGCGAACCACATGAAACCGTCCCGGTCCTGCGTCATCTCCCACACGTCGCCCGGCATGCCGTCCTTGCTCGTCCACGCGTCGTGGTGCAGCTGGGCGATGGACAGCGTGGGGTCGAGCGCGTGCGCGCTGCCGGACAAGAGCGCGAGGAGGAAGACGATGGCGGAACGGAACATTGACCGGATTGTAAAGCACGCCGTGCCTGCGCGCCTATACGAACGGATACTGGCAATGCGGGAGGGGCGGGACTACCATGGCCTGGCCAGTGCACCACCGACCATCTTTTCATCCCTCCCAGAGGATCATCCCATGAGCAATCCAAAACTCGAAGTGCTGACGCCGCAGAACAGCCAGATCATCTTCATCGATCACCAGCCGCAGATGGCTTTCGGCGTCCAGTCCATCGACCGCCAGGTCCTGAAGAACAACGCCGTCGGCCTCGCCAAGGCCGCCCGCACGTTCAACATCCCGACGACGATCACCACCGTCGAGACGCAAGGCTTCTCGGGCTACACCTACCCGGAACTGCTGGACGTGTTCCCGAACCAGCCCATCCTCGAGCGCACCTCGATGAACTCGTGGGACGACCAGAAAGTGCGCGACGCGCTGGCCGCCAACGGCCGCAAGAAGGTCGTCGTCGCCGGCCTGTGGACGGAAGTCTGCAACACCACCTTCGCCCTGTGCGCGATGCTGGAAGGCGGCTACGAGATCTACATGGTCGCCGACGCCTCGGGCGGCACGACCAGGGAAGCCCACGACTACGCCATGCAGCGCATGATCCAGGCCGGCGTCGTGCCGGTGACCTGGCAGCAGGTGCTGCTGGAGTGGCAGCGCGACTGGGCGCACAAGGACACCTATGACGCCGTGACCGGCATCGCCAAGGAGCATTCGGGCGCGTACGGCATGGGCATCGACTACGCGTACACGATGGTGCACAAGGCACCGCAACGCGGCACCACCAGCCACGAAACGCTGGCGCCGGTACCGGCACGCTGATTTTTCGCGCGCGCCGGCCATCCCGGTGCGCGCGTCCGCGGCCCCGCGCCTATCCGCGCCGGGGCCGCTCCCGCCATTCATCCACAGGGGGATGTATGAAGTTCTACCTGGTTTCCTTGGCAGTCGGCCTGCTGGTCGGCTGCATTTACGCATTGCTGCAGGTCCGTTCGCCCGCGCCGCCGGCGATCGCGCTGATCGGCCTGTTCGGCATGCTGGTGGGCGAGCAGGCCGTGCCCATCGCCAAGCGCCTGATCTCCGGCGAGCCCGTCACCATTTCCTGGTTCCGCAGCGAGTGCGTGAGCCGCATCAGCGGCGTGACGCCGCCGCCCGCACCGGCGGACAACAAGGCCGGCCATGATCGCGCAGCCTGACGGCAGCCAGACGGTGCTCGTGGTGGACGACGACGACACCGTCCGCGCCGGCATGCTCGGCCTGCTGCGCGCGGCCGGCTACGCGGCCCAGGGCTATCCGAGCGCCGCTGCCGCGCTGGACGCCTGCGACCCCGTGCGCGCCCACTGCGCCGTGCTCGACATCCACATCGGCGAGCCGGACGGCTTCGCGCTGCGCGAAAGCCTGCGCGCGCTGGCCCCGAGCCTGCCCGTCATCTTCATCACGGGCGACGACGATCCCGCGCTCGTGCGCCGCGCGAGCGTGGTCGGCGCGCTGACGCTGCTGCTCAAGCCGGTCGACGCCGACTGCCTGCTGGCGCTGATCGATTCGATCCCGATGCCGCCGGACGCCGTCCGGTGATGACCGCCCCTCCGCGCAACCCGGTGTTTTCGGCTATGCTTGCGTCTGCGACGGACGAGGAGGCAGGCATGGGCGAGCGGCTGGTGATCGTGGTGGACGACGATGCGAACGTGCGTTCCGGCCTCGAACACCTGCTCGAGGCGGAGGGGTACGACGTGCGCGCGTTCGCCGACGCCGCCGACTTCCTCGTGCAGCCGGCGCCGCCCGTGCCGGCCTGCCTGATCCTCGACATGCAGATGCCGCAGCTGGACGGCATGAGCGTGCTGCAGCACATGGCCGAGCGCCACCTGGCGCTGCCCGTCATCTTCCTCACCGGCCATGGCACCATCCCGCTGTCCGTGGCGGCGATGAAGGCCGGTGCCAACGAATTCCTCACGAAGCCCGTCGATCCGGACGCGCTGCTGGCCGCCGTCGGCGAGGCGCTGGCCAGCGATGCGAGCCGCATCGCGCAGCGCCGCGAAGCGGACGAGCTGGCGCGCCGCCACGCCCAGCTCACGCCGCGCGAGCGCGAGGTGTTCGGCCTCGCGATCGGCGGATTGTTGAACAAGCAGATCGCCGACGAGATGGGCATCAGCGAGATCATGGCCAAGGTCCACAAGCGCAACCTGATGCAGAAGATGCAGACGCGCACCCTGGCCGAACTGGTGCGCATGGCGGAGAAGCTCGGCATCGCGAGCGTGCGCAGCCGCTGATCCGCAGCGGGCGCGTGGGCACAGGGTGCCCACCCTACGGCCTGAAATTGAATCGTAGGCGCGTGGGCACAGGGTGCCCACCCTACGGCTACGGCCTGAAATTGAATCGTAGGCGCGTGGGCACCCCGTGCCCACCATGCACAGCCGCCCGCTTAACCCTTGATGAAGGCGAGGATGTCGGCGTTGATGACGTCCGCATGCGTCGTCGGCATCCCGTGCGGGAATCCTTTGTAGGTCTTCAGCGTACCCTTCTGCAGGAGCTTGGCGGACAGCACGCCGGAGTCGGCGTACGGCACGATCTGGTCGTCGTCGCCGTGCTGGACCAGCACCGGCAGCGTGATCTTCTTGAGGTCTGCCGTGAAGTCGGTCTGCGAGAACGCGACGACGCCGTCGTAATGGGCCTTGGCGCCGCCCATCATGCCCTGGCGCCACCAGTTCTGGATGATGCCTTCCTGCGGCTTCACGCCCGGACGGTTGAAGCCGTAGAACGGGCCGGACGGCAGGTCGCGGTAGAACTGCGCGCGGTTCGTCGCGACCTGCTGCTGGATGCCGTCGAAGACGTCCTTCGGCAGGCCGCCCGGGTTCGTCGCCGTCTTGACCATGATCGGCGGCACGGCCGCGATCAGCACGGCTTTCGACGCGCGCGACTGGCCGTGGCGGGCCAGGTAGCGCACGACTTCGCCGCCGCCGGTCGAGTGGCCGACGTGGATCGCGCCCTTCAGGTCCAGGTGCTCGACGACGGCCGCCAGGTCGTCGGCGTAGTGGTCCATGTCGTGGCCGGCGCCGACCTGCGTGGAACGGCCGTGGCCGCGGCGGTCGTGCGCGACGACGCGGAAGCCGCGCTCGACGAAATACATCATCTGGGAATCCCAGTCGTCGGAACTCAGCGGCCAGCCGTGCGAGAACACGATCGGCGTGCCGCTGCCCCAGTCCTTGTAGAAGATGTCGACGCCATCCTTCGTGCGCACGTAGCTCGACGTCATGCGGGCGGCGCCGCCTTTCGATTCCGTGGCAGCTTGCGCCGAACCGGCGGCAGCCATCATGGCCAGGGGCAGCGCGGCGGCGCCGCCCAGCATGCTCCGGCGCCTGGCGTTCATATCGTTCATATCGTTCATATCGTTTTCCCTTTCGTTTGGTGTTGTTGCGATGAACCGATGTTCGGCTGCTACGATGCCCGATGCGAGCGGCAAAAAACACGCGCCGGAATGTAGGGTGGGCACGCCATGCCCACGCGTGACGTTCGCGTATCGTTGACGTTACGCCGCCGCCGGTGCCGCTTCCAGCGCCGGCCAGTCCAGCAGCACGAGCCACGCGAGCAGCGCGAGTGCGGGCACAAAGCACCAGAATCCGAACGCCATCCACGCCATGCCGCCTGAGATGCAGCCGAGTGCGAACGCGAGCACGGGCCAGAAGAACTTCACGAAGCGCGCCTTGACGGCCGGCGTGGCGCGGCCCGTGGCCAGGTCGGTCATGTCGATCAGGAGCTCCGTCACGTTGCCGGTCATGACCGTCGTGGGTGCGATGCGGCCCAGCTGCAGCTTGCCGACGGCGTTCTGCACGCCCATTGCCGCGGTGCCCAGCATGCCGGTCACGAGGACCAGCGGCGCTTCCGGACCGGCCAGCGGCGACGCCGCGAGGCCGGCGATCGTGAACAGTGCGAGCAGCACGAACTGCATGCCCAGCAGCGGGCGGGCCGGATTGTGGCCGAGGCGCGCGCAGCGCACGTCCATCAGGCGCGCCACGACGACGCCGGCCGCGAACGCGGGAATCGCAAGGAATTTCAACGGCAGCACGCCGGCGTGCGACGGCCGTGCGAGCTCGCTGCCGATGAGGACGAAGTTGCCCGTCACGTGCGCCGTGAACAGGCCGAACAGGCCGACGAACGCGGACGTGTCGATGTAGCCGGCCAGCAGGCCGAGGCCGACGCCGAGCGTCAGGTCACTGGGTTTCATGGACATGGTCTCCTCCTCAGAACGCAAAGCAGCTGCAGCCGAACGCGCCCCAGAACGCGCCGAAATCCGACACCGGAACATCCGACTTGCGCGCGCGGTCGTGCGCATGCGCGTGGACGGAGCACGCGCCGCGGCACTGGTGCGGCAGCTTTGCGGCGACCGGTTGCTGGACGGGGCGGTAGTGGCCCGGCACCTTCGCCACGGGCGACCACTCGGGCAGCACGGGAATGGCGGGCGGCGCCAGCTTGTCGAACGCACCCTGGCCGAACACGATGCGCCCGCCCACGACGGTCAGCACGGATTCGATGGCCTTGATGGCGTCCTCGTCGACGCGGAAGTAGTCGGCCGAGAGCACCGCGAGGTCGGCCAGCATGCCCGCCTGGATACGGCCTTTCTGTCCCTGTTCGCTGGAGAACCAGGCACTGCCCGCGGTCCACAGCTCCAGCGCCGTGTGGCGGTCGAGACGCGAGCCGGCATCGTACAGGCGCAGGCCGCCGACGGTGCGGCCGGAGACGAGCCAGTACAGCGCCGTCCACGGGTTGTAGCTGGCCACGCGGGTGGCGTCCGTGCCGGCGCCGACGGGCACGCCGGCGTCCAGCATGCGCTTGATCGGCGGCGTCGATTCGGCCGCCTTCGCGCCGTAGCGGTCGACGAAGTACTCGCCCTGGAAGGCCATGCGGTGCTGGATCGCGATGCCGCCGCCCAGCGCCTTCACGCGCTCGATGTTGCGCGGGGTGATGGTCTCGGCGTGGTCGAACATCCAGCGCAGGCCGTTGAACGGGATCTCGCGGTCGACCTTCTCGAACACGTCCAGCATGCGCGAGATGGATTCGTCGTAGGTCGCGTGCAGGCGGAACGGCCAGCGGCTCGACACGAGGTGGCGCACCACTTGCTCGAGTTCATCCTCCATGCCGGCGGGCAGGTCGGGGCGCGGTTCCAAAAAGTCCTCGAAGTCGGCGGCGGAAAACACGAGCATCTCGCCCGCACCGTTGTGGCGGTACCAGTCGCTGCCCTGGCCCGGCGTCACCATCTCCGTCCACTTCTTAAAATCGTCGAGTTCCTTGCCCTTGTTCTGCGTGAACAGGTTGTAGGCGATGCGGATCGTCAGCTGGTCTTGCGCGGCCAGCTGTTCGACGACCTGGTAGTCCTCGGGATAATTCTGGAAGCCGCCGCCCGCGTCGATCGCGCTCGTGAGGCCGAGACGGTTCAGTTCGCGCATGAAGTGGCGGGTCGAATTGATCTGCTGCTCCAGCGGCAGCTTCGGGCCTTTCGCCAGGGTCGCGTACAGGATCATCGCGTTGGGGCGCGCGATCAGCATGCCGGTCGGGTTGCCGGCGGCGTCGCGCACGATTTCTCCTCCGGGCGGGTTCGGCGTCGTCTTGTCGTAGCCGACGGCGCGCAGTGCGGCGCGGTTGAGCAGGGCGCGGTCGTACAGGTGCAGGACGAACACGGGCGTGTCGGGTGCCGCCGCGTTGAGTTCGTCCAGGGTCGGCATGCGCCGTTCCGCGAACTGGAATTCGTTCCAGCCGCCGACCACGCGCACCCATTGCGGGTTCGGGGTGCGGTCGGCCTGCTCCTTCAGCATGCGCAGCGCGTCGGCCAGCGACGGCACGCCTTCCCAGCGCAGCTCGAGGTTGTAGTTCAGGCCGCCGCGGATCAGGTGCAGGTGCGAATCGTTCAGGCCCGGGATGACGGTGTGGCCGTCCAGGTCGATCACGCGGGTCGTGGCGCCGCGATGGCGCATGACGTCGGCGGCGTCACCCACGGCGACGAAGCGGCCGCCGGCGATGGCGACCGCGTCCGCCTGCGGGTTGGAGCGGTCCAGCGTGTGGAAGCGGCCGTTGGTGAGGATCAGGTCGGCGATGGCGGGTAGGTTCATGGTTTCCTCCAGAATGTAAATATATTACTGCGCGCGGCTGTACTGCAGCGGCGACAGGCCCGTGCTGCGGCGGAAGCTGCGGCAGAAATGGCTCTGGTCGGCGAAGTGCAACAGCATGGCGATTTCGCACACGCTGTGGCGGCGGTCCAGCAGCAGCCGGCGCGCGTGCTCGATGCGGCGCCGCATCAGGTAGCGCATGGGCGGGTCGCCCGTCGTGGCGCGGAACAGGCGCGAAAAATAATGGCGCGACAGGCCCGCGTGGCCGGCCAGGTCCGCCAGGGTGAGCGGCTCGGTCAGGTGGTCGTCGATGTAGCGGCAGACGCGGATCACGGGCGCGGGATTTTCAGGCATGGTCGCGGCTTTCGGACGGGGGGACGACGCTGGCGATGCTGCGCACGGGCAGCACGACGCGGAACAGTGCGCCGTGCGGCTCGGCGGCCGTGCATTCGATGCGGCCGCCGTGCGCCTCGACGATGGCGCGGCTGATCGACAGCCCGACGCCCGTGCCGTGCGCCTTGGTCGAATACAGGGCGTCGAAGATGCGCTCGCGGTCGGCCGGGGCGATGCCGGGGCCGTTGTCGCGCACGCGCAGCTCGACCAGTGCCGGGCCGGCCGGCACGGATTCCAGCACGATGCGGCGCGGCCGGTCGCTGACGCCCGCCAGCGCCTCGATCGCGTTCAGCAGCAGGTTGATGAGCACCTGCTGGATCTGGGCGCGGCTCGCGTGGATCTGGCGTTCCGGCAGCAGCAGGCGCGTCTCCAGCTGCACGTTCTGGCGCACCATCAGCGCGCGCAGCAGTTGCGCCACTTCGCCGACCGCCGTGTCCAGTGCGAACATGCTGGCCGCTTCGCCCTCGCGCCGCGCGAGACCGCGCACGCTGCGCACGATGTCGCCGGCCTGGCGGCCGCACGCCGAGATCTGTTCCAGCGCTTCCAGCGCGCGCGTCGTGTCGGGCTGGCCGCGGCGCAGCCAGCGCCGGGCGGCCGCCGCGTGCAGCAGGATCGCGGCCAGCGGCTGGTTGACTTCGTGCGCGATCGTGATGCCCAGTTCTCCGACCGTGCCGGCGCGCGCGGCGCGCGTCTGCTGGTCGTGGTCGGGCGCGGCGGGCGCCGCGTCCCAGGCCAGCATCAGGTCGCGTACGCGGCCGTGCGCGCCCCAGTCGCGCCAGGCGTCCAGCGCGAGCTTGCGGTAGCCCGGCAGCGCGCCGGCGAGGCCGTGGCGGGCGCACAGGCCCGCGGCGCCTTCCCATGCCAGGGCAGCGACCCAGGCCTGGCCGGCCGACTGGGCCTGCGCGGCGGCGCGTTCGTAGGCGGTGAGGGCACGCGCGCCACCGGCGGCATCGTGCTCGGCCGCGAGCGCGAGCAGCGCCATCGCGCCGGCCACGTCGGGCGCGCGCCGGGCCCACGCCTGCAGGGCGCGGCGGTGCGCGCGCAGCGCGGCCGTGGCGCCCGCTACATGGTCGAGCCGCGCCAGCGTCAGCGCGCCGAACAGGTGATACGGCAGCAGCTCGCACGGCGGCGTGACCGGCGTGACGAGCTGGCGGGCGGCGGCCAGCGCCGCACGCGCCGCGCCCGTTTCGCCGCGCAGCCAGGCGGATTGCAGGCTGCCGAGCCAGCACCCGAACTGCATGGCGTCGGCGGGCACGGTCGGCATGTGCGGCGGGCGCGGGCCGTCCGTGAGCGCGCGGAACAGGGCGATGCGGCTGTCCAGCTGGCTGGTGGCGACGGAAACGTTGCCAAACGGGACCGACTGACGGACGGCGTCGGCGTAATGGAGCAGCTCGGCCAGCGGCGCGCCGCACAGCAGGCGCACCCCCGTCCACAGCACGGCGTTGCGGGCCAGCGTGTCCGGACGGCCGGCTTCCAGGCGGCAGGCTTCCGCTTGCAGCAGCGCCGCTTCGCGCAGCGGTGCGCAGCGCGACAGAATGAGCGTGGCGTGGGCGCGCAGCACGGCGCCGGCGACGGCGCGCCCATCGTCATGGCGGGCGCGCACGGCGCACGTTTCGGCGAGCAGCATGGCGCGGCGGCCGCCGTGGAAGCGCTCGAGCGCGACGGCCGCCAGCAGCACGGCGGCCAGCAAGGTGGCGTCGCGCGGGCCGTCCAGCAGCGCGCGCCGGATCTCCGCTTCGATCAGCGCGCCGGGCAAACGGCCCGCATTGAAGGCATCCTGCAGCGCGTCGGCGAGCAGCGGGTCGCAGGCCAGCACGGGGACGTCGGCCAGCGTGGGCAGGCCGGCGTCGCACAGCAGCTGCCAGGCGCGCCGGCAGGCGGCGATATGGGGCTCGGACGCCGCCGCGCCGGCGGCGAGCGGGGCGGGCGGGGCACAAGCAGGTTCGTTAGGTACGGTCGTTCGATTCATGTGCGCGCTCAAGTGTGCCGCCGGCGCGAATTGGGCCGGGGCTGAACCAGTATCGCGGCCTTGTAGGACAATCCCCTCATACGAAAGGAGGATCGATGCGGGTCTTGAATGAATGGCGAGCATCGCAGCCTCAGGCGGGGAAGGGCCGCCCGAGCAGCGGCAGGTCGTGGCGGCGCGCGCCGGTCGCGTTGGCCAGCCCGTTCGCGAGCGCGGCCGCCATCGGGCCCTGCGCGGCTTCCGCGACACCCAGGAAGGGTAGGCCGGGCTGGTCCAGCAGGTCGACGTCGATCCGCTCCGGCACCCCGGAAAAGCGCAGGATGGGGTAGGTGCTCCAGTCCATGCTGGCGATGCCGTCCGGGCCGTAGCGCAGCTGTTCGTGCAGGGTCCAGCTGGCGGCCTGGATGATGCCGCCTTCGAGCTGGTTGCGCGCGCCGTCCGGATTCACGACCTGGCCGCAGTCGGCGGCGCAGGCCACGCGGACGATGCGCACGGTGTTCTTGTCCTTGTCGACCGCGAGTTCCAGCGCGATCGCGACGTAGGCCATGATGTTCTTGTACTGGCCGAACCCGAAGCCGTAGCCGTGTCCCGGCGCCGGCTTCGACTTGCCCCAGCCGAAGCGCGCGGCCGCCTTTTCGATGACGGCGCGGGCGCGCGGCTCGTTCCCCAGATGGTCGAGGCGCAGGCGCACGGGGTCGGCGCCGGCCAGCTGCGCCAGCTGGTCCATCGTCCCTTCGATCGCCGTGATGTTGATGTGCGCCCCGAGCGAGCGCATCGCGGAGCTGCGCAGCGGCGTCACCGGCAGAAAATGGTTCACGACGCGCGCGTTCGGGATCGCGTACAACGGCAGCGCGTTGCGGTCGCCGCCGCCTTCCGGCATCGGCATCGGCTGCGACGGCGACGGCGCAATCGGCTGCGCCAGCAGCCACGCGGGGACCAGCTTGCCCGCGTTGCCGGGCCGTTCGTTGTGCGAACCGCTCCACAGCGCGTAATCCCAGTGCGAGATGCGGCCCTGGCCGTCGAGCGCCGCGCGCACGGTCGTCACCATCGCGGGGCCATACGGCTCCCACAGGTTTTCCTGGTCGCGCATCAGCTGCACGCGCACGGGCACGCCGGGCACGGCGCGCGCCAGCAGCGCCGCATCGGCCGCCACGTCGTCGGCGCCGTTCTGGCCATAGCAGCCCGACCCCTCCGTGTGGATGCAGCGGACTTTAGCGAGCGGCATGCCGGTGAGTTCCGCCAGCGCGGCCCGGAGCGGATACACGCCCTGCGTGTGCGTCCAGACGGTCAGCATGTCCCCGTCCAGCCGGGCGACGGCGCACGACGGGCCGATCGAGCCGTGCATGACATACTGCTTCGTGTAGCGGGCGGAGATGCCGGGGCCGGCCGCGGGCGTGTCCACCTTGCCGCGGTCGAGGATGGTGATGTTCTGTGCGGGCAATGCCTGCAGGGTCGCGTGGATCGCGTCTGCCCGCGGCAGCGGCGCGCCGCCCTGCCATTGCGCGTTCGCGGTCAGCGCGTTCATCGCCTGGATCGCGCGCCATTCGTCGTCCGCCAGCACGGCCAGGTAGTCGCCGTCGCGCACCACCTGGCGCACGCCCGGCAGGCGCCGGATGGCGTCGAGGTCGGCGCGCACGAGCTTCGCGCCCGGACGCGGCGGCCGCACGACGCGGGCATGCAGCATGCCGGGCAGGCGCATGTCCTGCACGTACGCCGCGCCGCCCGTGACTTTCGCCGGGATGTCGAAGCGGGCCAGTGGCTTGCCGATCAGGCGGTAGCGCGCGGGTGGACGCAATGGCGACGTTTCGCTGGCCGCGCGGTGCAACCCGGCCGCGTCCAGGCCGCGCAGCGCTTCGCCGTAATGCATGCTGCGGCCGTCGGGGCCGACGGCGCGGCCCGCGCGCAGGAAGACCGTCTCCGGCCCCACGCGCCACTGCGCCGCCGCGCCCCGGCGCAGCAGCGCCGCCACCTGGCTCGACGCATGCAGCAGCGCGCTGCCGCTGTCGGCCATCGTGTGGCTGCCGGCCGTGAAACCCTCGTTCGGCGTGCGCGCCGTGTCGCCCTGCACGAACTCGATGTCGCCCGGCTGCAGTTCCAGCTGTTCGAGCGCGACCTGCGCGAGCGCCGTGCGCACGCCGGTGCCCAGTTCGACCTTGCCGCTGAAGACCGTCACCTTGCCGTCGGGCGCCAGGCGGATCCACGCGTCCAGGAAGGGCGTGCGCTGCAGGCTGCCGGCCAGTTTGGCATTGGCGACCGGCGGCACGCCCATGCCGTTGAATTCGGCGCGCGCGGCGCGCGGCAGCAGCGCGAACGCGAGGACGAGGGCACCGCCTTCGAGGAAGGCGCGGCGGCCTTGATTGACTTCATTCATGCGGGTTCTCCCGCCGCGGCGCGGATGGCCGCGAGGATGCGGTGGTGCGTGCCGCAGCGGCACAAATTCGGTTCCATGTGGCGGCGGATTTGCTCGTCGGTCGGATGCGGCACCTTGTCGAGCAGGGCCTGCGCCCGCACGATCATGCCGGCGATGCAATAGCCGCACTGCGCCGCCTGGTGCTCGATGAACGCGGCCTGCAGCCTGCCCGGCCTGGCGGCGCTGCCGAGACCCTCCACGGTGCGTACCTTGCGCCCCGCGCAGGCGGCCAGCGGCGTCACGCAGGAAAACACGGGCTTGCCGTCCAGCTGCACCGTGCAGGCGCCGCACTGGCCCATGCCGCAGCCGAACTTGGCGCCGTTCAGGTGCAATTCATTGCGCAGCACGTACAGCAGCGGCGTGGCGGGATCCGCGCGCAGGTCGTGCGCGCGGCCGTTGATCTCGACCTTGATCATGGTTGCATCTCCTTGCGCAGCTTCGCGCTCGCGGCGGCCACGTCGAACCAGGCGGGACGGCCGGCGCCCGTGCGCACCCACGCGGCCAGCTCGGCAACCTGGGCGTCGGACAGCACGTCGGCGAACGGCGGCATGTAGGCGGCAGCCGCGCCACCGGGCGCGGGGCGTTCCCACGGGATCCCGTGCAGCACGGTCTGGATGAAATTGGATGCATCGTCGCCCAGCACGGCGCTGCTGCGGTCGAGACCCGGCCGTCCGCCGAGACGCATCATCGGTGCCGACGGCGTGTGGCAGCCGGCGCAGGCGGCCGCGAACAGGGCGGCGCCGGACGATCCGGTTCGTGCGACCGCCGGGACGGCCGTTGCCGTTGCGGTTGCGGGCTGCTGGATCGTCATCAGGTAGGCGGCCATCGCCGCGACGTCCGCGCGCGGCACGCCGGCCAGCCGTTCCGTCACGGGCCGCATCGGCCCCTTCGCGGCACCGTGCGTGAGCGACAGGCCGCCCTGCAGATAATCCGCGAGTTCGGCGCGCGTCCACGGCGCATCGCCTTGCGCGAGGCGAGTGAGCGCGGGCGCATGCCAGCCGTCGACGGTGCCGCCCTGGAACGCGGGACTGCGCTCGCCGCCCAGCAGATTCATGCCGCTGTGGCAGGAGGCGCAGTGGCCCAGCGTGTCGACGAGGTAGCGGCCCCGTTCGACCTGGCCCGCGCCCGGCGCCGCGCCGTCGCCGGGACGCAGGTACAAGGCATTCCAGAACGCGAGCAGGGGCCGGAAATTCAGCGGGAACGCGAGGTCGTTAGTCGGCTGTTTTACGCGCACCGGCGGGCGCGACATCAGCCAGGCGTAGGCCAGTTCGATGTCCTCGTCGGACATCCTCGTGTAATGGATGTAGGGGAAGGCGGGATACAGCAGGTGGCCGTCGCGCGCCACGCCTTCGCGCAGCGCACGCTTGAATGCGGCGCAGGTCCAGCGGCCGATGCCCGTCTCGGGATCGGGCGTGATGTTGGTGCTGTAGATGATGCCGAACGGCGTCTTCAGACCGAGGCCGCCGGCATAGGCGGGACCGTCGGGCGCGGTATGGCACACCATGCAGTCGCCCAGCGCCACGACGCGTGCGCCGGCCGCGAGGACGGCGGCGGAGGGTGGCGGCGGCGGGCCGGCGGCGGGTGCGATCGCGGCCGGGCGGGTCCAGGCATACAGGCCGCCCAGTACGACGGCCACGAAGGCGGTGCCGGCGGCGGCGAGGGTGCGCAGTCTCATCGTGGATTCCTTGATTCGGTTGCGGCGATTGTCGATTCATGGCCGCCCCATCGTCTAGTTATACAAAGGGATACCGGCTGGCCGTCACTGTAGCGCCGGACGGCCCGGTCGATTGATGCTTTTGGCGCAAGAGTGTCTTGCGCGGCAGGCGCCGACGCGCGCGCCGCCGACGCGGTATGCTGGACGTTCGCAGGAGATCGCCATGACAGCCTTAACTTACAACCGCGCCTGGCACCGCGTGCTCGGCGCGGGGCACCTCACGCTGGGCCTGATGACGCCTCTCGCCCGCGCGCCCGGCGCACCGGCCGACAGCGCGCGCGAGGCGGCGCTGGCTGCCCGCGCCGACGCGCTCGGCATCGCCGCGCTGTGGGCCCGCGACGTGCCGCTGATCGTCCCGCAGGGCAGCACGAGAGAAGCCGCCGTGCTGGACGATCCGTTCATCTGGCTGACGCTGCTGGCCGGCGCGACGGCGTCCACCGCATTGGGCACCGCCGCCGCCGTGCTGCCGCTGCGCCATCCGCTGCATGTCGCCAAGGCCGCGTGGTCGCTGGACCGGCTGAGCGGCGGCCGCTTCATCCTCGGCCTCGGCTCGGGCGACCGGCCGGAGGAACTGGCGCCGTTCGGCGTCGACACCGCGCCGGAAGTCCTGTTCCGCGAGCGCTGGCAGACGTTGGCCGCCGCCCTGTCGACGGATGCGCAGGTGCGTGCCGACCTGCTCGAGGGCACGGGCGGCTACGCGCCGACACCGGTACCGGGCGCGCGCATCCCGCTGCTCGCGGTCGGCACGGCGCGCCAGTCGCTGCAATGGATCGCGGCGCACGCGGACGGCTGGGCCACGTACCACCGCGAGGAAGCGCGCCAGCAGGGCCGCATCGCGCTGTGGCAGCGGGCGCTGGAAGAGCGGGCCGGCGGGGTATCGAAACCGTTCGTGCAGTCGCTGCAGCTGGAACTGCTGGCCGACCCGGACGCGCCCGCGGAACCGCTGGAACTGGGCCTGCGCGCCGGCCGCCGTGCGCTGCTGGTCTATTTCGAGCGGATGGCGGCGTTGGGCGTGGCGCACATGCTCGTCAACCTGCAGGGGCCGCGGACGGTCGAGGACCAGGTCGAGGAACTGGGGCGCGAGATCGTGCCGCGGCTGCCTACGCTGGCGGTGCGCCAGGTTGGCCGCTGAGGTGGTCGCCCAGGTCCTGTTCCGCGAGATGCTCGGCCAGCAGGTCGACGAAGGCGCGGATCTTCGTCGAGTTGCGCCGGCTCGCGGGATACAGCGCGTACAGCCCGACGTCCATCGGGCCCGGATTGACGCGGTAGCCGGGCAGCACCCGCACGAGCGTGCCCGCGCGCAGGTCGCGCTGCACGAGCCAGCGCGCGAGCATGGCGATGCCAAGGCCGCCCAGCGCCGCCTGGCGCAGCACTTCCGAATTATTGGCGTGAACGACGCCGCGCACCTCGACGTCTTCCGCGTCGGCTTTCGAATCGTCGGCCTGCAGGCGCCACGTGCGGCGGCCGGCGCCGAACGCGAACTGCAGGCAGTCGTGCGCCGCGAGCGCGATCGGCGTCTCCGGCGCGCCATGCGCGGCCAGGTAGGCCGGGCTGGCGCACAGCACGCGGTCGTGGGCGGCGAGCTTGCGCGCGACGAGGTTCGATTGCGGGTCGAGGCTGCCGATGCGGATCGCCACGTCGATCGCTTCGTCGACGAGGTTGGCGGGCGCGTCGTCCAGGCGCAGGTCGAGCGTCAGGCGCGGGTGGCGCGCGCGCAGCGCGGGCAGGATCGGCGCGACGTACAGGGTGCTGAAGGTGACGGGCGCCGCCACGCGCAGCACGCCGGCCGCGCCGTCCGCCGCCGCTTCGTCGGCCGCGTCGAGGCGTTCCAGGATGCGCAGGGCTTCCTCGTAATACGTGCGGCCCGCGTCCGTCAAGGTGACGCTGCGGGTGGAACGGTTGAGCAGCACGGCGCCGAGGCGGCCTTCGAGGGCGTCGACGAGGCGCGCGACCGACGAGGTGACGAGTCCGAGCCGGCGCGCGGCGGGCGAGAAGCCGCCGGTGGCGGCGACGGTGCAGAAGGCCTTCAGTTCGGCGAAGCGGTCCATCGTATCCTCATGTCGTGTGTGGTTTTACGCTACTCATACCAAAGGATACTGTGCCGCGCGCCGATCTGCGTCTACCATGGTTTCATGATCGATTCGGCCCGATTGGGAGGGGATGATGCGTTACTACCTGACGTTCGCGCTGCTGGGCCTCCTGATGGGCGGCCTGTGTATCGTGCTGGAAGTGCATACGGCGGCGCCGGCCGTCGCGATGATGGGGTTGTTCGGCGCCAGCGACGCGCCGGCGCCCGCGCCCGCGGAGGGCGCGGCGCTGCCGGCGTAAGGTCGACCTGTGACCGGATCAGGAACGGAGGAACGCGAGCAGGTCGGCGTTCAGGCGGTCCTTGTGGGTGAAGGCCAGGCCGTGCGGGCCGCCTTCGTAGACGACCAGGCGGCCCTGCGGCAGGATCTCGACGGCGCGGCGCGCGGTGGTGTCGATCGGGACGATCTGGTCGTCGCTGCCGTGGATGACGAGGGTCGGGATCGTCATCTTTTGGAGGTCTTCCGTGAAGTCGGTTTCCGAGAACTGCTTGATGCACTCGTAGGCGGCGCGCACGCTGCACTGCATGCCCTGCAGCCAGAACGTGTCGCGCGCGCCCTGCGAATCCTTGGCGCCCTCGCGGTTGAAGCCGTAGAACGGGATGCTCAGGTCCTTGAAGAACTGGGCGCGGTCGGCCTGCACGCCCGCGCGGATGCCGTCGAACACGGACATCGGCACGCCGTTCGGGTTCGCGTCCGACTTGGCCATCTGCGGCGTCACCGCGCCCACCAGCACGGCACGCTTGACGCGGCCGGTACCGTGGCGGCCGATGTAGCGCGCGACTTCGCCGCCGCCGGTCGAGTGGCCGACATGGGTCACGTCGGTCAGGTCCAGCGCTTCGACCAGTTGCGCAAGGTCGTCCGCGTAGTCGTTCATGTGGTTGCCGTGCCAGGGCTTGCTCGACAGGCCGTGGCCGCGGCGGTCGTGGGCGATGACGCGGTAGCCGTGGTTCGCCAGGAACATCATCTGGTCTTCCCAGGCGTCGCCCTGCAGCGGCCAGCCGTGGCTGAACACGACGGCGGGACCGTGGCCCCAGTCCGTGAAGTGGATGATGGTCCCGTCGCGGGTCGTGATGGTGTTGGCGGTGCGGGTGATGGTCATGGCGTGTCCCTTCGGGTTGGTGGCTGGAAGCCGGAAGGGACAGCGCGCGCCGCCGCATCCGGACCCGGACATTGTCGGGAGCGGCGCGCGGGCGGTCTAGTCATACGAACGTATAGGTTTTGCTTACCCGGCGGTATCGGGTGTTGCCTTCTCGACCGGACAGTTGAGGGCGAGCATGCGGTCCACCGGCGCCGACGCGCGCATGCGCTCGCGCCACCACTTCAGCGCCGCGCCTTCCTCGCCCGTGCGCCACGCCATGTACAGCGTCTCGTCCGGCTTCGGTTCCTCGACTTCCTTCTGCACGAGGCGGCCGGCCGCGATGTCGGCGCGCGCCCACGCCTCGGGCAGGAAGCCGAAGCCGAGGCCCGCCAGCTGGAATTCGTATTTCGTCTGCATGTCGGGCACGGTCAGGGTGTCCTGGCCGAACAGCAGGCCCACCGTGCGCGCCTGCAGCAGCCGGACGGAGTCGGCGACGGACACCGCGCGGTGCGCCGTCAGCTCCGCCTTGCCCAGGCGGTGCCGGACCCTGGCCAGCGGGTGGGAAGGCGCGACGACGAACACGAACGACATCGTCCCCAGCGGTTCGGCCGTATAGCCGCCGCCGGATGGCCCTTCGCCGGCCGCGCCGACGAGGAGGTCGACGCGGCGGTCGAGCAGGCTTTCCCACGTGCCGGACAACGCTTCGCGCACGATGCGCAACCGGGTCTGGTCGGCCACTTCATAAAAGGCGCGGATGTCGTCCCGCAGGCCGAGCGGGGCGAGTGCGGAGTCCATGCCGATGGTGAATTCGGTCTCCCAGCCGGAGGCCACGCGGCGCACGCGCCTCTCCAGGTCGCCCGCGGCCTTGAGCAGGTAGCGGCCTTCCTTCAGCAGCTCTTCGCCGGCCGGCGTGAGGACGACGCGCGGGCCGAAGCGCTCGAACAGCTGCACGCCCAGGTCGTCCTCCAGCTTGGAGACGGTGTACGAGATCGTCGACGGCACGCGATACAGTTCCTTCGCGGCGGCCGAGAAGCTGCCGCGGCGGGCGATCGTGTCGACGGTGAGGAGGGCGTCCAGGCTGAGTCTGAGCATGTGCGGGCAATCGAGGGCGAGGGGCGCATCGTATCAGGCGCGCGCCCACTTCGACAACGTCCTTCCGATACGGGCGCGGAACGCCTGCACCCGATCCGGCGCGAGCGACTCGGCCCGGTCAGGTCTTCGACGACCACGTCGTGGCCGTGGGCGGTGAGGGTGGAGATGGCGTGCTGCGCCAGCGCGCGGCACAGGCTGTCATGGACGGGGTGGGCGATCACGACGAGACACTTCATGAATGATTTCCTGAGTAATAACCGTCGCCCCCGCGGAGGCGGGGCCCAATTTTGAGTGCGCTACCACTAAGCGTGTAACTTGGGTTCCCGCCTTCGCGGGAACGACGTGTCAGGTATGCAGGCCCAATTCATCCGCCGCCTCCTTGCGCAGCATGAACTTCTGGATCTTCCCCGTCACCGTCATCGGAAACCCGTCCACGAAACGGATATAGCGCGGGATCTTGTAGTGCGCGATCTGCCCCTGGCAAAAGGCGCGGATCTCGTCCGCGTCCGCATGTTCGCCCGGCCGCAGCACGATGCACGCGCACAGTTCTTCTCCGTATTTCGGGTCGGGCACGCCCACGCACTGCACGTCCAGCACCTTCGGATGGCGATACAAGAACTCCTCGACCTCGCGCGGGTAGATGTTCTCGCCGCCGCGGATCACCATGTCCTTGGCGCGGCCCACGATGCGGCAATAGCCGTCCGCGTCCAGCGTGGCAAGGTCGCCCGTGTGCATCCAGCCGGCCGGGTCGATCGCCTCGCGCGTGCGAGCCTCGTCGCCCCAGTAGCCGAGCATCACCGAGTAGCCGCGCGTGAGCAGCTCCCCGGTTTCCCCGCGCGGGACGACCTGGCCCTCCGCGTCGACGATCTTGACTTCCAGGTGCGGGTGGATCCGCCCGACCGTGCCCACGCGGCACGCGAGCGGGTCGTCGACGGAGGTCTGGAAGCTGACGGGCGACGTCTCCGTCATGCCGTAGGCGATCGTGATCTCGTCCATGTGCATTTGCCGGATCACGCGCTGCATGACTTCCATCGGGCAGGGCGAGCCTGCCATGATCCCCGTGCGCAGGCTGCCCAGGTCGAACGATGCGAACCCGGGATGGTCCAGCAGCGCGATGAACATCGTCGGCACGCCGTGCAGCGCCGTGCAGCGCTCGGCCTGCACGGTGGCCAGCACCGCGCCGGCATCGAAGCCTTCGCCGGGATAGACCATCGCGGCGCCGTGCGTCATGCAGGCGAGGTTCCCCAGCACCATGCCGAAGCAGTGGTACAGCGGGACGGGGATGCACAGGCGGTCGCGTTCCGTCAGGCGCATCGCCTCGCCGATGAAGAAGCCGTTGTTCAGGATGTTGTGGTGCGTGAGCGTGGCACCCTTCGGCGCGCCCGTCGTGCCGGACGTGAACTGGATGTTGACCGGGTCGTCGAACTGCAGGGTGCGCGCCACCGCGTGCAGGCGCGCCATGTCGGCCGGGGTCGCGCATTGCGCCACGGTGTCGAAGGCCAGCATGCCCGGTGTGGATTCGTGACCGAGGCGGATCACGTGGCGCAGCTCGGGCAGCGTCGCGCTGCGCAGTTCGCCCGGTGCGGCGCCATCGAGTTCGGGCACGAGGTCGCGCAGCATGCCGAGGTAGTCGCTCGATTTGAAGCCGGGCGCGAGGATCAGCGCGCGGCAGCCGACCTTGGCCAGCGCGTATTCCAGCTCGGCGCGGCGGTAGGCCGGATTGATGTTGACCATGACGAGGCCGGCCTTGGCGGTGGCGAATTGCGTGAGCACCCATTCCGCGCGGTTCTGCGACCAGATGCCGATGCGGTCGCCGGGCTGCAAGCCCAGGCCCAGCAGGCCGGCCGCGAGCCGGTCGGCCCTTTCGCGCAATTGGCGCCAGCTCCAGCGCACGCACTGGTGCGGGATGACGAGCGCATCGCGGTCGGGATGGCGCTCGGCGATGCGGTCGAGGTGGGCCCCGATCGTGTCGCCGATGAGGGGGAGCGAGTGCGCTCCGTGGACGTAGCTGGCTTGCATCTGTGTCTCCTGTTTATCCCTTCCGACACAGTGTAGCGTCCATGCGCGGCGGTCGATTGTCGAAAAAATCGATGATAGACCGTAAAACAACTCGTTTTTCTTCTTGCCTGGCACCGACCATAATGCTTTCCATGGAAACGCGCTTTCGAGGGCAATAAGCCAGCAGGAAAGCGCAGTGTGTTCGAACTGTTCGAACACCCAAATCACGATCACAAGGAGAACATCATGCTGAAAGTACGTAAAAGCGCGGACCGCGGTGCCGCCAGTTTCGGTTGGCTGCGCTCGCAGCACACCTTCTCGTTCGGTCACTACTACGATCCGGCCCACATGAACGTCGGCCCGCTGCGGGTGATCAACGAAGACCGCGTGGCTCCGGGCCGCGGCTTCGATCCGCACAGCCACAAGAACATGGAGATCATCTCCTACGTGCTGGACGGCGCGCTGGAGCACAAGGACAGCATGGGCAACGGTTCGGTCCTGCGCTACGGCGACGTGCAGCGCATGAGCGCCGGCACCGGCGTCACCCACAGCGAGTACAACCACTCGGCGACGGAATCCGTGCACTTCCTGCAGATCTGGGTGATCCCGGCCGAGGCGGGCGGCGAGCCGGGCTACGAAGAGAAGCACTTCGACACGGACAGCAAACGCGGCACGCTGCGCCTGATCGCGTCGAACGACGGCCGCGACGGTTCCGTGTCGCTGCGCCAGGACGCCGCTATCTACGCGACGATCCTCGATGGCAGCGAGCGCGCCGACCATGCGCTGCTGCCGGGCCGCCAGGCCTACGTGCAAGTGGCGCGGGGCAGCCTGACCGTGAACGGCTGCGCCCTGGAAGCCGGCGACGCCGTCCAGGTCAGCGACGAGGCCGTCGTGGCGCTGTCGGACGCGAAGGATGCGGAAGTGCTGCTGTTCGACCTGCCGGTCTGAACCTGGTGAACATTAACGAGTCAAACGCAACGATATTCAAGGAGAAATTCATGGAAACCACTAAGCTCTACCCCGTCGGCCGCGCCCTGGTGGGCGCCCTGTTCCTGGCATCGGGCATCAACAAGATCATCGGCTTCGGCTACGTGGCCGGATGGATGAACAGCCTGGGCATCCCGGCGGCCGGGTTGCTGCTGGCGTGCGCGATCCTGCTCGAGGTCGGCGGCGGCCTGGCGCTGGTCACCGGGATCCAGGCGAAATACGCGGCGCTGGCGCTGGCGCTGTTCACGGTGCCCGTCACCCTGATCTTCCACGGCTTCTGGCATGTGGACGCGGCCGAGTTCCAGAACCAGCTGAACCACTTCCTGAAGAACGTGGCGATCTTCGGCGGCTTGCTGGCCCTGTTCGACGTCGAACGCCAGCGCGAGACGAGCGCCGCACGAGTGAACGTACTGCGCAGCCGGGCAGCCTGAGAATGACAACGCGCCGCGGCCGGCGGCGCACGTGACGTACAATTTGTCCGCGACCTGGCGTACACGGGTGGCGGACATCCACGCAAACGAAAGAGACGAGGAGAACGAGCCATGGAAGTGACGACGCATCGCGGCACGGGGCCGCTGCAGCAGGTGATCGAGATCGGCCAACACCGCATCCTGACGGACGTGAAGCCGGAATTCGGCGGCGAGGACAGCGGCCCGGAACCGCACGACATCCTGGCCGCCGCGCTGGCGGCCTGCACGACGCTCACCGTGAGCCTGTACGCCAGGCGCAAGGGCTATCCGCTGGACGAGATCAAGGTCTCGATCAAGCATGGCCAGGAAGGCGCGGCCTACGGCCTGCACCGCACGATCGAATACATCGGCGCGCTGGACGACGAGACGAAGGCCCGCCTGACCGACATCGCCAACAAATGCCCGGTGCACAAGACGCTGTCCGGGACCATCCAGATCACCACGGAGGCACGCTGACATGGACGCGTTCGAACACGAGAGTCTCGAAACCATCGTCATCCCCCGCACGCACGACCTGGGCGGCGGCTTCGAAGTGCGGCGCGCGCTGCCGCACAAGGACCGCAGGATGGTCGGTCCGTTCGTCTTCCTCGACCAGATGGGGCCGCACGTCTTCCACGCGGGCGAAGGCATCGACGTGCGGCCGCATCCGCACATCGGCCTGGCCACCGTCACATACCTGCTGGACGGCCAGATCCGCCACCGCGACAGCCTCGGCACCGTGCAGGACATCAAGCCGGGCGAAGTGAACTGGATGACGGCCGGGAAGGGCATCGTCCATTCCGAGCGCACCGGCCCGGACGTGCGCGCGGCGGGCTCCAACCTGTTCGGCCTCCAGTGCTGGGTGGCGCTGCCGAAGGAGAAGGAAGAGTGCGATCCCGCCTTCGCGCACATCGGCTCGCAGGAGCTGCCGATCCTCGACGGCGACGGCGCCACCGCCCGCATCATCGCCGGCAGCTATTTCGGCAAGCGCTCGCCCGTGCCCGTGCAATCGCCGCTGTTCTATGTCGACCTGGCGCTGCAGCCGGGCGCGCGCCTGACGCTGCCGGCCGAGTATCCGGAACAGGCGCTGTACGTGGTCGACGGCACGCTCGACCTGGGCCGCGACGGCCGCTTCGAACAGGGCCAGTTGCTCGTGCTGAAACCGGGTGCGACGGTCACGCTGGCGGCGAGCGGGAACAGGGGCGCCCGCGTGATGCTGCTGGGCGGCGAGCCGATGGATGGCCCGCGCTACCTGACGTGGAATTTCGTTTCGAGTTCGTCCGACCGCATCGAGCAGGCGAAGGAAGACTGGAAAGCCCAGCGCTTCCCGCAGGTACCGGGCGAGACGGAATTCATTCCCTTACCGGATCTGCCGGGCCGGCCGGTCCGCTATCCCTGAAGTTAGCCCTGGGCATCCGCGCTGCGCGGCGGCGGCACCGCATGGCGCCGCTCGTCGGGGCGCGTGAGCACCCGCATCGCAATCTCGAACGGCACGCCCAGCGACGCCAGTGCGCGCGCGGGCGAGCGGTTCTGTTCCTGGGCCTCGTGGATCGTGGATTCGATCATGAGGGCGGTCTTGTAGTCGCTTCGTCGTTCCATCGTCGGATGCTAACACGAAGCCCGCCGGCCCGGTCGTAAGGCAGGTGTGCCACGCATTGCGATCCGCTAACCTGCGCCCGTTGAGCAACCGAAGAAAGACATCATGAACACGATTCGTATCCCCGCGCTGCGCGCCGCCCTGGCCGCAGCGGGCTTCCTCACGGCCGGCGCCGCCTTCGCGCAGGCCGACCTGATCCTCACGAACGGCAAGATCGCCACGATGGCGAAAGAGGGCGAGTTCGTGCAGGCCATCGCCGTCAAGGACGGCAAGGTGCTCGCCACCGGCAGCAACGCGAAGGTGCTGAAACTGAAGCGCGCGAACACACAGGTGATCGATGCGCACGGCCGCACCGTGATCCCGGGCCTGAACGACTCGCACCTGCACGTGATCCGCGAGGGCCTGAACTACAACATGGAGCTGCGCTGGGACGGCGTGACGTCGCTGAAGCGCGCGCTGGCGATGCTGAAGGAGCAGGCCGCGCGCACGCCGGACGGCCAGTGGGTGAAGGTCGTGGGCGGCTGGAACGAATGGCAGTTCGAGGAAAAACGCTTGCCAACGCTGGAAGAAATCAATGCCGCCGTGCCGGACAAGCCCGTGTTCATCTTGTACCTGTACGGCCTCGGTTTCCTCAACAAGAAGGCCATCGCGACGCTGGGCTACGACCGCAACACGCACTACAAGGACGGCGAGGTCGAACTGGACGCGAACGGCCAGCCGACCGGCAAGCTGATCGCCAAGCCCAACGCGCTGATCCTGTACTCGACCCTCGCGAAGACGAACAAGCTGGGCCACGACGACCAGGTCAACTCGACCCTGCAGTTCTACCGCGAACTGAACCGCCTGGGCGTGACGAGCGCCATCGACGCGGGCGGCGGCTTCCAGAACTACCCGGACGATTACGGCGTGTCGCTGGAACTCGCGAAGCAGGGCAAGCTGACCGTGCGCACGGCCTACTACCTGTTCGCGCAAAAGGCCGGCAAGGAACTGGAAGACTTCCAGCGCTGGCTGACGATGACGCATCCGAAGCAGAACGACCACATGCTGTACCCGAACGGCTTCTCGGCCGAGGGCGCGGGCGAAAACCTCGTCGCCAGCGCGGCCGACTTCGAGAACTTCCTGGAGCCCCGTCCGGACCTGCCGGCCTCGATGGAACACGACCTCGAACCCGTCGTGTCGCTGCTCGTGAAGAACCGCTGGCCGTTCCGCCTGCACGCGACGTATGGCGAGAGTATCGCGCGCGATCTCGACGTCATCGAGAAGGTCGATGCGCAGACGCCGCTGGACGGCCTGCGCTTCATCATCGACCACGGCGAGACCGTGACCGACGCCGACCTCGCGCGCATCAGGAAGCTGGGCGGCGGCATTGCCGTGCAGGACCGCATGCACTTCCAGGGCGAGTCTTACTTTAAGCGCTACGGCGAACAGACGCGCCAGATGCCGCCGATCCGCAAGATGCTCGCGCAGGGCATCCCCGTCGGCCTGGGCACGGACGGCACGCGCGTCTCCAGCTACAACCCGTGGCCCTCGGTGTACTGGGCCGTCACCGGCAAGACGGCCGGCGGCCTGCAGATCTGGCAGGATGGCGACCGCCTGACCCGCTTCGAAGCGCTGAAGCTGATCACGACGGGGTCCGCGTGGATGAGCGGCGAGGAGAAAGTGAAGGGCACCCTGAAACGCGGCCAGTACGCCGACTTCGTCGTGCTGCCGCAGGATTACTTCGCCATGGACGCGGAGGGCATCAAGCGGCTCGAAAGCGTGCTCACCGTCGTCAACGGCAAGGTGGTCTACGGCGCGGGCGACTACGCGCCGCTCGCACCGAAGGCGCTGCCGGTGTCGCCGGCGTGGAGTCCCGTCGCGACGTACGGCGGCTACCAGAACCGCTAAGCCTCGCCCGCCAGCGCGGCGCGGGCTGCTTCGACCGTCTCCGCGAGGAAGTCGGCGACGGCGCGCACCCGGCTCGACGCGGCGAGATCCGCATGCAGCACGAGCCAGACGCCGTCGCTGAACACATCGCCCGGCGCCAGCACGCGGACGAGATCGGGATCCGTGACGAGGAAGTCCGGGATGATGGCGAGGCCGAGCCCCGCGCGCGCGGCCGCGATCTGCGCGCGCAGCGTGGACACGGCCAGCACCACGTGCGCATCCGGCGCCCGCTTCGCGAGCCACTGCGCGGCCGGCAGGTGCGCGTGCGCTTCGTCCCACGTGATCATCGCGCGGCCCGCGAGCGGATCGTCGCCGGCTGCCGGATGGCGCGCGAGATAGTCGCGGTGGCCGTACACGCCGTACGACATCGCCCCGAGCCGGCGCGCCTTCAGGTTGCCGTGGCTGGGGCGCACGAGACGCAGCGCGAGATCGGCGTCGCGCCGGCCCAGTTCCACGGCGGCCGTCGTCGTGACGATCTCCAGGCGCAACTGCGGATGGCGGGCGACGAAACGGGGCAGGGCGGGAATCACGAGGTCGGATGCGAGGTTGTCCGACGTGGCCAGGCGCACGAGGCCCGACACGCCGGGACTCAGGCCGGACGCGCCCCGTTCGAAGGCGAGCATGTTGTCCTCGACGGCCTCAGCGCGCCCGAGCAGTTCGCGGCCTTCGTCCGTCAGGTGGTAGCCCGTTCTGGTGGCGGGCGAACAGGCGCGTCGCGAGGCGCGCTTCCAGTTCGGCGATACGCCGGCCGACGGTCGACTGGCTCACGCGCAGCACGTCCGCCGCGCGCGTCAGGCTGCCGCCGCGCGCCACTTCCAGAAAAAATTTGAGATCGTTCCAGTCCAAGGCGCGCTTTTCCTCTCATCTTCCATTTTTGGAAAATGATTATCCGATTATTGGTGTTTTCTTTGCAAGGTGCAACGACTACATTGTCTTCAAGCCGCCGCCGGCGGCATTTTGCAAAAAAGGATGAAGAACATGCTGACGACTCGACAACTGGGATCCCAAGGACTGCAAGTCTCCGCCATCGGCCTGGGCTGCATGGGCATGAGCCACGCCTACGGCACGCCGGACGACGCGGAATCGATCGCGACGATCCACCGCGCCATCGACCTGGGCTGCACCTTCTTCGACACGGCGGAAGTGTACGGCCCGTTCACGAACGAGGAATTGCTGGGCCGCGCGCTGGAAGGCCGGCGCAACGAGGTGCAGATCGCGACCAAGTTCGGCTTCGTCATCGGCAAGGGCCATTTCGCCGGTGCCGACAGCCGTCCGGAACACATCCGCGAGGTCGTCGAGGCCTCGCTGAAGCGCCTGCGCACGGACCGCATCGACCTGCTGTACCAGCACCGCGTGGACCCGAACGTGCCGATCGAGGACGTGGCGGGCACTGTGAAAGACCTGATCCGCGAAGGCAAGGTGCTGCACTTCGGCCTGTCGGAGGCGGGCGTCGCCACGATCCGCCGCGCGCACGCCGTGCAGCCCGTGTCGGCGCTGCAGAGCGAGTACTCGATCTGGGAGCGCAACCTCGACGCCGACGTGCTGCCCGCGCTGCGCGAACTGGGCATCGGTCTCGTGCCGTTCAGTCCGCTCGGCCGCGGCTTCCTGACGGGCACGGCGAAGCGTGCCGAGGACTATCCGGCGGACGACTTCCGCGCCCAGAACGACCCGCGCCTGCAGGGCGGGAACTTCGACCGTAATCTCGCCATCGCCGGCCTGGTGAAGGAGATCGCGGCGCGGCATGGCGCGCTGCCGGGGCAGGTGGCGCTGGCGTGGCTGCTGGCGCAGGGCGACGACATCGTGCCGATTCCGGGGACCAAGCGCCGGACGTACCTCGAACAGAATCTCGCGGCGGCCGATCTCAAGCTGGATGACGAGGACCTGCGCCGGCTGGATGGGGCGCTTGAGCAGATCGGCGTGGCGGGGGCGCGGTACAACGAGAAGGCGATGGCGATGGTGGATCGTTGATGGGGGCGTGACTTACCTGACGGTGATCGGGGCCGTGACGGCGCGGCCTGGCGAGTCGAAGAAGGAGCCGCCGACGAACCCCGCGGGGGAACGCTCGACATGGTCTCTGGCTGTCGCGGCGGACAACGTGCTCGCGTCCGCGGCGGCGACGTCGACGCGCCACCAGCGGCCGGAACGATGATAGTGCGGCTCGTCGATGCGATACGTGAGCCAGATCGTACAGCACGCGTTGCAGGTCGAGAGCGAGACGTCGGCCCCGCGGCTGTCTTCGCCGAGTTCCACCGTATCGTAATCGTTGAACCGGAACGGCGGTTGCCTGCAGGCGCATGTCTGCCGGCCTCGAAACAACGGCACGCTGCGGCGCACGCTAGGCAGCCCCGGTCGCGTAGCGCAGGTTCTCGACCGGTACCCCGGCGCGCTGGCTTGCGTAGATGACCTTCGCGACGCCCGTGTAGTACTCGGGCTTCACCGGTTCGATCACGAGCGCCACGTTCGGGTTGTCCCGCAAGGCGGACCTGAGCGCGTCGACCAGTTCGGCATTCCCGGCCACCAGGCGTCCATCGATGCTGATCGTCTCGTCATCGGTCACGCGCACGTGCAGCGAGTCATCCATGGCGTTCCGCCCGATTCGCGCCGTCCGTCGGCTCCAGCCGGCAGTTGTCGAGCGCAGGATCGATGACGTCGACCGGCCCAAACCACTGGTAGACGCCCACGAAGCCGCCGGTGCGGAGAATCCAGGCTTTCTTCGTGCTGCGATCCATGACGATGGTGTGGTGGAAGCCATCCAGCACATTGCTTGCGTCCGGCATGCGCACGCGGATGAAGGGGCCGCCGTGGGCCGTGTCGGGCGCGACAGATTCCGGCACCGCGGTGCTGAAACCCGAGAACGAGATGCCGTAGCGCTTCGCCAGCGAGTCGGACAGTGGGCAGGCAAGCGCCTGCGCCGAAGACAGGCCGATGGCGGTAGCCAGCACCAGGTGTTTCATCGTGATTTCCAGTCGTGTGTTCATGTCGTTTTGAAGCGGATGCGGCGTAACGATAGCACCTCTGCCGCGCTACAGGCTCACACATTTTCACGAACACGCGTATGCGTCTTGGATGGGCGCGCACGCTTGCGCCGGGCTGTGGACATGAGTGCAAGTACTCAATAGTATCGCTACCGCTTCAGCCTGCCCGTACAGGGTCTCCTCAACTCAACGTCACCGTCCATCCGATGAAAAAACTGTTTTGCTCCCTGTTCCTGTCGGCCTGCGGCCTTGCCGCCATGCCGGCGTTCGCAAGCCCTGTCCTCATCGATTTCGAACATGTCCCGGGCGCGGACGGCGTGCTTGGCACCGCCGACGATGTGCCGACCGCCTCCACCTTCCTGCAACCGCTGGACCAGCTGTACGCCGCGCTCGGGCTGAGTTTTACCCAGGGGACGCTGCTGCATGCCGACTTTTATGACGGGAATCCATCCAATCACTTCATCAGCTCGACCTACCCGATTGCGCTGCTGAGCAAGCCCGTGACCGCCATCGGCATCGACAGTTTTTCGTCGTGGGACGTGAACCTCGTCGCCTACGACAAGAATGGCCAGACGATCGCCAGCGCATTGCTGGCCAACCCGAACCCGGGCGGGAGCAACCTGCGCGGACATGTGGCGCTGACCAGTGCGCAGGACATTTATGGATTCGCGATCTACGCGGACGATCCCAACCACATCCTCAACCTCGATAACCTGGAACTGACCTTCGCCGATCCGGCGGCCACCGTTCCGGAGCCGTCGAGCCTCGCGCTGATCGGACTCGGCGTGTCGCTGGCGGGGCTGATGCGGCGTGCGAAGACGCAGGGCAAAGGGGGCGGGACAGCCTGAGCCGCGGTGCGGCCCGGCGTGCCGGAAAGCGCCGGGCTGGCGTCGCTCAACGCGAGCACATCGTCACGAGGAGAAGATCGGAGGTCTATCCATAGCTGTGAAGGTCACCGTGATCTTCCGCCACTTTCATGATGAACTCGGAAAAACTCGTTGCAGTAAGGCCCGCACGTGTAGCGCCAAGGCTATAAACGTGGCCGAATGTCGGCGCGGCGTTGTCGAGATCGATGACATAAAACACGCACTCGATCGCGTAATCCGCGCAAACGAATACATACGACGACAGAGACTTGAATACGTCATCGCTGGCGAACTCCGGGGTCGTGGGCGTCCATTCTTCGATGGGCCAGAACCTTATCCAGGACGTGTGGCTGTCGGTCCAGTCGTCGGCGCCGTTCATGATCGAGTAATTCGTTTTCACGTCGGTGGGCAAATTGACGCGAAAACGGTGCTCGAAGGCGTCGAGCTGATGTTGTGTCGCCGGCGCTCGTGGTGATACATTCAGCGAAATCAGGTGATCGCGAACGGTATTGAAATCCATTGTTTTGGGCCCTCGCTCATTGTCTCTCGACGCGAATGATATCGTCGTATTGTCCGAATTCGGGCCTCATGTCGTAAAGCGGCGCTGGATCGCACGAAGCCGCCGCGGTTTCCGCGCGATGCGGGCGGAAATACTCGCGCCGGATCCGCATCGTGCCGCTTCGATCGAATAGGTACGTCACGCCACCCGTCACGCTGTCGGTGTCGGCCTCGAAGTCCCGGTGAACCGCCATCGTCATGAACAGCTTCCCGGCCTCGACTTCCTTGAATGCATACGTCAGCGATTCGCGCAGCATGCTGTCGAGGAAACCGACGACCACGACGTTGGCGGCAACGTCCACGAAACAATACGGCCGTTCGGCGCTGCCAACGAGTGCCGTATAGGGTTGCCGATGCAGATGCGCCGCCTCGGCCTTCCCGGCGGGCCAAAGCTCGGTCGGTTTTTTCTTCGCACGGGACCAGCTTTTGCAGTAATGGATGGGGCGTTTCACAGCGAGATCCTTGTCTCGAGAAACGTCAGGTATCTGGCGTCGTCTTCCATGAAGATATCGATCCCCCCACCCATGTACGCGCGCGTCAGTTCATCGGCTGCCTTATCGAAGCGACGCTGTTCGAAGTAGAGCTGCCCAAGACGCAAGTGAATGTAGGGGTTGCCGAGCCCTTTCGGACATTGGACCGCGTTATGAAAACACTTGAAGGCCTTGTCGAAGCGCTGCGCGTGGAAGTGCACGTCGCCGAGCGCCACGTAAATCCACGTCGCGGCTTCCCACTGCCTGGGCTCACCAGGCAGCAGCTTCAGCGCCGCGATGTATTTCAGTTTGGCGTCGTCGAGGCTGCCTGCCGACGCCAGCGCATCGCCTTCCTTGCACAGGGCGGCGATCCGCTCATGCACCGTGGCGGTCGGCTTCTTCGAGAAAAATGCCGACCCAGGCATCCAGTACGCCCCAGAAATCGACCGGCTCGGGATTCTCGGGATCTTCGTGCCACCAGATGACTCCTGTCGCTTCGCCGTTGCCCACGCAATTCAGGCACAGGTAATCGCCGGCGCCGTTGTGAAACACGGCGACGGTTCGCGAGATATCGATGGGCAGACGGCGCGCGGTGTCGTCGTCGATGTCGAACTTGTCGTCGGACAGGAATGCCCAATCCTCGACCGGCAGCGGTCCCATCGAATTCGCCGGCAGGAAGGTCCAGCCGTCGTGCAACTGCGTATAAAAATCGCGGAATTTGGCGGGCACCCAGTCCCAGACCGGACGCAGGCGCTCCGGCACGTCGGTGATCGGCGCGCGGCCGCGGAAAAAGTTCAGGTCCTTGCCGCCGACGGTGTAGAGATACAGCAGCGACGGGGTGTCGTCCGGTTCGCGCATCACGTACAGGTGCTTCAGCATCGTGCGCAGGAAATCCTGGACGCTGGGCCACTCCGCGGCAAAGTCGCTCCATTCCGTGAGCAGCGCGAGCCTGCGGCCGTGTTCCTGCTCGTCGAGGAAGCGCAGCCACTGCACGGGCACTGCCGGATCCGCTTCCGCTTCGGCCGGCGAGGCCATCAATGCGGCCGGCTGCACGAACTGCTGCAATTCATTCAGTACCGCGTTCTTGTCGGGTGTTGTTGTCATCGCTTCGTCTTTCAGTGATTGCCGGTGCACGCTAGCCGCCGCCCAGGAGATTATAAATCTGCTGTTGCAACTCGGCCGCCATGTCGACCTCTTTCTGCATCATCTCCTGCCGGAATGCCGGGTCCACGGCGATGCCGCCTTTCTTGTATTCGGTCCACTCGGCGAACGATTTCGCGCCCTTCGACGTATTCGCCGTCTCGCTCAGGCCGATGAAGTTGCGGGGATTGTTCAGCACGGCGAGCTGATCTTCCTGCGACAGCCGGGCGAATCCCTCCATTTCCGTGATCTGCTTCATCGACACGATATGGTCCGCGTGCAGCGGCTTCGTCACCGTCAGGCCCGGCAGTGCCCGGTCGGGCATCGGCAAGGTCACGCCTTCGTTGACCTGTTTTTGAATGGCGGAACTCGGCGTCTTGGCGCGCAGGCGCGCATACGTCGATGCCGAGACGCGTGCCGGCGGTTCCACCGGCGGCGTGGCCGGCGGCTCGGCGGCCGTCGCAGGCGGGCGCAGCGAGACGCGGACGTTCCCGCCGTTCATGCCCAGCGTGCCCGGTTCGACCGACACCTGGACCCGCTGCGCGAACTCCCACGCCCCCGGCGCGGCCTTCGCACCGAGATACCCGCCCAGGAAACTGCCCGCGATCGCCGACCATTTCTGGCCGTCGCTGCCTTCGCCGAACATCTTGCCGCCCACCCAGCCGCCGCCGATCCCGCCCGCGAACGCGCCCACGAGGCCGCCCACGGCGACCACGGGCCCGGCGAGGACGATCGCCGCGCCGACGCCGACGACCAGCAACGACGCATGCACCCAGCCCGGCACGAGGTTTTCCGGATTGATCGTGTCGGTCTGCGTCGTGCCGCCGCCGATGTAGACGTTGCCCGACCCCTTCGTGATGACGGCGCTGCATCCCGTCTTGTCGTCCACGCGCGCGGCGGGCATGCCGTTGATGTAGACCTGGCCGCTGCCCGTCGCGATCGGTATCGGTCCGGGATGCTTGGAGCACAGGACCTGGTCGACGTGCGCCCGGGCCGCGGCCAGGCCGTTGACGAACACGTTGGACGAGCCGGTCATCGCGATGGCGCCCGTGACCTCCTTGCCGGCAAAGCTCATCGTGCTCATCGCTTCGCCCAGGCCCGCGCCCATCGCCGCGCCCGCGCCGACGACGGCGACCGCCGCGAGGCCGCCCGTGCCCACGATCGCCACGCCGGCCACCGCGATGGCCGCGCCGATGAGGAGGCCTTTCAGGAGCCAGCTCATGGTCGGGCTGTGCCCGATCGGGTCTCCCAGCCGTGCCGCCGCCGGCATCTAGCGCTCCGCGGCCCGGTCGCTGGTGACCCGATCGAGATGCGCGCGCACCTCCGTCAGGCTGTAGAACGGCACGGACGACGAGCTGGCCTGGATGTACTGGGCCAGGTGCAGCCGCTCGGCCAGTGCCGGTCCCGGTGGTTCCGCCGTGCGCTCCAGCGTGACCGTGCCCGACGGCCGCAGCAGCGACAGGCCGGCGTTCGTCCGGGAGACGTTCGCCTGCAGGCGCGTGCCCTCGGCGTCATAGAATTCCCAGTGGTCCTGGTTGACGTCGCGCGCCGACAGTTTGCTGCCCGCCTCGTGCCTGTCCGCGAACACGTGCAGGGTCTTGCGCGGTTCGGACAATGCGAAGATCGTGGGCAGGGCAGGGGACGGCACAGCGGCCGGGCCATCCTGCGCTTGCGGCAGCGGACGGCGCAGCCGGATGCTGTCCACGATCGCGTCGAACGCGGCATTCCACTCGTCGCTGAACTCGCGCAGGCACGTCGCCGCCATCAGCATGGCTTCGATCGTGCCCGGCTTGCCGCCCTGGACCAGCGTGATGACCTGGCGCTGGTGCATGAAGCCCGCCTCGTTGCGCCAGCTGTAGGCCAGTTCCAGTGCCGGCGCGCCGTCCACAAGGCGCTCCGTCATCGCCTTCAGCTGGAACCGGGGCAGTGCCCGCGTCAGTTCCTTGACCAGGCGGTCGCCGAACTGGTCCAGGCTTTCCTCGGGCTTGACGTCCGCGTGCGAGACGACGACGTTGAACTCGCTCGGACCATCGTCGCGCAGGGTGAACATGTGCATCGTCTTGTCCTTCAACTGCGCGGGCAGTTCGAAGGTGGCGTGGTTGGCGTGGTACATGGCGCGCTCGCTCATTGGCTCATTTATTTATTCAGGTCGATCCGGCTGCCCATCACCGCGACGTTCACGCCCTGGATCAGGATCGTGCCGTCGGCCTGCAGCACGATCTTGCTGCTGCCGACTTCCAGCGTGATGTCGGTGTTGGCCTTCAGGTGGATGTGCTCCGTCTGCGACGTCAGCTCGATGTTCTGCTTCGCGGTCTGGTGCAGGTGGGCCGTCTGCGCCACCAGTTCGATATTGGTCTTGGCCGTCGCGTGGATGTAGTCGTCCTCGGCGGTGAGCTCGATGTTGGTCTTGGCCGTGTCGTGGATATGGCCCGTTTGCGCCGTCGTCACGATGTACTGCTTGACCGTGTTGGTCTGGTAGCCCGTGCTGACCGTGTTGGTCTGGTGCGGCCCGTTGACGACCGTCGCCTGCGTGTTCTGCACGGTCGTGACCATATCCTTTTGCGAGTGGATATTGATCAGTTCCTTGCCCTTGCTGTCATGGATCACCATCTCGCAGAAGCCGCCGCCGCCCGGCGTGGAGCGGCTCTTGAAACCCATCATGTGGGCGCCGTCCGGCAGGCCGTACGGGACCGGCTGGTCCGCATTGAACAGCCGTCCCGTGCAGACGGGGCGGTCGGGGTCGCCCTCGAGGTAGTCGATGATGACTTCCTGCCCGATGCGCGGCACGGAAATCGTGCCCCAGCCGCGACCAGCCCACGGCTGCGAGACGCGGATCCAGCACGAGCTGCGTTCGTCGCGGCGGCCGTAGCGGTCCCAGTGGAACTGCACCTTGATGCGGCCGTACTGGTCCGTGTGGATCTCCGTGCCCTTGGGGCCGACGACGGTCGCCGTCTGCGGCCCGGGCATGCGCGGCGGTGGGTGCGCGCGGCGCGGGCGGTAGGGGATCTTGCGGCGGATCGCGGTGAACGTGTTGCGGTAGACGTCGCTCTGGCCGCGCTCGAAATAATTGTTGCGGGCGCTGACCTGCACGGACAGCACGAGGAAATCGTTGTCGCCCTCGGTGGACGGATCGAACCAGTGGTGGCCCTGCAGCCTGAACGTGCGGCCGGCGACGAGGCCGCGGCAGTCGGAGGCGCCCGTGAAGACCTTGGCCTGCCACTCCAGCACTTCCAGGCGCTGGCGCGCTTCGCGCTGGCCGTCGTCCTTGTCCTTGTACGAGAAGGCAGGGTTGCCGTCGTAGATTTCCATGGCCGGCATGTCGCCCTGCTGCGTCACGGTGGGCAGCTCCACGTACTGCATCGCATTGGGCGCCTTGAAGTCGAACGTGTTCAGGGCCACCTTGGTCGGCTGCAGGTTGCGCTCGGCCGCGAACGCCGTCACGCTGTCGCGGTCGTGCCAGCGGTTGCCGCCGTTGAATTCGACCTCGGCGTGATCCGGCTGCGGCGGGCAGAACGCGCCCGAGCGCGAATCGTCGCTGATCACCATCACGTGGCCGTTCGGCTTGTGGTCGAAATAGTAGAACAGCCCGTACTTCTCCATCAGGCGGCAGACGAAGTGCTCGTCCGTCTCGTCGTACTGCACGATGTAGTTTTCGGGGCGGTAGGTCTGGCTGACGCGGAATTCGTACGCGGCGAGGCCGTTGTAGTCGCCCTTGAAGATCGTGTCGAGGACCTCGAGCACGCTCTGGTCCTGGAAGATGCGCGAGTTGACGCGCTGCTTCAGGTAGCTGAGCCAGGGCACGATCTGCGCGTGATAGAACGCGAAGCCGCCGTCCGCATGGCTGAAGCCGAACGAGTGCACGTAGCCGTTGACGAAATGTTCGCTGCCGTCCGCGAGCTGCACGCCCACGCTGACGTTCTTGCCCATCAGGTCTTTCAGGTCGATGGCGGCGTTTTCCGAGATCAGGCTGAGGTTGAACACGAACTGGTCGGACATGGCCGACGAGCCGCTCAGCGATTCGATCAGCAGGGTCTTGTCGCCCTGCAGCGGCGAATAGAAGCGCAGCAGGCGCTTGCCGTCGTTGAACTTCGCCAGCAGGGATGCCACGGCCGATGCGGCGTCGTCCTGTCCGGCGGGATCGATATTGGGCGGCACGTAGTGCGGCTCGTTGCCGGCGAAATCGCTCACGGCCTGGCCCGCCAGGGGATGTTCTTCGATGGCGAGGTTTTCCGCGACCGCCGCGCCTTGCGCCAGCGCTGCGGGCTGGTCCGCGCCTGGTCCCGCATGGTCGGCCAGCGCGCCGGCATGCTGCGCCAGCGAATGCGCCTGCGACGCGACCTGGAGTGCCTGCGCGAGTTGCGGACTCGCGTGCCCGGCCAGGCCGGCGACGCCCGACGCCAGGGCCGCGCCCCCCGAGCCGGCTTTCAGCTGCGCCGCGGTGTCGAGGGCAGTGCCGGCAACGCCGAGCGCCTTTATCCGGTTATCGAGCGAATCTGATGACATATCGCAGCTCCTGCATCGAATGTGTCCTCCGCACGGGGGATTGTTAGATTTATGTTAAATCATGTATATACTATCAGAAATTTCCTGTTCGTTAAATCGGCCATTGGCGCCGTTCACAATTGTTTTCCTGCGAGCACATGTCTGACTTTTCGAGCAACTGGACCGATCTGACGCGCGCCCTCGACACCATGCAGCGCCACTATGCCCAGGCCGGCGCGCAGGCCCGGCTCGACATCGCGCGGCGCGTACAGCGCTGGTCGAACGAGGCGAGCGCGACGCTCGGCCGCATCGCCGATACGGGCGCCGACATGGGCGGCGTGCGCAACGCATTGGCCGTCAAGCAGGCGCTCGACGCATCCCGGCCGCGCTTCGCGGAACTGCTCAGGCAGCAGTTCGCCGGCCTGAACTTCGCGGTGATCGTCGACGTGTTGTACGAGGTCATGAAGCAGATGGCGCTGTACCTGGGCGGCGGCGCCGTGCTTGGCGCGGCGGCGGGCGGGGCGCTGGGGTCGCTGGCCTTCGGCGTGGGCGCCATCCCGGGCGCGGCGGTGGGCGCGCAGGCGGGCGTCGCGATCGGCGGCGAGATCCTCGTCTGGATGGGTCTCGGGATGCTGGTCATGGACATGAGCGGCACGGTGCCGGACCTGTGCCGGCATGCGGCCCACGGTTTCGCGACCGCGTGGCACGCCGGCGACCTGCCGGCGGACGCGACCGCCCGGCGCACGACGATGCTGCGCGAGGCGACGGAATCGTTCGCGCAAGGGCAGATGCTGCTCGTGAAGGCAATCCTGACGGCGCTGGTGCTGTACCTGTCGCGCGGCCAGGTGCAAAGTTCGCTCCTCGTGCGCAACCTGTCGCAGAGCCGGCTGGGGCCGAAGTTCGCGGAATGGGTCGGCGAGAACCGCGACAAGCTGATGGCGCATCCGAACCTGCAGCCCAGGCTCGCGTCGGCACAGGGACAGGCCGAAGCCGGCGCGGGCAAGGGCGTCGCGAGGGAACCGGTGGAGGCGCAGAAACCGGCCGAGAGACCGTCGGAGGTCAAGCGCGGCGTCGCCACCAGCAAGCCGCCGTGCAACCTCGTCGGCCAGCCCGTCAACCCGATCACGGGCGACAAGATCCTGCTGGGCGACCTGGACCTCGACTTCGCGCTGCCCGCGCCGCTGCCGCTGGTCTGGCAGCGCACGTACAGCTCGGCGCTGCACCGCGCCGGCTGGCTGGGCCAGGGCTGGGCGCTGCCCATCAGCGACAGCCTGCAACTCAGCGTCGACGAGGTCGTCGTGCTGGACGCGTTTGATCGCGGCATCACGTTCTCGCTGCCGCGGGTCGGTGACGCGATCCATTCGCCGTCCGAACAGATCACGCTGGCGCGCACGGGAGATACGACGTTCGAGCTGGTCGACAACAATGGCCTGCGCGCGCAATTCGCCGTCCTGTACGGCGACGGCATCGCCCGCCTGACGGGCTGGCAGGATGCGAACGACAACCACATCCGCGTCACGTACGACGCCCGCCGCCTGCCCGCACGCATCGACGACAGCGCGGGGCACAGCCTGGCCCTCGAGTTCGGACGCGTCGCGGGCGGCATGCGCCTGCTGGGCGTGACCTTGATGCCCGCGGAACCGGAAGGCAGCGCGCATACGCTGGTGTCCTACGAGTATGACGGCGCGGGCGACCTGCGGCGCGTGCGCAACCGTGCGGGCGATGTCGTGCGCGAGTTCGGCTACCGCAACCATGTGATGGTGGAACACGGCCAGCCGGACGGCCTCGTGTCGCGCTATGAGTACGACGTCGAGGGGCCGGATGGGAAGGTAGTGCGCAACTGGACCAATACGGGCCAGTGGTGGGCATTCCGCTATCTCGACAAGGAGACGGTCGTCACCGACCAGCTGGGCCGCGTGCAGCACTACCGGTTCGACGCGCGCGGGCGCCTGGTCGCGCAGGTGGATGCGGCAGGCGGCGTCACGACACGTCGTCTGGACGAGAACGACAACCTGCTCGAACTGACCGACCCGGCCGGCCGCACGGTGCGCTACCGCTACGACGAGCGCAGCCGCATCGTGCGCGTGGAGCGGGGCGGGCGGGGCACGGGCATCGTCTACGACGCCCGCTTCGACAAGCCGGCCCTCATCACCGACGCCCTCGGCGCGACGACCGTGCTGCGCTACGACGCGCAGGGCAACCTGACGAGCGTGACGAACGCGCTGGGTCAGCGTACGGCGTACCAGTACGACGATCGCGGCCTGCCTGTCAAGGTGATCGACGCGCGCGGCGGCGTCAAGGCGCTTGCGTACAACCGCGCCGGCCAACTGATCCGCTATACGGATTGCTCGGGCAGCACGAGCAGTTTCGATTACGACGACGAGGGGCGCCTCGTGCGCGCGCTCGACCCGAACGGCAACTCGAGCACGTATGCCTACGACGCGCTCGGCCGCATGCAGGCTGTGACGCATGCGGACGGCACGACCGAGCGCTACGAATACGACCGGCTGGGCCGCCTCGTCGCCCACGTCGACGCCGCGGGCCACCGCACCGCCTACGAACTCGATCGCGACGGCAAGCCGCTGAAACGCATCGACGCGCGCGGCGGCGTGCTGGAATACCGCTACGACACGGCGCGCCGGATCGCCGAACTGATCAACGAGAACGGCGACGTGCACCGCTTCGTCTACGACGCGCTGGACCGCCTCGCCGAAGAAACGAGCTTCGATGCGCGCGTGACGCGCTACCGCTACGACGACAGCGGCCTCATCGTCGGCAAGGACGAACTGGGCTGCGCGCCGCGCACGGAATTGACGCCCATCGCGACAACGTATGTGCGCGATGCGCTGGGCCAGTTGACGGAAAAAGTGATCTCGCGCGTGACGGGTGCGGCACAGGCGCAGCAGATGCGGCTGCGCTTCGCCTACGACGCGCTGGGGCGCATGACGCAGGCGATCAATGCGGATGCCGTTGTCAGCATGGCATATGACGCTATCGGTCAGCTGGTGACGGAGCAGACGGATGCCTCGGGTACGTCGACCGTGCTGCGTCATGAATACGACGAGCTGGGCAACCGGGTGCGGACGACGCTGCCGGATGGCCGCATCCTGAACAATTTGTATTACGGCTCGGGCCATCTGCATCAGGTCAACCTGGATGGCGAGGTCATTACCGACATCGAACGGGACCGGGCGCACCGGATGATCGCCCGCACGCAGGGGACGCTCGTCAGCCAGTTCCGGTACGACCCCGTGGGGCGGCTGTTGTCGCAGACGGCGGGCGAGGGCGCGTCGACCGTCATCGCGCGGCAGTACGAGTACGACGAGGTGGGCAACCTCGTATCGATCGACGATCAGCGCAACGGTGTGACACGCTACAGCTACGATCCGATCGGACGCATTTTGTCGGCCGTGCAGCCGCAGCTGAGCGAACGGTTTGCATTCGATCCGGCGCATAATCTGCTCGATACGACGGTGGCGCCGGTCGGCCGCGTCGAGGGCAATCGCATTCGCGTGTACGAAGACAAGCGCTACGACTACGATGCGCATGGCAATGTCGTCGAGAAGCTGGTCGGCAAGCATACGCGGATGCGGTTCGAGTGGAATCCGGCGCATCAGCTGGTGCGCAGCGTCGTTTCACGTGGGCCTTCGGATGTGGCGCAGACTGTCAGCTATGCCTATGATCCGTTCGGGCGCCGGATTGCGAAGCGGGATGCGTTTGGCGTCACGCGGTTCGTGTGGGATGGGAACCGGTTGCTGTGCGAGCAGCGGGGGAGTCATTCGAGGACGTACGTGTATGGCGAGGATGCGTTCGTGCCGCTGGCGCGGGTGGATGCCGTCGCAGATTCGGGTGGCGCGGCGCGGGCTGAGGTGCGGCATCTGCATACGGATCATCTCGGGACGCCGCGGGAGATGACCGATGCGGGTGGGCGGGTCGTGTGGGCTGCGCGGTATCGTGCGTGGGGTAATGTGCTCGAGGTTGCGCAGCGGGATTCGCCGGAGGTGGTTTCGCCTGATGAGATCGGGGAAGTGCAGCCTGTTCGGTTCCAGGGGCAGTATTACGATAACGAGAGCGGATTGCATTACAACCGGTTCCGTTACTATGATCCGGATATTGGGCGGTTTGTTTCAGTTGATCCGATCGGTCTGTTTGGTGGGGCGAACACATTTACGTATGTTTGGAACCCGGTGACCTGGATTGATCCGTTTGGTCTGAGCCCGTGTCGGGCCGGTCAGGGAACGCCAAGTGAAAAAGGTGCTACGCGGACCGACACTTTGCCAAGGCAACCGAATACAACACGCTCGGGAGTAACTCGAACAAATGCTGCTGATTGGCGTGCTCTTCGTGATCACTGGGATAGCATTGGATATGGCGAAATACTTAGCGGAGATAATTTATCAGCAATCGCTAAGGGTAGGACCCCTATAGTAGATGAGGCATGGGTTATGTTTTTTCCGGAAGATGTCGGTTTAATGGGCGAAAAAATTTCTATGCATCATATCGCTAGTACTCCGGTGACAATTCCGTTGCCAGCAACTCGTCATTTGAACGCTCATCTTCCTGGAGGGTTCCGTTATAACGTCGGCGGCCCCGGATCAGCCCTGCCTTTTTATCCACCTAAATTGACTGAGCCTTGATAAATATTATGCAAATCCAGTTCGTTGAATCGCACCCAAAGCAGAAATTACTTTTTTTTCTGGCCCAAGACGTGGACGATGAAGCTCGGAAATTGGTAAGGGATGCAATTGAAAAAATGTCGTCATTGAGAACTTGGGTTATCCGTGCCCCTGAGTTTGTCGATACTGTGGAAAGCACGGGGACGCGTCCAGGTGACGCTCTAGTTGAAACAGTGGGGGGGGTGCATGAGATTTATTCGGCGTCGCCCTCTAATCATCTGCCCCGCGAAATCGATGCGCTTCTTCTTGAAGAGGTTGAATATATTGTCGATTCCGTCCAGCGCTTATCGCAAGAGCATGGACTTGAATTCGAGTTTGAATTGGACGGGCAATATGTGGGCACTATCGATAACGGGGTCATTGATGCCATTCTGGCTAAAGGATTGATTGAAGAATGGCGAAATCACATCAATGCGGCAAATTAAAACCTTCACGTTAATGTGAGCACTTGGCGGGTCAAGCTGCGGTGTTAATTTGGCCGAACCAGGACAAATGGTCGAAACCGGGTCATTTGCCATATTGAACCCAATATTGCGACAACGAACTGGCTTGCATTACAACCTGTTCCGCTACTATGATCCAGATATTGGGTGGGTTGTTTCCATTGATCTGATCGGTCTATTGGGCGGAGTTAATACCTTCGCCTATACTTCCAATCCAATAAGCTGGGTCGATCCGCTAGGCTTAACGCCATGCAGATTTTCTGAAAATGGCGGAAATCCTGGCAGGGTTTATTGGCCAAATCAGACTGAATTTGAAGGAATTACGGCCTATCCCAGAAATGATACTTTTGATCAAAATTTAGTCAAGTCGTGGTGCGCAAGCGGGAAAGTTATTTCCGGAACGAATATTGAGAGGATGGCGACAGGTCGCGAGCCGATTGGCACGGATGGGAAGCCCATACACCTTCACCACATGCTCCAATCAAATGACAGCGCGATAGCTGAGTTGACGCAGACATTCCATTAGAAAATAGTGAAATAATTCACATTAATCCCAACGTTATCCCTTCGGGGATTGATCGGTCCGCATTTGATGCATGGAAGGCTCGCTATTCGGCGAACCGTGCGACTAACGATGGGGCGCAATAAATTATGAATCCACCTTTAACGGCGACGGAGATTAAAAAATTGATCGCGGCCCATCAGTCGATCATTGATTTTGGATCATCGTCCGATGCGGTAGACGATGAATGGCTGGTAAATGCAGAAAACGCGCTGAATCGAAAGTTGTCAGAATCATATAGGTGGTTTCTCAAGCAATATGCAGGCGGCGAAATTGGAGGGGAAGAGATTTACAGTATTTATGGAATTCCTTTTGAGTCGGCGAATGGGGGCATAGTTTTTCAACATCTAATGAATCGTAAAGCTGGGCTGCTGGACGATTCAAAACTTGTTGTTAGTGAGACTGATCTTGGTGAAGTTTTTTCTTCGACTATAGAAATTTCAAAAACGGCGAATGTCCGATATATCTAAGGCTCCCGTCGGGCGAGGATATGCCGTACGCTGAGAATTTTTATGAATTTCTTGGGAAACGAATTGAGGCTCATGTCTCATGATGCCTTAATTCAGCGGTGTGGGTTTCGCAAGATATTTAGCCGTCAATTTTTCGCGAGAATTCTTCTCAAACAAATAGATTAGTTGACGCGCTCGTCGACGCGGTAGCGTCAGCCGTGGTGCGGCTGCGGTTGTATCGGGCAGATAATTCGCTTGCGCTGCGTGTTCACGTGCAGACGACGCTGCCGGATGGCCGCATCCTGAACAACCTGTACTACGGCTCGGGTCACCTGCACCAGGTCAACTTGGACGGCGAGGTCATCACCGATATCGAGCGCGACCGGGCGCACCGCATGGTGGCCCGCACGCAGGGGGCGCTCGTCAGCCAGTTCCGGTACGACCCGGTGGGGCGCCTGTTGTCGCAGACGGTGGGCGAGGTGGCATCGACCATCATCGCGCGCAAGTACGACGAGGTGGGCAATCTCGTGTCGATCGACGATCGGCGCAACGGTGTGACACGCTACAGCTACGATCCGATCGGGCGCATTTTGTCGGCCGTGCAGCCGCAGTCGAGCGAGCGGTTTGCGTTCGATCCGGCGCATAACCTGCTCGATGCCACCGTGGCGCCGGTCGGCCGCGTCGAAGGTAACCGTATTCGCGTGTACGAGGACAAGCGTTACGACTACGATGGGCATGGCAATGTCGTCGAGAAGCTGGTCGGCAAGCATACGCGGATGCGATTCGAGTGGAATCCTGGGCATCAGCTGGTGCGTAGCGTGGTGGCGCGCGGGCCGACCGATAGCGCGCAGACTGTCAGCTATGCCTACGATCCGTTCGGACGCCGGATTTCCAAGCGTGATGCGTTTGGTGTGACCCGCTTTGTCTGGGATGGCAACCGGTTGCTGTGCGAGGAGCGCGGGAGTCATGCGCGGACGTATGTGTATGGCGAGGATGCGTTTGTGCCGTTGGCGCGGCTGGATTCAGTGGCAGGTGCGGATGGCGCCGAGCCGGCCGAGATGCGGCATTTGCATACGGACCATTTGGGGACGCCGCGGGAGTTGACCGATGCGGATGGGCGCGTTGTGTGGGCTGCGCGGTATCGAGCTTGGGGGAATGTGCTCGAGGTTGTGCGGGAGGAGGTGCCGGTCGTCGTATTGCCCGATGAGATCGGGGAGGTGCAGCCTGTTCGGTTTCAAGGGCAGTATCACGATAACGAAAGCGGATTGCATTACAACCGGTTCCGTTACTATGATCCGGATATTGGGCGGTTTGTTTCGATTGATCCGATTGGCCTAGCTGGCGGTACAAATGGTTATGGTTATGCGTCTAACCCAGTTGGCTGGGTGGATCCGGCAGGACTGAGTCAATGTAAAAATGGCAATACGGAAGGGGCGAATAAGATCGCGACGCCAGCCTCATGGGGTCTTACCCTATCTGAGACCAAGACAGTTCTGTCATCTGCACAAGTGCCCTATAAAGGATCTACTATCGTCGGGCATGCGCTTGCCAAACATAGCGGAAGACCTGTTACGTTTAGCAATCCGTCTGTTTCTGGGGCCGAGGTATGGGGGAAGATTAAAGGAAAAATGACCACTTGGAACGAGCAAGGCAAGTTCCACCTGAAGGATATCATTCGGGCTCCCGGTGACTTTTCACCGATAGCGGATGGGAATCTGGTCTTTCTGGAAAAGCGTTTGCCTGATGGTCGTGGAGTACGGTTGAATCAAGATAAGACCTTTAAAGAATTCATTGACTAATGAACGGGCTATTGGAGTTTGTTTTCGAAGAGGTTTCGCCCAGTCATCTCGCGGCAATGGTTATCGAATGCGTGCGTGAAAAGAACAACGTCAGCGAAGTGGTACGGGACGGCGTACCCTTGCGACTGGATTCTGTTCTCGACTCGGCCTACTTGTCGAAAATCGCAGCTGGCGATGAAGACGTTGCGTGCACCGCTAATCTCAAACACCTGAGTGTCGGTGAGAACTTAGTTGAGTGTGTAACGTTGCGTATAATTCATTATGATGACATCAGCGATGTCTCATTGCTTTTTTCAAGTTTCGATTGCAAGAAAGCAGGTATATCGACATCTGAAGAGCTTTATCGTTGGGCTAAAGGGTTCAGCGTCAAATATCGCATCGCCAATTTCTTCGGCGGCTTAGAGCCCGCTTCGGACAAGCAGACGCAACTATTCTCGAAAGATCGAGTCGGTCCTGTCATGGAATTGCGGTAGGACTGATGAAGTAAAACCAAAGAGATAAGGCTTTTCAAGGGATAGGTAAAACAGGACATCGAGCCAAGGGGACGCCACGAAAAACATTGTCCAGGTCGAGCGTGATAATGACCCGGTACCATATTGTGAATACGACGCTGCCGGATGGCCATGTTCGGAAAAACTTGTAATACGGCTCGGGCAACCTAAAAATGAGCATCAGCGACATCGCAAGATTGATTACTCCGCCAAACAATCCAAACGAAGCTCCCCAACAGCATGATTGGTCGAAGATTGAAGCCACGCTTGCAACTTCTCTTCCCAAAGATTACAAAGAGTTTATAAACTTATTTGGCACTGGGAAGATAGATAATTTCTTATGGATATTTAACCCATTCTCACAAAACGAAAATATAAATTTGACGACGCTGCAATTGGTTGACAGAGCGGATCACGCGTCGCGCCATCTTGACTATCATGCAAATGGTGTTGGCGGTCGGAACACATGGGGTGGCGGAACCCGTTGCCGTTAATTTTAGGAGCGTTTATGAAAATATATCAATCGATTCAGGATTTGCTTGGTGAGTTACACGGGCTTTACTGGGATTCGGCTCTTTTTATTAATGAAAGTGCGTGGAAGGGCGATCCTCAGCACACAGAGATCCTCGTTTTGGAAGGGGATGAAGAACTCGAAGACGTCGTTCCAGGGACGCATCTGCCAAAGATTGCGGAAGTTAGGAATGTGCGGCAACTATTTGATATGGAAACTTTTCGAGATGTAGTTAATTTCGAGCGGAAGAGAAATCCTGGAGCGTTTGTTTCGGAAATCATCTTCGCCATAAATTTTTATCGTGAGAAAGATGACTTCTTTGATCCGCGGAAATGATTGACCGGTAAAAAAGGCACGGAGGGCGCGCTAAGAAACTCGGCTGTGTCCGTACTGGCTTTGTTGCACAAATCTGTCCCTGCAGAGGCCGAGCCGGACCATGGGTAAACCAGCGGCATGTGCGCGCCAACCAGACCGAAATACCGAACGACCAACTGGAAGGAATACGACGAAGCGTTGAGAGCGAGCCGATCGCTGCTGTTTCGGCTGGCAAGGACATGCGCTGGCACGGCGGCGCCAACGGCAAACGGGGCCGCAGACCCAGGTACAGCGAGGCGGCGATTCAGTTCTGCCTGACGATCAAAAGCCTGTTCAATCTGCCACTGCGACAGGCGATGGGCATGACGCAACGTCTGCTCAGGCTAGCCGGCCTGGACTGGCAGACTCCCGACTTCAGCACCGTCAGCCGGCGCCAAAAACATCTGGCGGCGATGATCGGAGCGCACCCGACGACGACGGGCTTGCATCTGCTGGTCGACTGCACCTGCATCAAGATGCTGGGTGAAGGCGGGTGGAAGACGAAGAAGCGCGGCGCCGACTACCGCCGCCAGTGGCGCAAGGTCCATCTTGATATCGATGCCACCACACTGGAAAATCCGGGCCACCGCACCGCCTACGAATTCGATCGCGATGGCAAGCCGCTGAAATTCATCGACGCGCGGCGGCGTGCTGGAATACCGCTACGACACGGCGCGCCGGATCGCGGAACTGATCAACGAGAACGGCGACGTGCACCGGTTTGTTTACGACACGCTGGACCGGCTGGCGGAAGAGACCAGTTTCGATGCGCGCGTGACGCGTTATCGCTACGACGACAGCGGGCTCATCGTCGGCAAGGACGAGCTGGGCTGCGCGCCGCGCACGGAATTGACGCCCATCGCGACGACGTATGTGCGCGATGCGCTGGGCCAGCTGACGGAAAAGGTGATCTCGCGCGTGACGGGGTGCGGCACAGGCGCAGCAGATGCGGCTGCGCTTCGCCTACGACGCGCTGGGGCGCATGACGCAGGCGATCAATGCGGATGCGACGGTTGGCATGACGTATGACGCGGTCGGGCAATTGATTGCGGAGCAGACGGATGCCTCGGGCGTTTCGTGTGTCCTTCGTCATCAGTACGACGAGCTGGGCAACCGGGTGCAGACGACGTTGCCGGATGGGCGTGTCCTGAACAACCTGTACTACGGCTCGGGCCATTTGCACCAGGTGAACCTGGACGGCGAGGTCATTACCGACATCGAACGGGGACCGGGCGCACCGGATGATCGCCCGCTCGCAGGGGACGCTCGTCAGCCAGTTCCGGTACGACCCCGTGGGGCGGCTGTTGTCGCAGACGGCGGGCGAGGGCGCGTCGACCGTCATCGCGCGGCAGTACGAGTACGACGAAGTTGGCAACCTCGTATCGATCGACGACCAGCGCAACGGTGTGACACGCTACAGCTACGATCCGATCGGACGCATTTTGTCGGCCGTGCAGCCGCAGTCGAGCGAGCGCTTTGGGTTCGATCCGGCGCACAACATGCTCGACACGACAGTGGCGGCCGTCGGGCGCGTCGAGGGCAACCGCATCCGGGTGTACGAGGACAAGCGTTATGACTACGATGCGCACGGCAACGTGGTCGAGAAGCTGGTCGGCAAGCATACGCGGATGCGGTTCGAGTGGAATCCGGCGCATCAGCTGGTGCGCAGCGTGGTGGCGCGCGGGGAGATCGATACTGCGCAGACGGTCAGCTATGCCTACGATCCGTTCGGACGCCGGATTGCGAAGCGGGATGCGTTTGGCGTCACGCGGTTCGTGTGGGATGGGAACCGGTTGCTGTGCGAGAACCGGGGGAGTCATGCGCGGACGTACGTGTATGGCGAGGATGCGTTCGTGCCGCTGGCGCGCGTGGACGCTGTTGCTGGCGCGGATGGCGCGGCGCGGGCCGAGGTGCGGCATCTGCATACGGATCATCTCGGGACGCCGCGGGAGATGACCAATGCGGGTGGGCGGGTCGTGTGGGCTGCGCGGTATCGGGCCTGGGCGAATGTACTTGAGGTTGCGCAGCAGGATTCGCCGGAGGTGGTGTCGCCCGATGAGATCGGGGAGGCACAGCCTGTTCGGTTTCAGGGGCAGTATTTCGACAGCGAAACGGGCTTGCATGACAACCGGTCCCGTTATTATGATCCGGACATTGGGCGATTTGTTTCGATTGATCCCATCGGATTGTCTGGCGGGGCAAACACTTTCGCATACTCTGCCAATCCAACAGCCTCGGTCGATCCGCTCGGTCTAAGTCCATGCAAGACCAGTAACGCGAATGATGCGAATAAAATCGTCTCCGAATTTGCGGGCGGAGCAGTTCGACTGCCGAGCGCCGCTTATACTGGTGGCAGGCAAACCCTGTTTCATTACACTGATGAGGCAGGAATGCGGGGAATTATCAGTTCACAAGAACTGCGGGTCTCGACAGGAGTAACACATGCTCGTTACGGCGATGGGCAATACCTCACTGATTTGGCGCCAGAAATGGTTGGGGCACGCACGGTGGGGCAGCTGTCGGCAGAGCAGCTAGGTAATGGAGCCATCTCAGGCGGACAGGCTTCACGATTCCTGTTTAATGATCCTAGAAAGTTGGGGAAACTTACGAATTTTGTTGAGATCGACATTGCCGGTCTTTCGGTTAGGCAAGGTCTTAATTCATCCGGCACAGAATTCCGCGAACATGTTCAATTTATACTGAACAAAAACGACATGGATTTGACGGGTCGAATCGTACGGACAGGAAGGACATTTTGATGCGGTACTATTGTTTCTACTCTGAATCGCTTAAGGGTGAAGTGGGGAAGTTCTATTGCGAGGTATCGCCCGAGAACTTAATCACTCGGCAAATCGATGTGTTTGGTTCCGAAATTTATTGGGCTGAACCTGGATCTCAGTATAGTGAAGATTATCCTTTTACTGATCAGCCAGAATTTGATGAATCGGATCAAGAGGCGGAAGAATTGGATCGAGAAACATTTGAGAGAATTTGGGCTGAAGGAAAAAAGCAGTGACCGTCATATTTTGCAAAGGCGATATATTTGCAGTGAGCTCGCCTCAAGCATTTGCGCACGGTTGTAACTGTGCTGGCGCAATGGGGAAAGGCATTGCCGTTACATTTCGTGAAAAATGGCCATTGATGTACGCACGGTATCGAGAATTATGCAAGACTGGTGCCTTCGTTCTAGGCGATGTCTTTGAGTGGACTGACGGTGCGACCAGAATATACAACTTGGGAACGCAAAGGACCTGGAGGTCAAAGGCTGACGTTTCAGCCATAAAAATTTCGATGGCTCGATTAAAGAAACTTCTAACCGATGCCGAAATTTCTGAAATTTATATGCCGCGCATTGGTGCTGGATTGGGAGGGGGTGACTGGAATGAAATCAAGTCGATCATTGAATGGAGTTTTGGCGAAAGTCCCATCCATGTATATGTGTGCGAAGAATTTGTGCCCGGAGCAGCATTGCAGGTTATGTCATAATCATGCAAGCCGCCGAGCATGCAGCAGGATTTATTGACTAATGAGTGGGCTATTGGAGTTTGTTTTCGAAGACGTTGCGTCCAATAATCTCGCAAAAATGGTTGTCGAATGCGTGCGTGAAAAAAGCAATATCAGCGAAGTTCTGCAGGACGGCGCACGTCTGCGACTGGACTCCATTCTTGCGCATCGTTGCTGAGGCCGTAACAGAAAGACGCGAAGTGTCGAGTCCCGTTTGATCGTAGATGCGCTTGACGAATAGTTCCGGCCGTTTCTTCTGCTATTGCTTGAGTGCCAGGATGGGCGTTTTGACGACGGTCTAATTTTATCGTTCAGGTACTTTTACACGTCTAACGAGCCGCTCGCTGCAGAAATAGTTCTTTACGCTCGAAATCATAAGCTGGACGGCAACGTTTGGCGCAAGGTTAAAGTGGTGGTTGGAGACGTCGAGGAGCTCGTTGCAAAAGTTAAGGGAAATCAATTTAATTCCATATCCTCCGGAGTGAAACTGCTTAACTTTGGAGATTTGTGGTGTATTGATATTGACGGCGATTACAGTCTGGCTGGCGATCCGAGCTCCCTGGATGAAGTGCGCGAGGACGGACAGTGCTACGTCATTGGGCGCCAAGTCGAAGCTTGCGAACTCGACGAAGTTGCTTGACGACGATAATCGTCTCCTTGGCAGTGGCAGAGGTGGAGCAATTAGTTGCTGCCCATCAATCGGTAATTAATTTTGGATTGCCCTCTGATGCGGTCAACGATGAATGACTGATGAAGGCGGAAGAAAAGCTAAATCGTGAGTCGCCACGATTGTACAAATGGTTTCTCAAACTATGCGCAGAACGGGGAGATCCGAGGGGTATGGGGCACAACAGATTGTGAGTACACCTTTAACAGCAACGGGAGTTGAGGAATTGATCGCGGCCCATCAGTCGATCATTAATTTTGGATTATCGTCCGATGCGGTCGAGGATGAATGGCTGGCAAATGCAGAAAATGCACTAAACCGCAAATTGCCGGAATCATATAAATGGTTTCTCAAACGATATGCAGGCGGTGAAGTCGGAGGGGAAGAGATTTATAGCATTTACGGAATTCCTTTCGAGTCGGCTAATGGGGGAGACATAGTTTTTCGCCACTTAATGAATCGCAAGGCTGGCTTTCTTGATGATTCAAAACTTGTCATTAGCGAAACTGATCTTGGCGAAGTTTTCTTCTTTGACTATATGAATTTCAAAGACGGCGAATGTTCGATATATCTCAGGCTTCCGTCGGGAGAGCACATTCTGTATGCAGAGAATTTTTATGAGTTTCTTGGGAAACGAATTGTGGCTCATGATTCATGATGGCTTGATTCAGCGAGCAGTGCGGGACTCATTCGCGGACGTGCGTGTATGGCGAGGATGCGTTTGTGCCGCTGGCGCGGATGGATGCTGTCGCTGGTCGGGAGGGCGCGGCGCGGGCCGAGCTGCGGCATTTGCATACGGACCGTTTGGGGACGCCGCGGGAGAGGACCGATGCGGGTGGGCGGGTCGAGTGGGCTGCGCATTATCGGCTTCCGGTAATGTGCTCGAGGTTGTGCAGGAAGAGGACTCGCCGTGGCACCTTCGGGCAAGGGCAGCACAATCACGTGGAAGAGCCGGTTCAAGCGCGACCCGGCGGCCAAGGATGTGGATGACGCCAAGGCAAAGGAAATCGTCGCCGGGATGTACAAGTCGGGATTTGATGGACTGCGCACGGCACTTGGTGAAACCGCCCACTGACCTTCGGCAGTGTTGGCCGCGTTGCGGTCGGCCAACCAGCGGGCGCCGGCGTCGAGAGGCGCTGATCGGCTTCAGTGCGCCACGCCCGCCGTCTCCCTCAACCTGCCCGCATCCCTGCCCGGCGGCACCCCAAACAACCGCACATAATCCCGACTGAACTGCGACGGACTCTCATACCCGACGCGATACCCCGCACTGGCCGCATCCATCCCCTCGGCCACCATCAGCCGCCTGGCCTCCTGCATGCGCAACTGCGTGCGGAATTCGAGAGGACTCATCGCCGTCACCGCCTTGAAATGCGCGTGAAAGGTCGACCGGCTCATGCGCGCCACGTCGGCCATCTCGTCGATGCGGCAGTCGCGCGCGTAGTGCGCGCGCAGCCAGACGATGGCGCGGGCGATCTGGTTTTGCCGGCTGTCGCCACGCGCCATGCGGCGCACGATGCGGTTGCCGGCGCCCGTCAATAACCGGTACAGGATCTCGCGCGTGACGAGCGGCGCCAGCGCGTCGATGTCGGCCGGCGTGTCGAGCAGTCGCGCCAGCCGCAGCGCCGCGTCGAGCAGTTCGGGCGTCGTCCGGTTCAGTGCCATGCCCACGTCTTCTCCACCATCCTCATCGGCGGGAGGATGCCGCACCGCCAGGTCCCCCAGCACCACCATGTCCAGGTCGAGACTCAGGCACAAATACGGCCGCTCCGGTCACGCCTCGATCACGGCGCCCGTCACGGGCAGTTCGACGGATGCGACGAGGTAGTACGCGGGGTCGTACACGAAGGCCGTCGCGCCGAGCACGGCGCGCTTGCGGCCCTGCGCGACGAGGCATACGGTCCGTTCGTACAGCACGGGCATGGGCATCGTCGGGCTGGACGATCGGATAAGGCGGACGCCCGGAAGAACGGTGTCGTGAATACCGTCCACGGGGGCGTGGCGGGCGATGGCGGCGGCAAAGAGGGCGAGCGTATCCATGGCGGCAAGGATAGCAGGCCAGCAGGCGGGCGTGCGCGCCGCCGGACGATCGTGCAAGCTTGTGCGACGTTTGCGCTACCGCCGATCGGCTGTGCGGCCCGACACTGTGCCCACTTTCAACCGCACAGGAGATCACCATGACCGCACTCGATCAATACCGCCTGCTGGGCCGCTCCGGCCTGCGCGTCTCGCCGCTGGCGCTCGGCACGATGACCTTCGGCCAGGACTGGGGCTGGGGCGCCGACGAAGCCGAGGCCCGGAACATCTTCGACGCCTACGTGGACCTCGGCGGCAATTTCGTCGACACGGCCGTCAACTACACGAACGGCGCGTCCGAGCGCATCCTCGGCAAGCTGATGGAAGGGCGGCGCGACCGCATCGTCCTGTCGACCAAGTTCACGATGGCGCGCGCTCCAGGCGATCCGAATTCGGGCGGCAACCACCGCATGAATCTCGTGCGCTCCGTCGAGCAGAGCCTGCGCCAGCTCGGCACCGACCGCATCGAACTGCTGCACCTGCACGCCTGGGACGATACGACGCCGCCCGACGAAGTCCTGCGCGCCCTCGACGACCTGGTGCGCGCCGGCAAGGTGCTGTACCTGGGCATCTGCAACACGCCGGCGTGGCGCGTGGCGCAGCTGCAGACGATCGCCGACCTGCGCGGCTGGTCGCCGTTCGTCGCGCTGCAGATCGAATACAGCCTCGTCGAGCGCAGCGTCGAACACGAACTGATGCCGATGGCGCGCGCGCTGGGACTCGGCGTGATGCCATGGTCGCCGCTCGGCGGCGGTCTCCTGAGCGGCAAGTACGGGATGTCCGACCTCGCCACGAACGACGCGGCCGGCGTGGCGGACACGCGCAAGGGCGTGATCGCGTCGACCGGGTTGTTGAACGAGGCGTCGCTGCGCATCGCGGAGGAAGTGAAGGCCGTCGCGCGCGCGACCGGCGCCAGCGCGGCGCAGGTGGCGCTCGCGTGGACCTTGCTGCATCCTGCCGTCACGGCGCCCGTCATCGGCGCGCGCACGCTCGCGCAGGCCCAGGACAACCTGGGCGCGCTGGACGTGAAACTGGATCCGGACCACGTGACGCGCCTAAATGCGGCCAGCCGGCCGGCGCCCATCTTCCCGCAGCGCTTTACCGAACGGCCGCTCGTGCAGCAGCTCGTGTTCGGCGGCGCGGCAGTGGAACGGCGCGGCCGGTGACGGGATCAAGCCTCCGGTTCGGCCGGTTGCATGGCGCCGCGCACGGCCGTGAGGATGGCGTCCGATGCGGTGCGGTCCGACACGGCGCGCGCGAGCGTCAGCGCGCCGACCATCGCGGCGAGGGCGACGATGCCCTCGTCGCCGGCGGCGGGCGCCAGGCGGCACTCGGCCAGCAGCGCCGTCATGCGCGCCACCATGGCGTCGGCCGTCGCGCTGGGCTGGCCGCGCAGGCCCAGCTCCGCGGCCAGCGTGGGGAGCGGGCAGCCTTCGCCCGGTTCGTCGCGGTGTTCCGCCGACAGGTAATGGTCGATGACGGCGCGCGGCGCGGCGTCCGCCGATGGCAGCCAGCGTTCCAGCGTCTGCTGGACGGCGGCCTCCAGCGAAGCCTGCACGAGCGCGTCCTTGGATTCGAAATGGGCGTAGAAGCCGCCGTGGGTCAGGCCGAGCGCCTTCATCAGCGGCACGAGGCCCGTGCCTTCGATGCCGTCCTTGCGGAAGCGGCGCGACGCTTCGCCGATGATGCGCTGGCGCGTTTCGGCCTTATGGTTACTCGAGTAACGCATAGTTATGGGATTGGTTTGCAATGATTCGGATGCGGTCCGTGCGGCCGAAAGCGACGGACCCGTTGAGCGACGGATGTGCCTCATGAATTTAGGCAACGCTCCGTGTCACCATTGTAAGCCTTAATGAGGGATTCCACAATTCCGGCCATGAATTTGCCGGAATCGTGTTGCGCGAGGCCGTCTTTACTGCTTAGTGCGACGCGGCCGCGGCCGGCAGCGCCTCGGTGGCGGCCCCGTGCTTGCGCAGGTACTCGGCGCAGGCGTCGGCGTCGAGCGGCTTGCTGAAGTAATCGCCCTGGATCTGGTCGCAGCCCGCGCTGCGCAGGGCGGCCAGCTGCCCGTCGTTCTCGACGCCTTCGGCGATGACTTCCAGGCGCAGCGTGTGCGCCATGGCGATGATCGCCTTCACCATCGCCAGCGATTCGGCACTCTGGTGCACGTCGAGGACGAACGAGCGGTCGACCTTCAGCTTGTCGACGGGCAGGCGCTTGAGGTAGCTGAGGCTCGAATAGCCGGTGCCGAAATCGTCGATGCTGAGCGTGGCGCCCAGTTCGCGCAGCTGGCGCATCAGGTCCGCGGTGCGGACCGGGTCGTCCATCGAAATGCTTTCCGTGAGTTCCAGCTCCAGCAGGCGCGGAGGCAGGCCCGATTCACGGAGGACGGCGCCGACGAGCGCCACGACGTCCGTGCCCAGGAACTGCTTGCCGGACAGGTTGACGGCCACCGGCACGTCGGGCACGCCGGCATCGGTCCACGCGCGGCGCTGGGCCACGGCCGTGCGCAGGATCCATTCGCCGATCGGCACGACGAGGCCGGAATCCTCGGCGATCGGGATGAATTCGGCCGGGGAGATGCTGCCGTGCTCGGGATGCTTCCAGCGCACGAGGACTTCCAGGCCGGCGACGCCGCCGCTGTGCAGGTCCGTCTTGGGTTGATAGTTCAAATACAGTTCGCCGCGCTCGATCGCATGGCGCAACTGGTTTTCCAGCGTGAGCTTGCGCTGCAACGCCTGGTTCAGTTCTTCCGAATAGCGCTGGATCTGGCCCCCGCCCAGCACCTTGGCGCGGCGCACGGCCATCGTCGCGTTGTTCAGCAGGAGGTCGCCGTCGGTGCCGTCCTCGGGGAAGATCGCATAGCCGATGCTGCACGTGAGGGGGATCGCGCCGCCCGGCGTCTTGAATTCGCGCGTGGCGGCCTGCAGCAGCTGGCGCAGGCGGTCGCGCGCGACGCTGTCGTCGCCGAGGCCCGGCAGCAGCACGACGAATTCGTCGCTCCCGGCCCGCGCCAGCATGTCGCCCGGCCGCAGCAGGTTCTGCAGGCTCCACGTGATGGCGACGAGCGCCTTGTCGCCTTCATGGTGGCCCAGCAGCTCGTTGAGGCGCTTGAACTTGTCGATGTTGATCGTCGCGACCAGCGTGTGCAGGCCGTCGCTCTTCCATTTGTCCAGGTTCTGGCCGATCGTCCGCACGAGCACCTGGCGGTTCGCGAGGCCCGTCAGTACGTCGTGCGTGAGCAGGAATTCGACCTGGCCCGCGGCCGCCGCGAGGTCGGGATTCGCATTGTCGACGTAGACGTGCGAGTGCAGCGACTGCGCCGCGGTCGCCAGCTGGCGGAAGTGGATCAGCTGTTCCGTCATGCGCGCGAGGTCGCGCAGGATGTCCAGTTCCTCCTCGTTCAGCGTGCGCGGCACGCGGTCCAGGACGCACAGGGTCCCCAGCGGCATCCGGTCGATCGAGTACAGCTGCACGCCCGCATAAAAGCGCACGTGCGGCGGATTGACGACCATCGGGTTGTCGGCGAAGCGCGCATCCTGCGTCGCGTCCGGGACGATCAGCGGCTCGTGGTCGAGGATCGCGTGGCCGCAGAACGAGATCTCGCGGCGGGTGCCGGTCATGTCGATGCCGCAGCGCGACTTGAACCACTGGTCTTCCTCGGCGACCAGCGAGACCAGCGCGATCGGCATCTTCAGCAGCCGGCTCGCCATGCGTGTGATGCGGTCGAACGCGTCCTCGGGGGCGCTGTGGAGGAGGCGGGTGGCGTGCAGCGCCGTCAACCGGCGCGCTTCGTCGAGCGGTATCGATGGGGTCTGCATGTCGTGTCATGAGGAGCTTCGTTGAGTCACATTCTGCCACGACCGGCGAAGCGGAGGCACGAGCTTGGCATGGCGTTGCAGCCAGGAATTAATCACGCTGGCGGAATGCGCCGAAATGCTGGCGATAATCGAGCGCGCTGACGCCCAGGTGGCGCAGGAACGCCGCGCGCATCCGCGCCGAAGTGCCGAACCCGCAGCGGTGCGCGACCGTCTTGAGGGGCCGGTCGGAGCGTTCGAGCAGGACCCTGGCCGCGTCCACGCGCGCCCGCTCGACGAATTCCGCCGGCGTGACCCCGGCCGCGCGCGCGAACTGGCGCGCGAAGTGGCGCTCGCTCAGCGCCGCCACCCGCGCGAGGTCGGCCACCGTCAGCGGCGCGGCGAGGTGGGCGAGCACGTGGTCCTGGACGGTGCGCAGCACGGAATCGTCGCCCACGTACGGCGTCAGGTAAGGACTGAACTGCGATTGCCCGCCGCTGCGCTGGGTAAACACGACGAGGCGCTTGGCCACGTTCAGCGATACGTCCGCGCCGTGGTCTTCGTAGACCAGGTGCAGCGCGAGGTCGACGCCCGCCGTGACGCCGGCCGACGTATAGACCGGACCGTCGCGCACGAAAATGCGGTCCGGCTGGACGGCCACCCGCGGAAAGCGCGCGGCCAGCAGCGCCACGTCGTTCCAGTGCGTGGTGGCGCGGCGGCCGTCCAGCAGGCCCGCGTGGGCGAGCAGGAACGCGCCGTTGCAGACGGACGCGATGCGGGCGCAGCGGGTGCTCATCGTGTGCAGCCACGCGGCGAGCGCGGTATCGGCCGGCCGGCGCGGCAGGTCCGGGCCGCCGGGGACCAGCAGCAGGTCGGGTGCGGCGTCGTCTTCGTCGTAGCGCGCGTGCGGTTGCAGCAGCATCCCGTTCGAGCACGCGACGGGGCCGTCCACCGTGCCGAGCACGCGCATGCGGTAATGGTCGCGCGGCGCGAGAAAACGGTTGGCTTCCGCGAACACGTCGAGCGGACCCGTGACGTCGAGCGACTGCACGCCGGGGAAGGCGAGGATGGCGATGGTGGGCAAGCGCGGGCTCCTGGGATCGACAAGCACGCCATCACTATAGCCGCGCGTGCGTGGCCGCGGCGGGGCGTGGCGGGAAATGCGCGCACCGTGGCGGGAAACCGGTGCACGCTGCCGGCGCCGGCGCGCGGCCCGGCGCCAGAATGGCGTCATCCCCAACACACGAAAGGACGACAATGGACAACACTGCGGAACGCGTGGGCCCCGCATTTTCCGTCGACGGCATGCTGCGCGCGCGTCGTGAGACCCGCAAGGCCATCGCCGCGATCGCGCGGCGCATCCGGCCCGGCATGGTGGAAGAAGACGCCGTGGCCATGGCGCGCGACGTCATCGCCACGCGGGGCCACACCCTCAGCTGGCACCCGGTGCGCGTGCGCTTCGGCGCCAACACGATCCTGCCGATGAAGCGCGCGTCGACACCCGGCATCGTGCTGGGCGAGCACGACATCTTCTTCATCGACATCGCGCCGCGCGTGGAGCACTGGGAAGGCGACGGCGGCGCCACGTTCACGGTCGGTGACGTGCCCGGGTATGCGCGCTGCGCCGCCGACGCCGAGCGCCTGTTCCATGAGGTGCGCCAGGCGTGGAAGACGCAGGACTGGAGCGGCAGGAAGCTGTACGAGTTCGCGGACCGGCGTGCCCGCGACCTGGGCTGGGACCTCGATCCGGACCTGCCGGGCCACCGCGTCTCCGACTTCCCGCACGCGGCGCTGCACACGGGCGCGCTGGCCGATTACGACCATGCGCCATCGGCCATGCGCTGGATCCTCGAGATCCACTTGCTCGATCCGCGGCGCCGCTTCGGTGCGTTTTTCGAGGACATGCTGCTGGACGACGCGGACTACGTCTGACGGAAGCACTGCACGAGGAAGTCGGCGAACACGCGCACGCGCGCCGACAGCTGGCGCGCGTGCGGATACATCACGGAGACGGGGATGGTGGGCGGCGGCACGTCCGCCAGCACCTCGACGAGACGGCCGTCCGCGAGCTGCCCGGCGATGCGGTAGCGCGGCACCTGCACGAGGCCGAGGCCCGCGAGCGCGGCCGCCGTGTAGGCTTCGGTGCCGGTGACGGAGACGATTCCGGGCGGCGTCGCCAGCTTCAGGCCCGCGTCCGTCATGAATTCCAGCGGATATGGCCGGCCCGTCGCCGTCGACACGTAGTGCACGGCCTGGTGATGCACGAGATCCGCCAGCGCGGCCGGCGTGCCGAAGCGGTCGAGGTAGGCGGGACTCGCGACCGTCACCTGCTCGATGTCGGCCGCGCGCCGTGCCACCATCGACGAATCGTGCAGCTGGCCCGCGCGCAGCACGCAGTCGACGCCTTCGCGCACGAGGTCGACGAGGCGGTCGTCCTCCCCCACGTGCAGCTGGATGCGCGGATAGCGCGCGAGGAATCCCGATAGCGCGGGAAAGACGAAGTAGCGGGCCAGCGTCGGCTGCAGGTTCACCCGGAGCAGGCCCGCGGGCTCGCTGCCGCGGAACGCGTCTTCCGCTTCGTCGAGGTCGGCCAGCAGGCGCACGCACCGTTCGTAGTAAGCGGCGCCGTCCTGCGTGGGCGCGACGGCGCGCGTCGTCCGTTCCAGCAGGCGCGTGCCGAGGCGGTTTTCCAGCCGCTTGATCGCATTGGTCGCGGTGGCGCGCGGGATCAGGAGGTCCTCGGCGGCCTGCGTGAAGCTGCGGCGCTCCACGATGCGCACGAAAATCTGCATTTCCTGAAACCGGTCCATCTGCGTCGACATGCGCCACCTCCCTCTGCGATTATACGGTCGGCGCGGCTGGCACCAGCAGGTCGGCGATGCCGATGCGGCGGGCGAAGTCCACGCGCACGGCCTCCGCCACCTCGAGCACCTCGCGCGCGCCGTCGCCGACGAAGTCGACCACCGTACGGAACGGCCGCCGGCCGCGCGGCAGTCCGACGATGCGCACCAGTTCATCGGCCACGGCCTGCGGATCGGCTTCCGGCGGCGTCAACGCGTCGAGGCGTTCGCCCACCTGGTCCAGCACCCCGTCGTAGCGGGCATACGCGGCGATCCGTGCGGCGTCCGCCGGCTTGCCGGCGCTGGGGAAGTGCTCCGTGCCGCGGGTGAACGCGCCGGGGACCATGATCGCGGTCTCGATGCCGAAGCGGGAGATTTCGTACGACAGCGACACCGCGAGCGAATCCAGCGCCGCCTTCGCCGCGCCGTACGGGCCGAGGAAAGGCGGGAAGCCGCCCTTCGTCGTCGTGCTGGAGATCCACAGCAGCAGGCCGGATGCCTGGGCGCGCAGCTGGGGCAGGGCCGCGCGCAATACGCGCTGGGCGCCGAGGAAGTTCGTGTCCAGCACCTTGGCCACTTCCTCGGCCGTGAAGGCTTCGGTTGGGCCGACGACCAGGTGGCCCGCGTTCTGCACGACGACGTCCAGCCGGCCCTGTTCCGCGACGACCGCCGCGACGGCCGCGTCGCACGAGGCTTGGGACAGCACGTCCAGTTCGAGCGGCCGCAGGTCGGCGCCGTGCTGCCGCGCCCAGTCGCGCGCTGCGGCGGCGCGGGCCGCGTTGCGTCCTGCGACGTCGCGCATCGACGCGTAGACCGTGTGGCCGGCGCGGGCCAGCGCCTGTGCCGAGAGTTTGCCGATGCCGCTGCCGGCGCCCGTGATGAGGATGACTGCCTGGTCCATGGTTGCGATCTCCTCAGGCCATGCCGCCGTTGGCGCGCAGGACCTGGCCGTTGACCCAGCCGCCGTCCGGACCGGCCAGGAAGGACACGACGCCGGCGATGTCCTCGGGCTGGCCCAGGCGACCCAGCGGCGCCGAGTTCGCGATCTGCTGGACCAGCTCATCCGACTTCCCGGTCAGGAACAGCTCGGTCGCGACGGGGCCCGGCGCCACGGCGTTGCAGGTGATGCCGCGGCCGCGCAGCTCTTTCGCGAACACGCGGGTCAGCGCTTCCACCGCGCCTTTCGTGGCGGCGTACACGCCATAGGTCGGCGGCGCCATGTGCAGCACGCTGGTCGAGAAATTGACGATGCGTCCGCCTTCGTTCAGGCGCGTGGCCGCTTCGCGCATCGTGTTGAAGGTGCCGGTGACGTTGATGGCCATCGTGCGCTCGAACTGCTCGTCGGTCGTCTCGGCGATCGTCACGTACGGCAGGATGCCGGCGTTGTTGACGAGGATGTCCACGGGGCCGAGCTTTGCCTCGATCGCCGCGAACATCGCTTTCACGTCGTCGACCTTGGCGACGTCGGCGCGCACGGCGATGGCGCGGCCGCCTGCCGCTTCGATGGCGGCGACGGTGGCGTTGGCGGCTGCCTCGTTGCCGGCATAGTTGACGGCGATGGCGAACCCGTCTTCGGCGAGACGTTTCGCAACGGCGGCGCCGATGCCGCGGGAGGCGCCGGTGACCAGGGCGACGCGGGGGGTGTGTTGGGCTTGGGTGTTCATCGTGACCTCCTTGGTTGGTTGAGCGTGGAGTCATGATGATTGATTTTGATGCAAAGATAATCTAGCAAAGTTTGCCTTCAGAATTCCATCTTGAATAACAATCTGGCGCGTTTATCGCCGATATAACCGGACGGTGCATAACTGCCATTCGAACAATAAATTTTTCAAGCATGCTGCAGCGCAGTAAATTGGATTCGCAGTCTCGCTATTCGAACCCAACCACTGGAGCTGATCATGATCGGTAAACGTCACCTTGTTGCTCTCGCATCCGTCCTCTCGTTCAACGCCCACGCCGCCGAACCGGCTGCGCGCCTGAGACCCGCTACCTGCAGCACGCCGGCCTTCACGTCGGACCTGAAAGACGAATACCTCCAGGGCACCGTCCGCCTGGCCGTGCTCGTGGACCCTGACGGTTCGGTCAAGCGGGCGAAGGTCGTCGAGTCCAGCGGCCACCGCGCGCTGGACCGGGCCTCGCTGCGTGCCAGCTATACGTGCAAGTTCGGTGCCGCCGGCAAGGACGGCGAGCCGAGCTGGTCCACCGTGCAATACAAGTGGATCAACGATTGATCCGGATCGGGCCGCCGGCTTCGGTCGCCGGCGGCTCAACCAACGTTCGAAAAATTCGATAAAAGCCTGGCAATTTTCTCGTTTTTTTAATGCCGGGCCACCGCGCATAATGTCTCCATCGCAGCGAACAACGAAGAGGAGATCTTCGAAACGTTCGATGCAATATCGACCCCCCAACCGATAACACTGGAGAACATCATGAGCAACGCCAAACTGGAAGTCCTGACCCCGCATAACTCGCAACTGATCATCATCGACCACCAGCCGCAGATGGCGTTCGGCGTGCAGTCGATCGACCGCCAGACCCTGAAGAACAACGTGGTCGGCCTGGCCAAGGCGGCGAAGGCGTTCGACATCCCGACCGTGATCACCACCGTCGAAAGCGATTCCTTCTCCGGCAAGACCTATCCCGAGATCCTGGATGTCTTCCCGGGCAAGGAGATTCTCGAACGGACGTCGATGAATTCCTGGGACGACCAGAAGGTGCGCGATGCCCTGGCCGCCAACGGCCGCAGGAAGATCATCGTCGCCGGCCTGTGGACGGAAGTGTGCAACACGACCTTCGCGCTGTCCGCGATGCTGGAAGGCGGCTACGAGATCTACATGGTGGCCGATGCGTCGGGCGGCACGTCGAAGGACGCGCACGACTTCGCGATGCAGCGCATGGTGCAGGCCGGCGTCGTGCCCGTGACGTGGCAGCAGGTGCTGCTCGAATGGCAGCGCGACTGGGCGCACCGCGACACCTACGATGCCGTGATGAAGATCGTCACCGAACACTCGGGCGCGTACGGCATGGGCGTCGACTACGCCTACACGATGGTGCACAAGGCACCGGCGCGCAACCAGGGCGACAACCCGGTGCTGGCCCCGGTTGCGGCACCCGTACGCTGAGCTTCAGGTCCGAAACGCCTGGAAAGAGAGCGATCATGAAAACCATCGTGCCGACCACGCGGACGGGCTGGCCGTCCGCCCCGCGCTCGACGACCTTGCCGCGCGACTGCGCCCACACCCAGTGGCCGCTTCGCTCATACGTTCGCTCACACGTTCGTATAGGTGCGCACGATTGGCGGTAGGACGTCCTTGGGTTAACATTTGATTCACCCGCCCCAGGAGACTCCCATGAAAGCAATCGTCACCGGCCACACGAGGGGCCTCGGCGCCGCGCTCGCCGCCAATCTGCTGGCGCGCGGCGTACCCGTCCTCGGCCTGGCGCGCACCCGTTCGGCCGAACTGGTCGACGCGTATCCCGACCTGTTCGAGGAGGTCGAACTGGACCTGGCCGACAGCGTCGCGCTGTCGCGCTGGCTCGCGGACGGCATGCTGGGCGATTACCTGGACGGCACCGGCGCCGTCCTGCTGCTGAATAATGCGGGCATGGTGAGCCCAGTCGGCCCGCTCGACGCGCAGGACCCGCAAGCCGTGCTGCGCGCCGTGCAGTTGAACGTGGCCGCGCCGATGGCGCTCGCCGCCGCCGTCGTGCGCGCCAGCGGCGGGGCGCAGCGGCGCATCCTGCACATTTCCAGCGGCGCCGGCCGCAACGCGTACCCGGGCTGGAGCGTCTACTGCGCCACCAAGGCCGCCCTCGACCACCACGCGCGCGCCGTCGCCCTCGACTGCGAACGCGGCGTGCGCATCTGCAGCCTCGCGCCCGGCGTCATCGACACGGACATGCAGGCCGAGATCCGCGCCACGACGGAAGACCGCTTCCCCATGCGCAAACGCTTCGTCGACATGAAGGAGACCGGCGCGCTCGTGGAGCCGGACGAATGCGCCGAACGGCTGGTCGACTACCTGCTCGGCGCCGGGTTTGGCGCCGAGGTCATCGCCGACCTGCGGATGCTCAGTTGAGCACTTTCAGGCTGCGGGAGCGCGCGGGATCTGCAGCCCATCGATGACGGCGGGGCGCGCGCGGAACGCTTCCAGCACGCGGCCCACTTCCGGAAAGCGGTCGAAGCCGACGATCTCGGCCGCGTCGTAGAAGCCGACCAGGTTGTTCACCCACGGGAAGCAAGCGACGTCGGCGATCGTGTACTCGTCGCCCATGATCCAGGCGCGGCCCTTCAGGTGGCCGTCCAGCACGCCGAGCAGGCGCTTGGCTTCGTGCACGTAGCGGTCGCGCGGGCGCTTGTCCTCGTACTCGCGGCCGGCGAACTTGTGGAAGAAGCCCAGCTGGCCGAACATCGGGCCGATGCCGCCCATCTGGAACATCAGCCACTGGATGGTCTGGTAGCGCAGCGCCGGATCGGCCGGGATCAGCTTGCCCGTCTTCTCGGCCAGGTACAGCAGGATCGCGCCCGATTCCCACAGCGGCAGCGGCTTGCCGCCCGGGCCGTCGGGGTCGATGATCGCGGGGATCTTGTTGTTCGGGTTCAGCGACATGAATTCCGGCGACGTCTGCTCGTTCTTGTCGAACGCGACGCGGTGCACCTCGTAGGGCAGGCCGATTTCTTCGAGCATGATCGCCACCTTGACGCCGTTCGGCGTGGGCAGCGAATACAGCTGCAGGCGGTCGGGGTGCTGCGCGGGCCATCTCTGCGTGATGAGGAAGTCGTTCAGGTCGGTCACGGCGGTCTCCTTCGGGTTGAGAGCGTTGATTGTACTCAAGGTACGGTTTTTCGCCGGGTGGGAGCATACATCTTGGTCTTGGGCAACGACGGGGAGCCATGGACGACCTGCTGCGCTATTACGAGGAAGAGCTGGGATTGTTCGGCCAGTTCGCGCGCGAATTCCGCGCCCGCTATCCCAAGCCCGCCAGCGACCTGCACGTGGCCGGCGAGACGTGGGACGATCCCGGCGTCGCCCGGCTCATCCAGTCCGTTGCGCTGCTGTCCGCCCGCATCCACAAGCGCCTCGACGACGACTACCCCAAGTTCACGGAAGCGCTGCTCGACAGCCTGTACCCGCACTACCTGCGGCCGCTGCCGTCGTATTCCATCGTCCAGGTAGGACAGCGCGGGCCGGCCGAAGTGCCGGACACCCCGTCCGTGCTGCCGCGCGGGACCATGCTGCGCTCGAGCGCGGGCACCGACACGCCGTGCCTGTTCCGCACCGTTTACGACGTGCTGCTGGCGCCGCTCGCCGTCGCCCGCCTCGCGTTCGTGCCGCTGCTCGACGCGCCGCGCACCGCGCGCGCACCGCGCGGGGCCGGCTGCGGCATCAGCCTGACGATCGCGGCGACCCGCGGCGACGTCGGCCGCCTCCCGCCGACGTGGCGCCTGTTCGCGGACGGCGAGGCGTCGACCCGCGCCGCGCTGATCGACGCGCTGTTCCTGCGCTGCACCGCCGCCTGGGTGCAGCCGGAAGGCGACAAGGGCTGGCTGCCGCTGCCGCGCGTCCCGCTGCGCCTGGCCGGTCTCGCGGACGCCGATGCCATGCTGCCGTATCCCGCCCGCTCGCACCCGGCGCCGCGCCTGCTGACCGAGTATTTCTGTTATCCGGAAAAATTCAATTTCATCGACGTCGACCTCGCGGCGCTGGCCGGCATGCTGCCGCCGCGCTGCCGCCGGTTCACGCTGCACCTCGCGCTGTCCGGCATCGCCCCCGATTCCGATGCCGCCCGCCTGCTGGCCGGCCTGGACGCGCGCAACCTGCTGCCCGGCTGCACGCCCGTCGTCAACCTGTTTCCGAAGGCCGGCGCGCCCGTGCAGCTCGCGTACACGAGCGCCGACCATCCGCTGCTGGCCGACGGCGCGCACGCGGGCGCGTACGAGATCCACAGCGTGGACGCCGTGCGGCTCGTGCGCGAAGGGACGGGCACGGTCACCCGTTTCGATCCCCTCTACGCGCCCGGCGACGAGGGCAGGGCGGGCGGCGAAGCGTCGCACCGCGCGCACTACTGGATCGCGCGGCGCGATTACGCGACGGCAGCCGTCAGCCCCGGCCACGAGATGCGCATCGCCCTCGTCGACGCCGATTTCCATCCGCTGGACGCGGCCGGCGCCACCCTGTCCACGGACCTGACGTGCAGTAACCGCGACGTGCCGTCACGCCTGCCTTACGGCCAGCCGCAGGGAGACTTGCGCTGCGACGAACTGTCCACGCTGGCGCCCATCCGCATGCTGAGGAAACCGACCCAAGGCCGGCGCTTCGGCGGCACGCGCGGGTCGCACTGGCGCCTGATCGCCCACCTGGCGCTGAACCACGCGGGCCTGACGATGGCCGGTCTCGCCGATTTCCAGAAAATGCTGGCGCTGTACGATTTGCCGCGGTCCCCGGTCGCCCAGCGCCAGATCGCGGGCATCGTGGGGCTCGAACACGGCACGGTGCGCGCGTGGGTGGGTGCGGCGCCGGTCGCGAGCCTGATGCCGGGCATCGGCATCCGCCTCACCGTCGACGAGGAAGCGTTCGCGGGCACGGGCCTGTATCCGTTCGTGCAGGTGCTCGACCAGTACTTCGCGCTGAACGGCCACCTGAACTGCTTCACGCGGCTGGAAGTCGTGTCGCAACAGACCGGCCGCGAAATCATCGCCTGCTCTCCACGCACGAGCGGCGGCGGATGGACCTGATCGCCCGCCTGCTGGCCGAGCCCCAGCGCTTCGACTTCGTCCAGGCCGTGCGTATGCTGCTGCTGGCGCTCGGCGCGCGCGGCATCCCCGAACGGCGCGCGCTGGCCCGCCACCTGCGCTTCGCGAACAGCCTCGCGCTGGCGTTCCCGTCCAGCCAGATCGAGGCCGCCGCGGCGGACCCCGACGGCTACCGCCTGACGCCGAGTTTCATGGGCCTGCTGGGCGCGCACGGGGCGCTGCCGCTGCACGTGACGGAACGCCTGCTCGCGCTGCCGCAGGACGGACAGGACGCGCAGGCGGCGCGCGCGTTCCTCGACATGTTCAGCACGCGCATGCTCGCGCTGTGGTACCGCGCGTGGCAGAAATACCGCGTCGAGCACCTCGTGGCCGCCCCGCGCGACGCCTTCCTCCCGCTGCTGCTGGCGCTGGCCGGCGTGCCCGGCGGCGGCGTGTTCGCACACGACGGCGTGCCCGACACCGCGCTGGCCGCGTTCGCCGGCCTGCTGCGCCGGCGGCCCGTGTCGGGGGCCGTGCTGGGCCGGGTGCTGTCCAGCCATTTCGGCGTGGCGGTGCGGGTACAGGAGGGCATCGGCCACTGGGACCCGCTGGCCCCGGGCGAGCAGACGATCGTCGGCACCAACGCGCTGCTCGGCCGCCGCGCACTGCTGGGGGAACGCAGCTGGCGGCCGGACCTGCGCGTGCGCGTGCGCATCGGCCCCCTCGACCGTGCCCGCTACGATCACTTCCTGCCCGGCGCCCCGGGCGCCGGCGCGCTGCGCACCCTGTTGCGGCTGTTCGCCGTGCCGACCCTTGCCTACGACATCGTGCTCGTGCTGCGCCAGGCCGACCTGGGGCCGGCGCTGCTGGACGCGTCCGGGCGCCGGCTCGGCCTGGACAGCTACCTGTTGTCGGTGCCCGCCGCGGCCGACCGGGCCGACCTCTGTTACGAACTCCGCCCGCTGGATCCGCTGCCCGCTTTACAATCCGCTTGACCTTCCCATTGTGGGAAGGCATATCCTGTACTGGTAATGACAGGAGGATACCCATGGCGATCGATATCGACATCAGCGGAATGACGTGCGCCTCGTGCGTGGCGCGCGTCGAAAAGGCGATCAAGGCCGTGCCGGGCGTGCGCGACGCGAGCGTCAACCTGGCCACGGAACGCGCGGCCGTGCAGGGCGAGGGGCTCGACCTGCAGGCCATCCTGGCCGCCGTCGAGCGGGCCGGCTACACGGCGCGGCCGACCGGGACTCCGAAGGCGGAAACTGCGCCGGGCCTGCCGACGTGGTGGCCCGTGGCGCTGGCAGCGTTGCTGAGCCTTCCCCTCATCGCGCCGATGCTGCTGGCACCGTTCGGCATCGACTGGATGCTGCCCGGCTGGCTGCAATTGCTGCTGGCGACGCCCGTCCAGTTCTGGCTCGGCGCGCGCTTTTACCGCGCGGGCTGGAAGGCGCTGCGGGCCGGCGCCGGCAACATGGACCTGCTCGTGGCCATCGGCACGTCGGCCGCGTATTTCCTGTCGCTCTGGCAGTTGCTGAATGCGGGCGGCCACGGCCACCTGTACTTCGAATCGGCCGCGGTCGTCGTCATGCTCGTGCTGCTCGGTAAATGGCTGGAAGGCCGGGCGAAGCACCAGACCGTCGCGGCGATCCGCGCGCTCGAGGCGCTGCGGCCTTCGGAAGCCATCGTCCGGCGCGACGGCCGCGACACCGTCATGGCACTCGACGCCCTGCGCGCCGGCGACCTGATGGTCGTGCGGCCGGGCGAGCGCGTGCCCGCCGACGGCAAGGTCGTGGAAGGCGCGAGCCACCTCGACGAAGCGCTGCTGACGGGCGAAAGCCTGCCCGTGGCGAAGGGCGCGGGCGATCGCGTGACGGGCGGCGCCGTCAACGGCGAAGGCCTGCTGCTCGTCGAGGCGACCGCGGTCGGCGCGGACAGCATGCTGGCCCGGATCATCCGCATGGTCGAGGATGCGCAGGCCGCGAAGGCGCCGATCCAGCGCCTCGTCGACAAGGTCAGTGCCGTGTTCGTGCCCGTCGTGCTGCTGATTTCCCTGGTCACGCTGCTGGCATGGGGCTTCGCCACGGGCGACTGGCAGCAGGCATTGCTGAATGCCGTCGCGGTTCAGGTGATCGCGTGCCCGTGCGCGCTGGGTCTCGCCACGCCGACGGGCATCATGGTCGGCACGGGCGCCGCCGCGCGCCACGGGATCCTCATCAAGGACGCGGCAGCGCTGGAGACGGCGCACGCGTTGCAGATGGTCGTGTTCGACAAGACGGGCACGCTGACGGAAGGCCGTCCCCGCGTCGTGGCACTGGAAGGGGACGACCCGCCACGGCTGCTGGCGCTGGCTGCGGCCGTGCAGCAGGGCAGTGCGCACCCGCTGGCGCGGGCCGTGACGGCGCTGGCGGCGGCGCGGGACGTGGCCACGCCAGCCGCCACGGAAGCGGCGGCATTGCCCGGCCGCGGCGTGCGGGCCCGCGTGGACGGCGCAACCGTCTGGATCGGCAACCGCCGGTTGCTGGACGAAATCGGCGCCGGTTCCCCGGCTGCCGCATTGGTGGCCGCGGCCGAACGCCACGAGGCGGACGGGCGCACCGTGTCGTGGCTCGCGCGTGAAGCGGGCGGCGGCATCGGCGTGGAAGGCGTGCTCGCGTTCGGCGACAGCCTGAAACCGACGAGCCGCGCCGCCATCGCCCGCCTGCGCGATCTCGGCGTGGACAGCATGATGCTCAGCGGCGACAACGAAGGCAGCGCGCGCGCCGTCGCGCAGGCGCTCGGCCTGACGCGCTGGGTCGCGCAGGTGCAGCCGCAGGACAAGGCGGACGTCGTGCGCGGCCTGATGGCGGAAGGACGTACAGTGGGCATGGTGGGCGACGGCATCAACGACGCGCCGGCGCTGGCGGCGGCCCACGTCGGCATCGCGATGGCCGGCGGCACGGACGTCGCGCTGCACACGGCCGGCGTGACCCTGATGCGCGGCGACCCGCTGCTCGTCGCGGACGCCATCGACATCTCGGACCGCACGTGGCGCAAGATCCGCCAGAACCTCGTGTGGGCGTTCGTCTACAACGTCGTCGGCATCCCCGTCGCGGCCCTGGGCCTGCTGAACCCCGTGCTGGCCGGCGCGGCGATGGCACTGAGTTCCGTCAGCGTCGTGACCAACGCGCTGCTGCTGCGGCGCTGGCGGCCGGCGCCGCGGCCCGCACCCGAACCCATTCCAACCCAACCCCAAGGAGCACACAAGATGTATGAACTGACCGTCGAAGACATGAGCTGCGGCCACTGCGTGGGCCGCGTCACGAAGTCCGTGCAGGCCCTCGACAAGGATGCGAAAGTCGAAGTCGACCTGCCCACGAAGAAGGTCAAGGTCGACAGCGTTGCCGACCTCGACAAAATCGCCGAGGCGATCGTGGCGGCCGGCTATCCGGTCACCGCGAAAAGCGCTTGACGAGCCCCACGTACACGCGCCGGGCGACGTCGACGAGGACCGTGACCTGCGTGTTGCCCCGGACGGCGATCTGGCCGTCGGCCGTCACCGCCAGTTCGGGCGCCGCTTGCAGCACGTCCTGCGCGTCCCGGGGTGATACTGCGGCAGGTAAGCGTCGTCCCCGCGAAGGCGGGAACGACGGAGCTGCTTTGCTCAATGCCCCTCGTGTCCCCCGCGCTTGGCGGTCCCGATCACCGCCCCTGACGCCGGCGCCGCCGGTGCGCCGACCGCGTCGGGCACGGGACCCGTCCACTCGCGCGCCACCGTGCCGGCGGGATGCCTGTACCAGCCGGGATCGCGGTAATCGCCCCGCGCGAGGCCCTCGCGCACCTTGATGACGGTGAACATGCCGCCCATCTCGATGTCGCCGAACGGCCCGCGGCCCGCCATCATGGGCAACGTGTTTTCCGGCAGCGCCATGTGCATGCCGCCCATCGATCCGCCCTTGTCGCCCATGACCATGTAGCCCGGCACGAGGTCGTTGATCTTCTTCGCCACGCCGGCCTGGTCGACGCCGATCAGGTTCGGCATGGCGTGGCTCATCGCGTTCATCGTGTGGTGCGATTTATGGCAGTGGAACGCCCAGTCGCCGGGATTGTCGGCGACGAACTCGATGGCGCGCATCTGGCCCACGCCGATGTCGACCGTCACCTCGGGCCAGCGCGCGGCTGGAGGGATCCAGCCGCCGTCCGTGCCCGTCACCTCGAAGCGGTGGCCGTGGATGTGGAACGGGTGGTTGGTCATCGTCAGGTTGCCCATGCGGATGCGCACCTTGTCGTCCTTGCGCACGACCATCGGGTCGGTGCCGGGGAAGGCGCGGCTGTTGATGGTCCACAGGTTGAAGTCCAGCATCGTGTTCACGTTCGGCGTGTAGTTGCCCGGCTCGATGTCGTACGCATTCAGCAGGAACACGAAGTCGCGGTCGACGGCGTGCCGGCGCGGGTCCTTCGGGTGGGTGACCCAGAAGCCCATCATGCCCATCGCCATCTGCGTCATCTCGTCGCTGTGCGGGTGGTACATGAAGGTGCCGGCGTAGCGCGCGACGAATTCGTAGACGAACGTCTTGCCCGGCGCGATCGCGGGCTGCACGAGCCCCGCCACCCCGTCCATCCCGCTGGGCAGGATCTGGCCGTGCCAGTGGATCGTCGTCGCCTCCGGCAGTTTATTGGTCACGAAGATGCGCACCTTGTCGCCCTCGACGACCTCGATGGTGGGGCCCGGACTCTGGCCGTTGTAGCCCCACAGGTTCGCCTTCATGCCAGGCGCGATCTCGCGCACGACGGGTTCGGCGACCAGGTGGAATTCCTTGACGCCATCCTTCATGCGCCACGGCAGGCTCCAGCCGTTCAGGGTGACGACGGGGTTGTACGGACGGCCGCCCGGCGGATGCAGCGGCGGCTGGGTGGCGGGCGACGACTGGACCGGGGCTTCAGGAATGGCGGCCGCGCCGGCCTTCGACACGAGCGAGGCGCCGACCATGGCGCCGGCCGCGCCGGTGATGAAGTTGCGACGGGTGGTCATTGTGCGTGATCCTTGTGTTGCTGGGAACTGAGTCGGGTGCCGAGCGTGGCTTCCAGCTCGGCGTGGGCGGTCCAGAAGGTGTCCAGCGCCTCGATGTAGGCGCTGACCGCTTCGGCCTGCGCGCGCGCATCGGCCAGCAGGTCGTGCGGACTCGCGAGCATGCCGTTGTAGCGCAGCAGGACTTCCTTCCCGATCCTTTTGCGCAGCGGGAGGATCGTGTCGCGGTAGTGCTTCGCCACGTCGTATGCGTTGCGGTACGCGAGATAGCCTTCGCGCGCCTCGCTGCGCGCCGTGACGGCCGTGAGCGCGACCTTGTTCACCGCCTGCAGATACGTGGCTTCGGCACGGGCGACGCGCGCGCCGCCCCAGTCGAACAGCGGCAGTTCCAGCGACAGCGAGTAACCGCGCCCGGTCGGCTCGCCCGTCTGCATCTTGTTGGCGACGCCGAGGTCCAGCACGTTGATGAAGCGCGTCGTGCGCGTGAGCCCGAGATCCGCCGCGGTGGCGGCCGCCTCGGCCTGCGCCGCGCGCACGTCCAGGCGCTGCGCCAGCGCGATGCGTTCGACGTCCGGCAGCTCCGCCGGCGCGGCCGGCAGGTCGGGCAGGTGGTCGGGCAGGGCGTAGTTCGCGTCCTGGCCCCACAGGCCCAACGCGCGCGTGAGGCGCTCGCGCGTGCTCGTTGCGCGCTTGTCCGCGCGTGCGGCGTCGCGCGCCGCTTCGGCCAGGAACACCTGTTCGCGCGCCAGTTCGAGCTGGTTCGTGTTGCCGGCCTTCGCCATGCGGCCCTTGAGTTCCGCGCCCGCTTCCGCGGATGCCTGCACGCGGCGCGCGTACTCCAGCGTCTGCCGCGCGGAGACCGCCTCGATCCACGCCGTGCGCGTCTCGAGCGCATGGCGTTCGATGGCCGCGCCCACCTCGCGTTTCACCTGTTCGAAACGGCGCGTCTCCATGCGCGCGGCCAGCGGCGTCGTCAGGAGGCCGACGAGGTCGAGCGTGATGCCGCGCTCGATCTCGAGGACGCCGCCGCCGGCGAGCTGCGTGAAGTCGAACGAGGGATTGCGGGGCCGCGCCGCCTGCGCGAGATCCGCCTGCGCGATGCCGACGTTCCAGTACGTGGCCTGCAGCCCCGGGTGGTTGACGAGCGCGATGCGCACGGCCGTGTCCATGTCCAGCGGCCGGCCTTCCCGGAACACGGGCAGGTCGCGCAGCGTTGCGGCGAGCGCGCCTTGCCCGGTGGCGTCGCGCGTCAGTTGCGGCGCGGTGCCGATGCGGTTTTGTGTCGTGGCGGCGACATCGCCGAAGCCGCCGTCCGGCGTGACCGTGGCGCAGCCGGCCAGCAGGGCCAGCGCGGCGGCGGAAGAAGTCTGTACGAGCGCGTGTACGCGCGTGTGTCGTTTCATGTCGTCCTCGTTGCGAATGCGTGAATGGCACCGCCGCGCACGGGCGCGGGCGGCGACTACGGCGATCAGGCGGCGAGGCGGCGCGGAGGGCGTTCGAGCAGGGGCGGGTCGACGCTGGCCAGGTGGCCGGCGCGGAAGGGGATCGCGGTGGAAGGCGGCGGGAACGCCGGAGGAACGAGCGGCACGGGCACGAGCGCGACGACGATGCAGCAATCGCCGCAGGCGCCGCGGTGCTCGTGCTGGTGAGCGCTGTCGTCCGCCCTGGCCACGGCCGTGGCGTGGCAGTGCTGCGCGACCGGCGTCGCGTGCGTGATGGCCGGTGCAATCACGGACGGCAGCATGCGTGCCGCAGCCAGGCCCTGGAAGGGCAGGGCGAGCAGCAACAGCCAGGCGATCAGTGAGCGCATCACGGTCTTCATCGGGCGCATTCTAGCACGATGGACTGTTGCATTTCGATGCATCCAGGGCGTAATAAATGATGCAAGAATGGCCACGCGTGCTAGCATAATGTTATTACAACGAGAACAAACGGGGACGGGATGTTGAGGCGCATGTTCGCGATACGGACCATGCGCAGCCAGCGCCAGGTAGGCGAACGGGCCGCGCAGGTCATCGACCGGGTGATCTTCGACATGGGCGTGGATCGCCTCGTACAAGGCTCGTTCGCGCTGGACCGTCACTTGCGCCCGCACTTTTCCAGCGCGCCCGTCATGCCGGGCCGCGCCGGGGTCGCGGTGGCGCTGGCGCAGCTGGCGGAATGCACTGTGCTGTCCGCCGTGGCGAAGCGCGATCCCGATCCGGCGGTGCTGCGGCTGCACACCGCGGCCGTCGTCGACGGCCTGCTGCGCGAGTTCCGCGCCCGTTCGCCGCGGTTCCGGGCGCTGCCCGTCGCGCAGGCCGATCAGCGCATCGCCGAGCGCAGCGCGCCCGATTCGAAATAGATGTGGCGGATGGCCGGATACACGGCCGTCACGGCCTTTTCGAGGCGCTCGATCGCCGCCTCCACTTCGTCGATGCGCATGCCGCGGTTGAAACGCACGGCCGCCGTCAGCAGGACTTCGTCCGGCCCCAGCTGCATGCTGAGCAGCTTGCCGACGTCTTCGATGGCCGGATCGTCGCGCAGGATTTCGCACACGTGCCGCGTGGCGTCCGTGCCGATGCCTTCGCCCACGAGCAGCGCGCCGGTCTCGCGCGCGAGGGCGAACGCGGCGCCCACGAGCAGGAGGCCGATCAGCACCGACGCGGCCGGATCGAAATACGGGCTGTCGAACACATGGCCGAGCAGGATGCCGGCGGCCGCGATGGCGAGGCCCAGCAGGGCGGCCGTGTCTTCGATGAACACGGTGAACACGGAGGCGTCCTTGCTGGCGTGGACCGTCTGCCACAGCGAGGCGCCCGCCTTGCGCCGCTTGTTCAACGCCTTGCGCGACACGTTCCAGCTATAGCCTTCGAAGCACGCCGACACGCCCAGCACGACGTAGTTCCACATCGGATCCTCCAGCGGCTCCGGATGGCGCAACGCGCTGATGCCGTGGTAGATGGACAATCCGCCGCCCAGCGAGAACACGGACAGCGCGACGAGCAGCGCCCAGAAATACAAGGCCTTGCCGTAGCCGAACGGATGCCGCTTGTCCGGCGGCTTCTCGCTGTTGCGCTCACCGACCAGCAACAGGAATTCGTTGCCCGTGTCGACGGCGGAGTGGATGCCTTCGGCCAGCATCGCGGCGCTGCCGGTGATGGCGGCGACGACGAACTTGGCGGCGGCGATGCCCAGGTTGGCGACGATCGCCGCGTAGATCACCTTGCGCGAGCCGCCGTCTGTTCCGCTTTCTTCCCTGTTTGTTTCCGTCATGGTGTGTGAGCGCTGATATCATCCTGTCTATGTCGAACCAAGTGTAGCCAATCCGCGTGGAGCGGCTTGCACGGCTGGGAGCGGGTGGATGAGCGTACGTAACCTCAAGCAACTGTTTGCCCCGAAGTCGGTGGCGCTCGTCGGCGCGTCGGAACGTCCGGGAAGCGTCGGCGCGACCATGCTGCGCAACCTGCGCGAAGGGGGCTTCAAGAGGCGGCTGTACCCCGTGAACCCGAAGTACGGGACGCTGGACGGCCTGGAGGTCTGGCCGGACGTCGCGCGACTGCCGGCGGCGCCGGACCTGGCGATCATCTGCACGCCGCCGTCCACCCTCCCCGGCATCGTGCGCAGCCTCGGCGAGCTGGGGACGCGGGCGGCCATCGTGATGAGCGCCGGCGTGTCGACGGCGCGCGACCTGCGCGGCCGCAGCATCAAGCAGGCGATGCTCGATGCCGCCAACCCGTATTTGCTGCGCATCCTCGGCCCGAACAGTTCCGGGCTGCTGGCGCCGGGCATCGGCCTGAACGCGAGCATTGCGATGGGCGGCGCGGCGGCGGGGCGGATCGCGTTCGTGTCCGAATCGGGCGCGCTGATGGCGGGCGTGCTCGATTGGGCACGCACGCGCAACGTCGGCTTTTCCACGATCCTCGCGCTGGGCGAATCGTCCGACGTCGACTTCGGCGACGTGCTCGATTACCTGGCCAGCGATCCCGGCACGTCCGCCATCCTGGTGCATGCGGAGAGCGTGCGCTACGCCCGCAAGTTCATGTCGGCCGCGCGCGCGGCGGCGCGCAGCAAGCCGACCTTGATGCTCAAGGCCGGACGGTCGCTGGAAGCGGCGGCGGCCGGTGCCTGCCTGTCCGGCGTGCTCGCGCGGCCGGACGACGTCTACGACGCCGCCATCCGCCGCGCCGGCATGCTGCGCGTGTACACGACCGACCAGCTGTTCGCGGCCGTGGAAACGCTGGCGCGCGCGAAGCCGCTGTTCGGCGAGCGGCTGGCGCTCCTCGGCAACGGCGCCGGCCCCGTCGTGCTGGCGAGCGACGCGCTGCAGTACGGCGGCGGCCAGCAGGCGGAACTCGCGCCGGAGACGGTGTCCAGGCTGCGCGACCTCGTGCCCGAATGGAGCGGCACCGGTGAACTGAACCTGCGCGGCGACGCGCCGCCCGAGCGCTACCGCGACGTCATCGACGTGCTGCTGCACGACCCGCAGGCCAACGCCGTCGTGATGATCCACGCGCCGAATGCGGTCGTCGATCCGGCCGACGTGGCGCGCGCCGTGGCGCCGCTGGCGAAGGCGTCGTCGCGCAACGTGCTCGCGTGCTGGCTCGGACTGCAGTCCGTGGGCGAGGCGCGCACGATCGCGTACGAGGCGGGCATGCCGGCCTACCGCACGCCGGAAGCGGCCGTGAACGGCTTCCTGCAGATCGTGAACTTCCGCCGCAACCAGCAGTTGCTGATGGAAGTGCCGGCGTCCGTCGGCGACGGCGAGCCGGACCGCGAACGCGCGCGCGGCCTCGTGCGCGCCGCGCTGGAGCGTGGCCGCCGGACGGGCCGCTACCTGCTGGACGACCCGGACACGAAGGCGATCCTGGACGCCTACGGCATCCCCACCGTCCCCACGCGCGCCGCGGCGACCCCGGACGAGGCGGTGGCGATGGCGGCGGACATCGGCTATCCGGTCGCCGTGAAAATCCTGTCGCCGGACGTGGTGCAAAAGTCCGACGTGGGCGGCGTCTCGCTCGACCTGGACACGCCCGACGCCGTGCGCGCGGCGACGGAACGCATGGCGCGACGCCTCGCGGAACTGAAGCCGGACGCGCGCCTGGACGGCTTCATCGTGCAGGCGATGGCGCGCAATCCGGAAGCGCACGAACTGATCGCGGGCGCCGCCACCGATCCCGTGTTCGGGCCCGTGATCCTGTTCGGCCAGGGCGGCCTCGCGGTGGAAGCGGTGAACGACCACGCCGTCGCGCTGCCGCCACTGAACACGGTGCTGGCGCGCGACCTCATCGCGCGCACGCGCGTGGCGCGCCAGCTGGCCGGCTACCGCAACCACCCGGCCGCGGACCTGGACGCGATCGCCGCCGTGCTCGTGCAGGTGGCGCGCCTCATCGCCGAGGTGCCGGAGATCGTCGAACTGGACATCAATCCGCTGCTCGCGGACGCCAACGGCGCCGTCGTGCTGGACGCGCGCATGCGCATCGCGATGGCCGACCGCGCCGGCAATGCGCTCGACCGGCTCGCGATCCGCCCGTATCCGGTCGAGCTGGAAGAAGTGGTGCCGTGGCAGGGCGGGACGATCCTGCTGCGGCCCATCCGCCCGGAAGACGGCGCCGCGCACGTGGCGTTCTTCAACGCGCTCACGCCGGACGACGTCCGCTACCGCATGTTCGTGCGCGTGCGCGAGCTGCAGCCCGCGCAGCTGGCGCGCTTTACGCAAATCGACTACGACCGCGAGATGGCCTTCATCGCCACGCGCACGGCGCCGGACGGTGATCCCGAAACGCTGGCCGTCGCCCGCGTCGTGGCGGACCCGGACAACATGAGCGCGGAATTCGCCGTGACGGTGCGCTCCGACCTGAAGGGCAAGGGCCTGGGCGTCATGTTGATGAACAAGCTGATCGCCTACTGCCGCGCGCGCGGCACGCGCGAGATCGTGGGCGAGGCGCTGCCGCAGAACGCGCCCGTCATCGGCCTCGTGAAGAAGCTCGGGTTCACCGTCGGGCCGGTGGACGAGGACGAGGGTGTGCGTAAATTCTGGCTGGAGTTGCGGTGACGTCGAACGACAAGATGGAAATGCGGCCGGCGACACGTGACGATGCAGGCGCGATGCTCGGACTGTTGCAAGCGGTGTGCGCGGAAGGCAGCGCACTGCCGTTCGTCGACGGCATCGACGACCACATGATCGACCAGGTCTGGCTGGGGGCCAGGGGCTGTGTGCTCGCCTGCGACGGTGGCGGCGTGCTCGGCATGTACCGCTATGGTCCGGCCATGCCGGGGCGAGGCTCGCACATCGCCACGGCCACCTTCCTGGTCGGCGAACATGCACGCAACCGGGGCGTCGGCCGGGCACTGGTCGAACACTGCATGCGATCGGCGCAGGCGGCTGGCTTCCGGGCCATGCAGCTCAACCAGGTCCTCCGCTGCAATCTGCCAGCGCTCGCCCTCTACCGAAGCCTGGGCTTTGCCGTCATCGGGACCGTGCCCGACGCGTTCGATCATATCCGGCACGGCTACGTCGATGCTCATATCATGTACCGGGCGCTTTGACCGGGGCACCCCGCTGGGTCGTGATAAACCGTGATTATTTTCCTGTTTGCATCACGTAAAATCGGTGCGGTTGAACCAATGGAGACGACATGGCTGAACTGATCGTGCGCAGGCGCGCCGGGGTGTTGCAGGACATGGCGCGCGACTACATCGTCCTCGTCGACGGCAACGAGCGCGGGCGCGTCGCCGACGGCCAGGAAATCCGCTTGGACGTGGAACCGGGGCGGCACCGCGTGCAGCTGAAGATCGGCTGGTGCGGCTCGCCGGCAGTCGACGTCGACGTGCCGGAAGGCAGTGCGCAGGTGCTCGACTGCGGTCCGAACGCGACGCTGCTGACGCTCCTCTTTTACGTGTTCTTCCGCGCCGGGCATTACCTGGCGCTGCAGCCGGGAGCGCGCGGCGCCGGCAGACCGCTCAGCGCCTGAACCGCACGTCTTCCCGCACGACGGGTGCGTCGCCACGCGCGTCCTTCGTGCCGCCTTTCGGTTTCTTCGGTTTCTTCGGCTTCTTGACGACCTGCCCGGCCGCATTCGTCTGCGGCACGCGGTGCTCGGGCTCGAAGCCGGCTTCGTCCTTGCGCTCCAGGGCCTGCTGCGTCAGCGCCTCGATGGCGGCCAGCTGCTGGACTTCGTCCGCGCACACGAGCGACACCGCTTCGCCGGACGCCCCCGCGCGGCCCGTGCGTCCCGTGCGGTGCACGTAGTCTTCCGCCACGATGGGCAGGTCGACGTTGACGACGACCGGCAGTTCCTCGATGTCGAGGCCGCGCGCGGCGACGTCGGTCGCGACGAGCACGCGCACCTCGCCCGCCTTGAAGCGGTCGAGCGCGCGCAGGCGGGCGGGCTGCGGCTTGTCGCCGTGGATCGAGTCGGCCGCGATGCCTTTCGCGTCGAGCAGGTCGACCAGCTGGTCGACGCCCTTGCGGGTCTTGACGAACGCGAGGACCTGCGGCCAGCCATGGCGCTTCAGCAGGTGCAGGAACAGGTCCGGCTTGCGCTTCTTGTCGACGGGGACGATCCACTGGCGGATCGCCTTCACGGTCGTGTTGCGCGGCGTGGCCTCGATGCTGACCGGATCGACCAGCAGCTTCGTCGCCAGCGCCCGGATCGGGTCGGAGAAAGTAGCGGAGAAGAGCAGGGTCTGGCGGCGCTTGGGCAGCAGCGCGAGCAGGTTGTCGATGTCGCGCGAAAAGCCGAGATCGAGCATGCGGTCCGCCTCGTCCAGCACGAGGGTCTGCACCTGGTTGAAGCGCACCGCGTTCTGGCGCTGCAGGTCGAGCAGGCGTCCCGGCGTGGCGACGAGGACGTCGACGCCTTTACGCAGGCGCATCATTTGCGGATTGATGCTGACGCCGCCGTACGCGACCATCGTGCGCAGCGGCAGTCCGGCCCCGTAGGCGCGCACGCTCTCGTGTACCTGTTCGGCCAGTTCGCGCGTCGGCACGAGGATCAGGGAGCGCGCCGAATTGCCCGCCACCTGTGCGCCGTCCATCACGAGCCGCTGCAGCAGGGGCAGGGCGAAGCCGGCGGTCTTGCCGGTGCCCGTCTGGGCGGCCGCCATGACGTCACGGCCGGCCAGCACGGCGGGAATCGCCTGCGACTGGACGGCGGTGGGCGTGGTGTAGGACAGCGAAGCGAGGGTGCGCGTGATCTGGTCGATCAGGCCGAGCGATGCGAACGACATGGTGAACGAGGCGGTTTGTAAAAGGCGACAGTGTAACCTGTCGGTGCAGGGAGGGGACGTGGAGACATTCCGGATCAGGTCCGTAAGCGGCGGAACGGGACAGCGCGTCGAATTTTGCGGGGATCACCGGGCGCCGGGATTTCCGGACTTCGCGCGCCTCCTGGCCACTGGCCTCGGTGCCACGAGCGCACCGACATCCGCGCCGGCGATGATGGCGAGCGACCGCTATGTGGGCGCATGGTCGTACGCGGGCGGATGCTACGAGATCGACGACGACGTGTGGGCCTGTGTCATTCATGCCCGCGACGGGGGTGACCGGGTCGTGGCCGACATCGAACGGGCGCTGGTGCGCAGCGGCCGGTTCGTCAGAGACGACGCGCCGGGTTGAGTTGCGGTGCCCAGGTTCGCTGGACCGCGTACAGGACGCGGATGACGGCCGCCGGATTCTTCAAGCCGGCTTCAAGGCATATCGGCGGCGCGCCCGGGCGCGACGACGAGCACGACGGCCCACAGTGCGAACCGGAGCGCCCGGTCGACGGCGAAGACGCAGCAGGTCCAGGCGGCGAGCTGCGCGAGCGAAGAACCGTGGCCGGGCAGTGCGGCGTCCAGCCCGGCGGCGCGCAGCAGCGCATGGGCCAGCGCCATCGCGCAAAACAGGCAGGGGAGTTCGACCCACCGGTATTTTTCGAATAGCTTTTTCATTGCTGCCTTGTCGTGTAAAGACGGTAATGTAGCATGGCTCGCGCGCCGCAAAACACGCCGATTGTCACGCCCCGCAAGTGAACGCGAAGTCCACCTCCGGCGTCCTCCCCGACACGATGTCCGCGATGGCCCGCCCCGACCCGCACCCCATCGTCCAGCCGAGCGTCCCGTGCCCCGTGTTCAGGTACAGGTTCGCGTAGCGCGTGCGGCCGATGTACGGGACGTTCGAGGGCGTCAGCGGGCGCAGGCCGGCCCAGTAGGTCGGGTTGTCGTAGTCGCAGGCGTCCGGGAACAGCGCGCGCACGCGGCGCGTGATCGCGTCGCAGCGCACGGGGTTCAGGTCGCGCGTGTAGCCGTTCAGTTCGCACGTGCCGGCCACGCGCAGGCGGTCGCCGAGGCGCGAGAACACGAGCTTGTGGCCGTCGTCCGTCAGCGAGACCGTGGGCGCCGCGTCCGGGTCGAGGATGGGGTAGGTGGCGGAATATCCCTTGCCTGGATAGATCAGCAGCCGGATGCCCAGCGGCGCCAGCAGCCCGACGGAAAAACTGCCAAGGGCGACGACGACGGCGTCCGCATGCAGCACGCGGTGGCGGCCGTCCGCATCGATGATTTCCACGCCGCGGATGCGGTCGCCTTCGGCCAGCAGGCGCGTGACGGTCGTGTTGTACGTGAAACGGATGCCGGCCGCCGCGCCGTGTGCCGCGAGCTGCGTCGTGAAGCGGTGGACGTCGCCCGATTCGTCGGTGGCCGTGAAGTCGCCGCCGACGAGCTTGCGGCGGACGGCCGCGAGGGCCGGCTCGATCCGCACGGCCTCGTCGGCATCGACCGTCATGCGCGGGCAGCCCAGGTCGCGCATCGCGGCGGCCGCGTGGCAGGCGCGCTCGAATTCCCGGGCGTCGGTGTAGAAGTGCAGGATGCCGCGCGTGAGGCTGTCGTACTCGATGCCGGTGCGCGCACGCAGCGCCTGCAGGCTGCGGCGGCTGTATTCGGCCATGGCGACGATCCGGCGCAGGTTGGCTGCCACGCGGCCGGGCGCGCATTCGCGCACGAATTGCAGGCACCAGCGCCATTGCAGCGGGTCGGCCCGCAGGCGGAACAGCAGCGGCGCGTCGGCGCGGCCCAGCGACTGCACGACCTTCAGCAGGCCGGCGGGCGTGGCCCACGGTTCGGCGTGCGAGACGGAGATCTGGCAGCCGTTCGCGAAGCTCGTTTCCTGCGCGGGGCCGCTCCGGCGTTCGATGACGGTGACGTCGTGGCCGGCTTCTGCGAGATACCAGGCGGATGCCGTGCCGACGACGCCGGCGCCCAGGACGATCACGTTCATGGGTGCGCGACCAGATGGAAAACGGGACGATGCATGCGGCTCCTCGTAAGTGCGACGGGTGGAGCCGGCAAGGGAGAACCGGAGCCGGTGCGCGACCGGAATCCGCATGCTTCCCTTCGCTGGCATTACCCAGATCAGGTTCGGAGGGTGTTTCTCACCCGCGGCCGCGGTGGCGGCTGCAGGACCCCTAGCGTTGCCTTATGGCAGGGAAGATTCTAACACGAGGATGCACGGGGACACCGGCCCGCGGACGGGGCCGGAAGGCGGGCAGGCCGCGCGGCGATCGCGCGGTCAGGCCGTGACGGCGATGGCGGCCGCGGCCGGCACGACGGTGGGCTTCACCGGTTCGCGCCGGTCCTGGCAGGCCACCAGCATGAGGCAGGCCAGGAGCAGCAGGCTCCAGCGTGCGCGATGGTTCATGATGCGCCTCCTTTGGCAGCATCGTAGCGCAACGCCGGGGCGCGCGGCGCGCCGGTCACATCGTCAGAACTGGTAGCCGATGCTCGCGCGCACGACCGGATAGACCTTCAGCGCATCCACGTCGTCGCGCAGGCGCAGGCGCTCCGCGGCGACGTCGCTGGCGAGGGCCTTGCAGACCGTGTTCGACACCGTGCAGCCGACGCTGGCCAGCTGGACGTTCGGATTGCCCTGGTAGAAGACGCCGAGATCGATGTTCGTGGTCCAGTGCGACGAGCGGGCCAGCGCGTTGCCCCAGCCGATGCCCAGGTAGGGCGCCGCCTTGCGGTAGTCGATGCGGCCGGTCAGCAGGCCGACGTCGGTAGCGGAATACGCGTGGCCGTTCAGCGTGAATCCACCGGTGCCGTTCGGTTTCGCTTTCGCATTGAACTTGTTGCCGTTGTAGACGAGACCGCCGGTCAGGTGGAAGGTGCTGCCTTCGGTCAGGTACCAGTCGAACAGCACGTCGAACGTCTGCAGCTTGCCCTTGATGTCGTAGTCGACGCCGTCGGACGTCTTGTCGAAGTTGTGGCGGAAGTAGTTGGCGCCGAAGCGGCCGTTCAAATAGGTTTCCATCGGCACGACGACGTGGAAGCCCACGCCGGTGGAGCCGAGGTCGGCCGTTACGCCGACCTGCGCGTTGGCGGCACCCGCCGCCAGCAGGGCGGCCGCGGCCAGCACGGTGTATTTTGCGAACATCGATAGCCTTTCAGTGGTTGAGGCCGCGATTGTAGCTGCGCACTTACTGCAGTGGAATTGTTGCGCTGCGGTTTGTGGTAATCCCGCCCGGAACGACAATGTAAGCAGGTGTTGCAGCGAATTGTGCATATGCTTTCATTTGATAAACTTCACTTAAACATTACAACGAGGTCATCCTATGAAAGCCCTGATCTTCGGCGTGGCGCTGTGCGCCGCCTCCCTCCCGGCCCTGGCGCAGACCAACGTCTCCGTCAGCATCGGCCAGCCCGGCTTCTATGGCCGCATCGACATCGGCGACTACGTGCCGCGTCCCGTCGTGTACGCGCCGCAGCCGGTGATCATCACGCCGGCGCCGCACTACGTGGCGGAACCGGTGTACCTGCGCGTGCCGCCGGGCCACCGCAAGCACTGGGCCAGGTTCTGCGGCCGCTACGGCGCCTGCGGCCGTCCGGTCCTGTTCGTGCGCGACGAGTGGTACACGAACACGTATGTGCCGCGCTACCGCGAGCATGTCGGCTACCGCGGCGACTACCGCGGCGGCCCGCGCGAAGTGCGTGTCGTCGAGCGCGTCGAGTACCGCGACGACCGCGGCCACCGCGGCGACTGGGACCGCGGCCACGGCAATGGCCATGGTCACGGTCACGGTCACGGCAAGGGTCACGGACACGGCCACGACTGATCCGTGCCGGGTGGTTTCGCCGCCCCGTAGTAAACTGCCTGCGTGAGCCCGGCAACGGGCGCGACCGACGGAGGCAGGCTTGCAAAGCGATATCGTGATCGTGGGCGGCGGGGCTGGCGGACTGGAGCTGGCCTGCAAACTGGGCCGCAAACTCGGCCCGGACAAGGTGACGCTGGTCGACAGCCGGCTGTACCACGTGTGGAAGCCGTCGCTGCACGAGGTGGCGGCCGGCACGCTGGATATCCACCAGGAAGGCCTGTCGTACCAGATGCTGGCGCACGACCGCGACTTTTCCTTCGTGTACGGCGCCATGACGGCGCTGGATGCGGCCGCGCACCGCATCACGATCGCTCCCGTCACCGCGGCCGGCGACGGCGAAGAAGTGCTGCCCGAGCGCACCCTCGGCTACCGCTCGCTCGTGATCGCCGTCGGCAGCACGTCGAATTATTTCGGCGTGCCCGGCGCGCGCGAACACACGATTTCCCTGAATGCCACCGAGGACGCCGAACGGTTCCGCCTGCGCCTGCTGCGCCTGCTCGCCCAGGCCGAGCAGCAAAAGGAGGACGGTGCCGGCGCCTCCGGGCTCGACATCGTCATCATCGGCGGCGGCGCCACGGGCGTCGAACTGGCGGCGGAATTGCGCGAGGCGTCCGGCGTGTATGCCGCGTATGGCTTCCGGCGCCTGCAGGTCAAGCGCGACGTGCGCATCACCTTGCTCGAAGGCGCGCCGCGCATCCTCGCGCCGCTGCCCGAGCGGGTGTCCGCCGCGGCCGCGCGCCTGCTCGACCAGCGCGCCATCCGCGTCGTGACGGATTGCCGCGTGAACGGCATCAGCCAGAAACAGGTCAGCGACAACAAGGGCAATGTCTATCCGGCCGACCTGTGCGTGTGGGCGGCGGGCATCCGCGCGCCGGAATTCCTGGGCTCGCTGGGGCTGCCGGTCGCGAAGGGCGGCCAGATCGAGGTGGACGCGCACCTGCGCGTGCAAGGCGTGCCCGACGTGTATGCGCTGGGCGACTGCGCCGCCTGCACGGACGGCAACGGCAAGCCGGTGCCGCCGCGTGCCCAGGCCGCGCACCAGCAGGCCGACTATCTGCTCAAGACGTTCCTGCGCCTCGACAAGGGCGAACAACCGCAGAAGGATCCCTACGTCTACCGCGATTACGGGTCGCTCGTCTCGATCGGCCGCGAGACGACGGTGGGCAGCCTGATGGGTTCGCTACGGGGCGCCAGCCTGTTCGTGGAAGGGTTCATGGCGCGCATCATGTACATGAGCCTGCACCTGATGCACCACAATGCCGTGCTGGGATCGCTGCGCACGGGCCTGATGGCGTTCGCGCGCTTCCTGATCCGGCGGACGACGCCGCTCGTCAAACTGCACTGAGCGTTACGTCGCCTCGCCGTTTCCCTGTTTTGGAAAGACCAGCGTGAGCGCGGTGCCCTTGCCGTCGGGTCCGGCGCCGATGGTCAAGGTGCCGCCCAGCGTGCGGGCCCGTTCGCGCAGCATGCGCAGGCCGTGGCAGCTCGCGGGCGGGGAGGCGGCCGTGCCGGGGCCGACGCCATCGTCGCGCACCGTCAGCATGGCCTGGTCGCCGTCGTCGTCGAGGATCACGTCGACCTTCGCCGCCTGCGCGTGCCTGACGATGTTGCGCAGGCCTTCCTCGGCGCAGCGCAGCAGCGCCACGCCCTGGGCGCGCGTGTAGTCGGGATCTTCGTCCGGCATGCTGGCTTTCGCCTTGATGCCGTGTTCGCGGCTCCATTCCTGCACGAGTTCCGCGATGGCGGCCTTGGGGCCGAGGAATTCCAGCTTGTCGTTCCAGAGCGCCAACTGCATCTTGCGGTTGGTCTCGATGATGTTGTTCAGCAGTTGCTTCATCTGCGCGGCGCGGTCGCGCTGCGGCTGTTCCTGCAGGTGCTGCGACAGCAGGCCGAGATGCATCGTCAGCGCCGTCATCGACGAACCGAGGCTGTCGTGCAGCCGGCGGGCCAGCAGGCGCCGTTCTTCGTCCCAGCAGGTCGTCATATGGGCCAGGAGTTCGGCCAGCTCGGCGGCACGCGCCGCATGCTGGCTGTCTTCCCCGGAATCCGGCGGGTGAGGTTCCGAAACTTTCATGAAGGCAACCAAATTATGTTTCTCGGGATGATACAACAGCTTGGCCCGGGACGGCGCAGGAATCGTCTTTGTGAGTTCCCGTACAGTCCGATGTTGCAGATCCGGTCATTCTAAGGGCTCTGGCCGAGCGCCGATAACCCCACTGAAGGAGTCAACATGAGCACGAGAACCCAATCCGGCGCACGCGCCGGCACCCAGTCGAACGCCATGGCCGCAGGCCAGGACGCCATCGCCCTCCTGACCGCCGACCACCGCGAAGTGTCCGAGATGTTCGAACAGTTCGAACAGCTGGGCGACCGCGCCACCACCAGCAAGGAAAAGCTGAAGGACAAGATCTGCAAGGCGCTGATCGCCCACACGACCATCGAAGAGGAAATCTTCTATCCGGCCGTGCGCGCGGCCAACGTCGAGGAGGGCGAGGACATGGTCGACGAGGCGATCGTCGAGCACGCCGCGGCGAAAGACCTCATCAAGCAGCTGCAGGAAATGCAGCCGGACGACGACCTGTATGACGCGAAAGTGAAAGTGCTCAGCGAACAGATCGAGCACCACGTCAAGGAAGAAGAGAAAGAGATGTTCCCGAAGGCGAAGAAGGCAGGCCTCGACCTGCTCGCGCTGGGCCAGGAAATGGCACTGCGCAAGCAGGAACTGATGTCGACGCTGTAGGGTGGGTGGCCCTCCGCCCACGCGAACGCCGGCATCGTGCTGGCGCTACGCGTGGGCACGTTTCATTTGAGGCCCCCGGCCTCAAATGCCCGCCCTACGTTTGCACGGCCGCCGGCCGGCCCGCGTCGTCCGGAGCGGGCGCCGCGGCGGCCAGCTGTTCGAGCAGGGCATTCAGATCCACGGGTTTCACGAGGTGCAGGTCGAAACCCGCCTCCATGACGCGGCGCTGGTCCTCTTCGAGACCGTAACCCGTCACCGCGATCAGCCGGATTGCACGCGCCGCCGGGTCCTGGCGCAAGCGACGCGCCACTTCGTAGCCATCGATGCCGGGCAGGCCGATATCGACGAGGGCCACGTCCGGCGTTTCCGAGCACGCCACCCGCACGCCTTCCAGGCCGTCGCCTGCCTGCAACACCGGGTAGCCGAACGACGCGAGCATCGTCGCCATCATCTCGCGGCCGTCGTCGTTGTCTTCGATCAGCAGGACTTTCGGCTTGCCGGCTTCCTGCGGCCGGGCGCGCGCGGGCGCGTCGGCGGCCTGCGCCGCGTCGGTGCGCGGCAGGCGGATCTCGAACGTGCTGCCGTTGCTGTTGCCGGGGCTGCTGGCGTTGACGGTGCCGCCATGCAGTTCGACGAGGCGGCGCACGAGCGACAGGCCGATCCCGAGGCCGCCCTGCGAGCGGTCGATCGAGATCGCGCCCTGCACGAACACGTCGAACACGTGCGGCAGCAGGTCCGGCGCGATGCCGACGCCGGAATCGCTCACGCGCAGCACGACGTCTTCGCCGATCGGCACCACCGTGATCTCGATGCGGCCGCCGGCCGGCGTGTATTTCAGCGCGTTGTCGATGAGGTTCGTCGCGATCTGTTCCAGCCGCGTCGCGTCGCCGTCGACCCAGGCCGGCGCCAGTTGCGCGTCGATGTCGTAGCCGGTCGTGCGGCCCGTCGCGCGGAACGTGTCGAGGCAGCTGGAGACGAGCGTGGCCATGTCCAGGCGCTTGCGCGACAGCAGGATCTTGCCCGACATGGCGCGCGACAAATCCAATAAATCGTCGACGATGCGCGACAAATGCTGGCTTTGACGCTGGATGATCAGGCGCGCCCGCGCGATTGAATCGCCGCTGACGCCCGGCATGCCGAGCAGCGAGCCGGCGCTGCTGATGGCGGACAGCGGATTGCGCAGCTCATGGCCCAGCATCGCGAGGAATTCGTCCTTGGCGCTGCTCTTGCGTTCGGCCGCGCGCCGCTCTTCCATCTCGCGCACGAGACGTTTATTGGTCGCGGTCAGCTCGGTCGTGCGCTGGGACAGTTTTTCGGCCTGGCGCTTCAGCTGCTCGTTCTTCGTCGCGAGCGCCACGAACACCTGCACCTTGGCGCGCAGGACCTGCGGGATCACGGGGGTGAACAGGAAATCGGCGGCGCCGCGCTGATAGGCCTTCAGGCGGTCGATCTCGTCGGCGAGGAAGGCCGTGACGAAGATGATCGGGATGTCGGCGGAGCGGGGACGCAGGTGGATCGCCTCGGCCGTTTCGAATCCGTCCATGCCGGGCATGTTCACGTCGAGCAGGATCACCGCGAAATCGTGACGGAGTACCTGGCGCAGCGCATCCTGGCCGGAGCGCGCGGACAGGACCTCGTAATTGCTTTCGTCGGCCCATTGCTCCAGCAGGCTCGTCAGTGCAAGCAGGCTGGCAGCGTCGTCGTTGACGACGAGAATCTTCGGTTTTTCGGTGTGGGACACGGCGTTCGAACAGGCTCGGAAACTGTATTCACAAGCTCGGCAGGATAGCAGAGCATGCCGTTTTGCAAAATATATTGATAAAAACTGTTGCAATTCGTCATGGTAGCACGGGCGCGTCCTTACCCGAAAATCAATCGTGCGCGGCCATCGTTCGGTGCCGCACATACCGTGTCAGGGCCGTATGCGATAGTGGAAACGTGTCAGGGGCCCACTTGAAAGGACAGACATGAATATTCAAATCATCGTAAACGACACCCATCACGACAAATGTTTCCGCGAACTGGTGCACCAGCCCGTGACGGCGCTGCGCGACGTCACCCAGCAGCAGGCGGATGCGTTGCGTGATGCGTTCGGTATCAATACCATCGCCGACCTGGCGGACCTGAAGGTCGTGAAATGGGCGCGCGCGATCCGCACGATGGCCAGCGCCGAAGCCGAGCCGCGCGAAGCCGTGGCCAAGGAAACGCTGCTCGACGACGCCGTGGAAATGACGTTCCCGGCCAGCGACCCGGTCTCGGTGGCGTCCAGCATCACCCGTATCGAGGTGGCGCCGGAAAAGGTGGATGCGAGCTCGGACCACCAGAACGCGGCCGCCATCGAGGCGCATAACGAGCAGGCGGTCGGTTGCCGGGCGCTGGGCCCGGGCGGGGAAAAGACGGCCGGCGCGGCCTGACTCGTTGCGGGTGTGCGCCCGGCCGGCGCACACCCGTGCCATCAGAAGTTCACGCGGAACTGCGCGCCGTAGTTGCGCGGTTCGTTGACGATACCCGTGAGGTTGTCGAAGTCGATCGCCGCCACGACCTGGATGCGGTTGGTGATGTTGCGGGCGAATGCGGCAAGCTCGTATTTGCCGTTGTCCCACTTGTAGCCGACCCGCAGGCCGCCTTCCAGCAGGGCCTTCGCCTTGTACTCCTTCGCTTCGTACAGGAACATGTTGTACTCGGTGCGGTACGACCAGTCCGTTAGCGCATAGAGTTCACCGTCGGCCAGCGGATGCGAATAGCGCAACGTGAAGTTCGTCTGCCATTTCGGCGAACGGGGCAGCGGCAGGCCGTTCAGCTTCTGCGTGTACGGGAACGGGCCGGGGGCGCCGGTCGGGGTGCAGCCGTTCACGCCGCCCGTATTGGGCTGGTTGCCGCAGGTCTGCACGAACAGGTTCGGATCCTTGATCTCGGTGTCGTTGTAGCTCGCGCCGATGCTCGCGCGCCAGTCGTCCGCCAGGATCGCCTGGAAGTCCAGTTCCACACCCTGGCCCGTGACCTTCCCGGCGTTGATCAGCTGGTTCATGTTGATCGTGCCGCTGCCGGCCGTCAGCTGCTTGTCCTTCACGCGGTACTGGAACGCCGTCGCGGACAGGCGCGCACGGCGGTCGAGCAGGTCGGCCTTGATGCCCGCTTCATACGACAACGCCTTTTCCGCACCCGCGATCGACGGCTTGTCGCCGAGGCCGTTCAGACGGCCCTGCATCGACGGTGCGCGGTAGCCGGTCGCCACGCGCGCGAACAGGTTCGTGTCCGCATCCAGCGCATAGGTCGCCGACGCATCCCAGCTCACGTTGTGCGAATCGCGGTGCAGCGGCAGCGGGCCGCTCGTCTGCGGCGGTTCGAAGCGCTGCGCGACGAAATCCTTGTTGTCGCTCGTGTAGCGCAGGCCGCCGCGCAGTTTCAGCTGCTCCGAGACCTTGTAGTTCAGCGTGCCGAACACGGCCCACGAACGGGCGTCCTGCGTCTGCGTCGCGTAGGCGTCGTTCTGCGGATTGCCCGGCGCCAGCGTGTTGAAGCTGATCGAATCGATGCGGATGTGTTCGTTGAAATAGAACACGCCGGCCATCCACTGCAGCGGATCCTTCGTGTTCGATTCGAGGCGGATTTCCTGCGTCGTCTGGTCGTGTTCCGGCAACAGGTCGGCCGTCTCGACGGTGAACGGGATGAAGGCGTTCTGGCCAGGATAGTTCGGTCCCATCGGCGGGGCGTACACGGCGCCGAAACCGCCGTCCACGTCGCCGCGGCTGTAGAAGGACGCGTGCTCGTAACCCGTGATCGAGTGCAGGGTCATGCCGTCCAGGTCCCAGCGCAGGCGCAGGTTGGCGCCGCTGGTGCGCAAGGTCTGGCTGTTGCCGCCGTCGGTGGGGTAGCGGTCGTAGTCGAAGCCGTCGACGAGGTCGTTCGTGCCCTTCTTGATGATGTTCGCGCGGAACAGGGTCGCATTGCCCTTCATGTCGCGGCCGTGGGCATTGAACAGCGCGGAGAAGTCGCGCGTCGGCTTGAACAGCAGCTGGATGCGCGCGGCGTTGTCGTCGTAGCCTTCGAAATCGCGGGTGTAGGCGTTGGGCCGCGGGTTGTGCACGCGGTCGTTGCGGTGCTGCGACTGCAGCGAGACGCGCAGCGCCAGCATGTCCGACAGCGGCACGTTGTACGCGCCTTCCGCATTGATCGTGCCGTCATTGCCGGCGCCGAGCACGGCATAGCCTTCCGTCTTGAACACCGGTTTCGCGGAATCGAACTTGATCACGCCGGCGGGCGAGTTGCGGCCGAACAGCGTTCCTTGCGGGCCGCGCAGCACTTCGACCTGGTCCACGTCGAACACGGGGAAGCCCTTCAGCATGGGGCTTTCCTGCACGATGTCGTCGACGACGAGGCCGACCGGCTGCGACGCGTTCAGGTCGAAGTCGGTATTGCCCTGGCCGCGGATGTAAAAGCGCGGGAACGAGCGGCCGTAGTCCGATTCGACGTTCAGCGAGGGCGAGCGGCCGGCCAGGAAGCGGATGTCGGCGCCGCCGGACGTCAGCACGTCCAGCTTCTCGCCCTTGATGGCGGTGACCGACATCGGGACTTCCTTGAGGTTCTCGGCGCGCCGCTGGGCGGTCACGATCACGGTTTCCAGGCGCTGGCCGGCGGGTTTGGCTGCGGTGGAGATGTCTTGCGCGGCCACGGCCTGGTCCGGCTCGTCGGCCAGGGCAATCATGGGAAAGGCGCTCGTCACGGCGGCGGCGAGCAGCGTGCGGGCAAACAGTCGGGTGGGGCGTACGCTCATGGATATCTCTTCCTTGTCTTGATGCCTGTTTTTATTCTCTTTGTCATTTGGCAAAGATTGCTCATCCTAGCAGTAAAGACATTTGGAAAAGATGTCGATGTATATATTTTGAAAACGTATAAATTACTTAACTAAACGGTATTTGCCGGTGCCGACCCATTGTTGCATAGTGACGGGTTGGGGTTCACGATCGTATTTGCGGATTCCAGAGAGAGCGGGCGGTGGTGAGGGTCGGCGCCGGGCATCCTTGGCGTGCCCGGCGTATGATTCAAGCAACGTTTCCCCTGTTGTTAAAGGCCAACACCGACGCTAGTTCTGGAGGTCCGGCGGGATGTCGTAGCTGAAGGTCCTGGTGTCGAACATCAGCTTCCAGGTTTGTGCTTCCACCGGCTTGTCGTCCAGCGTGCCGCCCGCCGTCACCGTGATCGGCACGGGGATATTGCCGTTGACGGTGGCCGTGCGATAGGTCCAGCGGCGCTTGTCGCAGCGGGCCGGCGGTATGCCCCCGTCGTCGCCATCCTCCGTGTTCGCGACCTGTGCCAGCCAGGCGTCGTACGCGGCCTTCGCGTCCTCGCAGGACCCCTCCGGCTTCGCGTCGCGTGCGGCGAGGAATTCTCCCAGCACGGCGATCTGGCCGTCGTGCGGTGCCAGCACCGTATTCATGGTCGTGACGGCCTCGCTGTCCGGCTCGGCGTCCCAGCGCGTCTTGACGACCCAGCCCCACAGGTTCTCGCTGAGGGCTTCGAAGCGGACCTGTTCAGGCTTGACCGGGGCGTTGGACAGGAAGCGGATCTGCGTATTTTCCTGGGCCAGGCCGCCGTCCTGGCCGTCCGGGTGCACGTAGAACACGCCATAGACCGCCTGGCCGTCGCCGTTCACGGCGGCGCCGCTGGCGACGAAGTACAGCTCGTCGCCGGCCGCCCCGTCGGGGATCTTTGCCTGCTGCACGACGCGCATCAGGTACGTCACGTTGTCTTCGCCCACGTACAGCCACCCCTTTTTCGCGGCCGAGTATTTGCCGTAGGTCTGGCCCATCACGTCGTCGATGACGGCCGCTTCGTCGATCGTGACGCGTTTCTGCGCGTCCTTCGCCTGCAGCCAGTAAGCCAGCGCGATCAGGGCCAGGGCGAGCGCGCCGACCGTGGCCAGCACATACAGTACGAGGCGGCCCCAGCGGCGGGGCGGCCGGGCAGGGTGGACGGGCGTGGCGGTGGCCGGTTCCTTCAGGTCTTCCATGAGGTCCTCAAAAGTGAAAAATCGAAAATGCTAAATTGCAATTGTCAAATTTTACATTAGAGGTGGAGAATGTTGTAAAGAGAAAAACAAAACGCCCGCGCAAGGCGGGCGTCGGGATGGAGACGGCGACGGTCAGCGGTGTTGCGCCAGCTCCGGCGACGGCGCGACGGCCGGCGTGGCGGGCGGCGGCATGGTCGGCTTGACGGCCAGCGCGGCCTGGCGCGCGGCGCTGCCGTTGGCGCAATAGCGGTTCTTGCCGGCGCGTTTCGCTTCGTACAGCGCGTAGTCGGCGATGCTGATCAGGTCGACGACGTTTTCCGCGTCGTCCGGATACAGGCTGATGCCGATACTCGTCGACAACTGCAGGGTCAGGTCGTTGATGAAGAACGGTTCGGACAGCGCCTCGACGAGCTTGGCGGCCGGTCCCTGCGCATCGGCCAGGCTGTGCACGTCGGCCAGCAGGACGATGAATTCGTCGCCGCCCAGGCGCGCCACCGTGTCTTCCTTGCGCGAATTCGACAGCAGGCGCTGCGACACCATTTTGAGGATCTCGTCGCCGTAGGCGTGGCCGTATGTATCGTTGATCGCCTTGAAGCCGTCCAGGTCGAGGTACATCACCGCGGCCTTGTGGTGGTTGCGGTTGGCGTGCTGCACGGCCGTTTCGATGCGGTCTTCCAGCAGGCGGCGGTTCGGCAGGCCGGTGAGGGCGTCGTGCAGCGCCAGTTCCTGCTGGGCGCGGCTGTACTGGGCCAGTTCCTTGTACAGCAGGCGCACTTCCAGCATGTTATGGATGCGCTTGTGCACTTCGAGCAGGTCGAACGGCTTGCTGATGAAATCGCGCGCGCCCGCTTCCAGCGCGGCGATCTTGAAGCTGGGCTGTGCCGTCAGGGCGAGCACGGGCAGGTAGCCGCCCTGTTCGATTTCCTTCAGGCCTTTCATGACCTGGAAACCGTTCAGGCCCGGCATTTGCAGGTCGAGCAGGATCAGGTCGTAGTTGTGTTCGCGATGCAGCGGGCACACCTGTTCCGGCAGCATCGTCGAACTGACGTCGGTGTAGCCTTCCTCGCGCAATATCTCTTCCATCAATTCGATATTGTCCGGGGAATCGTCTACGACCAGGATCTTCGCGTTCAGGATGTCTTGTCGGCTGGGCATGCGTACTCTCGTCAAATCAAGGCCGGTATTATTTGTTCCTTAACTACTCATACCAGCTCTAGAACAACATTTCATAGTCTAGCAAAACGCCGAGAATTTCTTGTAGGACAGCGCCGCGTCCTTGGGTAGGAACATCTTTCGAATTACGCGAGTCCCTATTAGCGTACGCCATTTCTGCCCGCCGTGGATGCGGCAGCACGATTCACGAGCGGAGAGGAGGGGCCGACAACGGAAGCAACTGTTGCAATTAGTTCACTCGGTTCGACCGGTTTGGAGATATGCGCCGAAAATCCGGCCTCCAGCGCGCTCAGCCGGTCTTCCGAGCGGGCGAATGCCGTCAGGGCGATGGCCGGGACCTGGCTGCCTTCGTCGCGCCCCAGGTGGCGGACCCAGTCGAGCAGTTCGAAACCGTCCACTTCGGGCATGCCCAGGTCGCTGATCAGGAGGTTCGGCACGCGCTCCTTGAACAGGGCGAACGCATCGCGCGCGCTGGCGGCGATGCGGACGGACGCGCCGCAATCGCTCAGGATGCGCTTGATCAGTTCGCGCGCATCGCGGTCGTCGTCGACCACCAGCACGTTGACGCCGGACAGGTCGAGCACCGTCATCTCCGGCGTGGCGGGCGTCGGCAGGATCATCGCGGCGCGTGCGCTGCGCGTCGCCGGCGGCTGCTGCTTGGCGAGCGGTAATTCGATGGTGAAGCTGGCGCCCTTGCCCTCGCCGGCGCTCTCGGCGCGGACGGTGCCGCCGTGCTGCTCGATCAGGTGTTTCACGATCGCGAGACCGAGGCCGAGGCCGCCGTGGCGGCGCGTCATCGATGCGTCCGCCTGGCGGAAGCGTTCGAATACGTGGGTGATGAATTCCGGCCGGATGCCCGCGCCGTTGTCGCGCACGGTGATGGCGACGCTCGCATCGCTGCGCGCGAGTTCGATGCTGACCTGGCCGTCGCGCGGCGTGAACTTGATCGCGTTCGACAGCAGGTTCCACACGATCTGCTGCAGGCGCGCCGGGTCGCCCGCGACGAGGCCCGGATCGGCCGCGTACTGCTTGTCGATACGGATGTTCTTCGCATCGGCCGCGGGGCGCACCGTCTCGATGGCCGCGTCGATGAAGCTCGCGGGCGCCACGGCCTGCATGTCGAGCAGGACCTTGCCGGACGTGATACGGCTCATGTCGAGCAGGTCTTCGATCAGCTGGGCCTGGGCGCGGGCGTTGCGCTCGATCGTCTGCAAGCCTTTCTGCAGGTCGTTCTGGTCGCGGCTGCCGCGCCGCAGCACCTGGGCCCAGCCGAGGATCGCCGACAGCGGCGTGCGCAGTTCGTGCGACAGCGTGGCCAGGAATTCGTCCTTCATCTGGCTCGTGCGTTCGGCCTCGGCGCGCGCCTGGCGCTCGCTTTCGAGCAGCACCTTGCGCTCCTCGGCGGCGCGCTGGGCGGCTTCGTACAGGCGCACGTTGTCGATGGCGACGGCGGCCTGGGCCGCGATGCCGCGCACGATGCGTTCCGTGCGTTCGCTGAACACGTCCGGTTCCGGATGGCCGAAGAACATCGTGCCGAGCAACTCGCCGGAATGGCCGATGACGGGCACGGCGAGATAGCTGCGCACGGCCGGGTGCCCCGCCGGCAGAGCGAACGGCGGCGCGTCGCGCAGGCGTGCGTCGAGCGTGACGTCGGCGGAGCGGATCACGCCCGCCGGATGGTCCAGCAGGCCCGGGCCGAACAGGCCGGAGGGACCGGCCGCGCCGAACGCCTCGAATCCGACCGGACTGCCGCCGGACACGGTGTACAGGGTGAACAGGTTGTTCGCATCGGGCTCGATGCCGTCGTTGCGTCCGTGGTACAGGAACGCACCCTGGCGCGCGCCGGCGATGCCGGTGGCGGCGTCCGTGGCGACTTGCAGCAGCGAGCGCAGGTCGCGCGTGGAAGCGAGCGCGCTGCCGGTGCTGTTGAGCAGTTCGAGCACGTGCGATTCGTCCCGCAGCGCCTGCTCGGCCCGCTTGACCTCGTCGACGTCCGTGTCCGTGCCGAACCAGCGCAGGACCTTGCCGTGGCGGTCGCGGACGGGATTCACCCGCGTGAGGAACCAGCGGTACTGGCCGTCCGCGCCACGGATCGGGTATTCCATTTCGAACGGGTCGCCGCTCTTGATGCTCGCGTTCCAGCGCTCCAGCACGGCCGGCAGCACCGTCGGCTCGACGGCCGTCTGCCAGCCCCAGCCCACGACCTGGTCCGGCGTCGTGCCCGTGTATTCGAACCAGCGTTCGTTGAACCAGACGATGGCGCCGTCGGCCTGCGCCATCCAGGCCAGCTGCGGGATCGTGTTGGCCAGCGCGCGCAATACTTCCTCGCTCTGGCGCAGGGCGTCGGCGGCGCTGCGCCGGGCCGTGACGTCCTGCACGACGCCGGTCATGCCGAGCACGCCTTCGCGCCGCGCCTGGTCGGCGTAATCGGCGCGGCCCACCAGCGCCACCCAGCGCGGTTCGCTGCTCGGGCCCGGCAGGCGGCATTCCAGTTCGAGGTCGCTGTGGCCGGCAAAGGCTTGCAGCACGGCGCGGCGCACGCTTTCGCGGTCGCCCGGGTCGATGCGGGCGCGCAGTTCGCTCCACGCGAGCGGCTGCTCGGCCGGCAGGCCGAAGATGGCGGCCGCCCGTTCGCCCAGCATCACGCGGTCGCTGGCGGCGTCCCAGCGCCAGTCGCCCAGGCGGCCCGCGGCCAGTGCCACCTGCAGGCGGCTGTTGCCTTGCTGCAGGGCCTGTTGGTCGGCCTTGCGCCGGTTGATGTCCTGGAAGTACAGCGTCAGGCCGTCCGGCGACGGATGGGCGCGCACCTCGAACCAGCGTTTCAGCGCCGGCCAGAAGAATTCCTGGATCGCCGTCTCGCGGCTGACCATCGCGCGCCGGTAGACGGTTTCGAGCATGCTGCCGCGCAGTTCCGGGAACGAGGCCCACAGGTCGTGGCCGACCAGACTGGGCCGGGTCTTCTGCAGGGGCGCGAGCATCTCCAGCGCGCGCCCGTTGATGTACATGATGCGCCAGTGGTGGTCGACCGCGCAGAAGCCGTCGACCAGGCTCTCGAGCATGTTTTCCATGCGCGCGTTGGCCAGGCGCAGGGCTTCGCGCGCTTCCTGCAGTTCGCGCGCGGCGGCGGCCGCAGCAGCAGCGGGCTGCGCGGAGGGATGCCGCAGCTCGTCGCGCTCGTTGCTCACCGTACGCCTCCGCGCGAGACCATCGCGGACGGCGCCGGGTCGAGCATGTCCGTCAGCTCGGAGGGGCGGGGTGCACTGCCGGTGGGCTCGAAATCGATCATCGTGTTGGGCTCTGCGCGCGCGACGGTGGTGTCACGCAAAATGGACGGGCACGTCCGTCCACGGCGCGTAATGAGCCGTACACCGATTCTAGCCCAGCCCGGGCGCTTTGTTGCACACCTTTGGGCCATCGTTCAGGTGCGCACCGGCAGCGGATGCGCCACCTTGTCGAGCGCCTGCTGGAGCTGGTCCAGCTCATAGGGCTTCTGCAGTGACAGGTAGGGGAATTCCACGTGGCGCAGCAGGGTGTCGCCATAACCCGACGCGAAGATCACCCGCATCGACGGTGCCTGCGTCACGGCCTGGCGCGCCAGGTCGACGCCGGACATGCCGGGCAGGCTGACGTCCGTGAACAACACGTCGTATTGCCCGGCCGCAAGGCGCGCGAGCGCGTCGTTCGGATGACCGACGCCGTCCGCCTCGTGGCCGAAGGCGCGCAGCATCTCGCACACGAGGTATTGCGCGTCGACGTTGTCCTCGACGACGAGGATGCGCATGGGGCCGCTCGACTCGGCCGGCGCCTCCACGACCGGCGCGGCGGGCGCCAGCGCGCACAGCACGCCCGCGACGGCGTCGCCGTCCCCCCGCACGGGCGTGAAATACAGGTCGTAGCGGCCGCTGCCGCCTGCGCTGCCCGCGAACATGAGGTTGCGGTCCGGCGCGTACGCGGCCTCGCCGTTCCAGGCGCGCTGCAGTTCGGCGCCCGCCACCGCCAGCGGAGGCGGCATCACGGGCGGCACGCTGCCGCCGGGGACCCGTCCGTACGCCGGCCCGGCCAGCGCGCCGTAGGCGTCGTTGAACAGCACCGTCATGTCGCGTCCCCACACGAGCAGCAGGGGCAGCGGCGTGTTGAACATGACGTCGGCGGCCAGCCTCAGTGCCTGCGGCCATTGCTGCGGTTCGCCGAGCCGGGAAGCGGACCAGTCGTAGGAACTGGAAGAGTGTGCGGACCTGCCGGGATGGAGCATAGCGCGGTAAATATTGTTATCTAAACGAAAAGAGGTTGCATAGTACCCCAAATTGTAAGCAGGGGGCGACACGACTGCGCGCTCTGCGCAGAGTCGGAAAAGACGGTAACCGGGTCGTAAAACAACAACATCGTGCACGATTGATATTGCACTACAGCATATGTGGCCCCGTGCGTGCGCCGGGGAAAAAAAAAGCCCGCTACGGGAGCGGGCTGAATCTATCCTTGGAGGAGAATAGAGGAGACAGGTTCATAATGCTGCATCGCAAAAAAGAAATCCAATTTAGATTTCTAATGTCAGCCATTGCTTTTATAAATGACACAGCCGTGCACGCTTCAATCGGGTCACTCTTGGTGCACCAAAGAAAATGTTCTACGATAGCAAAATGTTTAAAGACGCCTTGCTGTCGTTTACGAATTTTCGAGTCGATCCATCCGCGTGGACGTTGCCGCAGGGCGCCGCGTTGGCATGGCCGACCATACCCGGCTATCATGGGCCGTCCATTTCCGGCCGTTCCGTAGGGCGCCGAAAGCCCGGGCGCTTCCTGCCACCGTTTCCAGTCCAGGGTTTGCCATCCGGCCGATGCATCGTCAACTGAAGCCATCCATGAATCGAGGCCTGCGCCGGTCCTTTGCCGGCTGGGCGCTGGCCTCGCTGGCCTTGCTGTGCGCAGGTGCCGGGCTGGTGCCGCCCGCGCGCGCGCAGAGCGCCGTGCCGGGGGCGCCGCTGGAGCGGCGCGTGAAGGCGGCCTTCCTGTACAAATTCCTCGGCTATACCGATTTTCCCGCGAGCGCGTTCGCCGACGCCACGGCGCCGCTGACGATCGGCGTGATCGGCGCCAACGACCTCGCCGTCGAGCTGGCGCGCGTGGTGGCCGGACGCACTGTCAACAACCGCATGATCGAAGTGCGCGAGCTGCGCGAAAGCGACGCGGCGGCCCGCGTGCACCTGCTGTTCGTGGGCGGGAGCGATCCGCAGCGGGTCGCGCGCATCGTCCACCAGGCGACCGGGGCGATGCTCGTCGTGACCGAATGCGACAACGGCCTGCAGGTCGGTAGTGTGATCAATTTCCGCATCGTGGACGAACGGGTCCGCTTCGACGTCGCGCTGGATGCGGCGGAACGCAATGGCATCAAACTCAGTTCGCGCCTGCTGACGGTGGCGAACCGGGTGCAGAAAGGAGCGCAGTGATGGTGGTGCGCGACGGCGGCACGGTCCGCGGCAAACTGATTCTGATGGCGGTATCGACGACGTTCGTCGCGTTACTGGCGGCTTCCGTCGCCATGTTGCTGTTCGACCTGCGCGCGTTCCAGCGCTACTGGACGGACGACCTGATGACGCAGGCCGACATCATGGCGCGCGTGACGGCCCCGGCCCTCACGTTCAACGACGAGGAGACGGCGCGCCAGAACCTGGCCGTCCTGCGCGTGCGCCCGCAGATCCTCGCCGCCGCGATCTACACGAGCGACGGCACGCGCTTCGCCACGTACGCGGCGGCCCCGAACCAGGCGATCCCGGCGCGCCCGGCCCCGTCCGGCTACCGCATCGAGGGCGGCGAAGTGGCGGTGTTCCGCAACATCGTGGAAAACGGCGAGATGGTCGGCACGGTCTACCTGCGCTCGCGCTACGGCCTCGTCGACCGCCTGTTCAGCTATGGCGCCATCCTCGGCGCCGTGATGCTGGGTGCGCTGCTGATCGCGGGCCTGGTCGCGTCGCGCCTGCAGGCCGCCATCACGCGGCCGCTCGCGGCGGTGACGAACGTCGCGCGCCAGGTGATGCAGCGGCGCGACTTCACCCTGCGCGTGCCGGGGAACGACAGCGGCGAAATCGGCGTGCTTGTCGCCGCCTTCAACGACATGCTTGCCGAGATCGGCCGCCGCTCGCACGCGCTGCAGGAAGCGAACGCGACTCTCGAACACGAGATGCAGGTGCGCGAGCGCGCGGAGGAAGCGCTGCGCCTCGCGGACCGCCGCAAGGACGAATTCCTCGCCACGCTGGCGCACGAGCTGAGGAACCCGCTGGCGCCGATCCGCACGGGCCTCGACATCCTGCGCCTGCGCAGCGGCGACGCGCAGGCGACCCAGCGCGCGACCGACATCATGGAGCGCCAGCTGCGCCAGATGGTGCGCCTCGTCGACGACCTGCTGGACGTCTCGCGCATCAACACGGGCAAATTCACCATCAAGAGCGGCCGCGTGGAACTGAAAGCGGTCGTCAACGATGCGCTGGAGGTGGTGCGGCCGTACATCGAACTGCATGGCCACGAGCTGACGATCGACCTGCCGGACCGCCCTGTATTCCTGAACGGCGACGCGACGCGTCTCGCGCAAATCCTTTCGAACCTGTTGAATAATGCCGCCAAATACACGAACCGCGGCGGCCGTGTGGGCCTGAGGGCGACGGTGGATGACCGCACGCTGACGCTGGTCGTGTCCGACACGGGCATCGGCATCGCGCCGGACATGCTGGACACCGTATTCGAGATGTTCGTGCAGGTCGATTCGACGCTGGAGCGTTCGGTGGCCGGCCTGGGCGTGGGGCTGTCGCTGGCGCGCAAGCTGGTCGAGCTGCACGGCGGCTCCATCGAGGCGCACAGCGCGGGCCTCGGCCATGGCAGCCAGTTCGTCGTGCGGCTGCCGATCGTCGTCGAGCCGGAACTGCCCGCGAAGCCGACGCCAATGTCGTTCATCAGCGCGGAAACGTACCGCATCCTGCTCGCCGACGACAACGTCGACTTCGTCAACAGCATCGGCGCGCTGCTGACGGCGATGGGGCACAGCGTCGTCATCACGCACAACGGCGCGGATGCGCTGGCCGCGGCCAAGCGCTTCTGTCCGGATTACGCCTTCCTCGACATCGGCCTGCCGCAGATGTCCGGCTATGACCTGGCGCGCGGCATCCGCGACCTGTCGTGCTGCACGATGACCGTCATGGTCGCCGTCACGGGCTGGGGCCAGGAAAAGGACCGCCAACTGGCGTTCGAGGCCGGCTTCGACCACCACATGGTCAAGCCCGTGCGCTTCGAACAGATCGAGGAAATCCTGGGGAACCGCAGCGTCATCAAGAAGCTGCGCACATAAAAAAAGCGGAAGCGCGTGCGCTTCCGCCCGACTCATGCGCAGGGGGCTATCAAGCCGGCTTGCCCTGCTTGCGGCGACGCGCCAGGAAGCCCAGGACGCCCAGGCCGGCCAGCATCATGCCGTAGGTTTCCGGTTCGGGCACCGGGGCAGCCAGGGACACCGCGCCGCCGAAGCTCGCGGCCTGGTCCGACACCAGGTTGCCGCTCACTTGCAGGTAGTAGTTGCCGGCAGACAGGTTGTCGCTCGAGATCGTCCAGACGTCGATGTTGCCGGACTGCAGCGATTTGCCCGACGAGATCAGCGCATTGCCGGTGGCGTTGTACAGGGACACGCCAGTGATGTCGAGACCGGTGTCGGCGCTGTGGCTCACCGACGAGATGATGGCGTCGAGGTTCCAGCCGGTGGTGCCTTCGACGGAGAAGGTGAAGCGGTCGGCAAAGGTATTGCCGTTGTTACCGGTTGCGAACGTATCGCCGAAGAAGCCGGCGCCGTCGGTCAGGTCGAGGACCTGCGGGGTGTTGCCGACGGTGGCCGCCATGGCAGCGGTGGAAACGAACGACGCAGAAGCCAATACAACAGCAGCAATCAGTGATTTTTTCATTTCTTACCTCGCAAAGAAACAGCCGCGTCCTGCAGCTTGGTTTTCAAGAATCGGGGAACTTCATCGTATCAAATCATCGATAAAACGCACGAAAAATCACCGAAGTGTGCGCTTCTTCGTGGAAAGATGCTGAACATAAATAGTTTCCGTGAGGATGCGGTTTTCACCCGCTTTTCATAGAGGAGTTGGTGTGTCTGGCATCAAACGACGGCGGAAATCAGCCAAATTGCATAGTATTTGTAGGTCCAATCCTACGTAAAGACGCGAGAAAATCCGCCGCTGAGTTTTTTCTGTTTGCAAGCGGACATTGGGCGCTCGTCAAAATCGCAGGGGATATGGCTGGCAGGAGGGGGCGCGGCAATGAAAAAGGCCAGATCTTGCGATCTGGCCTTTCGTATAAGCTGGTGCGGCTGGCAGGAATCGAACCCACGACCCCTTGGTTCGTAGCCAAGTACTCTATCCAGCTGAGCTACAGCCGCCCGAGGCACGCATTATAGCGGCGAATCGCGGTTTCGCAAAGGACAATGATGCCGGTTCGGCAGAAATCCGCGAAGATAAAGAAAAAGGCCAGATCTTGCGATCTGGCCTTTCGTATAAGTTGGTGCGGCTGGCAGGAATCGAACCCACGACCCCTTGGTTCGTAGCCAAGTACTCTATCCAGCTGAGCTACAGCCGCCCCGAGGCCGGCATTATAGCCGACTTTTTCCTTTTGGCAAATACGAGGTCACTTCGTCGTCACGGTGACCGACGTGCTGCTCGTATTGCCCGCGGCATCGCGCGCCGTCGCGGTGATGGTGTGCTGGCCGGCGGCAACCTTGCGCGTGTTCCAGTTATAGCCGAGCGTGCCGCCCGTGTCCTGGGCCTTCGTCTGGCCGTCGATGACGAGCGGTGGCGGCATCCACGCGGCCATAGCCGAACATGGGGTCGCGGCCGGCCGCGCCGAGATCGACGGCCGTCGAGTACAGCAGCGACTCGATCGTGTCGCCGCCCAGATCGGGACGGGCCGCCATCATCAGCGCCGCGACGCCGGCGGTGACCGGGGCCGAGAACGACGTGCCGTTCCATGCCGAATAGCCGAGGGAATTGTTCGTCGTCCAGATATTCGTGTCCGGCGCCGCGATGATGACGAAACTGCCCCAGCTCGAGAAGCTGGCCTTGGCGTCGTTGCCGTCGGTCGCCGACACGACGACCAGCGCCGGATCGGGCGCCACTTTTTCGTCGACGTTGTTATTGCCGGCGGAAACGAACACGAGGCCGCCCTTGCTGTTCATGTAGCGGGCCGCGCTGAGGATGGCGGAGCTGCCGGCGATGCCGGTGTAGCTGATGTTCGCGATCCGGGCGCCGTGGTCGGCCGCATAGGTGATGCCGCTGGCGATCGTGCTGAAGTAGGCCTGGCATCCGGTGCTGTCGCTGTAGGCGATGCGCAGGGGCATGATGCTGGCCGCGCCCGCGATGCCGGCCACGCCGGCCGCGTTGTTGGACGTGGCTGCCGCCGTGCCGGCGACGGCAGTGCCGTGCCCGCGTGCGTATCAATGAAAAATGGCTCATAAACCGCAACGCGTTTTATGAGCCATTCGTAATGAGTTGGTGCGGCTGGCAGGAATCGAACCCACGACCCCTTGGTTCGTAGCCAAGTACTCTATCCAGCTGAGCTACAGCCGCCCGAGGCACGCATTATAGCAGGCTTGCCGCGAATGACAAAACGGCATGCTTGACAACCCGGAAAGGTGATCGTAAAGTGATATCACTTTCATATAACCTCATGGGATCCGGCATGTCTGCACTCACTCGTCAGGAAATACCGCTCGCTTCGATGAATGGCTACCTCGCGCTGGGCGGTGGCATCCTCGCCGTCCTGGCCGGCGCCTGGCTGGTCCACCTGTCCATCCTGGGCAGCATGGCGGGCGGGGCGGCGCTGGCCGGCATTGCGCTCGTCCTTGCCGGCGTGTTCATGTGCGCAGGGCTGTACATGCTGCAGCCGAACGAGACGGCCGTGCTGACCTTGTTCGGCCGCTACGTGGGCACGGACCGCGGCGAGGGCCTGCGCTGGGCGTTCCCGCTGTATCGCAAGCGCAAGCTGACCGTGCGGGCGCGCAACCTCAACATGTCCACGCTGAAGGTCAACGACAAGCGGGGCAATCCGGTCGAACTGGCCGCCGCCGTCGTCTGGCGCGTGCGCGATACGGCGCAGGCGCTGTTCGAGGTCGACGATTTCGAGCGCTACGTCAGCGTGCAGGCCGAGGCTGCGCTGCGCCACCTGGCCGCGCAATATGCGTACGACGAAGGCGAGGACCTCGCGCCGGGCGAAACGACACTGCGCGGCGGCGCGGCGGAAGTGGCGCACGCGCTCAGCGTGGAACTGACGGCGCGCTTCGAGGCGGCGGGCGTGGAAACCCTGGATGCGAAGCTGACGCACCTGGCCTACGCCCCCGAGATCGCCCAGGTGATGCTGCGCCGCCAGCAGGCGCAGGCGATCATCAGTGCGCGCGCCCGCATCGTGCATGGCGCCGTCACGATGGTGGAAGATGCCTTGAAAGGCCTGGCCGAGCGCGAGATCGTCGAGCTGGACGCGGAACGCAAGGCGTCGATGGTCAGCAACCTGCTGGTCGTGCTGTGCTCGGACCGCGACGCGCAGCCCATCATCAATGCAGGCACCCTGTACAACTGAGGCGGTGCGTCGATGGCAAGTCCCGGCAAGAAGTCCTATCCGCTGCGGATCGATCCGGCGTTGTGGGAGCAACTGCAGCGCCTGGCCGCCAACGATCTGCGCAGCGTGAACGCGGAGATCGAATTCCTGCTGCGCGAGGCGCTGGCGCGGCGGGGCGTCCGGGTCGGGACCGCGCAGCCGGACGAGGAAGAGGGGAGCGCGAAATGAAAAAGGCCAGATCTTGCGATCTGGCCTTTCGTATAAGCTGGTGCGGCTGGCAGGAATCGAACCCACGACCCCTTGGTTCGTAGCCAAGTACTCTATCCAGCTGAGCTACAGCCGCCCGAGGCACGCATTATAGCAGCGGATTATTGTTTGGAAAAGCGTGTTTGGCAAGGTCGTCACAATTCGTGCGCATAGACGATGAAGCCCAGGTGCCGCGCGACCTTGTCGTAGAGGGCGCGGCCGGCTGCGTTGTCCGTGTGCGTCTGCCAATACACGCGCGAACTGCCGGCCGCGCGCGCCTTGTCGTAGACGGCTTCGATCAACTGCCTGCCGACGCCCAGTCCGCGCCTGTCGGGTGCGGTGAACAGGTCTTGCAGGTAACAGACGTCATGCAGTCGCGTCGTGCTGCGATGAAAGATGTAATGGGCAAGACCCACGATGCGGCCTGCGCTTTCCGCGACCAGCGCGTGCACGGGCTCCGCTGGATCGAAGAACCGGTGCCACGTGACTTGCGTGATGGATTCGGGAAGGGCCGTGGGGCCGCTGCGTCCGTAGAAGGCGTTATAGCCGTCCCACAGCGGGCGCCAGCCGGCGAGGTCCTGGGGATCGAGAGGGCGAATGATGAGCTGGTCGGACATGATGAGATGTAGAGCAGCAAATGGGAACGACCAATGGAAAAGGCCAGATCTTGCGATCTGGCCTTTCGTATCACTTGGTGCGGCTGGCAGGAATCGAACCCACGACCCCTTGGTTCGTAGCCAAGTACTCTATCCAGCTGAGCTACAGCCGCCCGATGCACGCATTATAGCAGTGGCATGACGAATGAGGAAGTCTTAATTTCTTTCAACATTTTTTGGGGTTCTGGTAGATTAGCCCGGTGCCCTGGAAACCCGTACCCTTCCCATTCGTCAACCAAGCGCTGCGGCGCATGCTGTGCGGCCTGCTGCTGGCCTGCGTGAGCTCGCTGGCGTTGGCGGGCGGTTCGCGCAGCCTGCGTTTCGAGCGCATCGGGCTGGAAGAAGGGCTGTCGCAGGAATCCGTCCTCGCGATCCTGCAGGATCACGACGGCTTCATGTGGTTCGGCACGCAGGCGGGCCTGAACCGCTTCGACGGCTACCGCAACCAGGTCTTCCGCAACGACCCCAGCGACCCCGCCAGCCTCGCCGACAACTACGTGCAGGCCGCGTACGAGGATGGCCAGAACCGGCTGTGGTTCGGCACGCGCGGCGGGCTCGCACGGTTCGATCCCGCGAGCCGCAAGTTCATTCGCCTGCCGCTGCTGGCCGGCACGGAACGCAATGCGCGCAACAGCGCCGTCACCGCGATCATCGGCGATGGCGCCAACGGCCTGTGGGTCGGCACCAGCGACGGCATCGTGCACGTCGATCCGGCGACGGGCACGCTACGCACGCTGCGCCACGACGGCCAGGATCCCGGCAGCCTGCGCGACGACCGCGTCACCGCGCTCGCCCTCGATGCGCGCGGCGGCCTGTGGATCGGCACCGGCGTCGGTCTCGACCACCTGCCGGCGGGCGCCGCCCGCTTCGCGCATTACGACATCGACGCCGGCAAGCGCAATGCGGTCGTCGCGCTGTCGATGGGCCCGCGCGACACGCTGTGGATCGGCACCGACGCCGGCCTGGAAGCGTGGCGCATCGGCCAGGGTGCGCCGCAGCGCCACCATGTCGGCGCCGACGAAGGCATGAACGACGGCCGCGTGCAGTCGCTGTACCACGACCAGGGCAACACGCTGTGGGTGGGCACGGAACTCGACGGCCTCAAATGGCGCGACCCCACGACCGGGCGCTTCATCGGCTACACCAGCCAGCCCCTCGACCGCCACACGCTGTCCGACAACCGCGTCATGTCGATCTGGGTCGACCACACGGGGACGCTGTGGGCGGGCACGATGTTCGGCGGCGTCAATCGCGCGGACCTCGCCAGCGGCGGTTTTTCCCGCTTCGCGCTGTTGCCGGGGCAGGTCGCGGACCCGCGCAGTGCGCGCAAGATCCGCAGCATCGCCGTCGGCGCCGACGGCCGCCTGTGGCTGGGCACGACCGGCGGCGGCATCCTGCACCTCGATCCGGAGAGCGGCCGCGTGAACATGCTGCGCCACGATCCGCGCGACCCCGCCAGCCTGCGGGACGACACGGTCGGCAGCGTGCTGCCGGGACGCGGGCGGCTGTGGGTGGGCTCGCCCAGCGGCCTGTCGTGGCGCGATTCGGCGACGGGCCGTTTTACACCCGTGCCGCTCGGGCGCGAGGCGGGCGCCAGCTGGGTCCAGGCGCTCACGCTCGACCACACCGGCGCGCTGTGGATCGTCACGCGCGGCGGCCTGTTCATGCTGGCGGCGGACGGCACGCTGCGCGGCTGGCGTCACGACCCGGCGAATCCGGCCAGCCTGGGCGACAACTATGGCTTCGCCGTGTTCGAGGACCGTGCCGGCACGATCTGGATCGGCACGGAGAATGGCCTCGACCGCTACGACCGCGCGACGGACACGTTCACGCACTTCCGCCACGACGCGCGCGACCCCGCGAGCCTGGGCCACAACCGCGTCTATTATCTGTACGAGTCCGCGCGCGGCGACCTGTGGGTCGGCACGGCGGGCGGGCTGCACCGCATGCAGCGGGGGCCGGGCGGCAAGACGGTGTTCCGCCGGTTCCCCGTCGCGCCCACGCGCGAGCAGGTGCCGATCGGCGGCATCCTCGAAGACGGCAACGGCCAGATCTGGGTCAGCACGACGACCGGCCTCACCCGCGTCGATCCGGAGACGGGGCGCTACAAGAACTACACGGCCAAGGACGGCCTGACGGACGGCTCGTACTTCGTCGGCTCGGCGGCGCGCGGCGCGGACGGCGAGCTGCATTTCGGCGGCATCGACGGCATGACGTCGTTCCAGCCGGAGGACATCCACGACAACCCGTTCCCGCCCGCCGTCGTGATCACCGACTTCCTCGTGTTCAACCGGCCGCGCGCGCTGCCCGTCGCCGTCGACCGCCTGCGCGACATCCGCCTGAGCCACCGCGATTCCGTGTTCACCCTGGAATTCGCGGCGCTGCACTACGCCGATCCGCAGGCGAACCGCTACGCCTACCGGCTGCTCGGCTTCGACCGGGACTGGACCGAGACGGATGCCCGCAAGCGCTTCGCCACCTACACGAACCTCGATCCGGGCGAGTACGTGTTCGAGGTGAAGGCCGCCAACAAGGACGGCGTGTGGAGCGAACGTCCGGCTACCCTGAACATCAAGATCCCGCCGCCGTTCTGGGCGACGTGGTGGTTCCGGCTGCTCGCGGCGAGCGTGCTGGCGACCATCGCCGTCGCGCTGTACCGCTTGCGCGTGCGCGTGCTCGTGCAGCAGAAGGCGCGCCTGGAACGCCAGGTCGGCGCGCGCACGGCGGAGCTGGTGCTGCAGAAGGAACGGGCGGAAAAGCGCAAGCAGGAGGCGGAAGCGCAGAAGGAAGCGGTGGAGCAGGCGCGCCGCAACATCGCGCTGCTGTCCGACATCGGCCGTGAACTGACGGCGAACCTCGACGGCGAGGCGATCATGGCCAACGTGTACGGCCAGGTGCGCCAGCTGATGGACGCGCCGCTGTTCGCGATCGGCGTGGCGCGCGTGGACGGGCCGATCGACTACCCGTACGTCGTCGCCGACGGCCGCCGCGTGCCCGACCAGGGGCGCTTCCCCGCGCGCGTGCGCGGCCTCGGCGAATACTGCCGCGTGACGGGCGAGGAGATCCTGATCGGCGACCTGGCCCGCGATTACGCCCGGTTCTCGGGACTCGTGCGCGACGTGCTGGGCGCGGATCCGGCCAGCACGGATGCCGACACGCTGCCGGCGCCGCGCTCGCTGATGGTCGTGCCGATCCTCGTGGGCCAGCGCGTGCTGGGCGTGATCACGGTGCAGAGCGGCCGGCCCGGCGCGTACCAGAACGTGCAGCTCGACATGCTGAGCACCCTCGCGTCCTATGTCGGCGTCGCGCTGGACAATGCGGACGCCTACCGCCAGCTGAAGGAAACCCAGGCCCAGCTGGCCGCGCGCGAAAAACTCGCTTCGCTCGGCGCCCTCGTCGCGGGCGTCGCGCACGAATTGAACACCCCGATCGGCAACAGCCTGCTGATGGCCAGCACGCTGGAAGAAAAGACGAACGCGCTGGCCGACCGCTTCGCGCACAACGAGCTGAAGAAATCGGACCTGGAGACGTGGATCGCGGCGGCGCGCGAAGCGGCAAGCCTCATCGTGCGCAGCCTGCACGGCGCGGCCGATCTCGTGAACAGCTTCAAGCAGGTGTCGGTGGACCAGGCCAGCACGCAGCGGCGCCGCTTCGACCTGGACCAGGCCTGCCACGAGATCGCGGCGACGATGATGAACCAGGTGCGCCGCGCCGGCCACACGCTCGACCTGCAGGTCCCGGCCGGCATTGCGATGGACAGCTATCCCGGCCCGTTCGGCCAGGTCGTCATCAACTTCATCAACAACGCGCTGCTGCACGCGTTCGACGCGCCGGGCGGCCGCATGCGCATCCATGCCCGGCCGCTGGACGGCGACCGCGTGCGCATCGAATTCTCCGACGACGGCCGCGGCATCGCGCCGGAGCACCTGTCGCGCATCTTCGATCCATTCTTCACGACGCGCATGGGGCGGGGCGGCACGGGCCTCGGCCTCAACATCGCGTACAACCTCGTGACCACGCTGCTGCAGGGGACGATCCGGGTCGAGAGCCGGCCCGGGCACGGCACGGTGTTCGTCGTCGAGCTGCCGCTGCGGGCAGACGGCTAGACCGTGTTGGTCGGCTTTCCGGCCACCCACGCCTCGAGATTATCGACCAGCATATCGGCCAGGGTCTGCATCGCGCCGCCGCTGGCCCACGCCACGTGCGGCGTCAGCACGAAGTTCGGCAACCGCAGCTGCAGCAGCGGGTTGTCCGGCACGGGCGGCTCCTTGCTCAGGACGTCGAACCCGGCGCCCGCGATCGTCCCGTCCGTCAGCGCCTGCGCCAGCGCCGCTTCGTCGACGAGGCCCCCGCGTGCCGTGTTGATCAGGATGGCGCTTGTCTTCATCGATGCGAGTTCGCGTGCGCCGATCATGTGGCGGGTCTGGTCCGTCAGCGGCAGGTGCAGGCTCACGACGTCCGACGTGGCCAGCAGTTCATCCAGCGGCAACTGCACCACGTCCGTGTCCGCCACGGGCGAGCGCGACGTGACGGCGACGTCCATGCCGAACGCGCGCGCGATCTGGGCGACGCGGCGCCCCAGCGCGCCATAGCCCACGATGCCGAGGCGGCTGCCGGCCAGGTCGCCGATCGGGTGGTCGAGCAGGCAGAAACGTGTCGACTGCTCCCAACGCCCGTCCTCGACGTCGGCCACGTAGGCGCGCAGGTTGCGGCGCACGGCGAGCAGCAGCGCGAAGCAATGTTCGGGCACGGAGACGAGCGAGTAGTTGCGGATGTTCGCGACGACGATGCCCCGCTCGCGGCAGGCGGCGAGGTCCACGTTGTCAGTGCCCGTCGCGGCCACGGCGATCATCTTCAGGTCCGGCAGTTGCGCGATCGCGTCCGCGCGCAGCGGCACCTTGTTCGTGATGGCGATCGTGGCGCCGCGCAGGCGTTCGACGACCTCGTTCGCGTTCGTGGCGGGGTAGTCGCGCCAGCGGTGCTCGAAGGATGGCTTGCGGATGGTGGCGATCAGGCTGTCGCGGTCCAAAAAGACGATGTCGTGCATGGTAGTCCCGGCTGATAACGGACTGCCATTGTAGATCGCGGACGAAAAAAAGACAGGGCGAACCCTGTCTTCGGAGGATGGAGGGGCTTGAGCCGGTTGTGCGCTACCGGAGGGGGCTTACCTGGCAGCGGCGGCTTTCTGGTCTGCGTGTGCCTCGGCCTTGTCGGCTGCGGCTTCCGCCTTGGCTTTGGCGGCTTTCTTGTGTGCTTTGGCTTTCGTCTTCGCGGCGTCGGCCTTGGCGACGGCGACGTCCGCATTGGCTTCGGCGGCTTTCTTCTCCAGCTTCGCGTCGGCCTTCACGTCGGCCTTCTCTTCCTTGGCCTCGGCCTTCGCCGCTTTCTTGTCGGCCTTGACTTCGGCATGCGTGGCGGGCGTGGCCGGGGTGGCGGTCGTCTGGGCGTACACCGAGGTGGCGAACAGGCCTGCGATCAGGGTGGCGACGATTTTGTTCATGGCGGTGTTTCCTTCAGGTGTCGTTAAGGTGTGCTACTGGGCCAGAAACGCGGCCATGCGGCGCGTGGTTGACGATCCTTTACATCCCGTTACAAGTGTACGTACGGAAATCCTTTTGTCGGAACGATGTTTGACAGTGGAAATCATTCGAACGATACTTTGGCGGCACTATCCGTGCCCATCCAATAATTCGACGCCCAAGAGACCGCTCGTGACACTACAAACTTCCCTCCGTACCACCCTGACCGCCATCGCGCTCGCCACCGCGGCGCTGGCCGCCCAGGCCGCAGACGCCGTCCACATCGATCCGAAAATCCTGTCGCAGGACGTGAAAGTCCTGTCGTCCGACGCGTTCGAAGGCCGCGGCCCGAACACGGCCGGCGAGACGAAGACCGTCAACTACATCATCGAACAGTTCAAGCAGGCCGGCCTGCAGCCGGGCGGCGACCTCGTCGACGGCAAGCGCGGCTGGACGCAGGACGTCCCGCTGGGCCGCTTCGAGATCAGCGGCCCGGTCGACGTGTCCGTCACGGCCGGCGGCACGACGAAAGCCTTCACGCAGGGTAACGAAGTCGCCGTGCGCGCCGCGATGACGGGCGCGAAGAGCGTCGATTTCAAGAATGCGCCGCTCGTGTTCGTCGGCTATGGCGTGACGGCACCGGAACGCAAGTGGGACGATTTCAAGGGCCAGGACCTGAAGGGCAAGCTGGCCGTCGTGCTGATCAACGACCCGGACTTCGAGACGGGCAAGGGCGACTTCGGCGGCAAGGCCATGACCTACTACGGCCGCTGGACCTATAAATTCGAGGAACTGGCACGCCGCGGCGCGCTGGGCACGCTGATCGTCCACGAGACCGCGCCCGCGTCGTACGGCTGGGCCACGGTGAAGAATTCGAACACGAACGTCCAGTACGACATCGTGCGCAAGAACCCGCTGGAAGCGCACGCGCCGGTGGAAGCGTGGATCCAGCGCGACGTCGCCGTCGACCTGTTCAAGCGCGCCGGCCTCGACTTCGACAAGCTCAAGAAGCAGGCGCAGGCCCGCGCCTTCAAGCCGGTCGAGCTGAAGGGCGTGACGATGTCCGCGCACTACGCCGTCGACGCCAAGGTCATCACGTCGAAGAACGTGCTGGCGGTGCGTCCGGGCAGCGCGCACCCGGACCAGGTCGTGATCTACAGCGGCCACTGGGACCACCTGGGCGTCGGCCTGCCGGACGCGAAGGGCGACAAGATCTACAACGGCGCCGTCGACAACGCCACCGGCATCGCCGCGCTGCTGGAACTGGGCCGTGCCTATGCGAAGGCGCCGGCACCGAAACGCAGCGTCGTCTTCCTCGCCGTGACGGCGGAGGAGAAGGGCCTGCTGGGTTCGGAATACTATGCGAACAACCCGGTCTACCCGCTGGGCAAGACGGTTGGCGTGATCAACATGGACGCGCTGAGCCCGTACGGCCCGTCGCGCGACTTCACGATCTCGGGCAGCGCCAAGCTCGACCTGCTCGACCAGCTGGTCGCGAAGGCCAAGGCGAACGGCATCCGCTACTCGGCCGACCCGAAACCGGAAGCGGGCCACTTCTTCCGCTCCGACCACTTCCCGTTCGCCAAGCACGGCGTGCCGGCGATCTCGTTCGGTTCGGGCGAGGACTGGGAGCAGGGCGGCGTCGCGGCGGGCAAGGCCGCCGAGGACAACTACGTGTCCGTCGCGTACCACCAGCCGGCCGACGAATGGAGCGCCTCGTGGCCGTTCACCGGCATGGCGCGCGATCTCGGCGTGCTGTATTCGGTGGGCCGCGACCTGGCCGATTCGGGTGCCTGGCCGAACTGGTCGAAGGACTCCGAGTTCCGTGCGGCGCGCGACCAGACCGCCGCGGAACGCAAGTAACATGCATACGAACGTGGGCACCCCGTGCCCACGCGGACTACGCTCGAGTTGCACGTAGGGTGGGCACCCCGTGCCCACGCGCACCACATAGAGTTAGCCAGCGAACAGTCGCGTCTGCAGCTACTGCCTACACTAAGGCACACACTGCAGAGGTGATGCCATGCCCGACCCGTTAAAGCTGTACAAGGCCAAGCGCGATTTCAAGATCACTGCCGAGCCCGCAGAGGGTGGGGAGGTCAGCAAGGGCCTTCTCACCTTCGTGATCCAGAAGCACTGGGCTTCCCGCCTGCATTACGATTTCCGTCTGGAACTCGATGGCGTCATGAAGAGCTGGGCCGTACCGAAAGGCCCCAGCTACGACACCCACGACCGGCGCATGGCCGTGCACGTGGAAGACCATCCCATCTCGTATTCCGATTTCGAAGGCACCATCCCGCCGCGCCAGTACGGCGCGGGCAAGGTCATCATCTGGGATAAAGGGACGTGGGAGCCCGTCGGCGACCCGCGCCAGGGTTATAAAAAAGGTGAGATCAAGTTCGAGATGCACGGCCACAAGATGCACGGCCGCTGGGTGCTCGTGCGCCTGCGCGGCCATGAAGACGACAAGCAGGAACCGTGGCTGCTCATCAAGGAAAACGACGAATACGCGAAGCCGGCCGCCGAATTCTCCGTCGTCGACGAATTCCCCGACAGCGTGAAGGATCTGCCGATGCCGGAGCATGGCGCCGAGGTGAAGGTGGAGGAACCGAAGGCCGACAAGCCGGCGCCCGGAAAGGCGGCGAAACCGAAGCGCGGCGCCATGCCCGCCGGCGCCGTCAAGGCCGACCTGCCGGAGACGCTGACGCCCGAACTGGCGACGCTCGTGGACGGCCCGCCCGCCGATCCGGAAAACTACATCTACGAAATCAAGTTCGACGGCTACCGCATGGTCACGCGCGTGCAGGGCAAGGACGTCCGCCTCGTCACCCGCAACGGCAACGACTGGACCGACAAGCTGAAACCGCTGCAGCAGGAAATCCGCCGGATGAAACTGCCGGACGGCTGGTACGACGGCGAGATCGTCGTCCACGACGAGAACGGCAAGCCGAATTTCAACCTGCTGCAGCTGGCGTTCGACGGCTCCAACAGCGCGCAAATCGTTTATTTCATATTCGACGCCCCGTACTTCAAGGGCTACGACATGCGCGACGTGCGGCTCGACGAGCGGCGTCCGTTGCTGCAGGAGGCGCTGGCAGCGCGGCCGTCGGATACGGTGCGCTTCTCCGCCGAATTCGGGACGGACCCGGCGCAGCTCGTCGTGGCCGCGTGCCAGATCGGCCTGGAAGGCGTGATCGGCAAGCGCAAGGACTCGCGCTACGTCACGCGCCGCTCGCCCGAGTGGATCAAATTGAAATGCGGCCAGCGCCAGGAATTCGTCATCGGCGGCTACACCGATCCGCATGGCGCCCGCACGGGCATCGGTTCGCTGGTGCTCGGGTACTACGATAAGGACGGCGTGCTGCGCTACGCGGGCAACTGCGGCAGCGGGTTCAACGGCGCGTCGCTGCGCCACATGCGCGAGGTGCTGGAAGCGATCGAGACGGACGAGAATCCGTTCCCGGCGCGCGCCGTGCCGGGACGGACGAACCACTGGGTGAAGCCGGAGCTGGTCGCGGAAGTCAGCTTCTCGGAATGGACGGCCACCGACTCCATCCGCCACCCCGTGTTCCAGGGCCTGCGCAAGGACAAGCCGGCGAAGAGCGTCGTGCGCGAACTGCCCAGGCACATGCAGGAGGCACCCGTGGAAAATGCGAAACCCGCCGCTAAACAGACGACGAACAAGCGGACGACGAACAAGCGGACGGCGAAGAAGGCCGAGCCGGAGAGCGGCTTGCCGGGCAATCTGCCCGCCACGTTCAAGGTCACGCACGGCGACCGCGTGATGGATGCGGAAAGCGGCGTCACGAAGGTCGAGATGGTGCGGTATTACGCGCTGGTCGGCGAACTGATGATGGAACACCTGAAGGGCCGCCCGGTCTCGCTGGTGCGCGCGCCCGACGGCATCGGCAAGGAGCTGTTCTTCCAGAAGCACGTCGCGGACACCGCGAAGATGCCCGGCGTCGCGCAGATGGATCAGGCGCTCGACCCGGACCACCCGCGCATGACGGAGATCGCGACGATCGAAGGCCTGCTGTCCAGCGCGCAATGGAACGTCGTCGAGATCCACAGCCAGAACGCGACGTCGAAACACTACGACACGCCGGATCGCATGGTGTTCGACCTCGACCCGGGCGAGGGCGTCGAGTTTGCGAAGGTGCGGGAAGCGGCCCAGCTGGTGCGTGCGTTCCTGGAGGAGCTGGGGCTGAACCCGTTCCTCAAGACGAGCGGCGGCAAGGGCCTGCACGTGGTCGTGCCGCTGAAGCCCAAGCTGGACTGGGACACGGTGAAGGATTTCTCGCGCGCGATCGTGACGCATCTCGCGAAGACGATCCCGGACCGCTTCTCCGCCAAGAGCGGCGCGAAGAACCGCGTGGGCCGCATCTTCATCGACTACCTGCGCAACGGGCGCGGCGCGACGACGGTGGCCGCGTGGTCGGCGCGCGCGCGTCCGGGCCTGGGCATCTCCGTGCCCGTGCGCTGGGAAGAACTGCCGAAGCTGAAGTCGGGCAGCCAGTGGACCGTCAAGAACGTGCACACCCGGCTGGACGAGGGCAATGCGCCGTGGGCGGACTACGACAAGAGCGCGGTCACGCTGACCAGGGCGATGAAGGCGCTGGGGTTCAAGGCGGAGAAAAAATGATCGTCGTTCCCGCGGAGGCGGGAACGACGTGCGAAAGGTCCGGCGCCACTATCGGGTAGTACGCCGCTTTGCGTCGACTTGTTCGTCCGCCGGATCGCCCCGCTCGTTGCGGAAGATCGCGCGCACGTTCATCGCCGCGAGGCCGGCCTGCAGCGCGATCAGCGCCCACGCCTCGTCGTGCACGCCCCACACGATCCACAGCACGTTACTCAGGATGAAGGTCCAGAACCCGACCACGCGTTTCTTCGCGTGCCGGGCGCCGACGAGGAAGGCGGCCACCAGCGTGACCGCCATCGCGGGCCATTGCAGCAGGTCCAGCAGCGTATCGGGATCCACTCAGGCGGCCTTCCTGCGCCGGGCGGGCGCCGCTTTCGCCGCGGGTTTTGGCGCGGCTTTCGCGGCGGTTTTCTTTGCCGCCGTCTTCGCCGCCGTCTTCGTCGCGGCCGACTTGGCCGCTGTCGTGCCCGCTGACGTACGTTTTGCGCTCGCGTGCGTGGCCGCATGCGAAGGCGCCTTGCGCGCGCGTGGCGGCGGCCGATTGCCCGTGTCCTTGTCGGTATCCTCGTCGTCCTCAGACGGTTTCCTCGCCTTGCGCGGCGGCGGTTCGTCGTCGTCATCGTCGTCCGCCGCGGCTTTGGAAGGCTTCTTGCCGAGGCTGGCCTGCAGCAGCGAGACCAGGTCGATGACGTTCGACTTGGCGGGTTTCTCTTCTTCCGGCTCCGGTTCGGTGAGTGTCTTGGTCTGGTTGGCGGCGATCTTCTTCTTGATCAGCGCCATCACGTCCTCGCGGTACGTGTCGTGGTACTGCTGCGGCTTCCACTTCTCGCTCATGCCTTCGACGAGCGCCCTGGCCATCTGCAATTCCTTCTCCGTGACCTGCGCCGCCTTCGAGTCCGCCGCCGGGATCTTCAGCTCGTCGGTGGGACGGATCTCGTCCGGGTAGCGCAAGGTGTTCAGCACGATGGTGTCGCCCACGCAGACGAGGGCGGCGAGGTGCTGCTTGACGCGGATGACGACGTTGGCGATGCCGATCTTGCCGACGTCGCGCAAGGTCTCGCGCAGCAGCGCATAGACCTTGTCGCCGCCCTTGCCGGGCGCGAGGTAGTAGGGCTGTTCGTAGTAGATCAGCGGGACCTGCTCGGCGTTCACGAACGCGATGATGTCGATCGTCTGCGTCGCTTCCGGGTTGGCGCGGCGCAGGTCTTCGTCGGACAGGACGACGTATTCACCGTCGCTGTATTCATAGCCCTTGACGATGTCGTCCCAGGAGACCTCCTTGCCGGTCGCCTTGTTGTAGCGCTTGAAGCCGATCGGCGCGAAGTCGCGCCGGTCGAGCATCGACAGGTCGAGCCCCTGGTCGCTCGCCGCCGGATACATCTCGACCGGGATGTGCACCAGCCCGAAGCTGATCGCACCTTTCCACATGCTGCGTGCCATCTGGAGCTCTCCTCGAGGTTATTCGCCCACCGATCCCGTGATCGGCAGCACGACGCCGGTCACATAGCCGGAGCAGACGTTGGATGCCAGGTAGACGTACGCCGGCGACAGCTCTTCCGGCTGCGCGGGACGGCCGAACGTCGTGCTCTGGCCGAACTTGGTGATGTCTTCCGGCGACTGGTCGGCCGGGTTCAGCGGCGTCCACACGGGGCCCGGCGCGACGGCGTTCACGCGGATGCCCTGGTCCAGCAGGTTGGCGGCGAGGGACATCGTGAAGGCGTGGATGGCGCCCTTGGTCGTCGAATAGTCGAGCAGCTTCTTCGACCCCTTCAGGCCCGTCACGGAGCCCGTGTTGATGATCGCGGCGCCGCGCTTCATGTAGGGCAGGCAGGCCTTCGCCATGTGGAAGTAGCCGTAGATATTCGTGCGCATCGTCTCGTCGAAGCGGTCTTCCGTCAGGTCGAGCAGCGACTCGGCGTGTTCCTGGAACGCGGCGTTGTTGACGAGGACATCCAGGCGGCCCCACTTGGCGACGATCTGGTCGACGGCCTGCTGGCAGAATTCCATGTCCTTCACGTCGCCGGCGACCGTCACGCATTTCGTGCCCTCGGCCTCGATCAGGCGCTGCGTCTCGGCCGCGTCCTCGTGTTCGTTCAGGTACAGGACGGCGACGTCGGCGCCTTCGCGCGCGAACAGGATCGCGACGGCGCGGCCGATGCCGGAATCGCCGCCGGTCACGATGGCGACCTGGCCCGCCAGCTTGCCACTGCCCTTGTAGTGCTCGGCCATGAACTTCGGCTTCAGCTCCATCTGGGCTTCGATGCCCGGCTTGGCCAGGTGCTGGGCGGGGAAGTCGCCGCTGGGCTGCTGGATACCCGTCTGGGCTGCGCCGCCCGACCCCTGGTCACCCTTCTGCATGCTGGCGTCAGCCTGGTCCTGGCGGTTCTGGATGGCCTTCTGCCTGTTCGCTGCGTCGTCCTGTATTGCCATGGTGCCCTCCTTGTGCATGATTTCGCCAGTATTCCCGCCTGAAGGACGCGCTGACGGTGCGCTTCCACACATTGCGAGCATTTGCTGGCCGTTACAGGTGCTTTGTGGCAAACTTGTTAGCGTAACAAAGTATTCCAGAGGTGATTCATGCTGCAGCAGACCGCGATTTACCTGAGTCCGATGGCGCAACGGCGCGCCGAATTCGGGGACGCCTGCGCCTCCCTGTTCGCACGCCTGCACCTGGCCGACAGTGCCGACGTCGCCGCGAGCCTGCTGGCGCGCGAGCAGCCGGACCTGCTCGTGATTGACCTCGACCGCTTCGAGCCCAGCATCGACGCGGAAGCCCTCGGCGACCTCGTCGTTCGCCGTGCCGGCGCACCCGTGCTGTTGTTATGTCCTTTCGCCGGCGCCGCCTGGCTGCCCGCGCTGATGGCGCACGGCCCCGTGCACTATGCCGTCACGCCGCTCGACGCGGCCGCGCTGCGCGCCGCGGTGAGCAGGCGCCTTGCGCAGCCGCAAGCGCCGTCGGGCGGCGCCGCCGGCCTGCGCACCCTGCTGGACCTGCGCGCCCGCGTCCAGGCCGCGCTCGACGAGGCGGAAGACGCACATACGTTGTCCGAAGCCTTGTGCGCCGCGCTGTGCGCGTGGCCGGGCGTGCTGCATGCGGGCGTCTTCCTGCTCAAGGAGGGCAACGATCTGCAACTGGAAGCCCAGCAGGGACCGGAGGGATTGCTGCTCGGCGCGCTGCTGCAGCGCACGGACCGCCTCCTGCAGGCGCCGCTGCGCCACGCATTCCCCGGCCTGCTGGCCGCGGCGGGCGGCGCGGCTGCGTTGATCGAAGTCCCGGAGCAATCGGGCGAACCGGCGCTGGCGGAAGGGCTGCGCGCGCACGGCGTCGCGATGGCGCTGGGCCTGCCCATTCCCGCCGACGGTCCCGGCACGCCGCGCGGCGCGCTGTCGCTGCTGTTCGGCGCCGCGCGCGAGCTCATGCCGGACGAGTGGGCGACGTTGCAGGACGTGGCGCGCCTGGCCGCCTTCGGCCTGCGCCTCGTCGCCATCGGCCAGGAAAACGAGCACCTGATGGCGCGCCTCACGTACATCTCGACGACGGATGCGCTGACCGGCGTCGCGAACCGCCGCCACGGCGAGGAATTGCTGGAAAAAGAGATCAAGCGCGCCCGCCGCTACCGCGTGCCGCTCGCGCTGCTGTCGTTCGACATCGACCGGTTCAAGGCGGTCAACGACACGTACGGCTACCCGGTCGGCGACGTGGCGCTGCGCACCGTGGCCGACACGACGCGCGCGGTGCTGCGCGCCAGCGACATCCTCGTGCGCTCGGGCGGCGAGGAATTCCACATCATCGCGCCGCACACGAGCGCCATCGACGGTTTGAAAATGGCGGAAAAGGTGCGCGTGGCGATCGAACAGGCGGAGATTCCCGGCTGCGACCACGTGACGGTGAGCCTCGGCGTGGCCCAGCTGGGCGAGCAGGAAAGCGGCGATTCGCTGACGCAGCGGACCGATGCCGCCCTGGCGCGCGCCAAGCGGGCGGGCCGCAACTGCGTCGAACTGGCGATGCAGTGAGCGGCGGCGCGCCGATGCGCACGGTAGCGACGAGCCCGCGCCTGCTCGGCTGGCTGCGGACGTATCGCCGCGACGATCTCGCGGGCGACGTGGGCGCCGGCATCGTCGTGGCCATGATGATGATCCCGCAGGGCATGGCCTACGCGCTCGTCGCCGGCCTGCCGCCCGTCGCGGGCCTGTATGCCAGCATCGTGCCGCCGCTGCTGTACGCCCTGTTCGGCACGAGTTCCTCGCAATCCGTCGGGCCGATGGCGATCATCTCGCTGATGACGGCGTCCGCGCTGGCGCCGCAAGCATCGCCGGGCAGCGCGCTGTACGGCATGCTGGCGGCGCAGCTGGCGCTGGTGTCCGGGGTCGTGCTGCTCGCGTGCGGCCTGCTGCGCGTGGGCTACCTCGCCAACTTCTTCTCGCGCCCCGTGATGAGCGGCTTCACGCTGGGCTCCGCCGTCGTCATCTCGCTGGGGCAGGTGCGCACCCTGCTGGGCGGCGCGCTGCCGCACGTGCACGGCCCCAGCGCCGCGCTGGGCGTGGGGAGTATCGCGCTGCTGCTGTTCGCGCGGCGCTGGCTGGCGCCGCTGCTGCGCCGGCTCGGCATGCCGTCCGGCGCGGCCGACGTCGCCGCGCGTCTCGCACCGATGGTGCTCGTCCTGGGCGGCATCGCACTCGTGACATCGATGCGCCTCGACCGCATGGGCGTGCAGGTGATCGGCGCCGTGCCGGCCGGGCTGCCGGGCCTGAGCCTGGCGACGTCCGCCGCGCATTGGCAGGCGTTGCTGAAACCGTCCCTCCTGATCGGCTTCATGAGCTTCCTGATCGCGATGTCGGGTGCGCAGACGCTCGCGCTGAAGCGCGCGGAAAAACTGCACACGAACCGCGAACTCGTGGGGCTGGGCCTGGCCAACGTCGGCAGCGCGCTGTCCGGCGGCTTTCCCGTGACCGGCAGCCTGTCGCGCTCCGCCGTGAACTTCGCGGCCGGCGCGCGGACCCAGCTGGCGGGCGTGATCACGGCGGCGCTGCTCGCGGGCGCGCTCGTGCTGCCCACCGGCTGGCTGGCGCTGCTGCCGCTGCCCGTGCTGGCCGCGACGATCATCGTCGCCGTGCTCGGCCTGCTGGACTGGTCGACGCTGCGCACCGCATGGAACTACGACCGCGCCGACGCGCTCGCGCTGCTGGCCACCAGCGGCGGCGTCCTGCTGCTCGGGGTGGAGGCGGGCGTCGTGCTGGGGCTGCTGCTGTCGCTGGGAACGATGATCTGGCGCGAGAGCCGGCCTCACATCGCGGTGCTGGGCCGGATTCCGCACACTGAACACTTCCGCAACATCGACCGGTACTCGGCCGAGACGGATCCGAACGTGCTGCTGCTGCGCGTGGACGCGGGGCTGTTTTTCGGGAATATCGAAGCGGTCAGTGAGCGCATCGAGGAAGAACTGGCCGCGCACCGCGAGGCGCGCCACCTGGTGCTCGTGCTGTCGGCCGTGAACGCCATCGACAGTTCGGCGCTGTTCGGGTTGCTCGAATTGAATCGCGCCCTGGCCCGGCGCGACGTCCGCCTGCACCTGGCCGAGGTCAAGGGACCGGTGCTGGACCGCCTGCGCGCGTCGACTTTGTTGAGTGAGCTCAGCGGACGTCTCTTTTTAAGTACAGCAAATGCCTGGAATGCCCTCGCACGACACGACACGTGATTGCAAGCAAATCCCAGCTGTGGCAGGATGGAACCACGGTTTTAGAGAAAAGGTGGATATCATGCCGCGCCCAAGTACTATCGTTATTCTGTTGTCAACCGTCGCCTTGCTCGCCCTCGGCTTCGCCGCCGCTGTCCCGGCCGGCATCGCCCTGGCGCTGACGTTCGAACTGGCCGCCTACAAGCGTGCCGCCGACCGCGAACGCGCCCTGCGTCCGGTCCGCATCGCCCGCCCGCTGCGCCGCCGCCGCTGATTTTTTTCAGCCCTGGTTCGCCCGCTTGACCGGTGCTATCGCCGGTCGGGCCCGCGGACACCCTCCGATTTCCTCTCCTGGTCGCCACGCGCGGCCCTCTGTCGGCTTCACCTTTGACGTTGCCGAAATCATATTGATCACCTGATCCGGGCGTGCGCCCGCACCGTTCCGGTGCCGCCGGTGCCGTGCTGGTGCGCCGCGTCCGCGCGTTCCTCCGTCCCGCGAGTGGCACGCATCGTGCTAACTCATCGGGTATGCCCTTCGACGATCCAACCTGCACCTCCTGGCACGCATCCCTCCGTCTCGGCTTCGCCCGCGACGGCGGCTGCACGCGGCTCGTCCGGCGCGAGCACCGCGGGCCGCTGCGCGTGCAGAAGGCGTTGTATCCCGAAGGGCCGGGAACCTGCCACGTGATCGTCGTGCACCCGCCCGGCGGCATCGTGGGCGGCGACCGGCTCGACATCGCGCTCGACGTGCCGGCCGGCTGCCACGTGCTGGCCACGTCGCCCGGCGCCGCGAAGTGGTATCGCGCCAACGGCCGGACGTCGCGTCAGGACGTGCGCCTGGCCGCCGGTCCCGGCGCCGCGATCGAATGGCTGCCGCAGGAAACCATCGTCTACGACGAGGCCGACGTGATGCTCGCGCACGACGTCGACCTGGCCCCGGGCGCCGTCTACATCGGCAGCGAGGTGCTGTGCTTCGGCCGCCGCGCGTCCGGCGAACGTTTTACGCGCGGCCAGGTGGGGCAGCGCACGCGCATCCGCATCGACGGCCGGCCCGTGTGGTGGGAGCAGGGCGGCGCCACGCCGGCGCTGCTCGCGAGCCCGCTGGGCATGGAGGGACACAGCGTCTGCGCGACGCTCGTCGCCGTCGGCAAGCCCGTGCCGGCGGGCCTGCGGGACGCGGTGCGCGCCGTCGATCCGGGCCTCGCCGTCAGCCAGGTCAAGCACGTGTTCGTGGCGCGCTTCCTCGGCGACGACGGCGAACGGGCCCGTGCCGCGCTGACGGGGGCGTGGACGGCGCTGCGGCCGCACCTGCTGGACCGGCCGGCCACGCCGCCGCGCATCTGGAATACGTAAAGGATCGCCATGGACCTGACCCCACGCGAAAAAGACAAGCTGCTGATCTTCACGGCCGCGCTGCTGGCCGAACGCCGCCGCGCGCGCGGCCTGAAGCTGAACTACCCGGAAGCCGTCGCGCTGATCACGGCCGCGATCATGGAAGGCGCCCGCGACGGCCGCAGCGTGGCCGAGCTGATGAGCGAGGGCACCATGATCCTGGCGCGCGCCGACGTGATGGACGGCGTGCCGGAGATGATCCCGGACATCCAGGTCGAAGCCACGTTCCCGGACGGTAGCAAGCTCGTCACCGTCCACAACCCGATCCCGTGAGCGCCCCATGATCCCCGGCGAATACTTCCTCGAGAATGGCGACATCGTCATCAACGCGGGCCGGCCCACGGTGGCGCTCGTCGTCGCGAACGCGGGCGACCGTCCCGTGCAGGTGGGCTCCCACTACCACTTTTACGAAGCGAACGCTGCGCTGCGGTTCGAGCGCGAGCTGGCGCGCGGCATGCGCCTGAACATCGCGGCCGGCACCGCCGTGCGCTTCGAGCCGGGTCAGCGGCGCACCGTCGAACTGGTGGCGTTGAGCGGCGCGCGCATCGTGCATGGCTTCCAGGGCCTGATGGGCGGCCCACTCGATGGAGGCGCCTGAATGGCCACGATCTCCCGCCAGGCGTATGCCGACATGTACGGACCGACGACGGGCGACCGCATCCGCCTCGCCGACACGGCGCTCGTCATCGACATCGAAAAGGATTACGCCATCTACGGCGAGGAAGTGAAATTCGGCGGCGGCAAGGTGATCCGCGACGGCATGGGCCAGTCGCAGCGCGTCCGCGCGGACGTGATGGACACGGTGATCACGAACGCCGTCATCGTCGACCACTGGGGCATCGTCAAGGCCGACATCGGCATCAAGGATGGCCTGATCGCCGCCATCGGCAAGGCCGGCAACCCGGACATCCAGCCCGGCGTGACGATGGCCATCGGCGGCGCGACGGAAATCATCGCGGGCGAAGGCATGATCGCCACCGCGGGCGGCATCGACACGCACATCCACTTCATCTGCCCGCAGCAGATCGAGGAGGCCCTGATGTCCGGCATCACGACGATGCTGGGCGGCGGTACCGGCCCCGCCGTCGGCACCGCGGCGACGACGTGCACGCCGGGCGCGTGGCACATCCATTCGATGCTGATGGCGGCCGACGCGTTCCCGATGAACCTCGGCTTCTTCGGCAAGGGCAACGTGAGCCAGCCGCGGCCCCTCGAAGAACAGGTCGAGGCCGGCGCCGTCGGCCTGAAGCTGCACGAGGACTGGGGCAGCACGCCGGCCGCGATCGACAACTGCCTGTCCGTCGCCGAGCGCATGGACGTCCAGGTCGCGCTGCACTCCGACACGCTGAACGAGGCCGGCTTCCTGGAATCCACGCTGGCCGCGTTCAAGGGCCGCACGATCCACACGTTCCACACGGAGGGGGCGGGCGGCGGGCACGCGCCGGACATCATCGCCGCGGTCGGCCAGGACAACGTGCTGCCGTCGTCGACGAACCCCACGCGCCCGTACACGATCAACACGCTGGACGAGCACCTCGACATGCTGATGGTCTGCCACCACCTCGACCCCGCCATCGCGGAAGACGTGGCGTTCGCGGAATCGCGCATCCGCCGCGAGACCATCGCCGCCGAAGACATCCTGCACGACCTGGGCGCCATCTCGATGATGTCGTCGGATTCGCAGGCGATGGGCCGCGTGGGCGAGACCATCACCCGCACGTGGCAGACGGCGCACAAGATGAAGGTGCAGCGCGGCCCGCTCGAAGGCGATTCGTCCCGCAGCGACAACGCGCGCGTAAAACGCTACGTGGCCAAGTACACGATCAACCCGGCCATCGCGCACGGCCTGTCACACGCGGTGGGCTCGCTGGAACCGGGCAAGATCGCCGACATCGTGCTGTGGCGGCCCGCGTTCTTCGGCGTGAAGCCGTCGATGATCCTGAAAGGCGGGATGATCGCGGCGAGCCTGATGGGCGACCCGAACGCGTCGATCCCGACGCCGCAGCCCGTGCACTATCGCCCGATGTTCGGTGCATTCGGCGGGGGACTCCGCAAATCGTTCACGTTCGTGTCGCAGGCGGCATTCGACCTCGGCATCGCGCGCGAGCTGGGACTGGCGAAGACCGTGATCCCGGTGCGCGGCACGCGCGGATTGCGCAAGCGCGACATGGTCCACAACGGCGCCACGCCGCACATGGAAGTGGATCCGGAAACGTACGAGGTGCGCGCCGACGGGCGCCCGCTCGTGTGCGAGCCGGCCAGGGTGCTGCCCCTCGCGCAGCGGTATTTCCTGTTCTGATCATCGGGAGCCACCATGATGTCACTGCATACGAAGATCGCCCACGCGGACACCGTCCACGACCTGCTCGAACTGCCGTACGACCAGCGCGAACGCTGCCGCCAGCGCGCGCGGCTCGCGTCCGGCGAGGAAGTCGCGCTGTTCCTGGTGCGCGGCACGGTGCTGCGCGACGGCGACCTGCTGGCGGGGGAAGACGGGCGCGTCGTGCGGGTCGTCGCCGCGGCGGAGCCGACCTATCTCGTGCGCTGCGCGAACCCGACGCTGCTCGCGCGCTGCGCGTTCCACCTCGGGAACCGCCACACGCAGACGCAGGTCGGCGCGGGCTGGCTGCGCATCCGCGTCGATCCGGTGCTGAAGGACATGGTGGCGGGCCTGGGCGCGCACGTCGAGGAAGAGCTGGCGAAGTTCGAACCGGAAGCGGGCGCGTATGCGGGCGGCCACGGTCACGGCCATCACGCCCACGGCGGCGGCCTGCTGGCGCCCGTGCCGCTGCGGCAAAAGATCCACCGTCCGGCGGACCTATGAACGCCGCGAGCCTGCTGCACCTGCTGCAGTTCGCGAGCCCGGCGCTGCCGATCGGCGGCTACAGCTATTCGCAGGGCCTGGAGACGGCCATCGAGGAAGGCCGCGTGCACGATGCGGTGAGCGCGCATGCGTGGCTCGTGCGCTATCTCGACCAGGTGCTGGCGCGCTGGGACGCGCCGCTGCTGTGGCGTTTGTTGAACGCGTTCGCCGCGCGCGATGCCGCCGGCGTCGACGAGTGGAGCGCCTGCTTCCTCGCGTCGCGCGACACGGCCGAGTCGCGCGCGGAGACCGTCCAGATGGGCTATTCGCTCACGCGCCTGATCGCGGAGCTGGGCGTGGCCGACGTGAGCCTGCTGGGCGACGAGGTGACGCTGCCGGCCGCCTATGCATGCGCCGTCGACGCGCTCGACATCCCGCACGAAGAGGCGCTGCTGGCGCTGCTGTTCGCGTGGGCCGAGAACCAGGTGCTCGTGTGCGTGAAGTCGGTGCCGCTGGGGCAGGTGGCGGGGCAGCGGCTGCTGCTGTCGCTGCGGCCCGACCTCGAACGCGCGGCCGCCACGGCGCGCGCCTTGCCCGATGCGGACCTGTCGAACTGGTCGCCCGGCCTGTCCATGCTGTCGATGCGGCACGAGGTGCAGCATGGGCGGTTATACCGTTCCTGAAAGAGGTAAAGCAATGACATCGAATCCCCTGCGGGTGGGCATCGGCGGTCCGGTCGGTTCCGGCAAGACGGCGCTGTGCGAGATGCTGTGCCGGCGCATGCGCGACCGCTACGACATGGCCGTGATCACCAACGACATCTACACGCGCGAAGACATGGAGATCCTGCTGCGCGCGAATGCGCTGCCGTCCGAGCGGCTGATGGGCGTGGAGACGGGCGGGTGCCCGCACACGGCGATCCGCGAGGATGCGTCGATCAACCTGGAAGCCATCGCGCGGCTGCAGGCCGACTTTCCGGCACTGGAACTGGTGCTGGTGGAATCCGGCGGCGACAACCTCGCGGCCACGTTCAGCCCCGAGCTGTCGGACCTCACCCTGTACGTTATCGACGTGGCGGGCGGCGAAAAGATCCCGCGCAAGGGCGGGCCGGGCATCACGCGCTCCGACCTCCTCATCATCAACAAGACGGACCTCGCGCCGCACGTGGGCGCCGACCTGGACGTGATGGCGCGCGACGCACGGCGCCAGCGCGGGGCGCGGCCGTTCGTGTTCACGAACCTGCGCACGGGCGAGGGCGTGGACACCGTCGTTTGCTTCATCCGCGAGCAGGGATTACTTGACCAATGAAAGGGGAAAGCCATGAAATGGAACGACAACACGAACGTCCGCGTGCGTCATGAAGGCCCGTGCCCGCGTCCGTCCACGCGCCTGGGTGGCGCGGTCGCCGCGCTTGCGACCCTTGCCGTGGCGCTGCCGGCGGCCGCGCATCCGGGCCATCCCGACGGCGGCTTCACGGCCGGCCTGCTGCATCCGTTGACGGGGCTGGATCACCTGTGCGCGCTGCTGGCGGTCGGCCTGTGGAGCCGGCAGCAGCGCCATGGCGCCGTGCTGCCGCCCGCGTTCCTCGTGATGATGGCGCTCGGCGCGGCCTGCGCCGGCGCGGGCCTCGTGCTGCCCGCGCTGGAGACGTCGATCGCCGCGACCGTGCTGCTGCTGGGCGCCCTGGTTGCGTGCGCGCCGGGCCTGCAGCGGCGCCTGCCGCCGCAGGTGGCGATCGTCGTCGTGGGGGGATGCGCGTTCCTGCACGGGCTGGCGCACGGGCGGGAACTGGCGGGGATGGCGAGCGGCGCCGGCTTCCTCGTCGCGAGCGCCCTGCTGATGCTGGCCGGCGCGTTGCCGGGGGAACGCGTGCGCCGGATGGCTGGCGCCGCGATCGGCGCGGCCGGCTTATACCTGCTTGCGGGCGTCGTCTGAACGCGACCCCGGTTCGGTCAGCCGGATCGGCGCCGCGTTCTCCGGATACAGCGCGCGCACGCCGTCGTACGCCTGCGCGATGGCGGCCATGTCGACCGCCTCGTCGCCCGTCATCGCCAGCGTACGCGTGACGTCGATGACCTTCTTGCCGTAGTCGAGCGCGACGAGCAGCACCGGCACGTCGGCGGCCAGCGCGATGCGGTAGAAGCCGCTCTTCCAGTGCGGCCGGTAGCTGCGCGTGCCTTCCGGCGTGATGGCGAGCCAGAACCAGTCGGCCGCGTGCATCGTCTGCGCGAGGCGCCGGATCGCGCCCTGCGGCGAGCTGCGGTCGACGGCCACGCCGCCCCAGTAGCGCATGAGGGCGCCCATCGGGCCGCGGAACAGCGAATCCTTGGCGAGCCAGCGGAACTGGATGCCGACGGCCCACTTGGCCAACAGGCCGATGGGGAAATCCCAGTTCGACGTGTGCGGATACACGACCACGATGCCGTGCGGACCGGGCAGGGGTTTGAAATTGAAGCGCCAGCCGAATGCGTTCAGCAGACGCAGCGCGGCGCGCTGGCGCCAGGTCGGCAACCCCTCGGGGCGCACCAGGTAGTCGTCCATGTTCTCTCCATACGGCGGGCCGCCTGCAAGCAATGATGATTGCGCCTCGGCAAGCAAACCGGGCATTTTATAGCGCTACCAGAAGGCGGACAAGCAAAAAGACTGGAAGCGTTGCGGTCGCGTCGGTATCATCCTTGCCTCTCAAACAAGGATTTTCAAGATGGATATCACGATTTTTCACAATACCCGCTGCGGCACGTCGCGCACGACCCTGGAGACGATCCGCGCGACCGGCGCCGAACCCCGCGTCGTCGACTATCTCGCGCAGCCGCCGACGCGGGACGAGCTGAAGGACTTGATCGCCCGCGCGGGTTTGCAAGTGCGCGACGCCGTGCGCAGCAAGGAAGCGCTGTTCAAGGAACTCGGCCTGGATGACCCGGCCACGACCGACGACGCGCTGCTCGACGCGATGGTCGCGCATCCGATCCTCATCAATCGTCCGTTCGTCGTCACGAACAAGGGTGTGCGGCTGTGCCGGCCGGCCGAGCTGGTGCGGGAGATCCTTTGACACGTCTTTTGACATCGTGAAACGACGAGTGGTATAGTCGTCCGACTTCGATTGGTAACGTTTCCAATCGCGCGGCCGACAACACAGACAGGAGACACGATGACGACGAGACGAGATGCGATGCGGCTGCTGGGCGCCGCGACACTGATGGGCGGACAGGTGGCCGTGGCCGGCCGGACCGCGGCGGCGCCCGCAACCGCCCCGGCGGCCGGCGGCACCGGCTGGCAGGTCGTGACGTCCGCCCCCGGCGCCGACCGCTTCGCCGCGCGTCCGCTCGGCGCCTTCCAGCCGGCGGGCCAGCCGCCCGAGACGGACATCGCCGTCTTCGTCGACACGTCGAAGCGCTACCAGGAAGTGTTCGGCTTCGGCGGCGCCGTCACGGACGCCGTCGCCGAGGTCCACGCGACCCTGACCCCGGCGCAGCAGCAGGCATTCCTGGCGGCTTACTTCGACCCGCGCGCGGGCCTTGGCTACAACGTCCTGCGCACGACGATCCACAGTTCCGATTTCGGCAGCGGCAGCTACACGTACGTGCACGACGGCGACCGGTCGCTCTCATCGTTCAGCATCGCGCCGGACCTGAAGCTGCGCGTGCCGCTGCTGCGCGCCGCGCTGGCGGCCGCGCGCGCCCACGGCACGGACATGCGCGTGTTCGCCAGCCCGTGGAGCGCGCCGGCATGGATGAAGTCGAACAACAGCATGCTCGCCGGCGGCAGCCTGCTGCCCGAGTACCGCGACACGTGGGCGCGCTACGTCGTGAAATTCGTGCAGGCGTACGAAGCGGCCGGCATCCCGCTGTGGGGCCTGTCGGTGCAGAACGAGCCGATGGCGAAGCAGAAGTGGGAGTCGATGATCTTCAGCGCGGACGAGGAAACGCGCTTCCTCGGCGACCACCTCGGCCCGGCGCTGAAGGCGGCGGGACTGGGCGGCAGGAAAGTCATCGTGTGGGACCACAACCGCGACCTGCTGCCGCAGCGCGCCGCGACGATTCTCGCGGATGCGAAGGCGCGGCCGTACATCTGGGGCGTCGGCTACCACTGGTACGAGACGTGGGCGGGCGGCGAACCCATGCACCGCAACGTTGCCGCCGTGCATGCGGCCTGGCCGGACGTGAACCTGCTGATGACGGAAGGCTGCATCGAGAAATTCGATCCCGCGCGCCTGCAGGACTGGGCCAACGGCGAACGCTACGGCCGCGAGATGATCGCGGACCTGAACGCGGGCTCCAGCGGCTGGGTCGACTGGAACATGCTGCTCGACAGCCGCGGCGGCCCGAACCACAAGAACAATTTCTGCTTCGCGCCGCTGCACGCGAACGACGACGGCCAGCTCGTGTTCACGCCCATCTACACGGCCATCGGCCACTTCAGCCGCTACATCCGGCCGAAGGCGCGCCGCGTGGGCGCCACGACGAGCCGCAGCACCCTCGACGCGACGGCGTTCCGCAACGCGGACGGGCGCCTCGCCGTCGTCGTCATGAACCGCAGCGACCAGCCGCAGCGCTACCGGTTGTTCGTCGACCGGCAGGAGGTCGCGGTCGAGATACCCGCGCGGGGGCTGCAGACCATCGTCGGCTGATTCATCCGTAGCGCATGATCCGTCATCCCCGCGCAGGCGGGGCTCCGGGTTCGAGCCGTCGCCGCGCCCGTGGCGCCATCCCTCCTCCGCGGGGGGCGACGTTCAGGCGGCATCTCCAGCACGAACGCCGCACTTCAGTTACATTGTGCAGTCATGCCCCCTGCCTTAAGACCGGTTCACGCGGCCCGGCCTTGAAAGTGGGGGTATATGCACTTACATTGGCGTTCCGTATCCACAGGAGATTGTGATGAGCCGTAAGACCCCCATCGAGCGTTACCGCAACATCGGCATCAGCGCCCACATCGATGCCGGCAAGACCACCACCACGGAGCGCATCCTGTTCTACACCGGGGTGAATCACAAGATCGGCGAGGTGCACAACGGCGCGGCGACGATGGACTGGATGGAACAGGAACAGGAACGCGGCATCACGATCACCTCGGCCGCGACGACGGCCTTCTGGAAGGGCATGGGCGGCAACTTCGCCGAGCACCGCATCAACATCATCGACACGCCGGGCCACGTCGACTTCACGATCGAGGTCGAGCGCTCGATGCGCGTGCTCGACGGCGCCGTCATGGTCTACGATTCCGTCGGCGGCGTGCAGCCGCAGTCCGAGACCGTCTGGCGCCAGGCCAACAAGTACAAGGTGCCGCGCATCGCGTTCGTCAACAAGATGGACCGCGTGGGCGCCGACTTCTTCCGCGTCCAGCAGCAGATCAGGGACCGCCTGAAGGGCAACGCCGTGCCGATCCAGATCCCGCTCGGCGCGGAAGAGCACTTCGAGGGCGTGATCGACCTCGTCAAGATGCGCGCGATCCGCTGGGACGACGCGAGCCAGGGCGTGCGCTTCAGCTACGAAGACATCCCGGCCGACCTCGTGCCCGTCGCGGAGAAATGGCGCGAGACGATGATCGAGGCCGCCGCCGAGGCGACGCCCGAGCTGACGGAAAAATACCTGAACGGCGAGGCGCTCACGGAAGACGAGCTCAAGGCCGCGCTGCGCGCCCGCACGATCGCGGGCGAGATCGTGCCGATGCTGGCCGGCTCCGCGTTCAAGAACAAGGGCGTGCAGGCGATGCTGGACGCCGTCATCGAATACCTGCCGTCGCCGGTGGACGTGCCCGCGATCGCCGGCCACGACGAGGACGACAAGCCGCTGGAACGCCATCCGTCCGATGACGAGCCGTTCTCCGCGCTCGCCTTCAAGATCATGACCGACCCGTTCGTCGGCCAGCTGACGTTCTTCCGCGTGTACTCGGGCGTCGTGAATTCGGGCGACACCGTGTACAACCCGACCAAGGGCCAGAAGGAATGCCTGGGCCGCATCCTGCAGATGCACGCCAACGAACGCAAGGAGATCAAGGAGGTCTTCGCGGGCGACATCGCGGCGGCCGTCGGCCTGAAGGGCGTGACGACGGGCGATACGTTGTCCGACCCGGACAAGGTCATCGTGCTGGAAAAGATGACGTTCCCGGAACCCGTGATCTCGCAGGCCGTGGAGCCGAAGACGAAGGCCGACCAGGAAAAGATGGGCATCGCGCTGTCGCGCCTCGCGCAGGAAGACCCGTCGTTCCGCGTGCGCACGGACGAGGAGTCGGGCCAGACGATCATGTCCGGCATGGGCGAGCTGCACCTGGAGATCCTCGTCGACCGCATGAAGCGCGAGTTCGGCGTCGAGGCGACCGTCGGCAAGCCGCAGGTGGCGTACCGCGAGACGATCCAGAAGGCCGTCGAGAACGTCGAAGGCAAGTTCGTCAAGCAGTCGGGCGGCAAGGGCCAGTACGGCCACGTCGTGCTGAAGCTGGAACCGCTCGAGCCGGGCAAGGGCTACGAGTTCGTCGACGCCATCAAGGGCGGCGTCGTGCCGCGCGAGTTCATCCCCGCGGTCGACAAGGGCATCCAGGAGACGCTGCCGAACGGCGTGCTGGCGGGCTATCCGGTCGTGGACGTGCGCGCGACCCTGACGTTCGGTTCGTACCACGACGTGGACTCGAACGAGAACGCGTTCCGCGTCGCCGCGTCGATGGCGTTCAAGGACGCCATGCGCAAGGCGTCGCCGGAACTGCTCGAGCCGATGATGCAGGTCGAGGTCGAGACGCCCGAGGAATTCACGGGCAACGTGATGGGCGACCTGTCCACGCGGCGCGGCGTCGTGCAGGGCATGGACGAGATCCCGGGCGGCGGCGGGAAGCTGATCAACGCGGTCGTGCCGCTGGCGGAAATGTTCGGCTACTCGACGACCCTGCGGTCGCTGACGCAGGGGCGGGCCACGTACACGATGGAGTTCAAGCATTACGCCGCCGTGCCGAAGCACATCCTCGACCAGATCGCGACGGCCAGGGCGGCGAAATGATGCAGCTCCCGATCCTCGGCCAGGGCACCTGGAACATGGGCGAGGATCCGTCCGCCCGCGCGGCCGAGGTGGCCGCGCTGCGGCTCGGCCTCGATCTCGGCATGACCCTGATCGACACGGCCGAGATGTATGGCGAAGGCGGTGCCGAGGAAGTGGTAGGCGCGGCCATCGCCGGCCGCCGCGACGGCGTTGTCCTCGTCAGCAAGGTCTATCCGCACAATGCCTCGCGCGCGGGCGTGCGCGCCGCGTGCGAGCGCAGCCTGCGCCGGCTGCGCACGGACCATCTCGACCTCTATCTGCTGCACTGGCGCGGCAGCGTGCCGCTGGCGGAGACGCTGGAGGCGTTCGAGCGCCTGCGCGACGAGGGCAAGATCCGCGCGTACGGCGTCTCGAATTTCGACACGGACGACATGCTGGAAGCGGCCGCGCTGCCCGGCGGTGCCGGCATCGCGGCGAACCAGGTGTTGTACAACCTGGTCCAGCGCGGCATCGAATGGGATTTGCTGCCGTGGTGCCGCGCGCGCGGCATCCCCGTGATGGCGTACTCGCCGCTGGAATCGACGCCGGCCGAGCAGCGGCCGCTGTTGACCCGTCCGCAACTGGGCGAGGTGGCGCGCCGCCATGGCGTCACGCCGGCCCAGGTGGCGCTGGCGTGGCTGCTGCGCCAGGACGGCGTCGTCACGATCCCGAAGGCCGTGCGGCCGGCCCACGTGCGCGCCAACCGCGCCGCGCTGGACCTCGCGCCGCAACTCACGGCCGACGACCTGGCGCTGCTGGACGCCGGCTTTCCGCCGCCGGGCCGGCGCCGGCCGCTGGCGATGCGCTGACCGCGGTTCAGTGCGCCGTCATAGTCTGCGCCCCTCATCGACGCCGAGTGATGCCAGCGCGCGCGGGCGGTGCTTGATCGCATCGGCCTGGCGGTCGCGCGCACGGAATCTTGCGGCCTCGTTCCACTCGAACGTCGACGGCAGCCGGCCGGACGGTGGACCCACGGACCCGAGACCATGAACATCCAGATCGAAGCCAAGGACATCGTCCTCGTCCTCGTGGGCGTGGCGAGCAGCGTGGTCGCGAGCTATATCTACCGGTATCTGGAAAGCGCCAGTACGGCGTCGCAGGCGCTCGAACGGGACCTCGAGTCCGCCGACCCGGCCGTTCGCGACCGGGCGGCACGGCACTGCCTGCTGACGGCCGCGAAATTCTTCGTGTTCGCGAACATCTTCACGGTCGTGTCGGGCGGTGCCTGGATCTTCGGCAACGCCCGGTACGACCTCACGCTGCTGGTGCTGGGGGCCTCGTCGGTAATCGCCATCCTGCTGTTGTGGGGCGCGTTGCGCTGGCTCGTGCGGGCACAGAAGGGAAATGGCGGCTGACGTCCGCGCGGGCGCTGCCCCGCGGCGCGTCAGGACGCGGCCTGCGCGTCCACCACCACCGTCATGTACGCGTCCAGGAACGCTTGCGGCATGCGGCGCGGGCGCCCGCTCGACAGTTCGATGCACACGAGGTCCCAGCGGCCGCGCAGCACCGTCGCGCCGTCGCGTTCGCGCACGAGCTGGAAACGGCGTTCCATTGCCAGCTTGGCGTCCCCCGCGACGAGCCATGTGCCGAGCACGAGCGCCTCGCCGGCAAAGGTCGGCAGCAGGTAATCGTATTCGCCGCGCCGGATCGCCATGGCGCGGTCGAGGCGCCGGTAATCGTCCAGCGACAGGCCCAGCGCCTCCGAGTGGGCCCACCCGGCCTGTTCGCACCAGCGGACGTAGACGGCGTTGTTGGTGTGGTTCAGCCCGTCGATGTCGGCCGCTTCGGGCACGCGGGGCAGGGTGAACGGGTGTGGGAAATCCCAATCCAAGACAAGTCCTTCCAGTTGCTGCGGTGCCGCCTATTCTACGTCGGCGCGCGCACAGGATGGTCTTTACGGCCGGGCTGTTCATGCCAGCTCCAGCAGCAGCGGCTGGTGGTCGGATCCGCTCGCGGCCGTATCGACGCGGACCGTGTGCACCCGTGGCGCCAGCGCGGGGCTGACGCAGGCGTAATCGAACGTGCGGGGCGGTTCGGCCGTGGTGTCGTGCAGGCCCACGGTCGGCGCATGCGGTTCGCCGGGATGCGCCAGTTCCCAGGCGTCGCGCCACAGGGCGCCACCGTCCGGCCCGGGCGCCAGCAGGCGCGCGCGGCCATCCGAACCGGGCACCATGTTGAAGTCGCCGGCGAGCACGGCGGCGGCGGGATGCGGCAGCGGCGCGAACGGGACGCCGCCCGGACCGTCGGGCGGCGCCGCCGGCGCGCCGGCGGCGCCCGCGTGCGCGAGCGCTTCCGCCTGGAGCTCGCGCAGGTGAGCGACCTGGGCCATGCGCTGGCGCGCGGAAAAATATTCGAGGTGGACGTTCAGCACGCGCAGCATGCCGTCCGCCGTCGCGACGACGGTCTCGAGGGCGGCGCGGGGCATCGCCGGCACCCCGGGATCGGACGGCCAGGGCAGGGCGTGGCGGCGCACGTGGACGATGTGGCCGCGCGCGAACGTCATGCAGCCGAGGCGGCGCGGGGACCCGTCCGGGTTGCACGCGTCGAGGGCGAACGCGGACGCGGCGTGCAGGTGGTCGAGGCGCCGGGCGAGCCCCGCGAACTGGTCGCCGATGGGGCGGCCGTCGCGCGCGGGCAGGCCGCAGCCGACTTCCTGCAGCAGCAGGATGTCGAAGCGGGCACCGAACGCCAGCACGCGGTCGACGACGCGGTCGAGGTCGGCGCCGTCGTCCGGCGTGCGGGCGCATTGTATGTTCCAGGTAATCAGTGTGAGCATGGCCGTCCTTTCGAGATCGTCAGGCTAGCGCGGCACCGATGCCGCGGACTGATCCAGCTCAGGTGTGCGCAGCGAACTGCCGGAATGGCGTACGGTCTATGCAAATGACGGAGGGGCGACGATGTACACGATGATTCTTCTGTTGTACCTGCAGCAGGGCCTGGACGTGACGCTCGACCAGGCCAACCTGCGGGGGCAGTACCTGAAGCAGGACGCGTGTGAAACGGCAGCACGCAGGTTGCGTGGGCCGGTACCCATCCCCCGCAATTACTCGGCGGCGTGGCAGGACGTCATGTGCATCAAGGTGAACAACAACGTCCGGGTCAACGGGATGAAGCCGATCGACCTGTCCAAGGCGCTGCAGGCGTATGCCCCCCTGCATTGCCAGGCCGAAGGGGCATGGGAACGGATGGCCGAGCTGTGCCGCGCGCCGGAACAGCCGGGCAATGGCGAGGAAGGAGGAAGCGGCGACAGGCCGGCCAGGTCGGCACGGCGCTAGGGCAGTGCGGCGACGATCATCAGTCCTGGTTCCACACGACGCCCTTGGGGCAGTCGGTGGCGCCGGCGGCGCCCGCGCTTGCCGCGGTGATCGAGCCGGTGCCCGGCATCCCGGCAAGGGGCATGCCGACGCCGCCGGCGCGGCGGCAGCGCACGCGATTGCCCTGGCGGAAGCGGTAGATGACCACGCCGTCCGGCGACGTGTACGTGTCCGACTGCCAGGTCAGCGAGCGGTCGATGTAGGCGGACTCGACTCCGCGCTGGAAGCGGGCCGCCGGGGTATCGGCTTCGGTCGGCACGCCCGATTTACCCTTGCGAAGTTCACGGTCGACGCGCCCGGCCTGCTGCTTCGCGAGACCGGCCACGATGCCGCCTTGCGCGGCGCGCGCGTCCGTGTTCGGGGCGACCGGCTGGGCCGTGTCGATGGGGTTGGGCGCGAGGGTGTCCGGCGCCGGTGGTGCGGCGGCGGGCGCGGCGTCGGCAGGTGCGTCGGCACGTATGTCGGCATGCCGGTTGCGCCGGGTGGCGTGCTGTAGATCGTCGTCATCGGCACGGTGCGCGGGTTCGGGCTGCATCGCGGGCGCGGCGATGGGCGGCGCGGCCGGCATCGACGGCACGGGCAGCAGGTGCATGTCCGCGTCCAGCGGCGGCCGCGCAGGCTGGGCACGGTCGGTTTGCAGGAGGATCGTCACGGCCTGGGGCGGCCGAACGGGAAGGGCGCGCCGTTCCTGCGTCCACAGGAACAGCGCCAGCAGGTGGGCGGCGCACGTGAACGCCAGCACGCCGCGCCGGCGCGCGTCGAACGTGGCGTTGGGCAGCGTGTATGCGCCGTTCCGCATGGTCAGTGCGCGGTCATCGCCTGCTTGATGGTGACGCAGCGCTGCGCGTCCTCCACCGCGTCGACGAGGGCGCGGCGGGTGCCGGCGGACAGGTCCTTGCCGGCGTCGGCCGCCGCTTGCAGGCGCTGGACGCTGGCCGGCGTGCAGCCGGCCGGGATCAGTGCCGGACCGTAGGCGCGCATGAAGACAGGACCGGCCGTCTTGTCGAGCTGCGGCAGGCGTGCAAGACGCGCGCCTGCCGTCTGCTCGCCCAGGCCGTGCTGCTCGGCCGGGTACAGGTGCTCCATCGCCGTGCGCACCTTCGAGAACGGCAGCTTCGTCTGCAGGTCGTGCACGGTGTCCAGCCATTCGGTCTTGACGGCCGGATCGGGGCGGCTGACGACGGCCGCCAGGGCGGCGGCCTGGCCGGCGTCGGACTTGTCGCGCGCCTGCTCGGCGTCGATCAGGGCGGCGGCGCCGGGGTAGTTGTAGCGGTTCAGGCGGCCGATGATCGCCCAGCGCAGATCCTGGTTGATCGCCAGGCCGTCGACCTGTTCCTTGCCGTCGAGGAGGGCGGCGAGGCGGCGCAGCGCGTCCGGCGAGCTGGCGACGTCGACATAGGTGCCGAACCAGCGGCGCTGGAAGTTGTCGTCGCCCTTGCTCGCGAGGGTGCTGGTCCAGGCCATGTCTTCCAGCTGGCGGGTGACCGCCTGGGCGTATGCGGCCTGCGGATCCATCAGGTCGAGATAGCGCTTCGCGCCGAGGACCTTGCCGAGCACGTCGCCGAGCAGTGTGTAGTCTTTTTCCTGCGGCGCATTGTTGAGTGCCGTGGACAGGAAGTCGTTGAGGGCAAGCTTGCCGTCGCGGACGCCGTCCCACAGGCTTTGCCACAGCATGGCGCGCAGCAACGGGTCGGCAACAAAGGCCAGGTGGCTGCGTGCGCTGTCGAACGAGCGCGGATCGAGCTGGACCTTCACGAAGCCCCAGTCGTCGTAGTTCGGGTAGACGAGGTCCGGGCAGGCCGCGCCGTTCATGGCCGGGACCGGCGTTTTCGAACCCTTGTACGTGACGGCGACGTTGCGTTCGAGCTTGTACTCCTTGCCTTCCAGGCGGAACGCGGCGACCTGCACGCGTTGTTCGCGCAGGGTCGGCAGGGCCTTGCTCTGCGCGGTCTGGGTGAGCGTGAAGCCGGTGACCTTGCCGGCCTTGCAGGTGTAGTCGGCGGCGACCGTGTTGACGCCCGGCTGGTACAGCCATTCCTTCGTCCAGCCCGTCAGGTCGCGGCCGGCGGCCTGGCCGAGGCTGCCGATGAAGTCGTCCAGCTTCGCGTTGCGGTACTGGTATTTGACGAGGTAGTTGTGCACGCCCTTGCGGAACACGTCGGCGCCCAGCAGGTGGCGCAGCTGCATCAGGGTCGACGCGCCTTTGGAATACGTGATGTTGTCGATGTTGTCGAACGCGTTCCGGGTCGACGGCACCGGGACTTCGATCGGGTGCGTGGTGGTGCGCTGGTCCTGCGCGTAGGCGCGCTGCTTGCCTTCCGAATAAAAGGCGCGCCACGCGTCCTTGAACTCCGTGGCCTCGGCCGTCGCCAGCGTGCCCATGAACGACGCGAAGCTTTCGTTCAGCCACAGGCCGTTCCACCACTGCATCGTGACGAGGTCGCCGAACCACTGGTGCGCCATCTCGTGCATGATGACGTAGGCGAGGCGCGCGCGCTGTTCGGCCGTCATGTCGGCCTTGTACATGAAGCCGCGCTCGGCGAACGTGATCGCGGCGGCGTTTTCCATCGCGCCGTACAGGAAGTCCGGCACGAGCACCTGGTCGTACTTCTCGAACTGGTAGGGAATACCGAAGTAATCGTCGAAGAACGCGAGGCCGGCCTTCGTGTACTTGAACCATTCGGCCGGCTTGACCTGCGCGGCGACCGACTGGCGCGCGAACAGGCGCATCGGGTATTTGCCGCTCGTGTCTTCCCACATCTTGTAGGGACCGGCGTGCATCGAGAAATTGTACGGGCTCAGCTTCCTGGTCTTCGCGAACGTCCAGCGGCGCAGGTCGCCGGCCGGGGCGACGTTCGTCTCGCGCGTCGTCGAGATCACCTGCCAGTCGGCCGGGACGCTCACGGTCACCTGGTATGTGGCCTTCAGGTCGGGCTGGTCGAACACGGCGAACATCTGGTGCGCGGCGGCCGGTTCGAAATGCGAATACGTGTAGACGCGGCCATCGACGGGATCGACCATGCGGTGCAGGCCTTCGCCGTTCGTGCTGTGGGGGCGTTCGTAGGCGACGACGACGGTGTTGCGGCCCTTGACCAGATCCTGGGCGGGCAGCGTGATGAACCAGCCGTTGTAGCGCGGCGTGACGGTCTTGCCGTTGACGGTCAGCGACTTGATCGTGGCCTTGTCGAGGTCGACGGTGAGCGGGCTGTCCGCATCCTTCAGGTCGAACGCCAGGGTCGTCGTACCGCTGAACGTCTCCTTGCCGGTGAGCGTGAAATCGAGCAGGTAGTCGACGTTGGACACGCGCGCCGAGCGGGCGGCCGCGTCGAGTTGCGACAGGTAGGCGTTGTCGGCACGCGCCGCGCTGTTCGCTTTGCCTGGGGCGGCGTGGACAAAAGGGGTAGAGGCAAACGCCAGCGCGGTGGCGACGGCGAGCGGCATCAGGCGGGGGTGGCAGGTCTTCACGGGACTCCTTGCGAGGCTGAACGAAGGCCGCGGCTTGTGGCCACGGCCCGTAGGAATCTCACAAGAATATCATGTCAGCAATAGTATTCGTATCGGTGACGCCTGCGAATGTAGGTTTTTTTACCGGGATATATGCATGAGAAAGGAAGAAGATGTTCGGACGAACAGGGCGTCCGTCCGCACATCAAGGCGACGTCAGCCGTTGGCCCGCAGGGCCGGATAGTCCGTATAGCCTTCGGCGGTCGGCGCGTAGAACTTGTCCGGACGCGGCGCGTTCAGCGGCGCATTGCGCTTCAGGCGCTCCGGCAGGTCCGGGTTCGCGATGAACCACTGGCCGAAGGCGACCGCATCCGCGTCTCCGCTCGTCAGCAATTGCTCCGCACTTTCCTTCGTCAGCTTTTCGTTGGCGATGTAGACGCCGCCGAAGATCTTTTTCAGCTGCGGGCCGAGGCGATCCGCGCCGATCGCTTCGCGCGCGCAGATGAACGCGATGCCGCGCCGGCCGAGCTCGCGGGCCACGTAGCCGAACGTGTCCAGCGGCGTGGAGTCGCCCATGTCGTGGGCATCGCGACGCGGGGCCAGGTGCATGCCGACGCGGTCGGCGCCCCACACCTCGATGCACGCATCCGTCACTTCCAGCATCAGGCGGGCACGATTCTCGATCGAGCCGCCATACGCATCCGTGCGCTGGTTGGTGCTGTCTTGCAGGAACTGGTCGAGCAGATAGCCGTTGGCGCCGTGGATCTCGACGCCGTCGAAGCCGGCCTTCTTCGCGTTCTCCGCGCCCTTGCGGTAGGCGGCGACGATGGCGGGGATCTCCTCGAGCGTCAGCGCGCGCGGGGTGACGTACGGCTTCACGGGGCGCACGAGGCTGACGGTGCCTTTCGGCTGGATGGCCGACGGCGCGACCGGCAGCTCGCCGTCCAGGAAGAGCGGGTCGGAGATGCGGCCCACGTGCCACAGCTGCAGGAAGATGCGGCCGCCTGCGGCATGCACGGCGGCGGTGACCTGCTTCCAGCCTTCGACCTGCTCGTCGGACCAGATGCCCGGGGTGTCGGCATAGCCCACGCCCATCGGGGTCACCGAGGTCGCTTCCGACAGGATCAGACCGGCCGAGGCACGCTGTACGTAGTATTCGGCCATCAGGGCGTTCGGCACGCGGCCGGCGCCCACGGCGCGCGAGCGGGTCAGCGGCGCCATGATGATGCGGTTCGGCAGCTCGAGGCTGCCGACCTTGATCGGGTCAAACAAAGTCGTCATCGGTACTCCTGTTTCGTTGATCCGCCGCGTTCGTGCGGCGCAAGAGGGCATCTTAAAGCAGGGTCGGAAATCCTGCAGAGGACGGCTCGATTTCGCCGTGCCGGGGCGGCATCGCGGGACCGCTGCTATACTGGCCGGTTTTTCGTCGGGCAGGAGCAATCGATGAGCTGGATCTACCTGGCCGTGGCCGGCCTGCTGGAAGTCGCGTGGGCGGTCGGACTCAAGTACACGGCGGGATTCACGCGCCTGTGGCCATCCGTGTTTACGCTCGCCACGATGGCGGGCAGCGTCGGCATGCTCGGCCTGGCGCTGCGGACTTTGCCGCTCGGTACCGCCTACGCGGTCTGGACCGGCATCGGCACGATCGGCACGGCGGTGGCCGGCATGGTGCTGCTGGGCGAGCCGGCCGGTGCGCTGCGGCTGCTGTCGATCGGTCTCATCGCGGCCGGCATCGTCGGCCTCAAATTGCTGACGCCGGCCTGATCAGAGTCTGGGGCAACATCAGGGCGTGCCGGCCCAGCGTGCGTAGATGCGGTCCAGTTCGCCGCGGGTCTTCAGCTCGTCGAGGGCCGCGCCCAGCAGCGGCGCGAGCGCGGGCGCGGCCCTGCGGCTGACCCAGAAATACGTCGGCTCGTCGGCCAGCACGACCGGCAGCACGCGCACGCGGTTTTCCAGCCCTTCCTGGCGGATCAGGTAGTGCAGCGTGAGGTCGTTGACGTAGGCAAAGCGGCCGTGGCCGGCCAGGATCTTGCGCAGGTTCGCGCGGTTGTCGTCGGTCGCATCGTCGATCCGCACACCGGCCGCGACCAGGCGTTCCGTGAATACCGAGGCGCGCTGCGTCGTGACGAGGTCGCCCAGCCGCGCGAGGTCTTCCTCCGATTCGATCGTCACCGGATCGTTCCTGCGTACCACGAGGTAATGACGGACCTGGTAGATCGGCTTGCCCACCGGCTGCCCGATGCCGAGCCGGCGTGCCGACGACACGAGGCCGCAGGCGGCATCCAGCGTGCCCGTCTCCAGTCCCGTTTCGATGCCGGACAGCGAACGGCTGGTGTGCTGGTAGCCGGTGAAGCGCAGGCGCGGTTCGATCTTCTGGATGGCCGCCATGATGTCCGGACAGATGCCGGTGACGCGTCCGCCTGCGCGTAGCCACTTCGGTTCCAGCACTTCCTGGGAGGCAACGCGAACCTCCAGCGCCCGTGCCGCCGGGCCCGCGGCGAGCGCGCATGCCAGCACCGCGCACCACACTGTCCTTGGGTAATTCTCCATTCGCATGTCGTTCTGTCGAGATCTTGCGAGACTGCCGATTGTCGCACGATCCGCGCACGTTTGACCTGAATCGTCTCCGCATCGCGGCCGCGCGCGAAGATACCGCTGCCAGCCCGCCGCGGCCGGCATCGACAAGGAGATGGAATGATGGACTTCATCGCGAAGCCGGGCCCGGTTGCACACGCCGGCCGGCACGGAGTTCGCCATGCGTGAGCCGGGATCCGGGGCGGGCCATTCGCTCTCAATCGTCGTGCCGCTGCGCGACGAGGAAGACAACGTGCTGCCGCTGGTGACCCAGGTCCAGGCCGCGCTGGCGGGCGCGCCGTGGCCGTGGCAACTGATCCTCGTCGACGATGGCAGCCGCGACCGTACCAGCGAACGCATCCGCGAGGCCGTCGCCGCAGGGCCCCGGCACTTGAGCGGCGCGATCCTGCGCCGCGGCTTCGGCCAGACGGCCGCCATGCAGGCCGGCATCGATCTCGCGCGCGGTACCGTCATCGCCACGCTGGATGGCGACCTGCAGAACAATCCCCATGACATCGTGCGCATGGTGCGCCGCCTGCTCGACGAAGACCTCGACCTCCTCGTCGGCTGGCGCCGCGCGCGCCGCGACGGCCTGTGGCGGCGCCTGCCGTCGCGGCTGGGCAACCGGCTGATCGGCCTGCTGACGGGCGTGCCGCTGCACGACTACGGCTGCACGCTGAAGGTCTACCGTGCCGCCGTGCTGCGCCAGGTGCGCCTGTACGGCGAGATGCACCGCTTCATCCCGAGCTGGATGGCGACCCTCACGTCGCCGGACCGCATCCGCGAGGAAGAGGTGAGTCACTTCCCGCGCCGTCACGGCCGCTCGAAATACGGCGCGTACGGCCTCGGGCGCGCCGTGAAAGTCTTGCTGGACCTGCTCACGATGGCGTTCTTCGTGCGCTTCCGCGCCAGCCCGGGTTACTTCTTCGGGCGCATCGGGCTCGGATGCGGCGGCGCCGGGCTCGCCGCACTGGGGTGGCTGGCGTGGCAGAAGCTGGGCGAGGGCGCCGCCATCGCGGGGCGCCCGCTGCTCCTGCTGGCCATCCTGCTCGTGGTGATCGGGGCGCAATTCGTCTGCACTGGCATCCTCACCGAAATGGTGGCCCGGACCTGGTTCGAAGCGGGCGGTGCGCCGGCCTATCTCGTGCGCGAGACGGTCGGCGGCAGCGGCGAGGACCTGCCGTCCCACCAGCGGCCGCGTACGGCACGGGAGCGGCCATGAGCGCGGCGCGTGGTCAAACGGTACCGGTGCCCCCGTCCGGGGCGCGCGCCCTGTTGGCGGCATGGGCATGGCCGGTCCTGCTCGCGGCGGCCGTGTGGCTTGGGCTGTTTTACAACCTGGGCGCGATCCCGCTGTTCGACGTGGACGAGGGGGCGTTCGGCGAAGCGACGCGGGAAATGCTGGTGCGCGGCGACTACGTGTCGACGTGGCTGAACGGCCAGCCGCGCTTCGACAAGCCGATTCTCATCTACTGGCTGCAGGCCGCGTCCGTGCGCCTGTTCGGCCTGGACGAATTCGCGCTGCGGCTGCCGTCCGCGCTCGCGGCCACGGCGTGGATCGCCGCGATTCACACGTTCACGCGCCGCGTTGTCGACCGCGACACGGCCCGCGCCGCCGCGTTCATCGCGGCCACGAGCGCGGGCATCGTCGTGATCGGCCGGGGCGCGATCGCCGATGCGCTGCTGAACCTGTTTCTCGCGCTGGCGCTGTTCGACGTCTACCGCGAGCTCGTCGACCCGCGGCCGCGCTGGCGCCGCCGCGCATTCTTCTGGATCGCGCTCGGCGTGCTGACGAAGGGACCGGTCGCGCTGCTCGTGCCGGCTGCGGCCAGCCTGCTCGCGTTCGGGCTGCAGCGACGGATGGCCGGCTGGTGGCGCGCGGTGCGCGACCCGGCCGGCTGGCTGATCCTGCTCGGCGTCGCGGGGCCCTGGTATGCGCTGGAATACGCGGCCCAGGGCGATGCGTTCCTGGCCGGCTTTTTTATGCGCCACAATGTCGAACGCTTCCTCGTGCCGTTGCAAGGGCACGCGGGCAGTCCGTTCTTCTACCTGCCGGCGTTGCTGCTGCTCGTGCTGCCGTACACGGGTCTCCTGCTCGCCACGCTTCCCGGCATGCGGCGGCTGCGCGCGACACCGCTCGACACCCTGCTGTGGTGCTGGTTCCTGTTCGTGTTCGGCTTCTTCACGCTGGCGGGCACCAAGCTAACGCATTACCTGCTGTACGGCGCGACGCCGCTGTTCATCCTGATGGCGCGCCGGCGCCACACGCTGCGCAGCCGCGTGGCGGCACTGTTGCCGGCGCTGGTGCTGGGCGGCGCCGTCGCGGCCCTGCCGTCCGCACTGCGCCTTGCCGCACCGGGCGCGCGCAACGCCTATGTGCGCGACGCGCTGGCGCGGACCGACGTCCTTGGCCCGGCCTGGCATGCGCAGGCGGTCGCGCTGCTCGCTAGTGTGGTGCTGCTGATGCTGTGGCCCGGACGGCCGCGCACGGGGGGGCCGTGGCCCCGCCTCGTCGCGGCGGCGTTGGCCTGTTCGTACGCCATCGGCGGCCTGCTGCTGCCCGCCGCGGCCGAGCTGCAGCAGGGCCCCGTCAAGCGGGCCGCGCTGCTGGCCCGGCAGGCCGGCTGGCCCGTGCGCAGCTGGCGCATCAACGTGCCCAGCTTTTCCGTCTACCGCGGCGCCGTCACGCCCGCGACGGACGCGCCGGGCCCGGGCGACGTCATCCTCACGCGCAGCGACGCGCTGGACGGTTTGCCGTCGCCCGTCCGCGTGCTGTACCGCGAAGGCGGCGTGCTGCTGGTGCGCGTGGAAGGGTGAGGCGATGCCCGTCTCGCTGCGCTCGCCCTGGACTTGGCTTCCGCCCGCCGTCGCGCTGGCGCTGGTGGCCGGCATCCTCGCCACGGACACCAACCGTGCGCTGTTCCTGTGGCTGAACCGGACCGGCCAGGCCGTCGGCGACCTCGTGTGGTTCCACCTGACGATGCTGGGCGATGGCGCGGTGGCGCTCGCGCTCGTGCTGCCCTGGATCCGGCGCGCGCCGCGCCTCTTTTGGGCCGCGCTGCTGGCGGCCATCGTGGCGGGCCTGTGGACCCAGGTCACGAAGGAGTTCGTCGACGTGCCGCGTCCGTTGTCCGTGTTCGCGGGCGGCGCGTTTCACCAGGCCGGACCGGCCTACCGCCGCGTGTCGTTCCCGTCCGGCCACGCCGCGGCCGCGTTCGCGCTGGCCGGCATCTGGGCGATGGGCGTGCGCGGCCGGCGGCTGTGGCGCGGCCTGCTGCTCGTGCTGGCCAGTCTCGTCGGGGTGTCGCGCATCATGGTCGGCGTGCACTGGCCGCTGGACGTGTTGTGGGGCATGCTGGGCGGCTGGCTGGGCGCGTGGTGCGGCCTCGCGCTGCAGGCCAGCCGGCACGGACCATGGCAGACGGCGGGACCGGCCGGCAAGCTCGCCGGCGCGCTGCTGATGGCCGTCGCGGCGAGCCTCGTGGTCAGTCGCCACATCGGCATTCCGGCGATCCTGCCGGCACAGCGCCTGCTCGCGGTCGCGTGCGTCGCCTGGGGCGCCTGGGACATCGGTTGCCTGTCCCGAGCACCGCCGATCCGCGCGCCGCAGCTGCGCTGGTGGCCGCCGAAGATCGGCCTGGTCCGGCTCGTCCAGCGGGTCCAGAGAAGGAGGCAGGATGGCTGAGGTAGATGGGTGGCTGCTGCTGGGCTTCGGCGGACAGGCCGTGTTCATGGGGCGGTTCGTCATCCAGTGGCTGGCCAGCGAGCGCAACCGCCGCAGCGTGATCCCCGTGTCGTTCTGGTACCTGAGCATCGCCGGCGCGCTCTTGCTGCTCGCCTATGCACTGCACCGGCGCGATCCCGTGTTCGTCGCCGGGCAGGGCCTTGGCGTCGCGATCTACCTGCGCAACCTGCGGCTGATCCGGCGCTCAGCGCACGGCGAGCAGGGAGACCTTGGCGGCCAGCACGAGCAGTATGGCGCCCACCGTCCGGTCGAGCCAGACGAGGCGCGCGCGCAGCCACGCCAGCACGGGGCGCGACGAGAACAGCAGCGCGACGAGCGCGAACCACAGCAGCGACTCGGCGACGAGCAGCGTCCAGAGCAGGGCGACGTCGGCCGTGGCCAGGTCCGGCTTCAATGCCTGGGACAGCACCGAGCCGAAGTACAGCATGGCCTTCGGATTCAGGAGGTTGGTGAGGAAGCCGCTGACGAACGCCTTGTGGCCGGCCTGGGCCGCCTGCGCCTCGGGCAACTGGCCGCGGGAACGCAGGCACTGGATGCCGAGCCAGGCGAGGTACAGCGCGCCGACGACGGCCAGGATGCGCGACAGGCCCGGCAGCGCGGCCAGCACGAGCGACATGCCGAGGACCGAGATGAGGACGTAGATGCCGATCGCCGTCGCGACGCCGGCGGCGGCCCACAGGCCGGCGCGGCGCCCGGAGACGATGGCGGTGCGGGTCACGACGGCGAAGTCGGGGCCCGGTGAGATCAGCGCCAGCGCGTGGATGCCGAGGATGAGGAACAAGGTGTTGGACGTCATGGTCTGAAGGCGGCGTGGACGGTGCCGGACATCGTAGCACCGTCCGCGTCAGTCCGCAGACCTCGACATCACTCGCGCCCGAACGCGGGATTCGGACGCGTCAGGTAGTACCACTCGTGGTTCGGCTGGGCGTTCACGTCCGGGAACAGGATGCGGCCCGCGAATTCCGCGACGACGGGCGAGCCGTCCGCGCGCACGCCGATCTGTTCGCCTTCCGCGACGGGGTCGAAGCTGGCCCACTGGCGCGTGAACTGGTCGCCGGCGTCGAGCTTGTCGTGCACGACGACCATCTGCAGCGCTTCCATCTGTTCGAACGGGATCGGTTCCGGTTCCGGTGCGTCGATGATTTTCAGGAAGGCGAGGGTGTTCATGATCGCGGTGTACGCGACGTCCGGCGCGCGCGGGTCGAGGTGCTGGCCGCATTCGAGCGTCAGCGCGTAGCCGCCCGTGCTGCGCATGTATTCCGTCGTACCCATGCCGTAGCGCAGCACCGTTTGCAGTTCCTGCGCGTTGCCGCGCGAGCGGCGCTGGACGCCCCCGCCGTACGCGGCCATCCAGCCCGTGACGAAGCGGCGCACGCCCAGGCGGCGTGCCAGAGCGCGTTCGGCGCGCATGTGCGTGAAGGGCTCCAGCGGACCGTCGTTGTCGAGCGGGCCGACCATCACGAACGGTTCGCCGTGCGCGGCGTTGAACGAGTGCAGGTCGAGCAGCACGTCGTGCTGCGCCAGCAGCGGGCACAGCCAGTTGGCGACGTGGTCTTCGAAGTCGTGCGGCTCCGCTTTCGGCGACAGGTCGCGGTTCAGGTTGCGGTCGCCCGAGCGCGTGTTCTGCGCATACGCCTTCGGGTTCACGATGGGGACGAAGGTCACGCTGCCGTTGACGATGGGGAGTGTACCGGCGTCGATCTCCGCCATGATCCGCTGGATGGCCTGGGTGCCGCACTTTTCGTTGCCGTGCGTGGCACCCATGATGATGACTTTCGGACCGGGGCCCTGGCCGGTGTAGTTGACGGACTTGAAGTGCAGCTGGCTGGCGGGGATCATGCGTCGTGTTCCAGGAAAAAAGAATGCCGGCATTGTAGCGTGCCGGCCCCGCCCATGGCATCATCCGTGGTTTTCGTAGAAGAATGTCAGCATGGACGGCGTCAATACGGGGACTGCGTCCCGCATCCACGGCCTCGACACCTTGCGCGCCCTTGCGGTCACGCTCGTCGTGCTGCACCACTACACGCTGTTCGTCAGCGACGCGCCCACGTTCGGCTGGGTCGGGACGATGGGCTGGGCGGGCGTCGACCTGTTCTTCGCGCTGTCCGGCTACCTGATCGGCAACCAGATCTTGGCGGCGCTCGGTTCCGCCAGCGGGTTCGGACTCGGCCGGTTCTACGTGCGGCGGCTGCTGCGCACGCTTCCCAATTTCTGGGCCGTGCTGGCCCTGTACGCGCTGTGGCCGGCGTGGCGCGGCGACACGCCGATGCTCCCGCTGTGGCAATACCTGACGTTCACGCAAAACATCCATCTGCAGCCGGGCACCGCGTTTTCGCACGCGTGGTCGCTGTGCATCGAAGAGCAGTTCTACATGCTGTTGCCGGCGGCCGCCATCCTCGGTGCCGCACTGGGGCAAGGTGGCGTGCGGCAGCGCTGGGCGTGGGGCGCATTGCTGTTGGCCGTCGCGGGCGGCATGCTGGCCCGCGCGACGATCTGGCAGGACGGCGAGAATGCACCTAACCGACTCGGTTACTACTACCAGTACATCTATTACTCGAGCTGGTGCCGCGCCGACGAATTGCTGGCGGGCGTGGCGCTCGCGCTGCTGAAGCATCGCGCGCCCGGGTTGTGGCGCCGCTTGCTTGCGTACGGCGATGCGCTGCTCGCGGCCGGGGCCGCCGTCATCGGTGTCGCGTTTGCATGGTTTCTTGACGATCACTATGGATTTGCGCAGACGGTCGCCGGCTACCCGCTGCTCGCCCTCGGTTTTGCCCTGCTGATCCTGGCCGCGCTGGCGCCGCATTCCCTGCTGCACCGCGTGCGCGTGCCGGGCGCGGCCGGCCTCGCGTTGTGGTCGTACGCAATCTACCTGACGCACAAATCCGTCAGCATCCTCGTCGCGCAACGGCTGGCGCAGGCGGGCCACGGGGCGGAGGAGGCGATCACGGTCGCCGCATGCATGGCGGCATCGCTGGCGGCCGGGGGGCTGTTGTACGTCCTCGTCGAGGCGCCGTTCATGCGCCTGCGCGCACGCTGGGATGCGGCACTCAGCCCCGCACCCGCACCGGCGCTTCGATGACGTCGAAGGCGGCCGGCATGTCGGCCAGCCAGGCTTGCAGGTGGGCGATGCGCATCGACGGGTCGTAGCCGTCCGTGGACGCCAGCGCCGCGCGCAGGCCGGGCAGGGCTTCCGGCGTGCGCGGGCTGTCGCAGGCGTCGATCAGCATCGCGACGAGGTCCGTCGGCGCCGTGCCGCCGCGGCGCAGGCGCGCGTGGATGATGGCCAGCAGCGCGCGCTGCATGCGCGGGGTCGGATGGGTGATGTGGGCGAAGACGGTGGGGGTGTTCGTGATGGCTTCGCAGATCGCCGTCTCCATCTGGTCCGCCGAGAGGTCGGAAGCGATGTCGAAATAGGCGCGGTCCCAGCGCGTGTGGGAATAGCGGTGGCCGGGCGGGAAGGCGTCGACGCTTTCCAGGCCGAGGGCGCGGCTGGCGCGGGACAGCAGGGACGACAGGACGGGGAGAAGCGGCATCGTTAGCGAACGTCAATCGGGCAATGCGCGCTAGTGTAGACCAAGAAAAGGAAATGCGCGGGGAGCGGACCCCAGGTCGCTCGCCCGCGCGCAAAACCAGCTCGAGCGCTTACGCCGCCGAAGCCGCCGTGCTGTCCGTGAATTTCCCGTTACGGAAATCCTCGACGGCCTGGAACACCTCGGCCTGCGTGTTCATCACGAACGGGCCGTATTGTGCGATCGGCTCGTTCAGCGGCCGGCCCGCGATCAGCAGCAGGCGCGACGGTTGCGACGCCTTGATGCGCACGCCGTCGGCGGCCTTGGCGTTGTCGAGGATCGCCATGCGGGCCTGCGGCACGGCTTTACCCTCGACGACGACCTCGCCCCGGAACACGTACAGGAACGCGTTGTGCCCGGCCGGCAGCGCCTGCTCGAACGTGGCGCCGGCAGGCAACTCGATGTCCAGGTACAGCGGTTCCGTCACCTCGCGCTGCACGGCGCCGGCGACGCCGTGGGAGCTGCCGGCGATCACCTGCACGGTCGCGCCCGAGTCCAGGGTGAAGCGGGGCACGGCTTCGGCGGGAATGTCGCGGTACCACGGCGCGCTCATCTTGTCCCTGGCGGCCAGGTTGAGCCACAGCTGGAACCCTTCCATCAGGCCTTCGTTCTGCTCCGGCATTTCCGAGTGGATCACGCCGCGGCCGGCCGTCATCCACTGCACGCCGCCGTTCGTGATCGCGCCTTCATGGCCGGCGCTGTCGCGGTGGCGCATGTTCCCGGTCAGCATGTAGGTGACGGTCTCGAAGCCGCGGTGCGGGTGCTCCGGGAAGCCGGCGATGTAGTCGCCGGCCTTGTCGCTGCCGAACGCGTCCAGCATCAGGAACGGGTCGAGGCGGCGCTGCAGCGGTTGCGTCAGGACGCGGTTGATCTTGACGCCTGCGCCATCCATCACGAACTGGCCGCCGACGAGGCGTTCGACGCCGCGGCTGGTGGCCACGGCCTGGGTTTGCACTTGCTGGGTCATGATCTCTCCTCGACGCAATGTTAATGATTTATGCCAGTGCTGCGACCGCGGCGTCCGCTTCGGCCTGGCCTTTCGCCGCCGCCTCCGGACCCATCGCCAGGCCCGCCGAGTAGATGAACTGGTGGTCCGTCAGGCCCAGGAAGTTCAGCAGCATGCGGATGTGCGGGACTTGCGGATCGGCGTCAAGCGGGTAGATGCCGCCGCGCGCCGTGGCCACGACCACCTTCTTGTTCTTCAGCAGGCCTTCCGGACCGCTTTCCGTGTAGCGGAAGGTGACGCCGGCGCGGGCGATGGCGTCGAACCAGGCTTTCAGCTGGATCGGCATGCCGAAGTTGTACATTGGGGCGCCGAGCACGATCACGTCGGCGGCCTGCGCTTCGGCGATCAGCGCGTCGTCCAGGGCCACGCGGGCAGCCTGGTCGGCGGTGCGCTGGTCGGCCGGAGTGAACAGGGCGCCCAGCGCCGCTTCGTCCAGCACCGGATGCGGGTTCGCGCCCAGGTCGCGCACCGTGACGGTCGCGCCCGGATTGGCGGCGGCCACTTTGGCGACGATCGCATTGGCCACGCGGGTCGATTCGGATTGGGTGCCGCGGAGGCTGGAATTGATCTGCAGGATGTTCATGGTGTCTTCCTTGGTTTGCGTTTCGATATGGACACTTTAACGGTTCCAAATATCGTGCGGTAGACGTTAGAATGGATAACATTATTCAACGAGTGGAACAATCATATGGACGTCGAACCGAACGACCTGCTGCTGTTCGCCCGTATCGTCGAGGCGGGCAGCTTCAGCATGGCCGCGCAGCGCCTCGATTTGCCGAAGTCGACCGTATCGCGCCGCATCGCGATGCTGGAGGCGAGCGTGGGCGAGCGCCTGCTGCAGCGGACGACGCGGCGCCTGATGCTGACGGAGTTCGGCGCGAGCCTGCTGGAGCACGCGCGCAAGGTGGCGGAAGAGGTGGAGGCGGCGGGCGCGCTGGCCCAGCACCGCCAGGCGGCGCCCAGCGGCAAGCTGCGCATCTCGATGCCGCAGGATTTCGCCAACGTCGTCATGGCCGACATGATCCCGCAGTTCATGGACCGCTATCCGGCCGTGTCGCTGGAACTCGACCTGTCGCCGCGGCGCGTGGACCTCGTCGCGGAAAACTTCGACATCGCGATCCGAATGGGCGACCTGCCCGAGGATTCCACGCTGGCCGCGCGCCGCGTCGCGATCCAGCAGTTCGGCCTGTACGCGGCGCCGTCCTACCTCGCGCGGCGGGGCCTGCCCGAGCATCCGGACGATCTGCTGCAGCATGACCTGCTGTGCATCCTCAGCCGGTCCGGCGGTGCCGTGCCGTGGATTCTGCAGCGCGGCAAGGTGCGTTGGGAAAAGGAGTTGACGGCGCGCCTGACGGCCAATTCGCCGCAGTTGCTGGCGAAGATCGCGTGCAGCGGGGCCGGCATCGCGGCGAGCACGGATTTCATCGTGGCCAAGCACGTCAGGAAGGGAGAACTGGTGCGCGTGCTGCCGGACTGGGATTTGCCGGGCTCGACGGGCTGGGCCGTGTTCCCGGGCCGCCGGCTGATGCCCGCGAAGACGCGGGCGTTCCTCGATATGCTGGACGAGGTGTTTTGCAAGGACCGGAACAAGTCCGAATAAGCGTCAGGCCGATACGCGCAACGTGTCCTTCGTCCCGCGCAGGGCGGCCAGCACGATGGCGCCGAACACGATCTCGATGGCGCCGCCGGCGAACGCGCCCACCGCCGGCGCCGCATGCAGGGCGGCCAGGCCGTAGCCCGCCAGCGCCAGCACGGCGCCGCACACCCAGAACAGCTTCGTGCCGAATAGCGTGGCGAACGTCAGGTAGCGCCCGCCGATGACGAACAGCATCGCGGGGAAGAACAGCTCGATGCGCCACAGGGAGATGCCGTAGGCGAGGGCGAGCATCATGATCATCCAGATCGTCGTCGCGAAGGCGAGCATGCCGTGCGGATTGCCCGCGGCGTGCTTGCCGGACCGCCCCAGCAGGCGGGTCAGCAGGGACGACACGGGATGAATCAGCACGCCGCCCGCGTACAGGGCCCAGACGGCGTCCCGCGGCGACTTCCACAGGCAGACGAGACCGGCGATGGTCCACACGGTGCCCGACACGAACAGGCCGGGCGCGCCGCCCAGGTAAGCCGTGCGCATGTCCTGCTGGGCGCCGGCGACGGTAAGGGTGTCCTGCATGGCTTGCCTCCATGAAATAAGGCGTCCATGCTGCCACGAAAAACTTGTCAGTACAATCAGGCCGGCCGGTTGCCCATCAATTCGCCCAGGCGCACGGCGCGTTCCGGCGCCCAGTCCGGGTTGAAGCGGATCGTGTCGGGGCGGAACAGCATGACGATCGTCGAGCCGAGCAGGAAGCGGCCCATCTCTTCGCCCTTTTTCAGGACGATGTCGCGGTCCGTGTAAGTCCACTCCGTCACCTTCTGCAGGCGCGTCGGATTCACGACGCCGTGCCACACGGTGGCCATGCTGCCGACGATCGTCGCGCCCACGAGCACCAGCACGAACGTGCCGTGTTCCGGCGATTCGAACACGCACACGACGCGCTCGTTGCGCGCGAACAGGTTCGGCACGCCGCGCGCGGTCGTCGGGTTCACGGAGAACAGGGCGCCCGGCACGTAGATCATCCGGGTCAGCTTGCCGTCGCACGGCATGTGCAGGCGGTGGTAATCCTTCGGCGACAGGTACAGGTTGGCGAAGCAGCCGTGCTGGAACTGCTTGGCGAGGGACGCGTCGCCGCCGACCAGTTCCGTCGTCGTGAAGCGGTGGCCCTTGGCCTGCAGGATGTGGTGATCGTCGATCGCGCCGAACTGGCTGATGGCGCCGTCGACGGGGCAGACGAAGTCGGCCTCGGCCAGCGGACGCACGCCGGCTTTCAGCGGACGGGTAAAGAATTCGTTGAAACTCTTGTAGCTCGTGATGTCGGGATTCTCGGCCTCCAGCATGTTCACGCCGTACTTCGCGACGAACCAGCGGATCAGCCGCGTCGTCACCGTGCCGCCATTGGCACCGGCCACGCGGCCGGCAAACGTCGTGAGGCGCCGTTTCGGCAACAGGTACTGGGGCAGGACTTTCAGGCGATCGGACACGGTGAACCTCGATATGAAGACGCGCCATTATAGCGGCACGGATGTTCTCTAAGGCAAAACCACGGGCGGGCGGCCCGCAGGGCCGGCCGCGCGCCAATGCATATCAAAAATATTTACGCAAAAGCAACAAAAGGCCGGCGATCTGTCGGACAATGGCGGCCGGTCTCTTTTGCCATTCTGACATGCATACCGTGAAAACGCCATTCCGCCTGACCTTGCTGGCCGCCGCCATCGCCGCCATCGCCGCCCCGTGCATCGCCCACGCCCAACAACCTTCGGCACCGCTCGCCAAGGACGACAAGATCCAGCAAGTCGAGGTCAAAGGCGCGGCCGACGCCTATGATCCGCGCCGCGACGACACCGCCAGCAAGATCGTCGTCAATCACGACGAGATCGTCAAGTACGGCGACACGAGCGTGCTCGACGTGCTGAAGCGCGTGCCGGGCGTGACCGTCAGCGGGACGGGTGGCGGACGGGGCGGCGAGATCCGCATGCGCGGGCTCGGCGCCGGCTACACGCAGGTGCTGCTCAACGGCGAGCGCGCGCCGGCCGGGTTTTCCATCGATTCGCTGGCGCCGGACGTCATCGAACGCATCGAAGTGCTGCGCGCGGCGAGCGCGGAATTCTCCACGCAATCGATCGCCGGCACGATCAACATCGTCCTCAAGAAGACGGTGAAAACGGCCCAGCGCGAACTGAAGGCGGGCTATGGCCACGGGCATGACGTGGCGAATCCGTCCTTTAACCTGCAGCTGTCGGACCGCGCCGGCAAGCTGTCGTATTCGCTGGCGGCGAACCTGTCGCGCTCGCACTTCTGGCGCGAGCCGGCGACCGTCGAACGGCATCTCGACACGGCCGGCCGCCTCGACGGCCTGCGCCTGGGCGGCCAGTCCGACGCCGCCCGGTTCACGGCCTTCAACCTGAGCCCGCGCCTGAACTGGAGCTTCGACAACGGCGACACGCTGACGTCGCAGACGTTCTTCAACATCAACCGGTTCCAGAACGCGTCCGAGGGGCGTTTGACGACCCGGCTCGGCCCGCTCGCCGCGTATCCCGCGCTGGACCAGACGATGAGCAACGACAACCGCTTCTTCCGCGAAGAGCTGAACTGGGTGCACAAGTTCGCGGGCGGCGGCAAGCTGGACGCCAAGCTGAGCGGGCTGTACGGCGCCCTTGCCAACGCGACGTATCGCACGGGCAGCGGCAACCCGGCCTCCCCAGCGCTGCACGAGGTCATCTTCTCGGCCGGCACCGACCGCGGCATCAGTTCGATGGGCAAATACACAAGCGCCAGTTGGCAAGGCCACGCGCTCGCGTTCGGCTGGGACGGCGGCTATTCGACGCGCGACGATGCCCGGCGCGACCGCGACTATTTCCGGCCCGACGTCGCGCTGCCCGGCGGCGACGAAATCTACAATGCCCACGTCGCCCGGCTGGCGGTCTACACGCAGGACGAGTGGAACGTGACGCCGCGCTGGTCCGTGTACCTGGGCGCGCGCTGGGAAGGCATCCAGACGAGAACCGAAGGCAACACGTTCGCGACGGCGCACTCGCGCTCGACCGTGTGGAGCCCGCTGATGCAGACGCTGTACAAGCTGCCCGACACGAAGGGGGATCAAGTCCGCTTCGCCGTCACGCGCACGTACAAGGCGCCGGGCCTGCAGAGCCTCATCCCGCACCGCTTCACGTCCGTCAACAATAGCCAGACGGAGCCGGATTTCATCGGCAACCCGAACCTGAAGCCCGAGCTGGCGCTGGGCATCGACGCGTCGTACGAGCATTACTGGGCCGAGGGCGCGCTGCTGTCGGCGAGCGTATCGAGCCGGCGCATCGACGACTACACGCGCAACCAGGTACTGTTCGACGGCACGCGCTGGGTGTCGACGCCATCCAACGCGGGCCAGGCACGTACCCACGGTCTGGAACTGGAAGCGAAATTCCCGCTGAAGGCCCTGATCGACACGAAAGAGGCGCTCGACCTGCGCGCGAGCCTGTCGCGCAACTGGTCGACCGTCGACTCCGTGCCGGGGCCGAACAACCGCCTGGACGCGCAGACGCCGGTCTCGGCCACGCTGGGTGCCGATTACAAGCGCGGACCGCTGACCGTGGGCGGCTCGTACGTGTTCAAGAACGGCGGCCAGGTGCGCGTCTCGGCGAACCAGATCAGCTACCAGTCCGTGCGCCGCGACCTCGACCTGTACACGCTGTGGAAATTCGACCCGAAGCTGCAACTGCGCGTCGCCACCGCGAACCTGCTCGCGCAGGACTATATCAGCGAAAGCAGCTACGTCCTGGCCGGCAACGGCACGCAGTCGACGCGCACCATCACGCCGCTGTACCGCAGCGTGCGCGCGACGCTCGAAAAGAAGTTCTGATCCCGCACCGACGCGCCGCAGCATCGCGCACCGGCCCGGCCACGCCGGGCCGGACGCCTATCCCGATCTATCCGCAATCGTTATACCACCATACAAAATCCGCATAGGATTGTTGGCAATCCTTTCTCGTAACATTGTATTTATGCGATAACGTTGTCGCGCTGCTCCGGTGGTCGAGCGCGATGACTTGCGCGACATTCCCGCCGGCTGGAATGTGATCCATACGAGCCGGCAGCATACAAGGCAATGCCCAAAAATTACTATAAGGAGATATTTGCTGTGCGAAACGGAAATGTAAAAACGATTGGAAAGACGATGGTGGCCCAGGCCTGCGCGCTTCTCGTGGCAGGGCCCATTGCCGCGCATGCGCAGGACACGAACGTTGCGAGTGCAAGCGGGGACACGAGCGCCCCGAACACCGTTATCGTCACCGGTCAGCGCGCGGCGTTGAAATCGGCGCGCGATCTCAAGCAGGACGCCAACCAGATCGTCGACTCGATCCAGGCGACCGATATCGGCAAGCTGCCGGACGTGAGTACGGTCGAGTCGCTGCAGCGGGTCGCCGGCGTCCAGATCCAGCGCCGCTATGGCGAGGGTGGCACCGATTACGACCATCGCACCGAGCCCGCGATCACGATCCGCGGCATTACGCAAGTCCGTAACCTGATCGACGGGCGCGACTTCTTCACGGCGAACGGGGGCCGGGCACCGGACCTGGAAGGGCTCCCCTCCGAACTGATGGCCGGCGTCGACGTGTACAAGAACGCGGCGTCGAACCTGATCGAAGGCGGTGTCGGCGGCGTGGTCAACATTCGCACGCGACTGCCGTTCGACTCGAAAGAAGACGTCAACGTCATTACGCTCAAGTCCAATTACTACGACCGCATTCGCAAGTATTCGCCGGCGGGATCGGGCCTGTTGAGCCGCCAGTTCAAGACGGATTTCGGCCGCATGGGCTTCCTGGTGAATGCGACCGCGAGCAAGACCTATTATCGCCAGGACGCCGTTCTTCAACAGCAGCAGCACTGCCTGACGGCAACGGTTGGGAAATGTGCGACGGACGCGGCGCAACCGCCCTCGGCGGCCAAGGTCGCGGCCTACAATTCGATGCCGAACAAGGGGGCGCTTTCGGAACTCTATGTGCCGACCTCCTTCGAGATGTACGAGGACTCGGGTGAGCGAAAGCGCCAGGGCCTGGCGCTCGCCTACCAGTGGCAGGTGAACAGCGACGTTCTCCTCACGGCACAAAACCTCTATTCGAACTACACGTTCATCCGGCGCGGCGAATACATCTACGGCGACGACAAGAACAGCGACCCGCGCGCAGCGGCAGGTTCCACATGGACGTGGGCACCTGATGGCAGTGCCACGAGCGGCACGTTGTCGCCGCAGATTTTTTCATCCTCCCGGTTCGACCAGGACGTTCGCAATCGCACGAACCTGTCCGCGGTGAACGTCAAGTGGCGCATTTCGGACAGGCTCAAGTCGAAGACCGACTTCGCGTATGAACGTGCCAACTACGATGCCGACCGCAATGGCGACTCCATCAAGCTTTACGATAATGAAAGCAGGAGTGTCGCCAATATCCCCAACCTGAACCTGGCTTTCGACGTGCGCGGCCGGATCCCGACATTTTCTATCGTCGATCCAGCCAATCCGGCCAATCCTTACGCCTATTTCGGCAATCCGAAGAATTGGTATTACGAGTGGCTCGCGAATGCGGTCGACCGTCACAAGCTGAAGATGTCGGCCCTCAGCCAGGATTTCGACTATGACCTCGGCGATCATTTCTTTACCAAACTGCACGTCGGCATACGCGCAGCCGATACCAAGGTGCTGTTGCGGGGTAACTGGAACAATACCGGTGTCTGTAACGATACGGGCACCAACCCCAGCTGGGGCGCATGCCCGCTTATTCCGGTTGCGCAACATCCGGATCTCGCCTACGCTGGGCCTTCCAGCAATTTCATGCAGCCGGGTATTGGCTGGCCAGTCGCCGTGTTCCCGGAGTACGCCAATCCCAACTCGAGCGTTCTCGATCGAACCGTCGCGACGTATGCGCAGTTATTCGCCGGCAAGCCGAATACGTATACATTCGACACGACGTTCCGTCCCGGGGATATCAACGAGCAACACGAAAAGACGCGGTCGTTCTTTGTCACGGGTGATTTCGGTACCAGCGTATTCGGTTACGAACTCGACGGTACCGCCGGTATTCGCGTCGTGAAGACCGACCAGACGTCGATCGGCTATGTCCAGGACAGCAACGGGTCGCGTGCCGCCACGCTCAATAACAGCTACCGGAATTTCCTCCCGAGCCTCAATACACGCCTGCACCTGAACGAGGATGTGCAGGTCCGCTTTGGCTACAGCAAGACGATGACGCGGCCAAACTTTACCGACATGGCCGCCCATGTCCAGCTGAATCCAAACATCCCTTCGCAATACGACGCCAACGGCCGCCCGACGGGCAGTTCCGGTAATCCGTACCTGAAGCCGATGACTGCGACGTCCTACGATCTGACGTTGGAAGACTATTGGGGCACGTCGAATATGGCGTTCCTGGGGTTATTCAAGAAGGATATCGACGGTTACCTGGCCGGCGGCACCGAACCGATGAACTTCGGTGGCGTCGTCTACGATATCGGCACCAGCATCAATCTCGGCAAGGGCTCGGTAAAAGGCATCGAAGCCGGCTTTACCCAGTTCTTTGATTTCCTTCCCGACCCGTTCAAGGGATTCGGCATCCAGGCCAACTACACCTATGTCGACTCGAAAGTCGAGCTCAAGCCCGGAACCCTCATTCCCTTGCCGAAGTTGTCGAAGAATAGCTACAACCTGATCGGCCTCTATGAAAAGGGACCGCTGCAAGCGCGTCTTGCGTACAACTGGCGTTCCTCCTACCTCGACCAGATCAACGGCAGCGGTGTGTTTGGTGCGAACCAGTATGCGGCGCCGTATTCATCGCTCGATGCGTCGGTGAGCTACCAGATCAACAAGATCTTCACGCTGTCGGCGGACGCCGTGAATCTGAGGAACTCGATGTACCACACGTATGTCGAGCGGCCCTCGGGCGGTTTGTTGTGGCAACTTAACGATCGTCGATATAGTGTGTCCCTGAAGGCAAGCTTCTAACGCTGATATGAGCGAACGCGCCGCGGGTCTTTCCGCGGCGCGCTTTTTGTGAACGCGATCCACAAGGGGGCAGGATGGTCAAGGATAGATGGATGGCCAAGGTTGTCATCCTCGGCGGCGGAACCGCCGGATGGATGACGGCGGCCGCGTTGTCCCACACGTTCGGTCAAGCCGTCGAGATCGTGCTGGTGGAATCGGACGCCATCGGCACGGTGGGCGTTGGCGAGGCGACGATCCCGCCGATCCGCACGTTTCATCAGATGATCGGCATCGATGAAGCCGAGTTCATACGCGCCACCGGCGCGACGTTCAAACTCGGTATCGAATTTCGCGGCTGGCTCAACGACAGTTCGACGTATTTCCACCCTTTCGGCGCGTATGGGGTGGAGCGCGACATCGGCTACTTCTTCCAGTACTGGCTGCGTTTGAAGGAGAAAGGGCAGGTTTCGGACTTCTCCGAATTCTCGCTATGCACGTTGGCAGCGCGACATAACGTATTTGCGCCCGCGTCCGAACGGCCGGGCGATCCGCTGCAGCACCTCCAGTCCGCCTATCACTTCGACGCCGGCCGCTATGCGAAATACTTGAAGGGGGTCTGCCTGGCGCGCGGGGTGTCGCACAAGATTGGCGACATGCTGACGGCGGAGCGTGACCCGGAAAACGGGCATGTCACAGGCCTGAAGCTCAAGACGGGCGAGCTCGTGCCGGGCGACTTGTTCATCGACTGCTCCGGCATGCGCGCCATGCTCCTCGGGCAGGAGCTGGGTGTCGAGTATGAAGACTGGTCGCGCTGGCTGCCGATGAACCGCGCCTGTGCGGTGCCTTGCGAACGAAAGCTGGCACTGACGCCCTATACGATTTCCACCGCCAGACCTTTCGGCTGGCAGTGGCGGATACCTTTGCAGCATCGCGTTGGTAACGGCGTGGTGTATTCGAGCGAATTTGCCACGGATGAAGCGGCGGAGCGGTGTCTGCTGGATGGATTGGAGGGGGAGCCGCTGGCGCCGATCAACCGCATCAAGTTCACGGCAGGAAGGCGCAGGACGCCCTGGACGAAGAACGTGGTCGCCATCGGGCTTGCCAGCGGATTCCTGGAGCCGCTGGAGTCGACCAGTATTCATTTCATTCAATCCAGCATCCAGCGACTCATCCGCTATTTTCCGGACGCCGGTTTGGCCCCGGTGTGCGCACAGGCTTTCAACAAGGAGGCGACCCGGGAAGTCGAAAACGTCAGGGACTTCCTCATCCTGCATTACCACGCGACGGAACGTGACGACTCGGCATTATGGCGCTACGTGAAAGCCATGCAGATTCCGGACAGTCTCCAGGAAAGAATTGAGCTGTTCCGTGAGCGTGGACAACTGAACCTTGCCGCCGAAGAACTGTTCCAAAGCACGTCGTGGCATGCCGTCCTGTTGGGCCAAGGGATTCGGCCAAGAGCCTACATGCCTACGATGGCCCTTCAAGACGACGCCATGCTCGCGAATGCGTACAGCAATCTGGAGCGCAACTTCAAGAAAATCGTGTCAAGGCTTCCGGATCACGCCGCCTACATCAAGGAACACAAGCTGGCCTCGACCATGGAGAATCGCTGAATGAGGTTGCGCAAGGTACTGCAGTATATGGTTGTCGTCGGATTGGGTGTCCTGGCAAGCGGCGCCCATGCCGGACATACTGGCGACAAGCCGGCGACCGTTCCCGTCGTGATCCATGTCGACTGGCGGCATCCGACGCCGCCGTTTGAAGGATGGGGCACCGCGCTCGCCTGGTTTGCCCATGTGACCGGGAAATTCGCCGAGCCGCAGCGCACCCGGTTGGCTGATTTGCTCTATGGGCGGGACGGTCTTGCATTGAATATCGCGCGTTACAATATTGGTGGCGGCAATGCGCCCGGGGCACCAGCGTATTTGCGCCCCGGTGGCGATATTCCCGGATTCTGGCGCAAGCCGGATGGGTGGAATCCGGACGCCGACGATGCCTGGGACTGGTCCGCGGATGCCGGGCAGCGCTGGTGGCTCGATGCCATCAAGGCGCGGGTCGCGCCGCCCGATTTGATCCTGGAGGCGTTTTCGAACTCGCCGCCGTATTTCATGACGCGCAGTGGCCTGGTTTCCGGTAACGTCAATGGGCTGGAGGACAACCTTCGTCCGGGATTCGAAACCCAGTTTGCCAAATATCTCGCGCGCGTCACGGCGGAGCTCGAGCGACGCCACGGTATCCGATTCAGGACCCTGTCTCCGGTCAACGAGCCCAATACGCCTTATTGGTTTTCCACCAACAAACAGGAAGGCGCTCACTGGTCGCCGGAAGCGCAATCGCGCATGTTCATTGCGTTGGCCAAGGTGCTGGCCGAATATGGCATGAAGACGGAAATATCGGGGCCGGACGAAACCAATCCCCAGACTTTTTTCGTCGACTGGGCCGGTTTGTCACCCGATGCGAAAAGCGTTATCCGGCAACTCAACGTCCATACCTACGAATGGATAGCAAAAAGTGGGGTGCGGGACATCGCGGAAACGTCGGGAAAACGGTTATGGATGTCGGAAGTCGATCTATCGCCCAGCAATGTGCGGGAAGACATCAACGACATGCGCCCGGCCATTGCTCTGGCGCAGCAGATCGTCACTGACATCAACAGCATGAATCCGCGCGCCTGGGTCCTGTGGCAAGCCATCGAAAACAGGTCGTCCGATCCCAATAAGAGCTCGAACTGGGGATTGATCAAGACTGATTTTTCAAACCTCGAGCGACCGGACTACCAAATCACCAAGAAATTCTGGGCGTTTGCCAATTTTACGAGATTCATCAGGCCGGGATATCGGTTCCTGAAATCCGATAACCAGGATGCGCTGGTGGCCGAAAATCCGGAAACGCACGAAGTCGTCATCGTGGCCGTCAATCCGGGGATCGTGTCGCGGATGCTGGACATCCGGCTGCCGGATGCAAAGCGCGGCACGATGACATGCAAGACCTATATCACCCAGGCAGAAGACAGCCTCGCGACGTCGAAACCCGCATCATGCGGCGCCAGGTTGTCGGTGCATGCGCGGCCCATGTCGGTGGTGACTGTCGTTGCGACGCCTCGACAATAGGGTCAGGCCAGCCGCATCGCGACCGCGCCGCACGCGATCAGGGTGACGGCCGCCAGCCGTGCGCGGCCGATGGGTTCGCGCAGGATGAGGGCGGCGATCGCGGTCGCGAACAGGATCGATGTCTCGCGCAGCGCGGCGACGGCGGCGACCGGCGCGCGCGTCATCGCCCATAGCGCGATGCCGTACGAGCCGACGGAGGCGAGGCCGCCCAGCGGCGCCACGAGCGGATGCGCGCGCGCGAACGCCACGAGCGCGCCCACGCGGCCGCGGGCCGTCCAGGCGCACACCCAGGCGCCCGTCAGCAGGAAGATCCATAGCGTGTACGCGGCCGGCGCGCCGGAACGCCGCACGCCCTGGCCGTCGATCAGCGTATAGGCCGCGATCACGCCGGCCGTCAGCAGGGCGAACACGGTTGTCCGGCGCGCACCGGCGGCGCGCGGGGCAAGCCATAGCCCCAGCACGCCGCCGCAGATCAGCAGCATGGCGACCCACTGGCCGGGACTCAGCCGGTCGCCCGTCAGCGGCCCGTTGACGATGGCGACGAGCAGCGGCGCGCAGCCGCGCATCAGCGGGTAGGCGTGGCTGACCTGGCCGTCGCGGTAGGTCTCGATGAGCAGCAGGAAGTAGGCTGCCTGGACGACGCCCGACGCCGCGATGAACGGCCAGCTGGCCCGCGCCGGCGCCGGCAGGAAAGGCAGCAGGACGATGGCGACGCAGGCCGATCCGGCCACGACGAGCACGGTCGCGAGCAGCGGCTCGCCGCGCCGCTTGAGCAGCGTGTTCCAGCTCGCGTGCAGCAACGCCGCGCCCAGCACGGCGCACAGCACGGAAGGCGTCACGCCTGCTCGGCCGCCGGTGCCGTCTCGGGAATGCCGTGGCGGCGGAAGTAGCGGTGTGCGACGAGCAGCGCGGCCGCCTGCATGGCGGCGCACAGGAAGAACGGCCCGCCCACGCGCCAGTCCTGCGGCGGCAGGTCGCTCGCGGCGCCCAGCAGCAGCGTGCCGACGAGCGGCGCGACGACCAGGCCGATGCTGCTGATCGATTGCAGGGAGCCCATCAGTTCTCCCTGTTCGCGGCTGGACGACGATTTCGACAGGATGCCCTGCAGCGCCGGTCCCGCGGCGAACGACAGCAGGTTGCAGAGGATGAAGACGTACATCATCCAGCCGTGCGTCGCGATCGCGTACAGGAAGTAGGTGACGGCGCCGGACGCGAGGCCGATCAGCGACAGCCGCACTTCGCCGAAGCGCCGGATCAGCGGCGCGAGCAGCCCGGCCTGCACGACGATCGAGCACACGCCCACGCAGAACAGGGCGATGCCGTTGTCGCGCGGCGTCCAGTCGAAGCGGAACGTCGTGAACAGCACCCACGTCGACTGCAGCATCATCTGGGCGAAGGCGACGAGCGTGTAGACGGTGATCAGGCCGCGGATATCCGTGCGGCGCACGAGGCGCAGCAGGGAGGTGAACGGGTTGATGCGCGACCACTGGAACGCCGCGCGGCGCTCGCGCGGCAGCGATTCCGGCACCGCGAAGTAGCCGTAGACGAAGTTCGCGGCGGACAGCGCGGCCGCCACGTAGAACGGCAGGTGCAATCCCATATTGCCCAGCAGGCCGCCGAGGATCGGTCCGCAGATGAAGCCGAAGCCGAACGCGGCGCCGATCTTGCCGAAGCTTTTCGCGCGGTTTTCCGGCGTCGACACGTCCGATGCGTACGCGGACGCGACGGACATGCTGGCCGACGACGCCCCGCCGATCACGCGCCCGATGAACAGGCATGCAAGATTGGGCGCCCAGGCGGTCGCGAGGAAGTTGATGCACATGCCGCCCATCGAATACAGCAGCACGGGGCGGCGGCCGATGCGGTCGGACAGCGCGCCCACCATCGGCATGAACAGGAATTGCATCAGCCCGAACGTGGCGCCCAGCACGCCGTACCACAGCGCCTGCTGCGTGCGATTGTCGACGAATTCGCCCACGAGGCTCGGCAGCACCGGCACGATGAGGCCGATGCCGAGCATGTCGACGAACACGCAGATGAGGACGAAATTCAGGTTCGCGCTTTTGGCCATGGGCGTTCCGGGACGATGCGGAAAACGCCTATGGTAGCACCGATTGCCCGGCAGACAACTGCTTGCTTTTCGATCAAGCTGCCACGTGCGGGATGCCTGCCCATTCGGCCGCGAAGGCGCTGCGGAAGTCCGTCAGGATCGCCAGCCGCTGTTCGGCGAGGCGGCGGCCGGCATCGGTCTGCATCATGCCCGGCAGGCGCGCCAGCTTCGCGTCGATATGGTCGAGCGAATACGATTTGTCGTCGAGCGGACGGTCCAGCGCAAGCGGATCGCTGCCGTGGGCGAGGGCGCTGCCCATGCGGCCCGCGATATAAAACATGCGCGCGAGGCCGACGGCGCCGAGGCCGTCCAGGCGGTCGGCGTCCTGCACGATGCGGGCTTCCAGCGTGGTCGCGGGGACGGCGGCGGAAAAGCTGTGCGCTTCGATCGCGTGGGCGACGGCCGCAAGCTTGTCCGCCGGAAAGCCGAGCGCCGCCAGCCGCTCGGTGGCCAGTTCGGCCGACAGGCGGGATGCAATGCTGCGGCGCGGGTCGTCCTTCGGCACGTTGACGAGGTCGTGCAGGTAGCACGCCGCGAGCACGACGAGCGGATCGGCCTGGTCGTGGTGCGCCAGCAGCGCCTGCGCATTGCGCCAGACGCGTTCGACATGGTTCAGGTCATGGGCGCCGTCGGGGCCCTGGTCGGCGACCGCCTGTGCGGCCAGTTGGACGAGGCGGGGACGCCAGCTGTCGAGTTCAGGATGGAGTGCTTGCATTCGAGTCTAAGGAAATGAGGGCGCGCTGCGACAGCGCGTCGGCCCCGGTGTTCTTGTGGCGCGGCACCCAGCGCAGGCGCACGTCGGGCAGGAGGGCCAGCAGCGCCAGCGTCCGGGCGCGATAGCCGGCCAGGGCGGGCGCGGCGTACAGGCCGGGGCCGGTGACATCGTCGATCACGACCCGGCTGTCGCCGTGGACGGTCAGCTCGTGCGCGCCGTGGGCGGCGGCCGTTTCCAGCAGGGCGATCAGCGCGCGGTATTCCGCCTCGCTGCTGTTGCCGTGGCCGGCCGGCCGGGCGAGTTCGATGAGCTGGCCGTCCGGGCCTTCGATCCGCACGCCGATGCCGCAGCGGCCCGGGTTCGGTTTCGCGGAGCCGTCGAACCAGGCGCGCCATGCGCTTGGCTGCACATCGCGCCGTGAGGCCGCAGCGGCTTTTGTGGAGGCGCGGGCCGCATCGCGCGCCGCCTGCGCGGCCAGCATGCCGGTGCGCCCCTCGACGAGGGCGGCGAGGCCGGCGGCGCCGGCCGCCAGTTCCAGCGTGCGGCGCAGCGCCTGGTCGGCGGGCAGCCCTTCGGCCAGCGCCAGGCGGCGGCTGGCCGCGCGCTCGGCCTTGTAGGCGATCCGGTCCAGGTCGGGAAAGTCATTCATGCCGAGAGGATACTACAAAGAAAAACAGCGCCGGGGCGCTGTTTCCAGGATTAGCGGCGGTAGGGATTGTCCGGCCGGCGATCCCAGCGGTTCGGCACACCGTCGCCGTCGCGGTCGCGGTCGTAGCGGTTCGGCACGCCATCGCGGTCTTCGTCCCAGCGGCGGCCGTGGCGCTCGTAGCGGTCGGGGATGCCGTCGCGGTCGCGATCCCGATAGCCCGGCCGGTCGTTGTAGTACGAACCCCGGTCGTAGCCGCGGTCGTAGCGGCGTTCGAAGCGGTCGGGCACGCCGTCGCGGTCGCGGTCGGGACCGTATGGCGTCCACGCGGCAGGCTGCATGTACCAGCCGCCATTGCCCTGGTACCAGGCCGGTGCGCGGTAGACATAGCCGGGACGCTCGGCGACCCAGTAGCCCGGTGCCCACGTATGGCGGTGGCCGGACCACTCCCAGTGGCCGGGTGCCCACACATAACCGTGGCGCGGCGCGGGGACGCGTTCGTACAACGGGGCCGGCGGGGCGGTGCTGATGGTCAGGCTGACATTGCTGTAAGCCATGGAAGGAAGCGGTGCGGCGGCGGCGCCGATGGCGATCAGGGTGGCAAGTGCGAGGCGTTTCATGTTGGTCTCCAATCCGGACTTCGGATGTGACCAATATAGCGCGGCGGGCGGAACGATTCAGCGGTTGAAGCAGACTCTTACACTTGAAACAGATTGTGTGCGGGGGCGGCGGTGACCGTCCCCGCGGCGAACATCATGCGCGGCTCCGGACGCGTTCCAGCGCCAGCATCTGTTGCTTCTCGACCGGCGTCAGGCGCTTGGCGGTGACGTGCACGACGGGGATGCCGGCGGTCGTCGCGAGGACGGGTGCGGTCGCCTGTGCGGGCTTGGCGCTGTCGAGTGCCATGCTGCCGGCGGCGGCCAGGCTCAGGGCGACGATGAAGGCGGCTTCCATGTGCTTGATGACGTTCATGATGCTCTCCTCGGGGTTGGATGCGGGGTTGGGTGATGAAGCGTTTCTCGATGTGTGTACTGTAGCCACAAGGGCTCCCGGTCTCCACCCGCGTGCGACGAACCGCACGAAACGCAGGACGAAGCGCAGATAAGCGGGACCGGCTTTCATCGTCCCCCGGCTAGGCGCACGCGAACACAACGAGGGAGAACCCAGCGATGATCGGAACGCTCGTCGAGGCCGTCGCGGCCAACCGGACGCGCTTGCGGCGCGCGCGCAACCTGCGCGCCGGCACGCGCACGCACGTGGCCGCCGAGCCGCGCGCACGCGGGCCCGCGCCGCTGCGCTGGCTGACGGCAGGCTGCGTGCTGCTGGCCGTCGCGGGCGCCGCGCTCATCGTCGTGCACGCGCGCTGGCTGGCCGCTGCCGGCGCGACGCCGCCCGGCGACGGCGCTTCCCGCCTGACGGCGGTGCTGCCCGGCGTCGCGTTCACGGTGCCCGACGGTCCCGGCGTGACGGTGCGCACGCACGGCGGCGCGGCGCTGCTGATCCTGTCCGGCATGCGCCCCGCGCCGGTGCAGCGTGTCGACCTGTGCGACCAGCTCGCCGACCGCACGCGTCCCGGCCGGCTGCTGCCGCTGCGGATCGGCTGGACGTTCGCCGACGCGGCAGGCCTGGCTTCCCCGCGCAACGTGCTGCTGGCGGATGGCCCGATGCCGAGCGTGCGCGTCGACGGCCGCGCCGGGGCGCCGCTGGACGTGCGCTGGGACGGGCAGGCGCAGTGGGTCGGCGCAGCGGCACGGGTCGCACCAGGCGGCGAGGGCTGGCTGACGTGGCGCGACGGCGCGTTGCGGCTGCGCCACCGGCCGAGCAGCGCCTGCCCGGCGGCCGGCGAACTCCTCGTGCAGCTGTACCGTCCCGCACCGACGCCACGCGCGCTGGTCGTCGCCGTGCCGGCGCACGGCGAACCGGTCGAGGCGCTGCTGGCGCCGGGCGACTACCGCGTGCCGGCGTCGCCCGCGGCCACGCTGGAAGACGAGCAGCTGTTCGCCCAGCTGCAGGCCCGCGGCCTCGTGCGCCTGGGGGCGAACGGCCTCGCCGAACTGGCCCCGCCGGACCTTGCCGCTTGGCGCGCGGCCGGCAAGACGCCGTGGGATGGCGTGAACCTCGACGGCGACGCGCTGCGGCTGCTGGAGCGGTTGTATCGCCGCGCCGACGGCGATTTCGTGCGCGAACAGGTCCGCGTGTTCAATGCCGAGCGGCGGCTGCTCGCGTGGCGCCTGCCGGCCGGCGCGACCGCCGGGTGGCGCGCGGAAGTCGTGCAGGGAACGGCCACGGTCCCCGTGCCGCTGGCCGACGACATGCCCCCGGCCAGCGCCCGCCTGTTCGCCCGGCTGCCGCAGGGCTGGGCGCCGTGGCAGCGGATCGGCGCGTGGCCGGCGGACGGCGGCGTGGCCCGTCTGCGCCTGACCGTACCCGACGGGACGGCGAGTCTCCGGCTGATGCTGGCAGGCCGCCTGCGCCACGTCACCGGCGCCCGGTTGCGCACCGATCCGCTGCCCGGCTGCGACGGCCGCGCGTGCACGGCGCCGGACGCGGTGCAGATAATCGACCTGCTGCCCGACGCCGGCGAGATCGTGATCGACGCGGAACCGCTGGCGCAGGGCGCCCTGGCCACGCCGGGCGATGCGCGCTACCGCCACCTCGCCGTGCGCGACGGCCGCCTCGCCTGGCAGGCGCTGGGCCCGGCCACGTCGCGTCCGTCGGCGCCGCTGGCGGATGTGGTGCTGGCCGACCGCAACGGCGTCACGCTGTGGCGCGACGGTGCGCCGACGGAGGCGGCCCGCGCGGCTGGCCTCGCGACGATGCTGGGCGTGCGCGCGGGCCAGGCGGGCAGCGTCGCCACCTTGCTCGGCCGCGTGCCGGGCGGCCGTCACACGGCGCGGATGACCCTGGACCTGCGCCTGCAGGCGGCCGCGCAGGCGGCGCTCGACTGCATCGCGATGCGGCGCGGGCACTGGGATGGCCGCGGCTGCACGGGGGCGGGGGCCGTCCCGGCGGGCCGGCAGGCGGGCGTCGTCCTGCTCGACACGGAGACGGGCGCGATCCTCGCCGCGGCCGGGGCGGGCATGCCGGCCGTGACGCCGGACAACTGGCGCGAGGCGCGCGACTTCGACCGCGTCGACCCGGCCGCGAGCCCGCTGCGCCTGCCCGCGCTGCAGCACGACGGCGGCGCCGAGCGGGCGCCGGGATCGACGTTCAAGATCGTCAGCGCCCTCGGGCTGGAACTGGCCGCGCAGTCCGATCTCCAGCTGGATGCCCTGCTGGACGGCCTGCCGCTCGCCGCCATCAACGCCGCCGCGCACGAACGGGGCTTCGCCTTCCGCACGGAGGCGCCGACGTATCCGGTCGACGGCCGCGCGCGCATCACGAACTTCCGCGACCAGGGCCTGGACCGGCGCGCCAGGGATGGCCGGCTGGGCCTCGCGCAGGCGCTGACCTACAGCCTGAACACGTGGTTCGCGTGGACGGGAGAACTGTCCGACCGGAGCCTGCTCGGCCGGCCCGACGGCGGCGTGCCCGACCTGCAGCCGCTGGAACCGGGCGCGCTGGACCCGGTCCGGCCGATCGTCGCCATGGCGCGCCGGCTCGGCTTCGGCCAGGCGCTGCGGCTCGACGGCGGCCTGCTGCCGGCGGATTTCGCCTGGTCGGCGTGGGACGCGCTGCAGGCGACGCCGGCCGCCATCGACCCCGTCCACACGCGTCACGAACTGCGCCAGATGGCGATCGGCCTGCGCATGCAGGCGACGCCGCTGCAGATGGCGCTCGTCGCCGGTGCCGTCGGGCAGGGGCGGCCTATCGTGCCGCACCTGCTGGCGGAACTCGACGGCAAACCGGCCGCGCCGTCGAACGGGCCGGCCCTGGGCGTGCGCCTCGACCGTGTGCGCGCGGGCATGAAGGGCGTCGTCGACGTGGGCACGGCGGCCGGCGCCTTCCGGGCGCCCGCGCTGGCCGGCATCCGGCGCGGCCTGTCCGGCAAGACGGGGACGGCGCCGGTGGGCGACGGATCGCTGGCGACGGTCTGGTTCACGGGCTGGCTGGAGCCGCACAGCGTGGCGGGGCAGGAGCACCGGCTCGCCGTCGCCGTCTTCGCCAGCCGCTCGGAAGCGACGGGCGGCGAGCATGCGGCGCCCGTCGCTGCCGCCGTCCTGGGGGCGCTGGCCGATCGTATGCAACCCAAGGGAGCGAAATAGGGGGTATTTCCCACTCATCTGCGCGCCTACGAGATGTGGTTCTGTGGCATGATCTATTACGGTCCTGCTATTCGTGGCCGAACATCGAAGAGGATTTATGCGTTTGCCGGGAACCCGGTACCAGGAACCGGGCTGGGAAGAAGTGCGCAAGTTGCTGGGACAGTGCTCGCTCGCCGCGCTGCGCGGTCTCGATGCCGCACATCCGGACCTGGAGGCCCGGTTGGAACATTATGTGGAGCGCATGATGGACCAGCTGACGGCCCAGCGCCACAGCGCCCGCGCCCGGGCGGCCGGCAACGGCTACGGCGACACAGTCCACGAGCTGGCGGTGACGCTCGTCGTCGAGCTGCGCGCCCGTCCGGCCGACTGGGACGCCCTGTGCGCCGCGCTGGCGGACGGTCCCTCCGGCGACGCACTCCTGCGCAAGAAGGTGAACGACATGTACGCCGTGCTGCGCGACCGCGTCGATGCCGACAACTACCAGGCCGCCTGCGGCCGTCCGTGCAGCCCGAATCGTATGTACGCCTACCGGATGCTGGACACCGCCTACCACGACGTGGCCCGCCTGTTCGCCAACTGGCGCGCGCACCGGGCGCAGGTCGGCGCGATCCTCGGCCGCGAGATCGCGGACGGCGCCGACCCCATCGAAGTGCGCCAGCTGCGCACGATCCACGACTGCCGCGCGGAGTGGATCCTGCGCTGGAGCGCATCGATGGAGCACTTCGGCGGCGGTCCCGGCCCGCTGCACACGCGCTCCAAGCGCTGCGCGAGCCTGAAGACGAGCCCGGACCGCATCGCCGCCATGCTGCGCGAGATCGGCGATTACGAACAGCTGTCGGCCAACCGCGACGAGGACTGGCTGCAGGACCTGGACGATGCGGCGGTCTGGGTGGAGGATTACTGGCGCGTGCTGCAGGAATCGGAAAGCGCGGCGACGCCCGGCCCCGACCGGATCCTGGAAGCGCAGCAGGATGCGCTCGACGCCGCGGCACCGGAACCCGATCCGGTGCCGGAGGAAGCCGACCCGCGCCTCGAGACGCTCGCGCTGAGCGTTTCACTGCCCCCCGGCTATGTGGCGCAAGCGGTGCCGGACGGTCTGCTGGCGGCGGAGGGCCTGCCGGTGGGACTGGCCGTGTACGCGAAGCTGCTGGGCCCCGACGACGCGTCCTACCCGGACGCGTGGCGCGACCCGGCCACCGGCGCGCTGCCGACGATGCAGCAGCTGGCGGCGCTGGCCGAGGTGTCGCTGCCGACGTTGCGCAAGCGGCGCGACGCGGCGATCGCCCGGATGAATGCCGCCTTTGACACGAAGCGAGGACGCGATGCATAGCAACGACACGAGCTCACGCCGGCTGCAGGAAGCCCTGCTGCTGGCCCGCCGCAAGGACGGCGACCGCCTGATGCTGGACGACGCCACGCTGGCCGCGGCGCTGGACGGCAGCCGGCCGCTGACGTCGGGCGAGCGGGCCGCGCTGCAGGCATCGCCGCTGACCGCGCGCCGGCTGCGCCATCTCGCGCTGGCGCGGCGCGCGGCCGCATCGACCGCGTGGCGGGGCAGCCGCGGCGCGCTGCGGGCCGCGAGCACCGGCACACCGGAAGCGGTCGTGACGGACGACGGCTGGTGGACCCTGCATTTCATGTCCGCCGGCGCCGGGTGGCGCACCGTCCTGCAACTGGCGCCGCAGGCGCCGTTCGCTGAAGCGCTGCTCGTGGCGCGCGCGCCGCTGCGCGTCGTGGACGGCGCCGGCGCCGTGGTGCTCGCCGGCCAGCTCGATGCGGACGGCGAATGCGAGGCCGCCTGGCCGTTTGCCGCCGCACCCTCGGACCATTTGCAGGCGCACGGCGCCCGTTTCACCGTCGAACCGCTGGAGGCGGACACACCATGATCCCATTCTTCAAGCGCGCGGCGCCCGTCCACGATGCCTGCACCCTCGGACGCACGGCCGTCGCGCTGCCGCTGTCGCCCGGCTGCGCAGCGCCGCCGGGCTGCCCCGTCGTCATCGTCGACGCGGACGGCCGCCCGCGCCGCGCCACGACGCCGGCCGGGAAAAAGGTCGAGCTGCGTCCCGGCGAACTCGCGTGGGCGTTCCACCCGGGGCCGTACACGATAACCGTGGTCCCGTACGCGCAGGCGCCCGAGATCGGCCTGCGCACGACCTTCGCCATCGACCCGCAGGACCCGGCCGCCGCGGGCAAGCGCTTCGACCTGTACCTGGCCGCCGAAGCGGATGGCCGCGTCGACCTGGCCGCGCTGCGCATGAAAGTGGAAAGTGCGGTGCGCAGCGCGCTGGAGCAGGGCGCGCTCGACCTGCCGCCGTGCGCGGACATCGACGAGTGGAACGCGTTCCGCCAGGGCCTGAACCGCTTGCTGTACCTGCGCTTCGGCTTGACCGTGGACGATTGCGTGCCCGTCGAACTGGAAGGCGTCGACTACGCGGCGCAACTCGCCGCGCGCGCAGTCGGCAGCACAGCGGCCGCGGCGCCCGCGGCCGTGGCGGAGAAGGTCGTGCCGGACCTGGCCGACGCGAAGGCCATGCGCCGGCTGTTCCTGGAGCTGCCTTGCCTGATGTGCGGCCTGCGCTTCGGCGCGCTGCCGAATGGGCAGGAACAGTTCCGCCAGCAGCAGGCCTTGCTGCAGCGGCTGGACCGGCTGTCCGTCGAGATCACGACGATGCCCGCACTCGTGCTGGCCGCGCCGGGACAGCCGCTCGCGCTGGACGAGCAGCTGCGCCGCATGCGCCACAGCCGCCGCGCGACCGTCGCGCTGGACGAGGCGTGGGCGCTGCTGGCGCGCCTCGAAGGCGCGCAAGGGGGGCGCCTGGCCGCGCTGTACGACGAAGCCGAGCGCATCGTCGCCAACCTCGAAGCCGATTGCGCCGGCCGGCGCGCGGCGAAACACGTCGCGGAGGCGGCATGAACGTACCCCAACAGGCCGTGTGCCGCACCCGCCAGCCCGACGGAACGCTGCTCACCGTGACCGCCACGCGGCGCGAGCGCGCGGGCCGCGCGGACGTCAAGTGCACCGTGCCGGGCGACGCGGCATTGGCCGAACGCCTGCAGCAGGTGGTCCGCCTCGCGCGCCACACGGAAGCGAAGATCGACAGCCGCGACCAGGTCGTGCTCGGCGTCGACCGCGCGCCCGTGGGGCGCGACTGCGAACTGGCCTTCGTGCTGGCCGACCGTATCGTGCGCGGCGTGTGGCATGGACGGGAGGTGGTCGCCAACGGCTGGTCCGATGCGTGGCAGCTGGGCCGCGTGGACGGCCACGACGTCGCGGACGCGTCGCCGGACGCGCTGCTGGGCGGGCCGGACGGCCTGTCGCACCTGGGCCAGCTGGACGGCCATCCGGATCCCGGCGCGCGCGTGTCCGGCGCCCGCGCGTGGTTCCCGCTGCACAGCGGAGGAGACGGCGACGGCCTCGGCTGGGTCGAGGTGAGCGTGCACCCGCTGGAGGGCGAACGCCTCGACGAGGAACAGACGATCGCCGTGGCGGGCGCGGACGCGGCACGGCAGCTGGCGGTGCGCCAGGTGCTGGCCGGTGCGCGCCACTTCGATGGCCGCGGTCTCGGACGCTGGCGCACGACGGTGCGCTTCAGCGACGCCGCATTCGCCGGCCGTTCCTACGAGCTGGCCCTCGTGCTGGCCGACCGCATCGCGCGCGGCCGCGAATTCGTCCCGCGTGCGCGGCTGCTGGCGACGGGCTGCTCGGACGCGTGGCATGCGGGCCGCGTGGACACGGTCGACGGGATCGCGCCGAAATGCGCGCTGCTGCTGCGCGAAGCGGGGCCGGGCGACCGCATCGTGCTGCCGCATGCGTGGCGCGATGCGCTGCCGGCGGGCTTCGCGGACGACGTCCGCGCGCGCGGCGCGAGCGTGGCGTGCGTGGAGCGGATCGGAATCATTTGATGTAGGCTTGCAGGGTGAGCCGGAAGGAGTCGACGATGTTGCGGATGTTTGGATTGGGTGGGGCAAAGTGCCCGCGCTGTTCGCAAGGGACGGGCGCGGCGGACGGCTATTGCACCGCCTGCGGCCTGATGCTCGGCACGCCGCGCAACGAACCCGTGCTGGTGGAGAACCGCTGGGTGCCCGGCCCGGACGAACTGGCCGTGTTCTTCGGCGTGCGCGCGCTGTCCGGCGTCTTCGTCAAGACCCTGCGCGTGCCCGCCACGGCCCGTGCCTACATCCTGCAGGGCGATCAGGCCACCGAAGTGCCGCAGGGCGAATACGAGATCGAAGGCTTCTTTACGCGCCTGAACCACCTGCTGCGCGACCAGCATGCGGAGATCCTCGTCACGAGGAGCGGCGCGCTGCCGGTCGAGTTCGAACTGGATGGCCTGGTCAGCGCCGAACATCTGGAGGTGTCCGCGCGGCTGGCGCTGTCAGTCCGGATCGAGAGCGTGTCCGCGTTCGCGCGCCACTTCATGACGATGCCCGGCACCGTGAAGGCCGACCACCTGCGCGAACTGCTGCAGCAGCCGGTGCGCCAGCTGGCGGGCGAATTCGTCGCCGCCCGTTCGCTGCGCGAGATGGCGGGGCAGCGCGAACTGCGCCCGGAACTCGACCAGCACCTGCAGGGCGGCCTCGCCACCCTGCTCGCCGATTACGGGCTGGCCATCGTCCGCGTGGAGACGCTGGCGCTGCGCCACGACCGCTTCGACGCCAACCGCGCCCGCATCGGCAGCCTGTGGCTGGCCGTCGACGAGCAGCGGGTGAAGGTCGAGCATGCGCGCCAGCTCGACGAGCTGTATACCGACGACGAGTGGCGCCGCATCGCGCGCGAGGAAAGCCAGGCGCGCCTGGCGCACCGGCGCGCGGAACTGCGCCAGGGCGCCGGCATCGAACGCGCGGAGATGAGCCTGCGGAACGCCGAGCGCGCGCAGGCGATCCGCGCCCGCGAGATCGAGCTGTATGGCCGGATCGTCGAGTCCCGCTCGCGCAAGCACGCGATCGAACGGGGCGCGCAGGATCTCGTCGCGGAGCTGGAACACGAGCTGGCGCAGAAACGCGGCGCGCGCGCGGACCAGGAAACGGAATGGGCGCATTTGCGCGAGCTGGCCGCCGTGCGCATGCGCGAAGAGGTCGCGCTCGCGCGCCAGGACGCGGCGCAGGCCCGCACGGTCGCCGCGCAGCGCTTCTCGCACCAGTTGCTGCAACAGCAGATCCGCAACAAGATCGAGCAGGCGCGCGGCATCGAGGACGCGGCGCGCCAGCGCGCGGAACTGGCGCGCCTGCACGCGGCCGAGGAAGATGCGGCACGGCGCGCGCGCGAGATCGACGCGCAAGACCATGCGGCGCGGCTGCGGGCGGCGGAGCGCGCGGAGTCCATCGAGGTGGAAGCCGTGCGCCAGCGCGTGGAAGCGTTGCGCCGCGACGGGACGCAGGCCGACGCGTTGGCCCAGCACGAAAAGCTGCTGCGCACGATCGAAGCGGATGCCGCTCTGCAGCGGGTGGCGATCGATGGCGAGGAAGCCCGCGCGGTGCTGCAGGCCGAGCTGCTCGCGGCCGAGCGCACGCACGAGCTGCGCCGCATGGAGAAGCTCGGCGCCGTGGACGACACGACGAAATTGGTGCTGGCCGGCGAAACCAATGCCGCGTTGCTCGCCGACGTGCTGAAGGCGCGCACGCAGGCCGGCATGAGCGCGGAGCAGCTGGCGGCGCTGACGTCGTCGCGCCTCGCCGATGAACAGGTCGAACGCGAGCGCGCGCGGCGCAACGACGAACTGGAACGCGAACGGCGCCACCAGCTGGAACTGCTCGCGCTGCAGAACGACGTCAACAAGACGGCGCTCGCCACGCAGGCGCAACTGGGCGGCGCGCTGATCGCGGGTACGGCCTGCCGCCACGCGGGCGCCCAGGCCGGCGACCGGTTCTGCGGTACGTGCGGCGCGCCGCTGCCGGCGCGGGGATGATGCAGACGGCGATCGACAAGCTGCGCGAACTGCGCGCGCTGCACGAGGACGGCCTGTTGAGCCGCCAGGAATTCGACAGCCGCAAGAACGCGATCCTCGACGCTGCCTATCCGGCCGATTCTTCCGCCGATCCGCCGCCGGCCGCACCCGTGCGCGCCGGCACCGAGATCGGCCTGATGGCCACGCAGGAAGTGGGGCCGGTGAACCGCCGCTACCGGCTGGAGCGCCTGATCGCGCAGGGCGGCATGGGCGAGGTATGGCAGGCGACGGACCTCGCCACGCACGCGGAACTGGGCCACAGCGCCCAGGTCGCGCTGAAGATCCTGCCGCCCCGGCTCACGGAAAACTCGCTGCACGCGAAGCTGCTGATCGAGGAAGCGGCACGCGCGCGCCAGCTCGCGCACCAGCACATCGTGCGCGTGTACGACTGGGCCCAGGATCCGGCCACGGGCAGCTATTTCATCATCATGGAGTGCCTGGACGGCGAGGACCTCGACACGCTGCTGGCGCGCGTGGGCCGGCTCGACCCGGCGCGCGCGCTGGAGGTGCTGGCGCCCGTCGCCGCCGCGCTGGATTACGCGTGGGAGCGGCACCACCTCGTCCACCGCGACATCAAGCCCGCCAACGTGTTTATCGCCCGCGGCGGCGACGTCAAGCTGCTCGACTTCGGCATCGCGGCGCGCGCCCGCGCGGACGGCCTCGCGCTGGAAGCCCCGGCCAGCTCCGGCACGGCCGGCTATCGCGCGCCCGAGGCCACCGGCACCGGCGGTGAGCCGGACCGTGGGCTGGACGTGTATGCCGTCGCCGTCATGCTGTACCGGATGCTGGCCGGCGCGTTGCCCACCGGCGCCGATCCGGCCCGGCCGGCGGCATTGAGCGATGCGCAGTGGGCCGTGCTGCGCGCCGGCTTCGCGCGGGACCCGGCCCGGCGTCCGCCCAGCGTGACGGATCTGCTCGCCCGGTTGCAGGCGGCGCCGGTCGTCGACGGGGCGGCGCGGGCCGCGGCGGACGCCATCGACAGGGAGCGCGCCGCGCGCGAACTGGCGGCGCGCAAGCTGGCGCAGGCCCAGGCGGAAGCCGCGGCAAAAGCGCAGCTCGACCGCCAGCGCCGCGCACAGGAACGGGCCGCGAAACAGGCGGCGGAAGCGGCGCGTGCGGCGCGCAAGGAAGCGCTGCGCCAGCAGCTGCTGGAACGGCGCGCGGCGGAAGCGGAAAAGGCGCGACTGGAGCGCGAGGAGGCGCAGCGCAAGCTCGTGCAGGCCAAGGCGGCCGCGGCATACATCGCGGACCAGAAGCGCGCCCGGCTCGAGGAGGCGGCGCGTGCCCAGGCCGTGCTGACGCAGCTGATGCCCACGCCGGCCAGCCCCGTCGCCGACACCGAAGGCGTGCTGCGCGACCGCTTCCTCGGCGGCGACGCCAGGGGGCCGGAACTCGTGCTGCTGCCGACGGGCCGCTTCCAGATGGGCTCTCCCGAGCACGAACGGAAGGTCGCGATGGAAGCCGGCTCGCAACCGGGCTGGCTGGCGCGCGAACTGCCGCAGCACTGGGTCGGCATCGAGAAGCCGATCGCCATGGGCCGCTATCCGGTGACGGTCGGCGAGTGGCGCGTGTTCGTGGCCAGCACCGGCTGGCGGCCGAGCGGGGAAACCGATTGGGACGCGCCGGGCTTCGCGCAGACGGACCGCCATCCTGTAGTCGGCGTGAACTGGTTCGACGCGATCCGCTACGTGCGCTGGCTGTCCGAAGCGACCGGTAAATCATACCGGCTGCCGAGCGAGGCGGAATGGGAATACGCGTGCCGCGCCGGGACGAAGACGGCGTTCTCGTTCGGCGACAGGATCACGACGGACCAGGCGAATTACGACGGCAATTTCACGTACAACGGCGGTCCGCGCGGCGAGTACCGGCGCGGCACGACGCCGGTCGGCATGTTCCCCGCCAATCCCTGGGGCCTGTTCGACATGCATGGCAACGTGTGGGAATGGGTGCAGGACGTGGTCCACGACAATTACGACGGCGCCCCGCTCGACGGCAGCGCGTGGGAAGAGGGCGGCGACCAGGCCCGCCGCATCCTGCGCGGCGGCTCCTGGCTGTACAACCCGCGCTACCTGCGCGCGGCGCTGCGCAACGGCTTTTCGGCCGCCCTGTCGAACGACATCGTGGGTTTTCGTATCGTGCGCGACCTGATGTAGTCAACACGATACGCAGCGGAAATTCGCGGTGTCTCACCCTTGAGCGCATAATGAATCGCACTCTGCAAAGGAGGCGATCATGCGAATTCCCAAGGATATCCAGATCCCGTTCATCGTGCTGTCGCTGGAAGCCGTGCTGCTGACCGGCGCGGCGTTGATTTTCCTGATCCTGCGGCCGGGCTGATCTACGCGCGGCCGGCGTAGGCGTCGACCAGGCGTGCGTAAGTGCGCCGGCGGTCGCCTGTGTGTTCGGCGTGGTCTTCCGGACGTGGGCTGGCCGCGAACCGCACGCGGCCCGTGAACCGGGCGAGGCGGTCCAGCACCGTGGCCGGGCCGATCGGCGTTTCCTGGCCGCTGGCCGGGTCGAGGTGCCAGAAGCCGCCGTCGCGGTGGAACAGGACCGGCATGCCCGCCGCGCGCGGCAGGGCGCCGGACCCCAGCGCCGCCGGCTCGGGCACGACGCCGGGCGCCAGCAGCACGAAGCACTCGGACGCACCGCCGGCATCCACGCGGTGCAGGGTCAGCGCATGCGCGTGCAGCGCCGTCACGACGAACGTCACCACGCCGCGTATGCTGGCCGTCAATTCGATGCGCATCCCGAGGCGCAGGGGGACGGGCGCGTGCTTGCCCGGCCAGGTGCCGTCCAGTAACAGGCCGTAGCGCGACACGTCCTCGATCTCGAACCCGCCGCGCGCGGGGCGGATGACGGCGTGGCGCGCGGACAGCCGGCGCGTGAGGCCATCCCGTTCGGGCCCTTGCGCGCCATGGTGTTCCAGCAGCAGGTCGGCCTCGGCGCCGACGGTGTCGCAGCGGCCCAGCACGCATTCGTCCAGCGCGAACAGCCGCACGTGGCGCTGGGCGCCGGCGTCCGGTTCCGCGTACACGAGGCAGCCGGTGCTTGCCGGACATGGATGCGCCGCGCGCTCGGCGGGCAAGTCGATCTCGATCAGGTCTTCGTCCCACGCGATGGTCGGCAGGCCGACGGCCACCTTGCCGCCGCCACTCCCGTCGAGGTTCAGCTGGGCGATGGAGGCGTTGCGGGCATGGATGTCGATGTCCATCGCGCCGCCGCCGGCCAGGCCCTGTACGCGGGCGATGGCGGCATCGTCGGCGCTGATGCGCACGTTCTTATGCGTGGACAGATAGGTCTGGTGGATCTCGCCCAGCGATGCGTCCGGCCGCGGCACGAGCAGCACGAGCGTCGCGACCCACGTGCGCGCCGGGTGGCGCGCATGGATTTCCAGGTCGACGCGGTACTGGCCGTGTTCCCGTCCGCGCGACGAGAATTCCACGAACACGGGCCGCCAGTCGCCGCGCAGGGTGCGCGCAAACTGCAGCTGGCCGGCGCCCATCGGCAGCAGCTTCGATTCGAGCAGCAGGGTCAGTTGCGCCGGCGCGTCGTCCGGCATGCCCCGCAGCTCCAGCTTGATGGCCTGGCGGCCGCCGGCCGCGCGCGGGTCGAAGCCGCTCACGTGCAGGTGCGGCCGGGGTGGCGGCGCATGGATCGCCGCCGGCATCCGCGCCGGTCCTTCGGCGCGTACGCGTTTCAGCATCTCGAAGCTGGAGCCGAGCACATCGACCGCGCCGGAAGGCTGGCGGTGGCCGTGCGCGCACTGCGCCTCGCCCGGGGCGACCCAGACGGTGCAATGCGGGTGATCGGGACTGCTGCAACGCTTCATGGGCGATTATCGGTTCGGAGCATGGGGACCCAGCTTACGCGATTGTAGCGTAGCGCGGCGCGCGGATTTCATGGTTGAGCAAGACTTTTTTCCAAGATGCACTATTTACCACAGTCATGCCCCGGGCAATGCGGTCTCGTCGCGCGCCGCGCCAGGGACGCGCACGAGGATGGCGCTGACGTTGTCCGGATAAAAGAATGCGGCCGGATGGGCATCGTAGGCTTCCATCAGCGCGTGCAGCATCGTCGCCGCGTCCGCGGTCCCGGCCAGCAGCTGCGGCCATTGTCCGGCCCAGCCGACCGGGTCCGAGCACGACCACAGGCCGTCCGTCGCCAGCAGGTAGGAGGCACCGGGACGCAGCTCGAGCGGACGGCGGTCGGCCAGCCCGGACAGCCACGACGGCAGGTTCAGCGGCGACAATTCGTACAGCGGGTCGTTCAGCCGCGTCGGGTCGGCGAACGCGTTCCCGAGCAGGAAGGCCTGGGCGATCTGCGGCCTGTGTTCGCCATGCACCTGGCGCCACCAGTCGGCTTCGCCCAGCAGGCCCGCCATCGCATAGGCGGTGGCGGGGACGTGGTCGACCGTCAGCGGCGCCGCGCGCGAAGGCGTGATTTCGTACAGGCGCGAATCGCCCACGTGGTACAGCAGCGGCGTGTCGTCCGCGCGCAGTTCCAGCAGGGTGAGCGTGGTGCCGGGGCGGGGGCCGGGCGCGTCGGCGAAATGGCGCTGCAGGTCGGCGTGCAGCGCGTCCAGGCGGCGCGCCAGCCCGGCGCCGGTTGCACACGGAGGCAGGGCGAGAAGGCCGGCCACGACGGCTTCCGCGGCTTCGCGGCCGTGGCCATGGCCGCCCATGCCGTCCAGCACGGCGAGGCGCGCGTGGCCGGGACGCCAGCCGGGGAGTCTCCGGCGCTGCACGGCCTGGTCCTGCAGCCAGGCGGCGTGGCCTTCCACGTCGATCAGCAGCAGGTTGTCCTGGTTTTCCGCGCGCAGGCGCGGCCCGGCGCCCAGGCGCGAGCACGCCGCAACGTCCAGGGGGCCGAAGCGCAGCCCGGCAGTGAAGGGAGAAATTGGCATCCTTTACTCTAACCGCAAATGCCAAACGACCAAGCTTCGATTAGATGGGGTTTTGCCGTCTACCTGTCAGCAACACGGCCGCGTTGACGAGCACGCACGCGCCGGCCGCCGCCATCGCGTACCGCACGCCGCAGGCGTCCGCCACGCGGCCCCAGAACAGGCTGCCCAGCGTGTAGCCGCCCGCCATCACGACGAGATAGATCGCCAGGGTGCGCGCCCGCACCTCCGCCGGGAACGACAGCTGGGCCGCTGCGTTCAACGTGGACACGACGGCCGACCAGGCCATGCCGCCGACCACGATCAGCGGGATGAGCAGCGCCAGCGTATGCAGGAAGGGCATGACCGCGAGCATCGCGCCGTACACGGCCAGCGCGGCGGCCAGGATCCTGGTCTTGTCGACCCGCGCGCGGATCGCCGGCAGGCAGAATGCGGCCAGCACGGCGCCGGCGCCCAGGCTGCCCATCAGGGTGCCGAACACGCTGGCGTCCATGCGGAGGACGTCGCGCACGAACACGGGCAGCAGGCCCGCGAAGGCGATGGTGGCGAAGAACACGGTGGCCACGTTGCGCAGGATGCGGCGGTAGCGCGGGCAGCCGAACGCCGTCTGCACGCCTTCGCGCAGGCGTGCGCGATAGCCCGCGCAGGGTTTCACGTGCGAGCGGTCGGCGCGCCACCAGGCGCGGTAGATGGCGAGCAGCCCGACGAACGAGATCGCGTTGAGGAGGAACAGCGGGCCGGGGCCGATCCATTTGAACAGGACCCCGCCCAGCGCCGGCCCGATGATCGCGGCCGTGTTGTACGACAGGTTGTTGAGAGTCGCGGCGGCTTCCACTTCGTCGGGCTCGACGAGTCCGGACATCGCCGCCTGCCACGCGGGCCACATGAACGCGGAGCCGCAGCCGAGGCAGAACAGCACCATCAGCACGACCGCGTGCGGCGCATGGCCGGAGGCGACGAGCGCGGCCAGCGTGCACGCGCAGCCCGCCATGAACAGGTTGCAGAAGAACAGGAATTGCGGGCGGTGCACGGCATCCGCGACGACGCCCGCGAACAGCGCGAACAGGAAGATCGGGATGTACGTGCATGTCTGCACGAGCGTCGTCGTGGACGCGGAGTGCGAGCTGGACGCGATCAGCCAGGCCGACGCGAACGTCTGGATCCACGTGCCGAGATTGGAGACCAGGTTGGCGCACCACAGGTGCCGGTAGCGCGCGTGGCGCAGCGGTTGCGTGAGCGGGACCTTGCGCCGGGACTGCGTACCCGCCTGCGCCGGGGTGAAGCTGGATGTCGTCATCGGGCCAGTCTAAGTGTGCGGCCCGGCCGGGTCAACGCGGCGGTGGGGCGGCCTGCGTGGTTTTCCCAACGTGACGTTTCGACAAGACGGCTGTGTTATCTTGTGACCCATGCAAATACGCTTACTGGAACCCGCCGACATCCCGGCGGCCGCCGCCGTCCTGCGCCGCGCCGCCGAGACGTTCTTCCTGCACGAATCCGCGCCGGAAGACGCCGCCGGCTTCCTCGCCCAGCACGACGCCGCGGGCCTGCGCCGCAATCTCGATGCCGGCTTCGTCTACCACGTGGCCGTCGTCGACGGCGTACTGGCCGGCTTCATCGGCGTGCGCGGCGGCACGCACGTCTTCCACCTGTTCGTCGACGCCGCGTACCAGCGGCGCGGCATCGCGCGGGCACTGTGGGACGCGGGACGCGCGGCGGCGCTCGTGCCCGGGCATCCCGGTTTCTTCACCGTGAACTCGTCGAATTTCGCCGTGCCGTTCTACGCCTCGCTCGGCTTCGTACGCACGGCGCCCATGCAGGTCGACAAGGTGCGCTACAACCCGATGCGCCTGTCAATGCCGCTCGTCGGTGCGGCGTAGCCACAGGCTGCTCGCCCAGCCTTCCACGCCGCTGCCTTCCACGCGCACGCGCCACCAGTCGCCGTCGGTCGCCCCCGTCGCGCTGACGACCGTACCGGGCCGGAGCACGCGCATGCGGGGGGCGCGCACGCCGCGGTCCTCGCGCAGGTTCAGGTCGTCGACGACAAGGTAGCGCGCGCCGGCGGCCGGGCCGGCTGCCACGGCCACGGGTACCGGCGCGGCCGGCAGCAGCGCGGAGAACAGCAGGCCGACGCCGAGCGTGCCGCCGGCAACGACGGCCAGCGCCCGCAGGTTGGGCCGGCGCCACCATGCGCGCGGCGTGCACCACGCGGCCAGCACGAGCGTCGCCGCCAGCGCGCCGGCCCACACGAGCCACGAAGCCATGGCCGCCTCACGCATCGAAACGCAGCACGTAATGGCCCGCGACGAGGTGGTGCCCGGCCGGCAGGCGGTACGGCTGTTCCGGTGTCGCGGCGTCGATCGCGGCGACGAATGCCAGCTTGTCATCGAGGTGGTACAAGGCCTGCGTAGGCGACAGGCGCGCGATCCGCCAGCCGTCCGGCCCCGCTTCGAAGCTGAACGCGTCGCGCGACAGGCCCAGGCGGTCGGCGCTCGACGGCGGCGTGCCGGCGGCATTCTTGAGGAAGGCCGGCGAATCCAGCACGCGCAGCGCCGCGAGCATGGGCGCGCTCCGGCCGAACGTGAAGCGCGCGCCCGGCGCCACCGGCAGCGCCGGCGGCTGCGGCAGCACGAGCAGGGCGCAGTAGCGGTCGGCCAGCGCCGGCGCGCAGGCGGCCAGTTCCACGCGCGTGCCGTCGACGGGGCTGAACGCGGCCGGCGCGGCGATCCGTTCGCGGCCGGCCTGGGTGATCGCCTGCAGCTGGTCCTGGTCGTCGACGGCGAAGCCGATGACCGTATCCGACGGTTGCGCCGCCGGAATGAACGCGCGGTTCAGGTTGATCTCGAGCGCCTGCGCGCCCGTTTCGCGATAGCGCGACAGCCGCGGCAGCGCCAGCGCGGCCAGCGTGACGCGCTGGCGCGACACGGGCGCGTACGTTGCGTCGACCGTTGGCGGTGCCGGGGTGCGTGCCACCGGCAGCGCGGTCAGCTCGGGATCGGGTGCGGCGCGCGGTTTCCAGACGGCGGGGCGGGCGGAGGCGGGTTTGACCGGCGCCGGCGCGCGGCTCGCCGCGGTTGGCGTCACGCGCAGCAGCAGGCGCAGCGCCGCGCCGGTGGCGTCGACGGCGCCGCGGCGCGACTTGATCGTCCAGTAGCCTGCGGCCGCGTCGTAGCCGCACTCGAAGGCGTCCTTCGGGCGCACCTGCACTTCGAGCGGCGAGTCCGGTCCGTCGTTGATGAGGAGGACGGCGCCTTCCGCGCCGAACGGCCAGCCCGGCGCGGCGTACGTGGCCTCGTGCGCGTCGTGGCCGATCAGGGTCAGTCTCTGGTTCGGGTAGATGGGGCAGACGGTCTTCCACACGGCGCTGTCGCGCGACACGCTGACGGTGTACTGCACGGCCTCGCTCGGCGCGGGCAGGTACACCGCATGGCCGAATTTCACTTCGACCTCGCCCGGCTCCAGGCGGTCGGCGCCGACGACGTGGTAACGGACGTCGTCGCCCTGCAGCAGGTCGCCGAAATCCTTGCGGTGCAGCGCGGACAGCGACTCGGCGAGGTCGCGCACGCGGGCGCCGCGCGTGAGGTGGCGGTCGTCGTCGACCTCTTCCTGCGGCAGCATCAGCGTGATGTGGGAAAAGCAGCGCGTCGCCGCGCGTCCGCGCTGTTCGCGCGGCGAGCGTTCCAGCAGGTCGCGCAGCAGCGGACGGCGCGCGAACAGCGCGAGCCCGGGCGCCTGCCAGATGGCGTGGGCGTCGAAGACGTCGTTGATCTTGCCTAGGGCTTCATGTTGGACGTAGACCGGCATGATTCGTTCTCCTCTAAAGTTTGGCTGCTGGCGGCAGCGGCACCTAGCAGGGGGCAGATGAAAAACAGCAGGTGCGAGCCGCCCGCCGACAGGAAGCTCATCGGCTGGCCCATCACCGGGAAGATCGCGAGGTTCGTGCCCCACGAGAGCAGGAAGTGGCCGAACGCGAACGCGGCGCCGCCGGCCAGGAAGAAGCAGCGCAGGCGCGCGAGCCACGCCACGCGGAAGTCGCGCGCGTTCGCCCCGGCCAGCCAGCAGCGCATGGCAAGGCGCAGCAGCGCGGCGAGGAACAGCGCCTGCAGCAGCCACAGGCCGACGGCGGCCGCGAGCCCGTGGCGCGCGAGGTAGAACGACGCGGCGAAATCGTCCTGCACGGCCGGGATGCGCAGTGCAAAGCCCGGATCGCGGCCCAGCGCCGTGACGCCGAACGCGCCGTCGGCGCCCACCCAGCCGCCGTGCGCGATGGCGCGGGCGCCCAGCAGCAACTGCTGTCCCGTGTGCGGATGCGTGCCCGGGTCGAGCCAGACGAGGAAGCGGTCCGCATAAAAATCCCAGCGGGCGATGCCGTCCGCGCCCGCGCCGCGCAGCAGGGCCACCGTCGCGACGGCGGCCAGCGCGACGCACGCCAGCGCCAGCGCGGTGCCGCGGCGGCGCGTGGCCAGCGCCTGTGCCAGCATCATCGTGCCGCCCCACAGCGCGAGCAGCACGAGCGGAGAGTAATCGTCGACCTGCACGAGCGCGACGCCCAGCAGCAGCATGAACAGCAGCGCGGGCGCGCCGACCCGAACGGCACGACGCCACGCGCCGCCCGGTGCGGGACCGTCCGCGCAGGCGAGCGCCAGGCAGTGGGCGGACAGCGCGGCCAGCGCCAGCTTGGCGAATTCCACCGGCTGCAGGTCGAACACGCCCGTCTCGTCGCCGTACGCCACCTGCAGCAGCAGCGCGAGCAGCGCGGCGCCGGTCAGCAGCAACAGCGCCAGCTCGATGCGCGCCTGCGGCAGCGGCCGCGCCGGACGCACGACGCTTGCCAATGTCGCGGCGCCGGCGCCCAGCGCGAACAGCGCCGCCGTCTTGTGGAAATGGCGCAGCCAGGCGGTGTCCGGTGCGCCGAGTCCCAGGTCCAGCTGGGCGAGCAAGCCCACGGCCAGCAGCGGCAGCGCGGCGGCGAGGACGGGTTCGAGCCTTCGCGGGGCCAGCAGCGCGAACGCGAGCGCGGCCCATGCCGCGAGCAGGCCGATGCCCGCGCCCGCCGGCGTGCCGGTGCGCTGCAGCCAGAACAGGACGGCGCCGCTGCCGGCCAGCAGCAGCGCGAGGCCGATCGCCGCGCCCGCGCGCAAACGGCTGGCCGGGTTCAGGACGAGCGCCGTCAGCGCGCCGGTCAGGGCCAGCCCGAGGACGGCCAGCAGCGGCAGCGCGGCGGGTGGCGGCAGGTCCCATGGGCCGCGCCGCGTCCACGTCCACGCGACGCCGGCCGGCAGGCGCTTCCGTGTGTCGGCATACAGCGCGACGTGGCCGCCGGGATGCAGCCGCAGCACGTCGCCGCCCGGGGCGAGCAGCAGGCGGGTGCGGCCCGCGACGAGCGTCTGCCCGGCCGCCAGCCGCAGCGGACGGCCGGCCAGTAATGCCGCGCCGCGCTCGTCTTCCAGCAGCAGTGGCACGGCGGGTGCGGCGCCCAGCAGGAAACCGTCGTCGTTGCGCGCGATGCCGCCGGCGTGCAGGGGCAGGCCCGCGATCGCGATGCGGTTGCCGCAGTCGAGGTTGCCGCCGAAGACGAGCGGGCGGCCGAACGCCAGCGCGTGCGGGGCGATCCGGTTCCACGCATCCGCGAAGCGCGTGTCGGGGCAGGCCGGTTGCGGCTTGCCGTCGCGGCGGAGCAGGGCACCGTCGTAGCGCCAGCGGGTGCCGCCTGCCGCCAGGTCGACGGCGTCCGCGCCGGCCGCGTCGACGCGCATGCGCAGCACGCCCAACTGGAATTGCTGGCCGGCCCCCAGGACCACGCTGCCGCTGCGGCGCTGGCGACTGCCGTCCTGGACGCGCAGCGGGGCGCCCGTGCCGTCGTCCGCCGCCCACCACGTGCCATCCTGGTCGCGCCCCAGCCGCAGGCGGCCCGTATCCGTCGCGGGGGCGCCGAGGGCGGCGTGGTCGACGTCGAGCGTCGCGCCCGGCGCCACCGTCAGTGCGACCTGCGCGGGCAGCCACGCGGCTGGCGCGCGCAGCAGCGCGAGCATCTGCAGCGCGCACAGGGCGGCGACCAGCGTGCCGGCGGCGAGGCGGGTGCGGCTCATGCGGCGCTCCGCAGCGGGTTCGCGCCGGCCGCGGCGCGGGCGATCAGGCGGCTGATGTCCAGCGCATGGCGGGGCCGCGCTTCCGGACGCGGTGCCAGCAGCGCGCGCAGCAGCGCCACGGGCGCGTCGCCACCGTGGCCGGCGAACAGCGCGGCCTCGTCCGGCGCGAGGATCGCGGGTGCGCGCAGTGCCGCGGCGCCCGCCGTGCCCTGGGCCCGGTAGGCGTCCGCGCAGGCTGCGCAAAAGCGCAGCGGGATGCCGGCGACGAGCCAGTAGAGCAGGGCGCCCAGTGCAAAATAGTCGCTGCGCGCGTCGGTCCGGTAGCGGCCGGCGTCATCGGGAAAGAATTGTTCCGGCGCCTGCCACGCCGCGGTGCCCGCATACGAATGCGCGGCGCTGTCCCGCAGGGGGCGATTGGTGCCGAAGTCCGCCAGCTTGAGCGTGCCGGTGCGCGCATCGACGAGCAGGTTGGCCGGCTTCAGGTCCAGGTAGCGCCAGCCGTATTGGTGGACTTTCGCCAGCGCGGTATTCACTTGCGCCGTCCACGCGAGTGCCTGGTGTATGCGAGGGCCGTCGCCGCGGCTGCGCAACGCCGCCACGTGGGCGGCGAGGTCGCCGTCCAGCAATTCGAGCGCGAGCGCGGGCTGGCCGTCGTGTTCGCCGCTGTCGAGCAGGCGCACGATGTGTCGCTGGTCCCATGGCTGCAGGCCGCGCAGGAAGGCGATCTCCGCCTCGAAGCACGCGCGCCAGACGGTCCGCTGGGGCGGCAGTGCGAGCTCCATCTGCGCGCGGTTGACGAGTTTCACCGCGGCCGGCGTGCCGTCCAGCACCGACGCCGCGCGCCACACCTGGCCGTAGCTGGAACCACCCAGCGGCGCCTGCAGGCGCCAGGCGCCCGCCGTCAACGTGATGATGTCGCCTGCCTCGACCATGTAGCCTCCCGAACGGCGGCCGGTGCCGCCTCGGCGGGGAATAGCGGGGGGAGGGAGAAAACGTGTTAAAGTCGACAAGATTGCCGTGATCGCAACTAGTCGAGGAAGCCATGTCCAAAGCCACGTTCAGTGCCCGGGTATTCGCCGGCTACGTCTTCGTCGTCAGTACCGTGCTCGTCGTCGCGCCGAACGTGCTGCTTGGGATCTTCGGCATCACTTCCACGTCCGAGGTGTGGATCCGCGTTGCGGGTGTACTCGCATTCAATATCGGCATTTACGCGTGGATCGGCGCCAGGCACCGGCCGTTCCTGGAAGCGTCGGTCTACACGCGTGCGCTCGTGTGCGCCGCGTTCGTCGTCTTTGCACTGCTCGGCTTGGTCAGCCCGATGATCGTGCTGTTCGGCCTTGTCGACCTCGCGGGCGGCATCTGGACGTGGGCCGCGCTGAAAGCCGACGCGCGTGCCGTGGCGTCCGCGCCGCCCGGGCTGCGCGCGAACGCGCAATAAAAAACCGCGCACGAGGCGCGGTTCCCGGATCCGGTGCTGCGATCAGCGGTGCCAGCCACGGTCATGGCCGCGGTCCCAGCCGCCGCGGTCGCGGTCGTAGCCGCCGCGGTCGCGGTCCCAGCCGCGATGACCGCCGCGGTCGTGGTCGTAGCCGCGGCCCCGTTCGACGACGACGACGTCCGGGCGCGAGTTGTAGTAATAGCGGGGCGATTCCACATACACCGGACGCGACTCGACGTAGGCCGGTGCCGACTGGTAATAGCCACCGGAATAGCCGCCCGAGTAGGCGTAGCCGCGGTTGCGATAGTAATAGTCGTCGTTGGTGCGGACCGAATTGCCGACCGCGGCGCCGATGGCACCCCCGACGAGCGCGCCGTCGCGACCACCCACGCTGCCGCCGATGGCGGCGCCAGCCAGTGCGCCCACGACCGTGTTCACCCCCCGATCGCCAGCCATTGCCGAGGTGGACACGGCAGCCGCGGCCAGGAGCATGGCACCAATGCATTTTTTCTTCAACATGGTTAGTTCCTTGCGCCTCAACGGGGATCGGGATGATCGCAACTACGCCAGGCATGCAATCATCATAGATACATCCGTGTATGCTGCCACGCGTTAATACAGATTATTACATCTGCTTCCGCCGCGGTAACATCGGTTACAGGCAGGCCTTGCAGTCGGCGTTCGCCGCCCCATCTTGGAAGCGTCATCGACTGTACGAACCTACCATGGCGCGCCGGCGTTCTTTCGTTTCCATTCTTGCCATCCTCCTGCTGTTGCACGCCTATATCGGCCTGCGGCTGTTGCCTGCGCTGGACGCCGGTGTCTTCGGCATGCTGGCGGGGGCCGTGCTGCTCGCCGTGTCGGCCGCGCTCGTGCGCATCGGCCTCGTCGCGCCGAGCCTGCGCCGCACGCGCTGGACCGAACCGCTCACCTGGGCCGGACTGCTCGCGATGGGTCTGTTTTCCTCGCTGTTCGTGCTGACCCTGCTGCGCGACGTCTTGCTGCTGGCGCTCGCGCTCGGCGGCGCGGGCGGGCGCGGCTTCACCCACGACAGCGCCGTCGCGGTCCCGCTGCTTGCACTGGCCATCACCTGCATCGGGTTCGTCAACGCCCGCCGCGTGGCGCGCGTCGTCAAGGTCGAGGTGCCGATCGACGGCCTGCCGGAAGACCTGCACGGGTATTCGATCGCGCAGATTTCCGACATCCACGTGGGCCCGACCATCCGCCGGCCTTACCTGAACGCCATCGTCACGAAGGTCAACGCGCTCAGGCCGGATGCCATCGCCATCACGGGCGACCTCGTCGACGGCAGCGTGCAGCGCCTGGCCCTGCACACGGAACCGCTGGCGCGCCTGTCTGCGCCGGACGGTACGTTCTTCGTCACCGGCAACCATGAATATTATTCCGGCGCCGAGCAATGGATCGCGGAAGTGCGCCGCCTGGGCCTGCGCGTGCTGCTGAACGAGCACGTGATCCGGTGCCGCGGCGGAGCCAAGCTCATGATTGCCGGCGTCACGGATTACACGGCGCAGCATTTCAACCCCGCCCACAAGAGCGACCCGCACCTCGCCGCCGCGGGCGCGCCGGACGACGTCGCCGTGCGCATCCTGCTGGCCCACCAGCCGCGTACGGCGCCGGCCGCGGCCGACGCCGGCTTCGACCTGCAATTGTCCGGCCATACCCACGGCGGCCAGTTCTTCCCGTGGAATTTGTTCGTGCCGCTGCAGCAACCATTCGTCGCCGGCCTGAACCGCGTGCGCTCCCTGTGGGTGTACACGAGCCGCGGCACCGGGTACTGGGGGCCGCCGAAACGCTTTGGCGCGCCGTCCGAGATCACCCTCGTGCGCCTGGTGCCCGGCCGCGTGTGACTGAGTACGCCAATATATTTCCCCAAAAACAAGCGGATGCGTTATCGTTTTGGTTTTTCCCCCGACCAAAGGATTGCAAGCATGAATCGCCTCCGTCTCCCCGCCTTGAGCCTGCTCGCCGCCTGCCTGATGGGCACTACCGCGAACGCCGCCACTCCCGGTAATGACCCGGCCGCGCTCGCCAAGGTGCGCGATACGGCCTTGCAAAGCGATTACGCCTACCAGCGGCTGGAAGACCTGACGGACCTCGTCGGCCCGCGCCTGTCGGGTTCGCCCGGCGCCGCCGCCGCCGTGACGCAGGTCGCCGACGAGTTGCGCAAGCTGGGCGCCAAGGTCACGCTGCAACCGGTCAAGGTGCCGCACTGGGTGCGCGGCGAAGAGAAGGGGGCGCTCGTGGACTACCAGGGCCGTCCGGCCGGCGTCACGCAAAAGATCGTGCTGACCGCGCTGGGCGGATCGGGCGCGACCCCGGCCGCCGGCATCACGGCCCAGGTGATCGTCGTGCGCACGTTCGAAGAACTGAAGGCGCGCGCGGCCGAAGTGAAGGGCCGCATCGTCCTGTTCGACGTGCCGTTCGACCAGAACATGGCGGACCGCGGCCTGGCAGGCACCGCGTATGGCCAGGCCGTCGCGTTCCGCGGGGCCGGCCCGCGCATGGCGGCCGAGATGGGTGCCGCGGCGGCCCTCGTACGCGCCGTCGGCGGTGCGGCGTACCGCATCCCGCACACGGGCGCCACGCTCCTCAAGGACGATGCGCGCATCCCGGCGGCCGCCGTCACGATCGAAGACTCGCTGCTGATTTCGCGCCTGTCGAAGCGCGGCCCCGTCACGATGCACCTGACCCTGACGCCGCAGATCCTGCCGGACGCCGACAGCTACAACGTGATCGCCGACTGGCCGGGCACGGACAAGGCCGACGAGATCGTGATCGTGTCGGGCCACCTGGATTCGTGGGACCTCGCCACCGGCGCCAACGACGACGCGTCCGGCGTCGTCAGCGCGATGGAAGTGATCAACACGCTGCGCAAGCTGGATTACCGCCCGCGCCGCACGATCCGCGTCGTCGCCTGGATGAACGAGGAGAACGGCGGCCGCGGCGGGCACACGTACGACGCCGTCAACAAGAAGCTCGCCGAGAAGCATTTCGCCGCGTACGAGGACGACGGCGGCTCGGGCCGTCCGTTCGGCCTGCACGCGGGCATCGGCGTGGCCGGCGCGAAGCTGCTCGCGCCGCTGCAGGCGGCCCTGTATCCGATGGGCGCGGGCGCATTCCGGCGCGACGACGTCGTCGGTGCCGGCGACCTGCACGACCTGGAAGATTCGGGCGTGCCGACCTTCGAACCGTGGATCGATTCGTCCGATTACTTCAATTATCACCATACCCCCGCCGATACCTTCGATAAGGTGGATCCGGAAAACCTGCGCCGCCACGCCGCCGTCATGGCGACGACGGCCTGGTTCCTGGCCAACATGGATCAGCCCATTGGCCGCTCCAACGTCTTCACCGAGGCGAACACGACGAAGTAAGAGCAGCAGCGCTGCGGCAGGCGGCGCGCCGCCTGCCGTGGCCGTCATCCGGCGTCGATGCGCCGGATCGCGCGGGCATGCCCGCGGAACGGACGGCCATACACGGTCTGGATGCCGCTGGCAAAATTCTGCCCCCAGACCAGTTGCGGCCGTGTGTCGTGGGACTCGTTCGACCAGTACCAGACGCGGTCGAAACCTTCCCGCAGGTTGGCGAACAGCAGGGCGAGTTCGCGCCGTGTCGGCAGCTCGCCGTGCTGCGCGCCAGCCCATTCGCGCGCGGCAGGCCAGCTGACGTCGGACGCTTCGTCCGGCAACAGCACCAGGTGGTAGTCGGACTCGCCGTTCTTGCCGAGTATCAGGCCGGCATAGGCTTCGCCTTCCTTCAACATTTCTTGGATCCTCAGGTAGTCACCCATTGCGCAACCCTTTCGTCATGTCTTGCGGTCTCGTATGACCATCGATCGCCGCGCTTGGTTGCGACATTCGATACGACCTAGCTCATAACGGCGTTTGCAATAATGGTTCTCAACTATCGTTGTGAAGGTGACTTGCTGCAATTGTTGACTTCGGGATACGTCAGTCGTCGAGCGGACGGGTGATATCCGGCCCGTCGGCGCCGGCCCGGTTGACGGCCGTGCTGACCTTGTACCATTCGAAGGCATCCGCCGGCACCGCCGCATGGCGCGCCAGTTCGATGGCCTGCTGGGGCGACAGGCCCGGATCGAGCCAGAGTTTCGCGTCTTCCGCCTCCAGCACGACGGGGCGGCGGTCGTGGATGTCCAGCATGCCGCCGGACGCGTCGTCCGTGACGATGACGAAACCGGCCTCGGCGCGGTTCTCCTCGAACGGGCCGAAGTTGGCGACGGCCAGCATGAACAGCGGGGCGTGGTCCTTGCGGTGGATGTGCCACGGCTGCTTGTGGCCTTTTTCTCCCGTCCACTCGTACCAGCCCTCGGCGGGCACGATGCCGCGCCCGTTCTTGACGAGCCGCGACCAGTAGCGGTTGGCCAGCTTTTCCAGCCGGGCGTTGATGACGATGGGCACCTTGCCTTCAGCCCATTTCGCGCGGTAACTCCAGAACACGTCGTCCACGCGCTGCTCGCCGTCCTGCACGTGCATGACGGGGCGGTAGGTGCCGGGCGCCGCGTTCGTCGTCGGTCTCGACTCGCTGTCGAACACGGCGTCGGTCCAGCCGATCAGGTTGGCGTAATGGCGCGCGGTCTGGCTTTGGTCAAATCGTCCACACATGGGACGATGGTAGCGCAGATGGGAAACGGCAGTCGTCCGTTAGGGCGCGCCGTGCCGGTCGGTCCGTACATGGTGGCGCCGGATTCATGCGACGAGGCGGCCGGTGGGCGCGAACCGCCACAACAATCCCGTCAGCGCCAGCGACAGCGCGAAGACGAGGGCGACGACGATGATATCCCGGCCGGGGACGGCGCGCAGCGGCGCATCCGGGCCGGCAAGCAGGTCGACGAACAGGAAGTGCGACGCATAGATGCCCAGCACCAGCGGCCCGAGTCCGGCGAGGCGGGGACAGCGCAGCGGCGCCGGATCGGACAGGGCCAGCATCGTCATGCCCAGACCATAGAAATAGGTGCCGAGCACGAAATCCTGTGCCATGTTCGTCCCCCAACGTGCGTGCAGCCAGGCGACCTCCGCCAGCTGGAGGGCCAGTCCGCCCAGCGCCAGCGCGGGACCGAGCCGGCGCCATGCGGGCCGCGGACCCAGGCGCTGCAGACGGACGCCGGTGACGAACATGATCAGGCTGAAGCACAGCCCGTTGCGCATGTTGATGGGCGTGTGGAAACCGATGGGCGTGTCGGCATACGCCTTGCCTGCGAGGCCGAGCGCGTACAGCGCCAGCGCCAGGACGACGAGCGTGCGCTCCATGCCGCGCGCGAGCAGGGCGCCGGTCACGAGGGCCGCCAGTGCAAGTGCCGGCAGGAACCACAGGTGGGCCTTGGTGCCTTGCAGCAGCAGGGTGGGCAGGCCGGGGAGGGGGCGCGTGGCGGCTTCCCAGCCCACCGCCGCGACCGTGATGAGGAAATAGATCGCGGACCAGGCGACGAACAGCACGAGGACGCGCCGGGCGAGCGCCACGCCGGCCGTCCGGCATGCGGCACGGTCCTGGCAGCGGCCGGCCCAGAAATAGCCGGACAACATGAAGAACAGCGGCACGGCGAAGCGTTCCAGCTGGTCGCACACCGTGCGCGCGTCGAAGCGCAGTCCGACCGCGTCGAGGCCTGCGCGCGGCGCGGTGTGCAGCGCGATGACGGCGGCGATCGCCAGGACCCGGAAGACGTCGACGGCCTGGATGCGCGCCGCGGCGGACCGGCCCTCCTGTTGTTTCTGCATCATCGTGGTGGGCATTTGTTCAACGATTTTGCCGAAAACCGCATGAATAGTTCCTTCTCGGCAAGATCATTCGACTCGAATTTGCTAAACTCATGGATTATTGCTATCGCGCAAGTTCGCGCGCTTGTCCCGGGACTCGTGCCAGTCTCAACAGTGTTGCACGTCCAGCCCATCCAGCCCGTTTCGATTTGAGCGCCTTACTCCTATTATTCGTCACCATCGCACTGTCGGCGATCATGCTGATGGTCCTGCGCTCGCTGGCAAGTAGCGGGGTGCCCGGCATGCGCGAGTGGACGGTCGCGAACGTCCTGGCCATCGCGGCGCTGCTGCTGTTCGCCGGCCGCGGGCGGATCGCGGATGTGCTGTCGATCGACATCGCGAACCTGCTGTTCCTGTGCGCGCCGGCGCTGATGCATGCCGGCTTCCAGCGCCACCTCGGGCGTCCGGCGCCGTACGGTGCGCTGGCCGTGCTGGTGGCCGCGTCGACCGCGGCGCTGGGCACATTCCACTATGTCGTGGATGCGATGGCGGTGCGCGTCGCGCTGTCGTCCCTGTTTCACGGCATCGTGTGCGTCGCCATGGCCTGGGGGCTGCGGCCCTGGGCGCAGCCCGGCCGGGCCGGTTATCCGATCCGGTTCGCGTTCGGCGCCGCGCTGACCCTGGCGGCGGCCCACGCGGTGCGCGCGCTGATGTACGCGACCCACCATGACGCCCAGGTCGCGCTGTTCGACGCTTCGCCGGTCAACCTGGTCTGCTTTGCCCTCGGCACGCTGGCGCTGCCGGGCCTGACCCTGGGCGCCGTGATGATGGCGAACGCCGGCCTGATCGGCCAGGCCCGGTATGCGGCGGAACACGACCACCTGACCGGCGCCTGGTCGCGCCGCGCCTTCTTTGGCCGCGCCGGGCGCGCCCACGCGGATGCCGTGCGCGCGGGCAGGACACTGTCGGTGCTGATCTTCGACGTCGACCATTTCAAGTCCATCAACGATACCCACGGCCATGCCGTCGGCGACCTTGTGCTGGCCGACCTCGTCGCGCGGACGGGCGCCGTGCTGCGCGGCGACACCTGCGCCCGGCTGGGCGGGGAGGAATTCGGCGTCCTGCTGCCGGATTCCGATGCGGACGCGGCCATGTCGCTCGCCGACGAATTGCGGCGCACGCTCGAACAGGCCGCCGTGGCCGGACCAGGGGGCGTGGCCGTGCGCTACACGGTCAGCGTGGGGGTGGGCAGTCTCGATGATGGGGAGTCGCTGGCGAGCCTGTTGCAGCGGGCGGATGCGGCGCTGTATGCGGCCAAGCGGGGCGGGCGGAACCGGGTGGCGGATGCACGGCTCGTGGACGGCGAGCGATGTAAGTACGCAACGCCGGGCAGTTAGCGAGTAGGAATTTTCCTACAGCTGAGCTACTATCTGGAAATCGTTCTTATATTTAGAGCATTGGCAATCCATGCACACCCCTACCGTCACCGTCATCGCCCTCTGCTATAACCACGAGCGTTTCGTGCTGGACTGCCTGGAGAACATTCGCGCCCAGACGTTCCAGGATTTCGAATTGATCGTGATCGACGATTGCTCGCGCGATCATTCGCCGCAGGTCATCGCGAATTGGCTGGCCCAGCATTATCCGGCGGCCCGTTTCATCCGCCACGAGGTCAACCGCGGTATCTGCGCCTCGCTGAACGAAGCGCTGGCGCTGGCGCAAGGTACGTACGTCAGCATGACCGCCACCGACGACACCTGGCTGCCGCACAAGCTGGAATCGCAGGTGGCGCTGGCGCAATCGCTCGACGCCGACACGGCCGTCATCTATGCCGATGCCGGGCAGATGGATGAGGCGGGCGAATTGCTCCCCAAACCGTTCATCGAGGCGCATGGCGTCACCGAACCGCCGCAGGGACGGATCTTCAGCATGCTGGCCAACGGCAATTTCATCCCCGCCATGGCGACGCTGATCCGGCGCGACGCACTGGAGGCCGTTGGCGGTTACGACGAACGCCTGAACTACGAAGACTACGACATGTGGTTGCGGCTGGCGGACCGTTATGCCTTCGTTTTCCAGCCCGAGGTCGTGGCGCACTACCGTATCGTGGCCACGTCCGTGGTGCGTACCGTGTTTGCCCAGCCGAGCGCCTGGTATCACCACTCGAATTTCCTGATCCGCCAAAAATGGTTGCGCTCGGGCCGCCTGACGCGGCAACAGCGCACGCTGTGGGCCGACAAGATGTGGTGGGCGGCGTACGGATTGTTCGTCCTCGACGACCGGCGCGCCGCGTCCTGCCTGTGGCTGGCGTTCCGCCACTCTGGCCGGCCGCGCGCGGCGGTGCTGGCATTGGCGTCCCGGCTCGGGGTGTCGCACGCGCGGCTCATGCGGTTGCGCCGGGCCGTCACCGGGATGACCCGGAGCGCGCGACCTGACTTCAAGCCGGAATGACACCCGCGCCAGCGCCGTCAATATTGTAATTTCGACCCTGATCGGGTCTGGCTGTGCTAGAATTCGGCGCGCTGCCCGGATGGTGAAACTGGTAGACACCCGGGACTTAAAATCCCGTGCCAGCGATGGCGTGCCGGTTCGATCCCGGCTCCGGGCACCAGGTGCCTCTGCGCATTTGGCAGCTAGCCATCACTCCTTTTTCCGACTGCGATCGTTCCGCAAAATGCGAGTCATTCCGCAATGATCGTCTTGCCTTGAATCTGCCTGACCAGAGCGCGGTCAATATCAACAGATAGTTATCGAGCATGGTGCAAACCTCAACCGTTGGTTTGTAAACTGTCTCGACGGTGAGGATGCGCCGCCCCGAACGGACGCACGATGGCCGCCGCCGCCGCTACCAGCACATGCGGCGGACGCGGCGCCAGCCGTCGCCCCCCTGGCCGCGTCAGCACGCGCAACGCGACGTCGAACGACACGCCGTCCTCGTGCAGGAGGCGGGCGGCGCGGGCGGTGCCATGGTGCCGGCTGGCGTCCAGCACGGCCTCGATGAACATGGCGGAGATGCGGTCATGGCGTCGATTCATCGTTCGCTCCCTGAAGGCCGAGTCCGTATCATTGTGCGCCGATCCGGCCGCTGCTGCCATTCAACATGCATGACGCGTGCCGGCCGGCGGCGCATGGTGTAGCATGCGGGGCGATACGCCCGCGGCCGCCATCGCCGCGGCAGGAAACATGCAAGGATACATTTTGAATATCACGATCAACGAGGAACTCCGCTCTTTCATCGATCCCCTCACTCCCGTCGAATACGCCGCACTCGAACGCAGCCTGCTGGCCGACGGCTGCCGCGACGCGCTCGTGCTGTGGCGCGACGTGCTGATCGACGGGCATAACCGCTACGACATCTGCACGAAGCACGGCATTCCGTTCCGGACGGTCAACAACGACAAGTTCGACTCCCTGGAAGACGTCATGCTGTGGGTGATCGACAATAACCTCGCGCGCCGCAGCGTGTCCGACTTCCAGCGCGGCATGCTCGCGCTGCGCAAGAAGGAAATCGTCGCCGCGCGCGCCGCCCAGCGTGCCGCCGAGGCGCCGCCGGACCAGCCGGCGCCGGAACCTGCCGACGATCCGGTCGACCCGCCCTGGAGCACGCGCGAGGACGTGGCCAAGGCCGCGCGCGTGTCGGCCAACACGCTGAGCCAGATCGAGCGCATCCGCAAGACGGCGGCGCCGGAACTGGTCGACGCCGTGCGCAGCGGGACGATTTCCGTCAGCGCCGCCGCCAGCGTCGCGTCGCTGCCACCGGAAGCGCAGGTCGCCGCCGTCGCCGGCGGGCGCAAGGAGCTGCAGCAGGCCGCGCGCCAGGTGCGCGAACAGAAGGCGGGCGCCAAGCCGAAGAAGGAGACCCTGCCGGATTCGCCGGAAGACCAGGTGAAGGCCTTGCGGGCCCAGGTCGGCGAATTGAAGGACCGCGTCGCCACCTTGATGACGGAAAACGAAGTGCTGCGCCAGAAGCTCGCCGCGCTCGGCGGCGCCTGATCGAGGCGTTCCCATGACGCCGTCCCGCGCGACCCCGGTCGCCATCGCCTGCGCCGCGCTGTTCGCGCTCGTCCAGCCCGTGGCCGCGCATGCCGCCACGCAGTCGCATGCCGCCGCCGCATCCTCCGAGCGCGCGCGCATGCGGGCCCAGGCACGGCGTGTGACGATCCTGCGCGACAAATGGGGCATCCCGCACGTCTTCGGCAAGACCGATGCGGACGCCGTGTTCGGCATGCTGTACGCGCAGGCCGAGGACGATTTCAACCGCGTCGAGCTCAATTACATCAACGCGCTGGGGCGGCTGGCCGAGGTCGAGGGCGAGAAGGCGATCTGGCGCGACCTGCGCATGAAGCTGTACATCGACCCGGCCGAGCTGAAGGCGAAGTATGCGGAGAGCCCGGCATGGCTCAGGAAGCTGATGGATGCGTACGCGGATGGCCTGAACTGGTATCTCGCGACGCATCCGCAGGTCAAGCCCACGCTGATCACGCGTTTCGAGCCGTGGATGGCGCTCGCGTTCAGCGAGGGCAGCATCGGCGGCGACATCGAGACCATCGACCTGAAGGCATTGCAGGCGTTCTACGGGGCGGCACCGGCGCCCGCCGTGGCGCTCGCCGACAAGGGCTTCGATCCGGAGCCGCGCGGCTCCAACGGCTTCGCCATCGCGCCGCGCCTGACGGCCGGCGGCCACGCGCTGCTGCTGATCAATCCGCACACGTCCTTCTATTTCCGGCCCGAGATCCACATGGCGAGCGGGGAGGGACTGAACGCGTACGGTGCCGTCACATGGGGCCAGTTCTTCATCTACCAGGGCTTCAACGACCGCGTGGGCTGGATGCACACGTCGGGCGGCGGCGATGTCATCGACGAGTACCTGGAAACGGTGGAGCGGCGCGACGGCGGTTTCGTCTACAAGTACGGCGCCGGCGAACGGCCCGTGCGCGCGAAGACCATCGAGCTGCCCTATAAAACCGCGAACGGCATGGCGACGCGCACCGTCACGGCGTACTTCACGCACCACGGTCCCGTCATCCGCGCGCAGGACGGCAAGTGGGTCGCGGTGCGCATGATGGACGACCCGATGCACGCGCTGATGCAGTCGTACGGCCGCACGAAGGCGCGCGACTACACTGCGTTCCGCAAGGTGATGGACCTGCGCACGAATTCGTCGAACAACACCGTCTACGCGGATGCCGACGGCAATATCGCCTACTTCCACGGCAATTTCATCCCGCGCCGCGATCCGCGCTTCGACTGGACGAAGCCCGTCGACGGCGGCGACCCGGCCACGGAGTGGAAGGGCCTGCACGACGTCGGCGAGACGATCACGGTGTTCAATCCGGCGAGCGGCTATATCTCCAACACGAACAACTGGCCGTGCACGGGCTTCGGCGCGAGCAGCCCGGATTGCTCGAAATATCCGGCCTACATGTGGTCGCTGCCGCAGAATCCGCGCGGCGTGCACGCCGAGCGCGTGCTGCACGATGCGCGCGACCTCACGCTCGACGGGCTCATCGCGAAGGCCTACGACAGCTATCTGGCGGCGTTCGAACCGCTCGTCCCGGCCGTCGTCAAGGATTGGGATGCGCTGCCGGACGGGGATCCGCTGAAGGCACGCCTGGCCGACCAGGTGGCGCTGCTGCGCGGCTGGGATCTGCGCTCCTCGACGGCGTCCGTGCCGACGTCGCTCGCCGTGTACTGGGGCCAGGCCATGGTCGCGCAGGCATCGAGCCGCGCGAAGGCGCAGCATGTCCCCGTCATCGATTTCGTGCAGACGCGGCTGACGCCGCAGGAACGCCTGGATGCATTGGGGCGCGCGAGCGACAGGCTGCGGGCCGACTTCGGCAGCTGGAAGACGCCGTGGGGCGAGATCAACCGCTTCCAGCGCCTGTCCGGCGCCGTCGACCAGCAGTACGACGACAACAGGCCGAGCCTGCCCGTCGGCTTCACGTCCGCCAACTGGGGCTCGCTCGCGTCGTTCGGCATGACGGCGCAGCAGACGACGAAGCGCATCTACGGCGACCGGGGCAACAGTTTCGTTGCCGCGGTCGAGTTCGGCCCGCGCCTGCGCGCGAAGAGCATCCTGGCCGGCGGCGAGAGCGGGGATCCGGCGTCTCCCCATTTCGCCGACCAGGCCGCGATGTACAGCCGCGGCGAATTCAAGGACGTGCTGTACTACCGGGAAGACATCGAAAAACAGCTCGAGCGCAAATACCATCCGGGCGAGTGACGGCGGCCCGCTGCGCTGGCGCCGGGCGATGCCGGATTGCCGGCGGGATTGTTATAATCCTCGGATCGTACAACGGCTTTCCAGGGCGGGACAGGGCAGTGGCAAAACTCTATTTCAGGTATTCGGCAATGAACGCGGGCAAGTCGACGTCGTTGCTGCAGGTGGCGCACAACTATGAGGAGCAGGGCCAGAAGGTCCAGCTGTACACGGCCGCCATCGACGACCGCTACGGCGTCGGCCAGATCACCTCGCGCCTGGGGCCGCAGCGCCAGACCGACGTGTTCGACAAGACCACGAATTTCCTGGACAAGGCCCCGGCCGTGTCCTGCGTGCTCGTCGACGAAGCCCAGTTCCTGACGAAGGAGCAGGTCGTGCAGCTGCACCAGCTGGCGCAGGTGCGCGGCGTGCCCGTCATCTGCTACGGCCTGCGCAGCGATTTCCGCGGCGAGCCGTTCCCCGGCTCCGCGCACCTGCTGGCGCTGGCCGACGATATCGAGGAAATCAAGAACATCTGCACGTGCGGCAAGAAGGCGACGATGAACATCCGGGTCGATCCGGAAGGACGCCGCATCCGCGAAGGCGAGCAGGTCAGCATCGGCGGCAACGAGAGCTACCGCCAGGCCTGCGCCCGCTGTTTCTACCTGGGCTGACGCGCCGCGGCCATGTCCTGGCTTGCGGGCTGCACCCCCCATCTGCCCGCCTGGGCCTGCGGCCTGGGCGAGATGCTGCTCTATCTCGTGCCGTCGCTCGCGCTCGCGTTCCTGATCTGGATGGTGACGCGGGCGCACCCCGCCTTCTTCCTGTTCAGCGCGGTCGGCACGTTCTGCCACGAGCTGGCGCATTTCTCGGTCGGGCTGCTGCTGGGCGCCGAGCCTGTCGGTTTTACCATCATCCCGCGCCGCAACGGGCGCGTGTGGGAGCTCGGGTCCGTCTCGTTCGCCAACCTGCGCTGGTACAACGCCGCGCCCGCGGCGCTGGCGCCTTTCCTCGTGCTGCTCGTACCCGTCACCGTGGCCTGGTGGCGCACCCGCGCCCCGTGGCACTTCGGTCCGGCCGACCTGGCGCTGACCCTGCTGCTGGCACCGCAGTTCCTGTCGTTCTGGCCATCGCCCGTCGACTGGAAACTGAGCGCGCGCAGCTGGCCTTATCTGTTGATCATCGCGGCGGGCGGCCTGGCTTACTGTTGGTTTCAAACCAGTTTGTTTCGATTTGTAAAAACGTAGGCCGGCGGGCGCCGTGAAGACTTAAGCTCGGCTGAAGACGCGTACAAGCCGGCTCTGCGCCGCCGCGCTATCCTGTAGAATGGGTTGCATCCGCCGCTGCGTCGGCGCGACTGCCGGCCCGCCCGCCAGACAGTCGCATGAATATTCCCGTCCGGAGAACCAAGAATGAAGAAGCAGTTGTTGACGGTCGCGCTGGCGTTTGCCATGTCGGCCCACGTGGTCACGGCGCAGCCCGAGAAGGTTGCCGCGGTCAAGACCGACACGGCCCCCATCGTCCAGATCAAGCCAGCCCCCGCCCAGACCCAGGCCGCCCTGTGGGCATCGCGCGTGCTCGCGCGCTACCACTACAAGGCGACGCCGCTGGACGACGCGATGTCCGCGAAGATCTTCGACGCTTACTTCAAGGCGCTCGACAGCGAGAAACTCTACTTCACCCAGGCCGACATCGACAGCTTCGCGCCCGTGCGTACCAAGCTGGACGACGCGATCAACAATGAAGACCTGACGGTCCCTTTCCAGATCTACAACGTCTACCAGCAGCGCTTCTTCGACCGCATGACGTATGCGCGCGAGCTGTTGAAGGGCAAGTTCGATTTCAGCACGGACGAATCGCTGCAGATCGACCGCGAGAAGGCGCCGTGGGCCAAGAACGAGGACGAGGCGAAGGACCTGTGGCGCAAGCGCGTCAAGAACGACTGGCTGCGCCTGAAGCTCGCCGGCAAGGACGAGAAGGCGATCCGCGAGACGCTGGACAAGCGCTACGAGGGCTACCAGAACCGCCTCAAGAAGCTGAACAACGAAGACGTGTTCCAGATGTTCATGAACGCGTACGCGATGGCCATCGAGCCGCACACGAACTACCTGGGCCCGCGCTCGGCCGAGAACTTCGACATCGCCATGCGCCTGTCGCTGGACGGCATCGGCGCCGTGCTGCAGTCGCGCGAGGACTACACCGTGATCCGCGAGATCGTCCCGGGCGGCCCCGCCGACAAATCCGGCAAGCTGAAGGTGGGCGACCGCATCGTCGGCGTCGCGCAGGGCAATGGCCCGTTCACGGACGTGATGGGCTGGCGCATCGACGACGTCGTGCAGCTCGTGCGCGGCGAACGCAACTCGACGGTCCGCCTGGACGTGCTGCCGGCCGACGCCGGCCAGGACGGCAAGCACACGACCATCTCCCTCGTGCGCCAGAAGATCAGCATGGAAGAGCAGTCGGCCAAGAAGAAGATCATCGAGGTCACGGATAACGGCGTGAAGCGCCGCATCGGCGTGATCCAGCTGCCGACCTTCTACCAGGACTTCGAGGCGCGCCGCAAGGGCGACAAGGACTTCAAGAGCGCCACGCGCGACGTCAAGCGCATCCTGGGCGAACTGAAGAAAGAGAAGGTCGACAACGTGCTGATCGACCTGCGCAACAACGGCGGCGGTTCGCTGATCGAGGCCGTCGAGCTGACGGGCCTGTTCATCGACAAGGGCCCGGTCGTGCAGCAGCGCAGCGCCGAAGGCCGCGTCGAGGTCGAAAGCGACACGGATGCCGGCCTGGCCTGGGACGGCCCGATGGGCGTGCTGATCAACCGTGGTTCGGCATCGGCGTCGGAAATCTTCGCCGCCGCGATCCAGGATTACGGCCGCGGCATCATCATCGGCGAGCCGAGCTTCGGCAAGGGCACCGTGCAGACGCTGATCAACCTCGACCGTTTCTCGCAGAACGACAAGATGAAGTACGGCGAGCTCAAGATGACGATCGCCCAGTTCTTCCGCATCAACGGCGGCACCACGCAGCTGCGCGGCGTCACTCCGGACATCAAGTTCCCGGTCACGTCGGATGACGACAACTTCGGCGAAGCGTCCTACGACAACGCGCTGCCGTGGGTCCAGATCAAGCCGGCGACGTACATGCCGTCCGGCGACCTGAAGGAGCTGTTCAACCCGCTGCAGAAGAAGCATGATTCCCGCGTCGCGAAGGACCGCGACTTCCTGGACATCGAGCAGGACATCGCGGAAGCGCTGAAGGTCCGCAAGGACAACGTCATCTCGCTGAACGAGACCGTGCGCCGCAAGGAGCGCGAGAACCAGGAAGCGAAGGCCCGCCTGCGCGAATCGCGCCTGGCCGGCAAGGACAATCCGGACGAGCCGGTGTCCGGTCCGGGCAGCAAGGAGCAGCGCGGCAAGGTGCCGACGCCGACCAGCCCGAAGAAGACGAATGTCGTGCTGAAAGGCGCGGCGAGCGCGGACGACGGGCTGCAGGGCGACGAGCGCAGCCTGACGGCGGAACTGGCCGCCGAGAAGGCCGCCAAGAACGCCAAGGACGTGTATCTGCAGGAGGCTGCCCACATCCTGGCCGACGAGGCCGGCATGTTGAAGGCCGACACCCGCATGGCGTCGCGTGCGATGCCATACATGTCGATGTTGAAACAACCTGGGAACTGATTAGTTGTTAAATGTGAAATAGCCGCCGGTTAAGCGCTCATCCTTACCGGATGGCCGAAGGCGAGGCTCCCCTGGGAGTCTCGCCTTTTTTTATGCCGTTCAATTGAAAATTGGATTTTTTACAGGTGTGCTACAGTCACTCAGCAGTTAATTTAAAAATAACTTTATGAACTGAGCAAGGAGTGCAATATGACAACTCGTTACCTCATCGCGGCGGCTCTGCTGGTCGGGAGCGCATGCGGAGCCCAGGCAGAAGTGGTCTCGGGGAACCAATCGGGCTTCCTGTCCGGATGGACCGGCGGGAACGGCGCGGACGTGGTCAGTTCGGGCGTGCTGGCGAACGGCACAAGCCTGGTCGGCGGCGCCGCCTACGGCAGCGGCAACCTGGCCGAAACCCTGTACCAGAAGGCCAGCGCCAACGTCGGCCAGAGCGGTGCGCCGGTCAAATTGACGTATTCGCAGGGCATCGAAGGCACGTATCTGCTGAGCACGAGCAATGCGAGGCTGGCGGCGATGCTGGGTAACGGCATGGCGGTGGTGTCCACGAGCGACGGCAAGGTCGTCACGGTCGGCCAATCGGGCAGCGTGACGGTGGGCAACGGTGGCGGCTTCGGCGGCGGCTTCGGCAACGGCGCGATCGGGGGCGGCGCGCCGGGCGGCGGCAATGCGTCCGGCGGCGGCAGCGCATCCAATGGCGGCGGCGCGTCCGGGGGCGGCACGGCGGTGGCCGGCGGTGGTTCCACCAAGGGCGGCGGCTCGACGAATGCGGGCAACGGCGTCGACGGCGCCCCGTCCGGCAATTACAACAACGGGAACGGCGCGACGGTGATCACGCCGGCGGCCGGCGGCCAGGAGGGCGGCGCCATCGTCCAACTGCCGATCCCGGCGCAGAACAGCCATGCCGGCGGCAACGCCGGCAACGGCGGCGGCATCGGCGGCATCAGTGACGATGTCGGCGTGGGCCTGCCGGCCGCGCCCGCGGCGGCCGTGCCGGAACCGTCGTCGATCGCCCTGATGATGGCGGGCATGCTGGGCGCGATGGGCATCGTCCGTCGCCGCAAGCGCTGATCGACAGGCTACGCAGCATCACGAACGCCCCCGCCCGCGCGGGGGCGTTTGCATTTGGGCCGCGCGCTTCTTGCCGGATGATTTCGGGTACAATCTTTGGAACGGTCGTGCTTTTTTGGCCGGCATAACAAAGGAGACAACATGGACCTGACCTATACCGGCGACGACCTGGCCTTCCGCGACCAGGTGCGTGCCTTCCTCGAGGCCGAGCTGCCGGCCGACCTGCGCCACAAGGTGGCCAACCACCTGCGCCTGCACAAGGACGACTACGTGCGCTGGCACCGCATCCTCGCGCGCCGGGGCTGGGCCGCGCCCGGCTGGCCGCGCGAGTACGGCGGCCCGGGATGGACGCCCGTGCAGCGCCACATCTTCGAGGAAGAATGCGCCCGCGCCGGTACGCCGCCCGTGCTGCCGTTCGGGGTGAACATGGTCGCGCCCGTCATCATGGCGTTCGGCAGCGAGGAACAGAAAGCGTATTACCTGCCGCGCATCCTGGCGTGCGAGGACTGGTGGTGCCAGGGCTATTCCGAGCCGGGCGCCGGGTCCGACCTCGCGTCGCTGAAGACGACGGCGGTGCGCGACGGGGATCACTACATCGTCAACGGCCAGAAGACGTGGACGACGCTGGCCCAGCACGCCGACATGATCTTCTGCCTCGTGCGTACCGACCCGGCCGTGCGCAAGCAGGAGGGCATCTCGTTCCTGCTGGTCGACATGCATGCGCCCGGCGTCACCGTGCGCCCCATCGTCATGCTCGACGAGGACCACGAGGTGAACGAGGTCTTCTTCGACAACGTGCGCGTGCCCGTGGCGAACCTCGTCGGCCAGGAAAACCGCGGCTGGACGTATGCGAAATATCTGCTGGGCCACGAGCGCACGGGGATCGCGGCCGTGGGCCGGTCCAAGCGCGAGCTGGCCCGGCTCAAGGCGCTCGCCCGGCGCGAGCGGAAGGACGGCGCGCCGCTGCTGCGCGATCCGCTGTTCGCGGCGAAAGTCGCGGACCTCGAGATCGAGCTGATGGCCCTCGAGATGACGGTGCTGCGCGTGCTGGCGCAAGCCGACAAGGCGCCGGGGCCGGAAGCGTCCGTGCTGAAGGTGCGCGGCACCGAGATCCAGCAGCGGCTGTCGGAACTGATGGTCGAGGCGGCCGGTCCGATGGCGCTGCCGTTCGACCCGGCCTACCTGGAAGGCGAGCAGGCGCACAGCGCCATCGACGACGACTTCGCCGCGCCGCTGCTGCCGCATTACTTCAATTTCCGCAAGACGTCGATCTACGGCGGCTCGAACGAGATCCAACGCAACATCATCTCCCAGATGATCCTGGGCCTGTGAGGAAAGACATGGACTTCAACTTCAAGGAAGAGCAGCTGCAACTGGCGGACGCGCTCAAGCGCTGGATCGCGCGCGACTACACGTTCGAGGCGCGCCGCGCCATCGTCGGGTCGGCGGCCGGCGTATCGGATGCCGCTTGGGCCACGCTCGCCGAGCTCGGCCTGACGGCACTGCCGCTGCCGGAAGCGCAGGGCGGCTTCGATGGCGATGCCGTCGACATGTTCGTCGTGATGCAGGAACTCGGCCGCGGCCTCGTGGTCGAACCGTATTTCGCGACGATGTTCGGCGCCGAGTTCCTGCGTCGCGGGCGTGCGCATGAAGCGCTGCTCGAACGCGTGGCCGCGGGCGACCTGAAGCTGGCTTGTGCGCTGGGCGAGCGCCAGTCGCGCCACGACCTGCGCGATATCGCAACGCGCGCCGCCCCGGATGGCGCCGGCTGGCGCCTGAACGGCGAAAAGAAGGTCGTGTTGCACGGCGCGCAGGCGGGCGTGCTGATCGTGTCGGCCAGGACGGCCGGCGCGCAGCGCGACGAGGATGGCATCACGCTGTTCGCGGTGCCGGCGGACGCGGTGGGCGTGGTCATGCGCGACGTGCGCATGCTGGACGGCCAGCGTGCGGCCGACGTGCTGCTGCGCGACGTGACGGTCGGCGCGGATGCCGTGATCGGCACCGTGGGCGCAGGCTGGACCATCCTGGAAGCGGCGGCCGACCATGGCGCCGGCCTGCTGTGCGCGGAAGCGTTGGGTGCGATGGATGCGCTGTTCGGCGCGACGCTCGACTACCTCAAGACGCGACAGCAGTTCGGCGTGCCGATCGGTAAGTTCCAGGCCCTGCAGCACCGCATGGCCGACATGTACGTGCATCTGGAGCAGGCCCGTTCGATGGCGCTGCTGGCCGCCGTGCGCCTTGCCGATGATGCGCGCACGGGCAATGTCGCCGAGCGCCGCCGCGCGGTCGCGGCCGCCAAGTACCGCGTGGGCCAGGCCGCCCGCTTCGTGGGCCAGCAGGCGATCCAGCTGCACGGCGGGATGGGCGTGACGGACGAGTTGCCGGCGTCGCATTATTTCAGGCGCCTGTCGACGATCGAGCTGACGCTGGGCGATTGCGACCATCACCTGGCCCGCTTCATCGCGCAGCCGGGCTTTTACGATGACGAGGAGGCGGCATGAAGGCGTACTGGTACTTCGAGGATTTCGAACCCGGCCAGGACATCGACCTGGGCACGCGCACCGTCACGGAAGACGAGATCGTCGCGTTCGCGCGGGAGTTCGATCCGCAGCCGTTCCACCTCGATCGCGGGGCGGCGGCGGAGTCGATCTTCGGCGGCGTGATCGCCAGCGGCTGGCACACGTGCAGCATGATGATGCGCATGGTCGTCGACGGGCTGATGAACCGCTCGGCCAGCATGGGCTCGCCCGGCCTGGACGGCGTGCGCTGGCTCGCGCCGGTGCGCGCGGGGGACACGCTGAACGTGCATTACCGGACCACGCGGGTGAAGGCGTCCGCGTCGAAGCCCGACCGCGGCGTCGTCTGGTCCACATGGGTCGCGCTCAACCAGCATGGCGAGACCGTGTGCACGGTCGAAGGCATGGGCATGTTCGGGCGCCGGCCCGGCGCGGAGGCTCGCCATGGCTAGCGCCCTGCACGAAGTGACGGGACTGGACGCGCTGCGCGGCCTCGTCGGCACGGAGCTGGGCCGGTCGCGCTGGTTCGAGATCGGCCAGGACCGCATCGCCACGTTCGCCGACGCCACCGACGACCACCAGTGGATCCACATCGATCCCGCACGCGCGGCACGCGAATCGCCGTTCGGCGGGACCGTGGCGCACGGCTTTCTCACCCTGTCGCTGCTGCCGTCGATGCTGTCCGACGTGCTCGTCATGGCCGACGCGAAGCTGGTCGTGAACTACGGCTTGAACAAGGTGCGGTTTCCCGCGCCGGTGCCGGCCGGCAGCCGCGTGCGCGCGGCGATCGTGCTGGCGGCGTTGGACGATGAACATGGATCGAGCCAGCTGACGCTCGACGTCACGGTCGAACGCGAGGGCGGCACGAAGCCCGTGTGCGTGGCCGAATTCCTCGTGCGGCGCTACGCGTGACAGGCTAGGCGACGCAGTCGGCCCCGCCCAGCCGGTAGCGGTTGCGGCCCTCGGCCTTGGCCTGGTACAGCAGGGCGTCGGCCACCTGGATCAGGTCGGCCGGGATACTGTGCTCGCCCGGCACCATGCAGGCGATGCCCATGCTGGCGGTGAGGCGGGAGGCCGTGGGCGACGCGGCGTGCGGGAGCGCCATCTGCTCCAGCTCCGTCATCAGGCGGTGCGCCACGCCGGTGGCGCCACGGCCGTCCAGCTGCGGCAGCAGGATCGCGAACTCCTCGCCGCCGTAGCGCGCCACGAGGTCCTGCGTGCGCGCGGCGGCGCGCCGCATCGCGGTCGCGAACTGCACGAGCGTCGCGTCGCCGGCCTGGTGGCCGTAGTGGTCGTTGTACAGTTTGAAGTGGTCGATGTCGACCAGGATCAGCGCCACCGGCAGGCCCGCGCGGCCGCAGCGGCGCCATTCGGCATCGAGGCGCTCGTCGAAGGCGCGGCGGTTCGCGACGCCGGTCAGGGCGTCCGTGAGGATCAGCGCGCGCAGGGCGTCGCGCTGGCGCTTGACGGTCAGTTGCGTGCGCACGCGGGCGCGCACGACGGCGGCGTTCACCGGCTTGCTGATGAAGTCGGCCGCGCCGGCGCCCAGTGCGCGCGTCTCGTCCTCGGGCGACTTCAGCGCCGTCACGAAGATCACGGGGATGTCGCTCGTCTCGGGCGCCGCCAGCAATTCCTTGCAGACGGCATACCCGTCCATGCCGGGCATGACGGCGTCCAGCAGGATCAGGTCGGGCTGCTGGGTACGGGCGATCTCGAGCGCGCGTGGACCGTCCATCGCGAACAACACCTCGTGCTCGTCCTGCAGGGCGCCGTGCAGGATCTGGATGTTTTCCATTGCATCGTCGACCACCAGGATGCGGCCGTTGACGGCCATGTCGGTCCAGCTCATGCATCTTCCTTCGTATCCAGTAGCGTCCGCACCAGCTGCCCCGCCTCTTCGAAGCGCAGGGTCGCCACGGCATCCGCCAGCGGGGCCACCTGGCATGGTTCGAGGCGGGCGAGGGCGGGGCGCAGCGTCTCGAACTGCGCGATCGCTTTCATGTTGTTATTGTGGAGCAAATCGAGGAGTTGCGCCAACTCGCGCTGCAGGATAGCGCTATCTTCCGGCACCGCGGCCGGCGCGGGCCTGGCCTCCGGCGCGGGAAGGTCGCGTGCCGCCTCCAGCACGATGGACAGCGCGGCGCCGAGACGGGCGAGGCGCAGCGCGAGCGCCGCCTCGTCCTCGCTGCGCAGCGCCTGTTCCAGCTCCAGCGCCTCGCTCGCCACGTCCGTCGCGCCGAGGTTGGCGGCCACGCCGCGCAGGCGGTGCGCGGCCTGGCCCGCCCTGGCGCGGTCGCCGGCGTCGAGCAGGGCGCGGATGTCGGCCACGGCGCCGCCCTGCGAGCTTTCGAAGCGCCTGAACAACGCGGCGAAGTTGGCGAAATTGCCGCCGAAACGGGGCAGCGTTGCCTTGAGGTCGATGCCGGGCAGGTAAGCCGGCACGGCCAGCCCGGCGGCGAGCGCCGACTGCGCCGCTTCGGACCGTGACGCCGCCGGCCGGCCGGTGACGCGGACCAGCATGTTCACCAGTTCGTCCACGTCGATCGGCTTGGCGAGGTAATCGTTCACGCCCGCGGCCAGCGCGCGGCGGCGGTCCTCGTCCAGTGCGTTGGCCGTCATCGCGATGATCGGCAGCCGGTCGAGCCCCATCGCGCGGATCGCGTGGGTCGCCTCGAAGCCGTCCATCACGGGCATCTGCAGGTCCATCAACACCGCGTCGTAGTGCGCCGCGCAGTTGGTTGAATGTTCGTCGAGCATGCTGACGGCAACGCGGCCGTTGGCGGCGAAATCGACGCTGGCGCCCGCGTGCACGAGCACGTAGTTCGCCACTTCCTGGTTGAGCAGGTTGTCCTCGACGACGAGCACGCGCATGCCGACCAGGCGCCCGGCCAGCGGCGTCGGTCGTCCGCTCGCCGGCGCGGGCGCGCCGCTGTGCAGTTCCGCCAGCGCGTCGGCCACCGCGCCCGGCGTGAACGGCTTCGCGAGCACGGCGTCGATGCGCAGGTCGGCCGCCACGGCGTCGAGGCGTTCCCGTTCCGGGTCGGCCGCGAGCAGCGCGCAGCGGGGCAGGGCAATCGCCTGGTCGGCGCGCGCGAAGGCGATGACGGACGCGCCGTCCAGGTCCGCCAGGACGCTGTCGATGAACGCGACGTCGAACGGGCCGGCGGTGCGCAGCAGCGCGAGCGTGTCCGCGCCGCTCGCGGCCGTCTCGACGTGCCAGCCGCGGCCCGCGAGCAGGGCGGCCAGCGCGGCGCGGCTGCTCGCGTTGTCGTCGGCGACGAGGACGCGCAGCGGCGGCATCCCGGGCTGTGCGGGCGCGGCGTCGCCGGCGACGCGGAACGGCGCGCTGAAGCGGAACGTGGCGCCCCGCCCGGGCACGCTGTCCACGCGCAGGTCGCCGCCCATCAGGCGCACGAGGCGGCGGCTGATGGCGAGGCCCAGCCCCGTGCCGCCGTACTTGCGGCTCGTGGACGTGTCGGCCTGCGAGAAGGCCTCGAACATGCGCTGCTGCTGCTCGGGCGGGATGCCGATGCCGGTGTCGCGCACGGTGAACGCCAGCGCATCCGGACCGGCCGGTTCGATGGTGAGCACGACTTCTCCATGTTCCGTGAACTTGATCGCGTTGCTGACGAGGTTGAGCAGCACCTGGCCGAGGCGCATCGGGTCGCCCACGAGGCGCGCCGGCACGTCGGGGTGGACCGCGAACACGGGTTCGATGCCCTTGTTCCACGCGCTCGTGGCGGACATCGCGGCGACGCTGGCGAGGACGTCGTCCAGCGCGAACGGCGTCTGTTCGAGCACGAGCTGGCCCGCTTCGACCTTCGAATAATCGAGGACGTCGTTCAGCATCGACAGCAGCGATTTCGCGGCCATCTGCATGCGCGCGACGTAGCCCCGCTCGCGCCGGCCCAGGTCGGCCTCCTCGAGCAGGCGCGCGAGGCCGATGACGGCGTTCATCGGCGTGCGGATCTCGTGGCTCATGTTGGCGAGGAACTCGCCCTTGGCGCTGCTGGCCGCTTCGGCCGCGCGCAGCGCTTCCTCCAGGCGCGACTGGGTGCGTTTGAGTTCCGTGATGTCCGCGTGCAGCATGTAGAAGCCCTGCACGCGGCCGTCGGCGTCGAAGTCGGGGATGTAGCTGCTCCACGCCTGGATCACCTTGCCGGAGCCCTTGCGGTGCAGCCTGCGCTCGAAGAACTGGCGCTCGCCGCGCAGCACGGCTTCCATGTGCGGCATCACTTCGCGGACCTGGTCTTCGTCCACGAGTTCGAGCATCGTGTGGCCGATGACGTCGGCGGCGTCGCGCTCCAGCCAGTCGAGATAAGGCTTGTTGGCGAAGCGGCAGCGCAGGTCCGCGTCCCAGTAGCCGACGAGCGCGGGCAGGTGGTCCGTCACGGTGCGGATCATGCGCTCGCTCTCTTCCAGGCGGCGGCTGGCGGCCCGGAGGGCGGCGGACGTCTCCACGCGCGCGGTGATGTCGCGGATGGTGCCCTGCACGATGCCGCGGCCGCCGATGTCGACGCTGTTCAGCAGCACGTCGGCGTGGAACAGCGAGCCGTCGCGGCGGCGGTAGATCCACTCGAAGCGGTTGCCGCCCGTGTCGAGCGTGCGCCGCATCGCCTCGTGCCACAGCTCGTCCGAGCGGCGGCCGTTCGGCTGGCATTCGGGCGAGCTGCTGGCCGGCGCCATCGCGAGGAATTCGTCCGCGCCCGCGCAGCCGAACAGGTCGATCGCCGCCTGGTTGGCGCTGATGAAGCCGGCCCCGTGGGCGATCAGCACGTGGGCGTCGCCCGAGCCTTCGAACAGCGCGCGGAACATCACCTCGTTGTCGCGGTTGCGCTGTTCCTGGCGCTTGCGCTCCGTGATGTCGAGGACGACGGCGTTGATGCCGACCAGGTCCCGATCCCGTCCGTACACCGGGTAGTAGCTGCAGATCCAGTGGCGCATGGTGCCCGGCTCCGCGGGCGATTCCCCGCTGTCCTCGACATCGATCAGCGGCCTCCCCGTCGTCAGCACGTGGCGGTAGGGCCGTTCGATGTGGACGCCCCGTTCGCCCAGCAGGTCGGGCAGGGTGTGCCCGATGTGGGCGCTGGCCGGGAGCGCGTTCACGGCCGCCAGGTAGTCGTTGATCATCACGACCTTCAGGCTGCGGTCGAGGAACGCGAGGCCGACCGGTGCCGTCGCGTACACGGTCGCCAGCATGGCGGAGGAACGCTGCAGTGCGTCGGTGCGCTCGGCCACGAGCGATTCCAGGCCGGCGCGGTATTGTTGCAGCTCGCCTTCGACCTTGCCGAGCGCGCGCGCGACGGTCGCCGCCTCGCGGATCGCCAGCGGCGGGATCACGAGCGCCTCGCCGCGGCCGAGGGCCGCTGCCGGCTCGGTCAGGGCGCGCACCGAGCGCGCGATCGAATCGCCGATGCGCCAGGCCAGGCCCAGGCTGACGGCCAGCATGACGGCGATCCACGCGAGCGTCGTGGCGGGATCGGGGCCGAGGATCTCGCGCGCGGCGTGGCGCGGGAAACCGATCGCCACGGCCCAGTCGTGGCCCAGCGTGCGCGCATAGGCCGAGTACATCGCCTGCGGACCATGCGCCGTCAGCTCGACGATGCCGACCGGCCTCTTGGCCACCGCCTTGATCAGATCCGGATGCATCCTGTCGCCGATCCCGTGCGGTGTGTGGCCGCGGTAGGCGACCAGCCTGCGGTTGTTGTCGAACACGAGCGCGCTCCAGCGCGCCGGCAGGTTCTGGTTCGCGAGCAGTTCCTGCAGGCGGCGCGGGCGCAGTTCGACCGTCACCGCATACGCGACCTTGCCCTCGCTCCAGACCGGCACGGTGATCGAGATCACCCAGGGCTGCGTGGCGTCGCCCCGGTGCAGGCCGGACGTGACGGCGTCGCCTTTGGCGAAGACGGCGCGGATGTCGGCCTCGTTGCCGCGGGGCGGGAGTACGCTGCCGATGGCGTGGCGCGTGTCGAGGAGGACTTTGCCGTCGGGCGCGCTGACTGCGACCGCATAGGCGGGGAATTCGGGGCGCAGCAGCCGGCGCGCGGCCGTGTGGAACGCGGCCAGGTCGCCTCTGGCGAGATTCGCCTGGTTGGCGAGGGTGCGCGCCGCCGTTTCGCCGTTGGCGAGGTCGCGGTCGACGGCCGCGGCCAGCGCGCGCGCGATCATCTCCGCATCCTCGGCGACGTGGACCCGTTCGCGCTGGTCGGCGTCCCTGGCGAACACGATGTAGCCGATCAGGATCGGCAGGGCGCACGCCAGGACGAGCGTCACGAGCTTGGCGCGTATGGAAGGGAGAGAACGACGTTGTAACAGCTGCACAGCAAGCTCCGCGGATAATGCGCAGCCCAGGCGCCTTGCCAGCATGGTAGCCCAGCAGCCATCTCGTGTAAATTCGGGGTCAGAGCACATTTTGGGCAGGCGCCGCAGCCGCAAGTGCCTGTTTTATCGGACATTTAACGCCGCGCGTCGGGGAAAAAGTGGACCTGACCCCGAATCTTGGCAACATTTGTTTCTTGCATGGCATGCAGGAGTGACATGAAGTCGCGCGGACGATACGTTTTGCCTTACGTAAAGTCATTCTCCATGTTAATTTTTCGTTCCTCTGGCATACAATGAAGGACTAGTCCTACATTGATCGAAGAGGTGGTATGGCCCGGCCCGAAAAAGTCCGACTTGGCGAAATCCTGGTGCAACAAAAGCTCCTGTCGGAAGACCAGCTGAACCAGGCGCTTGCCGACCAGAAGCGCACGGGCCGCAAGCTCGGCCGTGTGTTCGTCGAGAGCGGTTTCGTCACGGAAGAGCAGATCTCGGGCGCGCTGGCACGCCAGCTGGGCATCCCTTACCTCAACCTCAAGTTCTACAACATCAACCAGGACGTCGTGCGCCTGCTGCCGGAAACGCAGGCGCGCCGCTTCCGCGCGCTCGTGCTGGAAGACCGCGGCGAGACGATGCTCGTCGGCGTCTCGGACCCGACCGACCTCTTCGCCTACGACGAGATCGCGAGACTCCTCAAGAAGGGCGTCGAGCTGGCGGTCGTCAACGAGACCGAAGTGCTGCAGGCGATCGACCGCATCTACCGCCGCACGGGCGAGATCACGGGCCTGGCGCGCGAGCTCGAACAGGACCTGGGCGACACGACCTCCGTCGACTTCAACGCGCTGTCCGCCAACTCCGGCCTCGAAGAAGCGCCGGTGGTGAAACTGCTGCAGTCGGTGTTCGACGACGCGGCCCAGGTGCGCGCGTCCGACATCCACATCGAGCCGCAGGACGGCCGCCTGCAGATCCGCTTCCGCATCGACGGCGTGCTGCACCTGCAGACGGAAGCCGACATCAAGATCGCGACGCCGCTGGCGCTGCGCCTGAAGCTGATGGCGGACCTGGACATCTCGGAAAAACGCCTGCCGCAGGACGGCCGCTTCGCCGTCAAGGTGCGCGGCCAGCGCATCGACGTCCGTATCTCGACGATGCCCACGCAGTACGGCGAATCCGTCGTCATGCGTCTGCTGAGCCAGGTGGGCATGAACTTGCGCCTGGATGCGATCGGCATGCCGGCCGCGCTGGTGGAACGCTTCCGCGCCATCGTCCAGCGGCCGAACGGCCTCGTGCTCGTGACGGGACCGACGGGTTCCGGCAAGACGACCACGCTGTACAGCGCCCTGGCCGAGCTGAACTCCGTCGAGAAAAAGCTCATCACGGTCGAGGACCCGATCGAATACCGGCTGTCCGGTATCAACCAGGTGCAGGTCAACGACAAGATCGAGCTGAATTTCGCGCGCGTGCTGCGTTCCGCGCTGCGCCAGGACCCGGACATCGTGCTCGTCGGCGAGATGCGCGACCAGGAGACGGCGCAGATCGGCCTGCGCGCCGCCATGACGGGCCACCTCGTGTTGTCGACCTTGCACACGAACGATGCGGCATCGACCCCGCTGCGCCTGATGGACATGGGCGTGCCGCGCTACATGGTGAGCGGCTCGCTGCAGGCCGTGCTGGCGCAGCGTCTCGTGCGCGTGATCTGCGAAAGCTGCTCCGAGCCGTACCAGCTGCCGGCGCCGGAACGCGCCTGGCTGCGCGCCGAACTGGGCGACCGCGCCGAAACCGTGCCGTTCTTCCACGGGCGCGGCTGCTCGCACTGCAACGGCACGGGCTACCGCGGCCGCACGGGCGTGTATGAACTGCTGGAGATGACGCGCGCCGTCAACGAAGCCGCCAACCATCCGGACCCGTCGCACTTCCTGAAGGTGGCGCATGCCGAGATGCGCGGCGAGACGCTGCGCCGCAGCGGTGTGCGCCTCGCGATCCAGGGCCGCACGACCGTGGCGGAAGCCATGCGGATCAGCAACCAGATGGAAGACTGATAGACATTCATGCCGTTCTTCGCCTACAAGGGCCGCAACGCGCGCGGCGAATTGATGCAGGGGGTGCTGGAAGGCGCCGACAGCAGCGCCATCGCCGACCAGTTGTTCGGCACCGGCGTCACGCCGCTCGACATCACCCCGACCACCCGCAAGGCGACCACGCCGGGCAACGCCGCAGGCGCCAACGACAGCCTGTGGGAACGCCTGACGCGCAAGAAGGTCACGTCGATCGACGTGCAGCTGTTCAGCCGCCAGATCTACACGCTGCTGAAGTCGGGCGTGCCGATCATGCGCGGCCTGGCCGGGCTGCAGGAATCGGCGACCAATAAAAGCTTCGCGCGCGTGATCCAGGACCTGCGCGAGTCGCTGGACGCGGGCCGCGAACTGTCGACCGCGATGCGCCGCCACACGGAATGCTTCACGCCGTTCTACCTGTCGATGGTGCGCGTGGGCGAGATGACGGGCCGCCTGGAAGAAGTCTTCCTGCGCCTGTTCGACCACCTGGAATTCGACCGCGACATGCGCGACCGCGTGAAGACGGCGATGCGCTATCCCACGTTCGTCATCATCGCGATGATCGCGGCGATGGTCGTGGTGAACGTGTTCGTGATCCCGCAGTTCGAAAAGGTCTTCCAGAGCTTCCATGCCGAGCTGCCGCTGATGACGCGCATCCTGATCACGACGTCGCGCTTCACCGTCGAGTACTGGCCCGTGATGCTCGGCGCCGCCGTGGCGGCCTTCTTCGGTGTGCGGACGTGGACGCGGACCGTGTCCGGCCGCCTGGCGTGGGACCGCTGGAAGCTGCGCTTCCCCATCGCCGGCAAGATCATCCACAAGGCCACGATGGCCCGCTTCGCGCGCAGCTTCGCGCTGTCGATCCGCAGCGGCGTGCCGATCGTGCAAGCCCTGTCGGTCGTCGCGCAGACCGCCGACAATGCCTACCTGACCATGCGCCTGGACCAGATGCGCGACGGCGTCGAGCGGGGCGAAAGCATCCTGCGCACGGCGACCAACGCCCAGGTGTTCACGCCGATCGTGCTGCAGATGATCGCCGTGGGCGAGGAATCCGGCTCGCTCGACGACCTGATGGACGAGATCGCGCAGATGTACGAACGCGAGGTCGACTACGAACTCAAGACGCTGTCCAGCCAGATCGAGCCGATCCTGATTACCTTCCTCGGTGCGATGGTGCTCGTGCTGGCGCTGGGCATCTTCCTGCCGATCTGGGACCTGGGCAAGGCAGCCCTGCATCATTGACGAGGCATCCATGATTCGTGTGAAGACAACCCGCGGTTTCACCCTGTACGAATTCGCGATCGTCGCCGCCATCACGGCGGCGCTTTCCACGGTGCTGCTGCACCGCCTGGACGGCTACCGCCGCGCGGCCGAGGACGCGGCGGCGCGCCAGACCGTGGCCGCGCTGCGCACGGCGCTGCAGGTCGAGGCGGCCCGCCATCCCGATACGCTCGCGGCGCTGGCCGGACAGAATCCGATGCGCCTGCTGGCACGGCCGCCGGCGGATTATCTTGGCGAATTCGCACTATCCGGGCAGGGTAGTGTGGCACGAAACGGGTGGGTGTTTGACCCACGCGACAAAATCCTTGTTTATCTCACCTCGGAACGAGAAAGATTTGCTTCGGGCAAATCGAAATTGCCCACGTTCAAGGTAGAATTCACTCATACACCTGCTGACGCGGGGAAACAAATGATGAGCCTTGCATTAAATGAAATCGATACGCAAGGCGGTCGTTAATCAAAACCCATGCGGCCGGGAACGCCGCACCTACATCGGAGAGAGCATGAAAGTAAGTATCAAGAGCAATGCGCAGGGCGGCTTCACCTTGATCGAATTGATCGTCGTGATCGTTATTCTGGGCATTCTGGCTGCGACGGCACTGCCGAAGTTTGCCAGCCTCGGCGGCGATGCGCGCCTGGCCAGCCTGAATGCGGCGAAAGGCGCTCTGAGCGCCACTGCGGCGATGGCACGTGGCAAGTTCCTGGTGGATCCGTCGGTCGCCAAAGCCCTGAAGCTGACGGTCGAAGGCACGGAAATGACCCTGCTTGCCAATGGCTATCCGCAGGCGGACAAGGCCACTGCGGAAGCCGCTGGCCTGAAGGACGGTACGGACTATACCGTCTACACGGCCACCGTGACTGGCGGCCCGACGGTCCCGGGCAACTCGATTGCTCTCGTGCCGAACAGCCTGGTCGGGACGACGAATGCGGGTAATTGCTTCGTCACCTATACCGTGACGTCGACGACCGCACCGGTTGTGCAGTTGGCGAGCACGGCAACGGCAGCAAACTGCAACTGATCCACTTCGCTTGGATCGATCGGGACCGCACGCGGTCCCGATTCTCGTTTACGGACCGAATGCAGCGTATAGACCACACCCCATTAGTAGTTCCGCACGGAAAACCAAATATATTCTCCCAGAGTAAAAATTTGGTATCGGATTTTCCTACCGCTTGAATATAATCAAGCCTCTATCGCACTTATCTCGACCAAGTCACGGATAACCATCGCCACGCATGGGTTTTTTCAGTAAAGCACAGAACAATGCAGCCTGGCTGGCCATGGTGCCGCAGCGCGACGGGATCGCGGCGGCCAGCGTGCGCCGTGGCGCGGGCGATGGCGCGAAGCCGGCCGTGACGCATGCCGTCTTCTTTCCCGGCGCCCCGTCCGCGGACAGCCTCGACAAGGCCGCGAAGGAGATGCACAGCGCGAGCTACCGCTGCACGACGGTGCTGGCCGGGGGCGACTACCAGTTCATGTCGGTCGAATCGCCGAACGTGGCGCGCGAGGAACTGAAAAGCGCCATGCGCTGGCGCCTCAAGGACATCCTCGATTTCCCCATCGACGACGCCACGTTCGACGTCCTCGACGTCCCGCTCGATCCGAACGCCGTCGTGCGCCCGCAGCAGAGCGTGTTCGCGATCGCGGCGCGCAACAGCATCGTGGCCGCGCGCCAGAAGATGTTCAACGCGGCCAAGGTGAAACTGCGCGCGATCGACATTCCCGAGATGGCACAGCGTAACGTGTCCGCGCTGCTCGAGCAGGACGGCCGCGGCATCGCGCTGCTGTCGTTCGGCGAGGACGGCGGCCTGCTGACCGTGTCGTGGCGCGGCGAGCTGTATCTGTCGCGCCGTATCGACGTCACGCTGGCCCTGCTGCTCGACGACGACCACGACCGCAAGCACCAGGCCTTCGACAAGATCACGCTCGAACTGCAGCGCTCCCTCGACAACTTCGAGCGCCAGTTCTCGTTCATCAGCGTGGCCAAGCTCGTGCTGGCGCCGACCGGCGCCGCGGGCCTCGACGAATACCTGTCGGGCAACCTGTACACGCGCGTCGAGACGCTCGACCTGGCCGACGTGCTCGACCTCGAACGCGTGCCGGACCTGGCCGACCCGGGCCGCCAGCAGCGCTTCTTCGTGCCCATCGGCGCCGCGCTGCGCGAGGAGGAGGGCGCGGCATGAGCCAGCAGATCAACCTGTTCAATCCCGCGTTCCAGCCGCAGAAGAAGATCTTCTCCGTCAATGCGATGGCCGGCGCGCTCGGCGTGCTGGTGCTGCTCGTCGTCGGCACGGGCGTGTACGCCAAGGTGCGCGTCGCGCAGTTGGAAGCGAGGGTCGCGCGCGGCGAGGAGCAGGTGCAGGCCGCGCAGAAGCGCCTGGAAGCCGCCACCGCCGAATTCGCGCCGCGCACGAAGGACGGCCGCCTCGAAGCGGAGGTGGCCGCGGCCCAGGCCGAGCACGATGCGCTGCGGCGCGTGGCCGACGTCATCCAGCGCGGTGACCTGGGCAATACCGAAGGCTATGCCGAATACTTCCGCGCGCTGGCGCGGCAAAGCGTCGACGGCCTGTGGCTGACGGGCGTGACCATCACCGGCGCCGGCACGGAGATCGGCGTGCGCGGGCGCGCGCTCGACCCCGCCCTCGTGCCGGGCTACCTCGCGCGCCTGCGCAATGAACGCGTCCTGCAGGGCAAGCCGGTGGGCAGCATGCAGATCGGCCAGGCCGCCACCGTCAAGGTGCGCGATGCCGACGGCAAGGAGTCCGACGCGCCCGCGCCGTACGTCGAATTCAGCCTGCAGTCGGCGGCCGCCGGTGCGGCCTCGACGCCGGCCACCGGAGGCCAGCCATGAAGCGCCGCTGGCTCCAGTTCGCGGCGCGCGTGGAAGCGCTGCAGCCGCGCGAACGCATCATGGCATTCGGCGCCGCCGTCGTCGTGCTCGTGTTCCTCGCGAATACGTTCGTGTTTGCGCCGATGTCGCGCAAGGAAGCGGCGCTGCGCTCGACGCTGCAGCAGCAGACCATCACCATCGGCGGCATCGCGGCCGACATCGAAGGCAAGGCGCGCGCCTACGGCAACGATCCGAACGAAGCGCTGCGCAAGCACCTGGGCGAATTGCGGGCCGAGACGGCGCGCACGAGCGACGAGCTGCGCACGATGCAGAAAGGCCTCGTGCCGCCGGAACGCATCGCGCCGCTGCTGGAAGCGATCCTGCGCGCGAACGGGCGCCTGAAGCTCGTGTCGCTGAAGACGCTGCCCGTGTCGACGCTGACCGACGGCGCGGCGCCGGCACCGGCGGCCGTGCCGGCAGCGGCTCCGGCCGCACCGGCGCCGCCGCCCGCCGTGAAATCGCCCGACCTACTGTACCGGCACGGCGTCGAACTGACGGTGCGCGGCAGCTATCTCGACATGGTCGACTACATGCAGGCGCTGGAAACGCTGCCCACCCAGCTGTTCTGGGGCAAGGCGCAGCTGGATGCGGAAGCGTACCCGAACGTGCGCCTGACCCTGACGCTGTACACCCTGAGCCTGGACCCGAAATGGATGAAGCTGTGATTCCGACGACGATGAAGCCGGCCCTGCGCGCCGCATTCCTTGCGCTGCTGCTGGCGGGCGGCGCCCACGCGCAGCCGCTGCAGGACCCGACGAAACCGCCCGCGGCGGCGACGCCGGTCGCGCTGGGTCCGCAGGCCATGAGCAGCGGCCCGCAGCTGCAATCGATCCTGATCGGGCGCGCGGCGGGCGGGCGCCACGTGGCCGTCATCGACGGCGAGACGGTGCGCCTGGGCGAGAGCTTCCGCGGCGCGAAGGTCGTGCGCATCCGCGAGAACGAGGTGGAACTGGTGCGCGGCGGCGAACGCCAGGTGCTGCGCCTGTACGCCGAAGCCGAAGGCGGCATCAAGGGCGACCACGCCGCCACGGTCACCGTGCGGCGCTGACAGAGGATGAGGATGAACGACAAGCGTATTCCGATGCGTTCCATGGCGACGGGCGCCGCCGCGCTGTTGACGCTCATTGCGCTGGGCGGCTGCCAGACGACGCCCAGCGTGACGACCTACGACAACATCAAGGGCGAGGTGGCGAGCGGCGCGAGCAAGCGCCCGGCCGCCGCGCCGACGGTCGACGCGGCCGTCGCCGACGCGCTGCTGCCGCCGGCCGCCGCGCCGACGGTCGACGCGGCCGTCGCCGACGCGCTGCTGCCGCCGGCCGCCGCGCTGGCGACGCAACTGCCGAAGGCGCGGCCCGCGCTGGAGGAGCGTTTCAACGTCTCCTTCAACAACGTGCCGGCGCAGCAGTTCTTCCGCTCGATCGTCGCTGGCACGCGCTACAACATCCTCGTGCATCCGGACGTTGCCGGCACCATCACGGCGAACCTGAAGGACGTGACCTTGCCGGAGACGCTCGACGCGATCCGCGAGATGTACGGCTACGACTACCGGATCGACGGCACGCGCATCTCGATCAAGCCGCTGACAATGCAGACCAAGATGTTCCATGTGAACTACCTGGTCGGCAAGCGCTCAGGGACGTCGAGCACGCGCGTGACGTCGACGTCGGTCGCGAACGCGGTCAACAACCAGAACGGCAACGGCTACGGCAACAATGGCAGCAACCAGGGCCAGAACCAGAACGGCAACAACGGTAACAACCAGAACAACAACGGCAACAACCCGAACGGGCAGAACGGCGGGCAGATGGACAGCACGGACGTCGCCACGACGTCCGCCAACGATTTCTGGGGCGACCTGAAACTGGCCATCGAGGCCATCGTGGGATCGAAGGAGGGCGGCCGCAGCGTCGTCGTCAGCCCGCAGTCGGGCGTGCTCGTGATCCGCGCGATGCCGGACGAGCTGCGCAACGTCGACGCTTATTTGAAGGCCACGCAACTCGCCGTCGACCGCCAGGTGATCCTGGAAGCGAAGATCCTCGAAGTGGAGCTGAACGACAGCTACCAGAGCGGCGTCAACTGGGCGTCGTTCGCGTCGATCAAGAGCGGCCACGACAACCGCGTCTCGGGCGGCATGATCGCGCCGGGCGCCACGCTCACACCGCTGCCGTTCGGCGGCGGCCAGCCTGCGGTGATCACGGATCCGAGCACCGGCCTGTCGGCCAGCAGCGGCTTCTCGCTGTCGAATGCGGCGGGTGCGGCCGGCTCGATGTTCGGCCTGGCCGTGCAGACTGCGAACTTCGCGGCGCTGATCTCGTTCCTCGAAACGCAGGGCACCGTGCACGTGCTGTCGAGCCCCCGCGTGGCGGCCGTCAACAACCAGAAGGCCGTGCTGAAGATCGGTACCGACGAGTTCTACGTCACCGGCGTGCAGACGACCACGAACTCCACGACGACCGGCAACACGGTATCGCCGAGCGTCACGCTGCAGCCGTTCTTCTCCGGCGTCGTCCTCGACGTCACGCCGCAGATCGACGAGAAGGGCAACATCCTGCTGCACGTGCACCCGTCCGTGAGCCAGGTCTCGACGATCAACAAGTCCGTCAACCTGGGTACGGCCGGCAGCCTGAACCTGCCGCTCGCGGCATCGGCGACGTCGGAACTGGACAGCATCGTGCGCGGCCAGAATGGCCAGGTCGTCGCCATCGGCGGCTTGATGCGCCAGTCGTCGACGGCGGACGATTCGCAGCTGCCGGGGACCGGCAGGGTGCCGGTGCTGTCGGCGCTGTTCGGCGCGAAGAAGCGCGTGAACCAGAAGCGCGAACTGGTCGTGCTGATCAAGCCGACCATCGTCGAAGGCATCAACAACTGGAACGACGACCTGCTCGACACGAACCGCCGCATCGAGCAGCTCGACCCGCGCACCCGGGGGAGCCGCTGAATGTACACGGCCCACTTCGGCCTGCGCGAACTGCCGTTCGGGATCACCCCGGACACCAGCTTCTTCTTCGGCGCCCCGCATTCGCAGGAAGCCCTGAACACGCTGCTCGTCGCGGCGCGCGGCGGCGAGGGCTTCATCAAGATCACGGGCGAAGTCGGCACCGGCAAGACCCTGTTGTGCCGCAAGTTCATGGCGACGTTGGGCCCGGAATTCGTCACGGCGTACATCCCGAATCCGTACCTCGAGCCGCGTACGCTGATGCTGGCGCTCGCGGACGAGCTGGAAGTCGGCTACGACAAGGACGCCGACCAGCACCAGGTCCTGAAAGCCATCACGCACCGGCTGCTGCATCTGGCGGGCGGGGACAAGCGCGTGCTGCTGTGCCTCGACGAGGCGCAGGCGATGCCCGTCGAGACGCTCGAGGCGCTGCGCCTGCTGACGAACCTGGAGACGGAAAAGCGCAAGCTGCTGCAGATCGTCCTGTTCGGCCAGCCGGAGCTGAACCGCAAGCTGGAGCTGCAATCGATCCGTCAGCTCGCCCAGCGCATCACGTTCCACTATCATCTCGGTCCGTTGAGCCGCGACGACCTCGATTACTATGTGGCGCACCGCCTGCGCGTCGCCGGGTATGATGGGGCGCGCCTGTTCTCGCGCGGTGCGGTGGCCCGCCTGTACGCCGCCAGCGGCGGCGTGCCGCGCCTCGTCAACATCCTCGCGCACAAGGCCATGATGCTGTGCTACGGCCAGGGACGCCAGCAGGTCGCGCGCGCGCACGTGAACCTGGCCGCACGCGACACGCTCGCGACGCGCAGGCGCCGCGTGTGGCCCTGGGCCGCATCCGCCGCCGCGCTGGCCGCCGCGGGCGCGGGCCTGGTCTGGGCGCTGAGCCATTGACGGGAGCCGGAATGAGCCTGATTAACAAGATGCTGCAAGACCTGGACGCGCGCGGCACGCCCAAGGACGGCGAACTGCCGGGCCAGGTGAAGCCGGTGGCGCGCGGGCCGTACCGGCCGAACCGGCGCGCGATCGCGGCTGCCGTCGGCGGTGCGCTCGCCGCAAGCGCACTCGGCTGGCTGGCCTTGTCCCAACTGCACCGCACGCCGGCGCCGGCACCGGCCGCGCCGGCGCCCGTCGCTGCCGTCCGCGTGGCGCCGGTGGTCACGGGTCCCGTGCAGGCTTCTCCGGTCGTGGCCGTGCCGGTGCAGGCGCCCGCCGCGCCGGCGACGCCGCCGCCCGCCGTGGAAAAGACCGTAGACGCGCCGGCAACGAAGCACATGACGCGGGCGGAGCGCCGCGCGGAACGCAAGCGCCTCGCGGAAGAAAAAGCCGCGGCGCGCAAGGCGGAGCAGGCGGCGCGGACGCCGTTCGTGCGCGCGCAGGACGTGGCGCCGATGGAGCCGGACAGCGCGGAAGCGCGCGAGGCGCGTCGCGCCATGGCGCAGGCGCTGGCCGCAAGGGGCAAGTCCCCGAAGAAGACGTCCGCCGCGATGGTGGCCGCCGCGCGCGCGGCCGCGCACGACGACGCGCCGCCGAAGGGCAAACGCAACGTCCAGGGCCGCCACGAGACGGGCGCCCAGCGCGCGGAAGGCGAATACCGGCGCGCGCTGGCGAGCCTGCAGGAAGGCCGCATGATCGAGACCGTCGCGGCGCTCGAGCAGGCGCTGAAATACGAACCGACGCACGAAGCGGCGCGCCAGACCCTGGTCGGCCTGCTGATCGAGGCGAACCGCAACGACGAGGCGATGCGCCAGCTGCAGCTGGGCCTCACCCTGGACCCGCGCCAGCCCGCGATGGCGATGCTGCTGGCGCGCTTGCAGATCGAGCGTGGCGGCAACGGCATCGACACCCTGATGCGCACCTTGCCGTACGCGGGCAACGACGCCGACTACCACGCCTTCCTGGCGGCCGCGCTGGCACGCCAGCAGCGTCACCGCGAGGCGGCCGAGCAGTATCACCAGGCCGTGCGCGCGGTGCCGTCGAACGGCGTGTGGTGGATGGGCCTCGGCATCTCGCTGCAGGCCGAGAAACGCAACGGCGAGGCGCTCGACGCGTTCCAGCGGGCGCGCGCCGGCGGCGGGTTGTCGCAGGAATTGCAGGGGTTCGTGGAGCGCCGCATCCAGCAGCTCGCCCATTGACGTCGCGTGGGCAAGGGGTGCCACGCTCCGGTATTCGTCGACGGCCGTAGGGTGGGCACCCTGTGCCCACCATTGCATGCATCACACCTCCGCGAGGCGCTCCAGGGCCACGCTCAACGTCTCGTCCCTTTTCGCAAAGCAGAACCGCACGATGCGGGACTCCGTCGGCTTGCTGTAAAAGGCCGACACCGGAATCGCGGCCACCTTGATCTCGCGCGTGAGCCACTGCGCGAATTCCGATTCGCCCAGGTCCGAAATCCCGTCGTAGCGCACGCACTGGAAGTACGTGCCGTCCGCCGGCAGCAGCGTGAACCGCGTGCGCGCCAGCCCCGCGCGGAACAGGTCGCGCTTGCGCTGGTAGAACGCGGGCAGGTCGCGCCACGGCGCCGGGTCGCGCATGAAGGCGGCCAGGCCGGCCTGCATCGGCGTGTTCACGCTGAAGACGTTGTACTGGTGGACCTTGCGGAATTCCGCCATCAACGGCGCTGGCGCGGCCACGTAGCCCACCTTCCAGCCCGTCACGTGGTACGTCTTGCCGAAGCTCGACACGACGAACGCGCGCTCCGCCAGCATGGGATGGCGGCTCACCGACGCGTGCGGCTGGCCGTCGTAGACCATGTGCTCGTACACCTCGTCCGACAGGATCAGGATATCGGTCCCTTCGACGATGGCGGCCAGCGCATCGAGGTCGGCCTGGCGCAGGATCGTGCCCGTGGGGTTGTGCGGCGTGTTCACGACGATCATCCGGGTCCTGGGCGTGACGGCCGCCGCGACGGCGTCCCACGGCACGCTGTAGCCGCCGGCGTCCACGCGCATCGCGACGGGCACCGGCAAGCCGCCGGCCAGGGTGATCGACGGCTGGTAGCTGTCGTAGCACGGCTCGATGACGATGACTTCGTCGCCCGGATGCACGGCGCACAGGATCGCCGTGATGATGCCTTGCGTGGCGCCGGCCGTGACCGTGATCTCGGCGCTGGCATCGTAGGCGTGGCCGTACAGTGCGGCCAGCTTGGCGGCGATGGCCTCGCGCAGCACGGGCAGGCCGGTCATCGGCGCGTACTGGTTGTGACCCGCGCGCATGGCGGCATCGACCGCGTCCAGCAGGCGCGGATCGCAGTCGAAGTCGGGGAAGCCCTGGCCCAGGTTGACGGCGCCGTGCTCGCCCGCGAGCGCGGACATCAGGGTGAACACGGTGGTGCCGACGGCCGGCAGGCGCGATTGCAGGACGGGTGTGGTCATGGTGCGTACGGGTTGGATGGGGCTGCCGGGGCCTCGGTCTTGACCCAGGCGTCGGGCGTCATGATGCGGAAGAGGTTCTCGCGCGCGGCGCGGCGGGCCAGTTTCAACAACGCCTTGTCCTTCGTGACGAGGACGGCGGCATCGGCGTCGCGCGCGATCTCGAGGAATTTCTGGTCGTCGCGGTCCGTGCAGATGGGCAGGCGCAGCGCGCGCGACGTCGGCGCCACCACCTCGATCAGGGCGTCGAAGGCGGCCTCCGCCTGCGGCCGGGTGCGGTCGTCGAGCGGCAGGTGCGAATAATGCAGCACGATCCGGTACTCGTCGCGGCAATCGGCGCGGGTGACGGCGCGCACCTTGCCGGATTCGAGCGCGGCAAGCAGGGGCGCCCAGCGCGGGTCGCGGAATACGAACAGGTCGAGGCAGACGTTGGTGTCGATGACGATGGGTTTCGCTGAAGCAGGTATCATGTCAGCAATTTTACCCGCTGTACGTGTTTCATAACTAAATGCTGATCGTTCTCTCGCCCGCCAAGTCCCTCGACCTCGAATCGCCACCCACCACGCAGGAGCGCTCGACGCCCCGCTTCATCGACGATGCCGCCGAATTGATCCGCGTTCTCAAGCCGAAATCGCCGGCCGAGATCGGCGCGCTGATGGCGATCTCGGACCAGCTGTCGGTGCTGAACGTGACCCGTTACGCCGACTGGCACCCGGACCACGCCGCCGCGCGCCAGGCCATCATGTCGTTCGACGGCGACGTCTATACGGGCCTGGCTGCGCGCACGCTCGGCAAGCAGGCGCTCGGCTATGTGCGCGACCGCGTGCGCATCCTGTCGGGCCTGTATGGCGTGCTGCGACCGCTGGACGCCATGCATCCGTACCGCCTGGAGATGGGCACGCGCCTCGCGAACCCGCGCGGCAAGGACTTGTATGCCTTCTGGGGCGAGCGCGTGACGGCCGCGCTGAACGCGGACCTGAAGGACGCGGGATCGTCCGTCCTCGTCAATCTCGCCTCGGAAGAGTACTTCAAGTCCGTCAAGCCGAAGCTGCTGGACGTGCCCGTGGTCACGCCCGTGTTCGAAGACTGGAAGAACGGCAAGTACAAGATCATCTCGTTCTTCGCCAAGCGGGCGCGCGGGATGATGGCGCGCCATGCGGCCGAGCAGGGCATCACGGACGTCGAGCGCCTGAAGGACTTCGACGTGGACGGGTATGCGTACGACGAGGCCGTGTCGACGGACAAATCCTGGGTGTTCCGCCGGCGCATCGAAGGCTGACGACGTCGAAAAATTCGGGGTCAGAGCACTTTTTTGCGCAAGGTCCGCGAAGCAAGTTCTGCGCGTGGCGCCGGGCGCGAACGTCCACGGAGGGCGTGCACGCGCGCAGAGCGTTGCCAGAGCAACTGGTTGCCGGACATTGATCGGAAATGTGCTCTGACCCCGAATTTTGCGCCAGGGGCGCGAAAAAAAGCCCGCTTCCGCGGGCACTGTTGTTACTGCACGGCGTCTTTCGGCGCCGGTTTCGGGCCGGCCTTGGCCCAGAACTTCCACCACGGCGCGTCGCCCGAACCCTTGCCGCCCATGAAGCGGCTGTTCGGGTAGTTCATGGTGAAGATGCGCTGCGTGTCGTCGCGCAGGTCGAACATGCCCAGCTTGTCGTAGGCGCGAATCATGATGAACAGTGCTTCCTCGCGCGCCGGGGCTTCGCTGAACTGGGTCACGGCGCCCTGGGCGCGGTTCAGCGCGGCCAGGTAGGCGCCGCGGCGGTAGTAGTAGTTCGCCACGTGCACTTCGTACTGCGCCATCGCATTGATCAGGTAGTTCATGCGGGCGACCGAATCCGGCGCGTATTTGCTGTTCGGGAACTTGTCGACGAGTTCCTTGAACGCGGCAAACGCTTCGCGCGTCGCCTTCGGGTCGCGCTCGGTCGGGTCCTGGGCGTAGATGAAGCTGAGGAAGCCGATCTGGTCGTTGAAATTGATCAGGCCGCGCAGGTAGTACATATAGTCGACCTGCGGGTGGTTCGGGTGCAGCTTGATGAAGCGTTCGACGGCCGCCAGCGCCTCGGCCTGGTCCTGCGCCTTGTAGTGCGCATAGGCGATTTCCATCTGCGCCTGGGCGGCGTAGGTGCCGAACGGATAGTTGGATTCGAGGCGTTCGAACAGCTTGATCGCGGCTTCGTAGTGGCCGCCCGCCATTTCCTCCTGCGCGTCAGCGTATAATTTCGATGCTGACACGTTCTTGTTTTCGTCGGATCTTTCCGGTAACAAACCGCAAGCTGACAAACTGAGCAGAACGCTAGTCACGACTATTACAGACAATTTTTTTTGCATAAGCTCTTAGTGCAAGAAAGTTTTACCGAGATTCAACGAACGGCTGATTATAGCCGATGGGACTGACGTGATATTAACTGCTGCGCCGAATTCGGCGGAAAACCTTTTCGACCCCGACCTGGATGAGGACCTCGACGCCGAGCTCGATGCCGGCACCGGTGGCCCTGATTACGCCCCGATCACCCTGGAGCTGGTCCCCGAACACTGCGGCCAGCGGTTGGACAAGGTCGTGGCCGGGTTGGTGCCCCAGTTCTCGCGCAGCCGCCTGCAGCAATGGTTCGACGAAGGCCACATCACCGTCGACGGCAAGCCGGCGAAGGGCAAGAGCACGGCCTATGGCGACGAGACGGTCACCGTCGTGCCGCAGCCGGCGCCCGAGGACACGGCCTACACGCCGGAACCGATGGCGCTGAACATCGTCCACGAGGACGACGCCATCATCGTCATCAACAAGCCTGCCGGCCTCGTCGTGCATCCGGGCTCGGGCAACTGGTCGGGCACCCTGCTGAACGGGCTGCTGCATCACTGCCCGCAACTGGTGTCCGTGCCGCGTGCCGGCATCGTGCACCGCCTCGACAAGGACACGAGTGGCCTGATGGTCGTCGGCAAGACACTGGAGGCGCAGACGGACCTCGTGCGCCAGCTGCAGGCGCGCACGGTGAAACGCGAATATTTCGCGCTCGTGTGGGGCACGCCGCGCGCCTACGGCACCATCGACTCGCCCATCAGCCGCGACGCGAAGGACCGGGTCAAGATGGCCGTGTCGAACAGCCCGTCGGCGAAGCCGGCCATCACGCACTACGAACTGCTGGAGACGGGCGAGCTCGACCGTCGCCCGGTCAGCCTCGTGCAGTGCCGCCTGGAGACGGGCCGCACGCACCAGATCCGCGTGCACATGCAGTCGCTGGGCTACAGCCTCGTCGGCGACACCGTGTACGGCAAGCAGCACCTGCGTTCGTTCTTCCACCGCCAGGCGCTGCAGGCGCGCCGCCTGGGCCTCACGCACCCGGCCACCGGCGAGCACATGGAATGGGTCGTGCCGCTGGCCGACGATTTCGCGGAACTTCTGGAACAGGCCGGGATCGAAGAACCGGAAGCGATCTGATGGTGGAATCCGATCTGCAGGACGCCGATCTGATCCACCCCGCGACCCAGTGGCCCGATCTGCCTGACGCGTTCGGTGCCTTGGCCACGACGCGGCGCGGTGGCGTCAGCATGGGCCCGTACGGCGATGGGCGGGACGGTGGCGGCCTGAACCTGGGCCGGCACGTGAACGACGATCCGGAGGCCGTGCAGGCCAACCGGATGCGTCTGCGCGCGCGCCTACCGGGCCCGCCCGCGTGGATCGCGCAGGTGCACGGCCCCGACGTCGTCGACGCGGCGACCGTCCAGCCGGGCGGTCCCGTGCTGACGGGCGACGCGAGCATCGCGACGGTGCCGGGCGTCGTCTGCGCCATCCTCACGGCCGACTGCCTGCCCGTGCTGTTCGCGGACCTGGGCGGCAAGGTCGCGGGCGCCGCGCATGCGGGCTGGCGTGGGCTGGCCGGCGGCGTGCTTGGTCAGACGGTCGCGGCCATGCGCGCGGCCGGTGCGGGCGAGGTCACGGCCTGGCTGGGGCCGGCGATCGGCAGGGATGCGTTCGAAGTGGGCAGCGACGTGCTGGCCGCCTTCGAGGCCGCGTTGCCGGGGCAGGTGGCCGATGCTTTCCGGCCGTATGCGGGGCGTCCGGGCAAGTATCTGGCGGACATGTATTTGTTGGCGCGTCGCATGCTGGCCCGCGACGGGATCACGCGCGTCCATGGCGGCGACCGCTGCACGGCGACCGAGACCGACTGGTTTTATTCGTATCGCCGCGACGGCGTGACTGGCCGGCAGGCCAGCCTCATCTGGTTGAAATAAGGGCGGGCCGTTCAGCGGCCTCCATCGTGGCCGTGCCCGGCCGCAGCGCCATCGGCGCCGGCCGCATGGCCGGCCGCGGGCACGACCGGTGTCCCGTCAGCCGTCCGCAATGCCGCCTGTGCCGCGCGGGCGCGCCGCCGTCTTGATCCCGCAAGGTAAAAAACGATTGAGAATGGCAACACGCCATAGCCGAAAAAAGTCATAATGCCGCCAACCACAGTCGGCTCCGTCGCCGCCATCAGGGTTACGACGTACATCCATCCTATGGCTACGATCCACATGCGATGCTCCGGTTGCTGTCGATAAAACGATTCTACACAATGGACGCCTTATGAATACGCCTGATGCTACCCCGCAGATGCTTGCCGCACCCTGGATGGCGCCGTTTGCGCAATTCACCGATCCCTCCGCCTGGCAGTCCTGGATGAAACTCCCCGACGGTGCCGACGGCTCGGCAGCGTTCGCACCCGTGGCCAAGATGCTGGGCGATATCGGCGCCGGGCTGTCGCAGGGCAGGCTGGAAGCGCTGCGCAACGATTACCTGCAAAAGGCGATGAAGCTGTGGCAGGAGTTTGTCACCGGCAAGCTGCCGTCGTTCAGCGACCGCCGCTTTTCCGCGCCCGAGTGGACGGCGAACGCGATGTCCGCGTACAGCGTCGCGTCCTACCTGCTGAATTCCGAATTCCTCATGGCCCTGGCCGAGGCCGTCGAAGCGCCGCCGCGCGACAAGCAGAAGATCCGCTTCGCCGTCCAGCAGATCGTCGATGCGATGTCGCCCGCGAACTTCCTCGCGACGAATCCGGAAGCCCAGCAGAAAATCATCGAGACCAAGGGCGAGAGTCTCACGAAGGGTCTGCAGAACATGCTGGCCGACCTGCAGAAGGGCCGAATCTCCCAATCGGACGAGTCCGCATTCGAGGTGGGCCGCAATGTCGGCATCACGCCGGGCACGGTCGTGTTCGAGAATCACTTGTTCCAACTGATCCAGTACACGCCGACGACGCCGACCGTGCACGAGGTGCCGCTGCTGATGGTGCCGCCGTGCATCAACAAGTACTACATCCTCGACCTGCAGCCGGAGAATTCCCTCGTCCGCTACCTGGTGGAGCAGGGCAATACGGTGTTCATGCTGTCCTGGCGTAATCCGGACCAGAGCCTGGCCGGCACGACGTGGGACGATTACGTGGAGCAGGGCGCGATCCGCGCGCTGGACGCCACCCGCGCCATCACGGGCCAGGACAAGGTGAACGTGTTCGGCTTCTGCGTGGGCGGCACGATCGCCGCGACGGCGCTGGCCGTGCTGGCCGCCCGCGGCCAGAAGCCGGCCGCCAGCCTGTCGCTGTTCACGACGCTGCTCGATTTCTCGGACACGGGCGTGCTCGACGTGTTCGTCGACGAAACCCAGGTCAAGCTGCGCGAACAGCAGCTTTCCCGCGGCGGCCTGATGCCGGGACGCGACCTGGCGACGACGTTCTCCGCGCTGCGTCCGAACGATCTCGTGTGGAACTATGTCCAGCAAAACTACCTGAAAGGCAAGACGCCGCCCGCGTTCGACCTGCTGTACTGGAATGCGGACAGCACGAACCTGCCGGGTCCGATGTATTGCTGGTACCTGCGCAATACCTACCTCGAGGACAAGCTGAAGGTGCCGGGTGCGCTGACGGTGGCGGGCGTCAAGGTCGACCTGGGCGCCATCGATTGCCCGACCTTCCTGTACGGGTCGAAGGAAGACCACATCGTGCCCTGGGAGGCGGCGTTCGCGTCGATGGGGCTGCTGAACCCGAAAAAGCCGAAGAACAACCATTACGTGCTGGGCGCGTCGGGCCACATTGCCGGTGTGATCAATCCCGCGTCGAAGAACAAGCGCAGCTACTGGGTCAACGAGGGCGGCAAGACGCGGCCGAAGACGGCGGCCGACTGGATGGCCGGCGCCGTCGAGAAGAAGGGCAGCTGGTGGCCGGAATGGGCGAAGTTCCTGGTCGAACACGGCGGCAAGGAGGTCGCGCCGCCCGCACAGCCGGGCAATGCGCAGTATCCGGCGATCGAGCCGGCGCCGGGCCGGTACGTCAAGGCCAGGGCCGATTGAAGGGACCGCTAACATATGGCGAAAGAAATCATTCAGTTGCTCAGCGAATAATTGCTGCACCTGCGTTCGCAACGTGGTATTTTTAGCGGATATCCTCTTGGAATCGGAGACGCCGCGGGAGATCCCCGCGGTCGCCGCATAATAAATGCGCTTCGGCGCTGTACATGGAAATGAGATGAGTAGTGTCAAAAAAAGCACTGAACGCCTGATCAAGAAGTATCCGAACCGCCGGCTGTACGACACCCAGACCAGTTCTTACATCACCTTGTCCGACGTGAAGCAACTCGTCCTCGATTCCGACGAGTTCACGGTCGTGGATGCCAAGACGAACGAAGACCTGACCCGCAGCATCCTCCTGCAGATAATTCTCGAAGAGGAAGCGCACGGCGTGCCGATGTTCTCCAGCGGCGTGCTGTCCCAGATCATCCGCTACTATGGCCACGCGATGCAGGGCATGATGGGCTCGTATCTGGAAAAGAACGTGCAGGCGTTCACCGACATCCAGAACAAATTCGTCGGCTCGGCCACGGGCGCGATGGAAGGCAAGCCGTTCAGCACCGAGATGTGGACCCAGTTCATGAACATCCAGGGTCCGATGATGCAGGGCATGATGAACAACTACATCGACCAGAGCAAGAACCTGTTCCTGCAGATGCAGGAGCAGATGCAGAGCCAGAGCAAGGCGATGTTCGGCGCGTTCCCGTTCGGGGTGCCGCCGGAGAAGAAGTAACGTTTGCACGTCGTCCCCGCGGAGGCGGGGATCCAATGTTGCCCGCATTGCGGCAACGCATGAAAAATTCGACCCCTGCCTTCGCCGGGGCGGCGTACAGAGGGCGCGGGCTGCAAAGACATTCGCTGTATGCGACATGGTCGTCGATTTCCCTCCGCCCCCGCTTCCTGTACAATCGCGGATTGCCCTGAATTTTTGCCGCAATCCGACAATGCAAGAACTCCGCCGTAACCCTCTTCCCGCCACCTCCGACGCTGCCGGCACCGCCGTGCCGCCGAAGGTCGGTTTCGTCTCGCTCGGCTGCCCGAAGGCGCTCGTCGACTCCGAACAGATCCTCACGCAGCTGCGCGCGGAGGGTTACGAGACCGCCAAGTCGTATGCCGGCGCCGATCTCGTGATCGTCAACACCTGCGGCTTCATCGACGCGGCCGTGCAGGAATCGCTGGATGCGATCGGCGAGGCGCTGGCCGAAAACGGAAAAGTGATCGTCACGGGCTGCCTCGGCGCCAAGAAGGATGCATCGGGCAGCGATATCATCACCAAGGTGCACCCGAAGGTGCTCGCGGTGACCGGTCCGCACGCCGTCGCCGAAGTGATGGAGTCCGTGCACACGCACCTGCCCAAGCCGCACGATCCGTTCATCGACCTCGTGCCGGACCACGGCGTCAAGCTCACGCCCAAGCACTACGCCTACCTGAAGATTTCCGAAGGCTGCAACCACCGCTGCAGCTTCTGCATCATCCCGTCGATGCGCGGCGACCTCGTGTCGCGCCCGATCCACGATGTGCTGCAGGAAGCGGAGAACCTGTTCAAGGCGGGCGTCAAGGAACTGCTGGTGATCTCGCAGGACACGAGCGCGTACGGCGTGGACGTCAAGTTCCGCACCGGCTTCTGGAACGGCCGCCCGGTCAAAACGCACATGACGCAGCTGACGGACGCCCTGGGCCAGATGGCGAAGCAGTACGGCGCGTGGGTGCGCCTGCACTACGTGTACCCGTACCCGCACGTGGACCAGGTGATCCCGTTCATGGGCGAGAACGTCGTGCCTTACCTCGACATCCCGCTGCAGCACGCGCATCCGGACGTCCTGAAGCGCATGAAGCGCCCGGCCAGCGGCGAGAAGAACCTCGACCGTATCCAGGCATGGCGCAAGATGAACCCCGACCTCACGATCCGCTCGACGTTCATCGCCGGCTTCCCGGGCGAGACGGACGCCGAATTCGAATACCTGCTGGACTTCCTGAAGGAAGCGCAGATCGACCGCCTGGGCTGCTTTGCGTACTCGCCGGTCGAAGGCGCGACGGCGAACGAGATCGCGAACCCGGTGCCGGACGAAGTCAAGGAAGAGCGCCGCGCACGCGTGATGCTGCTGCAGGAAGAGATCTCGGCGCAGCGCCTGCAGGCGAAGGTCGGCAAGACGATCCGCGTCCTCGTCGACGAAGTGGGCCCGCGCGAAGCGGTCGGCCGCTCGGCAGCGGATGCGCCGGAAATCGACGGCGTCGTCCACATCAAGCGCGCCCTCACGCCGGGCAAGGCCAAGCCGGCGGTGGGCGAGTTCATCGAGGTGGTCGTGACGAAGGCGGATGCGCACGACCTGTGGGCGACGGTCGCCTGACCGCCATACCTTGATACGTCGTCCCCGCGAAGGCGGGGACCCAATTTGGCGCTGACGATACGCTTGCAACTTGGGTTCCGGCCTCTGCGGGGACGACGGCATATCCATGGAGTATCCGACGTGACGAAGAAGTCGATCGAGACCACGCTCACGCACAGCGACTACCGCCCGCCGGCCGGCTTCGCCGCATACCCGACGCCGATCCATCACGCGTCCACGGTCCTGTTCAAGGACGTGGCCAGCCTGCGCTCGGGCGACTGGCGCAGCAAGCAGGCCTATACCTACGGCCTGCACGGCACGCCCACGACGTTCACGCTGGAAGCGCGCCTGGCCGCCATCGAAGGCGGCACGCATTGCCTGCTGGCGCCGTCCGGTCTCGCCGCGATCTCGATGATCCTGCTGGCGCTGCTGAAGTCGGGCGACGACGTCCTGCTGCCCGATAACGTCTACAACCCCACGCGCGAGCTGGGACGCTGGCTCGCGAGCGACTTCGGTGTCTCCGCGCGCTTCTACGATCCGCTCGTGGGCGCGGGCATCGCGGACCTGATCCAGCCGAACACGAAGCTGATCTGGACCGAGGCGCCGGGCTCCGTGTCGATGGAAGTGCCGGACCTGCCCGCGATCTGCGCGGCGGCGCACGACAAGGGCATCCTGGTCGCGCTGGACAACACATGGGCCGCGGGCCTCGCGCTGCGCGGCTTCGACGTCGGCGCCGATATCGTCATGCAGGCGCTCACCAAATACCAGTCGGGCGGCTCGGACGTGCTGATGGGCGCCGTGATCACGCGCGATGCGGCCATCAACGACCGCATCGCGATGTCGCACATGCGCCTCGGCATGGGCGTGGGCGGCGACGATGCCTACCTGGTGCTGCGCGGCCTGGAAACGATGAAGCTGCGCTTCGACGCGCACGATGCCTCCGCGCGCAAGGTGGCGGCGTGGTTGAAAGGCCGTCCCGAAATCGCGAAGGTGCTGCACCCGGCATTCGAGGACTGCCCCGGCCACGACGTGTGGAAGCGCGATTTCACGGGCGCGGGCGGCTTGTTCTCCGTCGTGTTCGATGCACGCCATGCGGGCGAGCAGGTGGACCGCTTCGTCGACGCACTCGCGTTGTTCGGCATCGGGTACAGCTGGGGCGGAACGCACAGTCTCGCCGTGCCGTACCGGATGCAGGGCATGCGGCGCGACTGGCCCGACACGGGCCCGCTCGTGCGCTTCAACATCGGCCTCGAAGGCACCGACGACCTGATCGCGGACATCGAGCAGGCCCTCGGCAAACTGTAAGCACGCTTGGTGGGCTCGGGGAGCCCACCCTACGGACCCGATCGCGTAGGGTGTGCACCCTGTGCCCACCGATCGATTCTAGACCGGCATCGCGCGGTTGTTGTTCAGGTCGAGGAACCCGCGGATGATCCGGTACGCCATCCACACCCACGCAATCCCCCAGATAACGAAGGGGAAGACGACGGTAAACCACAACAACGCGCCCAGGACCATCCACAGCGCGTAAAACCAGAACGACCGGATCATCCACGTGTGGTGGCTGTAGACCATCGTCCCGGCCGTGTCCGGCCGCCGGATGTAGTTGACGATCAGCACCAGGATCGACAGCGTGCCGAGCGAAAAGAAAAACGTGAGCGCATGGGCGACGTACAGGATGCGGGCGAACTGCTTGGCATCCTCGAGGCCGCGTTCGTAGACGAGTTCCTGGGCCATGACCTCTCCTGGTTCTAGATTGCCATTACGATAACCGATCGATCGCTCAGGCGGCGCGCGCGTTCTGCTGCACCCAGGCGACGAGGCGGTTCGCATCCATTGCCCCGGCCTGGCGCGCGATCTCGCGCCCGCCCTGGAACAAGGCGATCGTCGGGATGCTGCGGATGTTGTAGCGCGCCGCGAGATCCTGCGACGCTTCCGTATCGACCTTCAGCAGTCGCACGTGCGGCTCCAGCCGGCCGGCGGCCTGCGCATACGCGGGCGCCATCATGCGGCACGGGCCGCACCACGCGGCCCAGAAATCGACGAGCACCGGAATGTCGTTGCGCCCGACGTGCTTGTCGAAGCGGGCGGACGACACGTCCGTGGGCTGGCCGGTGAACAGCGCCTTCGCGCATTTGCCGCAGACGGGCTGGTCGGCCAGGCGCGCGCCGGCGACGCGGTTGACGGCGTCGCAGTGCGGACAGACGATGTGCAGGGACTCGGCCATGGTGGTGTTTCCTCCTGATTGCGATTGATATTGTATGCCCGGTGGCGCGTGCGCCGTCGATCATGCCGTTCGACTTAGAATCGGATGCCGGGCGGATGCCCTCCAACATGGGTCCAGATGAGCGAATTGCAATCCACGGCAGTCAATCGGCCCCTGATCGGCTGCGCCGGCTGGGGCCTCAACAAGGACGTGGCGGCCGACTTCCCCGTCGAAGGAAGCCACCTCGAGCGCTACGCGGCCGTGTTCCCAGCGGTCGAGATCAACTCGTCGTTCTACCGGCCGCACCAGCCGCGGACGTACGCCCGCTGGGCCGCCAGCGTGCCCGACGCCTTTCGTTTCTCCGTCAAGCTGCCGAAGGCGATCACGCACGAGGCGAAGCTGCGCGACGCGGACGAGCTGCTCGACCGCTTCGTCCGCGAAGCCGGCGAACTGGGACCGAAACTGGGCTGCGTCCTCGTCCAGCTGCCGCCCAGCGGCGTGTTCGATGCGGAGACCGTCGCCGGTTTCCTGCCGCGCCTGCGCGCTCGCTTCCCCTGCATGCTGGCGATCGAGGGACGCCATCCGACGTGGTTCGGCGACACGGCGACCGCGCTGCTGCGCGAGCACGGCGTCACGCGCGTGATGGCCGATCCGCCCGCCGGCCAGCCCGGCCCGCACGCGCCGACGACGGCGTCGACCTACATCCGCCTGCACGGCGCGCCGCGCATCTACTACTCGTCCTATCCGCCCGAATTCCTGCGCGAGGTCGAGCAGCGCATCGTCGCGATGACGCAACCCGGCGCGGACCTCTGGTGCATCTTCGATAACACGGCCGAGGGCCATTCGGTGCCGAACGCACTGGAGGTGCTGCGCGGCGTGGACGAATCATGGTCAGCGCGACGTTCCGCTTCTACGGCGAACTGAACGACTTCCTCGCGCGCGCGCGGCGCGGACGCTCCTTCGCGACGCCGTGCGCGCGTGCCGCCACGGCCAAGCACATGATCGAGGCGCTCGGCGTGCCGCACACGGAGGTGGAGCTGGTGCTCCTGAACGGCGAGCCGCGGGGACTGGACGACATCCTGGAAGAGGGCGACCGCATCGCCGTCTACCCGCGCTTCACTGCCTTCGATGTGGCCGACGTGGCGCGGCTGGACCAGCGTCCGCCGGGCCGCGTGCGCTTCGTCGCGGATGCGCATCTCGGCGGTCTCGCGCGGCTGTTGAGAATGGCGGGGTTCGACACCATCTACCGCAATACGTTGAACGACGCCGAAGTCGAAGCGATCGCGCTCGATGACGGACGCGCCGTGCTGACGCGCGACCGCGAACTGCTGAAGCGCCGCGGCATCGCGTACGGCTGCTACGTGCGGGCGTTGAAGGGGGAAGCGCAGTTGCGTGAAGTGGTCGAGCGCTTCGGCCTGGCCGAGCGCATGCGCCCGTTCACGCTGTGCCTGTCGTGCAATGCGCCGTTGCGGCCCATCGCGAAGGCGGAGGTGAGGGACCGGCTGCCGCCGCGCGTGGCGGCCACGCAGGACGAGTTCAGCACATGCGACTGCTGCCACGGCGTGTTCTGGAAGGGCTCGCACTGGCAGCGTATGGCGGGCGTATTAAATGAGATACACTGCTTTCCCGGACGAGCCATCCGTTGACAGCGTGACCCCATGTTGCAACAAGTACCGATACCCATCCGCACCGAATGCCCCCCCGGCGCCTGCGTCTGCGAGCGCGAGATCCTGCTCGCCGATCCGGAGGCGGACCTGCGCCCGTTGCGCCTCACGCGCACGGAAGAGCAGAAACTGCTCGAGCGCATCGGCGCCGTCGCCAGCTACGACGAACTCAAACGGCTGCAGGAGCGCATCCGCGCCAACCTCGGCGTCGAACTGAAGATCGCGCCCGGCCCGAACGAGGTGCGCACGTTGCGCGGCATCCTCATCGTGCTGGAAGACCGGCCGGGCCTGTGCAAGAAGGTGCGCCAGTCCGTGCCGGCGGCCGTGCGCAGGGTGCTGGAACGCCATCCCGAGATCACGTACGCGATCCTCGATGCGCACGATTTGTTCGGGGCGCCCTGACTTATTGTGACGACGCGCGCGCGTCGACCTCGTGCTCCAGCCGCTCGAGATAGCCGCGCCCATGCCTGGCCTCGAGCGCGGCGACCGTGGTGCGGTTGAACCGGTCGCGGTACGCTTCGAACGCCGGGTCGTACACGTCGCCCGTGACCGACAGTGTGATGCCGTGGCGCGCGTAGGCGCGGATGCGCCCGACGGTCTCCGGGCCGGGCGGAGGACCCGGTTCGAGCAGGGTGGGTGTGCCGGTGGCGACGCAGATCCGTGCCGCGTCCGCGCCGTCGAGGGGGCGGCCGTTTGCCCTGGCGATGGGGAGGTCGCCGCATCCGAGCCGTGCTTTCGGGTCGCGGAATTCGGTGAGGCGGACGCACGCGAGGCGGGCGTCGAACGTAGCGGGCAGCTGCGCCCAGCAGCGGGCGGCGTCGGGCCGCTTGCGCAGACCGAAGGCCCCCTTGTCCAGCGCATCCGCGAGCCGCAGCACGGCGCCGCGGCGCCCACGCAGGGCCGCCCAATAGAGATTGTGGATGCCTTCGAACGGACGCGCCTTCGCGGCCCGCGCATGCGGACCGAGGAACAGGGCGGCCAGGCGTTCCTGTTGCGCGCCGTCGTCGCTGTCCCTATCCGCCCGCCAGACGTTGGCGAGCGTTTCGTAGTCGCCCATGCGCAGCAGCCAGCCTTCGTACGCGGGGTCGGCGTACGCGGACGCCGCGCATGAGAGGCCGACGGCAAGCGCCCCCGCGAGCAGTCCGGGGCGCCGTGCCATCAGCTGTCGAAGTCTTCGGCCAGGTTCTTCCACCCCTTGCTTTTCGCGAACGGCGCGAATTCCTCGGGTGCCTCGAGCACGATGAGACGGCTCTCCTGCAGGCCCGGATCGCTGTGGCCGAAGTCCGGCCCCTTGTAGCCGACGGCACGCAGCCGGTCGATGATGGCGCGCACGAGGACGGCGTCCTTGTAGGCGCCGGGTTCGAGACGGTCCTTGAATTTCACGTACACGTCGATGATCCCGTAGCCCTCGTCGAAAATGCGGATCGACTTGACGTCGAGGGTACGGCCATGGGCGTCCTTGGCCTGGAACGGGCCGGACAGTTCAATATCGGAATCGGTAGTCATGGCGCCAAGGATACCACCGGGCGTGCCAGCGTGTATGCGATCTCGCTGGCGCCGACGGGCGCGCGGCGCCAGCGCTGGGCGGCACGGAAGCGGTCGGCGCGGGTTGCGCGTCGCAACTGCAAATTATCGGCGTGTGGCATCGGATCTGAAGCGTGAAAGGACCCGGGCGCCCGGATAGTCGGCCCGATCCGGAAACGCCGGCCGATGATAGCAGTTCCAGTAGCTCGTCACGCGCCGCGCCAGGGTTGCGAGCCAGGCCGGGTTGGCGCGTGCGAAAGACGCGAGGGACGACGCGTCGCGCGTCCCGATCCAGCGCGCGACGTCCTCGACGATCTCGATCACGTACTCGCCGGCCAGCTGAACGATGTAGGGCAGGAGCCAAGGTTCGTCGCTGTCGAGAATCTGCGCGAGGCATGCCTGGCGCACGTGACCGTCGTAATGCCGCGTCCCCAGGCAGGCGACGATGCGCCGGTCGACGCCCCGCGCATCCTCCAACGCGCGGAGCAGGCGGGCTGGGTCGTAGTACAGCCGATAGGGAATGTGCAGCGTTGCGCCATCCACGTCGACGTCGAAGGCGCCGTGCGGGGGCGCGAGTTCGTCCTGCGCGACGACGGCAACGGCCGCGCGTACGGAAGCGCGCAGCGCGGATGGGAATCCAAGCGATTCGTCGGGCCTGGCCTGGCGAGGATGGGTCAGCATGGCATCATATGACGCGGGCCACGGACGCGATCAGCAGCGACGCCGGTACCAGCAACGCTTGCGCGGCAACGGTGCCCGCCAGCCGGCTGCCGACCAGCCAGACGATGGCCTTCCTGAACTGGCTTTCCGTGACGTTGCCTTCGACGACATCGTCCGTCATCCCCGACATGTGCGGGTCGATGAACACGGCCATCATGATGGTCGCGCCGCCGTTGATGATCGAGGAGAGCGTGCTGGACGTGACGCGCACCGACGGGTCCAGCACGCCGGCGTACAGGGCCGCGAACACGCCGACGGTCCAGAGCGCGGTGGCGCCGACGTTCAGCAGCGTGATCCGGCCCGATACGCCGTGTCCCGACCGGAATCCGGTCATGTGGCGCGCGGCGGGCATGCGGGCGACGTCCCGGACGTACGACAGGCCACCCTTGAAGAAGCCGTGGAGGATCAGCTTCGGGATCGAGCGATGTGCCTGGAAATGCAGGACCGCACGGCAGAATACACGCTGGAACGTCGGGATCAGCAGGGCGCCCGCCACCGTCGCAAGACTTGCGGACACGAGCAGCCAGCGAAAATCGGCGAGCAGCGCACCGCCCGCGAGCGGGGCCAGGTGGGTCTCGACGCGCTTCGCCAGGAACGGGCCCAGGAACGAATTCGACGTCCGCGACACGAGCATGAGAATGCCGAACAGGGCCAGCGACACGGCGATCCGCCTGGTCCGTACGCCGGCGATCCGTACCGAGTACGCCAGAGTCCCGATCAGGTGGATCACGAACGTCAGGAAGCAGATGAAGAGAAGTTGGGTATCCACGTCTATGTATCTACGTCTATTTCACAAAATATCCGGAGACCTTCCAACTGCCGTCGCGCTCGCGCATCGGCACCACGGTCTCCACCGCATGCGCCTTGTGCGCGAACTGCGTGTCGTACTGGATCACGACGTATTCCCCGTCCGGGGCGCCCGGCAGCGAACGCTTGAATTCGGACGACACCAGCTTGCGCGACGTGACCGCGCCGAGCGGTTGCCGGACCCGTTTGAGCGCGCCGGTCCAGTCGGCCCTGGACACGCCGGCCTGGAACGCGGCCGCCGCCTGGTCCCACGTCGCGGCGGCGTCGCCGGCGTCGGCGGGCACGAGCCAGCGGTTGGCTGCATCGACCGCGCCCCGCACCGCGTCCTGCCGCTGGCCATGCGCCTGCGGCGCCGCCAGCGCGGCGGCCAGTACGAACAGTGAAGCAAGCTGTTTCATGGCGACTCCCTGATCGGTTATCCGTGAGTGTTTCGAATTCCACGACCGCCGCGCCGATCGCATCCGCGAATGCCCTGTCGTGCGTGGACATGAAGACGACGGACGTCTCCCGTTGCTGACGGCGTACCAACGCAGGCGCAGGCGGACGAGCGGTGAGGGGATGGCGTTCTCCTGGCTCGGGTCGCAGGATTATGAACGCCTTTTTGTCGATAAGGCAATGCTTTCTGACTTAATCCTGGCTTAGCAGGGCCGACACGTACAGCAGCAAACGGTCTTCCGCACGCGCGAGAAGCAGGCCGGTCAGTTCCTCGACGCGGCGCAGCCGGTAATCCAGGGTGTTCCGGTGGATGTGCAGCGCGGCGGCGGTGGCGGCCGCGCTTTCGTTGTGGGCGAACCAGGCGTCCAGCGTGCGCCGCAGCGTGGCGCCGCTGCGGTCGCGGGCCAGGCACGCGACCGGCTGGCGCAGCTGCGCCGCCTGCCAGCCGGCGTCCAGGCCGGACAGCAGCACCGGCAGCGCGAGGTCGTAATGGCTCCATGCCGTGCGCGCCGGGTCGCGCCGGCGTCCGATGCGCGCGGCGGTGCGTGCGCTCTGCCAGGACACGGCCGCCGCCTCGACGCCGCGCGCGGCCAGTCCCATCGTCAGCGTGAACGGCAGGGCGCACAATTCCCGCACCAGCGCGACCAGGGCCGCGTGGCGCCGCCGCGCCGCCGTGTCGACCGGGGCGGCGTCGGGGTCGAACGCATCCAGGATCACCATGTCGTATGGGCCGGTCGTGGCGGACAGCAGCGCCGGCTGGCGCGCCAGCAGGGCCAGTTGCAAGCGCTGGAGCTCGCTGATCGTCCGTTCGGCGTCGGCGGCACCGGCGCGCAGCTCGAGCAGGAACACCGCCTGTACGCGCCCGAAATCCAGGCCCAGGCGCCGCGCCCAGGTCTCCAGTTCCGGCCGGCCGCCGGCATCCCCCCGGATCAGGTTCAGCACGAAGGTCTCGCGATAGCGGCTGTCGCGCTGCAGTTCGCCGGCCAGGCTGGCCTGTTCCAGGATCATCTCGGCCGTCAGGCGCACCAGCTCGCCGAATTGCCGGACGGCGTCGGGTGCGCCGCTCAGGCCGACGGCGCCGCACATCTGGCCATCCACGACGAGCGGCAGGTTGATGCCTGGCCGCGCGCCGTGCATGTGCGGCGCCGACGCCGCGTCCACCTCGACCGTCGCACGCCGCGCCAGGGCGAGCAGGGCGCCATCGTGCAGCTCCCCGACCCGGGCGGCGTCGCCGCTGGCCAGGATCACGCCGCGCGCATCCATCACGTTGACGTTGAACGGGATGATGCGCATGGTGCGGCTGACGATGTCCTGGGCGAGGCGGGTGCTGAGTTCGAGCATGCCAGCCACTCTAGCCGATCGTGGTCACTGTGCCAAGTGCCAACGCCGGGCGTGTCGATCTTGTGTTTATGTGAACGATTTTGTGAAGATGCACAATCGGCACGCGCAAGAAGCCCGCGCGTCTCGTGCCGCGTGCCGAGGACTTGCAGTGACGATTTGGTCATAATGCGGTCTGCCGCCCCGACTGATGGCGGACATCACGGAGACACCATGAGAAACAGCATGAGCACGGGCGCGGCCCAGCCGGCGGGCGTTGCCGATCCCGCCATCCTCGAGCGCGGTTACCGCAAGGCGACCTGGCGCCTGATCCCCTTCATCTTCATCTGCTACCTGTTCAACTACCTGGACCGGGTCAACGTCGGCTTCGCCAAGCTGGAAATGCTCGACGCCCTGAAGCTCAGCGAGACCGTGTACGGACTCGGCGCCGGCATCTTCTTCATCGGCTACGTCACCAGCGGCGTGCCGAGCAACCTGATCCTGCATAAACTCGGCGCGCGCCGCTGGATCGCCGCCATGATGATCATGTGGGGCGGCCTGTCCGCGGCGATGATGTTCGTCACGAGCCCCGTCTCGTTCTACGCGCTGCGCTTCCTCACCGGCGTCGCCGAGGCCGGGTTCTTCCCGGGCATGGTGTTCTACTTCACGAACTGGTTCCCGGCGCAGAAACGCGGCCAGGTGATGGCGCTGTTCATGTCGGCGATTCCCGTCTCCGGCCTGGTCGGCGGTCCGCTGTCGGGCTGGATGCTGAGCCATTTCGCGACGTGCCAGGGCGGCCTGGCCGGCTGGCAGTGGCTGTTCCTGCTCCAGGGGCTGCCGACGATGATCCTCGGCGTGGCCGTGCTGTTCTTCCTGTCCGACGGCCTGCGGCATGCCCGTTGGCTGACGCCGGAAGAAAAGTCCGCGATGAAGCAGGCGCTCGACGCCGACGAGCAGGGCCGCCGCGCCAGCAGCCATGCGGTGCACTCGTTCTCCAGCGTGCTGCGCAACGGCCACGTGTGGATGCTGGGCCTGATCTATTTCAGCATCCAGATGGGCGTGTACGCGATCAACTTCTGGCTGCCGTCGATCATCAAGGCACTGGGCTTCGACAACCCGACGACGGTCGGCTGGCTGAGCGCCCTGCCGTATCTGTTCGCGGGTATCTTCATGGTGATCGTGGGCCGCTCGGCCGATGCCCGCCGCGAGCGCCGCTGGCATTTGTCCGTGCCGATGGCGATGGCGCTCGCCGGCCTGCTGCTGGCCGCGAATTTCTCGCACAACGTCGTGCTCGTGATGATCGGGCTCACGCTCGCCACGATGGGGGCGCTGACCGGACTGCCGATGTTCTGGCCGCTGCCCGCCGCCTTCCTGGGCAGCGCCGCCGCGGCCGGCGGCCTCGCCCTGATCAATTCGCTGGGCCAGGTGGCCGGCTTCGTCAGCCCGTTCCTGGTCGGCTGGATCAAGGACGCCACCGGCAGCACGGACGTCGCCCTGTATATCCTGTCGACCGTGCTGCTGGTCGGCGCGGTGCTGGTCATGACCGTGCCGGCGCGCCTGGTCAACCGCTGAGGAGAGCCCATGAAGATCGTCATTGCCCCCGATTCGTTCAAGGAAAGCCTGACGGCGCTGCAGGTGGCCGACGCCATCGAGGCCGGCATGCGCGAGGTCTGGCCCGACGCGACATACGTGAAAGTGCCCGTGGCCGACGGCGGCGAAGGCACCGTGCAGGCCATGATCGACGCGACGGGCGGCCGGCGCGTGGACGTGCGCGTGACCGGACCGCTGGGCCAGGCGGTGGACGCGTTCTACGGCGAGGCCGGCGGCGTCGCCGTGATCGAGATGGCGGCGGCCAGCGGCCTGGAAGGGGTGCCGCCCGACCTGCGCGATCCGCGCACGGCCACGAGCCGCGGCACGGGTGAACTCATTTGCGCGGCGCTCGATGCCGGCGCGCGCAGGATCGTGCTGGGCGTCGGCGGCAGCGCGACGAACGACGGTGGCGCCGGCATGCTGCAGGCGCTGGGCGTGCGCCTGCTCGATGCCGACGGCAAGGACATCGGCCCGGGCGGCGCGGAACTGGCGCGCCTCGACCGCATCGACGCGTCCGGGCTCGATCCCCGAGTGCGCGCGACTGAATTCCGGATCGCGTGCGACGTCGACAACCCGCTCACCGGCCCGCGCGGCGCGTCCGCCGTGTTCGGCCCGCAGAAGGGCGCAACGCCGGCAATGGTCGCGCAGCTCGACGCCGCGCTTGCGCATTACGCCGACGTGATCCGGCGCGACCTCGGCCAGGATATCGCGCAAAGCCCGGGCGCGGGCGCCGGCGGCGGCATCGCGGCGGCGATGGTCGTGTTCCTCGAAGGGCAGCTGAAACCCGGAATCGAGATCGTGCTCGATGCCGTCGGGCTCGATGCGGCCGTGCGCGACGCGGACCTCGTGGTGACGGGAGAGGGCCGCATCGACGGCCAGACCGTGCACGGCAAGACGCCGATGGGCGTGGCCAACGTCGCGCGCCGCCACGGCAAGCCCGTCGTCGCCATCGGCGGCAGCCTCGCCGTCGATGCGGGCGCCGTGCACGCGCACGGCATCGAGGTCGTGGTCGCCGCGGTGGCGCGGCCGTGTTCCGTCGCCGAGGCGCTGGCCGCGGGCGCGGACAACCTGCGCCGCGCGGCGCGCAATCTCGCGGCGGCGCTGGCGCTGGGGGGACGCCTGCAGCATTGACCGGAGCGGGCTATGATGGCGGTTGCACAACGCCCGCCAGGAGCCCGTCTTGACCGCCATCCTTCCCGACGACGAATCGTTCTGGTCCACCATCCGCGCGCAGTACACGCGCTCGCCCGACTTCCTCAACCTGGAGAACGGCTACTTCGGCATGCCGGCCGATCCCGTGCGCGCGGCGCTCAAGCGTTACCAGGACGAGGTCGATGCCGAGAACGCGTTCTTCCTGCGCGAGCGCTGGCCCGCGCGCCTCGCGCACGTGAAGGCGCTGCTCGCCGGCTTCACCGGCGTCGCGGCCGATGAGCTCTTGATCACCCGCAGCGCCGTCGAGTCCTTGAACATCGTGTTCCAGGGTTATCCGTTCGAACCGGGCGACGCGATCCTGATGGCGCGCCACGACTACGACTTCAGCCACGACATCGTCCGCATGGTCGCGGCGCGCAAGGGCCTGACCGTCATCGAGGTGGACGTGCCCCACGAGGTGGAAGACGAAGACGCGATCGCGGCACTGTACGCGGACGCGATCACGCCACGCACCCGCGTGCTGCTGATCACGCACATCGTGCACCGTACCGGCCGCATCATGCCGGTGGCGCGCCTGGGCGCGCTGGCCCGGGAGCGTGGCATCGACCCCATCGTCGACGGCGCGCACGCGCTCGCGCAACTGGACTATACGATCCCGCAACTGGGGACGCAGATCGCCGCGTTCAACCTGCACAAATGGGTCGGCGCGCCGCTGGGCACGGGCCTGCTGTACATCGCACGCGAACGCATCGCGGACATCGCCCCGCTGTACGGCGACGTGACGTCCGGCCGCACCGACATCGACAAGCTGGGCGCGTTCGGCACCGTGCCGCCGGCGCCGGTCATGGCGATCGAGGATGCGCTGGCGTTCCACGCCTCGATCGGGTCCGGCAACAAGGAAGCGCGCCTGCGCTGGCTCGCGCGGCGCTGGATGGACCAGGTGCGCGACCTGCCGGGCGTGCGCGTGTACACCCCGTGCGATCCGGCCCTGCATGGCGCGCTGGGCGCGTTCGGCATCGACGGCGTGCCCGCCGCCGAGGTCGTGCGGCGGCTGATGGATGACCACCGCATCTTCACCGTCATCCGCAAATTCGGCGGCACCGAGATCGTGCGCGTGACGCCGCACCTGTACAACGGGCCCGAAGACCTCGATGCGCTGGCGGATGCGATCCGTCAGTGGGCGCCGCCCAGGTAGGCCGCGACCACCTTCGGATCGTTCTTCAGGCTCGCGGCGGGGCCGTGCACGGCGATGCTGCCGTTCTCCAGCACATAGCCGTAATCGGCCACGTTCAGCGCGGCCTGGGCGAACTGCTCGACGAGCAGCATGGTGACGCCTTCCGTCTTCAGGCGCGCGATGATACGGAAGACTTCGTCCACGAGGATGGGCGCGAGGCCCATCGACGGTTCGTCCAGCAGCACGACGTCCGGATTCAGCATGACGGCGCGCGCCATCGCCAGCATCTGCTGCTCGCCGCCCGACAGGGTGCCGGCCAGCTGCGTGCGGCGTTCCTTCAGGCGCGGGAACAGTTCGAGTGCCCGCTCCAGGTCGTGCTGCACGTCGCCTTTCGGCCGCGAGCGCGTGAATCGCGGGAAGGCCCCCAGCAGCAGGTTGTCCGTGACCGTCATCGTCGCGAACACGCGCCGCCCCTCCGGCGAATGGGCGAGGCCCGCGCGCGCGATGCGATGCGAATCCATGCCGGTGATGTCGCGGCCGGCCAGGGTCACTTTACCGCCGCGCGGCTTGATCATGCCGGAGATGGCGCGCATGGTCGTCGTCTTGCCGGCCCCGTTGGAACCGATCAGCGTGACGAGCTTGCCCTTCGGGACCTCGAGCGAGATCCCGTGCAGCACTTCGACCTTGCCATAGGCCGCGTGCAGGTTGTCGATGGTGAGCATGCGGTCTCCTCAGACGGCGGCGGATGCGGCGGGTTCGCCGGCACCGCCCAGGTAGGCCTCGATCACGCGCGGGTCGGACTGCACGCGCGCCGGCGATCCTTCGGCGATCTTCTGGCCGAAATCCAGCACGGTGACGGTGTCCGAGATCGACATCACGACGTCCATGTGGTGCTCGATGAGGACGATGGTGATGCCGTGGTCGCGGATCTTGCGGATGATGGCCATCAGCTCGCGGATGTCCGGTGCCGTCAGGCCCGCGGCCGGTTCGTCCAGCAGCAGCAGGCGCGGGTCGAGCGCCAGCGCGCGGCCGATCTCCAGCAGGCGCTGCTTGCCGTAGGGGAGGTTGCGCGCTTCCTCGTCCGCCAGGTCGGCGAGGCCGACGAAGCTCAGGATCGCCGCGGCGCGCGCCCGTGCGGCCAGTTCCTCGCGCAAACGGCGCGGCGTGTGCAGCATGGCGTCGAACACGTTCGAGCGGAAGCTGTGGTGCAGCCCGACGAGGATGTTTTCCGTCGCCGTCATCTCGCCGAACAGCTGCACGTTCTGGAACGTCCGCGCGATGCCGCCCAGCGCGATCTGCGCGGGCGTGCGGCCCGTGATGCCGCTGCCGGCAAAGACCACCCGGCCGGCCGTCGGTTTATAAATGCCGGTGAGGACGTTCATCATCGTGCTCTTGCCCGAGCCGTTCGGTCCGATCAGGCCGTGCACGGTGCCGCGCGCGACGGTCAGGTCGACCTGGTTCAGCGCCTTCAGGCCGCCGAACTGCATCAGCACCTGCTCGACTTTCAGCAGGTCGCCGCCGGCGGCTTCCGCCTGCGGGACGCCTGCAAAAGGATCGCCGCCGTGGTCGGCCAGCGCGCGCGCATGCTGGCGCCCGCGACCCAGCACGTCGCGCAGGAAGCCGACGATGCCCTCCTGCAGGTAGTAGACGACGAACAGCGTCATGAGGCCGAAGATCGTGAGGCGCCAGTCGACCATGCTTTGCAGCTTGTAGGAGACGACGGCCAGCGCCAGCGTCGCCACGACGGGCACGATGACGCGGCGCGCGGTCGTCTTGCGGCGCGCGAGCAACAGGCCCGCGACGACGACGGCGAGGATCGCGGCGCCGACGGCGATGCGGCGGAACAGGTCGATGTCGGACAGGAGGCTCGGCAGCATCACGACGATCACGGCGCCGATCAGCGCGCCGCTGCGGGTCTTGCGGCCGCCCATGATCACGGCGAGCAGGAACAGGATCGTCAGCTCGAAGTTGTACGTGTTGGGCGAGATGTATTGTTCGGAATACGCATAGAGGCTGCCCGCGAGGCCCGCGAAGCCGGCGCTGATCACGAATGCATACACTTTATAACGGTACACGGAGACGCCCATGCAGTCCGACGCGATGGGGCTGTCCCGAAGGGCCTCGAACGCGCGGCCGATGTGCGATTTCAGCAGCCGGTGCACGAGCAGCAGCGACACGATCATCAGCGCGGCCACGGCATAGTAGTACTCGACTTCCGTCAGCTCGTGGCCGGCCACGCTGGGCTTCGTCAGCATGATGCCCATCGGGCCTTCGGTGAGGAAGGTCATCTCGTTGATGAGGATTTGCACGATGGTGCCGAAGGCCAGCGTCACCATCGCGAGATACGGCCCCGTCACCCGTAGGGCGGGGAGGGCGAGGATCGCGCCGAACAGCGCCGCGCCCGCGATGCTGGCGGGGAGCGTGAGCCACCACGCGGCGCCCAGCTTCATCACCAGCACGCCCGTCACGTACGAGCCCACGCCGAACAGGCCGGCATGGCCCAGCGACACCTGGCCCGTGTAGCCGACGACGATGTCGAGGCCGAACAGCAGGATCGCGTAGATCAGGATCGTCTCGACGAGGTGGATGTAGTACGGGTTCCCGACCAGCACGGGAAAGGCGGCCAGCAGCGCGATGCCCGCGATCGCGCCGCCCCAGGTCAGCTTGTTCATCGTCATACCTTCTTGATGGCGGCCTTGCCGAACAGGCCGGACGGCTTCACGGCCAGCACGAGCAGCAGCAGGACGAGGCCCGGCACTTCCTTGTAGCCGGTCGACAGGTAGAAGCCGGTCGCCGTCTCCGCGATGCCGAGGATGATGCCGCCGACGATGGCGCCCATGCCCGACGTCAGCCCGCCGATGATCGCGACGGCGAACGCCTTCAGGCCCAGCGACGCGCCCATCGTGGCGCTCGTGAGCGTCAGCGGCGCGACGAGGGCGCCGGCGAAGGCGGCCGTCGCCGACGACAGCGCGTACGAGAACGTGATGACCATGCCGGTGTTGATGCCCATGAGGCCCGCCGCGTCGCGGTCGTTCGCGGTGGCGACGACGGCCTTGCCGTAGATGGATTTGCGGTTGAAGATCTCGACGGCGAACATGATGGCGAGCGCGCCGACGATCACGGCGACCTGCATCGGCTGCACGTTCGCGCCGAGCACGGTGAACGGTTCGGACGACAGCGGCGAAGGGAAGGGCAGCACGTCCTTGCCCCAGATGTTCTCGGCCACGTTCTTGAAGATGATGGCGAGGGCGATGGTCGACATGATCCAGCCGAATTCCGACTTGATGCGGATCGCGGGCCGCACGGCGATCCATTCGACGAACACGCCCTGCAGCGCGCCGAACAGGACGACGATGGGAATCATCAGCCAGTAGCCGAGATAAGGCCCGCCGTGGATGGTGCCGACGAGCGACAGGCCGACGAGCGCGCCGAGCATCAGCGCCTCGCCCTGGCCGAAGTTGAGGGTGCCGGACGTGGCGAACGTGAGCTGGTAGCCGAACGCGATCACGGCATAGATCATGCCGAGTGCGATGCCGGACACGACGAGTTGGAGCAGGATCTCCATGGTTCCTCCGGGAGCAGACGCGTGAATCCAGTAACGTCGTTCCCGCGCAGGCGGGAACCTAATTTGCGTGCGTAACGACGGCGCAAACAAAATTGGGTCCCCGCCTTCGCGGGGACGACGTTATTTGGCCTGCACCACTCGCCCATCCTTCACTTCACCGAACTTGGTGTTCTCGAAGTTGATGGCCTCGTGGTCCGCATGCGAGTACGGCTTGTTGTAGGTGGTGACGACGCCTTCGACCGGCAGCGTGAGGTTTTCCAGCGCGGCGGCGATCTTCGGTCCTTCGGTACTGCCGGCCTGCTGGATGGCGGCGGCCAGCAGGTACACGGAATCGTAGCCCTGCGCTGCCGACACGGCCGACGGCATGCGGCCGCCCGGCGGGTTGTAGGCCTTGATGTAGGCGTCGATGAACGCCTTGCGCTTCGGCGTGTCCGGGTTCTGGATGAAGGTCTGCGGCATGCGGGTGCCGTCGCCGTTCTTGCCCGCGTTGTCGATGAAGTTGGCCATCGCGAGCGTCCAGCTGCCGACGATGGGCACTTTCCAGCCGAGCTTCTGCATGCCGTTGGCGATCTGCGCCAGCTCGGGGCCGATGCCGTAGGTGAGGACGACGTCGGCGCCGGCCTGCTTGGCGCGCAGCAGCTGCGCCGTCATGTCGACGTCGCCGATGTTGTACTTCTCGACGACGACCGGCTTCACGCCCTTCTTCTCGAGCACCTTCTCGAGGTCTTCGCGGCCCAGCTGGCCGTAGTTGGTGGAGTCGGCGAGGATCGCGGGCTTCTTGAAACCGCGGCGCGCGATCGCTTCCTCGACGATCATCGCGGACTGGATGGTGTCGTTCGCGGAGTTGCGGAAGATGTAGTTTTGCGGCTGGTTCGCGAACTGCTTCGTGACGATGGAGCCGGTGGCCACGTTGTTCATCACGGGGATCTTCGCCTGCTGGTAGAAGCGCTGCGAGGCGAGGGCCACGCCGGTGTTGATGTAGCCGACGGTGGCGACGACGCGCTCCTTGTTGATGAGTTCCTGCGCGACCTGCACGCCGCGTTCGTTCTTCGCTTCGTCGTCGCGTTCGACCAGTTCGACCTTGCGGCCCAGCACACCACCCTTGGCATTGATTTCAGCGACGGCGAGACGGACGCCATCGCGCATCGACACGCCCATCGGCGCCGACCCGCCCGTGAACGGACCGGACACGCCGATCTTGACCGGCTCCGCCGCCATGCCCGACATCGAAAAACCCAACACTACCCCTGCAACCAATGCCTTTACCTTGAAATTCATTGTCGTCTCCGTAGTCGTATTCTCGTTTTACGCCGGGCGCCGCGGACCAGTGCCGGGCCCATCGTGAGCCGATTGTAGAATAGCAATCAGACAACAGCAATCGATTGATGTGACGCGATGCAACATGCGTCATTCATGCAAACGCGTAAGGAAAGCGTCAGGCAGCAGGGGTACGGACGAAAAAAAAGCTGCGCCGAAGCGCAGCCTTTTCGGTACGGCGGAGGTCAGCGGTGACGCCACCCGCCCCGATGGCCCCAGCCGCCGCGATGGCCGCCGCTCCAGTGGTTCCAGCTGAAGCCGAGGCCGATCGAGATCGGCGGATACCACAGCGGGTCGGCATAGACGGGGGCCGGCGCGTAGATCGGCGCGGGCGCGTACACGGGCGGCGCGACGTACACCGGCTGGGTCACGACGGTCGCCGGGGCCGGGGAATAGGTCACGCGGCCGGCGTCGCCCGATGCTGCCGCGGCCGCACCGGTCCCGGGCGCCACCGGCGTCACGGACACGACCTGCCAGCCGTTGGCGTCGGGTTGCGCATAGGCGCGCGTGCCGTAGTTGGCCGGCGCCGGGTAATACGTGGCGCAGCCGGTCAGGGCGGCGGCGCAGGAAACGATAATAGCGAGCTTGATCATGGCGGTTCTCCTCACCTGCCAACTATAAAGAATCCGTTGGCGCGTGCCTGTTGTTTTACAGGCTGTTACAGATGTTCATGTTCCGGAAAAAGAGCGTTACCCGGTCCCATCCCATCGTAGCGCCGGCGGAGGGGGCCGGTTTGATGATATCGTCGCACGTTTCGCTACACGCCGCTTTTCGATGTCCTCTTTCACGCGTTCGTCCATTTTCCCCTACGCGGCCCTGTTGTTGTCCCTCGTCTCGCTTACGACGGGCGCCTCGCTCGCCAAGCACCTGTTCCCCGTCGTCGGCGCGGCCGGCGCCACCGCGATGCGGCTGACCTTCGCCGCCGTGATCCTCGCGATCGTGTTCCGGCCGTGGCGTTTCAAGCCGCGCGGCGACAGGCGCGCGCTGCTGCAATACGGCCTGTCGCTGGGCGCCATGAACCTGAGCTTTTATTCGGCCCTGGCGTACGTACCGCTGGGGATCGCGATCGCCGTCGAGTTCACGGGGCCGCTCGTCGTGGCCGTGGCGACGTCGCGCCGGCGCCTGGACTTCGCCTGGATCGCGCTCGCGTGCGTGGGCCTCGCGCTGCTGCTGCCGCTGGGCGGCAATGCGCCGGCCGTCGACTGGCGCGGCATCGCGTTCGCGCTCGGCGCGGGCGCCTGCTGGGCCGTGTACATCCTGGCGGGCAAGCGCGCCAGCGCGGCCTATGGCGCGGCCGCGTCGAGCTGGGGCACGGTGCTCGGCGCGCTGATCGCGGCGCCGGTCGGCATCGCGCACGCGGGCGCGGCGCTGCTGGAACCCTCGGTGCTGCTGTTCGGCGTGGCCGTCGCCGTGCTGTCCAGCGCGATCCCGTATTCGCTCGAGATGGTCGCGCTGCGCCGCCTGCCGGCCAACACGTTCAGCACGCTGCTCAGCGCGGAGCCGGCCATCGGCGCGCTGATGGGCCTCGTGCTGCTGGGCGAGCACCTCGACGTGTCGCAATGGCTCGCGATCGCGCTGATCGTCGCGTCGTCGATCGGCGCCGCGACGAGTGCCAGCCTGGCCGCGCGCCGCCGTCCCGCCGATGCCGAGCCGCCGGTGCCGGTGTAGCGCGGTTACCCCGGGCCCACGCGTGACGTATGCGTTTTGCCGGCGTCACGCGTGGGCGGAGGGCCGCCCACCCTACGAACTGGGGTAGAGTAGCGCACCAAATTCACCCACAACCGAGGGAAGACCATGCAACGACGACAACTGGGCCAGGACGGCCTGACGGTACCGGAGATCGGCCTGGGCTGCTGGCAGCTGGGCGGCGGCTGGAGCAACGACTGGAACGACGACATCGCGCAGCAGACCTTGCAGGCGGCCATCGACGCCGGCGTGCGCTTCATCGACACGGCCGACGTCTACGGCGACGGCGCGAGCGAGCGTTCGATCGGCCGCTTCCTCGCCGGCCGCAAGGAGCCGGATATCGTCGTGGCGACGAAACTGGGCCGCGCGGGCATCTACCCGGACGGCTACACGCGCGCGTCGCTGCGCGAAGCGACGCAGCGTTCGCTCGAGCGCCTGCGGGTGGACGCGCTGGACCTCACGCAGCTGCATTGCGTGCCGACGGAGGTGATGCGCCAGGGGCACGTGTTCGACTGGCTGCGCGAACTGCAGCAGGAGGGCCTGATCAAGCGCTGGGGTGCCAGCGTGGAGTCGGTCGAAGAGGGCCTGATCTGCCTGGCGCAGGACGGCCTCACGTCGCTGCAGGTGATCTTCAACGTCTTCCGCCAGAAGCCGGCCGAGGAACTGTTCCCGCGCGCGGCGGAGCGGAAGGTCGGCATCGTCGTGCGCCTGCCGCTCGCGAGCGGCCTGCTGGGCGGGAAGATCACGCGGGCGACGACGTTCCGCGACGACGACCACCGCAATTTCAACCGCGACGGCGCGATGTTCAACGTGGGCGAGACGTTCGCCGGACTGGAACTGGAGCGCGGCATCGCGGCCACGGAGCAGGTGGCGGCGCTGGTGCCGGCCGGGATGACGATGGCGCAGATGGCGCTGCGCTGGATCCTCGACCACCCGCAGGTCTCGGTGGTGATCCCCGGTGCGAGCCGCCCGGAGCAGGTGCGGGCCAACGTGGACGCTGCGGCAGTGCGGCCGCTGCCGGCGGACCTGCACGGGAAGCTCGCGGGCGTCTACCGCGCCCACGTGCGCGACTTCATCCGGGGAGCGTACTGATGGTGCGCGCCGGTGCGCTGGCCGCGCTCGTCCTGGCCGCAACGATGGGCGGCGCATCCGCCCAAACCGTATCGAACGGCACCTGGGCCGGACCGCCCGCCAACGCGGGCCCCATCGCCGTCACGCCTCCGCCGCCGGGCGCGGCGCCGGCGTCCCCGGTGCCGCCCGGGATGCGCTCGCCGTCGCCCAAGCACGTGCTGGTGCTGGGCGGCGCGCGCGGCTGGCATCACGATTCGATCCCGGCCGGCATGGCCGCCGTCTACAACTGGGGCCGTGCGACGCATCTGTGGGACACCGAGATGCGCACGGAATTCAGCCTCGTCAACGGGCGCGGCGGCCAGCCGATGACGGCCGGCTTCCAGCCCGTGGGGCTGCGCGACTTCGATGCGATCGTCGTCGTCAGCGCGACCGGCGACTGGGGCCTGGACGCCGCGCAGAAAGCCGCGTTGCTCGACTTCGTGCGCGCGGGCGGGGGCCTGGTCGCGATCCATGGCGGCGTCGACGCGAATGCCGGCTGGAAGGATTATGTGGAGATGGTGGGCGGCGTGTTCGTGTCCCATCCATTCAACAACCACGCGTGGCCGCTGTTCCCGTTCCCGCTGCGGACCGAGAACCGCGATACCCCGATGACGTCGTTCCTGCCGGCCCGCTGGATCCGGCAGGACGAACTCTATGTCGTGAAGAATTTCTCGCGCGCCGACTCGGAAGTCCTGCTCAGCATGGACGGCGAGCGGCTGGACATGACGCGCATCCCGGAGCAACTGCCGCCCGACCGCGACGTCCCCGTCGCGTGGATCAGGCAGTACGGCCAGGGACGGGTGTTCGCGTCCACGATCGGCCACGCGAAGGAAGCCTTCGACGATCCCGATGTGGCGCGCATGTACACGGAGGCGATCCGCTGGGCGCTGCGCCTGTCCGGAGACGACGCGCGCCCGCGTCCCGCGCTTACAGGGCCACGTCCAGGCGGGCCGACCACGAACGGCCGTTGATGCCGAACGGGCAGGTCTCCCAGCAGTAGGTGAAGCCCAGCTGCGGGAACGGCGCGGCCTTGACCGGGTCCCACTTGGTCGGGAACGTGTTGAAGATGTTGTTCGAACCGACGGTCAGGCTGGTCGACTTCGAGAAGTTGTAGCGCACGGTGGCGTCCACGATCCACTTGCCGTCCCAGGTCTGCACGAACGGGGCGGTGAAGCCCTGGCCCTGCACTTCGCCATACCAGTTGGCGCGCACGTTGCCGTTCCACTGGCCGTGCGTCAGGTCGGCCGCGAGCACGTGGTGCTGGCGCGGCTGGCCCCGTTCGATCAGCGTCACCTGCGAGTCGTCGAACAGCTGGGCGCCCGTCAGCACGGGCGAATCCGAATGGCGGCCCGTCACCGACGTGCGGTTGAAGTCCAGCTGCGCGGACAGCACGAGCGTCGTGGCCGGCCAGCGCGTCGTGTGCTCGGCGACGATGTCCAGGCCCTTCGTTTCGGTGTCGATCGCGTTCGTGAAGAACTGTGCCTGGCCGACCTTGAGCGGATCGAGGATCGCCTTGATCGGGCACGCGGCGGCCGTCGCGCACGCACCCGATTCCGGTGCGATGTTCGACGAGAACACGATGCGGTTGTCGATGTCGATGCGCCACAGGTCGGCGGTGACCGAGAAGTTCGAGGCCGGACGCAGGATGATGCCCACGCTGCCGTTCTTCGACGTTTCTTCCTTCAGGTTCGGGATGCCGAAAGCCTTGGTGACCGCGCTCCCTTCGCGCGCGGTCAGCGTCTCGGTCAGCACGCCGGCGCCGTTCAGGTTCGTCGACACGGAGCTGTAGAACTTCTGCTGCACGCTCGGTGCGCGGAAGCCGGTCGACAAGGTGCCGCGGAAGCCCACCTGGCGGCTCGGGTCATAGCGCAGCGACAGCTTGCCGGTCGTCGTGCTGCCGAAGTCCGAGTATTTTTCCCAGCGCGCGGCGGCGCCGACCAGCAGCTGCGGCGTGATGTTGTATTCGGCGTCGGCGTACAGCGCGATGTTGTGGCGTGCATCGTCGACGGCGGTAGCGGGCGTGTAGCCGGGGAAGCCCTGCGTGCCCGACGCGGCCGCGCCGCCCGTCTGGTCCTTGATGACGATGGCCGGATTGTTCGTGCGGCCGTACTGGTACGAGACCGGGTCGCCGGCGTCGATCGCATAGCCGTCGCGGCGCCATTCGAAGCCCGTCGCGAAGTTGATCGTCCTGCCCAGGACGTCCAGCGGGCCGCGCAGGTCGGCGTTGAACGTCGTCTGCTTGAATTTCAGCTTGCCGGTATCGGCTTCCAGCGGCGATTCGGCGTAGATGCCGCCGCCCGGTTTCGGTTCGAACCAGTAGCTGACGTTGATCGTGCTCTTTTCGTGGAAATCCAGTTCGCTGCGGCCGTGGTTCAGGGAGACGTCGACCTTCCAGTCGTTGGCCAGGTCGCGGCGGTAGCCGACGGCCAGCGACGCATCCTTGACGGTGGTGCGGATGTTCGGCAGGAAGCCGTTCGGGTAGACGGCGGGCACGTTGCGGCCGTCGTCCGCGGAGCGGAAGAAACCGGCCGAATCGCCCGTGCGGTGCGACACGCCGCCGAACGTGTAGAACTCGCCCTGGCTCGACACCGGCACGGCCGAGTTCCACCAGAAGTACTTGTCTTTCGCGAGGCTGTCGCCGATGCGCTGCGTGACGCGCGGCGGGTCGACCCGGAGGGAGTTCACGCCCGCGCGGTTGGTTTCGCCGCGGTGGCGGGCCTCGGCCGTCAGGTTGATGTAGCCGCCGTCGCCGATCGTCCAGCCCTTGTTGACGCTGCCCTGGCGCAGCTCGCCGCCGCCCTCGGTCGTGCCGCCGACGGTGCCGGACAGCTGCGTTTCGTTGGTCTGGTTCTTCAGCACGATGTTGATCACGCCGGCGATCGCGTCGGAACCGTACTGCGCGGCGGCACCGTCGCGCAGCACTTCGATGCGCTGGATCGCCGACATCGGGATCGCGTTGATGTCCGTACCGGCCGAGCCGCGGCCGATGGTCTGCTGCACGTTGACGAGCGCCTGCTGGTGGCGGCGCTTGCCGTTCACGAGCACGAGCAGCTGGTCGGGGCCCAGCGAGCGCAAGGTGGCGGGGCGGATGATGTCCGTGCCGTCGCTGATGAACGTGGTCGAGAAGTTGAAGGACGGGTCGAGCGTTTGCAGCAGCTTGCCCAGTTCCACCGGACCGGCCATCGCCATGTCCTTGGCGCCGATCAGGCCGACCGGCGCGGCCGAGTCCAGCGCCGTGCGCGCGGTCGAGCGCGAGCCCAGCACCACGACGGACGCCATGCCGTTGTCGGCGGCCGGCTGTGCCTGCGGCGCAGTGGCGGGGGTCTCTTGAGACCAGGCGGGAGAGAAGGCCAGGAACAGCGAGGAAGCAAGCAAAGTGCGGGTAAAGACGGGTACGGCGCGGAGTTGGGTCATCCTTATTCTCTCGTCGATGGTTGTTGTTGTGAGAACGCCCAACCGCACCGGGTTGGATGCCGGCCAAGCGTGACGCAGTGTAACGAGCGCCCAGCCGTATTCACAATCGTCACCTGTCTATACTGTTGTGAAATTGATGCATCAAGGGCAATCTTGCTTGTTGTGATAGACGAAATGCGGCTATTCTGGGGAGGATGCGGCATTGCCGGCCACGCAAAGGCCGTTGGCGAGCATGAGAATTCCGAATATGCATATACGCGGAATGTCACAAAGTTGCTGGTTTGTTAGTGCGAGACAGGCCCGGCGGCATGCCGGGCCAAGGTGGACGGTCAGGCCGATACGTCGGTGGTGGAGCCCGGAGCTGGGGTGGGCGCGGTCGTTGCGGATGCGCTGCAGGTCAGCGACTCTGCGCCGCCGGCTTGCGTCCGGTGGGCGCGGCGATGATGCGCTTCCTGCGTTCCGCCGCTGGCTTCCCTGCGGTCGTCGCGCAGCTTCGCGAGCGCCCTGGCGCTCGTGAGGTCGCCGCCGTTACAAGCATGACGCGCAGTCCATGTAGCGGTCACACGTAGACATTGATCGTGTTGACGATGCCCTGCGCGACGGCGTCCTCGACCGCGACGCTCGTCAACGCGGGATTCGATTTCAGGATCGTGCCCCAGTCGCCCGGCACGGCGGCCGCCACGGATGTGCTGGATTCCGCGGACGTGTCCACGGATGCGGCGGGATCGGTCGACGCCGGCGCCGCCGTGCCCGCCTGCGCCATGCCGGCCTGCGCGACGGCGTTCAGCAGGCCCGCCGCGTCATATGTCTGGACGCCGTTGTCGCGGTTGCCGAGTGTCGCGACGATGCTTGCCTGTTCGGACAGGTTCGATAAGGTCACGCGGGTCGCCGGATCCTGCGTCGCCGTCTCGGGCGGTTTCGTCGTCACGGACGTGTTTGCCGTCGAGGTGGTCGTCGACGAGATGGAAGAGATGGCCATGATATTCACCTGAATTGTTGCCACAAGCAAACTATACACCGAACCAGCCCAACGGTATCGCTTTCGCCACGGCTTCGTAGCCGAGATCGTTCGGATGCAGGTGATCCCCGCCGTCGTAGGCCGGCAGCAGCCGGGTGGGACGGCCCGGATCGCGCAGCACGGCATCGAAGTCCGCCACGGCATCCCAGGCGCCGGACGTCCGGATCCATGCGTTGGCGCGCTGACGCACGGCATCGCGCGCCGTCGTGAAATACGGATGGCCTTCGTACGGCAGCAAGGTCGCGCCGATGACCTGCATGCCGCGCGTGCGCGCCCGCGCGATCAGTTGCAGCCAGCCCGCTTGCAGGGATTCCGCGGGGATGGGACTTGACGCAGAACTATAGACGATGTCGTTGATGCCGATGAGGACGAACAGCCAGCGCGCGCCGGCCGTGGCCAGCACGTCGCGGTCGAAGCGTTCCAGTGCGTCGCGGCCGGACAGCAGCGCCGTCGGATAGTCCGTCAGCAGCGAATTCGCGCTGATGCCCCGGTTGACGACGGCGATGGGCGGGCTGCCGGGCAGGGTTTCGGTGCGCAGGCGGCGCGCCAGGTAGTCGGTCCAGCGGCGGTTGGCGTTGCTCGTGCTGCGCACGCCATCCGTCAGCGAATCGCCCAGGGCCACGATGGCGGACGGCGTGCCGGCGGCACTCGTCACGTCGACTTCGGTCAGGAACGGCCACGAGGCCAGCGTGCGCTGCACGGGCAGGGTGTTCGCGCCCGCGTAGTTGCCGGCGGCGGACACGTAGTTCGTCTGCAGCGCGAGGTCGTGGATCGACGCCGCCTGCGTGCTGCCCGGCAGCCAGAGGCTGACGGCCAGGTCGGCCAGCGCGGGCACGGCGAAGTCGACGGGGTCGGAGACCAGCGGGTCGCCCGGTGCGACGGTGGCGGACGGCGATCCGCCGAACGTCAGGTCGCGCCCGCTGCCCGAGACGAGGCTGGCGCCACTGGATCGGAGGCCGATGTGCGCGGCGCCGATGCGCAAAGGCCCGCTGCCCATTTCGTTGGACAGCCGCACGCGCACGCGGTTGCCGGGGATGCTCGTGCGCACGATCAGGCGCAGCGTCTGGTTGCTGAACGTCTGCAGGCTGGCGGACGGCGGCGGCCCGGCCGGCGCCGTGCCCCAGGTGGCGCACCAGGTGTCGGCACCGATGGCCGGCAGCGTCAGGCAGCCGGCCAGTGCCGGCAAGGCGTGGAGAAATGTGCGGCGTGACGGCATCGCGGGCTCCGTGATCGACGAGCGGACCCCATCAATCTACACATGCACACCGCATAGCCCTTGCGCCAGATCAGGAGAGGCGTCAGGCGAGGACGGCCAGCAGGCCGTCGAGGCCCGTGACATTCAGCGCCACGTCGGCCTGCGCGCGCACCACGGGCTTGGCGCGGAAGGCAACGGACAGGCCGGATACGCCCATCATCTTGAGGTCGTTGGCGCCGTCGCCCATGACGATCGCCTGCTTCGTGGCGATGCCCAGCTCGGCGCACACGCGTTCGACGGTGCGCTTCTTTTCCTCCGCGTCGACGATCCCGCCGACGACTTTGCCGGTCAGCACGCCGCCGGCCGCTTCCAGCACGTTCGCGTGGGTGTAGTCGAGGCCCAGGCGGGTCTTGAGGCGTTCGGTGAAGAAGGTAAAACCGCCCGAGACGAGCAGCGTCCTGAGGCCCGCGGCCTGCACGGCCTGCAGCATCGCTTCGCCGCCCAGCGAGATGCGCAGGCGTTCTTCGTACACGCGCTCGAGCGCATCGACCGGCAACCCTTCCAGCAGCGCGACGCGGCGCGTGAGGCTTTCCGAGAAATCCAGTTCGCCGCGCATCGCGGCTTCCGTGATCGCGGAGACCTGGGGCTTGAGGCCCTGCATGTCCGCGATCTCGTCGATGCATTCGATGGTGATCAGGGTGGAATCCATGTCCATCGCGACCAGCCTGAAATCGGCCAAGGTCAGGTTCGCGTCGACGAACGTCGCGTCGACGCCGGCGGCGTGGGCGGCCGCCTCGACTTGCGCTTTCAGTTCCGGCGTGAAGTCGAACCCGTCGCAGCGGAGCGCGTGCGCGTGGACTTCGGTGGTGCGTGCCGGACGGACGATGGCGGCGATCTGTGCGAGTGCGGCCTGGTCGGCGTTCGGGCCCTGGAGGACGAGCTTCTTGAACATGATTTGGTTTGCTTTAAGCTATTTAAGCGAGGAGTTGTTTGATGGTCTGCTTGACCTGGTTCACGCGCGCGGCCAGGTCCGGCATGCTGGCCGTGATGCGCAGCTTGTCCTGGCCGGCCAGCTTGACGTGGCGGTTCTTCTGGATCAGCGTGATGATCCTGATCGGGTCGATCGGCGGCTTCTCCATGAACTGCAGGCTGGCGGCATCCGCATGCGCGTCGATCTTGACGATGCCGACGGACTTCGCCGCGATGCGCAGGCGGTGCGTCTCGATCAGCGCCTTCACGGCATCGGGCAGCTTGCCGAAGCGGTCGATGAGTTCTTCCTGCATGTCGTCGATGCGGCCCTGCTCCTCGCAGTTCGCGAGGCGTTTGTAGATCGACAGGCGCTCGTGCACGTCGCCGCAGAAATCCGCCGGGAGCAGGGCCGGCACGTGCAGGTTGATCTCCGTCGTCGACGACAGCGGCGCGCTCATGTCCGGTTCGCGGCCGGCCTTCAGCGCCTTCACCGCTTCGTTCAGCATGTCGGAGTACAGCTGGAAGCCGATTTCCAGCATCTCGCCCGACTGGTTCTCGCCCAGCACTTCGCCGGCGCCGCGGATTTCCAGGTCGTGCATGGCGAGATAGAAGCCGCTGCCCAGTTCTTCCATCTGCTGGATCGCATCCAGGCGGCGCTGCGCCTGCTTCGAGAGCCCCAGCACGTCGTTCACGAGCAGGTAGGCATAGGCCTGGTGGTGCGAGCGGCCGACGCGTCCGCGCAGCTGGTGCAGCTGGGCGAGGCCGAACTTGTCGGCGCGGTGCATGATGATCGTGTTCGCCGTCGGCACGTCGATGCCGGTCTCGATGATCGTCGTGCACAGCAGGATGTTGTAGCGCTGGGCGACGAAATCGCGCATCACCTTTTCCAGGTCGCGCTCGTGCATCTGGCCGTGCGCGACGGCGATGCGCGCTTCCGGCAGCAGTTCGCGCAGCATCGCGAGGCGGTTCTCGATCGTCTCGACTTCGTTGTGCAGGAAGTAGATCTGGCCGCCCCGTTTCAGTTCGCGCAGGCACGCCTCGCGGATGACGGAGCCGTCCTCGCCGCGCACGAACGTCTTGATCGCGAGGCGCTTCTGGGGTGCCGTCGCGATGACGGAAAAGTCGCGCAGGCCTTCCAGCGCCATGCCCAGCGTGCGCGGGATCGGCGTCGCGGTCAGCGTGAGCACGTCGACTTCCGCCCGGAGGGCCTTCAGCGCTTCCTTCTGGCGCACGCCGAAGCGGTGTTCCTCGTCGATGATGACGAGACCGAGGCGCGTGAACTTCACGTCCGGCGACAGCAGCTTGTGCGTGCCGATCACGATGTCGACGGTGCCGTCGGCCATGCCCTTGATCGCGTTGTTGATTTCCTTGCCGGTGCGGAAGCGCGACAGTTCGGCGATGCGCACGGGCCAGTCGGCGAAGCGGTCGGAGAACGTCTGCGCGTGCTGTTCCGCGAGCAGCGTGGTCGGCGCGAGGATCGCGACCTGCTTGCCGCCCATGACGGCGATGAATGCGGCGCGCAGGGCAACCTCGGTCTTGCCGAAACCGACGTCGCCGCACACGAGGCGGTCCATCGGCCGGCCCGACGTCATGTCCTGGATGACGGCGGCGATGGCGGCGCGCTGGTCCGGCGTCTCGTCGAAGCCGAAGCTTTGCGCGAAGTTCTCGTAGTCCGTGGCCGAGTACTCGAACGAATGGCCCTGGCGCGCGGCGCGGCGGGCGTACAGGTTCAGCAGCTCGGCCGCCGTGTCGCGCACCTGTTCCGCGGCTTTTCTCTTCGCCTTGTCCCACTGGCCCGAGCCGAGCGTGTGCAGCGGCGCGTCGTCGGGCGACGCGCCCGAATAGCGCGAGATCACGTGCAGCTGCGACACCGGCACATAGAGCCTGGATTCTTTAGCGTATTCCAGGTGCAGGAATTCCGTCTCGCCTTCGCCCAGGTCCATGCTGACGAGGCCCAGGTAGCGGCCGATGCCGTGATTGATGTGCACGACGGGATCGCCGATCTTCAGCTCCGACAGGTCGCGCACCATCGACTCGACCTGCGAGCCAGCTTCCTGCTTCTTCTTGCCCGCGCGCCGGCCGGTGCCCGCGTACAGCTCCGTCTCCGTGATGAACACGAGATGGCCGGCGCCTTCTTCCATCAACTCGAAGCCCGCCTGCAGCGGCGCGACGCCCAGCACGACCTTCGCCTCCGTCGCGCGCAGGCCGTCGAAGCCTTCGATCGATGCGAGGTCCAGCTTGTACTCGCTGAAGTACTGCTGCAGGGTCTCGCGCCGGCCGGCCGACTCCGCGCAGATCATCACGCGCTTGCCCGCGGCCTGCATCAGGTACGAGCGCAGGTTCGCGAGCGGATCGTCGAGGCGGCGGTTGACGGCGATGTCGGGGACCGCTGCGGAGAGCTCGGAAGCGCCCGCCGACGGGTCGCGCGCGATGGCCCAGCGGCCGTGCGGCTTGGCCTGCACGAAGAAATCCTCGGCGCCGAGGAAGATCTCCTTCGGTTCCAGGATCGGGCGATCGCGGTCGCTCTTGAGGAATTTGTAGCGCGATTCGGTATCGAGCCAGAAGCGCTGGATGGCCGCCTCGATGTCGCCGACGAGGGCGAGGCTCGATTCGTCCGGCAGGTAGTCGAACAGCGTGGCCGTCTCGTCGAAGAACAGCGGCAGGTAGTATTCGATGCCGGCCGACGCGATGCCGTTGCCGATGTCCTTGTAGATCGTCGACCGCGACGGATCGCCTTCGAAGCGTTCGCGCCAGCGGCCGCGGAAGGCGCTGCGCGATTGCTCGTCCATCGGGAATTCACGGCCCGGCAGCAGGCGCACTTCCTTCACGGGATACAGCGAGCGCTGGGTGTCGGCGTCGAAGGTGCGGATCGTCTCGATCTCGTCGCCGAACAGGTCCAGGCGGTACGGCAGCGCGGAACCCATCGGGAACAGGTCGATCAGGCCGCCGCGCACCGAGTATTCGCCCGGCGACATCACCTGCGTGACGTGCGTGTAGCCGGCCAATGTCAGCTGCGCTTTCAGCTTCGCTTCGTCCAGGCTTTCGCCCTGGCGGAAGAAGAATGTGTAGGCGGCCAGGAACGACGGCGGCGCGAGGCGCACCAGCGCGGTAGTCGCGGGCACGACGAGCACGTCGCACTGGCCGTTGCGGACTTCGTGCAGCGTGGCGAGGCGTTCGGATACGAGGTCCTGGTGCGGCGAGAACGCGTCGTACGGGAGCGTTTCCCAGTCCGGCAACAGGTGGCAGGACAGCTTGCCTTCCGCGAACCAGGGAATTTCATCGAGCAGGCGCTGGCCGTCGCTGGCATTCGCGACGATCACGGTCAGCATCTGCTTCCTGGCTTTCAGCGCAAGGGCGGCGACGGCGAGCGCATAGGCATCGGCCGAGCCATGCAACTGGGGCAGGGCGAAACGGGTTCCGGGCTTGGGAAGGTGTTTGGTGAGATCGAAGGGCATTGACGCGGTGCTGTTCGGGTTCGTCAGGACGAGCGTCCATTATAGTCGAACAACGTGCGGGCCGCCTTCGTGCCGAGGCGTACGTCCGGCCCGGGTAGGCCGGAGTCGTCCGGCCCGGGGTGGCCGGACGACGGAGACGATTACTGGTTGCCGCTGGTCTGGGCAGGTGCGGGGTTGGTACCCTGGCCGGTGGCGTTCGAATTGCCGGTACCGCCGGCGGAGATGCCGGTCGGCGTCGTGCTGGAGGTGCCCGTGGCGTTGGATTCCGGCGTGCCGGTCGAGGCCGGGGCGGAGCCGCTGCCGCTGGACATCGCGCCCGACGAGGAGCTGCCGCTGGCGCTGCTGCTGTCGCTACCGCTGGTGCCGGTCGAGCTGCATGCGGCCAGGGACATGGCCATCAGGCCGCCGATCAGGAGGGCTTGGTACTTTTTCATGTTGACTCCTTTTGTAAAAGTGACGCCATCATGGGGGCACACTTTTGCGTTCGAAATAGGATGAGTTCGTACAGACATGTAGGACTGGGCGCACGATCTCTTCCATTTGTTGCAATGCGATTGCCGGCCTGCCAATGAAAACGGGCCGCACGCGGCGGCCCGTTCGGCGAGCGAGCAGCAGGTCAGAACAGCGTATTCGACGGCTGTTGTTGCTGCGGCACCGGCCGCACCGGCTGCACCGGCTGGCCAGGCTGGCCAGGCTGGCCAGGCTGGCCCGGCGGGACCGTGCCGTCCACCGGCTGTACGGCGTTCGGATCCGGCGCCTGGTCGAGGTCGATGCCGCCGAGGGCCGGCGTTTCCGCGAACTCGGCATACACCCAGTCGTCGTTCTCGCGCACGACGCCCTCCGGCGCCAGGCGCTCTTCCTGCTGCGGGCGCTTGGCCAGCGCCACCCGCATGTAGTCGATCCAGATCGGCAGCGCGACGGTGGCGCCGAATTCGCGCCCGCCCAGCGATTTCGGATCGTCGTAGCCCATCCACGCGACCGCGACGACGTTGCCGCCATAGCCCGAGAACCAGCCATCCACGGCGTCGCTGGTCGTACCGGTCTTGCCGGCGATGTCCGTGCGGCCCAGCGCCCTGGTCGCTTCGGCGCCCGTGCCGTAGCGGGTCACGTCGCGCAGCATGCTGTCGGTGATGAAGGCGTTGCGCGGGTCGAGCACGCGCTGTTCGTCGGTGTGTTCGGCGGGCGCCTTCGTCTCCTGGATGATCTTGCCGTCGGCATCCTCGATGCGGGCGATCAGGTAGGGCTGCACGCGGTAGCCGCCGTTCGCGAAGACCGCGTACGCGCCCGCCATCTGCAGCGGCGTCGCCGCGCCGGTGCCCAGCGCCAGCGTGTAGTTCGACGGCTGGCGCGCGAGGTCGAAGCCGAACCTGGCGATGAACTCGTGCGCATACGGCACGCCGACGGCGCGCAGCAGCCGCACGGACGGGACGTTCTTCGATTCGGCCAGCGCGCGGCGCATCGTGATCGGACCGTCCCACTTGCCGTCGTCGTTCTGCGGCGACCACGTCTTGCCAGCATCCTCGCCCGCCATGTCGAGCGGCGCGTCGAGGATGAGCGTGGCCGGCGAATAGCCCTTGTCGACGGCGGCCGAGTAGATGAACGGCTTCATGCCGGAACCGGGCTGGCGGTACGCCTGCGTCACGTGGTTGAACTTCTGGAAGTTGTAGTCGAAGCCGCCGACGAGCGCGTGGTAGGCGCCCGTATCGGCATCGATGGCGACGAAGGCCGCGGCCACCTGCGGCACCTGCGTGACGCTCCAGTTGCCTTTCGCATCCTTCGCGACGCGGATGATCGCGCCCGGCGTCAGCTTCATCTTTTCCCTGGCGCTGGACGACAGGCCGGCCTGCGCGAATTTCAGGCCGGCGCCGGTGAGGTCCACCGTGTCGCCGTCGACGGTCTCCACGCGCACCATCCTGCTCGTGGCCGACAGCACGACGGCCGGGATCAGGCCATCGCTGGTCGGGCGCTTGCCCAGCGCGTCGCCGATCGCGTCTTCGCGCTCGACCGGATCGGACGGCAGCTCCATGCGGTCTTCCGGGCCGCGCCAGCCGTGGCGCTGGTCGTACGTGAGCACATTGCGGCGCACGGAGGCGTAGGCGGCGTCCTGCTCGGGCTTCAGGATCGTCGTGTAGACCTTGATGCCTTTCGTGTACGCGTCTTCCTTGAACTGGCTGTAGACGGCCTGGCGCGCCAGTTCGGCCACGTACTCCGCGTGCGTGCCGAAGTCCTGGACGCCGCGCTGGTTGACGCGCAGCGGTTCGGCCATGGCCTTTTCGTATTGCGCGTCCGTGATGTAGTTCAGTGCGCGCATGCGGCCCAGCACGGCGTGCTGGCGCTCGCGCGCCCGCTTCGGATTGGCCACCGGATTATGGCGCGCCGGGTTCTGCGGCAGGCCCGCCAGCATGGCCATCTCGGCCACCGACAGCTGGTCCAGCGTCTTGTTGAAATAGATGCGTGCGGCGCTGGAGAAGCCGTAGGCGCGCTGGCCCAGGTAGATCTGGTTCATGTACAGCTCGAGGATCTCGTCCTTCGACAGGGCGGTCTCGATCTTGTACGCGAGCGCGATCTCGTTGATCTTGCGCGACAAGCGCTTTTCGCGCGACAGGAAGAAGTTGCGGGCGACCTGCATCGTGATCGTCGACGCGCCGCCGGAGCCGAAGCCGCCGCGCAGGTTCGAGCCGACGGCGCCCATCGCGCGCTTCCAGTCGATGGCGCCGTGCTCGTAGAAGCGGGCGTCCTCGATGGCGAGCAGCGATTTCTTCATCAGGTCCGGGATCTTGTTGATCGGGACAAAATCGCGGTGCTCTTCGCCGAACTCGCCGATCAGGACGTTGTCCGCCGTATAGACCCGGAGCGGGATCTTGGGCCGGTAGTCGGTGACGGCATCCAGCGCCGGCACGTTGGGCAGCACGCGGAACACCACGTAGCCGGCGACGCCGGCAATGAACAGGACGATGATTGCGGCCGCGACGGCCAGGATGGGGAGCAGGAAGCCGCGTTGGCGGCGGGGGATAGTTGCCAAAACTGAACTCTCTTGATGCGGGTCGTAAAACCCCGTTGAGGCCGTAAACACGGGCGGTTTGAGAAATTATAATCCGCTTTTCTTAACGTACGGCATGTGAGATAGTCACGCTTTCAAGGGCTGCATGGCGATCCCGGCAGTCCTGTTTGCCACTACCCACGCCTGAAGGAAATCCCTCCGATGCCCTACGATCCCCATCCGCCCGCGGTCAAACCGTATATTCCGGCGTCGGCGCATTTGCCCGAGCTGACGTGGCGCGCCCTGATCATGGGCACCGTACTCGGCATGGTCTTCGGCGCGTCGTCGCTGTACCTCGTGCTGAAGGTGGGCCTGACCGTCAGCGCATCGATTCCCGTGGCCGTCATCGCGATCACCCTGTTCGGGCTCGCCAAGAAGATGGGCGGGCGCGAATCGACGATCCTCGAAAACAGCATTACGCAAACGGCCGGCTCGGCCGGCGAATCGCTCGCGTTCGGCCTCGGCTGCACCATGCCCGCGATCATGATCCTCGGCTTCGACCTGGAGATCTCGCGGGTGATGCTCGTGGGCGTGCTGGGCGGCCTGCTGGGCATCCTCATGATGATCCCGATGCGGCGCACGATGATCGTCGACCAGCACCGCGAACTGAAATACCCGGAAGGCACCGCGTGCGCCGAAGTGCTGAAGGCGGCGGCCACGGAAACGTCGCGCGAGGCGGCCGGCGAGGTGCGCGACGCGGACTCGGACGAAGCCAGGGACGCCCGCCGGCGCGCCTTCATCATCTTCGGCGGCTTCGGCCTCGGCCTGCTGTACAAGGTGATGAACATCTCGCTGAAGCTGTGGAAGGACACGGTCAACTTCATCTTCGACGCGCCGCTGAAATCCGGTTCGGCCGGCGCCGAGATCTCGCCCGAGCTGCTGGGCGTCGGCTACATCATCGGCCCGCGCATCGCGATGATCATGGCGGGCGGCGGCGTGCTGTCGTACCTGCTCCTGATCCCGATGATCAAGTTTTTCGGCGACGCGCTGACGGTACCCGTGGCGCCGGGCACGATGCTGATCCGCGACATGAGCCCGGACGACGTGCGCAGCGCCTACGTGCTGTACATCGGCGCCGGCGCCGTAGCGGCCGGCGGTCTGATTTCCCTCGTGCGCTCGCTGCCCACGATCTGGCATGGTCTCAAGGGCGGCCTGGCCGGCATCGGTAAATCCTCGAACGTGGATACGTCGCTGCGCACCGAGCAGGACATGCCGCTGAAATGGGTGGTGATCGGCTGCCTTGCCATCATCGCCGTGATCACGTTCGCGACGCCGCTGCACATGAACGTGCTGGGCGCGCTGCTGATCCTCGTGTTCGGCTTCCTGTTCTCGACCGTGTCCTCGCGCCTGACGGGCGAGGTGGGTTCGTCGTCGAATCCGATTTCCGGCATGGCCGTGGCGACCCTGCTGTTCACGTGCCTGATCTTCCTCGTGATGGGCTGGACGGGCGGGCGCTACTACGTGACGGCGCTGTCGGTCGGCGCCATCGTCTGCATCGCCGCCAGCAACGCGGGCACGACCTCGCAGGACCTCAAGACGGGCTTCCTCGTCGGCTCGACGCCGAAGCTGCAGCAGTACGCGATCCTCGCGGGCGCGCTCGCGTCCGCGCTGATCCTCGGCCCGATCCTGCTGAAGCTGAACGACGCGGGCACCGTGTACGTGCCGGCCGCGCAGGTGGCGCCGCACATCAGGACGGACGCATCGAAGCTGACGGAGTCCGCGCAGCTGCAAGGCCCGCAGGCCGCATCCGATCACGCAACGTATAAAGTCTGGCAGAAGACGGACACCGTGGGCGGCCCCGCCGGCAAATACCTCGTGCGCGCCGACGGTTCGCTCGCCTGGCTCGTCGACCCGGGCATCAACGGCCAGTACCACACGCGGCCTGACGGCACCGAGGTCAAGAAATTCGATGCGCCGAAGGCCGTGCTGATGTCGTACATCATCAAGGGCATCCTCGACCACCAGCTGCCATGGACCCTCGTGCTGTTCGGCGTGATGGTCGCGGTCGTGCTGGAGATGTCCGGCGTCGCGTCGCTCGCGTTCACGGTGGGCGTGTACCTGCCGCTCGTGTCCACGTTGCCGATCGCGATCGGCGGCATCATCCGCTGGATGGTCGACCGCCGCAACAGCGGGCTGCCGCAGTACCAGGGCCTGAACGAGGACGAGTTGCAGGCCGCGGGCGACCGCAGCTCGGGCACCTTGCTGGCCTCCGGCTACATCGCGGGCGGCGCGCTGGCGGGCATCATCATCGCCATCACGGCCGGCGTGATGACGGGCTTCGACGATGCGATGAACAGGTGGGCCGAGGCCGCGAATCCGTTCTTCGCGGGCGCCAGCGCGGACCTGCTGTCGATCCTGCCGTATGCGGCGATCTGCGTGCTGTTGTACGTCGTCGGACGCGAAAAAGCACGGTAGGGCGGGCACCCGGTGCCCACGCGTGACGCATGCGATGGGTTGGCGCCACGCGTGGGCTCGGCGAGCCCACCCTACGTATTGAGCGTGGCTTTCATGGATTCCATCTCGGCCAGGATCCACGCCCGGAAGTGCTGGACCTTCGTCATCGCCTCCTTGTGCGGATTGACGAGCAGTCGGTACCCGTAGCCGAACGGCGCGCTCCTGCACGCGAGCTGCAGCAGCGTGCCTGCGCGGATGTCCTCGAACGCGATCCCGTACGGCACGAGGCCGATCCCCTGGCCCGCGACGGCTGCCTGCGCCAGCACGCCCCAATGGCTGTACGTGCGCGCAAAATCGTAATCGCCTTTCAGCGCGCGGTTCTCGTTCAACAGCTGCAGCCACGTTTCCGGCGTGCGTTCGCACAGCAGCGGGAATCGGGTCAGGTCGGATAACTGCAGGGCATCCTGGCCCTCCGCCAGCAGGTCCGGGCTGTACACCGGCACGAGCCGCTCGCGGAACAGCAGGGCGGGGTCGTCGTCGCGCACGGGGCCGTAGCGGATCGCCACGTCGACGGTGTCGTCCTCGATGTCCACGGGCGTGTCGTTGGAGTCGATACGCAGGTCCAGCTCCGGATGCAGCTTGGTGAAGCGCGACATGCGCGGCACGAGCCACTTGATCGCGAACGAGTGCGTGGTCGAGATCCGAAGGACCGCTTCCTCGTCGCCCCGCTGCAGCGCCGCCACCTTGCCGCGCAGGTCGGCCAGCATGCGCGCGACGACGATCGCCAGTTCCTGCCCCTTGGCCGTCAGCGCGATGTGGCGCGGATGCCGCACGAACAGCGGAAAACCGATGGCTTCTTCCAGTTGCTTGACCTGCAGGCTGACGGCGGCGGGCGTCTTGTGCAGCTCGCGCGCGGCCAGCTTGAAGCTGCCCCAGCGCGCGGCGCAATCGAAATCGATCAGGCCCGAGAGGCTGCGCAGCGGCTTCACGCCATCCCCGAGCGTAAGTTTTTCTTATTCATATCATTTATTTTTCTCGTTTGAACAATTGCCGTTCTAGTTACAGAATATAACGGATTCACCAAAACAGTGCTACGAGCCTCGCCCACAGACTAAGGAAAACTTCATGCCCAAGAATGTCCTGGTGATCGGCGGTACCCGTTATATCGGCAAGCTGCTCGTGCAGCGGCTGCTCCGCGCCGGCCATCGCGTCACCATCGCGACGCGCGGCTATGCGCCCGACCCGTTCGGCGACCGGATCGCGCGCGTGCGCGTCGACCGCCGCAACGAGACCGCGATGCGCAACGCGTTCGCCCATCGCGGCCCGTTCGACATCGTGTACGACCAGATGTGCTACAACCCGCTGGACGCGGCCATCGCCGTGCGCACGTTCGCGGGCAAGGTGGGGCGCTACGTGATGGCGTCCACGATCGACGCTTACCGCGCCCTCGGCTACGACCACGCCGACCCGCTGCGCGAGAGCGACCTGGCCGTGGAGGCGCAGCCGATCGACACGGGCTATCCGTGGCACGACCCGTGTCGCGCGACCGAGTGCTACGTCGCGGGCAAGGTGCAGGCGGAGGCCTATCTCGTACGCGACGGCTCGCTGCCCCTCGTCACGCCGCGCCTGGCGCACGTGCTGGGCGGGCCGGAAGACTTTACCGGCCGCCTCGCGCACTACGTGGAACTGGCGCGCATGAACGGGGTGCTGGAGTATTCGAACCCGGACGCCGTGTTGTCGTTCATGCCGCTGCAGGGCGCGGCCGACTTCCTCGTGTGGGTCGGGATGCAGGATTTCACGGGGCCGGTCAATGCGGCCTGCGACGGCGCTCTGTCGGCAAAAAGCCTGTACGAGCGGGTCGGCGCCGTGCTCGACACGCCCGTACGCATGCGCCAGCGCGTGCCGCCGGCGGAGATGGGGCGCCTGTCGCCGTTCGACGTGCCGGGCGCGATGGTGCTCGACACGTCGCGCGCGCAGGCGCTCGGTTACCGGTTCGGCCATTGCGAGGACTGGATCGACGAGACGATCCAGCTGCACGACCTGGCGTTCGTCTGACGCGAATCGACAACGGCAACGACAACGGCGGCCCGCAGGCCGCCGTCGAGGACGAAGCGTGACGTTTTACTTCACGCCGTGCATCAGTTTCTGGATCAGCGGTGCGACCAGGAACAGCAGCACGCCGGCACCGATCAGGGCCCAGAAGCCGAACGTGTAGCCGGACAGCGCCGATTCCACGGTCATGCCTTTTTCACCCGAGACCACGGAAGCGAAGATGCCCGACAGGTTGTTGCCGATACCGGTGGACAGGAACCAGCCGCCCATGCCCAGGCCCACGAGGCGGGTCGGTGCGAGCTTGGTCACCATCGACAGGCCGATCGGCGACAGGCACAGCTCACCGATGGACTGGATCACGTACACCATGAACAGCGTCCAGAACGGGATCTTGCTGTCGGCGCCGACGAGGTGCTGCAGCGCGAACATCAGCAGCAGGAAGGCGAGGCCGTTGAAGATCAGGCCCAGGCCGAACTTGCGCGGGATCGACGGGTTCTTGCGGCCCATCGCGACCCACACGGCGGCGACCATCGGCGCGCACACGATGATGGCCAGCGTGTTCACGGACTGGAACCAGCCGGTCGGGAAGGTCCAGCCGCCGAAGTCGCGGCGCACGATGTATTCGGCCAGGAACGTGAACGAGCTGCCGGCCTGTTCGAAGAAGCACCAGAACATCACGTTGAAGAAGAAGATGACGAGCATGGCGATCGTCTTGTCGCGCACGACCGCGCCGCCGCGGATGCCTTCCACCATCAGCATGATCGCGAGGATGATGAAGAGGACCGACAGCACGCCCTGCAGCTTTTCCGCGCCGAGCTTCAGCAGGAAGTACACGACCGGGATGACGAGCAGCGAACCGATGACGACGCCGACGAGGCGTACCGGATTGGCCAGCGGGCCGGTGGCAGCGCCGATACCCTTCAGCATGCGACGGCCGATCTGGAACCAGATCAGCGACAGGATCATGCCGACGCCGGCGGCGAAGAACACGACCTTGTACGCGGGCACGCCGGTCTGGCTGGACATGCTCTGCGCCAGCGCGCCGGTCAGGATCGGGGCGAGGAAGCCGCCGCCGTTGATGCCCATGTAGAAGATCGTGAAGCCGGAATCGCGGCGCTGGTCGTTGATGCCGTACAGCTGGCCGACCATGGCGGAGATGTTCGGCTTGAACATGCCGTTGCCGACGATGATCGTGGCGAGACCCAGCTTGAAGATGTCCGGGTTGGGAATGGTGATGGCGAACAGGCCGGCCACCATGAACGAGGCGCCGACGAGGATCGAGCGCTGGTAGCCGATCACGCGGTCGGCGATGTAGCCGCCGAACACGGCGCCGGCATACACCAGGGCGAGGTAGGAACCATAGGTCAGGTTGGCGTCGGCCTGGCCCACGCCGCTGCCGCCGTAGAACTGGGCGACGATGTAGAGCACCAGGGCCCAACGGATGCCGTAGAAAGCGAAGCGTTCCCAGAATTCGGTCATGAACAGCATCCAGAGGGGCGCCGGATGGCCCATGATCTGCTTGAATTCCGGGACCGCCTTCGGTTCGGCGGTTGAAGTAGCTGCACCGCTCATGCGGTTCCTCCCCTAATCTTTTTAAGAGTGATTGTCTTTTCCTGGCCTGCGCGTCCTGGGTAAGGACCGCGGCTAGCGTCGCATTTTAGTGGAAATCGTGCATATGGGGCCAGCTTTTTACAGCTCAGCCATATGCGGAATCGGCATAAGCGAAAACGGAGACGCAAACTCGGTTGACTTGTCGTATATTGGAGCAAAAGCCACACCGATTCACAGAAGAGAAAAGGAATACACCATGAACTACGACGTTGTCGATACGCTGATTTCTCCGGAAGGCCGATTGGAAGTCCTGTCCAAGGCCGAAGTGGCCAAGCTCCTCGATACGAGCCAGGGTGGGCTCTACCAGATCTTCCGCAAGTGCGCGCTGGCGGTGCTCAACTCCGGCAGTTCGATCGACGACGGCAAGGAGCTGCTCGAGCGCTACAAGGATTTCGACATCAAGATCATCCAGCGCGAACGCGGCATCAAGCTCGATATCCGCGGCGCGCCCGCGCACGCCTTCGTCGACGGCAAGATGATCAAGGGGATCCACGAGCACCTGTTCTCGGTCCTGCGCGACATCGTCTACGTGAATTTCGAAGTGACGGACAATCCGCGCTTCGACCTCACGCGCCCGGAGGGCATCACCGACGCCGTCTTCCACATCCTGCGCAACGCCAACGTGATCCAGCCGCAGCGCAACCCGAACCTCGTCGTGTGCTGGGGCGGCCACTCGATCAACCGGGTCGAGTACAACTATTCGAAGCACGTCGGCTACCAGCTCGGACTGCGCGAACTCGACATCTGCACGGGTTGCGGTCCGGGCGCGATGAAGGGGCCGATGAAAGGCGCCACCATCGGCCACGCCAAGCAGCGCCTGCAGGGCGGCCGCTACCTGGGCATCTCGGAGCCGGGCATCATCGCGGCGGAATCGCCGAACCCGATCGTCAACGACCTCGTGATCATGCCGGACATCGAGAAGCGCCTCGAAGCCTTCGTGCGCACGGGCCACGGCATCGTCGTGTTCCCGGGCGGCGCCGGCACGGCGGAAGAGATCCTGTACATCCTCGGCATCCTGCTCCACCCGGACAACGCGGAACAGCCGTTCCCGCTCGTGTTCACGGGCCCGGCGACGGCGCGCGAGTACTTCGAACAGATCGACCAGTTCATCGGCCTGACCCTGGGCGAGGCGGCGCAGCGCCGCTACAAGATCATCATCGACGACCCGGATGCGGTGGCGCGCGAGATGCAGCAGGGGATCCGCCAGGTGCGCGAATTCCGCAAGTCGCGCAGCGACGCGTACTACTTCAACTGGGGCCTGCGCATCGATCCGGAATTCCAGAAGCCGTTCCGCCCGACGCACGAGAACATGCGCAACCTGTCGCTGCACAAGAACCAGGAAACGCACTTGCTGGCCGCGCACCTGCGCCGCGCGTTCTCCGGCGTCGTCGCGGGCAACGTGAAGGAAGAGGGCATCCGTGCGATCGAACAGTTCGGCAAGTTCGAGATCCATGGCGAGAACGAGATCATGGCGCCGATGGACAAGCTGCTGCAGTCGTTCGTGGAGCAGAGCCGCATGAAGTTGCCGGGCAAGGAGTATGTGCCTTGCTATCGGGTGGTTCGATAAGGGAAGCCAAACGGTCGTCTGCGGCGTGTGGTGGGCGGCCGTTTCCCTGAGATCGGCCTCTTTTGCCGGCTATATGGGCAATCCTTATGTAGGGTGTGACGCCCGATCCGGGTTACCAGTGTGCCTTGAATCTGTCGACAAGACCGTACAGGCGCATCCAGACAAAGGTCCCGAGAACGCAAAGGGCAATCAGTAGCCAACCCGGTATGGAGTACGTGCTTTTCGGGAGCGCGAAATTGACGAATGCGCCTATAAGAAAATTCAGTGCTGCTCCTCGAGCTATTTTTTCTCGTGCTGTCAATTGAAGCAGGTAGCGGGCACTTTCGTCGGCGGAGGGTTTGATAATCCTGATCGTGTTTTTGTAAGAGGTGCCTGAAGCAGCCCCGAACCTTCTTTTGGCGAAGTTTCGTAGGCGCTGCGTCGCCATCGAGGCAAACACGTCCACAAACATGCCGGCGACGTAAGCAGCAGGCAAGCCGACGGCAATCAGTACTTCTTTATAATCCGACCATTTTTCTGTCGGCGGAAGTAACGGAATGATCCCGAAAAAATGCGCCACGGGCAAAATCCAAACCAAGGCCAGTATGCCGACGATGAGATGCTCGACAAGCGCTGCGAAGAACTGCATGTTATCCACCTTTCTCGTTGCCTGGACCGTGAGTGGGATCTTCTGGCGTTGCAATTGCACGTCATATCCATTTTTGCACGGACTTCTACTCGTGTGATTGTCATGCCGGGAGTCGGCGAAGAAAAAGGCGCGGACGATTTCTCGTTCGCGCCTTTTTCGTGATGCATTGCATCGCTCCGTCGATCAATCTTCCTTGCGCAGGTGCGGGAACAGCAGCACGTCACGGATGTTCGGCGAATCGGTGATGATCATCATGAGACGGTCGATGCCGATGCCGCAGCCGCCGGTGGGAGGCATGCCGTATTCCAGCGCGCGGATGTAGTCGGCGTCGTAGTACATCGCCTCCTCGTCGCCCGCCTGCTTCGCTTCGACCTGCGCCAGGAAGCGTGCCGACTGGTCTTCCGGGTCGTTCAGCTCCGAGAAGCCGTTGGCGATCTCGCGGCCCACCATGAACAGCTCGAAGCGTTCCGTGATGCCTTCGCGCGTATCCGACGCGCGCGCCAGCGGCGACACTTCGACCGGGTAGTCGATGATGAAGGTCGGCTCCCACAACTGCGCTTCCGCCGTCTCTTCGAACAGCGACAGCTGCAGCGCGCCCAGGCCCGAGATGGCGTGCGGCTTAACGCCGAACTTCGCCAGTTCCGCCTTCAAAAAGTCCATGTCGTGCAGCTGTTCGTCCATGTAGTGCGGGGCGAACTTGTTGATGGCCTGGACGATCGTCAGGCGGTGGAACGGCTTGGACAGGTCCAGCGCGCGGCCGCCGTACGTCAGTTCGGCCGTGCCGTGGGCGTCGATGGCGGCCTGGCGGATCACGGCTTCCGTGAAGTCCATCAGCCACTTGTAGTCGGTCCACGCGGCGTAGAACTCCATCATCGTGAATTCCGGGTTGTGGCGGATCGACACGCCCTCGTTGCGGAAGTTACGGTTGATTTCGAACACGCGGTCGAAGCCGCCCACGACGAGGCGCTTCAGGTACAGTTCCGGCGCGATGCGCAGGAACATCTGCATGTCGAGCGCGTTGTGGTGCGTGATGAACGGTTTCGCCGCGGCGCCGCCCGGGATCGGGTGCAGCATCGGCGTCTCGACTTCCATGAAGCCGTGGTCCTGCATGAAGCGGCGGATCGACGAGATCGCGGCCGTACGTGCCTTGAACGTGCGGCGCGTTTCCTCGTTCATGATCAGGTCGACGTAGCGCTGGCGGTACTTCGTTTCCTGGTCGGCGAGGCCGTGGAACTTGTCCGGCAGCGGGCGCAGCGACTTGGTGATCAGGCGGAGCAGGGTGACCTTCACGGTCAGCTCGTCGGTCTTGGTCTTGAACAGCGTGCCCACGACGCCGAGGATGTCGCCCAGGTCGTAGTGGCGCAGCGCTTCCATCGCTTCCTCGCCCGTGTTGTCGAGGGTGACGTAGATCTGGATGCGGCCGTCGGCGCGCAGGCCCGACGCATCCTGCAAGGTCGCGAAGGCGGCCTTCTTGCCCGCTTCGCGCTTGAGCATCATGCGGCCGGCCAGCACGACCTGCTGCGGTTCCGCTTCCAGCTGTTCGCGGGTCCAGCCGCCGAACTGCTCGGTGAGATCGGCCGCCTTGTGCTGGGGGACGAAGTCGTTCGGGAACGCGATGCCTTTTTCGCGGATCGCGGCCAGCTTGGCGCGGCGCTCGGCGATGATCTTGTTGTCCTCGGCCGCGAGAGTCGTGGGCTCGTTCTGCTGTTCTTGGTTTTCGTTGCTCATGTCAGTGTCTGTCTAGTTTGGAATCACGGGTGCCGAGCAGCTCGCCGACGTTCAGGTCGCCTACGCGCAAGTCTTCGTAGTGCTCCACGATGCGGACGATATTGTCGAATTCGCGGAAGGCCTCGGCGGGCAGGGTGGTCGTGATGACGACGGCCTTCATGCCGGCGCGGCGCGCCGCTTCCACGCCCATCGGCGCGTCTTCGAACACGATGCAGTCGCGCGGGTCGACGCCCAGCTTCTCGGCCGCTTTCAGGAAGACGTCCGGATGCGGCTTGCCGCGCGCGACGTCGGCCGCGCCGACGACGGTGTCGAAATGGCGGCGCAGGTCCAGCTCGTCGAGCGTGAAGACGATGTTCGCGGGCGGGGCGGACGTCGCCACCGCCAGCTTCACGCCTTGCGCGCGTGCGGCCGTCACAAAAGCCTCGAAGCCCTGGATCGCGCTGCGGTGCGGGCCGTACATCTCGCGGTACAGTTCATCCTTTTCGTGCGCCAGCACGGCGATCTCGTCGTCCGTGATCTCCGGGCCGAGGCGTTCGCGCAGGATCTCGCGACCCTGCGCGCCCGCCGTCTCGCGGAAGAACGCGTCGGCGTCGTACGTCTTGCCGTGGCGCTCGAAGAACGCCAGCCAGGAATCCGTGTGGAACGCCATGTTGTCGACGATGGTGCCGTCCATGTCGAAGATGAAGGCCATCGGCTTACACCCCTTGCTTCAGCGAAGCGGAGATGAAGTCGTCGAGGTCGCCGTCCAGCACGTTCTTCGTGTTGCCGGTCTCGAAGCCGGTGCGCAAGTCCTTGATGCGCGACTGGTCGAGGACGTACGAACGGATCTGGTGGCCCCAGCCCACATCGGTCTTCGAATCTTCCAGCTTCTGCTGTTCGGCCATGCGCTTGCGCAGTTCCAGTTCGAACAGCTTGGCGCGCAGCATGTCGAAGGCTTCGGCCTTGTTGCGGTGCTGCGAGCGGTCGTTCTGGCACTGCACGACGATGCCCGACGGGGCGTGGGTCAGGCGCACCGCGGAGTCGGTCTTGTTGATGTGCTGGCCACCGGCGCCGGACGCGCGGTACGTGTCGATGCGGACGTCGGCCGGGTTGATTTCGATTTCGATCGATTCGTCGACTTCCGGGTACACGAAGATCGACGAGAACGACGTGTGGCGGCCGTTGGCGGAGTCGAACGGCGACTTGCGCACGAGGCGGTGCACGCCCGTTTCCGTGCGCAGGTGGCCGTAGGCGTATTCGCCTTCGACCTTGATGGTGGCCGTCTTGATGCCGGCGACCTCGCCCTCGGACAGTTCCATCACCTCGGCCTTGAAGCCCTTGCGCTCGCAATAGCGCAGGTACTGGCGCATCAGCATCGACGCCCAGTCCTGGGCCTCGGTGCCGCCGGCGCCGGCCTGGATGTCGATGAAGCAGCTGGCGTGGTCCATCGGGTTGCTGAACATGCGACGGAATTCCATCGCCTCGATGACCTTCCTGATTTCCCCGGCATCGCCTTCGACCGCTTCGATCGTGGCGTCATCGCCTTCTTCGCGGGCCATCTCGAACAGGTCGGCCGCGTCCGTCAGGTCGGCACGCGCCTTTTCCAGCGTGAGGACGACGCCTTCCAGCGCCTTCTTCTCGCGGCCCATCTCCTGGGCGCGTTTCTGGTCGTTCCAGATGGCGGGGTCTTCCAGCTCCTGGTTGACCTGCTCTAACTTCTCCGCTTTGCGGTCGAAGTCAAAGATACCTCCGAAGTTCGGCTTCACGGCTGGTCAGGTCGTTCAGCAGGGAGGAGAGGGCATTGATGCGTTCAGCTTCCATGGTCTGTGGCAATTTTCTGTGGTTGAATCGAACCGGAGATTATACCTTAGTGCGCGCATGCTTTATCATGCGAGCCCATGACGCGCCACCTTTCCCACCTGTTCCGCCTGCTGCCGCTCGCGGCCATGGCCGCCGCCGCCGGCGCCGCACCTGTGCCGCGCGCATCTTTGCCAGCAGGCACTCATGCCACGCTCGCGATCCTGGAGACGACCGACCTGCACGCGAACGTCGTCGGTTACGATTATTTCAAGCTGGCGGCCGATCCGTCGCTGGGCCTGGACCGGACGGCGACCCTGATCGCCCAGGCGCGGCGCGAGTTCCCGAATACGGTATTGCTCGACAACGGCGACACGATCCAGGGCAGCGCGCTGGGCGATTACCAGGCCGTCGTCGCGCCGGTGAAATGCGGCGAGCTGCTGGGCATCCACAAGGTGATGAAGTGGCTCGGCTATGACGGCGGCGCCGTCGGCAACCACGATTTCAATTATGGCCTCGGCTTTCTCGGCCAGGTCACGGGCAACCGTTTCGACGTGCCCGGCGTCCCGCGCGCGCAGAAACCCTGCGCCGGTCCCGGCTTCCCGATCGTGCTGGCGAACGTCGTGAGCGTCCGGACGCACCAGCCCCTGTTCGCGCCGTACCGCATCATCGAGAAGCGCGTGCGGGCCGAGGACGCCGCCGGCAAGCCCGTCGAGGCAACGGTCAGGGTCGGGATCATCGGCTTCACCACGCCCACGATCCTGTCCTGGGACAAGCGCTGGCTCGAAGGCCGCGTCACCACGGAAGGCGTCGTCGAGACGGCGCGGCGCTACATACCGGAGATGCGCGGGAAGGGCGCCGACGTGATCGTCGCGATCTCGCACGGCGGCCTCGATGCGAGCCCGTACTCGCCCACGATGGAAAACGGCAACTACTACCTCGCGCAGGTCCCCGGCATCGACGCGCTGCTGCTGGGCCACGCGCACCAGCAGTTCCCGAACCCCACGAGCACGGTGGCGCAGTTCAATCTTCCGAACGTCGACAAGGCGCGCGGCACCGTGTTCGGCGTGCCGACCGTGATGGCGAGCCTGTGGGGCAAGCACCTCGGCGTGATCCGTTTCGATCTGCGCCACGACGGCAAGGGCTGGACGATCGCCCGTGACAATACCGTCGTCGAGACGCGCGCCACGCAGCAGGCGGATAAATCGTACGTGGCAGCCGACCCGGCCGTGCTCGACCTCGTGCGCGCCGAGCACGAGGCGACGATCCGCTATGTGAAAACGCCGGTCGGCAGCACGGACTTCCGCATGTCGACGTATTTCGCCGACCTGGGCGATCCGTCGGCGCTGCAACCCGTCAACGCCGCGCAGGCGGATTACGTGCGCGCCTACGTGAAGGCCAACCTGCCGCAGTACGCGAACCTGCCGGTGCTGTCCGTGTCCGCCGCGTTCAAGGCCGGCGCGGCGGGACCGGGCGATTACACCGACGTGGCGCCCGGCAGCCTCGCGCTGAACAACGCGGCGGACCTCTACCTGTACCCGAATGCGCTGTACGCCGTCAAAGTCGACGGTGCGGCGCTGACGGCCTGGCTGGAAAAGGCGGCGCACCGTTTCAACACCATCGACCCGGCGCGCACCGAACCGCAGGAACTCGTCAACGGCGGCTTCCCCAGCTATAACTTCGACACGGTCACCGACCCCGATCTGCGCTACGAGATCGACGTGACGCGCCCGCCCGGCCAGCGCATCCGCAACCTCGAGTGGCAAGGCAAGCCGGTGGCCGGCGGGCAGGCGTTCCTCGTCGCGACGAACAACTACCGGGCGAGCGGCGGCGGCAACTTTCCGGGCCTCGACGGCAGCAAGACGGTGATCGCGTCGCCGGACACGAACCGCGACGTGCTGATCGCCTGGATCCGCGCGCACAAGCGGCTCACGCGGGCGGCCGACGGCGCGGCGCGCAGCTGGCGCTTCACGCCCGTGACGACGGCCGGACCGGTCGTGTTCCACGCGCCGCCGGGTAAGCTGGACCTGGCGCGCGCCGCAGGCATCGACAGCGTCACGGAACTGCGCGCGGACGACGGCCAGGGCAGGGGCTTCGCGCTGTACGCGGTCGACCTGTCGAAATGAAGAGAATGTTCGCAGCCATGCTGCTGGGCGCGCTGGCGCTGCCGGCGTTCGCGGACGCAGGCGTGGACGCCCGGCGGCATCGCCTGCAACAACGGGCGGAAGGCGGCGAACCTGCCGCGATGTTCCTGTTGGCGCACATGCTGGCGGACGGAGAAGGCGGGCCGCCCGACGCGGTGGCCGCGCGCGCGTGGCTGGCGCGGGCGGCGGAGCTGGAGTACCCGGAAGCGTTGCAGGAGCTGGCGCTGTCCGAGCCGGACCCGCGGCGGGCGGACATGCTCATGCGCGCGGCCGCGCACGCGCTGGCCCACCGCGCGCACGCGGCAGACCGGCATTGATCAGTTGCGGCTGTTGCGGCCCGTGGCCTGGATCTCGCCCGAGGCGATCTCGGCCAGGTCGATGAGACCTTGCACTTCGGCCGCGCGCAGGCGGCGCGGTTCGCGGTCGATCACGCACAAGGTGCCGAGCGGCTGGCCGGACTTGTCGCGCAGCGGCACGCCGGCATAGAAACGGATGTGCGGTTCCTGCAGCACGAGCGGATTCGTGCGGAAGCGCTCGTCTTCCATCGCGTCTTCGACGACGAACAGCTCGTTTTTCAGGATCGCGTGCGAGCAGAACGCCCAGTCGCGCGGCGTCTCGCGGGCGGCGAGGCCGACCCGGGCCTTGAACCACTGGCGGGTCGACGTCAGCAGGGAGATGAGGGCGATCGGCGAGCCGGTCACCATCGAGGCGAGGCGGACGAGGCGGTCGAAGCGGGCTTCCTCGTCGGTGTCGACGAGGCCGGTGGCGGCCAGCGCGGCGAGGCGCGAACGTTCGTTGGCGCCGATGGGGTAACCCGGCTGCGGCGCCGGCTGGTATTCCTTGTCCGTGCTGGGATTCGGGGTCGACCGGGCCTGGTCGTCGCCATGCATCAGGCCTTGCACGAGGGAGAGGCGCGTGCGGCGGTGTCCGCCCGGCGTTTTCCACGATTCGATCGCGCCGCTTTCCATCCAGATCTGCACCGTACTCGTCGCCACGCCGAGCAGGCGCGCGACTTCGCTCGTGGTCAGGATCGGATCGTCTTCTTGTAAGTTGCTTTGCATAAACTTCCTCACTTCACGCCAGTATAGCGGATTCGGAGGGATCACATTTCTTAAAAACTAGTTGCTTCAAGGTAATGTGTTTGCTGGCCAACACTTTCTCAGTGAACGGCGTGCTTTTCCGGCTGCACGAGCACGAACGGGCTCACGACGGACGCCCACAGAAGGGTGTCGGACGCCTGCCAGGTGCTCGCCTGCACGTCGGATACCTTGGCAACCTTGCCTTCGTTCATCCAGCGGTTGATGGCATCCTTGTCATCATGGGCGATGCGCAGGGCGACTTCGACGAGGTCCAGGTCTTCGCTCACGTACACGACGGAGCCGTGGGCGAAATGGCGTTCGAGTTCGGACCAGTGCACGCGGGCGGTCTCGCGGTTGATCTTGTCGTGCAGTTCGGTGTCTTTGAGCGGATCGGTTTTCATGGCGATGTCTGATTCAGAGGGGTTCGATGGCGGGAAGCGGCGAACCCGCCCATGTTAACCGATATGCATGGCCCTTGCGGACATTACCGACCAATGCGGGGCGGAAGCATGCGAGATTCGTGCCCTCGGGCCGCCGCACGCTCGGGTAGATGACGCCCATCGAACCCGCCTCCAGCAGCTCCGCCGCCAGCGCCTGCGATGCGACGTAGCTGCCGGCCGCGAGGCAGTCGTCCCAGGTATCGGCGCCGCGCAGGTCGTGGAAGCTGGCGCTGAAGTCGGCCAGCAGGGCCTGGTAACTCACGCTGTCGTCGAAGCGGCCGATTTCCTGGTATTCGACGGCCTTGTGGAACGCCACCTCGGCCAGCGCCGTCTCGATCTCGAACGCGCAATACCACGCGCCCCGTTCGCCGTCGTTGAAACGGCTGCCTTCCGGCCGCGCATACGTGTAGGCCGCGTTGATGATGCGGAAGTTCGGCACGCCGAACACGAGTTCGTCGACGCCGATCCCCGGCAGCAGGCCGGACTCGCCGCGCAGGCGGTCGTTGGTGGCGTTGTCGAGGTCGAACAGGTCGCGCAGCATGCCATCGTCATCGGCGAGCGGGGCCAGCACCGAGTCTTCGAGGTCGGCGAAGCGCGACGGGATCAGGCGGCACGTATCGAACTGCCGCAGCGCGGTCAGGCGCGGGATGAGTTTCACTCACAGCCCTCCGCGACGGGCGTCGAGCAGGCGGCGCACGGTCTGCATCGCCAGCAGGCCGCCGCCCAGCATGTAGGCCAGCGGCGTGCGGCCGTTGAAGATGGGATTGGTGTTGGGGAGGTGGATCCATTCGTCGGCGAGCTTGTCGCCGTACAGGATGTGCAGGGCTTTATAGATGCCGAGCAGGTAGGAGATGCGCGTGATGCGGTCGACTTCCAGCACCCGTGCGGGGTGCTTCTTCCATTCGTAAAACGAGGACGACGACAGGCCGCCGAGCAGCTCGCGCGCATCCTCGTCGCGGATCTGCCAGGCGCCGGCCAGGCGAAAGAAACCTTTCAGGGCCGATTCCGACAGCCGTTCGCGCTCGGAGCGGGCGGACAGGTCGACAAGAACCGCCGGTTCGAACCGGCTCTTGGGGTAGGCGTAGGCGTAGCTCATGAGGAATCCTCCGGTTATGGACTATATATACTCCGCTTTCGGACATCGTGCAAGCATCTTGTACAAACCGTACTGCCGTGCCAGAATTCAAGGCTTGTCAAATCATCATCCTGGTAAACGACATCAAAGGGGGGCGCGATGCGTCTGCTGTCGATTGGGGTCATGTGCATCAGCACGCTGATGCTGGCTATGGCGAGCGCGGCGCGGCCGTCGCACGACGAGCTGAAGAAACAGGTGGCGGACACCGAACGTGCCTTCGCCGCGACGATGAAGGCGCGCGACCACGCCGCGTTCACATCCTTCCTGGCCGACGAGGCCATCTTCTTTGCCGGCCCGACCCCGCTGCGCGGGCGCGAGGCCGTCGCCAATGCGTGGCGCAAGTATTACGACGGCGAACGCGCGCCATTCTCGTGGGAGCCGGAGCAGGTGGAAGTCGTGGATTCCGGCACCCTGGCCTATAGCGGCGGGCCTGTCTACGATCCCAGCGGCAGGGTGGTCGGACGCTACAACTCGATCTGGCGGCTGGAAGCGCCGGGGCGGTGGAAGATCGTGTTCGACCGGGGCGAGGCGCCGCCCTGTCAGTGCGGCAAGAAAGAGTAGTCGCCCCGCTCAACATTGTGACTGCTTGCCTGGACCGAATTGACACTCCCCGGGCCAATCCAGATACTCGAACGCCCAACAACAACGACGAGCAGGCTGGAGACATGATACCGATCCGAACCGTTGCACCGCTAGGGCTGCTGGCGCTCGCCCTCGCGCAATCCGCGTTTGCCGCGCAGGGCAAGCAGGTTGAAAAACTCGACCGCGGCGTCGTCGCCGTCGCCACCGGCGGCGGCGTCTTCGTCAGCTGGCGCGTGCTGGGCGTCGACGACCCCGATACCCGCTTCAACCTCTACCGCGACGGCGTCCGCCTGAACGGCGCGCCACTTACGGCGAGCAATTTCACGGACACCAATGGCACGCCGGCGGCCCGCTACACCGTGCGCGCGATCGTCGACGGGCACGAAAAGAAGGACGAAGCGGCCGGCGCCACGTGGAGCCAGCCCGTCCTGCGCATTCCCGTGCAGCGGCCGGCGGGCGGCGTCACGCCGAAGGGCGAGGCCTACACCTACGACATCAACGACGGCACGCCGGCCGACCTGGACGGCGACGGCCAGTACGAGCTGATCGTCAAATGGCAGCCGACCAATGCCAAGGACAATTCGCAGTCGGGCTATACCGGCAACACATATGTCGACGCCTATAAACTCGACGGCACGCGGCTGTGGCGCATCGACCTGGGCCGCAATATCCGCGCGGGCGCCCATTACACGACGGTGGTCGCGTACGACTTCGACGGCAATGGCAAGGCCGAGGTGATGCTGAAGACGGCCGACGGCACCGTCGACGGGCAGGGCAAGGTGATCGGCGACGCCAATGCCGACTACCGCAATGCCAACGGCTACATCCTGTCCGGCCCCGAGTATTTGACGGTATTCGATGGCCGCACGGGCAAGGCGCTGGCGACCACGGATTATCTGCCGGCGCGCGGCTCGGTGGCGGCGTGGGGCGACAACTACGGCAACCGCGTCGACCGTTTCCTGGGCGGCGTCGCCTACCTGGACGGCCGCCGGCCCAGCGCCATCTTCTCGCGCGGCTATTACACGCGCGCCGTGGTCGCGGCGTGGGACTACCGCGACGGCGTGCTGTCCAGCCGCTGGGTGTTCGATACGGACAAGGAAGGCAGCGCCGTGCGCGGCCAGGGCTCGCACTGGTTCGCCGTGGCGGACGTCGACGGCGACGGCCGCGACGACATCGTCTACGGCGCGGCCGCGATCGGCAGCGATGGACACATGCTGTACAGCACCGGCCTGTGCCACGGCGACGCGCTGCACGTCGGCAAGCTGGACCCGACCCGCGCGGGCCTGCAGGCGTACATGGTGCACGAAACCCCGTCCTGCTACGGCGCCACCGGCTCCGAGATGCACGACGCGGCGACGGGCCGGATCCTGTGGGGCGTCAGCGGCAGCGGTGCGGACGTGGGGCGCGGCGTGTGCGCGGACATCGATCCGAACTACCTGGGCGAGGAATGCTGGGCGTCGCGCGGCGGGCTGATGGCGGCGAACGGGCACCAGATTTCCACGGCGCGTCCGGGGAACATGAATTTCGCCAGCTGGTGGGATGGCGACCTGGGCCGCGAACTGCTCGACGGCACCGTGATCAACAAATGGCAGCCGGCGACGGGGAGCGTCGTGCGCCTGCTCGACGGTGCGCCGTACGGGGCGGCGTCGAACAACGGGACCAAGGCGACGCCGGTGCTGTCGGCCGACATCCTCGGCGACTGGCGCGAGGAAGTCGTGTGGCGCACGGCGGACAACTCGGCCCTGCTCGTGTTCACGACGACGGCGCCGACCACGACGCGCATCCCGACCTTGATGCACGATCCGCAGTACCGGGCGCAGGTCGCGGGGCAGAATGCGGGGTACAACCAGCCGCCGCATCCGAGTTTCTACCTGGGCGAAGGGATGGGGACGGTGACGCAGGCGCCGATTTTTACGCGTTGAACGGCGGGTAGGGTGGGCACCCCGTGCCCACGCGGACGCCGGCGAACTGCAAACGTCCCGTGGGCACAGGGGTGCCCACCCTACCAGGCGGAAAGCGGGTTATACAGGTTCCGCGTGCTCGACGAGCAGTTGAACCTTGGTCACCCCGTTGTATTCGTTCGCATCCAGCCGGAACGCCACCCGCGCCTTGTCGCCCAGCGCATCCGTATGCCCGAACCAGATGGCATCGTAGCGCCGCCCGTTCCGCTCCAGCAGCAGCTTGAGGTGCTTGTCCTTCAGGATGCGCTGGCTGACGACACGGAATTCGTCGCAGAACACGGGCGGCGCGAACCCCTGGCCCCACACCTGGCTGTCCAGCAGTTCGATGAACTGCGTGCTGTAGAAATCGTCTTCCAGCGGGCCGTCCGTCTCGACGACGCGCTCCAGCTGCGCCTCCGTCAGCCACGCGCGGCCGACGGCTTCGAACGCCTGCGCGAACGTGTCGAAATGGTCGCCGCGGATCGACAGGCCGGCTGCCATCGCGTGCCCGCCGAACTTGTCGATCAGCCCCGGCACCTTCTTCGACACGAGGTCGAGCGCGTCGCGCAGGTGGAAGCCCGGGATCGAGCGGCCGGAACCCTTGATCCAGCCGTCGCCCGCGGGCGCGAACGTGATCGTCGGGCGGTAGAATTTCTCTTTCAGGCGCGAGGCGACGATGCCGATCACGCCCTGGTGCCAGCCGTCGTCGAACACGGCGATGGTGCTGGCGTCCGCCGGCTCGAAATCGTCCAGGTGCAGCAGGGCCGTACCCTGCATGTCGGCCTCGATCTCGCGCCGTTTCAGGTTGATGTCGTTGAGTTCCTGCGCGATGGCCCAGGCGCGGCCCTCGTCGTCCGTGATCAGGCATTCGATCCCGAGCGCCATGTCCTCCAGGCGGCCGGCGGCGTTCAGGCGCGGGCCGAGCGCGAAGCCGAGGTCGAACGGCGACGCGCAGCGCGCCTCGCGCCCCGCCACGCGGAACAGCGCCGCGACACCCGCGTGCATCCGGCCCGCGCGCATGCGCTTCAACCCCTGGGCGACGAGGATGCGGTTGTTCGTGTCGAGTTTCACCACGTCGGCGACGGTGCCCAGCGCGACGAGGTCGAGCAGGTTGTCGAGCTTGGGCTGCGTCTGCGCGTCGAACACGCCCCGCTTGCGCAATTCCGCCCGAAGGGCCAGCAGCACGTAGAACACGACGCCGACACCGGCCAGGTGCTTGCTGGGGAAGCCGCATTCCGGCTGGTTCGGGTTCACGATCACGCGCGCGTCCGGCAGCGCGTCGCCCGGCAGGTGGTGGTCGGTGACGACGACGTCGATGCCGCGCGCCTTTGCCGCCGCCACGCCGTCGATGCTGGCGATGCCGTTGTCGACCGTGATGATGATGTCCGGCGCTTTCTCGCGCGCCGTCAGTTCGACGATTTCCGGCGTCAGGCCGTAGCCGTATTCGAAGCGGTTCGGCACGATGTAGTCGACGCGCGCGCCCATCGCGGTGAGGCCGCGGATCGCCGTGGCGCAGGCGGTGGCGCCGTCGCAGTCGTAATCGGCGACGATGGTCATCTTCTTGCCGGCCGCGATGGCGTCGGCGAGGTAGACGGCCGCCGCGTCGATCTGGCGCAGCGCGCCGGGCGGTACCAATGCTTGAAGTCCGGTCTCCAGTTCGCGCGGGTCGGTCAGGCCGCGGGCCGCGTACACGCGCGCGAGGACCGGGTGGATCCCGCCCTGGCGCAGCATTTCGGAGAGTCTTACGGGGCAGGGGCGGATGGTGATGCGGGTTTTCAAAGCAGTCGTTCCAGGGTCGGGCGGCGCCAGAATTTACGTTGCGCCAGCGGGGTCGTCGTCGTTTCGAGGTGGCCGTCGCGGTGGCTCAGCACGAGGCGCACCTCCTTGATGCGGCCGGTTTTCAATGCGGCCAGCAAGGGCGCGAACAGCCCGGTCTCCAGGCGCTGCATCTGCTGCAGCCAGCCATGCCAGTCGGCCGCGATGCCGGGCGCCGCCACGTTGCCGCAGGCGAGCAGCCAGTCGTCGCCGCCGTCCAGCAGCGCGTCGACGTTCGCCAGGCTGTCCAGGCGGCGGTCGGCCAGCGCCGTCAGCCAGCCGGGCGTGTCGAACGCCGCCACGCGCGGGCGCACGAGCGGCTTGCCGGAAACCTTCGCCACCAGTTGCTGGGCGTGTTCGGTCGCCATGCTCGCATTCCCCCACGGCCAGAAGGAATTGATCGGCAACTGGCCGCGCGCCTCGCGCGCCGCGTTGGCCGGGTCCGTGAACCACGTCACCTGCACGTCGTTCTGCAGCTTGCGGAACGCGCGCGCCTGCGGGCCGGACGGCATCCAGTCGGTCAGGTTCATGTTGACGGCCGCGTCCGGGCTCGCCGTCGCGATCTCGGTCCAGTCGTCCGCGCGCATGAACCACGTGTCGGGGGCGCCCCATGCGAGCGCGTAGCCGGCGTCCTCGAAGCAGGGCCGGGCGCTGTCGAACAGGGCGCGCGCTTCGTCCTCGCGCAGGTCGAGCTGGCGCATGTCGTCCATCTGCAAATGCGTGCGCGCGATCTGGATATGGGTCGGGTTCACGACGAACCACATGCCGTCCTCCGGATCGAGGCCGATTGCGCGCATCGCGCTGGTCGCGACCCCCGGCACGAGCCCGTGCGCGACGCCCAGCGCCCGCGCGATCCAGAGCTCATGCGGCAGGACGCGTGCGTCGGTGTCGAGCGGGCGGTAGCGCGCGTCTGATACTTTCGATAACAGCGCGGCCAGCGCCGGCGCCTGCAGGGCGCGGGTCAGGTCGGGCGCGAATTCGGGAGCGGGGAGGGCGAACGGCAGGACGAGCGAAATGTGGGCCATCCCTCTATTTTAGGCGAAATGGACTCAGATGTCCGCCCCCGGTCCCGGCGTCGTCACGTCCGGCGAGGTCGTTGGCGCGGTCGTCGAATCGGGCGGCATGCCGGCCGACCCGCCCGGCGGCAGCATCCCGGGAACGGGCGTCAGCCCGATCGCCTCGTGATACCACCCCTGGACGAGGACGAGGTGCCGGTGCTCGTCTTCCAGCGCCAGCGTGAAGCCGGCCACGAGGTCGTCCTGGCCGGCCTCGCCCGCGAGCGCGATCAGCGTCTCCCAGCCGGCGCGATCGGCCAGTTCGGCGGTCAGCAGCGCGTGCAGCGACTGGGCGAGGCTCGTGCGCGGATCGTTCAGCACCTGCACGAAACCCAGCGACTCGACGCCGGTCACGTCCGCGCTGGGCGTCTGCGCCGTCGGATCGCCGCCCAGCGATTCGATCGCGTCCTTCAGCAGCAGGAAGTGGCGGGCTTCGTCGCGGCGGATGGCGGCGACGTGGTCGCGCGTCATGCCGGCGGGGCCGCCCTGCATCACGTCGCATTTCGCCAGCAGCGCGTCGTACAAACGGGTGCCCGTGCGTTCGAACGCGAGGCGTTCGCCCAGCTTGTCGAGCAGGATCTGCGGCCGGTCGCCCTTGAGCATGTGCATGCCCATGTTGACGGCGCCGGCGACCGAGCCCGGCATGGGGATGGAGCCGATGTCGCCGGCGTCCATGATGAGCGCTTCGCGCGCGTCCAGCAGGGCGCGCTCGTCGCCCGGCGCGCCGCGGATCGGCGCGTTGTCGCTGCCCTGCATGGCCGCCGTGTCGATGGGCGACATCTGCACGCCCGTCCGGTTCATGCCGAGGTGTTCGGTCTGCTGTGCCATGGTGTCTCCGTTGCGGTTCAGGGCTGGACGACGCCGCCCTGGTTGGCGGGCAGGGTCGTCGTGACGGCCGTCGTGGTGGCGGCGCCATGGCTCACGAGTTCCGTGCCCGGCGTCCAAACGTAGCCGGCCGCCACCGCCGCGCTGGGCGAGCCGTCGCCGTTCATCTGCCGGCGGTAATCGATGCTGGCCTGGTCTTCGTGCGCCTTCGGCACGAATTGCGTGCCCAGCGCGCGCAGGTCGACTTCGCTGGCCAGCACCTGCCGCACGTAGTCGCGCTGGCTGCGGAACGGGATCGGGCCTGAAAAATCGCCGACGATCTCGGCCGGATCGCGCCGCTCGTAGCGCCGGAACGCGTCGGCGGCCATGTGGAAGTGGCCCAGCTCGAAGTCGAGGCACCGCTCCCAGATGGCCTTGACGTGGTGGTTCGTCTCCGTCTCGACGCAGCTGTAATAGGTGTAGCACTCGTTCGCCTCGTGCAGCATCCACTGCTCGACCCACGTCTCCGTCGGGTCCAGCAGCGATTCGTATTGCGTGACGTGCTGTTCTTCCACCGAGGCGATCTCCGCATACAGCTGGCGCGCGACCGGGTCGGCGAACGTCGGGCCCACGTTCATATAATAGTTGTGGGTCTGCGCCTCGGCCGCCGTGATCGTCAGCGCATGCAGCTTGCTGAGCATCGCGGCCATGCTGCGGTCGTACGGGATGCGCAGGTCGTCGCGCGGGGCGCGGTGGTGCTCGGGCGTGGGGCGGCCGGGGAGGATGTCCGTATAGCTCTGCAGGATATTGTTCGCATCCTTGCCCTCCACGCGGTCGAGCAGCGCCGCATAGCGGTACAGGTGGTCGAAGTCTTCCAGCAGGCCGAAACGATACACGCCGGACAGGTAGTCGTCCGGCTCGGCCCGGGCCACGCTCGCCGTCAGCTCGATGGCCAGCTGTTCGTAGGCGATGGTCGTCTCGAGCGGAGAATGATCGGGCGCCAGCAGCCAGTTCACCATCGTGGCCTGGTGCTGTTCGACCCGCCTGACGTCGGCCAGCGGCTGGCGCAGCGCCATGTTGCAGCGCGCGGCCATGTGCGAGAAGCGCAGGGCCTCGAGCTCGACGCCGTTCATGAGGATGATGCGCATGCGGGTAAAGGCATCGTCGTCCAGCTTGCTGATCGGCCTGCGCACCATGTCGCGCCACGTGGTGTGCTGCCGGTCGAGCGGCGTGCCCTTCGAATCGAAGACGGAAAATGCCATGGTGGGCCTCCTGTCTGCGTTCGATAGTCTTGCCGCGCCCGGAGTTCCGGACTTTTTATGGTGTGTGCAAGATAGAAAAAGTACTTCCAATTGTGACAACGCCCCACATGGATGAGCGTTGTGTGGCAAACTGCGGGACCCAAGCATTTACCATGGAGCCCATGAGCCTCATCCACAAACTGCCGTACGAATGGCTGGTCGGCTTGCGCTACACGCGCGCCGGCAAGCGCAGCAGCCGCAACAGCTTCATTTCCTTCATCTCGCTGATCTCCGTGTCCGGCATCGCCCTCGGCGTGGCCGCCCTGATCGTCGTGCTGTCGGTGATGAACGGGTTCCAGAAGGAGGTCACGGACCGCATGCTGTCCGTGCTCGCGCACATCGAAGTGTTTGACGCGAGCGGCACCATGCCGAACTGGCGCCAGGCCGAGCAGGAAGCCTTCCGCAACCCGGCCGTGCGCGGCGCCGCGCCGTTCGTCGAGACGCAGGGGCTGCTGGTGCGCGAGGACACGATGAAGCCGGCCGTCATCCGCGGCATCCTGCCGTCGGAAGAGCACAAGGTGTCGGACGTGGCGAAGCAGATCCGCCAGGGCAGCATCGAGAGCCTCAAGTCCGGCGAGTACAACATCGTCATCGGCTACGCGCTCGCGCGCTCGCTCGGCGTGGGCATCGGCGACAAGGTCAACATGCTGCTGGCGCAGGGCCAGACGACGCCGGCCGGCATGGTTCCGCGCTCGCGCGTGTTCACGGTGAGCGGCATCTTCGAGGCCGGCCACTACGAATTCGATTCGGCGCTCGCGTTCATCAACATCGAGGACGCGCAGCGCATGGTGCGGATCGACGCGCCGAACGGCCTGCGCCTGCGCATCGCCGACATGCACCAGGCCCCGTTCGTCGCGCAGGAACTCAAGCGCAGCATGTCGGGCGAGCTGATCATGCGCGACTGGTCGCAGCTGAACGCCAACTGGTTCGCCGCCGTGCAAACGGAAAAGCGCATGATGTTCATCATCCTCACGCTGATCATCGCCGTCGCCGCGTTCAACCTCGTCTCGACCCTCGTCATGACGGTGACCGACAAGCAGCCCGACATCGCCATCCTGCGCACCCTTGGCGCGTCGCCGCGCTCGATCACGAAGATCTTCATGATCCAGGGCGCCCTCGTCGGCATCATGGGCACCGCGGCGGGCGTGGGCCTGGGCGTGCTGGTGGCGCTCAATATCGACGTCATCGTCCCGTTCATCGAGCACCTGCTCGGTGTGCAGTTCCTGTCCAAGGATATTTACCTGATCAGCGAAATCCCGTCCGACCTGCGCTGGCCGGACGTCTCCAAGATCGGCGGCGTCTCCGTGCTGCTGGCCTTCGTCGCGACCATCTATCCCAGCTGGTCCGCGTCGCGCGTGAAACCGGCGGAGGCACTCCGCTATGAATGACATGAATGTGAATACCGCTGTACTTGCCTGCCGCAATGTCGCCAAGACCTTCCGCCAGGGAGACTACTCGGTCCAGGTGCTGGACAACATCGATTTCTCGATCGCCCGCGGCGAGCGCGTCGCCATCGTCGGCGCGTCCGGCTCCGGCAAGTCCACGCTGCTGCACATCCTGGGCGGGCTGGACACGCCCAGCACGGGCAGCGTCACGCTGCAGGGCGAGGACTTCGCGACCTTGTCGGAGACGCGCCGCGGCGAGCTGCGCAACCGCTCGCTCGGCTTCGTCTACCAGTTCCACCACCTGCTGCCGGAGTTCACGGCGCTGGACAACGTCGCGATGCCGCTGCTGATCCGGCGCATGAAGCGCGCGGACGCCGTCGCGCGCGCCGAGGCGATCCTGGCGCGCGTGGGCCTGACGCAGCGCGCCATCCACCGGCCGGGCGAACTGTCCGGCGGCGAGCGCCAGCGCGTGGCGCTGGCCCGCGCCCTCGTCACGGAACCGGCGTGCGTGCTGGCGGACGAACCCACCGGCAACCTCGACCACTCGACGGCGCAGGGCATCTTCGACCTGATGCTCGAACTGTCGAAGACCCTCGGCACCGCCTTCGTCATCGTCACGCACGACCCGGAACTGGCGCGCCGCTGCGACCGCGTGCTGCGCATGACGGAGCACGGCCTGCAGCCGGCCGGGGCTTGACCCTTCCATGTGGATCGACACGCACTGCCACCTCGACGCCCACGAATTCGGCACGGAGTCGGGAGCCATCGCTCAACGTGCGCAGGAACTCGGGGTCGGCATGATCGTGATACCGGCCGTCGCGCGCGATAACTTCGGCGTCGTGCGCGCTCTGGCAGGCAGCCTGCCCAACGCCAGCTATGCGCTGGGCATCCATCCGATCTACGTGCCGCAGGCGACGGACGACGACCTCGCCGAACTGCGGCGCCAGGTCGAGGCGTCGCTGGCGGACCCGAACTTCGTGGCCATCGGCGAGATCGGCCTGGACTTCTTCATCCCGATGCTGTGCGAGCCCGCGATGCGCGCGAAGCAGGAACGCTTCCTGCGCGAGCAGCTGCGCATCGCGCGCGACTTCGACCTTCCCGTGCTCACGCATGTGCGCCGCTCGCAGGACCAGGTGCTGAAGCACGTGCGCCAGATCCGTCCCGCGGGCGGCATCGCGCACGCCTTCAACGGCAGCTTCCAGCAGGCGAAGGCCTTCATCGACGCCGGCTTCCACCTCGGCTTCGGCGGCGCCATGACCTTTACGCGCGCGCTGCAGATCCGCAGGCTCGCCGTGGACCTGCCGCTGGAATCCATCGTGCTGGAGACGGATGCGCCGGACATCGCGCCGGCGTGGGTCCACCCGGGCCGCAACAGCCCGGAGCAATTGCCCGCGATCGGTGCGGCGCTCGCCGACCTGCGCGGGCTCGATCCGGACGCCGTGCGCGCGGCGACGCACGCGAGCGCGCTGGCGACGATGCCGCGCCTGGCCGCGCTGCTGGGCTGATGCCGGACTGATGCCGGGCTGATGCCGGGCCGGCCACGCGCCGCGCATGAAGCACATGGGTCCTACCCGGCCCTCATGACGGCGCGACCGCGCCGGGAGTGTCCGGTTCCATCGAGTCGCGCCGGCGCGCGGTGCGCACCCGCGCGGCGCGTAGCGTGGGACCATGCGCATGCGCCGAAGTTCGCTCCTGTACACCCTGACGCACGTTAATCTCGCGCCGGTTGAAGCATGGAAGAATCCATTCTCGTGCCGCAGCCGCGGCGTGTTCACGGGAGAGACAGTGGAAAGCGCGAGCGAGTTCCTGCGGGTTCTGCAGCACGAGAAGGTCCTGAGCACCGCGCACCGGCCGTTGCGCCTGCGCCTTGCCCAAGGCGGCCAGCTCGCGGAGGACGTGCTGCTGCCCCAGCGGGTCGTGGGCCACGAGGCGATCTGCGGCGGCATCGACTACCGCGTCGCCTGCCTCGCCAGCAGCCCGCACATCGCGCTGAAGGACCTGATCGCGCTGCCGGCCGAACTGCGGTTCGTCACCGACCGCGGCATGCTCCGCAGCGTGTGCGGCGTCGTCACCGAGGCGCGCGCGGGCGACGCCGACGGCGGCCTGGCCGGCTACGAGCTGGTCTTGCGCGACGTGTTCGCCGTGATGGAAAAGCGCACCAACAGCCGCGTGTTCCGCTACCAGAACGAGCTGGAGATCGTGCAGGTGCTGTGCGACGAATGGCGCCAGTCGAACACGGTGCTGGCCAACGCCTTCGAACTCGAACTCGATCCGCTGTTCGACATGCGCCAGTTCCCGCCGCGCGAACAGACCATGCAGTACAACGAGTCGGACGCCGCGTTCGTGCGCCGCCTGCTGAAGCGGCGCGGCATCGCGTGGGTGTTCCGGCCGGGACGCAGCCGCGGCAGCCCCGTCGATCCCGCGCACGACCGCACGCCCGCGCACACGCTGGTGCTGTTCAACGACCCGAACGGCCTGCCGCGGAACGCGGCCGGCACGGTGCGTTACCACCGCGACAGCATGGCGGACGGCCGCGACACCGTCAGTTCCTGGCGCGCCGCGCGCCGCCTGCAGCCGGGCGTCGCCACGCGCCACAGCTGGGACTACAAGAATCCCGGCGCCGCGCAGTTCATGACGGCCTCCGCGCGCAGCAACGTGGACCAGGGCCCGAGCGGCAACACGCTCGCCGCGTCGCTGGACGACTACCTGATCGAGATGCCGCACGCGGGCAACGACGTCGAGGACCACTGGCGCCTGGGCCAGGTGCGCATGAGCCGCCACGAATTCGAATCGAAGTGCTTCCTGGGCGAGGGCAGCGTGCGCGACTTCTGTGCCGGCCAGTATTTTGCGCTCGAAGGCCATCCCGAGATCGACACGCACCCCGCCGCGGAGCGCGATTTCGTGATCACGGAACTGCACGTCGTGGCCGACAACAACCTGCCGCGCGATCTGGAACGCCACGCCAGGCAGGTGTCGGCGGACGCCGCCCTGAGCGCGCTGCCGGCGCCGCGCGCTGGCGACGGGCAGGCGCGCGTGCGCGTCAGCTTTTCCGCCGTCCGGCGCGGCATTCCAATCGTGCCCGCTTACGATCCGCGCACCGACCTGCCGCAGCCGCCGCTGCAGAGCGCCATCGTTGTCGGGCCGGCCGGCGAGGACGTCCATTGCGACGCGCTGGGCCGGGTAAAAATCCGCTTCCCGGGCATGCGCGTCGCCGACCATCGCCATGCGCACGGCGCCGGCGCGTCCGATTCGCCCTCCGATTCGGCCTGGGTCCGCGTCGCCTCCAACTGGGCCGGCAACGGCAACGGCAGCCAGCAGCAGGCCGGCGCGCTGGCGCTGCCGCGCGTCGGTTCCGAAGTGCTGGTGGCCTTCCTCGGCGGCGACCCGGACCGCCCGATCATCCTCGCCCAGCTGTACAACCAGCGCACGGCGCCGCCCGCGTTCAGCCAGGCGGGCGCGCTGCCGGGCAACCGCTACGTATCCGGCACGCGCACGCACGAGATCCAGGGGGCGCGCGGCAACCAGCTGCGCTTCGACGACACGCGCGGCGAGATCAGCGCGCAGCTGGCCAGCGACCACGGCACGTCGGAACTGAACCTCGGCTGGCTGACGCGGCCGCGCGCCGACGGCACCGGCACGCCGCGCGGGGAGGGCGCCGAGCTGCGCAGCGACCTGTCGGTGGCCGTGCGCGGCGCCCAGGGCGTCCTGATCAGCGCGGAGGCGAGCCCGCAGGCGGAAGGGGGCCAGCTCGACCGCGCCGGACTGGCGGGCCTGGCCGACGTCATGCAGGGCATCCTCGACGAAGTGGGCAAGCTGGCGGCCGTCCACACGGACGACGAGCCGACGGGCCGGCGCCTTGCCGCCCTCGTCGACAAGCTGAAACGGTGGCACGCCGGCAGCAACGTCGCGGAAGGCGCGGCGGGGGGCGGGGAACCTATCCTGGCCGCGACGGCGCCGAACGGCGTCATCGTCGCCAGCAACGACAACCTGGCGCTGGGCGCGGGCGGCAAGGTGGACGTCGTCAGCGCGGGCGACGCCGAGGTCGCGGCCGGCGCCAACATCTTCGTGCGCGCCGCCCGCCGCCTGAGCCTGTTCGCCCACGAACTGGGCGTGCGCCTCGTCGCGGGCCGCGGCGACATCATCGTGCACACGCACGTGGGCAATATCCAGATCAAGTCGGCGGGCCGCATCAGCCTGATCGCCGCCGAACGCATCGAGCTGGAAGCGCCGGCCGTGAAGATCATCGCGCCGGGCGCGCAGACCGACTGGGCCGACGGCACGGTCACCCAGCAGACGAGCGGCCGCCAGGTCTTCAAGGCGAGCGAATTCGACCAGGTCGGCCCCGGCGGCGCGACACCGGAGGGCGTGCGCATGCCGACGTCGCACCTGCACACGGACGAATACGTCGTGCTGCGCCACCAGCAGACCGGCAGGCCGGTCCCGAACCAACGCTACCAGGCGACGTTCGAAGGCGGCCGCACCGTCACCGGACGCACCGACGAACAGGGCCGCACCTCGTTGCTGATCGGCGAAATGATCGGCGACGTCGCCATGGCCTTCCTCCCCGACGACGACCCGGCCCGTTGACGCCGAATTTTCCGCATACTCAACCCAGACCACGGAGCGCGCATGGCAGACCCGACCCGCCCCTTGCCCAACCTCGTCCCGCAGCCCGACGGCAGCTGGACGGGCCGAACCGTCCTGACCCCCACCTCGTTCACGACACGCGGGCTGTTCACCTTGCCGCCGTCGAAGGTCGTTCCGGTCATCGTCGTACCGGGGATCATGGGGAGCAATCTGCGGGCCGCGACCAGTCCGGCGATGCGGGCGAACGAGCTGCTGGATCCGGGGGAGCCGGCGTGGCGGGCACCGAATGGGACGTTCGAGGGGTTGAACACGTCGCGTAAATGGAAGAAATACGATGCCGGGACACGGCAACTCCTGTTGGATGGCCGAACACTCGAGACCGATAATCGCGGCGACATCCATTTGCCTCTTGAGGCACGCAATTACGGGATGACGGAGGCCGAAGTGCGCCAACGGTCGTGGGGCGAAGTGCACTGGGATTCCTACGGAAACCTGCTTTACGGCTTGCATGTGGGTCTCAACCATACGTTCGAAATGGATCAGCTCGACAACGTGCGCGTGATATGCCGCCACTGGAAGGACGTCATGGAGTGCGACCCCGCCAAGTGGGGCGTGCGCGGTATCGACAAGGTCAGCGAGGAAGAGCTGGAAAAGCACGCTGGCTATTACTATCCGGTTTACGCGTGTGGCTATAACTGGCTCGAATCGTGCGCGGACTCGGCCAGGCGGCTGCGTCAACGCATCGAGCGCATCATTGCGTTCTGGACGGAGCGCAGGCGTGAGTGCCGACAAGTCATCCTGGTGACCCATTCGATGGGCGGCCTGGTCGCGCGCGCTTGCGCCAAGGAGATACCCGATCTGATCCTTGGGGTGATTCATGGCGCGATGCCGGCACTCGGCGCACCTGTTTGCTATCGCCGGATCGCTTGCGGAACCGAGAAGTGGAGCCCAAGCAATGGGAAAGTGGACAACGTCAAAGCTGAGCACATCGCTGAAATCCTCGGTGAAATGCCGAAAGACACAATGGCGGTCATGGCCACCGCGCCAGGTGCTTTGCAATTACTGCCCAACCATTTGTATCCGCAACCGTGGCTGCATGTCTCGCTGGTCAGCCGGATCAATAACAAGGATGTACCGAGGGATGTTGTGCATCTACCGGTCAGTAATCCATATGACATGTATCGCGACTTCGACGCATGGTATCGCCTGGCAGACCCGGATCTCGCAGACCCTGCCGGCAAGTACAAGGGCAGTCCCGGAATCAGGGAAATCATGTGGAAGGCAATCGGCAGTGCCGAAGAGTTTCATCGCCAGACGCTGGGCACCTACTATCATCCGAACACGTATGCCTTCTATGGTGCCGATCCCGGACATATGTCCTTCGGCGCCGTTCGCTGGGTCGCGCGCGACCCCGGCACCGGTGCCGTTTTCACGGAATCGAACCTGCGAGGCGCGGTCGGTCACGGCTACGGCCCGTCCGGAGGGCGCCGCGTGCAAGTCGAGGGGCGCACCAATCTGCACTTCGTGCCGGCACGCCAGGATGTGGCTGGCGACGGTACCGTGCCGCACCAGTCCGGTGCGGGTCCACGCGGTAAAGTTGGCCAGCTATTCGATGTCCGTGGTTTCGATCATCAGGGCGCGTTCAATGCCGACGCGATCCTGTTGCTGACACATCACCTTATCGTCAAGCTGGTGCAAAAGCTGCCATGAAGCGCACATTGAAACGCGGATTGCGGAAGGCAGTTGTCTTGCCCCTGGTGTCGGGCTGTGTCGACGCGTACGCGGCAGGGCAACGGGCTTGCTTGCCATTGGACAAACCAGTATGCAGGTCAGGTGAGGTAATGTTTGACACCGGTAGGTTTGACGACAGGACTGCGCTCGAGCGGCAGTCGCCGCGATCGTCAGCCTTCGACCCTGTCGTCAAGCTGGTGTCGATGTTGCCATGACGCGAACGTGGAAGCGCGGATGGCGAGAGCTCATCGTATTGTGCGCAGCTCTCGCCTGTGCGGGAACCTGGGCCGCCGGTCAGGTCCGCAGCATACGAGACAGATCCGAGGTGGCAAAAATGACCGAACAGATGAAAACGGTATGTGTCGGACGCTACTTGGTCGATGTGCCGAGCGAGGCAGAAACGAGCCTTTCCGGGGAAATGATATCCGGATTCTCGATCGATACGGTCGAAGAAAGCGAGGCGGCGTTTCGGGCACGGGTCAACACACGAGAGTCCGCCATAGCTGCGCAAGAAAACGATGCGGACCCGGCCCGGGCAGGAGGGATGATCGCAGCACGCGATCTACGAATTGCCGGAATGATTGGGCGCGCGCTCGAATATGGCAGGGATCGCACCTATGGATTCGAGGGTGGGCGTCGTGTCGATGTCGAATGGGTATCGGTGGAGGTCCATGCTCACCTGGAAGGGGTCAGTTTTACCCTGTCGAAAAAAGTTGCCAATGAGGGCGACACAAGATTGGCTGAAGCATTATTGACGCGCCTGCACGTGCGTGGCAGCGACGACATCCCGGCGTTTCCAGGGTTTTGTGTCTGGCGCGGCGTATTCGCGGAGCCGCTGCCTGAGCATACGAACGAACACGTCGTCTTTCATCTCGGCCTGCCAGGCCATCCTGACATGGGGCTGGCTCTCAGCAGCGTCGCGGGCGGCCACGTCGACGACGGGTTGCTCGAGCGCGTCGCTCTCGCGGATGCAGAAGCGAGTGCCGACGAGATGCTGCGTGTAACCAAGCTACGTTCGGGCAAACGCAACATCAACGGAATCGAGGGCGAAGAGGTCCTCGAGCGCGTGCGCGAACTGAATTTTACGACCGGCTATGGCTTCATGTGGGAGGCCGGTGGGGGCGCCGACGATTTGTTGCAGCCACATCTGTTGCTGAATATGGAGACAGGCACCAACCCGCGTCCGGGCGGTAAGCCAGTCGACTCCAGCCTGCACGAAGACGCCGTTCTGGCCCTATGGGACAGTATCTCGTCCAGCATCCGCTTGCGCAAGTCCGGCCCGGCGCCGGCGGCCGAGCCTCCGCCAGAACCGCCCGGACCGGCGCTGGGAGCATTGGCTTCGGCCGGGGACGTCTGCCCACAGTCAGGCTGGTGGAAATGCCGTGAAGGCGGACCCGGTGTGGATGTGCAAGGCGGTGCAGTCCAGTGGATTCGCAAAGGCGACCGCATGCCGCAGGCGTTGCTGTTACCGCGGCAGACGCTGTGGCAAAAGCTGCGTGGCCTCCAGCCGAGCATCGAACCGTCGCGGCCGACCATGTGGAGACTGGTCGACAAGCGCCTGCGCCCGCGTACGCCTACGCTGGTTACGCTTGCCCCGCCCGGACCGGTCGGTGCGGCCCTGGAAGACGACGCCGTCCACGCACCGGCAGCGGCACTCGGCGCGAACGTCCGGACCGGCGAGGTCTGTCCCGCCAGCGGCTGGTGGCGCTGCGGAGAGACGCATGCCCTCGACGGGACACGCTGGTTTCCCCGTGGGAGCACGCTTCCGGCCGCGACGTTCCAGATACCGGTCGGCGTATTCGGCCGTTCCGCCGGTCCGGAAGTGATCCAGCGGCGCAGTACCTGGCAACTGATGCGCCTTGCCGAAGCCGAATGTGCCGCGCTTCTTGCCGATAGTGGGCAGGAGGCGCAAGACGGCATGGCGCCGCCCCCGGTCGGGCCGTCGCGGCTCGCGTGAGGGCTGCCGGCTCCCGGCCCGCCTGCCATGCGCAGCTGCATCCTGGGCTTCGTCACCGGCGTCACGTACCTGCAAACCAGCGCCACGCTGCCGACATCCGGTCAGTTGGCCACCGGCGCAGCGACGGCGCTCTTGGTGCTGGCCTGCGCCGGCATGATCCGCCCCCCGCCAGCACGCATCATCGCGCTCGCCGCCGCGGGCCTGCTGTCCGGCTACGCGTGGGCCGCCTTCCTGGCCCAGGCGACGCTGTCGGCGGAGCTGGCCAGGCGCGACGAGGGCCGCGACGTGCGGGTCGTCGGGATCGTCGAGACGCTGCCTTACCGCTTCGACCAGGGCGTCCGCTTCGATTTCCGCGTGGAGCGCACCATCGATGACCCGGTACGCGTGCCTTCCCACATCGCGCTGTCGTGGTACCAGGGCCGCTATGGCATACGCCAGGCCGTGGGCGACGTCCAGCCCGGCCAGCGCTGGCAATTGACGGTGCGCCTGCAGCGCCCGCACGGCAACGCGAATCCGGGCGGATTCGATTACGAAGCGTGGCTGCTGGAACAGGGCGTGCGCGCCACCGGCTATGTGCGGGCCGACGACGGCAACCGGCTGCTGGACGCGTTCGTGGCCGGTCCCGGCGCGGTCGTCGAGCGCGTCCGCGCGGCGCTGCGTGCGCGCATCCAGGCGGCGCTCGCGGGACGCACGTACGCGGGCGTGATCGTGGCGCTCGTGATCGGCGACCAGCGCGGCATCGAGCAGGCCGACTGGCAGGTGTTCAACCGCACCGGCATCGGCCACCTCATTTCGATCTCGGGCCTGCACATCACGATGATCGCGGGACTGGCCGCGTGGGCCATGTCGGCGCTGTGGCGCCGCTCGTTCTTCACCGATGCGCGCCTGCCGCTGCGGCTGCCGGCACAGAAGGCCGCCGCGCTGGCCGGCACCACCGTCGCCTTCCTGTACGTGCTGCTGGCCGGCTTCGGCGTGCCGGCACAACGCACCCTGTACATGTTGTCCGTCGTCGCGCTCGCGTTGTGGATGGGGCGTCTCGCGGCCGTGTCGCACGTGTTGTGCGCGGCGCTCGCGGTCGTCGTGCTGCTCGATCCGTGGGCCGTGCTGTGGCCGGGGTTCTGGCTGTCGTTCGGGGCCGTGGCCGTCATCCTGTTCGCGGGTCATGGCCGCATCGGGCCGCCGCCCGCGGGTCCGCGCGGCGCGCTGCTGCTGGCCGGACGGACGCAATGGGCCGTCACGGCCGGGCTGGTGCCGTTGACGTTGCTGTTGTTCGGCCAGGTGTCGATCGTGAGCCCGGCCGCGAATGCGGTGGCGATTCCGCTCGTCAGTTTCGTCGTGACGCCGCTCGCGCTGGCCGGCAGCCTGGTGCCCGGGCCGCCGGGCGACTGGCTGCTCCTGCTCGCGCACTGGACGGTGGAGATGCTCGCCTGGCTGCTGCGGCTGCTGGCCGGCTGGCCCGGCGCCGTGTGGCGCGCGCCGGCACCGCAGGCGTGGGTGTTCGCGCTCGGACTCGGCGGCATCCTGTGGATGCTGATGCCGCGCGGCTGGCCGCACCGCTGGGCCGGGGCCGCCGCGCTGCTGCCGATGCTGCTGCAGCTCCCGGACCATCCCCGCGACAACACCTTTCGCGTAACCGCGTTCGACGTGGGGCAGGGCATGGCGCTGCTCGTCGAAACGCGGCGGCACCGCCTGCTGTACGACACGGGCCCCGCGTACGCCCCCGGCGCGGACGGCGGCAGCCGCGTGATCCTGCCTTACCTGCGGATGCGCGGCATCGCCACGCTCGACGGGATCGTCGTCAGCCATGGCGACACGGACCACACGGGCGGCGCGCTGGCGGTGCTGGAAGGCGTCGGCGCCGGCTGGCTCGCCTCGTCGCTGCCCGCCGATCACGCCATCGTCCGCGCGGCGCCGCGCCACGTGCGCTGCAGCGCCGGCCAGCATTGGGAGTGGGACGGCATCGCGTTCGACATGCTGCATCCGACGCCGGCCAGCTACGATGACGCGCACCTGAAGACGAATGCCCGCAGCTGCACGCTCCGCATCAGCAACGGCCGGCGCACGGTGCTGCTGGCCGGCGACATCGAGGCGGCGCAGGAAGCGGCGCTGGTCGAGCGTGCTCGGGATCGCCTGCGCGCGGACGTCCTGCTGGCGCCGCACCACGGCAGCGGCACGTCGTCCACGCTGGCCTTCCTGCAGGCCGTGCGGCCGGAAGTCGCGGTGTTCCAGGTCGGATACCGCAATCGCTACCATCACCCGAAGCTGGAGGTGTATGAGCGCTACGGTGCGCTCGGGGTCGAGCGACTGAGGACCGACGACGCGGGCGCGCTTGCGCTGGAGGTCGGCGCCGACGTGGCCTGGCGCGGCTACCGCACCGACCACGCGCGCTATTGGTACGGGCGCTGATCAGACCACGCGCGGCAGCGTGATCGTGACCCGCAAGCCGCCTTCGGCCCGGTTGGCGGCCGAGATCCGTCCGCCATGCGTCTCCACGACCCGCTTGGCGATCGCGAGACCGAGCCCGTGGCCGTCGACGTTGTTGCGCGTGGGGTTGGAGCGGAAGAAGGGCTCGAACACGTCGCCCAGGTGTTCGGCCGCGATGCCGGGGCCCTTGTCGAGGACTTCGATGTGAACGAGGTCGCCGTCCGGATGCACGCGGACGTCCACGGGGCCGCCCGGACCGTGCTTGACGGCGTTGCGCACGATGTTTTCGACGGCGCTCCACAGCAGGTCCGGGGCGCCGCGTATCGTGACCGGTTCCGGCGCGTCGACGTCCACCACCGCGCCGGCTTCGAAGCGGGCGTCGTCGGCGATCTGGTCGACCATCTCGACGAGGTCCACGGCTTCGGCGGCGGGTAACGTGGTCGCCGCTTCCAGGCGCGACAAGGTCAGCAGCTCGCCGACGAGGCGGTCCATGCGCACGCTTTCGCGTTCGATGCGTTCGAGCGACGCCTGCAGCCGGTCCGGCCGCTGGTGCGCGAGGCCGATGGCGGCCTGCAGGCGCGCGAGCGGCGAGCGCAGTTCGTGCGAGACGTCGTGCAGCAGGCGGCGCTGGCCGTCCATCAGGGCGCGCAGCTGGGCGCTCATGCGGTCGAAATCGTGGCCCAGTTCCGCGAGCTCGTCGCCGATGAGGCGCGGCGCCGCGTGGGCGAACCTGGGCGCGAGGTCGCCCGCTGCGGCGGCATCGAAGGCGCGCTGCAGGGCGCGGATCGGGCGCGAGAAATACCACGCGAGGAGGGCGGCGAACAGGAGGCTGGCCAGCGTGGCGGCGACGATCGGCAGCCAGGGGCCCACGTGCCGGCTGAATTCCGGCGGCAGGCCGAACCAGCCGCCGCCCGGGCCGCCCGGGCCGCCGGGTCCGCCGTCCATGCGCGCGCCCGGGTCGCCGCCGCCCGCGCCGGCCGGCGGCGGCCCGGCGCTCGCTCCGATGCCGAAGCCGCGCGGACCAGGACCGTCCATGCCCGGCATATGCCATGCGCGCGAGGCGAAGGCCGTGTAGCGGCGGCCGTCGGCGCCCGTCAGCTGGGCGACGGCGTGTGTGCGGCCGTCGCCGTTCAGGTTGCGCTCGACTTCCTCGCGCAGCCTGGCGGGCACGGGCCGGTCGAGCAGTTCATGACCCTGTTCGTCGAGCACATACAAATGCATGCGGCGGCTGCCGGCGGCGAGGTCGCGCAAGGCGTCGACACCGCCGTGCTTCAGCGTCGCGGCGGCGGCGTCGAGCATGATCGTGGCGGGCGGACTCTTGTCGAGCGTGGGTTCGCCGCCGCGCTGGCGCGCCTGGTCGCGCAGCCACAAGGTGCCGCCGACGCCGATCGTCGCGGCCACCTGGGCCAGCAGGATGGACAGGAAGAACTTCCAGAACAGCCGGCCCATCGCTACTCGCGGATCAGCTGGTAGCCGAGACGGTAGACGGTCTGCAGGCAGGAACGCCCGTCGGAGAGCGTGCCCAGTTTATGGCGCAGGCTCGACAGGTGGACGTCGATGTTGCGGTCGAAGCGGGCCAGCGGGCGGCCCAGTCCCTGCTCGGAGAGGTCGTTCTTGCTGACCGGGCGGCCGGCGTTGCGCGCCAGGACTTCGAGCAGGTTGAATTCGGTGCTGGTGAGGTCCAGCGGCTGGCCGTCCCACATGGCGCGGCGCTGCTCTGGCAGCATCGTCAGCTTGCCGACGGTGAGCGTGATGCCGGGACCGTCGTTGGGCGAGCTTTGCGTGCGGCGCAGGATGGCGCGCACGCGCGCCGTCAGTTCGCGCGGCGTGCAGGGCTTCGTGACGTAGTCGTCGGCGCCCAGTTCGAGGCCGAGGATGCGGTCGGCGTCGTCGCCGCGCCCCGTCAGCATCAGGATCGGCATGCGGCTGGCGGCGCGGATGCGGCGCAGCGTCTCGATGCCGTTCATGCGGGGCATCATCACGTCGAGGATGGCGATTGCGTACTGGCCGGTCAGCGCTTCGCGCGCGCCCGTCTCGCCGTCGTGGGCGCAGGCGACGCCAAAGCCTTCCTGTTCCAGGTATTCGGAAAACATGCCGACCAGTTCGGTGTCGTCGTCGATAAGCAGGACTTGGTTCATGCTCGCATCTTAGCGCAGCGCGACTGTGCCGGCCACGACCGCCGCCGGCTCTTTACGCGCTTTTACACGCCGACAACACGCCTTAACATCGAGACAATCGAGAATGGCGTCTCCGAACAAAAAAGGATGACAGACATGAAATTCACAAGCCTTTCCGCGGCAGCCGCGCTGCTCGCCGCCTGCCTTGCCGCCACCCCGGCCTTCGCCACCGGCGAACCGGATGCGCCGCCGCCCGCCGGCCAGCGCGGTCCCGGCGGCGACCACGAGCGGGGCCCGGGCATGCCCTTCGGCCACGTTCCGCTGCACCGCCTGAAGCTGACGGAAGCCCAGCAGGACAAGGTGTTCGCCATCATGCACGCCCAGGAGCCGCAGCACCGCGACTACGACAAGGCGATCCGCAAGGCGCACGACGCGCTGCGCGAACTGGGCCGCGCCGACCGGTTCGACGAGGCCAGGGCCGGCGCGCTGTCGCGCGACCTCGGCCAGGCGGTGGCGGCCCAGGCGCTGCTGCGGGCACGCACCGACGCGCAGATCCAGGCCGTTCTGACGCCGGAGCAGCGCGAGCAGCTGAGCCAGCGCCGCATGCGCGGGCACGATGGGGGCGAGCGGCCGTAGGCGTTTCCCTCTAAATACTCGGAGATAATGACATTACAATGGGTGTTGTCTTGACTACGCGGTGCCGCGTCATCCCATTCCCGATGTCCAAGCCTTTACTCCATTTCACCCACGGGAACAGCTACCCGTCCGGTTCGTACGGCCGCCTGCTGGACGACTTGCGCCGCGATTTCGACGTGCGGACGACGGACATGCTGGGCCACGACCCGCGCTTTCCCGTGCGCGACAACTGGCACACGCTGATCGACGAGCTGATCGCGCAGCTCGAGGGGTACGGCCGGCCGGTGATCCTCGTCGGCCATTCGCTGGGCGGCGCCGTCGGCATGCTGGCGGCGCACCGGCGGCCGGACCTGGTGCGCTGCGTGGTGATGCTGGATTCGCCCGTCGTCGCGGGCTGGCGGGCGTGGGTGTGGCGGTTCGCGAAGATGCTCGGACTGCGCATGCGGCTGTCGCCGGGGAACGTCGCCCGGCGGCGGCGCAACGTGTGGCCGTCGCGCGCGGCCGCCTTCGAGCATTTCATGGCGAAACCCGTGTTCCAGGCGTGGGCGCCGGGTGCCCTCGACGATTACCTGGAGCACGGCCTGAAACCGCATGCCGAGGGCGTGCAACTCCGCTTCGACCGCGACGTCGAAGCGGCGATCTACAGCACGCTGCCGCACGACATGGCCCGGGTGCTGCGCGCGCCATTCCCCGTGCCCGTCGGCTTCATCGCGGGGACGGATTCCACGGAGCTGCGCCAGGCTGGCCTGGACGGGACGCGCCGGCTGGTCGGCGACAATCTCGTCACAATCGAAGGCACGCACCTGTATCCGATGGAGAAGCCGGCGCTGACGGCGCAGCTGACGCGCGCGATGATCGCGCGGCTGCTGGCGCAGTCCGAGGAAAAAAAGGCCGGTCGTCCGGCGGCGCTTTTCGCGTAAAATTGCGGGATTGTTATTCCCCTTTTTAGAGAAGACCCCCAGCGATGAGTATCAAGAGCGACAAATGGATCCGCCGAATGGCGGAAGAACACGGCATGATCGAACCGTTCTCGCCGAAACAGGTGCGCGAGACGGACGGCCGCAAGATCATTTCGTGGGGCACGTCCTCGTACGGCTACGACATCCGCTGCGCCGACGAATTCAAGGTGTTCACGAACATCAACAGCACCATCGTCGACCCGAAGAACTTCGACTCGAACTCGTTCGTCGACGTGAAGAGCGACGTGTGCATCATTCCGCCGAACTCCTTCGCGCTGGCCCGCACGATCGAGTACTTCAAGATCCCGCGCAACGTGCTGACCGTCTGCCTGGGCAAGTCGACCTATGCGCGCTGCGGCATCATCGTCAACGTGACGCCGTTCGAGCCGGAGTGGGAAGGCTATGTGACCCTGGAGTTTTCGAACACGACGCCGCTGCCGGCCAAGATCTACGCCGGCGAAGGCTGCGCGCAGGTGCTGTTCTTCGAGAGCGACGAGGTCTGCGAGACCTCGTACAAGGACCGCGGCGGCAAGTACCAGGGCCAGCACGGCGTGACGCTGCCGAAGGCCTGACAGGTTGAAGACGTAAAAAACAAGGAGGCCGAGGCCTCCTTTTTGCGTTCGTGGCACGCGGCCGCATCGTGGGCACGGGGTGCCCACCCTACGATTTGTCGATTGCCGTAGGGTGGGCTCCCCGAGCCCACCGAGCGCCAGCGATCAGTCCTGCTTCACGCAGTCGACGAAGTATCCCAGCTTCCCATCGACCTCGCGCTTGACGAGACCATGCACGTCCGTCTCGAAGCCCGGGAACCGCTCGTTGAAGTCGCGTGCGAAGCGCAGGTAGTCGACGATCGTCTTGTTGAAGCGCTCGCCCGGGATCAGGAGCGGGATGCCCGGCGGGTAGGGCGTCAGCAGGATCGCGGTGATGCGGCCTTCCAGTTCCTCGATCGCCACGCGCTCGATCTCGCGGTGCGCCATCTTCGCGAAGGCGTCCGACGGCTTCATCGCCGGGATCATGTCCGACAAGTACATCTCGGTCGTCAGGCGGGCGACGTCGCGCGATTTGTAGAAGTCGTGGATCTGCTGGCACAGGTCGCGCAGGCCCCACGATTCGTAGCGCGGGTTCGCGGCCGTGAACTCCGGCATGATGCGCCACATGGGCTGGTTGCGGTCGTAGTCGTCCTTGAACTGCTGCAGGGCGGTGACGAGCGTGTTCCAGCGGCCTTTCGTGATGCCGATCGTGAACATGATGAAGAACGAGTAGAGGCCGCACTTCTCGATGATCACGCCGTGCTCGGCGAGGTACTTGGTGACGATCGACGCCGGGATGCCGGAGGTGCCGAACGAGCCGTCCAGCGACAGGCCCGGGGTGACGACCGTCGCCTTGATCGGGTCGAGCATGTTGAAGCCTTCGGCCAGCCTGCCGAAACCGTGCCAGTCGTCGTCCGCGTGGATCATCCAGTCGGCCTGCGTGCCGATGCCTTCCTCGCTCGTGACCTGCGGGCCCCACACCTTGAACCACCAGTCGTCGCCGTACTCCTCGTCGACCTTCTGCATCGCGCGGCGGAAGTCCAGCGCTTCGTAGATCGATTCCTCGACGAGAGCGGTGCCGCCCGGCGCTTCCATCATCGCGGCGGCGACGTCGCACGACGCGATGATCGAATATTGCGGCGACGTCGACGTGTGCATCAGGTACGCCTCGTTGAACGCGTCCTGATCCAGCGCGACGGTCTCGGATTCGCGCACCAGCACCTGCGACGCCTGCGACAGGCCCGCCAGCAGCTTGTGCGTGGACTGCGTCGAGAAGATCATCGACTGCTTCGCGCGCGGGCGGTCGCGGCCGATCGCGTGCATGTTGCGGTAGAAGTCGTGGAACGTCGCGTGCGGCAGCCAGGCTTCGTCGAAGTGCAAGGTGTCGATCTCGCCGTCCAGCAGTTCGCGCAAGGTCTCGACGTTGTAGACGACGCCGTCGTACGTCGATTGCGTGATCGTCAGGATGCGCGGCTTCTTGTTCTTGGCTTCACGGGCGAACGGGTTCGCTTCGATCTTCCGGCGGATCGACTCCGGCGAGAATTCTTCCAGCGGGATCGGGCCGATGATGCCGAGGTTGTTCCGGGTCGGCATCAGGAACACGGGGATCGCGCCGCACATGATGATCGAGTGCAGGATCGATTTATGGCAGTTGCGGTCGACGACGACGATGTCGCCCGGCGCCACGGTCGAATGCCACACCATCTTGTTCGACGTCGAGGTGCCGTTCGTGACGAAGTAGCAGTGGTCGGCGTTGTAGATGCGCGCGGCGTTGCGCTCCGACTTCGCGACGGGGCCGGTGTGGTCCAGCAGCTGGCCCAGTTCCTCGACGGCGTTGCAGACGTCGGCGCGCAGCATGTTCTCGCCGAAGAACTGGTGGAACATCTGGCCGATCGGCGATTTCAGGAACGCGACGCCGCCCGAGTGGCCGGGGCAGTGCCAGGAGTACGAACCGTCGTTGGCGTAGTTGACGAGCGCGCGGAAGAACGGCGGCGCCAGGCTGTCCAGGTAGGCTTTCGCTTCACGGATGATGTGGCGCGCGACGAATTCCGGCGTGTCCTCGAACATGTGGATGAAGCCGTGCAGCTCCTTCAGGATGTCGTTCGGGATGTGGCGGCTCGTGCGGGTCTCGCCGTAGATGTAGATCGGGATGTCCGAGTTCTTGTGGCGGATCTCCTGCACGAACGCGCGCAGGCCGCTCAATGCGAAATTGGTCTCCTCGATGGTGCCGCCGCCGAATTCCTCGTCGTCGATCGACAGTACGAAGGCGGAAGCGCGCGACTGCTGCTGGGCGAACTGCGACAGGTCGCCATAGCTGGTCAGGCCGAGCACTTCCATGCCTTCTTTTTCCATCGCGGCCGCAAGCGCGCGAATGCCGAGACCGGAGGTGTTCTCGGAACGGAAATCCTCGTCAATGATGACGATTGGGAAACGAAATTTCATGGACAGCTCCAAAGCGAAGCGCCGTGCGCGCCGCTATCCGGGAGGGAAGGCGGCCGGGCACGGCACCGGAAAAATGAAGAAGCGGATTTTCGCAGAAATCGCGGGGTCCCGTGCAAAAATTTTTAATAGGTTAGCCACACGGGGCAGATTGTGGCGCACTCTTGTGTAAAGGGGATGACGGAGCTGCCGCTGCGTTAAGGGATTAACGGAAGCGGGCACCCGGCGGGCATAGAGTGGAGACTCTTTTTGCAGCCGAGGCCATCATGTCCACCGTCCGCGTCCAGTTGGAAAGCAACGTCCCCCGTTCGCCCGCCGAGCTGTGGGACTGGAGCACGTCCGTCGAGGGCGTCGTGACCGAGATGGGACCGGTCCTGAAGCTCGATTTCCCCGAGGGGATGACGCACATCCCGCGCGACGGCAGCAACCTCGGGCGGCCGCTGGGCGATTACCGGTTCCTGCTGTTCGGCGTCGTGCCGGTCGATCTGTCGCGGCTGACCTTTACCGAGATGGAGCCGGGGCGCCGCTTCGTCGAGCAGTCGCCGCTGCTGTCGATGAAGAGCTGGCGGCACGAACGGATCATCACGCCGTCCCCGGACGGTTCGAAAGTCGTCGACCGCCTGGAATTCACGCCGCGCTTCGCCGGCCCCGTCGTCGGCTGGATCATCGAGCGCTTCTTCCGCCACCGCCACGCGGTGCTGAGGAAGCACTACCGCGAGCGCCGCTCAGTGGCCAGAGGCCGGGCGGCGTGTTCGACCGCGTGATCGTGCGGCCCGTGTACGTGACACCCCGTGTCCGGACATGTGTTACCTGACTTTGTCGTAGGTGACGATGGCGTAGTCGACGCCGGCCGTCGGCGAGTGCAGGGGTTCGTTCGACACGGCGGCCCACTGCGCGCTGTCGATCTCCGGGAAGAACGTGTCGCAGCGGTAGGCCTTGTCGATGTGCGTGACGACCAGCCGGTCCGCGACGTGCATCGCCTCCGCGAAGATCTGCGCGCCGCCGATGATGCTGGCCGAATCGTTGCCGACGAGGGCGACTGCATCGGCTAGCGAATGCACGACGTCCACGCCGTCGTGGCGCCAGCCGGTATTGCGCGTGACGACGATGTTGCGGCGGCCCGGCAGCGGACGGCCGATCGATTCGAACGTCTTGCGGCCCATGATGATCGGGTGGCCGAGGGTCACGCGCTTGAAGTGCGCGAGGTCCTCGGGCAGGTGCCAGGGCAGCTGGTTGTCGACGCCGATGCCGCGGTTGGCATCCATCGCGACGACGAGGGACAGATGATGAGCCATGCGAACCTCCTTGCTTACACGGCGACCGGCGCCTTGATGGCCGGATGCGGGTCGTAGCCGACGATCTCGAAGTCTTCGAATTTGTAGTCGAACAGCGAGTCGGGCTTGCGGTGGATGACCAGCCTGGGCAGCGGACGCTCCTCGCGCGACAGCTGCAGCTCGACCTGTTCCATGTGGTTCGAGTACAGGTGGCAGTCGCCGCCCGTCCACACGAAGTCGCCGACGTCCAGGCCGGCCTGCTGCGCCATCATGTGCGTGAGCAGCGCGTACGACGCGATGTTGAACGGTTTGGTCACATTGTCATAACTCAGAGATTCTGTACTCATATGATGCTCTTTGGTTTTGGACAAGCTATCTCCCTCAATAGTGGTGGTCGCTGTAGATGCATGAGGTCCAACCGGCTGCTGTGGGTAAGTGGGGGTAAGCTGTGTGCGGGGCGTGTACAACGGGTTCATGTTGTGCACCCCCGTGCATAGCTTATCCCCACGGTGTTGGGCGGGTGCTCGCCCAACATATCCACAGCCGGTAAATGCGAATTTTCTTGCTGAACACATAATGGTAAGCCATCAACAGGTGCGTCTGTTACCTTAAACGTCCCTTTTGAGCTTTTAGAACAGGTTGTGCTGAGTTCGCCCGTCGGCGCTGTCCGTTGCGCGAAACTGATGAGAGATCTACGTCCTTGAGAAGATCCGGAAGTGTCACGCCGAGCGCTAAACATAGACTAGTTAGCGTCAAAAGAGATGGGTTCGCAATCCCACGCTCAATCTTGGAGACAAAAACCCGGTCGACCTCCGCTGCGAACGCAAGACCCTCTTGACTCATTTTTGAGGAGATTCGTAGACGCTTCAACGTCCTGCCAACAGCCGTGCACACCGGATCCCTGTGTTCGGTATTTTTTTCGGGTGTCGAGGTCATGGCTGGCATGATGCCCGCGGACCACGGTTCTTACGATGTACTATACGCTACATTTAAATGTAGTGTATAGTCTACAAACGTTACTACAGCGCTGCGCTTGCGCGCCAGTGAGCGGTACTTCCTCTGGTTTGCCGCGCTATGCGCAGCCGGGCTCTTTATATTGGAAGGTATTACAAGTGTTCCATGCTTACGACAACTGGGAAGACAGCGATCGTTTAGAAGTGATACGCCAGATGTTTCAACAGCCGGGCTTACGCAGATATCGGTTTTTTGAAGTGCCGCTGAATTCGCAAATATTTCATTTAGATATTTCCCCTGTGGGGGGGTATGGTCCGCAGCAGCGCTTCATATTCGATAAGGTTGAGGACATTTTTGATTTCTGTCTTTGCGAGAAAATTTCTGATTTCCGGATTCATGTTCAAACGCGACGAGATGGTAGAGGAAATTTCCAGTTAAAGCGAGTTGTTAAGATTTTGGAAGGGGCCGTAGCCGAAGGCGGGTTTGCGCGAATTTTTGTAGCGGCCGACGGGTCAGTCGAGAAAGATGATTTCCTTGAGGTAAGTGGGGAAGATATCGTTGCTCCGCGCTGTGTTTGGTCGGAGGTAAAGGAATTTGACCCGGGTTTCTAAGGACGTCAGCATTTAAGTTGTGCAAGCGTAAACGTGCATGCTATTAAACTAAAGTTGTGTGGCATGGAGGTCGCTCTAAGTGACGGAGACCCGTGGTGTCGGATCGGTACTTATGGTTTTTTTATTGTACTTAGGCTCGTAAGCTTCGCGGTTTGAGGCGAAGGTAGATGCGGTAGAAAGATCGTTTTACATTTCCGCTCCTATCCCCAGCAGTCGGAGTGTTTGTCAAACGTGAAAATGGGATCGTGCTATGACCGAATATGACGAAAGCGAGTATGCGAAAGTTCCGTCAGATTTTCCTCGTGGCGTCTCGACCGGCGCGGTTCCGGGTACTCAGCTGAAAATCCTTGTAGTGCAGTACAAAGGTACCTTCTACCCTGCGGGGTCTACGCCTCCTGAGGTGTATGAGCGTTGGATAGGCTGTGAAGAGATTGCGCAAGAGCTCGCTTCTGAAGCCAAGCGAGATAAGGCCGACAAGTTGACGCGTCGGACCGAATCCGAGATGCTCCAATGGTACTTGGACATATTGAGTAAATCTTGGATGACATTGAGCGAAGCAAAGTGGATTGTTCGGCGCATGGGAGATATCCTAAATTGGTCAGTTCCCATGTCGGCGTCCGTGTAGTACCCCGCCTGCCGGTATTCAACTATTTCGCAATAGCAGCCAGGTTCCAGAGTATGAATACAAGAAATCGTAAGAGGCGGCGGTATTTTCATCTTAACCGCGCCATCCGTTACAACGTACGAAAAACTTATGTAATCTTCGGCGGGAATCTAAAGATATGGAATGCCATCTCGCCCTATGTTTTTCGTGTGTTTGGAAATGACTATTCAGCCGCTTGGGACTGGTTTACCAAGCCAGCGCTCGCCTTCAACGGAATGCGGCCAGCTGATTTAGTACAGGCTGGTGAGGTACAGTTGGTAAGAGAGCATTTGTTGAGAATGGAATACTGCGTGTACACTTAGCGTATATGTACTCTCGGCCGTTATCATCAATTTATTGACGACAATCGGTACGCTTATGCTTGCGTTTTTAATGGATTGGGATAGCGTTAACCAGTCTGCGCTCGTCCATTATCGTGAGCGCAGCCGAGCACTGACGCTTTGGCCGCACTGTCCCTTGAGGTCCACGCGCTCCGGCAGCACGGTAATCGTCGCGGCAAGCCGCTGGCGATAAATGGATTTGAACTTACGGTTTAGTGGGTCTAAACGAAATCGAGGCCGGAGTTTAATATGCTGTAGAGAGTTGTATGTGTTTTCGCTCTCGCAGGCGTAGATTATTTTGTATGGGCCCTATACTCTATCTCGATTATGATGGCGTTCTGCACCCATCTGATGTACGGATTACTAAGGCTGAGCCGTTACGGCCGCGGATATATCAAAATGGGCGGCCGACGGATCGCCTTCTCTTCGAGAATGCACCACTTTTAGCATGTATTTTGGAGGCATTTCCAGAGGTCCGTATATCGCTAGCGACCAGTTGGGTGCGAATACTGGGCTACGAATTTGCTGTGCAGCAGCTGCCACCGGCGCTGCGCGCGCGAGTAGTAGGGACAATCTGGCAGGGTTCGATGCTGCGGTTCCCCCCCGCAGCGGAGACATGACGCCATTACCGTCGATGCCGAAGAACGGGGGGGGGGCGAGCGCTGGCTAGCACTGGACGATGACATCGAGGGTTGGCCCGCGGACCGGCGTCATCTGGTTATAGCACCAACGGATTCTTGGCAGGGCCTTGCACAGCCTGGCGTGGTGGACGAACTGTCAGCAGCACTCGAGCTACTACGTAGGGGCCAGCAGCTATAAGCGCGACGCTAATGAGCCGGCTTGGCGAGTAGTATACCCGCCTCAACCAGGCGACCCATGCCGCGTTGAAGATAGCGGTGACGTAGGGTCGCCCTGGTAATTCTAGCCCCGTTCTTGCATGACGAGCCTTACGGTAGTAACTGTTGAGCTGGAGGCAGACTCCGGCTCCTGCACAGTCACGAAGTCGCGCTTGTAGTGCACACAAGTGTCGTATATCGACAGCTAGCTTATACGTTCTCACCTTAGCAGGTCGTGTACAAATCTTTTCGCGGTGGGTTGGTATGGTAGTGGCAAGTTTAGTGCAAACCACCAATTTAGAAAGTTAAAAAGCGAGGAATCGATGAGCGCTCTGTGGAGGGAAGAGGATATGGTGGTGCTTGGCTTGACGGTCAAAGTTCCGCGACACCTTCCGTTAGGCATTACAGAACCGCTGGAAAAGGGCATAGCGGAAGCCGTCCAGATACTTGCAGGAAGCTCTGCTCTTGAAGATATCTCCGAATCTGCGTATAACTTGGCACGGTTAGTTGTCACCCAAGTTCGTCTGGGCGGCATCATGCTTGAAGAGCGTATTAATTGTCAGATGCGTTCAGTAAAAAAAGAGTTCGAAGAAGGCGACTGGTTGACAGCAGAAGATATAAACACGCTGCAGCGAAGGCCGCCAGCAAAAAAGTCGCTGCCAGCGATTGATTGGAAGCGCAGCGGGCGTATTTTCAGTGTTTCATATGATGGAAAAGAATATTTTCGTCGTTACCAATTCAACGTGATGTTTCAACCTCTGCCCGTCGTCAGAAAGATATTGAAGGCATACGGCGAATGCGCGGATAGCTGGTCGCTCGCGAAATGGTTCCACTTTCCTAATAGCTGGATCGCGAATGAAGTAGATAGCGAGGCCGTGCCGATGGCGCCGAAAGACGCATTAGATCGTTCTAATGACGTCATCAAAGCCGCACGTAATCAAAGAGGAACATACGTGGCATGACTTTTCGATTACCTCCCCGAAGCCGAACTAGCCCTTCTTGTCGAGAAGGCCGGGTTGGTTGCAGGGTATGGGGCAATCGCTGGCGGTCCATGATGGCTCAGCTTGAGCGAGTCTATCTCAGGATGCCATAGCAGTCCCTATGACGTCGAGACAGCAAGCGACAGATACTTAATTGATTTCGTCTGTTGTCGGAGTTGATGCCGCTGGTCGGTGTCCAGGCCCAAGGCGTGCGCTTGATGTCGTACAGCAGGCCAAACAGCTTGAGCGCCTCCTCGGCGATCTGGCTTTGGTTGCTGGCATAGAGTTCGTGGAATTTTCGACGTGCGTGGGCCATACAGCCGGTTTCAGTCACGCATGCACTAAACAGGGCTTTGTGGTCGCTGTAGTGGTCGCGGACCAAAGTCCCGCGCCTGTCTTCTAGGCGGCTGCAGGCGTACTCTCCGGCGCGTGCCTCAGCAAAGTCAAACGCCATCGCCTGCGTCGTGCTCAGGCTGGTACTGCAGTAGCTCCACAGATAGGCTCAGTGCGCCTTGCCGTTGCCGGGTTCGTGCATCGATACCGGCGTCTCGTCAGCATGCAGTACTGTCTCGCACAGCAGTACATCCCGCAACGCATTGACGAGCGGTTGCAGTTCAACGCCGCAGCTGCCAACTCAGTGGGCTAGCGTGGGATGCGCGGTCGCCAGGCCGGCGCGTCCGAAGGTACTTGACTCCCGGTACAGCCGGAGATAGTCCGAATACTTGTCTACAAGCACATGAGCCAGCAGGCCGGTGGGCGGGATACCCTTGTCGATGACGTGCGGCGCGGGCGCCTGCACCAGCGTCTGACACTGCTTGCACACCCATTTGCCGCGCACATGACGTTCGACGGCAAACGCGCCCAGCTTTTAGTCGAGCTTCTTGGCGATGCGCTGCCACTGGCAGCCGCAACTGCACGTGGTCGATGCCGGCTCGTGATGGATTTTGCGGCGTGGCAGCGAGGTGGGCAAGCCTTTGGCAGCATTGGCGGTGCATTGCGCTGACAAAGGCCGCGTGCGCGTCACGGCCGACCGGTGCCGCTCTGGATCCGCACCTCCTGACGGACCTCGACGGGCTGGAGCGTCTGGTAGCGTTGCCTGATATTGTTATAGACGCCTGGCGTGTCTTCGGCCGAAATCGTCACAACCATGGCGTAGGGAAGCGGTGGCAGGGTTTCGTTATCGACGCTTTGCCCGTCTTCGCGGGCGCCATAAGTAATATCGAACAAGGGGTCGTCCAGTGTGTCGACGTTTGTCAACGGCGATTGAAAACTGATACAGATTTCGTCATGCCAGCGATTTAAAACTGATACACCGCCGTCGCCGAACACCGTCCGTGTTCAGCCCAGTTCTGCAACGTCGTTCCCCCTCATCATTCCGGCCTGTCGCTGGTGTTTCAAGCGATAGCTTTCCCCTGCAATCGGCACGATATGCGCATGGTGCAGCAACCGGTCGAGCAGGGCCGCAGTCAGCGTCGTGTCCTGCGCGAAGGTCGTGTCCCATTGCCCGAACGGCAGGTTGCTGGTCACGACCAGGCTGCTGCGCTCGTACATGGCCGCGATCACCTGGAAGAACAAATTGGCCTGTTCCCGGTTCATCGGCAAGTAGCCGATCTCGTCGATGATCAGGAGCCGATATGCCTTGATCGCGCGGTGCATCACCGCCTTCAGATTGTTCTGCGTGTGCGCCGTCGTCAACGCCAGCAACAGGTCGGCTGCCGTCGTGAAGCGCGTCTTGATGCCGGCCTGCGTGGCCTTGTAACCGAGGGCCATTGCCAAGTGCGTCTTGCCCACGCCGCTGGGGCCGACCAGTACCACGTTTTCATGCCGTTCGACGAAGCCCAGGCCGGCCAACTCCTCGACCTGGCTGCGTTTGACGCCCTTGGCAAAGTCGTAGTTGAACTCATCCAGCGTCTTCACTGCCGGGAATCCGGCCAGCCGGGTCAGCGTGCTTTGCTTGCGCACATTGCGTCCAGCTACTTCCTCCCTCAGCAAGCCTTCCAGGAAGTCGCTGTAGGCCGTTCCCTGCTTGGCTGCCTTCTGGGTTGCGGCGCTGTAGCCCTGCGCCACGAACGGCAGGTTCAGGCTCTCGCACAGCGCCGCGATCCGCTCATGCTGCAGATTCATGCCACCACTCCTTCCGATACCCGCATCAGCAGCGCGTCGTAGACCTGCAGCGGATGCTGTACCGGAGAAGGTTGCGCGATCCGCTCCACCACTGCCGCCGGCCGTGGTGCCGCAGGCGCCGTTACTGCCGGTTGCGGCCGGGCTGCCGCAATGTCTGCCCGCCACGGTGCTGGCAGTGGCTGCAGGTGCTCCGACTCCCGCTTCAACGCCGCGGCTGGCGGCTCCCCGGTGGTGCCGTGGATGCGTGCATTGGCCACTTCTTGCAACCAGTGAGCCACTTCCACGTTGGCCGTTACGACATCAAGCTTCTGGCCGCTCTGCGCCAGCCGGCTCACCAGCGGCACGTAGAACGAACGGCGCAGATAACCGTTGAAGCGTTCGACCTTGCCCTTGGTCTTGGCACGGTACGGCTGGCACAGCTTGATCACAAAGCCGCTATGCCTGGCATAGTCCAGGAAGCCGGCATGGAAGCGGTGCTCGCCTTCGCCGTAAGCGTCGCGCTCCAGTACCACCGTCTTCATGTTGTCGTACAGGACCCGCCGCGTCACGCCACCGAAGGCAGCGAAAGCGCGCTCGTGGCAAGCGATCAGGGTTTCCACCTTCATGTTGCTGACGAACTCCACATAGCTGGCCCGGCTAAAGCCGAGCGTGGCGCAAAATGCATACAGCGGCGCGCTGCCCTTGCGGAACTCGACCCAGTCCACCTGCAGCTGCTCGCCCATCGCCGTCTCGAAACGCACCACCGGATCTACCGGCGGCGTCGGGCGCAGCGTGCGCATGAAGGCGCGCAGCTGGCTCATGCCGCCTTCGTAGCCGCGCGCTGCGATCTCACGGTACAGCACCGTGGCTGGAATCGTATCGGGCTGGGCGGCCTGCTGCCGATCCCTCAGATACCGCTCGAATTGCGCCAGCTTCGTCTGGCGCTTGACCTTGCGCTCGTACTTCGGCACGGCCTCCAGAGCCAGATGCCGGCGCACCGTGTTCACTGCGCAGCCGACTTCAGCGGCAATCTGCCGAAGGCTCAACCCATGCTTCTTCAGTAGCTTGACTTCCACGTACACCTCTTTGGGTTTCAAGGCCGCTCCGCAAAGCGGCCATCTTCTCAAATCGGTGTATCAGTTTTCAATCGCTGCCTGTATCAGTTTACAACCGCTGCTGACAACGTTGAAGCGCTGCTCGTGCTTGAGCGTCGTTTCCCACTTTTGGTCGTCCATGCGCGCTTCGAGCTCGCTTGTGTACATTTTCGACGAGGAGAAGAACGTGACCGTCTTTTTCTGCGATTTTTTCGGACGCAGCATGACTGTCAAGCCGGCGCGGGTATAGTTCACCGCATGTTCCGGGTCGGTGTGGCTGGCGAAACACAGCGTGGCGCGTAGCGTCACCCTGCCATTCAGGGGCAGGGTCGGGAAGGGAATCAGGGCGCGGAGGTTTTGCCCCGCCTGCAAGGTGCCTTGGTAGATGACCCGTACTTCATTGTCGTCGCAGGTCAGCACCTCGTCGACACTCTGAGGGAAGCGGCCATGGCCAACGTGACTCATTAGCATGGCTTTAGGTCGCGTCGCGTGGTGCGACATCAACGCCCGCACCGCGAGGAGGCTGAGTGGCGAGTTGAGGGACACCTTCACGCCAATGGCCGTCCGTAGGGTCGCCGGCGAGCTAAAGCTCGTGCCGCTCGTGTGGGCGTATTGCCCCGTGAGCGCATTGTAGACGACGAACGGCTGCTTTTCCGATCCTCCGAATCCGACACCGTCCGGCTTGACCATGCCCGGGCTCCGTCCTGGGCCGTGCGAGCTGTATGGGGCGCGGTCCCAGCCTGATGCGGTAACGTCGCACGCGCCCACCGCCAGAGCGTTGACCATATCGGAAGGGGGCTGGACGCGCGATTCGGGCCATTCCTTTTCGCCGTCATTGCCTACCGCGACAGCGGCGAAGGTCTTCCCCGAGGCAAGGTGGCTGTCGATCAAGGCAGTCCAGGGATGGACTTCATCATCGTTCATGGGCATGTATGGCCCGATGCTCAAGTTAACGAACTCCGGCTGCTCACGTTTGAGGACGTTATCGATATGTTTAAGCACGTCGTACAGATCTGCGTCAGGAATCCCGTCGGGCGTCGCCAACGCAGGGCTGATGCAGCGGTAGTGGTGCACATTCGCGTAAGGGCGGGGGAACGTTTTCGCCGCCTCATCGATCGGCCCGAACAGGACTGAACTGGTTACGCCATTCCCGTGATGCAAGTACGCTGCGGATGTCGACTCTGCACCCGGCATCACCGTCTCCTGAACCCAGGCACTTAGGTCGGAGTGGCCTATCCCGCCATCAAAAACTGCCACCTTGAGCGAAGTGTCGATCGCCGACAGGGCAGGCAAGGCAGGGGCCGCGATACTCGAGGTGCGCATCTCCCTGCCGCCGATGCGTAGCGATGGCATCACCCGCACGGCGCGGACGAACTGGAAGGCGGACAGGCCATGCGCTTTCGCCGCCGGCAGGCGTACCGGCACAAAGGTCAGGCCAGAAACATTTAACGCACGCGCGATGTCAGCCACTCCGCCGAGCGATTCGGCGTAGCGGGCAAACGCCTTGACGATATCGTCATCCTGCGCCGACGCATGGAGCACAACCTCAAGTGTCGGCTGGTTCAGGGTACCCTCGTCAACGAAATTCTTGTCGGAGGCTGCAAATAACTGCATCAGTTCAAAGCGGCAGAACGCCTTCTGGTGCGTTTGTGCGATCTTGGTCGAAAACAGCATGTCGGTCAGGCGCCGGAAGGCCTCATCCGGGCCCGCCACGTACAGCGCAGCCGTAAAGAGCGACTCACCACTCTTCTGGCGGGTGCTGGCAACCTTGCGCGGCACGACATAGGCCGACCGGCTGCCAACGCAGCGCAGGCCGCTCGCCTTGAGTAGACCGTTCGGGTGATGCGTCTTGGCCAGGAAGGCAGGATGGAGTGTGAACTTGGCAACGGACTCGCCGCGCGGCTTGACGATGGCTGGCTGGGACTGCTGCCCCTCTAGGAGCCTTCCGAGTTGCTTGCCGAGCGACTCGCGCTGCTCTGCGATTTGATACGGGTATTTCTTGTCACCCGAGCCGCGATCGAGTTTGAATGGATGCGTCAGTGTTTCGCCATAGCCCAAGATGATGTTCGTTGCCGCCATTCCTGATTACTCCCCGAGGTAACGTTTGATGACACTGCTGACTGTTGGATGGGTCTTGCCCAGGCTTGTGGCAATTTCCCTGCGCGAGTGACCAGCCAAGTACATGAGCAACATCTCGCCCTCATGGGGCTTTGCCATATCTCCTTTACTTAGTCGCAACCTAACGGCGTTCTTGACCAGTGTGGGCACGAGCTCGACTTTCTCCAGCAGCGCGGTCTTGCGCGAAGCGTTTACGATCTGGCCGATACCGCTGAACGATTCCCCGTGTAGCAGCGCAGCCAAGTTCTTGCGAATCTTCTCTTCCATGGCCAGGTCTGCCAGGTAGGTTTCGATAAGCTCAACGGAGGGCGGCGCGAACTGGATGACGTGGTCGAACCGGCGCCAGACGGCGGGATCGAGCAATTCTCCATGGTTAGTGGCAGCGATCAGCAGGGCGTTGGCCGGCCAGTCGTCCAGCGCCTGCAGCAGGACGTTGACCAGCCGTTTCAATTCGCCCACATCGCTGTCGTCGTCGCGGCGCTTGGCAATGGCGTCGAATTCATCGAGCAGCAGGACACACGGCCTGGACATGGCGTGATCGAACACTGCGCGCACGTTGTTCCCGGTCTTGCCCAGGAAGCTGCTCATGACGGTCGCAAGATTAAGGGTAAGCAGGGGAAGTTTGAGTTCCTGGGCGAGCCAGTACGCGGCCAGGGTCTTGCCGACGCCAGGCTGGCCACAAAACAGCAGCATACGCGCAGGAGCGAGTCCTTCCTGGATGAGCACGTCGAGGCTGCGCCATTCCTTGAGTACATCGTCAAGCACGTCCTGCACGGTACCGTTGAAGACCGGTCTTTTCGGCACGACGACCGGATAGACGGTCTCGACCAGCTCCATGCGCGAGTCCGCGTCGACAGGTGCCGGCACGAAGTCGCCTGCGCCGCGCATGACGTTCTCGGACGAGAGAAACTGTGCAATTTCCTGCGCCAGGGCCATGTCTGTCTGTTTCAGCTTGCTCGCGAACCGGCCGACGGCGAGCGCGAAGGCGCTACGCGAGCCGGTCATGCCGGACTGCACAATATTAACGAGTTCTTTTCGCGGGAAGCTTTCCACGACGATCCTTTGGAAACAATGAGATAGCATTACTGGTAAATTCCGTATGGTTGATTTTAACCGAACTTTACCACTTGAGCCACACTTATTGCTGAGGGCCTGGCGCAGTACAGGCCAAACGATGCGCTTACACTGCGCCTGTATTTTCCAGACATTATGGGAATAATGTCTACGGAGAGCGCAGTTGCTAGTGACGTTGTTTGGACACCTTGCAGCGCCCGCTAGCACAACCCCGATTGCACTCATATAATGTGACGAACCTGTTATCGTCCAATGCGCTATCCCCGCCGAATCCGCCTCGTGAGCGCCCTTGTCGCGCTGTTGAGCCTCCTGTTCATGCAGGTGGCCCTGGCGGCCTACGCCTGTCCAAATCTGACGCCAGCCCAAAGCATGCCGATGCTGGACAGTTCCGGCCAGCCGATGGCAAATTGCCCGGAGGCCGACAAGCAAAGCCCCACGCTGTGCTACGCGGACACGCACAAGCAGACCGTCTCGCTCGAGAAGCCGGCTAGTCCTTCGGTGATGCCTTTCGTCGCGGCTGGGTTTGCGCTGTCCCTTCTGTGGCCAGAGGACAGGGGCGCGATGCCGACACCTCCTTTAGTCTTCCTGCACGCCTCCGGCACGTCGCCACCGATAGCGATACGCCACTGCTGTTTCCGTCTATAGCCTTCAGTTGCCGAGTCATCGTTCCGCCGCGTTAAGTACGCGGCGGTGCCGTTCTTCGCACTCTGGAGCTATTACATGCATTTCCTTCACCTCACCAGGAGGCGCACCCCCTGTCGCCCCGACGTGTTCGGCTCGACGCTTGCGCTCGCAATGCTGTTGTGCCTTGCCTTACCCAATGATCAGGCCGCCGCCGCCAGCGCACGCCTGACGCTGGCGGAGGCGCAGAAGCGCGCCCTGGAGCGCTCGCGCTCATTGCCAGCACAGGACGCCTCCATCGCAGCTGCTCGGGCACTCGCGGTCGCCGCCGGCCGCTTGCCCGACCCGGTCCTCCGTGCCGGCATCGACAATCTGCCGGTCAGCGGTTCCGACCGCTTCAATATCGGTTCCGACTTCATGACCATGCGCAGGATCGGCGTGATGCAGGAACTGATCGGGTCCGACAAGCGGCGCCTGCGAGCGGCGCAGCTGGACCGGACGGCGGATAAGGCCACAGCGGAAAAGGAAGTGGCCATCGCCCGGATTGAACGCGAAACCGCGCAGGCCTGGATCGACCTGTATTTCGCGAAGCAGATGGCCGACCTCGTCCGCCAACAGGTCAGCCAGGCGCAGCTCGATCTCGAGGCCGCAGAAGCCGCATACCGGGCCGGGAAGGGCAGCCAGGGCGATGTATTCGCGGCCCGAGGCCGTATCGGCGCTGCCCAGGACAAGGTAAGCGAATTCGATACGCGTGTCAGAACAGCGCAGAGCACCTTAGCGCGCTGGGCGGGCCCCGATGTCGACGTCGCGCCTGAAAGTTTTCCAAGTATCGACCAGGTCCGGCTCGATCCCGACTCGATCGACAGCCAGCTTGCGCACCACCCCGAGATCGCTGTGCTCGACCGCCAGGAAGCGATCGTGCGCACGGAAGCCCAGCTTGCCGCGGCAAACCGGCATCCTGACTGGTCGGTCGAGGTGTCGCTGCAGCACCGGGGGCAGGGTTATTCGAACATGCTGTCTGTGGGGCTATCGGTACCGCTGCAGTGGGATAGAAAGAACCGCCAGGACCGCGAACTCGCGGCAAAGATCATGCAAGCCGACCAGGTCAGGGACGAGCGCGAGGAGGTGCTGCGCGCCCATGCCGCGGAAGTGCGGGTGATGCTGGACGAGTGGCGCAGCGGCCGTGAGCGCCTCGCCCGCTACAAACGCGAGCTTGAACCCATCGCCGCCGACCAGAGCACGGCCGTTCTCGCCGCCTACCGTGGCGGCAAGGCCGGGCTGGCCGAGGTATTGGCAGCGCGCCGCAACGAACTCGACGTCCGCCTCCAAGCCTTGCAGCTTGAGGCCGAGACGGCAAAGCGCTGGGCGCAGCTAAACTTTCTTTATCCGTCGGGCCGCAGCATGCCGCCTTCCATGAATCAGCCGGAGGCAAGGCCATGAACCGTCGCGTCATCATTTCAGTCATCGGCGCGCTGGTTGTGCTCGGATTGACTGGCGCCGGAGCCTATCACCTCGGTATTCGGGCGGGCGCACACGGCGCAGCCCCGGCAGCCATCGCCACCCCCGGAACCGATAAAACGGAACGGAGAGTCCTGTACTGGCACGATCCGATGGTGCCTGGCCAGAAGTTCGACAAGCCTGGCAAATCGCCCTTCATGGACATGGACCTGGTGCCCGTCTATGCGGACGAAGCCCAGTCGGAAGGCGGCGTGGCCGTCAGCCCAGGCGTCCAGCAGAATCTCGGCATACGGATCGCCGAGGTCCGGAAGGGCTCCCTGGCCAGTACCCTGGACGCCGTGGGCAATGTGGCGTTCAACGAACGCGACCTCGTCCTGCTCCAGGCCCGCAGCAGCGGCTACGTGGAAAAGTTGTTCGTGCGCGCGCCGCTCGATCCGGTGCGCAAGGGCCAGGCATTGCTCCAGCTATATGTGCCCGACTGGGTGGCCGCACAGGAGGAATACCTGGCCATCAAGCGCATGCCGGCCGGTGGCGAGACCGTGGGCTTGCTCGATGCCGCGCTACAGCGGTTGCGCCTGGTGGGCATGACCGAACAACAGGTCAGGCAGGTGAGTGCACGATCAAAGGTCAGCCCCCGCATTACCGTCACCGCGCCGGTCGACGGCGTCGTCAGCGAACTGACGGTACGCGAAGGAATGGCAGTCTCGCTCGGGGCCCCGCTGTTCCGGATTAACGGCCTGCGCACGGTCTGGGTCAATGCCGAGGTGCCGGAGAGTGCAGCGGCGCAGGTCCGACCGGGGATGGCCGTCCGTGCAACCAGCCCGGCTTTTCCTGGTACGGAGTTCAGCGGCAAGGTGGAGGCACTGCTGCCGGATGTGAACACGGCCACGCGTACGCTGAAGGCCCGTATCGAACTGGCCAACCCTGGCGGGAAACTGGTGCCGGGAATGTTCGCGACCATTCACATGGCGCCTGCGCAGAGCAGTGAAACGCTGTTGGTGCCATCGGAAGCCGTCATCCAGACTGGTACACGTACCGTCGTGATTACTGCGCCTGAGAAAGGAAAATTCGCGCCTATGGAGATCGCCACGGGTGCGGAGGCGAACGGACAGACCGAAGTCGTCAAAGGCCTGAGCGAAGGCCAGAAAGTCGTGGTGTCGGGCCAGTTCCTGATCGATTCGGAGGCGAGTCTGCGCGGCACCTTGCAGCGACTTGGCGGAGCCGCCTCCGCGGAGCCCATGCCAACCATAACGGCGAAAAACCCGACGCATCGGGCAACCGGCGAGGTCGAACAGATAGCCAAGGACGAGGTGACGATCTCGCATGGGCCCGTTCCCAGCCTGAAGTGGCCGCCAATGACGATGGGCTTCGCGCCGCCGGCCGGCGGCCTGCCTAAGGAGATCAAGGTCGGGGACACCGTGCAGTTCGAATTCCAGGCGTCGGATGACGGCATGTTCAAGATCATCTCTATCTCGCGCACCGCCAGCGCGTCTGGAGACGGTAAATGATCGCGCGCCTGATCCGCTGGTCGATCGCCAACCGTTTCCTCGTGCTGCTGGCGACCGTCGGCCTGGTGGCGTGGGGTATCTGGTCCGTTCAGCGTACGCCGGTCGATGCCCTGCCGGACTTGTCGGACGTACAGGTGATCATCCGCACGACCTATCCGGGCCAGGCGCCGCAGATCGTCGAGAACCAGGTGACCTATCCGCTGACGACCACCATGCTGTCGGTGCCGGGCGCACGGAGCGTGCGCGGCTACTCGTTCTTCGGCGACTCCTTCGTCTACATCCTGTTCCAGGACGGGACCGATCCCTACTGGGCGCGCTCGCGGGTGCTGGAATACCTGAACCAGATCCAGTCGCGCCTGCCGCCGCAGGCCAAGCCGGCGCTTGGGCCGGATGCGACCGGCATCGGCTGGGTCTACGAATACGCGCTGGTCGATGGCACCGGCAAGCACGACCTGTCGCAACTGCGCGCCCTGCAGGACTGGTTCCTGAAGTACGAACTGAAGACGGTACCGAACGTGTCCGAAGTCGCTAGCATCGGGGGCATGGTGCGCCAGTACCAGATCCAACTGGACCCCGACAAACTGCGCGCCTACGGGATCACGCACGCTACCGTTGTCGATGCGGTACAGAAAGCGAACCAGGAAGCCGGCGGCTCCGTGCTCGAACTGGGCGAGGCCGAGTACATGGTCCGGGCTTCCGGTTACCTAGCGACGCTCGACGATTTCCGGCACATTCCGCTGAGGACCGGCGCCGGCGGTGTGCCGGTAACCCTGGGAGACGTCGCGCGCGTGCAGGTCGGTCCCGAGATGCGGCGCGGGATCGCGGAGCTGAACGGGGAAGGCGAGGTCGCCGGCGGCATCATCGTCATGCGCTCTGGGAAGAACGCACTTGAGACCATCGGTGCCGTGAAGGCGAAGCTAGCCCAGCTCAAGACCAGCCTGCCTGCGGGGGTCGAAGTCGTGCCGACCTATGACCGGTCTAGCCTGATCACGCGTGCGGTGACGAACCTGGAGCACAAGCTGGTCGAGGAGTTCATTGTCGTCGCAGTGGTCTGCGCGCTGTTCCTGTTCCATCTGCGCTCGGCACTGGTGGCCATCGTCTCCTTGCCGCTGGGGATTCTTGCTGCCTATACGATCATGTATTACCAAGGTGTGAACGCGAACATCATGTCGCTGGGCGGCATCGCGATTGCGATCGGCGCGATGGTCGACGCGGCCGTGGTCATGATCGAGAACGCCCACAAGCACCTGGAAGCCTGGAGTCACCGGCATCCTGGCAAGAGGCTGGAAGGCGCCGCACACTGGCAGGTGATCGAACAGGCGGCCGCCGAGGTCGGGCCGGCACTGTTCTTCTCGCTGCTCATCATCGTGCTCTCGTTCGTTCCCGTGTTCGCACTGGAGGCGCAGGAAGGAAAGCTGTTCGCACCCCTGGCATACACCAAGACCTATGCGATGGCCGCGGCCGCGGGCTTAGCGGTAACCCTGATTCCGGTCCTGATGGGTTACCTCATCCGCGGCAGGATTCCGCGGGAAGACGCGAACCCGCTCAACCGCTTCCTGATCCGCGCGTACCGGCCGCTGCTCGACGCCGTGCTGCGCCACCCGAAGGGCACGCTCACGGTCGCTGCCTTGATTGCCATCGCGACGATCTGGCCGGTCAGCCGTCTTGGCGGTGAGTTCATGCCGCCGTTGGACGAAGGCGACCTGCTGTACATGCCATCGGCGCTGCCGGGCATCGGCGTGGGCAAGACGGCGGAGTTGCTACAGCGGACCGATCGCCTGATCAAGACGGTGCCCGAGGTCCAAACCGTGTTCGGAAAAGCGGGCAGGGCCGAAACCGCCACCGATCCTGCTCCGCTCGAGATGTTCGAAACCACCATCCAGTTCAAGCCGCGGGACCAATGGCGCGCCGGGATGACGCCGGACAAGCTGGTCGAAGAGCTCGACCGGGTCGTCAAGGTGCCGGGTCTGTCCAACGTCTGGGTGCCGCCGATCCGCAACCGCATCGACATGCTGGCGACCGGCGTGAAAAGCCCGGTCGGCATCAAGGTGGCGGGAAATAGCCTGCAGGAGATCGACCGCGTCACCGGCGCAATCGAGGCTGCGGTGCGCAAGGTGCCTGGCGTCTCGTCGGCGCTGGCCGAGCGGCTGAACGGCGGGCGCTACATCGACGTGCAGATCGACCGCGCAGCCGCGGCCCGCTTCGGCATGAACGTGGCGGACGTGCAAAGCGTGATTTCCGCCGCGGTCGGCGGCGAGAACATCGGCGAAACGGTCGAGGGCTTGCAGCGCTTCCCGATCAATGTGCGCTACCCGCGCGAGGTGCGTGACTCGCTGGAGAAGCTGCGCGAGCTGCCTGTGCTCACCGGAGCGGGCGCCCAGATCCGGCTTGGCGACGTGGCCGCCATCCGCATCAACGATGGGCCGCCCATGCTCAAGAGCGAGAACGCCCGCCTGTCGGGTTGGGTGTACGTCGACGTTCGGGGGCGCGACCTGAGGTCGGCGGTGCGGGAGATGCAGCAGGTCGTCGCGAAGGAGGTGCGGCTGCCGGCCGGGTACTCTGTGTCCTGGTCCGGACAATTCGAATACCTCGAGCGCGCGGTTGCGAAGCTGAAGGTGGTCGTGCCGGCGACGCTGGCCATCATCTTCGTGCTGCTGTACCTGACCTTCGGCCGCTTCGACGAGGCTGCGCTGATTATGGCGACCCTGCCGTTCGCATTGGCCGGCGGGGCCTGGCTGTTATGGCTGCTGGGGCACAACCTGTCGGTGGCGGGCGGGGTGGGCTTCATTGCGCTTGCGGGCGTCTCGGCCGAGTTCGGCGTGATCATGCTGCTGTACCTGAAGCATGCCTGGGAGGTGCGCCTGGCGGAAGGCAAGGGGAGCGAGGCCGACCTGGTCGACGCGATCCGCGAGGGCGCCGTGCTGCGCGTGCGGCCGAAAGCGATGACGGTCGCGGTGATCATCGGCGGCCTGGTGCCGGCCATGGTCGGGGCCGGCACCGGTTCGGAGATCATGCAGCGGATCGCCGCGCCGATGGTTGGCGGGATGATTACGGCGCCCTTGCTTTCGATGTTCGTGGTGCCGGTGGTCTACTTGCTGATTCGGCGACGAGGTTTGCGTCAACAGTCAAGGATCAAGCAGGCTGTGTCGGAACGAGCAAGTTAACGTGCGACACGCAAGAGCCATGGCTCTGCTACGACATCGCCCGATTTCGGAACCCATTGACCTTGCCATTATTGGAAGGTTTACGCTTCCCTGAACTTACCCCTCAGGAGGGCTATATGGTTGAGTTTCAAGTGAACGGTATGTATTGCATGTTTTGCGCCTACCGGCTGAAAGCGGCAATCCGGGCAATCGACCCCTGCTTAAAAGTCGGCATCGATTTGAAAACGCGCAGGGTCAATGTCGAACGGCCGACCGACGTAGCAACAGTCGAGCGAGCATTGAAACGTCTTGGCCCTGGCCGCGCAGATCAGGCTTGACCTTCCCATCATGGGAAGGTCTACATTGTAGCCAGAGCAATCAGACAGGAGGAACGCCATGTACACGCTCAAGGTAGAAAAAATGTCCTGCGGCGGCTGCGCCAACCGGGTTACCCGTACCGTGCAGGCCTTGGATCCGAACGCAAAAATCGAGGTGCTGTTGAAAGACAGGCTGGTCCGCGTGGAAAGCGTGGAAGCACCGGACGCAGTCGCCGTCGCGATTACCGCTGCCGGCTATCCTGCAAGCCAGGTAGACGCGGCCTGAGTCCGGGTGAGCGTCTAATGTGAGCTTTCAATAACGAACCCACAAAAGGTTTCGATATGAACGATCATTCGCATCACGACCACAACGGCCACGAACATCATCATGGCCATGGAACTGGCCACGACATGCATCACAGGAGCGGAACCGGTGACAAGCCGTTCACCGATCCGGTGTGCGGGATGAAAGTCGGTCCCGACCCCGCCAAAGAAATTCGGCACGAAGGGCAGACCTATCATTTCTGCAGTTCCAGGTGCATGGACAAGTTCCGGATGGCGCCCCAGCAGTACATAGGCTCCGCTGCCCATGAACCGCCGACGAGCGCGCCGGAAGGCGCGATCTATACCTGCCCGATGCACCCGGAAGTTCGGCAGCCGCAGCCCGGCAACTGTCCGATTTGCGGCATGACGCTCGAACCCATGCTTCCGTCGCTGGAAGAAGAGGAAAATCCGGAACTGGTGGATTTCAAGCGCCGCTTCTGGTGGACCCTGCCGCTGACGGTCATCGTGACCGTGCTTGCGATGGCGGGGCATCGTATTTTCCCGGACGGTCTGCCTGGGCAAAGCTGGATCGAGCTCGTGCTGAGCACGCCGGTCGTGCTGTGGGCCGGGTGGCCGTTCTTTACGCGCGCGGTGCAGTCGATCAGGAATCGCAGCCCCAACATGTGGACGCTTATCGGGCTCGGCGTCGCCGCGGCCTACGGCTATAGCGTGGTTGCGACCGTGGCCCCGGGCCTGTTCCCACAAACCTTCCTCATGCATGGGCGCATCGGGGTGTACTACGAGGCGGCCGCAGTCATCATTTCCCTGACCCTGCTGGGTCAGATCCTCGAGCTGCGGGCAAGATCACAGACATCCGCTGCGATCAAATCGCTGCTGGGCCTGGCGCCGAAGACGGCGCGGCGCATCAATGCCGATGGCACGGAAGAAGACATTCCGTTGACTCATGTGCACGTCGGCGATGCGCTGCGTGTGCGTCCGGGCGAAAAGGTGCCGGTCGACGGCACTGTTCTGGAGGGCGAAAGCGCGGTCGACGAATCCATGTTGACCGGCGAGCCTGTGCCCGTGACCAAGCGCCCGGGCGACAAGGTGATCGGCGCCACCATCAATGCCAGTGGCAGCCTGATCGTGCGCTCAGAAAAAGTGGGCTCACAAACCATGCTGTCGCAAATCGTCCAGATGGTCGCCCAGGCACAGCGTTCGCGCGCACCGATGCAGCGCCTGGCCGACGTGGTGGCAGGCTACTTCGTGACGATTGTCGTGGCCATTGCCTTGCTGACGCTGCTCGGTTGGGGGCTTTTCGGGCCAGAACCGAGCTGGGTGTACGGCTTCGTCAATGCGGTCTCGGTGCTGATCATTGCCTGCCCCTGTGCGCTTGGGCTGGCGACGCCGATGTCCATCATGGCAGCCACTGGCCGCGGCGCCACGCAGGGCATCCTGTTCCGTGATGCGGCGGCCATCGAGGACATGCGCAAGATCGATACCCTGATCGTGGACAAGACGGGGACACTCACCGAAGGCAAGCCGGCGTTCCATTCGGTTGCCGCGGTGCCCGGCGGGAACGAACAGGAGGTATTGCGGATCGCAGCGAGCATCGACCAGGGCAGCGAACACCCGTTGGCCCATGCAATTGTCACTGAGGCGCGCACCCGCGGCCTGTCCCTGGCAAAGCCGGAGACTTTCGAGTCGTCCAGCGGCATCGGCGTGCGTGGCGTTGTCGAGGGCAAGCACATTGCCCTTGGCAATACAGCGCTCATGGACATCGAAAGGGTGGACTGGAAACCCCTCGCGGCTCAAGCGGAAAGCTGGCGCCAGGAAGGCGCGAGCGTCATGTACCTGGCAGTCAACCGGCAGCTCCTCGGGCTCGTGGCGGTATCCGACCCGGTCAAGCAGACCACGCCAGAAGCGCTGGCAACCCTCAAGGACGCCGGCATCACGGTCGTCATGGCGACCGGTGACGGTGTCACCACCGCCAGGTCGGTTGCGGCAAAGCTCGGGATCCAGGAAGTCTATGGCGAGGTCAAGCCGCAGGACAAGCTGGCACTGGTGGAAAGGCTTCAGGCTGAAGGAAAGACGGTCGCGATGGCGGGGGATGGCATCAACGACTCCCCCGCACTGGCCAAGGCCAATGTGGGTATCGCGATGGGTACCGGAACCGATGTCGCCATCAATTCGGCCCACGTCACCCTGGTCAAGGGCGACCTGCGCGGTATCGCGCGGGCGCGCCTGCTGTCGCTGGAGACTGTGCGAAACATGTGGCAGAACCTGGCTTTCGCCTTTTTCTACAACGCGCTCGGGATTCCGTTGGCCGCAGGCGCGCTTTATCCGTTCACCGGCCGCCTGCTGTCACCGATGATCGCGGCGCTGGCGATGAGTCTGAGCTCGGTATCCGTGATCACCAACGCGCTGCGCCTGCGCGGCACAGCGAAGTAGCTGCAGGCGCCCGATCGCTCAGTTGTAGTGCTTGTAGACCGTGGTACTGCCGTCGTTGCGGACCAGCAGAACGTCGTACGGCATGCGCGTCGGGCCTTCCATTCCCGGAGAACCTGGCGGCATTGCCGGGACCGCCAAACCTTTCGCTTTCGGCTTCGCAGCAAGCAGCCGCTTGATCTCGGCGGCTGGCACATGCCCTTCGATCGCATACCCGCCGACGACTGCGGTGTGGCATGAGCCTAGCCGATCGGGAATGCCCATTTTCTCGCGGGTGTCGGATGGATTGGCGACATCGTGCGCATTGACCTTGAAGCCGTTGGCCCGCAGGTGCTTGACCCACGCTTCACAGCAGCCGCAGGTTGCGGTCTTGTAGACCTCGACGGCCTGGGTTGCGGCGCTGGCCAGCATCGGCAGCCCGATCAGGGCAGCGACCGCGAGGTTCTTGAATTTTCCGATGAACATAATTCTTCTCCAGTGTGCCGGCAGCCGACGGATGTGGTCGGCTGCCGGCGTAAAAACGACTACCAGTCAGCTGGAACGTCCTACATCTGTTCGCCCGGGGGCGATGTCGATGCAAGCCAGGCGGCCAGAATGACAACGGCCAGCAAGACAAGGGCTTCGATCCAAAGTATGCGCTTGAAGCGCATCGGCAGAAGCTCCGGCACGGCAGTTCCTGTGGACTCGCGTGCGAGCCATGGCGGCATCACGAAAAAGCGATTGATCCCACCCAGCACCGCCGCAATGCCCACGAGCAGCAGCTTCGCCACGAGGGTGTTGCCATACGGGGTGCCGGACAGGTGCTCGAATCCGCCCAGGTTCCGCCAGCTTGCATACAGGCCTGTGGCGAAAATGCCGGTGAGCGCCAACGTCGCCGAGCTGGACAGGGACGCCACATAAGCCGCCCGCGCACACCTGTCGGCCGCGGCCATGTTTTCGCTTGCCCTCAACATGACCCCGCCAGCAAGGAACACTTCCCCGACCCACAGGCTGATCAGGCCGAGGTGGATCCAGTCCGCCAGCAAGGGCAGGCTGAAGTCGCCCTCGCTGGCAGCGTGGCTGACCATGCTGCGCGTGTACCAGAACACGGCGAGCGACGCCAAAGTCAGTAGTGCAGGACCCTGGTTTCGATCGCCGCGCAAGCAAGTCCCCACGGCAGCCATGGCCAGCCCGAACATCCCAATGGACCACGCGAGCCCAAGGTGTGTCGAAGTCAGCATCGACCACGCAGCACCGGCCGCTTCAGTGACGGGGACCTCAGCCATCGACGCCGATTCCAGCCACAGAAGCACGACATTGGCGACCAACGCGACCGCGGCACCGGCGAATGCGGCCTTGCGGACGGGCTGGCGACGCGCCTCGACCCAGCTGGATACGTCACGGCCAAGCCACAAGCGTGAGGCGCTCGCACCTGTGACGACAGCTATGGCGAGGTTCAGGAGGGCAGTGACAAGGTGCTGGACAGTTTGCAGCTCCAGCCCCATCACTTGACCTTGAACGTGACTTCGCCCTTTGCCTTGTGACCGTCGTGGGTCATCGTCGACCACTGGATGTGATACTCGCCCGAGGACAGCGGCGGGAGCGGCGCCGTCATGACGGTGGGATCCGCCTTGTCGACGGTGGTCGCGGTGACTGGGATTTCGTTATTTTGGGGTCCCATCACTTTGATTTTGCTGAACGCAGGCTCGAGCGCCTCGTTGAACTTGAGGCGCACCTGCTTCGGTGCATCGCCGAGTGTACTGCCGGTCTGAGGGTCCGACGATTGCAGTTTGGCGTGTGCGAATGCGGCCGAAGTTACGGTGCTTGCGAAAGCGAAAGTGGCCAAGGCAAGGATGTGTTTGATGGACATGTTTTTATTCCTGATTCGGTGGTTAGGTCGAGGTATGGATGTGCGGCGTTCTGCCCGCAGCGCCGACAGAACGCCTGCAGCTTCAGTTGGCCGCTTCCAGTTTGGTCACCGTGAAGGCGCCGTTGATGCGTTCGACACGCAGCCGGATTTTGTCTCCAGCTTTCACCTGGTCGAGCATCGCTGGATCCTGCACCTTGAAGGACATGGTCATACCAGGCATGTTGAGATTGGTCAGCGGGCCATGTTGCACCGTCAGCTTGCCGGTGTCTTTGTCGATTTTCTTGACCTCACCATCGGTCAGCGCATTCGCATCATCCTGCGAAGCGGCAGGCACGGCGTGGTGCTGGCTGTGGTCCTGCATCTGCATCTGTGCCGATGCATTGGCCGCTGCCAGTGCAAGGCCGGCGGAAACGAGGAGGGTGCTGAACAGGGAAGAAAAACGAATCATTTGAAGCTCCAAAACAGTCAAAATTCAATTGCAGTGGACGCGCGACGGCGCTTGCCGGCCTGACGCGGTCCGTTTTAGTTACAGATAAAGAAGGGCTGTGCACGCTGAGGTGCCGGCGACGAAGACGTAGCCAGGTATGTCCGTGCCTTGGCAGGAACGAAACGTTCAGCAGTGTGAAAGGTCAGACGCGTGGAGGTCGCTCTAGAAGCGCAAGGTAGACCGATGGCAAGAGATGCCGGTCAAAGGGAATGGTTGTTGACGAAGAAGCAGTTGCCGGTAGCACGGCAACGAACGACGGTGCCATCGACAAACAGGCGCTGCATGTCGAACAGGTGGCACACTTGCCGGCCTGATGATGAGACGCGGGATGATGATCGGCCTGCATATCCGAACCCGCGTGCTCGTCATGGGCGTGAGCACTGGACATGTCGGCGTCGTCGGCCATCGATTCGTGGTCGTGACTGTCCTGTGCCGCCACTGGCGGCACACAAAAGGACATCGTCGCGGAAGCGAAGCCTTGGAGCGGCACCGCCAGCAACGTCATCCAGACGATCAAGACTTTCAGGATGGCTTTCACACGTCGATTCTAGCATATGCGAATGTATCGGCAATCCCATCGGTAGGTAAGCTTCGAACGTTGCGGTGCCGTATCGTGCGGACATGTCATTTTTGCATGTGCTAGATTGATTTACATGCGCCCATTCGTTCGAGTCCTCATGCTATGGATACTGATCGTGTCGCTGCCCATGCAGGGCATCGCCGCCACGATCACATCGCCATGCAGAATGGCGCATACTACGTCGGCAAGCCCGGAAGCTGCGGTCATGGATGACTGCGACGAGCATGAGATGGCGTTGTCGATGACCCAGTCGACCGCACAAGCGCACGCCAGCGTCGTCGCAGATCATGACATGCCCTGCGATAGTGGCGCCCACCAAAAGCATTCTTCCTGCCGGGCGTGCAGTGCCGGTTATATCGGCGCCTCGGCGCCCCCGCCGTTCGCGGTTGCTGGGTTTCCTGCAGAGCAGTTTGCAACTAACTCCGTTTCCCCAATCTCCTCCTTCACGGGCTGGATCCCATCCCGCATAGAGCGACCGCCACGCGCTTGACTTCCCAGATTGGCTGAACGCTCTCTCGGCATCCGTCGGAGACGTCGCGCATGCGGGATGCACGCGACATGCCATCGATCGACGCCTACCAGCCATCCATCTTCATTCGAATTTCGATATCGACGAAACACGCGCGGAGCCCGCACGCTTTGGGAGTGCGCGCAGGCCGCATTCGCCAAGTAGTTGCAGGTGCGCAGCGAGGTTTGTTGCGAGTGCGCCTGTGTGCGCGACGCGGGTCCGTACTGCGGCAATTGTTTCACCACTTCATCTAGGGGAATACTTCATGCAGCAACGTGTTTTTGAGGGGAGCGCCGTGAACCGGTGGCGGCGGCGGCTCCTGCAGGGCGCTGGAGCCGCCGCTCTCGCCGGGCTGGTGCCAGCCAGACTGCTGGCAGCCGGTCAGTCCGCGCAGCCGATCTTGCGCGGCACCGAATTCGACCTCGAGATCATGCCGGCACCGGTCAACTTCACCGGCGCACCCCAGGTCGCCACCGCGGTCAACGGCCAGGTTCCTGGGCCGGTCCTGTACTGGCGCGAGGGCGACACCGTGACGCTGCGCGTGACCAATCGGCTGCCGGTCACGAGTTCCATTCACTGGCACGGCATCCTGGTGCCGGCGGAGATGGACGGCGTGCCCGGCATCAGTTTCACCGGAATTCCTCCGGGCCAGACCTTCACATATCGCTTCCAGGTCAAGCAGTGCGGGACCTACTGGTACCACAGCCATTCCGAGTTTCAGGAACAGAGCGGCCTGGCCGGTTCGATCGTGATCGAGCCGAAGAACGGCGAACGGGTGAAGGCGGACCGTGACTATGTCGTCATGCTGTCGGACTGGGTCGATGGCGATCCCGCCAAGGTCTTCGCCAAGCTCAAGAAAACGAGCGACTTCTTCAACACCAACCAGCCGACCGTCGGCCAGTTCTTGAGCGACATACGGAAGAACGGCCTCGGGGCCGCGCTCGACAAGCGCAAGATGTGGAACCAGATGCGCATGCTGCCGACCGACTTCAGCGACGTGACCGCCAGTCGCAACCTGGGCGTGAGGATGGCCTACCTGATCAATGGTACGCCTGCGGACAGGAACTGGACCGCCTTGTTCCGTCCGGGTGAGAAAGTCAGGCTGCGCTTCATCAACGGCTCGGCGACGACGATCTTCGACGTTCGCATTCCGGGCCTGAAGATGACGGTGATCGCCGCGGACGGACAGGATGTCGAGCCGGTGCCGGTCGATGAATTCCGGATTTCCGTTGCCGAAACCTATGACGTGCTGGTCGAGCCAACCGGCGACCAGGCCTACACCATCTTCGCGCAGTCGATCGGACGTTCCGGCTTCGTGCGCGCGACGCTCGCGCCGCGCGCGGGCATGTCTGCCCCGGTGCCCGAGATGGATCCGCCCCAATGGCTGGCCATGCAGGACATGATGGGCGCGATGGCAATGGGGAGCATGGGCGGCATGTCGGGCATGGACCAGGCGCCGGGCAAGGAAGGGAAGGCGCCGCACGACATGCACTCGATGGAGGGCATGCATAACATGCCGGGCATGTCCCACGGCGGGATGGGCGAGGGCCACGGGCAGATGCAGATGCCGATGCAGCACGCTGGCCATGGCGGCGGTCACGCGATGCCAATGGCCCAGGGCACGCCTCCGAAAGTCACCCACGCCCGCACCGAGTATGGCCCGGGTGTCGACATGCACGTCGACATGCCTCGCACCAATCTCGACGACCCCGGTGTCAATCTGCGCAACAACGGGAGGCGCGTGCTGACCTATGCCGACCTCCACACGATCGGCGGACCGGTCGATGACCGTGAGCCGACCCGCGAGATCGAACTGCACCTGACCGGCAACATGGAGCGCTTCATGTGGTCTTTCGATGGCCAGAAGTTTTCGGAGTCCAAGCCCGTCCACTTCAGGCACGGCGAGCGGCTACGCATCGTGCTGGTGAACGACACCATGATGAACCACCCGATCCACCTGCATGGCATGTGGAGCGAGCTCGAGTCGCCAAGCGGGGAGTTCCTGGTCCGCAAGCACACGATCAACGTGCAGCCGGCCCAGCGCGTCACTTACCGGGTGACGGCCGACGCCCCAGGCCATTGGGCTTACCACTGCCATCTTCTTTATCACATGGAAGCAGGCATGTTCAGGGAGGTGGTCGTCTCATGAAAACCGCAACGACGAAAACCGGTGCAGCGGTCGCGCTGCTGATCTTTGGCCTCGTGGCTGCGGACGCGGCATCGGCTCAGACGACCGAGCCGCCGAAGGAGGGCGGCACCGGCCAGGCATCCGGCACGGGCCGGTCCAAAACGATGGAAGGAATGGACCACTCCCAGATGGATCATTCTCATATGGACCATACCCAGATGGAAAAATCGCAGATGGACCAGTCCGGGATGGATCATTCGCAGATGAATCATGCGGGTGACGGCCAAGTGCAGGGCGCAAAGCCTGCGCCGCAACAGGGCAAACCAAGCATGGACCACAGCATGGGACAAGCGATGGGCGGCATGGACGGAATGGGTGGAATGGGCCACGACATGAAGATGGGCCCGATGCAGGGCGGCAGTCCACCGCCCGACGCACGCGATCCGGACGCCTATGCTGAAGGCACGAGCTTCGCGCGCCTGCCTGGCAACGAGATGAACGACGAGATGCGCTTCGGCCGGATCCTGCTCGACAAGTTCGAATACGCGAAGGGTGACGGCGAACACGGCCAGAACCTCGACGCCGACGCGTGGTACGGGAACGACTACAACAAGGCCTGGTTCAAGGCCGAGGGTGAGCGGCGCGGAGGGCACTTGCAGTCCCTGCGCACGGAAGCCTTGTGGGATCGCACCTTCGCGACGTTCTGGAGTACCCAGCTCGGCGTACGCCACGACAGCGGGGGCGGTGATTCGCGCAACTGGCTGGCCTTCGGCGTGCGCGGCCTGGCGCCATACTGGTTCGATACGGAAGCGACCGCCTACTGGTCCGGTGGAAGGCTTGCCGCCCGTTTCAACGTGCGCTACGAACTGCTGTTCACGCAGCAGCTGATCCTGGAACCCGAAGTCGAGGCCAACCTGTACAGCCGCGCCGATCCGGCCAGAGGCGTGGGCAGCGGGCTGTCCGATCTCGAACTTGGCCTGCGCCTGCGCTACGAGATCCGGCGCCAGTTCGCCCCGTATGTCGGCGTGACCTGGGCGCGCAATTTCGGCGACACCGCCGACTATGCACGGGAGAGGAGAGAACGAAACAAGAATACGCAGATCGTTGCAGGCGTGCGTATCTGGTTCTGATAACGATGCAGGGTGGCTTCGTCAACCCTGCAGATCTGGAAGAGGGCGGTTCTGAAAGGGAGTTCGTCGATATTTTTCAAAGGAGATTATCATGCAAAACCAGCAATTCGAATCCTGTATCGAGGCCTGTAACGACTGCGCCGACGCTTGCGACATGTGCGCCGCTGCCTGCTTGCAGGAAGAGGACGTGAAGATGATGGCGCGCTGCATCGCGCTTGATATCGACTGTGCCCAACTGTGTCGGCTGGCTGCGTCCGTGATGGCGCGTGGCGGCGAAGCGGCATCGGCCATCTGCCAAGCATGTGCCGAGGTGTGCGACATGTGCGCCGAGGAATGCGGCAAGCACCAGATGCAGCATTGCCAGGCGTGTGCGGATGCCTGCCGCCGGTGCGCGGCCGAGTGCCGCCGGATGGGCTCGATGAGCAAGGCTCAGCCGGCAGGCATGGGCGCAGGTGCGCATTGATACGCCTGCTGTGTAGAACACTACTTTCACCCAATGGAGAAAAGATGAAAACCAATGCCTTATTCGCCAAGAGCCCTCTCACCCGGCCGTTTGCGCATGCGGCCCTTGCCGCCGTGTTTGCTTTCGCCGGATCCGGTTCGGTCCTGGCGCAATCGAGTTCCGGCATGCACGACCAGATGAAGTCGGGCGGGTCGGACGGGTCCATGAAGATGCACATGGCAATGCAAGAGAACCAGAAGAAGATGGGCGATATGCAGATGTCCGGCGACACGGACCACGACTTTGCGATGATGATGCGGGCCCACCATCAGGCCGGCATCGACATGGCCAAGGCCGAAGTGGAATCCGGAAAAAACCCGGAGATGGTCAAGGAGGCGAAGAAAATCATCGCGTCGCAACAGAAGGACATCCAGAAGTTCGACGCCTGGCTGCAAAAGCACCAGAACAAGTAAGAATCGCTCTCAGGCAGGGCGGCGTCTCGCAGATTCGAACACCGCCCGTGCGTGCAGCCCTGACGAATTAGTGATCCATGTGTCCCATGGGTTTGCGCACCTGCAGCTCGACGTCGGGCTTGCTGGTGGACGGCATCAGGCTGCGTCCGGCGTCGCTGCTGCGTACAGGCTCAGGCAACTGACCAGTCCATTCGTAGGCGACCGTACCCGCCGGATGCTTGTACCAGCCCGGGTCAGAGTAGTCGCCACGCTTCTGGTCCTTGCGCACCTTCAGCACGGTGAACATGCCGCCCATCTCGACGCCGCCGAACGGCCCGTCACCTGTCATCATCGGCAGGGTGTTCTCCGGGATTGGCATTTCCATGCCACCCATCGACCCTCCCTTTTCGCCCATGACCATGTAGTCCGGCACGATCTTGCTGATCTTTTCGGCGATGCCGCGGTGATCTACGCCGATCAGCGTCGGCACGTTATGGCCCATCGCATTCATCGTGTGGTGTGACTTGTGGCAGTGGAATGCCCAGTCGCCCGGGTCAGTGGCGATGAACTCGATTGCCCGCATCTGGCCGACGGCGACGTCCGTCGTCACCTCCGGCCAGCGCGAGCCGGGCGGCGTCCAGCCTCCATCGGTGCCGGTCACCTCGAACTCATGGCCGTGAAGATGGATCGGGTGGTTGGTCATAGTCAGGTTGCCGACACGGATGCGCACACGGTCGCCCTGGCGTACCGGCATCGCGTCGATCCCCGGGAAGACCCGGCTGTTGAACGTCCAGAGGTTAAAGTCCAGCATGGTGTTGACCTTCGGCGTATAGCTGCCCGGTTCGATGTCATAGGCGCTGAGCAGGAACACGAAGTCGCGGTCGACGGCAAACCGCGCGATGTCCTTCGGGTGCGTCACCCAGAAGCCCATCATGCCCATCGCCATCTGGGTCATCTCGTCGGCGTGCGGGTGGTACATGAAGGTGCCCGGGCGCCGCGCCACGAATTCGTAGACGAAGGTCTTGCCTGGTGGGATGCCCGGCTGGGTGAGGCCGGTCACGCCGTCCATGCCGTTCGGCAGGCGTTGACCATGCCAGTGCACGCTGGTTTGCTCAGGCAGCTTGTTGGTGACGAAAATACGCACCCGGTCACCCTCGACGACCTCGATGGTCGGGCCCGGGGACTGGCCGTTGTAGCCCCACAAGTTGACCTTCATGCCGGGAGCGAACTCGCGCACCACCGGTTCGGCAATCAGGTGGAATTCCTTTACGCCGTTGTTCATCCGCCAGGGCAGGGACCAGCCGTTCAGGGTTACGACCGGGTTGAACGGACGCCCGGTGGCGGGCGGAGGCGGCACATGGGTTTTTGCATTGTTCATTACCATCGCTTCGGGCAGCGATGCTGCGCCCACACGGCTGACCGCGGCACTGCTTACCGCGACGGCGCCGGCGCCTTTGAAAAAATCTCGACGGGAAATCATTGTGCTGTCCTTGCATCGGTTTTGCCGCCTGCATTCATGGCGGTCTGAAGATTGGTGTCGGCGATCCAGAAATCGCGCTGCGCTGCGATGGAGGCGTTGACGGCCGCAAGCTGTTCGCGCGATTCGGCAAGCAGTTCGAAGGTGCTGGCCAGCATGCCGTTGTAGCGGAGCAGCACTTCATCGGCGATCTGCTTGCGAAGAGGGACGACCTCGTCGCGATAGTGGCGGGCGATATCGTAGGCAGTGCGATAGCTCGCATAGGCCTGGCGCACTTCGGAGCGCGCTTTCACGGCGATGTCGCCGGTACGGTGGACCGCCTGCATGTACGTTGCCTGTGCCCGCGCGACGCGCGCGCCGCCCCAGTCGAACAGCGGCAACTCGAGCGAAACTTCGTAGCCGTTCTCGCGGGGCGCGCCGGTCGTGCTCTTGTTGGCGTAACCCGCATCGAACACATTGATGAAGCCAGTCGTCTTGGTCATGCCGAGCGCCTGTGCCGTCGCCTGCGCATCCTGACGCGCGATGAGGACGTCGAGGCGCTGTGATAGCGCGGTCGCTTCGGCATTGGCCGGCTGGTCTGGCTGGGCGGGCAGATCGGGCAGCCGGTCCGGCAGGGTGAATGCGAGGGAAGGGCCCCACAGGCCCAGCAGGCGGACCAGTTCCTCGCGTGCGGTCGAGGCCTGCAGGCGGGCTTGGGCCTGCTGGGTCAACGCGTCCTGGTAGAAGGCGCGCTCACGCGCGGTGTCGAGAGTGCTCCAGTTGCCTGTGGCGCGCATGCGCGCGGCAAGCTCGGCGGCCGCCTCGGCCGATACGCGTACCTTGTCCGCGAAGGCCGACGCCTGCGCTGCGGCCACGGCTGAGTAGTACGCCTTGCGCGTGTCGGCCGCCAGGTTCACGGCCTGCATTGCCGCCTGCAGCTTGGCTTGTTCGAAGCGGCGGCGTTCGATGCGCGTGCGGGCCGGCAGGGTCACGAGCGCCGCTAGGTCGAAGGACAGACCCCGGTCGATTTCGGTCTCGCCGCCGCCGCGAACCCGGCCAAAGCTGAAGCCCGGGTTCGGCAAACGCCCAGCCTGGACGAAGTCCGCTTCGGCGATCGCGAGCTCGGCCAGGGATGCCTGCAGGCCCTGGTTGTTGAGCAGCGCAATGCGCACCGCGGCGTCGGCAGTGAGGGGCTTGGAGAGCAGGGCGGTCACTTCGGCCCGCGAGTCCCGGTCCCGCTTCAACGGTGCCGGCTGGGCGATGCGTTCCTGCGTCATCCGGGCGACATCATCGAGTCCGCCATCCTGGGAAAAGCTCGCGCAGCCTGCTAGCAGCGCGGCGCTGAGTGCTACGGCCAATCGGCGCAGGCCAGGTCGTACAGGTGAGTTCACTGGTGCGCTCCTTTGTGTTCGTGCTTGCCGTGCATCGGTTCCTGCGTGGAGACCTTCTGGGATACGCCAGCAGTGGACTGTTCGCCCGATATGGGAGCTTCTGCTTCCTCGCCGAGGACGACGCGGTTAGCGCGCGCCCAGCGTTTATCGGGTGGTTGCGGCGCTTCCTTCGACGCGGCGACATCGCCGAAGACGGATTGGTACTGCAGGGGCGCGACAGGCGCATTCGCGTCGGCGGCGGACGCCAAGGTCTGCTGCGCTTGCGCGCAAGCGAGCAGCGACACGCCAGCTGCGAACAGCAGCAGGTCTGAAAATTTCATGGTTTGTATCGTGTTGATGAGGGCCGCACCAGGCAGCCCGGATGCGCGCCGTCAGCGCGCCCGGAAAATCAAACGAGCTCGAGGCGTGGTGGTCGCTCGAGGGCGGGAGGGACGAAGGAGGTCATCGCGGCCTCCGCGAGCGCGTGCAGCGAAGAAGAGAACGGCGGTGCGTGAAAGGTCGGCAGTAGTGCAGGAGGCGCGGCGGCGCCAACGCAGCAACTTGCGCAAGCGGCGCACTTGGCGTGCGACGAAACCATTGTCTTCGAGCCAGCCTCGGTGCAGTGCTCGCCGTCTGCTTGCACGGCGGCCCGATGGTGTTGGTGGCCGGGCATGACCACCGGTTCGTGCACGGCCTGTTCAGGCTGCCCGACCGCCATCGCAGCGCCGCCCTGCAGGGACAGCACCGTGATTGAAAGCCACAGCAGAAGGCGAAAGATCGTGCGCATCGTCCAAGCATGGTACCGCAAATCAAGAGAATGCATCAAGGCACAGCTTTTTAGCGGCTCGGAATCCCTGACCTTAGCGATGTCCCGTAAGTGTCACCTGCACTTGGGGCTAGTCAGGACATCAACAATGGCTGGGTTATATCATTATTCGGGTTTTTCACAAATAGCGAGGCTGTCATGCCTAAAATCACCATTCTTGAAAAGACGAATCTGCAGGAAGACTGTTGGCACTCGATGTTGATCTCCCTGTTGAGGGGACTCGCAGCGCTAGTGGTGGCCGCAGCACATCTGCGTGCCCAGATGTATCCCGGCTTCGGTACAGTAACGAGCCCGCCGTTGTTGTTTCAGGGCCTGGCGTTCGGCGCCGGTTTCGCTTACCTGGCCGTGATCGTCTTTTTCGTGCTCAGTGGCTGGCTGGTCGGCGGAAGCTTTCTCAACAAACTGGACTCGGATCGGGCGTTCCAGAATTACACCATCGACAGGGTCTCACGGCTGTGGGTCGTGCTTGTGCCGACTTTCCTGGCCGTGTTGCTTGCAGGTGCTGCCGTTGGTGCCCTCGATACGGCGCACGTGTCGTATTCGACGTCCGAGCTGTACTCGATGAGCACGTTTTTCGGGAACATGATCGGGCTGCAGACAATTGTCGTTCCTCCATTCGGCGGCAACTTCCCATTATGGAGCCTGGCGAATGAAACCTGGTACTACGTGCTGTTCCCGCTTCTAGTGCTGGTATTTCGCGGCAGGACAATCGCGACGCGGGCCGCGGCGGTGTTGGCGATCGGCGCCATCTTCCAGTTGGTGCACGGCAGCATCTTAATTTATTTTTCGATATGGCTGTTAGGCGCTGCGTTCTCACGGGTGAAGATCGAGGCGGGCCCGCTATGGCGCTGGACCTTGCTGTTCCTGTTCGTCGGCAGCGCCGTCGTCATCCGGCTGAAGGGTAAAACCGACATCACGCCGGAAGGCTTTCCGCAGTATCTAGTTTTCAGCCTGCTGTTCGTACTATTCCTGTCGAGCATGCAGTTCAAGCGCCGCCTGGGGCCCAAGCTGGACTGGCTGGACCGGACCGGACGGTTCTTCGCGAATTTTTCATTCACCTTGTACGTGCTGCACGTGCCACTGATCCTGTTGATGGGGCATCTGCTCGGGTCAATGTTGGGTCTCGGCCAGCTCTCGCCCTACCGGCTGTCCCATTACCTCATGTACGCCGGAATGTATCTGGTGCTTGTTGGCGGCGCTTACCTGTTCTATCTGCCTTTTGAGTCGAACACGCCGCGTGTGCGTCAGTGGCTGAAGATGCAGCTATTTGCACGTGTTCGTGCAGTTCGGACGTGATTGGGAATCCAGTTGCCGGCCATGACGACAAAGTATCGAGGTAGGACTGTCGAAAAAAAATTTGAGGTGCTTACCCATCTCTGGTGTAATGTCAGGCTTGTAATTTCGGTCTATAAGGAGCCTCGATGCGCCGACTGTTCTGCCTCGCCTTTTTTGCCGCGACATCACTTTCCGTCTTCGCCGCCAGTCCGACCGAGGTCGTTGGGGAATACCATGCAGCGGTCGCCAGCGGTGATACCGCAAGGGCGCTGTCGCTACTCAGTCCCGCAGTCCAGATCTTCGAGAGTGGTCATGTCGAGCAGTCCAAGGACGAGTACGCAGGGCACCATCTTCCCGCCGATGTCGCATTCGCAAAGAACACAAGCCGGAAGGTGATAAAGGGAAGCGAGCGGATTGCTGGCGACATGGCCGTCGTCATTCAGGAAACCGAGACGCAAGGCACGTATAAAGGTTCGGCGGTTCGTTTGTTTGGAACCGAGACCGCAGTGCTCGAGAAAATAGGCGACACCTGGGCAGTCACGCACTTCCATTGGTCGTCGCGCAAGGCAAAATAGGGAAAATGGCTACAAATGCATGCGCCAGAAGATTTCGACAGCCTGACAATTCTTCTTGCGTTCGTTGTATCTGCTTGCGTTCTGGTCGCGGTGCTATTTTTCCTTGCATGGCTTCGATGGAGCGATAAGTGCAAACCTCGCAAGGACGGAGGTCAGCGAAAGCTGACTCGTCCGGTACGGAAGAATCGGCGGAGCTAGAGGAGGAGCTTTATATGTGGCGTCCATCGGGGGGGCTGCTGCGGTTTCGGCAGTTCCCTCGGCTAGATGATGGATTCATTCGCTGGTAACGGTGGGGTTGTATCGCTGAGCTGCTTCAGGATTTTGCACTGTCCCGCAGGGCGAGCCGAGTCGCATGTCTGCCGCAGCTCGGAAAGCTGAGCGTGCAGAGCTTGCAGCTCGGCAATATGCCGATCAATCGAGATAATATGTCGGTCGACCAGGTCATTCACGCCGCCGCACGGCTGATCCGGCTGATTCTGAAAGCCGAGCAGGGTCTGCACTTCATCCAGCGACATTCCCAAGGAGCGGCAGCGCCTGATGAAGTGCAGGCGCTCGACATGGGCGGCATCATACATCCGATAGTTTGCCTGGGACCTGAGCGGCGGTGGCAGCAGTCCTTTTTGCTCATAGAACCGTATAGTTTCGGGCTGACATCCCGTCAGTTTCGCCAGCTCACCAATTCGCATATTCATGTAACTCTCCACTTGACCTTGTAGTAGCTAGAGGGATTTTAATACGGTCATTGGCTTTGGAGGTTTCCATGTCGTCTTGCTGTTCTGGATCGTGCAGTTCCCAATCGCCGCCACCGGACCACCGCTATCGCAAGGTTCTCTGGATCGCGTTGCTCATCAACTTCATGATGTTCGGCGTCGAGCTGGTAAGCAGCGTGAAATCAGGCTCTGTTGCCCTGATGGCGGACTCGGCTGACTTCCTGGCGGATGCCGGCAATTATGCTGTCTCCTTGTTCGTGCTCGGGATGGCCACGATCTGGCGTTCGCGCGCGGCCTACGTCAAAGGCATCGTCATGGGCGCGTTCGGCGTGCTCGTGTTGGCGCGTGCACTCTGGATTGGCCTGGGCAGCCACGTGCCGGAAGCAGAAACCATGGGCGTAATCGGCATCGTGGCTCTTGTCGCAAACGGTGCGGTCGCGTTCCTGCTGTACGCCTTCCGTAATGGAGACGCCAACATGCGCTCGGTCTGGCTTTGCACCCGTAATGACATGATCGCCAACCTGGCTGTGCTGCTGGCCGCCATCGGGGTCTTCGGCACCAAAGCTGGTTGGCCCGATATCGCGGTTGCCAGTATCATGGCCGTGCTCGGCCTTTCGGGAGCACGCGACATCATTGGGCGTGCCCGTGCCGAACTGCGCGGCTTGAGCACTTCAACGTCATAAGACTATCAATGCGCCGCTGGGTCATCATCCTCCTTCTTCTTGTCTATCCGCTCCAGGTTGCCCTGGCAGCGGCGGACAAGTGTTGCGTGACGACACCCGCGGGCGTTACCCATCACAGCGTCGGGCAGGCCGGCGCCGTCGCTGCTGAAGCCATATTCGTAGCCGACGACGACAGATCGGCCCTGGCAGAGCCTCACTGCCCAGCCTCTGTGTTCGGACATGTTCTTTACCTTCCGTCGGACTCGGTCGTGTTACCTGCTGAGCGTCACCACGTTTCGACGATCACGTTCGAGCTCAGGCTGCTGCGGTTCCGTCAGGCTGCAGGCTCGGCCAAGGGAGCATAATCAGATGCGACACAGGGCGACACGTCGCGGCGGCGCGCGCATTGTCTGGCAGGCCATCGTCGGGCCATGCTATATTCCGCCCATGACCCGTCGCTTCGTGTACATCATTGCAGCCATTGTCGCTCTCCAGTTCAGCTGGACGACGGTGGCTGCGTATTGCATGCACGAGACGGGCCGCGCCGCGCAGCACTTCGGCCATCACCAGCACGTCGAGGACGGTGACGAGTTTCCGGTCGCTGCCAAAGATACTTCGTCCGTAGTGAAAAAATTCGCCGTACACACCCACTGCGCATCGTGTCATCACGCCACGGTTGCGATCGATACGTGGCATGCCCCGCTGTATCTGCAATGGGCTAGCGCTGCTCCGGACACGGATATTGTCCCGCTGTCCACCATCTACACTTCGCCGCCTGAACGGCCTCAATGGAATTCCGCCGCGTAGATCCGGCGGAGCCATATTTTTCCTGATTTGGCAGATTGACTTCGGGCGCTCAGTGCAGCCCAAGTCCTGCTATGCCACCGCCGGATGACCTTCGTTTTCATTTTCGGAGTTATCCATGCGACCAAGATTCATCATGTTGGGAGCAGCGGCATTATCCATGCCGTTGCTCGCAGCTGCTGTACAGCAAAGTGATCAGCAAACAATTTCAGTAAGCGCGCGCCCGTATGCACCGGCGCCGTCGACCACGGCGACAGTCATCAACCTGGAGGAGGCAATACGCTTGGCTTTGGCGTCGAACCCGACACTGCGTTCTGCAACGCAAAGTGTCGCGATTGCGGACGCCTCCAAGTCACAGGCCGGTCTCATCGCCAATCCTGAGCTCTCCGTTCTACGCGAGGGTATGGATCGCACCAACCGGACACAAACCGTTCAGATCAACCAGCGCCTCGAATTGGGCGGCAAACGCTCGGCGCGCGTCGATGTGGCGGAGCGTGAGCGGCAGGTGGCTCTTCAGGACGTCGCGGTTACGCTGGCGCAGTTACGTGCCGATGTCACCACCGCCTATTTCGAAGCGCTCATTGCCCAGGAACGCCTGGAGCTGGCACGGGCATCGGTGCAGGTCGCCGAAAAGGCCACGCTGGCGGCGTCCAAGCGCGTCACTGCGGGCCGCATCTCACCCATTGAAGAATCCCGATCGAGGGTTGCGGAAGCGGGTGCGCGGCTCGAACTGGCGCAAGCGTCGTCCGAGCTAAACCTGGCCAAGCAGCGGCTCGGCGCGCTCTGGGGCAGCACCGACGCAGGGCCGCTGTCGCTGGAGCGGCCAGCTAGTGATGTCCAGGCGTTACCGCCTTTGGACGCGCTGCGCCGGCAGCTCGAAGCAGGGCCGCAACTGCGCCGGGCCCGGAACCAAGTCGAGCGGGAAGAGGCCCAGGTACGGCTTGAACGCGCGCAGCGTGTACCGGATGTCACGGTCACCGTGGGTAGCAAGCGCGATGAGCAGATCGGCCATAACCAGGCGGTCCTCGGCGTTTCGGTCCCTTTGCCGCTGTTCAACCGTAATCAGGGCAACATGCTGGCCGCGCTGCGCCGCACCGACAAAGCGCGCAGCGATCTCGATGCCGAACGCCTGCGTGTGGGCCAGGCGTTGAGCGAGGCCTATCAGCGTGCCCAGTTGGCGCAGCAGGAAATCGCCAGCATCACGGCCGACATCCTCCCGGTCGCGCAAACTACATATGACGCCGCGGTAACAGGCTTCGAGGCCGGCAAATTCAGCTTCCTCGATGTGCTCGATGCCCAGCGGACCCTGTTCCAGACGCGTGCCCAATATTTGCGAGCGCTGTCCGATCGCTACCGCTCGGTAGCCGACCTCGGGCGCTATGTCCAGCTCAGGCCGGACCAGAGCAAGTAATTTCACAGGAATCTCAACATGAAGTTCAATATCGATAAAAAGTCCCGGAAGTCCATTCTGGGCGTCGTACTCGTCGGCATTCTGCTCGGCGCCGCCATCATTTTCTGGAAAAAAGACGGACAGACCGAAGGCGTGCAGGAAGCGCATAGCGAACAGGCCGGCGCTTCGAAAGAAGAAAAGGGAGGGGAGCGCGCGGAAGCCGGCAACGGCCTGATCGTGCTGTCCGAGCAGCAGATTCGTACCGCCGGCATTGCCACCGTCAGGGCGGCGCCTGCGACTATCGGCAACGTCGTCCAGTTGCCTGGCGAAGTACGTTTCAATGAAGACCGGACGGCCCACGTGGTGCCTCGGGTGGCAGGTGTGGCCGAGTCCGTTTCTGCCGACCTCGGGCAGACCGTCAGGAAGGGCCAGGTACTGGCCGTGATCTCGAGCCCCGAGCTTGCCGATCTGCGCAGCACCGCGCTGGCGGCGCAAAAGCGCCTCGGCCTGGCGAAGGTGACCTACGAGCGCGAAAAGAAGCTGTGGTTGGACAAGATCTCGGCCGAGCAGGATTACCTGCAGGCCCAACAGGCTTATCGCGAAGCGGAAATCGCTGCCCAGACGGCGAACTCGAAACTCACCGCGCTGGGCGCCAGTAGTTCGGGTGGCCCGCTGAACCGGTATGTCCTGCGGGCTCCCTTCGACGGCGTGGTCGTGGAAAAGCACATCACGCAGGGCGAAATGTTCAAGGAGGACACCAATGTCTTCCTGCTGTCCGACCTCTCCACGGTGTGGGTCAACATCGTGGTGACGGCAAAGGATCTGGAAGCGATCCGCGTTGGCGAGACTGCCACCGTGAAATCGACTGCATCGGACTCGTCGGCAACCGGCAAGGTCAGCTATGTGGGCGCGCTTCTGGGCGAGGAAACCCGCTCAGCAAATGCCCGCGTGGTTCTGCCTAACCCCAAGCTGGCCTGGCGCCCGGGGCTCTTCGTCAACGTCAATATGACACGCGGAGCGCGTGAGGTTCCCGTTGCGGTCGTCTCCGACGCAGTCCAAACGGAGAATGGCAAATCCATCGTCTTTGTGCGTGTTCCCCAGGGCTTCCAGGAGAAAAACGTGAGCTTGGGCGCCAGCGATGGCAAGTTTGTCGAGATCGTCTCCGGGCTGGAACCCGGGGCTGTGTATGCCACGACCGGCAGCTTCGTATTGAAAGCTGAGCAGGGCAAGGGCAGCGCCGAGCATGAAGACTGACAGGAGGCTGCCCCATGTTTGATCGAATTATTCGCTTCGCCATCGAGCACCGATGGCTTGTCATGCTGGCTGTGTTCGGCATGGCCGCAATCGGCGTCTACAGTTACCAGAAGCTGCCCATCGACGCAGTGCCTGATATCACCAACGTCCAGGTCCAGATCAACACCTCGGCGTCCGGTTATTCGCCGCTCGAGGTCGAGCAACGCGTCACTTTCCCGATCGAAACCGTGATGGCCGGCCTGCCGGGCCTGGAACAAACGCGCTCGCTCTCACGCTATGGCCTGTCCCAGGTGACCGTGATTTTCAAAGACGGCACCGACATCTACTTTGCCCGTCAGCTGGTCAACCAGCGCATCCAGGAGGCCAGGGAAAATCTTCCGCAGGGTGCTTCGCCGATGATGGGGCCAATCTCGACCGGCCTGGGCGAAATTTATCTGTGGACGGTCGAAAGCGAACCGGGCGCGAAGAAGCCGGACGGCACGCCGTACACACCGACCGACCTGCGCGAAGTCCAGGACTGGATCATCAAGCCGCAGCTACGCCAGGTGCCCGGCGTTACCGAGATCAATTCCATTGGCGGATTCGCCAAGGAGTATCACATCACGCCGGACCCTGCGAAGCTGAGCTCCTATGGCCTGACGCTCAAGGACGTCGTCGCGGCCATCGAGCAGAACAACGGCAACGTCGGCGCCGGCTATATCGAACGGAACGGCGAACAGCTCCTGATCCGCGCGCCCGGGCAGGTGCGTACCCTCGACGACATTCGCAACACGATACTGAACAACGTCCGCGGCGTGCCGATCCGTGTGCGCGACGTCGCTGAGGTGGGCCTCGGCGCTGAGCTGCGCACCGGTGCCGCGACCGAGAACGGTAGGGAAGTCGTGCTGGGCACGGTGTTCATGCTGATCGGCGAAAACAGCCGGGTTGTGGCGCAGGCGGTTGCGAACAAGATGGTGCAGGTTAATCGCACATTGCCGGCAGGCGTTCACGCAGTGCCGGTATATGACCGGACCGTGCTCGTCGACAAGGCCATCGCGACGGTGAAGAAAAATCTGCTTGAGGGAGCGGTGCTGGTCATCGTCATCCTATTCCTTTTCCTCGGCAACTTCCGCGCGGCGCTGATTACCGCGATGGTCATTCCATTGGCGATGCTGTTCACCTTTACCGGCATGGTCACGTACAAGGTGAGCGCGAACCTGATGAGCCTTGGCGCGCTGGACTTCGGCATCATCATCGATGGCGCCGTGGTCATCGTTGAGAACTGCGTACGGCGCCTGGCCCACGCCCAGGAACACCGCCGTCGAGAATTGACGCTGCAAGAGCGCTTCCATGAGGTGTTCGCGGCCGCCGGCGAGTCGCGCCGTCCACTATTGTTCGGACAGCTGATCATCATGGTCGTCTACCTGCCGATCTTTGCGCTGTCCGGCGTGGAAGGCAAGATGTTCCACCCGATGGCCTTCGCAGTCGTGGCGGCGCTGCTAGGGGCGATGATCCTGTCGATCACCTTCGTTCCTGCCGCGGTCGCGCTCTTCATCGGCAAGCGCGTAGCCGAGAAGGAGAACCGGCTGATGGGTTGGGCGCGCCAGGGCTACGCGCCAATGCTCGAGAGGGTGCTGGGCAACGGCGCGCTGGTCGTCACAAGCGCGATCGTCCTGGTAGTGCTGTCGGGTTTGCTGGCGGCGCGCCTGGGTAGCGAGTTCGTGCCGAGCTTGAACGAAGGCGATATCGCCCTTCAGTCGCTACGCATTCCGGCGACCAGCCTCACACAGTCGCTGGACATGCAGAAGCGCCTCGAGGCCGGGCTGAAAGCGAAGTTCCCGGAGATCGACCGGGTCTTCGCCCGAACAGGTACGGCGGAGATCGCATCGGACCCGATGCCCCAGAACATTTCGGACGGCTACGTCATGCTCAAGCCCGAAGACAAGTGGCCGGCGCCAAAGAAAAGCCGCAGCGAGCTGATTGCGGCCATCAAGGAAGAGGCCGAGAAGTATCCAGGCAATGGCTATGAATTCTCGCAGCCGATTCAGCTTCGCTTCAATGAGCTGATCTCGGGCGTTCGCAGCGACGTGGCCATCAAGGTGTTCGGCGACGACATGGATGTGCTGGCCGACACGGGGCAGCGGATCGCCGAGGTGCTCGGGCGCGTGCCGGGCGCAACCGAAGTCAAGGTCGAGCAGACCGGTGGTCTGCCGATGCTGACCGTCCAGATCGATCGCTCGAAGACGGCCAGGTACGGCCTGAACATCAACGATGTCCAGGAAACGCTTGCGATTGCCACGGGAGGCCGTGAAGCCGGTACCGTGTTCGAGGGCGACCGTCGCTTCGACATCACGGTTCGCCTGCCGGAAACGCTACGCGCCGACCTGAATGCGCTCAAGCGGCTGCCGATCTCGCGTCCGCCAAGTTCACCCGACGGCACGGCTTCCTTCATCCCGCTCGGTGAGGTCGCCACGCTGTCGTTTGCACCGGGGCCGAACCAGATCAGCCGCGAAAACGGCAAGCGCCGGGTGGTCGTCAGCGCGAACGTGCAAGGCCGCGACATCGGCAGTTTTGTGCCGGAGGCAGAGGCCGCAATTCTAAAGAACGTGAAGATCCCGTCCGGCTACTGGACGACCTGGGGCGGTACGTTCGAGCAGCTGCAGTCGGCGACGCGCCGCCTGCAGGTTGTCGTGCCGCTGGCCCTTTTCTTGGTCTTCACGCTTCTCTTCGTCATGTTCAACAACGTCAAGGACGGGTTGCTGGTATTTACGGGCATTCCGTTCGCGCTGACCGGCGGCGTCCTTGCGTTGACATTGCGTGGCATACCAATGTCCATTTCGGCGGCAGTCGGCTTCATCGCCTTGTCTGGCGTCGCGGTGCTCAACGGCCTGGTGATGATCTCGTTCATCCGGTCGCTGCGAGAGGGCGGCATTGCGCTGGAAGAGGCGATTCGCCACGGTGCGCTGACCAGGCTCAGGCCCGTATTGATGACGGCCCTGGTTGCGTCGCTGGGTTTCGTGCCGATGGCTCTGGCCACCGGCACGGGGGCCGAGGTGCAGCGTCCGCTGGCTACCGTTGTGATTGGAGGCATCCTGTCGTCGACCGCGCTGACGCTGCTGGTGCTGCCACTGTTGTACCGGCTGACGCACCGAAACGATGACGTGGCGGACATCAAGTCGGAGCCGGTTCGGGTGCCGGTGTAGAGGAAGACGGAGCGTACGCTGCGGGCTCTTGCTGGCGGCGTACGTGTTAAAGGTCCGAACGAGAGGCCGCATCCAAAGCGCCACTTTTGATTGAACTAAGGTTCATGGCAACCAGTTGAACCTGCAGAGGAAACACGATATGGATGCGCACGCGGATTTTCATGGCCTGACAATTCTTATTGCGTTTGCAGTTGCACTGTGCGGCGTCCTCGCGTTGCTGATTTTCTTTTTTTGGATCGAACGCCGCAATAAGCGCGGGTCGAAAGGCGGCGCCAGCCGCGCAAAGCTAGGGCCAGCGCGCAAGAAAAAAAGAAAGTAAGACGAACCAACTTCATGCGTGCGCTTCAGTGCGCTTCTGCACGGACCGGGCAGTAGCTGAATTGCATACTGCTGGCATCGACGAAAGGTGACGATATGAAAACTGCCGAACGAGTACGACTGGAACTACCGCTGGTACTTCCAGCGGTAGACGATCCGAACGACCCGTGCATTGACCGGCTGATCGGTCTGCTTGAGGGCCGGCCCGGAGTCGAGCGCGTTCATATGAAAACGCTTGAGGACGCACGACCTGTACTCTGTCTGCATTACGATCCCGCAGTGATCAACGTGTCGAGATTACGCGAACTGGTGAGGGCGATTGGAGCACGCTTGACGGAACAATTTGCGCATTACATTGGTCGCACGCCAGTGCCGCTGCATGCCCGGAGTGCCAGGGTATTCGCTGCTCGGCTACGCCGGACCTCGGGTGTATTGGAAGCAGAAGTATCTCCGTCCGGAGCCATCCGTATCGAATACGAGCGCTCTGCAATCACGCAGAAGGAGTTGGAAGGACAGATACGGTCGCTCGGCGCAGCGCTGGCTAATGACGATGCGCCTGTCGAGAAAGTCACTGAATCGCCTGGCGCCACCGACCTGTCCACGCATCGCGGCCATCAACACGAGCATGGCGACCATGCCGGCCACGATCATGAGCATGACGAAAAGGAAGGGAAGGCACATGCTCATGGTGATCAGGATGCCCATGAGGGACATGCGCATTCCCACGGTGGGATATTTGGCGAACATACCGAATTAATTTTTGCTGTCCTTGCTGGCATCTTCGTCCTGGCCGGCTGGCTGGTCGAGCGGAGCGGATCTGCGCCCGACTGGGTATCGCTAGCACTGTATATCGGGGCCTACCTCTGCGGCGGCTTTTTTACCGCGAAAGAAGCCATCGAGAACATCCGTGAGCGCCGCTTCGAAATCGATACGCTGATGCTGGTAGCGGCAGTCGGCGCTGCCGCCCTGGGTAAATGGGCTGAAGGCGGCCTGCTGCTCTTCCTGTTCAGCCTCGGCCACTCGCTGGAACACTTCGCCATGGGGCGCGCGCGCCGCGCGATAGAGGCGTTGGCTGAGCTTGCTCCCGAAAAAGCGTTGGTCAAGCGCGGCGACGGCACCGAGGAGGTTCCAGTCGAAACCCTCAAGCCGGGGGACGTCGTGCTGGTAAAACCAAACGAACGGCTGCCGGCCGATGGCGTCGTGGTAAAGGGAACATCCAGCGTGAATCAGGCCCCGGTAACGGGTGAAAGCGTTCCGGTCGATAAAGTCGCCGTCAAGGATGGACAGGCGGCAATCGCTGCATTCGAACGCGTAGACGCAAGTAACAGGGTGTTCGCCGGCACCATCAACGGCGCTGGCGCGATCGAAGTGATGGTGGCGCGCCTTGCATCACAGTCGACCATGGCGCGGGTCGTCCAAATGGTTGCAGAGGCCGAAGCCCAGCGCTCGCCCACCCAGCAGTTTACGGACAAGTTCGAACGCATTTTCGTCCCCGTCATCCTCGCGCTGGTAGCGCTGCTGATGCTTGCATTTCTCGTGATCGACGAATCATTTTCGGACAGCTTTTACCGGGCGATGGCGGTGCTGGTGGCGGCCAGTCCATGTGCGCTCGCGATATCTGTGCCGAGCGCCGTTCTGTCCGGAGTCGCGAGAGCTGGGCGCAGCGGTGTCCTGGTGAAGGGCGGCGGCCCTCTTGAAAATCTCGGCAGTCTCAGTTCGATCGCGTTCGACAAGACCGGTACCCTCACCGAGGGGCGTCCCAAGCTCACCGATGTGACGACAGCTGGCGGTGTGAGCGAAGCCGAGTTGCTATCCGTCGTCGTGGCCGTCGAATCACATAGCGACCATCCCTTGGCTACGGCGCTGGTCGAGGGTGGACAGAAGCGCTTACAGCCGGGTGTTCAGGTTGCGCAGGCCGAAGACGTTCGCAGCATCACTGGACGGGGCGTCCAGGCGATGATTGATGGCGAGCAGACCTTCATCGCCAAGCCAGTGTTCTTCGGCGAGATGGACGGCATGAAGATGCCGTCCGAGCTTGTCGACGCCAATGGCAGCTTGGTCAAGTCCGGGCGGACCACGATGGTTGTACGAAAAGGGGAGCGATTCCTCGGCGTGATCGGCGTGATGGATACGCCGCGCCCGGCCGCGACGGCGGTGATGGCGCAGCTACGTGAGCTGGGAATTGAACGGCTGGTGATGATCTCGGGTGATAACCAGCAGGTCGCCGATGCGGTAGCACGTACGGTTGGCCTGACCGAGGCTAAAGGCGACCTGATGCCTGAGCAAAAAGTCGAAACCATTAAAGCCTTGCGTGAGCGCCATGGCAAGGTTGCGATGGTTGGTGATGGCGTCAACGACGCCCCGGCAATGGCCAACGCGACTGTCGGCATCGCCATGGGCGCAGCCGGTTCGGACGTCGCGCTTGAGGCGGCCGACGTCGCACTCATGGGCGACGACCTCAGCCAGTTGCCATTTGCCGTTGGGCTCTCGAGGCGGACCAAACGGGTGATCAAACAAAACCTTTGGGTGAGCCTTGGTGTTGTTGCGGTATTGATCCCGGCGACGATTCTCGGCCTTAACATCGGTACCGCAGTTCTGTTTCACGAGGGCTCGACCTTGCTTGTTGTGATCAATGCGCTGCGCCTGCTGGCCTATCCAGGAACGCCTAAAGTAACCGATGGGCAGCAACCCACGGCACGTGCCGAGCGGGATGCCGGCAATTTTCCTGGAACGAAGTCGTCTGAATCACCAAAGGTTCCGTCATGACTGGGCTGTTATTGAAAGTGTTGACATATGCAGCGTTTCCGGCTGTCGCCATAGTGGTCGGCGCTGTCATCGCAGCCATACGTGAGCCCGGTGCCGGCTTGCGCAGTGGTGTTCAGCATTTTGCCGCCGGCACGGTGTTCAGTGTTCTCGCAGTAGAACTACTCCCCGATCTGATGCATCGCCGGATGCCGTGGCCCACCTTGATCGGCTTTTCGCTTGGTGTGGCATTGATGCTGACGCTGAAATGGATTGGCGACCGAGCGGAAAAGGCGGAAGGTGAGCGTAGTACACGCGGCCTGGTTACAGCCATGGGCGTGGATGTCGGCCTCGACGGCACACTGATTGGCTTATCCTTTGCAGCCGGAGCAAAACAGGGATTGCTGCTGACGGTGGGCCTGGTACTCGAGCTGCTTTTCCTTGGCGTCTCCTGCGCGACTTCCCTTCGCAGTGCAGGAAAGGCCCGCTCAGTAATCATCCGAACGACGGCAATGCTTGTTGTCGCACTACTGATTGGTGCTGCAGCCGGTGCAATTCTATTAAGTTCCGTCACGCCGGTCTATGTAGACGCCATGCTCGCTTTTGGCGTCGCCGCGTTGCTGTATTTAGTGACTGAGGAATTGCTGGTCGAGGCTCACGAGGAAATCGAGACACCGGTGCAGACTGCAATGTTTTTTCTGGGCTTCATCCTTCTATTTATCATCGACATGCTGATATGAGGTTGCCACGATCTTCTATCGAACCACTGGTTGGCAGAATTCACGGAGACATCCGGCCAACGCGAGCAAAGATTAGTTCGATTCGACCGCGAAGCACGGTCAAGCGAATGGCATCGTCAACATCGAACACCGAGGAAAAAGCAATGATCGACTACATCAAGGGCAATCTTGTCGAGGCACGCGATGCGCTAGACCGTCTCATCAATAACAGTACGCAACTGGGCAATATCGAAGCCAGCGCAAGCCTTCTAGTCCACGCGTTGGAAAGGGGGCACCGCGTGATTTCGTGTGGAAATGGTGGCTCCATGTGCGACGCCATGCATTTGGCGGAAGAGTTATCCGGGCGATTTCGTGACGATCGTCCTGCAATGGCGGCAGTAGCGATCAGTGATCCGAGCTATATCAGCTGCGTTGCCAACGATTACGGCTATGACCACGTATTCGCTCGTTTCGTCCAAGGTAACGGTAGTGCGGAAGATATTCTTTTTGCCATCAGTACGAGCGGTAATAGTCCTTCAGTAGTTCTTGCGGCCCAAGCGGCGAAAGCTAAAGGGATGAAGGTGATTGGTCTGACCGGACGCTCCCAGTCGAAATTGGAAGCACATGCCGATATTTGCATTTGCACCAGCGCGGGCCAATACGCTGACCGTGTACAAGAACTTCATATTAAGGTCATCCACATTCTGATTGAGCTTGTAGAACGTGCTTTGCAACCTAAAAATTATGAGGGTGAATCGCCACAAGTTCAGTAGAAACGCTTGAATTTAAATTCTAGATTCTGACCCGCTTGGCGGACCTCATGAGGAAGGAAGCGGCGTTGTCAAAGCTCATCTGTGAATGCACGCTCAAGCTGACAAGCTTACCTGTCCCTTGGTCTCCGCGTTAAATTGTTACCAACAGAATTCTGCTACCTCGGCCGGGCACGGGTATGTAAAGAAGACGGGTTCTGGTAGACGAAAGAAAAGAAAGAAAAAATGATCTGGAAGACCGGCCTGTTGTTCATTGCCACGGCGGTTGCGGAAATCGTCGGCTGTTTTCTGCCTTATTTATGGCTGCGTAAGAGCGGCCCGGTGTGGCTACTGTTGCCGGCCGCGGCAAGCCTGGCCCTCTTCGTGTGGCTGCTGACCTTGCATCCAGCGGCCAGCGGCCGGGTGTATGCGGCTTACGGCGGCGTGTACGTCGCCACAGCCCTTGTCTGGTTGCGGGTGGTCGATGGCGTCAAGCTGTCGGCCCTGGACTGGACCGGCGCGGCGATCGCGTTGTGCGGCATGGCCGACATCGTCTCCGGCTGGTCCAGGGGCTGATGCTGGTGTTATCGCTTGGACCGACTCATGCTGGGTTGCCGGACCGGTAATGTACCTCGATCGTCGCGTGTACGATTTCTTCGTGAATTGCTAGTTGCTCCCGGACCTTGGCTGGCGTCAGGGCCGGATCATTCGTCACCAGACTCAGGGCACAGGAATAGAACTGCTTGCCAACGCGCCAGACGTGCAAATCGACCAGCTTGGTGTAGCCGGCAGTCGACGCGCTTGCCACGACTTCGCGAATTTCCTCGACGACCGGCGCGTCCATTTCACGGTCGAGCAAGACTGTTCCAGTCTGAACGATGAGGCTCTTTGCCCAAACTGCGACGAGCACCGCACCGACGATACCCATCATCGGATCAAGCCAGGACCAACCAAACGCCCAGCCGCCGGCCAACGCGCCGATCGCCAGCACCGATGTCGCCGCGTCTGCAATGACATGGATGTAGGCGGACTTCAGGTTCAGGTCGTGGTGACCATGTCCGTCGTCGTGCCCATGGCCGTGATCATGTCCCTGGTGGTGCTGCCCATGGCCGTGATCGTGGTGCGCATGGCCAAGTATCATCGCACAAATAACGTTCACGACCAGGCCGATCACGGCGATGATGATCGCCTCTCGATAATGGATTGGTTCAGGCATGTAGATGCGCTCGATCGAGCTGAACGCCATCAATGCCGCGATCCCGAGCAGGAAGACGGCGCTCGTGTAGCCTGCGAGGATTTCGATCTTCCAGGTACCGAAGGTGAAGCGCGGATCCTTCGCATACTTGCGTGCAGCGGAGTAGGCGAATGCGCTCAGGCCGATCGCCAGCGCATGGGAGCTCATGTGCCACCCGTCCGCCAGCAGGGCCATCGAATTGAACCACCAGCCGGCGGCGATCTCCACCACCATCATGGCCGCGGTGATCCACATGACCAGGCGCGTGCCGCGCTCGGCCGCGTTGCTGCCCTGGTCGAAGATATGGTCGTGTGTCAGCTCGTCGACACCGTGGTGATGAGTCAAGTCTTGCATTGGGTTTCCTCTCCCGGCTGCACTATCGCCCGGCCAGTTTTTTCTCGCGCCGTGCGCGTTCGTTGATGATCTGGTGCCTGCGGTGATCGGTCATTTTCTTCCACTCGCGCGCCTCGACAAGCGTGCGCAGGCATCCGGTGCAGAAGCCGGTCTTGCCGTCGAACTGGCATAGCTCGACACAGGGTGATTTGACGGCCATGGATGCCTACTTCAAATAAGCTCGAATCACTTCGAGAAGTTCGTCTGCGCCTTCGGTGCGCGCGGCTTCGGTCAGCTCGCCTGCGGCAACGTGTTCCCGGACGTGATCCTCGATCACTTCCGCCATCAAGCCGTTCATGGCCCCACGGCTGGCCGCCAGCAAGTGCAGGACTTCGGCGCAGCCCGCTTCGGACTCCAACGCGCGTTCGATCGCCTCGACCTGGCCGCGAATGCGGCGGACGCGGGCGAGTAATTTCGCTTTTTCTCGGCTGGTGTGCGACAACTGATCACCTCGGAATATAGGGTAAGGGGGTATAATATCAGAAGCTGCGTGCTACGGCTTCAACCGATACGCGCAGCGTGCCGAGGACGGAAGCGGGATGGCCGGTTGTGTACTGAGTGCTAGGAACCGGCACGTTGAAGTTATTTTTTTGGGTGAATATACTAATGTGTTGCCTTGTTGCGTCAGCGTAGGTCCGCCTTACCCCATGAAGAATGTGCTCGTGATCATCATGCTCGTACTGCTTCCCTTGCAGGCCTTCGCTGCGATGGAGCGCGGTCTCGCACACTTGTTGGGAGGAGGGTACGGCACGCAGGTGTTCGCCAAGCACCTGATTGAACATGAGGAGCACGTTGCCCATCACCATGACGCGCATGGCTCGCCCCATGACGATGGTTCGCCGCAGTCGATACAGCACCTGACCGACTTCGAGCATCAATGCGCGTCATTCATGCCGCTGCCGATGGACGTGCAGCTGGCTCAGGTCACGATCACACGCATCGCACCGGATATCCGGTGCGAATCTTATTCGGATCACATTCCGCTTCATCCGCTGCGCCCGCCACGCTACACCGCCTGAATCGCGGGACGGCTCACCATTCGAGAAAAGCCGTCCCGCGCAATTTCACATCTGCTAATTTTTCAGGGGTAGTTATGCAAATAGTCTTGAGACGGCCGGGCGCGCTCGTCCGTCGAACACATGGGTATCCGGCTTCGCCAACGCCATTGCGGACGCTGGCACTCGTTGTCGCGCTGAGCGCAGCCTGCGCGCTGGCGCATGCGGAAGATGCGCCGGCATTCGATGCCTTGCTGCGGCAGGCGCAGGCCAACGCGCCACGATTGCTGGAAAGCGCGGCCAACGTGCGTGCCGCCAGTGCCCAGGCCAGGCAGGCGCATGCCTGGCCAAACCCGACGCTCGGCGTCACGGCCGAGGACATCGGCGCGCCGCGCAGCAGCGGCCAGAACCAGCGCCAGGATACGTATTCGCTGACGCAAGTATTTGAAATCGGCGCCAAGCGCTCGGCACGGATCGAAGCCGAAGAGCGCGGTTCGGCTGCCGTCGGCGCACGCGAACGCGTCGCGCGGCTCGCCTACGCCGGCGAGTTGGCCATGGCCTACGCGACGGCCGAGGCGATGCAGTTGCGCAGGGAGGTCGCCGTGGCCGAATTGCAGCGCGCGAGGGACGACCTCCGCGCGGCACATGCGCTCGTCACCGCCGGCCGCGAGGCGCAGCTGCGGCTGGCCCAGGCCCAGGCCAACACCTCCGCTGCCGAGGCATCGCTTGAAGTCGCCTCGGCGGCCGCGGCGGACGCGCTGGAACGCTTGTCGGCCCTGGCCGGCGCCGCCGAACCCTACACCCGCATCGGCCAGCCCTTCCTGATCAAGGCTGCACTGATCCAGCCAAATGCGCAATGGCAGGCCGCCGATGCTCCGCTGCTTGCCAGCGCGGCTGCGGACCTTGCGGCGGCCAGCGCCCAGGCCCGCGCCGAACAGAACAGGTGGCTGCCGGACGTTGGCGTCACGGTGGGCATGCGCAAATATGCCTGGTCGAGCGACAAGTCCGCGACTGTCGGGATCTCCGCATCGATTCCATTGTTCGACCGTAACAAGTATGGCGCCGACGCAGCCCGTGAGCGAGCCGCAAGCGCAGCGCAGCGCCTGCAGGCAGCCCGGCTCGAGACGGCCGCCGCGCACCGCTCGGCGCTGATCCAGGTCGCGGCGGCGCGCCGGCAGCTGCAGGCAGCGGAACAAGGCGAAACCGCCGCGGCCGAGGCCTACCGCCTGGCGCGCATCGGTTACGAGGCCGGCAAGACCTCGCTGCTCGAACTGCTCACCGTTCGCCGTGCCGCGAACGATGCCCGGCTACAGACGATCGACGCGCAGCTCGCCCGTGTGCGGGCCCTTGCGACCCTGTCAATGGCCGAAGGCCGCAACGTATTTGGAGTATCCCCATGATGGAACAAAAATCACGACCTGCTAACTGGTTCCAGGTCATCGTACTGGTGGCGATCGCCGCGGCACTGGGCTTTGGCGGGGCATATTGGCTGACGGGCAGGAATCGGCCTGCGGCCGCCGCGGCAGCTCCGCAGGCCCAGGCAAACGCCAAGGCCGGCGCGGACATCGTCGTACCGATCCCGGCAGAGTATCTGGCCGCTGCAAAGATTTCCGTGGAACCGGTCGCGCCCGGCAGCGTCACGGCCGAGCTCCTGGCGCCGGGCGCGGTGACCGCACAACCGAACAGCGAAGCCGTGGTAATGGCGCGCGCGGCCGGCAATGTCACGCGCATCACGCGTCAGCTCGGCGACAAGGTACGTGCCGGCGAGACGCTGGCCGAAGTCGAAAGCCAGGACGCGGCCGCGATGGCGGCCGAGCGTAACGCAACGGCGGCCAAGCTGGATCTGGCCCGCAAGGAATACCAGCGTGAATCGAGCCTGTTCGGGCAGGGCGTCACGCCGCGTCAGGAATTGGAGACGGCGCAGGCGCAGCTGGCCGTTGCGCAAGCGGATGCGCAGCGTGCGGCATCGGTCGCGCGCGCCGCGCGCGTGAACGGCGACGGCAGGTCGATCGCCGTGGTGAGCCCGATCTCGGGCATGCTGACCGCGCAATCGACGACGCTGGGCGGCTTCGTCCAGCCGCAGACGGAACTGTTCCGTGTTGCCGGCGCCGGCCAGGTCCGGGTCGAAGTGTCGGTAGGCGCGGCGGACATCGGTCGCGTCGCTGCTGGCGACAAGGCAAGCATCGTTACCGCTGGCGGGACGCCGGTGGAGGCAACCGTGCGCGCCGTTACGCCGACCGTCAGCGGCAGCGCCCGTAGCGCGACCGTCATCGTGGTGCCGGCAGTGCCTGCATCCGGGCTGGTCGTCGGTGAAGGCGTCCAGGTTCGGCTGCACATGAAAAATGGGGGCGCGGGCCTGGTCGTGCCGGAAGACGCCGTCCAGAACATAGACGGCCGAGACGTGCTGTTCGTGCGTACCAAAGAAGGATTTCGCGCCCAGCAGGTGCGGGTCGGCATCCGCAGCGGCGGCACGGCGCAGATTCTCGCCGGCGTCGAGGCCGGAACGCCCGTCGCCACGCAGAATGCCTTCCTGATCAAGGCCGACATGATCAAGAGTGCAGAGGCGGAATGATGATCGACAGCATATTGACTGGCTCGGTCCGCTCGCGCTGGCTGATCCTTTTCCTGACCGCGGTGATCGGCGCCATTGGCGCCTGGCAGCTGAACCTCTTGCCCATCGACGTGACGCCCGATATCACCAACAAGCAGGTACAGATCAATACGGTGGTGCCGACACTCACACCGATCGAAATTGAAAAGCGGGTGACCTTTTCAATCGAGACCGCGCTTTCGGGCCTGAACGGCGTCGAAAGCGTGCGCTCGTTCTCGCGCAACGGCTTTTCACAGGTGACCGCGGTCTTCAAGGAAAGCGCCGACCTGTACTTCATGCGGCAGCAAGTGTCCGAACGCCTGGCGCGCGCGCAACCCGATTTGCCGGACGGTGCGGTGCCGCAGATGGGGCCGGTCTCGACGGGCCTGGGTGAGGTGTTCCATTACAGCATCGAGTACACCCATCCGGAAGGCAAGGGTGCTCCCCGCCATGACGGCAAGCCCGGCTGGCAGACGGATGGCAGCTTTCTGACCCAGGAAGGCGAACGCCTGACGGACGAGGTGGCGCGGCTGGCCTACCTGCGCACCGTACAGGACTGGATCATTCGTCCCCAGCTGCGCACAACGCCGGGGCTTGCCGACGTCGACTCGCTTGGCGGCTACGTCAAGCAATACGTGGTCGAGCCGGATTCCGCCAAGCTTGCGGCCTTCGGCGTCGCCTATGCCGACCTGGCACGTACGCTGGAAGAGGCGAATGTCTCAGTCGGCGCCAACTATATTCGCCGGTCGGGCGAGTCCTACCTGGTACGCGCTGACGGCCGCATGCACACGCTCGACGACATCACCCGCGCCGTGCTTGCTACCCGCAATGGCGTGCCGGTCACCCTCGGGCAGGTTGCCAAGGTCGGTATCGGTGGAGAGCTGCGCACCGGCGCGGCCAGCCGCGACGGCGTCGAGACGGTGGTGGGCAGCGCCCTCATGCTCGTGGGTGCCAACAGTCGGACTGTCGCGCATGCCGTTGGCATCAAACTGGAGGAGATCGGCAAGACCTTGCCGGCGGGGGTCAGGATCGTTCCGACGCTGGACCGCTCGCAACTGGTGATGGCCACGATCGAGACCGTCGGGAAGAACCTCGCGGAAGGCGCGCTGCTCGTCAGCGTCATTCTTTTCGCACTGCTCGGCAACTGGCGCGCCGCCATGATTGCCGTCCTTGTCATTCCGCTGTCGCTCCTGCTGAGCGCAATCGGCATGAACGCGCTCGGTATTTCCGGCAATCTGATGAGTCTTGGCGCGCTCGACTTCGGCCTGATCATCGACGGTGCCGTCATCATCGTCGAAAATACGCTGCGCCGGCTGGCCGAGCGCCAGCACCGCGAAGGGCGCACGCTGCATCTGAGAGAGCGGCTGGACGAGGTAGTGGCGTCGTCGCGCGAAATGTTGCGCCCGACGGTCTACGGCCAGCTCGTGATCTTCCTCGTGTTCCTGCCGTGCCTGACGTTCCAGGGCGTGGAGGGCAAGATGTTCTCGCCGATGGTGATCACCCTGATGCTCGCGCTGGCCTCGGCCTTTGTGCTCTCGCTGACCTTCGTGCCGGCATTGATCGCGGTGCTGATGCGCAAGCCGGTGGCAGAAAAGGAGGTTCGCGTGATCGCCGCAACCAAGAGCCGCTACGCGCCGTGGCTGCGCCTGGCGGTGGCGCGTCCGCTTCCATTCATTGGCGCCGGTGCCGCTGTGCTGGTACTGGCGGGCGTGGTGTTCAGCTTCGTTGGACGCGAGTTCATGCCGACCCTGGACGAACAGAACCTGAACCTGTCGTCGGTGCGCATTCCTTCGACCTCGATCGACCAGTCGGTCGCGCTCGACCTGCCGCTCGAGCGCGCGGTGTTGACGCTGCCCGAGGTGAAGACTGTGTATTCGAAGGCCGGCACCGCCAGCCTTGCCGCCGATCCGATGCCACCAAACGCATCGGATAACTACATCATCCTGAAGCCGAAGAGCGAGTGGCCGGCTGGCGTCACCACCAAAGAACAGGTGATCGAACGGATCCGCGCCAAGACGGCCAGCCTGGTCGGCAACAACTACGACGTGACGCAGCCGATCGAAATGCGATTCAACGAACTGATCGGCGGTGTGCGCAGCGACGTGGCCGTAAAGATTTACGGCGACGACCTGGACCAGCTGGCGGTCAGCGCGAAACAGGTCGCGGCGGTCCTGCGCAAGATCCCGGGCGCAGCGGACGTGCGCGTGGCGCAGACCGAAGGCTTCCCGACCTTCGACATCGCCTTCGACCGCGCTGCCATCGCGCGCTATGGACTCACCATCAAGGAAGTGGCGGACACCGTGTCGACCGCGCTGGCGGGGCGGGCCGCCGGCCAGATCTTCGAGGGCGACCGTCGCTTCGACGTCGTGGTGCGCCTGCCGGGCGCGATCCGCAACAACCTCGACGAACTGGGCGCCTTGCCGGTCATGCTGCCCGGCGCGGAAGGCCAGCCGCGCGCTTCGGTACCGCTGCGACAGCTGGTGCAGTTCCGGTTCACGCAGGGGCTCAATGAAGTCAGCCGCGACAACGGCAAGCGGCGCATCTACGTCGAGGCCAATGTGTCGGGCCGCGACCTGGGGAGCTACGTGAAGGACGCGCAGGCGCAGCTGGCCCGCGACGTGAAACTGGCGCCGGGATCGTGGATCGCGTGGGGCGGGCAGTTCCAGAACCTGGAGGCGGCAACGAAGCGCCTGGCGATCATCGTGCCGGCATGTTTCGTGCTGATCTCCGCCGTGCTGTATCTGGCGATCGGCAATGCGGTGCTGACCGCCACGGTACTGACCGCGGTGCCGCTGGCCCTGGCAGGGGGCGTGTTCGCGCTCGCGTTGCGCGGGATTCCGTTCTCGATTTCCGCGTCGGTCGGCTTCATTGCGGTATCGGGCGTCGCGGTGCTCAATGGCCTGGTGCTGATCTCTGCGATCAACAAACGCCTGGCGGACGGCCTGGACGCGGCGACTGCCGTGGTGGAAGGGGCGATGGAGCGGGTGCGTCCGGTGCTGATGACGGCACTGGTGGCGTCGCTCGGCTTCGTGCCGATGGCAATCGCGACCGGGACCGGCGCCGAAGTGCAGAAGCCGCTGGCAACGGTTGTCATCGGCGGGCTGATCACTTCGACCGTGCTTACGCTGTTCGTGCTACCCGCGATTACGGGGATGGTATTGCGTCGACGTGCGGCACAAGCACGATTCGTCGTGTCGGTCGACAGCTGATGTAACCAGGATCGGTGAGGCGGCGTTTCGTTGGCCTCTCCGGCCCTAAGCGCGTGCGATTATCAATAAACCAAGGGCAATGCAGCTTCCCCCGATCAGTTTGGGCAACGTGATTGCCTCCTGCAGAATCAGCCAAGCCAGGAAGAGGGAGACGATCACGCTCCCTTTATCGATCAGAGCGACCGTCGAGACATCTCCGAGCTTGATTGCCTTGTAGTAGAACACCCAGGATGCGGCCGTCGTGACGCCGGATAGGCCGAGCCAGAGGAAGTTCTTCCACGAGAGCGCTTCAAGCTGCGATACCGGCACGACTACCGCAGCGAACATCAGCACAAATACAAATACGAAGCAGGTGCGAATGGCCAGTCCCAAATCCCCTGAAATGCCGGTCAGTCCCAGCTTTGCGATGACAGAGGTGAAGCCCGCGAATGCCATCGAAATGAAGCCGTAGAGTACCCACCGATCCATATTCCTCTATCCCGCTACATGAGTGTGATGCCGAAGCGCTTGACGACCAGCGCAAACAACGCGAAGCAGGCAATGGTGAGGACGACACAAACGGCCAGCGCGGGCCAGAATCCGAGCCGGGCGAGGAGGGCGGGGAACACGAGGAACATGGGCAGCGTCGGCACGACGTACCAGAAGGTGTACCAAGCGTGGTTTGCCACCTTGGATTCCGGTTGCTTCTCCACATGCAGCCAGATTAGCGTCAACACCGTCACCATGGGGAGGGCGGCAATCAGTGCTCCCAGTTTGTCGCTGCGTTTTGCGAATTCCGAAACAGCCACGACCATGGCAGCCGTGATCAGGTATTTCGTTACTATCCAGGTCATGTTCGCCCTTGTACGGTCATCTCGACGCCCATATGGTAACCGCAGAGGGGCTTGCGGCGGTTAAGTCCCGGTCGGGCTGCCTGCCGACCACTTTCCCGACGCCAGCCTCTCCTGAACAGATTTCAGGACGTAGCACCTGCAGCTCAGCCGCAGCCGAGGTGCAGATTGTGTTACAGCTTTTCGATTTGCCGGTTGATTGCCTTGAGCGCACGCTCGTTCCGCTCGCTGTAGCGGTCGGTCAGATAATCTGTTCGTCCGCGCATCAGCAACGTGATCTTGAAGAGCTCTTCCATCACGTCGACGAGCCGGTCGTAGTAGGCCGACGGCCGCATCCGCCCCTCGTCGTCGAACTCCTTGTAGGCCATCGGCACCGAGGACTGGTTCGGTATCGTGAACATGCGCATCCAGCGCCCCAGCAGGCGCAGGGTGTTCACCACGTTGAACGACTGCGAACCGCCGCAGACCTGCATCACCGCCAGGGTGCGGCCCTGGCTCGGCCGGATCGCGCCCATCTCCAGCGGGATCCAGTCGATCTGGTTCTTCATCACCGCCGTGATCGCGCCATGGCGCTCCGGACTGCACCAGACCTGGCCTTCGGACCACAGGCACAGTTCGCGCAGCTCGACCACCTTCGGATGCGTCTCCGGCACGCTGCCGACCATCGGCAGTTCCATGGGATCGAAGATCTTCACCTCTGCGCCAAATTGCTCCAGGATGCGCGCCGCTTCGTAGGTGAGGAAGCGGCTGAAGGACCGTTCGCGCAGGGACCCGTACAGCATCAGGATGCGCGGCGGGTGGTCCATCGGGCCGGCCGGTTCGAGCTTCGCGAGCGTGGGCAGGTCCAGCAGCTCGGGCTTGATGTTGGGGAGGTTCGGGATTTTGCTCATTTGATTCACTTTCAGCTCAGGCGCAGGGCAAGCGCGCTCAGCGTCACCAGCAGGATCGGCAAGGTCAGGAGAATACCGATCCGGAAGTAGTAGCCCCAGGAGATTTGGATATTCTTCGCCGACAGCACGTGCAGCCACAACAGCGTGGCCAGGCTGCCGATCGGCGTGATCTTCGGCCCGAGGTCGGCGCCGATCACGTTCGCGTACACCATCGCTTCGCGCACCACGCCCTGTGCGGTAGTGGCGTCGATTGCCAGCGCACCCACCAGCACGGTCGGCATATTATTCATGATCGACGACAGGATGGCAGTAATGAAGCCGGTGCCGAGCGCTGCGCCCCACACGCCATGCTCGGCGCAGCGGTTGAGCAGGGCAGTCAGATAGTCCGTCAACCCGGCATTGCGCAGTCCATAGACCACCAGGTACATCCCTAGCGAGAACACGACGACCTGCCATGGGGCGCCGCGCAGCACCTCGCGGGTCGAGATCCGGTGCCCGCGCGCAGCGACAGCCAGCAGCAGCACTGCGCCAACCGCGGCCACGGCGCTGATCGGGATGCCGGCATCGCCAAGCCAAAAGAAGCCGATCAGCAGCATGCCCAGCACCCACCAGCCGGTGACGAAGGTGGCGCGGTCGTGGATGGCCTCCTCGGGGCGTTTCAGCTGCGCCAGGTCGTAGTCGGCGGGGATGTCCTTGCGGAAGAACCAAACCAGCGCGGCAAGCGTCGCGGCTACCGACACCAGGTTCACCGGGACCATCACCGCGGCGTAGCGCGCGAAGCCGATATTGAAATAGTCGGCTGAGACGATATTCACGAGATTCGACACGACCAGCGGCAGGCTGGCGGTATCGGCGATGAAGCCGGCAGCCATCACGAAAGCGAGCGTGGCTTTCGGCGAAAACCGTAAAGCTACCAGCATGGCGATGACGATGGGCGTCAGGATCAGCGCCGCGCCATCGTTGGCGAACAGCGCGGCCACGGCCGCACCCAGCAAGACAAGAAGCACAAACAGGCGCCGGCCGCTACCGCCACCCCAACGCGCCACGTGCAGGGCCGCCCACTCGAAGAAGCCTGCCTTGTCGAGCAGGAGGCTAATGATGATCACGGCCACGAACGCACCGGTGGCATTCCAGACAATGTGCCAGACGGTGGGAATGTCACTGACGTGGATGACGCCGGCGAGCAGGGCCACGGCTGCGCCCGCGGCGGCGCTCCAGCCGATACCGAGGCCGCGCGGCTGCCAGATGACGAAGGTGAGGGTTATCAGGAAGATGAGAAAAGCGATCAGCACGGAAGTCTTTCAGGGAGCGACTGGCACATGGATGGGCCGGACAATGGCCCGGCCGACGTAACGGAAGGTGGCGTTCAGGCGCCGATATGGCCGATGCGGTCGAGTTCGGTCTTGAACCTCGCGCGGTCGGAATTCAATTCCTCAAGCGGCAGGGCGAGGAAGGCTTCAATACGGGCGCGGAGGATCGCGTAGGCCTTCTCGAAGGCGGCGTTGATTTCCTCTTCGGTGCCGACGACGTGGCTCGGGTCTTCGACACCCCAATGCGTACGAAGCACGGGGCCGAGGTAGGCCGGGCAGGCTTCACCGGCAGCGCTGGCGCACACCGTGACCACGAGGTCAGGGGTGACGGGCAAATTGTCCCAGGACTTGCTGTAGTAGCCCTCGGTGGAAATGCCTTTGCTGGCGAGCAGGGCGAGCGCCTTGTCGTTCAACTTGCCGGTCGGTTGGCTGCCTGCGCTGATGGCGTGCCAGCCAGTTGGAGCCAGATGATTGAAGACGGCTTCACTGATGAGCGAGCGGCACGAATTGCCGGTGCAAAGAAAAAGTACGTTCACGGTAGACCTTAGGTTGAGAGGAAATAAGCGCAGAAATTAGCTTGTTTGGCTGGAAGCGATGGGCTCACATCCCGAGCCATTCGTTGGCGAACAAGGATTGCCGCCACAGCAGTTCTCGGTCAGGAAGCCCAGCAGCTGATTCATCGTGTCGAAGTTCGCTGCGTAAATGATGAAACGGCCTTCCTGGCGCGGAATCACCAGGTTGGCGTGGGTAAGTTCTTTCAGATGAAAGGACAGCGATGAGGGAGGCGTGCCGAGTGCCTCGGCAATCTTGGTTGCGGAAAGTCCTGCAGGGCCAGCCTGCACGAGCAAGCGAAAGGTTGCCAGCCTTGATTCCTGGGCGAGGGCGGCAAGCGCGGCAAGTGCGGGTTTCGTGTCCATGATCTCGTCTAAATATGTGATATTTCCAGTATAGTGGAACTGATGCCTGTGCGGCAAGCCCTCACGGAAGCGGCACGTCCGAACGACCAATGGCGATCAGTTCCTTCTGGATAGCCAGGCGCGACAGCGTCGCAAATGGAAGCATGGAAAAGATGTCGAGACGATTCTTGATCTCGCGGCATGTCCGGGCAAAGACCTGGCGCTGCTCCTGGTCGCTTCCCACGAATGCAGCAGGATCTTCGAAGCTCCAATGCGCCGTGATCGGGTGCCCTGGCCAGCGGGGACACGCCTCGCCAGCGGCCTTGTCGCATACCGTGATCACGAAGTCCATATGCGGAGCATCGGCAACTGCGTACTCATCCCAGCTCTTGCTGCGCAGGCCGTCGACGGGGAAGCCGAGCCGTTCAATCTGCTCGATCGCAAAGGGATGCACCGAGCTGCCTGGATGGCTTCCTGCGCTGTAGGCGCGAAACTGGCCCGCGCTGGTCGCGTTGAGAATGGCCTCGGCAATAATGCTGCGCGAGGAGTTGCCGGTGCAAAGAAATAGTACGTTGAAAACTCTGTTGTCAGTCATGGCGGTCTCGACCTGTTCGGTTGGTTGATACGACACTTCCAAATATATCGAAATATCTTGACCGGTTGATGACAACGACGATATTCTATATTCGTCGATTAACGAATGAGCGGTTCAAGCGCGGCCGGGTCTATCGCTGGGTCCCTGCATTCGTAATTCGATGAAATAGGAAATGCCGAGGTTTGGCTGCGGACCAACAGAACTTTGCCTGACTAGACGAGGAGAACAAGAATGAATAGCAACGAAGAACAACAACTGCCGGTGGCGGTGCTTGGAGCAGGTCCCGTAGGCCTTGCAGCGGCTGCGCACCTGATCGAGCGGGGCCTGACACCGCTTATTCTCGAAGCTGGTTCCAAGGTAGGCGCCAACCTGTCCACCTACCGCCACGTGCGCCTGTTCTCGCCCTGGCAATACAACGTCGACAAGGCGGCCCGCCGCCTTCTGCAGCAGCACGGTTGGACTTCGCCGCCGGACGACGGGCTGCCGACAGCCGGCGAATTACTCGACGCTTACCTCGCTCCGCTCGCAGCGGCGCCCGTAATTGCAGCCAACCTGCTGCTCGGGCAGCGCGTCATTGCCATCACGCGCGTCGGTTTCGACAAGGTAAAGACCAAGGGCCGCGAGGCCGCACCCTTCCTGATCCGCACTGAAACGGCGGAAGGGAATCGGCAGTACCTGGCCAGTGCCGTGATTGACGCTACCGGCACCTGGTCGCAGCAGAATCCCCTAGGTGCCGATGGCATCCCTGCACATGGCGAAGCGGCACTGGCGGCGCGCATCGACTATGGCATGCCTGATGTCCTTAGAGGCGCGCGCGAACGCTTCGCGGGCCGGCGAGTGCTTGTCGTCGGAGCCGGGCACTCCGCAGCCGGAAGCCTGCTCGCGCTCGCGCAACTAGCCGAGGATTATCCGAAGACCAGCATCGTGTGGGCAACCCGCGGCAGCAACATGACCCGGGTGTTCGGCGGCGGCGAAGCCGATGGCTTGCAGGCACGCGGCCAGCTCGGGCTGCGCCTGAAGGCCCTGCGCGACTCCGGTGGACTGGAATTGCGCCAGAACTTCCGGATCGAGCAACTGGAAGAAGTCGACGGCCGGATCCGCGTGACCGGAGAGCCGCTCGGCCGCGCCGCGCCGGTGATCGACGGGGTCGACCGGATTATCTGCGCGGCCGGGGCGCGGCCCGACCTCGCGCTGACGCGCGAACTGCGCGTGCGCCATGACCCATGGCTCGAAAGCACCGATGCGCTGGCGCCCCTGATCGATCCGAACGAGCACAGCTGCGGCACCGTCCGTCCGCACGGACATAACGAGCTGGCCCACCCGGAACCCGGCTACTACGCCGTCGGTGCGAAGAGCTATGGCCGCGCCCCCAATTTCTTGATGGCGACCGGGTACGAGCAGGTGCGCTCCGTGGTCGCAGCGCTTGTCGGCGATATGGCTGCGACCGACGACGTGCAGCTCGACCTGCCGGAAACGGGCGTGTGCAATACGCGGCTGGCCTACGAAGATGCTGCATCCGAGTCGGCCGCTTCCTGCTGCGGTGTGCCGGCGGCGCAGGCCGCGAGCTGCTGCGTTCCGGCGCCGTCGCCGTCCGGCGCTTGCGGCTGCAGTGCGCCGGCCAGGATCAGCTGCTGCGCCTGATTGAATGAACTGCCGCCGGTGCCAGCCGGCGGCGCCAACCTGGAGCCTCGCGTGCAACAGCCATCGAAGACCATCGGCATCCTCGCCGTCACCCAAATCGTTTCGTGGGGATCCCTTTACTATGCCTTCTCCATCGTGGCGCCCGACATCGAGCGTGACCTGGCGCTCGCGCCGGAACTAGTGTTCGGCGCCTTTTCCTGGGCCTTGCTCGTTGCGGGACTGGCCTCGACGCCGGTCGGCATCCTGCTGGACCGCTACGGCGGGCGCTACGTGATGGCGACCGGTTCGGTCCTGTGTACTCTTGGGCTGGTTGGACTCAGCCACTGCACCGGTGTCGTATCCTACTATGTCGCCTGGACGCTCATAGGCGTGGCGATGGCGCTCACGCTCTACGAAGCCGCCTTTGCCACGATCAACCGCAAGCTCGAGATTGGCTCCAGAAAAGCGATTTCGACCTTGACGCTGTTCGGAGGTTTTGCCAGCACGGTGTTCTGGCCATTGACCGCCAAACTGCATACGATGCTCGGCTGGCGCGACACCTACCTCTGGTATGGGGCCATACAGCTTCTGATCTGCGTGCCGCTGCATCTCTGGCTGGGCGCCGATACGGCCCGCAGCAAGTTGAGGGATCCAGTCGGTGCGCCCCGGAGTCACACCCTGGCGGAAGCTTTGCGGCACCAGGCGTTCTGGATGCTGGCACTGGCATTCTCGGCCAATGCATTCATTTTCTCGGCCATGTCGGTCCACCTGATCCCATTACTCGGGCACCTGGGCGAATCCGCGGCGCTGGCGGTCATGCTGGCCACGCTGATCGGTCCGATGCAGGTTGCGGGCCGTATTGGGGAGATGACGCTCGGGCGGAATACGCCGCCACAAACGGTCGGCAAGCTGACGTTCTCCATGCTCCCTGCGGCCTTGCTCGTCCTCGTGCTGTTTGGTTCGCAGGCCTGGGCGGCGGCTTCTTTCTGCGTGCTGTACGGGTTGAGTAACGGCATCCTAACAATCGTGCGTGGCTCGGTCCCTCAGGCGCTGTTCGGCCGCGAGAACTACGGCGCAATCTCCGGCGCGATGGCAGGTCCGTCGCTCCTCTCGAAGGCGGCCGGGCCGCTCGCTGCGGCAGCAATCTTGCGTTACGACAGCGGTCCTTTGATACTGCTGTTCGCGCTGCTCGCCATGTCTGTCGCTTCGCTTGCCTTCTACCTTCGAGCGGTGGCCACTGAACCACCGGGGCAGTACGCCGAAGCTTTTGACAAAGGTATCTCCTGAGGTCTATTCTGCGTTCGCCAAACAACGAACAAATCTATGTCAAAGTCCTGCTGTCCCCCAACTACTCCTCGCGTGCGTGATACCGACATCGATGCCGATGACCTGGCACGCATGTGCAAGGCACTCGCGCATCCTGCACGTATCCAGCTGCTCCGCCACCTGATCGATTATGGCGAATGCTACTTCGGGAAGCTGACGGATGTATTGCCGCTGGCGCCGTCGACGATTTCCCAGCATGTCTCGATCCTGAAGGAAGCAGGGCTGATCGAGGGCTCGTCCGATGTGCAGAGGGTCTGCTACTGCGTCAATCCGGCTCGGCTGAAGCAGTTGCAACAGGCTATCGGGGCGCTGTAGCGTAAAGGGGCCTGTACCCACATCACGCTCACTTCCCGAACTTGAGCTCCCAGTAGCCAATATCGATCCAGCGCCCGAACTTCAAGCCGACCTCCGTGAATTGGCGGGCCTTCCGAAAGCCCAGCTTTTCGTGCAGCCCCCACGCTGGCTTCGTTCGGCAAGGCGATCCCGCCGATGATCAGGCGCAGGTCGCGTTTTCGCAGCCTCCTCCAGCATGGTCCAGTTTCCTGTCCCTCGTTTACGCTGCATGTTCTGCACACTTCGCATGAGACGAGCAATCCGGAACTTTGACCCGCGCTTGCGGCCAGCATCGAGTTCGAGACAAGTTAGGTTGGCGTCGAACGGCACTCAGATACTGTCGCTTAGAGGGAGCCAAAATCCGATCCACGGTCTTTGATAATCTCCGGTTCGCACGATGGAGGCCTAGCCCGGTGAACATGGCTGCAGATAGGGAAGCTTTATGCTTGTGCGGCAACCCGCGTAAATCAACATTATGGGAATAATGTCCGGACCCAGTTTCCGCCACCGTCCATGAGCAAATGGTGCGACAGGCTGGGTGCGCCGAGCCGATGCCAGAAACGCGTGCGGCGAGCCTTGGCGGAGGTGGGAAAATAGAGACGGAGTGCGCAGTGTTCGTTCATGGTCTGGTCAATCATTTTCTTCATTCCTCCGCCGTAGTGGCGGTGGGGTGGGCGGGGCGATAGGCCGATGTTTCCGAAAGCCGGATGCCTTCCGGCAGGTCGCGATGAGGTTTCGCATGTCCAACGCGCTGCGCGCGATAAATTCCCGTGTGGCCCGAGAACAGGTAGCTGACGACGCAGCCGAGCGCGGCATAGGGGGCGATCTCCGCGCCGAACAGTTCAATGGCCATCACGGTCGATGCGAGCGGCGTATTTGCCGCGCCCGCAAACACGGCCACGAATCCGACCGCGGCCAGGGTCGCGAACGGCAGGTGCAACAGCGGGGCGAGGGCATTGCCGAGCGTCGCACCAATGAAGAACAGTGGCGTCACTTCACCACCCTTGAAGCCCGATCCAAGCGAGACGACGGTAAAGACCAGCTTGCCGATGAAGTCGCTGGCCGGGAGTTGATGCGCAAAGGATTCGAGGATCACCGGAATACCGAGACCGATGTAGCGCTGGGTGCCCAGTACCGTGACGGCCAGCGCGACCAGCAGGCCGCCGAGCAGGGGGCGCAGCGGCGCGTAGCGCACGCGAGCCTTCACGAAATCGGACAGCTTGTGGGTGGCGTTGGCGAACACCATGCCGGCCAAGCCGAACAAGACGCCGGCGCAAAGCGTCGCCAGCAATCCGCTGCCGGTCAATGGCGGAATGGCGCCTGCCGCGTAGTGGGTGTGGTGCACACCCCACGACAGGCCGACCTGGTCGGCGATCACCGCTGCGACCACACATGGCAGGATGGCGTCATAGCGCATTCGGCCGATGGCCAGGACCTCGAGCCCGAAGATAGCGCCGGCCAGGGGCGTACCGAATACCGAGGCGAAGCCGGCGCTGATGCCGGCCATGATCAACAAGCGCCGGGTTTGGGCGTCCACCTTGAAGTGGTGCGCCAGCTGATCGGCCAGCGAGCCACCCATCTGGACCGCGGTGCCTTCACGGCCGACCGAGGCGCCGAACAGGTGGGAGATGACGGTGCCCCCGAGCACGAGCGGCGTCATGCGAAACGGGATGGTGTTTTTCGGGTCGTGGATTTCGTCGATCAGCAGATTGTTACCGGCTTCGACGCGCTTGCCGAAGGCGTGATAAGCCAATCCAACCGCAAAGCCGGCGAGCGGCAGCAGCCAGATGAGCCAGGGGTGCGTTTCGCGAATGGAGGTTGCGCGTTCGAGCGCAAACAGGAAAAAGGCAGATGCGGAACCGGCCAGCGCCGCCACTAGTAACGCAAGTGCCAGCCACTTGCCCATATAGGGCAGCAGATCGATTTGTTCGGGTTGTCGGAATGTCTTCATGTAAGCCAGAAATCAGGTGAATGAACCTGGCCAGGCATGAAGGAGCGTGCCTACTTCTTCCTGACCAGGAATAAGTAGGCATCATCAGCTCGGGGTGAGCGGTTACAGGAGGAATGCCATCTCCAAAAGCAGAGGTCGATGATAGCACCAATTTTCCAGGAAGCGCAGAACCGCGGATCGCCGCGACGAACAAGCCTTGATCCTCCGGCGTTCCGTGTTGTCCGCATCGCCGCCGGACGCAGCGGCCACCGCGCAGGCAGCCGCATCATGGCCATGGGCTTACTGCGACAGCACGTAGCGCGCGAGGCTGCGAGCCTGCTCCTCGCTCAGCTGCCCGTAAGGCGGCATCGGCACCGGGCCCCACTTGCCGGCGCCGCCGGCGCGGATGTTCTTCGCTACCGTCGCTTCGGCGTCCGTGGCATGCGCATACTTTGCCGCGACCGCCTTGTAGGCCGGGCCGACGACGGTCTTGTCGACCGCGTGGCAGGAGAGGCAGTTGTTGGCCGCGAGCAGCGCTTTGGCATCGGCCAAAGCCACGCCCGTTCTCGCGGGTACGGGAATGGATGCCAGGCGCGCAGCCGCAGGATTGTTCGCCGCTGCAGGTACGATGGCCGGCGCGCCTGCGCTGCCCTGCTCGGCACCGTAGGTCTTGGTCAGGTAGTCCACCATGGCCGGGATGTCGGCATCGTCGAACTGCGCGCCGTAGGGGTGCTTCATCTTCTTGACCGTCGCTTCCCAGTAGCTGCGCGGCGAAGTCGGCGGCTGGGTCTGCGGATAGTCGACCGAATGGCAGGTCATGCAGTTGCGCTGCACCAGCGCGTAGCCGGGCTGGCTGCTGGGCTTGAACTGGGCCGTTTCCGGCGGCAGCTGAATCTCGGTGGCGAGCGCGGGAGCCGCGGCCACCAGCAGGGACAGCAGGAATGGTTTCATCGACTGGTTCCTCATACCGCGACCACGCGCACGGATTCGACGACATTGCGCATGTAGCCGGGCGGATTCCACAGGGCGGTAGACGGCTGGCCCTGGCCGATACGGTTGGTGGCGCGCACCAGCAGCACGTGCTCGCCCTTGCGCGACGGGGTGAAGACCGTACTCCATTCGCGGAAAGAGTAACGGCCCAGGTCCTTGCCCAGCTGGGCCGCTTGCCAGGTCTTACCGGCATCGCTGGAGAAGGCCACGTCGGTAACGCCGTAGCCGCCATCGAAGGCGATGCCCCGCACGACGGTCTGGCGCCCGCGCGCTAGCTGGGCGCCGTCGGTCAGGCTCGTGATGAAGGAGCGCACGTTGAAGCGGCCGATCGGCACCGTCTTCGCGGCCGACTTGCCGGGTTCGGTGCATGCGCAGGCGTTGGCCGGGATGCGATAGGCGGTGCTCATCCAGAAACCGTCGAACACCTTGTCCATCACCGTAATGTCGGACAGGTGCTTCACCCAGTAGGTGCCGTAGTAGCCGGGCACCACCAAGCGCAGCGGATAGCCATTCATGACCGGTAGGTCGGCGCCGTTCATCTGCCAGGCCAGCATGACTTCGCCATCGAGAGCGTGGTCGACGTCGAGCGCCTTCATGAAGTCCGGGCCGTCGCCTACCGGCGGCTTGTCCAGGCCATTGAAGGCCACCTGGAGCGATCCGGCCTTGACGCCGGCCTTTTCCAGCACCTTGCTCAGGGGGGCCCCTGTCCAGCGCGCATTGCCCATCGCGCCATTGGCCAGCTGGCCGCCGTTCACCCGCGGCGTCGAGAACCCGCGGCTATTGCCCGAACACTGGTTGACGGCGACCAGTTCGACGCCGTCGGCCAGTTGCTTCAGGTCGGCCAGAGACAGTTCGAGCGGCGTGTTGACGTTGCCGCCAACGCGCAGGCGATAGGTCTGCAGGTCGATCGAGGTGGGGATCCCGGCCCAGTGGTAGCGTACGAAGAAAGCGTCGTTGGGTGTGATCACGCTGTCGTTGAAGACGCCAAAGGGCGTCTCGAGCTGGGGCGGGCGCGCGGTCAGCAGGATCAGCGGGCGCTTTTGCGGATAAGCCACCAGCGGGCGCGCGCCGTTGGCGAAGGGCAGGGTCACGTGGCCGGACTCGGCGGCCAGTGCGTTCAGTACCGGGCTGCCGAAGGCGCCGGCGGCGCCGAGGGCGCCGGCCTGGCGCAGGAAGGTTCGGCGTGCCGGTGCCGGGGGAAGCTTGGTCATGCTGGTCTCCGTTCTTACGGTTGGACTACCTGTGCCACGGCTTGCCGAGTTATTGTACGCTCGTCAACGCCGCCTTGGCAGGATTCGCGGGCGCATCACCCTCCATGACGAGGATGCGGCTGGCCGTGGCCTGCTTGCCCGACAGGCTGCCCGCCACTTCGCGCATCGGGCCGATGGCAGTGCCGTTGGCCATGCCCTTGGGGTTGGTCTTGAAGCTGGCGACCGGCGCCGCCTGGCCGCTGGCATACACGCTGTACACCGTGTCTGGCTTGAGCTTGTAGAGCGACACCTCGAACGCATCCGTCAGGCCGAGGTTGCGCGCCACCACGAAGCCCTTAGCCTCGCCGGCGGCCGGCTTGAGCGCGATGTTCACCGGCTCGGTGTTGGCGCGCTGGACCAGGTTGGCGGCGCCGGCGCCGGCCGGCACGACATGCGACACGTAGACCAGGGCCTGCGGCGCCTGCCCGACCGGCGCGTGGGCCACGACTTTGTTGGCGGCAGTGTCGATGACATCCACGCCATCGCCATTCTCCAGGCCCACGTAGACGCGGCTGCCGTCGTCCGAACTCCAGACGCCGTGCGGCAGGGCGCCGGTCGGAATGCTTGCCACCGGCGCCGGCGAATCGCCGGTACTGTAGACCTTGACCATGTTCTCGCCGCCGATGGTCACATAGGCGCGCACGCTGTCGGCGGTCTTCGCGAAGGCCAGGTGGTTGGTGATGAAGCCGGTGTCGATGACGCCCTTCACCGCCAGCGTCGCGGTGTCGATGCGGGTGACCTTGCCGACGTCCTTGTGGGTCATCCACACTTCCTTGAAGTCCGGTGTGAATTGCAGGAAGGGCGAGAACGGGCTGGTCACCGGAATGTGCTTGACGACCTTGTGCGACTTGACGTCGACGACGTCGACGGTAGGGTTGAAGCTCGACACCACGAAGGCGAGCTTGCCGTTCGGATGGAACATCACCATGCCGGGTCCGCCGGTCGTCTGGATGCGGCGCTTTTCCTTGAAGGTGGCCGGGTCGATCACCGAGATATAGTCTTCGCCGCGCACCACCACCCAGACCTCGCGTCCGTCGGCCGTGAAGAAGCCCTCGTGCGGCGAGCGGCCGATGTAGGTCACGCCTTTGACCTTGTTGGTGGCGGTGTCGATGAAGGTGACCGAATTCGAGCCGTTAGCGATCGCGATCAGGGTCTTGTGGTCGGGCGAAAAGCCCAGGCCGTGCACGTTCACTTCACCCTTGTACAGCGGCGAGAGCACGTCCGGGCGCTGGTTGCCGAGGCGGATCTGGCCCAGCAGGGTATTCGTGGACGGATCGATGACCGAGACGGTGTTGCTGTTCTGGTCAGCGGTATAGACGCGGTCCTGCGCGCCGGGGAGGGCGTGGGCGGGCGCAAGGGTGGCGGAGAGGGCAGCGGCCAGGGCAATGCCGCAGAGCGATTTAGTGGTGTGCATGGGAGTCCTTGTGGTGAGTAGTGGTGGCTGCGCCGCCGTGGTGACCTCGCAGCCAGGCCTGCATCACGTTGATTTCATTCTGCTGCTCGGCGATGATGCCCTGCGCCAGGTTGCGTAGTTCTGGGTCGGTGCTGTGCACGAGGATGGCCTTCGCCATGTCGATCGCGCCCTGGTGGTGTGGGATCATCATGGTGACGAAGTCGTGTCCAGGCTCCCCGGTCATGGGTGCGCGCCGCATGCCGTCGTCCATGACGGCCATGGCGTCCGCGGCCAGCGCGGCATACGGTTTGGCGCTGCTGGCGACGAAAGCTGCGGGCGGCGCGCTGCCTGCAGTTGCACGCCCGTGCGCATGCGGCATGTCCTGGGCGGCGCAGGCGGCGCTCAAGAAGCAGGCAACAATCAAATACTGGTTTTTCAAACCGGTCCCTCCAGTTGTTCGTATACGGCGCTGGCGACGCGCGCCAGTTGACCCTTGTCGATGCCGGCCGAGAGCGCATATCCGAACTTGCCGTCGATCCAGTAAAAGACGTTCACGGGGCCTTCCTTCGCAAAGCGGAAACCCGTGTCCTTGTTGTGTGCCTGCTCGGTCGACACGTACAGGGTCAGGCGCTGGCCGGCACTGTCGTGGTACATGAATTGCGCCACCGGCCCGCTGGCGCCGGGCAGCAGGCGCCCGCCGATCAATTCATAGCCGAGCTTGCCCAGGCGCGGCGGATGGATCTTGCTGCCCAAACGCTTGGACAGCCAGGCGACCAGCTGGTCTTCCTGGTCGGCGCCGACTTCCACCGGCCGCCGCACCTCCGGACTGTAGACCACGTGGGCGACCGCGGCCTGGTGCGCAAGCCCGGAGGCGGCCTGTTGCGGATAGGCCAGGCTCATGTCGGACTGCGCCAGGCGCAGGTCGTGGTCCGCTGCCCCGCGCAGGCCCCAGCCGGCGCCGCCGCTGATGAGGGCGATCGCCAGCCCGGCGGCCAGGCTCCACTGCCAGCCGTCGCGCCAGCTGCTCCGCCGACGCGTTGGCGCGGCCATCCGCAGAGGCACCGGCTCGTCGAGCACGGCATCGAACAGGGCGTGCAGGCCATCGTTTTGAGAGGCGTAGGCCTGAATCCTCGTTGCTTCTTCCGGACGTGCGGCCAGATAAGCTTCGACCTCGGCGCGCCTGGCTGGCGGCAGTCTGCCGTCGACATAGGCGTGCAGGTCAGCTTCGGTAACGGGCAGGATGTTCATTTGACGACTTTCAATGGAACGACGGAAGCACGGCCCTCCATCAGCGCGCGCAGTTTTTCGCGTGCGCGCGACAGGCGCGACATCACGGTCCCGACAGGGATCCCCAGCGAGCTCGCGACGTCCTCGTAACGCATTTCCTCGAGCCCGACCAGCAGCAGGACCGCGCGGTGTTCCTCTGACAGCAGACGCAGGGCGGTGTCGAGGTCGCGCAGCTCGAGGCCGATCGATTCGTGCCCGTGCATTGCCGTCACCGGCGTCTCATCGTCCAGCGGCTCGGTCTGCAGCGTCCCGCGACGGCCCTGGTCGACCCGCAGGTTATGCATGATCGAGAATAACCAGGCGCGCATGTCGGTGCCGCGCTGCCAGCTCCGCAAGCCTGCCCAGCCGCGTTCGACCGTGTCCTGGACCAGGTCCTCGGCGGCGGCGCGGTCGCCGACCAGCGCACGCGCGTAGCGGCGCAGGCGCGGCACGTAGGCCAGCAGGTGGTTGGCGGCATCGTCAGGCACGAAGCTCATCGTCGTCCTGTTTCAGTGAGCGCCAGCGGCCAGCTTGGGATCGACCTGCCAGGTCTCATTGACCAGCTTGCCGTCACGGTAGGTCAGCACATAGCGCGCCTTGACCTGAACCTTGCCTTCGAAATGGACGGCGGCCACCACCGTTACGCCTTTCGGGTTCGCCGACTCGGCGGCCCCCATGACGTTGACGCGTGCCGGTCCGGCGGCGGCGGTGAACTTGTCCCATACGGCGCCGATGGCCGCCGGACCGTCGTAGCTGCCGTCGAGCGGACCGCCGACCCAGGTGAGGCGGGCGTTGTCGGCATAGTCGCGCATGATGGCCGTGCGGTCTCCTGCGCCGATTGCGGCGAAATGCGCGTGGGCTGCATCGAGGGCCGGGCCGGCCAGGGCGCTTGTGGTGAGGCCGGCGCTGCCGGCCAGCAGGATGATCAGGTACTTGGTATTCATGACAACTCCCTGGTAGGACTTCGGAAAAAATTGTTCTTACCTGGGTGAACGCATCTGGCCGTGCTTTATTCCACGTGAACGCAATTATTTTTTCAGGCCGGATGGGCACGCACCAGCTCCTCGAATGCGGCGGCCGCGCGGCTGCGGTGGCGTTCAGGATGGCGCAGCATCGAAAAACTGCGTGCCGGCAGGTCGAAGCTCGCTTGCGCCAGTAGACCAGCCTGCAGGTGCGAAGCCACCACCAGCTCGGACACGGCAGTGGCGTACGGCCCGGCCATCACCGCGCTGCGCACCGCTTCGTTCGACGGCAGGCCAATGTCGACCCGCAGCGCGTCCGCCTGGATCCCGGCCGCGTCGAGTGCCGCTTCGAAGGCCGAGCGCGTGCCCGAACCGGCTTCGCGCAAAATCCATTGCGCACCCAGCAAGTCGGCCGCTTCCAACGGCTGCCCGCGTGCCCACGGATGGCCAGGCGCGACCACCACGACCATCCTGTCGTTGCCTACGACCTCTCTCGCCAGCGCCGGTTCGTCGATCGCGCCTTCGACGAAGCCGAGGTCGGCCATGCCCTGGAGCACTGCCTGCGCAACGTTCTCCGTATTGTCGACTTCGAGCCGTAGATCAATCGCCGGATAGGCCTGGCGAAAGCGCACCAGCAGCGCCGGTAGCCAGTAGCTGGCGATGGTCTGGCTGGCGTGGATGGACAGCGACCCGCGCCGCAGCTCGCCCAGCTCGGTGAGCGTGGCCTCGGCCGCGCGAGCGCTGGCCAGCGTGCGCCTGGCTTCGTCCAGGAAGATGCGGCCGGCCTCGCTGGTTTCGATACGCCGGCCGACGCGGTGGAAGAGGGCCGTGCCGTAACGGTCTTCGAGCGTCTTGACCGAGGCACTCACCGCCGATGGCGTCAGGTGAAGGGCGGCGGCGGCCTGCGTCAGGTGCTGGCGTTGTGCGACTTCCACGAAGATGCGAAGCTGTTCCAGGGTCATTGTTCATTCAATTCGAATGGTTCGTCTCAAATTATAAGATGGACCGAATGTTTGTGTTGGCTGAGAATAACTCGGTCAACGTATATACATATGAGAAAAAATCATGAAGAACGAGCCGAACGCTTTCCTTCCCGTTGTCCCTGGCCTGCTGCTGTGCGGCGCGGTGACGCTTGCAGCCTATGCCCTCGAGGCTGCTGAAACCCGGGTTTTCGGCCGCGCCTGGCTCGAAAGTCTGGTACTGGCAATCTTGCTCGGCACCGGCGTGCGCACCCTGCATCGGCTTCACCCACGCTTCGAGTCCGGTATTCACGTTGGCGCCAAGCTGCTGCTGGAGATTGCGGTCGTCCTGCTGGGCGCCTCGGTCAGCGCCGGTGCGTTGCTGGAAAACGGCCTGGGACTGATCGTCGGCATCGCCGGCGTCGTCGTGATCGCTATCGTGCTCAGTTATTTCATCGGGCGCGGGCTCGGCCTGCCGAAGAAGATGGCAATGCTGATCGCCTGCGGCAATTCGATTTGCGGCAATTCCGCGATTGCCGCGGTGGCCCCGGTGATCGACGCCGACGGCAAGGACGTGGCGGCGTCGATCGCCTTTACGGCGGTGCTGGGCGTGGTGGTGGTGCTGGGCTTGCCGTTCTTGGTCGGCTTGCTGTCCTTCACCCCGGTCGAGTATGGCGTGTTCGCCGGCCTGACCGTGTACGCCGTGCCGCAGGTGCTGGCCGCAACCGCTTCGGTATCGGCCGCGAGCGTACATATCGGCACTCTGGTGAAGCTGGTGCGCGTCCTGATGCTCGGCCCGGTGGTGCTGGTGCTGTCGATGATTGGACGCCGTGGCGGCAGCGGCAATGCGCGTCTTCGCCTGTCGCACCTGGTGCCCTGGTTCATCGTCGGCTTCCTGTTGCTGCTGGCTGCACGTTCCGCGGGCTGGATTCCGGAGGCAGCCCTGGTGCCGGCGCACGAGGCTGCGAACTTCTTCACCATCATGTCGATGGCCGCGCTGGGGCTGGGCGTCGACGCTCGCGCGGTGTTGCGGGCCGGCGGCAAGGTGACGTCGGTGGTCGTGCTGTCGCTGCTGGGGCTGGGCGCGGTCAGCTTCGTACTGATCAGGCTGCTGGCGGTGTGATACCAACCATGCTCTCTTTATTAACGCCACACTAATAAGGGATTCTCGATGCAATCAAATCCTTCCTTGAATGCTGGCCGCCTCGGCTTCGCCGGTGCACTGCTGGCGCTGAGTGCGGGCTTGGCGTGCGCGCAACAGGCCGTCCTTGTGTACGGCCCCGGCAGACCGGCCCTGCGATGAAGGAGGCCGCCGCTGCGTTCGAACAGGAGCACAGCGTCAAGGTCACGGTGACGGCGGTGATGCAGCCGGGCAACCCGAGGCGAATAGGGAAAACGGGAATTGCGCGCTAAGCCTTATTAATGGGGAGCAGCTCAGAAAACGCAAACCAAAGCACACTAAGCCGCTTACCAACATCCGAATGGGCGATGCCACAGGTCGGCACAGGCCGAGCTTCTGCTGCCGGTCGAAGCCATCTAAAAACCTGAGCCTTGGGCAAACGGGACCGGCAGGTTCCTACCTCTTTCTTATTTATTTGCTTCCAGATCCCGAATGTAGGCCGGCTTCTAGGTATGGCACTGAAGGAATTGCGAACAACACGAGTCGGCGCACGTCGCCCGGAATTTTCTTCGACGTCATGTGCACACTAAAGCGTAGCGAGACGGAGGATATGATGAGCATCTGGCTTGCGATGGTATGGAGAAACACTTAGCGAATACTTAGCGATCCCGGCAACAGGAAATTTTTCCTGTTGCCAAGTATTTGCTGTCTTCGGAAGAGTTAGCAGCTGGCATCCGGAGAATTTGTCGGCTGACGCAAGTTATACGGCGACGCTTGGCGGCGATGCCTGAGGAGATTTGACATTATAGAAGTATTGTCATCTTGTAGGACGCTGGGAAGCCGTTTACGGTCTTTGATAATCTCCTATTATCAAAGACCGTATTCCTTGTACCGGAGATGCGCTATCCCCCATCCCAACAGATTTGCCTAAGCGTAGCAAGTAGCCTCACGCGACCTTGAGTGGACACCGTCCCGGACCGTCGGCGGCGCCCAACGTCGAGGAGTTCAAGGAGGTGTGAACCGGGGGAAGGCTGTCGATCACCTCGGCAAACATTGATGACTTTACCCCCCCAAGGACGACGTCAGTTCCAAGTGTCTGCTGAAAGGATCCTGCCTCCGACCGCGATTGTGTCGAGGTAGACCTTATGGCTTCCGGGCGATGATCATCTGGGAGCGACTCGTTGCTGACCGTAATCCACTGCCATTTTTAGATTTCCTGAGTCTCAGAAGCATGGGTAGGGTACGGAATAAAAACGCCGGGCTTCGCCTTATTCGTTGTATGATTTATCTCGTACTACTATCAGTTTTTGCCCCCAATTTTGTTAGCGCCTCAAGTTCTGTTTTCCCGTTCGAAATCCGGTGTTCAACCAATGCGAGTTCTTGCTTCTTTGCCTTCAGCATCTGATCGATCGTTACCAAATCGTCATGTCCGGAAAGTCTTTGATATCTTTTCTTTAGGATGGTGACGTAGTCTCTTATACTATCTACGTTCCGATGTCCGGCACGTTCTGCGACTTTTCTTATAATAAGTTCCCAATCAATATCTTTAAACGTTCCGCCGTTTGAAATCAAAAGAGCTGTCGCAGCGTCTATTTCGGAGTGGAGGAGATTGGTGAGGTAGTGAGCGCGAATCCGATGTCCATGTCCCTCGACTTTAGCTTTTCCGAAAAATGCAGTAAATAGGTTGCTCATGGTTGTCAACGTCAAGGCTGCACCGGTCTTTGCCGAAATAAAAATTTCTTTTGGCTCCTTATAGGTCGAGCTTTTTCTCCTGAATCGCTCGACGATATCTGCTCGTGGGCCCTCTATCCACTCCCGAGTTCGTTCCAATAAGCTTGGTAGCACGCCTATATGTCTTGGCTTACCACCCTTGGTCTTAACGATACGCAATTCGCAGATATACCCGTCTCGGCGTAGATCATCAATTACAGACCACTCTGGAATTTGATCGACAGTCAAATTCTGGGCCTCGATCCGACGAACGCCCGTTTGGCCGTACCAATCGATAAGCAGATGGTTGCGGTCCGTCAGGCTTGGGTTCTTCGGATTATCGGCTGCAATATACAATTTTGTTAGGTCTTCATTGGTGGGAGTAGGCTGAACACTATTGGCGTCATTCGCCCTCGGACGGACACCTGAAACCACCCCAAATCGTGAAGGACGAAATTTGCCAGGACGAGCACGCTTACTGGATAGCAGCGGTTCGAAATTTTGCCCATCGTTATGCCCGGGTATGCGTACGATGTCTTTTACATATCCGTTTACTTCAAGCCAACAGTACATGTCGAAAATTGCGTCGCATCGAGCTGTGGCCACATAAATCTTATTATCGCGATTTCTCTGTTGGTTCAACCATGTAAGAAGTTGCTTATCTGTTACCTCAGCGTAGTTCGCTCCTTCTCCTTCCAAGTAGTTCCAGAAAAGCTGAATATATTGCGCGTAGGTCTTGACTGAACTGGTCTCAAGTTGTTCGTGTATAACGAGGTTGCGTAAGTAGTCACACACCGGCGCCACGAAATTAAACCGAGAGTCCACGAGCAGGGGTATGCCAGGATAGGGTCTATCAGCATAGACAAACCGATCGCTAGTGTATTCAAGACGACATTCCATAGTTAATGTCGATCGCTATCGTCGTGTGAACGTCGAGCAGCCCGAAGTGGTGTCACCTTTTGGTCGTAGTCCTTCATCCTACTAAGTTGGAGCAGAAGACGAGCTATTTCCTTATCCTTCTCCTGTAGCTCAGCTCTCGCGGCAGTATAATCATCCACATAGGATTGAATCCTCCTTTCTGCCGTTTTGAGTTGTTCACGCAAATTGCTGATCTCGCTTTCTTTTTTAGATTTACTTTGCCTTTTCTTTGCCAATCGTTCGAGAAGATGTTCCATTTTCTCGTGAAGTGCAGTGTATTCCACATCTGTTTCGTAGAGGGCGTTTCTGGAAAACCTTTCGATGCCAAGTGTCTCGTCTATCCATGCGACAAATGTCGCGGGGCGCATATTCTTTGGAATCGACTCAATAGCATTGGTGTCCAGTAGTTCCTCTAATTTATTAAGTTTGAAAACATACTTCTTGATTGCGTCGTTCCGCCGCTTCAACGCAATGGCTGGTTTATTTGCTCGCGGTGTACCGGCATCATTCGTGTTAGTCATCAGGGTCTCCCTGTGGTAAAGGGCATTGCGTTTCGGCCAAGGCAGCAATAAGCTTCTGATGAATCGCCCGGCTGGCTTCGCGGAGGATTGCCGGAGAGTCTTCAGATTCGGCAGTCTCTTGATGAAACTTGATGGCGTTAATCAAGGAGCTCTGCGCAGATTGCGTTACCATGTTAAACGCGCAGCCGGTGCAGGTAATTTCGCTGGCTTGACCGTGATCCGGTTCCGAGGAATTCGTGCAGTTACAGTGACGCTTCTTGTTTGCCTTTCGAAGCACACAGTAGCCCCAAGGGAATCCTGTCAATGAGACGCCCGTACGCTCGACTAGCCGCTCAAGTTTCTGCTTGTACTTGCGAGGTGAAACAACATCTGTATGTTTTGCCATCTGAGCATGAAGTCGTTGTGCAACTTGTTTTAATCGCGTGCCTTCCGAACCGCCGATATAAGTCAATCCTAAGGCCGCGCTGGCAAGAATGTTTGCGGTGTGCTCCTTGTCGACTTGAGCGATGATTTGCCCGATTTCGTTCTCCGAGGCGTAGCGACGGGTCATTTCACTGGTGAAGTGTCTGAGATGATACTGCAATGCGCCCCAATCGCCCTTATCGTAAATCCAGATATAAAGAATCGCGAAGAATCGCCGGAACTGATGCGGCTTGAACGTCCATGGTGTGCCATCTTCCAGTCGAGGAACGTCTACGAAATATCCGAATTTGCGCAAATTTTCGGCTAGGCGAAAAACCGGAAAATTCATCTCGCTTATTCCGTAGGTTCTATCGGATCCTGGGACATTGTACTGGAAGACATAGGATTCACCAGTGAGCCGCCTGGCTCGCTCGCTCAATTTTTCAAGAACGTTTACGGCAGCCACCACTACCTCTGGAACTGGAATACGTGATTCGGTCTTCAAAGTCTTATGGATGAAGCATTCAAGCCAAGGTTGACCAGAGTCATCAATATGAACACAACCTGCTTTGAGACCTATAATCTCCGAGGCGCGCCTTGCACTAAAGGCAGCGATAACTACGGCGCAGGCAGTCATTAAAAATAGAATGGCAGAGTGGAGACTCATCCCATCACGCAGCGATTCGGCACGGGTTTGTTCGTTCGAGGATTCTCCGGTGTCGCTAATCCGAGTCGGTACTATAGGAAACGGACTGGCGGGACCCGTCGGCCAAGTTCGAAACGAGTCTAGATGCTCAGCATATTTAACGGCAGCGCGACCCGGGTCCGCCTCATATACGATCTCAGCGTGGCTGTATAACGCTAGCAGGGTCGGAGCATAGTCGAGAACCCACCGTACAGACCGCTCAATAAGACATGTTGCTTGCGCGACTGGAATAGTTCCGGTACGACCGACTTCCCGGCCGAGTTTCTGTGCTTCGGCTCGCGCAGATGTCGAAAAGAACGGAGCGCTGGTTAATGCATCTTCCAGATACCGTCGGTGATCGTAAAGGTATTGGAACGACATGAGAAATCGACGAAGGTGTTCTTCGGATACGGGCTTGTCGTCATAATCGTCCTTCGATTGCGCTAGCGCCGCCTCTGTTTGATCCGGTTGCCTTATTTCACTTAAGGTATTGGCCTTACCCTGACGTGGTACTCTCCGATTGTCCGTTTTAGTTGCTCCGGCTTGGTCAATGTATTGGTTGCTGGAAGTGTCCCGATCGATGATCACTGAATCGACGCTGTTATTCGCGTTTCCCTTCCCTAAAAATTCAGGTTCCGGGTTATTATTCACTTCTTTGCTCTGCGATTTCTTTGTTCTTGCTTTTATGAAACCTGGCTGGTATAGCATGCACAGTGCTTCGGTTTCGTCTAAAAGCGTTATTAGGACACCAGACCGGCCGTTTGCCGCAAATGTGCCGAGCCCTGCATCGCTGAGAATAGCCATCCTGTCGAGAACTGCAGAGTTGATACTTTGGTTTGTTTTTTTTCGTACGGGGAAAACACGCATTGCTTTCCACCGACGCGTTTCAAGATCGTCATCAGCCTGAAAGTTTGCTTCTGCAATTAGATTCTCAAGGTGTCGTTCCAAAATCGATTCAGTATTTAAGACATTGTGGACACCATAGACCGCAGCACAGGCGTATTCCTCGCGGTCAGCCTTAGTGAGATCGGAGAAACGCTTGATGCCGCGGCTTATCATCCAACACGCGAGTGTGGTCAGGTTGCTTACGATTGTTGCTTGAACATCTGCACTTTCGACTTCGGCGAGGGGGCCAGTGCGGACGCCGTACGCGATGCGTTTAATCGATTCGTAGAGATTGGGGTAGTCAGAAAGAACTCCTCCATTAGGTATCTTCACGTTGAATGTCAGCACCCTGGGAGGCTTATTGCCAATATTCCGAACTGTCCAATCATGGGCGCTGTAAGGGCCAATCAACATCCATTCTGGTGAATAGCCCTTATCGGTGTGGAGAATAGGCGGTATAGTGCTGTCAACCGCTCTTGATTGAACCAACTGTGCATGCACCATGGCTAGAATAACTTGAATGGTCTATAAGTAGGACGACGAGCGTTTGCCTTTTCTGTCGCCTGTAAAAATGCAGACGCAGTGTCGCCTAGTGCGAACTTGGCAAGCGCTACTTCTGCCAATGCAAGCCACGGAAGCCACCGTGTCTCCCAGGCTTCTGGATGCGCTTTCGTAGCCTCGGCTTCCTGGGACTTCAGATATTCCTCGAAAAGGATCAAATCGGTTATGTTATCTACAGTCCCAACAAGGTAGCGCATTTCGCAGTTTGGGCACGCGTCGAGTCTCGTGCAACTCTCCCCTCTACGTGTGCCAGGTTGGACACCCGCCTTTGGATTCAAACATGCTATCCCGAGGCCTGATCTCGCAGCGTCTGAAAATAGCGCTTCCGCCTCCTCTGGGGAAATACCAAGTTTCTCCGCGGCACCTTCGATCGAAGCAATAATTACAGATTGAAATAGTCGGGTGAATTCGCGTACTTTCTGAACATAAACGAGCTTCGTATGCGTTCGATGCGTGTAGTTATTACCTGTTGTTGAAGATAACACGTGGTCCGCAATCGCCTGAGCGGACTCTGTACTTACTGCTGGATCTTCATGCTGCACCTTTAGCAAATACGATGGTCTTATGAACGATGGGCGTATAGGAAGATCTCTTAGCTCAGCATGATCCTGTAGAAATTCTTTAAAATCGTCCCGTGCCCGAAATTCTGTAATCCCAATAATATCGTTCTGGCGTGTGTCAAGGAATAGTAGCTCTGCTACTTCCCCATTCGCAATCTTGCGGTTGCGGGAAGACATGATTTCGTAATGCTGAATAGCCTGTACGGCCGAGAGCTCGTGGCCAGGCTGAGGTTGAATCGGAAGACAGTCATTAATGCGCTTATATCCGGCCCGCGCTTTCAATCCGAAAGACACGATCATGTGGTTGGGATCTTCCGCTTTTCGAAGACACGCATGCGGCATCTCACGCACCACCTCACAGTTCGCTCCCGTATCTATGAGAATGATGGTCCACAACGCGACCGTTGCTCGCTTATGAGGATGAAGATATGCATGTAGGGCTTCGTTGCCACCCCACTGTCTTTTAATATGATGGTATCGGCCACTGATACCATTGGCATTGCCGCCTAGTGCTCCGATTAAGAGATTCAGAGCGTTGCCTAAATGGCAATCCGTCTTGCCTGATATGAGCCTCGTCCTATTGCGACTGCGCTCTGAAACTGATCGCTCCGGTCGGTCCAGCAAATCTACCATTTCTTCTGGCGAATGTGACGCCTTCGCCAGTGCATGCTGTCCCTTATTCCAATGTTCGAGCCAATGAAGAAAGTCTTTCTCTGCGCAACGACGAATCGCCTCCAGGCGGTTTGCGTTAAGCCGCGCAATCTCCACAACCAAGGCGTCTAAAGTTAACGCTCGTACTTTGGCGGGAGGTAAATTTGCGCAAAGAGCATTGATAAATTCACGCGCTTCTTCCTTATCGCTCTCGTCGAAATATTGGCTGATCTTATGTGTTGCGGCATGTAGTTCTATTGCGCTTTCGTCTAACAGTGCAGTTTTCGCGGAGCTGAGCTGCGCGAGCGAGGGTCGATTCTTCGTTTTTAATGTCGACTTTGCCCCTTTTATTCCCTTTAGTTTCACGGCAGGCACCAGTAGGCTATCGGCAAGTGCAGCCCATAGCCGATTCATTGCCTGTATCTTCATGTGCTTTGTGATGTCTAGTACGTGCTTCGCCGTGCTAGAATTAATAAGGTGGTCCCGCCACTCATAAAGCATCTTTTCCCACCGCGTGGAATCTAGACTTGTGTATTCATCTGTGGCAAGAGTTGAGAAAAATTCCGCTTCGAAGCCGCTCTGTTTATGTTGCTCAAGGAAGAGCAGAAGCGAGGTGAAGACGTGGTGGTAGTCTTTCGCTAGCGCTTCTGAGCCGGCCCCATAAAGCCTATAGAGTATAGGTATTGCCCTTAGTAAAAAATATCGAGCTAGAGGTTGGAATGTCCCGTAGTCATACGGCATTTTCCTTTTGTGTTTTTCAATCAAAAAAGCGAAAGGAGATAAGGACACCGCCTCCGCTCCTTCATCGGGATCGGCTTTCCGGGTAACGTTTGCGGTTCCTGACGCAGCTCGCTTTCGTCCCTTGGGAGAAACTATTTCGAATTTCTTCGGGAGTAAGCCTGCAACTGCCATATGCGCCATCAGATTGTTCGTACATAGGCGATGTCGATCCTTCGTCTTCGGCGAGAGTAAGTCTCCTGTCCGATCCGAAATTTGATCCGCAAGAATTAGATTCCCGAGCCGCTCCACAAATAGCCGCCAGTCTTCTTCACTGAGCGCTTGAGCCGACACATAGCCTTCTTCGACAAAAAAAGCATGGAGGCTTCGGATAAAATGATCAAAGCGACTAGCATAATTGGCGAGCCAAGTTCTTTCTTCTACGCCTGCCGTTTGTCGCAAATTCTTTACAAGAGTACAAGCGGATTCCAAAAAATCCCTTCCGATTATGTCGGCGATATCGGTGTAGTCGTACGTGACCGCATTCCCCCCCTTCCAAGGGGTAGTCTGCAAAACATGGTGCGGCCCATCTTTCGACAGAACCTTTGGATCAAAACGCATGGGGATCAAGCCCGCCTTGGCATATCGTGTTAGCGTTCCAAGGTAGCGACTCTTGAGCTGTTTTTTTCTTACGTCGGATTTTGTTTGGTCGCTTTCGATACGGCTAATTAACCGAGTGGTGAATTCGTTCCAGTCGGCTATCTCCATAGCGTTGGCAGTGGCAATGTTCTTTTTATTCAGAACAGACTCTATGGTGGTGAAGACTAACTGCAGATGTGAAACATACGCCTCTACGCAATACTCGGTCGTGTAGCCCTTTGATTGCGCCATGGCGAACTCGTGCTTGGCCAGGGCGCAAATCTTCTCAACGAAGTTGGGCCCGAGTCGGTTCGCAAACGAAGAATAATCATGCGAAACAGGTTTGTCTCGTACCTTCGTCTGCACGACTAAGTAAGGGTGGGTCAGGTCAGGGTCTGCAGGTTTCATTCCAGTGTCGCCGCTAACGAATCAGTAATATTGCCCAGCGAGAACAATCGGCCTGAGTCGACGCATTATAACGAGCCCATGCAAACTTTACTGGTGCGTCGACGTTTCGCTAAGTTCCTGCGAAGTCGAATTCAGATGCGAATCACTTAGCGATCGGAGCAGGAATGTGCGGATGCGGGTCGTAATTTATAACTTCGAAATCCTCGAACTTGTAATCGAAAATCGAGGCTGGCTTGCGCTTGATTACAAGTTTTGGCAATGGTCGTGGCTCGCGGGTAAGTTGTAGGCGTGCCTGCTCTAAGTGATTGGAATAGAGATGCAAATCTCCGATCGAATGGATAATTTCCTCCACTTCAAGGTCGCACTGTTGTGCAATCATATGAGTAAGGAATGATACGCTCGTACAGTTGAACGGGATGCCCAAGTACAAATCACCTGAGCGTTGCGTTAGATGCGTCGAAAGGCGCCCATTAGCAACGTAGAATTGATACATGATGTGGCAGGGCGGCAAAGCCATTTTGCCTTCAAGCGCATTGAGTTCAGGTGCTTTTGACTCGTCAGGCAAATATGCGACATTCCAAGCATTGATAATATGACGCCGACTGTCAGGACGCTTTTTTATGCCATCGATTAAGGCTGCAATCTGATCGTAGGTTTCTCCGTTCGGGCCTTTCCAAAACCGCCATTGTGCACCGTAGACTGGACCGAGTTCGCCTTCCGGAGTTGCCCACTCATTCCAGATTGAAACGCCATTATCGTTTAGGTACTTGATGTTTGTATCGCCCCGCAGGAACCACAGGAGTTCGTGCAGGATGGACTTAATATGAAGTTTCTTGGTCGTGAGCAACGGAAAGCCGTCGCTCAGATCGTGTCGATACATGCGACCGAAGACCGACAGGGTGCCGGTGCCCGTTCGATCGCCTTTATGGACCCCGTTGTCAAGTACGTCGCGCAGCAGGCTAAGGTATTGCTTGTCCATCGTATGTGGTCTTTCATGGCTTGTTGAGATGCCTGCCTCGCTATGCCGGCGGGGCGCCCAGATTCATCCGGATTATCCGAACTCGAACGTTGTATAGCGTAACACAAATTCTGACGCTAGTATAGGTACTGTACCTATAGATGGTGGGTGCGCAAGTACTTGATTATAAATAGTTTTATCTATGGGTACAGTCAGGGCATGTGGCAAAGAAACGGGACGCCGAGGAAGATGTCGGCACTGCGCTGGTACAGCTGGCACGACAGCTTGCCGTCCGCGACATAAAACTGGAACAGCGCGTGGCACGGCGGCAGCTTCATCTTCGGCACGTCGGCCACGTTCCAGGCCGATACGATCATGCGGCGCGAATCCGGATTATTCCTGATCTGGTCCATGACCTGCGTGATCTGGTCGATGTGCTCGCCCGCGGGCGTCGGCCAGCTGCGCCACTGGTAACCGTAGATGGGACCGAGGTCGCCGTTCGCGTCCGCCCACTCGTCCCAGATCGAGACGCCGTTTTCCTTCAGGTACGCGATGTTGGTGGAGCCGGCGAGGAACCAGATCAGTTCATGGATGATCGAGCGCAGGTGCAGCTTCTTCGTGGTGACGAGCGGGAAGCCGTCCTGCAGGTCGAAGCGCATCTGGTGGCCGAACACGGAACGGGTGCCGGTGCCGGTGCGGTCGGTCTTGACCGTGCCATGGTCCAGCACATGGCGCATCAGGTCGTGGTATTGGCGCATCGGTGGGATCGAGGAAAGGTTGAAAACCCGCGCATTTTAACCGATGCCGCGCTCCACCGCCGCCGCCAGCAGCGCCACGGCTTCGCGCACGCGGCCGTCGGGCGTGTCGACCAGATTGTCGCCCACGTACAGTTCGAAGAACGAGGTGTCCGGCAGCACGCCGTGATTGACGCGGTTGAACGGCCAGATGCCGTGGTCGCGCGCCAGTTCGCGGCGGATCTCCAGCGCGCGCTCGCGGCTCACGGGCAGGTGCACGTGCAGCATGTTGGCTTGCGGCCGGGCGGGGTTCGCGCGCAGCACCGGGTGGTCGCGCAGCACGTCGAACAGGAAGCGCGTGCGCTCGAAGTACGCGGGCATCGCGGCCAGTCGCTGCTCGAACTGCATCGCGGCCGCGACCACGTACGGCGAGCGGTGGATCACGTTGCCGCCCTGGCGCTTGAACCATTCGGCCGCCTGCGCGACGAATTCGCGGCTGCCGGCCAGCATGGCGCCACCGAGGCCGCCGATGCCCTTGTACAGCGACGTGTAGACGGTGTCGAAGCCGGCCGCGACCTCGGCCACCGGGCGGCCATAGCCGGCCGCCGCTTCCCACAGGCGCGCGCCGTCCATGTGCAGGTGGATGCCGCGCGCGCGGCAGTGCGCCTTGATGGCCTGCAGGTCGTCCCACGCCGACAACTGGCCGCCGATCTCGCGCATCGGGATCTCGAGCGCGACGGCGGACAGGCGGTCGGGGATGCCCGTGATGTCGGCGGCGGTCCATGGACGATACGGGTCGCCCGTGCGCAGCGCGTCGAAATGGCCCAGCAACTGGTAGTTGGAACGTTCGTGGACGAAGATGTGGGCGGTCGGATGCAGCGCCACCGGTGCGCGTCCGCGCGCGTCGGCGGCGAGGCGCAAGGCCGTTACCTGCGTGAGCGTGCCGCTGATGCAGAACACGGCGGCCTCGAAGCCGAGAACTTCGGCCACGCGGGCCTCGAAGCCCTGGATCAGGGCGCCGTCGCCGTAGGTGTCGTGGGCGATGCCGTTGGCGTCGCACCAGGCGGCCATGGCGGCGAACATCTCCGCCGGGGTGCGGGCGCGGTGGCCGGGGAAGACGGTGGTGCAGCGGGCGAGCAGTTCGGTGTCGGTCAAGGGGGGCTCCGGTGTAGATGACGTTACTCTACACCGAAGAGGATAGAGGTGAAAGGGCGACGGTCGTCGCTACATCGTCATCCCCGCGAAGGCGGGGACGACGGTGGTTTGAGTTAGTACTGCGCGAGCGCGAGGCGCTTCGTGTCCTGCTGCTGGTCCAGCTTGAACAACCGTACCGAGCGCGCCAGCTGGCCGGCCTGTTCCTGCATGGCCTGGGCGGCCGCGCTGGCTTCCTCGACGAGGGTAGCGTTCTGCTGGGTGACCTGGTCCATCTCGCCGATCGAGCGGTTGATGTGCTCGATGCCGGTGCTCTGCGCCGCATTGGCCGTGCTGATGCGGGCCATGATGGCGGTGACCTTCTCGGCGCTGGCCAGCACTTCGTTCATCGTGACGCCCGCTTCCTGCACGATGCGGCTGCCCGTATCCACTTCCGTCGTCGACGCGACGATCAGGCCCTTGATCTCCTTCGCCGCGGCGGCACTGCGCTGGGCGAGGTTGCGCACCTCGGTCGCCACGACGGCGAAGCCGCGGCCCTGTTCGCCGGCGCGCGCGGCTTCCACGGCGGCGTTGAGGGCGAGGATATTGGTCTGGAACGCGATGCCGTCGATGACGCCGATGATGTCGCCGATCTTGCCGGACGAGGCCTTGATCGTGTCCATCGTGTCGATCACTTCGCGCACCATGCGGCCGCCTTCCTGCGCCACCATCGACGTGTTCACCGCGAGCTGGTTCGCTTCGTGGGCATCGCCGGCGTTGCGGCGCACGGTCTCCGTCAGGTCCTGCATCGAATTCACGGTGGACGCCAGGTTGGCGGCCTGCTGCTCGGTGCGCGAGCACAGGTCCAGGTTGCCGCTCGAGATTTCGCCGGATGCGTTGGCGATCTGCTCGGCGCCGTTGCGCACCTGGCCGACGACGGTCGACAGGCTGCCGCTGATGTCGTTCATGGCGTCGGCCAGCAGGCCGATCTCGTCGCTGCGGTCGACGGGGATGCGCACGGTGAGGTCGCCCTCGGCGATGCGGACGGCGGCGTCGCGGGCCCGTACGAGCGGCCGGGTGACGGTGCGCTTCATCACGGTGTGCAGGATCGCCGCGAAGATCGCCAGCGCCACGAGGCCGATGACGATGTAGCGGTTGCGCAGGCTCGCCGCTTCCGTGGTGATCTCGTCCTCGTACGTGCCGCCCGCGATCATCCAGTTCCAGTCCTTGAACAGCGTGTAGGCGGCGACTTTCGTGCGCGGGCTCGTCTCGCCCGCTTCGGCGTTCTGCCACGGGTACTGGATCAGGCCGTGCTTCGTTTCCAGCATCTCCCGGATGAATTCGCGGCCGCCCGCATCCTTGCTGGCGAGGATGTTCTTGCCTTCCTTGACGGGGTGGACGATCAGGTCGCCGTAGGTCTTGCCGGGCGTCGCGTCGAGCACGTAGTAATAGCCCGTGTCGCCCACCTTCATCTTCCTGATGCGGTCGCGCAGCGCGGCGATGTTGGCGTCGACGTCGAGGCCGACGTACAGGATGCCGATCACCTTGCCGGACGCGTCGCGCACCGGTTCGTAGTCCGTCATGAACTGCTTGCCGAACAGCTTCACCAGGCCGACGTAGGGTTTACCGGCGCGGATCGCGGCATACGCGGGGCTCTCGTGGGCGAGGATCGTGCCGACGGCGCGGTCGCCGTTTTCTTTCTTGACCGACGTGCTGATGCGCACGAAGTCGTCGCCGCTCGCCACGAAGATCGTCGCGTTGCCGCCGGTCTGGTGCGTGAAGCGGTCGGGCAACGTGAAGTCGAGGTTCAGGGGCTTGCCGTTCGCTGTCAGCGTCGGCACCTGCTTGTCGCCGACGGCAACGACCGCGTCAGGGTCCAGCGCGAACTCGCCTTCGAAATCCGTGGCGAAGATGCGGCCGAAGCTCGTGGCCTGGCTCTTCATCACGTTGTCGAACATTTCGACGGCGTTGACGACGCTCTGCAGCTCGGAGTTGACGTTGGCGATCGCGCGGGCATGCAGCATCGACGACGTCGTCCAGGTGATGGTGAAGACGAGGCCGGCGAGGATGACGGCGACGAGGGCGAACGAGAAGGCCGTGATCTTTGATCCGACCGTCAGGTTCGCGACGCTGAACGATTTCTTGTTCATGAAGATAGGGGATGAGCTGACGTTGCGATATGGTACGTCAGGTATCCCCTAGGAAACAAAATTGTGTCGTCTTTTCGACGTGTTCATGCAACAAAATCGTGCCGGGACGGCATGAATCGTTACGTAAAGACGCTCGGCGTTGTCGCCCCGCTAACTCAATGTTCGACTTGCACGTTATGGAACTGTAAAGCCGCCAGGTTCGCGTAGATGCCGCCGAGCGCGACCAGCGATGCATGCGTGCCCGTCTCGACGATGCGCCCGTCCTCCATCACGATGATGCGGTCGGCCCGCTGCACGGTGGCCAGGCGGTGCGCGATGATGAGCGTCGTGCGGCCGACCATCGCCGCTTCCAGCGCGCGCTGCACGAGGCGTTCCGACTCCGCGTCGAGGGCGCTCGTCGCTTCGTCCAGCAGCAGCAGCGGGGGATTCTTGAGCAGCGCCCGCGCGATGGCGATGCGCTGGCGCTGGCCGCCCGACAGGCGCACGCCGCGCTCGCCCAGGTAGGACTGGTAGCCCTGCGGCAGGCGTTCGATGAATTCGTGGGCCGCGGCCAGCTTCGCGGCGGCGATCACTTCTTCGTCCGTCGCGTCGGCGCGGCCGTAGCGGATGTTTTCCAGCGCGTTCGCGGAGAAGATCACGGTATCCTGCGGGACGATGCCGATGGCGCCGCGCAGCACGTGCAGGTCGAGGTCGCGGATGTCCACGCCGTCGAGGCGGATCGAGCCCGCCTGCGGGTCGTAGAAGCGCAGCAGCAGCTGGAACAACGTGGTCTTGCCGGCGCCGGACGGGCCGACGACGGCCACCGTCTCGCCGGGTTTTACATCGAGGCTCACGTGGTCCAGCGCCGCCGTCTCGGGCCGCGACGGGTAAGAGAACTGGACGTTCGCGAGATTCAGGGCGGCGCCGCCGGCCGTGCGGTTCGGCAGCGGCGTCGGGTGCGCGGGGTTGCGGATGTCGGAGCGGACGGCCAGAAGTTCCAGCAGGCGCTCGGTGGCGCCGGCCGCACGCTGGGCCTCGCCCATCACTTCGGACAGCGCGCCGATGGCGCCGGACACGATCGACGCGTACAGGATGAACTGGCCCAGGTCGCCGCCCGTCATGGCGCCTTCCAGGACGGCGTGCGCACCCAGCCACAGCACGAACACGATGGCGCCGAAGACCAGTGCGATCGCGAGCATCGTGAGGACGGCGCGGGCGCGGATGCGCCGCATCGCCGTCGCGAACGCGCCTTCGACGGACGCGCCGAACCGCCGGGCTTCGATCTTCTCGTGGGTAAAGGCCTGCACGGTGGGCATGGCGTTGAGGATCTCGCCGGCGATGGCCGACGCGTCGGCGATGCGGTCCTGCGAATCGCGCGACAGCTTGCGCACGCGCCGGCCGAACAGCACGATCGGCACGACGACCAGCACCAGCAGGCCGAGGATGATGGACGTGAGCTTTGCGCTCGTCACGAACAGCATCGCTAGGCCGCCGATGAACAGTAAGGTGTTGCGCAGCGCGAGCGAGATGCTCGTGCCGACGACGGTCTGGATCAGCGTGGTGTCGGTCGTCAGGCGGGACAGCACCTCGCCGGTGCGCGTCGTCTCGAAGAATTCGGGACTCTGTTCGACGACGTGGCGGTAGACGGCGCTGCGGATGTCCGCCGTCACGCGCTCGCCGAGCCACGACACCGTGTAGTAGCGCGCGGCCGTCGCGACCGCGAGCACGGCCGCCACGCCGAACAGCGCGAGGAACGTGGCGTTGACGCTGGCGGCATTCGACGCACCCCCCTTCGCGCCGAAGCCGTGGTCGATCATCTGCTTGAAGGCTGCGGGAATCGCCAGCGTGGCGCTGGCCGCGACGAGCAGGGCGATGCCGGCGAACAGGAACTGGCGGCGGTACGGCCGCAGGAAGGGCAGCAGGCCTTTCAATGCGGCGAGGGCGCCCTTGCGCGAGGTGGTGTCGTTGGTTGGGGTGGCGCTGGTGGAACCGTTGGTCATGTCGTCTTCGTTGTTCGTCGTTCGTATTCTTCCGGGTGCTTACGGCGTCATGGCCGCTTATAGCTTCATGGCTGATACATAGCCGGTCAGTTCGAGGTAGCCCCTTCCGGCGGCCCGGCCGTCGCGCTGCACGGTGACGGCGCCTTCCCAGTACACGGCGCCGGTCGACCGGCGCGAATCCAGTTCCTGGTCCGGCTGCAGCGGCTCGATCTGCCATTGCGTCGTCCCTGTGGCGAGGAGCGTCGCCACCGGGTAGGCGGCGTTCGTGCGGGGCGAGGTCCAGCTCCGTTGCGGCATGAAGCGGACCTGGTCCGGACCGTATTGCGTCACCTTGCCGGCGCCGTCGCGCCAGGTTGCGTGGGCCCACAGTGTACTACCATCCCTGGCGCGGATCCGGAAGGCCATCAGCGCGCCGCCGTCGTCGAGGTTCAAGCCGGTCCAGTCCCAGCCCGCGGCATTTGTGTCGAGCACCTGGCTGGACCATTCGTGGTCGAGCCATGCGGTGCCCGTCACGGCCTGCCTGCGGCCCGCGTGAACGACGTCGCCGTCGACCTGCAGATGCGGCTCGCTATAGTAATAGCTGGCGTGGCCGGCCTTTGGCCCCTTTTGCGAAAAGCCGGCCTCGCCCTGCAGCAGCACCGGTTGCGTGGGCGTGAGCCGCAACGTGAACGACAGCTCGCCGGAACGCACGACGACGCGGTAGCGGCCGTCCGGTTCGCGCCGCATGCTCCAGTCGTCGAGTTTTACGTCCGTCGTGCCCGTGTCGGCGTAGGCGAGCCCGAAGCCGGCGCGCGCGCTTCTCTGGTCGTGCACGAGGTGGCCGAGCGCCGGATCGGACAGCGCCGCGTGGCCGATGATCAGCTGCTTCGGTGCGAACGCGCTCGGGTTGGCCGGATCCGTCTCCGTGCGGCTGCGGAAGAACGTGACCTGGAAGCCGAGCGGCTTGCCGTCGGGCGTCTTGAGCCAGCCGGTCGCGTACCACCATTCCGTCCGGTAGTCCGGATGGGCGCCGTAGTCGGCCGGGAACGTCAGCGTACGTCCCGGCGTGACGGGCGCAAAAATGGGTGCAGGCGCGGGCGGTGCCGCGTGGACGCACGTCGCGACGAGCCACAGCAGCAGGGTGCGGAATATGCTCATCACCAGTCCTCCCGCACGGCGCGCACCGGCCCGCCGGACAATGCGTAGCGGCCCGACACGAGCGCCGTCGCGACGGACGCCGCCACCAGCACGCCCGCGACACTGCCCAGCAGGGGCCACGGCAGGTGCAACTGCATCGTCCAGTGGAACGACTGTGGATTCACCACGTAGACGAGGATCAGGCTGATGACGAGGCCGAGCACGAAGCCCGTGACGACGCCGAGCGCCGTCAACGCGCCGCCCTCGACGGCGAGGATGCCCAGCACCTGCCGGCGCGTGACGCCCACGTGGCGCAGCATGCCGAATTCCTTCGCGCGCGCCAGCGTCTGCGCGGAAAATGTCGCGGCCACGCCCGAGAGGCCGATGGCGATCGCGATCGCTTCCAGCAAATAGGTCACGGCGAAGCTGCGGTCGAAGATTCGCAAACTCATGGCGCGGATGTCGCCGGGCCGTGCCAGTTGGAGTGCCGCGCCGAACGGCAGTTTGCGGAGCGCGGCCTCGACGTGCGCGACATCGGCGCCGGGCGCGGCCCACAGTGCGGCATCGGTGACGGTCGTGTCGCCCGTCAGCGCGCGATAGTCATCCAGGCGCACGACGACGGAGCCGGTCTGGTTGGCATAGTCGCGCCAGACGCCGGCGATGAAGAAGGGCCGCGGCCGGCCGCCCAGCGGCAGGTCCAGCGTCTGGCCGGCCTTCACGCGGTACAGGTCCGTCATCGCTTCCGACACCCATACGGGACGGGCGCCGGCGGGGACCGGGGCGGAGTCGCCGACGAGGGCCAGCATCCGTCCCGGATCGTTCGCTTCGATATCGCGCGCGACGAGCACGATGTTCGGGCGGGCCGGGTCGAGCGACAACGGCCGCGTGCGCAGGAACGCGGTGCGCGCGACACCGGGCACGCCGGCCAGCGCCGCCTGTTCCGGCGCGCCGAAGCCGCCCGTGTTGCCGCCGGCGCTGCTGCGCACGTACAGGTCGGCCGGCAGGATGTGCAGGATCCAGTCGTCGACGGAGACGCGGAAGCTCGCGACCATGATGCCCATCGCGACCATCAGGCTGAAGCTTGCCAGTACGCCGCCCAGCGCGATCGAGGCCTGGCCCGGCGCGTTGGCGAGGCGCGCCATTGTGAGTGCCAGTACGGGCGAGTGGTCTTCGCGGCGGCGCAGCGCGCGGTCCAGCAGCCGGAACGCGGAGGCGGCCAGCCGCGGCATCAGGCCGATGCCGCCGATGAGCAGCAGGGCGACGGCGCAATAGCCGAACAGCGGCAACCCGAATACGGGCGGCGCGAACGCGCAGGCGCCGGCGAGCAGCAGGCAGATCAGGGCGGGCCAGATGCGGTTGAGGCGCTCCAGCGCCGTCTCGTCGTTGCCGGACTTGAGCGCGATGGCGGGACGGGCACGGGCCGCTTCCAGCGCGGGTGCCGCGCAGCCGAGCAGCGCGACGCCGAGGCCCAGGCCGAAGTAGACGAGGGCGGCGCCCGGCGCGAATTGCACGCGCGGCTTCACGCCGGGGAAGTAGCCGGCACCGAGGTCGCCGCCGAACAGGGACAACGCGGCCGCCGCGAGCCCATAGCCCGCCGCGATGCCGAGCAGGGCGCCGAGCACGCCCAGGGTCGCGCCTTCCAGCAGCACCTGGCGCAGCAGCGCACGCCGTTCCAGGCCGAGCACGCGCAGCAGCGCGAACTGCCCGCGCCGGCGCAGCACGGACAGCGCCTGCGTGGAAAACACGAGGAATGCGCCGGTGAACAGGGCGACCAGCGCCAGCACCGTCAGGTTCACCCGGTACGCGCGGCTGAGGTTATTGCTGCGGCTTTCCTGGTTGGCATCGCCGGGCCGGCCGACCGTGAAGCGGCCGGGATAATCGCGCTCCAGCTCCGCCGCCAGCGCGCGCCCGAACGTGGCGCGGTCGACGCCGTCGCGCAGTTTCAGGTCGATGCGCGACAGCTTGCCGGTGAGGTGAAAACGCCACTGCAGCGCGCCGATGTCCATCACGCCGAGGCGCTGGCCGCTGCGCGCGCGCAGGATCGGCCCCGCCACGCGCAGCGCCAGGTCCCGCGTGCCGGCGCGGACCACGATGCTGGCGCCGCGCGCCTTGCCCAGCCACGCCTGCGCGGCCGGCGACAGGAACACGGCGTCGTCCGCGAGGACGTCGTACGGGTGGGACGCATCCGGCACGCCCATCAGGTCGGGGGCGATATAGCCGGCGCGGAAGGCGTCGAGGCCGACGATCTTCAGCGCCCCCTGTCCATCGGCCCGGGCGGCGTCGACTTCCAGCACGGGCGAGGCGAGGGCGACCCCTTCGTGCGTGGCCAGGCGCGGATAGATGCCTTCGTCGAACAAGGCTTCGCGTCCCGTGACCTGGACGTCGGCCTGGCCGGACAGGCTGTGCACGGCCGCGTTGAATTCATTGAATGCCGCCGCATTGATCAGGTGGATGGCGAAGCCCATCGCGACGCCGACCGCGATGGCGACGACGGCCAGCACCGCGCGCATCGGGTGCGCGCGCCACTCGCCGAACAGCAGCCAGCGCGACAACGGGTTGACGCCGAAGATCACGCCGGACATTCCACCGCCAGCGCTTCCGTCGCCCGTTTCGACCGGCGCAGCGCGGCCACCCTGGCGCGGCCGGTCAGCCGGGCGACGTCTTCCTCGGCCCAGCGCTTGCGCAGGTTCAGCCGCGCGCACTGCTTGCGGTGCGTGGCGGCGGCCCTGGCCCGGCGCGCGTCGGCCTTGTCGCTGCGTTCCTGTTCCTGCGCGCGCGCGATGCGCAGCTTTTCCAGTTGGAGGAGCGTGCGCGCGTCGCGCGTCGGCACCGATTCCGCGCCGTCCGGGCGGATGCCCGCCGGCGCCGGCAGTTCGACCGATTTGCCGTGGGCGCACGGGCGATCCGAGTAACCCGTCTTGCCGTCGTGCGTGCACTTGTAGACGGGATCGGCGAGGGCGCTGGTCAACAGGCAGGCCGCCAGCAGGGGAAGAAAACGCATCATGAAGGTCTCCGGGTCACAGGATTTTACCGGGGTTCATGATGCCCAGCGGGTCGAGCGCGGCCTTGATCGCACGCATCAGCTGCAGCTCGACCGGCGACTTGTAGCGCGGGAGCTCGTCGCGCTTCAACGCGCCGATCCCGTGCTCGGCCGAGATCGACCCGCCATGCGCCGCCACGCTGTCGTGCACGATGCGGTTGATGGGGCCCTGCTCGGCGAGGAAATCGTCGTGGCGGATGTCTTCCGGCGGCGCGACGTTGTAGTGCAGGTTGCCGTCGCCCAGGTGGCCGAAGCAGACCACCTGCACACCGGGATAGTCCGCTTCCAGTTGCGCATCCGTCGTCTCGATGAAGTCGGCGATGCGCGAGATCGGCACGGAGATGTCGTGCTTGATGTTCTTGCCGGCCGCCGCCTGCGCGAGCGGGATGTGCTCGCGGATGGCCCACAGCGCGCGCGACTGGGCGATCGACGTCGCGACGACGGCGTCCTGCGCGAGCCCGTCTTCCAGCGCCCGTTCGATCGCGCGCTCCAGCAGCGCCACGCCGTGCGCCTCGGACTCGTGGCTCGACAGTTCCAGCAGCGCGTATTGCGGATAGCGTTCCGGGAACGGCTGCGGCAGGTCGGGGAAGTGGCTGGCGACGAGGCGCAGGCTGACGTCGCTCATCAATTCATAGCCCGTCAAGGTCGGCCCGCATTCGCCTTCGACGAGCTTCAGCAGCGCCAGCGCGTCGCGCGGCGTGGCCAGCGCGACGAGCGCCGTGATCGCCGCCTTCGGCTGCGGGAACAGTTTCAGTACGGCCGCCGTGATGACGCCGAGCGTGCCTTCCGCGCCCACGTACAGGTCGCGCAGGTCGTAGCCGGTGTTGTCCTTGCGCAGGCCGCGTAGGGCATCCCACACCTCGCCCTGCGCCGTGACGACTTCCAGGCCCAGGCACAGTTCGCGCGTGTTCCCGTAGCGCAGGACGCCCGTGCCGCCCGCATTGGTCGACAAATTGCCCCCGATGGTGCAGCTGCCTTCGGCCGCCAGCGACAGCGGGAACAGCATGCCGTGTTCGCTGGCCGCCTGCTGGATGTCCTGCAGGATGCAGCCGGCTTCCACCGTCATCGTGCGGTTGAACGTATCGACGGTGCGGATGCGGTTCAGGCGCCGCAGCGACAGCACGATGGCGTCGCCCGCCGCATCCGGCACGCTGCCCAGCACGAGGCCGGTGCGGCCGCCCTGCGGCACGATCGGGACGCGCAGTTCCGCGCACAGGCGGACGACGGCGGCCACTTCCGCCGTGCTGGCGGGGCGCACGACCGCGCGGGCACGGCCCGTGAAGCGGCCGCGCCAGTCGGTCAGATAGGGGGCGGTGTCGTGCTCGTCGACGAGGACGTTGGCCGCGCCGACGATGCCGGCGCAGCGCTCGATAAGGTGATCAGCGATGAGCATCAGTCATGCGGTACTTTGACCTTGTCGAGCAATTCCTTGGCCAGCTTCTGCGCCTGCTTCTTGTACGGGCGGAGGTACAGCAGGGCGAACAGGAAGTACGAGACGACGAGCAGCGCTTCGCCCAGCGCCATCATGCGCGAGATTTCCGTCTTGTCGCTCCAGGCGCGCACGATGCCTTCGACGAAGTAGATCAGGATGACCATCGACGACCACTGCAGCGTGTACAGGTCGCGCTTGAGGACGCCGCGCAGCGGCAGCAGCAGCGGCAGGGCCTTCAGCGCCAGCAGCGAGCCGCCCGGGTGGAGGGGCGCGACGACGATCTCCCAGACCAGCAGCCAGGCGAACAGGATGACGAGACTCGTCACCGCGCCCGTATGAAATACCCTTTGCGTTTGCATCGCTTACTCCGTCCCCTGCAGTTTGCGGCTGGCGATCGCGAGGCGCCGGCCGAGCGCGATCGCGAGCCGCTTCTCGTCTTCCGTCACCGGGCGGTTGCCGTCCACGCCCGACCAGTGGGTCGCGCCGTAGGGACTGCCGCCGCTCGCGGTGGTCATCAGTTCCGGCTCGGTGTAGGGCAGGCCCATCACCATCATGCCGTGGTGCAGCAGCGGGATCATCATCGACAGCAGGGTCGATTCCTGGCCGCCGTGCAGGCTGCCCGTCGACGTGAAGACCGCGGCCGGCTTGCCGGCCAGCGTGCCGGACAGCCACTGCGCGGAAGTACCGTCGAGAAAATATTTCATGGGCGCCGCCATATTGCCGAACCGCGTAGGCGAACCCAGCGCCAGTCCGGCACACTCCGCCAGATCCTCGAGCTCCACGTAGGGCGCGCCGGCACGCGGGATGTCGGGTTCCGTCGCTTCGGCCACCGTCGACACCGCGGGAACAGTCCGCAACCGCGCTTCCATGCCCGGCACGCTGTCGATGCCCTGGCCGATCAGTTCGGCCAGCCGGCGCGTCTTTCCATGACGCGAGTAATACAACACGAGGATAATCCGATTGGTTGGGTTCATCGTTGGTATTATAGGGCGCTTTACAAGATGACACGCTCGCCGTCGGCGCTTTTTCGATGCTTTCCAAGACCGTCACCAATCTTTCCCGCAGCACGACCGAGATGATCAACACGGGCGTCGACCGGGTGCGCGGACTGACATGGAACGAGGCGCGCGACCTCGTGCGCTTCGCGCGCCGCCGCCTGACCGAGGAAAAGCTGCCGCAGGTGGCGGGCAGCCTCACGTTCACGACCACGCTCGCGATCGTCCCGCTGCTGACGATCGTGCTGGCCATCTTCACCACGTTTCCGATGTTCGGCAAGCTGCGCACGGCGCTGGACAATTACTTCGTCCAGATGCTGATGCCAAAGGCGATCGCCAACACGATCACGTCGAACCTCACGCAGTTCGCCAGCAAGGCGACGGGGCTGTCGGCCGTCGGCGGTATCGCCCTCGTGTTCACGACCGTCGCGCTGATCGGCACGATCGAGCGGGCGTTCAACCAGATCTGGAAGGTGCGCCGCCCCCGTCCGGTCGTGCAGCGGGTGCTCGTGTACTGGGCGCTCGTCACCCTGGGGCCGCTCGCGTTCGGCCTGTCGCTCACGTTGACGTCGCAACTGTTTTCCGCCACCAACGGGCTGATGAGCCTCGTGCCGTTCCTGGGCGCCGTGTTCTATACCCTCGTGTCGGTCGCGCTGACGACGGGCGCCTACGTGCTGCTGTACATGACGGTGCCGAACCGCGACGTCGACTGGCGCGATGCCATGTGGGGCGGCCTCGTCGCCGCCATCGCGTTCGAGGTGGCGAAACGCGTGTTCGCCATCTTCATCCGGCAATTCCCCACCTACGCCATCATCTATGGCGCGTTGGCCGCGCTGCCGCTGTTCCTCGTCTGGATGTACCTGTCGTGGATGATCACGCTGGTCGGCGCGCTGCTGACGGCCGCGCTGCCCATCGTCAAGTACGAACGCTGGTGGTACGAACCCGTGCCCGGCGGCGCCTTCGTCGATGCGATGGCCGTGCTGAAGGTGCTGCATGGCGGGGCGCGCCTGACGGGGACCGCGATGGTGTCGAGTGCGCAGATCCGTACGTGCACGCGGATCGGCTACGACGAGATGACGGAGCTGCTGGAGCGGATGGTGGCGGCCGGCTGGGTCGGGCGCGTGCACGTCGAGGAGCAGGTACCACTGCGCTGGAGGATGGGAAAAGGCGGAGGTGCGCGGGCCGGGACCGATTGCTGGGTCTTGCTCGCCGATCCGCGCCTCGTCAGGCTCGCGGACGTCTACCGGCTGTTCGTGTTCGGCGGCGTCAAGAGCGAGGCCGGACCGCCGGCCGACGACGCGCAGTCGCCGCTGGCGCTGGACACGGCTGCGCTCGCCCGCCAGGTCGAGGCGTCCGTCGAGCGGGGGCTGGACGAGACGCTGGCGGAGCATTTCGAACAGGTCACCAGCTGAGCTTGCCCGTCAGCATCTCCCAATACATCACCCAGTCCGCGCGGAACGAATACCACGGGTAGCCGAACGTGGCCGGACGGTTCTTTTCGAAAAAGAAGTGCCCGATCCAGGCGCCGCCATAGCCCGTCACGACGGCGACGACGAGCCACCACGGATTCAGGCTGTCGATGTATTGCGCAATGCCCGCGATGGCCGACGACGTGCCGAGGAAGTGGGCGCGCCGGCACATCCGGTTCTCGTGCTGGGTCAGGTACCAGGGATAGAACTGCGCGAAACTGTCGTAGCGGACGGCGGCCATGCTGCTCTCCCGGTTGTCTCCCTGCCGTCCAGTGTAGATCAATCCAGGCCGCGCACGAAGTCCGCCAGCGCGGCGCTCACCGCATCGGGCTGTTCCGTCATCAGCGCATGCCCGCAATCGAGCGCGACGACGCGCGCATGCGGGATCGTGGCCACGAGCCCTTGCGCCGAACGGGGCGGCGTCATCGCGTCGCGCCGGCCCTGCACGAACAGGGTCGGGCACGCGATGGCCTGCGCGGCCGCGCCCCCGTTCGCGTACGTATTGCACGCGACGAAGTCCGTGTGGAACAGCTGATCCGGGTTGAGTTGCGACAGGCGCTGCATCAGCCGGCGCGACGCGCCCGCCAGCCAGACACCTTGCGGCCGGCTGGGCGCGGCCGGCGCGATGGCCGCGTGCGACCACAGGTTGACCATGTCGATGGCGCCCGGTTCGTTCGTGCGCGCCGTCTGCAGTAGCGCGTCCGACACCTTCATCGGCCACGTGCTGCCCACGAGGGCCAGCGCACGCACGCGGGCGGGCGCGCGGGACGCCGCTTCGAGGGCGATCAGCGACCCCATGCTGTGGCCGGCCAGCACGGCCTTGCCGACACCGGCAGCATCGAGCAGGTCGAGCAGCCACGCGGCCATCTCCTCGACCGCCGCCAGCGCGGGGCCGGCGCTGCGGCCGTGGCCGGGCAGGTCGACGGCCAGCACGCGGTGGCCCTGGTGCGCGAGGGTGCGCGCCTGGGCCGTCCAGACGGAATGGTCGTTCTGGGCGCCGTGGATGAACACGATGGCCTCCGGGCCAGGCGCGCTGCCGGCGGCGTAGGCGTAGGCGGTCTTGCCGTTCACGTCGAGCAGCATGTCAGGCTCCTTTCTGCGCCAGTTTCAGGGCGCGGGCGAGGTCGCCCTCCAGGTCGTCCGGGTCTTCCAGGCCGACGTAGAGGCGCACGGTGCCCGCGCCCGCGCCGGTGGCGTGCGAGCGGGGGCCGCCGATGGCATCCTCCCGGCCGAAGACCTTCAGCGCATCGAGGAAGCGGCCGGCCGCGGCCGGGCCGCCCCGCAGCGTGAACGGGACGACGGCGCCGGCGCCGCGCGGCAGCAGTGCATGTTCCGCATAGGCGACGTTGGCGACGGCCGGGTGACCTGCGAGCGTCGCCGCGACCCTGCGGGCGCCGGCGACGTGGCGGTCCATGCGCATGCCCAGGGTCTCGAGTCCCCGCAGGATCGCGGCCGCATCGTGCGCGCCCGGCGCGGTGCCGAAAGCGCGCAGGCCGACGTGGCGCGCACACAGGGCGAAGGCGCCGACCGTCGACTCTTCGGCGAACACGCGGCCGTCGCAGGCGGGATTCGGTTCGCACAGGTCGGCGTAGCGGCCCGTGCGCGTGTGCGCGACATGCCAGTCGAACGTGCCGCCGTCGACGAGCAGGCCGCCAGGCGCGTCCGCTTGTCCCGCGAGCAAGGCGGCACCATGGACCACGAGGTCGGCGCCATGGTCGAACACGGTCAGCAGCCATGGCGTGGCGAGCGTCGCGTCGACCAGCAGCGGCAGGTCGTGGTCGTGCGCGATGGCGGCCACGCGCGGGATGTCGAGAACGGTGCCCTCCAGCCCGAGGGCCGTGCCGACGAGCACCCGCGTTTCGGGCCGGATGGCCGCGCGCCACCCGTCGGGAGCCTGCGGATCGACGAACGTCGTCGTCACGCCGAAGCGGCGCAGGCCGTGTGCGAGGAGGGCGCGCGCGTCGTCATGCAGGTTGTCCGCGGCGACCACGTGGTGGCCGTTGCCTGCCAGCGTGGCCAGCGCGAGATGCAGCGCGGCCCGGCCGCTGGCCGTCGCGATGCCCGCGACACCGCCTTCGAGGGCGGCGGCGCGCTCCTCGAGCGTGGCGACGGCCGGGTCGGGTGACGGCGTGGCGGCGGCGACGTGCAGCGCCAGCGTGCTGAAGCCGGGGTAGCGGGGACCGCTCATGGGGTTCATCCTGAAAACGAAGACGGCGCATGCTAGCATCCGATAGCGCTAACCGTTACATTTAATCATCAAGATGGTGCAGAGTGCACGGTTGCAAGGCAAAAAGGTGGATTTTTTGGGGAGCTTAGGCTAGAGTCAAATTTATGAAATACACAACGCAGCACGCATCTCCAATCAAGGGGGTCCAAATGAAGGTATCGGAAATCCTGCAGGTCAAGGGCGACATTCTCTACACCGTGTCGCCGGACACCGACCTGGCCAACGCCGCCGCCACCATGGCCGAGCGCGACATCGGCTCGCTCGTCGTGATGGAATATGGCGACCTGGTCGGCATGCTGACCTTCCGCGAGGTCATCAAGGCCTTGCACGCGCACGGCGGTTCGCTCGAACCCGCGGGCACCGTGCGCAAGCACATGGACGACAGCCCGATCACCGTCACCCCGGACACCGAAGTCAACGAAGTGCGCCGCATCATGCTGGAAAAGCACGCGCGCTACCTGCCCGTCATGAACGCGCGCACGCTGCTGGGCGTGATCTCGTTCTACGACGTCGCGAAGGCCGTGCTCGAGGCGCAGAGCTTCGAGAACCGCATGCTCAAGGCCTATATTCGCGACTGGCCTGCCGAGCAGATGGCCGAGGATTGACCGGTCGTCGGTGATTACGCGGCGCGCGTGAGCGCGTCGCTGCCCAGCCACTCGATGAGTGCCGCGGGCGCGAGCGGGCGCGCGAACAGATAGCCCTGCGCGAGCGGGCAACCGAGCGCCTGCAGGATCTGCGCCTGCACCTCGTCCTCCACACCTTCGGCGATGATCGACAGGCCCAGGCTGCGGCCCAGCTCGATGACCATCTCCGCGATGCTGCTGCCCCGTGCCGCGTCCGTAATCTCGGTCACGAACGCGCGGTCGATCTTGAGCCGGTCCACGCACAGGCGCTGCAGGTAGGAGAGGGACGAGAAGCCCGTGCCGAAATCGTCGATGGCGATCGACACGCCGGTGCGCTTGATTTCGGCGAGGCGTTCGATCAGCAGATCGGGTTCTTCCATCGCCATCGATTCCGTGATCTCCAGCTCGACACGCTGCGGCGGCGCGCCCGTATCGAGCAGCGCCTGGCGCAGCATGTCGATGAAATGCGGATGGCGGAACTGGACTTGCGAGACGTTGATCGACATCGTGAAGTCGAGGTGGCCCGCCGCGCGCACGCGCACGAGTTCCGCGCAGGCTTCGCGCAGCACCCACGCGCCGATGTCGATGATCAGGCCCGAGTATTCCGCGATCGGAATGAAGCGGTCGGGCGGGACGAAGCGGCCGTCTTCCGTGCGCCAGCGTAGCAGCGCCTCGGCGCCGAACGCGCGGCGCGCGGCCAGTTCGACCTGGGGTTGATAAGCGAGGAACAGTTCGCCGCGCGCGAAGCCGCTGCGCAGCGCGTGCATCAGGCGCACCCGTTCGCGGATCTCCACGCCCATGCCGCGCGAAAAATAGAAGTGGCCGCCGCGCCGCTGGGTCTTCGCGCGCTTCAGCGCGATGTCGGCATCCTTCAGCGCATCGGCCGCGCTGCCGTCATGCTCCAGCAGGCGCACGAGGCCCAGCGTGGCGGACACCTGCACGTCCTGGCCTTCGATCGAGAACGGCGCCGCGAACTGGTCTTGCACGGCGGCCGGATCGATCAGGCCGGCCTCGCCCAGCAGGCAGAAGATGTCGCCGCCGATGCGGGCCAGTGCCACCCGCGCATCCAGGCGCGTGCGCAGGCGCTGCGCCACGGCGCCGAGCAGCGCGTCGCCGAACTGGTGGCCGAGGGCGTCGTTCGTTTCGGCGAACTGGTCGATGTCGACGAGGCACAGGGTGGCGTCGGCGCGCGACTGCAGGCTGTCGTCGATGAGTTCGACGAGGCGGGTCCGGTTCGGCAGGCTCGTGAGGCCGTCGTAGAACGCCGCGCGGTGCAGGGCGGTCATCAGCGCGACGTTGTCCAGGCCGACGGCGATGCTGCTCGTGAAGACGTCGACGAGGCCGCGGCGCAGGGCGTCCAGCGGATGCGCCAACTTCAGCCACGCGGCGAAATGGCGGTGCGACTTGCCGCAAAAGTAAAGGGCGAGGTGGTCGGGTTCGTACCGGTTGCGCCGTTCGGCCAGCGCGCGCGCGATGGCGGCGGCCGGGCCCCGGCCGCCCGGCGCCAGCATGCCGTCGCGCGCGAGATCCGTGCTGGGCCCGCAACTGGCGAGCACCTGCCAGCCGACGTTGCCCGTGCCCGGCGGGCAGGCGCACAGCACGCCGTCCGCCGGCTGGCCGGCGAGGGCGGCCACTTCGCGCAGGATGCCGAGCGTCATCTCGCCGACGGTGTGCAGGGCCATCAATTCCGTATTGGCGCGCACGACTTCGGCGAGGCCCGTGCGGCTGTCTTCGAGCGCGCGGATCTGCTCGTAGGCGCGGATCGCGGCGGCCACGCTCGTGTAGAGTTTCGCGCGGGTGAGTTCCGACTTGGTGCGGTAATCGTTGATGTCGTAGCCGCGGATCGCGTCCATCTCGGGCGCATAGCCGGGCTGGCCCGTGCGCAGGATGATGCGCACCTCGTGGCGGCCGAGCGTGTCGCGCACGTGGCGCACGAGGTGCAGCCCCGCGTCGGCCTGTTCCATCACGACGTCGAGCAGGATCACGGCGATGTCGTGTTCGCGGGCCAGTACGTCCATCGCTTCGGCGCCGGAATACGCATGCAGGAATGCCAGCGGCCGCCCGTGCATCTCGAGCGCACCGAGCGCGAACGTGGTCGTCGAATGGACGTCGGCGTCGTCGTCGACGATCAGCACGCGCCACGCGCCGCCGTCCTTCACAGCTGGGTCTGCCGGCGTCTCGTCTGCGAACACCAGGTCATCGTCCTGTGCGGCGCCCGGAGGCGTGTTCGGTGCGGGCATTGCTGCGTCTCCAGGTTAAGCTCGATAGTTGTGAATCAGTATATCTGCAATGCTATCCATTCAGGCAAAAAAGTTCCATGTGGAAACATTTTTATTGATGCAACTAGTCAATTCACCGGTCCTTTGTCCATGCTGGTAGAATCTTCCATTCCATTCGCACAACCCAACGAGATTCCATGTCCGGCAACACATTTGGCAAGCTGTTTTCCGTAACCACTTTCGGCGAATCGCACGGTCCCGCAATCGGCTGCGTGATCGACGGCTGTCCGCCGGGACTGACGTTGTCCGAAGCCGATATCCAGCCCGAGCTGGACCGTCGCAAGCCGGGCACGTCGCGCCACGTGACGCAACGGCAGGAAGCGGACCAGGTGAAGATCCTGTCCGGGGTCTACGAAGGCGTGACGACGGGCACGCCGATCGCGCTGCTGATCGAGAACACGGACCAGCGCAGCAAGGACTACGGCAACATCGTCGAGATGTTCCGCCCCGGCCACGCGGACTACACCTACTGGCACAAGTACGGTGTGCGCGACCCGCGCGGCGGCGGCCGCTCGTCCGCGCGCCTGACCGCGCCCGTCGTCGGCGCCGGGGCCATCGCCAAGAAGTGGCTGCGCGAGAAGTACGGCACCGAGTTCATGGGCTGCATGAGCCAGCTGGGCGACATTCCCGTGCCGTTCGAGGATTTCAAGCACGTGCACGCCAACCCGTTCTTCGCCGCGACGTCCGACGCCGACCTGATCGCGCGCATGGAAGCGGCAATGGATGAACTGCGCCGCGCGGGCGATTCCATCGGCGCCCGCATCGACGTGGTGGCGAAGAACGTCCCGGTGGGTCTCGGCCAGCCGATCTATGACAAGCTCGACGCCGACATCGCCTACGCCATGATGGGCATCAATGCGGTGAAGGGCGTGGAGATCGGCGCCGGTTTCCACTCGGTCGCGCAGAAGGGTTCGGAACACGGCGACGAACTGACCCCGGAAGGCTTCGTGGGCAACAATGCCGGCGGTGTGCTGGGCGGGATCTCGACGGGCCAGGACATCGCCGTGTCCATCGCCATCAAGCCGACGTCGTCGATCCGCACGCCGCGCCGCTCGATCGACAAGCAGGGCAATCCGGTGACGGTCGAGACGTTCGGCCGCCACGACCCGTGCGTGGGCATCCGCGCGACGCCGATCGCGGAGGCGATGCTGGCGCTGGTGTTGATCGATCACGCCCTGATGAACCGCGCCCAGTGCGGCGACGTGCACGTGGATACGCCGCGCCTGCGTTAAATACCGGAGCAGTTGACACGTCGTTCCCGCGAAGGCGGGAACCCAGGTTCGTCGCGCTGCGGCGCCGCTCGCAAGGTGGGTCCGTACCTTCGCAGGGACGACGTTCAGGCCCGGCTCGCCACCGCTTCCACCGGCTGCCGCCGCTCCACGCTCGTCACGACGAGCGCGCGCAATTCGTTCAGCAGCGAAAACTCCGTCTGGCTCAGGTAGACGGACGGGAAGCGGTCGTCCCAGTCGCCGTAGATGAAGCCGACCGGCTCGCCGCGCGTGCACAGCGGGATGACGACGAAGCAGCGTGCCTCGGACAGCGTGCCTTTCCACCAGCCCGGCAGCTTGCTCGAGAATTTTGGATCGCGCGCGTTCTCGATGAATATCACGCGGTCGCTGCCGAGGGAGGCAAAGAACACGTTCGGTTCGTACGTATCGTCGAACGACAGCTTGGGCACGAGTGTCTTGGCGTTGTCGCCCAGGCCGATCTTGGCCGTGTAGCGGCCGTCGCGGCGGTTGCGCAGGAAGCCGAACGCGCGCGTGAACGACAGGCCGTGGTACGCCGTCTCGATCGCCATCGCCACCATCTGGCCCGGCGTCGCGGTCGCGGCGCCATCGCGCATGTCGGCCACGCCGCTGAGCAGGATCTTGTTGCCGGCCTCGCGCATGCGCGTGACGGCGGCGGTGCGGGCGCGCTTCTCGGGCGGATTCGCGAGCGGCGCGATCGACAGGTCCGCGGCCGCTTCGACCTTCGCCTTTTCGATGGCGCCGACGATGTTGTCGGGCTCGATGCCGATCAGCGGCGCGAAGCTGGCGGCCAGCAGTTTCACCTGTTCGGCGCCCGCTTCGTCGTTGTGCCACAAGCTGTCGGCGCATTGCGACGCCATCGTGCCAAGGGCGGCGAGCCAGTCGTCGTGGCCAAAGTCGGCGCCGCGCAAGCCCGGCTCCACGCGGCGCATGCCGGCGATCAGGTTGCGCGGCAGGCCCCAGTGTTCGGCGGTGGCGCGGCCGATCTGTTCGAGCGACAGGCCCAGTTGCGCGATGGCGATCGGGTCGATGTCGCCGGCGCCTGCCGCCTGCTGCATCAGGGTCCAGTGCTCGGGCAGGTAGAACGTGACCATCATCCGGCCCAGCGAATGGAGGATCGAGCACACGACGGCTTCTTCCGGATCGCGCGTGGCCGCTTCGGCCGCGACCTGGTGCGCCACCATCCCGGCCAGCACGGCCTTTTCCATCTCGATGTGGGCCTGCAGCGAATCCGGCGTGGATTTACTGAGTTCCTCGATCAGTTTCAGGCCCAGCGCCAGGTGGCCGATGGCTTCCGTGCCCAGCACGAGGATGGCCTTGGAGACGGTGTTGATGCGCTGGCCGAAGGCCGAGTACATGCCGCTGTTCGCCAGGCGCAGCACCTTCTGGGTGAGCACGGGGTCGGACAGCACCGTCTGGGTCATGGAAAAGTCGCGCTCGTCCTCGCCGCGCATGGACGCGAGGATGGCGTTGATGGCCCTGGTGAAGCCGGGCATGTCGCCGCGCCGCCGGATCCGCTCCCACAGCAGGGCGAGGGTGGCGTCGGCTTTCGGCGATCGTTCGATGGTAGCAGTCTGGTTCATGTGAGGCCCGCCCGTAATTCGTCCGGCAGCAGTTCCGTGTACAGGTTTTCCTTGAGCGCGGCCATGGCCACGTGGGCCGGCATCGGCTTCCCGGTCAGGTAGCCTTGTACGTAGTCGCATCCGCGCGACTCGACGTAGGTCAGTTGTTCTTCGGTCTCGACGCCTTCGGCCACGACCGACAGGTCGAGGTGCTTGGCCAGGTCGAGCACGGCGTTGCAGATCGCCGCGTCCTTGGTCGAGGTGGGCAGGTCCTTGATGAAGGCGCGGTCGATTTTCAGCACCGAGATCGGGAAGCGTTTCAGGTAGGCGAGGCTCGAATAGCCGGTGCCGAAGTCGTCGATCGCGATGCGGGCGTTGCGTTCGGCCATCCTGGTCAGGATCGCCTCCGCGTGCGCCGGATCGACCATCAGCGTGCCTTCCGTGATCTCGAGCACGAGCTTGTCGCCGGACGCGCCGGAAAAGCCGAGGGCGTCGTCCAGCACGTTCAGGAAGCGGTCGTTGCGGAACTGGCGCGGGCTGATGTTGACCGAGATGTACAGGTCGCGCTTGGCCACTTCCTCGAACTGGCGCAGCTGCACCAGTGCCGCCTTCAGCGCCCAGGCGCCGAGCAGGTTGATGAGGCCATTGGTCTCGGCGATAGGGATGAAGCGCACGGGCGGCACCATGCCGAGGGTCGGATGCTTCCAGCGCATCAAGGTTTCGAAGCCTTCGATCTGGCGCGTGCGGCTGGACACGATCGGCTGGTAGTACAGCAGGAATTCACCTTCGCGCACGGCCTGGAACATTGCGGCTTCGAGCGAGATGTCGTGCTGCGGCATGCCGTTCTCGCGCACGCTGTAGACGACTGCGCGGCCCTTGCCCGTTTCCTTGGCGCGGCCCATGGCGGCGTCGGCGAGGGCGATCAGGCGGATCTCGTCCTCGGCGTGGTCGGGATAGATCGACACGCCGACGGAGGCGCCCAGGTACACGGTATGCCCGTCGACCTCGAACGGCGATTGCAGCGCGGCCAGCAGGCGGCCGCTCACGAGCTTGATCTGGTCCGGCGTGAACGTGCCGGGCAGGACGGCAACGAACTCGTCGCCGCCGACGCGGGCCAGCGTGTCGCTGTCGCGCAAGGTCTTGCGCAGGCGGATCGCGGCCTGGCGCAGCACGGCGTCGCCGACCGGGTGGCCGAGGCCGTCGTTGACTTTTTTAAAACCGTCCAGGCCGATCGTGGCGACGCAGAAGCCCTGGCCCGAGCGGCGCGCATTGGCGATCACCATGCGGATGCGGTCGGACAGCAGCAGGCGGTTCGGGAGTTCCGTCAGCGCGTCGTGCGTGGCCATGTGGCGCAGCCGTTGTTCGGTCGCGCGCTGGGCCGACATGTCGCGGCCGACGGCCAGCAATTCATGGCTGCCCGGGAGCTGGCCGATGCGCAATTCGAACCAGGCGTCCTTGCCGGCGCAGCGCAGGCGCACTTCGACGAGTATCGGATCGCTGGCCGTGCCGGCATCGACAAGGGCGTTGCGCAGGGCGGCCTGGTCGACTTCGATGGCCAGTGTCGTCAATACCGCGCCGGCCAGCGTCTGCGCGCCGAACGTACGCTGGGCGCGCTGGCTTGCATGGCGGATCAGGCCGGAAGGGTCGAGGCGGAACGCAACGTCGCCCACCGCCTCCATGTAGCCGTCCGGGCTCGCCGCCGGGGCCGCATGACGCGGATCGTTCGGTACTGCGGGTGAACTGGCGCGCATTGTCGAAATATCTGCTTTCAAATCTAGGCAGGAACTGCCTTTAATGCTGGAGTGTACCAAAACAACAAGCAATGTATCACCGAAAGATTCCAGCCGGCACCAAAAAGCACAATGCCGTGTCACTTTCTGCCGCTGCTTGACACGTCGCAGTGCCGGCACCGAATCGGTGCCGCTTGCCCCGCACGCGGCTTTGGGCTAGCCTTGTTGTCTAACCGATAACCCGGCGGTGGGCTTGAAGGGTTATTGTCGCCGATACAGTGCAAAGTAGAAACTTTTGCGCCGTTCGTATGATGCTCAGCTGCAACAACTCGGCCATTCCCGGAGGGACGCCATGAACCGATTCGACACCCACGAGGTTTTCAACCAGGCGCCGCCGTTCGGTGACGTCGACTTGTTCGCCTGCGACCCCGCGCTGCGCGAAGGCCTGGTGCGCGAAGGCGCCGGCTGGGCGGAGGGCGAACTTGGGCGGCTGGGCCGGGAACTCGGCGCAGCCGCCGTCCTGGACCTGGGCCGGCTGGCGAACGACAACCCGCCGCGCCTCGTCAATTTCGACCGCGGCGGGCATCGCGTGGACGAGGTTGAATTCCACCCTGCCTGGCATGAGCTGATGCGCCTGCTGATCGAAAACGGCGCCCACTCGCTGCCGTGGGAAGCGCCGCGGCCCGGCGCCCAGGTCGCGCGTGCGGCCGCCTATCTGCTGTTCGGCCAGGTCGAGAACGGCTCGCAATGTCCCGTGACGATGACGTATGCGTCGGTTCCGGCATTGCGCCAGCACCCGGGCATCGCGGCGCACTGGCTGCCGAAGATCCTGTCGCGCACCTACGACCCGCGCTCGCTGCCGATCGGGCGGAAGCGGGGCGCCTTGATCGGCATGGGCATGACGGAAAAACAGGGCGGCACCGACGTGCGCGCCAACACGACGCGGGCGACGCGCATGAGCCCGTCCGTGGCTGAGACCCGCTTCGGCGCCGACTGGCGCGACGCGTGGAGCCTCGTCGGCCACAAATGGTTTTTCTCGGCCCCGCAATCGGACGCCCATCTCGTGCTGGCGCAGACGGACGAGGGCGGCAGTGCGGGTCTGTCGTGTTTCTTCGTACCGCGCTTCCTGCCGGACGGGACGCGCAACGCCATCCGCCTGCAGCGCCTGAAGAACAAGCTCGGCAACAAGTCGAACGCGTCGTCCGAAGTCGAGTTCTGCGACGCCGCAGGCTGGCTGATCGGCAAGGAGGGGAGGGGCATCCCGACGATCCTCGAAATGGGCAGCCACACGCGCCTCGATTGCGTGCTCGGCTCGGCCGGCATCATGCGGGCCGCCCTGTGCCACGCGCTGCACCATGCGCGCGCGCGCAGCGCGTTCGGGCGCAAGCTCGCCGACCAGCCGCTGATGCAGAACGTGCTGGCCGACCTGGCGCTGGAATCGGAAGCGGCGACCGCGTTCGCGCTGCGGCTGGCGCGCTGCTTCGACCCGGGCCCGGATGGCGCCGCCGACGCGCGCGAGGCGCTGCTGGGCCGCATCCTGACGCCGGCCGGCAAATACTGGCTGTGCAAGCGCGGCCCCGCGTTCGGCGCCGAGGCGATGGAAGTCATGGGCGGCAACGGCTATGTCGAGGACGGCCCGCTGGCGCGCCTGTACCGGGAATTCCCCGTCAATTCGATCTGGGAAGGCTCCGGCAACGTGATGTGCCTCGACGTGCTGCGGGCGTTTTCCAAGGGCCCGGAGACGCGCGACGCGCTGGCGGCGGAACTGGCGCTCGCCTCCGGCCGCGACAGCCGCTTCGACGCGTATTGCGCGCGCCTGCTGGACGGCCTCGCCACGCTCGCGGCCGACGAATTCGGCGCGCGCCGCCTCGCGGAACACCTGGTCGTGGCCGTGCAGGCGGGGCTGCTGCTGCGCCATGCACCGGCATGCGTCGCCGACGCGTTCGTGGCGTCGCGCATCGCCGTGGACGTCGGCGGCGCGTTCGGCCGGCTGCCGGGCGGGGTCGACTGCGACGCGATCCTCGTCCGGGCACTGGTGGAATAAGCCCCGATAAAACTTCGACAAATGACGGGACAAACTGGGATAATGCTGGCCATTTACCAGATAACCACGCCGCTGCCACAAGCGCCGGCCATGCATAAATGAAACAAGATCCGCGCTTCCCGAACCTGTTCATCCTGAACCATCCCCTGATCCAGCATAAGCTGTCGCACATGCGCGACCGCGGCACGTCCACGCGCACGTTCCGCGAACTGCTGCGGGAAATCACGTTGCTGATGGGTTACGAGATCACGCGCGACCTGCCGCTGACGACGCGCCAGATCGACACGCCGCTGATGACGATCGACGCCCCCGTCATCGCGGGCAAGAAGCTGGCCATCGTGCCGATCCTGCGTGCCGGCGTCGGCATGAGCGACGGCCTGCTGGAACTGGTGCCGTCGGCCCGCGTCGGCCACATCGGCGTGTTCCGTGACCCGGACACGCACCTGCCCGTCGAATACCTCGTGCGCCTGCCGGACACGACCGAGCGCACGTTCATCCTGTGCGATCCGATGGTCGCGACGGGCAACTCGGCCGTGTACGCCGTCGACGTGCTCAAGAAGCGCGGGGTGACGGGCGACCAGATCATCTTCCTGGCCCTCGTCGCGGCGCCGGAAGGCGTGGAAGTGTTCCACAAGGCCCATCCGGACGTGAAGCTGTACGTGGCTTCGCTCGACAGCAACCTGAACGACCACGCCTACATCGTGCCCGGCCTTGGTGATGCGGGCGATCGTATATTTGGTACGAAATGAGTGGCACGAAATGAGTTCGAGTGCGGATGCCGAATTCTTCGCGCGCCTCGCGGAGCTGAACGATAAATTCGAGGCGAGCCTGCCGCAAACGCTCGGCCGCCTGTCGGCCGCACGCAACGCCTTCGAGCCGAAACGGCCGCCCGCCGCGCTCATCGAGCAGATGCACGCGGTGCTGCATACGCTGGCCGGCTCGTCCGCCACATTCGGCTTCCGCATCCTCGGGCAGCAGGCACGCATGCTGGAACAGCGCCTGCGCGTGCTGACGACATTCGACGCCGTCGCCCCGGAGGAGTGGGAAGCGTGGCTGTCCGAACTGGATGTGTTCATCGCGTGGGGCAGCGTCGATCCGAAGGCCGCATACCCGAACGACGAGTCTTCTATATAGCGCCACAACAAAGCACCTGTCCCGAAATCGTTTGATTTAGGACAAACTTTATCCGCATCCATGCCCTATATTTTGCGTACTGCCGACGCAAATGGGATCCGTAAAAAGGTTGGCTTCAGGAATTGTCACGGATCCCGGTTTTATTTTGCGAAAACCGTGTACATGCGGGTTTATTCGGTATAATTAGGGATCGTTGGATTCGCGGTAGCAGTGCAGTTAGTCTGTCATTTGTTTCTTGCTTCTTCAAACGATCGTAAACGGACTTCGGTCCACTTCAACTGAAATAGGAAATTGTAATGGCAACTGGCATCGTTAAATGGTTCAATGACTCCAAAGGCTTCGGGTTCATCACCCCGGACGAAGGCGGCGAAGATCTGTTCGCGCACTTCTCGGCGATTCAGAGCCAGGGCTTCAAGTCCCTGCAGGAGAACCAACGCGTCTCGTTCGACGTGACCTCCGGTCCGAAAGGCAAACAAGCATCGAACATTCAGCCGCTGTAATCTGCTGAATTGATGACAAAAAATCCTCGGAGCTTCCGAGGATTTTTTTTTGCCCTATCGTTTCATGCCGGTCAGCCCGGTTTGCGCCAGTAATCCGGCTGAGAATACGCGTGGCGCAGAAAGTCCACGAATACTCTGATGCGCAGCGGCAAGTGACGGCGTTGCGCGAATACGGCATAGATATCGTTGCCCGGCGCCGCGAACTGTTCCAGCACGGGCACCAGCAGGCCCGCTTCGATTTCCGAACTCACTTCCCACATCGACCGCCAGGCCAGCCCGCGCCCGGCCATCGCCCAGTCGTGCAGCACGGCGCCGTCGTTGCACACCATATTGCCGCCCACCTTCATCGTGACGATCTTGCCGTGGTCGCGGAACGTCCAGCCCCGCTGGCTGCCTTGGCTGCTGATTGCCAGGCAATTGTGCTTCGATAGGTCGGCCAGCGTCTGCGGCGTCCCATGGCGCTTCAAATAGCCGGGCGTCGCGACGACGACGCGGTGATTGTCCGCGAGCTTCACGCCGACGAGGTTCGAGTCCGTCAGGCTCGCGATGCGGATCGCGATGTCGACGCCTTCGCCGATGACGTCGACGACGCGGTCGGACAGGTTCAGGTTCACGCTCACTTCGCGGTGTTCGGCCAGGAAGGAGGGGACCAGCGGGGCCACGTGCTGGCGCCCGAAGCCGGCGGGGGCGGACACGACGAGATGCCCCGTGGCGCGCGCGCTCCGTTCCGACACGGCCGCTTCCGCTTCTTCGAGCTCGGCAAGGATGCGCTGGCAATCCTCAAGGAACACCGCCCCTTCGTCCGTCAGCGCCAGCTTGCGCGTGGTACGCTGTAAGAGTTTCACGCCCAGGCGCGCCTCGAGTGCGTCCAGGCGGCGGCCGATCATGGCCGGCGCGATGCCCTCCGCGCGCGCGGCCGCGGACAGGCTGCCGCGGGCAATGACTTCGACAAAGGTAGATATCTGACGGAAATGGTCCAAAGGAATGCCTCGATTCTGTTCGTCACTTGTGACAAAAAAGCATAAATGAATATATTTTTTGTCTCGTTTAGGCGATTAATAGTGAATATACTGGAAGCAATATCAAACGCCAAGCTGGCTTGTGCCAGGAACATCGGCACTGTCCACATTTCATACTAGAACAGGAGAACGCAATGACCATCGCCACCCCAGCCGGAATGGAAATCCGGGCCGAGATCAAGCCCGGCTATGAACAGATCCTGACGCCGGAAGCGCTCGCGCTGGTAGCGAAACTGAGCCGCGAATTCGAACCGCGCCGCCAGCAGCTGCTGGCCGCCCGCGTCGAGCGCGCGAAACGCCTGGACGCCGGCGAGCGTCCGGACTTCCTGCCCGAGACGGCGCACATCCGCAATGGCGACTGGAAGATCGCGCCGATCCCGAAGGCGCTGGAATGCCGCCGCGTGGAAATCACGGGCCCGGTCGAGCGCAAGATGGTCATCAATGCGCTGAACTCGGGCGCGGACAGCTACATGACCGACTTCGAAGACTCCAACACCCCGAACTGGGACAACCAGATCACCGGCCAGATCAATATGCGCGACGCCGTGCGCAAGACGATCTCGCTGGAGCAGAACGGCAAGCAATACAAGCTGAACGACAAGGTCGCGACGCTGGTCGTCCGTCCACGCGGCTGGCACCTGGACGAAAAACACGTCCTCGTCGACGGCAAGCGCATCTCGGGCGGCATCTTCGACTTCGCCCTGTTCATGGTGCACAACGCGAAGGAACAGCTGGCCCGCGGCGCCGGTCCGTACTTCTATCTGCCGAAGATGGAATCGCACCTGGAAGCGCGCCTGTGGAACGACATCTTCGTCATGACCCAGAACGAACTGGGCCTGTCGCAGGGCACCATCAAGGCGACCGTGCTGATCGAGACGATCGTCGCCGCCTTCGAGATGGACGAGATCCTGTACGAACTGCGCGAGCACAGCGCCGGCCTGAACGCGGGCCGTTGGGACTACATCTTCTCGTGCATCAAGAAGTTCAAGCTGGACAAGGACTTCTGCCTGGCCGACCGTCCGAAGGTCACGATGACGGCGCCGTTCATGCGCGCCTACGCGCTGCTGCTGCTGAAGACCTGCCACAAGCGGAACGCCCCGGCGATCGGCGGCATGTCGGCGCTGATCCCGATCAAGAACGATCCGGAAAAGAACGAAGTTGCGATGGGCGGCGTGCGCAACGACAAGGCTCGCGACGCGACCGACGGCTACGACGGCGGCTGGGTCGCGCACCCGGGCCTCGTCGAACTGGCGATGACCGAGTTCAAGAAGGTGCTGGGCGACCGCCCGAACCAGATCGACAAGCAGCGTCCGGACGTCGAGGTGACGGCCAAGGATCTGCTGGACTTCCGTCCGGAGACCCCGATCACGGAAGCGGGCCTGCGCTACAACATCAACGTGGGCATCCACTACCTGGGCGCCTGGCTGGCCGGCAACGGCTGCGTGCCGATTCACAACCTGATGGAAGACGCGGCCACGGCCGAGATCAGCCGTTCGCAGGTGTGGCAATGGATCCGCTCGCCGAAGGGTGTGCTGGAAGACGGCCGCAAGGTCACCGCCGAGATGGTGCGCGCGATGATCCCGCAGGAGTTGGCCAACGCGAAGGCGGCCGCTCCGAACGGCGACAGCCCGACCTACGACCGCGCCGCGCAGATCTTCGAACAGATGTCGACCTCGGAAGAATTCGCCGAGTTCCTGACGCTGCCGCTGTACGAAGAAATCTGAGTCGTCAACGTTGACGTTGCGCGCGCGGCGCCCTGCCGAGAAACGCGCGCAACGCGTCCTCATCGATGCCGCTGCCCTGCACATGCCAGAGCAGGGCATCGATCCGGTCCGCACCCCAGAACAGTTCTCCATCGACCTGGAACGTCGGTACGCCGAACACGCCCTCGCCGATGGCCTGCGCGGTCGCACCGGCCAGCGCCTGCTTCACGGCCGGCCCCTGCGCCGCCGCGAACAGTCCGGCGCCATCCAGCCCGGCATCGTCCGCCAGTCGGACCAGCGTCGCCGCATCCATCAGGTCCTCGCCCCGTTCCCACGCCGCACGCGTCAACGCGACGAACAACGTGCGCCGATGCGCGTCATCGTCGATGGCCGTGCACATGCGCAGGGCGGCCAGCGGATTGAACGGGTGGCCGGGCGGACCGGCGAAGGGCAGGCCGCGGCGCGCCGCTTCGCGCATCACGTCGCGCGCCATGTAGCGGCGCTTCGCATCGATTTCGGCCGGCCCGACGGTGCCGTGGGCGTCCAGCAGGCCCGCGAACAGCACGGGGACCACCACGACGCGCGCGCCCGCGGCCTCGATCCGCGCGAGATCGGACAGGGCCAGCCACGCATACGGGCTGATGGGATCCGCGTAGCAGCGGACCGTCGTCAAAAAACGTTCTTCCATTCGCGCAGCGCGGCGAATACGGTCACCTGGTCGGCGCCGGGCGCGAGACGGCCGGCCGCCGTCAGGCTGCCGATGATGGCGGGCTCGCGCGTGCGCAGGAAGGGGTTCGTCGCCTTTTCGATCGCGATCGTGGACGGGATCGTGGGCAGGTGCGTGCCGCGCAGCTGGCTGTCGTTGGCGATACGCAGCTGCAGCGCGCGGTTGCCCGGTTCCAGCGCTTCGGCGAAACGCAGGTTCGACAGTGTATATTCGTGGGCGCAGTACACCAGCGTATCGTCGGGGAGGGCGGCCAGCTTCGCGAGCGAGGCCATCATCTGCGCCGGCGTGCCTTCGAACAGGCGGCCGCAGCCGCCGCCGAACAAGGTGTCGCCGCAGAACAGCCAGTGCGCGCCCGCATCCTGGCGCATGTATGCGATGTGGCCCTTCGTGTGGCCGGGGACGTCGAGCACGGCCAGTTCGAGCGCGAGGCCCGGCACCTCGACCGTGTCGCCTTCGCCCACCGGGTGGTTCACGACGGCGATGCCATCGTTGCGCGGACCGAAGACGGGCACGTTGCTGTGGTCGAGCAAGCGCGTCACGCCGCCGATGTGGTCAGCATGGTGATGGGTGAGTAGAATGGCGGTCAGGGTCAGGCCATTCGCCTGCAGGGCCGCGAGGATCGGTTCGGCATCGCCGGGGTCGACCACTGCCGCATGCACGCCGTCATGGATGAGCCAAAGATAGTTATCCTTGAACGCTGGCACGGTCAGGACAGCCAGCTCAGTGGGCACGGGAATCATATGGGTAACGATAAAGGTTGGGCATGGACAGCGCGGCATCCGAAAAATCCATTATAGCGCTCGACCGCTGGCTGCAATCGCCGGCGGGCGCGTACGTGCGCGCCTGGGAGCAGGCGTGCCTGGACGAGCTGACGGTCGATATTTTCGGCTTCAACGCGGTCCAGATCGGCGTGCCGCAGATCGACGCGCTGGCCGCCAACCGCATGCCCAACAAATGGCAGGCGGCGACGCGCACGTCGACGGCCAACGAACTGGTCTATGCCGCCACCGGCAAGCAGATCGCCGTCGCGCTGGACTTCGCCGACCTGCCGTTCGCGTCGCAAAGCCTGGACCTCGTCGTGCTGCCGCACGTGCTGGAATTCGCGGCCGAGCCGCACCAGGTGCTGCGCGAAGTCGAGCGCGTGCTGATCCCGGAAGGCCAGGTGATCATCTGCGGCTTCAACCCGGCCAGCCTGTGGGGCGTGCGCCAGGGGATGGGGCGCATCACGAGCAGCGACTACCTGCCGGCCGCGGGGGAGTTCATCTCTATGCCCCGCCTGAAAGACTGGTTAAAATTGTTGAATCTCGGCGTCACGCGCAGCCATTTCGGCTGCTACGCGCCGCCGTTCCGGACCGCGCAATGGCTCAACCGCTTCGCCTTCATCGAAGGGGCGGGGCAGCGCTGGTGGCCGTATCTCGGGGCCGTGTACATGGTCCACGCGATCAAGCGCGTGAAGGGCATGCGCATCATCGGTCCGGCCTGGAATAAAAAGACGAGCAAGGCGCCGCAGGCGGTGCCGGCGACGAACCGCAACGAACATCACAAGTAAGACATAAGGAAGAAGCGCAGCATGACCAAAGTTGAGATTTTTACCGACGGCGCCTGCAAGGGAAATCCGGGCACCGGCGGCTGGGGCGCGCTGCTCGTGGCCGATGGCGGCCATGAAAAGGAAATCTTCGGCGGCGAGCCGAACACGACGAACAACCGCATGGAACTGCGCGCCGTGATCGAGGCGCTGACCGTCCTCAACCGCCCGTGCGAGGTCGTCCTGCACACGGACAGCCAGTACGTGCAAAAGGGGATCTCGGAATGGATCCACGGCTGGAAGGCGCGCGGCTGGAAGACGTCGGCGAAGGAACCCGTCAAGAACGACGACCTGTGGAAAGCGCTGGACGCCGCCCAGCAGCAGCACGCCGTCGAATGGCGCTGGGTGCGCGGCCACAACGGCCACCCCGGCAACGAGCGCGCCGACGCTCTCGCCAACATGGGTGCGGCTTCGCTAAAGCGTTGATATTGCGCTGATTTTGTTATACTTACCGGTTCTTTCCACGCTTTTTTGAGTTTCCACGCGCATGCGCCAAATCGTCCTCGATACCGAAACCACAGGCCTGAATCCGCGCACCGGCGACCGCATCATCGAGGTCGGCTGCGTCGAGATCTTCAACCGCAAGCTGACCGGCAATAACTTCCACCGCTACATCAACCCCGAGCGCGACTCGGACGAAGCGGCACTGGCGGTCCACGGCCTGACGACCGAGTTCCTCAGCGATAAGCCGAAGTTCCACGAGATCGCCCACGAACTGCGCGAATTCGTGCAGGGCGCCGAGATCATCATCCATAACGCGCCGTTCGACCTTGCGTTCCTGAACCATGAGTTCGAGCGCATGGGCCTGCCGCCGTTCGTCGAACACTGCTCGAACGTGATCGATACGCTCGTCCATGCCAAGGAACTTCACCCCGGCAAGCGCAACTCGCTGGACGCGCTGTGCGACCGCTACGGCATCTCGAACGCGCACCGCAAGCTGCACGGCGCACTGCTGGACTCGGAGCTGCTGGCCGACGTCTACCTGGCGATGACGCGCGGCCAGAATACGCTGTCGATGGACGTCGAGGTCGAGACGGGCGGCGGCGGCATCGTGCTGGAAGCCGGCCCGCTGGGCGAGATCCTCGTGCTGCCGGCTGCTGCCGACGAGCTCGCCGAGCATGAGAACGTCCTTGCCGCACTCGACAAAGGCGTGAAGGGAGAATGTGTTTGGAGAAAATATTCTCCGCAGGGGTGACAAAACGCAAAAGTCCCCCTATACTGCTCGTCATTGCAGCGACGCAATCGCAGCAAAGCAGTAAAAAGTAGGGCGGTTAGCTCAGGGGTAGAGCACAGCATTCACACTGCTGGGGTCGCAAGTTCGAAACTTGCACCGCCCACCAGAATTTCAGGTTTCGAGTCAAACACGTAGATTCCAACAGCGAGTTGAGCAAAACAACTTTGGGAATTTGGGGGAGCGGAACCAAAAAGAAAGCCAGCGATAAGCTGGCTTTTTTCGTTTGTGCGCCCAGCATGGGCGCACTCTTGCGGGCGAAAGACCGCGAAGCTCTTGTGGTCAAGGCGGCGTGGCGTAGATGCGGCGGTTGTGTGATGAAGGAGTGCGGCCCTTGCCTGGGGACGCCCCGCCTTGTGCCTGAAAGCGCGACGAAAAAATATGGCTGTGTTCGCGATAATTCGGTAACCCGCTCGCCTAGCCGAGCTGGACCGCAGCGCACAGCAGATGGGCCGGCTTCGTGAGCCGGCGATCGTCCAGGACGCGCTGCCAGCCCGAGTCATGGATCAGGTAGCGGCTCGCCACGCCGCGAAACCGCACCAGCCAGGTCTTGAAGCGGCTGTGCCAGCTATTCACGTTTTGAATGTGAATCGCGCCGCGCGCCCGGATGCCCCGCTTTCACGTTCACCGCTTCATGCGTGATGCGGGCCTGCTGCGCGAAATGCCGATAGACGATGGCGCCGTCGGTGATCAAGAGGACGTCGTCCGGCGGCACGGGTTTGAGGCACTCATGTAATTGCGCCACCGTCACCTGGCCGCGCCCCGTATGAAAATCGAGCGTACGGCCACTGCGGTCGCGCGCGACGAGCAGGCAATCGTGTTCCCGGTTGATACCCCGCCGCTTGGCCACGCCACCCCGCTTTCGCGGCGGCCGCGCGAGATTCCGTGCCCCCTTCTGCGATTCGAGCCGATACGTCTCGTCGACTTCGACGATGGCCGACAGCGTTGCCGGCCGGTCGCGCATGGCGCCGGGCACGAACCGGTGGCGCCGACCAGGAGCTGGAAAAAGATAGCAGTACGGGGCAGCGCCGACAGCTGCTGAGGTGGAAGCGGACACAGCTTAAATTAGCCGGCTAAGTGTGTTGACTGACGGGTCCACGTTAAGCACGATTTGCCAAGTGTGGCCCGGCTGCCTTGATCACCGATCGGTCACGGTGGGCAAGGCGGTACGCCCTGCTTGTAGCCTAAGGTTTCGACTGGGGAAATTGTCGGTGCCTTGGGTAGGAGTATCGGCAAATTTACTAGCGGGAACACCGCCTGTGATTGTGCAGCGACGCAGGTGCTGGTATCGCCCGGATCGCAGACCTGAACCTGCACGAAATGGATGCAGCTTCCGGAACGCGGGTTCGCCATGCAGATTTGCTGGTTGGTGGCGGCACAGCTTGGCAGGGAGCTTGTTGGAATTACGGACAGGTCGTACGCCAGGTATTCGATGCGCACGTAGCTGTCGGTAATCGGCGGCGCCAGGGGCAGTTCCCCTGGAGAACTCCGGAAGACGGCGTCCTGTTTCAGGCTGGCGAGTGCCGCAGCATCGGTCGGATAGACGTTGACCGCGGCGGCGGCGGCACGTCGTGTCACCTCTTGCAAGGTATTGAAGACATACATGATGCGTGCAAGTTCGAGGATGCCAAATACAAGCATGAAAAAAAGAGAGCAACTATCGCGAACTCGACCGCAGCCGTGCCCCCTTGGGAAGTGAGTGGACGTACCACGTGGCGTTGCAATGATCGGTCCATGATGTCGATTCTCCGGTCAGTTGCCGACATAGCGCATGGAAATATCTGCGGTGACGACAAGGCCGAATCTGCCCGCATCGATGACACCAAAAATGTCGTCGTACATGCTGAACGTGACGTAGACACGGACGGTGGCCGGGGGGGTGCCGATGACGGTGCCGCACGGCAGATAGTCGCACTGGACGACGGGGACACCCATCGCGGAACCCGGCGCCAATTCCGTCATTTCCTTTTGCGCTATCTGCAAAGCAATGTTGCCGGCTGCCTGCGCCAACGCCGGTGCCTTCATCTCCGCAGCCGATACCTGCGAAAGGTAGCGCGCCGCATCCTGTGCCGCCTTCTGCGCGACGGTGTAGTGCCAGAAGCATCGTGCATAGTAGATCGGGACTGTGAGCAGGACCACGAAGATCGGCACGATCAAGGCCGCCTCGACGGCAGCGACGCCGCGCTGGCGCGTCTTCGGGGACACCCGCTTTGCGGGCGACGTCGTCATGGGTAAATCTCCACTTGGCTGGATATCGACTGTTCCGCGAGCGTTCCCGCAAACTCGGCGATCAGGGAGTTCGCGGTCGCCGGAACGGTCATGAAGAACTTGCCGATTCCGAGGACGGTCGCCGGTACGTTCGAGCCGGCCGGCACGGGGCATGAAAGCAGGGGGATGTTCAGGACGCGACGTTGCGATGTTGAGATGTTCCGGTTCGCTGCGCTCGGCGCACGATAGTTCGCGCCACCCGTGGCTGCATATGGCGTCGAGCTCGAAGGGTAGCCGGATGCAGTTGGGCCAAGCTTATAAAGGTTCGTCCAGTCGCTCGTCGAAAAGGTCGAGTAGCCCGTGGCAGGTTCGGGACTCCCTAGCGACACGTAGGATGGATACTTGGCCGCCTTCGCGAACGTCCACAATGGTCCGTAGGATCCCGCTGTGGTGCCCGCTGGGGCAGCGGGAAGGTCGGCGATCGTCTCGAGCTTGTCGCGAGCGGTTGTGGACATGGCCGCCGCGCTTCCCGTCGTCGGGACCATCCAGGGCGCACCGCCAGTCGTTCCGTAGGCATATGCCTTGATGTTGTAATCCGGCGGCGCGCCGTACGGGCCGCATTGCAGGCTGCTGAAGTCGTCGAAACGCGTGTTGAGTTGCGCGGAGAGGTCGGCCAGAGGCGAAGTCGAAGGCAAGGGGGACACGCGCACCGCGCCGCCCGAAAGCCGCGGCACCCACATGGCTCCCGTGCATATGAATGGTCCGATCAGCGAAGTGTCGAATGTCGAACTGGAGACGCCCGGCGCGATGACAGGATTGATGAGGTAGCGGACCGGCGAGGTTCCGTTCGGGTTGAGTTGCATGAGATCGTAGCTGATGCCGCGGCGGAAACCGTATTCGACCAGTTCGGTGGCCGGGGTGCCCGTGTTCGTGCGCGCGACGGCGGGGGTCGAGTCCATCGCGCATACCCCGATTGGCGTGACCGAAATCTGCTTGCGTCCTGCAATGGCGCTGTCGCTGAGTTGTACCGTTCTCTGCGACGACGGGAGTATCCAGATGAGAAATGTGTTGACCTGGCCCGCTGCAGGGTCGAGCGCAGACGTGTCGACCTTGGCGAAGTACAAACCCGACGGGGATGAACCGTCGACCCACGTTCCCGTGCGCGAAGAATCGGTGCTGAAGGTGAGGGCCGCGTCGTTCCATGCGAACGAGGTTCCGCGATTGAAGTGTTGGTACTTCAGACTCTCCGCCGTTTCCTTTGCCTTTGCCCGTGCTGCAGCGATGCCGGCCGAGGTGCCGTTCAGCTCATGTGCCGCCGCCAAGGCAATATTCTTGGCAAACCCGTTGAGGTCCACCTTGCGGTTATAGATTTGTCCAAGGTCCAGCGCCAACGCACAAATTCCGATCATCAGGAGAAGGAGCGGCATCGCCATGATGGCGAACGCGCCACCTTGCCGATAGCGCGGTGGACACATGCGCGGAGACTTCGATGGCATCCCGCTGCCGTGCCAACCCGGCGACCGCAAGGATGTATTGCGCTTCGATGGCATTCGTTCCTCGTCAGTCCTTGTGTTATCAATGCCCGGCCGCATCGACGCGTGGAGCCGATGCGGTTGGGTGACGTGTGTCCATGTGCCAAGGCAAACAGAATCTGCCTGGTCAGGGTTCGGCCGGTACGGGGTCTGCCTGCTCGGACTGTTTCCCTGGAAGTTTTTTGGGTGTCGATCCGAGGAGAACGCTCAGGGCGGCCACGCCAAGGATCCAGGCCGCGAGAGGCAGGAACATAAATCCGACATAGTGGCGGTAGATGGCGATTACGATTGCACCGCCGCCGCACATGATCAGGCCGGCCCAAACAGGGCGTTCCCGACAAAGACGAATGCGGTACCAGGGGACCATGCTGCAGCCAATGGCGAAAACCCCGAGCAGTACAGTACTTCCCAGTACGATCAGGAGACCGAGGCTGCTTCCAGTCATCAGCAGCACGATTGGCCAGCCAATGTTGGAAATTCCGGTGTCCGTTTTGACGTGTACGAGGAGGGCGTCCCCGCCTTCAGATTTTGCCCGTCGGATGCGTAGCATCGATAATAGGGCAGGGGAGAGCAAGAGTATCGTCATCAGAAGGTATGCAAGCAGGCTTGCGTGAACCATGAATAGCCACGTGTTCATCATTGCTGCCCCGCCTGCTGAATATGCCAGCACGACGCATACGTTGCCTGGTGAAGCGAAATGGGACGACCCAAGCCATCTAGCGCTCATGAGATTGCCTTCCCTGTCATTTTGTAGTCTGGCTGCTGAATAACTGAGAGCCATTGTTTCGAGGAAGTCTGCACGCAAGCCTAGTAGCTGGCAATCAAACGAAGGGGTTTGCTTGACGGAGATCAGGCAACGTAAATCAAACCCCGGGCAATCGCCATTAGATCGGGGATCACTCACGTCATGCAATTTTGAATGCCAACTTCCGCCACCTTCTAACTCAAGCGGCTTGGTTCATCAGAAGTCCGCGCTTCGTGATGCGAGAGGCTTTTCTCTATTGGACGATATTGCCGGATTAAGAGACGATAAGGCAAAAGTGATTTTAATGGATGGCGGCGAATTGGAATTCGGTTGTACGTACTTGATAGGTCAGTTTGATTCCCGTTGATCTTACGGATCTGGTTCGGCTCTCATCAAGGCAATTCAGCGCCACGAGACTCACAACGGTGTCAACATTCGCACCGGCTCGCGCAGCGCGCGTCGAGGGCGCTCAAGTGATAATTGACGCTGCGAAATGTACCGAAACACTCTCTCGTGAACTGGTCTTCGACTAACCGGGCATCAACGTCTGAGAAGTCGAGTGCAACACGACGTTAATGAGGGACCTCAACAAGCTATGGCAACAGCTCCGATATTTTTGGAAGGGATGAAGGCAATGTACAAACAAACCTCACCGGCCGATGGGTGGCACTTTGTGTCCAAGGACGAAGTGAGCGGCAAGCCCATCGTGTTCCCGCTGGCGGCCTGGGCAGTTGTGGACGACGGCTCGGCGGTCATTGGCCTTGTCGGAGATGTGCTGGGTGGTGGCCCTCGCCGTGAGAGTTCCAGTTAATATTCAATGGCCCGCCTGATTGGTGTTCCGCCGATCGAGGGTGCATACAAACATGTTAACGACATGACGATGGCTGAACTGGCCGCCGTGAAATCGAATGACTCGAGCGAAAATTAACAAAGAGACCAACGCGGAAAATGGAATCGATTGATCTTGACGGTCTGGTGCGGCGAGTGGAGGCCTGTTACGACACCATCAAAGCACATGCTCGTTCGAAAATGGAATTCCATCGTAACTATCAACGAATGTTAGTCGCGCTCGCGGCAGACTTTGGCTGCGTGGGGGAGGCGGAATTCGAAGTGCCGGAAATGGAGGGAGAGTACCGCGGATTTATAGATGTCGCGTGGCTGCGCGACTCGAAGATAATTCTGGCTATTGAAATTGACTCTGCTTCTCGACAGAAGTCCTTGAAAAAACTCGGAAAGATGTCAGATTGCGAGAGGCTTTGGATTTATTATGGTCGGAGGACAGATGCCGAACTCAGGCAATGCTTGGAGTTTCCACTGCGACTGCGGTTGGTGTGTCTTCCGTATACTGGGCGCCATTCCTTTCATTCATCAATTTGACGCTGCAATTCAACAGCGGTTCAACAATATCTTAGTCCATATCAATTGTTTTATTCACTGAGTTCCAAGTCAGTCGAAAATGATGCGGTCATGGTGTCGACTTACTGGTGCGGGAAGGTGGTATTCGAGAGCCGCGGTCGCTAGTGCGGCACACGCCACATTAGTATTGTTGCCGCGATTCCGGGTTGGCGAGACAACGTGCGAGGGGCTGGCCAACCTATCCAGAACCATTTCTGGCAGCGTAACGTGTAGCCGCAGGACATCGTCCGCGCCGCCCAGGCGCAGCTGGCTGGTCCTTGCTTGCGCTCCAGTCGCGCCAGACGGGTTCGACTCCCGTCCTCGCCTCCAGCATTTCTATGGATCGGCGCTGTGGCGCTGGTCTATGTCTGCGGCACGCTTCACAACTGTCGAAGATGGTCTGAATCCCCCATTGGTTTATGGCGCGAACGCGACTACATGCGCCGCGTGTCGAGCCGCTTGACGGAACCGGTCGGACCACAGCGTCCTTGTACAGCGTCGCAAGAAGAATGCCCCGCGAACGTGCGGGGCGCTCCCAAGTCTCGCGTGCGCTTACGGCTGCGGATTCCAGCCCACACCGTCGCCGTAGGCTGAGAATACCTTTGCGCGGGTTGCGAACCTGTCCGCAACGTCGGCATCGCTGAGCGTGTAGCCACCTACGCGCATGCGCAGGTCGATCGGTGTGCCGGCCAGTGTCGTGCTGCCGTACTCGCGCCAGCCGGAACTGGCGTTTGGCACGGTCGGGTTCGGCGCAGGCTGGCCGTTCACGCCCAGCCCGGCCCACCCGGCGGCTGCGATGTGCGTATCCATCTTGCAGTTGATGAAGGCGATGTTGTCCCAGGACGCGGTGCCGCCCGGGCTGCGCGCCAGGTAGGTGGCACCCGCCGGCATGTCGCCGTGATTGGGGCCGGGGCCCGGGCCATGGGTCAGCGTGCTGTTGAGGAACACGTAACCGATGTCGCTGGCGGACGGCACGCGGGCCTGCAGCACATAGCCGCCGCCGGTCGCGCTGGTACTGATGCCGACGCTGCGGATCTCGCTGTTCTCGAACAGGGCTGCGTGGCTGCCGCCCCAGATGAAGTCGACGTTACCGGCCACCAGGGCATTGTAGAACCATGCCCAGCCCTTCAGGTTCAGCGTGTCCTGCTCGCTGTAGAAGCTGGCGTTCTTCGCCACCAGGCGCGTGTCGCTGTTGAAGTACAGCGTTTCCGCCTGGCCCGAGATCGACGGCGAGAGAATGGTCGTGTTCTTCAGACTGAGATTGTCGAGCACCAGCATGTCCGAAGACTCGATCAGCATCACCGCACGCCCGCCGGCCGGGGAACCGGTCGTGGTCGGCGGCTGGCTCGCCCCGGTGCCCGGATTCAGGCTGTCGTTATTGGTGTAGCGGACCAGGACGCCGTCGCGGCTTTCGCCCTTGATCGTCACGTTGTCCTTGCCCTTCAAGAACAGCAATTCATCGTACGTGCCGTTTTTCACGTTGACCGTCACCGGCGCCGTTTTCGAGAACTTCTGCATCGCGTAGTTCAGCGCGCCCTGCACCGTGCGGAAATCCGCTGCATCGTCGTCGTCATCGACCGTGACTGTGCTGGCGGTCGGTGCGGCCGCCTTCGTGGTGAACGACCAGCCGCCCAGCTTGCCAATGCCGACGAAAGGCGTGCCACCCAGCGTGGTATTGGTGAACACGCCGTCTGCAATGGCGACGTAATAGTCGGTCCCGTAGTCCAGCTTGCCGCTGTGCAGTGCGATCGTCGCCGTATTGCCGTCGATCCGGATCGGCGTCGTGTTCACGCGCCGAACGACGGTCTGCCCGGCATAGCCGATCGCGTCCGTCTCCCCGCGAGTGCGGATCACGTCCACCAGGCTATCGTCGGCCATGCGGAAGACGCGGATGCTGCCGTTCGTGCCCAGCGTCGGCGGACTGTCGAAGGTGAGCTTGAGCACGGTATCGATGTTGGCGGCGCTGGCCCGTGCGGCCGGAGCACTTGCGCCCTGGAGCCGGTAAGTCTGGGTTGGCTGGACGAATTGCGGCGCCACGTTGGCCGTGACGGTACGGGTGAGCGTGGATTCGGAACCGCTGGTGAAGACGATGCTGGCGTTGCCGGCGGACAGCGGCGTCAGCGTGACGGTATTCCCGCTGGCGACCGCGCTGACCACGCCCGGATTGCTGGAGCTGACGGCGAAGCTGTCGGCTGCTCCATCGGCGGCGACGGCGGTGACGGTGATGCGTGTCGGCGCATCCCCCGCTTCCGCCGTATAGGTCGGGGCCGATGGGTTCAGGGTCAGCTGCACCGGTTTCATGCGCGGGTCGCCCACGTGCACGTCGTCGATCTGGAACGACTTGTTGGTCGTGTACAGGCCGATCAGGCCACGCTGCGTGAACGACGCATCGGTCACCGAGCCCATGTTCTTGCCGTCCAGGTAGACGGTGAGCTTGCTGCCGATCAGCTCGAAACGCACGGTATAGAACTGGGCGTCCATGGCAATCGGCGACCTTGCCTGGACCACGCGACTCAGCGAGCCGTTCAGCATCTTGGCGATCTCGACCTGCGTGCTGGTGGTGCTGCTTTGCACGTTCAGGCCGGCGCCATACCAGTTCCCGGCATCGACGTAGCGGGTGATCAGGTAGAGCTGCTTGGTGCTGGTGGCGCCGTTGGTCATCGGGCGGATGCGCGCCTCCAGGTAGTAGTCCGCGGACGCGACGCCGGTGAATGCGCCAGGCTTGACCAGGGCCAGCACGCCGCCGGTCGTGGCGGCCGTGTACTGCAACACCTTGCTGGCGCTGCCGGCTGCTTCCGGAACGACGCTGAAGCTGCCGTTCGGTCCCGCTACCGGCTTCAGGTCCCATTTGTCGGCCGTATCGTTCTGGAAGTCGTCGCAGAAGTAGAGGCCGGACGTGGGGCAGTTCAGGACGGGGCCCGTGTCGACGGTGACTTTGCCGGTGCCGGTGATCGCCGTCGTCAGCTTGCCGCCACCGGCCTGCGCCAGCGCATTCGCCTTGACCAGCGCGGCGGGGCGGAGTGTGTAGGCATACGGCGGCGTCCACGTCGTCGCGTTCGACACCGCACACGCGCCCAGTGCCGCGCCGTTCAGCAGCGAGCCGGTGTCCTTGAAGGTGCCGGCCGTGGCGTCGCCCGGATTCCTGACCACGCTGTCGCAGCCGCTCGCGCCCGCGATCTCGAACACGTTCGCGTTCGACAGGATCTTCGCGTTCGCGCCGGGGCCCACGCTATAGCTGTTCTTGTACACGTCGGCCGTCTTGCTGCCCACGTAGTAGTTGTTGAAGAGGTGGACCTGGCCGAAACGCACGCGCGGCGCACGCGACTGGATCGCGCGGAACACGTTGTTGCTGAAGGTGACGCGCAGCTTGCCTTCGTCCGCCGTGGCGGTAGGACTGGAGCCGACCAGGTTGTTCTTGTCGTGCTCGCCGAACACGTTGTACGACACCGTCACGTAGTCGGACGCGTTGGTGATGTCGACGGCGCCGTCGTGGCACTGCTTCACGTGGCCGTTCTCGATCGGCAGGAAGTTGTCCGTGACCGGCGCGTCGGTGAACGAGTTGTGGTCGATCCACACGTGATCCGAGCCCGAGATGCCGATCGCGTCATAGGCCGCGTTCCAGTTGCCTGTCGATCCGTCGGTCGGATCCCAGATCGGCCCGACGTCGCACGGATTCTGGATCTTCAGGTTGCGGATGATGATCTGGCTGACGTTCGACAGGATGATGTGGCCGTTGACGAGCCCGGCGCTCGCGCCGTCGCCGATCAGCGTCGTATTGCTCTTGAGGCGGATGGCGCCGCGCGCCGCCTGGTCGAAGGTCGAGGTGTATGGCTTGCCCTCGGTCATGTCGACTGTGCCGGCCAGCTTGATGATCTTCGGCGTCGTGCCGCCGTTGGCGATCGCTGCCAGCAGCTGGGCTCGGTTGGTGACGGTATAGATCTGGTCGGCGGTGGCGCCGGCGCCGGCCGTGGTGCCTCCGCCCTGGCTGGCCCAGCCATCTGGAGGCGCGGTCGCACGGGCAGGGTCGGTCGTGGCGCCATGTGCAATGGTCGCCATATTGCCTGCCGCGCACAGGGCGCCCGCAAGCAGGGCGGTCGCGCGCAGCGCCGCCTTGACGTTCAGGTATCGCATTCGATTCTCCTTGAAGGGGACGGTCGTCGATCAGGCACGTGATGTGCGCTTGCGGCGGGCAGCTGCCAGCCCGGTCGCGCCGGCCAGCAACAGGGCCGCGCTGGCCGGTTCGGGCACCGCGGTGGTGCCGAGCTGGGCGCTGAACTGGCCGAAGCCGTCGGTCCAGACGAGTCCGCTCAAATCCAACCCGATCCCGTGGTCGCCCAGGATCGTCAGGCCCGGCACGCCGCTCACCAGGCCGCTGCCGTCGACGAGGGTGAAGCTGGCGATCGGGTGCGCCAGGCCGCTGCCGAAATCGAAGGTCAGCCGGTAGTCGGCATTGCTGGCGGCCGGCAGGTTGTTGTAGACGGTCAGCAGGCCGGTTGTCGAGAAATCGAATCCGAACAAGGCGTCGGCGGTCAGGAATTCGACGCCGGTGTTGCTGGGGTCAAGGGTGGTCGTATTGCTGCCGGCTTCGACCTGGAAATCATGATCGAGTCCGACAATATCCGCGGCGTTGCCGTTATACCTCGCGGTGATGCTGGCAGTCTTGTCCAGGGAAATGGGCGCCGCGTAGGCCTGCCCGGCGGCGAGGGTTGCCAATACCAGGGTCTTCAGAATGATTGTTTTCATGGACGCTCCGATTTAGATGTCGTGACCGGTTGACGGGGCATGTCGCGATGCCGCCGCGCGGCGACGCTTGTGCCGTCGAACCAGGCCCAGCACGGCCAATCCGCTCAAAAACAATCCCGACGGTTCGGGAATGGCGCTCACTGTCCCCATGCCGTTGGGTGAGGAGACCAGCACCTGACCGGGCGAGCCATTGGAAAGCGGTAGCAATTCGAATGCGGCGAAACTGCCGGCTCCGCCGATGTAGCTGCCGAAGCCGCTGCTATACAAGGTGGCGTTGAACTGCGACGCATCGACATTGACGGTGCTCGCAAAGTCGCCATCGAACTGCACATCGAAGCTGAACAGTCCTCCGAGGCTGACCCACTGGGTGAAATAGCTTCCTCCGCCTTGATTGCCGAGTGCGACCTGCCCTGGCACGAGGCCGGTCACCCCGGTGGAGCGATCGAACTCCGGGCCGAACGCGCCGACGAAGTGGTTCAGCACGGCAGTCGCCGGCGTCGCCCCCGCATTTGCCAGGAAGGTGAAATCCATCAGCGCCTGGCCGGTATGGGCAGCGGTGTTCACGGTGACGTGGTAGCGCGGGACTGCCTGCGCAGCGCCATGTGCAAACAGCGCCCATGCGAACAGGCATTGCGGAACGAACGTTTTTACATTACGCATGATTGAGTCTTTCCGGATTTAGAAATTGCCGATATAAATCGAATTCGTGTAAGCGATGGCGACCTTGTTCGGGTTGCTATAGGTGACCGGCACGGTAAGCGATGCGCCGGGCGCGAGCGCAGCGGCGGCAGCGGTGATGTAAGAGACGCCGTCGTGCGTGCCGCTGGCGTTGTCGAGCGTGACGCCGGCGGTGAGGTGGTTGAATGCCAGCTGAAACGGACCCGTGAGCGTGGTTCCGCTCGTATTGGTCAGCGTGATGGATGCCGTATATTTATTGGTGATCCGGTTCCATGTCAGGCCCGAGCGCAGCAACGAGAAACCGGATGTGCCGTCGACAAACGTCGGCTCCGGGTTCTTTGCACTCCCCGACACTTTGACGCCGTAAATGGCCAGCATTTTTCCCAGGGTGCCGGCCGTATTCCACGGGAATACCCGGACATACAATGTGCGCCCGGCCGGTACCTGGACAACGACGGGGTAGACGAGCCTCGCCGTGAACGTGTCCTTCACGAACTTCAAGGGTGCAGTATTCAGCCTGGTCGAACCCGAGAAATCCGAATTCAGCGAGTATTCGATATCGGCGACCACCGTCGATCCACCGCTGCTGGTCAGGTAGGTGGAAATCGTGTCGACCGTAAAAGTGCCATTTCCGGGCGAGACGGCGAATTGCAGGAACTGGCGGTCATTGCGTACCGGCGAATCGGCCACGTAACGGGCAACCGTCGTGTCCTGGCCATCGACCGCAATCACCTTCGATGACTGCGCAACGAGCCCGCTCACGCTGGCATTGCTGCCGGTGACAAGCCCATCGGTAACCGGCGAGAGCGAGGTGCCGGCGGTAAACCAGCTGGCATACGAGGGGATGCCGCCGGCGGCGGAAATACCGGTTCCCTGGACAGCCAGCGTCGTATTCAGAGGCACGTTACCCACGGTAAAGCTGACATTGCCGCCGTAGCTCTTCGCTTCACCCGGCGTGAACCGGACCGCCAGCGGTTGAATGAATGCTCCGTTTGCAAAAGGGATGCCGACACTCTGTGTCCAGTTGACGTTATCCAGCGATAGGGAAAAATTCGTCGGGGCCGTCACGGTGACCGTTCCCGCCGCGGGGTCCAGGTCGAATGCGGACAGCGTCACGCTTTTTGTCGTCGGCATGCCCACGTAGCGTGTGGCGTAGTCCAGAGTGCCAGGGCTGGCGATGAGCGAGGTGACCGGTACCATATGGTCATTCAGAATGGCGAGCTTCTTCATCCCCTCGACCGCGCGCTTGGCGATCAGATTGGCAAACAAGACCTGCGGGTGAGTGCTGTCCGCCGCAATATAGAGGTTTGCCGTCGCCGCCGCGTCGCCGTAGCTTTCCACGATCTTCCTGGTCTCGGCAGTGATATCGACGAAAGGAACGGAGTACTTGGCCGCCACTGCTTTCATTGCGGCGACATAATCTCCGCGAGCATAGGTTTCTCCACCGATCACGCCGACATTGTGCTGTCCAGTCGGCGTAATCGTCGTGCCGCTGAAGTATTTGCGCACGATGGGGGATATCAGGATTGGATTGGCGCCTCTTGCTCGAATCTGCTGGACATATTTTTTCAGCCACTGGTAATACGAGTGTTCCGAGATGTCGACCGTTGGGTCGACCTTGTCCGGGCGGCCCACGCATGCCTCGCCATCCATGGTCCCATCGCTGCAGAAGGCGTACGTGCCGTACGTGGCGTAATCCGAGCCCGATTTTTGATCGTTGTGAGCGAACTGGACGATGACATAGTCGCCTGCACTGATTTTCGGGAGGATGGCGGGCCAGCGCGTGGCTTCGTAGTAAAAACTTCTCGAACTGCGGCCACCGAGGGCCCAATTGTTGACCTTGACTGTCGAATCGAAAAACTGCGGCATTGCTTCGCCCCAGCCCATTTGCGGACGGCGATCCTGCGTGTACATCGTCATCGTCGAATCGCCCAGCATATGAATGACGGGGCTGGCCGCGGTCGGCGTAACGGACGACTCCGCCGTCGCGAGGAGCCTGGGGGACGCCGACGTCGAACCAACCCCGCTTCCGCCGCCACAGGCGATCAGGCCGGCGGACAGCGTCAGCGTGCCGCCTAAACGAATGAATAAGCGCTTCATCTTCCTTTGTCTCCACTTGTTGTTGTCAGAGCAGTTGATAGTGCTTAAGGACGCCGGACAGTAACAACCGGTTCGTGCCGCCTGGCCGACCGGTCGTGCCCGACACTTCAGCGCCGTTGGTTTTCCTCCTTCGGCGCTTGTGCGAGAACCCACATGAAATACAGGACCTTGGCCGCCTTGACCCTTGTCACCCCGGCCCGCGGTTCGAGCAGCCGGCCGTTGACCATGCGCCCGCGGGCGATCCCGGCTTCCGACCGGATCAGCCCCAGCTCGTAGGCGTCGCGCAGCTTGTCCGCGTAGACCGGCGCGGCGTCGCCCGTGTCCACCACTTGGGTCCAGCGCACGAGCGGGTAGTACATGGCGCCGCGTGCGCCGGTGTCCAGGTTCGGGTCGTAGCCCGGGCTGCCGGGAAGGAGGGTCTTGCCGTTGTAGTCGGTCATGTAGGCGGGCTTGGCCGCGAACGTCGCGTGGTAGGCATCGTCCAGGATGGCCCCCATGACTTCGCGCGACAGCGGACCGTCCGCGTAGGCGGAAAGCAGCCCGGCGGGCAAGCGCATCAGCATCGCCAGCGCCTCGCGGAACTCGCTCGTTCGCATCGGCGCCTCGGGATGGAAGCGGCCCTGCGCATCCTTGTGGAGCGCGCCCAATTGCAGCAGTTTCTCGATCTGGTTGCGATAGTAGGCGCCGTCGCCGTCCGTGATGTCGGCCGCGATTTCCGGGTAGACCGGCGACCAGTCGTTCACCGCGATCGCCCGGCGCACCTCGGGACGAAGCTGGGCCACCATGCGGCCGGCCACCGGATCGCCCGGGTTGCCGTCACCGGCGAGGCGGGCCAGTTCGGTCACCACCATGCGCGCATACTGTTTGGCGAGCGTTTCCTTGAAATGCGTGCCGTCGATCTTGTTGGCGGGATGACCGTTGGCATAGCTGCCGTCGTTGGTCTTGCCCGGCGTCTCCCCGGCTTCGATCGACATCACCATCGCGGTAATGGCCTGCTGGCCGGTGGCGTTGTAGTACTCGACGCTGCGCGCGTTCAGGTCGACGACCGGGACGTCCAGTTCGGCGCCGAGCTTCCGCATCAGGTCCGGAAAGCGGCGCTTGTCGAAGGAATCGACGTAGGGCTGACCCGGCTTTTGTGCGCCGTTCACGCGCGACATCGGCGTGACGAAGACCGGCACCATGCCGCGTGCGCGGATGGCGGGCACGTAGACCTCGCGGATCATTTCCTCGTACATCGCCTCGGTGGCGCCGCGGCCGAAGCGGCGCGTCTCATCGAGGCTCTCGTCGTTGTGCCCGAACTGGATCATGACGACGTCGCCGGCGTACCCGGTCAGCAGCAGGTCGTTCAGCCGGCCTTCCGCGTAGGCGCTGCGGAACGAACGTCCGCCCATCGAGTAGTTCACGACCCGAACCCTGGTCGAATCGAACAGCCGGCCGATGACCTGGCCCCAGCCGCTCATCGGGGCCTCGTCGAAGGTGTACGACTTGACCGTGGAATCGCCCAGCGTGTAGATGGCGGGCAGTACGCCGGCGGGGCGCGCCTGCGGCGGGATCGGACTCAACACGATTTCCGAGAGCCCGACCGGCACGCCGGCCTTCTTCGGTTCGATCTCGATGTCGATGGCGCCGCGGCCGTTCACGTAGCGGTAGGTCCAGTCGCGTCCCTGCGCCACCGCCATGGTCTTGTTCGGCAGCCGGCCCGCGGCGTCCCAGAAGACCGGCTGGGACAGGCGGCTGGCTTGCATGCCGGTCACGGCAACCGTCGTGTCGGCCGCGTCCGATGTGGTCTTCACGCGGATCGCGAACGCGCCGGGCCCCGTCTTGATGCGGAAGGCCATGCCGAAGTTGTTGTAATGATCGGTGCCTGCGTTCGGATCGAGCGCGGGTTCCGTGACGACATAGCCGGCGGCCGTGCGCCGGATGGACGCCGTGTGGACGGGACGGGCCGGTAGCGCCCCCGTCGCGCCGACGAAGCCGTAGCCGGTGGCGGCGTCATACAGCGGGACATCGTTGCCGGGCCTGGCCTGGACTGCGATCGCGTCCGTTGCGGGACGGCTCGTGAAATCGTAGCGAAGCTCGACGCCGGGCTGGGACGCCTGCGGTTCGGCCCGACCGGGCAGCGCGCACCAGAACAGGCATGCAGCGACCGTGGCGGCGCGTGCGAAAGGACGCGTCCTGGCGAACGGGCGTGCCGCAGTCGGATGAGGGAGGTGTGTCATATGGTCGGCGAAAAAATCCCAGGCAGGAACATCCGGCCTGGGCAAAGGAGACAGCCCCCGCGGGCCGTCATTCGATTCATCGATCAGAACGTGTATTCCGCGCGCGTCAGCCAGGTACGGCCGATCGGCTTGGCGACGTTCTGGGCGAACACCACGCGCGACGAGATGCGCTGGTTCGACAGCGGCGGGTCGACGTCGAACAGGTTGTTGATACCGAAGCTGACCGTCAGGTGCTTGCTGAACTTGTAGTGGGTGCTCAGGTTGTACAGCTTGTACGACGAGATCACGTGGTAGTACGGCTGGCCCGGCTGCTGGCTGGGCAAGGCGTTGGTGTCGATGTAGTGCGAGGTGTACTGCTGGGTCAGCTGGGTCCCGAATCCGCGGTAAGACCAGGACAGGCGCAGGTTCGACTTCCAGCGGAAGACGTAGGTATTGGCCGACGTGGAGCCGGTCGCGAGTGCACCCGGCTGGCCCACCGCATCCACCCAGGCCCCGCCCGAATCGGACTGGGTCTCGTATTTGCGTACGTAGGTGCCGTCCAGGGCGATGCCGAACTTGCCGAGTCTTGCGGTCGGAACCGTGTAGCTGAACGTGGTGTCGATACCTTGCGTATGCAGGCCGCCCAGGTTCATGCGCGAGACGTCGATGTACCTGAGCGTGCCGTCCGGGTTGCGCACGAAGAGGTTGGCGTACTTCTGCACATTGCTGAAGATCGTATCCTCGGTCATTTGCGCGATCGTGCCCTTCATGCGGACATCCCAGAAGTCGAACGAGACCACCGCATTCTTGACCGGTTCGAACACGATGCCGGCGGTGAAGGTCTTCGACTTTTCCGGTTGGAGGTCGGGATTGGCGCCCGTCAGGGTGGTCAGCTGGGTGTTGCAGACGGTCGCCGGATCTAGGCCGAGGTTGGCATAGGCCGGATTGGGCGTGCCGGTGGCCGCGACCGACGGCGTGGGACCTGGGCACAGCAGCGGGTCGTCCCAGCGATGGGTCGATGGCACCAGTTGGCGTGCCGCGCCGTACAGCTCGGGCAGGGTAGGGGCACGGAAGCCCGTGCTGGCGGTGGTGCGCAGCATGATTTTCTTGCTCGCCTCCCAGCGCAGGCTGATCTTCGGGTTGACGGTGTTGCCGAAATCGCTGAAATGGTCGGCGCGCACCGCGGCGGTCAAGTCCAGGCTCTTCGTGATCGGGGCGTCGATCTCCGCATACAGGGCGCCGACGGTGCGTCCGCCGGATGGATGCGTGCCGGGGTTGCCGGACACTTTGTAGACCACCTCCTCGGCGTTCATGCCGACGTCGCTGTTCCAGGTGTCGCGGTGCAGGTCGCCGCCCACGGCCAGCGTCAGCGGGCCGCCGGAAAGATCGGACACGGACCGGGACAGGTTGAAGTCGGTGCCATAGAAGCGTACGCGTCCGCTGCGGTAGGTCTGGCCGTCCATGCTGATGCTGTCCAGGTAGGCCATGCCGTCCGCGTCCTGCTTGCCGAACGGGTTCAGGACGCCGTTCGCCACGCCCTGGTAAAGACCGGGCGTGGAAAAGAACCCGTTCTTCCAGCTGACGGTTGCGCGGCTTTGCGAAACGTTCAGGCCGACGCGGTAGTCCCAGCCCGCGACGACGCCCTCGTCGTTGACGACGATCCGGTTGGTGCGTTGGCGGCCGTCGGTGACGGCGGCGCCGGCTTCGTCCAGGCTCCAGGTCAGGGCCAGGTCCTGTCCCGTGACGCCGGCGACGGTCGGCACGCCGCCGGTGCCGCCCGGGTACCACTTGCTGGAGTTGGTGATGAACAGCGGCTTGCGCAAGGTGGGCGTCAGCACGGAGTATGCCGTCTGCGCGCCGACGATCTGCGGAGGCAGCGTCGCGTCGATATACGACTCGGTGTTGAGCATCTCGACGGTCAGCAGGCCGTCCTGGCCATGGCGCAGCGACGCCTTGGTGAGCAGCGTGGTCTGCATCGCGTCCGGCAGCAGTTGCGGGTACAGGGTCGGGTCGAGGATGCACGTGGTGTTCTTCGCCCTCGTCGACGCCAGGCTGTACCTCGCGTCGTAGTTGCTGGCGCAGCCGCTCGACCAGTACGGGTTGCCAGTGGTGCTCGTCGCCTTGCCGTTGTTGTAGACCGTAAAGTTAGCCGGCGCCGACGACGAACCCGAGGTGTTGGTCGTGAACGCCGTCCCGCCCAGCGCGACGATGGCGTCCGGATTCCAGATATTGGGGCGGTCCTTCTGCATCAGCGAATAGCGCCTTTGCGTGTCGAAGGCGGCGTACACGTTCCAGCCGTCCTTCTGCAGGTCGCCCTTGCCGGCAAGGATAGCCAGGCGCGGCTGCTGCCCGCCGCCGTGGCGCTCAGGGTCGACATAGCTGCCGGTCAGCTTGACGCCGTCGTAGCCGCGCCTGGTGATGAAGTTGACCACGCCGGCGATCGCGTCGGTGCCGTAGATCGAGGAAGCACCGTCGCGCAGCACCTCGACGCGCTCGATGGCGCTCATCGGGATCACGTCCACGTTGACCGAACTGGCACCGCTCGCCTCGTTCGGCAGGCGCCGGCCGTTGAGAAGGACCAGCGTGCGGTTGGTGTTCAGGCCGCGCATGTTGATCATTGTGCCGCTGCTGCCGCCGCCGACCGGTTCGTTGGTCGAAGCCGTCACCAGCGAGGTCGCCACTTCGGACATCGTGGTCAAGCCCTGGGCCTGCAATTCCTCGGCCTTGTAGACCGTGAGCGGCAGCGCGCTCTCGGTGGCGATCCGCTTGATCGAGGAACCCGTGACGGTCACCTTTTCCATCGGTGTGTCCGCCTGCTGGGCCTGGGCCTGGTGCATGAGGGTCAGCACGGCCAGCGTGAACGTACTCAGTGCAAGTCGGGGCGTTGCGGGGTGGTTGGCATGCTTCATCGTAGTCTCCATGAGCTTTATTCTGGTCTATCCAAAAATATTCTTTGGTCCGACCACATCTGTAATTGGTCTGTTGGCGATCATTGCAGTTTCAATAGGTGTTCGCAACTGGACAGACCGGTTTTGGCCTGGAAACGACAATCTGGACAGCTTCCATGAACTATCTTCAATTTTTTTTAGGGAAAATTCCGCGCCGTTCGTCCATACTGTTTGGGGCGATAAAAAGAAATGAACAAAGACACTATCAACTGGCTTACCGTGCACCTGCTGCCGTTCGAAGCGGAGCTGCGTCTCCGCTTGCGGCGCGTGTGTGCCGGTGCTGCGGACGTGGACGACGTGATCCAGGAGGTGTACTGCAAGGTGATGCAGATGGACGACGTCGCGCACGTGAACGACCCCCGCGGCTATATTGTCCAGATGGCGAAGAACCTCGTCACCGACCGGCTTCGGCGCGACGCCGTCGTCGACATCGAAGTCATGTCGAACCTGGGCGACCTGGAGCTGTGGGACGACAGTCCGGGCCCCGAGCGAACCGCGTTTGGCCGCGCCGAACTGCGCTGGGTGATGGGACTGATCGGCAAGCTGCCCGATCGATGCCGGGCGGTATTTCGTGCGCGGCGGATCTATGGCTTGTCCCAGAAGGAGACCGCGGATTCGCTGGGTGTCACCGAGAAAGCGGTCGAATATGAGTCCACCAAGGCGATGGAACTGATCTCCGAGATGATGAAAAGGCAGGGCGTGGATTGCATCCCGGCGACCGCGCAGCCTCGCAAGATCCACCGGGGAAGGAAAGCCAATGTCAGCGATCGATAACCAGGCCCTCGCGTGGCTGCGGAAGCAGTCGGAACGCGAGCTCGACGCGGACGAGCGGGCGGCTCTCGATGCGTGGCTGGAAGCGGATACCCGTCACAAGGGGGCGTATGTCCGTGCGCTGGTGATCGATAACGCGATCTCGCAGGCCGTGTCGGATCAAGATGTCCACCCGGGGGAAGACCGTTACGGGCTGCGGTCGGACGGGTACGGGAGCGCGAAGGCCAGCCGCCGCACGTGGCTCAAATACGGCGCTTTGGCGGCCGGGGTCGCCATACTCGGCGTGGGCGTGTCGCTGCAATCTCGCGATAGCGTCACGACGCTGGCAACATCCACAGGCGAATTCAGGCGGGTCGCATTGGCCGATACCTCGATTGCCAACCTGAATTCCGACAGCAAGCTGGAAGTCAGGTTCACGACCGCGCGACGCCAGGTCGACCTGGTCAAGGGGGAAGCGTGGTTCGAGGTGGCCAAGGACAAGCACAAGCCTTTCGTCGTGGCGGCGGCCGGCGTGGAAGTGCGCGCCGTCGGCACCGCATTCGGTGTCCGGCGCTTCCCGAATGGTGCCGAAGTGCTTGTCACGGAAGGAACCGTCGAGGTATGGACCGGCCGGGCCCGGGCACGTCTTGGTGCCGGCGAGCGTAGTTTTCTTCCTTACAATGCTGCGCGGATTACCGTTACCAGGCAGCCCGAGGAAATACAAAGGAAACTGGCCTGGCGGGACGGGAATCTCCAGTTCACGCGACAGACCCTCGGCGAGGCGGTCGCCGACTTCAATCGCTATAGCGCCAGGCAGATCGTCATTGCCGATCGGGCACTGGAAAGCGAACGTATATTTGGACAGTACCGGATCGACGCGCCCGAACAATTTGCGAAGGATATCGGCGCCTACCTGAACGTCCCGGTCGAGGTCAGTGCCGAGCGCATCGTCATCGGTGCAAAACACCCGTGATGCGCGGATGTCATGGCGGTCTCCTGGCCTCGGTCTTCCTTGTCGCGGGTACGGCAGCATGTCCTGCTACAGGCCGCGCCCAGGACGCCAAAAAGGACTTCGATATTCCCGCTGGACCGGCCACGAGCACCATCAACCTGTTCGCGAAACAGGGAGGTATCAACGTCCTGGCGTCCGAGGACGTCCTGAACGGCATCTGCACGAATCCGGTGCGGGGCAGCTTCCTGGTAGCCGACGCGCTGCCGGCGCTCCTGGCCGGGACTGGGCTCGACAGCAGGGTCACCGCCGGCGGTGCCGTATTCATCGTGGCCGCAGGGAAGGCGCGCAGGGACCGCCCCTCAACGTGCGCACCCGTCGGTCATGACCCGGCGAAAGCGGCTCGACACGCGCAGCCGGCATCCGCCAGCACTGCGGTCGGCGAACCGTACCAGGTAGCGATCGTCGCCACCAGGGCCTCGCAACAATCGGGCATCGAGCGCAAGAAGGGGGCTGCCACCCTGATCGACTCGATCGTGGCCGAGGACGTCGGCTCGCTGCCTGACCGTAACGTCGGCGCGGCGATCTCGCGCATGTCGGGTGTCGCCCTGGACCGCGGCACCTTCGGCGAAGGCGTCAGCGTCTCCGTGCGCGGCAATGAAGCCAACCTCACCCGCGTGGAACTGGACGGGCAGGGCGTGCAGTCCGCAGGGGGCATCGACATGAACGGCGGCGGCGGCGGCCGCGGCGTGGAATTCCGCCAGCTGTCCGCCGACCTGATCAAGAGTGTAGACGTGGTCAAGGGCTCGACGGCCGACATGACCGAAGGTTCATTGGGTGGCAGTGTCGTGATCAAGACGCGCACCGCACTGGATTTCAGGAAGCCGTTCGTGTCGATTCGCACGGCGGCCTCGCAAAGCGCGCTGAACAGGAAATGGGCGCCGGACGCGAACGTCATCCTTGCCCACCAATACCTCGACGGCCGCCTTGGCCTGCTGCTGAACGCGACGTCGACCACGCTCGACAACGAAGCCCATGCGGCCCAGGTCGCGCAGTCTGCGCAGCAGGGTTACTTTCGCCTGCTCGACTTCGATCAATCGCCCCGGAAGACCTTTACCTACCAGCCGGGCACGGTCAACACGGCGGACGCCGCGGCCACGACGCCTTTCCTGCGCGCGCCGCTCGCGGGTGGGGGCTACCTGGATTCGGCAACACCGCTCGACCTGGTGAGCCGCTCGGCGGCGGCGCAGACGAAAGCCGATTGCTACGCCGCTTTCCCGGCGCTCACGAAGGTCCAGACGACCGGCATCACGTCGGCGGCCATGCGCGGCCAGGCGGTGCTCCAGCGAGGCAACGAACTGATCAGTTGCCTGAACCAATGGAACGACTACACGCCCTCGAACGTGCGCTACTTCGTCAAGCGCGAAGTGGACAGGCGCCGCAACCTCGATCTGCGTGCCGACTTCAAGGTGAACGACAGGTTGTCCCTGTACGCAAAAGGGAGCTATAACCGTCGCAACGACGACATCAGCCAGCTCACCTACAGCCTGGGAAATCTTCAGCTCAACCAGGCCAGTTCGTACAGCCCGACGTATGCCGGCCCGACCTACAGCGACAGCCCGGCCACCATGACGCGCAGCGCGGTGCCGGGTTCCGGCTACTACCGGTACGAACAGCCCAGCACGTCGGGCTACAACGTCCTCGCGGGCACGGTCGCCAATGTGAATCCGGCCTCCGTCACCGTCGACGGCAATCACCACGTCACGCAGTACACGATCAGCGACGGCACCGCCACGACCGACCAGTTGCACGACGTGGCGCGGATCACCACACGCTACCTGCAGCTGGGCGGCACCTACAGGAACGGCGCCATGGCCGTCGAATTTTTCGTCGGCGATGCCCGTTCGGGCATGACGCGCGGACAGAAACGCACCAGCTTCGACAACGCCTACGGCCCCGTGACCATGCACGTCCTGCCGAACGGGTTGTGGGGATACACGCTGCCGGCAGGCAGCACGTTAGACCAGGCGAACCCGGCCCAGTATGCGACGGCGTTCCCGGGCTCGGCAACGGGCGCGGTCCCGATCGGGGCGTACAACACGACGTACGTGCCGGCCTACACGGCCGCGCAGCAGCCACTGCTGACGCAGGCGCCGGAGACGTACTGGTTGCCGACCATCCGCGCCACCAGCGAACGGACCGCCAAGCTTGACCTGACCTGGGCGACGCCCGAATCGATCCCGTTCTTCAAGCGTTTCAAGACCGGCCTCAACCTGCGCGACACCGGCAACGACGCCTGGGACCCGTATGCCGGGAACAGCCGCGGCTGGGTCGTCAGGACGCCCACGGGCACGTATGGGAAACCCGGCTATGTACCGCCCGTGATCGTCCCGTCGGCCCTGCTGCGCGGCACCTTCGTCGGCTGCCAGGACACGGCCGGCTCGCTGGCGCCGGGCGGTAACGCCTGCAAGTACGGTGATGGCCAGAGTTCCGATCCGCGCAGCGCCCTGCAAGGGCAGAACGTGATGACTGTCGGGCAGTTCCAGGACATCATCGGGCAATCGCTCATTGGCAAGGCGACGCCGACCCGGCTGTTCAGCGGCGCCACCGGGCGCCCGGCCGGCCTGCCGGACAACTGGACCCGGATCGACGTCGACAAGGTGTTCGCGCTCGCGGGCGTGCCGAACCTGAACTTCGACTGCCTCAAGCAATGCATGGGCAGCGACGGCAAACGATACGACCAGCCGGTGCAAAGGCTGACCGAGCGTTCGGCGGCGTTCTATGTGATGGGCGACTTCGGTGTCGACCACATCCCGTTCACCTCGGTCGCGTTCCCTTTCGGCTGGGAGCTGGAAGGGAACATGGGTTACCGCTACATCCTGACCAGGGTGCATGGCATCGGCACGATGAATTTCACGTCGATCGCCAAGACTGCCGGCTATGACCCGGCCAATCCGAATGCCGCGGGCGGCACGGTCAGCAGTACGTATTCGCAAAACACGGCGGTCGACGGCAGGACGCACGACTTCCTGCCGATTTATAACCTGGCGCTGTGGGTCGTTCCGGACAAGGCCGTCGTACGCTACGGACACGCCAGGGCCGTGGCACGTCCCTCCGTGGCACAGCTGCTTCCGGCCGGGACCTGTACCTATGACGAACGCGTCGCCGACGCCGGGCTGCCCCAGACGTGCAGCGGCACCATCGGGAACCCGGCGCTGCAGGCACAAAGGAACGTCAACCAGGACCTGTCGCTCGAATACTATCCGAACAAGGACACGATGTTCTCCGTCGCGGCGTTCAGGCAGGAAGGCAAGACCGGTCCCGCGCTTCCCCAGGGCGTCGGCAAAGGGATGTTGTTCGGCGGTTCGGCGATGGTCGATCCGGGCACCGGTGCGGCATTATCGGGTATCCCTTTCAATTACTCGACCTATTCGAACGGCGTCGCGACCACGCGCAAGGGGCTCGAGCTGGGCGCCAGGACCGCGTTCACGTTCCTGCCGTGGATGCTGCGCCATACCGGGTTCGACGGCAATTACACGAGATTGCGCTCGGTCGCCTCGAGCCTGAGCCTCGTGGATCTGCTGACCGGCGCGCCGCTGCCGCCCGCGCGCGAATCCAGGTACTCGTACAACGCCGCGCTGTGGTACGACGACGGCAGGCTGTCGGCACGCGTCGCGGTGCAGGCCGTGGCATCGTTCTTCAACTGTGTCGCCGGTTGCGGCCAGCCCGGCATGGCCAACTATCCGAGCGCGGCGGGCGGCATCACCAATGTCTTGCCGTATAACCCGGGCTCGCCGAACTTCCGCGACGGTACCCGCTTTATCGACGGCAAGATCTCGTACCGGGTCCGGCCGAACGTCGACGTCTTCATCGAAGGCCGAAACCTTGGCAACGCGATCACGTCGACCAGCCAGGGCCCCTTTGCGCCGTTTGCCGACGGCACGCCCAACCTGCTGGACTATGCTTACTCGGGCCGCCGCATCATGGTTGGCATCAACGTCCGCTCCATGTGAAGCTCGGCGGGCGGATCCGTTGCCGTGTTTTGGTTTGCGGTCGAGAGCGTGACGCCGATCGGTGCCGCAATCCGCGCAGCCTTGGCGTCGACCTTGCGGTGCCAGTCCGCCTGGTCATGGACGTTCTTCCACCAGCCGGCCGCTGCGCCAAGGTAATAGCGTAATGGCTTTCCCGACGCGGCCGTAGCAAGAATAAGCGCGTTGTCCCGGTCTTCGGCGTACGCCACAGCGGTGGCGCCCGGCATGGTGATCGCGGTGCCGAAGTCGCCATGGCCGCGTTGGGTAACCCATTGCGCCAGCGCGTGACTGTTTGCCGGCGGCTGTGTCTTCACCACCGGTACCGCCGGCGCCGACCGTCGTGCCGACGCCATACATGTCCAGCCCTTCGCGATGCCCGCATTGCCCGGATCCTTGGCCTCCGGATGAATGTTCGTTACCTGACAGGGCAGGACATGGCCCGCCGCATCGGTAACGGCAATGTGCTGTAACAGCGCCCCCGGCAATGCCTTGTTGACTGCCGGCCAGGGAATTGCGATCGTCTCGGAAGGCCGGGCCGCGTCGAGGTCGTGAGCGACGTCGATGATCAACCGTTCGCTGGCCGATGCCAAGCAATGGGTGGTGGCAACCAAGCTCGCGAAAAGAAATGAATGAATTTTCATGATATCTCCGTTGTGTTTGTCAGACAACGTTATCGGTTGCGGTGGCGATTCGCAAGTCGTTCAGGGGCCCGGGCCTGCTCCAGGCGGTGCAAGAGCGCATCGGAGCCAGGCCGCCGGGCGAGGCCAGCACTTTGGCGAGCGACACCGAAATGCTATCCTTCGTCATTTGGCCACCCTGATCGATCATGACGAAAATCGCGACGTTGAATGAAGTTGCTGCACGGGCAGGCGTGTCGGTCATTACCGCCTCGCGCGCGTTACGCGGCACGATTCACGTCGCCAAGGCGACCCGCGAGAAAGTGCTTGCCGCTGCCAGCGAACTGAACTACACGCCGGACGTTGTCGCCCAAACCATGCGCGGTTCGCAGTCGAGGCTCCTGGGCGTGTTCCTGCTGGGCTTTCGTTCCATGGTCTTTCATGAACTCCTCGTCAGCATCGAGGAGCAGGCGCACCGTCGCGGCTATGAACTGGTCGTCGTCAACGTTGCCATCTACGACGACGGTCGCACCACGAGTGTCGAGATGATGCTCAAGCTGTGCGACGGCATCATCTGGCTGCTCCCGAGCGGTACGCACTCGTTGATGCGCAAGCTGGAAGCGGGACAGATGCCGGCGGTGCTCGTCAACTTTTGTGCCCGCCCGGTTGCGCTTCCCGTGGTGAGTGGCGCCAACTACAGCGGGGCGTACGACCTCGTCAATCATCTGATCGGGTTGGGGCATCGCCGGATCGCATTCGTGGAAGGGGCGCTGCATACGGGCCAGAGCCGCGAGCGTCAACGCGGATATGAGCAAGCCCTGCGCGACGCCGGATTGCCTGTCGACGCCGACTACATCGTTCCCGGCGACTTCCTGTTCGGCGGCGGCCGGGAAGGCGCCCGCACGCTGCTCGCGTTGCCGAATCGCCCGACCGCCATCTTTTGCGCCAACGACGAGATGGCCCTGGGCGCTTTCAAGGCGGCCGAAGAACTTGGTCTCAAGGTTCCCGCGGACGTGTCGATTGCCGGCTTCGACGACATTCCCGCCGCATCCACGGTGACGCCGCCGCTGACCACCATACGCCAGCCGCTGGACGAGATCGGCGCGCGCGCCGTCGACGAGGTCCTCGCTTATATCGGCGATCGTGGCCGCAGCCCCTCCCGCATCGAACTGCCGACACGCCTGGTGGTGCGGGACTCTACCGGGAAGGCGCCGCAACGCATCCGGCCCGCGAAGCTCACTTGAGGCCCTCATGCCCGGCCACGCCATCGGTGTCCGGCTGTCTCGATCTGACAACGTTTACCGATAATATTTATCCCGTTAGTGATAACTAATTCGCTCGCTTTAGAGTGAAACTCATTCCTGTTCCTGTCTCCGCAATATGGTGGTCGCGCTGTAATCTCGTAAATATTTCTGATAACGTTGTCAGTGTCAGAAAGCAATGATTGCTCGTGACTCAGCGGCAGCCACTGCCGCTGAATGCAAAGCGAAATAAAAACAGGAGACAACAGTGAAGCAAACCCAACTTTCCAGGGCGGTCGCCCTGGCGCTCGCCGCTGCATACACACCGCTGGTCCTCGCCCAGGACGCGTCGACCACCGACACCGCGCACAAGCCAAAGGAAGAAACCCAGGTCGTGACGGTAACGGGCTTCCGCTCCAGCCTGGAGCGTGCCCTGAGCCTGAAGCAGCAGGCGATCGGCGTGCGCGATTCGATCGTCGCCGAGGACATCGGCAAGTTCCCCGAGGCGAACGTGGCCGAATCCCTGCAGCGTATTCCCGGCGTGTACGTCATCCGGGACGGTGCGTCCAACGAAGGCCAGCGCATCAACATCCGTGGCCTGGGACCCCAGTACTCGGTGACGACGATCAACGGCGCGCCCGTCCACACGACGTCGTCGAGCAATGCGGGTGCGGCGGTACGCGACTTCAATTACGACGTGTTCGCGTCCGACCTGTTCGGCCGGGTCGATTTCTACAAGAGCCCGATGGCGGATCTGGAGGAGGGAGGCATCGGCGGTATCGTCGACCTGCAAACGCCCCGGCCTTTCGACAAGAAGGGACGCACGATCCGTTATGCCGCCTCGGCCTCGTACAACTCTGCGTCCGACAAGACCGACCCGCGCTATTCGCTCATTCTCAGCAACACGTGGGGAAATATTGGCGCGCTGGTAGGGTTCGCCCACAGCGGGAGCACCAACATGAGGTCGGGCTTCCAGTCGACCGGCGGCTACCTGAGCCCGGCACAAGGCCGCAATAACGCGCCGGCCGGTTTTTCCCTGCCGTTCAATTACGACCTGGACTACAACGACCCGCGCGCCAATCTCGGCGGGCTGACGCGCGACCAGGTCGACAATGCCCTGCTGCCGCGCTTTCACCGCGTGTACGGCGCGCTCAACAAGCGCAAGCGCGACGGCCTCGTCACGTCGCTGCAGTACAAGAACGGTCCTCTCGACGTCAGCCTGGACGGCCTGTTCTCGCGCCTGAGCGACATGCGCGACGAGTACACGTTCGGCGTCGCCATCCGGAATTCGCGCACGACCAACACCAGCCTTCCATCCGGTCTGCCCGGACACAACGGCCTGGTGCCGCTCAACGTCTTCGTTGATCAGAATAACATCCTGCAGGGCACGTTCGCGAACACGTCGTACATCAACGAGAACTACATCTACGACTCGAAGACCAATTTCGGGCTGGGCTCGATCAATGCCAAATACACGTTCTCGCCGCGGCTGAAAGTCACCGCCAGCGGGGGACGTTCCAGCAGCAAGGCATACTTCACCAACAACCGCATCTACACGAACATCTATGGCGTGACGAGCACGCTCGACTCGTCGCAGGACAATGTGTATCCGGTGCTGGCCGCGACGGGAGTCGACTATAACGACAAGTCCATCTACAAGGATCCGATCATCACGTACAACTACGTGGACGAGTATGACACCGGCGAGCATTTGAAGACGGCCGTCGACTGGGATTACGACCTGTGGGGCGGCTGGACCGGCAAGCTGAAAGCGGGCGTCTCGTACGTCTCGTCCGGCAAGGAGGTCGGCCGCTACAACGGCACGGCACTCGGCCAGACGATGCGGCTGCCGATCGGCGGCTCGGTGAATTCGCTGGGCAATTCGATCACGTCCTATATGGTCCAGGGATCCCCGCTGCAACATTTCGCGCCCGATGCCCCGGCCACGTTCCCGACCTCGTTCGCGCACTTCGATCGCGGGTTCATCGAGGACGTCCTGCAACCGGGTCGCGCGAAGCTGGGTACGCCGCCTGACCTTGCGTCCAGCTTCAAGACGAACGAAGCCGTCACGTCGCTGTTCGTCCAGTCGGACTTCACCGGCGAACTGTTCGGCCGCGAACTGCGCCTGAATGCCGGCGTGCGTTACGCGCGTACCAGGACGCAGATCGACAACTACACGCAGGTGACCGAGAACGGTACGCGGAAGTACGTGCCGAACCATCGGGAAAGCAGCTACGCGAACGTGCTCCCGAGCCTGTCGGCCGCGTATGACTTGCGCGACGACGTGATCCTGCGCGCGTCGGTCGGCCGCACCATCACGCGGGCCGCGCTGTCCCTCATCGCCGCCAACACGACGATCCCGAACCAGTTCGAACCCAACGCGACGTCGGGCAACGCGAACCTGAAGCCACAGCTTTCCGACCAGGTGGACCTGACTGGTGAATGGTACTTCCAGAAGGGCAGCCTGGTCAGCGTGGGCTACTTCTTCAAGAAGATGAAGGACCTGACGCAGGCGCAGCGCACCGTCGTGCCGTTCAGTTCCCTCGGCCTGCCCGACACCGCACTCGGCACGAACCTGTGGATGCCCGGTACGAATCATCCGGATCCAAACCTGCCGATCACGGTGTCGAGCTACGTGAACATGGCCAAGCAGAATGTCAGCGGCATCGAGCTGGCTTACCAGCAGGCGTTCACGTTCCTGCCCGAGCCCTTCAACGGATTGGGCGCGATGGCGAGCTATACGCGCGTCAAGTGGCCGGTGCCGGACTGGGTCAACCCGGACGGCACGAAGCAGACCGTATGGGAAGTGCCGCGCTATTCCTACAACCTCACCGCTTACTACGAAAAGGGTCCATGGGCGCTGCGTACTTCGTATAACTACCGCGACGGCAACATCCTCGCGCGCAGCCAGCCCGGCATCAACGTGGCGTTGAACGGGCAAGCGCCGTGGGTCGCCGGTCGCCGTTTCGTCGATGCGTCGATCTCCTACAAGATCACGGAGAATCTCGAGCTTCGCCTGGACGGCATGAACCTGACCAACGACCTGAGCTACGTCTATTACAAGGACATGATGGGCCGCCCCAACTACGGTAACGACCACGCCCGGACCGACAACCTGCTGTATGACGGCCGTACGTTCCAGGTCGGCATTCGCGGCAAGTTCTGACGTCGCTTCTTCCAACACCACCCATGTGAAGCGGCTGTCGGCGCGGCCGCTTCACGGCGCATCACATCAAGGAATAGATTTTGAAAAAGAAAGTACTCATGTCAATCTTTGCCGGCTCGCTGGCCATCCTGTCAGGCTGTGCGTCCGTGGCGGGCCACGGACCGGACAGCGTGCAGGCGTCCGCCAGTGCAACGGTGCCTTCCATCCCCGCGCTGCGCTCGGAAGCCCTGGCCGTGATCGCCAGGGTGAACGACCATTGGCAGGCAACGACGCCGGCGACGGAACGAGCGTTCTGGGACGTCGCCGCCTATCACACCGGGAACATCGCCGCCTACCAGGCCACCGGCAACGAGGCCTACCGCCGCTACTCCGAGCGGTGGGCGGAAGCCAACCAGTGGCAGGGCGCCAGGTCCGACAACAAGGCCGAGTGGAAGCACACGTACGGCGAAACCGATGACCACGTGCTGTTCGGGGACTGGCAGATCTGTTTCCAGACCTATCTTGATTTGTATGCGCTCGACAAGGATCCGCGCAAGGTCGCCAGGGCCCGCGAGGTGATGGGATACCAGATCGGCACCGCGCGCAACGACTACTGGTGGTGGGTCGACGGCCTGTACATGGTGATGCCGGTGATGACGAAGATGTACATGCTGACGGGCGACGCGCGCTACCTGGACAAGTTGAACGCGTATTTTCAATACACGAACAGCATCATGTTCGACGCCGAGTCGGGCTTGTACTACCGCGATGCGCGCTACGTCTATCCGAAACACAGGAGCGTAAACGGCAAGAAGGATTTCTGGTCGCGGGGTAATGGTTGGGTCTTTGCCGGCCTTGCCAGGGTGCTGGCGGACCTGCCCGCGGACAGCGCGCTGCGACCGGAGTTCGAAGGCAAGTTCAAGGCGCTGGCCGCCGCATTGAAAAGCACGCAGCAGGCGGACGGCTACTGGACGCGCAGCCTGATCGATCCCGCGCATGCACCCGGTCCGGAAACGAGCGGCACCGCGTTCTTCACCTATGGCCTGCTCTGGGGCGTCAACAACGGCCTGCTCGACCGCGCCACCTATCTCCCCGCGGCCATCAAGGGCTGGCATTACATCGCCAGGGTCGCCGTTCAACCGGACGGCACGGTCGGCTATGTCCAGCCGATCGGCGACCGTGCGATTCCGGGGCAGGTCGTCGACCGCGCTTCGACCGCGAATTTCGGTGTCGGCGCCGTGCTGCTCGCGGCGGCCGAGATGTCCAGGCTGCACGACCAATAACGCCGGCATGACGGCGCAGATACAGGAGACAATATGCAACGACGGAATTTTTTCGGGACGCTCGTCGCCGGCGGCGGATTGAGCATGCTGGGCGGCGCATTGCCGGCCGGCGCGCTGGCGCAGGCGCCGGATCCCGCCCCGCGCCCGGGCCAGGACCGGGCCTATCTGGCAGCCCTGCTGCAAAAGATCGCCGAGCCGGTCTTGTCCAGCATGGCGCGGGGCGCCCTGAAGCGCGAGTTCGACATGGAACTGAGTCCCGTCTGGGACGGCCGCGACAGGAACGTCGGTTACCTTGAGTGCTTCGGCCGGCTGATGTCCGGATGCGCCCCCTGGCTCGCCTTGCCGGACGACGCAAGCGCCGAAGGACGCGTGCGCAAGCATCTGCGCGAACTCGCGCTGCAGAGCTTCGTGCATGCCGTCGATCCGAAGAGTCCCGACTACCTGGCCTGGGGCGACAACTTCCAGGTGCTGGTCGATTCGGCCTATTTCACCAGCGCGCTGATGCGTGCTCCACGCGCCCTCTGGGATCCGCTCGACCGTACGACGAAGGAGCGGATCATCGCGAGGGTCAAGGACTTGCGGCGCATCCTGCCGCTGTACACCAACTGGTTGCTGTTCGCAGCGATGAACGAAGCATTCCTGCTCAGCATCGGCGAAGCGCACGATCCGCTGCGCCTGAACACCGCCATCGACAAGGTCGAAGAGTGGTATGTCGGCGATGGATGGATCAAGGACGGGGAGCATTTCCACTTCGATTACTACGATTCCTTCGTCATCTACCCGATGCTGATCATGGTCCTCGAACAGGCCAGCCGCCATCACGCGCAGGTGCGCGGCAACGCCGGGGAAAAGCTGGCCCTCGCGGTCAAGCGCGCGCAGCGTCTCGGCGAACATCTCGAGCGCTTCGTTTCCCCGATCGGTACGTTTCCCCCGATCGGCCGGTCGGCGACCTACCGGACGGGCGCATTCCAGGTGCTGGCGCTTCTGGCATGGCGCAAGCAGCTGCCGGCATCGCTGCCTGAAGGCCAGGTAAGGGCTGCGTTGCAGTCCATCCATCAGGCCACTTGGGCGCACCCAAGCAATTTTTCGGCGAAGGGTTTTCTCACGCTGGGGTTCACGGGACACCAGCCAGGCATCGCCGACGTGTATTCGAACAGCGGCAGCATGTACATCGCCACCGAGAGCTTCCTCGCGCTCGGATTGCCCGAGAACGACTCTTATTGGACCAGCCCGGCGCAGGAGTGGACGCAGCAAAAGGCATACAGCCAGAAGCCGTTTCCACGGGATGGCTACGTGTCGTACTGACAGGGGCGTGCCCGCGGCCAGCAGGCGCGGGCCGTCCAATTGGTCATTGAACAGACTTGTTTTTGTATTCAGGTGCGGGATGGTCTCTTGCAGGTTGAATTTGCCCGCGTAGCGTGGTGAACTCGGCCATGCAAGCAGCGAGTGAAGTGGAAAGCATCTTGAGGCTTTCCGATGCAGCCGCGCTGTCTTCCGTCATCGCCGCATTCTGCTGGGTCATCAGGTCAAGCTGTGTCATCGCGTCGCCTATGTTTTCGATGTCGCTTGACTAAGCCACGATCGAATTCCTCACGCCTTCCATCGAGCGTGCCGCCGAGTGCACTTTGTCGACCAGCGTTCGACTGATCTCGCCTGCCTGTGCTGCGTGCCTGGACCCGGATGCCACGCGGGACAACGTGTCCTCGATGAGCTGCCCGATCTCTTTCGCCGCTTCCACGGCTGCGTTCAGGGCGAGGATATTGGTCTGAAACGCCAGCGAATCGATTGTAGACACGATGATGCCGATGCGTTGGCTGGCGTCCTGGATGGATTCCATCGTCAGTACGACACGAGCGACATTCTGCCCGCCGTCGTTCGCGGCGCGTGCGGCATCCAGCGAGGCGTTCAGCGCGGCATCGGAAGCGTCGGAGGTGGTACGTATTCGCGCCGTCATGCCGTGCAACGCCGCAGTACTCGCCTGGAGTTGGTGTGCCTGGGATTCGGTGCGCTGCGCGAGATCGTGCGTGCCTTGGGAGATTTCCATTGCGGCGATGCGAAGGCTCTCGGCGTTGTCCCGTATCGATCCAACAGTCCTGCTCATTTCGGCTTGCATGACGGTCAGGCTATTTCGCATCGTGGCGACTTCGGATGGGGCGTATGTCGGGAGCGGCGGCAAACTGGGCGCAAATCGCTTATCGGCGAAATTGCCCAGCGCTGTCGCCATCTCTTCAAGGGGCAGCGACAGCGTACGCCTCGAGAATCGCCACAACACGACGACGAGGTAGGCGACGGCAAGGCCGGCGAGGACGACCGGGTCGACAAGAAAACTTCGCTTGATCCGCTCGTTGAGAGTTCGTGACTGCTGCTCCCGATATTGCAGCGCTTTCCCGAAGCCGCGGTCCAGGACTGGCGTCCTGGCGGCCAATACCGCGTAATATGCTGGGAGATCGTGTCGACGCAGGGCATCGATGAGTGGAGTCACACCCTCGTCGACGTAACGCGTGTATGTATTCCCGAAATCCTGCGCCAAGCGTTGCTCGGCATTGGTCTTGGGCAAAGCCAGGTAGCGTGCGGCACTTGCCTTCGACAGTTCCATTTTTGCAGCGGCCGTCTGGACGTTTATGTCCGACGTCGACGCGTCGCCCTTGGCTTCAGCCAACGCGGCCTGTGTCAACCAGGCACGCGCAGTGCGGGTGTGGTTGATTGCGTCGACGATGTCGAGCACGACCCGGAATTCCCGCTGCACGCTTCCAAGGGATGTGTTACTGAATTGCTGGGCGCGCAAGCTGACTCGCCGCCGTAGCGAGCGGCGCCGCGCATCGCATACGCGAGCAAGGCGATCTGTGTCGCGGCAAGAACGAGCCAGATCGCCATCAGGCGCAGCGCGAGGGCGACGAGCTGGTGGAATGACATCATGGTGGTATCGATCAGGTAGAAAGGCCGGCCACGCCTTTGTCGCGGCGTGACCGGTTCTCGGCGTGACGCCGCGTTGTGGACAGTGCTCAGAACTTCAGGACGAAGCCGGCATAGCCGCCATAGGAATCCGCGCCGTTGCAGTTGCTCTGGTTCTTGCAGGCGATATCCCAGTAGTACAGCGCATGATTGTTGGCGCCGTTCATGCTGATCATCGCGCGCGAACTGCTGCGCGCGGCAAAGGAAGAACCATGATGGAGATACTGCAACCACCCGGCTGGCCGCGCCCGCGCGGGTACGCGAACGGCATCGCGGCGCGCGGCCGGCTCGTGTTCGTGAGCGGGATGATCGGCTGGAACGCGGACGGGCAGTTCGACAGCGACGATTTCACGGCGCAGGCCGGACAGGCGCTGCGTAACATCGTCGAGGTGTTGCGCGAGGCGGGGGCGCGACCGGAACACATCGTACGCATGACGTGGTACGTGGTCGACCGGCGCGAATACCTGGCCGCCGGCAGTGCCCTCGGCGCCGTCTATCGCGAGATCGTCGGCGTCCATTATCCGACCATGACGGCCGTCGAAGTGGGTGCGCTGGTCGAGGACCGCGCCCGCGTGGAAATCGAGGCGACAGCGGTCGTGCCGGACTGATACCGAATCTGATATCGATCACAAATATTTCGGAATGACAGGTTTTATACCGGTTTACGCATGCTAGACTTCTCGCGGGGTATCGATAACATCCGCGTTGTCGGGGATCCCGAAAAAACAATACCGAACAGGAGACTACAATGCGTAAATCCCGTACCCGCACGCCCATGTTGCGGGCAGCGGCGCTGGCGGTGTCGCTCGCCGTCGCGAGCCTGCTGCCCGCCGCGCACGACGCCGTCGCGGCCGACACGATCCAGACCATCCTCACGAGCTACCAGCCCGCCATCAACGAGTTCACCGACGCGAACGGCTTCAAACATCCCGGCGTCGGCCTCACGAAGGAAGTGCTGGAGAACCTGCGCACGGAAGTGCAGGCGCAGAAGGAGCCCTGGAACACCTATTTCAACATGATGCTGTTGTCCGGCGCGGCATCGAAGACGGTGGCATCGAAAAACCAGAGCAGCGCGGATCCGACGAAGCCGGCGGTGGTGGCGTTCAACAGCCAGGGCGTGGAATCGAAATTCATCGCGGACGCGCTGTCCGCGTACACCCAGTCCATCCTGTACTACGTGACGGGCGACGAGACCTACCGCGCCAACGCGATGCGCCTGATCCGCATCTGGGCGCAGATGGATCCCACCCAGTACGTGTATTACACGGACGCGCACATCCACACGGGCATTCCCATGAGCCGGATGATGGCGGCGGCCGACATCATGCGCACCACGACGTGCCAGACGGCGGCGCTGGCCTGGACCGACCAGGACACGGTGAACCTGACGAACAACCTGATCGTGCCCGTCACGGAAACGTTCAACCACAGCCCTGATCACTTCATGAACCAGCACCTGTACGCGCTGCTGGGGTCCATGTCCGGCTATATCTTCACGGGCAACCGGGCCCGCTGGAACGAGGGCGTCGAGTGGTTCACGATCAACAGGACGGCCGTCGACCAGGGCCAGAACGGGGCCATCAAGCAGCTGTTCCGTCTCGTGACGAAGAACGACCTGACCGGCGAAGCCGTGACGCCGATGGTGGAGCACGTGGAAATGGGACGCGACCAGGCGCACGGCGCCGGCGACGTCACGAACATGAGTATCCTTGCGCGCCTGCTGATGTCGCAGAACCAGAAGATCGACCCCGTCAACGGCACGCCATCGGCGGCGCCGGATGCCGTCGGGCCGTACGAATTCCTGAACGACCGCATCCTCGACGCCACGGAGTATTTCGCCGGCTTCATGCTGGGCTACGACACGCCCTGGGTGCCGACGGCCGCGCACACGGACGCCAACGGCGTGCCGACCGTCGTTTACAAGACGCTGCAGGGGGGCTACCGGGGCCGCCTCACGCAGAATACGTGGGAGCCGTACTACTATTACAAGTACACGCGCGGGCTGGACATGAACCAGCGCGCACCCAACTATACCCGCATGTTCGCCGACCGCACGGTCTACAACTGGGACGGCGTGGACGGCGGCGGCGACTTCTGGCTCTTCATGCCGCCCGCTGCGGAAAGCGAGGGCACGCAATTCCTGGTCAAGCCCATCGTCGATCCGGTGCGCGAAGTGGAGGACCGTTTCACGTCGCTGGACGGCTTCGGGACCGCCATGCAGGACGACACCGCGTCGTTCATTCGCGTCGCGGCCACGGGAGCGGGCAGCAGGCTGGCCGTCATCGGTTACGGCAACGGGACGCGCAGCGTGGCATTCCGCGTGCGGACCAACGGCGAAGCATCGGTGGACGCGTTCGGCGACACCATCCTGCTGCCGGACACGCAGGGCCAGTGGCGCTATGTGAGCTATGCATTCGGCCAGTACCAGGGCCTCGGCGACTACCTGCCCCTCACCGTCAAGGGCGCCGGCACGACGGTCGACATCGACCACATCAACGTCAACCCGGGCGCCTCGATCACGCCGCCCGTGTTCACGAGCGGCGACGCGGACCTGAGCCTGTACACGAACGCCGGCTCCACGGCGACCGTGTCGTACAGCTTCGCGGCGACGGACGCCACGGCCACCGACGTCCTGACGTACACGATCGACCACCTGCCGCCCGGCGCCCAGTTCGACACGCAGACGGGCGCGTTCGCATGGGTGCCCACGCAGGCCGGCACCTTCAGCTTCATCGTCACGACGACCGACGGCACGGTCGTCACGTCGAAGGCCGTGCAGGTCGTCGTCGGCGCGGACCGCCAGTCCGCCATCGCCGCTGTGACGGCCGGGTACAAGCCCGACACGCTGTACACGACCCCGAGCCTGGCCGCCTACAACGCGGCGTATGCCGACGCGACGAATGCGGTGTCGACGGCGACCGACGACCAGTTCTACCAGAAGCTGGGCGCGCTGCAGACGGCGTTGAAAGGGCTGTCCGAGCTGACGCCGCTGCTGGCCGACGGCAGCATGAACTACGCGAACATGTTCGTCTCGTCCACCTTCGGCACGCAGGTGCCGAATGCGCTGGACGGCACGCCCGATTCGTTCGTCGGTTATTACCTGGCCCGGAACCTCACCTATTACTTCGACTTCGGCCCGGGCTACAAAGTCAACGCCACCGCCTTCGGCATCCAGGCGCGTACGTCCTTCCCCGAGCGGGGCGGCGGCGTCGTCGCCTACGGTTCGAACGACAACGAGAACTGGGTCCGCCTGACGCCGGGCATGACCGTCGTGACGGAGGACATGCAGACCCTGGCCGTCAGCGACGACCTCAAGGACCAGCAGTACCGCTTCCTGAAGGTGCAGATGATCCAGCCGTCGAGCTCCATGTTCGAGATGGGCGAATTCCGGATCTTCGGCACGCGCCATGAGACGGTCAACCTGCTGTCCTCCGTGTCGATCGGGTCCGACCAGGCGCTCAGGAAGCGCATCGTGCCGGGCAATACGGTCAAGCTGAACTTCCAGGCGACGGCGCCGATCAACGCCGTGGCCGCGACGATCCAGGGCGTCCCGGCCCAGGTGACGACGGCCGACAACGTGAACTACACGGCCAGCGCCGTCATGCCGGGCGACGCGCAGCCGGGCACCGTCAAGTTCACCCTGAATTACAAGACCGGGGCCGGCGCCGACGCGGAACCCGTGCTGTTCACGACCGACAGCTCGTCGCTGTTCATCGCGGACCAGACGAACTACCTGGGCAACCTGCTGGCCATCACGAGCCTGCGGGATTCCAGCGGCCGCAACCCGACCGACCTGCTGGCGACGGTGAACACCCTGTTCGACGGCAATCTCGGTACCGGGACGGACTTCCGCGTCAACGGCAGCGGCTACGGCGGCTGGGTGATGTTCGACTTCAAGGAAGGCGGCAAGGCCACGATCCAGCGCGCGGAAGTGATCGGCCGCCAGGACCAGTACTCGTCGCGCATCAACGGCACCGTCGTGCAGGGCTCGAACGACAACGCGGCGTGGACGACACTCTCCAACGCGGCCGGGAACACGGCCGACTGGCAGACCCTGACCGTGGCGAACCCGCAGCCTTACCGCTACATCCGCGTCATCAACGGTAATAACTGGTACGGGAACATGGAAGAACTGCGCCTGTACGGCGTCGCCGAATCGTCGAACAAGATCGCGACCGTGTCGATGAGTTCCGCGCAGGCGCTGCGCACGCGCATCGTGCCCGGGAATGCCGTCAAGCTGGCGTTCACGGCGAAGGAGGCGATCAGCGGCGTCGGCGTCACGATCCAGGGCGTGCCCGCCACGGTGACGACGACCGACAACATCAACTTCACGGCCACGGCGACCTTGCCCCAGGGCGTGGCGGCGGGTGCGGTCACTTTCGCCATCGGCTACACCCAGGCCAACGGCCAGCCCGGCTTCACGAGCACGGCCACGACCGACAATACGGGCCTGACGCTGGTGGACGAGGCGGACACGATCCGTAACGTGCCGACCGTCGCCACCCTGATCGATTCCACGGTCAACCGCCCGGCCGCCACCACGCAGGCCGTCGTCACGAGCCTGTTCGACGCCAACCTGGGTTCGATCTCGGACTTCCGCACCGGCAGCAACAACTCGGGCGTGGGCGCGTATGTGATCTTCGACTTCAAGGCCGGCAACCAGGTGAACCTGACGGGCGTGGAACTGGCACCGCGCCAGGACAACAACTATGCGCGCATCAAGGGCACCGTGATCCAGGGCTCGAACGACAACACGACGTGGACGACGTTGACCACGCCAGCCGTGTCGACGCTCGAGTGGCAATCGTTCCCCGTCGCCAGCCCGACGCCGTACCGCTACATCCGTATCTATAACGGCGGCACCTGGTACGGCAACCTGTCCGAAGTGCGCCTGCATGGTTCGCTGCATGGCGCCGACACGGCGCCGCCCGTGACGACCGCGAGCACGAGCGCGACACCTGCGACGAACGTGACGGTCACGCTGTCGGCCACGGATACGGGCGGCAGCGTGAAGGCGACGTATTACACGGTGGACGGCGGCGCGCAGCAGACCGGAACGACGGTGTCATTGAACACGACCGGCAGCCACACGGTCGCCTACTGGAGCGTCGACGCGGCCGGCAACACCGAGGCGCAGCACACGCTGGCCGTGAACGTCGCGCCGGTGGACGTCGGCGCGAGCGTCAGGATGACCCAGCAGGGCGCGACCCTGAACCGCATGACCGGCAAATACGTGGGCGGTGTGACCGTCACGAACACCGGCACGACCCCGCTGGCGGGGCCGTTGTGGCTCGCGCTGAACGGCCTGACAAGCGGCGTCACGCTCGACAACGCGGGCGGCACGACGGGGGGCGTACCGTACGTCGCCGTCGCGGGGCCGCTGAATCCGGGCGCGACGCTCACCGTGCCGCTGACGTTCACCAATCCGAACCGTGTCGCGATCGGCTACGTGCCGGCGCTGTACCAACCCCATTTCTGAGGACAGCCATGATCATCCGATTCAAATCCCTTGTTTCCGCCCTCGCGCTGATGCTGGCGGCGAGCGCCGGCACCGCGTCGGCCGAAATGATCCACGTCGCGATCGACACGTCGACGTTCGGCGCCGCCACGGGCTACGTCGACATGCAGCTGTCCGCCAGCAGCGGCGTGCCGCTGGCCACCGCGCTGGTCAGCAACATGGTGGGCTTCGACAGCACGGCGTTCATCGATTCGTGGGGCGTGACGCCCGTCGCGGGCGGCTACCTGTTCCGCAACGATACGTCGAACGACCTGTTCCACGCCGTGGACTTCGGCGGGATCCTGTCGTTCGACCTGACCTTCGCGGGCGCGCCGGATCCGCTGACGAGCTATGTGTCGCATTTCGTCGTGGCGGCGTTCGACGACACGTTCGCGCCGCTTGGCCACTATGATCCGTTCACGGGCGCGCTGGCCGATTTCACGTGGACGCCGGCGCTGGACGCGCAAGGGCAGGGGACGATCGCCGGCACGCTGTCGGATCCCGCCGTGACGGCGGTGCCCGAACCGGCGGGATACTGGCTGGCGGCGATCGGGTTGTCGGCGCTGGCGCTCGCGCGCCGGCGCCGGGTGTGACGGGCTGGAAGGTCAGCTGGCGGCGATCAGCGCGGCGATGTCGGCCGCCGCCAGCGCGCCGCGATAGATGCGGAACTCGTCGATGCGGCCGTTGAAATATGGGTCGCCCGCATACTGCGAGCGGCCGATCCAGTTCCGGGTCGTGCCGCCCAGCTGCCACGGCGGCAGGAATTCCGCGCTATTGGTGCCGACCGCGGTGCCGTTCACGTACAGGGTGGCCAGCTGTCCCGACAGGGTGACGGCCACGTGCACCCACTGCGCGGTCGGCAGCGCGGCCGTTCCCGTCACGGCCTGTTCGCCCTTGCCGCCGTCGACGGTGATGGCGAAGCGCACGACACCGCTGCCGGAGCGCGGCGTCAGGAACATGTAGCGGCCCGTGCCCGAGCCGAAGTCGAAGATGCGTTCCCAATTCCGTGACGTGTTCCAATATACCCAGCAGGCCACCGTGAAATCGGTGAGGTCCGTGACCAGGTTCGCGGGCAGGCTCACGTAATCCGTGCTGCCGTTCAGCGCCGGCGCGCTGCCCGATTTGCCGGTGCCCCACGTTGCGCTGCCCGTCAGCGTGCCCGCGTGACCCTGGCCGCTGGCGTCGGACACGGTCGTCCCGGTGCCGTCGTTACACGCCAGGTACGTGTGCAGCGTCTTGCCGACCTTGGCGGTGGCGCGGTTCGAATCGGCCGTCTCGCCCGCCGGCGTGATGGCGGAAACGACGTAGTACCAGGTGCCCGCGCCCGGATTGTCGGTGTACGTCAGCAGGTCGGTGATGCCGCTCGCGATGGTGGTCCAGGGACCGCTCGTCGACGTGGCGCGCTTGACCTTGTAGCTCGTCGCGTAGGCGCTGCCCCACCACGACAATTCCACGCCGCCCGCCGGGGTCCGCGCTTTCAGGCCGCTGGGCGGCACGCCGGCGGAGATCGGGTCGCGCGTGCAGGTGAGGGTGCCGTAGCCCAGCTGGTCGTAGCCGCCGCTCGTCGAGCCGTAGTTGCCGCCGCCGCCTTCGGGCTGGATCTGCAGGGCGAACATCTTCGAATACGGCGCCGCGAGGCCCTTGCGGTTCACGTAGTGGTTGTAGACCAGCGCCCAGCAGGGGCGCACGTTGCCCCGGCTGTTCGTCGACAGGACGCCCTGGTTGACGTTGTCGGCGTTGTTGTAGGGGACGTACGGCACCGTGTAGTACGTCGTGCCGGACTGGATCAGGTTCGCCTTGGCCACGTATTCCGCGCCCATCAGGAAGCGGTTGTTGTCGTAGCCGTACAGGTCCACGCCCTGGTTCCAGGCCATCTCGCACAGCGCGCCCATCAGCGCGATGCCGAGCGTGTTGTGGCCCTGGTCGCGTCCCGATTCCTGCCATTGGCCGAGGAAGCCCGGGTGGACGTAGTACACGGCCTGAGCGACGGCCCCGTTGCCCGCGCCCGACTTGAAATAGGCGACGGCTTCGTCGAACAGGCCCCGGTCGTCGCACAGCACGCCGATGGCGAGGATCGACGCCATCTGGCACAGGTCCCAGTTGGCCCAGTAATGCGTGACGTCGGTGTTGTTATGGCGGATGAGGAAGTCGTGGTTGATCGGATAGAACACGGTCTTCATCATGTTCTGGAACGCTGCGAGATCCGCCGCGGCCCAACCGGTGTAGGTGCGCATGATCTCGCCCGCGTTGGCGAATTCGTAGCCGTAGATGCCGGCGGCAAGGGCGGCGTCCGTCGTGCCCTGGATCGAGGCGAGGGTGGACGACCACGCATTCATGATCTGTACGGCCTTGTCCGCATAGGCCGTGTCGCCCGAGATCTTCCAGCGGACGGCGCACGCATACGCGGCGGCCACGTCGTTGAACAGGGTCGAATAGTTTTCCGGATGGACGCCGTCGTAGCCGCGGTACACGACGGTCTGCGGGTGCGGCGTGTAGGACAGGCTGGCGTGCGAATTATTGACCAGCAGGTTCCAGCTGCCCGACCAGGGCGACGTGTTGTACTTCGCCTTCATGCGGTCGAAGTCGGCCTGCGTGTGCAGCAGGCCCGGATGGACGAAGGCGGTGGCGGCACCCGTGCCGCTCATCGTGCCGGTGGCGAGCGTGCGGGTGGCCGGTGCCTCGGCGCCGCCGCCCGCGCCGCAGCCGGCGAGCGCGAGGGCGCCGAGTCCCATCAGGAAGTCGCGGCGTCCCAGCAGGGAGCGCGACACCGCGTCGGGGGCTTCGGCCGGGGTCAGGGCGGATGTCAGGGCGGGGGCGTTGCAGTCGTTCGGTTCCATTTTTTTCATTGGTAGTCTCCATGCCATGCAGGCGAATGTTGAACTGCGATCGAAGGTGCTGCCGTACTGCCGCGCCGATGCTAGCACGTATGCATCTGCTTTGTTATCGTTAACCGCGACCTGGATCAACCCCGCTGCCATGTCCAAAACATATCCATTTCGATAAAAAAGGCATGCCTGCGGCGCCACCGCCACCGTTATGATGTGCCGGTATCGTAGGTCGGGCGCCAGGAGCTCGGAGAGGTCTTGACATCGTTCCAGGATGTGATATAACTGGCCAAGTTATCGATACCAAATCAAATGACAAGCCCGGCGGCGGCACGAACCGCACCACGGGCAAAGGAGACGATCCGTTGTTCACGTTACGTGCGTTCGCGCGCCGCTGCGCCGCGCCGCTTGCCGTCCTGCTGGGATGCCTCGCTGCCGATGCCGCCCACGCCATCGAGAACCGGCTGCAAGTGCACCCGTTCCCGAATCCCATCCGCTACACCCACCATAACGACGACTACACGGTGCGCGTGCGCGTGCCCGGCGGGCAGTGGCAGGACCTGTACGAGTACGACGTGAAGGTCGACCTGGACAAGCCGCAGGACGCCTCGATGGTCTACTTCAACTTCGACGGCACGGTGGAAGTGGCGGTCCAGAAGAACAACGGCACGTTTTCGAAAGTGGCGGTGCGCCCGGATGCGAAGGGCGTCAAGCCGGTTGTGCGCGACGGCGTCGTGTATTTCACGCTGCGCCGTCCGGAGAACCTGAGCGTGGAATTCGACGACGACCGCCTGCACAACCTGCACGTGTTCACGCACGCGATCCGGGCCGACATGCCGGCCGTGCCCGCGAACCTGGCATCGAACGACATCGGAATGGGCACGGCGCCCGACTTCACGCAGCCCATCGTGTTCTTCGGACCGGGCATCCACAAGGGCGACTTCCGCCTGCGCTCGCACACGAAGGTATACATCCACGGCGCCGCCATCCTGAAAAGCCCGCTCGTGATCGAGGGCGTCGAGGACGTCCAAGTGTTCAGCGACGGCCTGTTCGACGGCACCGACGTGACGACCATCCGGAATTCGCGCAACATCGTGATCGACGGTCCGATCGCCATCAACCAGCCGCACGGCACGATGCGCTGCATCATGTCGCAGGACCTCGCCGAGACGAATATCCGCACGATCGGGGCCGGCCAGTGGTCGGACGGCATCGGCCACTTCGCATGCGAGCGCGTGACGATCGCGGACAGCTTCGTGCGCACGTCGGACGACTGCCTGACGTTCTACAACCACCGCTGGGACATCTGGGGCAATACGCGCGACGTGCAGGTCCGCGACACGACCCTGTGGGCCGACATCGCGCACGCAGTGATGATCGGCATCCACGGCAATACGCCGACGCCGGCGCACCCGCAGAGCGAGGTGCTGGAGCGCCTGCGCTTCTCGAACATCGATATCCTCGACCATGACGAGGACGACCCGGAATACGAGGGCGCCCTGGGCATCATGGCGGGCGACGACAACCTGGTGCGCGACGTCGTGTTCGAGGACATCCGCGTCGACCGTATCGAGGAAGGCAAGCTCTTCAACCTGAAGATCGCGTACACGGCCAAGTACAACACGAGCCCTGGGCTGGGCATCGAGAACGTCACCATGCGCAACATCCATTACACGGGCAAGGGTTCGCCGAGCGCATCCGCCATCACGGGCCTCGATGCCACGCGCAAGGTCAAGAACGTGACGATCGAGAACGTGACCGTGGGCGGCAAGCGCCTCACCGCGCCCGAGGCGGGGCTGCTCGAGGTGAACGGCTTCGTCGACGGACTGCGCTTCCGCTGACACGACAACGACCATAACAATAACGACACAGGAGAGACATGGAATCCACGAACATCATCGCGGCCGTGCTGCTGGCGACGGCCGCCTTGCCCGCGCTGGCCGCGCAGCCGAAACCGGCCGAGTGGGAGCAGCCGGAAGTGGTCGCGGTCAACCGCGAGCCGATGAAGGCGACGTTCTTCAATTTCGAATCGCGCGAGAAAGCGCTCGCCGGCGACAAGGCCGCGTCGCAGTATTTCCTGTCGCTGGACGGCACCTGGAAATTTGCGTACTCGAAGACCCCGGAAACGCGCCCGAAGGATTTCTACAAGCTGTCGTACGACGTGAGCAAGTGGGGCCAGATCCAGGTGCCCGGCATGCTGCAGACGCAAGGCTACGGCAAGCCGATCTTCACGAACATCCGCTATCCGTTCCCCGCCAACGAGCCGTTCATCCCGCATGACCTGAACGAAGTCGGCTCGTACCGCCGCGAGTTCGACGTGCCCGCCGCGTGGAACGGCCGCGACGTGTTCCTGCAGATCGGCGCGGCCGGTGCGGCCTATTACGTGTGGGTCAACGGCCAAAAGGTCGGCTATTCCGAGGATTCCAAGCTGCCTTCCGAGTTCGACCTGACCCGCTACGTGCACCCGGGCCGCAACACGATCGCCATCGAACTGTATCGCTGGGCGGACGGCTCGTACCTGGAAGACCAGGACTTCTGGCGCGTCAACGGCATCGAACGCAGCGTGTACGTGTATGCCGAACCGAAGACGCGGCTGCGCGACTACCGCGTGACGGCGGGGCTGGACAAGGCCAATTACCGCGACGGCCGCTTCGAACTCGTCGCCGAGATGGCGGGCGCGCCGGCCAAGGTCGACGTCGAGGCGCGGGTGCTGGACGGCACGCGCGAAGTGCTGCGCGTGCAAGGCACGCCGGGTGGCGACCGCAAGGTCGTCCTGGCCGGCGCGGTCCCCGCCGTGAAACCCTGGTCGGCCGAGACGCCGAACCTGTACACGCTGCTCGTGGAGGTGACGGATGCGCAGGGCCGGCTGGTGTCGGCGACGTCGCGCCGCATCGGCTTCCGCACGGTGGAGATCGCGGACGGCGAAGTGCGCGTGAACGGCAAGCGGGTGATGATCAAGGGCGTCAACCGCCACGAGCACGACCCCCATACGTACCGCGTGATGTCGATGGCGTCGATGCGCAAGGACATCGAGCTGATGAAGCGGGCAAATGTGAACGCCGTGCGAGCGTCGCATTATCCGAACGATCCGCGCTGGTACGACCTGGCCGACGAATACGGCCTGTACATCATGGACGAGGCCGACCTCGAGTCGCACGGCTACATGGAGAAGGGCGACCAGGCGGGCGACCCGCGCAAGCGCGCCGCGATCCAGCTGGGCTACAAGCCGCACTGGCGCATCGCGCACCTGGACCGCATCTCGCGCATGGTGGAACGCGACAAGAATTCGCCGTCGGTCATTTTCTGGTCGCTGGGGAACGAGGCCGGCACGGGGCCGAACTTCGAGAACGCGGCCGCGTGGATCCGCAAGAACGATCCGACGCGTTTGATCAGCTACCTCGGCCACGGCACCATCGGCGAGGAACACCTGCCGAACGCCTACGTCGACATCTACGCGCCCATGTACGACGACATCGAGAAGATGGCGGACTACGCGCTCGACCCGAACTTCCGCCAGCCGATGATCCAGTGCGAATACGCCCATGCGATGGGCAATTCGCTGGGCAACCTGGAGGACTACTGGCAGGTCATCCGCGCGCACCGCAAGCTGCAGGGCGGCTTCGTGTGGGACTGGGTCGACCAGAGCATCATCGCGAAGGACGACAAGGGCCGCACGTACTGGGCGTCCGGCTTCGACCTGAACCCGGAGCGGGGCGACAACAGCGTCGTCGGCGACGGCGTCGTGCGCTCGGACCGCACGCCGGATCCGGAATACTATGAACTGCAGAAGGTCTATTCGCCCGTCGTGTTCGAAGGCGACCCGGCAGCAGGCAGCATCGAGGTCGTGAACCGCTACGATTTCCGCGACCTGTCGCATCTCGCGTTCGACTGGGAGCTGGCGCGCGACGGCGTCGTCGTCGCCCGCGGCACGCTGGCCGATGCGGCCACGCCGGCCGGCGCCCGCCAGAAACTGGCGCTGGCATTGCCCGATGTCGCACCCGGCGGCGAGCGTGTACTGACCGTGCGGGCGAAGAGCCGTGCGGCGCTGCCGGGCGTGGAGCAGGGCGCCGTCGTCGGCTGGTCGCAGTTCGTGCTGGCGTCGCCGCGCGCCCCGCAGAAACAGCTCGCCACCGTACCGCCCGTCCGCACGGACGGCGCGGTGGAGCTGCGCGCCGCCGACGCCGTACTGCGCGTCGCGCCGGACACGGGACTCGTGACCTACGCGGTGGCCGGCCGCACGGTCCTGAAGGGCGGTTCGCCGAACTTCTGGCGCGGCCTGACGGACAATGACGAAGGCTCCGGCGTGGACAAGAGCCACGGGGTGTGGCGGACGTTCACCGACCAGCGCAAGGTGCGCGACGTGACCGCGACGGCCGATGGCGTGCGCGTGCTGTTCAGCTTCGGCGCCGGCGCGGCGCACTGGGAAAACGTCTACCGCATGCGCGCCGACGGCAGCGTCGACGTGCAGGCCAGCTTCACGCCGCTGCGCGACGACCTGCCGGACCCGCTGCGCCTGGGCCTGCGCTTCGACAGCCTGCCGGCGCTCGATGCGCTGTCATGGTACGGCCGTGGCCCGTACGAATCGTACGCGGACCGCAAGACCGGATCCGCGCTGGGCCTGTACGCCGGCAAGGTGGCGGACCAGTACCACGGCTACATCCGCCCGCAGGAAAGCGGCAACAAGACGGACGTGCGCTGGTTCCAGCTGCAGGACGGCGCCGGCACCGGCATCCGCGTGGACTTTGATGCGCCGAGCGCGTTCAATGCGCTCGCGTTCCCGTACGAGGACCTGTACCTGCGGCCGCGCGGCACGTGGAAGAGTTCCGAGATCGCGCCGCATGGCGACGGCTCGGTGCTCGTCGACATGGCCCAGGCGGGCGTGGGCGGCGACACCGGCTGGAGCCTGGACGGGCGGCCGCACGTGAAGTACCGCATCCCGCTCGCACCCGCCAGCTATCGCTTCGTGCTCGCCCCCGTGCGTGCCCAGCGGGTGGCGGAGCAGTGATCGATAACCGGGGCATTCGCGTCCCGGATCACGACGCCGGCCGCCCGTCAAGCGACGGCGTCGTGTAAATACCACATCAACAATGATATTTCGCAAAGGTATTACCACGAGGAAGGACGCGGCCTATAATTCAACCTAGATTTGTTATCGATACCTAAAACGCCGGCCGTACAGAGCCGGGGAAAACCATGCCAAATCGGATTACAGAGGAGAACCAAATGAAGCACAATCACCGCAATTTCGGACCGAAGATGTCGGTCGTCGCCGTGGCGCTCGCCCAGGCCTTCGCAGGCCACGCCTGGGCGCAGCAGGCGGACGCCAACACCGTCGTCGTGACGGGCATCCGCGCCAGCGCGCAGTCGTCGCTGGCGATCAAGCGCGACACGATGGAAGTCGTGGACTCGATCACCGCCGACGACATCGGCAAGCTGCCGGACCCGAACGTCACCGAGACCATGACGCGCATCCCGGGCGTGCAGGGCTACCGCTACGGCGGCGAGGGCGCATCGCCCGTGGGCACCGGCTCCGGCGTGACGATCCGCGGCCTGTCCGGCCAGACGGCGTCGGAAGTGAACGGCCGCGCCTATTTCACGGCCGGCAGCCGCGAATTCAACCTGGAAGGCGCCATCCCCGGCATGGTGGCCGGCATCGACGTCTACAAGAACCCGTCGGCGGAACACATCGAAGGCGCGATCGGCGGCCTGGTCAACATCCGCACCCGCAATCCGAGCGACTTCAAGGGCCTGACGGGCGCCCTGAACATCGGCGGCCGCTACAACGACCTGGCCAAGAAGGGCAACCCGGAACTGTTCGGCATGATCGCCAACCGCTGGAACCTGCAGGGCGGCGGCCGCATCGGCGTGATGGCGGCGGCCGTGTTCCAGCAGAGCACCGGCCGTTCGGACAACAACCCTGCCAACGGCGGGGCCAACTACAAGCGCGCCGTCCGTGCCGACAGCGCCGAATACGCGACCCTGGCCGGCGCCAACACGACGAACGACCCGTCCAAGCCGATGTCGCAGTACATCGGCCGCACGGATGTCTCGTACCTGGCCGGCGTGCCGACGCTGCCGACGTCGACGACCGCCGGCGCCTACATGCCGAACCTGGCGGGCCTGACTCCGGAACAGGTCAGCAACGTGATGGCGGCGCCTGCGCTCACCAATAACGTGTTCCAGGAAACGATCATGCGTACCCGGCGCGGCCTGAACCTGGCTGCGGACTGGCGCGTCGACAACACGCTGCGCTTCTACGTCGACGGCAACTACACCTATTACCTGTATCACCAGAACTACCGCGGCCTGAACTCGTCGGACAACAACAACCAGGCCAACAACGTCCAGAACCTGCAGACGGCGCCGTTCAACCTGACCGAACAGCTGGCCAACGGCAACCTCAACGGCGGCAGCAACGACGTCCTCGCCACCAAGCGTTTCCTCAGCGGCAATTTCCTGAACACGAGGATGACCACGACCGGCGGCGACGAGCACCGTCCGTACACGACGTGGATCGCCGCGACCGGTGCCGAATGGCACCCGACGCCGGCCCTGTTCCTGAAGGCCGACATCAACTTCATCAAGGCCGACCAGACCCAGGACAACCGCTCCGTGACCTTGCTGTCCAATCCGGGCCTGTACTGGACGGCCAACCGGATCAGCGATGGCGCACCGCACCAGTTGACGTTCACCGGGCCGAACCTGTCCGATCCGTCCAACTTCATGTACCAGGCGTACAGCAACGGCACGCACCAGAGTTACCACGACACCGGCGGCGCCGTGGCCCTGGATGGTACGTACTCGCTGGACGACGGCTGGTTCTTCAGCCGCTTCAAGTTCGGCACCCGCGCCGCGCGCCAGTCGAGCAGTTACAACAACTTCGCATTCGGCGGCCGTCCGCTGACGAGCGACGGCCTCGCGCTGGCTGCCGACGGCAGCAACGGCATCTCGGCGGCGACCGGCGGCCATACGCAATCGTCGCCGACCAACTTCATGGACGGCCTGGCCGGCTATTCGGGCGGCTACGTCGTCTACAACCCGGACCAGCTGCTGGGCAACCAGGTGAGCGGCGCCTTCCCGAAAGCCGGGATCCTGCCGGAGAACGGACTGACGGAACAACTCCTGTCCCGCCGCTATACGAACGAGAAGACCAAGGCGATCTACCTCGTGGGCGAGTTCGCACTGCTGGATGACCGTCTCAAGGGTAACGTCGGCGTGCGCGTCGTCCGCACCAATGGCGAATTCGTGGCGCAGGTGGCGGACCCGATCACCGGGGCCATCGGACCGTACCGCCGCACGACGTCCTACACGAACGCACTACCTTCGTTCAACCTGACCTACGACCTGGCGAAAGACTTCCTGGCGCGCTTCGGCTACGGACGCGGCATGACCCGTCCGGGACTCGACCAGCTCAATCCATCCCTCACCGTCAATTCGACCCAGGGTACGCTGCAAATCGGTAACCCGGATCTGCGTCCGCTGACCGCGAACAGCTTCGACTTCTCGCTGGAGCGCTACTTCAGCAAGACGAACTACCTGGCAGCCGGTGTGTTCGACAAGGAAATCAACGGCTTCTTCAACGACGTCCAGAATTGCGAGAACGTCTCGCTCGCGACGGGCTATAGCGGCGCCGTCTCGAACGGTTGCCCGAGCGGCCAGCTGTTGGTGTCGAAGACGCTGAATTCCGAGAAGGGTTATGCGCGCGGCCTCGAGCTGTCGGGCCAGTACTTCTTCGACAGCGCTCCCGGCATCCTGAAGAACTTCGGCGTGTCCGGTTCGTACACCTACGTGAAGACGGATAATCCGTTCAACGTGGGCACGAAGGCCGCGCCGAACATCATCTCGACGCCGCAACCGTTCGCCTCGAAGAACAGCTACAGCGTGAGCGCCCTGTACGAGGACAACAAGGCGTCCGCGCGCCTGGTCTACACGTGGCGTTCTCCGTCGGTGCTGTTCGGCTTCTCGCCGAACCCGATCGACGGCCGCTACATCGATGCCTACGGTATCCTGGACGGCTCGTTCAACTACCAGCTGACCGACAACCTGGCGCTGTCGCTGATCGCGTCGAACATCACGAACAAGACGCTCAATCGTAACGTCGGCGGCCTCGGGAACGAGAGCGGCATCGAACGCCAGCACTACGAGAACGGCCGATTCTTCGGTTTCAGCTTGCGCTACAAGTTCGGCAACCTGTAATCCTCTCTCTCGTCGCGGGCCGCGTGCCCGCTTTCGCCCCGCCGCCGGTGTTTGCTGGCGGCGTTTTTTTTACGAAAGGCTGTTCGATGTCCTTCACCCGCCGTTCGATGCTCAAAGCCACCCTCGCGGCATTCCCGGCGCATGGTGTCGCCCGCGACCTTGGCCCGCTTGCGCCACCCGTGCCCGTCGATGCGGCGCGTGCTTTCCTGGCCAATCAGGTGCGCCTGCTGCCGGGAAGTCCGTTCCACGTACGGCAGGAGCTGCATCGCACAGGGGTGCTCGCGTCCTATGATCCCGACAAACTGCTTTACCACTACCGGGCGTTGGCGAAACTTCCCCAGAAAGCAGGCATCGAGAAGGGTTACGACGGCTGGGACAGTGAATTCCTTCGTGGGCACATGACCGGGCACTATCTGTCCGCCGCGTCGCGCATGGCGGCGGCGACCGGCAGCCTGCTGTTTCGCGACCGGGTCGACTACCTCGTGGCCGAGCTCGCGGCATGTCAGAAGAGCCTGAATCAGGATGGCTACCTGGCCGCGTTTTCCACGGCCGCCTTCGACCAGCTCGAAGGCAAGCCCGGGACCGACGCCGGGGGCATCGGAGTGCCTTACTACACAATCCAGAAGATCATGTCAGGCCTCATCGACGCCCATGCCTATGTCGGCAACCGGCAGGCACTCGACGTGGCCACCCGGATGGCCGACTACTTCGGCAAACGGCTCGCGCGGCTCGATGCCGCGCAGGTCGACCGGATCTTCCGCACGGACGGCAGCCGCAATCCGCAAAACGAATTCGGTGCGATGAGCGACGTGCTGACGGAACTCTACAAGATCGACAAGAATCCCCGGCACCTCGACACCGCCCGCATGTTCCACCGCGCGTGGTTCGTCGGCCCGCTTGCCGACGGCGCGGACCGGCTGGGCGGCTTGCACGCCAATACGCATATCGCGCAGGTGGTGGGCCTGGCCAACGCCGCCAACGTCGATGGCGACCCGCTGGAACTGAAGGCGTCCGAGAATTTCTGGCGGCTGGTCGTGCACAGGCATTCGTTCGCCAACGGCGGCACGTCGGTGAACGAATGGTTCGACCAACCCGGCGTGGAGGCCGGCCCGTCGATCGACAACCAGAAGGTATTGCCGCCGACGACCGCCGAGACGTGCAACACCCACAACATGCTCAAGCTGACGACAAGGCTGTTCGAGCGCAACCGCCGTGCGGACCTTGCCGACTACTACGAGCGTGCGCTGTACAACCACGTGCTGGCGTCGGTGGCGCCCGATTCCGGCGCGATGACGTATTTCACGCCGTTCCATGGGGACTTTCGCACCTATCTCAACGGCAGCTTTTGCTGTACCGGCTCCGGTATCGAAAACACCGCACGCTACAACGAAGGCATTTACTTCCACAAGGACGATACGCTCTGGGTGAACCTGTATATTCCGTCCGAGCTCGGTTGGCGGCAAGCCGGGATCGTATTGCGGCAGCAAGGGGACATCACGCGCGGCGACCCGGTGCGCCTGACGGTGGTGAAGCCGGGAGCCCGCGCCGTCACGGTGAATCTGCGCGTTCCCGCATGGGTCGCCGGACCGGTCACGGTCAGGATCAACGGCAAGCCGCAAGGTGTGGACGCTCAGCCCTCAACCTATATCGCGTTGCGGCGGCAATGGAAGGCCGGTGACGTGATCGACCTGACGCTGCCGGCGGGGCTGCGGCTGGAGCACGCCATGGACGACGCCTCGACGGTCTCCCTGTTCCATGGTCCCGTCTTGCTGGCCGGAGAACTCGGCAGGGACAACATGCCCGCCAGCGACGTGGGCGACAAGGATGCCTGGCTGAAGATCGCGGCCGTGCCGGTTCCGGATATCGTCGGCAACTCCGGCAATCCCGCCGATTGGCTCGCGCCGATCCCCGGCGATCCGTCCGCGTTCAGGTTCAAGGATGCAGGTCCGGCCAGCGGCATCGTCGTCCGGCCGCTGTTCGACCTGCACCATCAGCGCTATGCCGTGTATTGGCGCCTGAACGCGGCCGGTCAGTACGGCCCGGGCCCCGGCGCAGTCACGTTGAAATAATCGGCTTCGAGGTACGACGGCTGCGTGCGCGCCCGCGCACCGACGCTGAACAGGCCCACCTGCGCGCCCACCCACGTGCCGCGCGTGACCGGGAACGGATCGCCGGCCGGCTTGAACGCGCGGCCGTCCACGCTGTACGAAAAGCCGACGAACGCCGTTTCGTACATCGACATGCGCAGGACCACCTCGTCCGGCGCGTCCGGCAGCACGACGGTGGACTCCTCGCGGCAGCGCGGTCCGAACGGTCCGCACACGGTGCGCACGAGTTCCGTCTTTCCGCCGCTGCGGCGCAGGCCCACCCAGCCATACTGCATGGCGTTGACGATCAGGCCGGCCCGGTCGCCGTCGACGGCACCCTTGAGGCGCACGCGGGTCTCCACGACGAAGCGCGACGCGGGCACCTTCTGCGTGAGGATCGCGCCCGCGGCGCGTACAAAGCCGTCGGCTTCCGGCACCACCTGCGTGGCCAGGCGCAGGTGGCCGGGGTTGTCCGTCAGCGAGTACCAGCCGGGCGCCGGATTCGCGCCCCATTGCCATTGCAGGCCGAGGGCGGGGCCGTCGAACGCATCGCTCGTCGCCGGCGCCGCCGGGCCGAAGCCTTGCACCGGTTTCGCGTACGTGTTCACGGGTTCGCCGACGCCCGGCGTGCGGCCCGGTGCGCCGATGACCGGCCAGCCGTCCTGCCAGCGCATCGGCTGCAGGTGCACGACGCGGCCATACGCCCCCTTGTCCTGGAAGTGCACGAACCAGTCCTTGCCGTCCGGGGCATCCACCCACGCGCCCTGGTGCGGCCCGTTGATCGGGGTGTCGCCCTGGTCCATCACGCGGCGCGCCTCGTACGGTCCGTCGATCGAGCGCGAACGGAACACGGCCTGCCAGCCCATCTCGACGCCACCGGCGGGGGCGAACACGTAGTAATAGCCGTTCGCCTTGTACAGCTTCGGCCCTTCGACCGTGTGGTAGCCGGGGTAGCGGCCGCCGTCGATGATGATCTTGCCGCCTTCGTCCAGCAGGCGGGTCGCCTGCGGATCCATGCGGCGCAAGGTCAGCACGTTGTTGATGCCGGAGCGGCTCTTCGCCCACGCGTGCACCAGGTACGCCTTGCCGTCGTCGTCCCACAGCGGCGCGGGGTCGATGATGCCGCGCCCGGCCAGGAGCAGCCGCGGCGGCGTCCACGGGCCCGCGAAATGCTCGGCCGTCATCACGTAGACGCCGTAGTCCGGGTCGGGGTAGAAGATCCAGAAGCGGCCGTCGTGCCAGCGCAGCGTCGGCGCCCACACGCCCTTGCCGTATTGCGGACGGTCGAACACGTTGGCCGGTTCCAGCCGGGGCAGGGCGTGGCCGACGAGCGTCCAGTTCACCAGGTCCGGGGACTCCAGCAGCGGCAGGCCGGGCGTATTGTTGAAGCTGGACGCCGTCATGTAGAAGGTGTTACCGACGCGGATCACGTCCGGATCGGAATAATCCGCATGCAGGATGGGGTTGCGGTAGCGGCCGTCGCCGAGGTCCGCGCTCCAGGGCGCGGCGGCGAGGCCCGCGGCCGCTTGCTGCTGGGCGGGCGCGGCCATGGTACGGCAACCCGCGACGGCCGCGGCGGCGAGCAGCACGGCGATGGTGAGGCGAGAGGCAGGCAAGACAGTCTCCTTCTTCATTCGGTGAAGCTTGGGGTTGTTATCGATCTCATGGTAGCATTGTTGAATTGATGCAATCAAGGCATCCTTGCTGCATGATGAGCCGCAAGACGGGCTGCCATGCCGCGTTGTCAGAAGTGGCGTTTCCCCTGGCGCGGCGGTATCATGTGACATCGTGTGCCGGGAATGAAATCGATAACAAAGCCAGGCCATCAGACTACAGGACAATAATTCAATGGGTAGTGAAACCAAGCAGGGCGATCGCCCGGCCGCCGGTGCGACCGTCTGGGACGTGGCGCAGAAAGCCGGCGTGTCCGCGATGACCGTGTCGCGCGTCATCAACGGCAACGCCAGCGTCAGCGACAAGACGCGCGAAAAGGTCAACCGCGCCATCCAGGAACTGAACTACCAGGTCAACGTGGCGGCGCGCGCGGCGCGCATCGGTACGCTGCGCGTCGGCCTGTTGTACAGCAATCCCAGCGCGGCGTTCCTCAGCGCCTTCCTCGTCGGGGCCCTGGGCGAGTGCAGCCAGACGGGCGCGCACCTGATCCTCGAGAACTGCGACAACCTGCGCAGCCAGCGCAAGGCGATCGACCGCCTGATCGCGGACGGCGCCGACGGCATCCTCGTGCCGCCGCCGCTGTGCGACTCCAAGGCCGCGCTCAAGCAGCTGGCCGAAATGGGCATTCCGTCCGTCGCGGTCGCGACCGCGAAGCCGTCGCCGCAGATGTCGGCCGTGCGCATCGACGACTACGAAGGCGCGCTGACGATGACCAGGCACCTGCTGGCCCTGGGCCACACGGACATCGGCTTCATCAAGGGCGACCCGGAACACACGCCGGCCCAGCTGCGCTACCAGGCGTTCATCGACGCGATGCGCGACGCCGGCCACCACGTCCCCGCCGAGCGGGTGGCGCAGGGCATGTTCACCTACCGTTCCGGCCTGCTCGCCGCGCGCGAACTGCTGGCGCAGCCGACGCGGCCGACCGCGATCTTCGCCAGTAACGACGACATGGCGGCTGCCGTCATCGCGGTGGCGCACGGGCTGCACATGCAGGTGCCGGACGACATTGCCGTCTGCGGCTTCGACGACACGCCCGTCGCGACGACCGTGTGGCCCGAGCTCACGACGGTCCACCAGCCGATCACGGAAATGGCGCGCAGCGCCGTCGCCCTGCTGGTGGAACACATCCGCGCGCGCCGCGCCGGCCAGTCGTACATGCCGCAGCACCGGCTGATGCCGTTTACGCTGGTCGAGCGCGAATCGACGGAAGCCCACGAGTAATTACCAATAGGGGCGCCACGTGCGGGTCAACCGCACGAGGGCCTCGAGGTAGAAGTAATCGCCCCAGATGCAGGCCTCGTCCACGCCGACGCCGTTCGGCTTGTGGTACACGCCGTGCTTCAGGAGGCCCGCGCCCGGCGTGCCGCTCGTGTCGGCGTAATCGCCCGCGAGCGTCAGTACGGTGCCGGCCGCGGCGCGTTCGTAGGCCGGACGCAGCGGATCGGCCAGCGGCAGGTTGCGCGCCAGTTCCAGCAGGCCGCAGGCGGCGATGGCGGCGCCCGAGCTGTCGCGCGGCTCCGGTCCGGACGTGAACACGAGATCCCAGTAGCAGATGCCGTCCGCCGGCAGGCGGTTCAGGTAGTAGTTGGCCAGCACCTTCGCCAGGTCGACGAGGCGGCCGTCGCCGTTGTGGCGGTACACGAGCGGGAAGCCGGAGATGCCCCACGCCTGGCCCCGCGCCCAGCACGAATCGTCCGCGTAGCCCTGGTGCGTCTTGCCGTGCAGCGGCGCGCCGCTGCCCGGGTCGAAGAAGAACGTGTGGAACGTGGAGCCGTCGGGACGCACGATGTGGCGCGCGGCCGCCTCGATGTGGCGGTCGGCCGCCGCGCGGAACGCCGGGTCGCCCGTGAAATCGCTGGCCCAGTACAGCAGCGGCAGGTTCAGGTTGCAGTCGATGATCATGCGGCCGCGCTGGGCCGGGTCGGACAATTCCCCCCACGCCTGGATGATGCCGGCGCCCGGCAGGTAGCGCTCCAGCAGCATGCGCGCGGCACCCAGTGCCGCTTCGGCCGCGAGCGGTTCGCCCGTCAGCTGGTAGCCGGACACGCACGAGAGGCTGTACAGGAAGCCGAGGTCATGGTGGTTGACGTTGATGCGGTCGCGCTGGCGCGCGTGGAAGCTCGCCACGTGGCGCAGGCCCGCGTCGCGGTAGCGGGCGGCGCCCGTCAGCTCGTACGCGAGCCACAGCATGCCGGTCCAGAAGCCGTTCGTCCATTCCGTGTTGTCCATCGCCTCATAGACGCCGCCCTTCGACGACGGCATCGGGAAGGCGTCGCCGAAGTGCGCCAGGTTGCGGTCGACGGCGTCCAGCGCGCGCGCGATCGCGCGGTCGATGGCGGCCTTGTCGATGGCGCGGTTCCAGTGGGCCGGCAGCGCGCCGGTGTTCAGCGGCTCCAGTGCGGCCGCGTTCAGAGGTGGGGTCATGCTTGCTCCTTGTTGGATCATTTGGCAGGTTCGGCGAGCGGCGCGGCCTGCTCGCCGGACGTTTCCGCCGGCGTCGGCAGCAGGAACACGGCGGACAGGATCAGGAAGACGAGGCCGAGGCCCGCCAGGATCAGGTAGGTCGCGGAAAAACCGATGCGGTCGTAGCCGATGCCGGCCAGCGACGACAGCGCGAAGATGCCGATCGAGTGGCCGAAGCTCACGCCGACCATGTAGACGGTCGAGGCGAGGCGGTTGTCGAAATGGCGCGCGATGTAGCGGAACAGCGAGACGGCGAGGATCGGCAGTTCCACCGAGTGCAGCAGCTTCATCGCCGAGATCGAGACGGGACCGACGGCGAGGCCGGAACCGGCGATCCGCACGAGCATGATGGAACCGGCCAGCAGCAGGCCGTTCTTCGCGCCGATGCGGCGCACGAGCAGCGGCGCGAGGAACAGGCCGCCCGCCTCCAGGAAGATCTGCGCGGAGTTCAGGTAGCCGAACATCGCGACGCCCGTCTTCGGGTCCGGGAACAGCGACGCGAAATAACGTGAGAACTGCTGGTCGAACACGAGGTACAGGTTCGTCACGCCCAGCACGAACACCATGAAGCGCCAGAAGCCCGGCATGCGCAGCAGCGCGACGGCGTCAGCCAGTTTGACGCCGTCCTTGCCGCGCACGCCCGGTTCGGCCGGGCCGCCACGCGTGACGGCCAGCAGCGCGAGCATCACGCCGCCCGCCAGCGAAGCGAGCGCGAAGTTGATGCCCGGGTCGACGTTGTAGATGCGGCCACTGAACGCGGCGGCGCTGGCGAAGCCCAGCGAGCCCCACAGCCTCACGCGGCTGTATTCGAAGCCGTCGCGGCGGCCGATGCGGTCCACGTACGATTCGATCGCGTAGCTGCCGGCATTGAACGTGATGCCGAGGTACAGCCCGCCCACGACGGCGCCCAGCAGGATGTTCGTCTTCAGCAGCGGCGCGTAGAGGAACGGGAAGAACAGGCCGGACAGGGCGACGAGCGCGGCCACCGTCCACAGGATGTTGCGGCGGGTGCCCACGCGGTCCGACACGAAGCCGTAGATCGGCTGCGAACACATCGCGGCAAAGGCGTTGGCGGCAAAGACGATGCCCGCCTCGGTCCCCGACAGCTTGAGCGTCTGCCCCAGCCAGACGGCGAGCAGCGAGATGCTCATCGCCTGGGCGAAGAAGTAGATGTAGACGTAGCCGCACAGGAAGCGGAATTGCGATGTGCGCGTTGCCATGGTGTCTCCTGGTTATCGTTATAACTGCTTGCCGAAATACTGTTGGCGGGACGCCGCGAAGTCAAGGGCAAGATTGCTTCCCTCCTCGCGCCGGACCACGATGGTACCCGCCAGCGCGAGCACGGCGTCGAGCGCCGGCGGCTGCGCACCGGCCGCCTGGCAGGCCGCGGTACCCGCTGCGACGGCGACGCGCAAATGGCTGCCGCCGGCCCGCTCCGGCCACGTCATGAGGCTGTACAGCAGGCCGCCGATGCTGGCGTCGCCCGCGCCCACCGTGTCGACGACGTCCACGGCAGGTGCGGCGGCGCGCCAGGTGCCGTCGGGTCGCACGAGGAGGGCGCCGTCGGCGCCGCGCGTGAACAGGTACGTCGCGGCCGGATTCATGGCGCGCAGGGTTGCGAACGCCGCGTCGGCATCGTCGATGCGGAACAGGCCGCGCACGTCCTCGTCGGACACCTTGACCACGTCCGCCAGGCCCACCATCGTGCGCAACGTCTCGTCATAGCGCGCGTCCATCAGCGCGCGGAAGTTGGGGTCGTAGCTGATCTTCGCGCCGCGCAGTTTCAAGCCGCTGGCCAGCGCGACGAGCGTGCCGGCGAGCGGCGCGCGCGCAAGGCTGATGCCGCCGAAGTGGACCCATGCGGCGCCGTCCTGCCACCCGGCCGGCAGATGGTCCGGATCGAAGTGCAGGTCGGCGCTGTCCGTGCCGATGAAGAAGTAGCGGGGCGGGTGGCGTTCGTGCACGACGGCCAGCAATGGCGGGCGGTCGACCTGCTGCAGGAAGCGCTGGTCGAGACCCGCTGCCGCGTTGGCGGCGGCGAGTTCGAGGCCGAACACGTCGCGGCTGACGGCGCCCGCGAACGCGCTCGGGATGCCGAGGCGGGCGACGACGCGCGCCACGTTCCACGTCGAGCCGCCGGTCTGGCTCGTCCACGTGCAGGGGCCCGTCGCGAGCAGGTCCGTCAGCGCTTCGCCCGCCGCGACGAAGCGGGGCAGCGCGGTCATGGGTTCGCCTCCAGCGCGTGCAGCACGTCGTAGCAGGCGCCCATCGTGTGATAGTCCGTCTTGCCGGCCGGGCTCTTCTCGTTGGTCAGCTTGCGGTTGTCCTGGCCGAGGATGCGGTACCAGGCGCCGTGGTCGTGGTCGACGAAGTGCGCCCAGCTGTACGCCCAGATGCGGTCGTACCAGTTCCAGTAGGCCGGGTTCCCGGTGCGCACGGCCAGCAGCGCGGCGGCCGCGAAGCTTTCGGCCTGCACCCAGAAATACTTGTCGCCGTCGCAGATGCTGCCGTCCGGCGCGTAGCCGTAGCAGATGCCGCCGTGCTCCGCGTCCCACGCGCGCAGCAGCGCGGCGTCGAACAGTTGGATGGCGCGCGGCGCGAGCCATTCGGCGTCGCCCGCCAGGTGGGCGCGGTGGCGTTCGAGCAGCAGCAGCAGCTTCGCCCATTCCGTCAGGTGGCCGGGCTGGTAGCCCCAGGGCCGGAAGATGTTCGTCTTGTCGTCGCGGTTGTAGTCCCAGTCCACCGACCAGTCGGCGCGATAGTGTTCCCACACGTAACCGTCCGCGAGGGCGGCCTGGCGCAGCGTGATGTTGCGGGCCAGCGTCTCGGCGCGGTGCAGGTAGCGCACCTCGCCCGTCGCCTCGTACGCCGCCAGCATCGCTTCGCACGAATGCATGTTGGCGTTCTGGCCGCGGTACGCGTCGAGCACGGACCAGTCGGCGCTCGCCTGGTCCGCGTACAGCCCGTGTCCGGGTTCCCAGAAGCGCGCCTCCATCAGGTCGAACGTCTCGGCGAGGTAGCCGCGCGCCTCCGCGACACCGGCGCGCAGCGCATGCGCATACGCCAGCATGACGAAGGCGAGGCCGTAGCAGTGGTTGTCGCCGTCGAGGACTTCCTTGCGGCCCGCGTCCCACGCGAGCTGCCAGGCGTAGCCGCCCGTGCGCGGGTCGCGGTGGACGTCGCGCAGGAAGGCGACGCCGTGGCGCACGGCCGCGAGGTGATCCGCGCGCTTGACGCGGCAGTACGCCGTCGCGTAGTTGAAGACGAAGCGCGTGCTGCTGACGAGGTGGCGCGTCGCGCGGTCGTACACCGTGCCGTCGTCGCGAAAGAAGTGATAAAAACCGCCGTTCGGGTCGATGCAGCGCGGGTGATAAAACCGCATCGTATGGGCGATGTGGTCGAGCAGGAAGCCGGGAGAACGGAAGTCGGGTGCCATGGCGCGGTTCTCTATCGTTGGGTTGGGAGGGACGGTTGGGGCCAGGCGGCGATGCGGTACCGGGTTTCCCACGGCGCGTCGGGACCGATGGCGATCCCGAGGCGGTCCGCCAGCGGATGGTTCGCGGGCGCCGTCGCGACGCGGCCCAGGTCGAACAGGCTGTTCACGGGTTCGGCGCCCAGCGCCAGATGGCTGCTCATCCAGGGGAAGTGGATGCGGCCGCCGTTGCTCACCCAGAGCAGCAGGTCGGGCAGCTGCGCCGTGTCCCACCACAGGCCGACGCAGGCGTCGTAATCGAGGTAGTGCAGCGCGATCGGCGCGGCGCCGTCCTGGCCGCCGATCGCGCGCACCTGCAGCAGTTCCTCGGCCGGCCCGGCGAACGGCAGGTGCGCGAGGTCGATGGGGCCGTCGACGCCGGCCAGGCTGTCCAGCGATGCGGAGCGCGTGTCGGTCAGCAGCCGCGACACCGCGCCCGCCGGCTGGGCGGGATAACTGTGGATGCCGTCGTGCGGCCCGAGCACGATGCGCACGCGCCCCGGTGCCGGCGGCAGGCGGAACGTCGGATGCAGGCCGGCGGGCACGCGCGCCGCGCGGCGGGCCCATACGCGCAACGTGATGTCGACGGCCGGCGCGTGCGGGTCGGCCGCGATCTCGCGTTCGATGTGTTCGATCGGCGAGCCGGCGGGATAGTCGATGGCCAGGCGGATGCGGGTGTCGGTCGCCGACACGCAGCGCCAATGGTGGTTGGCCGCAAAGCCGTGGTCCCACGCATCCTCGGGCGCGCGCGTGCCCCAGCCGGCGGGCAGGCCCGGCGGCGCTTCCGTGCAGCCGAACGGCAGGCAGGGCCACTCGCCGCGCAGGCGCCGCATGATGCCGGGCAGGGTGCCGGCGCGCGTCATGCCGGCCCAGGGGGCCACGTGCATGATCTCCAGTTCCCGCTCGTCGCCGATGCGCAGGCTCAGGGGGCCGAGCATCGCGCCTAGCGACTGCACGTCCGCGCTGCCGTGGTCCCAGGTAAGACGCCAGCTGCCGGTCATGCGGACGTTCCCGTGTGTGCGGCGTTGAAGTCGCCTGTGATCGCGTGTTTCATGGCAGCGGCGGCCAGCGCGAACCCGGCCACGTCCGCCGTCGCCATGCCGGACTGGAGTCCGTGCAGGACGCCGGCCGCGAAGGCGTCGCCGGTGCCGATATGGTCGACGGTGCCGGACAGCCGGTAGCTGCCGCCGGTCACGGACTTCGTGCGCGTGTGCAGCACGGCCGACAGTTCGTGCTCGTCCGTCCGGTGCGCCACGCGGCCGGTCCAGGCCAGCATGGCCAGGTCGGGAAATGCGGCGAACGCGCTTTGCACCGCATCCCGCTCGCGCGCGGGATCCGCCAGTTCGGGGCGGTCGAGCACGAGGGCGATGTCGCGCGGAGCGGCGAACAGCACGTCGGCCATGCGCATCGCCTCCGGCAGCGGCGGCTGCGCCGTGCCGTCGAACGCGACGCGCACGCCCGCGGCGCGCGCCGCCCGCATCGCCGCGAGCACGGCCTGGGCGGGGCCGTCGCCGGCGGCCGGCGCGATGCCCGACACGTGCAGCCACCCCGCGCCGTCCAGCAGCGCGGGCCAGTCGTACAGGCCGGGATCGGCCAGCGCGTATGCGGAGCCGGCGCGGTCGTAGATGATCTCGGACGGACGCGCGACGGCATCCGGCGTGATGAAGTACAGGCCCATGCGGCCGGGGCGCAGGCGGATGCCGGCCGTGTCCACGCTGTGCGCGCGCAGGCTGTCGAGCGCGGCGCGGCCGAGGGAGTTGTCGGGCAGGACGCTGACCATCGCGGTGCGGTGGCCGAGCAGGGCGAGCGCGACGGCGACGTTCGCCTCGGCGCCGCCCGCGCACGCGTCCAGCGCCGGCGTCTGCAGCAGCATGCGGCCCGGCGGGGCGGCGAGGCGCAGCAGGATCTCGCCGAAGCAGACGATGCGGCCCTCCAGGTCGGGACGGGCGCTCATCGGGCGAGCCAGCCGCCGTCCACCGGCAGGACGATGCCGTGGACGTAGTCGCTGGCGCGGCTGGCCAGGAACACGGCGGCGCCGGCCAGGTCGCCCGGCTGGCCCCAGCGGCCGGCCGGGATGCGCGCGAGGATGGCCGGCTCGCGCACCGGGTCCGCGCGCAGGGCCGCCGTGTTGTTCGTGTCGAAGTAGCCGGGCGCGATGGCGTTGACGTTGATGCCTTGCGCGGCCCATTCGTTGGCCAGCGCGCGCGTGAGGCCCGCGACGGCGCTCTTGCTCGCCGTGTAGGCCGGCACGCGGATGCCGCCCTGGAACGACAGCAGCGAGGCGATGTTGACGATCTTGCCGCCGCCGTTTTTCGCCATGTGGCGCGCCGCGACCTGGGACACGAAGAAGACGGATTTCAGGTTGGTGTCGATGACGGCGTCCCAGTCCGCCTCCTCGACGTCGAGGCTGTCGGCGCGGCGGATGATGCCGGCATTGTTGACGACGATGTCGAGCCGGCCGTTCAGGCCGACGGCGGCGGCGACGACGTCGCGCACGGGCGCCGTGGACGACAGGTCGGCGTGCACGTCGAGGAAGCGGCGGCCGAGCGCGCGGACTTGCGTGGCCGTGTCGTCGGCGGGAGTGCGACCGGCCGCGACGATGTCGGCGCCGGCCGCGGCCAGCGCGAGGGCGATGCCTTGGCCGAGGCCCGTGTTGGCGCCCGTGACGAGCGCCGTGCGGCCGGCGAGGTTGAACAGGTCGAGCATGGGGGGCCCCTTCCTTATTTCAGCTGGCAGATGTCGAGGACCTGCATGTCCGTGTAGTCCAGGTTCTCGCCGCCCATCGCCCAGATGAACGCATAGTTGGCCGTGCCGGAGCCCATGTGGATCGACCACGGCGGCGACACGACGGCCTGCTCGTTGGCCACGACGATGTGGCGCGCCGAATCGGGTTCGCCCATGAAGTGGAACACGCGCTGGTCGTCGTGCAGGTCGAAATAGAAATACACCTCCGACCGGCGCTCGTGGACGTGCGGCGGCATGGTGTTCCATACGCTGCCCGTCTTGAGGATCGTGAGGCCCAGCAGCAGCTGGGCGGACTTGCAGACGCCCGGGATCACGTACTGGTAGATCGTGCGTTCGTTCGACGTCGCGGCGCTGCCGCGCTCCAGCGGGATCGCCTGGGCGTGCGTGATCTTGACGAGTTCGCAGCGGACGTGCGCGGGCGTCGACGCGAGGTAGAAGCGGGCGGGGTTGGCCGCGTCCAGCGATTCGAAGACGACTTCACCGCTGCCCATCGGGACGTACAGGCCGTCGCGCGGCGCCAGCTCGAACGCCTGGCCGTCGACGGTGACACGGCCCGCGCCGCTCGCCACGTTGATGATGCCCAGCTCGCGCCGCGCCAGGAAGGGCTGGCCGGCCGCGGAAGGCGGCTCCGTGTGGGTGGGCAGGGCCAGTGGGCCGGCGACGGGCGCCGCGCCGCCGATGACGAAGCGCTCGTCGTGGCAATAGTTCAGCGTGACGGCGTCCGGCGCGAACATCCGGTCGATGAGGTAGCGCTGGCGCAGCTGCTCGTTGCTGGCGCCCGCCATCATGTCGGGGTGGGTGGCGTAATACGTCTTGTCGAACACGGAGGTCTCCTCGCGATGAATATCGGTTATCGATAACAATCATATCAGGGTATTTCGAAAAGTAAAACCCCGCAGGAGGCGCGCCGGCGCAAAAAAAATGACCCGCCCGACGAAGTCGAGGCGGGCCGAATACGGGACTGGAACGTACCCGCAAGGAGATCGCCATACCGGCATGAACCGGCTATGCCCGAGCGTACAGCGCAAGTTAACGATAACAAACCTTGTCGTCGAGATCAACAGATTTTGTTGCGTCCCGATTTCGTTCCCGGCTGCGGGGCATTTGTCGCGGACGCAACACGTGGAGGTAACGATAACAAATCTTCATCCATTCCGTTGTGCTCGTGTTACGATCGCCAGCGCTATCGATAACACAACAGTCGAAGGAGGAGGCAGCGTCGTCGGTGGCATCCATTGAACTGGTTAGCAAACATATAAGGACAATCATGTATAACCATTCGCGTCAGAGGTGGAATGCGTTGCGCGGCAACGCAAAAGGAAAGATGGTGGCATTGGCACTGGCGTCCGCGCTGGTGCTCGTGGGGAGCGGCGCCAGGGCCGTGACCTTCGTCGCCACGCCGATGGTCCAGCCGGTCGTAAGCGGTACCGGCTTCCGCCATCCGGGACTCGGCTTCACGCCGGAGCAGCTGGAGTACGTACGCCAGCAGATCCGCGCCGACGTCGAGCCCTATAAATCGTATTACAACACCCTCGCGACCGTGTGCTGCAACTATGCGAACATCAACTTGCAGCCCACGAACCGCGACGCCACGAAGGTCGATACGCCGAACACGCCGAACTACAACAGTACGACGGCACAAACGCGCATGATCAACGATTCGCAGGGCGCGTTGACGCAGGCGATCCTGTACTACGTCACGGGCCGCAACGAATACCGGCGCAACGCGATGCGCATCCTGCGCACGTGGAGCAACATGAACCCGAACGGGTACGCCTATTTCCCGGACGCGCACATCCACAACGGGGTGCCGCTGTCGCGCATGCTGATGGCTGCGGAGATCATGCGTTATACGCCGGCCGATCCGACCTATACGGATTACCCGCTCGCGTGGACCGACACCGACACGCAGAAGCTCAAGGACAACCTGGTCGATCCGATGGAGCGTACCTTCTTCTCCAGTAACGAGCGGTTCAGGAACCAGCAACAGTATTCGCTCGTCGGCCGGATCGCCGGCGCGATCTTCACCGACAACCGTGCGCGCTACGACGAGTCGGTCGAATGGCTCACCGTGAACGCCACCTCGACGCGCCAGGACATCAACGGCGCGATCATGTCGGCGATCGCGCGCATCGACGCGGACGACCCGCTCAACAAGACGGGCAAGACGTTCTACGAAGTGCAGGAGATGTCGCGCGACGGCGCGCACGCGGGCGACAACGTCGACATCCTCGGCGGCCTGCTGCGCCTCGTGACCGCGCAGGGCACGAAGGTCGATCCGTTCACCGGCAAACCGTCGTCCGGCGGCGACGCCGTGAGCGTCTACCGGTTCGGCGACGACCGCCTGCTGCGTGGCGCGAACGCCTACGCCGAATACATGCTCGGCTACGACACGCCGTGGGCCGACACGACGGGCGGCACGTCCGGCATCTCGCCCGCCTATCGCGGCCGCCTGTACGAGGTCGACGCGATCGCGGAGATCTACAACACGTACAAATACGTGGAAGGGGTGGACGTCGACGCCGAAGCGCCTTACCTGGCGACGGCGGCGGCGCATGCGAACGGCCCGGCCATCCCGTGGGGACCGGCGACGCCCAACAACAAGGACATGGGCCCGACCGCCATCTTCACCTTGCCGCAGGCGCTCACCGGCGTGCAGCTGCCGGCCAGTACGGCGGGCATCCTGGAGACGGAGCGCAAATCCATCTTCCTCGACGGCGGCTGGGCGATGCAGACCGAGGGCGACCGCACCTTCGGCCATGCGGGCGTGACGCCGGCCGGCGCCACCATCGTGTTCCACGACGTGCAATACGCGGACCGCTCGAAGTACGCGCCGGTCGGCATCATGGTGCGCACCAGCGCACCGGTCACGCTGTCCGCGAGCGCCAGCCGCGACGCCAGTCCGTGGTCCGTCATGACGGTCCCCGACACGCACGGCGCATGGCGCTACATCGTGCCGGACACGTCGGCTGCCGCCATCGGCAGCCGCGCGCTCGGCGACAACATCATGTTCTTCAAGTTCTCCGGCCCCGAGGGCGCGACGGTGGACGTCGACTATGTGAACATGGCCGCGCCCACGCAACTGACGCCGCCGCGCTTTGCCATGCCCGTGTTCCCCGTCACGGAAATCGTCGTGCAGGGCATGCCGTACCGCGCGACCTATGCCGCGGCGGACGCCAACACGGCGGACAGCGTCGCGTACGAGGCCGTCCGGCTGCCGGCCGGGGCGACGGTGAACACGTCCAGCGGCGCGTTCGACTGGACGCCGGCGCCGGACCAGGTGGGCATGCACGACATCGTCGTCGCCGCGACCGACGGCGTCGCCGTCAGCACGATGACGGCGCGCCTGGACGTGCAGCCGGACCGCGCGTCCGCATTCCGGGCCGCGCTCGACGGCTACGATCCCGCTGCCGCCTACACCACGCCGTCGCTGGCCACGTTCAAGACGGAGCTGGCGCCGCTGCAGCAGCAGATGGCGACCGTGTCCGATGCCGATTTCCCGGCCCTGCTGAAGGCCGTGCAGGCGGCCGTGCGCAAGCTGGAGCTGGTCAATCCGAAGGTCGCCTCCGACGGCAGCCTCGACTGGAGCAAGAACATGGTGACGACGATCGGCTTCGGCGCGGACCGTCCGGCGCTGCTCGTCGACAATAACTACAACAGTTATTCCGGCGACCTGCGCGCGCCGATCACCATCGACTTCGGCGAGAACTACCGCGTGGCGGTCGGTGCCTTCGGCATCCAGGCCCGCTACATGTTCGGCAACCGTTCGCAGGGCGCCAACGTGTACGGGTCGAACGACAACGTGAACTGGACCTTGCTCACGAGCCGCGAGACGACGGACACGAGCGGCCGCAACTTCGAGATGGAAGTCATCCCCGTGCTGCCCGGCCTGGAGACGCAACAGTACCGTTACTTCATGGCACGCGTCGACCACCCGGGCCCGCCGACGGATCCGGCGTATCCCGGCATTTCATCGTATGGCGAGTTCCACTTCTACGGCACCCGCTATGACCTGCTGGCGCCCGTGGACCTGACGGGCAACGTCCGGATCGCGCGGTCCGGCCTGACGATGAACCGCTTCACGCAGAAGTACGCCGGCACGGTGACGTTCACGAACACGGGCGGTACGGCGCTCAAGGGACCGCTGCAGTTCCGCCTCGCCGGCCTGACGAGCGGCGTCACGCTCGACAACGCGACGGGCGTGAAGGACGGCGTGCCCTACGTCACCCTGAACGAAGCGGAACTTGCGCCGGGCCAGACGGCGACCGTGACCACGACGTTCTCTAACCCGGCGAAGGCCACCATCGCCTATACCCCACAACTGTTCAAGGCACAATACTAGGAGACACACCATGCAGTCCATCACTCACCGCGCGGCCCGGATGCTGGCCGCAACCTGGATGTACCTGTGCGCCGGCGTGGCGCTGGCGGTGCCGGTCCACCACGTCGACATCGATACGTCGGCGCTGGGCTCGGGTACCGCCTACCTGGGCATGTCGTTTCTCAGCGTGGGCGGCGCGACGCCGGCCAGCGCGTCGGTCACCAATCTCGCGGCCGACCTGCTGGGCATGCCCGTCGGCACCGGTTCCGTGGCAGGCGGACCGCCGGGCGCGCTGACGTTCACGAGCGAGGCGGGCGGCGGTGACTGGTTCCAGGCGATCCAGCTCGGCGGCCACGTCGGCTTCGACGTCAGCTTCCTGTTCGGCGACGGCACCGACGGCAGCACGTTCAGCTGGTCGCTGTTCGACGACACGCACTACCTCGGCGTCGACGGCGACCTGGGCAGCATCGCCCTCCATCCGGACGCGGCGCCGGACGGGCGCCTGACCATCACGCCGGACAATGCGTTCACAGCCGTGCGCGCCGTTCCGGAGCCGTCCACGCTGCTGTTGGTGGCGCTGACCGGCTGCATGCTGGCGGCAGTGCGGCGCCGGCCGGCCTGACCGTTCGCGGTGGGGCGCCGTTGGGCGCAGCCACCGCGATCGGGCCTGGGAACCCGCGCGGGCCGGACGCGCCGCTACCGTCCGCCCGCCTTGCCGCTGCTTCCGGCCGGCGTCGGCGGACTGCCGAGTACCTTGCGCAGGGCGTCGGCCTGGGCGTTGGTCTCCTTGCTGTCGATCGCCTGCAGCGCCGTCATCGGCTTGCCGTAGTAGGCCTCGGTCAGGCGCTGGTTGTAGCGGACGTCGTTGATGCCCACCGTGGCCGCGTTGCCGAACAGGCCCTTGCTGCCCGACCACGCGACGACGTCGCCCGCCGTCGAGCCCTGGGCCATGCGCGCGAAGTTGACGACCGTGAGCCCGGCGTCGGCGCTGAGCGAGAAGTTGTTACGGTTGCGGAAACTGTCGACGGCTTTCTGGTTCAGCAGCACCAGGGCGATCGGCCCGCCTTCCACGCCGGCCTGGAGTCCGATGCTGAGGCCGCCGGTGTCGAAGAACACCGGGTTGCCCCAGGTGCCATCCGCGCGCCGGGCCATCAGCACGCCCGCGCCGCCGGCACCCCCGACGCCGAGCGCGGCGCGGCCATAGGTGGGCACGATGAAGACGCCGCGCGCGCGACCCAGCAGGGCCGCCATGCCGGTCTCGTTGCTCATCGTATGGACGACGCCCACGGCGTCGCTGACGTGCTTGACGGCGGCCTGCTGGCGCCGCGTGGCGGAGTCGTTGTCGGTGCCGTGCGCCGCCTGGCCCGCCGCCGCCGTCGCGGACCGGGTCGGCTGGGCATCCTGCGCGGTGGCGGCCGGCAATGCGAAGGCGAGCATGAGCAGGGCGGCGGCGCCCAGCAGGGCATGCCGTAGGGCGGACCGGCGCCGGCCCGCGCGAGGCGGCGGCGTCGTGCGTGGCATCACGTGCATCATGATGTTCTCCTCGGTTCGGCCGAACGGATCGGCGATGATGGTGGAGAATAGGAGCACCCCAGGGTGCGGGCTTGACATGTATCAGTCGTGCGCCGGTCGGTATCATGGGCCATGGTCTATCAATTGTTCGCCGCCATGGTGCTGTTATTGCACCTGGGCTTCATCCTGTTCGTCGTCGCGGGTGCCGTACTCGTCGCGCGCTGGCGCCGGCTGCTGCCGCTGCACCTGGCCGCCGTCGCCTGGGGCATCCTGATCGAGGCCACCGGCGCGGCGTGCCCACTGACCGGGCTGGAGAATCACCTGCGCATGCTGGCCGGGACGGCGGGCTATGCGGGCGGTTTCGTCGACCATTATCTTGTCGGACTCATCTATCCGTCCGGTCTCACGAGCGGCATGCAATGGGGACTGGCCGCGGCCGTGCTGGCGCTGAACGCCGTGCTGTACATCCGCATCGTGCGCGGGGGGCGGGACGACCGCGATTGATCCGGATCCGCGGCTGGAGCGGACGGGACGCACTTGCACGGGACCGGGCGGCATGAGATCGTAGGGGGCCACGACAGGAGAAAACATGCCGACAGCCATGAAGACACCCGGTCCCGACCATCCGATCACGATCACGCCGGCGCCGGGCCGCGTGACGGTGCGCGCCGGCGGTACCGTGCTCGCCAGCAGCGACCGCGCGCTCGCGCTGCGCGAAGCGGATTATCCGGACCGCGTCGATGCGATCGAGACCCGTTGAGCCCGGCGGTGAGGGGCCCGGCGGCGTGCCGTTCGACGAGTTCACGCTGACGGGACGCGCACGCACGCATGTCCAGCATTACGGGCAGATGCCGGGACAGCCCCGTTTTGCCGCGCGGCCCGAGGTCGCGGCGGCGTTTCTCGCGATGCGCGCGGCGGCCGGGGAGGACGGTATCGACATGCTGCCGATCGCGTCGTGGCGGCCGTTCGAGGCCCAGGCCCGCAACTGGAACCGCAAATTTTCCGGGCAGGCGACATTGTACGATTGCGCGGGCGGTGCGCGCGACCACGGGGCGCTGGCGCCGCCGGACATCGTCCGTGCGATCCTCGACTGGACCGGGTTGCCGGGCGCGACGCGGCGCCACTGGGGCACGGACATCGACGTGTTCGACCGCGCCGCGCACCCGCCCGGCTACCGGACGAAGCTGCTGCCGCACGAGGCCGGACCGGACGGCGTGTACGCACGCCTGCATGCCTGGCTCGACATGCACGCGGCGCGCTTCGGTTTCTTTCGTCCGTACCGCACCCGCCGCCGCGGGATGTGCCCGGAACCATGGCACCTGAGCCATGCGCCGTCGGCACGGGCGGCGCTGGCGGCCATCGATATCGACATGGTCGCGCGCGCGGTCCGCGGTGCGGATCTGCTGGGCCGCGAGCTCGTGCTGGAGATGTTGCCGGACATTTTCCGCGACCACGTGCTGGACGTGGACCGCCCGGACGCGGGGATCGGCGGCGGTTAGCCGGCGTCCTGGCCGGCCGTGCGGGCAAGGCGGTGCACGCCGCCCGCATCGGCGCGGTCCGCGCGCACGGCGGGCGGCGCCAGGTGCAGGGTGGTGCGGGCGAGCGCGTCCATGCGCACGCCGAGCGGACGCCGCATCGGACCGGGTTCCAGGCGGGTAGCGAACATCCACAGGACGGGGTAATCGAGGGTCGTCGGCACGACCACGTTCAGGATCATCGCGAGTTGCCAGTCGGCGCACTGGAGGTCGTCGATAGAGATAAGCAACGGCTGGTTCGCCGCGCGATGCTGGACCAGCGCGCACAGGGCGGCCGTCTGCAGCAGCTGGGTGGCCGGCAGGGGCCACTCGGGCGGGGCGTCGATCAGGCCGACGCACGCGTCGACGTGGACCGGCGCCACACCCAGCGCGGCGCAACGGCTACGCACGAGGTCGGCCAGCGGGACGGCGTCCGTGCCGGCGCCGGCCTGAAGGCCGAGCAGGCCGAGCATCAGGTCGGCGGCCGTGTGGACGGCGGGGATGCGGGCGCGACCGCCGTCGAGTACGACGCAGGTGTAGCCGCGCGTCCGGGCGTCGCGGACGCCGAAGGACAGCAGCGGCGATTTGCCGGCGCCGGCGACACCCTGCACGTCGATGATCCGCCCGCGGCCGCCGGCATGGACCGCGTCGATGACTGCACGGCATTGCAGGCGCTCGACGTCCGAGATGTCCGCCGCGTCCGGCACGGGACGCGCGCGCGGCGCCTGGCGGGTCGGCTCCGGGTCGATCAGGGTCTCGACGCCGATGCCGTAGAACGCGGCCAGGTGGCGCACGGTGCGGTAGGGTACGGGCCTGCCGGATTCGGCGCGCTTGATGGCGGCGCGGGTGAGGCAGAGTCTGCGTTCCTGGAACTGTTCGGACAACGCCTCGCGTCCGCTGCGGCGCTGGCGCAGGGCTTTCAGGCTGTGCACGTCGAGCATGACGCGGGCGTCAAAGGGCTGGATGGGCGAGGAAGCGAGGTTGAATGTCATTGCACGTCCGGGAAAAGGCACCGCCCCGATGGCGGCGCTACTCATATTGCAAACGCCGTGCCATGGCGAAATCCGGGGAGACGGGCCCGATTTCGGCCCATCGGATGTTTCTGCGTGTAAAATTGCCATGTTTTTTACATGTAAAGCGATAACGTCGACGTTCCGCGCATGCTTGACTCCACCGAATATACCCAGACGTTGCAGCTGTCCGCGCAGGGGATGCCCGGACGGCCGCTGCTGGCGCTGACGATCCTCTGGCATCCCGACCCGGCGCGCATCGGCGAACAGTTCGTCGGCGATCCCGGCACGCTGGAAGTGAACCGCTACGCGCCGCTGTTCTATCGTCCGGGCCAGGCCGGCCTGCCGCTGGGCCACGGCACGATCTCGCGCGACCCCGTGCGGATCGTGCGCGGCGGCGATGGCGAGGGCGTCGTGGTGTATTTCCCGGCGACCCGCATGCCGGTCGAGCTGAACGGGCGGGCCGCGACGGGGCCGGTCCGGTTCGACGCGGCCGACGTCGCGCGCGGCCAGGTCCTGACGCTCGGCCGCGCCGTCGTCCTGTGCCTGCACTGGATGGACTGCCTGCCCAAGCACAACCCGGTGCCGGGGCTCGTGGGCGTGGGCGCCGCGGCGATCGCGCTGCGCGACCAGATCCGCATGGTGGCGCCGACCGACATCCCCGTGCTGCTGCTGGGCGAGACGGGCACCGGTAAGGAAATCGCGGCGCGCGCGATCCACGCGCTGGGCCAGCGCGCGCAGGCGCGGCTCGTCGCCGTCAACATGGCGGCGCTGAACGAATCGTTGGCGGCGGCCGAGCTGTTCGGCGCGGCGCGCGGCGCGTACACGGGCGCGCAGGAGCGCCGTGGCCTGTTCGCGGAAGCGGACGGCGGCACCCTGTTCCTCGACGAGATCGGCAATGCGCCGGCCAGCGTCCAGCCGATGCTGCTGCGCGTGCTGGAAGGGGGCGATTTCCGCCCGCTGGGCGCGAGCCAGGACCGCAAGACGACGGCGCGCCTGATCGCGGCGACGGACCAGGACCTCGACACGGCCGTATTCAACCAGGCCCTGTTGCGCCGGCTGGAAGGATTCGCGCTGCAACTGCCGCCGCTGCGCGCGCGGCGCGAGGACATCGGCGTGCTGATCGTGCACCTGCTGCAGGCGCATGGCGCGCAGCCGGTGCTGCCGCTGGAACTGGTGGTGGAGATCGCGTGCCACGACTGGCCCGGCAACATCCGCCAGCTGGGCCACACGTTGCGCCGCGCCGCGCTGCTGGTCCAGCACGGCGGCACGCCGCAGCTCGAACAACTGGTGCGCCTGACGCCGGCCCCGGCCGGCAGCGCGGCGCGCCTGGCGCCCGCGCCGGAAGTCCCACCGGCGCCGGCCGCCGCGCCCGGGACGCCGCGCCGCAAGCCGTCGGACATCACGGAGGCCGAAGTATTGCGGGCGATGGCGGCGAACGAGTGGAACATCCAGGCCGCGGCGCGCGACCTGGGCATCTCGCGGCCGACGATGTACAAGCTGCTCGATGCCCACCGCGAGATCCGCTGGGCGGAGCGGATTCCCGCCGATGAGATCGAACGCGCATTGGCCGCGTGCGCGGGCGACGTCGGGCGCTGCGCGGAAGTGCTCAGGACGCCGACGGAGTCGTTGCGGCGGGAAGTGCGGCGCCTGACGCTGGATCGCCTGACGCCAACGTAGACGACGCGATTAGTCGCACATCGGCGGCATCGTGCCGACGTCCACTTCCGGGTCCGGAAGGAAATAGAACGAACTGGTTCCGTCACTGTTGCTAGTCGAGAACGATACCGTGAATCCCCAAAGACCATGTTGCTGACCGACAACGACAGTCGAGTTCGCCTTAAGGTTGATGCGGTTGCCTTCGGTAAACGGCGACCCGCCATGGCATTTTGTCTCCATCTTCCCGCTGATCAGCACACATTCAGCGATGTCATCAGGCCCATCGAACTGGAATGTGATTTTGTCGCCCGACTGAACCTTGAGCGCGTCGCCATCGTGATGCGGGACGCCGTCCAGGCTCCAGGTGGCCGTGGTCTGGCCTTTGACGTAGGTGACCACAAGTTGATGGGTTTTTTGGGGCATGGTGTTCCTTTCGTTTGAACTGTGAGGCGATCAGTCTGGGTGGTAATTGGGATCGCGGCGTAGCGCCAGTAGATCTGGTTCCGCTTCGACGTACTTTGCCGGATAGCCGAGGCGGAGTGCTTCTGTGATTGCCGCGAGCGCCTGCTTACGGTCACCAAGCAGTTCATAGGCGAGGCCGGCGCGGAAATGAGCGTCGGCGTTCGCGGGAGCCAGTGACAACGCCCGTGTTATCAATGTCCGCGCCTCTTCCTGGTGGCCAGAGCGGGCCGCATACAGTCCCATGCGGGATACGAGCAGCACATCGTTCGGGGAGTGCTCGAGCCGTTCGGCCAGCAGGCGTCGTGCCTTGTCGTATGCCTGACGTGCCTCGTCGCCTCGTCCAGGGATCCACAGCAGAGTGTCAGCCAGGTTGGCCCAGTTCAGGTAGGATCCCGGCGCGCCGCGGGTCGGCGAGACGGCATTTTCGAACGCGCCGGCAGCACCGACGTAGTCGCCGCGTTTAAACAGGATGTTGCCAAGGGTTGCATAGAGATCGGCGCACGGACGTACTTGCAGACCTTGTTGAAGTACGCGCAACGTCTCGTCAGAGCGATTCTGGCGCATCAAAACGGCGGCCAGATTGGAATAGGATCTCACCGCATCCGGCTGCAGCGCAATGCTGCGACGAAATGCCTCTTCGGCGGCGGGAAGATTAGATTGTTCGTAGTACACAGAACCCAGCGCGTCGAGGAAGACACGTTCGCGTGGAAACTGGCGGATCGCTTCCGTGATCGCGGATTCCGCAGTTGCATAGCGCCGGGCGTGGCGCAACGTTTCGATCTTACCCCACCACGCGAAAAAGTTGGAGGGATCGAGGCGAAGTGCTCGATCGTAGCTTGCGACAGCGTCATCCCGACGGCCCTGAAAGTCGCGCACCCAGCCTTGGGCGATGTACCCGAGCGCTAATTGATCGTTCAGTTTCAACGCCTGCTGCGCACCGGCATCAGCCTTGCGCAACCATGTTTCATCCTGGCGATCACCGCCATAGCGGATAATACTGACGAGCGATAAGCCGGCAACTGCCGCAGCACTATCAGGGCTCTGTTTCAAGATCCGGTTGAAATGCGTTTCTGCGTTCTCGAGGCTCCCAGGAAGATCCAGCAATTTGAGTGCGGCCAGGCCCTGTTCCATCTCCACCGCTTCAGAATAGGGGGCCAGCGCTTCGCTGAGCATCCCGAGCCTGGGTGCAACCTGCCACCACAGCCCGCCTGCAATCGCGAACCCGATCGTTGTGGCGATACCAATGTGCACGGCACGGCGGGAAAGGCGGTTCTTGAGCTGAAGAGTGTGCTCTTCTTGTGGGCTGGCCGAGCCGGGCTTGCCCCTCTTTTCTCTTAGGCGCCGCAGTGCTTCATCCATGGTTGTTACCCGCTGCTCGGGCTGTCGCGCCGTCATCGCCCGTATCAATGCGATCAATCTCGTATCGAGGCTGTCCGGATAATCCCACCCATCCGACGACGTCTGGATGAGAACAGCGGCAAGTGCCAGCCCATGCAGGGCCGCGAACGGCCGCTTGCCGCAGACGAGTTCGTACAGGATGACGCCGAGCGCATATACGTCCGCGCGCGGATCGGGCGTCGCGCCCTGCAGCCGTTCGGGCGCCATGTAGGCGATCGTGCCCTGGGGATCGGTCTGGCCGGTAGCTGCGACCTCGCCCAGCGACACGGTCTCGGTGGCCAGCGCGTCCTGGCGTAGCGCGAGACCGAAGTCGAGGATGCGCACGCGTCCACCGTCTTCGATCATCAGGTTCGACGGCTTGATATCGCCATGCACGAGACCGGATGCATGCGCGTCGCGCAGCGCCTCCGCCACCTGGCCTACCCAATCGAGAGCAGTCGCGAGATTGACTGGGCCTCCCCGCAGAATCTGTGTCAGCGTGCGGCCATGCACCAGTTCCATGACGATGAATTGACTAATGCCGTCATCCTCAATGGCGTGCACCTTCACGAAGGCGGGATGATGCAGCGACGCGGCCAGGCGCGCTTCACGCACGAGGTCCGCGCTTGCCATCGAGCCGTGCCGTATGGTCTTGATCGCGACGCTGCGGTGCAGGCGAGTGTCCCATGCTTCGTAGACTACGCCGAATCCGCCCTCGCCGAGTCGGGCGCGCAGTTCGTAGTGTTCGGGACGACCGGAGCCGGGAACGACGTTCGATGTGCCAGTCGTATCAGGATGAGTAGACGCTGCCATGACCCGCAAAAGTGATGTTTGGAAACATTATAGCGACAAGGCAACTCTTTGAAAGCAGTTTCGCGATTCGTCCGATAACCACGTAGAAGAGTGCCCGTCCACCCGGTGTTGAAGTAGAGGGATTGCAAGTGGGCGTTACGCCTCGGCACCGGAAAACGCCATGTTTGGCAGCGCCGATCGTGTCGGGCGGAATCGGCCGACCGCGCTTGTGCTAGCAGCCGATTCTGTACCAGATGAGATCCGATTGGGAAGGAAATTTGTCCGGTTGCCGTTCCACCAGCTCAATGAGGCGGAGTGAGCAGCGAGAAATGCCGAGCCGGGAACGATGGGCATCGTTGCCGGCATAGCGAATCGTCTATTTATCGATTGCCTTGTTCAGGTTGAACATGTCGTCATGGCGTCTATACATCAAGTTGCCATATGGAAATATCACATCAGATAATGAACGAAATGGTGTAGCGATTTCTTCGACGCGCTCACCCGCGCGGCGCCCGCTCCGGCGCCACGAACGCCAGCGCTTCCTCGAACGAGCGCAACACGATGTCGACATGCTCCTCGACCGTCGGCTGCGGCACGGGCGACTGGTCGAACGGCAGCTTGACGGTGGCGAGCAGCGCATCCGGCAGGTGGGTGCGCAGTTCCGTGACGGCGTTCAGCCAGTCCCCGAGCCGGTCCTCGACGGGGTACGGCAGGATCACGGTGGAGATGAGCTCCGCCTTTTCCGGACCGGGCCGGTCGGCCGTGCCGAGCAGGGTGCTGCGCGCATCGATGTTGGCGTCCCGCAGCGCCGACACGAGCAGCTCGGCGAGCAGTTCGTCCCGTTCGGCCGCGAGCGCGGCGCACAGCACGACGGAGTGCGCGGGCACGTCCAGCGAGCCCTGCCAGCGGCCCTGGCGGGTCTCGCGCATCTGGCGCAGGTAGGCGCCCAGGTTGGCGTCGAGCAGCGAGACGTCGCGGCGGCGCCGCGTGCGCGCGGGCGTGCGGCCTTCCGGGTTCAGGGTCGCCGCCACGCGGCCCATGGCGGCGCGCATGGTTTCCATCTGGCCCGCGTCGATGCGGCCCGCGCGCATGTCGGCGCCGGCCAGGGCGAGGCCCGGCAGCAGCACCTTGTCGCAATAGCGCGCGAAGCTGGCGCGGCGCAGGTAGGCGTGGGCGTCGCGCACGATCGTGTCGCTGTCGGCCGTCAGCAGGCGCTGGTACAAACGCTGGGCGCCCGAGACGTTGGGGGCGTCGCCCAGCAGGATCGTCACCGGTTCCAGCCCGCGTACGTGGCGGCCCGCCACGACGAAGCACAGGGTCAGCGGCGTCGACAGCAGCAGGCCCACCGGCCCCCACATCGCGCCCCAGAACACGGCCGAGACGATCACGGCGAGCGGCGACAGGCCAGAGCTGTGGCCGTAGACCTTCGGTTCGACCACGTTCGCGACGAACAGTTCCAGCGCGACGAACAGGGCGATGCAGGACAGGGCCAGCTGCCAGCCGGGGTCGATGGCGGCGACGAACACGGCGATGACGGCGCCCGCCGCCATCACGCCCAGGTAGGGCACGAAGCGCAGCATGCCGGACAGCGCGCCCCACAGGCCCGCGTGCGGTACGCCGGCCAGCCACAGCAGCACGCCGATGAGGGTGCCGAACGTCAGGTTGACGGTGAATTGCGACAGGAAGAAGCGCGACACGCCTTGGGCCGCGTCGCCCAGGGTGCGGATCGTGCGGTTGATTTCGGTCTGGCCGGCGAGCCGGATCAGGCGGTCGCGCAGCGATTCGTGTTCGAGCGAGATGAAGACGAGCAGCACGAGCACGAGGCCCGCTTCGCCCAGCGGTCCCCACGCCATCGCGAACAGGCGCGCGAGCGAATCGCGCGTCGTCAGGCGCGGCTGGCGGATCTCGACGGGCAGCGGCTGCGTCGGGCTGACGGTCACGGTGCTCATGCCGCGCCGGCTGCTGACGGTGCCGCTCTGCTGCGCCTGCGGCTGCACGGCGCTGATCTCGGCCTCGATGCGGGCGAACGGCCGCTCCGTCATCTCGCGCACGGCCGCGACCTTGGTGCGGATCGCGGCACGGTATTTCGGCAGGTCGCCCGTCACGGCGACGAGCTGGAACGCGAGGACGATGCCCAGGCCGACCACGCACGTGCCCACCATCAGCACGGACAGAATCGTCGCCGGTACCTGGCCCAGGCCGATGCGCCGCAGCGTGCGGATCAGCGGGGCGATCACGAGGCTGAGGATGACCGCCAGCGCGAGCGGTTCGAGGACGTCGCGCCCGAAATACAGCAGACCGAGCACGCAGCAGGCGGTAACGATCGAGCTGGAAGTCAGGTGCTTGAACAGAGTGGATTCGCGCATTCGCGGCCGCAAGCGGGAATGGCAGCCATCCCGAAGAGATAAAACCGCCAATGTAGCAAAAAACGTGGCCGGCAATCAAATTTCTATGCAGAAATTTCCATTTATCGTGAGAGGCGGGGTCAATCTGTCCTCGCGTAGCCCGCCTGGCGCTTGTCCAGCCGCCGCGCGAAGCGGTCGCCCGTGAGCTGGATGACCTGCACGAGCGCGACCAGCACGACGACGGTGAACACCATGATGTCCGTCTCGAAGCGGTAGTAGCCGTAGCGGATGGCGAGGTCGCCGATGCCGCCGCCGCCCACGACGCCGGCCGCCGCGGCGTACGAGAGAAAACCGATCGCGAGGGCAGTCAGCGCCAGCACGAGGCCGGAGCGGGCTTCGACCAGCAGCACGCGGGTGACGATCTGCAGCTCGGACGCGCCCATTGCCCGCGCCGCCTCGATCACGCCGCGCGGCACGTCGCGCAGGGTCTGTTCGACGAGGCGCGCGAAATACGGGACGGCGGCGATCGACAGCGGCACGGAGGCCGCGAGCGGCCCGATCGAACTGCCGGCGATCAGCCGGGTAAGCGGCACGAGCGCGACGAGCAGGATGATGAACGGGAACGAGCGGATCGTGTTCACGGTCCACCCGAGCAGCAGCGCGAGGGGACGGTTGCGCAGCGACTGGCCGGCGCCGACGACGAACAGGACGACGCCGAGCGGGCCGCCGAACAGCACGGCGGCGCACACGCCGATACCGAGCATGGCCAGGGTCTGGCCCAGCGCGACGGCCAGGTCGGGCAACAGGTCGATGAGACTCTCAAGCATGGAGGACTCCTGGATGGAACAGCGCACCGGCTTCGGTGGCGTGGAACGCGAGTTCGCGGCCGAGGGGTGTGACGCGCGGGGCCGTCGTGTCGGCGGGGGCGAACGTTTCCGCGACGACGCCGTGTTCGATCACCGCCACGCGGTTGCACAGCGCCGCCAGGGCGGGCAGTTCATGGCTGACGATGACGATCGTGACGCCGAGATCCGCACTCACGGTGCGCAGGGTCGCGAGCAGGGCCCGCGTCGCTTCCGCATCGAGGGCGGACGTCGGCTCGTCGCACAGCAGGACCTCGGGCTGGCTTGCGATCGCCCGGGCGATGGCCGCGCGCTGTCTCTGGCCGCCGGACAGGCGTGCCGGATACTCGTCCGCCCGCGCCGCCAGGCCGACGAGCTCCAGGCACGCCTGCACGCGCCGGCGCAGGCGCGGAGGATTCAGCATGCCGTGCAGGCGCAGCGGGAACGCGACGTTGTCGAACACGGTCAGGTTCTGCAGCAGGTTGTCGTGCTGGAAGATCATGCCGATGTTCTGGCGCGCGGCGCGCAGGTCGCGTTTCGACAGCCGCGTCAGGTCGCGGCCCGCGACGATGACGGCGCCGCTGTCCGGGCTCGCCAGCAGGTTGATCGTGCGGAGGAGGGTCGACTTGCCGGCGCCGCTCTGGCCGGCGATGCCGAAGACGTCGCCGCCCGCCACGTGCAGCGATACGTCGCGCAGCACGGGGTCGGCACCGAAGGATGTGCGCACGCGGTCGAGACGGATGATGCTCATGGCGGCTCCGTCACGGGTATGCGGCGGGTTCGGGCAGCGTGCCGCCGAGGGCGTGGCGGCCGATCCCGATCGCGGTCTTGTGCGCGACGACCTTCGCTTCCGCGGCCGCCAGCGCGACCTGGCGCCGTTCGCGTCCCGTCAGATGGTGGCCGCGCGCGAACGCGTCGTCCAGCGCCGCGGCGGCGCCTTCGGCCAGCACCTGCGCGGGTCGCACAAGCATCTGGAACCACGGCTGCGCCTCGCCGCGCGCCGCCTCCAGCGCGCCCTCGGCGAGGCCGACGTACACGTTCGCGACGATCATCTGCGCCACCTGCGCGCGCAAGGCCGCCCGCGGCGTGGCTGCGCGGGCGGCCGGCTGCAGCACGTCGTCTTCCGTCAGCTGCACGCCGGTGAACGTCACGGTGCCGCTGGCGGCGTGGCGCAGGCCGAACGCGTTCCAGTCGGCGTGGACGGCGACGCCATCCCGCTGCGTGGGCAGCACGGCGACCAGCGTGCCGTGCGCGAGCGGGTCCCAGGCGCACACGGTGAGCCGGTCTGACCCGACCGAACTTGCTGCACAAGCCTTGGCGCCGTCCAGCACGTAGCCGCCCGCCGTCGGCCGGGCGACGAGGCGTTGGTCCAGCGGGTTCAGGGTCTCGCCCCAGAACACGTCGTGCTCGATGGTCTCGAACAGCAGGCGGCGCTGCTGGCGCGCGTTGCCCGTCAGGCGGATGCCGGCGATCTGGAGGTGGTGGAGGCCGAGCCGGTGGGCGAGGGCGCCGTCGGCACGTGCGACGATGCGCACGACCTCGCCGATCGTCTTCCAGCTCGCCCCGAGGCCGCCGTATTCGCGCGGCACCGGGAGGGCGAGCAGGCCGGAAGCGCGGATCCACTGCCGCCCGCGCGCCGCCAGGTCGTGGGCGGCGGCAATGGGGTCATACGGGTCGGACGCCAGGGCCGGGTGGGCGTAGCCGTCCGACGATGCGGGAACCGGGTGTAGTGCCAGATGCATGGTCGATCTCCTTCAGCAGAGTCGGCCCAGTATGGCAAACGGGGGACTCCGCGTGAACGAAGATATTCGCCGTTCGATATATGACGAACGTTAAAACGAAAAGCGACTATGTATCCGAGGGATGCCGTCAGCGCGCCACGATCAGGCGCAGGCCGAGGGCGATGAAGATCGTGCCGGCGATGCGGTCGAGCCATTGGCCGGCTTTGGGGCGGCGCGCGAGCCACTGGCCGATGGCGCCGGAAAAGAAGCCGAGCAGGCCGAACAGGACGACGGCCTGCAGGGTGAACGTGAGGCCCAGCAGCGCCGTCTGCAGGTTGGCGTCGCCGCGCTGGGCAACGACGAACTGGGGCAGGAACGACAGGAAGAACAGGGCGACCTTCGGATTGATCGCATTCGCCACCAGCCCCTTGAAGAACAGCGCGCGGGCCGGGTCGGCGGCGGCATGCGCCGTGTCGACGCGGGCGCCGCCGCGGCTGCGGATGGCGTGCCAGCCCATCCACGCGAGATACAGGCCGCCGCACACCTTGAGCGTCGTGAACGCCAGCGGCGACGCGGCGATGAGGGCGGACACGCCCACGACGGCCAGCAGCGTGTGCGACAGGCACCCGAACGCGCATCCGAGCCCGAACGCGATGCCGCGCACTCGGCCCTTCGCCACGCCCACGCTCAATACCATCATGTTGTCCGGCCCCGGCGACAGGGTCAGCAGGATGGCGGCGGCGAGGAAGGCGAGGAACTGGTCGGGTGTCAGCATGGTAGCCCTGGGCAAAAAGGCAATGTTACCTCACCGGGGGCGCAGTTGGTGTAAAGTGCGGGTCCTATGTCCAGTCACAAGCACGAGCAACCTCTGCGCAATGCGTTCGAACGCGTCCTGAATGCCGCCCTGCTGAGGGGCTTCGTGGCCGGGATGAGCTACCGGCTCGGCGGCCTGGGCAAGGTACGGGTGACGCGCCAGCAGGTGGAGCTGGGCCCGGAACGCCGGCTGGCGCAGCCGCTGCGCATCGGTTTCGCGTCCGATTTCCACGCCGGCCCCACGACGCATCCCGCCGTGTTCGACGACCTGCTGGCCGCGATCCGCGCGGAAGCGCCGGACGTGATGCTGCTGGGCGGCGACTACGTGTGTTTCGATGCGGAGAACGTGGCCGTCCTGGCGGACTTCATTGCGGGCGCGCGGGCCCCGCTGGGCACCTATGCCGTCATCGGCAACCACGACACCTGGAACGGCCGCGGCATCATCGAGGACGCGCTGCGCGCGGGCGGCGCCGAGGTGCTCGTGAACCGCAACGTCGCGCTGCCGGCGCCGTTCGGCGGCGTCAGCGTGTGCGGCATCGACGATCCGTGGACCGGGGCGCCGTCGGCCGGCGCCACGTTCGCCGGCGCGGGCGCCGTCCGGATCTACCTCACGCATTCCCCCGACGGCTTGTACCGCCTGCAGGGCCAGCGCTTCGACGTCGCCTTCGCCGGCCACACCCACGGCGGCCAGATCGCGCTCCCGGATGGTGCGCCGCTGTTCCATCCCAGCGGCCCGTGCTCGCGCGATTTCTGCTACGGCCGCTACGACGTGCCCGGCAACGGCCCGCTGATCGTCAGCCGCGGCATCGGCTGTTCCGGCATTCCGCTGCGGCTGAATGCCGATCCGGAACTCCTCATTTGCACGTTGCGCTAGGCGTTCCTGGCCGTTTTTCGCGGTTTCCCAGCTTCTACACCTTGAAATATTGAGTATTTCCTTTGATTCTGGATAACAGAATGGCGATAATGTGACGCCGCCAGGCTGGCGACCGGCATTGTTCTTGCATGCCAGTCCCGGCGGCCCGAGCCCAGGAGGAGACCCCCTTCGGCGGATGAATGTGCAGGTTATCGCCTGCCCGCCGCGCATAACAATCAGGGACCGGGATCTATCTACTATCGATTGGAGAAAGCAGTGAGTCTTTTCAGAACCAAGAATCTCGACAACATGGTCGCAGCCTCCCGTACCCCGGGCGGGCTGAAGAAAGTGTTGGGGCCAACCGACCTCATCCTCATGGGCATCGGGGCGATCGTCGGCACCGGTATCTTCGTGCTGACCGGTACCGGCGCATTGACGGCCGGTCCGGCGTTGACGGTGTCGTTCATCGTCGCCGCCATCGCGTGCGGCTTCGCGGCCATGTGCTACGCGGAGTTCGCGTCGACCGTGCCGATCGCCGGTTCGATCTATACCTACAGCTATGTCGTCCTCGGCGAACTCGTCGCCTGGATGATCGGCTGGGACCTCCTGCTCGAATACGGGCTGGCGACGTCGGCGGTGGCCGTCGGCTGGTCCGGCTATTTCCAGTCGCTGATGGGCGGCTTCGGCATCACGATTCCCGAGATCCTGTCCGCCGCCCCGGGCGCGGTGCCGGGCGTGCACAGCGTGATGAACCTGCCGGCGCTGGTCATCATGCTCGTGCTGACCGCGATGCTGTCGTACGGCGTGCGCGAATCGGCCCGCGTCAACAACGTCATGGTCGTCATCAAGATGATCGTCGTGCTGCTGTTCATCGCCGTCGGCTTCAAGCACGTCACGCCGGCCAACTGGCATCCGTTCGCGCCGTTCGGCGGCACGGGCATCATGAGCGCCGCCGCCGTCGTGTTCTTCGCGTTCATCGGCTTCGACGCCGTCACGTCGGCCGCCGAGGAAGTCAAGCGTCCGGAACGCGACCTCCCGATCGGCATCATCGGCTCGCTGACCATCTGCACGATCCTGTACGTGATCGTCGCCGCCATCATGACCGGCATCGTCCCGTTCCAGATGTTCAAGGGCATCGACCACCCGGTGTCGCTGGCCCTGCAGCACGCGGGCGAAAACTGGTTCGCCGGCTGGATCGACCTGGGCGCGATCCTCGGCATGACCACCGTGATCCTGGTGATGGCCTATGGCCAGACCCGCATCATCTACGCGATGTCGCGCGACGGCCTGCTGCCGGCGAAGCTGTCCACCGTGCACCCGAAATTCGGCACCCCGTTCTTCGCGACGTGGGTGGTCGGCATCCTGTTCGGCCTGATTGCCGCGTTCGTGCCGCTGAACGTGCTGGCCGAGCTCGTCAACATCGGCACGCTGGCCGCGTTCTGCCTCGTCTCCGTCGCCGTCATCGTCCTGCGCAAGAAGCGGCCGGACCTGAAGCGCGCGTTCCGCTGCCCGGGCGTGCCCATCGTGCCGGGCATCGCCGTCGTGTTCTGCCTGGCGCTGATGTCGTTCCTGTCCGCGATCACGTGGGTGGCATTCCTCATCTGGCTGGTGCTGGGCCTGCTGGTGTATTTCGGCTATGCCCGTTCGCGTTCCTTGCTGAGTGGCGTGACGCAGCCGTAATTCGGCGTGACTTTGATGAAGCGGCGCTGCGGCGCCGCTTTTTTATTCTGCAACGATATATTTTTTGTAATCCCTGTCCGACATTCTGGAGGGAAGCGTACCGATTACGCCAAGTTGGCCGGGTCCGCATAATCTTGGTAGAACATTTACCAAAAGATTTGTTATGACCTCCACTTTTGTCGTCGACAGCCCGGCCCGCGCGACGGGCCGGGACACCCGCCCGGTCCAGGTATCGTCCGCCAGGGATTTGTACTTCGCGCTGATGGACAACCCGGCCGCGGCCCTCGAGGCGTCCCGCGCATTCCTCGCGGCACAGATCGAAGTCGCGCGCGCCGAACCGTGCGAACTGCCGGATGCGGTGTGGCAGCTGCAGGGCTGGATCCAGGGCCGTGCCGAATCGGTCGGCATCGCGTACCGCGAATACCTCGCCGCGCGCAAGAATGGCGCGCCGCGCCGCTATTTCACGAACAAGTCGCATGCGCTGTACTTCCTGAAGGGCGTCGCGCCCACGAAGCTCGTCGACGGCGCCTGGCTGTACGGCACCCTGTCGCGCTGGGAGAATCCGGACTTCCACCCCCTGATCAAGACCTATCTCGAAGAGCTGGGCGACGGCGTGCCGGACAAGAACCACGTCACGCTGTACCGCCGCCTGCTCGCGGCGCACGGCTGCGAACACTGGGAGACGCTGCCGCCGGACCACTTCGTGCAGGGCGCCATCCAGCTCGCGCTCGCGTACAACGCCGACGCCTTCCTGCCGGAAGTGGTGGGCTACAACCTCGGCTACGAACAACTGCCGCTGCATTTGCTGATCACGTCGTACGAGTTGAACGAACTCGGGATCGATCCGTATTACTTCACGCTGCACGTCACCGTGGACAACGCCGGCAGCGGCCACGCGCACAAGGCCGTGCAGGCGCTGCGCCACCTGATGGCGCAGTCGGGCGACCCGGCCGCGTTCTTCCGGCGCGTGCTGGACGGCTACCGGCTGAACGACCTGGGCGCGTGCACGACCTCCGTCATCGGCGCCTTCGACCTCGAAGCCGAACTGGTCGAGATCTTCGGCGCCAAGGCGGCCATCGGCAAGAACATGCACTCGGATTACTGCCGCGTGGCCGGCCGCTCCGTCAACGACTGGCTCGGCGATCCGCAGCAGATCCCCGACTTCCTCACGAAGCTGGAGGAGTCCGGCTGGATCCAGCGCGGCGAAGACGTGGAGCAGAGCCGCTTCTGGCGCCTGATCCAGGGCGAGCGGGCGGAGATGTTCGGCGTGTTCTCGAGCTACGAGCAGCAGGTGCTGCGCGACTGGATCACGACGCCGCGCGACGCCAGCGCCGCCGCGCGCACGACCCGCGTGCTGAGCCACCGCGCACGCCAGCGCACGCTCGACAGCCTCACGCAGCATGCGCAGCGCAGCGGTTATCCGGAGCGGGGCCTGATCCGCCGCCGCCCCGCGGGCACCGGCGGCGACTCCGAACTGCACCAGCTGGAACAGCGCGTGGCGGCGGCCGCCGGCAAGCCGGAGGCGATGGCCATGCTGGCGCAGCTGATGTCGCCGTCCGTGCACCACACGGCGATCGGCCTGATGGCCACGCGGATGTATTCGCAGCTGCTGGACGCTTGAAATGAACGCAGCGGCGCGCCCGCGCGCGCCGCGACGACCGACAAACAAGGGATTCCTGTGCACATACTCGAACAACGCTTCTTGCGCGGACCGAACATCCACGCCGCCACCCCCTGCCTGCTGTCCGTGCTCGACCTGGACGATCTGTACGGCATCTCGACCCGCGACCTCCCGCAATTCAACGAGGCGCTGCTGGCCCTGTTGCCATCGCTCGCGGACTACCTCGTTCCGACGGGCCAGCCGGGCGGCTTCGCCCAGCGCCTGCGCGAAGGCACGTATCTCGCGCGCGTGATCGAGCATGTGACCCTGGGCCTGCAATGCCTCGCGGGCGCGCCCGTCGCGTTCGGGCGCACGCGTCCCGTGACGGGCGAGCCGGGCCAGTACCGCATCGTCTGCGCCTACCAGCTCGAAAAGGTCGCGCAGCCGGCGTTCGCGCTGGCGGTGGACATCGTCGACACGCTCGCGCACGGCCACGCATTCGACCTGGCGCCGCGCCTGGAAGAGTTGCGCGAGATCGCAGAGCACTACGCGATCGGCACGAGCACGGCCGCCGTGCTGGCCGCCGCGCAGGAGCGAGGCATTCCCGTCACGCGCATCACGGAAGACGCGAACCTGTTCCAGCTGGGCTGGGGCGTGAAGCAGAAGCGCATCCAGGCGACGATCACGGGCGACACGGGCACCATCGCCGTACGCATCGCCAGCGACAAGCAGCTCACCAAGCAGCTGTTGCACGAGGCGGGCGTGCCGGTGCCGCAGGGCGAGACGGTGACGACTGTCGAAGACGCGCTGCGCGTCGCCCATCACATGGCAAATAAGCTGAACGCGCCGGTGACCGTAAAACCGCTGGACGCGAACCAGGGCAAGGGCGTCACGGTCGCGTGCCGCACGGATGAAGAAGTCGAGCAGGCCTACGCGTACGCGCGCAAGTTCGGCCGCCACATCATCGTCGAACGCTTCATCGAAGGCGCGGACTACCGCGTGCTCGTCGCGGGCGGCAAGGTGGCGGCGGCGTCGCTGCGGCGGCCCGCGCACGTCGTGGGCGACGGCACGCACACGGTGCGCGAACTCGTCGATCTCGAGAACCGCAATCCGGCGCGCGGCGCGGGCCACACGAACATCCTCACGCAGATCGCGCTGGACGCCCATGCGGAAGACCTGCTGCGGCGCCAGGACCTCGTCCCGGACACCGTGCCTGCCGCCGGCACGACGGTGTATTTGCGCGGGAACGCGAACCTGTCCACGGGCGGCACGGCCGAAGATGTGACGGACCTGCTGCCGGAATCCACGCGCCGCCTGTGCGTGCGCGCGGCCGCGAAGATCGGCCTGGACGTGGCCGGTATCGACATCGTCTGCCGCGACATCGCCCAGCCGCTGGCGGACCAGGGCGGCGCCGTCATCGAAGTCAACGCGGCACCCGGCATCCGCATGCACCAGCATCCCAGCGGCGGCACGCCGCGCGATGCGGGCGACGCCATCGTCCAGGGCCTGATGGGCGAGTCGGACGGGCGCATCCCGATCATCGCGTGCACGGGCACGAACGGCAAGACGACGACCACCTTGCTGATGGCGCACACGGTGCGCCTCGCGGGCAAGGTCACGGGCGTGACGACGACGCACGGCGTCTACATCGCCGGCAAGGAAGTCACGAAGGGCGATTGCACGGGCTACTGGTCGGCGCGCACGGTGCTCGCCTCGCCGGACGTGGAGTTCGCCGTGCTGGAGACGGCGCGCGGCGGCATCCTGAAACGCGGCCTCGCCTTCGACCGCTGCGACATCGGCATGGTGCTGAACGTGTCGGCCGACCACCTGGGCCTGGACGGCGTCGACACGATCGAAGACCTCGCGCAGGTGAAGGCCGTGGTGCCGCTGTCCGCCAGCCGCGCCGTCGTGCTGAACGCCGAGGACCCGTTGTGCGTGGCGATGGCGCGCCGCGTGCATCCGGACGTGGAGATCGTGTACTTTGCGATGGAGGCGGACAGTCCCGTGCTGCTGCGCCACCTGGAAGAGGGCGGCCGCGCCGTCTACTTCCAGGACAATTCGATCGTCGTGGCGGATGCCACTTACCACCAGGAGCTGGTGCGCGTGGAAGCGATGCCGATCGCCCTGGGCGGCCGCGCGCGCTACAACATCGCCAACGGTCTCGCGGCGGCGGCGGGCCTGATGGCGGCCGGCTTCAGCAACCTGCAGATCGCGACGGGGCTGTCGACGTTCGTCAGCGACGGCAAGACGAACCCGCTGCGCACGAACGTGTTCGACGTGCGCGGCGTGACGGTCATCGTCGATTACGCCCACAATCCGGCCGCGTATGCCGCGCTGGCCGAGATGGCGCGTTCGCTGCTGCCCGGCCAGCTGGTGGGCATCGTGACGGCACCGGGCGACCGGCGCGACGCCGACCTGCTGGAAGTTGGCCGCGTGTGCGCCGGGCGCTTCGACGAACTGGTCGTGTACGAATCGTCGAGCCGCGGGCGCGCTTACGGCGGCGCCGTCGACCTGATCCTGCAGGGCGCCGAGGAAGTCGTCGGCAAGACGGATACCCTGCACCGCGAACTGGACGTGGGCGAGGCGATCCGCCTCGGCTTGTCGCTGTGCCGCCGCGGGGACGTGCTCGTGTTCGCGTGCGGGTCGTCGCTGGACGTGTTCGTCGAGGCGATCCGGCAGACGGACCCGGAAAGCGCGGCGCGGATCGCGGCGCAGGTGGGGTAAAGCCGCTCAGCTCCAGTTGCGGTCGTGCCCGAGGCCGTATGCAAGCATGGCCACGCCGGCGCCGAACACGAGCGCCATCGTCGCCACGCCCAGCGCCACGCTGATCAACACCGTGTTCGCGTCGCGCCGCGTGGCGCCGCGCAGCTTGAGGAGGGGCGCGAGTACGGTGACCGCGCCGAGTAGGCCCAGCGCGGGCGCCGAGACGATCGTGGCCACGACGACGACCGCCTGGTGCACCAGCACGAAGCGGCCGCGTTGATATTGTGAGGGGCGGTCTGGTTCTGTCGACATGTCGTTATCTCCCGTTCGGCCGAGTCGCCGCCTGGCGCGCGATCTCGAGAAAATTCCCCACCTTCGTCGACGAATTCCCTTCGAGCGACGCCAGCGCCAGCTTCGAGCGGACTTTTGCATCCGCGATGTCCACGTACGTCACCCCTTCGGCGTGGAACTGGCTGACGGACGCCGGCACGATCGACACGCCGAATTCCGCCGCGACGAGGCTGACGACGGTGGACAGCTGCGGCGCCTGCTGGCCCGGCATCGGTTCGAACCCCGCGTGGCGGCAGGCCGACACGATCTCGTCGTGCAGCATCGGGCTCGCCGCGCGGGGAATCAGCACGAACGGCTCCTGCGCCAGCGCGGACAGGGGGATTCTCGCCCGCCGCGCGAGTGGATGCGTGACCGGCAGCACGGCCTTCATCGACTCGCTCGCGATGTCCTGCAGGACGACGCCGGCGAACGAGTGCACGCCCGGGCGCAGGAAGGCCAGGTCGATCCGGCCTTCCTCGAGCTGGGCCAGCAGGTGCGCCGTCGTGCCTTCGGTGAGCGTGAGGCCGACGCCGGGATACGCATTGCGGAATTCGCGCACCAGCGCGCGCACGATCGGGTGGAACGCGGCGGACGCGGTGAAGCCGAGGTGCAAATGGCCTGTCTCACCGCGTCCGGCCCGCTGCGCGTTCAAGGTCGCGTGCTCCACGTCGCCCAGCAGGCGCTTGGCGTCGACGAGCAGCGCCTTGCCGGCGTCGGTCGGCACCACGCCGTGGCCGGTGCGGTGGAACAGCTTCACGTCGAGCTCCCGCTCCAGCGCGTGGATCTGCTGGCTCAGCGGCGGCTGGCCTATGCCGAGCCGTTCCGCCGCGCGGGTGATATTGCCTTCCTCGGCGACGGCGACGAAATAGCGTAAATGTCTGAGTTCCATGCGGTATCTGTGAAAAGTATGGATCCTAGATTATCCATATATTGGACAGCATAGTGAGATTTCGCGATAATACAGGTATCCCACGGACAAGTTTTTTGCGGCGAGAGCCGCATGGACGCGTTCCGGCGGGCCCATAACTTTAAATTTTGGAAGAGTGCTGGAATGTCAGAAGCGATAAAAAAAGTGCAGGAGCGAAGGCAGCCGATCCGTAACGTGAACATTACGGACATCACGATGAACTACAAGCAGCCGCCGTCGGCCATCGTGTCGATCCTGCACCGTATCAGCGGCTTCGTGCTGTTCCTGTTCCTGCCGTTCCTGCTCTACCTGTTCGAGCAGAGCATCCGTTCCGAGATCTCGTTCGCGCACTTCGCCGGGATCGTCAGCCATCCGTTCACGAAGATCGTCATCCTGGGCCTGTCCTGGGGCTACCTGCACCACTTCTGCGCCGGCATCCGCCACCTGTTCATGGACAACCACATGGCCCTGGACAAGGACGCGGCGCAGCGCACCGCGCGTTACGTGCTCGTCGTCGCCCTGGCGCTGACCCTGCTGGTCGCCCTCAAACTGTTCGGAGTGTTTTAATCATGGCTACCCCCAAGAATATCGGACAGCGCCGCCTCGTCGTCGGCGCGCACTACGGCATGCGCGACTGGCTGGCCCAGCGCGTCACCGCCATCGTGATGGTCATCTTCACCGTCATCCTGCTGGTCTCGTTCCTGACCGGCCAGAATTTTACGTACGAAGGCTGGGCCGGCCTGTTCGCCCGCCAGTGGTTCAAGCTTTTCACGATGGTCACGTTCTTCGGCCTGTTCTACCACGTGTGGGTGGGCATCCGTGACATCTGGATGGACTACGTCAAACCGGTCGGCATCCGCCTGACCCTGCAGATCGCCACGGTGCTCTGGCTGCTCGCCTGCGCCGCCTGGACTGTGCAAATTCTCTGGAGCGTGTAATCGTGGCAGCAATCAACACCAACATCCCCGTCCGCCATTTCGACGTCGTCATCGTCGGCGCCGGCGGTTCCGGCCTGCGCGCGGCGCTGCAACTGTCCGAAGCGGGCCTGAACGTGGCCGTGCTGTCGAAAGTGTTCCCGACCCGCTCGCACACGGTGGCAGCGCAGGGCGGCATCGGCGCATCCCTCGGCAACATGAGCGAGGACGACTGGTACTGGCACATGTTCGACACCGTCAAGGGGTCGGACTACCTGGGCGACCAGGACGCCATCGAATTCATGTGCCGCGAAGCCCCGAAGGTCGTGTACGAGCTCGAACACTTCGGCATGCCGTTCGACCGCAACCCGGACGGCACGATCTACCAGCGTCCGTTCGGCGGCCACACCGCCAACTTCGGCGAGAAGCCGGTGCAGCGCGCCTGCGCCGCCGCCGACCGTACCGGCCACGCGCTGCTGCACACGCTGTATCAACGTAACGTCCGCTCGCGCACGCACTTCTTCGTCGAATGGCAGGCGCTGGACCTGGTCCGCAACGCCGACGGCGACGTCCTCGGCGTGATCGCGCTCGAAATGGAAACGGGCGACGTCATGATGCTGCAGGCGAAAACGACCGTGTTCGCCACGGGCGGCGCGGGCCGTATCTTCGCCGCGTCGACCAACGCCTTCATCAACACCGGCGA